>CBDHEH010000001.1:0-165142 GCA_965261995.1 Dehalococcoidia bacterium
CAAGGGGGCAACGCGACACATGTGCGAGCCGACGTAACTAACCCGACAGATGTTCATCGCATGGTTGAACACACGATCTCGACGTTCGGAAAAATCGACGGTGCGTTCAACAACGCCGGGGTTCTGTTGGACACCGGTCGCATCCACGAGATGGATGATGAAGTGCTCGATCGATCGTGGGAAGTAAACGTCAAAGGTATCTGGTTGTGCATGAAAGCAGAGATTAAGGCGATGATCGAGCAAGGAAACGGGGGCACAATCGTCAACGACTCGTCCCGCAACGGCCTACGCGCGGACATCAGACGCCCAGCGTATACCGCTACGAAACATGCGGTTAGCGGACTAACCAAGGCGGCTGCTCTGGACTATGCCCGAATGAACATCCGCATTAACGGCATTTGCCCCGGACCCATCGACACCGAAATGATGCGTGCCGTCGACCGCGGCGATGCGGATGTGCGTCGAAGGATTGAATCTGCTGTCCCCTTGGCGCGTTACGGGAATCCAGAAGAAGTCGGCGAACTTGTCGCTTGGCTGCTATCTGATAGAGCCTCGTACTTGACGGGCCAGATGGTAGGGATAGATGGAGGGTTGTTGGCAGGATGACCGAACAACCCGTCGCCGCACTCGTGCAACAGATACACGACACACCAGTGAAGGCTTGTCTGGTTATCACCGGTGCAGGAACGAGCGCGATATCCACCCTGTTTTCGGTCGCAGGAGCTTCCCGCACGGTGATCGACGCGCAGATTCCCTATTCAAAAGCAGCACTCACCAGCTATGTCGGCCTTCAAGCTGAACAGCACGTTTCAAGCGATGAAGCAAAAGCGATGGCCGAAACGGCATACGATCGCGCGGTTCAGTTGTCCGGTCCAAACGGCCAAGGAGACCAATTGGTCGGACTGTCATGCACCGCGGCGATCGCTACCGACCGAATGCGTAGAGGGGAAAATCGAGCGCACATCGGATGGCATGACGGGAAACGAGGCGCGACGTACTCAATCGTGATGAATAAAGGTGAACGCGAACGCGCGGAAGAGGAAAAGCTGTGCGGTGCGATCGTTCTCAATGCGCTGGCCGACGCATGCGGCGTCGCGGTCCGGCTCGAACTCGATCTCTTGGATGGTGAAATTGTCGAACGAGTCACTCATTGAAGCGGTCATCAGAGGCGAGCACCAGTTTGGCGTGTTCCGCCCAACAGTTGGTTGGTCGGAGGAACCGATCGCAAACGCTTTGTTGCTAGCCGGTTCCTTTCGACCGTTGCACCGGGGTCATCGTGCATTGCTCAAAGCGGGTTGGGAAATCACCGGTGAGCGATTGAACCCGTGTTTTGAGATTTCGATCCGAAACGTGGAGAAACCGGAGATCGCGACGTCCGACCTCGCGCGGCGTTTGGAACAGTTTCAATGTCCTGACGACACAATAGTCATTACCCGAGCTGCCACATTCGTTGAGAAGGCCCGCTTACTGCCTGGAGCGACATTTGCGATCGGGTATGACACGGCGGTGAGGCTCTTCGACGATCGCTTCTACGACTCCTCGGATAGCGGATCGCCGACCGTGGCGGCGTTGAATGAATTGCGATCGTTGGGTTCGAGTTTCGTCGTAGGTGGTAGGCATGAAGCTGACGGCATCTTTCGGACCGTCAGCGACTTGGCCATACCTGATGGATTGGAAACCCTACTCCTCGAGATCCCCGAAGCAAAGTTCTCAGATCCGATTTCGTCATCTGACATCCGCCGTTCCCCGGGCGCTCGTTGAAAATTGCGACTTACAATCATTAACCGAAATCGCCGTCTAAGCGCACACAGATCATAGGAACAACCAATTGACTGAAACAGCAACCTCACGCATAGCGTCCGCCGACGTCGATCCGCTCTTCATCAATCGCTGGTCGCCGCGTTCATTCTCCGAAGAGTCATTGAGTGAGGCCGAGATAGCGACCATCTTTGAAGGCGCGCGGTGGTCGCCATCATCGTTCAATCGGCAACCTTGGTTGTTCGTTTACGAGACCGATGGACCGGACCGCGAAGTTTTCGACTCGATACTGATGCCCGGTAACCAAGTTTGGGCGACTAAGGCTCCATTAATCGGATTCATTTTCGCCAATACGAAGACTCCGGAGGGTCGCGAACCTCGCACCTCGCAGTTCGACACTGGCGCGGCTTGGATGGCGTTGACACTTCAAGCCCGTTCGCTGGGCGTCTATACGCACGGTATGGCTGGAATCGACAATGACGCGGCCCATGAAAAGCTCGGCGTGTCAACCGAGTATTACACGGTGATGTGCGGATTCGTCGCCGGGAGGATTGGCCCGCGAGGCGCGTTGCCGGAGGAGTTGCAGGAACGGGAATCTCCCAACGATCGGAAGGCGATCAGCGAGATCGCGCATAGGGGTGTGATGTCGAGCTGAGCACCTCACACTCCTTTGATTTTGGTCGTCAAGACAGTTAAGCATCCGCATTGAGGTGTGAAGCGAGCGGCACTATCGCTTTATTGCGCCTCGAACCCGCAGTACTTCGTCGCTCAACTCGATGCCCACGGCTCGATACCGTTCAAGTGGGTCATCGCCCCACTTCCAACCATCCGGCATCTTTCCGTTTAGCCCTGCATCCTGAAGTCTTTGATCTTCGCAACGCAACAGTACAGTGACCCAACCTAAGTTTTGTAGGACGTGCCGCACCGTCCCCTCTGATCGGCCACTTTTCAGCAGACGCTCACGAACGATCCCCGCCGGAATTACATGCTCGTACTTGAACGGCTTGTCGGTTCCGTAAAAACGGCTACGCGTCCAAGTTTCCGTCAAATCTACCTTCTGACGTCGGAATTCGTCCAGTGCATGAGTTGATATGGGGTACGAGTCGGCCGCAAGCGTGTACTTGGCGATCATGTTGTTCAATAGATAACCCGCATCACCGTGTAGAGCTACTACCTCGGGGATTTGAAGGCCAGCGGTTAACCACAATCTGATCGCTCGTTGATCCAAGTTTTCTGGCTCCATAGTGTTGGTCACCCAGATTCTCATTTGTGATTGTGGACCGACCTTTCAACACGATTCCCGATGAGACCGTTCCTTAACCCCCATCGGTTATCCAAGCGCGCCGAACGTGAAGTTGTCGTCGGGGTGTTCGAGCGCGTAGCGCGCCTGTCGCAATCCGAATTTCTCTTGGAGCTGGACAGTCAATCCACCATCGATCATCAGCGTGTGACCGGTGATGAACGAAGCATCGTCGGAGCATAGAAAGGCGATCCCAGCCGCGATCTCTTCGGGTTTGCCGGTTCGCCGAAGCGGGTACTGATCGGCAAAAAACGCGTGACCGGTCGGATTTTGCGCCCACATCTCAGCGAGCCCTTCTCCGACTATGTGACCAGGGCCGATCGCGTTGGCACGGATGCCATCCGGTCCGTACTGAACTGCCAGTTGACGCGTCAAGCCAACCACCGCAGCCTTGCCGGTTTCGTAAACCAACATGTCCGTTTCTTGGGAGAAGGGAGTGCACGGACGCGAGGTTGATGATTGCACCACCACCAACGGCGCGCATCCGTGGGACGGCGTGTTTTGCTCCGAGGTAAAGTGCCTTGACGAGTACGTCGATGCCGTAGTCCCAATCCGCTTCTTCGACGCTGATCGCGTCCCCGTGGATGCGAGACTCGCCGGATATTACACTGAACGCGTTTTGTACCAAGATGTCCAAGCGACCGAAAGCATCTACGGTTTCGTCGACCATGCGCCGACAATCTTCGGAAGAAGACACGTCGATGTGTGCAGCGACGGCAATTCCACCGGCATCGGTGATGCGTGCCACATTAGCCGCGGCGGCATCGTCGTCGATGTCGGCGATCAGCACGCTTGCGCCTTCTGCAGCCAGTCGCCGCGCGGTAGCTCCTCCGATGCCTAGTGCCCCACCCGTAATCAACGCCGCTTTGCCTTCGAATCTTGCCATCTATTGCGTACCTCCAACTGTTTTTCCTGCGTGTGATGATACAGCCACCATGGCTAGTGACGGCGGTGTACATTGACGCACGAAATGCGCATGCCGCGAACAACCCTCACGTCGCTCATCGAGCACGGCGCCGAACGCGGTGACCCGACTTCGATCGGTGAAGAGTTGTTGGCAATGGCGGGCTTCACTGGTGCGACCGTGGATCGATGCTGGTTGCTCCAGGGAGGGAATCCGCAGAAGTCACAGGTCTTCCGTATTGGGATTTCGGGTCACGCCATGGGTTTGACTCATGCAATCGTCAAGATTCCGGCATTACTATCGGCGGATCGCGCGCAGGAGGCTGCTAGCGGAACCTATGCCCGTGATTACGAGGGGTACAACCTACTAAGGGATATGCAGGGCGGGTTTCAACCGCGCATTCTCGCCGCCCATTACGATCCCGATACCAAGATAGCCGCGTTGTTAATCGAAGACTTGGGTGATCTGCCCAAACGCCGAGAGTTTTTGCCTGGGACGCTCCGCGACGCGCTCTTCGAACTTGCTCAAGTCCATTCCCGTTATTGGGGCGATGAATCGCTACGCACTATGTGGTGGATGCGGGACGGATACCGTGCCGACATCTTCGACGAAGACGTCGATCAATTCGCGACGAACTGGGCGACCTTGGCTGCCTCAGATGCCTTACATCCTTGTGAAACCCGAACGGTGAACGAATTCGCTGACTTTCTTGCCACCAACATCTTGGCAATCCTCCAAGAACTGGATGAACGGCCTCGAACACTGACACATGGCGACTTACATACGGCCAACATGATGTTGCGCAGAACGGACGATGGGCAAATGCCGGTGTTGATCGACTGGCAAGACGCGGTGTACAGCGGAGCGAGCAGCGACGTGGCCAAATTCCTGTCGACGACTATGTCGCCTGACGATGCTCGCCGTCACTTCGACGATTTGATCGTCGGCTATCACGCTGCATTGCGACCGGACATCCGGTCCAACTACGCGTTCTCGGCGTTTCGGCGCGATGTCAATCTTGCACTCTTAGGAACGTTTGCCAACTACGTCATCAGTGCGACGACGAGTTGCTCATCGAACACTGACCCGAAGACGTTGAATAGTTCGTTGCGGCGGGTGTCGTCAGTGATTAACGTCTTGCAGCCGCTCAGCAAGTTGTGAAGCGGTGTCGGTACACCTGCTAACCATTCGCGGAGGATGACGCTCCGCTTTCAGCCATGCCGCGTGCGTGTTGCCGAGATAAGTCACGCAGCATCACCAAGGTGTCTGAGTAACCCATTACCCTGGTGGTAAATTCTTCTTCGCCCAGCACCGAAAATCCGCCGCGCTTTGATGCGATCTCGCCGTTCGAGAAGAATCCGACGATTGGGATGTCACCGAGGTTTTCCGCGATGATCTTGGCGTCGTGATTGTCTTCTTCGAACATTCGATAGCCGCGAGCCACCGAGTTGAAGCAAATCATTGCGTCGACATTCTCGCCGCGGTCTCGAAGGTGTGACGCATATTTGCCCAAGTTTTGAGTGAGGCGTTGTGATGCCAGTTCGCCGTCTCGGACGTGGAAACGGAGGGCTTGCCCCTCTTCGACTAGGTCGCCGATCATCATGGACCCTGTCTCTTGGTCCATGTCCATGATGTTGCGCATGACGTAGTCGGGATCCATCAATACGCCACTGGATTCGAGACCAACGACGAGCGTGCGTTTCATCCGAACCTGACTCAACGGGTCGGCGTTCAGGAATACCTCTTCCAATACCGACAATGGGGAACGATCGTCCAATCGGTGGATTTCGTTGCGGCTGGCTTTTGTGATCACCATGCTCGGTCCGACCGGTTCTTCACTGCCTGAGATGATCGTCTCGGCATCAAAGTTGCGCTTTAAAAGCAGCCCGACCGCGCCGTGGTGACGAAGTTCATCGCCGAAGAACATACGGTTTTCGCCGTATTCGTGACCGCCGCTGACAAGGGCACCAAACTTCATCACGGTGGGGTAAACCGAGTCGAGCATGGATAAGGCGTATTCGGTGGAAACGGTCAAAGGGTCGATGAATACGAGCATCAAACCGTCTTCGAACTCAGCGGGATCGGCGCCGATGGCGTCGGCAAGAGATTCTGGCGTGGCTTCTTTGCCGCTGGCTTGCTTGTCGCTGAACGCGAACGGATGAATCGCGGACGTGTCGCAGGTTGCGGCGAGGACGGAGAGTCCGGGTCCCTGTTCGAGTTCTCGTCCAGCGCCGATCACGCCAGATCCAGAGCAACCGATCAACACTTCGGGACCGAGTTGCCGGTGAAGTTCGGGCAGAATGCTCTCGAAATTCTGATACTTCGGAGCCGATGCGAATACTAGAGCAAGATCGGGAATTTCGCCGTCGAGTTGTGCTCTGATGTCGTCGCACATCGCCTCGACTTCTGTTGGCTCATCGTAGTTTTCGCACAGTGCGGCGGCGAAACAATCAGAGCGCGTCCGCCGATTTGGAGCCTCTTTAACAGAACTCGATCGCGCCAACACGTTGGAACTCGAGCCCCACGGAAACTCTGCTTGCATGAAGCGTCCTTCTCCAAATTCCTGCGTTCATCAGGCACCACGTAGATCCTCGTCCACCACGTCATCCTTTGTGATGCGTGATGTTGATTTTGGCAGAGCGAGCGGAGTCGAAACAATATCGACTGTGACGAATCACCCTCAATCTTGGCGGGTGGTTCACATCCGCGATAGTGCTCGCCGCGCCGCCTCGATGGTCGTCTCGATCTGTTTTTCGGTGTGGGCAGATGACATATGCACGCGACCATTTGAGGAAAGACGGACTCCTTCCCTCATCATCTCGGACGCGAACTGCGCGTAGCGAACATCATCGCACTTTGTGGCATGGTCGCGATAGTTGCGGATAACGTCTCCGCTGCGATTAAACGAGATGCCAAAAACGCTGCCTAAACCTTGGACATGGATCTCGGTTTCGGTCTCCATTCCGACTTGGCGAAGGCCATCGATCAATCGCTCGCCTCGACGATTCACGTCAGCGTAGAACGTATCGCCTTGCGATTTGATATGCGTGAGGGTTGCGTGGGCAGCGGCGATCGACATGACATTTGAGTTGAAGCTTCCACCGTGGTAAACCTCTCCGCTGCCGAGCATGTCCATGATTTCGCGGCGCCCGGCGAGCATGGCGATTGGGAAACCGGCGGCGATCGATTTCGCATAGGTGGCGAGATCGGGCGTGATTCCGAGGAACTCTTGGGCGCCGCCATAGGCGACGCGGAAGCCGGTAATCACTTCGTCGAAGATTATCAAGGCACCGTGTTCATGTGCAAGTTCTTTGGCTGCTTCGAGGTAACCCGGCTCGGGCATGATGCAGTTGGTGTTGGCGTTGATCGGTTCCATGATGACCGCGGCTACTTCGCCTCGGTTGCGTTCGAATGCGTCTTCCAAGCGATCTATGTCGTTCCACTGGCACGGAATCGCCTGTTGTGCGGCGCCGGGGTCCATACCTGCTGATTCGCCGACTGGCGTTGGGGCGTCAACATTTCCTGCTTGATCCAGCGAAGGGTGGACGGAATGGTTCACGCTGTCCATCCAGCCGTGGTAGTGGCCTTCGAATCTGATGAACTTCGATTTGCCGGTCCAGCCCCGTGCGAGACGGAGGACGAGTTGGACGATCTCGGTACCGGAGCCGGCGAAGCGGACGGTGCAGTCTTCGATGGGAATGGCGGCAGCGGCCATCTCAGCGACTTCTAGTTCGCGCTCGAATTGTGCGGCGAAGATGTAGCCGTTACCCATGTCCCCGGCGACTTGCTGGGAGACGAATTCGGGAGCGTGGCCGAAGAGGTTGGGACCCATGCCTTGGATGTAGTCGATGTACTCGTTACCGTCGGCGTCCCACATTAGAGCGCCTTGGGCACGGTCGAAGAAGAGGGGTTCGCCGCCGGGTTCGTTGAGCCTTATCTGGGAGGAGATGCCACCGGCGACTACGCGTCGGGCGCGTTCCATGAGTTGGCGGGATTTGGTTCGGTTGGGTTGTGATTTTGACATTGGTGGCTACTCGTCGTTATGCGGGTTGACAAGGCAGAATTCATTTCCTTCGGGATCTTGCATGACGATCCATTGGGTGTCGCCGAATTCGCGTTCCGCCACTAGTTTCGCGCCTAAGGCTACGATGCGCTCTGCTTCCGATTTGAGGTCGTCGGTTTTGAACTCCAGATGCAGACGATTCTTGGCGGTCTTGGTTTCCGGGACTTGGATGATGATGATGCGCGGGGCGCTCGAATGTTCTGAAGTCACAACTGCGACATATGGATAGTGTGATTCGGTGATTTTGTAGCCCGCGACGGCGCACCAGAACTCGGCCAGCGATTGGACATCGTTGGCATCCATTGCTAGTCCATGGAATTCGAAATCAGATGGCATTGGTCAATCCTTTTGGCAAGAAGCGTCTGTCGAAAAATAGGTAGCGTAGGTGTGCTTCATGCGATCAATTCTGCGCTCGATTCTGCGTCAACTCCGAACGGCTCTCGTATGTCTTCCAACCCTCCTTGTCTACCGGTGTCGCGTTGTGTTCGCTGAGAGTCTTGGTACATCCCCGGATTGGGCGGCATCTCGAACTCGTCGTTCTTAAGGAGGTCTTCGATGGTGCGGATCTGGATTTTGGGATAGTCTCTCTGCCACAGTTCGGAATGGTAAAAACCCGCGCTTACTGCCTCTGAGATCATGGCGCGCGTCGGATTTTCCAAAGTGATGAAAAGCCCCAATGCGGCATCCTCTCGTTCCACAGTGCCAACTAAGTCGCGGATATGTGCGACTGACACTCTTCCGCTCTTGACTTGGATTATCGCTCGGTGTGTAGATCTACGAGGACCGTTGATGAAATGGAGTATGCCGTCGATGCCTCTGTCAGCGCCGCGATGGTCGTATTGCTGAGGTCGTGCCCCCAACAATGACAAAGCCCAGAACTCGAACTGGTGTCTGTCCTGCTCTGCCAGTGCACGTGCGCTGCCGACATCGACGGGTTCGCCGATCACTGAGTAATCTTCGCTTTGGGAGATGCCAAAACTCGTTTTTAGGCGATGCTTCATCAGGGCGACGGCCAAGTGGGTAATGTCAATCCCGATCCAGCTACGGTCGTGCCTTTCCGCTACTGCGACGGCGGTGCCGCAACCGCAGAACGGGTCCAGCACAACATCGCCCGGATTGGAAGACGCTCGAATAATCCGTTCCAGCAGAGCTTCAGGTTTCTGAGTCGGGTAGCCCAGCCGCTCCCTTGCTTGCGAGTTTATCGGCGGGATGTCCTCCCACAACGATTGAACGGGTCTTCCTCTCCCTTCGTCCAAGTAACGCTTTCGGCGGATGCCGCCCGATTGAGTGAAATGCAACCTGCCTTCATCATCCAAGCGCTCCATCGTTTCCAATGGCACTCGCCACAATGTCGTGACGCCTTTGTATTCGTATTCGTAGCCGCCCCCTGTCAATCCTTTCGCCGAGAGACTATCGTCCTGCCAGAGTCGCCCGTCCGCATCCTCGTTGCGGAACCGAGATATGTAGCCGTCATCGTAGGGTTGATATTGCTGATGCCAAGTCCAGTTGTCGCTCTTGGTGTAGAAGAGGATGGTGTCGGTGTTCCTGCCAAAACGATTGGCGTCACTGTGGGCAAAGGTGCGCTTCCAAGTGATTTCGTTGCGGAAGTTGGCGATGCCGAAGACCGTATCCATCACGCTTTTTAGGTAATGACTGGCCGTTGGATCGCAGTGGAGATAGATTGAACCGGTGGGTTTCAAGACTCGGTGAAGTTCGACCAAGCGGGGTGTCATCATCACTAGGTATGCCATCAAAGCGTTGCGGCCCACAAAATCGCGGAACGCGGAGATCATGTCCTTGACGCTCGGCGGTACCTCCGGGTTCAGGATTATGTCTTGCTCGTAAGAGCGTTCCGTTTCTTGAGTCCATTCCCAAGAATCAGTGAATGCTTTGATCTGCGCGGGAGAACCCTGGCCGGTCTGCTCTTTGAAGAGCACGTTGTATGTGGCGTTGGAATTGAACGGGGGATCGAGATAAACGAGGTCTACCGACTCGTCATCAAGGTACCGACGCAAGACCTCAAAATTGTCGCCGTAGTAAAGGGTGTTTTGCATTTTCGAGGACTATGTAATTCGATGAACTTGCAACATGTGGCGTTGATGTAAATCAAGCGTACCACCGCGTTTCGAATTCGTCGGTCACCGTTGGCACAAACACCCGTTCACAGATTTGATGCACAAGTCAGACACCATCGGCAAACACCGTCCTGAGGGTTTCAATTTGGTCGGCGACCATCATCATGTAGTTGGGGGTCCAGAAGGGAAGAGTCTCGTGCCAGATGACGCCTAGTTCAAGGTCGTGGCCAGCTTTGGCGGGGTCGAACCATTCGAGAGTCCGTGGGCCAAGGTCCGCGTCTTCGTCATCGATGGGTGGCAGATCTGGGATGTTTGGGTTGAAGTAGCTGACGCAGTGCCATTTGGGGACGGTGATGAGGGTCGGTTCGTCGTTTTTGTCGTTTTTGACGCCGAAGACCCAGTTATGGTGGGACTGGCCGAACCAATAGTTGGAGCGCCAGTGGACGAACTCTCGGTGTTTGACTGGGAGGCCGATGAAACCGGCTTTGGCGATGCGGGGAAGCCAGTTGAGGCCGGTGATTGGGTCGCGAATGTCTTCCAATACATGGGAAATGATGGCGAAGTCGAAGGGTCCGTCGGCTTCGAGTTGTCGCCAGATGTCTTCGCTGTTTACATCACCGATGTAGAGTCTCTTGTCGGTATCGAATGGGTAGACATCCACATATGCGTCGACGAGTTCGTCTGCCCATGGGTTGTGGCGTCCGCCGATATCGACAACGGTGTAGTCGGGGTTGGCTGCTTTGTTGCGACGGATCTCATCGAGCATCTGGGCTCGGAAGGTGTCTTTGTCGCCGTCGGTGTAGTTGATTATCGGCATGTTGGTCTTAGACGAGGTACTTTTTGTTGACTTTGCAGATGTAAGAGTAGGTGGGATTGACGAATTGGGTTACTCGGGCTTCGAGGCACTGGGCGAGGAAGATGAAGGCTTCACCTTGGGTCATTCCGTAGTCGGCTTCGAGCCAGAGGATCATTTCGGAGAGGGCGATGCGGAATGCATCTTCGGCTGGCTTTTCGATGCCGGTCGTCATGATGTGCGTATCGTTTTCGATGCGCGGCCAAGTCATCTCTTTCGGCATCGGGGAAAGTTCGACTTTCATCGTGACGGAGCCACCAGTTTCGATGCCGCCGCCACCGCAGATCTCGCCGTCGCCTTGTCGGGCGTGCATGTCGCCTACGTGGAGCAGTGCTCCGGGGTGGTAAACGGGGAGGTGGAGTTTTGCTCCGTTGGTGACTTCTTGGATGTCGAAGTTTCCGCCCCACTGCCCTGCCCAGCTGTTGGTTCGGGACTCGCGTTCGGGTGCTACGCCGACCACTCCGAGCATGGGTTCGACGGGGAATGTGAGTTTGTCGTTCCAGATAATCCATTGATTTTCGACGTCGATGCGGCAGATACGGAATTGTGGTCCGATGTTTGAGGGTCCGAGGTATCCGGGCATTGCTCCGGTGGAGCCTCCGTATCTGGTCCAGCCGACGGGATGGGTTTTGATTTCGCCGATGTGGACGGTGAGCATTTGTCCGGGTTTGGCACCTTCGACGTAGGTGCAACCGGACGATGCGTTGCCGCGGTCGGTGGGTTGGGAGTCGGATCGGTAGGTGTTGTAGAGGTCTCGGATGTCGTCTGGGACGAGTTCGGCGTTGGGGCCGCGGTTCATCTGAGTCTGGACTTCGAACCATTCGCCGGGTTCAACGCGGAGGGTTACGGGGTTGGCGGCGGAGTGTTCGTAGTAGAGGGTTTCTCGGGTTGCGATTTTCATTTGTTCGTCTCAGCTAGAAAGGGTTTTGATCTACGTGAAGTTTAATGGTTGTGCCCTCACCCTAACCCTCTCCCGCCGAGCGGGAGAGGGAAAACAGCACTCCCGAGTTAACTCTTTTGCTTCCCATGTTGTGTGGATCGGTTCATGCGAGGAGTTTTGTGGCTAGGTCTGGGAAGTCTGTGGCAACGAAGTCGATTTTGGGATCGGCGGTGGCGGTTGCTATGTCGGAATAGCCGGGTGTGACGTTGGATTCGCCTTCTCGGTGGACGTATGCGGTGGACATTCCGGCGGCTGTTGAGTTTTTGAGGTCGTTCATATGGGCGGCGACCATCATTGTTTCCGAGGGTTGTAGGCGTAGGAGTCGGATGGCTGTGTTGTATGCGTTGGGCGGGCCTTTGTAGGCTCCGAGGAATTCGCAGGAGAGGATGCCGTCCCAGTTGATGCCGTTGTGTTTCGAGCAGTCGACGGCGATAGCGTAGCTGAGGACGGTTAGGACGATCATGGTGTACCGGGTTCTGAGCCGGTGAATTGCGTCGGCAGCGCCGGGCCAGGCTCGGAGGCGATGCCAGATGTCGGCAAGGTCGTCTCGCTCTGATGTTGAAAGGGTGAGCGTTGAATGTTTTTGGAGGACATCGTCGAGGACTTGGCGGTGAATATGGTCGAGGTTTGTCCAAGGGAGTTCGGCTCGGTTGACTCGGCCGAGGATGTCAAATGACCATACGCGCCAATCGGTTGCGAACTGCTCGACGTCGACATCGGCTTCCTGATCGGTGGCCAAGCGGTGGACCTCATCTTGGACGGTGCCTCGCCAATCGAAGACGGTTCCGCCTATGTCCCATGTCAAGGCCTTGATTTTGGAGAGGTCGGTCATTTCTTGTAGGCGCCTTTCAGAACTTGGGATGATGGAACGGAGTATAGATGCGGAGGATTATTGAGATTGTGTGTTGTTTGTGGGCGCGTTGAAAAGGTCTGCCGTTGAGTTGGCGAATATTTTGTTGATCGAGTCGGGTTTGACGCCCGCATTGTGTATGAGGTGAGGGACCGGCGGTCCGGCGGGCCCTCACCCTAGTCCTCTCCCGCCGAGCGGGAGAGGGGATCTGTAAGTCTTTTCGAATCATCGCCGCGTCTTTCGGGAGCGTGCGATTGTGGGTGAATGGTAGATAGATTTCCAGGACCTCCGACGTCGCCAGACCGTCGGCTCTCCGGTCGACAGACTGAAAGTCGTGCCGCCCGGCGTTGCTCGATTCTTTCCTTCTCGCTAATCCTGTAGGTCACTCCAGCTCGCTCCGCTGGAATCGCTGCGTCGGCGTCGGAGAACGGCGTTCGCTCTGGACCTTGAACGGGCACCCCTCCCTTGCCCTTCCCCTCTGGATTCCGGCTTTCGCCGGAATGACGGAGGGCCCGCCGTGAACGACGGGGTTTGGCAAGGGTAGTTTGTCCGTCTGGCTTGCTGGTCGAAGTCGGCGTCTACTTCGCATCCGAGCCCTTACGCCACAACGGTCTCCATACCGAAATTTGTGATCCGCGTTTCGCCCGAACTTCCTAAGCTTCTAGTAGGTGCTGCGACAGGCCTCCGTCGGCTTCTGCCCTTGGCATTTGCCTTGGGCGTCGGCTTAATAGGCCTGGGTGCCTCCCACCCGCGGACCGGTGTTTGTAAGTTGTCAGTAGCAGCATCAATAAGGAAAGTGTGCACGCTTCCCGTATCGACACGGCGATGTTCTGGGCGCCTCGGCCAGTGGACCTGTTCGGTCTTGGTTTTTGACGCTTAGTTACTGTTGTACTACATTAGTTGTGGGGGAGTCAAGGGGATTGGCATGTTTGAACTAGGATTTGAAGGATTGGGAATGATGGGAAGGATGGGTGTGGTGTGGGAGAGGGGTGTTGCGGTGATTTTCGTGCATCCCCTGCGTGTTGCGCTTCGCTCGCACGCGTCCCCTTCGCAAAGCGAAGGGGAGGGCCGCCCGCCATCCGTCTCTTTCGTGGGGGGAGAAGGGACTGCGCTGTTGTGGGAGTGGGTGCTGCGGTTATGGCGACCGTATTTAGTGTGAAATTGGTGCGACGTCTTCGGTGCGAGTTTTTGGTGTTGGGTGGATAATTGGGGTATGAGTGCTCCTAGGCAGCGTGTGACGGTCCGGCGTTTTCAGCAGATGAAGGCGCGGGGTGAGTTGATCGCGATGGTTACGGCGTATGACGCCAACCAGGGGATGTTGGTCGACGCCGCTGGAATTCCGGCGATCTTGGTTGGGGACAGTTTGGGGAATGTGGTTTTGGGATATGACTCGACGGTGCCGGTGACGGTTGAGGATATGGTGCGTGCGACTGCGGCGGTTACTCGGGGTGCGAAGCGGGCGTTTGTGGTTGCGGATATGCCGTTCGGGAGCTATCAATCAGATGTTCCGACAGCGATCAAGAACGCAGCGCGGTTGATGAAGGAAGGTGGTGCACAGTCGGTAAAGCTGGAGGGTGGGATGTCGATGGAGAAGACGATAAGCGCGCTCGTGGACGCGGGGATGCCGGTGATGGGGCATGTGGGTTTTACGCCGCAGTCGATCCATTCCTTCGGAGGGTATCGGGTGCAGGGGCGTGGCGAGAATGCGGAGCGGGTGATTGAGGATGCGTTGGCAGTGGAGCGAGCGGGAGCGTATTCAGTGGTGTTGGAGTTGATGCCTTCGGAGTTGTCGAAGGAGATTACGGAGCGGTTGACGATTCCGACGATCGGGATTGGCGCGGGTCCGCACTGCGACGGTCAGATACAGGTGCTACACGACATGTTGGGGTTGGACCCAACTTTCCGGCCGCGTCATGCGGGTCACTACGGTGATTTCGCGGAAGCGATCACGGATGCGGTCCGGCGTTATGTGGACGATGTTGGCGAGGGGAAGTTTCCTCGGGACCAAGAGTCGCACTACTCGCGTCAGGGTTGAGGTGTGAACCGGAGATTTTGGTGTGGATTAGTCGCGGCGGTGACAACAGTGTGCGGTTTAGTCGGCTGTGTTTCGGGTTGCAAATCGCGATACGATAACGATTGATTGAGCTTACGCCTACGTCGAGGAGATGAAACGATGATCTATGAGTTGCGAATCTATGAGTGCTTTGCCGGGAAGTTGCCAAATCTGAATGCTCGGTTTGCGAACCACACGATGGAGTTGTTCGAGAAGCACGGGATCAAGAATGTCGGCTATTGGACGCATGACGTCGGGCCTAACAGCAATGAGCTGGTCTACTTGGTGGCGTTTGAGGATGCCGGTCAGCGGGCGGAGGCTTGGGCGAGTTTCCGAGCGGATCCGGAGTGGCAGGAGGTTTTCGCGAAGTCGCACGAGGATGGGATCATCGTGAAGAATATCGAGAACCGGCTGCTGGCACCGACGGATTATTCGCCGTTGCAGTAGAGGGAGGGTGTTCTTTTCCCCTCGGCATCTCGTCCTGGCATCACTCTCGATGGAGGAAAACTGAATGGGTATCGTGTATGTCCTGACCAACCCCGCTATGGAAGGGCTGGTCAAGATTGGCAAAACCAGTCGATCAGCCTTAGAGAATCGTATGGGCGCACTCTATTCGACAGGAGTGCCGTTTCCGTTCAATTGCGAAATCGCGGTTGAGGTTGATGACGATACAACTGTTGAGAGTGCCCTGCACAAAGCGTTTGACAAGTATAGAGTCAACCCTCGACGCGAGTTCTTTGAGGTCGATCCTGAACACATCAAGCCCTTGATTGCCTTGATGGGGAAGGAAATATCGCTAGATATTGATGCTGTGGACATTGATCCTGAATCGCAAGAAGCTGGTGATGACTATCAGCGCAAAAGGGCAACGCCGTCGCATTTTGAGTTCTTGGATCCTTTAGCCGAGGACCTCGACGATAGATATGGCATCCGTATACGCAGGCGCCGCAAAAAACAACCCCATTGGGATTTCCACTCTGGTGTCAAAGACATTCGGTACAACATCGGATTCCACTACGACGGTCTCAAAGTGCGTGTGCGATTATCGTTCCACCGGCGTGATGTTGAATTCAACCGGAAGTTATTCGATCGAATCAGTCCACGCCGATCGGAGATCGAAAACGCATTAGGCGAAGATTTGGAGTGGGAACGTGTTACCCGCTTCAAAAATAGCATGATAACGGCTTATGCTCCCGGCTCATTGGACGGCTCTGAAGATGAACTGGAAGACGCTAGAACTTGGCTAGTGTCAACCACAGTTAAATTCAACGAAGTATTCGGGCCGCTTCTGGAAAAACTGGTGCCGCAGGTGGAAACCGAGTTAAGTTAGCGTCACATCACAACTACTTATGGTTCCCCCTCACCCTAACCCTCTCCCGCAAAGGGCGGAGGATGTGTTGTGGGGTTTCGGACCTAAATTGTGAGCAGTTCCAAGTTTGGGATGCCATCAAAATCGTTGTCGTCCGCGACCAAGGGACAATTTAGCAGGAGCGCCGTGGCGGCAATCCATGCGTCGGCTAGGTGTAATCTCCGTCCTCGTTGCTCACGTTGAGCGCGAATACGAGCCGCAATCTCGACCAATTCGGAGTTTGGCCAGATAACCGTGTATTGGCCTAGGTGGGCCGTCAACTCGTTCATTCGGCGCCCCTCCCAGCCGGCAAGATACGCCCCATACAACCGCTCTTCCAGCGTCTGGAACGAGATGAACGCTCTATTGCCTTCCAGGAATTCTGCGTACGCGTTCGATTTCATCCGATCGTTGAACAGGATGGACACCACACTTGTGTCAACCACGACCAACGCCGATTCTGCGTTCATGTATCCCGTCTGCCCTTGCGAATTATCTCGTTGAACTTATCAACGTCGAAAGGTTCGCTGGCTACAACGACGTTGTCGCGGCGGAATACCTTAGGGTTTGGATCGTTCAAAACAGCATCCAAATCGAATGGTTCGGTCCGAGAATGAGTTTGACTTTTTCGTTCGGCATCGGTTTTGACGTTCGTCGTTTTTTCTGAGCGTCGGATTTCGATGGATTGACTGTTGCTCGGCGAAGTGATTATTACGACATCTACATCGTCCGACAGACCTTTACCGATTTCGTCGATTTCAGCTTTGAAGGTTGCAGACATTTTGACAGTCCCTCCGCCGGAACCATTGGTGAGATGAAACAGTGCCTGCACAGCCCTCGCGTTTGGCTGGTCCAGGGGGGTATAGAAATAAGGGTTGGGTGACAGCTCCCACTCGGTGGTCGCCGAGCCTTCGGAACCACCAACTAAACGTAGTTTGGTTGGTTCAATCACAGGTCGCGCTGAGTGACCCAATGAAGATTCAGTGCCCTCGGAATCCCGAACCAACATACTGATTGCGCGTTGAAGATGCGAGATAGTACTCGCTAAATCTTCGAACGACACACCTTGTTCGTCGATCGACGGACCCTCAAAGGTCAATCTGAGTTTGTTCTCGTGCAACCAGCGTTCCTATTGATCAATCGCGTCCTTGAAATCTACTGTAATTGACCATCAGGTTCTGCGCCCGATTTCAGATCTGCGTTGACAAGACGCGACGATTGGTCTCTAATCATCCGTGTCCGCTTAGTAGCCGGCAACTTTGTCGCATTCGTAGATGAAGGGTTGGTTGGCTAGGTATCGGCGGAGGTTTTCTTTGAAGACTTCTCGGCGACCGAGGTACATGTCGGGGACTAGGGCTGAGGCGTGGGGGGAGAAGATGATGTTGGGGGTGGTCCAGAGGAGGGAGTCAGGTTCTGGGGGTTCGGGTGCCATGGCGTCTAGGCCGGCGCCGGCTAGTTTTCCGGCTCGGATGGCTTCGCACATGGCTTGTTCGTCGACGATGCCGCCTCGGGAGATGATGATGATGTGTGCGGTTGGTTTCATGAGGGCGATGCGGCGTTTGTCGATGGAGTTCATCGTTTCGTTGGTGTATGGTGCGGCGACTACGAACCAGTCGGACATTGCGATGAGGTCGTCGAGTTTTTCTAGGCCCCAGACTTCTTCTGCATGTTCGGAAGGTCGGGGTGATTTGTCGACGGCGCAGACGTTCATGTCGAATCCCGATGCGCGTTTGGCTACACGTCGTCCGATGTTTCCGAAGCCGTAGATGCCGAGGGTTGCGCCTTCAAGTTCGATCTGGCGCCATTTGTAGGTATCGGGTAGCCACTCTCGGGCCATTTGTTGGGGGAGCATCTCGTTCAGGCGTTGGGCGAGCGAGGTGATGAGTGCGAAGACGTGTGTGGCCATGGGGCTGACGTGGGAGTCGCGGGAGTTGGTGACGGGGATGTCGGACTCGATGAGTTCCGGGATCTTCATGATGCCGTCGATGCCGGTTCCGGCGCAGTGTATCCACTTGAGGTTTTTGGCGGCGAGGAAGACTTTGCGTGTGGGCCATCCACAGTAGGCGTCAGCGTCTTCGATGGCGATGAGTTGATCTTCCTCGGTTTCGCACAATATGAAGTTGACTTCGGGGAATGTTGCTTCGAGGTCGCGGAGGACGGCGTCATCGGGTTCGCCGGGGGCTACGCCGCCGGGCATTGGGGTGACTATGACTTTCATGGCGGGGAATCCTTTGACTAGAGATAGGAGGGATTTGTTGATATGTAATTTAGCAGGTAGAGCGGTAGACGTCATGTGTGATCGGATTTGTGAGATTTAACGGCACGAGCCCCCTTTGTCCGGCGGACATTTCCCCCGCGACCGGGGGCAACCCTGCTGCCCGTCACCCTATGGCCGTCGCGCGGTGCCTTCTTTGACTCGCATCCACTCGTCGTGCGGAGGGACTGGTTCGCCGATGACGTAGAGGAGGAAGTAGCTTCCGGTGTCGCCGAGGAATTTGAACTGCTTTTTCAAGTCTTTGACGGCGGCGTAGAAGTCGCCGTGGGAGCGGAGGTAGTTGCGGAAGTCGCCGTGCTCGGCGTCGAGTTGGATGATGCGTTGTGCGTTGTGGACGATGGCGGCGAGTTTGCGGCGGTTTCGGATGACGCGAGTGTCGTGTGCAAGTTCGTCTAACTCCTCTTCGGAGAGGGCCGCTACTCTTCCGATTTCGAAGTTTTGGAATGCTTCGTTGGTGTCGGGCCATTGGGCGTTGACGACTTGCCAAGACATGCCGCTCTGGAAAACGGCTTTGGACATGACCTCGAGGTAGTCGTCAAGGGATTGGAATTGGACTTGGGGAGGAGCGCCTTTTTCGTTGGGCATTTGATGGTTCTTGCTGGCGGAATAGTGGGCGAGGCGGTGAGGTTTGGTGGGCGGTTCAAGTTTACATATGGGATTGCGCGGGTAAAATGCTTGTTGCGCATATGCCGCATGACGACGACGTGAACCGAGTTGGACTTCAATCATGCCAAACATCAATAAGCTGAAAGCACTTTCCGGTCAATCCGCAATCGTGGGCGTAGCCGAATCTGATCAGATCGGGAACGTGCCGGACAAATCGCCGTTGGCGCACCATGCCGAGGCGGCTATCAATGCGCTGGACGATGCGGGGCTATCGCTTTCGGACGTCGATGGGTTGATGACGGCGGGATGGTCGACGTTGGACGTGGCGGAGTATCTGGGGATACAACCGAGGTTTACGGATAGCACTTCAGTCGGCGGCTCGTCGTTTGTTATTCACATCGCCCACGCGATCGCGGCGATTCAAGCCGGGTACTGCGAGGTGGCGTTGATTACCCATGGTCAGTCGGGTAGGAGCGATCGTTCACCCGCAGCGCCGAATCTGGGTACGCCACAGAACCAGTATGAGCGTCCGTACGGGATCATTGGTCCGCCGGTGTCGTATGCGATGGCTGCACGTCGCTACATGCACGAGTATGGCGAGGAACGGACACGGGAGGCGATGGCGAACATTGCGGTGTCGACTCGCAAGTGGGCCAACATGAACGATAAGGCGTATTTCTACGACCGTCCGGCGACGTTCGATGATTACCACGATTCTCGTTGGATCGTGTGGCCGTTCCATCTTCTGGACTGTTGCCTAGTGACGGATGCGGGCGCGGCGATTGTGGTGACGACTGCCGAGCGGGCGAAGGACTGTGCGAAGGGTGGAGTCGCGATATTGGGTGCGGCTGAGGGTCACGACCACTCGATGATTTCGCAGATGCCGGATCTGACGCGGGCGTTCGGTCGAAACACGGGCAAGCAGGCGCTGGATATGGCGGGTGTGTCGCACTCGGATCTGGACTTGATGATGATCTACGACTCCTTCACGTACACGGTGTTGGTTTCCTTGGAGAATCTCGGGTTCTGTGCGCCGGGTGAGGGTCCGGACTTGGTGGCTAACCAGCGGACGGCGCCGGGCGGCGATTTCCCGGTGAATACGTCTGGTGGTGGTTTGTCGTACACGCACCCCGGGATGTACGGGATATTTACCGTCGTCGAGGCGGTTCGGCAGTTGCGTGGCGAGACTGGCGAGCGGCAGTTGGACGACTGCGACTTGGCGGTGGCGCACGGGACTGGCGGGTATCTGTCGTCGACGGGGACGGTGATCTTGTCGGCGCCTTAGGTCGGCGTAACAGTCGTTGAAAAATCAACCGTAGAATGGGTGCATGTCAGAAGGTGACGTGCCCCCGGATGGGGATTTAACTGATCGCGACCCTCAGTTCGTAGAGCGGATTCGGCGCGAGATCGAAGTTTGGCGGACCGAGGGGATTATTTCGTCGGAGGTTGCGGAGACCCTTGCTGGTCGTTACGGGGTAGCGGCAGATGATGGGCGTCCGTTCGCGTTGAATCGACTTTCAGCGGCGATTGTGATCTTTGGGGCGATCTTGGTTGGGCTTGGCATCATCGCGGTGTTGGCGGCGAATTGGGATGCCATATCTGATGTGGCGAAGATCGGGTTGATGGTGGCTGCGTCGACGACTGCGTATGTTGCCGGTTGGTTGCTGGCGTACCGTTTTGAAACGCCACGCACTGGAATCGCGCTTATCCTGCTTGGGGCGATCATCTATGGCGCGTCGATCCACTTAATTGCTCAAGCATTCAACGTCGAAGTGAACCATCCATTGCTGATGCCGGCATGGTTCCTCGGTGTGGTACCGATTGCTTATGTCACTCGCTCGGTTGCGATTTTGGTGCTGTCGCTGATCTTGTTGCTCGTATCGCTTGGCTTCCGTATGCAGGTTTGGTTCGACGAGGAGTTTGCGAACTCCGATGAGGGCGCGGTGTTCATGTTGGTGGTGGCAGCATACGTTTTGTTTGGTGCGGTATTGTTCGCTCTGGGACGCTTACATGCGAGATGGGGCTCCTATCAACACTTCGCCCGTTACTTTGATGTGTTCGGAATCGGAACCGCGGCGGTCGGCACGTATGCATTGAGTTTCGCGTCGGCGTGGAGAACCATCGATCGCGTCGCGCTGCGAGATTTTGAGCCGGAGTTTTGGATCACTTTCGTGGTTGTGGTGACGGTGGCGACGCTTGCTTTGGCGGTGGCGTATAAACGCCGCGAAACCGGTGCAGACGATTCGGTGCGTTGGCTATGGATCGCGTCGGGCACTATCGTGATGGTCGGCATCGCGATCACTACTTGGATCGCGTTGATCGCGTACGCGTCATGGTTCTGGATTCCCGTCAACGTGATCATTTTGATCAGCATCATCGCGATGTTGACGGCTGGTTTCCGGTTCAATCGGGCGTATCTGGTCAATACGGCGTTCATTATGTTCGGCGTTACTGTGATGACGCGATATTTCGAGTTCGGGTTCGATCTGCTTGATCAAGGGTTGGCGTTCATCGTTACGGGCATTTTGCTGCTGGCGATCGGGTTCGGGCTCGAGCGACTGCGGCGCGGCATGATACGCGATATGCGCGAACGGGTACCTGCGCCATGAATCGCATCCTGACGATCGTTTTCTTCGCTGTCGTTGCCGTGCAGATGATCGGGTTGGTGACGTTGGCCGCGGTTAAGCAGTATGTCGTCAGTTCGGGAACGGAGGTTGTTTTGCAGGGGGCGCCGGTTGATCCGCGGTCGCTGATGCAGGGGGACTACGCGATTCTTGACTATGAGATTGCGGACATACCGGAAGACAGGAAAACGGATTTCGCGCCTGGGGGCGAAGTGATTGTCGTGTTGGTAAAACGAGATGAGGTCTGGGTAGCGTCTCGGTATTTGGGCGATGACCGCGTGCCGAGGCGGAACGGTGAGGTCTTCATTCGCGGTCAGATGCAGTCAAGTGGGAGGATCGATCTTGGGATCGGAACGTATTTCGTGCCGGAAGGAACCGGGCGGGAGATTGAACGAGCGAGGGATTTGAAGATTCGTGTTTCGGTAAGTGATAACGGGGATGCGACGGTAACAGGTGTGATCGTGGATGGGGAGGACTTTGCACCTTAATCCATTGACAGCAGTGGGAGAGTAGATCGGGATGGATATTTGGTCTCGGCCAGTTGGTCGATTGACCGGCGTTGTGGTTGCGACGGTCAGCGTACCAGTTGCGATTATCGGGATTGTCGCCGTCGGTTCATTAGTAGCTGGGAAGTTGCCGGATGTTTTCGATTCGCTTCGTGGACCGGAGATGATCTCGGAGCGTTTTCCGCGGGAATGCCTCGAGCAAATGGGCGATTTGACCCCGCAGAGTGGTGATGTCGCTTGGTCGATCGTTTGGCTCGGGTCGGAAGAAGAATTGACAGCTTGCAACCAGACCTTGGACCCGGAAGGGTACGAAGCATCGCTAAACCCTGATAGCTGGAAAACCGTCGCTGGTCTCCGAATGGAATTCCACGAATCGGACGAATTTGAGCCGCCGTCATTTGAGGAACTACCCTTGCCTGAAGAGTGTGTCGGGTTGTACAACGTTGAATCGCAATGGGACGAAGACAGTTCGATGTGGGTGTTCGCATTCGAAGGGACGTATGAGGACTTTCTTGTCTGCAATCGAGCGATGTTCAGCGATGCGCTCAACGACCCGGCGTCGACTATCTATTCGATTGCATATCGCGGCGTCGATTTAGTGGGTGGTTTTCGTTTCGTCACCCCTACGCCGACGCCTTAACCACGAAAGCAGAAACCCCGCGATAATGACGGTGGAGATTACCGCGAAGGAAAGGTACTGGCGATGGATCAATCTAAATTGGCGCAGGTTTTGCGACTCGTTGGAGTAATTGTTGCGCTTGCCGCCACGTTGGGTACTATCGCCGTCATACTCGGGATTTTCGCCATCGCTGGCGGTTGATTGGGTTTCGTTGCTGGCATCGGATTCGGTTCGGCGGCGTAATCTGATACGTCGTGAAAGGCGATGCGCGGTTACAATCTACTCACGACTTGACGCCTCTGAATGCGACCTTTTCTGCGGAGGGAACCCACGATGACGACTGATGCGCCTGCACGACCCGAACCGGTATCGCAACCGGAATCTGACCGCTATTGGGAAGGGGCTCGTAATGGAGAGCTTTGGTTGCAGCGGGACAAGGTGACGGGCGAATTTCAGTTCTATCCGCGGGCTTTCAGTTTGGCGACGCCGGGCGGCGAGGTTGAGTGGGTGAAGGCTTCGGGGAATGCGACGTTGCACACGTTCGGCATCGTTCACATCCCGCCGCACCCTGGTTTCATGGGCGAAGTGCCGTATATTGCGGCGATTGTGGAGTTGGAGGAGGGGCCGAGGATGGCGGCGAACATCGTGGGCGTGGATCCGGAGCCGGAGAATCTGGGCATCGGTATGGCGCTCAAGGTCGTGTTCACGAAGATCAGCGACGACTACACGCTGCCGAATTTCACGCCGGCTTGATGCCCTTTGGGGCGGCGCCCTACTAATCCCCCCAGATGGGGAAGGGCTAGGGTTCGAGGGAGAGGGGATAAGAATCCCCGGTTCTCGGTTCGCATCTTACGTGTTGCACAATTTAGGTATTGTTGCGCTTCGATTTTTCGCCGCGCTTGATCCGAGGAATCCGACATGAACAGGCACTTTTTGAAGTTTCGCGACCTACCACCGGCGGAGATTTCTCCGTTGTTGTACCGGGCGATTGAACTGAAGAGTGGTGCTGAGAGTCGAGCGTTGAAGGGGAAGTCGGTCGCTCTGATGTTCGAGAAGCCGTCCCTGCGCACGAAGTTGTCTTTCTGGATTGGGGCTGAAAAACTCGGTGCCAAGCCGGTGTACTTTTCTCCCGAAGAGGTCGGGCTTGGAAAGCGCGAGCCAGTTGCTGACGTAGCGAAGGTGATGGCGAGTATGGCGGATATGGCCATTGTTCGCACGTTCGCACAGGTTACGCTGGACGAGTTTGGGGAGAACAGCGAGATCCCGGTCATCAACGCGTTGACTGATGGCGAGCATCCCTGTCAGGCGTTGGCGGACGTGATGACGATGTTGGAGATACGCGGGTATCTTGACGATGTGCGCGTCGCGTACATTGGCGACGGGAATAACGTTGCGGCGAGTCTCTCGTACGCGGTCGCCGGACTGGGCGGGGACATCTTGGTGGCATCGCCGAACGGTTATGAATTGCCGTACGGCTTGCGCTCTGATGTCGGAGACTACACGTCAGGGGTTGCGAAGATGGGTAGTGTTATACAGATGCGTGACCCGATTGAAGCTACTAGGCATGCAGATTTCGTCTACACCGACGTGTGGACGAGCATGGGTCAAGAAGCTGAGACGGCGCAGCGTTTGAAGGATTTCCACGGTTACCAGGTGAATCCTGAGCTGATGGAGTTCGCGAAACCACAGGCGCGTTTCATGCATGACATGCCGGCCCATCCTGGTGAGGAGGTTTCTGAGGATATGCTGTCGCACCCGTCGTCAGTGGCATATCAACAGGCCGAAAACCGGATGTGGGCGCAGATGGCGTTGATGGAGCACATCGTCCAGAGTTAACGGTACCCTCACCCTAACCCTCTCCCAGAGGGAGAGGGGACAATTAGAACCTTTCCCAGTGGGAGAGGGGACAATGCAGCAACCGCAATCAAGATGTCGCTACCAGTAATAGCCATAGTCGGACGCCCCAATGTGGGGAAATCGACGTTGTTCAACCGCATCGCGGGCAGCCGGATCGCGATCGTCAGCGACACGCCGGGGACGACTAGGGACAGAGTTTCAGTAGACGCAGAGTGGCTAGACCGTCGTTTCATGCTGATTGATACGGCGGGCATCGAGGATGTGCCGTCGGCTGAGTTGCAGCTGTGGGACGAAGTCAGGACGCAGACGGAACGGGCGATCTACACAGCTGATGCGGTGATCATGCTTGTGGATTCAGCAGCAGGTGTGACGGCTTCGGATTATGACGCCGCGGATTTGTTGAGGCGATCGGGGAAGCCGTATGTGTTGGCGGCAAACAAAACTGACAACACAACGCGATTGGCGGAGTTATACACGTTTGCGTCGTTGGGCATGGGAGAGGCGATTCCGATAAGCGCATATCACGATATCGGTGTGGCGGAGATGATGGATGAGGTGTTCGAACACGTCGATGATGATGTTGAGGATGAGATACCCGGGGATGTCATCCGTGTTGCAATCGCCGGGCGCCCGAATGTTGGGAAATCGGCGATCTTCAACGCGCTGACTCACGAACAGCGATCGATTGTAAGCGCGGTGCCGGGTACCACTAGGGATACGGTGGATGCCGTGTACGAGTACCAGAACAGACCGATGATGTTTCTAGACACCGCCGGGTTGCGCCGGCGCGGGAAGACCGAGCAGGGTATCGAGAAATACAGCGCCATACGCACCATCGGAGCTATCGAGAGGTCGGATGTTACGATCCTCGTCTTGGACGCCGCCGAGTTCGTGACCGCCCAAGACACTCACATTGGGGGATATGCTCGTGACGCTCACAAGGCAGGGGTGGTCGTTGTCAATAAGTGGGACTTGTCAAGGGAGGTAGGAACGTCGTTTGACGAGGCGATGGACGAGATTAAGGATAGGTTCAAGTTCATCGTGGATGCTCCGGTGTTGTTGACCTCCGCGGTCACTGGCCGTGGTATCAACCGGATACCCGACGCCGTTATTCGCACGTTTACCCAATTCACCAAACGCGTCGACGGTTCGGAGGTGTCAAGAACGCTGTACGCAGCACTGGGTGATCGGCCCTTGCCCGCGCACGGTAGAAGGCGGGTTCGCATATCGGCAATCGAGCAAGTGGCGATACGTCCGCCGACATTCGTGATAACCTGCAAAAACGCTGAATATCTGCATTTCTCATACAAGCGGTACTTGGAAAACAGGATGCGAGATGCGTTCGGATTCCAGGGATCGCCGATCAGAATGCTGTATCGTGACACTGCTTGAGACCAAATGAACGAATGGTTGGCGTGGGTGATAATCGCACCCGCAGCATATCTCATCGGATCGATACCGGTGGGCCTCATCGTCTGCAAGATGTTTGGAGGCGTCGATCCGCGTGAGCATGGCAGCGGTTCTATGGGTGCCACCAACGTGTTGCGAACCGCTGGCAAAAAAGCGGCGGCGTTAGTGTTCGCACTGGATTTGGGGAAAGGTGCCTTGGTTATTGCCCTTTCGTTGATTCTCGCGCCGGAATCATTTCTGCTGCATGGGATAGCGGGAACCTTAGTTATTTTGGGGCACACTTGGCCAGTGTTTGCGGGGTTCAAAGGTGGGAAAGGCATTTCGCCTGGTTGGGCTGCGCTGGTGGTGTTGTCGCCGACCGCGGGCGTCGTCACGATGATTGGTTTGGCGATTGCGCTGTTGACGCGGTATGTTTCGCTCGGATCGATTATCGGAGCGTCGTTGGGTATCTTGGCGTTGATCGTGATCGCGATCGTCGATGTCCCGATAACTGACAGCTTCGTGCTGAGGGAGCCAATCGAATACTTGGCCTTTGCAATCCCTACGGTCGTCGTGATCCTCTTCAGCCATCGAGAAAACATAGCCCGACTACGCAAAGGGACGGAGAACCGCCTCGACATAAACGCCGCGGAGGGGCCATCGACCTCCGGCGGACAGGGAGCCTGATCCGATTTCCGCAATCGGGATCATAGGTGCTGGTTCATGGGGTACTGCTTTGGCCGTGTTGCTGGGGTGGCAAGGGAACGAGACGCGGTTGCTCGCCCGGACTGAAGAGCGCGCTGCTCAGTTAGATACGGACCGCGAAAATAAGCAGTATTTAGAAGGAATGATGTTCCCTGATTCGATGTCGGTCCACCACGAACCCAGGCGCGCGCTATCAAATACCGACTGCGTGATCATTGCCGTCCCGTCGGTTGCGATGCGGGAAGTCATCGAATCTCATGTTGCGGAGATTGCTCCAGATTCGATCGTCGTCAGCGCCACTAAAGGGCTTGAGATCGAGAGTGGCAAGCGGATGAGCGAGATTATTGCTGAATGCATATCGGCTCGCCATTCTCTGTCAGTCGAGGAAGCGATGACCAATATCTGCGCCCTCTCCGGTCCCAATCTTTCGGTTGAGATCGCGATTGGATTGCCGGCGCTTGCGACCGCTGCGTCGGTTTCGATCGAGACAGCTGAGCGGGTCCAGATGATGACCAGTGGAGAGCGGTTCCGCGTCTATGCATCTGACGACATCATTGGTGTGGAGTTAGGTGGAACGTTGAAGAACATCATCGCAATTGGCGCGGGTTTCGTTGATGCATCAGGATTGGGTGCGAACCTGAAAGCGGCATATGTCACGCGAGGGTTGCACGAGATAACGCTGTTGGGATTGGCTCTCGGCGCGAAACCGACCACATTTGCCGGTTTGAGCGGGATTGGCGACATGCTGACGACCTGTTACAGCCCTTTGAGCAGGAACTATCGGCTGGGCACGCGACTGGCGGAGGGGGATAGTGTAGAAGAGGCGTTAGAGTATTTGGGTCAGACCGCGGAGGGGGTGCCGACGACTCGGGCGACGTTGCGGATCGCGCGGCAGCTTGGTGTCGAGATGCCGATAACGGAGACGGCGCACAAGGTGATGTTTGAGGGGGTACCGCCGACGGAGGCGATGGGGGATTTGATGCGACGGGAGTTGCAACGGGAGTAACCGAAGTGCAAACGTTTGTTTCATCCAAACCCAGTGGTCATCGGGACCGATCAGGTATCATTTCGTTCACAGAGGTTAGCGCGCGATGGTCGCAATCATTAAAAATCACGAAGAAGTCACTCGGCAAGATGTTGTCGAGTTGATGCGCGAACTCCCCACGGACCAGCCATTGCCAGACACTCCTGAGACTAGGAAAGCAGTTGTCGAGTTCATAGCGGTGATGTACGGAGACGCTCTTCGAGAACTTGCGAAGCACTGACACTGGGTGGTAACGTCGCTATTCGTTGAGCCCCTGGTTCTCAGGGGCTCAATTAGTTGTTGCGCCGATCAGTGATGAGTCAGGATCTCATAGTACCTAAGGCACCAGTGTGGTATCCAGACAGGGCTTTTGTTGAGTTCGCCACTCAAATCCTCGTCCCTATCCTGTTCGAAAATTACGACGGCGGCGAACCGGACTTCCAGTACATCGGCGGCGATCAAGGCCGAGGGCTTTTGGAGTCATCCCGCGCTCGTCCCAAGCCGCTTTTTGGCCGGGAACGATATCCGGCAATCGAACAGAAAGCAGCCGCGCTGATCTGGTCAATAACGAAGAATCATCCGTTCAACCACGGTAACAAACGCGCGGCTTTAACTACAGGGTTCTGTTTCCTAGTTTTCAACAGGGTGTTCGTGGTTGCCCAACAATCGGACGCGGTAGACATGTGTCTCGGCGTCGCTGCCGGTAAAGAAGGTTACGACGAATCGTACATCGCTTCATGGTTGCGTGAAAGATGCCAGTCGATCGACGAAGTCGCCGCAGGGGTTCTACGAGATTCGTTGGGCGTACTCGAGTCTCAACTTACGGATGAAGATGCTTCGGCGTGGAGTTACCTGTACGCGATCATCGCGGCCGTATTTCACGGAGACGCTAGGATGTTGGAAGACCTCAATGCACGCGCAACTGCCGTAGTCTCGGATCAAACCAGTCGCGTAGCCAGTCGCCGAGGAAGTTGAAGCCCATGACGACGAGGAATATGGCGATTCCGGGCATGGTGCTGATCCACCAAGCGCGGGAGAGGTGTTGGCGACCGTCTGCGGCCATGATGCCCCATGCAGGGGTATCTGGTGGCACACCGACGCCGAGGAAGCTGAGGGTGGATTCGGTGAGGATGAGAGAGCCGACGCGGAGGCTGCCGATGACGAGGATGCTGCCGACAACGCCAGGAAGGATGTGGCGGAAGAGGATACGCGATAGGGATGCGCCTTGGATGCGGGCGTAGCTCACGTAGTCGGATTCGCGGAGGGTTAGGGTTTCGGCGCGAACTACACGGGCGAAGTTGTCCCATCCGAAGAGTATGAGCAGGACGATGATTAGTTCGAGGCTCTGGCCGAATACGACAACGACGACGAGGGCGACGAGCAGGAATGGCATTGCGAGGGTAAAGTCAACGGCTCGCATGGCGACTTGGTCTATCCATCCGCCCCGGAAGCCGGCCAATAGGCCGATAACGGTTCCCCCGATGCCGCCGGCGAGGATTACCGCGGTGGAGATGATTGTTGAGACGCGGGCGCCATAGATTGCGCGGCTGAGGATGTCACGGCCCTGGTGATCAGTCCCGAGCGGGTTTTCCCATGATCCACCCTCCATGAACACCGGAGGTGTAAATGCAGCCCTAAGGTTGCCCCTCAGGGGGTCATGCGGAGACAGTTGCTCGGCGAATAGCGCGCAGACGATCATCAGAACGAGGACGGCGAAGGGAACGACGGGGTAGCGTCGCGTCAACGACCAACCGACGCGCAACGCCCGCAATACCGGGTTGCTCGGCAGTGTGTCGTCGAGAGGCGACGGCACGTATGTTGCTTCAATCGACATTCGAACAGGTCGTTAATTCAGGCGGATTCTCGGGTCTAGCTGTGCGTAGAGGAGGTCGACGACGAGGTTGAGCAGGATGTAGAACGATGAGAAGAGAATCACGATGGCGCTGAGGACCGGGAAGTCGTTGTTTTTGATGGATTGAACAGCGAGGCGGCCGACTCCGGGCCAAGCAAACACGGTTTCAATCACTACGGTGCCGGTAAGGAACGCGGCGAATATGAGGGCGGCGACGGTGAGTGGTGGAATTATCGCATTGCGAAAACCGTGGGACCAGATTATTTTGCCGGGTGAGACACCCTTGGCCCTGGCAAGTTTGATGTACTCGCTGTCGAGGACGTTTAACATGGCACCGCGGGTTATGCGCATCAATCCGGCTGCTGGGAGCCAGCCGAGGGCGACTGCGGGCATGATGAAGTGATCCCAACCTTCATTTCGACTAGATGGCAACCATCCCAGTGTCGCGGAAAAGATTAGGATCATCATTATCCCAATCCAGAAGACCGGAACTGACTGTCCAAGCAGCGCGAAACCGCGAACGCCGTAATCAATGATGGAACCGCGTTGAACTGCAGAGATCACACCCATTGGAATGCCAATTAGGATCGCGACGCCGAACGCGACGCCTCCCAACTGCAGCGTGTTGGGAACTCGTTCTCGAACTAGACGGAGGCTTGGCACGTCGTAGTAGAGAGATTCGCCGAAGTCGCCTTGGAGGGTATCCCAGAGCCACACTCCGTATTGGACGTAGAGGGGTTTATCGAGTCCCATGCGCTCGCCCCAAGCGTCCCAGGCCTCAGGAGTGGCGTATTCATCGAGATAGATGTTGCGAGGATCGCCAGCGGCGCGGGACAGGCCGAAGACGACGATCGTAATCAGCAACACGATCGCTACCCCGAAGGCTAGACGGTTAACGATGATCCGCCACATGGTCGTTGTTCAGCAGTCGGTGAGACTGCTGGAAACCTCTTTTCGACGTGCCGTGGCCACCCGTTTTCTGGGACCGAACCCCGATTTGGTGTGGCCACCGCGTGTCGGCCGGCTAATTCGCCGGCCGACATCGATTTTCTCGTCTCTATCTGAGAACGATCGTCTCTGGGGAGTTGAATCCGCCGAATGTTTCGGTGTACGGCATCCATTCAACGATGGCGGGCGAGACCGCGTACAGCTGGCTTTGTCGCACCATCGACATCACCAACGAAGTCTCGGCGAGCCAGTCGGTGAGTAAGATGTTGTTTTCGATGCGTTGCTGCGCGTCGGTTTCAATCAAGTTCGCCCAATATGTACGCTGGAGTAAGTCATTGGGCAGTTCGATGCCGCGGTTGGCGCCACCTTTAGCCGCGGTCATCAATCGACCCTTTGGTTCGTCGAAGTAACCCAAGTTCATGTGGTGGTACAGCGGTATGTCGATGGTTCGCCCGATAAGCTTCGGTCGATTTCCGGCATATGCGGTCGCATCGATTTCGACGTTTAGATTCAAGTTGGCGGCCCATTGCAACACCGCAGCTTCGGCGATGTCGAATGGCAGCGAACCGGAGTCTGGGGTCAGCCACACCGGAATGCGGAAGCCTTCTGGGACGCCAGACTCGGCCATCAAAGCTCGTGCACCTTCGGGATCGAACGGAACTTCCCACTCGGGTTTCCAGAGGGGGTCGTTGCTAGTGAAACCGGTGAATGTGAAGTGGGGTGGGTAGAGACCTTGTCCAATCACTTCGTTGATCGCGACGCGGTCGACGGCCATGCTCAATGCGCGGCGGAACTTGTTGCCGCGTTCCATTGACGCCGGGTCGTTAGGGTCGCTAATCCAAGGGTGTTCGGCGTCGGGTTTCCAGCCTTCCCTCGGAAACTCTGTTGAAGGGTCTACCGGATCTGACGTCTGCCAGAAGTTGCCGCCCATGTAAATGTGCAGTGTCTGGCCTTCGCCGAGTGGTTGGACGCGTGATCCGTCAACCTGCTCGGTGGCCTCAAGCACGAATTGTGCTGACATGACTGAGATGTGGACCTCGTCGTTGACAAATGCCGCAACTCGTGTCGCAGGTTCGGGGATGGCAACCATTCGAATTCCTTCGATCGACGGGATTTTTCGATAGTGCTCAGTGACAGCCTTGAACTCGATGAAGTTATCGGCTTCGCCTTCGATCATCTCGAACGGACCCTGTCCGATCTTTCTGCCGCCGGTCCCTGATCCAAGTTCGTCGATGGCTTTCTTTGATGTCGCGGTCAAAGTGTTGCGCCAGACGTTAGAAGTCTCGAGTAGCCATACTGGACTAAGGGTCGCGCCTTCTTTGACGTGCATGATGACCGTGTTATCGTCAACAGCTTCCCATGAGCCTTGGTATTCGCCTACGAAACCCGAGCGTGAGTTTGTGTTGCCTTCACGTAGTGCGTCGTTGAACGACCAAGCGACGTCTTCGGCGGTCAGCTCACCCCAACCGTGATGGAATTGGACGCCATCGCGGATGTTGAAGATGATTGACCTCCCATCTTCGGCAACCTTCCAGCCATTGGCGATGCTGATCGCGGGGTTGAAAGCTCCGCGTTGTGGAATCGGCGCAGGGTCGGCGAAGATTATCGCGTCTGCAACACCGATGTTGTCGCTGGTGTAGTCGTCATACGGGGAACTTGTGAACCAACCGGCTCCGATGTCGGGCGATACGACAACCAACTTGCCAGATTGCGCAGTCGGCGCTTCGACGACTGCGGTGGCCGCGGCTAATGTTTCAGCACCGGCTCCCGCTCCGTAGGCCTCAGCTGTCGCGGTCACGACGACCTCGACTTCAACCTCGCGGGTGACTTCAACCTGAACTTCCTTTTGGACCTCGACAGTTACCTGCTTCTCGACTTCTACCTGGACTTCTTTCTCGACCTCAACGGTGACTTGCACTTCACGTGTCACCTCGACGATCGTCTCGCCTCCGCAAGCGAAAACCACGGCGGACAACACGAGTGCTATCGCCAGGGCAGCGCCAGATTTGGATATCCATATTCTTCGCATGATGTCTCCTCCTCGGAGCGATGCAGCGTGTTTGGGTTGTTGTGGGTTCGTTCAGGTATAAGAGACAGGTTCTGAAACAGGTTATCCCATTACGGCTTGAGATACCAGTCCGGATCTTCGAGCGCTTCGTAGACGATACCGCCTTCGACGTTTTTTGGCATTGGCCATCCCAATAGATGGCACAGCGTTGGCGCGACATCGACCACTTGGACTTTGCGCTCGAGCTCAACGCCTTGGCGGACGCCTGCCCCAGCGAGCACAAATGTGGAGTGTTGGCTACCGATGCCGAAGACGGACGAAGGGAGGTGCTTACCATGCACGCCGTCGAATTCGGGGCGCATGGCGTAAACGACGTCGCCGGCGGAGGTGCCCCAGATGTTTAGCATCTCGGCATCTTGGCGGCTCAACACCACGGAGAATGGGTGTTCACCCGTATCCGGGTCTGTGTAGGACATTAGCGTGTCGATGATCTTACGTTGCACCTTGTCGTAGTCTTCGGGTTCAACGTGACCTTCAGGGTCGCGGCCTTTGACGGGGATGAAGATGTCGATGGAGTTCATCGGGATCGCGACGCTCTTCTCAAAATCGACATCAATTTTGTTCTGCATCATGACGTCCCACGAGACGCGGTCGGGAACTTCGCCGGGACCGAAGGGACCGGTGCGTGCGGCGTCTTGGTCGGATGGGGTGTCGGTGAAGATGAGCAGTCCTGCATCGACGAGAATGTCTTTGATGTCGGGGGGATTGCTCCGATTTGGTGTCGCGCCGTGGTCGGAGACGATACAGATCACGGTGTCTTCATCGGCCAGCGCCATTAGTCGGCCGATCATTTTGTCAGTCGACTCGTAGGTGTCCTTCAAACCGTTGAGGCATCGTTCTACGACTTCAGGTGGTGCACCGCTGATGGGATCGGCGGAGCCCATGAAGAAGTGATCGGAGTAGTCCGTGGCGTGGGTCTCCGCCATTAGGATGTCCCAATCGTGGTCGCGCGTTAACATCTCGGCGATATCGGCGATGCGACCGTGATGGAAATCGCAGAGTTCGATATAGGTCTGGTCGTCGACGAAGCCCAGAGCGTCACGGGCCGGGTTCTGGAGGAAATTGCCGACCTTTTCGTCTATCTCGTCGGAGACTGATGCAGGATTGGAGTAGCCGCGCCGAGGCCAGATTTGGGGGAAGAATAGCTCGAAGTTATCAGCGTTCGGCGTCAGCGTGATGAGCTTGCAAGAGACGTAACCCTCGACAGCTTCGCCATCGATCTCGAATGAATTCAGGTTCCACTCGGACCACTCCCCTGCACTGATGTCGCCAAACGGATTAGCGGCGTCTTTGGATTTGGAGACCAAAACCCGGTCGTAACCGTCAGCGCCTGATGCGTAGACGAGCACGTTCCAATCTTGCGACGTGCCGACGTGCCCGCGGTGGAGGATTGTGCGGCCCCGTTTGAGCGGTGTCAGCGTGATTGTGGCTTCTAAAAGGTTTAGCGAGGATGCAGGAGAGTTGGTCCATCCTTGTGCGGGGTTCAACTCGACGTAGTCGTACGGTGCATCGGTACCGCCGCGGCTCGGATCTGTTGCTTCGGGGTCGATGGTTCCGCCCACGGGTCGCGGTCGCCAGTTGCCGGAGACGAAGAGGTGGTATCCGGCGATCTGGTGGTAATTGGAGACGCCGGGACCGGAGCCTTCGATCTGCATTCCGCGTTCGAGGGTTGCGGGCCAGGTGATCTCCTGTTTGATCATGATCGGGGTTTTGCCCGCGCGCTCCGCGGTCGCCCATATCTGCTCAGATTCAGAAGTGTGAGCAGCCATCGTCCACTGCGCCGTCTTCATCGATTCGCCTTCGCGATGAGACCCCCACCACATGATGCCGTGAGTCCCCTGCCAACTGCCGCTGAATAACGATGTCCATCCGCAAGGCGTCAGCGTGGGATGTGTACCTAGCATCGGGCGTGAGACACCGTTTTCTAGGAGCTTCTTCATGTTGGGAGCGCGGCCCCACGCCGCCATGCGTCGCCAAAATTCCATGCTAGCACCGTCGGTGCCGATCAAGATCGCTTTCTTCGCTGGCCCAGGCCGTAATTTCATTGCGGGTAGCTCCGTACCAATGCGCGCGACTCCGGTGTTGCAACGCGGATGCATATTAGCACGATTCGGGCAACCTGTTGCCGTTCGACGGCCGTTTCGAATCAAACCGAGGTGTATTGGATACGAAACAAGGTGCTATCGAAGGATTTGAGCCACAACGGACATCGTGGCGATGGCGGCGGTTTCGGTTCGCAGTATTCGGGCACCCAAACTTGCAAGCTGGGCGCCCTGCTCTGCCGCGCGTCTCGCTTCGTTTTCCGAGAATCCGCCTACCGGTCCTAGAATGAGGGCCATGTTGTTCGGCGTTTGATCATCGTTCCGCAGATCGGTAAGAAGATCGGACAGCATCGGTTCGTTTGCGCCTTCCCAGAGGAAGATGATTGCCGTGTTTTGGGAGGATAATTCCGTTAGAACGGTCGAAATCGGTGCGGCTTCGGTGATCGCGGGTAGTCGCACGCGGCCGGAAAGCTCGGCGGCCTCGACAACGATGCGGCGCCACCGGACCATACGATTGGTCCCGATGGTGGCGTCGGACTTCAGAACGCGTTCCGTGGTGATGGGGCGAAATTCAGATGCCCCGAGTTCGGTACATTTAGCCAGCGCAACTTCGAAACGCTGAGTGCGAGTGAGCGCCATGACCATTGTCACTTTGGTGCTCATCTCGACGTCTGGATCGGTAACTGTCAGCAGTTCGGCAGTTACGTGCCGTCGATCGGCTGCTTGTGTCAGGTTGGCTGTCCATTCCCGGCCATCGCCGCAAAATATGTTGAAGTTTTCGCCGACCCGCAATCGCACAACGTTTCGAATCTGATGAGAGACGTCTTCGGGTAAATCGATTCGTGCGCCGACTTCTAACTTGGGCGAAAGAGAAGAGTCGACGAAAAAACGGTGCATTCGTAGCCGTCCTACGAGTCGCTGGTTTTGATCATCCGCAACATCATCCAATCGCCTTCTTGTTTGGTGTCGGTGATAGATAGCGGTCCGGCGTTCAAAAATGCTTCCTCGACCGTTTCGATCTGTTCGTTCATGATGCCGGAAACCAAGATGACGCCTCCAGATTTGGCATGGCCGACGATGGGTTCGGCGAGGTCGATCAGAACCCGAGAAGTGATGTTGGCGAATACATAGTCGAACTTGATATTCGGCAGATCAGGGTTAGGTATCGAGCCTTCGACAACGTGGGAGTTTTCGGAGACGCCTGACATGATGAGATTGTCGCGGACGGCCCGGACAGCGGTTTCGTCGATGTCAACACACCAAGCTTCGGAGGCGCCCATCTTCAAAGCGACGATGGATAGGACTCCGGACCCACATCCAACATCGAGGATTCGGCTGCCGGACAGATCACCCGAGTCGGCTTCAGCGACGATCTGGTTTAAGCAGAGGCGGGTTGTGGGATGGTTGCCGGTGCCAAATGCCAGCCCTGGCGATAGGTAGACGTGGACATCGTCGGTTGGCGGTTCGTCCGGCGGCATTTCGTGATCGAGGGCCGACGGGGATATGACGATCCGGTTGCCGACGCGGATGGTTGGGAATGTCTGGTTCGACCATTCGTCGGCGGTTACGACTCGCTCTTGATGTGGCGACACATCGGCGAGTTCGGACATGAGTCGCAGACCGATTTCGATCATACCCTTACGGGTTTTGACTGTGTCGTCGATTATCAGATAGCAAAATACCGTGACATCGTCGGTGGGAGTGTAGTCGGGGCCAACCTCGTCTGCATCCCAATCGCCGGATTGCGAAACGAACACACGCTCGTCGCTATAACGCGAGAAGAGATGGGTGACCGGTTCCGCGAACTCTGAGGGTAGCTCGACGCTGATTTCGAGCCAGCGATCCGTTTGGGCGTCCTGCCGACTCATTGAACGGGGATGGTGAGGATGTCAGTCGCGCTTGTGGACGTTAGTTACTGTCCAGAGAATGTGCCTTTTAGCCAGCTCCAGATGCCATTGTCGCTGCCGTTGTGTGCCGACCGCGCTCCGTACGAAACATCATTTTCGACGATGACGGGATCGAGTGCCCGGTCGTCGGTGGCACGCATTGTGTCGCCGAGTTTTCGGACAAGGTCTTTCTGTTCGGTGGTAAGCGAACGCGGCGTTACCACGGCGAATTGGATGATTTGGTCGCCGCGCGGTCCGTCGTTGCGGAGCCGCGGCACGCCCAATCCCGTGAGCACCCTCTGGTTGCCCGTTTGAACGCCGGGTTCGATTCTGACCGTTTTGTCGTCCTCCAATGTGGGGACGGTGATATCTCCACCGAGCATTGCCGTTACGACGTTTAATTCTGCACGGATGAGGACATCATTGCCGCTACGGGTGAAGACGCGGTCCGGCTCAACGTGCACTCGAACGTAAAGGTCACCAGCTTGACCGCCGAGTTCACCAACATCACCGTGACCCCGCATTACGATGCGGTTGCCGTCGTCGACTCCCGAGGGGATGTCGATCGAGATCTTGCGACGATTGTTGGCGACACCGGTAGCGTTGCATTGGACACATGCGCGGTCGACTCGGGTTCCGATGCCGCGGCAAGTGGAACATTCGCCGATCTGTTCAAAGTTACCGAACAACGTTCGTTGCGCGCGGCGTACCTTTCCGTTGCCGTTACATGTTTGGCACGTCGTCTTTTTGCTCCCGGGTTCACCGCGTGATCCGCTGCATCGAGAACAGATTTCACGGCGCATGACATCGGTTTCGCGGCTGGTACCGAATATTGCGTCGCGGAACGAAATGCTCAATGCGAGCTCGACGTCTCGCCCGCGGCGGACGCGTGTGCCCGAGGCACCACCGAAGAACGATTCGAATATATCGCCGAATCCGCCAAAGTCGCTGAAACCTTCGAAGCCATTGCCAGCGTTGCCGTTGACGCCTTGGTGACCGAAGCGATCGTAACGAGCGCGGCTCTCCGAATCGCTGAGAACTTGGTACGCTTCGTTGATCTCCTTGAAGCGTTCGGTCGCGCCCGCTTCCCGGTTTCGATCCGGGTGGTACTGCAAAGCCATCCGACGAAATGCTTTTTTGATATCTTCCTCGTTTGCGGAGCGAGGAATTTCAAGCACCTCGTAGTAGTCGCGCTTTTCGCTCATGGGGTTACGGCCGTTCTTTCGATATCGTGAGTTAGATCTGGAGTAGTGTTGGTTCCGACCGACTCAACCGCGGTTTACCATCGCGTCCAACGTTTCGGCCGCGAACGTAACGGTAGGTATCGACGTGCCGTACGCGGTCCGCATCGGGGAAATCAATCCCACAACACCGCGGGCATCGACTTCTCCGCCGTAGCCGCACATGATTACGCTGTAGTCGCAGAGTTCGGGGCGAATGTTGTCAGTTCCGATGGAGACTATTGGTTGATTGCGGTAGGTCACACCGGAAATCAGTTCTGTGAATGCGTCATCGTTTTCGAGCGCAGACATCGCCAATGCGCCTTTTGCCGGTTGCGCGGCCGACTCGGGATCTGACATGAAGTGGCCAAAACCACTCATGTAACGCTCGCCAGGGACGGAATCGGCGTGCATCAACGCGTCGATCGTGGCGTGCCACACCTGGCGCTCGAGATCGTCTTCGATATCTTCACGGTCTTTTCGCGCAACCAGTTCTCGGACACCCTTGCCGGAGACTTCCGCAGTTACTTTGTTGCGGGCTTGCTCCAATTGGGAGTCGTTGACGTTTTGATCCAACTCGATCACGCGGCGGTATACGCGTGCTTCTTGGAGCACGAGTACCAGCATGACCAACATGTCTTGCAGTCGCAACAGTTCAATCTGTTTGACGTCTGGCATCTTCACGCGTGGTGCTGTGATGAACGCGAGAGCACCGATCAAGTCGGCGATGACGGACGCTGCGATTCGCACCCACGCGTCGATGTCGTCTGGTGCGACATCGATCTGGCGCTGCAGCATGGTGACCAGGCCTTCAGGCGGAGGCGATGTTAGGTCCAAACCGCCGACGAAGTGTCGGTATCCCATCTCGGCCGGAACCGCACCCGAAGATGAGTGAGGCCGCAGCAAGTAGCCTTCTTCGACCAGAGCACCGACTTCATTTCGTATCGTGGCAGAGCTGACGTTGAAGCCAGCGGAATTCGCAACCGCGTTCGATGAAACCGGCAACGCGGACGATATGTAGTCGTCCACGATGAAGGTCAGGATGGTGCTTCTTCGTTCTGGCAGAGGCATGTTTCGAGGCGAAAAATCGACGGATCCGGATAACAGTCCCGACATGAGACATAGTACGCGATCCGCCAATACTATGGACCGCCCTTCTACTTAGAGAATCTATCACGAGCCAAAGGTTCAGCGATGAAGGGGCGTTCTGTGGCTAACGGCCAAGCAGTGGAACACCGGGTGGTCATCAACCGGGTCTTGGCACCTTAGACGAATGTATCGCGGTGATTTGAGCCCAACATTGTTCAGGACCGGTAGCTGACCACGGCCGCGTCAATCCGACTCGCAGGTATAGCTCTGGAATTCTCGAGATCCTGCCATTGATCTCAGATTCAATCGCTTGGTGAGAATTTCCAGCCGCACATCGCTCCGTAACATAAGTTGCCAACGCCAAGTCATTGACCGCCCATCTGACGTAACGGGCTTCAGATTGGTCACGAAACGAAAGGCGGAGAGCCGGTTTTTCAGGATCTTCGATCCGTAATTCGATGCTTGATGAAATGGGAATGATTGTTCCCAGTGATCGTGTCTCTGAGCCGGGCGGGACAAATCTACCGTTTCTGATGAATCCATCGAAAATATCCGAAACGCTCGGAAACGTTGTGCAAACTAATGCACGAAGCCATTCCGAATCGTTGGCGTGACGAACCACATTCATTCGTCGGCGATAAACGAAATCCTCAATGTGTGGTGGTGTCTTATCGACTTTGGGCTCGCCGAAAAATTCAACGACTGAACCCGGCCCAACATTAACCCCGTCGTCCATTTTCAGATCCGCGCGCCTCACACCGGCCGCGGATCCAGGTTCTGGCCTCCAGGTAAAACCATCGGGATCAACGCCTGCAACGCAAACCCGGTCACCACCCATCCGCGTGAGATCGGTGACCACGATATGAACAGGGGTTGATTGCCTCATAACTCACAAGTGAACGATTTCACATTCTGGGAAGCGTTGCTTTTTGATTTGCTCGGCTGCCAGCCTGCGATGGCACCGTTCAGGTTCAACCTCGCTACAGAGGAGCACTAATCCTTTGTCGATTAATTGTTCATCGACCGCTTCAATCGCTCCTCGTTCTTCCAACAGATCCAAATATCTCTCGGAATAGAAGGCCCACGCCTCGTCGCGGCAGGCCTTGCGCTTCGAGGCTTCTCTGTAGGTTTTGAGCATCTCAGAAGTAGGAGCCAAATCCGGGAGTTCTACGTAGTTCCAATTGGGAAATCCTTCAAGATTTGCAATGAACCAGCCAAGGTCTATGCCTACAGTGAACCGCGCGAGTTGACTTGTATTGCTGCGCCGAATGTCCGCGAGAACTGACGCTTCCGTTTCTCGCAAAAGTTCAAAAAACTGTTGGGCTGTCTTCCGCGTGAAACCAATCGTGTAAATTTTCATGGGATCAGAACAAGGAAATCGGCGCACCGACATCTGCACGTTTTGTTCGGTGAGCAAGTCCGTCACCGCGGATGTGCAAGAGTTCGTAACCTGCCTCTTCAAGTGAAGGTCCTAACAAATGTTGACGATGGCATTTCGCTGGGTTTTCCTCTGAGCACATTATTGCGACGCGCCGATCAAACGCGATGGCACATAAATCACCGATTGCGTCATCGTACAACGGGTCGGCTTCCTCACCAAACTCACCGTTCCCACGCCTGATGTCGTACGATCGCAACATGTCAACGAATTCCGGTTTCCCATCCCATGCCGCTCCGCTCGGCATACCGCCGAGCCGATCACCCATGTAGAGGTATTCGATCCCACGCTTGGGCAACCAAGCGTTAAGAGTACGCTGGTCTGCATATTTCGCGAATCTCGACCACGGGTTAGAACGCACGTCAACGACGGTTTCGATTTGATGCTGTTCCAACAACCGAACGAACGTATCGAAATCGTGATTACTATGGCCGATTGTGAAGATCTCGTTCATGGGTAGGATTCTACACCTGACGGGCAATTCGAACTACCGGCAAGTTCTCCATATAAAAGTACACTCGATATCGGAACTCACCCTCATCCTTACGATCGGAGCCGGACACGAAACATGGAGATATCTCTTAACGGACAAAAAGCATTCCTAGTGAAGACTGCCTCCGGGACGGTAATTTGCGATCCAGCGAACGAGGAGGAAGCGACGTTCGTGCCTTCGTCCGCCGCGGATGACACGGTCGTGACTGCGGTTTTGAGAAGTCGGCCGGCAAATTCAAGTTTCCGGAAGTCGGGGCGATTTGGCGGATCGGATGTGATTTCGCATCCGGGGGAGTATGAGATCGGGGATTTGGGCTTGCGGGGTATCGCTTTGCCGGTAGAAGACGAGGGGAAGAAAACTGTAACTTCGTTCCGGATAGATGCGGATGGATTGGCGACCTATATGTTAGGTCGGCCCCAAGCATCTCCGGATTCCCGGACAGTTCAGATCATCGGCCATGTTGATGTCTTGTTGTTGGACGCGGCGCGGCTCGAGATGGACGTCAAGGAGCTTTCGTCGCTGATTGGAGCGTTGGACCCTTCGCTTGTCTTGGCAAATGGGCTTGATGCTGAGAGCGGAGAGCCTAACCCGATGTTGAAGTCGCTGCGCGGCGAGATGGGTGGGGATCAGACGAGTCAGGAGCCGCAGCCACGCGTCAGCGTAACTAGGAGCAACCTGCCGGCCGATAGGCAGTTGATTGTATTGCGCCCACGCGCATAGTTCCATTCAGCTCAAAAACACAGCGACCGCCGGGATGAACCTGGCGGTCGCTTTTTGTTAGGGCTGGATAAGCTTTGCTTTAGTGATCCGAACTAGACCTGCTCTTCGCCGGCCTTTCGGCTGTGCTGGTATCCGAAGTACCCTGCGATACCGAGAATGACGAGCACGAGGATGATGGCGAGCGGCAGAGTTGCGTTGAAACCACCGCCGGTCTCTTCAGGCTCGAGCGTTGCGGTTGGTGGTATCGCGGTTGCTGTAGGTGGAACCGAGGTCGCGGTTGGTGGCACCGAGGTCGCGGTCGGCGGCACGGAAGTTGCCGTAGGTTCTGGCGTCGCTGTCGGTGGTACCGGTGTCGGTGGGATTGGCGTCGGCGTGGGTGGCACGGGTGTCGGCGGGATTGGCGTCGCCGAGGGTGGCACCGGTGTCGGCGGGATTGGCGTAGCGGTCGGTTCGGGCGTCGCAGTTGGCGGTACCGGTGTCGGAGTCGGTGGAACCGGCGTCGGAGTTGGCGGCGGTGGGGTAGCCGTTGGTTCGGGTGTAGGTGTTGGAGGTACTGGCGTCGGAGTGGGTGGTATTGGTGTCGCCGTCGGTTCTGGAGTCGCGGTCGGTGAGATCGAAGGGAAGAATAGACGTATATCTGCAGGTTGTCCCGAGGTGAAAATGCTCGGTGTCTCAGCCTCAAGCGCCTTGTTCGGGTCTGTCGGGTCACCCTTGTCGATCAGGTAGAACTTGATCGGGGCACCGTTCAAGCTTTCGTCGGTGGTGTCGACAGCCAGATTGTATGTGCCTTCAAAAACGGTAACGTTGTTCGTCCGCAGGGAAGCTCCAACAACTGCGAAGATTTGGTAACCGTCAGGCACAAGACCTTCCGATGTAAATGCCTGGCCGGAGAATAGTGTCACCGTTGAGTCGACCGGGTCCGGCTGTCCGACCGGAGCTACCGGGCCACCGGCCGGCAGCATCGGGAAGTCGATGATGATATCGCGAAAATCTGGAAAGCCGAATTCACAGGTTAGGCAGAAGTTGCCATCATCGCCGATTAGCGCATAGTAAGAGTTAGTGGTGGCTTCAACCGTTCCGTTGAGCACGAACTTGATCTCGTTTCCGACGAGTTCGCTCGGCGGGTTCACGGTGAGGTCTTCAAAGCCGTTAGCATCCGCGGTCCCTTGGCCAACTGCGACGGGTTCAGAAACCCAGTCGCCGATCTTGGCCGTGAGTTGCATCCCTTCTACACCTAGTGGGGAGTTTTGAACCGTTACCCAACCGTTGAAGATGACAGCCGCTAGGTTTGGCGGCAACTGTGTCTGGGCTTGGACATCGTTTCGCGTGTCCACGAATGCTGTCGTCACCCCAATCAGAGCGACCGCTACGATTGCGAGCGCTAATGCCCACTTGTGCACGTTTTGAGCACCAGGTCGTTTTTGGATGCCCATACTCTCAGGCGCGGTCGCTGCGCGGTCGGTACGGATCGCGTTACGCTCGGTGTCATCGTGCATCTGGGATCACCTCATGATTCCTGATTCAGGGCGTAGTCATCTTCAGGTTCTAAAAGCATGGATTCGTCTTTGCGAGACACCGCAATGCGCCACGCAAAGATGCTCAATAAAGCAACGATGCCCAATGGCATAGTCGCTTCCATCGATCCGTTTTGGTTCGGCGACGCGTTGCAGAAACCAGAGCCGTTCCCGCCATCGGTTGGCGGTGTTGCGTCACCATTGCCACCGGGAACGAACTGCGTCGGGCTCGCGATTATTGATACCGCCTGTGTCGCTTCGCCAGCAGTGTCCGTTGGTCTCGGCGTTCTCGTGGGCTCAGGTGTATTCGTCGCAGTGGGAACGTCGGTTGGCGTCGGCGATGCGAATACCGTCGGCGTAGGAGGCACGGGTGTGTTCGTAGGCGTCGGTATGGGCGTCTCGGTAGGAGTAGGTGTTGGTGTCACCGTTGGGGTATCCGTCGGCAACGGCGTGGCCGTGTGCGTCGGGGTTGGTGTAACCGTTGGGGTATGAGTTGCGGTTGGTGAAGGCGTTATCGTCGGAGTGTATGTAGGAGTAGCGGTCGGCGTGAGCGTCGGCAGCAGGTCTGGGAACACCAAGGACACGTTTTCGAAATTGGCACCACTAACCATCGCGCCGGGCGGTGACAGAGCTTTCAGGAATCTCGGCGCACCGGAAGGGTCGTTTCGGTCTACCAGATAAAAGACCACGGGCGCATTACGGTATTTCTTGTCGGTGACATTGACAGTGATGAAATATTCACCGCCGAACACCTCGATGTTTTGCGATCGAAAGTCTTCGCCGACGGTGACGTAGATTTCCGATCCGTCGGGCAAGACGCCGCGCGGCGTACGCGCTCGCCCCGAGAAAAATGCTGGGGTTAGGACTTCCGGCGACGGTGTCCAAGTGGGCGTCACCGTAGGCGTTGGCTCTGGCAAATTAGGAAAGTCGAGATCCAGTTCCCTCAAGATCGGGAACGTCCAAGTGCAACCGCCGCAAATCTCGCCGGAAAACTCATTGATTACCGCGTACCAGTCTGACGAAGTGGACAGCACGGTATCTTCCAACAAGAACTCGATTTGCGACCCGAAGAGGTCAAGCTTAGGATCTGGCGCAACTACTAGGTGTGCGTATCCAGACGGTCGGTTTGGCAATGAGCCGACGACGACCGGCGCGGATTCGTACTTAGTCCCAATGCGGGCAGTGATTTTGAACCCGGAGTATTCCGGTTGTTCGCCGTTGATAGTCACGTAGCCGTTGAACACGATCGCTGGAAATGTCGGTGGGACGCCGGGGTTTTGCGCTGCGAGTTGCTGTCCATCACGATTCGCTAACGCGATTAGGATGACGGCGACCATTGCCGCACCTGCCAACACTGCGCTCCAGCTCCGTAGAGACGTGAACAAGTTGCGTGCAGACACAGGCATGCATAGCTTCCCAATAAGAATTGTGCGATTTTCCATAGCGAAAATCCTAGGGATTCGATGCAAGGTTCAGACATTCCACCGCGTGATTAGCATCGGATAATCACGCGGCGCACAGGTACAAACAGCGTGTCGATTTAACGCTTGGTGTACTGCGGTGCTTTGCGAGCTCGCTTGAGGCCGTACTTCTTCGACTCTCGCATTCTGGAATCGCGGGTCAGAAGCTTGTAGGTCTTCAATGCGGATCGCAACTCAGGATCGAATGAAACTAACGCGCGCGACAGACCGTGCGAAAACGCCACTGCCTGTCCGTGGACCCCGCCGCCGTGCGTCTTGGCGACAACGGTTACCTTGCCTGCAAGATCGGTTACGTTAAGCGGCATGAGAGCGTCGGATAGCCATTCATCGACGGAAATAACCTCGTTAAGCGGCTTACCGTTGAGGGTCACTCCCCCAGCACGGTTGTAGAGGCGGACGCGTGCAATGGAGGATTTGCGCCTTCCCGTGCCGTAGTAGTAATGATTTTCGTTGTCGGTGGTCAATGTGCGCTCCTCACGCGGCCGTATCGCCGCTCAGAATGGATTGTGCTCGCGAGCGAAGATCGTCTAGGTACTGTTCAATCGTCCGCATTGCACTGCTGGGTGCATGTAAGCCCGTTTCGTCATACGGTAGTTGTCACGCGTTCGGATTGCGGGAATCGACCAGACGCTGCGCGAAAATGCCTCAGTCTTCGTTTTCTTCATCCCTGTCGCGTGTTTCGGCGCGTTCTGAACCGATCACTTGCGCCGTGTGCGGGTGTTCCGGACCTTCGTACACCTTCAGACGTGTAAGCATCTTGCGCCCGAGCTTATTTTTCGGGAGCATCCCCCGAACCGCAAGTTCGATAATCCGCTCCGGAGTCCGTTCCATCATCCGCGAATACGGAATCTGCTTCAGGTTACCCGGATATTGGCTGTGGCGCTTGTAGATCTTCTGCTCCGACTTTTTGCCGGTCACTTCGATTTTCGACGCGTTCACAACGATCACGAAATCGCCAGACGGCAAATGCGGTACGAAGTCGGCTTTGTGTTTACCCATCAACACCATCGCGATCTCGCTGGCGAGTCTGCCAAGAACTCTGCCTTCGGCGTCGAATACACGCCATCGATTCTTCAGATCCGATGCGCTCGGGTTGTAGTGCTTCAATTTGGTGGGCATAACAGATTGATTCTAATTTGCGCGAGCGCGATAGTCATCTCTATTGGCGCACGACGTGTCAACAGCCAAAAACGCTCAGTCGAGCGGCGGTTCTCGTTCGAAATTGATTTCGTATACAACCCGTTGCAGCGTCAATCCCTGTGGAGGTGCATTTTGTGTTGCACCGTCACGGCGCGGCGTCGCTACCAACGAGGCGACCCATTCCTTCGTTCGGGAACCGCTACCTACGGCGACAAGCGTTGCGACCATTCTCCTGATCTGTTGGCGCACGAATGCGTTGGCGCGGATGTCGAAAACAATCCTTCCGTCGTCCGTCCGTCTGATGTTTGCGGTCTCGACGTCTCGGACGTTGGAACCACCGTCGATTGAGGCTGCGGCGAACGATGTGAAGTCGTGCACGCCGATAAAGGCTTGTGCACAGTCTGCCATCGCCACATCATCGAGAGGGCGATGAACGTGGTACTCGTGTCTTCGCCGGGTTGGCGTAGGCACAGGGCCATCGCTGATAACGTATCGGTACTCTCGTGCGATTGCCGCGCGCCGAGGATCGAAGTCTGCTGGAACGCTCCGGGCCAGCCTGACACAAACGTCTTCTGACAGGTTACCGTTCATTGCGTTACGGATTTCTCCATGAGACATCTCAGTAACGGCATCGAGAGACGCGACTTGCCCAACCGCATGCACGCCGGCGTCGGTTCGGCTTGCCATTCGGATGCGACCGGTTTGGGAGCCGAAGATTGTCGTTGCTGCGTCTTCCAATACGCCTTGAACTGTGCGGGCGTTGAGTTGAAATTGCGAACCGCTAAAATCGGTGCCGTCGTACTCTACGATTAGCGCCAATCGCATATCGGGACCGCGCCACTGATTGGGACGCGCGCGTCAGAGGTCAGTCGACGAGTTCGATGAGCGCCATTTCGGCCCCGTCGCCTGCGCGCTTACCGAGTTTGATGACACGGGTGTAACCGCCGTTGCGATCGCGATAGCGGTCTGCCAATTCATCGAAGGCCTTGGAGAGCACTTTTTTGTCGGTGATGAACGCCGCTGCTTGTCGCCGGTTATGGAGGTCGCCCCGTTTGGCGTGGGTGACCATTTTTTCTGCCAGCGGCGCGACTTCTTTGGATTTGGCATGCGTCGTGCGTATCACTTCGTGCCGCAGCAGGTCGGTGACCATGATGCGGTACATCGCTTTGCGCGGGGCTGATGCTCTTCCAAATTTTCGTCCTGATCGGCGATGTCGCATGATGTCCAGATTCTCCCGATTCGGTCGCCAGAGGTTAGATTTGCTCTTCTGTATCTTCTTCGTCTTCAGGCGGCCAAAGCTCTTTGGCAACCATGAAGTCGCGGAGCTCTCGGAACGAGACTTCTCCGAAGTTCCGCACCTCTTGTTTCAATGTGTCTGGCGTGAAGCGCACTAACTCGCCCAACGTCCGGATGGGGTAACGCGAAAGCGCATTGATGATCCGCGAGCTCAGTTGATCTCCCAGATCCTTGATCTCGGTCTCCAACAACTCGGCCATTGCGTCGGATGCCGGTTGGTCTTCAGATTCCGGCTGCTCGGTAACCATGTCGAGCTTGGACTTGAAAATGTCCGCAGCAGTTCGCAGAGCGTCGATCGGTTCAACCGTACGGTCGGTCCAGATCTCGATCGTCAAAAGGTCTCGCCCAGACAGACGTCCAGACATGCCTTCAACTTCATAGGTGGCCTTCAAAACCGGTGTAAAAACGGCATCGACCGGAAGCACGCCGTGACCTGGAGTGTCTTCGTGGTCGAAGGCTAAGTAACCTTCGCCCTTCTCGACGCCAAACGTGACGACGAGTTCACCGTCATCGCTGTCGAGCGTGGCCAAGTGGTGCTCGGGGTTTACGATCTCGAAGACGCTATGTGGCTTGATGTCGCCGGCCACGACCTCACCTTCACCGGATGCATAAAGCGTGAGTACCTTTTGCGTCGTCTCCGCGCGCGCCCTGATTCGGATGCCTTTGGCGTTGATGAGGAATTCACCAATCCCCTCCCGCATGCTCGGAACTGAGCCGTATTCATGCTGCTGCCCGACGATGCGAGCCGAGGTAATCGCAGTCCCTGGCATTGCGCCGAGGAGAACTCTCCGGAGACCGTTGCCCAGAGTCGTGCCCCAACCGCGCTCAATTCCTGCGATTTGGAATTTGCCGTAAGTCTCGTTGGATTCGACAACCTCGAGTTGAGGCGTGAAGTCCTCCGTCTCGTCCGCGAACTGGACGGTGGTTGAGATTGGCGAGCGAATACCGCCTATCATATTTCTCGTCTATCTCCTTGAGTAGTATTCCGTGATCAATCGGGTATCGATCGTGCTGTCGACGTCATCTTCATTTGGAGTCGAATCGATCGCTGCCGTCAGGTTCTCGGAATCGACCGTTATCCAGTTTGTAGCTTGCCGACGTCGGCCGACATTGTCGTTGGCTGCCTTGTAGAGGCCCGAACTCTTTGATGGTTCGCGCCAAGACACTACATCGCCAGGTTTGACGATGAACGAGGCAATGTCGACCTTGCGGCCATTGACTTGAATGTGTCCGTGATTGACGGCTTGGCGTGCCTGAGGTCGCGAGGTCGCAAAACCTGCGCGGTAGACCACGTTGTCGAGTCGCCGCTCCAGTAATTTGAGCAGATTGACACCAGTGACACCTTCGAGTCGGGCAGCTTCGTCGAACATTCCGCGGAACTGCTTTTCGTAGATACCGTAGATGTGCCGAGCTTTCTGTTTCGCCCGAAGTTGGATTCCATGATCAGACAACCGACGACGACGACGTTGTCCGCCTGGGGGTCCCGACGCACCTCGGCGACCAGAGCTGTCCCGCGAACGATCGACTGCACACTTGGGCGTGTAACAGCGTTCGCCCTTTAGGAAGAGCTTCTCGCCTTGTGATTTGCAGATCTTGCAAACTGGATCTGTGTTTCTTGCCATTACCGTCTCTGTTTTCTCGTAGCGTTCCGAATTCAATGTTCTCAGAATCAGAAGCGGGACCCGTCAAACACGGGCCAAGTGCTAACTTACCGATTCTAAATTGGGTGGAGCGTTCCAATCCCTCGAATTGGCGTGATTCCGTGGTTCGAGTGACGAATCGCGACACTCGCGCCCAACGCGCCCGCATGACTAGACAAATCGCCCGATCAGACTCGTCGTCTCTTCGGTGGTCGACATCCGTTGTGCGGTATCGGTGTCTGGTCGGTGATCGAACTGACTCGAATACCGGCTCCAGCGATAGCGCGAATCGCTGATTCGCGGCCATTGCCCGGACCTTTGATGAGTACGTCCACCGTCCGCATCCCGTGGGTGACCGCGGAGCGTGCCGCGGTTTCCCCAGCGCGTTGCGCGGCAAAGGCCGTCTTCTTGCGTGAGCCCCGGAAACCCATGGCTCCAGAACTGCTTTGCGAGACGACGTTGCCGTTCGGATCTGTGAACGTGATCAACGTGTTATTGAACGTAGCAATGATGTACGCCCGACCTTGCGGAACAAACTTCCGCTCTCTGCTTCTTCGACGAGTTCTCGGCATAGCCTAGATTGTCGCTCCTACTTTGTTGACGGTCCCGATGAGACCGCCGCTATATCTAATGCGATGGCGCACGGCGCCTGCCGGCCACGGTTTGGCGACGGCCTCGTTTCGTGCGTGCGTTTGTCTTGGTTCTTTGACCCCGAACCGGCAACCCCCGGCGATGCCGCAGGCCACGGTAGCTCTGGATTTCGACCAACCGTCGGACGTTCATCTGATTTTCACGTCGAAGATCACCCTCGATCGCGATTCCAGCGCGCTCGACGCTGTTCCTGATCGCAGCCAAATCCTCATCGCTCAGGTCACGCATGCGCGTGCCCGAAGCGATGCCGAGGTTGGCCGTGATATCGGTGGCGCGTTTCGGGCCTATCCCGTAAATCCCGGTGAGGCCGATAACGACGCGTAGATTGTCAGATATGTTTACTCCGGCGATGATTGCCATTGCAAATCTCCTTAGATTCTTAGCCTTGCCGCTGCTTGAAGCGCGGATTCTGCTTGTTAATTACGTAGACGCGACCCTTACGCCGCACCACACGGCTCCCAGGTTGCTTCGCTTTGACGGAAGCTCTAACTTTCATGCTGCTGTTACCTCGCTTGATTTCTAACGGAAGCGGTACGTGATCCTGCCGCGCGTCAAGTCATAGGGAGACAGCTCCACCATGACGTTGTCTCCCGGCAAGATGCGGATGTAGTTCTTCCGGATTCTGCCAGATGCGTGTGCCAGGACTTCGTGATCGTTGGGCAGCTTCACCCGGAAGTATGCGTTCGGGTGCGCTTGCGTCACCGTTCCCTGTACTTCTATTGCTTCTTTTTTGGCCATTTTTGCACCAGACTGGTGATTTGTCATCAAACTTGACGAGCCAGCGTTAAAATTTCCGGTCCGTCAGCGGTTATTGCCACGGTATGTTCAAAATGCGCTGACAACGAGCGATCTGCAGTGACAACGGTCCATCCATCGTCCATGACCTCGGTCTCCCAAGATCCCGTCATTATCATCGGCTCGATTGCGATGGTCATACCTTCCATCAATAGCGGACCCGTTCCAGGGGTGCCGAAGTTCGGCACCGGCGGTGCTTCATGCAACGCGCGCCCCACGCCGTGTCCTACGTACTCGCGTACCAATTCGAAGCCCGCGTCGCGAACATATTGTTCAACGGCATCCGAAACGTCGCCGATGCGATTGTGCGGCATGCATTGCGCGATGCCACGCACCAGCGACTCGCGGCAAACATCGACCAATCGGCTACTTTCCTCGTCGGCGGATTCGCCGGCGACGGCGGTACGCGCGCAATCGCTGTAAAAGCCATCTACTATCGCGCCGCAATCTACGCTAACCAAGTCGCCATCGGAGACTACGCGCTGCCCAGGAATGCCATGGACAATCTCGGCGTTAAGCGAGATGCATGCCACTGCGGGGAAACCGTAGAGACCGAGAAACGCGGGTTTCGCTCCCTCGGCGCTGATCTTTCGCCTTGCGATGTCGTCTAGCTCAGCGGTTGTGACACCGGGTTCCAAAGCGTCGAAAACCGCATCCAATGCGACGGCCACAACATGGCCTGCCGATCGCATCGCATCCAGTTCACGCGTGCTTTTCAGCGCGATACGGCGAGCCGTATCCACGTTGCTCGTGAGACTATCCTTCAAAACGCAACTTCATTCGCAATTGTAACCGAACCTTCGCTCTTCGTCCGTTCGATCCGATCGCAGCTTAATGCTCTGCTTCAAGCAACAGCACCCATCAAACGTTCTTGTACATCGTTTATCGTGCCCAAGGCATCCACCTCAATCACTCGACCGCCGTCACGATAGTAATCCACCACCGGCGCTGTCTCGCGGTTGTAGACACCCATGCGATTCCGAATCGCTTCCGGTTCATCGTCGACACGACCTTCGATTTCACGGCGCTTTTCGAGCCGGCCAACCAGTTCGTCGACATCAACGTTGAAGAAGATGACCTTGTCTAGGGACACGCCGGCTGTGGCCAGTTGGTCGTCCAAAGATGCAGCTTGGATAACAGTGCGCGGGAAACCATCTAGGATCACGTTTTCGGTTTCGGCCAAGCGGGCTTTGATCATGTCGATCACGGTTTCGTCGGGAACCAAATCGCCCTTGTCATAAAAGGTCTTGGCGAACTTGCCCAGTTCGGTTTCACGAGTCATCTCGTCTCTGATCAAATCGCCAGTCGAAAGGTGTACGTAACCGAGTTTCTCGGTCAGAATGGCGGCCTGCGTCCCTTTGCCGGCGCCAGGAGGTCCTAGAAACACGATTCGCATCTCACTCCCCCCGAGCGAACGGCGCGCTCAACTCTTCAACAATTCGGGAAGCGACGATCACGATCGGACAAAACCCTCGTAATTGCGCATCATCAGTTGCGCTTCGAGCTGGCGCATGGTGTCTAATGCGACCCCGACCATGATGATCATGCTCGTGCTCTGGATCAATGTCAGCGATGCTTCCAAGTTAGTGATCAGATTGGCTATCCATGGAGTGATAGCGATAACGCCTAGGAAGATCGCGCCCGCCCACGTGATTCGCAACACAATGCGCATCAAGTATTCCCGCGTCGGTTGTCCAGGTCGAATGCCGGGCACGAAACCGCCGTTCCGCTGAAGATTTTCGGCGAGGTTCTGTTGGTTGTGCACAACCAGTGCATAGAAAAAGGTGAAGCCGACGGTCAATACAAATATCAACGCCCAATAAGGGTCGCTCGTGAATGTCAGCGTTCGCGTGACCCAACTTGCAGCCTGAGCTGTGAAGCTGCTGCTGCTCGGGTCCGCGAGGTAGGTGGCGATAGTCGCCGGCAGGGTGACGATGGAAAAGGCGAAGATTAGCGGAATCATACCGGCGGCGTTAACGCGTAGCGGTATGAAAGAAGCGCCCGTTTGCCTGTACATCTGACCACCGCGGAACACACTTCGTCCGTACTGCACCGGTACGCGCCGTTGAGCCTCATTGAAGATCACCACCACGAAGATGATGATGAGCATCATCGCAACCAGCATCGTGACTTGGAACGCCTGGTCACGAAGCGCCCACATCTGACCAGCGGTCTGTGGGAGGGAGGCGACAATGCCAGCAAAGATGATTAACGAGATACCGTTGCCGATGCCCTTCTCTGTAACGATTTCGCCCATCCACACCAAGAGCATCGTCGTCGCGGTCATGCAGAGGATGATTGTTGTGGTATTCATCCACTCGCCGCCGCCAAGACCGATACCGGTGATGGCTCCTTGCAGTTCGAGGGTGTTCAGCAACGCCCAACCTTGGAGAATTGCCAACGGCACTGTGAGGTAATGGGTATACCGGTTGAGCGTGCGACGTCCGGCTTCCCCACCTTCACGCGAGAGTTCTCGGAGTTGCGGAATGACCGGAGTCAATACCTGCAAGATAATCGATGCGGTGATGTAGGGATAGACACCCATCGCGGCGATGCTGAGTTGGCTCAACGCGCCACCGCTGAAGAGGTCCAAAACTCCGAATACCGGGTTCGCCTCGAACGCTCGTTCGAGCAGTTCGAGGTCTACGCCCGGGTTCGGGACATGCGCCAAGAATCTGAACGCTACGAGGATGCCGAGCGTGAAGAGAATTCTGAAGCGCAGGTCCGGGACACGCCACGAATCGACGACAGCTCGGAAGAGTGCCGGCAGTGCGGATTCGCGTCCGGTTTGGGCTCCAGTAGTTTGCATTGGGTTTTAAGATGCCGCTTTGGCTTACTCGTCTGAGGTCGAGTCTTCGGACGCACTCGCGCCGCCGATAAGCGTAATGCTGCCACCTGCGGCTTCGATTTTAACCCGTGCGCTGGCGGAACAGGCATGCACCGTCAGGTGGACGCTTCCTCCAATTTCGCCATCACCTAGAAGCTTGATGTTCACCCCTGTATTGCGGACGATGCGGTTCGCCACGAGTTCATCCGGCCCGATCTGTGAGCCGTTCTCGAACATGTTCAAACTAGCGACGTTGACGGGGGAGTATTCAACGCGAAACTTGTTCGTGAAGCCGCGCATAAATGGCAGTCGCTTGACCAAGCGTAGCTGACCGCCCTCGAACAGGAACGGTACCTTGCCGGTCTGCAGCTGACCTTTGCTGCCTCGCCCGGAGTACGAGCCGCTACCGCTGCCATCTCCACGCCCAACACGCTTGCGCTTGCGGCGCGAACGATCGGCCGGTCTTAGTTGATGCAATCCTGGCATTTCGTTAACTCGTCTTTGCTTCAGGAAACGATTTCGACCAAGTGGGAGACCCTCTTGACCATTCCACGTATCTGAACGGTGTCTTGCTTCGTAACGACGTGATTGATGCGCCGCAGGCCGAGAGCTTTGAGCGTCGCGCGTTGTTTGGGAATAGACCCGATCCCGCTACGAACTTGTTTGATGCTTATCTCGCTCATGACGAATTTTCGCTCTCGTCTTCAGCGGTTGGGACATCAACGACAGGTTCGGTCGTCGCCACTACCTCGCCTGAAACTTCTTCGCTTACAGGTTCGCTAGTCTCGGCGTTCGCGTCATCTGCCGGAACTTCAGTTGATGTTTCAGTCGATGCCTCAGTAACTTCGACCGGTTCGGCCTCCGTTGATGCGGCTTCGACAGGTTCAACTTCGGGAGCCGTCACCTCAGGGGTGTGAATTCGGTCGAGCCCGAGCCTTCGAGCGCGTTCCCTCTGTGGGTCTTTCAGCAGCGACAATGCCTTCAAGGTAGCCCGCACGGTATTAACCGGATTGCTGCCACCGTACGTCTTCGATAGCACATCTTGGATACCGGCTGCTTCGATCACCGCGCGCACACCGCCGCCAGCGATAACGCCCGTTCCAGGCTTAGCTGGCAACAGCAATACTTTGGCGCTGCCGTACTTCGCAAAAACCTCATGCGGGATTGTGCCACCTAAGGTCGTAACCGGCTCCATCGCCCGTTCCGCGTTTTGCCGTCCCTTCCGGACGGCGTCGGGAACGGAAGCAGCTTTGCCGAGGGCTGCGCCAACTCGGCCGTTGTAATCGCCAACGACCATCATGGCGCTAAACGAAAGGTTCCTGCCGCCCTTGACGACCTTGGAGACACGGCGGATCTTGACCGCGCGCTCGAAAAGTTCGGGCCCTTCGGGGGCCTCATCTCGGCGCGGTCGACGTCGTTGTCTACCGCGACGGTCACCATCTGAACGTCTATCGCGAGTGTTGGTTTGAGTAACCATGGTTAAAACTTGAGGCCTTCCGCACGGGCAGCTTCGGCCAATGCCTTCACGCGTCCGTGATATCGATATCCGCCGCGGTCGAACACCACCTGTTTGATGCCCAGCTCAATCGCACGTTGCGCGACTGCGGTGCCAACGCTCTTGGCGGAGTCAATTTTTCCAGCGTTATCAACACCAGACTCAACTGAAGACGCAGCGGTCAACGTGTGACCTGCGCCATCGTCGATAACTTGGGCGTAGATCTGTTTGTTGCTTCGGAACACCGAGAGTCGCGGTCGATCGTTGAGTCCAATTACTCGCCGACGTAAGCGGCGGTGGCGTATCCAACGTGGTCGATTGTCGAACTTCCTGTTAGCCATCTTTCGATTAACCTCCGACACCCGCGACGGTCTTGCCCACGCGTAGCCGCAGTTGTTCGCCTTGATAAGTGATCCCGAAGAGGGGAACCCGCCCAGCCTTGCTCTGGAATCGGCTCGGTTTGCGGACGGCGCGAATCGTCGCCGCTTGCTGGCCAACTTCCTGTTTGTCTGGACCGGTGACAATGATCGTAGTGTTTCCGTCGACGCTCAAAGAGTTCTTGCCGATCGGCTCGACTTCAACCGGGTGCGAAAACCCGGCGAGCAGTTCCAAGCCGTTGCCTTTCTGCGCGGCACGATATCCGGTGCCGTACATGATCAGGCGCTTCGTGAAGCCTTCGCTGACGCCGACCACCATATTGTTGACTAAGCTGCGTGTCAGACCATGCTTCGCACGTTGGTCTCGAGTTTCGTTGGACCGGGTCACAAGGATTTGAGAATCTTCGATCTCAACGTTGATACCGTCATGGAGATTTCGGCTGAGTTCGCCCAACTGTCCCTTTACCGTGACTTCACGACCGGCGACTTTTACGTCGACGCCGTTAGGCACCGTGATTGGGTTTTTTCCTACTCTGGACATCTTGATATATCCCGTTCGAATTGATCTGATTGCTCAGATCACCAGACGTAAAAGAGCAACTCTCCGCCGACACCGGAACGGCGCGCTTGATCCGAAGTCATCACGCCTTTGGAGGTCGAAAGAAATGCTACGCCACGACCGCCAAAATATCGCGGTATCTCGTGTTTGCCAACGTAGACGCGTCGTCCCGGTGTGCTGATCCGCTTGAGTCCGGTGATCACCGATTCGTCGTCTTCTTCGTAGTAACGAAGCTTGACTTCGAAATCGGCCTTCACGCCGTCTCGGTGCGTTTCAACGTTCACGATGAAACCTTCGTCGCGCAATAGGCGCAGAAGTGAACGCTTCATCTTCGAATGCGGTATCGACACCGTGTCGTGGTGTGACATGACGGCATTTCGAATGCGCGTCAGCATGTCTGATATTGGATCGGTAACTGGCATATCTCTGTTGGTTCGATGTCCTCGCCTGTCGGCGTTCGGTGTCTAGAGGCTGGCCTTCCGGATCCCGGGCAAATTGCCGAGATGCGCTTGTTGGCGGAAGACAATTCGGCACAAACCGAAAAATCGGATGTATCCATTCGGTCGGCCGGTTGCAAAGCACCGGTTCCGCTGTCGAATACGGCTCGAGTTCTTTGGGAGCAGGTGCAACAAGCGCCTTGCTTCCATCTGTTCTTCGAATGAACGACTGGTATCGTTGGCCACCCGTTTCAGTTCTTCGCGTCGCTGCGCGTACTTCTCCACGAGAAGAGCACGCTTTTTTTCACGTTCGATGATTGCTTTGCGAGCCATTGGTTTTTTCGTCTACTTTTCGTGCCGAATCTAGCGGCGGTTAAGTTTTCGGTGGGCAGATCAGCGTCCTGTCGCAAACGGCATGCCCAAAAGTTCGAGCAACCTGCGACCTTCCTCGTCGGTGCGAGCAGTGGTCACAATTGCAACCTGCAACCCGCGCAACCTGTCTATCTGATTGTAGTCAATCTCGGGGAAAACAACCTGCTCGGAGAGTCCCAAACTGTAATTGCCATTACCGTCGAACGAGTTCCGATTGGTGCCGCGGAAGTCGCGGACGCGGGGTAGTGCTACACTCACCAACCGGTCGTAGAACTGCCACATTCGGTGCGAACGCAACGTGACCGATGCGCCGATCGGCATGCCTTCCCGCAGTTTGAAGTTCGCAATCGACTTCTTGGCGCGGTTCACGATCGGCTTTTGTCCCGTGATCGTCGCGATGTCACCAGTCGCTGCGTCAAGCGAGTTCGAGTTGTCGATCGCCTCGCCAAGTCCAATGTTGACGATGATCTTGTCAAGAACTGGCAACTGCATCGGGTTGGTGTACCCGAATTCACGGGTGAGCACCGAAGTAACTTCCGATCGGTACCGCGACAATAGACGCGGCATCGTCGTTGCGCTGCCGTTTGAACTAGCCATTGCGCGCCCCCTTTATCGTTCTGACGCGGGTACCGTCTTCGAGTTCTCGCCATCGGACGCGGCCAGCCTCACCAGTGTCTGCATCGACGAGCACGACATTCGAGATGTGTATCGACGCTTCCCCTTCGACGATGCCGGTCTGCATGACGCCGCGGCGACGGCCCATGTGACGCTTGACCATATTCACGCCTTCGACGAAGACGCGTTGCTTCTTGAGGTTGACCGCGATAACGTTGCCGCGCGATCCTCGGTCCTTACCGGACACAACGAGGACGGTGTCCCCTCTTTTGATCTTGTTAGGCATTGGGTTTCTTCTACAGAACTTCAGGAGCTAACGACACGATGCGGTTAAATTCGCGCTCGCGCAGTTCGCGAGCTACCGGGCCAAATATGCGCGTGCCACGCGGGTTGCCGTCGTCAGCAACGATCACGCAGGCGTTGTCATCAAACTTGATGTACGAGCCGTCGACCCGCCGGTATTCCTTGGACGTTCGAACGATGACCGCCTTGACTACTTCGTGCATACCGACCGCTCCACCCGGTTGTGCGTCTTTGACCGCGCATGTGATTACGTCGCCTAGCCCAGCGTACCGGCGGTTGCCAGATCCGGTCAAGTTGATACAGAGAACCTCTCGTGCACCCGAATTGTCGGCTACTCGAAGGCGTGACTCTCGCTGAATCATTGCTGCCCATCTCCAATCGCAACGTCTTGTTGGTCGATCTCCGACGGAGCGTCATCAGGAGCGACGACATCGACACGATCCACGATTTGACGCAGACGCCAACGCTTCGTCTTTGACAACGGGCGATGCTCCTCGATGACAACGCGGTCGCCAATTGACGCTTCGTTGTTTTCATCGTGAGCAACGAACTTTGTAATACGTCGACGACTGCGCTTGTAAATTCGGTGCCGTTGCGACCACGAATAAGCGACGACAATCGTCTTGTCGTTCTTGTCGCGGATCACCGTACCGGTGCGCGTTTTCCGTATGCCTGCCATCTACTTGAATATCCTCAACTCTGTGATGTTTATTCTGGTCGCCAAACTTATGACGAACTCTCGTCCAAGCCCAAGTCTCTTACGATCTGTCGCTCTTTAAGGACGGTGTGAATACGTGCGATCGTTCGACGTGTGTCTCGCAACGCATTGGTGTTCGTCAATTGGCGCGTTGTCTTCTGAAAACGTAGATTCATCAACGCTCGCTCCTGTTGGGACAACTCCCGGTAGAGCTCGACGTTATCCAATTCTCTAACTTCTGTGATGTGCATTTGATCAATACCTGTTAGGTTTCAAACCGCGATCGCGCTTACAGTTCGTCAGCACGCGAGACGATTTTGACCGCCATCGGAAATTTGGCCCCGGCGCGGCGCAGTGCCTCGCGAGCAGCCGCTTCCGAGACGTCGGCAATTTCGTAGATGATCCTCCCGCGTCGCACTGGCGCAACCCAGTGATCTACGGCACCCTTGCCGCCGCCCATTCGGGTCTCCGCTGGTCGTGACGAAACGGGTTTGTCGGGGAAGATGCGGATCCAAACTTGACCGCCACGTTGGACGTAACCAGTGATTGCTCGTCGGCCTGACTCGATCTGTCGAGACGTAACCCAACTCGCGTCAACGGCCTTTAGGCCAAAATCACCGAACGCCAACGCGCTACCACGATTCGAAACGCCTTTCATTTTCCCGCGGTGCTGCTTGCGGAACTTTGTTCTCCTTGGTTGTAGCATCTCTAAGGACCCTCAATCGTTTCATCGAAATGACACGATTCTTCAGTCGGTTATCGGCGGTGCCTCGGTGCGCGACCCAGTCCGATGGGCGACACGCCGGAATTCCCCTCGCGTTGCAATCGGCCTTCCGCGGGCATGTCTCCAGTAAAAATCCAGACCTTTATGCCGATAACGCCGAAAGTCGTGTACGCCTCCGAAACCGCGTAGTCGATCTTGGCGCGCAACGTGTGCAGGGGGACTCGCCCCTCCATCTGCTTGTCAACGCGGGCAATCTCGGCTCCGCCCAATCGGCCGGACACCACTACCTTGATTCCTTCGGCACCCGAATCCATCGTCCGTTGCATCGACATCCGCACCGCTCGCCGGTAAGGTATTCGTCGCTCGAGCTGTTCCGCCAGGCTCTGGCCCACCAGTTTCGCATCGAGTTCTGGAACCTTGATCTCGTTGGCCGATATTCGGACGCGTCGACCAGTTGAGCGTTCAATCAAATGTCGCAAGCGATCGATCCGTTGACCATTGCGACCGATGATGATTCCGGGCCGACTCGTGAATACGTTGATGCTGATCTCGCCACCGCCGCGGTCGATGTCGACGCGTGATATCGCGCCCTCGCCTTGATATTCGCGGGCGACAATCTCACGAATCTGGTAGTCCTCTTGAACCAGTTCACGGTAACCGTCTGGTTTCCCGGCAAACCAATTCGAACGCCAATCAGCTGAAATGCCGAGGCGAAATCCTATCGGATGTATCTTCTGTCCCATGTATTGTCCGTTCGTTCGGAATTAGGCGACGTATCGTCGCCATGGTCCTATGCCTCGTCTACCTCGATAGTGATAAGTGCGGTCGGGCGGTTGAACGCACCGGCACGACCACGCGCCTTAGGCCGAAATCGCTTCATCGTAACCGTCTGGTCGGCGACAATGCGCTTGATTACCAGCGCCTCGCGATCCTGCAAATCATTGTTTTCAGCGTTCGCAGCGGCCGCATGCAAGACCTTGAAGATCTCCCCCGCACTCGGCGAGGTCATATATCGCAGATATGCCAGCGCGTCGTCCACTTTCATGCCGCGCACCTCGTCCATCACAAGCCGCAGCTTCTTGGCGGAGATTCCGATGTTCTTGGCTCGTGCGATTGCCATCTATTCAGTTCCTCAGCGGTTCCCTGCGTGAGAACGAAATACTCTCGTCGCCGAGAACTCGCCCAAACGGTGACCTACCATGTTCTCGGTTACCAACACTGGTACGAACGTGCGCCCGTTGTGCACGGCAAACGTCAGGCCAACCATGTCCGGCATGATCGTCGACGCACGCGCCCAAGTGCGGATCGCTCCGCGCGTCCGTTCGCGCCTGGCCTTGTCGACCTTTTTCATCAGCTTGGGATCCACGAATGGTCCCTTCTTGACTGACCTGCTCATATGCTTGTAACCCGTCTATCGATTCGATTTCGTCTTGACCGACACGATCAGCGTTGGTCACGCCTTCGTCGGATGAATTTGTCAGTGCGCTTGTTGCGGCGCGTCTTGTAGCCCAGCGTGGGCTTGCCCCAAGGCGACTTCGGATTCGAGAATCCGATGCCTGATCGACCCTCGCCACCGCCGTGCGGGTGCGCGTCCGGAGACATCGCTGTACCGCGGACATGCGGTCGTCTGCCGCGGTGCCGGGAACGTCCAGCCTTGCCGAGCTTGATGTTTTTGTGGTCCGGGTTAGAAACAACCCCGATGGTCGCCCTACACTCTTGTCGGACCTGGCGCATTTCGCCGGACGGCAAGCGCACCAAGATGAACGAACCTTCGTGAGCCATAACCTGTGCGCCGGTGCCCGCACCTTTGGCGAGTTGGCCACCGCTGCCAGGCGTCATCTCGATGTTGTGAACCATGGTTCCTTGAGGAATGTCCATCAACGGCTTCGTGTTGCCCGGCAAATCGGGAACCTCGGAGCCCGACTCGACCTTGCGGCCAACCGTCAATCCCTGAGGTGCAACGATGTACGACTTTTGGCCATCTTCATATTGGATAAGCGCGATTCGGGCGCTGCGGTTGGGATCGTACTCGATCGCCATAACCTCGGCCTCGCCACTTCGGGCGCGTTTGAAATCGACCATCCGGTATCGACGCTTGTGTCCACCACCTCGACGACGAACCGTGATCCGGCCCGTGTTGTTGCGCCCGGCCTTTTTGACCAACGGTGCAAGCAACGACTTCTCGGGCTTCTTCTTGGTAATGTCCGAAAAATCGTCGACAACATTGTTGCGACGACCCGGAGATGTTGGCTTGTGTTCTTTCAATGGCATGTCGAGAAATCCGTTAACTATGCGCCCTCAAACAGGACGATCGTGTCGCCCGGCACCAGCGTCACAATCGCTCGCTTAACGTCGGGTCGCTTCTTCTCTCGGAAGCCGCGGCGCTTCATCTTTCCACGCCGGCGGTACGTGTTGACAGACACGACGTTCACATCGAACGCCCATTCGACAGCACGCGCGATTTCATATTTGTTGGCCTTCATGGCCACATCAAAAACGTATCGATTCTGTTCGTTCAGCAGCGTCGACTTTTCCGTGATAACCGGTCGCAACAATGTCCGTGCGATGTTCATTCTGACACCTCCACAGCATCACCAGAAGCGTCCATGGCCTCGCCATCAGTGACGTCCCAAAGTGACTCGATGCGCTCCACTGCTCCGCGCGTTGCAACGATGTGCGCCGCACTGACGGTGGTTGTCACGTTCAAACAATCAGCAAACGTCACTTCGACGCGTTCGGCACCACGGGCGGAAAGCACCACAACGGGTTCATTCGCCTCGGTTACCAGCAACGTTCGACCAGTGACACCGAGAGCTTGAACCAACTCAACGACCTGCTTCGTCTTTGGCGTATCTATGGTGAACTCGTCAAGGATCGTCAAACGATCTTCTCGCACTTTTTCACTAAGCGCAACGCGGAGCGCCTGTTGACGCATCTTCTTAGGAACTCGTTGGCGGTAGCTGCGCTTGTGCGGACCAAATATGACTCCACCGCCGACCAATGTGGGCGATTTGCGGCTACCGAGGCGGGCGCGCCCGCTGTGCTTCTGCGCGTGCAGCTTACGGGTCGAGTAATTCACTTGACCGCGCGTCTTAGTCTCATGCGTACCCTGGCGGCGATTCGCCAACTGTGCTTGAACAATTTGATGCAAGAGCGAGTCGTTAGAAGGCGCAGACCACACCCGGTCGCTCACATCGACGCTGCCGACAACGTCGCCGTTTCTGTTTTTTACTGATAACTCCATAGCGAGTCCTACTTCAACCCTGCTTCTCGATGCGCACAAGGCTGTTACGAGCCCCGGGCACCGGACCTTTGACCAAAATGTAGTTTTGAGCAGGATCAACACCTGCAACCGACAGTCCGCGGGTCGTCACGCGGCGGTCGCCCATATGGCCCGCCATGCGAGTACCCGGCCAAACGCGGCCAGGATATGTGCCGGCTCCTACGGAACCAGGGGCTCGATGACGATCCGATTGACCGTGGGTCTTCGGTCCGCCCGCGAAGCCATGTCGTTTCACGCCGCCTTGGAAACCCTTACCCTTCGATACACCTGTCACTTTGATGGCATCGCCCGTCGAAAAGACGTTGGCTCGTATCTCCTGTCCGACCTCGTACTCGCCGAGGTCCGACACCTTGAACTCCTGCAAATGCCGGAAGTTACCGTTTGCGCGCTCGAAGTGACCACGCATCGGCATGTTCACTTTGCTCGCCCGCATGAAACCGATCTGTACCGCTTGGTAGCCATCGCGCTGCTCGGTCTTGACCTGAGTCACCACGCACGGGCCGACCTCGACCATTGTTACCCCGTTGGCCCGGCCTGCGTCGTCGTAGATGACGGTCATGCCAATCTTGCGCCCTAGCAATCCGGGCATGGATTGCGGCGCTTCCGGAATGGCGATGTCAACCGCCACCGTCGATTCGTCGACCACTTGTTCTTGTTCTTGCGTCGTCATCTCTCGCCGTTCAGATCATCAAGCCGAGGGCCATGTAAAGGCCGCTGCGGCTTCATTGAATTACTTTTACGCTGACCTCCACGCCATTCGGGACGTTCAATCGTTGGAGGACATCCATCGTCTTCGAACTCGGTTCCACAATGTCTACTAGACGCTTGTGCAGCCAAAGCTCGAAATGTTCTTGCGAGTCCTTGGTGATGTGCGGTGATCGAATCACCGTGAATCGGCGGCGCCGGGTCGGCATCGGAACCGGGCCCGAAATCTGCGCGCCCGTCCGCGTCGCCGCGTCTAATATCTGCTCCGTAGCCTGCTCCAACAAGGGTGCATCGTAACCACGAAGCATTATGCGCATTTTGCCGCTTGCCATCAATTTATTGCCTACCTATCCAATGTTTCCAGAACGTGCTGCGGCATCACGTCGTAGTGATCAAGTTCCATATTGAAATCGCCGAACCCTGAGGTTAACGATCGCAGATCCGTCGAGTAGTTAAAGGTCTCGGAGAGCGGGACGAATGCCATCACGCTACCAATGCCTGCCTGCCCTGGCTTTGGCTCCGAGGTCTCCATCGACTGGATCTTCCCGCGCCGTGAGTTCAGGTCGCCGATAACCGGGCCGAGCATGTCGGCCGGCATCACAACTTCTTGTCTCATGATCGGTTCAAGTAGTCTTGGCGATGCCTTGTGCATCGCGGCTTTGAACGCCAATGATCCGGCGATCTGGAAAGCCATCTCCGAAGAGTCGGTGTCGTGTTGCGCACCGTCAGTGAGCACCGCTTTGACATCGACTACCGGGTAAGAAGCAACGATCCCAGATCGCGCCGCCTCCCGGAATCCTTTTTCAATCGGGCCGTACCACTCGGTGCTTAGGGTTGCGCCGGTGATCTCGCTTTCAAATTCAAGGCCCGAACCGCGCGGCAAAGGTTCGACTCGCATTGAGCAGACACCATATTGGCCTCGTCCGCCGGTCTGGCGCACGAAACGACCCTCAGCTTCCGCAGATTTGCCGATCGTCTCACGGTATGCGACTCTTGGTCGACCGCGGGTGCAATTGACGCCGTACTCGATCCTCATGCGGTCCAGAATGATTTCCAGATGCAACTCTCCCATACCGGCCAGCAAGAGTTGTCCGCTCTCATCGTCAGTCGAAAGTATCAGAGTTGGGTCTTCATCCACCAATTTCATCAACGTGGTCGTTAACTTATCTTTGTCGTAACGGCTTGCGGCTTCAACAGAGATCGACAGCACCGGTTCTGGGAATTGGATCTGCGCCATCGCCACCGGCGCGTTCACCGCACATAGCGTATGCCCGGTTTTCGTTGACTTCAATCCAATCGCCGCAACGATCTCGCCAGCTCCCGCTTCATCAACCGGCTCTCGGACATCGGCTCGCATCCGCAACAGTCGTCCGATGCGCTCTCTGCCTCTGACTGACGGATTGTAGACGGTCATGCCCCGCTTCAACACACCCGAGTAAACACGTACGAAGATCAGTCGGCCGGCATGCTCGTCGGAAATTACTTTGAAAGCAAGTGCGCTGAGCGGTTCATCGTCGTTAGGGTGTCGCTCCAACTTGCGGTCCGGATGCAGCGGTTCGAAGCCCTCCGCAGGCGGCAAGTCCATCGGCGACGGTAGATAATCCAAGACCGCGTCCAACAACTGGTGTGTGCCGCGGTGTCGCAGCGCAGCCCCAGCCAAGACGGGGAAGAGTTTGATGTCGATCGTTGCCTGCCGAATCGACGACTTCAATAGGTCTGCCGGTACTTCCTCGCCCATTAAGTAGAGTTCGGCCAAGTCGTCGTCGAATTCCGCAACCTTGGCAACTAGCTCCTCGCGGGCGGCGTTGGCAAGATCTAGGTGATCCGCGGGAATTTCGGCTTCACGCGGCTCAAGACGACCATTTCGGTCAACCTCAGCAGAAGGGTCTTGCCACTCGTAGTAGAACGCCCGCATGTCGACTAGATCGATCACGCCTTGGAAATCCGCTTCTTGCCCGATCGGAATCTGGATCGGGACGGCATTCGCGTAGAGGCGGTTTCTCAGCGTCGACACTGCATATTGGAAATCCGCGCCGATACGGTCCATCTTGTTGACGAACACAATCCGCGGAACGCGATGTTTGTCGGCCTGTCGCCAAACCGTCAACGATTGTGCTTGCACACCGGCGACGGAATCGAGCACGACGGTAACGCCGTCGAGCACGCGCAAGCTACGCTCCACCTCGGCAGTGAAATCGACGTGACCCGGAGTATCGATGATATTGATCTGGTGGTCGCGCCACGAGACGTTCTGCGCCGCCGCGGTGATTGTGATTCCACGCTCGCGCTCTTGCGGCATGTAGTCGAGGAGCGCGGTGCCATCGTCAACGCGGCCGATCTTGTAAGTCTCGCCGGTGAAATACAGCACGCTTTCGCTGACCGTAGTCTTACCCGCGTCGACGTGCGCGATAAATCCGGTGTTTCGCAGATTCCGCAGGTCTCGGCCGTTAGCGGCGGGAGCCGGTTCAGATGCAGTTCTTTTTTTAGATGTCGTTGTCATTGCCCTTTGGGTCTTTAGATTGGGGATCAACTCCCATCCGTCGTTCACTCGACGGCGTTCGTGCTCGAATCAATCCTTGTGTGACGTGCTGGCTTTCCTGTCGTTCTCAAAATCGTGCCGACTTTAACATCGGCAACGACCGTCTTGGTTTACCACCTGAAGTGGGCGTATGCCCGGTTCGCTTCAGCCATTCGCTGCAACTCGTCTTTCCGCCGCACCGCCGCACCAGTGTTGTTGGCAGCATCCAACAATTCCGTAAACAATTTTCTGGCGATCGGTTGTCCCTTGCGCGCCCGTGCGGCGCTGACTAACCAGCGTTGCGCAAGCGCCTCCCGGCGTTCCGGCCGGACTTCGTTCGGCACCTGATAGGTGGCGCCACCAACTCGACGAGGCCGGACCTCCAAAAGCGGAGTCGAGTTCGACATCGCCTGATGGAACGCATCCAGCGGGTTCATGTTCATACGTTGGCCCAGAAGACCAAGAGCGTCGTAAACCGCTCGGCGCGCGGTACTCTTTTTTCCGCCGAGCATCACGCGATTAATGAATCGCGCAAGCTCCTCGTCGCCGTAACGAGGATCTGGTTGGGTTATGCGCCTTTCGGCCCTTCGTCTTCGTGCCATCTTTTGGTTCGTTTCGTGGTGCCGCGATACGTGCTTGGTAATCGATATTTCTTTAACCGGAGTCGGGTGCCATTTCGGCTGCGTCCCGATAAGGGTCGCGTCTGCAGACGTTGCGAGATTAAGGTGTTGACATTCCGCTCGGCGCTACGGATTTCGACGGCGACGACGCGCCAATCAGCTTCGCCTAAGCGTTTCGCTACGAATTCTGCAACAAATTATATACCCACCACCCCGTTCAAACTCCTCGCGGAGTCCCATATTTGCTGCGGCCCTGGCGTCGGCCTTCCACACCTTCAGTGTCCTTGGTTCCACGGATAACGTGGTAGCGGACACCCGGCAAGTCACGGACTCTTCCTCCCCTGATCAGAACCACTGAGTGCTCTTGCAGGTTGTGGCCTTCGCCCGGAATGTAAGCCGTCACTTCGACGTTGTTGGAGAGTCGTACCCGTGCCACCTTGCGAAGAGCCGAATTCGGTTTCTTCGGCGTAACGGTCCGAACTTGTAAGCAAACTCCTGCCTTCTGAGGCGAACCCTTTTGAAGCTCACGAGTGCGACCCGTGAACGAGTTACGAATCGCGCGCAACGCCGGTGTCTTCGGCTTCTTGCGCGTCCGCTTGCGGGGGTTTCTTACGAGTTGGCTTAGCGTCGGCAACGCGTTCTCCATCTGTTTGGCTTGTAACGTAATTCGATTCGTCGGTTCACGCCAAATGGCGCGCGAACACCCGAACCACAGTTACGCAACAACCGCTAAACGTTAAATCATACAAATCTCAATGTGCATCGTCAACCAACTCTCGACCGTCAAACACCCTTGACGCCCGCAGGATTTCAAACCCCTTTTCGACTGTAATATCCTAAGTCCATCGCGCTGACGTACGCTGCACGTCCTAGTTCTGCTCTCAGTAGCTCGCGATCCTGCTAATCCCAGTACCATCGACGGTTCGGAAAAACCAACTCACACGGCATGACGACTCTCATCCTCTATGGGTTCAATAACCCGCACTCGAACGCCTTGATTGATGAGTTGCGTTTCCATGACGAGTCGCTGGTAGTGATCGATGCGGTGTGGGGCCAAGAAGTACAACACAAAACGTCAATGCACGATGAAGTTGCGATGATTTGGTGCATTGGCTCTTCCATCCCTCTACCGATCGCAGTCACCAACGAGATTGCCAGCCACGGAACGCCGGTAATCGCGATCACCGAAGAATCGTGCGCCGACCTTTTCGATTTCAACTCCGGTTACATCGAACTGTGCTTCAACTACCCGTCTGCAAGCGAAGTCAAAGCGCGAATCAAGGCGGTACGGGCGCGCGCTACGATCCAATCGGAACCGATGATCGTGCACGGCGATTTGACGATCGACGTAAGCAGTTTCGCTGTCTCGTTGAATGGTCGCAACATCGAGCTCACTTACAAGGAATACGAACTACTGAAACTCTTCGCCTCAAATCCGGGTCGCGTGTTTCGTCGGGAAGACATCCTTAATCGGATATGGGGAGATGACTACTTCGGAGGTACTCGAACCGTCGACGTTCACGTGCGACGGTTGCGCAGCAAATTAGACGACGTTAGCCACAACGTGATCGAAACAATGTGGCGAGTTGGATATCGCTTTAGCGTTCCCGAAGTGCGTGCAAATCCCGCCAATGACGGTGGTAGGGCGATGGCGGGCGCAGTGTAACTGGGACTTGACGATTTTTATAAAATTATCGCTTTCTCAAACGGGGAATGAGGTGTTGTCGCCTACGGTGCGAGGCGCCGCCGCGAATTTGGTTCCCCACGTCGCAATTGAGTTCAGGTTCGCGCAACCTCACTACAACTGAACCTACCGCCAGGACGAAATCGTGCAGACTGCGTCAAATACTCAGAGACCCACCGCTAGATCGTTCGACGACGAGGCGAAAGAGTTCGTCCTGCGGTCGGCGAAGGAACAAGACGTTCGTTTCATCCGACTGTGGTTTACAGACATTCTCGGGTCGGTAAAAGGCTTTGCAATAACGATCGACGAGCTGGAGCATGTGCTCAATACCGGTGCCAGCTTCGACGGTGCTGTTATCGACAGTCTCGCCCGTAGCGATGAAGTCGACACGGTCGCGGTGCCCGACCCAACCACTTGGCAGATACTACCTTGGCGCCCAAGTCAAGACGCCGTCGCCAGCATGTTCTGCGACCTCAGCACACCCGACCGGCAACCGTTGCCAACTGATGGTCGGCACATTCTCAGAACGGTGATGCGCAGGGCCAGAAAACTCGGCTACAACTTCTACGTCGCTCCTGAACTCGAGTTCTACTACGCGGACGACAGCGACGAGTACTACAAATCCGCGAACGACCGAACATCCATGAACAGCGGCGTTGATTACCAGGACGCCAATATGTCGGCGCGTTTCAACCGCGCCAGTCGTTATTTCGATCAAACTTCACCAGACCTCGGCGGGGCGGAACTTCGTCGAGAAGTCGTTTTGGCCCTCGAAAAGATGGGGATTCCTGTTAAACACAGTCATCACGAAGTGGGCCAAGGTCAGCACGAAATCGACCTCCGACACACGAACGCGCTTACTATGGCTGATTCGGTCGTCACGTATCGAGTTGTTGTTAAAGAGATCGCGGCGCGCATGGGTGGGCATGCGACGTTCATGCCGCAACCCTTCTCTGACCGTCCCGGCTCCGGTATGCACACCAACATGTCGCTCTTTAGCGGCGACGATAACGCTTTCTTTTCCGCCGACGAAGACGAGTTTCATCTCTCCGAAGTCGGCAAGAAATTTATCGCCGGTTTGGTGACACACGCACCAGAAATCACCGCAATTACCAACCAGTGGGTCAACAGTTACAAGCGTCTAGTTCAAGGCTCGGAAGCTCCGATCTTTGCATCGTGGACGGCCGGCAACATGAACGACCTTATCCGAGTTCCCGCATTTCGGCCTGGTCAAGAAGCCAGTATGCGAGTGGAATATCGAGCGCCAGACGCCGCATGCAATCCTTACCTCGCGTTTACCGCATTGCTTGCCGCGGGTCTCGAAGGCGTCGAGAACGATTATCCCCTCTCAACGCCAATCACTGACACTAACTTTGCAGGGTCCCATACGTTGCCAAGATTGCCCAGCTCGCTACAAGAAGCGGTCGCCATCGCGGACAAAAGCGAACTGTTGAGGAAGAGCCTCGGCGACCGAGCGGTCGACAGTTTCTGCCGCAACAAATACCTCGAGTGGGACGAGTTCAACCGAACCGTCACTGACTTCGAGACCAACCGATATCTCGACGTTCTCTAACAGTCGCGGCGGCCAACGAACGATTTCGCTGGCACGATATTAAGATTCAAGTTTGAACTTCCAGAGATACACGGTCGATGACGTTGGAAAACACAACCAGTGAAATGCGGCGACGCGCTGCCGAACGCGACGCCGAATTTCGACGATTGGAACAAGAGGGGCTCTATCTCAAAAGCCACGAGCACGACGCATGCGGCGTCGGTGTCGTAGCCAATATCGACGGTCAAGGGTCCCACGACATCATCCAACACGGTTTGGAAGTTCTCCGCAACCTCGGGCATCGCGGCGCTTGCGGTTGTGACCCGGAAACCGGCGACGGCGCAGGCATCCTCGTGCAAATGCCCCACCAATTCATGGACAAGGTCGCCGCCGAGGCCGGTATACAACTGCCAAAATCGCCCAACTACGCGGTCGCGATGTGCTTCCTCCCGCAGGACGAAGAACTCCGCGAATTCTGCAAAACAGCGCTCGAAAACAGCGCCCGTGAACACGATGCCCAACCACTGGGATGGCGCGACGTGCCAGTCGACCCCGACGCCGTTGGTGTCTGGGCCCGCGCCCGCATGCCTCACATCGCGCAGCTCTTCCTGAAAGCACCTGAAGGCATCGGCGAAAATCTACTCGAACGACGACTTTATGTAATCCGGAAATCTACCGAAAAGGTAATCCGGTCACGCATCGACGAGATCGAAGCACGATCCAGCGGAAATCTTGACGACAAAGACGCCGCTGTCGTAAACGCCCTGCTCAACGAGTGGTACATACCGTCCCTCTCCGCCCGGACCATCGTCTACAAGGGCATGTTGATGTCGGAACAGACCGACAAGTTCTACATAGACCTAACGGACCCCGATTTCCAGTCCCACTTCGCAATGGTCCACTCGCGATTCAGCACCAACACGCTAGGCTCTTGGAAACTCGCTCACCCTTATCGCATGTTGGCGCACAACGGCGAGATCAACACCGTTCGCGGCAACCGCAATTGGATGTCTGCTCGGGAACTCACCCTAGAATCAGACCTCTTCGGCGACTACATCTCTGACATCCTGCCGATCTGCGAGACGGATGAACCGTCTGACACGGCGTCGCTCGACAACGCCTTCGAAGCGGTGTACATGGGCGGCCGATCCGTAGCCCACACCGCGGCTATGATGATGCCCGCGGCATGGTACGGCCACGAGTCGATGCCGCAAAACGTCAAAGATTTCTACGAGTACCACGGCGGCATCATGGAACCGTGGGACGGCCCGGCAATGATCGTCTTCACCGACGGACACATGCTCGGCGCCGTACTCGACCGAAACGGACTACGCCCCTTCAGATACTCCGTAACCACCGACAACGTCCTCGTCATGGCGTCCGAGACCGGTGTCCTCGACATCCCGGCAGACCAGATCCGCTACCGTTCTCGACTCCGACCGGGACGCATGTTCCTTGTCGATTTCGAAGAGAAACGCATCATCGAACCAGAGGAGGTAGCCGACAAACTGGCTTCCAGCCAGCCATACGGCGATTGGCTTTCCAACCAGCGCCTGACTCTCGACGACCTTGACCCTCCACAGAACGTCCCGCAAGTCGATCTCGAGACGATATCCATGCGCCAGATGGTATTCGGATACACCCAAGAGGACATGCGAATGCTCATCGGTCCGATGGGTGTCAACGCACACCAACCGCAAGGCTCGATGGGCAACGACGCGCCTCTCGCCGTTCTCTCGGACAAACCCCAGAACCTATTCGCTTACTTCAAGCAAGACTTCGCACAAGTCTCCAACCCGCCGCTCGATGCGATCCGGGAGCAACTCGTCACCCAGATGGCGGTACCAGTAGGACGACGCCCCAACCTCTTCGACGAAACTGAAGACCATGCACGTCTCCTACGCATCGATCACCCGATCCTGCGCAACGCCGAGCTGGCGCAGACCAAGCAGTCATCAAAATTCGGCATCAGAACCATCACCATATCGACACTTTTCCCGGTCGCCGATGGGGTCGATGGTCTCAAAACCGCGCTCGAACGCATCCGCCGAGAAGCGTCAGAAGCCATCGAAAACGGTTACACCGTCCTCGTTCTTTCTGACCGCGGCATCGACGCCGAAAACTCCTTCATTCCATCGTTGCTCGCTACCGCAGCAGTTCATCATCACCTCATCCGCGAAAAGACCTGCACCCAAGCCGACATCCTAGTCGAATCCGGTGAGCCAAGGGAAGTGCACCACTTCGCGCTCCTATTCGGATACGGCGCCAGCGGCATCAACCCATATCTCGCGCTCGAATCACTCGCCGACATACGTGAATCGGTCGCCAGCGATGGCACTATGCCGTTGCAAGATGTCGCCGAGGAAAACTACCGCCAAGCATCCGAAGAAGGCGTCCTCAAGACGATGTCCAAAATGGGCATCTCCACACTGCAAGGCTACCTCGGCGCTCAAATCTTCGAAGCCCTCGGACTTTCCCAAGACCTGATTGACGAGTACTTCACTTGGACCAACTCCCGCATCGGTGGCATCGGTCTTGAAGAGATCGCCGCAGATGCCATAGCCAACCACGCCCGCGCCTATCCGCAGTACGAAATCCCATCCAACCTCCGCCTAGACCTCGGCGGCTTCTACATGTGGCGAGCCACCGGCGAAAGACACATGTGGAACCCACGGACCATCTCACTCATCCAGACGGCGTCCACCCTCAACAGCACGACGATCTTCAAGCAATTCGAAGAAGCCGCGGACGAAGAACCAGAAGGCTTCATCGCGCTGCGCCAGATGCTCGATTTCGACAAAAGCAACTTCCATCCGATATCCCTCGACGAAGTCGAACCGATCGAGAAAATCCTCCCTCGGTTCGCCACCGGCGCGATATCGCTCGGATCGATCTCACGCGAAGCTCACGAAACCCTCGCCATAGCGATGAACCGTATTGGAGCGCGCAGCAACACCGGCGAAGGCGGCGAAGACGATGAGCGTTACGTACCGTTCGACGAAGTAGATTCTCGAAACTCAGCAGTCAAGCAAGTCGCATCGGGAAGATTCGGCGTCACCGCCGAATACATGGTCAACGCCAAAGACCTCCAGATAAAGATGGCCCAAGGCGCCAAACCCGGCGAAGGCGGCGAGATACCCGGACACAAGATCAGCGAATACATCGCATCCATCCGACGAACAACCCCCGGCGTCGAACTAATCTCACCTCCACCTCACCACGACATCTACTCCATTGAAGACATTGCCCAACTCATTCACGACCTCAAAAACGTTAATCCCGAAGCCCGCGTCCACGTCAAACTCGTGGCCCGTTCCGGTGTCGGCATCATCGCCGCCGGCATATCCAAAGGCAAGGGCGACGTCGTTCTCATCTCTGGCGACACCGGTGGAACCGGCGCATCGCCACTGTCCTCCATCAAACACGCCGGCATACCCTGGGAACTCGGCGTCAGCGAAACCCAGCAAGTCCTCGTCGCCAATGGGCTGCGCGACCGAATCGTCGTCCAGACCGACGGCCAAATCAAGACCAGCCGAGACGTGGCCGTGGCCGCGCTTCTCGGTGCGGATGAATGGGGCGTCGCGACGGCAGCGTTGATCACCCTGGGCTGCATCATGCTCCGCAAGTGCCACATGAACACCTGCTCCGTCGGCGTCGCAACCCAAGACCCAGAGCTACGCGCCAAGTTTGCCGGAACGCCAGAAGCGGTCGTCAACTACTTCACGATGCTCGCCGAAGAGCTACGAAATCGCATGGCTCAGATGGGCTTCCGAACCGTCAACGACATGATCGGCCGTGCCGACATGCTCAAACAGCGTGACGACATCGACCACTTCAAAGCCAAAACCCTAGACCTATCCAGAATCCTCGTCGACTCACACCCGTTGGAAGGCGACCACGCCTATCAGTGCACCGGGCAAGACCACGCCCTCGAATTCGCTCTCGACCACAAACTCATCGAGTTGACCGAACAGACTATTGCAGACGGCGGTAAAACCACCGTCACCGAAACCATCGACATCCGAAACCGAAATCGCACCGTCGGCGGCATGATGAGCGGACGCATCGCGATGAAACACGGCCGTAAAGGCCTACCCGACGGCTCGATAAACATCAACTTCAAAGGTTCAACCGGACAAAGTTTCGGTGCATGGGTAGTCAAAGGCGTTACCTTCAAGGTTTACGGCGATGCCAACGACTACTTTGGCAAAGGACTCTCGGGTGGCCGACTCGTAATCGTTCCGCCTGACGACTCGACATTTGTCGCCGAAGAGAACATCATCATCGGCAACGTCGCCCTCTACGGATCTACTGGCGGTGAAGCATACATCCGAGGCATCGCTGGCGAACGCTTCTGCGTCCGTAACTCCGCCGCGAACGCCGTAGTCGAAGGCATCGGCGATCACGGCTGCGAATACATGACCGGCGGACGCGTCGTCGTGCTCGGTCCCACTGGCAGAAACTTCGGCGCCGGTATGAGCGGCGGCGTCGCCTACATCTGGGATCCCGAACACACCCTCCACGAACGCTTCAACGACGGTATGGCAGACCTGCAGCAACTCGTCCCCGACTCTGACGACGAAGTCGAGGTAAAAACCCTCATTGAGAAGCATCTCGAATGGACCGGCAGCGCCGTAGCAGATCGTGTGCTCGACGACTGGGCAAACACCGTGCACCAGTTCAAAAAAATCATGCCTCGAGATTACGCCCGCATATTGCGCGAACAACAAGAAGCCGACAATCAATTGATCGACGACGCGACCAACTTTTCACTCAACGGTGGAACTGTGGCCACTCCAGAACTCGCCGGAAGAGCGGTGTAACTCACCATGGGAAGCACCGACGGATTCAAAGAATTCGAACGCACGCCCATAAAGCGCCGCGATCAACGCGAGCGCCTGAACGATTGGCGAGAAATATACCTCAAGTGGGACGAGAACGACGCCCGCCAACAAGCCGCACGCTGCATGGACTGCGGCGTCCCCTTCTGCAACGACGGCTGCCCGCTCGGCAACCTCATCCCTGAATGGAACGACCTCGCATATCTCGGCGATTGGCAAGAGGCCATCGCGCGCCTCCACGCCACCAACAACTTCCCCGAATTCACCGGCCGAATCTGCCCCGCACCCTGCGAAGCTGCCTGCACACTCTCCATCAACATGGAGCCCGTAACGATCGAGATGATCGAAAAGCAGATCTCCGAACGTGCCTGGCAAGAGGGATGGATAACTCCCGAAATACCTGACTACCGCACCGGCAAAAAAGTCGCCGTTGTCGGTTCCGGACCCGCCGGACTCGCGGTCGCCCAACAGCTGAACCGCGCCGGCCACTCCGTAACCGTCTACGAACGATCCGAATACCTCGGCGGTCTCCTCGCACTCGGCATCCCCGAATTCAAACTCGAAAAAAACGTTGTCGAACGACGACTCCAGCAGATGCGCGACGAAGGCGTAATCTTCAAAACCAGCACCGACGTCGGCGTCGACATCTCGGCTAACGAGTTAGTCGAACAAAACGACGCCATAGTCCTAGCTGGCGGCTCAACCGTTCCGCGCGACCTTCCCATCCCCGGACGCGACCTCGATGGCGTCCACTATGCGATGGACTACCTCACTCAGCAGAATCGTCGCTTGCGAGGACAAGAGTTCTCACCCGAAGAGATCCTGACCGCCGAAGACAAGCACGTCGTCATCATCGGCGGCGGTGACACCGGAGCAGACTGCCTCGGTACCGCACACCGACAGTTCGCCAAGAACATCGTCCAACTCGAGCTCCTTCCCCGGCCACCCGAACGCCGTTCCCGCACCAACCCCTGGCCCGACTGGCCAAGCGTATTCCGCACCTCCTCAGCACACGAAGAAGGAGGCAAGCGCGACTACAACATCATGACCAAGCGCTTCGTAGGAACCGAAGGAAACGTCACCCATCTCGAATGTGTCCGCGTCGACTGGGTCTTCGAAGATGGACAACGCCCCAAAATGGTCGAGATACCCGGATCCGAGTTCACCATCCCCGCCGATATCGTCCTCCTCGCCATGGGCTTCATTCATCCCCAACACGACGGTTTACTCAACGATCTCGAAGTCAAATACGACACCTTCGGAAACGTCAAGACCGATCCCACCTTGAAGAGCAGCACCGACAAGGTATTCGCTTGCGGCGACATGCAACGCGGACAGTCGCTCGTCGTGCACGCCATCGCCAGCGGACGCCAATGCGCACGCGAGGTCGATCTATTCCTCTCCGGTCGTTCCTCCCTGCCCACTGTGCGAGGATACGCACGCCCAGCAATCCCGGTATACGCCTGAACCACATCTCAAACGCCGCAACTCGGTTCAACATCTGGACCCGCAAAGTGACGAGGTGACCCCGCGGAAATGTCAATCATCAGAGTCGCCTCCGCACAGATCAACACCACCGTTGGCGACATCACAGGTAACTGCCAGCTGATCGCTGATGCGATCGACGAGGCGCGCAGCATCGGCGCTGACATCGTCGCATTCCCCGAACTCGCCATCACCGGTTACCCGCCCGAAGACCTCCTTCTCTCCCAACACTTCGTTCGCACCAACCGACGAGCCTTGGACGAACTAGCTGAACGTTGCATCGGTATCGCGGCCATCATCGGCATCGTCGACTTCAACGAAAACGATAACGGCAACATCAACCAAATCTTCAACGCCGCCGCGATCGTCGTCGACCGCCAGATCGTCGCCGTCTACCACAAGAACGAACTACCTAACTACGGCGTCTTCGACGAGCTCCGCTACTTCACCCCCGGCACAACCTGCCAGATCATTGACATCAATGGCATCCCCGTCGGCGTCAACATCTGCGAAGACATCTGGGTAAACCCCGGAGTTGGTGATGCCCAGTGCGTCGCCGGCGCAAAACTCATCCTCACTCTCAACTCCTCGCCGTACGAGATCGGTAAACTTCACACCCGAATCGACCTGGTCACCAACCTCGCCAAACGACACCACGCCTACGCCGTCTACACCAACCAAGTCGGCGGACAAGACGAGTTAGTCTTCGATGGCTCCAGCATCTTCGCCGGACCCCAAGGCCAGACGCTCACCGTCGCACCTCGATTCGAATCTGCAGTCACGGCGATCGACATCGAATTGCATGACAACGTTTCCGCAGACGACCGTCCCGAACAATCCCCAAAAACATCATCCCAACCTGCAAAAATCATCGCACCCCGCTACAACACCGCCGCCAAAACCCGTATCCCCGCGCCCGACGAATCCTTTCTCGACGACATCTCACAGGTCTACGCCGCGCTAACCCTCGGCACCCGCGATTACATTCACAAAACCGGCTTCCAGAAAGTGGCCATCGCCCTATCCGGCGGTATCGACTCCTCGATCGTCGCCTGCATCGCCGCCGATGCCATCGGACCCGAGAACATCGTCGGCGTCGGAATGCCTTCCCGCTACTCCTCCGAAGGCAGCCTAATCGACGCCCAAGACCTCGCCGACCGCCTAAAAATCCCGCTATGGCGAATTCCCATTGAACCCGCCCATGCCGCATTCGAGCAAATGCTCGCCGAAACCTTCCACGGACACGAAGCCAACACCGCCGAAGAGAACGTCCAATCTCGCATTCGTGGCAACGTCATGATGACCATCGCAAACAAATTCGGCTGGCTAGTCCTCACCACCGGCAACAAATCCGAGATGGCGACCGGATACGCCACTCTCTACGGAGACATGGCCGGCGGCTTCGCAGTCATCAAAGACATCCCCAAACAACTCGTCTACCAACTCTCCGCATACCGCAATGGCATCGACGACTCACCGCCAATACCCCAATCCGTCATCGACAAACCGCCGACCGCCGAACTGCGACCCGACCAACTCGATGTCGATTCGCTCCCCCCTTACGACCAACTCGATCCCTTGCTCCGAGCGTACATCGAAGAACGCCGCTCCAGCGAAGAGATTCTCGAAGAGCTCGACGGCGTAGACCACGCCACCGCGGCGCGCATCCTCCGCATGGTCGACATCAACGAATACAAACGACGACAATCTCCCCCCGGCGTCAAAGTGACCGGCCTCGCCTTCGGACGCGACCGCCGCATGCCCATAGCCTCTCGCTGGCGCCACTAACCAATTGAACGGCACACATTCCCAAACACGCCCACCGTCATTCCGGCGAAAGCCGGAATCCAGAGTACAACAAAGCACACCATTTTCCTCCCCTTCGCGAAGCGAAGGCGACGCGGGCGAAGCACGCAGGGGATGCCCGACAACCACCAACCCCATCTCCATCCCCGCAACCCTCAACGCCATTACCGAGGACGGGTTCTGTGCATAACAAATTGGAGAGATGGAACGGTAGTTAGTTTCGGCATGAATTGTCCTTTCGCCGCCCCTCTGGATTCCGGCTTTGGCCGGAATGACGGTGGTTATGCACAGCACCCGCTCGGCGGGAGAGGGCTAGAGCCTGCCCCGGGCTTGAACCGGGGGTGAGGGCACGTAGCGGAGCGGGTCCATACAACCCCGACTCCACTCCCATAAATCCGCCGCCGCACTCGATTGCGTAATCCTTCCCAAGAGACAACCGATAACATCAACACATACTTAGAATCTTTACCCGAACCATCGATGCAAAACATGACCAAACGAACGCTCGCAATCCTACTGTTTGCAGCGATCGCGGTCCTCGCGATCGCATGCTCATCGGAATCCGAACCAACTTCTCCTCCCGATTCCTCCATCCCCACGTCAGAATCCGCCTTCATTGAGACCGCCGAGGCAATCACCAACGAAGCCGTCGGATTCGCGGACGAGGATCAAGAAACACCCAGCGATCAAGTCGTCGACACATCGGCGGCCGAATCGTTAACCGCGCGAATCTCCCCGCCAGTCTTATCTCCCGTCAGATCAGACGTCCTTGGTGTGCCCATCAGCGACGTCGAGCTTCTGGACGACGACACATTGAAAGACGCAGTCGCCAGCGAAACCATCGAAGCGCTCGCCGTCAGCGAACGCGAAGATTGGGAGAACCGGTTGATGGACATCTGGGAAGATTCCATCAGCGGCGTCGTGCTCATAAACCTAGACACCTCCCTCTTCGGCGGCAACGGAACCGGTGCCGGTTGGTTCTGGGACGACCAAGGCCACATCGTCACCAACTACCACGTCGTCAGACCAACAACCGGACTCCTGACACCGCCCAACATCATCGTCGAAACTTTCGACGGCGACCGATTCGACGCCGAATTCATCGGCGGCGATCACATCTCCGACATCGCCGTCATCAAAATCGACGCCGACCCAATCACGATCAAAACACTGAAAGTCGGCGACAGCGCAAACCTTCGACCCGGCATGACCGCCATCGCACTCGGGCATCCCTTCGGCATCGAGCAGGCATTCTCCATGACCCACGGCATCATCAGCGGACTCGCCAGATCCATACAGTCCCAAGCCAGCTCCATTCCCATCCCCGCCGTCATCCAGACCGACGCCGACATGAACCCCGGAAACTCCGGCGGCCCGTTACTCAACAGCGCTGGCGAAGTCATCGGCGTCAACACCCAGATCCGAAGCATCTCCAACATCAACAGCGGCGTCGGATTTGCCACCCCCATCAACCTCGTCCGCCGCGTTGTCAACAACCTGCTCGAACACGGAATCCACGAATACCCATTGATCGGCATCTCCTCATGGGTCCTCACACCAACCTGGTCAGAGCGACTCTCACTCGATGAAGATCAAAAAGGACTCCTCGTAACCGCAGTCTCCCCCAACGGCCCCGCCGACAAAGCCGGCATCCGAGCCGATACCGGCGTCTCATCACTCAAAGGCGACGGCGACGTCATCATCCGCATCGACAACGTAACCATCCAAAACATCTACGACCTCCGCAGCTACATCATGCTCAACACCTCCCCCGGCGAGCAAATCGTAATCGAAATCCTCCGCGACAACCAAACCATCCCCATCACCCTAACCCTAGGCTCCTGGGGCGACCAATTCAACTAACCGCCGCGCCGTGGCACAAGCGGCGCGGCGCTCCCTTCGCAAAGCGAAGAGGGGGACGCGAGCGGAGCGAACAGGGGGGAGGTGCAGGGCGCCCACCCTTCACCGCAACATCACCTCCCTCAACAACCATCCCCTCTCCCTTCATGGATCCTTTGCACAACCGATGGTGGGACAGTTTAGAGTCCAGATCTAAGGCGCATCCCCGTTGCCCGGCCCCTCTGGATTTCGGCTTTCGCCGGAATGACGGACGTTGTGCACAGATCCCTTCATGGGAGTAGGGTCAGAGTGAGGGTGAAGGGGAATTAATCTCTCCAGGCGCCCCAGCGAGGACGCCACACCCGAACCGACCAAAACATAAATCTGCCAACAGACTGGCAGACCAATTAAACACGCCCCCTCCTCTTCGCTCTGCGAAGGGGACGCGTGCGAAGCACGCAGGGGATGACCGAAAATCACGAACCCTTCGTCATTCCCGCAAGCGCCACGTCATTCCCGCGGAAACGTCCACCCAAAGAAAAACAAACCACGCTGTTTCCCCAGTTCAAAACCTCCCGCGAAAACTCCTCGAATATTTCCCGCCACATGCGTTGCAAGCACCATTTTGATGTTACACTTGTGCCACACGATGCACCCGCAACGAACACGGGATCAAACGCTTAACATTAAGGAATATCTGAATGGCCACAAAAGCAACAGCCACTCTCGAAAAAGAGATCATCGAGACACTCACATCCGAGCCCACCGAAAACGAGCCCAAAATGTCGACCACCAAGCAAGCCAGTAAACGGGAAAAAGCGCTGGAAGAAGCGATCGCTCAGATCGAACGCAACTACGGGCGCGGCGCCGTCATGCTGATGAGCGAAAACGATAGCTTCCGTAACGTAGACGCCATCTCCACCGGCTCGCTCTCTCTTGACATCGCACTCGGCATCGGTGGCCTGCCACGCGGTCGCATCATCGAAATCTTCGGCACCGAATCCGCCGGAAAATCCACCCTCGCAATGTCCGCCGTCGCCCAAGCCCAGAAAGCCGGCGGAGTCTGCGCATACGTCGACGTGGAACACGCGATGGACCCCATATACGCCAAAGCCATCGGCGTCGACATCGATTCCCTCTTGATTTCCCAACCCGACTCCGCAGAACAAGCACTCGAAATTATCGAACATCTGGTGCGCTCCGGTGCGCTCGACATGATCGTCTTGGACAGCGTCGCTGCATTGGTGCCCAATGCCGAGATACAAGGCAACATGGGCGACTTCCAAATCGGAGCCCAGGCACGTTTGATGTCGCAAGCCCTCCGGAAACTCACCGCCATCGTCAACCAGACCAAGACCATCTGCGTCTTCATCAACCAGCTCCGTGAAAAAGTCGGTGTCGTATACGGCAGCCCCGAAGTAACCCCCGGCGGCCGGGCACTCAAGTTCTACTCCAGCGTCCGCCTCGACATGCGCCGCAAAGAATCCCTCAAGACCGGAAAAGACATCACCGGTAACCGAGTCCGAGTCCGAGTCGTCAAAAACAAAGTCGCACCTCCCTTCCGACAGGCTGAGATCGACATCATCTTCAACGAAGGCATCAGCATCGAGGGCGACCTCCTCGAACTCGGCGTCGAGCACGGCATCCTCCAAAAACGCGGCGCCTTCTACGCCTACGGCGAAACCCGCCTCGGACAAGGCCGCGAAGCGTCTCGCATCTTCCTCAAGGAACACACCGACATGCGCGACGAGATCGACGCACAAGTCCGCGGCATCACCATGCCAGACACGCAAAAGGCATAGGCAACACCTACCTATCGCCTCTCGTCGCACCACCGACCACAGTTAGCCGAGGTGATTGAACGCACCAAGGTTGGTGCGTTCATCCCTCCCGTTTATGATTAGCGCATGGTTATCAACGCGCTTCTGATCTGCGGCGCCCTGCTCGGCAGCGCCTTCATATCGGCCGCCGAATCCGCGCTCCTCAGCGCCCGCCCCTCCCACATCCAGCACCTCGCCGAAAACGGTGACCGTCGAGCTGAGGCCGTCATGCGCGTCCTCGAACGACACGAAAACTTCTTCGCAACCATCCTACTGGTCGGAAACCTCTTCAACGTCCTCGTCGCAACCGCCTCCACCAGCCTAATCATCAACTCCATCGGGCAAGGCGAAAACACCGTCCTCACTACCATCATCTCGACCGCCGTCGCAACCGTCATGGTCTACGTCGTCGGCGAGCTGACCCCCAAAACCCTCGGCGCGCTCGCACCCGAAACTTGGTCCCTCGCCGTCGCCCACATCATCCTCGCCATCATGACCGTATTCAAACCCTTCGTTTGGATCTTCACGCTCCTACCCCGCGGCCTCCTCCGCGTCTTCGGTGTGTCCGGCTTCGACGCCCGACCCGGCTACACGCAAGGAGAACTCAGCCTCATCATCGACCAAAGCCAGGAGCAAGGACTCTTCGACGACACCCACGGCGAAATGCTGGACAACCTAATCGACTTCGGCGCCCGCGACCTTCGCGACCACCGCGTGCGCGTCCACACCAGCCAAATCGTATGGCTCAACGAAAACGACACCCTCCGAACCTTCTTGCAAAAATACCGCGAACACGTCGATGACGTCAATACGACCGTGGAGCCCCATCGAACTCAACCTGGATTCGTCATCCAACGAGGCGAACCCCTTCGCACTGGCTACTGGTACGATCTCGAGCAACTCGCGGGCGCAATATACGCCAACGACGTCATGAAGTTCATCGCCGAAGGTGGAGACGACGAACTAGACACCAAAGTCACCGAACTCATGCGAACCGACATCCTCGTCCTTGCAGACACCACGAAACTGGATGATCTATTCACCGAGATGATCCGGACCGGGCAATATCTCGCCGTCGCCCACAACGAAGAGAGTCACATTAACGGGCTCGTGACGCTGAACGGCCTGCTCGAGATGATGCGCGGCGACGACGACGACAACTTGGTCCTAGAGGAAAAGGCGGTCGTACGTCTCGACGACGACACGTACATCGTGCCCGGCGCGCTATCGGTTGAGCGAACCGAAGACGAAACCGGCTTCGAGATCCCACCGAACGAAAGATACGAAACCATCGCTGGCTTTTTCATCGACAAAGCCCAGCGCATGCCCGAGGCAGGACACACCGCCACATACGAAGACGAGATCTACATGGAAGTGCTCGCCATGGACGGAAACCGCATCGAACGCCTGAAAATCCAGAACATCGCAACGGATGTGGCCTCCGAACACACCACGTAACGCCCACCACCGTCGCATGTCACCCGAGCAAGACCCAAGCATCTTCCTACGAAACCTCGCGGCGGGAATATCAAAAGCGGGCATCAAGCCCGATCAATCGATCATCTGCGCCGTCTCCGGAGGCATCGATTCGACCGGGCTACTCCTCGGTCTCAACCATCTTCCTCACCGATACAAATCTCTCACCGCGGCACACTACAACCACAACGCACGCGGCAAAGAATCCGATAACGACGAGCAGTTCATCCGCGATCTCTGCAACGAATTGGATATCCCACTAATCGTCGGCCGAGCCGAGTGTCGCACCGATCACCTAGACGAGAACACCGCGCGTCAAAACAGGTATGAGTTCCTGACCGCGACCGCCGAACGTATCAATACCGACGTCGTCGCCGTAGCCCACACGACCGACGACCAAGCTGAAACCATCCTGCTCCGCTTAACCCGCGGTACCGGCATCCGCGGCGCCAGCGGCATGAAACACCGACGATCAATCGCGACCACCTCAGGCCGTGACGTAGTTGTCGCCAGGCCAATGTTGCAGATCACGCGGCGTCAGGCAGATTACTTCCTAAATTCCCTGCAGGTCACCGCCCGACACGACGCCTCCAACGACGATTGGAACCGATACGCACGAAACCGCATTCGCCACCGCGTAATACCCGAACTCCAAGCATTGAACACGCAAGCTATCCCGGCGATCGTCAGATTCGCCGAGATAATGCAGGCCAACACTGACTTAGTCGAAATGCTCGCCGACGGGACCATGCAACGTGCCGCCACCACTCAACCGAACACTCGATTCCGCAACCCCATCGCAGAATCACATCCTATCGTCGCAGCGGAAGCCCTCGCCAAAATGCATCGAGCTATCGCCGATCCCGAAACGCAACTGGAACAGACCCACATCGACAGACTGCTAGGCCTAATCTCAATTGGCAAGTCAGCCAAATACGATTTACCGGGTGGGGTCGTCTTCTGGACAGACCATCGACACATCGGGATGAACCGTGAGACGGGTCGATCCAACGCCGTCGTCCCCTACCCTGACGCCATAACGCAACCGATAACGCTCACGTTGCCCGGTAAAGCGGACTTGGGCAATTGTTACACCATCAAATCCGAGATCTCGACGCCCCCTGCCGAGTTCCACCAAACGGGCAGCTACGAAGCATGGTTAAACTGGGACGAGTTCTCGACCGATCGCCTAACCATCCGTAATCGCAAAGAGTCCGATCGCTTCCATCCACTTGGCATGAACAATGACGTCAATCTCTCAGATTTCCTCATCAACTCGAAGATCGCCGCGTCGTGGCGCGACCGCATACCTATGGTCGTCGCGCCCGACGATGGGCAAATCGCATGGTTACCCGGCATCAGAATCGCCGATTGGGCCAAATTAACACCCGGAAGCCCGACCGCATTGCACCTAACCTTCCAACGAAACTCAGTTCCGTTGACAGAAGACTAGAGCGACCCGAATCAGCTCAGCTCGCGTTGCAACATCCGATGGTTTGCGACGCGACCGGGAGCCATCCCACGCGGTGCAACCGCCCGTCCGTCGATCTCTTTGATCGCCGCTTCAACTGGCGCAGGTTTCGCCGCCGCGATGTATCGTCCCACCACATAAAGCCCGACCTCGACGCCCGCAACGCGATACTCCCCGATCAATTCTGGCGTCAACTCACCGGCGACATAGATGTCGACAGAGCTGAACCCGGCATCCGTCAATCGCGCCTTCAACTCCTTCGCCAAATCTGGGGAGCCGCCGCCAAGATTAGCCGGGACGGATACCTTAACACCACGCAACGGGTTGCTCGTGCCTCCGCTCAACGCATAAGCTGCGTCCAGCGCCTCCTGAATGGTGTCGCCCGTGGTGGGCACTGGCATCACTCGTTGCGCACCCAACCTGCTATGCCGATCGTAAACCGCCATCGCACGATCAGCCGCGCCCCAAATCAAGACGAAGTCATGGGGCATGGATCCCTGTGGAACCGTTGCCGTGCGTTCTCCGCCCTTTTGCGTAGATACCGCGGCACACCCTCCGACGTACGCCGAATACTCCATCGAATCGACGACATCAGGATGTATGTATGGCGACCCACTGACCATTACACGCGTTTCACCCGCAGCCTGCACGCATTCGTGAGCCGCCGTCGCCCACCCTATGCTCGAAGCGAAGATCCCGGTAATCACGTCACGATACATTCCGAATGCGGCGTAAGGACCAACGACACGCAAAATCGTCTCGCCATCTTTGATTTCATCGCCATCAGAAAGCGAATAGACGGCAGAACTAGAAACCGGCAGTCTGGCTCTAAGGAACGGCAATACCTCGTTCACTCCAGATAAAACACCTGACGCGCCAGCATAGACCTCAAAGACCACGATCGGATTGCGCTGCTCAGTCCTGAGAATCGCTTGAGCGTGGTGATAGTCAATCGACACCGTCGCGCCGCGCAGCGTCGGCGACGAAAGTTCAAGCTCTTCGGATGGCGTTAGCATCGCAAAAAATTATCGTTCCTTCAAATCAGTGCTAGGTTACATCACGAAGGTATCGACGACCGCGCAACGCAACCCATCACGTCGGTAAAACAACTAGCCCCGCTTTACCTCCGCCGGGGAGAAACGCACCCTCAAAAGTCCTTTTATGTCTTCGCTCGCGGTTGAAACGATACGTACCCGCGTATCTGGATCGTCGATCCAGTGGACTGGAATCTCTTTGATTCGGTAACCGGCCCGAAGACTCAACAACAACAACTCAGTGTCGAAAAACCAGCCGAGGTTTTCGACATGAGGCACAACATTCTCTGCTACTTCTCGAGAAACTGCTTTGAAACCGCATTGCGCGTCGCGGAACGTTTTCCTTGGGAACATCAATCTGATCAACGCGTTATACGCCCTTGACACAAACTCGCGTTTCAAGGTCCGTCCTTCGACACGCGACTGCGGCAACAATCGCGAACCGATGGCCACGCCGTATCCCTCCTTGGCAATCGCATCGACCAGCGGGCCGAGCGATTCCAAACGCGTTGAGAGATCGACATCCATGAAACATCTAACATCCGCGGAACTCTCCAACCACGCTTTTTTCAACGCCCGTCCTCGACCACGTTGTTCCAACCGCGTCAATCTGACGTTCGGATACTCGTTTGACAATTGACGTCCGACCTCGGGTGTCGCGTCTTGCGAACCGTTGTCCGCAATCGTGATGTTCCAGTCCCAGTCGTCCGCGGGTCCGCTAGTCAGATGCTCATCCAACATCGCGATGCAACGCGGCAGAGAATGCTCCTCGTTTAGCACCGGAATGATTATGTCTACCGAAATCTTGGACACGTTGATGCAAATTTACCACCCGACCTATCAATGATAGAAATGTCGGCGTCCTGTGAAAACCATCGCTATGCCCAACTCATTCGCAGCATCGATCACCGCTTCATCATTCACCGAACCACCCGGTTGCACGACCGCTTTTACACCAACCTCAGCGGCAAGCTCAACAGCATCCGGAAACGGGAAGAACGCGTCCGACGCCATAGCCGCTCCAGCAGAATCGTCGCCCGCCACGCGGGCCGACAGATTGACACTGGTAACTCGATTGGGTTGACCGGCGCCCATTCCGACGAGCGCGCGATCCTTGGCCAAAACGATCGCGTTGGACTTCACGAATCTGCACGCTCTCCACGCGAACCATAAATCAATCTCCTCTTCATCCGTAGGCGCACGCTCGGTCACCACTCGGAAGTCTTGGAACTCGTCGCCGTCGAGGTTGTCTGGTTCCTGGACCAACGCGCCACCTGAAACCGACCTCACTTCCATTCTCGGTGGGTCGTCAGCGGCAACCTTCAACACCCGCGTTCGTCGCCGGGTTCGTAGTATCGCCAAAGCCTCATCGTCGTAATTCGGCGCAATCACCACATCCAGCAACAATCCCCTCATCTTGTCCGCAGTGTCGCTGTTCATGCGCTCGCTGAACGCGACGATGCCACCGAACGCTGACACGGGATCGCCTGCTCTGGCCGATTCCCATGCGTCGATTTGATGTTCGCGGACCGCCAAGCCACAGGGATTTGCGTGTTTGACTACCACGGCGGCGTGTTTGCCGGCCTCCGCGAATTCACGCGCCACAGACCATGCCGCATCTGCATCGAAATAGTTCAGGTACGACATCTCAATGCCGTGCATCTGTTCCGCGTTAACCACACCACCAGTCGCGCCAAGCAACGAATAGATACCTGCGCCTTGATGTGGATTCTCACCGTAACGAGGCTTCGCGACCAACGAGTAACCAAAGGTTATCTCTTCTGGCAACACGGTCGTTCCGTCATCCTCGTCGCTGGTTTCTCTATCATCTCGGAGAAAGCTCGCGATCGCCGTATCGTAAGCCGCAACGTGCTGGAATGCCTTTGCAGCCAAGCGACGACGTTCACGCTGTGTCACCAAGCCGTCTCGGATCATACGTCCTACGCCGTCGTAGTCATTCGGGTCAACCACGATCACGACATTGGGATGATTCTTGGCCGCCGCCCGGGTCATGGCCGGACCTCCAATGTCGATGTTCTCCAGAGCGTCAAATAAAGATACGTCCTTGTTGCGAACAGTCTCGACAAATGGATAGAGATTGTTTACGACGACATCGATGTTTCGTATCCCGAATTGCGACATTTGGCGAACGTGACCCTCGTCTTCACGCAAACCAAGCAAACCGCCGTGAATTTTCGGATGTAGCGTCTTGACGCGCCCGCCCAACATCTCAGGTGCGCCGGTAAGTTCAGAAACTTCAACGACGTCGATCCCGGCGGCACGCAACTCAGCTGCGGTCCCTCCAGTAGAGACGATCTCGTAATCGCAATCTACGAGTAGCTTGGCAAAATCCACCAACCCACGGCGATCGTACGCGCTCAACAGCGCAACCTTATTGACAGATTCGGTCATCTTACCTCGCTGACTCGCTAATCTAATTCACGCCCATTACGACGGGATCAGACCCGCCACTCAACCCGTTGACCTGTGCCATCGTAGCCGGTCGCTTCGCCAATAACCCAAGCATCACCCAGCTTGGTCAATAGAAATTCAACATCGCTAGCTGCCACACAAACAATCATGCCGACACCCATGTTGAATACGTTAAACATCTCCTCGTCTTCGATGCTCCCATGTTCTTGAATGTAGGCGAACACCGGAGGTGGTGACCACGTGCTCGCATCTAGAGCGGCTCCGACATTTGGAGCTAACGCCCGCGGCACGTTCTTCGCGAAACTTCCGCCAGTTATATGTCCCAGGCTCTTCACTTTGCCCAAAACTGGTTGCAGTTGTTGCAGATACGATTTGTGCGGCTGCAGAAGTGCTTCGCCCAATGTCTCGCGGCCTCGCGGCAATATATCGCGCAGCGCGCTCGGATCATTGTCGGTGTCGAAGATCGATCTCACCAACGAGTAGCCGTTTGTGTGCAAACCGCTGGACGGCAAAGCTAGAAGTGCATCGCCAGCTGCCGTCGATTCTGGCCGCAGCAGGTCTTCACGTTTCACGCGGCCGACTATAAAACCAACCAAGTCATAGTCATCGCCGTGATATATCCCGGGCAACGACGCCGTCTCTCCGCCGATTAGAGCACATCCGTTTTCGACGCAGGCCGCAGCAACTCCCGTCAATAGCTCGGCAATAAGTTCATCATCGTATCCACTCAGCCCGATGTAGTCCAGGAAATACATCGGTTCCGCGCCGGCTGGCAAGATGTCGTTAACACAGTGGTTCACGATGTCGACACCAACCGTGTCGTGCCGTCCCATGGCCTGTGCGATCCGCAACTTGGTTCCGACCGAATCGGTGCTGGAAACCGTCAGATAATCGCTATTCGGATCGACATCGAAAACCCCACCGAATCCACCCGGAGCCGACGCTACTCCTCGCCCATAAGTCGATTTCGCGATTTCGCCAATGCGGAGTTTTGCGCGTGCCGCGGCGTTTAGGTCTACGCCCGATGCCGCATACGCATTAGCCGATACGTTCTTCATCCGCGATCAAGCAACACCAGCCGGCTCAATCGCCAACCGATCCATGCGTAACTTATCCATTTCGAGTTGAACGTCGATTGGATATTTGCCAGTGAAGCATCCGCGACAATACTCATTCTGTCCAGCCGAAACCGCTTCTTCCAACCCCTTCAAGCTCAAAAACTTCAGACTGTCGGCACCGATGATTTCACAGATTTCGTCCACTGTGTAATTGGCGGCGATGAGCTGGTCTAAGGTCGCCATGTCAACACCGAAATGACACGTCGATTTGATCGGCGGAGCAGCGACTCTTACGTGGACTTCTTTGGCACCCGAGTCACGCAACATCTTAACGACGTGCCTGATCGTTGTGCTGCGGACAATCGTGTCGTCAACGACCACGATTCGCTTGCCGCTGATCACCTGTTTCATCGCATTGAACTTAGTCCGGACGCCAATTTCGCGCATATATTGGTCCGGTTGGATGAAAGTCCGTCCGACGTATCGGTTTTTTACCAATCCCTCGGAATAGGGGATGTTTGCCGCAGCCGCGTACCCTGCCGCGTGCGGCGTAGAAGAATCGGGAATTCCGATGACGAGGTCCGCTTCAACCGGGTTCTCCTTGTAGGCGATCGCGCCCATCCTCATCCGATTTTCGTACGCCAGGCTGCCATCAAGAATGCTATCTGGTCGAGCAAAGTAGATCTGCTCGAATATGCACATCTTGTGAGAAACCGACGCTTTAGGCCACACCCAGTTCTCGATGCCTTCGCGATTGACAACAATGACTTCGCCGGGCTCTAACTCTCGCTCAAATTCAGCTCCCAAATTATCCAGAGCTGCCGATTCGGACGCGAATACCCAACCACCGTCTAACCGCCCCAAACACAACGGACGAACGCCGAGGGGATCACGGACCGCAATCAACTCGTGCTTCGTCATCATGATCAGGGAATACGCCCCACTCAACATCGACATAACCTGATCCGATACTTCGAACCAATTGTCGCCTGGCGTCTTCGCGAACAACTCGGCGATCACCTCGCTGTCGGAGGTGCCTGTGAAAACGCTGTTGTACTGCTCTCGACAGTATTCGCGCAGCGGCAACGCGTTGATCACGTTGCCATTGTGCCCCAGTGCAATCGCGCCTCGCGGACCGTAAGCCAACAAGGGTTGTGCGTTGTGGCGGCGATTAGATCCGGTCGTCGAGTATCGGGTGTGGGCGATCGCCAAGTGTCCGCGCAGATCCTCAAGGTCTTGTTCTTCGAAAACTTGCGAGACCAGCCCTACTTCGGCGGTAACTCCCAACGACGAGCCGTTCGATGATGCGATGCCCGCGCTCTCCTGCCCCCTATGTTGAAGTGCGAAGATTCCGAAGAACGCAGCTCGGGCGGCTTCGTGCCCTGGGGTATATGCACCAAAAATACCGCAGGCTTCCCGCGGTTTGTCGTCGCTGGCAGCGACGCGTTCGGTCTCGTGTTTTATCGAATCACGCAAGTCCGGTGCAGTAGCAGCGTGACGCAACATCCTTCAGTCAACTCACCATCAACGGTGCACGTGCTTGTTCCATGTTAAATGGGATTCACTTGCCACGCTCAGTCCCAGACCGGAAACTCACACTGGCGGAACGACCCATTCCGGATCTTCGCCACGCGCGACGCGGGCCACGTTGGCGAGCGCATTCGCGGTAGCGTTGTGCTCCGATTCCAACGCCCGAGTGGCCAAATGAGGTGTAACAACCACGTTGGGGAGATTCGGCAGATCGTCATCGGCCTCTATCGGCTCCACCTCGGTCACATCCAAGCCAGCACCGAAAATTTGCCCATCCCGCAAAGCTCGTTTCAACGCCACTTCGTCGACAACCGGACCACGGCACGTGTTAACCAATATCGCAGTGCTTTTCATCAACGCGAATTCGCGGTCCGACATCATGTGGCGCGTCGTTCGCTCGAGTGGAACGTGGAGGCTCACGATATCCGACGTCTCCAGCAACTCGTCCAGTTCAACAAACTTGGCTCCTGCCGCCTCGACATACTCATCGTCGAAATCCACCACGTCGTGATAGACGACTTCGCATTCCCAGCCTTGCAATCGCTTCGCGACCCGAGAGCCAATGCGCCCAAGGCCAACGATGCCTATCCGCTTGCCGACGAGGGTGTGAAACTCGGTGCGGTCACCACCGACGCCCGCCATCCACGTACCCTTCTTCACCGATTCGATTTGTCGGTCAATCTTGCGCTCGACCGAGAGCATCAAAATCACTGCGTGTTCAGCCACCGCAACCGCGTTCGCGCCTCCGTTGTTCGAGACGGCCACACCGAGTTCAGCCAACGCGGCCTTGTCCATCCAATCAGTGCCGGCACTGAAGGTCTGGATCAACCGTAGATTGCCCAACTTGGAGATGAATTCGGCATCGAGCAAGTCGCGACCGCCCGCAGGTATCAACGCGACTGCGCCTTGACATTCTTTCAACACATCCTCCGGGGATTGATTTGAGTCGACAATCCTGAGCTCCACGTCGGGATGCTTTTTCGCCTCTTCCGAGACCTCAGAGGTGCGCGTTTGCGTGCGTGCCTCCACATTCGGAGCCAAAAGAACCACTACGGCCATCTTTTCAACGCTCTACTTTCTAATCGTCATTTCCCGTCGGCGTGCATTCCAAGTGGGTGCAAAGACTTACGCCCAAAGGTCGCCGCGAATAGCGCATTATACTAATTCGTAAGCGCATCATTTGGCTTTCGCCCCTACCCCCAACGTATTGGCAAACCGATAGTTTGAACCGCTCCTCCCTTTCCGAGAATATCTCCGTACGCACCCAAAACTATGCCCGTGCCTAAACTCGAACGCGCGACTATCCGAGTTCCAGCGACAAGCGCCAACCTTGGCCCCGGGTTCGACTGCATCGGATTGGCTGTGGACCTTTGGAACGAGACGAACGTCACCGTTGACGAACCCTCGATCACGCTCTCCGGCGAAGGTGCGGATTCACTGCCGCGCGACGGCACCAATCTAGTTGCATCGAGCGCGCATCGAACTTTCCTAGAGCTTGGAGTCAATCCGATACCTTTGGCATTTGAATGCCACAACAACATTCCCTTGGCCCGCGGTTTGGGTTCATCATCAGCGGCCACCATAACTGGCATCACCGCCGCATTCGCATTCGCCGGGTTTGACATCGCGGAACCTGAAACCCGACGACGAATATTCGTGATCGCCGCAGATATCGAAGGCCACCCAGACAATGTCTCGCCGGCGGTCTATGGAGGATGCCAAATTGGCGTCAATGTTGATGCCGGTTCCCCAGACTGCAGTTGGATTGTCAGCCGTGTCGAAATCGCAGACGAAATGAAAGCCGTGGTGTTCGTGCCTGATTTCACGATGGCGACCAAGGAAGCCCGCGGGATCTTACCCGACGTGGTACCGCGCTCGGACGCCATTTTCAACGTTGGTCGCGCCGCGATGCTGGTACATGCACTTGAAACGCGCCAGTGGTCACTTTTACGACACGCGACCGATGACCGACTGCATCAACCTCAACGGATCGAAAAACTGTTTCCAAGATTCCGCCCCATCGCGCGTGGCGCACTCGATGCCGGCGCCCACGGAGTATTTCTCTCTGGCGCCGGACCTACCGTAATGGCATTAGCTACCGACCGTTTCATGACGATCTGCTACGAAATGTCAGAAAACGCTAGGAAAGCACAGATCGATGGAAAGGCGTTGATTCTCGATATCTCACAACACGGGATGCAGATTGAAACCGAATTCGAACGTAGCAATTAAGTTCGATATGCCGCAAACCAAACAAGTCGTAGTCCAAAAATACGGTGGCAGTTCTCTAGCCACCGAAGAACTTTTGCGACAGGTAGCCAAACGAGTTTCCGCTCGCCGCGAACAAGGTGCCGACTTAGTAGTCTGCGTTTCCGCAATGGGCGACACCACCGATGAACTACTGAAACTCGCACACCGTCTGTCCGGCGACTATTCGCCTAGTCCACGCGAAACAGACGCGCTGATATCGACCGGAGAGTTGGTGAGCGCTTCGCTTATGGGCATCGCAATCCGAGGCCTGGGGCACGACGCAATCAGCCTTAGCGGTCGGCAAGCAGGCATCCAGACCGACGAAACATTCGGCTCGGCGCGCATCGCCAACATCGAACCGACACGCGTCCTTCAGGAACTTGAACGTGGACGAATCGTTGTTATCGCCGGATTCCAGGGCCTCACACCCGCAGACGATACGACCACACTTGGACGCGGCGCATCAGATTTGACGGCCGTCGCAATTGCTGCATCGGTCAAGGCTGACATTTGCGAAATCTACACCGATGTCGACGGCATCCTTACCGCTGACCCGCGCCTTGTGCCGGATGCCAAAGTCATACCCTACATCGGCTACGAAGAGATGCTCGAAATGGCGTCTCTCGGCGCGAAGATGAACCCTCGATCGATCGAGATGGCAGCGGTGCACAATGTTCCGATGCTCATCACATCTTCTTTCAATCCGAACGCCGCAGGAACCAAAATCGGCAATTTTAAGGATCAAAACAGCAACATGGAGATTCGAAAAAGCATTACCAGCATCGCAACTGAACGATCCGTCGCACGGGTCACGCTACATGGGATCGCAGACCGCCCCGGTATCGCCGCAGCGATCATGATGCCGCTCGCTGACGCTGGTATCAGCATTGACGTCATCGTCCAAAACGTTTCATCTAATGGGCTCACTGACATGTCGTTCACGGTTGGACAAGAGTACGTGCAACGAGTAGCCGAGATAACTTCGCAAAACTCAGAAGTGGGTTACAGCGAAATTGCGGCACGCGACGGGCTGGCCAAAGTCAGCGTTGTCGGAACTGGTATGACGAACTCGCCGGGATACGCCGCTCGCATGTTTCGGGCACTCGCTGACGCCGGCGTAAACATCGAGATGATTACGACCTCCGAGATCCGAATCACATGCATCGTCGACCAGGAACAATTGGCGACAGCCGCCAAGGCGTTACACTCTGAATTTGAACTTGAGGCAGTTTGAAATCGTACGGGAATTTTGATGCCGCAGACACCAGCACAAGAAATCCGTGTCGTCGGCAGATTCGAAGATGACATTTCAATCGCAGTCGTGATCCCGACGTATAACGAAGCCGAGAACGTTGGCACAATCGTCCATCAGCTATTCGACCTCAAGATCGACAGTCTCGGCGTCCTGTTCGTGGACGATTCATCTCCAGATGGAACGGGGGAGATCGCTGACGGTCTCGCGAACCAACACCTCGGACGTATCGTGGTTGCACATAGAAGCGGCAAACTGGGATTGGGAACTGCTTATATCGCCGGGTTCAAGATGGCATTGGATGCCGGTGCTGCGCACATCGTTCAGATGGATTGCGACTTATCGCACCCTCCCTCCGAGGTCCCTCAAATGATCACATCGCTTCAACACGCCGACGTCGTCGTCGGAACCCGGTACAGCGATGGTGGGGCCGTGGACCCCCATTGGAAGATGTCACGCGTGCTTCTCAGCAAATGGGCAAATTATGGAATCCGAGCCATTTTGGGACTGAAGATTCACGACGCGACAGGTGGTTTCAAAGCCTTCAACCGAAACGCCCTCGAAGCCATCGACCTTGACCGGCTCACGATCACCGGCTTCGGGTTCCAAGCTGAAGTAGCCCATCGGACGCAGCGTAGCGGATTGGAAATCATCGAACACCCATACATGTTTGTCGAACGGACGGCAGGCAAGTCCAAGATGTCAATTCAAATCGCAGTTGAGGCTTTTTGGCGGTTAACTTTGCTGAGAATTAAGGCAAACTGAGCCGATTCTGGATTAGCACGCGCTGACATTTGCATCGACGGCGCTACAGTATGAGAATTGATTCGTTAGCGCTTCTCGCAAATTTTCTAACAATCCGTCGCCATAATCAGATACATGACCACACCAGACTTCACCATCATCGGAGAGAACATTCACTGCACCCGCGTCGTAAAACGCGGCGGTATCCGGGGACACGTCTTCAATGACGGTTCGGAAGCTGTTAAGTACCGAGTCCAAGGCGAAACCCGCTTCGTGCGTGTACCTGAACACTTCGAGAAGACGCAACCATACCAACAAGGCAATCTGAAGCACTTCATGATCGCAATATGGAAGGGTGTCAACTGCGACGGAGCCGAAGCCGCCGAGGGCGAAGCTTACATCAGATATGAAGTTGAAAGACAAACTAAATCCGGATCTGCCTTTTTGGATCTGAACGTCGACGAACTTTCACATCGGATCGGCGAACAGATCGAAGCGATGCAATGGCTCGTCAAGTTCGTTCAATCCGTCGCCGATATCCCGCCCAGCATCGATTCGTCGAACTCCGAAATAATCAAAGCTGGGTTAGAGGCATATGACAGGTCAGCAGGACGTCCAATGGTCAATTCGGTCGCGCTGGAAAGGCTTGAAACCCTCGATTTGATCGCGGAGCATGACGCGAAGTGCATCATCTCTGCAGCTTCGGAGAGCGGTATGCCAGAAAACGCCGAAGAGCGACTCGAGAACGCCACGCGAGTCGTTGACGCCGCGAGCGACCGTGGCATTGGATACCAAGACATGTACATCGATCCCCTCTTTTTCCCGGTGTCGGTTGACAAGGCCTATGGCCCTCACGCTCTTGAAGCGGTTACCAAACTCCGAACCCGGTTTGGAAGCGATGTCCACATTACCGGCGGTATGAGCAACGTCTCCTTTGGCCTTCCCAAGCGAGCGCTTGTTAACGAGACGTTCGTTAAGCTCGTCGTTGAAGCTGGCGCAGATTCAGGTATCATCGACCCTATCCAGGTCAAGATCGATCGCGCGATGAACCTCGACATGGAATCCCCGCGCGTCAGGTATGCGATCAATCTTCTCGAAGGTCGCGACGACTTCGCGATGAACTTCATCGCGGCGTTCCGAAACGGCGAACTCGATTGATCAGACGCGAACTCGCGTCCAATACAAAACGATGGCTGACCTCGGTCTCGTAGAGACTGTAACTGTGGCAACAGCTGAACATCCGTCTCTCTTCGTCCGATCATTCGGGTTTGCGAGACATGCGTTCTGGTTCATCTATCACAACGTCAATGACTTTATGTCGGTCAACGGACACTATTTGGCCGCCGCCATCGCGTTCTACGCCTTTCTCTCCATCTTCCCGCTGTCGATTGCCTTGATTACCCTTTGGCGCTTCGTCGTCGGTTTGGAAGGTTTCGAAGATCGCCTTATCAGTGGCATCGTCAACCAAATACCCGTTCTGGCTGAAACCGAAGGGCCTTCGTTCGTTGAAAGATTCATCCAAAACGTCAGCAATGATCCGGCCGTAACGTCCAGCTTGACCGGACTGACTCTGTTCGTAGCCGGAATGGGTGTCTTCGGTTCGATACGCAAGAGCGTCAATGTCATCTGGGGCATACAACGCCCACGGCCCTTCCTGATCGAACGTGCTATCGACTTCGTGATGATGGTGATCGCTTCTTCACTCCTCTTCCTGTCGCTTCTGCTTTCGGCGGTCTTTTCCTTCATTCAGGAAATCGCACAACTGCTAGCCACAGATCGCGCACCCTTCGATCAGTGGTTCCTCGTCGTCGCCGGTTACGTCATCCCCTCTGCAATCACATTCTTGGTCTTTATCGTGGTTTACTGGTGGTTACCGAATACCAAGGTGAAGTTCGCGGATATCTTGGGTGTTGGTGTTTTAGCCACGGTCGCATTCGAAATCGCAAAATACGTCTTTATCTTCTTCCTCCGCAACTCCGGCGGGCTTTTGGCGTCAATCTACGGTAGCATCAGCACCATCATGATGTTCTTCCTTTTCGTCTACGTCGAGTCGATCATTTTGCTCGCAGGGGCGATGCTCTCCGCCAAATGGTCGAATTATCTGCGAGTCCATGAACAACGCCGTCAGAACCGATTGCTGATCAACAACCTCCAGCGGATAAACGATTCCGATCGACTGGCGTTTCTGCCAGAGAGTTGAGATAGCGAACAGTGTCACAAACATCCTCCATCGGCAGGATTGGTAAGCTTCGGCGACGTGGTTCGTCGATCGTTGGCGACCTAGCAGCGAACATTCGCGATATGGAGCGCCTTGCATCGCCAGCGATTGAGCTAGTGAGGGAATTCGTAGCCTTTAGAGCGCACTTCCTTGCAGCAGCGATCGCTTTCTACGCTTTTTTGTCGCTGTTACCGCTGACGATCGCATTGATTACGCTGATCCACCTGACGATCGGCGAGGGGAAGTTCAACGAATTACTCCATGATGCCATCCTGACTCAGGTGCCTGTACTGAACGAGGCGGCGTCCGGTTCATCCTTCGTCGAGGATTTCATTACACATGCGGCAACTAACTCGGCTCTGACATCCGGTCTTGGAGGTCTTGTGCTTTTCGTTTCGACTCTAGGCGTATTCTCAGCGGTTCGCCAGAGCATCAACATCGTGTGGGGAATCGAACGGCGCCGCGGTTTTTTCATGCAACGGGTGGTTGAGGTCGCATTGATGTCGATTGCAACTTTGTTATTGCTCACATCGTTCGTCGTATTCACAGTGTTCTCATTCTTCGAAGAGATCGCTATTTTCTTCGCTTTCGACACCGAGACGATCAGATATTCATTGTTAAACGTCGTAGGAATCACCCTACCTTGGGCCATCACCTACGCGGTGTTGATCTTCATCTACGTGTGGGTGCCGAACACAAAAACAAACATCAAAGCGATCGCGCCCGTAGCGCTCGTCGCAACCATCGCTTTTGAAGCCGTCAAGCACATTTTCATTGTCTACTTGCAATTCAGCGCGGAACGCCTACTTTCGATTTACGGCAGTCTTGCGGCTTTGATGATGTTCTTCATATTCGTCTACATCGAAGCAATCATCATGCTCGCTGGCGCAATGCTATGTGCCAAGTGGACCGAATACCTTCAAACGCGCGACCAAGAGCGGCTCTTCGATTTTCGGAGGGTCACTGTGCATCGATTCGCAGACCGACTCCGACTGATCTTCGGCACCAAGCAATAAGTGTCGGACCTAATTCGCCAACTCCTGGGCGAATGTGAACAGCGCTGGCAGGCCGCCGGTATGCAAAAACACGACGGTTTCCTCGGGCGAAACATTGCCAGTTCGGATGTCGTTAAGAAGTGCCGCCATTGCCGTGCCTGTGTAGTTGGGGTCCAGAATGATGGCGTCAGTCTGCGCGGCCAAGCGAATCGCATCGGCGACCTCGGATGTCATGAGACCGTAACCCTCGCCTACGAACTGATCCAGCACACGCATGTCCTCCGCCGCGAACGTCATTGGAAGGTCGAGGAGGCCCCGAATATCCTCGACATGCTGGAAGATGTATTCGTCCAAGGGCATGTCGTAGTTGACCGTGACTCCGGTGAAACGCCAATCCAATCCCAGATTCTTTGCCGTTAAGATCAGGCCGCACAACGAACGCCCAGCAACTCCATAAACGTGAACTTTCTTGAGTCCCAACTCCTCGATCTGGCCTAACAATTCCAAACCGCACCGAACGAAACCCACCATGCCAACCACACGTGGGAATAGGTGCTCCTGCAACAGGTAAACATTGGCGCCTTCTGCTTCCAATTGTTCCTTCAACTCGGCGGCGTATCCATCAGCGTCTTCAGACTGAAACTGATCGAGCAAATGCATTTCGGCACCCAACAATTTATCGATCAAAAGGTTACCTTGCACCTTCCGGTTCGCGGCGTTTTTCAACACCAACACGTACCGCAACCCGGATTTGTTGGCTGCCGCAGCCGTCATGCGGGCGTTGTTCGAGTGATAATCCATGATGTTGATCAAGGTGTCATAGCCAGCATCAACGATGTGCGGCATCTCGAATTCATAGTGCCGAGCCTTGTTGCCACCGAACGCCAATCCCGTCATGTCCTCTCGCTTCACATAGATCGAGGGAACCGCGTGACCCTCCTCAGTCAAGCGTTCCTGCAACCGCGGCATCATTTCTAAAGGCGTCGGGGTGTGGGCAATGTCGATGCGCGGTAGAGCGTCGATCCGGGCGGCAAGTTCTTCACGTTTGAGCATAGTGGTCGAAATGATAATCTCAATTCGACGCCCTGGGTATAGCGAGACTACACGCCGTTGCCGTAGTATCCCGACGCTCGCGCCCATCGATCCGAGACTTGAGCCGCAACAACGTCACCGGTACAAGTCAACGTCCCATCGTCACTGACCAACTTCGCCTGTAACCTAGTTCGCCTTCGGTCCACTTCGACAACTCGGGCCATGATCGTGAATGGCATCGACAGCGGTGTTGGCCTCAGATAGTCCACATGCAACGACGCAGTTGCGTACCAAAACAGTGGACGCTTGCCGTCGCCGGAATACCTATCGGCCCTTCGGTACGCGTCCGCGATCGCCGTACATACCGAGTGACAATCCATCACTGCGGCAATGATCCCACCATTCACTATGTCATGCGGCATCGCAGCATGGTGGGCTTGTGGTACGAAGCGACATACCGAAACGTCCCCTTGCCAACTCGACTTGATGTTCAACCCATGCTCGTTCCACGCGCCACAGCCAAAACAAGAGTTCCCCATCAACCCATCCTGAACGAACTCTGGCGGGTAAGGCAGGTGAGGCACTTCGTCGACAGCGCTCGTCAACTTCTGCGCCCTGCGGGTCGCCGGCGCCTGCGCCGACCTCTTGTCCTTGCACCATTCCTTGATGGTTTGGACGCTACACCTAGATCTTGGTGCCCATCCAAGATATCGGCGATCTTGATTTCGGCGCGACCGTTTTTGAGTCCCGCGTTTTGCACGCCATTGTCACCGGATTCGGAGACATCCGATCCCTCGGCAGTTTCATCCGGCACAATGCCAGAGATGTCACGCAGGTACATACCGGTGAAAGACCCGTCGACCGAAGCGATGAATTCTGGAGTGCCGACTGCAACCAATTCACCGCCGTCGTCCCCAGCATGGGGACCCAGATCGATAATCCAGTCAGCGTTCTTGATCAGATCCAGGTGGTGCTCGATCAGCAACACGGTGTTGCCGTTGTCCACTAACCGATGCAACACGGTCAACAGTTTGTCCGCGTCGTCGAACGACAGGCCGGTGGTAGGTTCATCCAAGATGTATAGCGTCTGGCCGGTGCTCCGCTTCGACAGCTCCGAAGCTAGCTTGATCCTCTGCGCTTCACCGCCCGAAAGCGTCGTGGCTGGTTGTCCCAAGTGTATGTACCCGAGGCCTACGTCAATCAACGTTCGGAGCTTGTTGGCGATTGTCGGAATGTTCTCGAATAGCGTGTGCGCCTCTGTGACCGTCATGTTCAACACGGCTGAGATCGACGCGCCCTTGAACAGTATCTCTAACGCCTCGCGGTTGTATCGCGCACCTTCACAGACCTCACACGGAACCGTCACGTCAGGCAAAAACTGCATCTCGATCTGCGTATACCCGGCTCCCGAGCACGCTTCGCATCTCCCTCCTCGCACATTGAACGAAAATCGACCCGGCGTGTAGCCTCGGGCCCGAGCTTCTGGCATCGACGCAAACAGATCCCTGATCGGTGTAAATACGCCCGTGTACGTCGCCGGATTTGACCTGGGTGTTCTGCCAATCGCCGATTGATCGATGTTGATTACCTTGTCAACCAACGGCAAACCAAATACGTCATCGTGGGGACCGGGCCGATCCTTTGCCCGGTAGAAATGTTGTGCCAAACGCTTCAGGACGATTTCGTTCACCAACGTGCTCTTGCCCGATCCTGATACTCCGGTCACACACACGAATACACCGAGAGGGATCTCGACATTCACATTCTTCAGGTTGTTCGCCCGAGCCCCCAGAACCTTAATTGCCGGCTTCCCAGTCTTGCGTCGCTCTTTGGGCGTCGCAATCTCCTTCCGACCGCTTAGGTACTCCCCAGTGATCGACCCTTCGGTCAACATTATGGCTTCAATATCGCCTTCCGCCACCACATGCCCACCGTGTTCGCCAGCGCCCGGTCCTAGGTCCACGATATGGTCGGCGGCGCGCATCACGGCCTCGTCGTGCTCCACGATTAACACCGTATTCCCGACGTCCCGCAGACTCTTCAGCGTCGCGATCAGCCGATCGCCGTCATGGGGATGCAATCCGACGGATGGTTCATCACATACGTAGAGGACTCCCATCAGTCCCGATCCGATTTGAGTAGCGAGCCGAATCCTCTGTCCTTCGCCGCCGGACAAAGACCCCGCCGACCGATCCAGCGTCAAGTATTCAAGGCCGACACGTGAAAGGAACCCCAACCTCGATTCGATCTCTTTCAATATTTGATCTGCGATTGAGAGTTCTCGTTCTGTTAACACCTCAGTGATTGGTCGTTCATCGTCAATCCACCGACCGTTGCGACATGCGTCCACCCATTGCAACGCGATCGCGACCGATTGCCGCGTCACCTGCATGATGTTCATCCCGAGCAAGGTAACCGCAAGGGCATCGGGCTTTAGTCGATCCCCATCACAGGTATTGCAGGTCCGCTGTGACATGTATCGCTCAATGTCGTTTCGCACGTTCTCGGACTCTGTGTTGGAGTGCCGGCGCTGTAAATTCGGGATAACACCCTCGATCTGCCCCTTCCAACTAAAGACGGCGCCCGACGAAGTTCGATGCGTCAACTGGACTTTCTTCCGACCCGATCCGTAAAGAATGAGCTTCAGGTGCTCTGGTTCAAGCTCCGATATCGGCTTGTCCAATGGCACTTGGAAATGTTCTTCCAGCGCATGCAACGGGCCCCAAGCCCATTGAGAATTTTTCCCATCCCGACTCCAAGGCGCTACTGCTCCGTCCTTCAGTGCGATCGCCTTGTTCGGCAACACTAGATCCGGGTCAATCTCCAATCGGTAGCCGATACCTGAACAATCGGAACACGCCCCGAACGGAGTGTTGAACGAGAAGTTGCGCGGTTCCAACTCCGACATCGAGATATCGCAGTCCGGACACGCGAACAGTTCGGAGTATGCGATATCTTGCGTTTGAACCCCTTGCTGTTTGCGTTGTCGTTGTTTTTTGATCGTACCCGCGGCGACTGCGCTCCTCGCACCCGACGTCAACTCCTCGGTCAATCGTTCACTAGGATTGAGCACGGCGACCGTCAACATTCCCTCGCCGGTTCTCAACGCCGTCTCTACAGATTGGGTCAAACGCTCTCTCTCCGTCGTGCCTCTCACAATGATCCGGTCAACCACGATCTCAATGTTGTGCCACTTGTTTTTGTTGAGCGTGATGTCTTCGTTGAGCTCAACGACCTCGCCATCAACGCGCGCGCGGACGAACCCGGAACGTCGCGCTCCTTCGAATACTGCAGTGTGCTCGCCCTTCTTGTGCTTGACCACTGGTGCCAGCAGCAACAAACGTGAGCCTTCATCCAGCCGCATGATCGAGTCGACGATCTGTTGAATAGTCTGACGTTGCACGGGTTGGCCACAGTTTCGACAATGGGGGCGGCCTGCGCGTGCAAATAACAATCTGAGATAGTCGTAGATCTCCGTGACCGTTCCAACCGTCGAACGGGGATTCCTCGACACACCCTTTTGATCAATCGATATCGATGGACTCAACCCGTCGATATGGTCTACCTCTGGCTTCTCCAACCGACCCAAAAACTGGCGCGCATAAGCCGACAGACTCTCGACATATCGCCGCTGACCCTCGGCGTAGATCGTGTCGAACGCTAAACTGCTTTTTCCCGAGCCCGAAACGCCGGTTACAACTACCAACTTGTCGCGTGGGATACGAACATCGATATTCTTCAAGTTGTGTTCGCGCGCGCCTCGCACGACAATTTCGTTTTCGGACATCTAATTCGGGCTCAATCTCGAAGTATGCTATCCCGTCATCGATTCCCACTACCAATCGACAGGATCGATGAAAGGACTACACTTACTCGATTTTAGAGTAAGTTGGTTACACTTTTTCGAAACGATGGTTCACACACACAAACGTCTCAGTAGTGGATTGCGGTTCCGACGCCTCCGCCTGCCGCAATGCCGTCTCCATTGATCGCCACTGCCTTTGGTGAGGCCACGAACGCAGCGATGTAGGCGATCTCCCTTGCATCGATGATTCGCCGCGCCGAGTTGTTCTTCGCCATCTCCTCCAGAATCGCCTCGACCGAAACTCCACGCTCTGCCGCCCTTGCCGCTGCTACCCCGGCCGTCGCTTCCGTCCGAGTCGTGCCCGGATGGATTACGACGCTATTGATCCCATGCGGACCCAATTCATCAGCTAGATTTTTAGTGAGCGCCGAGACAGCCACATTCCGCATCGAACCCACTGCCGACCCGCTTGACCGCGATGCGAGACCACTAATGTTTACGATGCGTCCCCATCCGCGTTCTTTCATGATCGGTGCTACCGCCCTCGCACACCTTAGATATCCCAACACCTTGGTGTTGATGTCTTCGTTGAACGCATCGTCCGTAACTCCCTCGATTCCTGGAACACGTGCCTGACCCAGCGGTCGAGCGGCGTTGTTGACCAGGATGTCGATGCCGCCCAACTGGAAATTCGCCCGAGCAACCATGGCATCAACCGAAGTCGTGTCCGACGTATTGCACTCAATCGCGAAGATGTCACGACCAGTATCTGCAGCGATTTCTTTCGCGGTCGCCTCCAGAGCATCTACGTTGCGCGCACAGATCGCCACATTGCACCCCTCGCGCGCTAACTCCCAAGCGATTGCTTTCCCAATCCCACGGCTACCTCCGGTAACCACCGCCGATTTTCCGTCAAGTTCTAGATTCACGTCGATCCACTCCGTTTCCGATTACGCCATACATTGGTTACTAAACGATTGCTGGCCGGCGTCGCCAAAAATCCGTCGCACCTTCGAACGCATGCGCCATCTGCAACACGGAGAAATCGGCCTTTTGCTGACCCACGATTTGCAGCCCAGCCGGTAATCCGTCAGCGGCGAAACCACTCGGAACCGAAATCGCGGGAAGTCCTGTCACCGTGATCGACGAACACGGCGTCATCCATTCGAGGTAGTTCGCCAGTGGTTTGCCTGCAATCTCGGTTGGATACTCCACATCAGCAGAAAATGGCGGAACCGAGGTCACTGGCAGCATGAGGAAATCATATCGACTCATGAATTCCGCCATTCGCACATACAGTGCCGTCCTTCGCTCCTCGGCCTTCTTTACATCCAATGCCGAGATTCTCGCCCCTTCCTCCGCGTTCCAGATTATCGTATCCTTGACCATCTTCCGGTGGTCGCGAATGTTCGCCTCATGCTGATGCGCAAATATCGCTGCCCTCAGTACGTGGAATATCTCACCAGCATCCTCCAACGGCGGTTCGGCGTCCTCGACGATGCAACCCAGATCCTCGAAAACCTGCCGTTGTGCGTCCAGAGTTTTAGTGATCACCGGATCAATCGGTGCGCCGCCAACATTCCGGCTCCAAGCGATCCGCGTCCCACCAAAATCGCGCTCCAGCGGTTCGCCAAAAACCGACCCCTGTTGCATTAACGAATTCGGCACCCGAGGATCCGGCCCCGCCAAGGCGGTCAACTGCAGTGCTACGTCCGCTACAGTACGAGCCATGCCACCCGTTACCGACTCAGAGGTGTAGCCGAGGGGCGCTGGATGCACCGGTACAGTCCCGATGCTGTTCCTCATCCCGACGACGTTCGACCATGCAGCTGGGTTCCTCAACGACCCGCCAAAATCCGACCCTTGAGCGATCGGCATCATCCCACATGCCAAAGCAACTGATGCACCGCCACTGCTCCCGCCACAAGTCTTCGTCAGATCGTACGGGTTCAACGTCGTTCCGAACACCTCGTTGAAGGTCTGTGATCCAGCGCCGAACTCCGGAGTGTTCGTTTTACCGATAACGATAGCCCCGGCTTCCTTGTAACGCTGAACCGTGAGAGAATCCTCGGTCGGCACGAAATTCTCGAAGATCGGCGATCCAAAAGTGGTTCGAATACCGGCCGTCGTTTGCAAATCCTTGATGCCAACCGGAAGACCGTGCAATGGCCCACAATCATCCGCTCCAACCTTGGTCAGAAATTCGTCAGCCTCCGCCGCCTGATCCAACAACACGTCGCCATCAAGCAACGTAACAACGGCATTCACCTTGGGATTGATGCGCTCGATCTGCTGCAGATGCGCAGTCATCACCTCTCTCGCCGAAACTTCTCCGTCGCGAATCCATCCCGCAATGTCACTGGCGGTCGCGAAACACAACTCCCCAGCGTCGGTCGGTACGTCGTTCACCACCACGTCTGTCCTTCCACTTCATTCTGGATATCACTCCAATCGCGCGTGTAGATGCCCGTGGAAAGGTATTTCCATCCACCGTCCGCAAACAGCATTACGATCGTTCCGCTCTCCAATCGTCGTGCCGCCCTGATCGCACTCGCCAATACCGCACCTGAAGAAACACCCACAAATATGCCGGCATCCAACAATAGCTTCCTCGTCCAAAAAAACGACTCTTCGGCCTCGACCATGATCCTTGCATCAAGCGCATCGAGGTCGAGGATCGGGGGAATAAATCCATGCTCGATGGATCGCAAACCCTGAACCTTGTCATCGGGATGCGGCGCCGCTGCCACGATTTTTGCGTTTGGGTTGTGCTCCCGCAGCGCCTTGCCGACGCCCATGAGTGTTCCACCCGTGCCGAGCCCCGCTACAAACATATCAACGTCCGGCACATCACGGACAATCTCTGGTCCGGTCGCCACGTAATGTGATTGGGGGTTGGCTTTGTTGCCGTACTGGTATGGCATGAAGTACGAGGGATTTTCGTGAGCCAATTCCTTCGCAACGTTAATCGATTCATTCGTCCCTTTTTCAGCGGCCGAAAAAATCACCTCCGCACCGAAACCTTGCAACAGTTGCACACGCTCGGTGCTCACGCTCTCGGGCATTACCGCTTTAACCTGGTAACCGCGTAAACGCCCAATCAACGCCAACCCGATACCGGTGTTGCCGCTAGTCGGTTCCAAGATAACGCCACCACTGCCTCGCACCAACAGTCCGTCGCGCTCAGCTTGATCAATCAGGGACAGCGCGACGCGGTCCTTGACACTCCCGGTCGGATTAAACGATTCGAGTTTCGCGAATAAGTTGACGTCTGGATTCGGGCTGAACTGCGATATGTCGACTGTCGGCGTATTTCCGATTTGGTCGGCGACGTCGTCAACTACACGCCCGCGTTCCGCGATCTGCATGATCTCGTGGCCTTCGCGCACCCTCCGATACGAGCCCGGATTATGCGACGGCCTGCGGCGGCGCGATGCCGCAGAAAATCTCGTAGTCGATCAATTCGGTGACTTCCGGATTGTCTCCGCACAATTTGCAGTTGGGATTGCGCCGAACTTTTATCTCGCGGAACTCCATCGTCAAGGCGTCGATGATTAACATCCGGGCCGACAAAGTCTCTCCAATATCCATCACCAACTTGATCGTCTCAAGCGCTTGGATCGAACCAACTAGTCCAGGCAACGCACCGATTACGCCGGCTTCGGCGCAGTTCGGGACTTCTCCTGGCGGCGGCGGATCTGGGAACAAGCAGCGGTAGCAACCCTGCCCCGGGATGTATGTCGCAGCCTGACCATCGAACACCAAGATGGCCCCATCCACAAGCGGCTTGCCGGCGAGATACGCGGCGTCGTTAACCAGATAACGCGTTGCGAAGTTGTCTGCACCGTTAACCACGATATCGTAGTTCGGAATGATGTCCATCGCGTTGTCCGCGTTGATCGGTTCCTCGTGGGTGATGACATTAACTTCAGGGTTGTGGGCTTGGAGCGTCTCTTTCGCAGAAATCACTTTCCTGCGTCCGACATCGGCATTCGTATGAAGTATTTGCCGCTGCAAATTGCTCACATCAACCACATCGAAATCTACGATGCCTATCGTGCCGACTCCTGCCAGTGCCAGATAAAGCGAAACCGGGGAACCCAATCCGCCTGCCCCAACCACGAGCACCTTGGCACCCACTAGCTTTCGTTGACCAGCGCTACCGACATTCGGCATAATCAGATGTCGGCTGTATCGTTGTACTTGGGCCGGAGTTAGTGGAGGCGCGGCGATTGCGCTACCGTTGACTGATCCATTTGTGCTCTGCATGAGAACGACCTTCGACTCGCTCGTTATTGACAGCTACCGTCGCAAATTCTGAATAATAAAGTGCGTTGGAGTTTCTTGCGATGCTGTGCGTGATTCTATCGCATCACCTTGTCACGAGTTCCATTCGAGTTGTCATGTGCCGCGTTGGATGGTCGGGCGCCTAATTTTTTGGTCTCAGATCAATTGTTAGGCCGGGCTGCCAACCTCCAGCGCCACCTCTTGGATGCCCTGCAGTTCCTGTTGCTTCTTGACCAAATCCTCGAGCTTGATGTGGAATAAGTAATCAAGCAACATTTTCTCAACATCGCCCCAAAGTTCTCGTTGCGAGCATGCCCCAGAGATGAGGCATGCGGTTGGCTCTGAAAGACAATCAATTGCGGCAAAACTGTGGTCGACGCAATCAACGACCTTGCCAACCGTGATCTCGGACGCTGGATGTGCCAACCGCACGCCGCCGCCAGGCCCCCTCCGGGACTCAACCAAACCGGATCGAACCAGGTCGGCCGAGATGCGTAGTAGGTATGGTTCCGGGATGTGTTGCTGCTGCGCGATGGTGGTCGTTGACGTGAGAACACCTTCCGGCTGCATTGCCAGAAATACGAGCATGCGGACGGCGTAGTCCACTCTCATCGGGATCAGCATGGTGGGAGACCAGACGCTGGTGCAGCGCCGCTCAAGATGTTCGTCGAGAATCGAGACGAATCGCCGGATTGGCGCTCCAACTTTCTGATGTCGCAAGTATACCAATCGTTAGATTGGACACGCTTTGGACGCAAAGGAGTTGGAAAGTCAACGTCCTGAGATTAGAATCGAAGATTGCCGCACCTTTCAAGGATTGCGCGCCGCTGTTCATATAGAAGACGCGTATCGATTCGATACGAAACGCCCGAACAAATAACCCCGCAACGGGAGTAACCGAAAAATGGCCGACCTGGTGCTGCAAGCCGACACTCGAACCACAATGGGCAAAAAAAATCGCGCCCTCCGAGCACAAGGCATAATCCCGATCCACGTGTACGGCCTCAAAGATGCGCCGCTTTCACTCCAATCAGAGAGTCGACGGCTTATCAATGTCGTTCGGGAGGCTGGAAGGACGACACCGATCATCGTTGAATCCGCTGCCGGAATCAAGGATGTAACCCTCGTTCGAGAGGTTTCGACGCACCCTGTTTCCGGCGAGGTACTCCACGTTGACTTTCTACGTGTCGATGTGACCCAAACCGTCGAAGCCCCTGTTCCGGTCGTGCTCATAAATCAAGAAGAAGCGACGGGCACCCGCGGAGGTGCCGGTTTCGTGACCCAAGGCGTATACGAAGTCGTGCTCTCAGCTCGCCCTGGCAGCATCCCACACGAACTCCAAGCTGACTGTTCAGTGCTCGATTCTCTTGACGTCGCCATCTTGGCGTCCGATCTGCCGTTACCATCGGACGCTGCCCTTGCGGGCGACCCCGACGAGCGGATCGCTTGGATACAACCTCCGCGCGTCCTTGTTGAAGATGAGGAAGAAGACGAAGGATTGGAAGGCGAAGGCGACGAAGCCGAAGCCGAGAGCGACGAAGCCGACGAACAGTCAACATCGTAGGCGCAATTCGTCTGCATAAGCGCTCTTTTCGTCCATTCGAGCCATCCCAAGCCGTGCAATCGCAACGTTGCTAACTCAAGCGCGGTGCGTAAGGCGTCTTGCCTATCGCAACCAGCGTGCGTAAGATTGAACCAGAAGCAACGAAGTGAATCCCGTTGGGTTAACAGCTGGGTTTACCCGGAAATATAGCCAATCTGGCAAGCTTCTGGGCAATTGCCAATGCGTCAAGACGCCCAGATCGAACGTAACCGGGGCAAATCTTTGGTTCGATTGAACCATTACCAACGCGATTCAGACGCAGGTAACTGCGGCTACAACTAAGGAGTCAATCCATGAATCCTGCCCTCGTAGCCGGCCTAGCAAGCGTGTCTGCGTTGGTGTTTCTCATTGTTGGCATGGCGATCGGCTATTGGGGCAATTCGCGCCTCAATTCTCGAGCCATCAAAGCAACCGAGGATGCACTAACGCAACAGATTGAACAGGCGCGGACTCGCAGCAACGAGATTCTCAAAGAATCCCAGCAAAGAGCAGAACAATTCCTGAAAGAAATTGAAACGGAGAGGACGAATACGGCAAGACAAACGCGCCGCGATCGGCGCGATCTCCAACGAATCCAACGTCGCATCGACAAATCCGCGGAGGAACTCAACGTTCAGCAAACAGAGCTGAAGGCGTTCGAAGAACGTCTAAAGCAAACGGATGAAGAGCTCCGTGAACGGAGTGCTAATGAGCTTGAACGGCTGTCGGGAATGTCGAAAGATTCGGCTCTTGAGATCCTTCTGAAACGCGCCGAAGACGACAACGATTACGAGTTCAAACGCCGTTACCGCGAAGCAGAACTGATTTACCAAGACGAATCAGATGAACGCGCAAGAGAGATTCTCGCCGCGTCGATGCAACGTCTAGCTTCCGATGTCGTCGGCGAAGCATCGGTGACGAGCATCCCGATTCCTTCCGAAGATGTCAAGGGGCGCCTCATCGGTCGCGAGGGGCGCAATATCCGAGCGATTGAAGCCACCACCGGCGTAGATCTGCTCGTCGATGACACGCCCGATACAGTGGCCATATCTTGTTTCGACCCAATCCGACGAGAAGTCGCACGCGTCGCATTGGTCAGATTGATTAAAGACGGTCGCATCCAACCGGCCCGGATCGAAGACGCGGTTAAAAAAGCGCAAAAGGAAGTGGACATCGCAGTTCGTAAAGCGGGCGAAGACGCGGTTTTAGACGTCGGTATCCGAGGGCTTCATCCTGAATTGACCAAGATAATGGGACGGCTCAAGTACCGTTATTCATACGGCGAAAACGTGCTTCAGCACTGTATCGAAGTTGGGCACTTTTCAGGCATGTTGGCTTCTCAGATTGGCGACGATGCCCAAGTCGCCAAGACCGCCGGGTTCCTTCACGATATCGGCAAAGCATTGACGCACGAAGTCGAAGGACCACATGCAGAAATCGGCGCCGACATTGCTGCACAGTACGGGATTCGCGAAAACATCGTGGTCGCGATTCGCGAACACCACGACCGAGAGATGACGACCCACGCTTCCTTCATCGTCGCAGCCTCGGACGCCATGAGCGCAGCTAGGCCAGGGGCTCGCAACGATAGCAATGAGAACTACCTCAAACGCCTGAACGAGCTCGAAAGCGTCGCCAAGGGCTTCAACGGCGTCAGACGCGTTTTCGCCATCCAAGCCGGACGGGAAGTCCGCGTATTGGTAGACCCCGAAAAAATCAACGATGCGGAAGCCAGCTATCTTTCGAACGACATCGCCAAAGCTATCGAGAAGCGACTCCAATATCCCGGACTCATCAAGGTGGTTGTCATTCGCGAATCCCGCGCGGAGGCGGTTGCGAGTTGATCGGGGTTGTCTAGTCGTGCCGAAATTGAAGTAAGACGCCGAGACTCGGATACCCGATGACGGCATCAAACACTGGTGCGCTGCACGACCCCGGCGCTGTTTTGGGGACCGCGCCACAGTGGCCCGTGCAAGAGGATATGCACTTGCACACCAACGCTTCGGACGGCACGGTATCTCCTGCCGAAATCGTCGAGATTGTCAGCAGATCGTCTTTGCGGCTTTTCGCGGTCACCGACCACGACACCACATCGGGTTTGGACGAGGCTGAAGCTGCGAGCGCAGTTCATCCCGACATCACGTTCATACCGGGCATCGAATTGAGCGCCGAAGTCAACGGCAACGAGATACATCTCACTTGCCACTTCATCGACCGTCACAACGAAATGTTGCAGGCAGAGCTTTCGGCGCTCCTTCAGGACCGTGAGGAGAAGGCGGAGCAGATCGTCCAACGCCTAATCCATATCGGGTTGCCTGTGTCTTGGGACGAAGTGGTTGCCAACGCAGATGGAGCGATCGGGCGACCGCATATCGCCCGTGCCATGATCGCTCGCGGATATGTGGAAACGGTCTCTGATGCGTTCTCACGGTATCTGTCGCCCGGCAAACCCGCATACGTTTCCCGACGTAAACTCGATGGCATCCACGCACTCGAGTTGGTCCGCAACGCAGGAGGGGTCGCCACGATTGCGCACCCGCGAACCGTCGCGAACATTGACGAAACGTTGACTACATTGGCACAGCACGGGCTCGCTGGAATTGAAGTGTATGCCGAGAAATACGGTAGCGACAGGGTTGGACGGTATTCGACCCTCGCCGATCGATATGGATTAGTCAAATCTGGCGGCTCCGACTATCACGCAAACGACACGGTCAATGAGATACGACCCGGCATGAATGGCCCTCCACCCGGCACGGCCCGCGCCTTATATGAACGTGCAGTCGCCACGCATGGCATCGACGGCGTTGGGTACCAATTCGACCCATCCAAGTTGTGAAGACCCTTTAGATGCCAGACGCGGTATCAACCATTGCCGTCATCGCCGGTGCCTATCTCATCGGCTCCGTCCCGTCGGCGTACGTGATCGGACGGTTGGTCGCCGGCATCGACATTCGTAAATATGGCAGCGGCAACGTCGGCGCGTCCAATGTCTCCGTCCACGTCGGCAAGAAATGGGTCGCTCCGATAGCCCTATTCGATGTTTTCGTTAAAGGATTACTGCCTGTTTACATCGGCGGAGAAGCCGTCTTGGATCTCGGTGCAGCTACCCAAACGATCGCTGGGTTGGCCGCTATGTGTGGACACAATTGGTCGATTTTTCTACTGTTCTCTGGTGGTCGTGGAATCTCGGTCGGACTCGGTTCGATCGTCGGTTTCGGGGTCCCGCTTTTCATCCTTTGGGCAGCTATCCCCGGGATTTTGTTCTCCCTCACCCCGTGGCGCGACTCCGCGGTCGGATGGCTGATTGCTACGTTGCTGCTCCCGATCTGGGCGTTGTGGGCGGGTTATGGTCTCTGGGTGGCCATCTACGGGATCGGTTTCGCCTTGATAACAATAATCCGGCGGACTACATCCGGTGGATTCAAAGAATCGTTGTTAAGTTATGGAGAGTTGACGCCCGCGAGATTGATTTGGAACCGAATGGTGTTCGACCGTGATATCGCATCACGCGATCTTTGGGTTCACAACCGACCTAGCGAAAACACTTAGACCGAAACTCACTGATGAGCCAAAACGCTACCGACGTCGAACTCAACATGACGGAGTGCCCACGCGACTCAGGAGTCGAGACTAACCTGCGTTGCGCGCAATGTTCCGACCCGATCTGCCCGCGCTGTATGGTGTACGCGCCGGTTGGTTCGAAGTGTCCTGACTGTGCGTCCATCGGCGGACCCGCGATGTTCAAAGTTACTCAGAGTGATTTGATTCGCGTCGGCGTACTCGGCGGTTTGGTTTCCATCGGAGTCGGCGCCGTAGCGGCCGTAATCCTCACCGCTTTGTGGTCATTGGAAATCTTGGAAGGCACCAACTCGAGTATTTGGCTAATCGTCGTTGGAGTTGCACAATTTGCTGGTGTGATGCTTGTCACCCAAGCGATGCAACTCATTTCAGGCAGGAAATACGCGACCAGCCTGCGCATTATGGCCGCGGTTCTCGCGCTTCTCTTCTACGTCGCCGAAGTTATGGTGATCGAATTTATCGATGGTGTCTTTCCGAACTTGCTCGTTGGTGCGGGTATCGTCGTGCATTTGCCGGGGTTGATCGGCTTTGCCTTCGGAACCTACTACGCGATGCAACGATTCAGAACTTTGTAGGGATAATCGAACCCCTTCCAGTCTGTCGGTGTGAGATCGCTTCGTCGATCATGCCAAAAAGCGACAGCGTCGGGTCGTAGTTGAAATCGCGTTTGGCGGCTGAAACGTCGTACTCGTAATAGGTGGGCGTGATCGGCAAATTCACGGTTGTGTACGGTGCATTTAACTTCTCTGCCAAGTACGGGATCATCACCTCCCAGCGGAACGGTTCGCTCGATGCCAATTGGTAGGTTTTGCCAAAGGTGGCCGGCACTCTGACCGCGTTCTCGTAGGCAAGGATGATGTCTCGCACCTCGACGAAGTGTTTCTTCCATGGTCGGCCGTGGCGGTCTGCAGCGATGATCAGGTGAGGTTCGCCGTCGTAAACCTTCGACATGACATCGAAAGCTTCTCTACGCTGCACATCTTTGGAACCTTCAAATTGACCCATGTAGGTCCGCATGTAAAACTGCGCGTAATCCAATACCTCTCCAGCGCCCCATGCGTTGGCGAACCGGAACACCGTCGCCGGTAACGATTGGGCGCGGACGTACCGATCGACCAGATGCTCGGTCAACACTTTCGAGTAGCCGTACCAGCCGGTGGACACCAATGGCAGCGAGTCCTCGCGTATCGGTTCCGCAATGCCTTCCGGCGGGTATTTGTCCATCGTCGCATCGGTACTCGTGACGATCACATGCTGCAATCGATCTGATGCCACCGCGGCTTCGAGCACGTTGAAAGTGCCCTTCACATTGATGTCGAAATACTGCTCTGACGTGAACGGTCCGCCGGCTTGGAATGCCGCACCCAAGTGGAAAATCGCATCCGCGCCTTTGGTTGCCTTCGCAACGTCGTGGTACGACGCTAGGTCTCCTTCGACGATATCGGCGCCGATCTGAGCGACTTTCTCGGATTGACGGTCTCCCGACCAGACCAAACCGGTTACTTCGTGACCAATATCGACGAAGCGTTTGGCGACATTGGCCCCGACACGGCCGGTGATGCCTGTAATCAGGATTCGCAATTCTGGTTCCTCGGTTTTTCTAGTTTGACCGGAGACATTGCATCGACATGTTGAATTGGCTCCGAATTCTTCGGTGAAAGAATAGACGATTTGTCGGATCGTTTCCGTTAAACTGCAATCGCTGAGGCAGTCGCGGTTCCGACGCGACCGCGATAAGGCGCAGTGAACAGGAATATTCCAATGACCAAGATCGAGAAGGTTGAGACATTTCTGTGGAGTCGTTGGCTCCTGATCAAGATCCATTCTGAGGACGGCATTGTCGGCATCGGTGAGGGCGGCGTCCACGGCTGGCAACGTCCGACCAAGATGATGGTCGATGTGATGACCGAGTACCTGATCGGCAAAGACCCGAATCTAATCGAGCATCACTACCAGTACCTCTACCGATCATCCCACTTCATGGGATCTGTGGTCCAAGGCGCGTTGAGTGCAATCGACATCGCGCTTTGGGACATGAAGGGCAAGCGCTTGGGCGTGCCGATATACGACCTGATGGGCGGAAAGACAAGAGATCGAGTGCGGTGTTACATGCATGTCAATGGCGACACGGGCGAGGAGCTGGCAGCCGACGCGCTACGTGCGAAACAGCAAGGTTTCACTGCGGTGCGATTCACGCCCTTCCCGCGAGATTATTACTTGCACAAGTCGTATACCGAATGGGCCGATGAAGCGGTTGAGCGCGTGGGAATGGTCAAAGATGCGGTAGGTTCAGACGTCGACATCTGCGTCGAGATACATCGCCAGATGAACCCGGCCGAATCGATCTGGCTCGGACGGCGACTCGAACAGTTCAATCCCTTCTTCTACGAAGACCCGATGTTGCCAGACTCGCCAGCGCGAATGGCGGAAGTTCAAGCGCAGTGCAACATCCCGATTGCCACTGGCGAACGCTTCACCACGATTTTCGAGTACCAACAGCTCTTGGAGAACGGTGGTTGTGCCTACGTGCGCCCCGACCTCTGCCTCTGTGGAGGTCTGAGCGGCTGCAAAAAAGTTGCCGCCATGGCTGAGGCGCAACATGTCAAAGTCATTCCACACAATCCCCTGTCGCCCATCTCGACCGCCGCGTGCGTTCAACTCGATGCATGCATCCCGAACTTCGCGTTGCAAGAATACACCGGAGAATCCGAGCCACCCAAGTCTGAACTCCTAGTTGAGCCGCTCGAGTTGATAGACGGGTATCTGACGGTTCCCGAAGGACCGGGACTAGGTGTTGAGATAAACGAGGAGGCCTTGGCGAACATCGGCGAAGATCCGAAAGTCTTGGATACCCCGATTGGATTCGATGGCTCGGTGCAAGACCGATAGGATCGACGTTCTGAGGCTTTGAATGGAGCGGGAGACGGGATTCGAACCCGCGACCTTCTGCTTGGGAAGCAGATACTCTACCACTGAGTTACTCCCGCTCAGTTGAGACGTGATGAAATTATAGCGGTTAGTTGTGGCTCGTCAATTTCGGGTAGACGAATATTTGAGTCGATACGAATCAGCGTGTTACGCTGGCCATTCCTCAAGGTCCCACGCCATCTGCCAAAAAGCGCGCTCGTAACGTGTGCAGGTGATGTACGCCTCGCGCATCGCGTCAAGTTCTGGTTGACCTGCGTTCTCAGCGGTACGGTCGCAGATGGAACGCGCTTCCAGCGCGACGATTCTCGATTCGTCACCCGCGTACATACGGATCCAATCGGCGTAGTGCGGCGCATCTTGTGGTTCACCCACCTCGGCCAGCATTTCGCCCACCTTCCAATATCCCCAGATACACGGCACCAATGCGGCAATCAATTCTCCGAAACTTCCGATCTGGGCAACGCGTAACAGGTAGCTCGTGTACGAGTACGTTGTCGGCGCATGTTGTGTCGCCTCCAACTCGTTGATGGTTATTCCGAGATCAGCGCAATATGAGCGGTGGAGTTCCATCTCTGTGTTGAGGATGTGATCGACCGCGACCCCGAACCAACTCATGGTTTCCAAGTCGGGCGCCTTCACCGTGCCCATGGCTAAACATCGGGCGTAGTCGATCAGATAAACGTAGTCTTGCGTTATGAAGTGCCTGAAACGTTCTTTGGAAAGCGAACCGTCACCGATGCCGAGCACAAAGGGGTGACGCATCATCGCCTCTCGTTGCACCAAAGATTCCACTTCGATTCCGTCGCAAAACGTCATGATTTTCGCTTCGTGTCCGCGGCTGTACACCGTCATTGAATCAATACCGCTAGTATGCCGATTCTCGCACAAGTTCTTTACGATCTCGTCACCGAAGATCGCCGTTCAGTTCGTCGACACTGGTATCCTCGGAGATTGATGGCGACGAACAGAAAAAACCAAGGGCGAATGGTGTGGCTCGACCTCGAGATGACAGGTCTCGAAGAGCAACACGTCATTATCGAAATAGCCACGGTAGTCACTGATTCAAACCTTGAAATCTTGGCTGAGGGACCGGACATTGCAATCAATCGTTCGGTGAATGACCTCAACAATATTGACCCGTGGTCGGCGCGTCAACACTCTGAATCTGGACTCATTGACAAGGTGAGGGCCTCGAAGATCGGCATCAATGAAGCGGAAACCCAGACGTTGAGTTTCGTCAAAGAGTGGGTTGGTCAGTGGGAAGCGCCATTGTGCGGCAATTCGATCTGGGTCGACAGGCTGTTTTTGAAGCGCGAAATGCCGAAATTGGAATCGTATCTCCACTATCGCGTCATCGACGTCAGTTCTATCAAGGAACTAATCGGTCGTTGGCATCCCGACGCCAAGGAACCGCCACCGAAGGCGAAGTCACACCGTGCGCTCGACGATGTCCTGGAAAGCATCGACGAACTCAGGTGGTATCGTCAACAGTTCTTCCGTATGCCCACATCAGTCGGGTAAGGAGCCGGTTCACGACGGTTGACGCAGCATTCGCTCGACGCGCCGTTCCGCTTCGCTGAGTTGCGAGTCGGTTTGACGACGCTCCGAGTATCGTGCCAGCGCCGCCAATACCGTCGAATGCGGCCTACCGCCCATCAAGTTGCCTGTCTCAGAGCTTGTGAGACCACATTTCTCGCGCAGCATATAGATCGCCAAGTCTCGCGCCGCGTTCACTGATCTGTTGCCTCTGCCCGACAAGCACAGCTCATCTACGTCGATCATGAAAACACCTGCCACCGCTTCGAGAACAGCTTCTGGCGCCATCATGGTTGGCTCTGGCGCACTGACCCGGTCGCGTACCGCGTCGATTGCTACGGCAAGGCTCACGGTGGACACCGCAGCTGCTTGAGTAGGCTGGGTTGCCGATTGAGCAGATTTGGAAAATCTTAGGTGCGCGTCAACGCGGGCGATACCGCCGATGATTTCTCTAACGTTTCTGGTTACTCGGTTTGACAAATAGTCCAACGCTTCGGCTGCCAAATCGAGGCGCCTTTCGTTCGCGTACCGGTGTAGAAGAGATCGTTTCAACTCGAAATCAGGCGGATTGATCGAAATCTCCAATCCGCCGGCAAGCCGGGACGTGATCTCTTCGCCGAGATCATGCATCGGATAAGAACTGTTGAAAGTGAAGACCAGTTGCTTCTGATTCGAAATGAGGTGTTCCACGACGTTGAGGAAGAAAGACTGCGTCTTTGCTTTGCCGATCAATCTTTCGATGCCGTCCACCAGTAGCGCATCAACGCCGCGGTAGCGATCGCGCACCGCGTCAACGTTTCCGACGCGTGACGATTTCACGTAGCTGTCGACGAATTCTTCGCCCGTCAGGCAGACGACGTTCAAGTTCTCCCGTCGCATCTGGTTGGCTATGGCGTTAAGCAGGTGAGTTTTGCCTTGCCCGGTCTCAGCTGTGATGGTGAGCGGATTGAACTCGGTACCCGGGTTTTCGACGACCTTTTGCGAAGAATTCATCGCTTGGGTATTGCAATCGGAGCTCTCGAACCGTTCGAACGTGCTGCCTGGGATTGTTGGGAACGACCGTGCGTTGTCGCGAGCCATCAACGCATGTTGCTGTTGCAGCCGAACATCGGCCCATTGCGTGTAGTCGCCAGCAAGTCCTTCGCGAACCAAGACGTCGCTGCTGGTGTACGCCATCGTTTCAAGTTCGATCTTGATTTCCTGATCGAAAACCTGGGCCGTGAATCGCCGAAGGCTTCGCATCACTCGTTGTCGGATCCACGCCGCAATGAAGCCGTTCTTGACGGTGACGTGCAACACGCCATCGGCGAAAGATGTCGCTTGAGTATTTGCTAGGTATGCATCGAAATCAGCTTGGTTGCCGATCTGGATCTCGACCAAACCGAGTACGGTTTTCCAACGCTTCTGCAACGCGCAAGTGGTGCTGTCTGAAAGGGCATCAGGCACAGATCATCCTTTCGTGTACGAACAAAGAATCGACGGGGCGCAAAGTCGTGGCTACAGCTTCGCACAAGTTACTTTTTGGTTGGCTCTCGGGCCGCCTCCTCGGAGCCCGAAAACAACATCAACTCCATCTAACATATCTAGTCTGATCAAAACTGGCAACGCACAAAAGGCATCATTTCGTGCGTTTTTGAACCGAAATTTCCCGTTTGAACACGCGTCCAAAGTCACGATTCAAGGTCCGTTTGGCAAGCACTGCGGCTAGTGAAAACCGCATCGTACCCACCGCTGTCGCACTTACTTCGATTTCTTCACTCGACTGAGGCATCGCCAATCGACATGATGTGTCGATTGTGCGAAAATCTGACCACATGAGAACGGTATTTTTCGGCACGCCAAACTCCGCGATTGCTTCAATCCGCGCCCTTCTCGACGCGGATTTCGAGGTGCCATTGATCTGCACGCGACCGGCGAGACGCGCCGGTCGCGGCAGAATCGCGACGCCTACCCCCGTCGCGAAATTCGCCGAAGAAGTTGGCATTCCCTTGATCACTCCAAATCGGTTGGACGCCGCGGCGATGGACGCGGTCGAGTCGGCGAATGCGGATGTTGTCGTCGTTGTAGCGTATGGGCGGTTCATCCCTTCTGAGATTCTTTCGGCTACACAACTCGGCGCGGTCAACATCCACCCATCGCTATTGCCGCGGCATCGGGGGCCGAGTCCTGTAGCCACGGCCATCCTTGATGGAGATGCGTTCACGGGAGTTTCGCTAATGTTGCTGGATCAAGGGATGGACACGGGACCGATCCTCTTGCAATCTGCGCCAGTCGAGATCACGCAGGAAACCCGTGTCGATGGATTGACGGATCATCTCTTTGAGGTCGGGGCTGGCATGCTTCCCGCAGTGCTCAACGATCTGGCCTCTGGGGTGTTGTCAACTCAACCGCAGGATGACGCGGGCGCGACAGTGACGCGGTTAATCCGTAAGGAGGATGGGGTCGTCGATTGGGATGCACCAGCGGAACGAATTGTAAGGATGAATCGAGCTTTCCATCCTTGGCCGGGGACTAGCACGGTGTGGGATGGGGAGTTGTTGAAACTGATTGACGTTGAGTTGGCGAGCGGGGAACGGATCCCGTCGGGTATCGATCCGGGAGTTGTGTTGCAGCGCGAAGGTCAAGGCGTTTGCGTTGGTGCCGGCGACGGTTCCGCGGTTCGTTTAGTCGAGGTGCAAGCGGCCGGGACGAGGGTTATGTCGGCGGGTGAGTTTGTTGTCGGGCGGCCTGATTTAATTGGTGCTCGGCTGGGCGCGAGTAGGATGTCGGAAAAGTAGCGAGCAAGTTGAGGGAGAGCGGAATGATCATCGATTGCCATGTACATGTCTGGGAGTTGCCTCCCATTGCGCCGGTTGGCCCGACGGCTCCGAGTTGGACGGCGGTTACGGAGGAGGCTGGACCTACGGAGTTGTTGGTGAAGGATATGGATGCAAACGGTGTCGATGCGACGGTGTTGGTGCAGTCGAGCGGGTCGACTTGGGACAATACTTATGTAGCGGAGTCGGCGAATTCTGATCGGACGCGGTTTCGATCGATAGGTCTGGTCGACCCGATGGATCCTGAGAATGCTTCGGTGGCGGCGCGGTGGATGGATGAGTTTGGGATGTCGGGTTTTCGTTTCCATCCCGACTACTATCCCGATGACGACGTTTTGGACCCGGTTCGGAATGGTGCGATGTTTCGGGCGATCGAGGAGCGCGGAGGGATCGTGAAGGTTCACAATCGAGTTGGAAATGTGGGTCAGATGGCGCGGGTCGTGCCGATGTTCCCGGGGATTACTTGGATCATCGACCACATGATGTATCCGGAGCCTTGGATGGCAGGTGATGGTTGGTCGGCGTATCTGCCGGTTTTGGAGTTGGCTCGATTTCCGAATGTGGTGATGACGATTTCGGATGTGCACAGTCGCTCGGCGGAAGCGTATCCGTTTGGCGACATGCACAGTGCGGTGATGATGGCGATTGATGCGTTTGGGATTGAGCGATGTATCTGGGGGACGGGTTATCCGGGATATCTTCGGGAGAAGAACGGTTGGATTTCGCTTGCCGATGAGTTGCGGTTGGTCCGAGAGGGGTTTGATTGGTTGAGTGAGGGAGAGCGTGGGATGTTGCTCGGAGGGAATGCGAAGGAGGTTTATGGGTTCTGATTGCCTAGCCGTTCTATGCAAAACCACCGTCGTTCCGTACACAACCACCGTCATTCCGGCGAAAGCCGGAATCCAGAGGGGCGGTGCAAGGGCGGTACATCCCGATTTTCACTACCCTCCCCCTTGATGCCCAAGGGGGAATTAAAGGGGGTTTAGATCCGTCGACCGTTGTGGCTTGGCAATACTCCGCTTGCGGTTGAAGGTTTTTTCCAGGTTTTCGTCATCAAAGCCGACGGGGTGCGTAATGTTCTTGCGCGAGCGTTGTTGGCGGGCGCGGTTGCTTTGCGACGCCGGTGGGAGTTTGTCGGCTCCGGGTTCTGGTGCAGGCTCGGTTGGCATGAATCGGTTATAGCAGGTCGACGGGCGTTAGTCGGAGTCTTCTTGTTCCTCGTCGTCAGGCGTGAATCCGGGGACAAGTTGAAAACGTTTGAAACCTTCGGCGAAGGGAGCGTCGATGTTCTTGCCGTTTTCGGCTCGCCATCGTCGCATCCATTTGTCGACATTTTCCGGTTGGTCGAGTTGGCTGACGTGCGATTTAATGGCACCTATCGCCTTTTCTATGTCTGGGTCCTCGAGGGGGTTCCAGTGGCTGCTCCCTTCGCCGAACATCATGACCCAGACTTCGTGAACCTTCCAAGGTTCGAGGCCTTGGCCTAGCAGGCTCTCGTCCCACAGGTGGTCACGTGCGGAGGGGAACACGGCGGAGAGTGCGGCCTCGCCGGCGGCGAAGTGGTCGGGATGGCCGATGTGGTTGGAGTGCGAGAGGTCGCGCGTGGGGTTTGTCGTGATCAGGATGTGCGGCTGGTGTTTTCGGATCACGCGGACGATTTCACGACGCAGCGTGATCGTCGGTTCGAGGTAGCCGTCCGGGAAGTCCAAGAACTCGATCGACTTCAGGCCGAGGACACGTCCGGCGTCGGTCTGTTCTTGTTTTCGGATTTGGCTTAGCTGGGTGCCTGAGAGGGATCGATCTTCGGTGCCCTTGGAGCCGTCGGTGCACATCACATAAACGACCTCCCATCCGAGCCGGGTCCACTTTGCGACGGTCCCGGAACATCCCCAATCGGCGTCGTCGGGGTGAGCGAAGACGACCATCGCACGGGAATGCTCTTCTCGTTCGGGCGGGACGGGTTCGGATTCGGTGGTCATGGGTTCAACTGATCGGACGATATCGGTTTGAATTGGTCGGTTGGTTCAATGGTAATTTTCGACGCGTTGGGGCCCACTCCGGGGGGGGGGCGCCTTCGATCTTTCTAGGTGGAAGGTTGACGGACGAGGGCTGGCGGCAGCGCAAACATTATCGAACGTACCCACTCGGAAAGCGAGGCAAGCAGGGGATACCCTGGGGCGGCGGAGAATCCTCCCCCTTTTGCGACGCAAAAGGGGGACGCGGAGCGCAGCGACGCCGGGGGTTCATACAACCACGCACCAATCGTGCCTACCAACTGGCAAGTTGCACAAAGCGAACACCGTAACGAACGAGCAGTTCCAAACGTCACTAGTCGTTCGTCGGTCCCGTGATAACACCAAGTATCATGATTTTGACAACTGCCTCCGAGTGGCCAACGGAATAGCCCAATCTACGACTTGAAATCATCAAATGCCTTCAGTTAGACGTAAACGACCAATCGAGTCATACCAGCATCGCGATCAAGAGCGGCTGAACAACCCGCCCGTCGGACTCGTCACGCCCGAAACCGACAAAGACACCGGTAAGAAAACGTACCAATACGACCCGCATCTAGACCCCCAGCTCCAATGGGCTGGCAAAGCCGAACACACATCATTCGAAGTCCCCACCGTTTCCCTTCACGTCCACGAACGCATCGACCCGCGAACCGTAATCGAGGCGGTTCGAAGACGGAATGGCAACGGCGCACCTCAGATGCCCCTTTTTGAGTCGCCGGAAGAAAACCCACCCGTTCGCGACGCTATCGAGTTCTACAAGCACCGCCACAACTGGAGCAACCGACTCATATCAGGCGACAGCCTGTTAGTCATGAACAGCCTCCTCGAAAAAGAAGGCATGGCAGGCAAAGTCCAGATGATCTACATCGATCCGCCCTACGGCATCCGCTACGGCTCAAATTTCCAACCTTTTGTCAACCAACGCAGCGTACAAGACGGCCGGGACGAAGACCTGACCCTAGAGCCTGAATCCATCAAAGCATTCCGCGACACATGGGAACTCGGAGTACATTCCTACCTGTCATATTTGAGGGACAGACTCTTGCTGGCGCGAGATCTCCTTTCCGACACAGGATCATGTTTTCTTCAAATCTCTGATGAAAACGTCCATCGCGTGCGATCAATCATGGACGAAGTATTTGGTCCTGAGAATTTTGTTGCCCAAATAACCTATAAAGTCACGAGCGGTTTCGAACGAAGCATCGGCCCCAGACGCGTCCAAGATTACATTGTTTGGTACGCCAAACAGAGAGAATCGTGCAAGTCCCGGCGGATCTTCAAAGAGAAATCCTTTGAAGAATTGGACTTTAATTTGTATCGGCATATCGTGCAAGATGGCTTCGCCAGACCGCTCACTCTTAATGAACGTCGGAACCCAACGCGGATTGACAAAAACGCGAAGGTTTTCACGACCATGCCACTTCATGCCATGGGCACTGCAAAACGAGACCCTCGTGTTTTTGAAGGTGAATCCTTTACTCCCCCTCCGAACACCCAATGGCGACACACGGACTCATTGTTCGAATCCATCGTTAAGGCAGGCCGTGTTTTAAAGCAAGGAAGTCGAATTCGTTCAAAGTCATACTGGGACGACTTTCCGTACGAAGAATACAACACGGTTTGGCTTGATACGGGCCCGGAAATGTCGAAATCCTTCGTCGTTCAAACCTCCGCAAAGGTGATTCAGCGCTGCATGCTGATGACAACCGATCCAGGAGACTTAGTGTTCGACCCAACGTGCGGATCAGGTACTACCGCCTATGTCGCAGAGCAATGGGGCCGCCGCTGGATCACTTGTGACACATCGCGCGTTGCTGTATCGCTGGCAAAACAACGGCTGATGACGTCAATCTACGACTATTACCATCTTGCACGTCCTTCCGAGGGTGTTGGTAGCGGTTTTAGTTATCGGACCGTACCTCGCATCACGTTGAGTTCCATTGCCGACAATTTGGATGTCGCATCTGACCTGAGCGAAAGCGATATCGAAGCAGAGATCGCTCGGAATTCACCACAAGAAACACTTTATGATCAACCGGTCGTTGACAATGCCAAGAAACGCGTCACTGGTCCCTTCAGCGTCGAAGCCGTACCCGCTCCATCAGTCCAGCCAATCGACGAACTCACAGATACCGAACCAACACCAGCCGACACCTCCGTCTCACGGTCAGGCGAATCCGTCAGACAATCAGAATGGCGAGACGAACTGCTTAGAACCGGCATACGCGGCAAGTTAGGCCAATTCATCCGATTCGCTCGACTCGAGCCCTTACCCGGTTCACCGGTGTTGAACAACCTCCACGCCGACGGTGAATCTATGCCTAACGACGACGGCCCAAACACGCTTCGCGAAGGTGCCGCAAGCATGACTCAGCGCATTGTCGTCTCGTTCGGACCAGAACACGCCCCGTTAGAGCAACGTCAAGTCAACATAGCAATCGAGGAAGCACAAACCTTAGTTCCGAGACCCAAAGTCATTGTTTTCGCAGCCTTCCAGTTCGATCCCGAAGCCGCCAAAGACATCGACGAGACTAACTGGCCCGGGATGACCTTCCTTAAGGCGCAGATGAATCCCGACCTGCTAACCGAAGACCTCAAGAAGAAACGCGCCAGCAACGAGAGCTTCTGGCTCGTCGGACAGCCAGATGTCTACTTGCATCACATCAGCAGAGGCCAAAACACCGGCAAGCACCAAGTTCAAGTGCGAGGTTTCGACTACTACAACACCAAAACCGGCGAAGTCGAATCCGGCGGCGATGACCGAATCGCACTATGGATGCTGGACACCGACTATGACGGACGAAGCCTATATCCCCAGCAGGTCTTCTTCCCGATGTCCGGCGCCAACGACGGTTGGTCCCGCCTAGCCCGCAACCTAAGAGCCGAAATCGACGAAGACCTCATCGAAGCCTACCGCGGCACCACATCACTGCCATTCGAGATGGGCGAAAACCAACGCGTAGCCGTCAAAATCGTCGATGATCGGGGGATAGAGAGTCTGCGAATCCTGACCGCTCCAGGCTGATACATATGCTGACTGAACTGAAAATCTCCAACTTCAGGATATTCGACTATGAAGTAACCGTCCGATTCAGACCGATCACCGTTCTCATCGGTCGTAATAGCTCGGGAAAGTCATCAGTCGTCAAGTTCCTTTTGATGCTGCAACAGTCGTCCGAACCCGGCAAATCTCAATTCTTGACACCCGACGGAGGCAGGGTGCGTTTAGGGGCGTTTCCTGGGTTGAAAAATTCGCTTACTAAGAAACGCAATCTAACGTTTCAAGCAAGCGTTACTGACACAACAGATCGACCCAGCCCCATTTTGGCACGATACTTGAAATCCGCCGTAGATTTCAAGCCCGAAGATCTCATTTACATAGCAGGCGGTACTGCTTCGTACAGCAAAAGGACGAGTTCTTCTAGATCCTATTTTTCGATTTTGGACAAGTCGACGAACGAAGCGTCGATGCGATTCACGAATGATGGCTTAGAAGGTTTACCATTCTGGGAAATCTCGCAACCACGAGAACTGCGGGAGAGTTTAAGTCGCATGCAGCGAGGCGAAACAATTCGGCGAACTAGTCTAGAAACTAAACGTCACTTTGAAATGGTCGACGAATTTTTCGCACGAAACGAACTCATTTCGACAGTCCGATATCAATTCGATGCAATCCGTCACCTTTCCCCAGTCAGAGCGGATTTAGAACGCGTCATTTTGGCATCATCTCCAGCGTATGACAACGTGGGGCAAGGCGGTGAGTTCGCGCTACCACATCTGCAGGCAATAATTGATAATGATCGAGATCGGTACGAGTTCATCCGTCCCTATTTGGAGCGTGTAATCGATATCGAGCGGGTCAATTTCAAAACATCTTCACAGCTGGTTAGCCATGCAACGGCGAAAAACATGACCACGGGTGCTCAAGTGGCTATCGCAGATTTCGGTTTCGGTGTGAGCCAATGCCTTCCGATCTTCGTCCAAGGTGCCATCATGGCGCCACACACTACCTTAGTAGTCGAGCAGCCAGAGGCACAACTTCACCCGACCGCGCAACTGGAACTTGGAAGCTACTTCGCCGACCTTTGGAAACAAAGAAACGTCGCATCCATCATCGAAACCCACAGCGACAACATCCTTCTCAGACTTCGACGACTGATTGCAAACCCAGAGGAGGACCTTTCTCCCGAAGACGTGTCTGTCGCCTATTTCACCTTCGACGAAGAGAACCGCAACATGCCGGTAATCAAGAACCTCGACATCAACGAGGATGGCTCGATGGAAGCCGGGCTGCCGATGGAGTTCTTCGGGGCTGATATCATTGAGAGTCTAAATCTTGGAGTAGGAATGTGATGTGTTCGCCTTTCCCGGCAGCTGTTGCAATCGATACTAATGTGTTTAGACACTTCGTGAATAAATCGGAAAATTCGGACGGTCACATTACTGAGATCTTGGATCATTTCCAAGCTCACGGGACGCAACTTATCATTGACGAACGCGGTCGGATTTTGGCAGAATATCGCCATCACCTATTGCCGGCGTTTAAATCGGCTTTTGTCAAAGGATTTGAGATAAACAAATTGCGTTATTGGCTTAGGTTGATAAATGACCGGCATAATGTGATGGAAATCAAAGTTCGTGACGACTCGTTGATGAGCGCGATCAGAGATCTCGTTTATGAGGATGACGCGGCGGTAGATCGGATTTTCGTATACGTAGCCTTCAAAAAACACGCGGTTTTGGTGTCCAATGATTGCAGAAACATTGTGGTCGGCACGACTGGAGAACGGGGAAATCCAAGACGTCGAAAATTGTTGCGAGTCGCCAGAAGAGAGCGACTTCGTGGTGTCGATATACTCACTAGCAGAATGGCACACGCCAAGATTCAAACATAGAGTGTGATGCCATGGACATGGAACGAAACACGATAGATCGCCTCATCATCAACGGCCCATACCACGAGCCGCAAGAGTTCTGGCACTACAAACGCGCAAACCGCACATTCTCGAGGCAGTCCGGACGACGCCCAGCCGGATACCTCAAAGCGTCCGAACAATCGCGCATGTTCGACGACCCCGGCATCTTCGTAGAAATCCCCCGAATCAACTACATCCGCGATCGCGTCCGATCTTGGCGACGGGCCGGTTACCCCGGCGTCACGTCCATGACTAAGCGTTTGCTCGAACATTGGACCGATCCCGAACAGTTCGATATTCGCCGTTTCTTCTTTTGTCAAATCGAAGCTGTCGAAACTCTGATCTGGCTGACCGAGGCACCGCAAAGCGAAACCGTTGGACTCGATATCCCGGGCGATGGTGGCGAATTCCGACGGCTATGCTCCAAGATGGCCACCGGCACGGGCAAAACCGTCGTCATGGCGATGTTGATCGCATGGCAAATCATCAACAAGGTCACTTACAAGAACGACCCGCGTTTCGCTAAACACGTCTTAGTAGTTGCGCCCGGACTCACCGTCAAGAGCCGGCTCGAAGTAATCAACCCCGCGGCAGAATCCAACTACTACCGAGAGTTCGATATTGTCCCTTCAACTCTCGTGGAAAAACTGAATCAGGGGAAAGTGCTAATCCGCAACTGGCACGCGCTCAATTGGGAGTCGGACGAAGCCATCGCGAAGAAACGCAGCGTGGACAAGCGCGGTGCCAAAAGCGATGAGGCCTATGTCCAAGACGTGCTAGGAGACATGCACAGAGCGCGCAGCATCTTGGTCATCAACGACGAAGCGCACCACGCGTGGAGAACCAACAACGCAAAGTCAACAAGCGGCATTGCTAAGGCAGAACGAGACCAAGCCACCAAATGGGTCGGCGGACTCGACCGCATCCACAGCGCGCGCGGCATCCTGACCTGCTACGACTTTTCCGCCACTCCGTTCGTGCCGTCAGGACGCACAAGTGCCGAGGAATCACTTTTCGGATGGATTGTCAGCGATTTCGGATTGAACGATGCAATCGAATCTGGTTTGGTCAAAACTCCACGAGTAGTTGTCAGGGACGATGCGGTTCCAGACGCCAAAACCTATCGGTCGAAGTTCTATCACATCTACAACGACTCCGAGGTCAAAGACGACCTCAACCGACGCGCAAAACCAGACGAACTGTTACCCCCCCTCGTGACCAACGCCTATCACCTTTTGGGTTACGACTGGAGAGAAACCGCAAAAAATTGGCAGGAAAGGGGACATAAAGTCCCTCCTGTCATGATAACCGTCGCAAACCGAACAGAGACTGCCGCTAGAGTAAATCACGCACTCACCAAAAAACGCGTGCACATCGACGAGATGTGCGACCCCGAACGGATACTCCACATCGACTCGCGCGTCTTGAAGCAAGCGGAGGATTCAGAACAACCTGTCGCCACCCTGGTTGACGAATCCGAAAACGGTTCTGATCAGATCGATAACGGCCATCGACGACTGACAGCCAAAGAACGTGCAGAACGCTTACGCACGATGGTCGACACTGTCGGCAAACACGGACAACCCGGCGAAAAAGTGCAGAACGTCATATCCGTTGGGATGCTTTCCGAAGGGTGGGACGCCAAAACTGTAACCCACATCATGGGATTGCGAGCCTTCACAAGCCAACTTCTGTGCGAACAGGTCATAGGGCGCGGACTGCGCCGCACATCCTACGAACTCAATGACGAAGGAATGTTCGATCCGGAATATGTCAACATCTTCGGCGTGCCATTCACCTTCCTGCCGCACGAATCAGACGATAGCGGACCGCCGGCGCCGCCTACACCCAAAACCGCAATCGAACCCGTCCGCGAAAAACTCGATCACGAAATCACTTGGCCAAACATTATCCGTATCGATCGCGTCTTACGCCCCCGACTCTCACTCCTACTGGAAAACGTCGAGCCATTGGATCTCGACGCTAGCCAAACCGCCAAGATTGCCGAACTCGCTCCAACCGTTGACGGCAAGCCAGACCTTTCACAGTTAAACGACATCGACCTGCGTGATCTCGCCCACGAATTTAGAACCCAGAAAATCATCTTCGAGACTGCTCGTGATGTCTTCGATCAAATGCAACCCAATTGGAAGGGCAGCAAAATCGCGCTCATTGCACAACTCGTCAAAATCGTTGAACAATTCATACAATCCGATCTCATCCGAATCACACCGCCGTTGTTCCATCACAAGGACCTCGAACGCAGACTCACAATCACCCTGAACATGGCAAAGGTGGTGCAGCACATCCTGCACGCGATCCAATTCGCGAATTCGGAGCGCATTGAGCCCATTTTCGATGCCGATCGCCCCATCCGATCAACCGCCGACATGCAGACGTGGTACACCGGAAAACCCTGCGAACACACCAAACGCAGCCACATCAACATGTGCGTTTACGACAGCACATGGGAAGCATCTGAAGCGTTCGAACTCGACCGCAACCCGAACGTCGAATCATGGGTCAAAAACGATCATCTCGGCTTCGAGATTCTCTACATTTTTCACGGGGTAATACGCAAATACCGTCCAGATTTCTTGATCCGTACGAAATCGGGGTCTATGCTGGTTCTCGAAACCAAAGGTCAAATCGACGACCAAAGCCGAACAAAACGCAGATTCCTCGACGAGTGGACTAAAGCCGTCAACCAGCACGGTGGTTTCGGACAATGGCAATCCGCAATGTCGCAACACCCCGCCGAAGTCAAAGGTATTTTGGCAAGTAGTGCCGGAAATTCGACTCCCTAATCGCCTCAACGACCAATTCCAATAGCGAAGTCATCGGGCAACCCGCAATTGACGTTGGTCAAGCCATCAAAACCTAGAACCAACCAACCGCCGCCCACAACAACCACCCCCTCTCTCCGTACCAGTAACCTCTCAAGCAACAACACGTCCCCTCTCCCGCTCGGCGGGAGAGGGCTAGGGTGAGGGCAACCGGGCGGCCAAGGGGTGCGGGACGGTCTTCACCACCACCCCTCTCATCACCGCAACACCCCTGTCCCACAACAACGTGTCCCCTCTCCCGCTCGGCGGGAGAGGGCTAGGGTGAGGGCGACCGGGCGGCCAAGGGGCAGGGTGCTCACCCAAACCACCACTCCCCCATCACCCCAACACCCCACCCCAAAAACCGAATCATCAGCCTGTTTCCCAATTTGTACCCCAATTTGAAACAAAGCCCTGTACCAGCACATATATGGTACTTCCCAACTGTACTTCCCACTTTCACTTGACAGGTACCGCGCTGTTGTACTAGCATTTTCCTTGTACAAATTGGTCTCGGATCGACGGATCTGGACACCTAATCAAGCCAATGTTTGGCGAGGGAACAAAGTTAGTGCGTTGAAGGCATTTACGGACAAGAGCAAAATCATCGACACCATCGGTGATCACGTCGGGGACGAAAGTTGCCCGGCGTTGTTCGCGTCTAGCTCAAGTCGCAGGCAACAACTCCCCACCCCACCCCGCCACGAGATGCGGGGCTCCAATGGGTCGTCTTATTTTGGTTGCGCGAGAAACGATCTTCGCAGTAAAGACCGATCGCGGCGGACAGTGCAGTCGTCGCAATACGAACCAAACGGCTCAGCCAGAGCCGGTGAGGGTCGGTCGGTAGTTCGTGGACGCGTGTTAAGTCAATCCCTTTTAGTTGCAAGGGAGCGACGACGGCGTGAGCTAGGGTCCAACCTAGTGATTGACACCATCGCCTTAACCAGCGGTGAGGGTCATGTTGCACGTTTTGGTGACGTGCGACGCGTGCGGAAGATTTTGGCCGGTGTACCGGCATCCGTTGTCATCCGAGACCACATCCTGGCGCTATCCTTTTCGCGAAGCAAGCGCCAGTATTGGACTGTTGGTAACAGACCAATTCGTAACTACGATCTACGCAGCCTCCGCCGAAATTCGGCGGAGGCGCAAATCCAAGATCGTTCACGCCAAAAGACCGGGTTAAATACCGTCCCGGGCTTTTCACGCGTCTATACGTCATTCCCGCGGACGCGGGAACCCAGAGAAGAACAAAGCACGCCCCCACCCCAGCCCCCAGCAACCCCCGCTCGCATCGCTACGCTCGCTCGCGCCCCCTTCGCTGGAACGAAAGGGGCGGTCAGTCGGCATGGTCTGCGTTAGGATTTTGAGCATGAGTGAGAACGAAAACGGGCCATTGGTTTCGGTGATTATGGGCAGTCGGTCGGACTTGCCTACTATGCGTCATGCGGCGGATGTGCTTCGGGAGTTGGGCGTTGCGCACGAGGTGCGGATCGTCTCGGCGCATCGGACGCCGGAGTTGATGACGGAGTTTGCGCGGTCGGCGAAGGATCGTGGGGTGAAGGTGATCATCGCTGGCGCTGGGGGTGCGGCGCATCTGCCCGGCATGGTGGCGGCGAATACGATCTTGCCGGTGATCGGCGTGCCGGTGGAGAGCAGCGCACTGAGCGGGTTGGATTCGTTGCTTTCAATCGTGCAGATGCCGCGCGGCGTGCCGGTCGCCACGGTGGCGATCGGTCGTTCCGGTGCGGTGAATGCAGGCCTGTTGGCGGCGCAGATCATCGGGGCGTTTGATGCGGATGTGCAGGCGCGGTTGGAGGAGCGTCGGGCGGATGCAACCGCGGAGATTTTGGCGGGGACGCATGTCGATGAGGATGAGTTGGGGGATTAGGGGGTTAGGGGATCGAGTGAGTCTAATGATTCGTAAATGGGTGAGCAAAGGAACGGCTTGAGCACTACCGACTCGGGCACCCCCTGCGGTGTCGCTTCGCTCCCCCGCGTCCCCCTCGCTACGCGAAGGGGAGGTGAGATGCCGCCCGGTCCAACGATCGGGATATTCGGCGGCGGTCAGCTTGGGCGGATGTTGGCGATGGCGGCTCGGGCGATGGATGTTCGGTCAGTCTCGCTGGATCCGGGTAGCGATTGTCCGGCTTCGCAAGTGACGGATCACCACATTGCGGCTGCTTATGACGATTTGCATGCGGCACGGGAGTTGGCGGGTCGGTCGGATGCGGTGACGTATGAGTTTGAGAATGTGGATGCGACGGCAATCGAGAGGATCGCGGAGTTGAAGCCGGTCTATCCTTCGCCGTCGGTGTTGCGGGTCTGTCAGGACCGGGAGATCGAGAAGGATACGTTGTCGGCGTTGGGTATTCCGGTGCCGGAGTATCGGATCGTGCGGAGTGTTGAAGAGGCGATAACGGCGGTGGACGATGTTGGCTTGCCAGTGGTGATGAAGACGGTACGCTGGGGTTACGACGGGAAGGGCCAGAGGGTGGTGAGAAAGGCGGGCGATGCTGCGGACGCTTTTAATTCGTTGGACGGCAGTGTTGATGCGCCGGTGATCGTTGAAAGTCTGGTGGATTTCGCGATGGAGGTTTCGGTCGTTTGCGCTCGTGACGAATCCGGCACGGTGAGGAATTTTCCGGTTTCGGAGAATGTGCACGTCGACGGGATTTTGGACACGTCGATAGTGCCGGCGCGGTGCTCGGATGCCGTTAAAGCCGAAGCGGAGCGCGTGGCGAAGGCTGTCGCTGAAGGATTGGATGTCGTTGGATTGATTGCGGTGGAGATGTTTGTGACGCGGGATGGTGAGGTGTTGGTGAATGAGTTGGCGCCGCGTCCGCACAACTCAGGGCATTGGACGATCGAGGGATGCGAGACATCACAGTATGAGCAGTTGGCTCGGATCATGGTTGGGATGCCAATGGGTGATGTTGGATTGCGGACGCCGACGGTGATGGTGAATCTGTTGGGCGATGTTTGGGAGGCAACTGGCGGGTCGCCGGATTGGGGAGCGGTCATGGGGATGGCTCGGACGCATCTACATCTCTATGGCAAGTCGGGTTATCGTGTTGGTCGCAAGATGGGGCATATTACGGTGACGGGGGAGACGGTCGAAGAGGCATTGAGCGCAGCAGTTGCCGCGCGAGAGGCGGCGTCGCGTGCGTGATCGTTTGAGCGAGCAGTCATGTCGGCATTGGTAGTTTCAGCGCCAACGGAGTCGCGCCGATTGTTGCGTCGGCGGCGGTTGAATTTGTTGCGAGGGATTGCGGCGTTGTTGACGGTGCTGGCGATCGCGGTGATTGGTTTCAAGGTGATCGAGGAAGACTGGTCGTGGATGGATGCGGCGTATATGGCGGTGATTACGATGTCGACAGTGGGGTTTGAGGAAGTCCGACCGCTGAGCGAGATGGGTCGGGTGTTTTCGATGGTTATCATCGTGACGGGTGTAGGAGCGTTTGCGTACACGTTTGCGACGTTGGGAGAGCAATTGATTTCTGGACAGTTGGTATCGAATCTAAGGCAACGCGGGACTTTAGCGATGCTGCGCAGGTTGCGCGGGCATCACATCGTTGTCGGCTATGGCAATACGGGTTCGGCGGTTGCGGCTCAGTTGCGAACGGTGCGAGGAGCGAGGGTTGTGGTCATCGAAACGGACGCTTCATTGGTGCGCGACGCATCTGAGGATGGTTCACAGCGATCCATGGCGACGCGGGTCAGGACGAGGTGTTGGAGCAGGCCGGGATTGCGAAAGCGGCGAGTCTGGTTTGTGCGGCTTCTCCGGATTCGGCGACATTGATGACGGTGTTGACGGCTCGTGTGATGGCGCCGGATCTGACCATCGTTGCTCGTGCGACGTTGCCGGACTCGGCTTCGAAATTGCTGCGTGCCGGTGCCACGAAGGTGGTTTCGATGCATGACATTGCGGCGCGGCGGATGCTGGACGAGATTTTGGGTGGCATCGGGTCGAGGGAGATGGTGGAATCGGCGATCGAGATCGAGGGAAGACGCTTACCTGTCGCGACGGGCGAGGTAGGTGTAGTCGAAGGCGGGCCATTTGCGGACAAGGCCATCGGGGCGTCGGGCGTGTTATCGACGGGTGTGGCGGACGTGCTCGCAATTAGACGGCGTGCAACTTCAGAGATCGTAGATGCGAACGACGACCTTGTTCTGGAGCCGGGTGATGTGCTGATCTTGGTGGGATCGCCGTCGCACGTCGATGACGCGGTTACGGCATTGACGCGGGCGCAGGGGTGAGGGCACCCCCTGCGGCGTCGCTTAGTTCCTCCGCGTCCCCCTCGCTTTGCGAAGGGGAGGGATGATGCTAAGCGACGGGTTGCCGTTGCTTAGCCAATGCTTCTTTGCCAGCTTCTAGCGTTGCAATGATGGCGTCGGCGTCGAATACGCAGCCTCCCCAGATGCCGCCGGATGCGGCTTGGAGCGCGGCCCAGAGTCGCGAGTCGTCGGGCATCTGCGGGTGCGGCGCTAGGTTGTCGGGAGTTGGTCGTTCCTCGAGTTCTTGCGTGCCCCAGTCTGCGCCGCGGTATTCGCCGTCTTCGCCAACAAGGTTGATGGAGCCGATGAGGTCGTTTCGGTCGACGATGATTTCGATGAGATCGCCTTCGTGCACTCTGCCTAAAGGACCACCGGCGAGGGCTTCGGGTCCGACGTGTCCGATGCATGCACCGGTGGATACGCCGGAGAAACGGGCGTCGGTGATCAGTGCGACGTGCTTGCCGTAGGAGAGGTGTTTGAGTGCGGCGGTGATCTGGTAGACCTCTTCCATTCCGGTGCCTAGTGGGCCGCCGCAGGCGAGGACCATGATGTCGCCAGCTTTGATTTTGAACGACTCGTCTCGGGTCTTGATGGCGCGGATGGCGTCGCGTTCTGAGACGAATACTCGGGCGGTGCCGGTGTTGCGGTAAACGCCGTCGTCGTCGACCACTGTCGGGTCGATAGCGGTGGACTTGATGACGGAGCCGTCGGGTGCGAGGTTGCCGCTGGGGAATGTGACGGTGCTGGTGAGGCCTTTGGACTTGGCGCGGTCGGCGGACATGATGACGTTATCAGGATCAACGCCGTCGACGTTTCGAAGGTAGTTGCGCATGTCTTGTCGGCGCTCGGAATCTTCCCACCAATCTAGATTTTCGTCGAGGGATTGGCCGGTAGCGGTGAGGACGGAGGTGTCGAGGAGTCCGAGGTTGCGGAGATGGAGCATTACCTCGGGGACACCGCCGGCGGCGTAAAGCTGCGCGGTTGGGTGTCCGACGGGTCCGTTGGGGAGGACGTCGACGATGCGGGGAACGTCGTCGTTGATGCGCCGCCAGTCTTCGACGTTCATTCGATAGCGTCCGGCAGCGTGGGCGATGGCGGGAGTGTGGAGCAGGAGATTCGTGGAGCCGCCGCAAGCTGCGTGGACGACCATGGCGTTTTCGAATGCGGCGTCGGTGAGGATGTCGCTGGATTTGATGCCGCGGTTTTCGGCCATGACGAGGGCGCGAGCGGATCGGACGGCGACGTCGAACCATGCGGGGGTTCCGCTGGGTGAGAGTGCGGCGTGAGTGATGGCGAGTCCGAGGGCTTCGGATACGACTTGGGATGTTCCTGCGGTGCCGAGGAACTGGCAGCCACCTCCGGGGGATGCGCAGGCGCGGCAGCCGACGTCTTGGGCGTATTGGAGGGTGACTTCGCCTTGAGCGAATCGGGCGCCGATGGATTGGATCATGCCGGCGTCTTCGCCACTGTTGGGCGCGAGGGTGACGCCGCCGGGGACGATGACGACGGGTTTATCGCGGAGTCCGGCGAGGGCCATCATCATTGCCGGGAGACCTTTGTCGCATGATGCGACGCCCATGACGCCGCGGGCAGTTGGGAGGGATCGGGCTTGGCGACGGAAGACTTGGGCGGCATCGTTGCGGTATGGGAGGGAGTCCATCATGCCGGTGGTGCCTTGGGTTCGGCCGTCGCACGGGTCGGAGCAGAAGGTGGCGAAGGGTAGGCCGTTGAGGCGGTCGAACTCGTTTGCTGCGGCTTTGACCATTGAAGCGAGTTCGAAGTGTCCGGTGTGGAGTCCGAGGGCTACGGGGGTACCGTCTTCCTCGCGCAGACCGCCAGCGGTGGCGAGGATGATGAACTGCTTGCGCATGAGTTCGGCGGGGTTCCAACCCATGCCAGCGTTCTGGGACATACCGAAGTGGTCACCGCTGGGGCTGTTGGTTAGGAAGTCAGCGGTAAATGGGACAACGCCAGCCGGGCCGTCGGTTTTGGTGCGGATCTCGCGGAGTTCTGCGGATTGTTGGGTGCCGAGGACGTCTTCAGGGGTTAGATCGGGGGTTTGGTTGCTACCGTTTTTGTTGGTCATGGCGACGTTCTCACTGGTTTTGAGATGGGATATGGCTTGGCGATTGGTCGAAATTGCGATGCAGTCTCAGATGGACTTCACGGCTGTATAATCTGATTGCGAAAGTATAGAAGATGCGGTGTGTGCGGGGCTTTGGTCGCATCTTCAGAAACGTAGTGGCGTGAATCTTCATTGAAAGAGCCGATTCTTAAGGTAGAGGACGCGGTTTGTGCGTTTGGTGGGCTCCGCGCGGTTGACAACTGTTCGTTTGAGGTCGAAGCGGGGACGATTACTGGGTTGATAGGTCCGAATGGTGCGGGGAAATCGACGATGTTCAATCTGATTACGGATATGGTTCCGTTGCAGAGTGGTCGGATTTTTTTTGATGGTCGTCGGTTGGACGGGATACCTCCACACTCGGTGGCTCGGCGCGGCGTTGCTCGGACGTTTCAGATACCGGGCGAGTTGGGTCGGATGACGGTATTGGAGAATCTTGCTTTGGTGCCGGAGGGTCAGATCGGAGAGGCGATGTTCACTTCGGTGTTTGCGCCGGCGCTGGTGAGGCGTCAGGAGGAGCGGATTCGTGAGCAGGCGAGAGAGGTGTTGGGTCTGTTGCAGTTGACGCATCTTGAGGAGGAGTTGGCGGCGAATCTTTCGACTGGACAGAAGAAGTTGTTGGAGATTGGGCGGGCGCTTATGGCATCGCCGAAGCTGGTGTTGTTGGATGAACCGGCGGCGGGGGTGAATCCGACGTTGATGCGTAACATCGCGCAGACGATTAAGGGATTGCGGGATGAGCGCGGGATTACGTGGGTGATTGTGGAACATGATGTGCCGTTGATCATGGAGATGTCAGATCGGGTGATCGTGATGGCGGAGGGGAAGGTGATCGCGAACGGGACGCCGGAGGAGGTTCGGAGCAACACGCGGGTATTGGATGCGTATTTGGGAGGTGTCGCGGCATGAGCGAGGTTGACGTAAATGTTGCGGTCTCCCCTGCCCTGGAGATTTCGGGGTTGGAGGCTGGCTATGGTCCGACGTTGATTACGCGTGGGATCTCGATCGTCGTGAATGTTGGTGAGATGGTGACGATTATCGGGCCGAATGGTTCTGGAAAGTCGACGACAATCAAGGCGATATTCGGTTTGGCGGATGTGTCTGAAGGGTCAATTCGTTTGCATGGCGATGACATTACGGGTGAACGCGCGGACCGATTGATTGAATTGGGTATCGGTTATGTTCCGCAGGCGGGGAACATCTTCCCTACTCTTTCGGTTCGGGAGAATGTGGAAATGGGCGCATTCACGATGCATGGTGACGTTCGGCATCATATGGAGCGCGTTCAGGATTTGTTTCCGTTGTTGCGAGAGCGATGGAACAGCAAGGCTGGACAGCTTTCTGGCGGTCAGCGGCAGATGTTAGCGTTGGCCCGGGCTTTGGTGGCCGAGCCTTCGGTGTTGTTGCTGGACGAACCGACGGCAGGTTTAGCGCCGCAGATCGTGGATCAGGTGCTGGTGCAGATCGGCGAGATCAACCGGTCTGGGGTTTCGATCTTATTGGTGGAGCAGAATGCTATCAAGGCGTTGCGGCACAGCAATCGGGCGTATGTATTGGCACGGGGGCGGAATTTTGCCGAGGATACGGCGGATGGATTGTTGAAGAACCCGGACATCGGTAGGGTTTTCTTGGGGTTGAGTGGTGCGACGGAAGGCGAAGCGGAGACCGAGGTTTAACGGTAGCATCAGGGATTCCGAGTTTCGATGGTCATCAATACAAATGCGCTTCGCGATGTGGTCGTCTCGATAGTTGGCGAACGCGGGTTTAAGGCGATTGAACGGTCGTTATTGATCTTTGTCGTCGCTCTCGCTGTTTGGGCGTTGATTTGGCAGTTGGATTTGACCGTAAATGGGTTGTTGGTTGGGTCCGTGTACGCGCTCGGTGCGGTTGGGCTGTCGCTGGTTTATGGGAATCTGCATTTGCCGAACATCGCTCATGGCGACTACATGACGTTGGGAGCGTTTGTTGCGCTTTTCGTGTTCGGAACCTTGGTGCCAGAAGCTTGGAGCCAAAATTCCGTGGGGCCGTTCACGTTCAGCTACGCGTTGTTTATTGCGTTGCCGATCGGGGTGGCGTTCGTGGCGATTTTCGCGGTGGTGGTCGATCAACTGGTTTATCGGACGATGCGAAGGCGTGGGGCGTTGCCCGGCGTGATGGCTTTGGCGTCGCTGGGTGTAGCGATTGCACTGCGGGGCTTTATCCAATACATCTGGGGGACCGAGGTGGAGCATTTTCCGCGGGTTTCGAAGAAGTTTTTTATTTGGACAGTTGACCTGTTTCATTTGCATGATGTGCAGGTTCGAGTGCCGCCGGACATGATTTTCGTGGCTATTGCGGCGATAGTGCTCACGTTGGCGACGTATCTGTTCCTGAACATGACGCGGTGGGGGAAGGCGATGCGCGCGGCGGCTGACAACGAGGATCTGGCGCGGGTAACGGGTATCGATGTTGAGCGGACTAATTTGCTGACTTGGGTGATTGGCGGCGGTATGGCAGCTGCGGCGGGGATTCTGTTCGCGACGGGTCAGGGGCAGTTGTTGACGATTTCGGGTTGGAAGTTGCTGATACCGCTGTTTGCGGCGGTGGTTGCAGGAGGGATTGGTAATCCCTATGGAGCGTTTGCGGGGGCGATATTTGTTGGGGTCGTAGGTGAGGTTTCGACGGCTTGGTTGGAGCCTTCGTACAAGCCCGCTGTGTTTTTCGCGGCGATCATCGTGTTGCTGCTGGTGCGGCCCAACGGGTTGTTCGGACAGAGCAGGAGTTGATGGGCAGTGGTCGAGTTCGAAGGCATAATCCTGCATATCGGCGGCTTGCTGGTGATCGCGGGGATCTACGCGATCATCAATGTCGGTTTGAATGTGCATTACGGGCACACTGGCTTGTTCAATATCGGGATTGCGGCGTTTTTCGCGCTGGGCGCGTATACGGCGTCAATTCTGGTGATGCCGCCGCCAAATCCCGACCTTTATCAGCGATACGAGTGGGGAGGAAATTTGGCGTTTACGCTCGGTTCTGAGCGGATCGGGTTTGATTTGTGGTTTCCGCTGGTGTTGATAGCGGCGGCGGCGGTTTGTGCGGCGGTGGCTTACTTGGTGGGGAGTATCACCATCCGATTACGAGGAGACTATCTGGCGATCACTACGCTGGGTCTGGGCGAGACTATTCGGTTGGTGTTCACGAACGAGGGTTGGTTGGCGGACGGTACGCGGGGGTTGAATGGGATTCCTCGGGTAATGGGCGGCTTGGTGGATCCGCATTGGTACGATTTTGTGTTTTTGCCATTGGTGTTGATAGTGCTGGTGATCGTTTATTTCGTGTCGCAACGCTTGGCCGCGTCGCCTTGGGGCCGGGTTATCCTCGCGATTCGGGAGAACGAAGATACTGCTGAGATGGTGGGCAAGAATGTGTTTCAGTTCAAGTTGCAGGCGTTTGCGTATGGTGCTGCGTTGATGGGTATCGGGGGTGCATTGTATGCGTTTGCGAAGCACTCGATCACTCCAGCGGCGTTCGAACCGTTTTTTGCGACGTTCATCATCTGGGCGATGCTGATACTGGGCGGGAGCGGTAACCACCGAGGGGCGATATTGGGTGCGTTTGTGTTGTGGGCGGTGATTTCCAGTTCGCAGTTCTTGCCGGGATTCCTCGGCGACCCGAACTTGCGATTGGCTGTAATCGGGTTGCTGATCGTGGTCGTTCTGTTGGTTCGTCCCGCGGGACTGATTCCAGAGACGCGGACGCGGACGTAAACCCTGCTTTACTGTTGTGCGGGATAAACCCGGGTGGATTTACAGTAATATTCAATTGAGTTCACTGGCAACGTCAGTGTGGGACGGTTAGACGCGGTTGAAAATCGCGTCGTACTCCTAGCTGCATTGCGAACCCGAGTGATCTAAATCAAGCGATTGAGTCGTCGCGTCTGCTCAGGCGTCGTCGGCATGAAATAAGAAAGCAGGAGGACCATCTGAATGGTAGCCACTTTCGAGCAGAAGAAAAACTTTACGGTAGTCGGTACACGGCCGATCCGTCACGACGGACTTGAGAAGGTTACGGGTCGCGCTATCTATGGCGCGGACGTCAAGTTGCCGGGCCTGATCTGGGGTGACGTGCTGCGAACCGAACAGGTTCACGCGCGTATCGTCAGCATCGACACTTCGCAAGCCGAGGCGCTACCGGGCGTTTTTGCGGTTACGACGCACAAAGATTTTCCGACGGTTGCGGACATGGAAGTCGAGACCGGCGAAGAGGTTTTGAACTTGAGGCGCACGCAAGACAACGTGATGGCCTCCGACAAGGTGCTCTACAAAGGGCACGTGGTCGCGGGTGTCGCGGCTGTCGATCGCAACACAGCAGCAGAAGCGGTGCGGCGGATCAAGGTCGAATATGAAGCGCTGCCGCCCGTTCGCAACGTCGACGAGGCGATGGCGGATGATGCGACGATACTGCTCGAGGATTTGGTAGGCAACCACTTCGGACAACCCGTTGCGAGTACCAACGTGGCGAGCGCGGTCCGGCACCAGTTCGGTGACCCGGATGTGGCGTTTAATGACTGCGATTTGGTGGTCGAGCGCGAGGTTTCGCTTGAAATGGTGCACCAGGGCTATATCGAACCTCACAACGCAACGGCGATTTGGAACGAAGGCGGCAAGGTGTCAGTTTGGGAGAGCACGCAGGGCATGTTCGGTGTGCGCGATCAGACGGCAGCGATGATTGGCCTCTCGGAATCTGACGTTGTTGCGAAGTCGGTCGAAATTGGCGGCGGATTCGGCGGCAAGACGAAGACGTATCTGGCGCCAGTTGCGGCGATTCTGTCCAAGAAGTCTGGCGGATTGCCAGTCAAGATGGTGATGGACCGACCGGCGATTTTCATGGCCAGCGGGCCTGCACCTGGCGGCAAGGTTCGCGTGAAGATGGGCGTATCGAAGGAAGGCAAGATCCTTGCCTTTGACTCCGCCATTAAGTACGAAGCTGGCGCGTACCCCGGTTCCGCAGTTGGAGCTGGTGTTAACTGCATCCGTGCAGCGTACGACGTGCCGCACTCACGCATCGACGCGTACGACGTGGTTGTCAACAAGCCCAAGTCAGCTGCCTACCGCGCCCCCGGTTCGCCACAAGTCTGTTTCGCTATCGAGACCGTCGTGGATGAGATCTGCGACACGATGGGTTGGGACAAGATGCAGTTCCGTCTCGACAACGCCTCAACTGAGGGTTCTCGAAACGGTAACGGTGTGATGTTCAACCGCATCGGTCTGGTAGAGATGCTGGAACAGGCCCGCGATTCCGATCACTGGAACTCGCCACTTGGCGATGCTGCGCCTGGCACGAAGCGCGGACGCGGCGTGGCGGTCGGGTTCTGGATGAATGGCGGTGGCAAGTCTACGGTCGACTTGATGTTGCAGGACGATGGCACGGTGGCGATGAACGAGGGATCGCAAGACATCGGCGGCTCGCGCGCATCTATTGCGATGCAGGCAGCCGAGGTGTTGGGTCTCGATGCACTCGATGTCAGCCCTAGCGTTCCGAGCACTGATGAGATCGGTTACACCGGGACGACCGGTGGAAGTCGTGTGACCTACGCGACCGGTTATGCGGCGTGGGAAGCGGCGACCGAGATGGTTGAGGAGATGCGAAGACGCGCCTCGATTCTCTGGGGTATCGACGTTGACGACGTTGCGTTCACGGACGGCGTATTCAGCAGCAAGTCGGATCCAGAGCTTAACTTGGGCTTTAAGGACCTCGCGCGGCGATTGGGCGACACTGGCGGTCCCATCTCGACGACATCGTCGGTTAACTTGTCGGCCGCAGGCAACGCGTATGGCTTGCACATTTGCGACCTCGAGATCGACACGGACACCGGCAAGACGGATGTCGTGCGGTACAGCGTGTTCCAAGACGCGGGTAAGGCGGTTCACCCGGCTTACGTTGAGAATCAGATGCAGGGTGGCGCAGCCCAAGGCATTGGTTGGGCGCTCAATGAAGAGTACTTCATGAACGAAGACGGCTCGATGGCCAACTTCAGCTTCTTGGACTACCGCATGCCGACATCCCTAGACTTGCCGATGTTGGAGACGCACATCGTGGAAGTTGCAAACCCGATGCACCCGTTTGGCGTGCGCGGCGTGGGCGAAGTTCCAATCGCACCTCCGCTAGGCGCGATCCCGAACGCCATCAACGACGCTATCGGCGTACGGTTGCAAGAGCAACCGATGAAGCCGGGGCGGATACTTGAGGCGCTCGCTGCGAAGAACGGCGGTTAAAAGTGCCTGTCAGTTACTGACGGTTTTGTAGGGGCAATCGCAGAGATTGCCCCTACTTTTTTGTTCGGTTGCAGTCGTCAATTTTGGCTTGCAACAGTTCTGTAACGTGGCGGTGGTATTCTGATTACGCGAGTAAGTCGATCGAATCCATTTGTGGCGCGGTCGACGAAACGCGTCGAATCAGCCATAGTCGGGAGGGTCGCGAAGCATGGCGAAGGTGTTTTTACCGTATGAATTGCGACGGCTTGCCGATGGGAAGGGTGAGGTGGATGTGCCGGGTGCGACATTGGGAGAGATGGTGAACAATCTCGAAGCGACATATCCAGGGATTTCGGATCATCTCTTGCAGGATGGTCGTTTGAAACCGGGCCTTGCCGCGGTCGTCGGTTACGCAGCCACTCGTCAGGGGTTGTTGCAACCGTTGGAACCGGATACTGAAGTGCATTTTGTGCCGGCAATATCGGGCGGTTGATATTTCGTCGGTTACCAAACCAATTAGGCAGCGCGGCGCATCGATGCAGGAGGACAGCGAATGAGACGCCCCATTCTAGTGTCGAATCGGCTACCGGTAACTATCGGTCGCGATCCTGACACCGACGAACAGGTCCTCAATCACAGTTCCGGCGGGTTGGTTACCGGATTGCGGCCTCTGCATGAAGGCTCGGGTGGATTGTGGGTTGGTTATCCGGGCGAGGAACCGAGCGATGAAATTAAGCGCCAGCTCGCCGATCGGAATTTGGTGCCGGTCGATCTCGATCCTCAGGATTACACCGATTACTACGACGGCTACGCCAACGATGCCATCTGGCCGTTATTCCACTACTTCACCGAGTTCGGTTCGTACGTCCCGGAACAGTTTGAGGCTTACAAGCGGGTTAATCAGCGCTTCGCGGATGTGATCTGTGAGTTGGCCGAGCCCGGCGACGCGGTATGGGTACACGACTATCACCTGATGCTGCTGCCGAGGATGTTGCGCGACCGTGGATTGGACGTGCACATCGGATTCTTCTTGCACATCCCTTTTCCAGCGGATGAGACGTTTCGGATTCTTCCGCAACGGGTCGAGATTTTAAGGGGATTGCTGGGGGCTGATCTGATCGGGATGCACACGTATGACTACACGTACAACTACCTGCGTAGCGTGCGGCGCATCTTGGGTATCGAGTCTCAGTCTGGCTCGGTAAGGATGCGAGACCACAATGTGCGGGTGGAAGCTCATCCTCTAGGTATCGATACGCAAGATTTCATCGAGAAGGCATACTCGCAGGATGCCGAGCGATTCCTTACGCAGTTGAAGCGCAACATTGGCGATCGGCAGGTGATTCTTGGCATCGATCGACTCGATTACACGAAGGGTCTGCTCCTGAAACTTCAAGCGTTCGAACGGCTTCTGGAAAGGTCGCCACGTTGGGCTGAACGGGTCTTGTTCCTGCAACTCGCGGTGCCGACGCGGGTGGGTGTCGACACGTATCAGAACCTCAAGAACGAAGTCGAGCGTCGGGTGAGCGAAATCAACGGGATTCACGGTTCTCCGCTGCAGAGTCCGATCAACTACCTTTACCAGACCGTGACTCCGGAAGAGTTGTGCGCGCTCTATCGGGTAGCCGATGTCTGTTTCGTGTCGCCCATACGCGATGGATTGAATCTAGTTGCGAAAGAATATGTCGTGTGTCGCGATGACGGCGGCGGAGCGCTGGTTATCAGCGAGTTTGCCGGGGCGGTCAGCGAGCTCGGAGAGGCGTTGCGGGTCAACCCTTGGGATATCGAAGGCACCGCCAACGAATTGGAGCGTGCGCTGGAGATGGGCCTCGGAGAGCGGAACGAGCGCATGATGCCGATGCGCAGTCGAGTGATCCAGAACGACGTGCACCGTTGGGTCAGAGACTTCATGACTTCTTTGGAGGATACCGACGCGGTGCCAGCCGGCGTGCCGCCAATGCTGACTTCTTCAGTGCTCGCAGAGTCGTTGGCGGCGGACTTCAGGACGGCTGAGACTTCACTCGTGATGTTCGACTACGACGGCTCGCTGCGAGAGTTCTCCGATCGATACGAAGACGCCACGCCTACCGACGAGATACTCGAGATCTTGAACAGCTATGGTCAACGGGAGGATGTGAAGGTTTTCATCAACAGCGGTCGCGACCACCAGACGCTTGAGAAATGGTTTGGCGATTGCCCGATAGATTTGATCGCGGAACATGGTGCTTGGATGAAGATGGCGGACGAGAAGGATTGGCAGTTGTTGGGGGTGTTGGACACCAGCTGGAAATCAGACGTCGCGGGTCTGTTGGATGACTACGTTGGGCGAACGCCGGGCTCTCGGATCGAGGAGAAGGAGACAGCGTTGACTTGGCACTATCGTCAGACCGAAGAGACGCTCGGCAACTGGCAGGCGTTGGAGCTGGTGTCGCTTTTGGAGAATACGTTGCGCGGGCAGCCAGTGCAGGTGATGAACGGTGCGAAGGTCGTTGAGATTCGGCCACAAGGATTAACCAAGGCTCGGGCGTACGATCTGGTGATCAACCGGTTCGGGCCGTTCGATTTTGAGATGGCGACAGGTGACGACAGGACCGACGAGGATCTATTTGTGCACGTCGATGCGAACGTACACACGGTGAAGATTGGCTCTGGAAGCTCGGCGGCTAGGGTGGCGGTGGCGTCGCCGCGGTCGTTTCGTGAGATGTTGGCGGCGTTGTTGCGGGCAAAAGGATAACCCAACCCTCCCCTCGGGATGGGTAGATAACTACTGTCATTCCCGCGCAGGCGGGCGCTTCAGCGGGCGGAACACCCATCCACAGGGGGCGAAGGGGGGAAATCACAGCGCATCATTCCACATCACCGCAATCATAGTTCAAAATGCCCGGCGTAGGCGTTCTCAGTTGGCGAGGAGTTGCACAAAGATGTTGGCGACTAATCCGACGACCATTATGCCGATGCCGCCTGCGATCCACCGCGTGAGCCGATTCTCAAGATTGGCGAGGTCCGAATCGAATTTACCTTCAAGACGCGCAAGATCCGCCTTCGTCGCCAGATGCTCGTACGCACCCTTTAGTTGGTTGGCATCCGCCTCCACATTCATAAGGCGTTGTTCCAGCGTCACCATCCGTTCAACCTTTCTGAAATCGACGCTACCGACCATCGGTGTTGGTACACCCATGATAACGCATACCTATCCCCTCCGTCATTCCCGCGCAGGCGGGAATCCAGAGCAACGGCGCAAACCGTCAGTCTCTCACGCGATGCGCGGGAGAATTTACGCGATAAAGTTCGGAGGGTTGAAGAGCTTCTTGAACTAGGCGTTCTGCGAGGGTTTGCAAACGTGTCAGAGCACGATTTGAGCGAGCTACGGCTTCTTCTAAGAGTTTTGGATCAACTTGTCGGAGACGTTCGTGCGAATTGGGGCGAATATCAGACACAGTCGGAAATCCTTGACTAGTCTCTGATCTTGTTAAGAAGACAGCAACCGTCAAGTTGACGGCCGGTGACGTCCAGACCGACGATGATCCGTTTGAACATGTTGGCGACAACGTGCACGCAGTCAAGATAGGCTCAGGTAATTCAGCCGCGAAAGTTGCGGGAGATGCTGATCGCACTGTTGCGGGCGAAGGCGGGTTGAGCCTGAAACGATGCCGGTCTTGGATGCTACCGCTGCCGAACACGCGCGCATCGCCGCGTCTGAGCTAATCCCCACGCTCCCGCGGCGACGGCAAATATGCCCATCATCAGCAAGAGTGTCAGCGCGCCGTCCGGGGGTGCGCGGCCGCCAGTGTCGGGCGGGGTTGCCTCTCCCGATTCCGACGTGGGGGTCGGAAGGGCTGCCGGCGCTCCTGCCACGCCAACCGCAATGGTCGCGGGGAGCGTGCCGAGGTTGCCGCAAACGTTGAGCCCGGACGGAACGATGCGGACCGACGCCGACAGTATCGTCAGCGTGTCGTCCGGGTTGTTCGCCACGATCGCCACGTCGGAGATGTTGCGGCGCGCCTCGGTAGGCAGCGGAAAGCATACCTCCATAGGCGCGTTCAAGACGTAGGAAGATATCGCCGCGCCTGTCCCGTCGACGGTCAGCACGTCGTAGCTGTTGCCGACCAGCGTGTAGCGGTGCGCGGTCATGCCGACGTTAGATGCCGCGTCGGCCTCGTCCATCCGAACGCCTACCACCTCGCCGCTGGGAACCGCGCCCGCAGGGGCCGTGACCGAGTGGTCGCCGCCGTCGAAGGTTCCGCCCTGCTCGGGCGTGAAGACCTCGTACTGGCGACCCGCGGAGTCGACCAGCACCGAAGGAATCTCCCCTACAGGATTCTTCGGCGCCGGCCGCTCCACAGGAACCGCCGTGGATCGTCGGACGGTGAAGGTGAATTTGGCTGAGCATCGCTCCTCGGCATCCTCGCCGCCCAGACACGCGCCATCAGGCGAGTTCACCGTGACGGTGTGCATTCCCGGACTCTCAGGAGCGGTGTAGATGATCGTGTTTGCGCGGTTCGTGGCTTCGAACCTGCCGCCAGCGCCGTCGTCGTTCCACTCGAAATCGTGCCCTTTGCCGAGCTCGTTGTCCAGAATCTCCTGACGGCCGTAGATGTCGAAGCTCATACGCACGACGTCGCCCGGAGACACCGTCACTTCGCGGATCGAAGGCTCGATGCGCAGGATCCTGGCTGAGCTGACATGAACAGGTGCTTCGGGTACAGGTGCTTCGGGTAGTGCATACGACAGTAAGATGCGGATTTGCTTTGTCAGATGTGCGAAATCCCCCAACTCGACATCTAACTGAAAGTTCCCCCTCAGGTCCACTATCTCGAGTCTTCTGTGTTTGCCGAAGTATTTGCCGTTGGAGTCCACCGGCAGGTTCGACAGTTGGTTATCGTTGAGATATAAGACACGCAACTCAGGTGATTCGTGCGATCCGATGAGGGGGGCGCAATCGTCTACATCGTCAAAGATTTTGGCGGGAAACTCGGTTAACCTGTTGTCACCAAGGTCTATGATTTGCAAATTTGGGGTGTTAGCAAAGAAGCTAGGGGGTATCTCCAGTATTCGGTTTCCCTTTAACCGAATACTGGAGATTCGATGATTGCAGGTTTCCACGAGACGTCTCGGGAGAGTCACGATGTTGTTTCCGTTTAGATCGATCGCGTAACCGCCTACAGTAATTTCGAGGGAATTGAGGATCCGTTTCGCGGTTTCCGACCCTATTCCACTGTCCACGATAGCAATGGAGTGCAACCTGCTGAACTTGTTAAGCGGGGAACCATCTTCCATCACGAATCCGTCAAGATTTTCTTGACTCAAAGTCAGGCGCTCCAATTTGTCGCAGCCTCCACTGTTGGCATCGCACATGTTGGACAGCAGGTCGATGACCTGAGTCGCGGACATCATGTTGTTGCGCAGCACCAACGTTTGGACGTTCGACAATGCGGGAACTGTGGAGCTTTGATCGCTGGTGTCCCACTCGCTCAGGTCGTCGTACAGATACAACCAAGAAGGGCCTGTCCACGTCGTGCAGTTAGCAGGGTCGCCACCGCACCATCTCGTGATTAACTCGTCTAACCTGCCCTCGTCCAACCCGTTTCCTCGAAGAGCGAGTCCACTGATTCCACCGGCGAAGCTATGAGCACCAACGGCAGCGAAATGTGCGTCTGATAGGACCAGATCAAAAACATATAGATACTTCAGGCTGCTAGGCAGTGTGCCGGTTAAAACATCGTCAGGCAGCGCCGTGAATGTCGCATTTCCCGCGGCGTACAAATACACCAAACCTTCGGGCAATTCGTACCCGGCGGGCCAGGCGGAAAGTTTCCGGGGTAGTACGAGAAACTGAACGTTCTCGATCGCGTCGATGACGCTTGGCGGTATCTCCTCAACCGCTGCTGGAGAGTAGAGTAAGCTGAGTTCAGTGCCGCTCGCGAGTTCCGGCAGAGTGTCCATTTCAGAAGAGTTGTTTTGCAAATACAATCTCTTCAAGGTGTTCGGCAAGGTGCCCGCCGGAAAACTCTTTAAGAGGTTGGTGTGTAGTAGAAGATATACCAGTTTGTCAGCGTCCCCGAAAATGCCGTCTTCGAGACTGGTCAACTCGTTTTGGCTCAGATCGAGACTGGTGAGCCCGGACAACCCCCGGAAGGTGCCGGCTTTTAGGGTGGTAAGCTGGTTTTTGGTCAGGAAAATGCTATTTAGAGTAGCGCCCACACCTTCGAAAGCTCGTTCGTCAAGTTCCTCAAGCCGGTTGTCGTCCAAGAAGAGACTGGTGAGTTGAAGCCCTTCAAAAGAGCCGGGCTCGATCTCGTTTATCGCGTTGTGTGACAGAGTGAGTGCCGTTAGCTTTGGCATTTCGCTGAAAAGACCACGCGTCAATTTTCTGAGATTGGTGTATGTAATTCTCAACGTCTCCAAGTTTACGAATCCGGAGAAATCACTCGGTTTCAATACAAGATAATCCGCTGTCAGATCGTTTCGGTCGAATGTGCTGTAACCGAAAGTAGTAAGTGCGTTGACTTGCGCTTGTGTGACGAGACTACAGTCGCCGTCGCCCATCACCGCCACAACGATTGCGTCTCTTATCGAGGGATTGCGCTGACATACCGGGACAAACGCAGATTGCGCGTAAATTGAATCATGCTTCAACAGGGGAGATGTCCCGGGATCAAAGGTGGATACCACCGCGACAACGAGCATCAGCCCCAGAGTTATGACGAACTGGAAACGGGAGGCGCGTAGTCCGTCACCAAGCAGATATCCATGTCTCGAAGAATCGGGGGGGGGGGGGCTCACCGTTGTTCTGTATTGCTTTGTATCTGGTTTCATAAAAATTCTCCACAAAGCGCACAATACGACCCGGATCGTGACGATCCGAGGCAGGTTTGCACGCGACAAAAAATCCTTCCTTCATGCTGGGTAAGCGATCCTAACTGTGTACGTCTAGTAATTTGGGCGAACTCGCTAACATCGGGGGAAAGGGGCCGAAACGGCGTGCTTTGCTTTTCTCTCGGTTCCCGCGTCCGCGGGAATGACGGAGGGCTCGCGGTCGCATCGCCGCGGTCGTTTCGTGAGATGTTGGCGGCATTGTTGCGGCCTAACGCATCCTTTCTTCAGTGAGTTGCATCTCGCCATCTTGCATCGTGTAAATGCGGTCGGCCATGTCGAGGAGGGTGTGGTCGTGGGTGGTGGCGACGACGGACATGCCTTGGTCGGTGACCATTTCTCGGAATAATCCGAAGATGGATTGGGCGTTGGTGGAGTCGAGTTCGCCGGTGGGTTCGTCGGCGAGGACGATGTCGGGTCGCATGGCGATGGCGCGGGCGATGGATACGCGTTGCTGTTCACCGCCGGACAATTCGTAGGGACGGTGCCGAGCGCGCCGGGTCAGCGCGACCATTTCGAGGGCGTCGTTGGTGCGTTCGGAGCGTTCGCGGGCGGATAGGCCGGCGATCCGCATGGGAAGTTCGACGTTCTCGTATGCGGAAAGCAAGGGGAGGAGCGCGAAGGATTGGAAGACGACGCCGATGCGGTTGCGGCGCAGTTCGATGAAGTCTTTCTCGGTGAAATTAGCCATATCTCGGCCTTCAAACAATACCTGCCCTGTGGTCGGGTGGTCGAGACCGCCTAGAAGGTTCAGCAAGGTTGTCTTGCCGGAGCCCGAACGGCCTACGAGGGCGACGAACTGTCCGTGATGGACGTTGAAGGTTAGCTGCTTAACCGCGGTGACGTCTTCGCCCGCCAATTGGAAGGTCCGAGTGATTTCGACTGCCTCGATTGTCGGGGCGCCGTTGCTGCGATCATTCTGCTGATTCAAGCGTCACCTTTCCTTCACTGACGCCAACTCGTACGCGGCGGTTGATATCTAATTGGTCGAGCATTTCTCGTGGGATCTGGATGGCGCCGGTGGAATCGACGATGAGGAACTCTTCGGTTTCGGACGCAGACCCACCCACGCGCCGTTGGAACGAGATCGTGCGCGTCGTCTCAGTGCTCGTTTTGCCGTCGCGTATGGTTAACGCGCGGCCGACACTAGTGGCGATCGCCGGGTCGTGTGTGACGATAACGATCGTGGTTCCGAGTTGCTGATTGACCTCGTTGAAGAGATCCAGGATCTCGTGTCCGGTCAAATCGTCCAACTCTCCAGTCGGTTCGTCGGCGAGGAGCAACGGTGGTTTGTTCGCGAGGCTTACGGCGATGGCAACGCGCTGTTGCTCACCGCCGGACAACTGCTCGGGTTTGTGTCCGATGCGGTGCCCAAGTCCTACGATTTCGAGGAGCTCGATTGCGCGCTCGGTTCGTACGTTTTGTGAAACGCCGGTGAGGACCATAGGCAACTCGACGTTTTCGGCAGAGGTTAGGTACGGGAAGAGGTTGCGCGACGTTTCTTGCCAGATGAATCCAACCTCGTGACGTCGGTAGTTGACCACTTCCTTATTCGTCATGTTGAGGAGGTCGTATTCGCCGACGCGTGCTGTGCCAGCGGATGGCGAGTCGTAACCGGCGAGGATGTTCAAGAGGGTCGACTTGCCGGAACCCGAGGCTCCGACGATGGCGATGATTTCGCCATCGTAGACCGTCAATTCAAGCCCTCTAAGGGCGACGACTTCTAATCCTGCGGCTTTGTAGATTTTGTACAGGCCGCTGCAAGTGATGTATTCCTGGCCGATCGTCGCTTCCAAGTCTTGACTCTCCCGATTGTGATTGGGTCTATGCTTCCCCGATGCGCATGACGCGGTGGATGGCCATGTTGTAGACGGAAATGAGGCTGACAGCGATGACTATCGCGAAGACGGTTGCGAGCAGACCGAACGTTGTCGCGAACCCCGTCCAGTATATTTCAAGCGTCATTGGCGGCACGACGCTGGCGTCTTGGCCGGACCGCGCAAGGTACGGGATGATGGTGTCGCCGAGTCGGGTTCCCATAAAAATGCCGATGGATATTGCGACGCCGATCACGATTAGCTGTTCGATGAGGATGAGCATCAGCAGTTGGCGCATCGAGAGGCCGATGGTCCGCAGGAGGGCAAACTCAGCGAGACGTCGGCGGAATGCGACGCGGGTGTGGACGACAAATCCGATGGCGCTGACGATGAGAACCGTGACGAACGCGACGCCGAGTAGCGCTCTCCATCCTTCCGACACTAGCGGGTCAACGCTGACACCGGCCAATAGCGCAAGACGGTCACCAATCGGACCGGACCTCAGGCGCAACAGTTCAATGTTGCGCTGCACATGTGATGTCGCCGTGTAGCGAAGTCTGGCTCCGTCGGCTTCGTCTTTCATCAGTTCAAGCTGTTCGATCGACGGCGTTCCCGCTTCCGTGCTCAGCCAGGCCTCGTTGGCAACGCGTTCGCCGCTGTATCGTCGCGCGTTCACGAGAGTGTGTGCCGCCTCGTAGTCCATCATTACGAAGCTGCTCTCTTCCGGGTTGAGCGTCGGGAAGTAGTCGATGATGCCAACAACGTCTAGAGAGGTTCGCTCGCTGTCGATTGAGACGTTTATAGTCTCACCTACCCTGGCCCCGATCTTGTCGAGCAGGGTCTCGCTGGCGAGGACTGGGATGTTTTCGATGGTGTTGCCGGATGAAATGCCACGGAACTCGTTAAGCTGCCCGGCGGCCCATCGGAGACGCATAACGCCGGAGTTTTCGGCTTCTTGCGCAGAAAGCGGCGATGGATCGAAGGTGTCGGCGAAGGACTCTTGTGTCGGACGCATCAGATTCCAGTTGTAATCGGAATCTCCGTCGAAGAACTCGATGCGGTGCATCTTGGTGCCGTCGTTACTGATCGTCGAGATGTCATCGATATCGAGCGCGCCGCTAGGTAGACCACCATCGAACGTTGCGACACCGATCGAATGCAGTTTCAACGGGCCGACTGGTAACAGGACTCGCTCCCGTCCGAATGGCGCGGGTTGCAAGGATGTTCCGACTCGGCACCACGACGGCAGGGGCAGTTCATCGTTTTCTGGATCGGCGTACTCGAGGGCACATGGGAAGCGCTGGCGAGAACGCGATTCCGGCAAGAGTGTTCCGAGGTCGATGCTGTAGAAACGGTCGTTGGCATCGCTGAGCCGAGCGACGAATCGAACATTCGGCATCGGGAAGAGTGGTTTGACGCGGGCGGTCAAGAAACGGGCGTCTTCGGGAAGCGGGATACCCTCGTCCGATTCGAACGCGATGGCTTGGAATGTTTCTTGGTATCCGTTCTTCGAGAAATCCTGGCGGTGCCAAGTTATATCGGCTATCTTGTCTGGGTCGACGGCGAGGACTGAGAATTGGTCAAAGTTGAAGCCAGCAGTTATCGAACCGCGAAGACGGTAGATGGCGGTGGCGTCTTCGATGCCTTTGATGTCCAGGAGGTTTTCTTCGAGGTTGAATGAGCGGCCGCCAGGTCGGTTCGAGATGCCCGGGACGCGAATGTCTCCGCCGGTCCCGTAGAGGATCTGGTCGTGTGCGCTTCGTTCGAGGGTCGCAGCAAAACTGGCTGCGAAGACTCCCAATCCAGCAGTCAGGATCAGCAGTAGCGAAACTCTGGAATAGTGAGCCGGATTACGGGCCATCTGCCAGATGCCGAGAACCACTGCCGGGGAGATGATCCGAGAGACGAGTCCGGTTGACAACACCCGGCCCAAAAGGTCCATCATGATGGGGAAGACACGAAGCAAAACGATGCCGGCGGCAACGAGGAACAGAGCCGGCACTGCCAAGATGACTTGGTTTACCGTGTTTTCACCGAAAAGGTTGGTCGCTACGAATGAACCTTGACGTGTCAATTGCCAGAACAGGAAAAGAACAACGGCGAGGAAGCCGAGGTCAAGGTAGTAGCGTTGGACGAACGCTAACCGTTGCGGTCTGGTTCGCCCAGCGCGCTCGGCTAATACACCTTGTTGCGTTACACGGAGTGCGGGGATCATGAGCGCGATCACGATCATGATGGAGCCAATTCCGGCCATCACGTAGACGCTACGCGTCAGGTTAACGGGCAATGCTTCGCCGCCGTTGAGTTCGCCGAAGAATGGCAAAGTACCCAAGAACGAGACGCCCCATGTAGCGAGGAAGGGTCCCGCCACGATAGCAAACGCGGCGATGATGAACGTTTCCACGGCGAACATAAACAATAGTTGTCGAGACGTGGTACCGCGTCCCCTGAGCAGTGCAACGGTTGCCGATTGCGCTTCGATTAGAAGACCGGCGAGCGTTGCGGTGTAGTAGACGACCACCAAGACGATGAGGATGAGCACGATGAACATCGGCAGACGATTGAAGAACAGTTCGACCTCGTAACGGAGGAGTGTCTTGTCGAGCTCGGTATCGAGTACGAATCCGTCTACCTGCGAGCGGAGTTCGTTTGCTGTAAGTTCGAGCGTTTGGCGGATTAATTGAGTGTCGGTGGCGTGGATTGAGGTCGGCTCAACATCTAGGAACCATGCATACTCGGCTCCCATATTGGGGAAATAGACTCCCAACGCTTCCAGCATTGATTGCTGCGGCAGCACGAATTGCGCGATCTGCAACGTGTTGCTGCGAGAGCCGAACGCTTGGTCGAAGATGCGCCATTCGGGTGCGTCCGGGTGCGTCCGTTGGTATATGCCGGTAAGTCGGATGTTGACATTGACTTGCTCCTCGTCCCAGTGTGGGCGAGCCGGGATTACATCGCCCAGTTGCAACCCGAACTCTTCTACCAATTCTTCGTCGAGCAACGCTTCTACTGTTAGATCAGAACCCGGCGACGGTTGCGCGTTAATCTCCGGGTAACGCCCCTCCACAACATCAATGACGTGAGGATCATCAGGCACCGTCATGCATTGAATCCGGCGGCAATCGCACTCAATGAGCGGTTGTTCATCTTGGGTGAATGCGTCGGGTTCTGCGACAGTTGGCCGACAGGGGCAATCGCCTAAGGGCACGAGCTCCGGCGGTTCGTCCACGAAGAAGGTCCAACTTCGCATCGCGCGTTCGTAATCGGTTGTGAACTGGCCCATCCTACCGAGCAACAGCGACTCCATGGAGCTGGTGATTTCAGCGTGCGTTTCGTTGTTGATCGGCGTCTGATCGGCTTCGATCAGGATGTCCAGATCCGACGGGTTCTGGTCCGCCAACTCTTTCTGGAGCGCGATATCCCGCAGCGACTCGAAGTAGACGACTGTGGCAGACATGATGGTTCCGGCGAGGACCGAGCCGATGATGACGGCCGAGAGCAATCGCCAGTTGGCGATTGTTCGCTTGAGCATGAGCTGTATCGTGCTGCGCATCGGTTAGGTTTCAGTTGGCGTCGCGGGTGAGTTCGTGTATGGGCAATGAGCGGTATTGCCTCATGATTCGGTATACCGCGATCAACGTCGAGCCAATAATTACGGCGGCGAGGGCTGCAACCGGGATCCAGTTGGTCTGCATCACAAACGGCGGAAGTAGTTCTCTCCCAGACTGGGTGAAGGTTAGGCTACTAACCGCGAGTCGGCTAACGTACCATCCGCTGACGACACCGATACCGATGCCGAGAATCGCGACCAATGCATGTTCGATCATTACCAGCCGGCCGAACGACGACGTCTTCATTCCCATTGCGGAGAGGAGCGCCGATTCGCGGCGTGTTCGGACTTCGTGAGCGGCGAGGTAGGTTAGGTATCCGAAAGCGGCGGCGATGCCGGCCATTACGATCGACACGATGCTGATTCCACGCCAACCGGCGACCACCAACGGATCGACCGTCGATGCCTCTAAGAGAGATGCTCGGTCGGTGTAGGTGCTAAAACCTAATAGATCCCGCATCTCCCGGAGCACGGAGTCGTGCATGTCGGGATCGATGGATACGAATATTTCATTGGCACGTTGAGCAGTGAGACCCCTCAACTCGAGGAAATCGATTGTCGAGTCGACATTCGCGATTAGGAAGGGTGCTCGATCTGGGTTGAGGGTCGGGAAAAAGGTGACGGTGTCTTTGATTTCGACAGGTACGTATCCGCCGTTGATTTGCACGATGAATTGTGAGCCGACACCGGTGTTGGTTTCATATAGGAAGACGTCGCTGGCAATGATTGGCAGTGGTTCGCCGGTCGCTGTCCGGTAGATGCCGCGAACGCCTTGGTCGTTTCCACGGTCCATCTCAACGCGGGCAACTGAATCGCCGGTATCGCCCGGAACGTCGACTGTGAGCCCCGGCGGTTCAACGTCAATCCCAAAGTTGACGTCGAGGCCGTTGGATGTCGGCATGCCTGTCCACTCGCCGAATTGATCGAAGTCGACGAGAATGGTGCGTTCGCCAAGACTGTTCTCGGCGTAGACATCGTCGAAGTATGCGACGGTCGGTACCGCGCCATCGGGCCCTGCTTGCATGAAGGTCTGCACCGAAACTAGCTCGGCCGAATCTGAGAGAGGGCTAGACATTTCGGCGTTCTGGTGTTGCCATTCGCTTTCGATCTGACCGAGAGTGACGGTACGCGAACGTCCCCTGGCGTCTTTGATCACCAACCACAGGAAAAGGTTCTCGACACGGGGCTCCGACTTTGCCCACGCTCCGAGTTTGACCGTATCGGCGGGCAGATTGATCGGTTCCGGTTTGACGTCGACCGCGATTTTGGATGTCAGTTCTTGGAACTCGGTTTCTGAAAAGTCGTCCCGGAACCATGCGGTTTCGGCGAACCGGTGAGAGTCGACGGCGAGGAGGTTGAAGGGGAAGCCGAGTGACGTGGTGCCGAAACGACCAGATGCACGGAACGCTTCGGTGGAATTAATCACGCCGTCGATCTCACGAGTTTGAGCTACGAGGTCAGCGCTCGGCGCCGTATTGGGAATAAAGCGAAAATCGGCACCAGATTCATAGAGGATTTGCTCTTCAGTGCTGCGGGCCAACGTGGATGCAAGCGTTCCAGATACGACGCCGAGTCCAGAGACCAAAACGAGCAAAAGCACGGGCCAAACGTACCAGTATGGGCTGCGGCGCAATCGCCAAAGGCCAAGAGTGACTTCGACCGAGGGCAAGCGTTCGCCGATCAGTGCGACGATCTGCGCCAGTATCGGGAAAATCCGCATGAACAGCAGCGCCACGACAAGAAGGAATATCGCTGGCGAGAAGAGCAAAGTAATGTCGGCCGAATTGTCACCTTCTCGCGTAGTTGCGATTACCGAGCCGCGGGTGGTGAGTTCCCACCAGACCAACGAACCGATGGCCAAGAAGATGAGGTCGAGGTAGTAGCGCTGGAAGAATGGAGGTCGGTCGGGACGGGATTCTGACTGATATTGGTCGATAATGCCGCGCCGAGTGCCCATTATCGCGGGCAGCAGCAGGATAGCAAATACCGCGAGTCCGGCGCCGATCGACCAGATCCACGACTGCCAGGCGAATTCGACATTTAGGAACAGCGATTCTGAGACGCTTCGATATGCGGGTAACAGACCCAGTGATGCAACGAGCCCGATGCCGATGAGTGGCGCGACGAGTGCCGGTACGCCGGCGATGATGACGCTTTCGATGGCATATGACCGAATGACTTGGATCACGGTGATGCCGCGGCTACGCAGTTTGGACGTTTCGGATCCGCGCCGTCTTGCGATGATCCCCGCGACCATGAACAGGTAGTAGGCGATCGATGTAATCGCCAACGCTGCTAGAAGGAGCATCGGGATACGGGCGAACAACAACCTCCGTTGCAACGACTGCAACCGCGATTCGAGAACCGTTAACACGTCCGCGCGAGTTATCTCGATAGCTATTCGGTCTTCAAAATCCGTCAAGCGTTGGATCGATTCGTTAAGCGTCAACTCCTTGAAGTAGTCGCCATTGACGAAGAGGTGCCAACCGAAGTTAGCCGGCAGTCCGGCGTTGGCTTCGGCGATGGTGTCCAACATGACTGCCGGTTCGATGAGCAGCACGATTGGACTTTCGCGTCCATCAACGATCGGCAACGGGCGTACGATCGGATCTGAGAGCCCGACCCAAAAGTCATCTGATGGGTTAGAGACCGTAAAGATGCCCGTGATATGGACTTTCACGAGGCCGATACCGCGTACTTCTGGCACCGTGTCAATCACGTCGCCGACACGAATATCAAACCGTGAAGCGCGGTCCCAAACTAATGCCGCTTCGACAGTTGGCACGCCGTCTTCCAAAGTAACGAAACCGGACGGTGCTTGTCCGACGATGTAGACGATGCGTTCATCGACTCCCGTGACTGACAAAAACATCGCGCGGGACGCTTCGTTGTGTCGTCTCAGGCCTTCACCTTCTTTGCCCCAATTGGCTCGGCGGGTTTTGATGAGCGCGGTGCTGCCGGTTATCGCTCCATCGATGTATTCCTCTTGCGCAGCCGCGATGACTTGGTTGGCCTCGTCGGATTTCCCTGCCTCGAGCGGTAGCCACGAGGTGTTGATTTGAAGATGCTGGTACGTAGTACTGACGGATTCGATGGTGTCTTCAACGCCGGCCCGTTCCAAGGTACGGAGATAAACTGGACCGCCAGCAATCACCGTTGCCGTAATTAACGAACCAACAAAAGCCCCGATAAGTAGAGTCGCTTCACCCGAAACCCTTCGTAATGTGAATCTGACGAAATTCAGCGCGAACACCCTTCAGCCCCAGATCCGGGCTGCAAATGGTCAAGGTTTAAGTGATCGGTTTTCAAGTGTGATCGTAGCGGCGCGCGTTGCAACACATCATTTTAGCGCGTTAATTTGCGCATCGGTGCCCGCTGCGGGCGTAGCGTGACGATGAAAGAGATACGTGAATTTTGGCTTCAAGGATCTAGTTTGCCGGTAACTCAACTCAATCGGGGCGGGAATGTGGTAAGGGTATAATCCGAATCAGGCATCTTCTTCCACTTACGCACGCAAATCGGAGGGAGGCAGTGAGATTGAAAGTTCGCATCAAGTCGGGGGCGGTGTTAGTCCTGAGCGGGGCATTTTTGATCGTACTGCTGGCAACTGGTTGCGACACTGCGCCTATTTCGGAGGACGGTACCACTATTTTCGAAACTGAGGTAACCGCACTTGGCAACCGCGTTGCTGATCCTTGGGTCCCTCGAGTGGTAGAGGCGACAACCCCTTCGATCGTCCAAATCTCAATTCGCCGCGGCGAAGGAGTCGGAAGCGGAACGGGTATCGTGCTCGGGTCCGACGGCACGATCATTACCAATTGGCACATCGTCGAAGGCGCCGACAATATCAGGGTCGTTCTTCCTTCCGGTGAAGAATTAGGCGCAGTGTTGATGCGGGAAGACAGATTGCTCGACGTTGCGGTGCTCGACGTGGATTCGCGTGATCTAGTTCCGGCGAATTTCGGCGATTCTGATGCGTTGCGGGTCGGTGAAGATGTGGTCGCGATCGGTCACGCCTTTGGGCTCAGCGGCGGGCCGAGCGTTAGTCGCGGTGTCATCAGTGCTTTGGATCGAACGGTTGCTGACCCGAACGGCAACATTTTCGAAGGTTTGATACAGACCGACGCGGCGATCAACGTTGGCAGCAGCGGTGGCGCTCTAGTTAATTCCTCCGGCGAGGTGGTAGGAATAAACGTCGGGACGATTGACATCGGGCAGGGCGCGAACTTCGCTCTCGAAATCAACGCGGTTCTCGAGGGAGCCAACCGGTTGGTCGCGTTGGGCGAGCGGCAAGAGCCTGGTTATCTCGGAGTTGGCGGGGTTGATGTGACTCCCTATCTCGCATTCCAACGAGCGTTGCCGGTTAGCGAGGGGTTGGGTGTGCGATATGTGGATCCCGATTCGCCAGCCGCAGCCGACTTCAAAGTGGACGACATCATCGTAAACATGAACAACACGCCGATTCGCGGGATCACAGATTTCACCGAGTTCCTACGCACACACCCGGACGGTACCGACGTCGTCGTGACAACGATCCGCGGTGCCGGCGATACCGCCCGGATAATGGAGATTCCGGTAACGCTGAGCTCGCCAGGCGCGTGACCCTGGGCGCGTAAGTCCATGCGCCTAACCCGCCACTCGGAACTCTCACTCCGTACAATTGCGGCTCAGCAGTTGCGTGTAGACGCAATCGAGAATTCCGGGAGCAATGAAAATGACAGGTTCAGAGCGTGAGTTGAGCGGTAAGGTGGCGATCGTAACCGGCGCCGGCCGGTTACGTGGCATCGGGCGTGCGACTGCCAATGTCTTGGCGCGCATGGGTGCCGACGTGGTAGTCACCGGCACCGGGCGAGACCCGTCCACGTTTCCTCCGGACGAAAAGGAAGCAGGTTGGCGTGACATCGAATCTACCGCCGAAGAGGTGCGTTCGTTTGGCGTGAAGGCGAAGACGGTCGTGATGGATGTCACAAAGGCGGATGAGGTACAGGCTCTCGTCGACGATGCCGCGGCAGAATTGGGCAGCGTCGATATCGTCATCAACAACGCGGCCGCTCCCTACGGTGAAGACCGGGTCCCGGTGATTGAAGTCGAAGAGGATGTATTCAAGACTGTTCTTGATGTGAAGGTGATCGGCACGTATCTTTGCTCGAAGGCCGCGGCCATACAGATGATCAAGCAAGGCAACGGGGGCCGCATCGTCAATATCTCCTCCACCGCCGGGAAACGCGGCACCGCTCGCATGGCCGCCTACAACGCGTCTAACTTCGCGGTCGATGGATTCACGCAAGCACTCGCCAAGGAAGTTGCAGAGCACGAGATCACGGCCAACTGCGTCTGTCCTGGAATGACTGAAACAGCCCGATTGGACCCCGTGGGGCGCGGCGACGAGTGGTTGCGACGCGCCGCCCAAGTCCCAATCGGACGTCCCGCGGAGGATATGGAAGTGGGCGAACTTATCGGATTCCTTTGCAGCCCACGCGCCGCCTACATCACCGGTCAGGCCATCAACATCAACGGCGGATCTGTAACCGAGCGGTAGTTCCCCCGGTAACCCAATCAGTTGACCGTCGTTTTTCGGGACGGTCAACTGGACGATGAGAACTCTCTTTAGTCAACGAAACCGCGTAGCTTCCGGCTGCGAGTTGGATGTCGCAGTTTGCGCAGAGCTTTTGCTTCAATCTGTCGCACGCGTTCGCGGGTTACGCCGAAGTATCGACCGACCTCCTCGAGGGTCTTCGATCTGCCGTCCTTCATGCCGAAGCGGTGTTCGATCACCTGCTTTTCGCGGACGTCTAACGTTTCGAGCACCGTGACGATGCTCTCCTTCATCAGGTTGTTTGATGCTTCTTCGATCGGGCCATCAATGTTGGTTTCCGGCAGGAAGTCGCCAAGTGTGGAGTCTTCCTCGTCGCCAATAGGAGTTTCCAGCGATACCGGTTGCAAGGATATCTTCAGGGTGTCCCTAACCTTCTGCGGCGTCGTTTCCATGTGGACTGCGATCTCTTCGGGCGTCGGTTCACGACCATATTCCTGGACCAAGCGTCGACTGATCCGAAGGAGCTTGTTGATCGTCTCAACCATGTGGACCGGGATGCGGATTGTGCGCGCCTGATCAGCAATTGAACGAGTGATTGCCTGCCTGATCCACCATGTCGCATAAGTCGAGAATTTGTAGCCCCGGCGGTAATCGAATTTCTCGACCGCCCGTATCAAGCCGATGTTGCCTTCTTGGACCAGATCCAACAGGTTCATTCCGCGACCCATGTATTTCTTGGCTACGGACACCACCAAGCGCAAGTTGGCTTTGGTGATGTGAATGTCCGATGCGGTGCCTCGGTTGCGTATCGTGGTTAGGTGCGCATCGAGCAACGGGCCGTAGTAGAAGAGTTTTTGGATCGCGTCGCTATCTAGCGCTTCTTCAAGGTTGAAAAGTTGCGGATTGCACTCGATGGCGTCCGGCGTCTCGTTTGCGATCAACAACGATAGGAGCGACAAATTGCGGATCGCATCTTTGGATTCGTCGTCGCTGCAATCGAGGTGGTTGGCTAAATATCGAATCTTGTCTTCAGAGTAAGGTTCGTCGAGACACTTTCTTACGAGTGGCGACATCAGCATGTCGGCGAGGTGCGTAGTTGCGAATGGGTCGGCCATAGCCAGCAACTTTTTAGCCAAACTCTCGGAGCACTTCAATCCTTCACACAAGGCTTTCACACGGTCGGCAAGAGAAGTTTCGCGCCAAGCGTCGAATATCTTCTTTCCATCGAGCGAAAGGTCGGTGTGTCCGATGTTTGGGGCTAACTCCTTGACGATCTCCAAAGCCTCGTTTCGAGAACCGCCCAACACTCGTCGGATGGGCGTCGCGGAGGTGACCCGGTACGGGTCGGCGACGATTTCGAGGAGCCTGGGTTGGGTCAGGACCTCGGATATGGGCACGTCTTCGATCCGTGCGTTGATTTCCTCGATGATTTTTGCCGATGGAAGATCGCAGTCCAATGTTTCTTGGATCGCTTCCGATATTGCGAGCTCCGGGAGATTGTCGAACCTGGTTCGAGCCTCGGCGGTGTTGACCTTTCGGAAGATGTCTTCGGGCAGTCTAGTCAAGTCCCTAATGATCTCAACCGCGTCGACTTGTGAGCAGTTGAATATGTCAGATATATATTTGACATCTCTGATTCGGTAGGGATTTTTGAGTGCTTTTTGGATCACTCCAAAGATTTCGGACATGCCATCGTTGCAAAAGCCGGAGTAGATGACCATCATCTCTGCGGCGTTCTGCATCCGGGAGAGTCTTTTCAACGCTTCGATCGTGATCTCGGTCGCAGATGGGTTAGTTTCGTGTACGGCAAAAAAGTCAGATTCGATGCCCGCCGCGATGCGCCGCAGTTCAAGATTCCGCGCCAATTCGCGCTCTTCCTGGGCAGTCAATAGCTCGACTCGTCCGATCTCGCGCAGGTACATCCGCACCGGATCGTCGGTCAAGTCGGTATCGATGGCTACGTTTTCCAACGTGACGACTTCGGCGCGCTGTTTGGCGCCTGCGGCCGAACCGTCCCAACTATCCAGATCTGAGATCGTGCTTGATGGCGGCGCCGTGGACAAGATCATGCTTGCACGGTTGTCTTTGCTGTCAAACCCATCCCCTTCATCGTCGCCACCCAGCATGCCGAAGGTTAGCGTCGCCCCGGCGATTTCGACGTCATCCTCATCTTCGTCTTCATCTTCGTCCGACGCGGTACCCTCTTCGTCTTCTTCGTCGGTATCGAGTTCATTGACGTCGGTCAATGGACGATGCGCGTTTCGTCCCCTTGTGGTGCTTGGCAAGTTTCCGGCAAATGCAGGATCGGCGTTAACTTCGTCGTCCATTTCCACTACTGTCGCTTCGGTCGTTGTCTCGTGTTCTAGCCCGTCGCTCTCGTTAAACAATTTGAGCGCCTCCTAGTAGCTTGACTCCGCATTTTGCGGCGTCACCAGTTCCCTGATCTCGCGGTTGGTTTTGACCGCGTTGACCATGTTCTCTTCGCGGATCATGTTTCCGTTTTCTTTGGCCAGCTGCACCTCTTTCCTCTTGTTGCGCGTAAGGTATTCGCGTCGCGTTCTTCTCGCACAATTCTCCGCGATCTGTATTATCGCTGCTTGATCGTCTTCGGATTCGTCGGATGGCGAAAGCGATGCATCTCGCAATCGATTCACAAGCTCGAGAGCTTCGGCATCGCCTTGGATTACTGAGACGCACCCATCAACGTTACCGGCGTCCTTTAGGATCTCGAAAACGCGCATCCGAATGGGGTCGGTGAAGTGGTACGGCTCGACGGTCGCATGGTCTATGGCGTATTCGTGCTGAACCATGCATGCAAGGAGGTCCATCTCCCAACTGGCTTGAACCGTAATGGTGGGAATGCCGGACTGTACGCGGGTGGCACGTCGAGTTGGTTGTCGGCGAGTGTTTCGCGTGTCGCGCGGTTCGTTGCTGGTTTGTAGCCGAGCCGATCTCTTGCGCGTCAACACGTTGGTGAGATTTTCGACATCCACACCCAAGCGGTCTCCTAGATTGGCCAGCATTCGTTGCTCTCGGATCGTGTGTGGAGGGATGCTATCAAAGAACGGCTCGATCTCGACCAACGCGGCGTCCAGGCCGTTGTCGCTCGACGTGTTGTGGCTTCTGATGCCGGCGCGGATAACGAAATCCATGATCTCATCCGCCTGGTCTATGGATGCGACCCATTCAGCGCTGTTATTGCGTATCGCTTCATCGGGGTCTTTCGGTTCGCCGCGTTCCGAAACGACTGGGCTCGCGACCCGGATGTCGATCGGAGAACGCCGCGAGTAATTTTGGCTCGCGGAATGGCGTCCGAATTCCGATATCGCTGTCTGCAAACCTCTCAATGTAGCGGCTTGGCCAGCGTCGTCGGCATCTAAGCAGAGAACCACCGTAGATGGATTGTCGCCGTCATCAGGCAATACCGTCGAGACGGATTGAAGCTGCTGAGATGTGACCGCAGTACCCATACACGCCACAACGTTTTTGAAGCCCCGTTCCTGGGCCGCGATCACGTCCATATAGCCCTCGACGACGATCGCCTTGCCTGATGCTCGGATGGCATCTACTGCCCAATGAAGCCCGTAAAGTAGTTTCGACTTGCTAAAGATCGATGTCTCGTGGGTGTTGAGATATTTTGGTTGGGCGTCGCCCATCGCGCGGGCGCCGAAACCGACGATGTTGCCGCGCTGATCACGTATCGAGATGGTGATACGGTCTGCGAACATGTCTCGCCATGCGTCGTCGTTGCCTTTGACCACTAGGCCTGCTTGCACCACCGCTTGACTGTCCGCACCAACGGATTTCAGGTATGGGAGCAAGGAGTTGACACCGCTGGGAGCGTAACCGATGCCCCGTCGGAGCGCAACCGCCGCGTCGATGCCTCGCGATTCGAGGTACGCCAACGCCGCAGCGCCCGGCGCACCTTCTAACTGTCTCGTGAAATACTGCTCCGCAATTGAGTTGACTTCGTGGAGCACTGAGGATCTGGTTCGGCGACGATTGTCGGAATCCTCGTTGCGAAATTCAGTGTCGATCCCAGCCTTGCGCGCGAGCTTCTCCAAAGCCTCTTTGAATTCGATGCCGTCTTGGCGCATTACAAACTCGAACATGTCGCCACCGACGCCGCATGCTCCCCAACATCGCCAAGCCCCGTGCTCGGGAGAGATGCTGAAAGACGGGGTTCGTTCCTCGTGGAAAGGACAAAGAGCTTTCGGCGTGCGGGATGACGGATTGTCGAGGGCGAGGTAGTCAGACACAACATCAACGATGGTCAGTCTAGCTTTGACTTCGTCGACTAAGGTCATCTGCTCTCCCTTCCAGCGTTCAACTGGTTGCCGACACCGACCGAGTCCCACTCACGACACGAAATAACCGTATGTCCCCGTGTCTGAAAACGTCCTAAAACGCTTGGGACGTACGGAAGTATAAACGAGAATCTGGCGAATGCAAACGCTCCGAGGCATTCGCGCGAAAACGAAACTTCGGCGTGTCGAGTGCCGAATCTCAGGGGTGCAATGGAACCGAGATTCGACCTTGATACAACCCCGCGGTACTGCCCGGCGATATGCGTTCAAGTGCCATCACGGCGAACGAATCGGTCATACCGCTGACGAAATCCGCGGCCGCGTATTCCGGCTCGATCGAGATCACTCGCATCCATCCAGGGACATCGTCCAAGTGCACACTGTAGTAGTCGTGGAGCAACTCGACGGCATCGCGCGCACGGACACCCTCGCGAGATGCCGAGGTTGGGTGATAGACCCGCTCAAACATGAAGTCGCGAAGTTTCGTCGTGACCTCACCCATGGCGTCAGACATTCTGATCCACGGATGAAATTTCGGTTCGCTATTGTCACCGGTGCAGTCCCACGAAGCGCCTATTATGTCGCAGACCATGGCATTGAGTCGCGTGGAGTGAGCATCTCCCAGCGCTTCACGGATCTCGGTCGGTACATCCCTAGTCTCAAGGGTGCCGTCTCTTTCGGCATCGGCCAAATCGTGGGCCAAATACGCGATAGCGTCGGAAATGCGGACAATCTGCGCCTCTAGCGACATGCCCTCGACGGCATCAGCGGCTATGAACTTGCCTTCGGGCTTGGAGTGACGTTTGACGGCTTCAACCACGGCGTCCGTGAGGTTCAGACCTTCGCCGTGCTTTTCGAGGATAGTGAGTGTGCGAACACCTTGTGCGGCGTGGGTGAATCCGTCCGGCAATCTTTCGTCTAGGACGCGTTCACCGATGTGTCCGAATGGGGTGTGCCCAACGTCGTGTGCGAGAGCAGCGGCTTCAACGAGGTCTTCGTTGAGGTTTAGCGCCCGCGCAATAGTGCGTCCCACCTGCGATACCTGCAAGACGTGAGTCATACGAGTAGTGAAGTGGTCGCCTTGCGGGTTTACCAACACTTGGCTCTTGTGTTTCAGGCGCCTGAAAGAGTTGGAATGAACGACGCGATCGCGGTCGCGTTGGAAGGCCGCCCGAACTGGAGATGGCTCCTCGTCACGTTGACGAACAGCGTTTTGTGATCGGCTCGCGTACGGCGACAACGCCTCTTCGCGTTGTTCGATTCGCTCTCGGACGGGTGAGTGTGTCGTTTTGGTCTTTTTGCTCATGCAACCGTAACGGTTTTGGCCAAATTGCGCGGTCGGTCAGGATCGATGCCACGCGAGAGAGCCGTGTGATACGCCAACTGTTGTAACGGAATCGTCATCAGGAACGGGAAATGTTCCTCGTCATCTGATGCAATGGGGATCATACTGTTCGCCAACGCCTCGACTTCGAAATCCCGTTCGTGAGCGATTGCGATCACTTTGCCGCCTCGGCTCTGCACTTCGTAGATGCTCGTCAACATCTTCGTCCTCAACTCGCCATTCTTCGGAATCAGCACTATGGTCGGAGTGGACGGTTCGATGAGCGCATTGATACCGTGCTTCATCTCCGAAGCTGAACAACCCTCGGCGTGGACGTACGCCGTCTCCTTCATCTTCAACGCGCCTTCCAACGCAATCGGGTAAAGATCGCCACGCCCAAGCATCAGCATGTTGCTCACGCCGTTGAAATGGTTGTGGGCGAGTCCTTCGATTTCGGCCTCTTGGCCAATCGTGCGGTTGATGGCACGTGGCAGGGCAACTATCGATCCGATCTGCCGTTCGAATTCGAACTGACTTAGCTGTCCTCTGTCGCTTCCGATTTGGAGGCCCATCATGTAGAGCACTAGCATGCTGTTGATGAACGTCTTGGTGGACGGAACCGCGACTTCCACGCCGGCGCCGATGTCGATAGCGAAGTCAGCCATCCGCGTCGCTT
>CBDHEH010000002.1:0-739303 GCA_965261995.1 Dehalococcoidia bacterium
CGCCGATCAACCCTAGTATCTGATTCACGACTTCAACCGCGTCCAGGTCGTCGGTGTTGATGATCACGGCATCCTCAGCCGGTCGCAACGGGGAATCTGCTCGATTGGAGTCGATTTCGTCCCGCTTCTTGATCGATAGCAGAATCTCCTCGTATCGGCGCCTATCGGTGTTGCCTCGGATGTCGCTCGTCCTGCGGTTGGCTCTCGTTCCGGGCTTTGCGTCTAGGTAAATCTTCAACGGCGCATCAGCGAGAACTACGGTTCCAATATCGCGACCGACCATGACGATCGGTCCACGATCGGCGATTTCGCGTTGATGACGCACCAACGCACGCCGGACATCGGAGATAGCGGATACTGGCGAGACGTACCGATTGACACGTTCGGAGTGGAGATCTTCGGTGAGATCTTCGTCGTCCACAATCAATCGCCAATCACTGTCCGCCCGTCGATCGACCTCGAACGTCGCCGTTTCAGCGATATGCCCAACTTCATACACGTCGTCGAGCGGAGTCGACTTCCTTAGCGCGATCAAGGTTACGGCCCGGTACATCATCCCGGTGTCGAGAAATCCGAACCCCAACCGGTCAGCGAGCATAGTTCCAACAGTCGTCTTACCGGAAGCCGATGGGCCGTCCAGCGCAATTTGCTGCGGAGCGTGTTTCAATGGAGATTTCATGGGTGACGGATGAGTTCTGAGGGATGGTAGTTTCCGCCCCAAAGCGCCTTGTAACAGCGGGATTCTTGCACCGCGTCAGACTTATCATTCGATTATAGACAGCGTGGATGAAGTGCGCGTTTACTCATCGGTCGGGTGTACGTTCGAGGCGAAATCGATGGCATTGCAGTGCTACGCGCCAAATCATGGCGTTAGTTCAATACCCAACTTTCCGTGAGCGGTCTCGACGGCATATTCATCCTCACAATCGCGCTGTTGGCTTATTGGGGGTTCAAGACTGGGGTCATAGGGACCGCGATCTGGCTCGTCGCGGCCTTCTGCACGATCGCGCTGGGTTCGCAAGTAGTCAGCCGCGTCATTCCGCTTCTCGGCCTCGCTGAAAATTACGTCTCGATCGTCACCTCTTTTTGCTACGTGCTTTTTTCAGCGGCGGTATTCACGATTGCTCGTTGGTTTTCGATGACGGTCCGCGCATTCATCAACGTCACTCCGTTGAAATGGGTAAACGACATCGGCGGCGCGTTCCTAGGAGGTGTTTTGGGTTTGTTCGCAGTCGCGGCGATAGTTGCTGCTGCGGCGATTTTCACCTACGTGATACCCGAAGGAGCCCTTGAGTTCGGAGGTGCATCATACTCGGCCTCTTACTCCCAGATTTACCTCGGCGACAACCCACGTTCGTGGCTCGATGACCAGCTCACAAGCTCGCTGTTCGTTGAGATGTTTTCCAACCTTCGCGGCGCGATCGTGCCCATTGCCCCGCGCGAAATCGGATTGGCGATTGAGGTGCTGTTTGCCAGAGTCGAATGACCGCGAAAACACTGATGACGCGATCGGATGAGAAATGTCCGCTCGCCGCGACATTCGCGGCTATAGAATGAGAAACGTGACTGATCAAGCGTTAATTCTGATACGTTCTAGGGTATTGGTGCTTAACCAGAACTATCAGCCGCTAAACATCTGCGATGTGCGCCGCGCCGTTTCGCTGCTTGGCAAAGGTAAAGCTGAAACGGTTCAATACGGTGTCGACTACATCCATACCGTCTCACGAATGTTTGAACGGCCTGAGGTGATCCGCCTCGTCTACATGGTCCGCAAACCCCTGCATCGTCGGAAGCTCTCACGCCGAGAAGTGTTCCAACGCGACGGCTACGCATGCCAATACTGCGGCACACGCGGTACTGACTTGACATTGGATCACGTGGTCCCGCGTTGCAAAGGCGGCCAACACACGTGGGAGAACGTCGTAACGGCTTGTCAACGATGCAACCACCGCAAGGCGGGTTATACACCCCGCGAAGCAGGAATGAAGTTGCGCATGGAACCGCGCGAACCGCGACCGAATCCATATGCGGGTTTCAGCGCCGACCGTGTCGATCCGACATGGTTGCCGTTCATGCCATGGCTGGCGACTCAACCTTTGCAAACCGCAGCGGGATGAGCACTATTTTGTCAGTACGCGACACTTTTGATTTGGCGTGGTTTAGGCAACTGCCGGCAACCCGAGCATCATCCCATCGAATGCGAGCTGCGGTAGCGCGTTCACCATTAAGGCGTCTCGCGTCTTTTGGATCGCCGACGCGGCGTAAGCTATTTCGTCGCCGCTGAGGACACTCGAGATCTGATCCAACTCTTCGATCCGATCATCAAACACGATATGCTCTCGTAGTCCGTTTTTGATCATCGCGATGTCCCGCGTGATCTCCAACCATCGGGCGACCTCTTCCATGGCTAGGCCGCGGTCGCTCCTGAATTGGCGAGACATCGTCGAAGCGTAATCGAATCGATCGGCGAGATCCGCCCTAAAAACGTCGAGTATCCGCGCCGCGGATTGTTTACGGGAATCCAACATCGACGGGTCGTTGAGGGCTGCAATCGCCCAACCCGGCGACCCCATCGACATCTTCGCCAAAGATCTGGCCTCATCGCCGGACAATCCAAAGCGATCTACCAAAGACTCTGCGATCACCTCAGGCGGAACCGACCGCAATCTCACCACGTGGCAACGTGATGCGATGGTTTCCGGCAACATTTCGACCGCGGGCGAGGTCAGGATGATGTGTACCTGGCTCGGCGGCTCCTCCAACGTCTTGAGCAAGGCGTTGGCAGCATCTGAAGACATACGATTCGCTTCATCGATGATGAAGACCTTCACTCGTCCTTCGTAGGGTTTTAGCATCGCGTCCGATTGGAGGTCTTTGACGAGGTCGATACCGATCAGGACCCGACGCTGCGCGGCCTGATCGTCGGCATCCTTCGACGACTGTGTGGCAGTCGTGATGACCCGCACATCAGCGAAGTTGGAACGCGCGATGCGTGTGCACGCTGAGCATACCCCGCACGGTATTGGCGGCGCCAAGTCTGACCAGCCCGGCGCAGCAATGTCTTGGGTGTTGCAATTCATCGCCCGAGCGAAATCAATCGCCAACGTGCGCTTACCGACACGATTGGGACCGACGATCAGGTATGCGTGCGAAACGCGTTGCTGGCTGATCGCTCCGTCGAGCAACGCTATCGCAGACGGATTCCCGATAGTTAGCCAACGCCCGGTCGATCCGACCTCTGGCTGTGTGCCGAGCATCATTCGTAGATCGAGGTAGCGAGAAGGTCGGCGTATGTTTCTCGCCTGCGGATGAGTCGTGCTTCTGACTGCTCGGTCACGAGGACAATCGCCGGACGTGTTTGCAGGTTGTAGTTGCTTGCCATCGCAACACAGTACGCTCCAGATGCAGGCAATGCCAGCAAATCGTCGGTTTTGACGTCAGGCAAGTCAACATCCTTGGCAAGAAGATCTCCCGACTCGCAGAACTTTCCGGCGATGGTTACTTTTTGCGTTAGTTCGCCGAACGGATCGTCGACCGACATTACCTCGTATTCGGCGTCGTATAGAGCGGGACGGATGTTGTCGCCCATTCCGCCGTCGACGCTGACAAAGGTTCGGACGCTGGGAATTCGTTTGATGCCGCCGACGGTGTACACCGCTACCCCCGCCCGCCCGACTATCGATCGTCCGGGTTCGATGGTGAGCCTTGGTCGATCAATGCCGTACTTAGTGCACGCGGATTCCAGGGAGTCGACAATGGTTTTCGCGTATTCGGCGATGGTAGGTGGCAGTTTCGATGAAAGGTATCCGATCGCCATTCCCCCGCCCGGACTGAACTCACGCATGTCAAGTCCGTGGACGTACGTCATGCGAGCTGCAAAGGCGCACACGTATTCGACCGCTTCTTCGTAAGGTTCCAATTCGAAAAGCGGAGAACCGAGATGGAAGTGGAGCCCTTCCACATCGAGGTTGGATTGCGCCATGGCGGCGGCGACCGCTTTTTCGGCATCGCCGGTCTCGATTGAGAACCCGAATTTCGAGTCTAGGATCCCGGTGCTTGTCAGGCGATGTGTGTGCGGGTCGATGCTGGGGGAGAGACGTAGATTGACGGCTTGAGTTTTTCCTACGGTTCGGGCGACGTCGTTCAGCAGTTCGATCTCGTGGAACGAATCGATCGTGATGCGTCCGATGCCGGCTTCAACCGCTTCTCGGAGTTCATCACGCGTCTTGTTGTTGCCGTGGAAGTTGATCTTCTCAGCCGGGAAGTCAGCGGCAAGAGCAAATGCTAACTCGCCGCCAGTAACCACGTCGATGTGCAATCCCTCTCCCTCGATTATCTTGAGGATGGCGGGGTTCGAGAACGCCTTGGTCGAGTATTCGATTTCCGTCTCCGGGTAGAAGCGCCTAAAATTATCCACGAAATCCCTGCACATTTCCCGGATCGTCGCCTCGTCATAGATGTAGAGCGGACTACCGAACTCTTCAACTATGTCGCGAACATCGAGACCTTGGAACGCAAGTCGTCCAGCATCATTCACGGATGCAGATGTAGGCAGGACTTCGGCAAGCGGGAGTTGACTCATGGCAGGGATATCCGAGAAGCAAGATGGGACTGGTATCGGGAGGGTTCTTCAATTTTCGGTTGAACACCCATCAACGTCAAGAAGCGCAGCGAGGGTACCATTGACATTGTTGTGCGATTGGGCGGTCTTGCCCGATCGCAAGTATCGAATCCGAGCACTGTAACGTGATTGACAACGTCCCGCGTCTTACTGAACTCGCCAGTTGCGCTGGTTGAGCAGGTAAGCTGAGCCAAGGCGAACTCGCCCAGGTTTTGGGTGGGCTGATGAACGGAGCCGCTCCACATCCCGATCTGTTGGTGGGCTTCGAACACGGTGATGACGCTGCCGTCTACCGTATAGATGAACACGTCGCTCTAGTCCTCACCGTGGATTTCTTCGCGCCGATCGTTGACGACCCCTTCACCTATGGCGCCATCGCAGCCGCAAACTCGTTGTCAGACGTTTACGCAGTCGGTGGGCGCCCCATCACTGCGTTAAATATCGCCGCCTTTCCGCGCAGCCTGCCATCTGAAATCCCATCCGAGATCCTCCGCGGTGGTGCCGCCAAGGTTGCAGAGGCTGGCGCCATCATCGTCGGTGGTCATACGGTCGACGACATCGAGCCGAAATACGGATTATCCGTCGTCGGCCTAATCGAGCCTGGCCGACAGGTTCAGAATTCGACGGCCCAATCGGGCGATGTTCTCGTGCTTACGAAACCGATCGGCACCGGTGTGGTGACCACGGCCCTCAAAAACGGGAGAGCGATTGGTGATGTCTTGGATGCCGCGGTTGATTCGATGTTGAGATTGAATCGCGATGCTGCGGAAGCAATGCTGGCGGCAGATGCCAACGCTGCAACGGACGTTACTGGCTTCGGAATTGTTGGCCACTTGATGACGATGATGAAAGCGAGCGGGACTACCGGACGACTAAGGCGCTCCGCATTGCCGGTACTGCCTGGAGTTTTCGAGCTCTTAAGCGACGGCATCGCGCCGGGCGGTACGCATCGCAATCTGGAATCGTGCGCAGTGAGTGTGGATTGGGGCAACAGCGTTACCGAAGTTGACCAGTTGCTGTTGTGCGATCCGCAGACCTCTGGCGGACTGCTAATTTCGCTACCCGAAGAAGCTGTTGGTGGTCTCATCGCAGACCTCAAAGGTCGAGGCGTCGTGGGCACCGTCGTCGGCGAGGTCGGCAAATTCAGCGGCAAAGCTGTCGAAGTTAATCGTTAACCGGCTTGTTTCCAGATTCGGTCGCGCTCATCTGCTACCAGCTCCGCGATAGCGATACCATCGGCCAATTCCTCAGCACGCAAAACGCGTTCGCGTAATTCAGAGTTCATCCGCATCAACGCCGTTTCCGCATCAGCGCCTTGCGCTTGAATGGAACGAACAGCGGCGGCGAGGAATTGGCCGGCGCGGAGTTCCAATTGATCATCGGATTCCCCTACTTTTCGTTGTGGAAAGTTCGCGGTATCGTTGGATTCGGTTGCGATTGGTATTCCTGCACGCATCGTTCGGCGTTGCAATACGGCTGATTGCGCGAGCGCGGGAAGTGCTTTAGGGACGGATGCGACGATGGAGCGGACGCCGCCAGCTTCTTGGCGCTTGATGCGCTCCCACCGGTCTATGACATCTTCGCCAGAGTCGAGTTTTTCGGCGTCGCCGAACACGTGAGGATGGCGTCGGATGAGCTTTTCGGCTACTTTTCGGCAGACGGATTCGGCGTCGAATTCGCCGTTCCGACACGCGATGTCGGCATGGAAGACGATCTGTATCAAGACATCGCCAAGTTCTTCTTCCAGGGCGTTCGCATCGGCATCCTCGATCGCTTCCAGCATTTCGTAAGCTTCCTCGAGAAGATTTGGTCGCAACGATTGGTGCGTCTGCTCCGCATCCCATGGGCAACCACCCGGGTCTCGGAGGGTGCGGACAGTATCTACCAGGAATCGGAAACCGTCTTTTTGATTTTCCGATGATGACATTTGGTGACTCACGGTCTGTTAAACCTCTTTCGCGACGACCTGCTACGTTGTAATCTCTAGAAATGAATTCGGGTGTGAATTCGATGCGAAGCAAGCTTCGCTATATTGATCGGGAGGCCGCGATCTGGATCGTTGGGCTGCTTGTGCTTGCGCTAGGCAACCCTGAATCAGACTTTCACTTCACGATTTTCTGGCCGTACTATGTCTGGGGCTTCCAGAGCCCAGGATATGGATTGGGCCACTCGATATCGTATCTCTTCCGCGGTGACGTGATTTCGGCGATGGAAACGCACATCCTCGGTTTACCGGCAGTGGCGATCATCGTCTGGCGGGTCGTGACGCTTGAAATGAGACTTTTTAAATCGCAAAGGAGAAATTGACTATGGCAAACGTAATGGAACTGCTTCCAGAAGTGCCTCCGGGCGAGCAGGCGGCGATATCTGGGATCGTGCAGAACATCCCAGACGAATCCTCCCAGATGTTCGCCATGGCGTACCGAGCCCAACGCAAGGACGAAACGACCATACTCCTTCTGACATTGGTCGGCATACTTGGCATCGCTGGTATTCAGCGATTCATCCTTGGACACATCGGTATGGGGATTCTTTATCTCCTAACTCTTGGTTTGTGCTACATCGGCACGATCATCGACGCGGTCAATCACAAGAAACTGACTAGCGAGTACAACGTCAAGATCGCACACCAGATAGCGATGAATATCGGTACCGGCTCGCCTACGCAGTCCGCGTAAATCCGTCACGTTCCGGCGAGGTTGATTTACGCTGAACCTCGTGACCAAATTGCGAAAACTCGACGGCTCCGGCTGGGCAATGCTTGCGCTAGGAGTGGTGTTTGCCTCGGTCCTGCCGGTGTTCCTGATCGCCATCAACGTCGGCTACATCACCGACTCCGACTGGCTCTACACCTACAACTGGTGGCGAAACGGGATACCTGAGCGCACTGGGTTGCCGATCGAAGAACTGGACTCTGCGGCCGACCAAGTCAAGGAATACTTCCGCAACGACGCCGAACGGTTAGACGTTCGGGTGAACACAACGCGTGGCGTTATCAGTCTGTTCGATGAGCGTGAGGTCCTCCACATGATCGATGTGAAGGATCTGATGCGTTACGTTGCCTCCGTGTCCGTGTGGACAGGTATCGTGCTCGCCCTCTGTGCCGCCTTTGGGTTGGCCATCCGTCGGCGGAATTTCTTCTCGTCGTTGAGTCGATGGTTGCGATGGTGCGCGCTCGTTTGGGGCATCCTAATCGCCGCGGTAGTTGTGATCGCGATCATAGACTTCACGTGGATTTTCACCCAATTCCACTTGCTGAGCTTCGCCAACGATCTGTGGCAGTTGGATCCCTTCCGCCACTACCTGCTGCTACTGTTCCCGGAGCGATTCTTCCTAGAAGCCACGTTGTTCATCGCGCTGTTGACGGTGATCGAGTTTGCAGGTCTCTACGTCGGAGCGCGTCTGATGGAGATACGTTATTCCAACGATCAGTCGTAAACGATATTGGCGATGACCTTGCACTGAGGGTCGAGAGCCGAGATTCGTTCGCGACCGTCCAAGAACGCGAGTTCGATCAGCGATAGCTGCGCGACGGTGCGACCACCTAACCGTTCGATCAATTCCGCGGCCGCCATCGCAGTGCCGCCGGTGGCCAGTAAATCGTCGACTATGACGACGCTCTGACCATCTGATATCGCGTCAGAACGAATTTCGATTGTCGACGTTTCGGCGTATTCAAGCGAGTATTCCTTCCTGACGACCGGCGGCGGGAGTTTGCCACTCTTTCTGACCATTACGAGCGGAATCCCTAGCCGGTCCGCAACTGGCGCCGCGAATACGAAACCGCGGGCGTCGATTGCCGCCAAAACATCAGGCTTGATCGCGCTAACCTGCTCTGAGAACCAATCGATGGCGGATCGGAAAGCTGGCGGATGGGCGAGTATCGGGCTTAAATCTTTGAACTGGATGCCCGGTGTGGGGTGATCCGGAACATTACGGACCCATTCTCTTAGATCGACGCTCACTGACCGTAAAGCTCCGTCTCAGGATAGAAATCGCTCCACGCGAACCAGAACACGTTGACCGCATGCACCGGTTCCAGTCGAGTGCCCTGAAAATCGCCGCTCCAAGCCTGGCCATTCAGAGGCAGCCACTTCGAACCCGACGCATCATCCACCATCCATCTCCTGGCAATGCCATCGACCTCTTCGTCAGTCTCCAACGAGAATTCCAGCGCATCTTCGCCGACCGTCCTTGAATACGCGGTGGCCGTGTTGGTTTGCGAATCGTAGTAGATGACGATCGGCTGGCCGTTGAGTTCGGTGTTTACGACTTGCTCTTCTTGCAGTGCCGTATGCGGGTATGCGATTGCGCCATCATCGAAACCCAAACCCAGGACAAGCTCCTTGCCGTAGAGTCGTTCATCCGGATTGGATTCGCCGATAACGCCCGCGTCGCCACGCGCATAGTAGTAGGTGTACGGATCCGCACTGGATTCGCCTTTTAGCAAGGCCTTGGTTTCGGGGAAGGATGTCTTCCACTCCTGCCAAGTGGTTAGCACAATTGGCACGTTGGTCAACTTGACACCCTTGAAATCTCCCTCTATTCCTTCGGAAAGGAAATGGCTCCAAAGGGAACGCGTCTGACGGTCGAACATGATCAACGCGTTCATCGTCAACTTGCCAGACACGCCAAACGTTAGTGTCTGCCCATTCACCTCTCTGGAATACCCGATCCCAGTAAAGCAGAGCGGTCACCAAGTAACCGCGATCGGTTTACCCCCGACTACGTCGTTCACAATCTCGTGGCTGCTAAGCAACGGTACCGAATAGGCGCGGGCATCTCCGTCGATCTCAACCCCGAGCACCAGTTCTCCGTCGTTGTAATTTTTGTTGGCCGTCTCAAGATCTGGGAAAAACTCCGGATTGTCGATCGCCGGTATGCCATCGAATGGCAGCAGCGTGACGATGTCCAAGTCACGTTCAGGCGCGGTTGCGGCTACGGATTCTTCTGTGGGTGCCGGAGGTTCGGTCGCTGGCGGGGGCGTCGTCGGTTCAGGCTTCTCGGTAGCGTCCGCTATTACCTGCGATGTTTCTACAGTTGGGGCAGGTTCGGGCGTATTCGCAGGGCGCTCGGTAGCCGTTGCGACCGGCACGGGCGCGGAAGTTGGTGGCTCCGCGGCCTCGGATCCACACGCGGCAGTGACCATGACGACCACGATTGCGCTGATGGCGATCTGGATTTTGCGCATGATGTTTGGGTTCGTTAATGCATTAAGCCGCGAAACACGCGATTGTCGTTCAATGGGAGTGGAGTAACGAATTGATCCCGGCTGTGATTATGATACGCATATCGGGGGTGTCGAGGATTTCAATGCCCCGAGGTACGAAGCTTTTGAGGTCTCAGCCATCCATCTAACGCGACTCAGATTGAGCGGGTTCAGGAACCATGTCGACACCGACATCAACCTTTCGCCGGGATTGGTAGTTTTCACCGGCGCGAATGGTCACGGCAAGAGCGGACTGCTCGAAGCCGTTCACATGCTGTCGGTCGGCAAATCGCTCCGTGCCAGCAACGATCGCGAAATAGTCAACCACTCGATCGCCCGAGACGGAGGACACGTCCATGCGCTGGGCGTCTTCAACAACGGTCCCGAATCGGTCCGCGCTCAATTCGACCTGGAAGTGGCTGCTAGTTCAACCGATGGTTTCAATCGACTCAACGTCCAATCTAAAGAGTGGCGCATCAACGGCGTCAAGGTCGCTCCAGTTGAGTTCGTCGGGCGTGCCAACGTCGTCATCTTCGAAGCGAGCGATCTAGAGCTAGCTCTCGGTGCCGCCGCAGTCCGCCGGCGTTATCTCGACATCCTGATCGGACAGTTCGACACCGAATACGTCCAGACATTGATCCGCTTGAACCGTGTCCGCCAAAGTCGTAACGCCCTCTTGCGCGGATCGTTCGAGGTTCAGGATTTCGAGGAAGAGATCGCCTTTTGGGACGGTCGTTTCTGCGAGGAGAGCACCAAAATTATCCAGACTCGTCGAGAGGTGATGCAGCTTCTCCAGGCCAGAGCGACCCCCGTACACAAAGAACTGAGCGAAGGCGAATCCCTAGATCTGACCTATCTGCCTAATCTTGGTTCCGCTGCCCGCGCAGCCGAGTCTAACGATCTGGAAGGGATTGAACTTCGGACGCTCGTCTACAGCGGATTGATGGCGTCAAAGCGCAAGGAGCAATCGTCAGGCCACATGGTTATCGGACCGCACTTGGATGACTTCCGCATCAACGTCGCTGGTGCACCTTCTCGCCGATACGCGTCACGAGGGCAAGCCCGTACCGCTGCTTTGTCCCTACGACTAGCTGAAGCTTCTCTCGTGTCAGAGTTCGCAAAACGCGATCCAATCATCGCATTCGACGATGTCCTCTCAGAGATGGACAGCATGAGGCGCGGCATGATACTCGAACGCACATCGCAATACGAACAGACGCTGCTCACCGTCACCGACGACGCACTCGTCGGACGTGCAAGACTACAAGGCGCACAGAACTTCCGTGTCGTGCGAGGCAACGTCAGCAAACTCGGTTGACATCTCGCCGGATTCCCGGTGCTGCAACCACGCCCGCGCCGTCACTGTGTATAAACTCATTTCAGCGAATCACATCCCAACAGTGACAGGCATCGCCGTGCATGGCCCAGTGAAATACGTAATTGCCGACCGCGTATCGAACGCAGATATGACGGGGTGGCTATCTGACAGCGCCGTAAAGATCGTCGACGACAAGATCGCGGACGTTCTGCATGCATCGAGTCTGCCCTCCGATGTTGAGGAGACGGCCGAGGTGCTGCGGCTCGGCGATGTCTCGTTGATTCCAGGATTGGTAGACGCTCACTGCCACATGCACTGCAGCGCGACCAAGGATGCGCAGGCTCTGGCGTTGGCGGAAAAGGACGATATCCAACGGCTCACGATGCGGGCGGTTTCGGCCATGCGCAAAGCGGTACTGGCCGGCACGACCACCGTACGCGACATTGGGTCTCGCAACGAGGTGGCGTTCGCGATTAAGCAGGCGATCAAGGATCGCGCCATACCGGGTCCGAGGTTGTTGGTCGCGGGCACTCCGATCACGATCACCGCCGGTCACTGCTGGTTCTTCGGCACCCAAGCCGACACCGCCGATGAGGTCGCCAAAGCTGTCCGGAATCAAGTCCGCCAAGGCGCCGATGCGATCAAGATCATGTCCACCGGCGGCATGTTTACACCCACCGCCAATCCTCGCCTGCCCCAATACCCGGCGGAAACACTGGCCGCCGCCGTGCGGGAAGCCGCCCGATCCGGTATCACCGTCGCCGCCCACTGCCTCTCTGCGGCCGGAGTGAAGAACTGTGTCGAGGCCAACGTCCACAACCTGATCCACGCCCGGTGGTACTCGCAAGACCCATCCCAAGGATTGGAATTCGACTTGGAAACCGCGCAGCGCATGGCAGACCAAGGACAGTGGGTCGATCCCACGATCGGGCACGGCATGTTGGGACACGAAGCCACAGATCGTGGAGAAGCACCACCACGGGCGGTTCATTGGTCCGTGGCTGCGAACAATGTGACCGATGAAGACCACGCCGAAACGCTTAATCAAATGCACGACCTAGGCGTGCGTTTCACTAACGGCCTGGACATGGGGATGCCGCACGGCACGCACGATCGATCGGCTGCGAACGCGTGGGCAGCCGTCGAGAAACTCGGTTGGGACACGTGGAGCGCATTACGGATGGCGACCATCGACACCGCCGAAGCGTTGGGCGTCGACGATGAAGTCGGCTCGATCAAGTCAGGCAAAGTCGCAGATCTTGCCGCTTTCGATGGTGATCCGGCGGCGAATATTCGGGACGTGGATCGTGCTTCGACGGTTATCCAGAAAGGCGCAGTGATCAAGCTGCGCAGCGTTGCGTTTGTGTGATTTTTTTGATGGGTGACGATTAAGATGATTCGCTATGATCGTCGATGCTTTAACCCACATCCTGCCCCCTTATTTCAACGAACACCGCGACGAAGCAATCGCTCGCGACCGAACCTTTGCCGAACTCTTCGCCAACCCCAAAGCCCGCATCGTCCAAGCCGAACACCTCCTTGATGAGATGGATCTCGCCGAGGTCGATCGCTCCGTTGTCGCTGGTTTCGGGTGGACTGACCAAGATCTCGCGAAACGCTCCAACGACTATCTCTTAGAATCCGCAGCCAGACACTCCGACATCCTCATCCCTCTTTGCAGCGTAAACCCGCTCTGGCCCGACGATGCCGCACCAAAAGAGGCGGAACGCTGCCTCAACTTTGGCGCCCGAGGCATCGGCGAACTCCACGCCGATACCCAAGGATGGGTCGAGCCGCCATATGACCGACTCCAAGACATCATGTCTGTCGCCAGCCGATACTCCGAAACCCGCAACAAAATCGCATTCGTCGTAATCCACGCCTCTGAGCCGTTGGGTCACGCATATCCCGGCAAAGGCACAATGAACCCGGGCCGGCTCACCCAGCTCGCCAAACGCTACCCCGATAACGCCCTCATCTTCTCCCACTTCGGCGGCGGACTCCCTTTCTACAAACACATGCCAGAGGTTAACGAAACCCTCGCAAACGTCTGGTTCGACTCCGCAGCGGCCCCGTTCCTCTACGACCCGGACATCTATGACACCGTCGAAAAACTGGTCGGCGGCACCCGCATCTTCTTCGCCAGCGATTTCCCATTAATGACCCAACGCCGAGCATTAGAACACCTGCGAAACTCCGAACTACCCCTCTACAGACAGAAGATGATCCTAGAAGTCGTCGGACAATTGTATGATTTCTCACGTTCGCCAAACAACCAGACCTAAACTCACGCCGACCTCAATCGAAAGATCCCCATTCCATGGCCCTGCTCCTCAACCGATCCGACGTCCAACAGGTTCTAACCATGGCCAAGGCCATCGACGTCGTGGAAGCCGCGTTCGGCGAACTCGCCCACAACACCGCTGAGATGCCCCCGCGCACCGTCATGATCGACCCCGCAGTCGGCGGATGGATCGCATACATGCCCGCATACCTCAAATCCGGCGGCGGACTCGGTGTGAAGGCGGTCACCGTCTACAAGGACAACCCCACCAAATTCGGTTTGCCCACCACAATCGGCACCATCCTCGTCCAAGACAACCAGACCGGCGAAGTCGTCGCCGCAATGGACGGCGGTTACCTCACCGCAGTACGAACCGGTGCAGTATCCGGCGTCGCAACCCGTCACATGGCCCGACCCGACTCCAAAGTCGGCGGCGTCCTCGGCGCCGGCGTTCAGGCCCGACAGCAAGCGGTCGCCGTCGCCGAAGCCAGCAACGTCGATACAATCCTCACATTCTCTCTCGACGACGACACCTCGCGCCGCGAATTCGCCGATTGGGTAGCCCAAGCCACCGGACTGGACGTCCAACTCGCCACGAGCACCGAAGCCCTGTGCCGCGAATCCGACATCGTCGCCCTCGCGACCACCGCCACAAACCCCATCGTCAACGCCAACTGGTGGAAGCCCGGCGCACACATCAACGCCATCGGCTCCCACGCCCCCGGCCTGCGCGAGCTCGACACGGCCAGCATCCAACGTGCCCGCATCATCTGCGACCAACTCGATGCCTGCATGGCCGAGGCCGGCGACCTCCAGATACCGGTCGAAGACGGCGACTACGCCTGGTGCGACATCGCCGGAGACCTCGGCGATGTGGTCAACGGCGACACCCCCGGACGCACCACCGACGACGAAGTAACGATCTTCAAGAGCGTCGGACTGGCCATCCAAGACATCTCCTGCGCCGCCCTCGTCTACCGCGAAGCGGTGGCCAACGACATAGGTCAAGAATTTGACTTCTCCGCATAACCCCATCCCTCCCCTTCGCGGAGCGAACGCGACCCGACGTTGGGGCGGGTTTCAAACCCGCCGTCGCACGCAGCGGATGCCCGAAAATCATCACAACATCAACCACCCCCCATCACCGCAACAATCCTCTTCCACAACAACGTGTCCCCTCTCCCGCTCGGCGGGAGAGGGCTAAGGGTGAGGGCATCCGGGCGGCCATGGGGTCCGGGTACCGCGTCTAAACCATCCCTCCGTCACTCCCGCAATCACCCGTCATTCCCGCGGACGCGGGAACCCAGAGAAAAACAAAGCATGCCGACTCCGCCGAATCTAGAGAAAACTAAACAACCGCGGTTGGGCTGTAAAGGTGACAGGAAACGACTCGATTGGGTGCGGTGTGATCAAGATCTACCAGATATCCGTCGCACGCGGGCAGCGGTCGCAAATTCTCGACAACCCCCGCCCCTGGCGGCTTCCCGCGTCGGCTAATTCCACCCCGTCAAAAACTCCCACCACGCAGCGACGACGTCAACCGCGACGTAGTTGTCGAGCACTTGCCAGACGTGCAAGGTATACTCCTGCGCCATCTTCAGTGCAGTGCAGACAACCAACCACAAGACGATTCGTTTCGGAGTGAATTCGTATTCCGGCCACCAGTGCCGCTGTGCGGCGATGCCGACGAACCAGAACTCGAAGACGTTGGGGAAGATCAACAGGACCCACCGCGCTTCGGTGAATTCAAAGGTTATGAAGCCGATTGCCCGGAAGAGATAGAGTGCGATGGCGATGGTTCGCGCGGGGCCGTCCCACTGGCGAGCGGCCACCCACAGGAAGGCCAGCATGTAGACCTGGTCGATCCACTTATCGAAGGTCTGGTAATCGCCGACACCGCCCAACTGGATCAGGTTCATCATGAAGAGATCCGAAAAATCGACGAGTATCGCGATGATCGATCCGACGAATGCCCAGCGGAGCACGGGCAACGAACCGGCGATCCGTGCCGATGCGATTATGAGCTGTTCGAGGGTCATGTCTGCCACGGAATCCTAACCGTTGGCTGGCGTTTGGGGCTGACGTTTGGTCGATTGGGCCAACGTCAGGGCGAATCGACCGCGCGCGCATATAATTGTCGATTAGCAGTCGCATGTGTCGACTGCTAACGAATTTCGACGCTCGCAGTTCGGTTGCGAATCGTCTCGATCCACGGGATGAGAGTGCCTGACGCTGCAAGACAGAAGTTGCAAAACAAGGAGGATACACCGAGTGACGGTTAACCTGAAGCCACTAAGCGACCGCGTAGTCGTCTCGCCGTCCGATGAGGAATCGGCGACTAGCCCGGGCGGGATCATCATTCCCGACACCGCAAAAGAGAAGCCCCAACAAGGCGCAATCGTAGCTGTCGGCCCCGGCCGAACGACCGACGAAGGCGCAGTTATTGAGATGAGCGTCGGCGTTGGCGATAGCGTGATCTACTCGAAGTACGCAGGTACCGAGTACTCGCAAAACGGCAACGACTATCTCATCCTACGAGAATCCGACATCTTGGCGATCGTCGGTTAATCCCGTTTTTCCGTAGTCGTAACGCGGTCAACTTTCAAAAGAACCGGCGTGAAAATTACGGATTTCGTCGCCAAACAACAACCATCAACAAGGAATAAAACGGCAAATGCCAGCGAAAGAATTGCTATTTGAAGATGATGCTCGTGCCAAGCTAAAGATCGGCATCGACATCCTCGCTAACACCGTCAAGAGGACGCTCGGCCCGCGCGGGCAGAACGTCATCGTTGACAAGAAATTCGGCCCTCCGCAGGTCAACTCCGACGGCGTAACCATCGCCAAAGAGGTCGACCTCGAAGACCCGTTCGAGAACATGGGCGCTCAGCTCTTGAAGGAAGCGTCCAAGAAGACCAACGACGACGCCGGTGACGGTACCACCACCTCCACCGTATTGGCCCAGGCCATTGTCGCCGAAGGCTTCAAGAACGTCGCCGCAGGTGCCGACCCGATGGCGATCAAGCGCGGTATGGAAAAGGCCATGGCCACCATCCGCGACTCCATCAAGGGCCAGTCAACCCCGGTCGACAGCTCCTCGCAGATCGCAAACGTCGCGGTCCTCTCTTCTCACGACGACGAGATGGGTAACCTCATCGCCGAAGTCATGGAGAAGGTAGGAAAAGACGGCGTCATCACCGTTGACGAGTCAAAGTCCCTCTCCTACGAGACCGACTTCGTTGAAGGCATGCAGATCGACCGAGGTTTCTTGTCTCCCTACTTCGTCACGAACCCGGACCGTCAAGAGGCCGTCCTCGACGACCCCTACATCCTGATCACCTCGCAGAAGATCTCCGCGGTCTCCGACCTGCTTCCGCTGCTCGAGAAGGTTTTGCAGTCCACCAAGAACATCATCGTCATTGCCGAAGATGTTGAAGGCGAAGCACTCGCAACCCTCGTGGTGAACAAGCTCCGCGGCACGCTTAACTGCATCGCCGTCAAGGCCCCTGGCTTTGGCGACCGCCGCAAGGCCATGCTCCAGGACATCGCCATCCTCACCGGCGCAACCGTCATCTCTGACGAGATCGGGCGCAAGCTCGACTCCGCCGCACTCGAGGACCTAGGTAGGTGTAAACAGGTCGTTGTCAAGAAAGACGACACGACCTTCGTGGGCGGAACCGGTGATCAATCCGACATCCGCGGTCGCATGACCGAAATTCAAGCACAGATCGAGGACACGACCTCCGACTACGATCGCGAGAAGCTCCAAGAGCGTCTCGCCAAATTGTCCGGCGGCGTCGCCATCCTACGCGTTGGCGCGGCCACCGAGATCGAGATGAAGGAGAAAAAACAACGTGTCGAAGACGCACTTGAGGCGACTCGTGCGGCTGTTGAAGAGGGTATCGTTCCCGGTGGCGGCACTGTCCTGATCCGCGCCTCGTACGCACTCGATGACCTCGAACTAGATGACGAAGACGAGCAGACCGGCGTGGAGATTCTCTCGAAGTCCCTGCGCGAGCCGATTCGCATCATTGCTGGAAACTGCGGCTTCGAAGGCGCAGTCATCCTCGACAAGGTAGTCGGCAACGATGACGTGAACTTCGGCTTTAATGCCATGACCAACGAGTACGGCAACATGATGGACATGGGCATCGTTGACCCGGCAAAGGTCACCCGCTCAGCCGTCGAGAACGCAGTATCGGTCGCAGGCATGATCCTGACGACTGCGGCGCTCATCACCGAGCACCCCGAGCCACCCATGCCTGGCGGCGGCGGAATGCCACCTGGCGGCGGAATGGACTTCTAGTTCCAACTAGCAGCCGGTTCGCAAGAGCCAACACGACGCGCCGCACCGGGAAACTGGTGCGGCGCGTTGCTTTTCTAAACAACTTGATCCAACAACTCGAAACCGATCAACGACACCGTTCGGTAACTCTTAAATGCACGCATTCATCACGAAGACAATAAACCTCAGAATGTCTATTTCGTCCCAACTCAAAAACCGTTTTTCTGAACGGTTGAAAACACTCGCGGACGATCTGCCCGAAAACCAAGCCACAACCCTCGCGAAGCTCTTCTACAAAGCCCTCCGCCAAATCCTCGACGCCGACGGCACCGACCTCGCAGCATCACTCGCTTTCTTCACCGTCCTATCCCAACTCCCACTCGTCGCCCTGATGGCGATGCTCCTCATCGCAGTTGGACCCTCTGACGGCATCGTCGACGTCCTCACCGAAGCATTGCATTTCCTATTCCCAGCATCCCATGATCTCATCGACGATGCCATCGACAGCCTCCTAGGCGGCTCCCTCACCATCGGTATCCTCGCCGTCCTAAACCTCATGATCGGTGCTAACCGACTCTTCGCCGCCACCACCCGAGCCGTAAACCGCGTCTTCGATATACGAAACACCAAAGTCGTCCAGGTAACCATCAAAAGCGTTAGCCTCGCGACCGCCGTCGTCGTCCTCTTCATGCTCTCAATCGGACTATCCGGCGTCATCCAAGCCCTCATTCGCTTGAGCCAAGATTCCGCGCTTGTCACTCACGAACTATCCACTGCTGCAACCATCGTTCTCGGCGCCGTCGCAACGATCGTTCCTGCCGTCTTGACCACCGTTATCTTTACGGTCATCTACTACCGAATCCCGAACACCCGCGTGCAGTTGCGAGACGCATTCTTTGGCGCCATCGTCGCCATAATCCTTTTCGAATCCGGCAAACACATCTTCTTCTGGTTCAACAGTCACGACACCACCCAGGCCAACATCTACGGCCCCATCACCTCCGTCGTAGTCCTCATGCTCTGGGCCTACATGGCCAGTCTCATATTTCTCTACGGCGCCGCCCTGACCAAAGTGGCCGGCGAGTTGCGGCAATAGTGAAATTTCTCCCCGTCACCCCAGACCGCTGGCCAGACCTCGAGCAACTCTTCGAAGGCCCAGGCGGACCCAATCATTGTTGGTGCATGGTCTTCCGGCCCATGTCTTCAGCCGACCGACGCGCCGGATCGACCGCCAAGAAACAGGTTCTGGCCCAAACTGTCGCCGCCAACATTCCAGTCGGCATTCTAGCTTACGAAGGCGACGAACCTATCGCCTGGTGCTCGATCGCGCCTTTGGAGACCTACACCAATCTCCGAACCAGAACCTACGCCCCCTCCGAAAACGAACCCGAAGCCGTCTGGTCTATAGCCTGCTTCTACATTCGCAGCGCCTTCCGTCGCCAAGGAATGACACCTCAGTTAATCAATGCGGCGATTGAGTATGCGCGCGACAACGGAGCGAAGACGATCGAGGCGTATCCCGTCGACTACGATTCGCCCAGCTACAGCTACATGGGTCGGATCGGAACTTTCGAGCGCCTAGGCTTCAAAGAAATCGGCATGGCCGGTACCCGTCGCCACATGATGCGTCTGAAAATTTAGATCAACCCCGCCTACGGATCTTTTGGCAATCGGCCTTCGTAGTTCCAATAAATGGCCCTGTCGTTTTCATTTTTCTCCGAATCCGCTTAGGAGGTTTGTTATGACCATTCGCTATCGCCCCTTTGCCTTGATCTCACTTGTGGCGATAACGCTAGCGGTCATCGCCGTATCAGCCACGGTATACGGACTCTCCAATACCTCCGAGGTCGTAGACGTCACACCCTTAGGAGTTGGCCTTGAGGCCGCCATCGACGCCGAACTGACCGAAGACGAAACCGGCGGCGACTGGTACAGCTTCAGTGCAGTCGCCGGACAAAACTACATCGTCGAACTCAAATCCACGATTGCAACCACTAGACACGCAAATGACTCGTCTGGCGACCACCCATCTTTCGTAACCGGTCACTTGATCGATCCCAGCATCCTCAAAATCCTCGACATAGACCAGACCCAGGTCATGGGCGAGCAAGATCGAGGCGGGATAGTCCCGAACTCATCCAGGGCATTCTTCACCCCCGAAACTGACGGCACACACTACATCGTGGTCGGTGCCGGAGTACTAGACCGGACCGCTACCGGTTTCTACACGATCTCCATAAGGGCCGACGACCACGCCGACGACTACCGAACCGCAACGAACATCACCGTGCGCCCAGGGTACTCCTTAACCGCCACCATCGACTCCGACGTCGCTCATGACGACCCGCGATTGAAACCATGGGATTGGATCTCTTCACTCCGTGTTGGAAATGACAACCGACGCCCTCACCAAGGCGTCGAATCCCTCGACGATCGCGACGTCTTCCGGGTCGAGTTCCCCGAAATGGGATGGTATCAGTTACAAATCTCTGATGCACCGACTGGCGTCGGCATCTGGCACATCTGGCGCGACGACGGCAGTCTCCACACTTACACCACCGCAAGTCCCGTGGTTTCGCTGACTGACCATTTCTTCCGCGGCACCCTTTACGTTGAGGTCGGCACTCCATACGAAAGCGAAGGAAACACCGGGGCGTTCACGTTGTCCCTGATTCCCATCGAGCTCGATCCATAAACCGCAACAGTGGATTAATGCGACGATCTTTCGGGATCGCGCGAAACAATACTCATCCTCCCTCCCTCCGAACGGGAGACTCAAACCAAGCGTCAGCGCGAGCGCCCTTCACGCGCAAACTGGCTCGCTACTATCCCAACGGTTAAACGGAGGCTCCTGCCCCTTAGCCAGAGCACTCCTCGCCTCCAGCCACAACTCATTCCATACTACAGGATCGTGCAGCTCGCTATCCGGGTTGCTCCGGCTGCGCGCGACAAATCCCGGAAAACTCGTCCGACCCGTAGATTGCCCGATCGGGTTGTATCTCAAATCCATACTGAACCTGACCCGATCGCTGTTGTTCGGCAACGAAGAATGGATCGTGTACTTTGTCATGAACAGAGCATCGCCCTTCTTCACCGGCACCGGCACGGCCTTCCCTACTTCGAACTCGCTCTCCGGTACGTGCAAACTGCCTAGCACTTTCTTTCCACCCGGGCAATGCGTCAACAATTCTTCCCCGCGGTGCGACCCCGGAATAACTTGCAGACACCCATTCTCCTCATCTGCGTCCATCAGTGGGTACCACACCGTAAGGATCAACGACTCGTCAGCGTCCGGCGTTATGACCCCGCAGTCCTGATGCCACGGTGTGACCCCGAACTTCACCCGACCCAGATGATCGCGAGGCGAACGGCTCTCCGGCACCTTGATCCGAATGTGCTGCACCGGGTTCGAGTAAATTTCCGGCCCGATGAATGACTCCACCGCGTCTAATAAATCCGGCGACGTCATTGCATTGAACACTGCCGGCCCCGCCCAAAACGGCGTATCTTCCGTGACTCCTCGTTGCGGAAGCGAAAAGTCGAAATACCCTTGATGCACCTCATCCGACTTCTCGTAGACCTGCGTCACGCGCTCCCCAAACTCCAGCTCCTCGTACTTCGAGCTGATCTTCCCTTCCTCGTACAACTCATCCGCCAGATTATCCAACACCCCGGCATACTCATCAATCACCGGATCTATCACCCCCTCAGGATCTATCACGCCCTCAGCGGTGACAAACCCGAAGTGCTCAAAATGCTCAAGTTGCTCTTTAGTCATCGCAGGCATGTTTCAACGGCCCCTTGCATCATTAACGACAGTTGGAGAAAAATGATGCCGCTTTCCTAAGCACAAACCGGCTCGCTACCATCCCACCTGTTGAACGCAGGTTGCTGACCCTTCGCCAACGAATCCCGAGCGTCGGTCCACAACTCGTTCCAAATCACCGGGTCGTGCAACTCCGACTGAGGATTGCTGGCGCTCCGAGCGACGAACCCAGGGAAGCTAGTCCGACCCGTCGATTGTCCAATCGGGTTGTAGCGCAGATCGAAACTCCAGCGGATGCGATCGCTGTTGTTCGGGAGTGACGAGTGCACGGTGAACTTTGTCATGAACAGCGCATCGCCCTTTTTCAGCGGAATCGGTGTGGCTTTCCCAACTTCGAATTGCGATTCTGGTATCTGCAACCCAGCCTGCAACCCGTTCGCCAGACCTGGGCAGTGCGTCAAGAGTTCGGCTTTGTGCGAACCCGGGACTACCATCAAGCAACCATTCTCCTCATCGGCGTCCATCAACGGGAACCACACCGTCAACATCAGTGTCTCGTCCGCGTCCGGGTTTACGACGCCGCAGTCCTGGTGCCATGGAGTAACCCCATACTTCACCATCCCCTTCTCATCCCGAGGTGCCCGACTCTCCGGCACCTTTATCCGAACATGCTGCACCGGATTCGAGTACACCTCTGGTCCGATGAAAGACTCGACCGCATCCAAAAGACCCGGCGCCGTCAAAGCATTAAACACGGCCGGCCCAGCCCAAAACGGCGTATCCGGCTTGACGCCACCCTGAGGCAGCGAGAAGTCGAAATACCCGTTGTAAACCTCACCCGACTCCGCATAGATCTGCGTCATCCGCTCGCCGAACTCCAACTCCTCATACCTTGAGCTGATCTTCCCATCCTCGTGCAGCTCATCCGCCAACCTATTCAGCACACCCACATACTCATCGATCACCGGATCAATAACATCCTCCGGATCAAGGACTCCCTCAGCGGTGACAAACCCAAAGTGCTCAAAATGTTGAAGTTGCTCTTTGGTCATTGCAGGCATGATTCTGCGGCTCCGTGGATCGTTAACGAACGTTAACTAAGAATGATACCGCGTCCGCGAAACGTGAATCCTGTCTTCTTAATTCCTGCGAAAGCAGGGACCCAATAGTGGGGCGGCAAATCCACGATTGGGGTGGAGAGGGTCAGGGTGAGGGTGACCGGGGTGGACAAATGGTAGGGAAACGGTAAACAACCACCATCCCAAACCTAAGCGCAAACCGGATCTGTCCCATCCCAGCGGTTAAACGAAGGCTCGTCACCCCTAGCCAACGCATACCGAGCCTCAGTCCACATCCCGTTCCAAATCACCGGGTCATGCAATTCACTCCCCGGATCCCTCCTGCTCCTCGCGACAAACCCAGGAAAACTCGTCCGCCCGGTAGAATGCCCAACCGGGTTGTATCGCAGGTCGAAACTCCACCTGATCCGGTCGCTGTTATTCGGCAGAGACGAATGCACCGTGAACTTCGACATAAACAGCGCATCTCCCTTCTTCAACGGCACGGCCTGAGCCTTCCCCACCTCGAACTCCGACTCCGGTATCTGAAGCCCCGACGGCGACGCATGTCCCAAACCCGGACAATGTGTCATCAAGTCCGCCCGATGCGATCCAGGCACCACCTGCAAGCAACCGTTCTCCTCATCCGTATCCATCAACGGAAACCAAACCGTCAAGATGTCCGACTCATCCGCATCCGGATTAACAACACCGGCGTCCTGATGCCAAGGTGTGACGCCGAACTTCACGCGCCCCATCTCATCTCGCGGCGCACGGTCCTCAGGCACCTTGATCCGAACATGCTGCACCGGGTTCGAATAGATCTCCGGCCCGACAAACGACTCCACCACGTCCAACAAATCCGGCGCCGTCAAAGCCTTGAAGACCGCCGGCCCGGCCCAAAACGGCGTATCCTCCTTGATTCCACCCTGAGGCAACGTAAAGTCGAAATGCCCGTTATAAACCTCACCCGACTCTTCATAGATCTGTGTCACCCGCTCCCCAAACTCAAACTCCTCGTACCTCGAACCGATCTTCCCTTCCGCATACAGTTTGTCGGCGAGGTTTTCTAGAACCCCGGCATATTCATCGATCACCGGGTCGATGACACCTTCCAGATCCAAAACGCCTTCAGCAGCGACGAATCCGAAGTGATTGAAGTGATCGAGTTGTTGTTGGGATAGCGCGGGCATGATGTGACGGCTCCGTGGATCGTTGGCCACAGACACTTAAGAAGGATCTTATCGCCGATCGATCATGCACACAATCTCTGACGCCCCTGAAACGCCTCGATAGCACTGGTTCATCACGCCTCGCCTCGACGACCTATAAGCAAACAACAGAAGGATCAGTGAGGCCACCACGAACGCCGCGGGAAAGTACAGGAACATCGCTGTTAATGGAGCAAAATTCGCGCCATCACCAGGATTGTGCACGATGCTGGCGATTACGATAAACGCGATAGCAGCAAAAACCCTGCCGACTGCACCCCAGATTAGCGCAAATATCCAATCAATTTACCCAGCCACAAATCGGCGCCGTACCGACGCATAGACGGTCGGCGTTCCGTGAATTGCGTTGCGATTCAGTATGGAATTGCTATCGGCTACACCGCGACCATATTGATATCCTGATTTCATTCGGCCCTGAACGGAAGTCGCTGCAAAAATCAAGGTTTCCCCCAATAGTGGGGAATGTCCGGCGCCCGCCACGGACTTGATCCATGGGACAATTGGGGTCCTTCGACCCGATAGGTGCGATCCAACTTTATCTAACGCTCTCGCAAACGTCTCGATCCGAAAATCCCTCTTATATCCCCGAACGCTTCACCTGCTCGTCGATCAACCGAGCCATCCTGCTATCCCGTTTGCTCAACCCACCTACGTCATGTGAAATCAGCGCCACCTTCAATCGTCGGTAGCGAATGTCGATGTCTGGGTGATGATCGTGTTCATCGGCATCTTGAGCGACGCGGTTGACGAACGAAATCGCGTCTGCAAACGTTGGAAATTCCAGATGCCGCACGATCGCTCCCGACTCCGGATCGAGCTCCCAATCCGTTAAAGCAACCAACAGCTCCGCAACTTCGGTCTCGCTAAATTTAGACATTCTGGTATCTCCTAAACTATCTTCAACCGCCGTTAGCGGTGCCAATCGTGTGTATCAACAGTATCGTCGATGCCGTCGCCAGCCACAAAAACCCGTTGATCAGCGACGGACGATCACGCAACAGGATAATCTCCGGCGCTTCACCTTCTCCCTTCACGTACAGCAGATACAGGTAGCGGTAGATCCCATACGCCACCATCGGGATTGTCACCATCATCGTGTTGTCCGCAGGAACGTTGGCCCCCGTGTCGCCCAAGTCGATCGCGTAGAGCGCATAAGTGAAGATTGCCAACGTCGCGGTGCTCATGATCAGCGCATCGATGAACTCCGTTGTATAGTCCCCCAAAATGCCTCGCTGCTTCGCCGCCGCATCTCCCGCGGTCTTCAACTCGGCGCGCCGCTTGCCAAGCGCAATCAATAACGCACCCAACGCGGTCATGATGTAGAACCACGGCGAAACGTCAATGTCGACGCCCGGCACACCGTTCTCGAACCAGGGCACCGGACCGCCAATCGCCACGTACCCCGCATACGCCCGCAAAACAAACCCCGCCGCAACGCTCATCACATCCAGTATCGCCACATGCTTCAACTTAAACGTATAAACCAGATTTAAAACCAAATACCCAGCTGCCACCAACATCAACGGCCCACTGATCAAAACCGAGATCGCCAGTGCCACCAACATCGCAACCACCGCCGAAATCCCCGCCACGACAACAGGCAGATCCCCCGAAGCAATCGCCCGATGCCGCTTCACCGGATGCGCTCGATCCCGCTCAACATCCACCAAATCATTCAACAAATAAACCGCACCCGACAGCAACGTAAACGCCACCGCTGCTCCCAATCCTCGCATCACGATCTCCGCCATCCCCGCAACATCATCCACCGCAAACCAGATGTTCACCGAGAAAATCAGTGGCACCAGCACCAACCCATTCTTCGGAGCCTGCCGAGGACGCAGCGCACTGAACAACGCCCCAAACAGCGACCTCGAACGGCGCCCCTCAGTCGAAACCTGCTGTTCACTCGGCCCAATCATCATTGCCAATGATAAAGAACACCTCATACCGTGCCGTGATGCACAAAATCCGTTCCGGTGGTTCTGGAATCACTCTCGAAGACCAACGAAGCTACGCCGCCAACGCATACCGGCAGATCACGTCTTCCCGGCGCAAGGCCGGAGTTCAGAAGGAATGCGGATCTGGTCTACCAAAGGGCGAACTCGGGAAGTTGAGCAGCACAAAGCCGAGGATCGAAGGGTGTTTCCGGGCGCTTGGCGTTTCAACAGGTACGCGAACGCGCCGCGTAACATGTATGCCAAACACGTGAAATACCCGAGCAGCAAAACGACATGCCACACGACGAAACTACCCATACTCGCAGCTCCTCCGAAAAAGCCCTCAAGAACAACATCATGTGGATACTAGGAGTGGTCCTCATCGGATGTGCCACCGGCATAATCGCCGACGCCTTCGTAGTCGGCGAATCGATATGGCGACCAATCGCCATCGGCGCCAACGGATCGGTGTTCTTCATCGGACTCAGACTTTGGATGACCGGCATCACCGACAAATAGCCCGAACTAGTACCAACGCTCCTTGTCCACCACGTTCATCAGTGCGTCACCCCGCGCGAACCGACGAGCGTTCTCCAAAATTATCTGGAACCTCCGCTCCGGAATGTCACCAGCATCCCGCACCGCCACATGCGGCGTCATCAAAACGTTCGGCAACCGCCACAGCTTGTGCGTCGCCGGCAGGGGCTCGATCTCGTAAACATCCAATCCGCAACCCGCGATCTCGTCCGACTCGATCGCATCCGCCAAATCATCGATCTTGCAGACCATGCCGCGTCCGACATTGATGAAATATGCCGTTGACTTCATCAACTTGAACCGATCCGAGTTAAACATCCCCTCAGTCTCCGGAGTGTGCGGCACCGTCGAGATCACAAAATCCGCCTCCGGCAACCATCGATCAATCTCCTCCGGCGGATGTATCTCAGCATCCCAGACCTCCCGTTCGACCCTCGGCTCCAACCCAATAACCCGCATCCCGAACGCCCCGCACAACCGAGCTGCCTCCGCACCAATCCCGCCAACCCCATTTATCAAGGCCGTCGCATCACCCAAACTCACATACTCCGATTGTCGAGCAGCCTTGTCCCACCGACCATCCCGCTGCGCATCCACATACCAAGGCAAACCCCTCGACAACGCCAGAACGAACATCATGATGTGATGGCTGATGTGGTCGAAGTAGATGCCCCTCGGATTCGAAATCACACAAGGATGCTTAACCAACTCCTCGTAGTAATACCCGAAAAACGGCCCCGCATCCGGATTCTGCAACCACCTCAACTTCTCCGCGGACGGCAGCAACTCCGGCGAAACCCACCCAAAAGCACCATCTGCATCCACAATCTCCCGCGCCGCCGCTTCATCATCCTCTGGCGACACCGCTTCATACTCCGCCATCGAATCGGCGAGGCGATGTGCGAACCACCGCGTCAACTCATCCTGCGGCGGCATGAATACAAACTTAATCGGGGAGGGCACAACGTCCGTGGAGCATTAATCGGTAAGGTTAAGATGATGTTACCCGATTCACGCTCAAGGGAAGCGATGGCTTCAGGTTCGGCTTGAACCCCGACGATCCATGTAACGGATGTGGTAATATGAAACATGAAGGAGTTGAGTGTTACTGAAACTGTGACTACCACGTTTGACACATCAATACCCAAAGGCTTCTACAGAACAAAGGAAGCTGCCCGTATCGCACGGATACCAGTGCCGACATTGCGCAACTGGCGCCAAATCGGTGTTATTTTGCCTTCGTTGGAATACACCGATGACGACGGCGCAACCGAAAAGGGATACGATTTCGAAGCATTGCTTTTCGCAAGATTGTTGCGCGTCCTTCGTGAGAACCGTGTGAGTTTCAGACGGTCCGTCGCGACTTTGAGACATTGTACTGCTCGCTTTGGTCCCCCCAGTCCCGCGTGGGCTGAAGTGAAGATATTCGCATTCGAAGGTGTCGAAGTCTTCACTTACAGCGACAACGACGGTTGGGGGTCCACCGCGCCAACCAAAGGCGGGCAAAAAGCCGCGGAAAAACTCTTCGGCGATGCGTTTTACGAGCTAAAAGACAACGCCGACGCGTTGCTAATCCCAAGCGATTTCATCGAATGCGTGCAAATAGATCCTGAAATTAGAGATGGCATGCCTGTGGTGCGCGGGTCACGGATCAGGACTAGCACCTTGCAACACCTGGTTGACGCCAATTGGACACCTAGGTTGGTCGTGGATCTAGCATATCCGCATCTGACGGAACAGCAAGTTGAATGCGCAGTGGAGTACGAGCGGTTCCTGGATGGGGGATGAGGATGTGACTCGTCTTTTGACCGACGAGGATATTCCCGTTGGTTGGGCTCGAGCAATCAACAAGGTTGCCGCGATCGAGGAGTTAGGTTTGCGACTTGATGTGACGTCCGTCCATGAGATTGGAAGGTCAGGGTTGACCGACAAAGAACAACTGATTTTCGCGAGGAACAATGGATACGTATTGATGACGTGCGATAGGTATAGGCATCGGGACGGCCAGGAATTGCGTGCTGAATTCGCAAGTCACGGTGGACGGATTATCCAAATCAGAGGGGGACCTACACAACCAATCCAAGAGGCCGTGGCCAAATTCTTAATCAACTATGGAAAATGGGAAATGCAACATTCCAAAGTTGATGGCATCACCGCATTTCAAGGAGCAAACCCATTCAGATTCCGCAGTCCTGAGCAGTTCACTCCGAGTTTGTCGTACACCGGAGACCAGCAATTGACCGGGTACGAGTCGAGGCCTGCCCAACCGCGGCGATCATCTCGACGCGTCAATCCGCCCCACGATCAGGGCGAGTTGATGTCAGAATTGCCAGATGAAGCGTAGGAATCCTTATTCCCTACCTCAAATCACAATCCACCCCAACCTCGGCGCAGTGACCCTCGAACCACTCAATCACCTCCGTGTGGTACGGGATACCCGACTTCTGACGCTTCTCGATCTCCTCAGCCTCTAACAATCCCGGATAGACAACCCGATCGTGCCCCTTACCAGGGGGATGCTCAGCCACCGCCTTCAGCAACTCATCCATGTCGTCTAGGAACTTTTCCTTGTCGGTAAACGCCTCGATGTCATACGCCACGAAGAAGTGTCCGCCCTGGTGCGGATTCAACGGACCCGGACCAAGACCAGTCAACTCATTGCACATGATTTCGTTCATTAACCCAAGCCCAAATCCCTTGTGCGACCCGTTCTCACGCGTTCCGCCGATCGGCAACATCCCGTACTTGCCCCGCGACTCCGGACCAGGGGCCGGCGTCTCTTCCAGTTCTGGCTCGTAGTTTTCGTCGGTTATCCAACCCGGCAGCACTGTCGCACCAGTCCGACGCAACAACCAAATCTTGTTCGCCGCCACCTGAGTAGTGGCAACATCCAGCATGTACGGTGGCATCGTCCGTGCAGGAGCACCGTAGGCCAACGGGTTCGTACCCAAGAATGGGCGCGATCCCCATGTCGGAATCGTGATGCCCGCACCGCCGGCCGTCATCGTGTGTCCAATCATCCCAGCCTCAATCGCCTGGTACACGTAATGACTGCAACCCGCCAAGTGTCCCGTGTTAAACACAGTCACTACACCAACGCCATGCTGCTGCGCCTTCTCTATCGCCATCTCCATCGCGGTGGGACCGACGTGCACGCCGAGGGCATGTTTGGCATCAATATTCGCCGTTGTACTGGTCTCTCGCACCACCTCCCACTCCGTCGCCGGGTTCAACGCACCAGAGGCGTAGGACCGCACATATCCCCGGAGACCATTCGAGACGCCGTGAGATTCGTTACCTCTGAGGTCATTCCCGAGCAACACATCAGTTGAATCCTGAGCCGCCTTGTCATCCAACCCAATCTTTGAGAAGATGTCCTTGGTAACCCGATGCATCTTCTCCGGCATCACATACACCCGGTCGGCTTCCGGGACCTTGAATCGTTCTAGCATGTCGATTTTCCTCTAGAAATCTCGCGAATTAAACAGCGATTTGCGTGGCAACAGTCTAGCAATGCATCGTAGCAGATGAAGTGAACAGGATTGCCGCGCTGGACCCGCGAATCACGTAAAATCTCATAGTCGCGTCAGGCGGATCTCGCAAACGACATAATTGACCGCCACGCATCCAAGGAAGACGTTGGTGACATGCAACTCAGACCGAATCGCGTAAAAGACAAACTGGCCGCTGGCGAGGTGACGACGGCCGTGGTTGGATTTACCCACCCCGACGACATCGACGCGTTCGGCCCAATCGCGAACGCAAACGGCATTGACGCTGTCTGGTTGGAAGGTGAGCACGCAGGAGTCGATCCGGCCAACCTGGGCAACCTGACTCGCGCATGCGACCTATGGGGCTTGACGCCGATATGCCGGTTAAATGCCAATTCGCAAGGATTGATTTACCGAACACTCGATTGCGGAGCGCAGGGCATCGCCGTGCCGCACGTTAATACGGCTGCCGAAGCGCGCAATGTCGTAGACGGGGGAAAGTTCCCACCCATCGGCAAGCGCGGCAACTACACCAGTCGCCAAGGGTTCGGAGTGCCCAACTACGTGCAAGTTGCCGACGACCACTCGTTGCTTATCGTCTTCATCGAGGACATCATCGCCTACCAAAACTTGGACGAGATCCTTGAGGTCGACAACATTGACATCTTCTTCGTCGCGCCCGGAGATTTCGCCGCCTCGATGGGATACGCCGGTATCTGGGATCAAGTGGCCAATCATCCCGAAGTCCAAGCGACCATGGATGACACCTTCCGTCGCATCCAAGCGGCTGGCCGCATCGCGGGTGCGACCTGCGGCAAGGCGGGACTTGAACGCTACCTAGATATGGGCGCAAAGTTCTTTTTGACGACCACCTTAGAGTGGTTGGACGAAGGCGCCGGCAGTTTCATGAACATCGTCAACCGCCACTCGGGGTGATACCCACGTCGGCCATGCCGATCCGTGTGGCACTATGTATTGATGGAAAGCGAGTCGAGATATGAACCTGAGACCCAATCGAGCAAAAGATAAACTAGCCGCCGGTGAAGTGGCGATAGTCGTGGGCGGATTTACAAGCCCTGACGACATCGACGCCTTCGGCCCTATCGCTAACGCAAGCGGCATAGCCGGCGTCTGGCTGGAAGGCGAGCACGGCGGAATCGACGCCTCTACCCTAGGTAACCTGACCCGCGCTTGTGACCTTTGGGGGATCACGCCAGTGGTCCGGATCAATACCAATTCACAGGGCCTGATCTACCGAACCCTGGACTGCGGCGCCCAAGGCATCGTGGTGCCTCACGTCAACACGGCAGCAGAAGCGCGGAACGTCGTCGACGGTGGCAAGTTTCCGCCCATAGGCAAGCGAGGGGCGTATACGAGTCGCCAGGGCCACGGCGTGGCGAACTACATGCAGGTCGCCGACGACCATTCTTTGCTGGTGATCCTCATCGAGGACATCATCGCCTACCAAAACCTCGATGAGATCCTAGAGGTCGACAACATCGACGTCTTCTTCGTGGCCCCGAGCGACTTCGCCGCTTCGATGGGACACACCGGCGACGCTGGGCATCCCGAAGTCGTCGAAACCATGAACGATGCTTTCCGACGTATCGAAGCAGCGGGGCGAAACTCGGGTGCAACTTGTGCCGAGTCTGAAATCCCGCGCTACCTAGATTTGGGTGCCAAATTCCTCTTGACTAGCACCGGGCCTTGGTTGAGGGCAGGCGCCACCAGTTTCATGAGCAACGTCAATGCCCACTCAAGGTAACATCCCAGCGAACACCATCGCATAAAAAACAAAGCGCACTCAAGAAAGGCTCCGCTATAAATGGACATCCGACCCAATCGCATTAAAGACAAAATTGCCGCTGGAGAAGTCGCCACTATTGTCGGCGGCATGACTCACCCTGACGATATCGACGCCTTTGGCCCGATCGCGGTCGCCCACGGTATGGATGGCATCTGGCTAGAGGGAGAGCACGGCTGGGTCGACGCATCCGAACTCGGAAACCTGAGTCGCGCCTGCGACATTTGGGGTCTGACATCTGTCTGCCGTGTCAACGACAACAATCAAGGCCTCATCTACCGAACTCTTGACCGTGGCGCTCAAGGCATTGTGGTACCCCACGTCAACAACGCCGCCGAAGCCCAAAACGTGGTCGATGGTGGGAAATTCCCACCCATCGGCAAGCGCGGTAGCTACACCAGCCGGCAAGGTCTTGGCGTGCCTAACTTCATGGACGTGGCGGACGACAACTCGCTGTTGATAATCCTGCTGGAAGACATCATCGCCTACGAGAACCTTGACGAAATCTTGGCAGTCGACAACATCGATGTTTTCTTCGTCGCCCCCGGCGACTTCGCTGCTTCGATGGGCCACAAGGGCAATGTCGGCCACCCGGATGTCACAGAAACGATGAATGATGCCTATCGACGCATCGTAGCCTCGGGCCGAACCGCCGGTGCAATCTGTGGCAAAGCTAACGCCGAGAGATTCCTTGACCTGGGCGTGAACCTCCTCTTCACTAACACTCCCGAATGGGTAAACGAAGGCGCTGCCAGCTTCATGGACATCGTCAACAACCACTCGAATTGATGACGATCCTAAGGGTTGCTACGCGCGCTTAATTTAGCGTTGAACTATGCGAGCCTCTAGCGACACGCGCTTCCGGATTCGAACCGTAGCGTTGACGACGATCCTAATCGCGTCGGGGCTTGCGGCTGCCTTAATGGCTTCCGGCTGCCGCGGCGGCGGCGCCAATCCCGGCGACGAAGATCTAGTCATCCCATTCGTCGAACCGACGCAGTCATCTCGAACGTGCATTAATGAGGTTTATCCTCCAGATGCGCCGAGTTTTGAAGAAGTGTCGGATACTGATTTCCGTCTCGGAGCCAACGGTGTCGACTATGTGGTGATTGAACCCGGCGATGGGGACACCCCGCAGCAAGACTGGCAAATCGAAGTCAAGTACACCGGGTGGCTAGAAGACGGCTGCGTCTTCGGTACCACCTATGGTTCGGGACGCGATGCCCGCTTTTTTCTCGCTTATGTGATTCCCGGGTGGCGACAATCGCTCCTCGAAATGCAGTTAGGTGAGCGCCGTCGAATCCGGGTCCCGCCCGATCAAGGCTACGGCGAAGCCGGTTCTCCCCCACGCATCCCTGCAAACGCAACCCTTTACTTCGACGTAACGTTGCTCAGCGGTCTTACCGCCGAACAAGCCCAGGCAACAGCGACCGCCGTAAACGAAGCGGCAGCCGCGACCATCACAGCCGTTTCGGAAGAGGTCGTTGCCACGTTCACTGCGATCGCTGAAGAAGCGACGGCTGACGCGGAGGCTTCGCCAGGCGACAAAGAGTCGGCGGAGTGAGGGGAATCCGAGGACGATCAGCAGACGTTCTCGAAGCGTTTGAAATTCTGTCACGCCGCCCCAAAGTTGTAGGATTGTAAGCACGTAACCGGGGCTGTAGCTCAGTTGGGAGAGCGCATCGTTCGCAATGATGAGGTCGGGGGTTCGAATCCCCCCAGCTCCACCAAAAGTTCGCATAGCGGTGTTTAATTTTGATGGCGTGGGTTGTGCGGAATCGGGTATTCAGTCGATGGCGAGTTGACGACGAAATCACGTCGAATTCCTCAAAACTCGATTTCATTAAAGCGCAATTCGTAGTGAATCAAAAACCACCTACGGGCGCGTTCCGTCGAGACTGCTCCGCCCGCGGAAGCGCGCTAAATTAAGTCCCGCTGGTACCGCGTGGGGGATTGGGAGGATCGGGTGCTGGTGGTCCCGGGTGCCAACCGCCGTAAACAACCCCCAACTCGCCTAATGTAAGTTCTTTGTGTTTAAATTCCTCATCGTTCCCAGAATCCGCGGTCGCTTCTTTCTCGCGGTCACTCATGCCAACCTCCTTGCGAAAGAGTTCAAAACGATATCACTCAATTGAGATGCATGTTAAGCGCCTACAATCGACATGTCAACTGATGCTCGCATACCCGCCCGACGATCAAGAAAGCGGTGTAGTCATCGTCAATCACCAGTGTGGATGTACCAGTGTGGATGCTGAGTCGGTCGCCGAAACAACTTCAATTCCGGTCGTAACTTAGGACGGGGACACCCGTCGCGACCGCGGAGTGTATCGCTGTCGCCCACGCAGTTCAGGTGATTAAGTGAATTGATACCAACATTGAAGCGGCGTTTCGCTGCATCCACATTGGCTAATTTCTGGAAGAAATGGATTATGAACCTTAATGCGATATGATGATCTCTCTTGAACAAGGCGAAAGAATTTAACGGCATGGTTGCCAATCTCCACCTTGTCCGACGCCGATTCCAATGCGAACCCTGCAATGAAGAAAACCATCTACCTTGCCAACCCCTACGGCTTCTCGGAGCAACAGAAACGCGAGCTCCTGCCGCTTTTCGTTGAAGCATTGGAGTCGCTTGGATTGGAGGTGTGGGAGCCGTTTGAGCGGAACAATCAGGAATCGATTTTGGCTCCCGGATGGGCGTATCGCATTGGGCAGGCGGACATCCGGGATGTCGCGGATGCCGACGCTATATTCGCGATCCTAAACGGCACACCGCCGGACGAAGGCGTGATGGTGGAGCTAGGTGCTGCGATCGCACTCGGCAAGCCAACGTTCTTGTTCCGAGACGACCATCGCAAAGTCACTGAGTGCGAAGAGTATCCGCTCAACCTCATGATCTTCACCGGTCTGCCGCAAGACGGATGGGAAGACTGGTACTACACGTCGTTCGACGAGATCACCTCGCCCGACAAAGCTTTGGCCCGCTGGTCAATACAAGGCTAGAGCGCTACCACACCGCCGAATCGCCGTCACGCCGAGGATCCGACGCCGCTGACACAGTACCGGATTTGTTGTGCACCTGTATTGCGCCTTCGCTTCCAGCACCGTCGAAGGGTGCAATGGCATTGACCTCGTGACCCCGCGCTCTTAGCGATTCGATCACACCATCTCCAACCCGATCTTCGATGTCGAGATGATTGGCTTCGGCGTGAGGATAGGTCGAGGATGTACGGCCTTGGTAATGGGTCCAACGCGGGCCCTCGATTGCCTCGGCGACAGTCAATCCGTGGTCAAATACTCCGGTCACGACTTGGAAATTGGTTTGCACCTGTGTGTCGGCTCCTGGCGTGCCACAAACTAGTTCGAGCTTGCCGCCGACCTCAACCGGAGCGTCAGTAACCATCACCGGATTCATCGTGTGACGAACGCGTTGGCCTGGGCGTAGATAGTCAATGTGGTCAGGATCGAGGTGCCAGTACGTCATGCGGTTGTTCAGGAGGACACCGGTATGACCGGCGATCAGGCAAGAACCATATCCGGTCTGAATGCTCTGCAGTTCGCCGACCGCGTTACCCCAACGGTCAACAACGCAGAAGTGTGTCGTGTCTGAACCCGCCGCACCCGTCGCCGCGAACGCGTCGTGTGGGACACTTCGCCCATTCGGGTGATGGATTTTGCCATTGCGACGATATTTCTTCGCGCGGTCAGGGGCGCGATCCATGTATGCCCAAGCGTCGCCCTCGCGAGCCTCAGCTTCGGACAGAGCCTGTTCAAGGTCGATCAACCGAGCGCGCTCAGCCGCGTAATCTTTGTTCAGCATGCCTTCGATCGGCACATCGACGAAATCTGGATCCGCGGTGTAGGCTTCGCGGTCAGCAAATGCCAATTTCTTGCACTCGGTCATCGTGTGCACCGCATCCGCGGTGAGATACCCGAGGCCTTGCGCGTCGAAGTTTTCGAACAGGTTCAATTGTTGCAGCAATACGTGCCCAGAAGAGTTTGGGGGCGCTTCGTAAACCGTTCGCCCCCGGTAAGTCGTCGAGATTGGCGCCTGCCATTGGACTTTGTGGTTCTTGAGATCGTCGTAGCGCAAAAGCCCACCGCACTCTTCGCTGAAACGTCCAATCTCGCGCGCAATGTCTCCTTCGTAAAAGGCTTCTCGACCTTGGGCTGCGATGGCGCGATAGGTTTTCGCCAAGTTCAGATTTCGACGTAGTTCGCCAGGTTTCAGCCAATTGCCGTTTGGCGCGAACACGGCGCCGGAAGTTGGCGCGTCTCGCAGCAATGGGTACTGCATCGTTGATTGGGCTTGCTGATGCGATACAGGTACACCTTCTTCGCACAGTTCTAAGGCGGGTTCGATGCAGACGCTCAGTGGTAGTGTGCCGTGGCGTTCGTGCGTGGCAAGCAGCGCGTCCAGGATGCCAGGAACCGAAGTGCCCAGAACGCCGGTCATCGGGATGCCATTTGGGTATCGATGAGGTCCTGCCATCGCTGGTGCTGCGCCAGTGCCGTTGGCGACTTCGATCGATTTTTCGGACGCCATCAGCGTCATCACGAAACCATCTCCGCCAATACTTGAACCGGAGGGTTCGGCGACTCCGAGTGCGAACGCAACCGCAATGGCGGCATCTACCGCGTTCCCGCCGCGATGCAGTATCCGGATCCCAGCTTGGGCTGCGAGAGTATGGTTGGCGACGACGGCACCTTTCGAGCCCATGCGAGCTGGTCTGAAAGATTGTCCGATGATGCCGTGGGGTGATTGGTAGCGCATAGTGATGTGCCCGTTGAACCTTGAGTACGCAAAACAGTGTGGTAAGTTTATCGCTTCGAAACTTGTTTCGCGAACGGGATGAATATAGAAATTACATGTAGCCACCTAGCAACGGGCACGACTAAAGTCTGTTCAACATTCAATGAAGAATTGTGGAGGAAAATATGCGGAATCGATCATCCAGCCGTTTCGCTGATCCTGCGACCGATTACGGGTCCGGCGATGGCCCTAAAAGGCTTTGGTTAATTGATGGCGCTTATCTTTTCAGCACGCAGTCGTCGATTGGTCAGGGTTACAACTTCGATTATCTTTTGTTGAAAAACAAGCTCGAAACACTTGTTGGGCCGCTATGGCGCTCGTATTACCTTAACGCGCTGCAACCTGACAGCGATCGCAATGACGGGATGCAGCGCTTCCATTCTTGGTTGCAGTCAGCTTCCCCTAGCGGGCCGAAAATCATAACGAAGCTATACAACCTTAGGGATTCGGACGCGAGCCACGCGTACTGCCGCGAGTGCGCCACCACCGTTCAACTCGAATGCCCTGCCGCGGGTTACACATCCGACCCGCATCCGCTTACTCGTCGTTCGCAAAAAGGTGTCGACGTCGGCATCGCGTCGCTTGCTCTAACTCACCTCGATTCTTACGATACGTTGATGTTGTCGTCTGGTGACGGTGACTTGCTCGACGCGGTGAAGTTCGTCAGCGACTCAGGCAAAGAGATCGAGTTAGCTGTCTTCCGGGCTGGGGTTGCGACCGAATTGCAATCTTGGGCTGACCGCATATATTGGATCGACGAGTTCGCACACGATATTGCGCGTTGATATTGCAAAAAACATCCGTAAACTGAATTGTTGAGATGACGATGCTAAAAATCCGTGAAACAGCGCCTGATTTTGAATTGACCGCACATAACTCAACGCGAGTCAGTTTGTATGAAATCCTCGAATCTGGTCGGCGCGTAATCTTAACTTTTCATCCCGCTTCTTTCACTGGCGGGTGAACTAATCAACTTGGGGTCCTCGGTAGGATCCGTGAACGAGCAAACGAGGTTGGTGCTGAACTTCTCGAGGTCAGTTGCGATTCCGTGCCGGTCCAACTCGCGTGGGTGACCGCCAATTTCGAAGACTGTGTGTCCAAGTCGCCGCTTGTGCTTTCCGATTTCTGGCCGCACGGCGATGTGAGTCGCCGGTACGGTGTCTTCAACGAGGAGCGCGGCATGTCGGTGAGATCGCTGTTTGTGATCGACACGGATCGCACCATAATTAACGCCGAAGAATCGACTCAGCGCGGGGTGCTTCCCGACATCGAAGGTGCCGTCGAATTGATCGCCGAATTGGGTCGGTAGTTCCTTCTTGACACGGTCGCCGATCTGATCAAAGATCGGTGAATGAAACGTGCCAGGCGTGAGTAATACGCTCTGAATTGTGACGTGGAATCTCGCGGCGACAGTGCCATGGTGAGGCTATTGATCTCCTCGCCGGAATGCCCGACAACTACACCTACTGGATCTGGACAATTTGTTGATGGATCCGTTCTCGGGAACCGGGAGCACCGGCATCGCAGAGTTGAATATGGGCTGGCGCTTCGGATGCATTGATGTCGGAAAATAGCTTGCGGCGCGACGCAGCGTGTGAATTGGCGACTTGATTGCTGACGCTAACTTCGTCTTTCCCATCGATGGCGCAGGATCGAATCGGCGCGATAATCAAGGATTACTTGACCAACAGCCATGACTGTCACCCCTTCACAAAGCCATACACCAGTCGAATTCACCGATCCGGCCCCGCGCTTGTCGCGGGCTGACGTCGCGCGTCGGGCGGCGAGGATGTTGCCACATGGCGCGGTGGTGAATCTTGGTATCGGCATCCCTTCGCTTTGTGCGGATTTCGTTCCTGAGGGGGTGCAGCTTCGGTATCAGGCTGAGAACGGAGTGTTGGGTTACGGCGAATTGTTGGCGCCGGAGGACGGCGATCCCGATCTGATCGATGCGAGCGGGCAGTTCACGAAGATGACGCCGGGGATGGCGTTTTTTGACTCTGCGGAGTCCTTTGCCATGATCCGAGGCGGTCACATCGATGCGACGGTGCTTGGTGCGTTGCAGGTGTCGGAGAATGGAGATTTGGCTAACTGGATGTTGCCGTCGCGGGGTATTGGGAGTATCGGTGGCGGGATGGATTTGGCGGCTAACACCAAACGGGTGATTGTGGCGATGGAGCATACAACGAGGAGCAACTTGCCGAAGATCCTCAGGGAGTGCGAATTCCCATTGACGGCTCAGCGATGTGTAACCGACATCGTTACCGACATTGCGGTAATTTCCGTCACTGATCAAGGGTTGGTATTGGAGGAATGTGCGCCGGGTTGGAACCCGGAAGATGTGCAGGCATTGACGGCAGCAACTTTGCGAATTCCAACGGAAGGAAGCGTTCGCGATGAAGATAACTGATATCCGGACGGTAGTTGTCGGTAATCCGTGGAAGAACTGGATCTACGTGGTTGTGGAAACCGACGCGGGGTATCGGGGCGTCGGAGAGGCCACAGGTGGATTGAGCACGCAACCGACAGTTGCGGCGGTGGAAGAAGTGAAACACCTCGTGATGGGCCGCGATCCTCGAGACATCCACGCGATCTGGAACGAACTTTATTTCGCAGGTTTTCTCAACATCAATCGGGAGATGTGCGGCATCGAGATGGCGTGTTGGGACATCCTAGGCAAATCGTTGGATGTGCCAGTGCATCGATTGCTCGGCGGCAAAGTGCGGGACGACATCCGGGTATACGCGAATGGATGGTATTCGGGGCCGCGGACGCCGGAGGGATTCGCGGATCGCGCTCGGGGTGTGGTTGCGCGCGGCTACACGGCGTTGAAGTTCGACCCGTTCGGTACTGCGTATCTCACGATGTCCAAGCAGGAGACCCGAGAGACCCAAGCTCTCGTCGCTGCGGTACGTGAGGCAGTCGGGCCGGACGTTGAGATCATGATTGAGGCACACGACAGATTCGGCGTGGGAGCGGCGATTGAGATCGGGAACTGGTTGACTGAGTACGAAGTAACTTGGTTCGAGACGCCGGTGTTGTCGAACGACGTTGATGCATTGATCGAGGTCGCCAAGAGAGTGCCGGTGCGAGTGATCGCTGGCGAACGGATGCATGAGCTACACGACTTCGCACGATTCCTGAATGCGGATGTGACGGACATTATCAATCCGGAGCCGCTTGGCGTTGGTGGGATGTGGCGCACGCTGCAGATCGCCGGGATCGCCCGCGCTCACCATGCGCAACTAGCGCCGCACAACGCGGAGAGTCCGTTGAAGACGATGGCGACGTTGCACATCGACGCGGTGACTCCAAACATCTATATCCAAGAGTGTTTTGACGACTTCTTGGAGCCGTGGGTGGATGACGTGCTGACTGGTTTCGAGCGCGTGAAAGGCGGAAAGTTGCGGATACCTGATGCGCCAGGTCTGGGTGTGGAACTGAACGAGGTGGAGGCGGCAAAGCATCCGTACGGGAAGTCGAATTTCCTTCGGATGTTCCGGCCTGGTTGGGAGCGGCGCGACACCGCTGAGGCTTAAGCGGATTGTGTGTATCTGGGTTTCAGACGGGAATGGTTAGAATTGTTGCGGGTTGGGTTTGTCGGGGAGATGTGGCCCTCACGAGATAGGTAAGGCATGTTGAAGATAGCAGTCTGCGCGAAGCAGGTGCCAGACACGGATATTCCTCCTTCGCAGTTCAAGGTCGATGAGGCGGGACTACGTGTGATTCCGCCAGCTGGGGTGCCACCGATTGTGAATGGGTTCGACATGAACGCGGTGGAGGCGGCGCTGCGATTGCGGGATGCTGGTGGGGATGTGGAGATCGTGATCATTTCGGTGGGGACGGGGTTTGCGTTGGATGTGATGAAGAAGCCGCTGGCGATCGGGGCGGATCGGTTGGTTTTGGTGGATGATGAGGCATCAGAGTCGCTGGATGCATTGGGTACTGCGAGAGTCTTGGCTGCGGCGATTGAGCGTGATGGAGGCGCCGATTTGATATTGGCGGGACGGCAGGCTTCGGACTGGGACCAGGCGCATGTGCCGATCATGTTGAGCGAGTTGATGTCAGTTCCGTTGGTCACTTTGGTTCGAAATCTGGCGACGAGCGCAGGTGGAGAATCCTTTGAAGTCGAGCGGGTGGCCGAGGGCGGTTTCCAGAGGATCGAGTGTCCGATGCCGGCGGTGATGACGGTTACGAATGAGTTGGGCGAGGCGAGGTATGCGAATCTTCGTGGGATAATGGCGGCCACTCGAAAGCGACCAGAGAGGTTGACGTTGGCGGATTTGGGGTTGAGCGATCTGATTGAAGGGAAGGCGTTGGAGATGACGCGGCTGTTTGTGCCGGTTTCGGAGTCGATGGTCGAAATCGTCGAGGGTGAAGATGAGGCGGATTCTGGTCGGTTGCTGGCTTTGAGATTGCGGGAGGCGAAGCTGATATGAGTGGTGGCGTTCTTATCGTGGGCGAGGTTGTTGATGGTCGGCTGCATCCGACGGTCCGACAGTTGGTGAATGCTGCTGGTCGGATTGGTGGAGATGTTTCGTTGTGTTTGGCTGTTGACTCTTCGTTTGAAGCGGCGGTGCTTGACGGAGTAGATGTTGGGGATGTGATTTTGTTGGAGCATCCGGATGCGGCGGCCGACGGTGTCGGTGGTGTTTATTCGTTGACGACGGAGTTGGTGAGTGCGGCAGTTGAGCGGTTGAGTCCAAGTGTCGTGCTGGTTGGCAAGACGGATGCTGGCTCGGTTGTAAGCGCACGAGTGGCGGCTCGGTTCGGGGCTGGTTTGGCTTCGGACTGTATCGATTTAGCCGTGAATGCCGAAGGCCGGGTCGCGGTTACGCGTCCGGTGCATGGTGGCAACGCATTGGCGGTGTACGAGTTCTCGGGTGACGAGTTGCAGGTGGTCTCGGTTCGCCCCGGCGCGTTCGAGGCGGTTGAAGCTGTGAGTGGGATGCCGGAAGTAAAGCGCGTTGAGATGTCGGCGATTGAGACGTCGGGTGCGGTTCCGGTTTTGGTTGAGACTGTGTTGGAGGAAAGTGAGGGGATTCCGTTGGAGCAGGCCGATGTTGTGGTTTCGGGCGGTCGTGGTCTGGGTGGGCCGGAGCCGTTTGATCAGCTGCGGGAGTTGTGCGGGTTGTTGAATGCGGCATTGGGTGCGAGTCGGGCGGCTTGCGATGCGGGCTGGATCGATCATTCGCATCAGGTCGGGTTGACGGGCAAGAGTATTAGTCCGACGACCTATATCACGGTGGGGATTTCGGGGGCGAGCCAACATATGGCGGGCTGTTCGTCGGCCCGCAACATCGTGGCGATAGACAAGGATCGGGAGGCGAACATCTTTTCGCATGCCCGTTATGGTGTGGTTGGTGATTGGGCGAAAGTATTGCCAGCGTTCACGGCTGCGGTCGCGGAGTTAGATTAAGCAAGGAGTATCGAGATGAGTGATAACGCGGATCGGCCGAATATTGTTTTTCTGTTTCCGGATCAATTCCGGGCGGATTTTGCGGGCTGCTACGGTGCCGACTGGTTGAGCACGCCGAACATTGATCGGATCGCACGTCAGGGAGTGCGGTATGCGAACGGGTTTTCGCAGTCGCCGGTCTGTGTGCCGGCTCGGACAGCGCTGCTGACGGGGGCGAATGCGATTCGCAATGGGGTGACGAATAATACGCAGAACTTGCGGGGTGATTGGCGTGAGGCTGGGATGCAGACTTGGCCCGAGATTTTGAATGATGCGGGTTACTACACGGCGGGGATCGGGAAGATGCACTTCTACCCGTGGGACGAGCGTCGGGGGTTTCAGTATCGGGTGGTCTGCGAGGACAAGCGGTGGTTGCAAGTGCGGGACGACTACTACCATTATCTGAAGAAGCACGGGTTGCGGAAGCTGCATGGCGATGAGATGAATGGGTATCACGAGAACAAGGGCGCAGTGCTTCACGACATCCCGTGGGAGCACTCGTGGGACCGTTTCGTGGGCTCAGAGGCGGTGAAGTTCATCGACCGGTATGGCGGCGAGGGTCCCTTTGCGATGATGGTTGGCTTTCCGGGGCCGCACTGTCCGTATGATCCGAATGAGCGGTTTTTGGAGGGTGTCGATGAAAGTCGGTTGCCGGTGGCGGCGCCGGAGGTTCCGGGGCATCATGCGAGTTTGCGGGAGACGAATGTTTCAGGTAATCGACGGCCTTGGAACGGGGTCGATTACGGGGAGTTCCCGGATGAGACGAAGGTGACGATCCGGAAGCACTACTCGGGTCTGGTGCAGCAGATCGACTATGAGGTGGGGGCGATTGTGGAGGCGTTGGAGCGGCAGGGGTTGTTGGAGAATACGTATGTTGTGCTGGCTTCGGACCATGGCGACTATCTGGGGGACCACAACCTGATCGGGAAGGCATCGTTCTTCGAGTCGGCGATTCGGATTCCCTTTGTGGCGATGGGTCCCGGTGTCGAAGGTGGTCAGGTGGTTGACGACCTGGTCGAGTTGCGCGACGTGACGGCGACCATGTTGAGCTGGGCCGGGGTCGAGGAGCTGCCGGTCTGGTACGACGCCGCGCCGTTGCCCGGCGTCGGGATGCCGGGGGAACGCGGACGGGATCGGATCTTCGGGATGTTGACGGACGGCTGGATGAACTACGACGGTCGGTTCAAGCTGCATCGGTATCGATCGGGCGAGGCGTTGCTGTTCGACATCGAGAACGATCCTCAGGAGCAGGTCAATCTCTTGGACGATCCGGCCTATGCCGACGTCCGTCACCGGTTGGAGGGGGAACTGTTTGCGGAGGTTATGACTTCGATCGAGGCGGCTTCGCAGGACCGTTTGGCACAGTATGGTGACATGTCGCAGGACCCTGGATTTGGTCGTGAGAGTTGGGTGCGGGAGTTTCCGCATCGGCCTGTGATGTGAGGGGTCGAATTGGAGCATCCGTCGGAGCGGTTGACCACAACGGTCACTCCGACGTTTAGTTCCGGTTGGTTTACGGAGGTTCGAATCGGGATTAATATATGCGCATGACTAAGCAAGAGATTTCCGATTCGTTGCGGGCTGAGCGGGCTCGTTATGTGGCTTCGAATGCGGGGTCAGGGTCCAAGCATGAGGAGGCTCGGCAGTGGTTGCCCGGCGGGGATAGTCGGAACTCGATCTTTTGGGGTCCGTTTCCGATCTATGTGTCTAGGGCCGAGGGGTCGAAAATCGTGGATCTGGATGGGAATGAGCGGGTAGATTTCATCAACAACATGACGACGTTGATCCTTGGTCATCGGCATCCGGCGGTGATCGATGCGCTGCGGGAGCAACTGGAGCGTGGGGTTTCGTATCCCGCGCCGACGCCGTTGGTTGTCGAGTGGGGCGAGTTGATGTGCGAACGCGTGCCGTCGCTGGACAAGGTGCGGTTCGTAAATTCGGGGACGGAGGCGACGTTGAATGCGATTCGAGCGGCGCGGGCGTTTTCGGGTAAGAACCTCTTGGCGAAGTGTGAGGGTGCGTATCACGGGAACCACGATGCGGTGCAGATCAGCGTGACGCCGGTTGTCGGAATGGCCGGCGATGCGGAGTCGCCGGATGCGGTGTTGATGACGCGTGGGATGACGCCGAGGTCGGCGGATGAGATCGTGATCATGCCGTACAACGATCTCGAAAATGCCGAGCGGGTGATCCGAGAACATGCGGAGGAGTTGGCGGCGGTGATTGTGGAGCCGATCAACGGTCAGTGCGGGATGGTGCCGGCCGAGCCAGAGTTCTTGGACGGCCTGCGTAGGTTGACGTCGGAACTGGGAATTCTGCTGATATTCGACGAGGTGATCGCGTTCCGAGCTTCCCGTGGTGGTGCGCAGGAGTATTACGGTGTGACGCCGGATCTGACGTGTTTCGGAAAGGTGATCGGCGGCGGATTGCCGGTCGGCGCGTTTGGAGGTCGGGAAGACATCATGTCGATGTGGGACCCGAGCCAGCCGGGGGGTCCGCAAGTGTCACATGCGGGGACGTTCAACGGCAATCCGATGACGGCGGCGGCGGGAGTTGCGACGTTGCGGGAGTTGTCGGTGGATGTCTACGAGGAGTTGGAGAAGAAGGGGAATTATCTGCGCCAGAAACTACGAGACGTGATCGCGGAGATGGAGGCGCCGATGGGGGTCACTGGCGCAGCGTCGTTGTTTGGTATTCAGGCGACGTCGGAGGCAGTTCGGGACTACCGCTCGTATGCGACGAATGACGGCGAGTTGTTGGAGATGGTGTTTATGGGGATGATGAACGAGGGTTATTTGGTGTCGAGCAAGTGCGCGGGGAATGTATCGGCGGCACACACGTACGAGGAGCTGGACGGATTTGTTAGTGCGTTCGAGCGGGTGCTGCGGCGGGCTTGGGGGGAGTAGGGGGAGGCCGCGGCCACTCGGAGATGCGGTTGTGGCCGTTCGAGCGAGTGGTGGGCGGTGGAGGATTCGAACCTCCGACTTCTTGCTTGTAAGGCAAGCGCTCTGGGCCTCTGAGCTAACCGCCCGGTGTATTGGATTTTAACAGTCGAGAATTTCTTCGCCGTCCGAGCAGATGGGAGAGACCCTTGGGTCTAGTTTTTTTGGTCTTCGTCGTTCAACTCTCGAATGCGTCGGCGGGTGGCTTCGATCTGCCTGCGAGTCAGGCGGTAGCGGCGGTTTTTGCGGTCTTCTTGGGCGAACCAGCGGAGAAAGAGGGTTGTGAGGGTTGCGAGGTAGATGATGTTGCCTGGTATCCACATCAACAGTCCGCCGATGCGTTGGTCTTCGTTTGGTGTGAGGGTGAAGTGATGGGGAGTGTCGATGTATGAGGTGTAGATGACGGCGTTGGAGAGGGTTATGATGGCGGCGAGGACTGCGGTGGGGGTGACGACGAGGATTAGGTAGATGATGCGCTGAGGATCGGTTAGTTGGAATCGTACGGGTGGCGGTCCGATGATCGGCCACCAGAAGAGGAGCGAGGTGGTGAACATTGAGAGGTGCATCGCTAGGTGAGCGTAGTTGTTGTCGATTGCGAGCGCGTAGGCTTCGGGGACGTGCCATCCCCAGAGGGTTAGGACGAATGCTGGGAGTGCGAATTTCGGGCTGGTGAAGGTTGCGGTGATGCGTCGTAGCCAACCGGTTTCGGCGAGGGACGGTGCGAGTCCGGCGCGGACGGTTTCGGGCATGGCCCAGAGGTATGCGGCCATCGGTGACGCGGCGAGGAGGAGGACGGATGCGACCATGGCGATGAGGATGTGCTGGGTCATGTGGGCGAAGAACATGTCGTCGGAGAATGCTTCGGGAGGTCCGGCGACGGCGAAGAAGAGGATTGCGTATCCGCCGATGGCGTAGAGCATCTTGCGGATGGGTATGGCCTGCCATCCGGAGCGGATTTGAAGTCGGAGCATCCCTACGAGGTAGGTGAGGGAGAGGAACGCGACGACGATGAACTGGGGTCCGGAGAAGGACCAGGAAGAGAAGAAATCGCCGATGGAGTTGGCGACTTCGGGAGAGGGAGTCATGGTTTGGGGCCTTTCATACGTCGTACCATCAATTCGATGTACGACGGCCCCGTTGGGTAAAACCGTGGGCGGTTATTGCTGGGTTTGATTTCCGAACTGAAGGAGCAGCAGCAGCGCCGCAAATATGCCGATGCCGATCATCATGCAGGCCGTGAATATCCATGCGTAATATTTGCGGTCGAATTTCAAGTGCATGAAGAATCCGACGACGAGGATGAACTTGAGGAGCGAGAGAACAAGCATAAAGGGTACGAGGAGATCGCCGAGGGTTTGCCAACCGAAAGCCCAGACTTCGACCAGGGTGATGATGCTGAGGATGGCACCAATGAGGACGTAAAACCATGGCGTGCCGTGATGGAAGTTAGCGGCGGTGATAATTTCCCAGGTTCTCTTTAACGGGGCGATGCCGTGGCCGAAAGGCCCCTCCATCTGTGGATTGGGGTTCTGCCACTGGGTTCGAGGAAGATCCCACCAGCCTTGGCCTTCGTGGTAGAGAAGTTTGTTCCAGAAGTTCGACATTTTTTTCGTGCTTTGGTGCGGCAGTAGCTTGGTCGATAGTTATGTTCGGATTCAGTGTCCGACGAATGGGACGCTGCCTGGGGGCGCGACATCACGCGCCGAGATGAGGTATATGACTGTAAAGATGACGATCCATACGATGTCGACAAAGTGCCAGTAGAGGCCTGCGATCTCGAGGTCGATGGCGTTGTCGGCGCGTAGCGAGCCTTTGATGCTTCCGAATCCGAGGAAGATGAGCCAGATCACTCCGAGAGTTACGTGGGCGCCGTGCAGACCGGTGAGGATGAAGAAGGTCGTCCCGAACAAGTTTGTGCGCGGCGTAAGGCCGAGTTGCCCAAAGTGGTTGAACTCGTAGACCTGGAAAAGCAGGAAGATCGCACCGAGAACGACGACCGAGAATATCCAGAAGGTGCCCATCTTCTGGCGTCCTTGTTGGATATACGAAAGGGCGAGCACCATGGCTAGCGAACTCATCAGCAGCACGAACGTTGAGACGGACGTGATCGGGATTTCGAGAACGTCTGCCGGGTAAGGTCCGACTAGGCTGCGGTTGCGGTAAACGAGGTAGGTCGCGATGAAGGATCCGAAGAACATGACGTCGGATCCGAGGAACGACCACATGAGCAGTTTTTTGTTGCTCAAGCCGGTCGAAGTGTTGATTACTTCGCCGTGTTCGCTTTTGATTTCGTATGTACCGGTTCCGGCTGCCAATTCAGGTCGCTTTCCGTTCGGGAATCGGATCTAAAGATCAGTGTGCGTCTGGGGCTGGATCGTTGACTGGTTCGAACGACCAACCGAGCAATCCCCAGACAAGGAGGATTGCGCCGATGATAATCACCGGGACGATAGTCATCAGTCCGGCGCCGATGATGGTTAGTCCGGCGGCCAGAATGATCGGGTAGTAGGACATGTCGGGGAGATGAATTCCGCCGTGACCGTGTTCGTCGTCGCCGTGGTGTTCGTCGGCATGCGCTTCTGCGTGCTCGTCCACGTCTTCAGCCATGTCGTCGTCGAATTGTGCGCCCGACGGAGCTGTAAGCTCTCCGGAGTGTTCGTCGTGGTAGTACTCGGCAATGAGTTCGGGGTGCTTTCGGAACCAGAAGTCGTCGCGGTGCGCAACGTTGGGGATCGTCTCAAAGTTGTAGTGAGGTGGAGGCGAAGAGATCGACCACTCAAGAGTTCGACCATCCCACGGGTCGTCGCCTGCGGGCACTCGTTTCTTGGCGCTGTAGAAGACGTTGATGATGAACAGGAGGACGGAGAGTGCCATCAGGAAGCCGCCGGCGGAGGCAATCATGTTGGTGTTTTCCCAGCCCATGTTCTCGGCGTAGGTGAAGATGCGCCGGGGCATACCGTCGAGGCCGAGCCAGTGTTGCGGCGCGAATTGAAGGTTGAAGCCAATGAACATGATGTAAAAGTTGATTTTGCCGAGCTTCTCGCTAAGCATGTAACCGGTCGCCTTGGGCCACCAGAAGTAGATGCCGCCAAAGATGGCCATGATTGCTCCGCCAAAGAGCACGTAGTGGAAGTGTGCGACGACGAAGTATGTGTCTTGCTGTTGCGCGTCGGTGGGAACGGAGGCGTGCATTACACCTGACAGACCTCCGATTGTGAACATAGCGATGAATGAGATGGCGAAGAGCATCGCGGTGGAGAATCGTATCGAGCCGCCCCACATGGTGGCGATCCAGTTGAAGATCTTGATGCCGGTTGGGATAGCGATGGCCATGGTGGAGATGGCGAAAGCGGAGTTGGCGGCTGGGCCCAGACCAACAGTGAACATGTGGTGGCTCCAGACGAACCAACCCATGAAGCCGATTGCGACTCCGGCGAAGACGAGGAAGGTGTAGCCGAATAACGGCTTGCGGGAGAATACCGGCAAAATCTCGGAGACGATTCCCATGGCTGGGAGGATCAGGATATAGACCTCTGGGTGTCCGAAGAGCCAGAACACGTGTTGCCAGAGGACTGGATCGCCACCGGCGGCTGTGTTGTAGAAGTGGGAGCCGTAGAGGCGGTCGACCTGAAGTTGGATGAGGGCTACGGTCAGGACTGGCAGAGCGAGGACGATGAGGACCGACGTTACAAAGGTCATCCACGTGAAGACGGGCATCTTCGTGAGCGACATACCAGGTGCGCGCATGTTCAGGATGGTGACGATGAAGTTAAGGCCGGCGGCGATGGATGCGACGCCAAGGATGTTCAGGCCGATTACCCAGAAGTTCATTCCGTTGGTCGGGTTGAACGCTACGTGTGAGTTGGGAGCGTATCCGAACCAGCCGCCATTGGGCGCATCGCCAATGAACCAAGAGAAGTTGAGGAACAGGCTACCGAAGAGGAATATCCAGTAACTGAGTGCATTCAGGCGAGGGAACGCGACGTCGCGGGCGCCGATCTGTAGTGGGATGAGCCAGTTGAAAAATGCTGCGGAGAGCGGCATCACGACGAGGAACACCATGGTGGTACCGTGCATCGTGAAGAGCTGGTTGAACAGTTCGGGGTCGATCAGTGTGCTGTCGGCCTGCGAAAGCTGCACCCGCATCAGCAGCGCTTCGATGCCGCCAACAATGAACCACAGGAAAGAAGTTACGGCGTACAGGGTGCCGATGCGCTTGTGGTCGACGGTCGCAATCCAGCTCCAGATGCTGTACTCGCTCTTCGGCCGCGGGATGAAGCGCGGGAAACTCAACGAAATGGGTCCGCTGCTTGATCCTGGGTGTGTGGTCTGCATTGCTTGAGTGCGTGGAGGATTACCGAGTGTTGCCGGGTGCTGTCTTTAGTTTATCCGAGTTGATTGGTTGCTATTCGAGTGTTGAGATATAGGCAATCAGGTCATCGACTTGATTCGGCGGGATTTTAGGGACGACCATGGCGTTGGTGAATCCATCGACGAGGAATGCGCCGGGATCGTTAATGGATTGCCGCATGTATTCGTCGGCGGACAGCGATGTGCGGGTGCCGGCACGGTCGGCGATACCAATGAGGCTCGGGCCGACAATCGTAGTGTCTGCGTCGAGCGAGTGGCAGGCGTTGCAACCGATAGAAATGAAGAGTTGTTCGCCTCGTTCTTCAGGGGTTCCGCCGGTGATCGCGGGCGCGACGAGTTGGGAGATATCGCCAGGTTCGAGGGCAAGCAGGTAATCGGCGATATTTTCGACCTCTTGGTTCGAGAGGTTGATTTTGTTGTCTTCACGCTCCTGATAGGCGGCGGCGTGAGCTTGCATGGACGTGCCGATCTTGATGTCGGACGGGTCATTGATCCACTTGATCAGATTTTCGCGTGAGTTCTCTTTGATGCCTGAGCCTAGGAACAATCGCTCACCGTAGTGCGTCATGTTAGGCGCGGAAACGATTCGGGAGTTCTCGATGTCATCCAACCAGGTACTCCATCGCGAATCTTGTTGCTGGATTTCGAGCGAGTAGGCGTCTTGCCGCCAAGAGTCGTTGGTGTGGCAGGTCTTGCAGTTCGTGGCGAATAGGAGTTCGCCTTGGGCTTCTGCGCTGCCGGCTTCGAACGGCTCGGGTGGGGTGCGCATGCCGGCGACCCACTCTTGGAATCCTTCTTCCTCGTGGGCGACAACGCGGAACCGCATATGAGCGTGGGCGATACCGCAGAATTCGGCGCATTGCCCATCATAGATCCCTGGTTCATCAGCGATGAACCAGACCAGGTTGTCGTTTAGAGGCACCATGTCGACCTTGCCGGCGAGCTTAGGGACCCAGAAGCTGTGGATGACGTCTTGGGATGCGAGTTTTACGTTAACCGGCCTGCCAGTTGGGACATGGAGTTCGTTGGCGGTAACGATCTCTTGGTTGGGGTAACGGAACTCGAACCACCACCGGTGACCGATGGCTTCCACCTCCAGCACATCACCCATATCGGTAGGTGCGCCGCGTTGCTGTTCCCAGATGCCGATGATAGTGGGTACAGCGATAGCGGCGACGACCAACGACGGGATGACGGTCCAGGTAATTTCAAGCTTGGTGTTGCCGTGGACCTGCTTGGGTATCTTGTCGTCGCGGCGTCGGTATCGGATTGCGATGTAGATGATTCCGCCTTCGACGACGATGAAAACGGCGACTGCGATCCAGAAGATCAGGAGGAAGAGGTCGCCTTGATCACGAGCAACCGGGCCAGCATATCCGAAAGTCGATTGCGGATGTTCGGGGGAGCACGCCGCGATGAAAAGGGTAGCGGCGAGAGCCAGCACTGGGAGTGCGAGCTTAGTGAATTTGGAGGAAGTCAGCCAGTTCTGCATCGAGATGCGGTCTTGTCTAAATCGGGTTTGACGGCCTGTCTGCGGTTCTTTTCGGCCCAGTTTCAAGCCTTGGCGTGGCTTCCCTCGAGAGTTTCGACATCGAGCGTAATCTCGTGATTAGAATATCATTCCGCGCCGCAAGTCGCAAAGTTAACAAGTCTTGAGGCGATCGTCAATCGTTTGGCGCGTCCATTGAGACACATTTTCCGTCTTAGCTTTCTTATCGGGGTCAATACCATGAATAAATCGCAGTCGGTTCGCGTACTGATCGCGACGCAGAACGCCGGCAAGGTGCGCGAATTTCGTCGGTTGTTGGCGCAGGTTCCGGCGATGTTCGTAGGTTTGGAGGATTTGCCGCGCATTGCGGCTCCGGAGGAGGATGGCTCAACATTTTTGGCCAACGCGATCATCAAGGCGAATTACTACTCTCGACATTTCGGAGAGATTGCACTCGCCGATGATTCGGGTCTGGTGGTTGATGCGCTGGACGGAGCACCGGGGGTTCACTCCGCGCGCTACGGCGGCGACGGGCTTTCGGACATGGACCGGTTGTATCTCTTGTTGAAGAACTTGGAAGGCGTGCCTGAGCGGAATCGGACAGCGCGCTTCGAGTGCGCGATTGTGGTAGCCAACCCTGACAGCGAAGGTGTACTTCAAGCGACCGGGATCGTTGAGGGACGGATCATCTTTGAACCTCGAGGGCAAAATGGATTCGGCTATGATCCGATTTTCGTGCCCGAAGGCCAGACTCGAACAACTGCGGAGATGAGCGCCGTCGAGAAGGACTCGCTGAGTCATCGAGGCCGTGCCATGGCGGCGATTATTCCCGCGCTGAACGATCTTGTACCCGGCTCGTGATCGGCGCGTCGTCTTGGTTTCTAATAGGCAGGTACAATCTCAATCACCACATCACACCGTATTTCGACGGGATGTGAAGGGTGTTAGTGCGTGAAATCAGTGGCGACAAGCAAGAAGATCGAAGACACGCTCGGTCGAGGTGTCCGTGATCTCCGCATCTCGGTTACCGATCGGTGCAATTTCCGATGTCCATACTGCATGCCGGCCGAGATATTCGGCGAGCGGTACGAGTTCCTGAAGCGAGAAGAGATTCTGTCGTTTGAGGAGATCACCCGTTTGACTCGGTTGTTTGTGGGATTCGGCGTTCGGAAGGTGAGGATTACCGGTGGCGAACCGCTGGTGCGGGCACAGGTGACGGAGTTGATCGCGCGGCTCGCCGAGATTGATGGTGTCGACGACTTGGCGATGACGACCAACGGCTTCTTGTTGCCGCGATACGCGCACGAATTGAAGGACGCAGGTCTCAATCGATTGACCGTTAGCATGGACGCGTTAGATGAGGATGTCTTTTCGCAGATGAGTGGGCGTCCGTACGGACCTGAAAAAGTTTTGGCAGGAATAGATGCGGCGCGAGACGCCGGTTTCTCGCCGCTGAAGATCAACACGGTAGTCCAGCGGGGTGTGAATGAACAGACGATTTTGGAGACCGCGGAACATTTCCGTGGAACCGGCGATATCGTTCGCTTCATCGAGTTCATGGATGTCGGGAATCTGAATGATTGGGATCTCTCTCAGGTGGTGTCCGGCAGGGAAATCATCGAGATAATCGATGCTGAATATCCGCTCGAGCCTGCAGATGCCAACTACCAAGGCGAGGTGGCTTCGCGATATAGGTACGTTGATGGGCAAGGCGAGATCGGCGTCATCACATCGGTCACGCAGCCATTTTGTGGAGATTGCACAAGGGCACGACTGACGACCGAGGGTCGCTTGGTAACCTGTCTATTCGCGACGCGCGGCACCGATCTGAAGGAACCACTGCGGGACGGTGCTACAGACGACGAATTGAACGAGATCATTGAAGGTGTTTGGTTGAATCGAAGGGACCGCTATTCTGAAACGCGATCGAGCAACACCGCGCTCGAAGGAGCGGGAACCGGCCCGATAAGAGAAAAGATCGAGATGTTTCGGTTGGGAGGTTGATTTCATCTTTCCGAATTCGAGAATCTTGATTTACGATGTTTCAATCGGGGCCTCAAGTTAAAACGGTTTGAAACCTACAAAAGTTATGGCACAGCAAACGGAGACAAAATCCGATACCGCGGCGACGGTCCGCATCAATTGTGGCGTCGATTTCCAACCCCAGCAGGGTTTCGGCGCGTACAGCGCGATGGTTCGTGTTGGCGACGAGCAACTGGAACCGATCGCCGGGGTAGTCGACGACGGGGCGACGTTCATCAGGTGTTGCCTGACCGCGGCGGTTGCAGGTTTCGAGGCCGTTGAAGCGCGCGGCGAGACCGTGGAAGTCGTCACGCCATCGACTTGGGTAGCAGAAACGCTAGGAAACGCTGACGATTTCGCCAAATTACGAACCAGCGATTGGGTTAACGAAGACGGTGAAGAGGTCGTGCACCGCGATTTGCTGGAACGTATAGCGACGTGCATTGATTTGCAGGAACAAGTGTCGTGGCGAATTGCCCAAGACGTCGGTAGGCGGAACCGTAAGCAAGAAAAAGATGCCGAAACGGATGGCGAAGACGGGCCGCAAGTAGCACCTGATTGCCATATCTCGTACGCGGCTGCGACGGTTGGCAATTCTGGTGTCGGCGCATACTACATCGAGCTCGATATCCCGGGACGGCTTGAGAAGGTCTCGAGCAAGTTCCAGACCACCAATTTCGCGCGGATGCACCTAACGGCCTGCATCGACGCGATGCGTGAAACTCGTCGATTGCTGAGAAAGGACGGTCTTCGGATCGTTTTGGACACTCCGCACGAATTGACGGCCAACGCGGTGAACCGGGGTTGGTTAGACACGTGGTCGCAGAATAAATGGAATCGTCGCGAAGGCGATCGGGTACGCAATGCCGATTTGTGGCAAGAGTTTCGCCGTTTGATGCAGCGCCACGACGTTGAAGTTCGCCTCACGATGGATTCGGCGAATTCGGATGTCATGTTAGGCCAGGCCGAGAGTTTGGCGAGGCGCGAGGTTGAGCGCGTTCGAGAGGATACGGCGTTCAAGGAGCAAGAGGAAGCGGCGGTCAAAGATGGGACGTTGATCCGCATCTTTACGGATGGGTCGGCGTTGGAGAATCCTGGACCGGGTGGTTGGGCCGCGATCATGGAAGTGAAGGGTAAGCGGGCGAGCCAATCACAGGGCTACAAGCACACGACCAACAACCGTATGGAGTTGATGGGTGCGGCTGAAACTCTGGATCTGTTGGTCAAACTTCAATCTGACGAAAAGATCGATAACGTAGAAAAAGTCATCTTGATCACCGATTCCGAGTACTTGGTGAGTGCGATGACGCGCGGGTGGGCGAAGCGTTGGCGCAAAAATCAGTGGGTTAAGCAGGACGGCGAGAAGGCCAAGAACACCGATCTGTGGAAGCGCATCCTTCATGCCAGCGACCGCTTGAAGCGAGTGGAGTTCCGGTGGGTGCGTGGCCATGCCAAGTTCCGTGAGGCCTTTGGGTCGGAAAACGCGATGTGTGACAAGCTAGCCAAAGAAGCGGCTGGTCAGCCGGAAGAAAAGTTGCTGGCGGACGACGGGTACGAAGATTAGTTCGCTTGGGTGCAGTTGGCGGTCTACGCGGGCCCACGAAGATTTTAGCGGTCTTCGCGCATTTCGGCCTCGCGCATCGAATGACACCCTAGAATCGTGCGCAAGATGACGTCTAGCTCACAACAAGATCTCTTCATTTACTCCGATGGTGGTGCCATCGGCAATCCCGGTCCGGGGGGATTCGGTGTCGTGATCGAAGCTGATGGCAGAAGTTGGACTCTGTCGCAGGGGTATCAGCGTACGACGAACAATCGGATGGAGTTGCTGGGAGTTATCGCAGGGCTTGAGAGCACCGTCGATTTGGGCGCAGGACGACGCACCGAGGTCGTAACGGATTCTCGTTATGTGGTTGATGGAATGTCGAAAGGTTGGGCGAGGAGATGGCGGTCGAACGGATGGCGGCGCAACGCGAAGGGCGATATGGCGTTGAATCCTGATTTGTGGGGTCGATTGCTCGATGTCGTTGAAGGCCGAGACGTCGTGTTTCAGTGGGTGAAGGGTCACGCCGGACATCCTCAAAACGAGCGATGCGATGCGTTGGTGGGAGAGGTTTCGCGGTTGTCGACAAGCGAGCAACTTGTCGACGCCGGTTACGAGCGAAAAGGGAGTGCGTTGGCCGCGCAATCGGCGCCGTTTGAGAGATTGGTCGCGACGGTTGATGCCGTGGTCGAAGATGTCGATTCTGAACCGGAGCTGTCGCATATCGATCAATCGGGTGAGGCGCGCATGGTTGATGTTGGTGGCAAGGCGATTACCGAGCGTATCGCCACCGCCGGGTGCGAGGTGTTGATGTCGGCGAACACGCTTTCGCTGATACGGTCTGGCGGGATCGGCAAGGGTGACGTTGTAGCCACGGCGAAGCTTGCCGGAGTAATGGGCGGAAAGCGAACGTCAGAACTGATTCCGATGTGTCACAACATCCCGATTTCTCAGATTGAAGTTGATATTGAGGAGTTGTCCGGTGGTTCCGGATTGCGGATCGAGGCTACGGCGCGGGCGACGTGGCGCACGGGTGTGGAGATGGAGGCGATGACTGCGGCGTCGATCGCCGGGCTGACGGTTTACGACATGTGCAAGTCTGCTGAGCGGGGCATTCGAGTGGCGAATTTGCGGTTGTTAAGAAAGAGTGGTGGTAAGAGCGGGGATTACGTGGCGGAGTAGGTAGGTGGGCGCAGGCGGTCGATTCTTGACCGAGCGGATTGAGGTGGGTACCATAGTGGGTACGGTGCGAGGGTGTTTTGAGGGTCGTTTGAACGGCGGCGATGTAGCTCAGCAGGTTAGAGCGAGCGCTTCATAAGCGCTAGGTCACAAGTTCGAGTCTTGTCATCGCCACCACACCGCCAGACTAGTGGACCTCTGGATGTTGGGGATCGGGAAAAGTACCGTAAATTCTGGTGACGGGCGGTTAGCTCAGCTGGTTAGAGCGCATGCTTCACACGCATGAGGTCGGAGGTTCGAGTCCTCCATCGCCCACCATCTCCTTTTAATTTGGAATACAGAAGCAATGATTACGGTTGAAGTTTCGATAAATTCTCGTTCGGATTTTGAGTATGATTGATGCGGTTGCAGCTGGTGAGGAGTTTGCGATTCAGTATGCCGTGCCAGCCGCAAAATCAGTGATTCATCAACAATCGGAAAAACGCAGATTCTGATCTGTGACTGGTCTGATCGAATTTGACGAAAGGGCCCCACGATGGCTCAAATAACCCTGTTGGATCTAGTTCGCAACGGCACCATGGACACCGAAGTGGCGGCTACGCTGTCGGCGATCGCAGAAGAGAAGCGATCATTCATGGTCGTGGCGATACCGCGGTTCGCTGGCAAGACTACAGTCGGCACTGCGATGCTCGGTTTCGCGCCCCGTAGCGCGCCACTCCACGTCCTTAGTGGTGACGAGTCGGAAATCGTCGAACTCAGGCAACGTCCTGACGGGGGCTATCTGGTTGTCGGCGAATTCAGCAAGGGGCAAGTGCCCACGTATATCTGGGGGTCGCCGGTCCGCAACGTGTTCGAAACGCTACGCGCTGGCTTTTCGCTGGCGGTCAGTCTTCACGCACCGACTGTGGAAGAGGCATACGCCGCCGTCTGCGACGGCAACGGTGTGGCAGACGAAGACGCCGCGCAGATAAGTTACATGGTCTATATCGAACGCATGGGCAACGACGAGGATGACTTCTGGCGTCGCATCGCAAGTGTCTACGAGATCGACCGCGTCAACGATGGCGTTCCTCATGCCCGACTGATTCACCGATGGAACCGCGAGAGCGATCAATTCGAAATAATAAACAGACCACAACTCCTCTCGATGGATGGTTCGGCGCTAACGCAACGGGCGCAGCGCCTTCAGCGATTGGTCGATGCTGGCCGCACAAGCGAGGCCGACGTGGAGACGTTACGTATTCCGTAGCGGCTTGATCCAACGGCAATCAACTAACCTGGGCAGCCTCAACTGGCGGTGCAGGTGGTCGAGACACAATCGTCATTTAGTCATATACTTAGCTAATCGAGTTCTCGAGGAGACAGCGATGGTTACAGTGAACGTACATGAAGCTAAAACTCACCTTTCGCGGCTGCTGGCGCAAGTCGAAGCCGGTGAAGAGGTAATCATCGCGCGTAACGGCGCCCCGGTTGCTAAGCTGGTGCGAAGCAAGCCTGCGGGAAAACGTCAACCCGGAACCTTGAAAGGCAAGATCTCGATAGACGAAGGGTTCTTTGAGCCTTTGCCGGAAGAAGAGTTAGCTGCTTGGGAAGGCCGTTAGCCGTAGGAACTCTTAACGAACATTTGGATTAGTCAATATACTTGACTAAGTTGGTAATGAAGGAGTCGAGAATGGTAACCGTCAACGTGCATGAAGCAAAAACTCACCTTTCGCGATTGCTTGCAAATGTCGAAGCAGGCGAGGATGTGGTCATCGCTCGAAACGGCAAACCTGTCGCGAGGTTAGTGAGTTGCCACCAATTAGTGAGGCGTCAACCTGATCTGCTGAAAGGCAAATATGTCGTTCCCGACAGTTTCTTTGATCCTTTGTCTGAGGACGAGTTGAAGTTGTGGGAAGGCGGTTAGTTGTGCAGGTAGTTTTAGATACGCACGCGTTACTGTGGTGGTTTTTGGACAGTCAACGCCTCACGAGGTTGGCTTATCAGGAGATTACAAAAGGGACAAACGGCGTTCACGTCAGCGCCGCGTCAATATGGGAGATATCCACGAAGTACTACGTTGGTCAACTCCCGGAGGCAAAAGAGTTGTTGCTTGACATCCAGGGCTACATGGCGTCTCAGAACTTCGTCGAGTTGCCAGTGACGATTTCCGATGCCATCCGTGCTGGCTCTCTGCCCGGCCCCCATCGCGATCCCTTCGACAGGATGCTCATCGCACAGGCGATCTCGAACGACCTGGTACTGATTTCCAACGAAACTCTATTCGACCGCTACGGCGTGCGGCGGCTTTGGTGATGAACCGTCGTTACCGCGCGATCATGTCGAATTGTTCGTAGGTTCCGCCGAGGACGGGATGTGGGTCGATGCCCATCCACCCGTCTAGGAGAGTTGAGTACAGCCCTCTGAAGTCGTTGTTGTAGGCCATGTCGCCTTCAACTTGGTCGATTGGTTCGAGAGAGGGGTATTCGCCGTACAAGCCGCCCTTGACGTTTGAACCCATCACGAATGCGACGCCGCCTGAGCCGTGGTCGGTGCCGGATCCGTTGTCATCGATCCTGCGTCCGAACTCGCTGAAGACCATCACAATTGCTTCGTCTCCGCGGCCGTGCTCCTCTAGGTCGGCGAAGAAATCGCCAACGGAGGTAGCCAGTTCATTCCAGAGATTGGCGTGATTAATCAGTTCGCCGGAGTGCGTGTCGTAGCTTCCATGCTGGGTGTAAAAGATGCGCGTGCCAACGTCGGCGAACATCACCTGTGCGATGTCCCGCATGGCTTGGGCGATCTGGTTGTCGGCGTATTCGATGGATGAGTGGTATTGAGTCGGCGCTGCTCGGAGGATATCGGCGCCGAGGTAGGCGCTCATTCCGGTTTCGCCAATCGCATCAAGGATCGCGTCCCTGCCTTCAGCGGGGCCGTACATTCGGGTGAAGATATTGAGCGCCAGATCACGTGTGGCCGTATCTTCGATGTCGGGCATTAACCCGTAGGTCGCCAAGTTTCCAACCGAGGCGACCGGCACGCCTTTGCAGTGAAGAGCGCGGGGTAGGCCACGACCAAAGTTGACGCCGGCGACGACGTTGTTGTGTTCGGGGTCGATTTCGCGTATCGTTCGTCCCAACCAGCCGTCGGGTGCGACATCTACCGATTCTGCTGTGTGCCAGATGTCCATGGACCGGAAGTGTGACCGGTTTGGTTTGGGGTATCCGATGCCGTTAACGATGGCCACGTTACCGTCGTCCCAAAGATCCTTGATGGGGCCCATGCTTGGGTGCAGTCCAAATTTACCGTTGAGGTCGATTACCTCGTTCTCTTCTAGTCGGATTGCCCGTCTAGAGTCCTGATAGATGCCGTTCGTGTACGGCACCACGGTATTCAAAGCGTCGTTTCCTCCGGATAGCTGGATGACCACCAGAGCTGGATCGCGTTGGGAATTCATTACATTTTCTCCTGTCCTCACCCCCGGATCGAGTCCGGGGCAGGCTCTAGCCCTCTCTCATCGAGAGAGAGGCCATGATTTGGCGTTGCGGTTTTAGCATTCCCCATGTTGGTTTAGGCGATTATGTCGAAGACTTGGATTCTGTGTCGAACGGTGTCGACGACGTAGACGTGGTCCCCTATCAATCTGATCGACGACGGTCCCCAGAAGTATTTCTCGATGTGAGAAGACTCTTCGTTCGCGTCTCGTTCAAATAGATCAGGGTCGAGATCGAGGTTCGCCTTAGCTCGAGCCGAGGCTTCCTCTTTGTTGGTGTCAAGGAATGCTTGCGACCACTTTGAGATCGTGGCCTGTCCGCGATTTGCTTGGACGAATTCGCCGTCGGGATTGAAGACTTGGATCCGGTGGTTACCCCAGTCGGCAACGTAAACATATCCGTCTTCGTCTTCGCAGGCGCTCGACGGACGGTGGAGTTCGCCTTCACCTTCACCGGATGTTCCGACCGAGGACACGACTTCGCCGTCGGGAGTCATTTTTTGAATTCGGTCGTTGCCCCAATCGGCGACAAGAACGCTTCCATCTTGACCGGTAGAAATCCCCCAGGGCATGTTGAATTCGCCAACATCGGAGCCGGGTCTTCCGAAGGAGCCTTTGTAGCCACCGTCGGACGTGAAGCGTTGCACGCGGTTGTTCCGATGGTCGGCGATGAACAGCTCATCGTCGTTGAACGTGAGACCGCTCGGACCATCGAGTTTTCCTTCTTCGGAACCGAGTTCGCCCCACTTTTCAATGAAGTCTCCGTCGGTGGACATCACAGTTATGCGGTTGAGATAGTCGTCGCTGATGATGATCCGGCGTTCGCTGTCGATGGTGATCGAGTTGGGCCAAGTGAACTGTCCATTTTCGGCACCCCAAGCGCCGAAGATACCGAAGTAGTCCTCTTCGAGGTTCATTATGGTGACCCTGACCCCTCGTTTGTCTCCATCAGAAGAACGATTGAGCACGTAAAGGCGGTCGTCCTCATCGGCGACGATGTCGACTGGATAGTAGAAGCCACGGCCGAACATCGCGGTGACTCCGATGGTGCGGTTATATGCAATCCGCCCGGTCTTTTCTTGGGTTTTGGCCATCGTTGTGTCTCTATCGATACGCCACTAGGTGCGGGGTTTGAGTCTTGATTTCGATCAGGGTTGCTCGCGCAGATCAGGCCCTCTGGAACTCAGGGGTGGCGGCGACGATCTTGATGGCGTTGGCTGCCCGTTCGCGTGGGGTTTGGCCGCCATTGTTACCCGCCATCTGGTCGCTCTGTTCGACGAATTCGATCAAGGATTCGCGGGTTATGTCGGTGACGTGCGTCAGCGCGAGTTGTTCGAGCGCCCGGTCGACGAGTTCCGCTGGGTCCGCGTTCTCGGCATCTTCGACAACGCTGTTAACCATGCTTTGGACACCCGGGCTTTCAAGATTGCCTAAGCGCTCCGACGCAAAGTTGACGCGTTCGACCAGAGCACCTGAATCGATCCATTCTGTGCCCCAATGCCATCCTTCCACCGACGGTGGGTTCATCAAGTGTTGCCCCATGAAGACGGTGTGCAAGTGGGTCTGAATCATCTCCTCTTTAGGCCGCGGAAACTCTCCGGTCAGCTTGAGAACGCCGACCATCAACTCGGCTGGGCTCTTGACGCGCTGGTACCAGACGTCTTCGGATTTGAAGAAGTCGGATTTGAATAGCACTCGCAGCATCTCCTTGATGCTGTAACCGCTGTCGAAATACGCCTTGACGAGGATGTCGATTGCTTCCGGATCGCGTGGCGGTTTGTATGGCCACTCGGGAACCGGAGGTTCGTCTGCCACAAAGAAGCTGTACATGTGACGTGCGAGGAAACGCGCGGTCGCGTCTTGCTCGCAGATGATGTCGATGATGTCTTGACCGTCGAAGTTTCCTTTGCGGCCTAGGAACTCTTTCTCACCGTAGTCGTGGTCGTCCGGCTTGAACTCGAAGTGGAAAGAGAGGCGCCCGTATGGCCAAATCGAGTCACGCATCGACTTGAGGGTCATGTAGTCGGTGTTGCCGATTGTCCAGCCGGTGAACGCTCTGGCCGCTTCTTTGATGTCCTGTTCGGAGTAGTGACCGACGCCCATCGAGAAAAGCTCAAGCAACTCGCGACCGTAGTTTTCGTTGATCGCGCCGTTGTGGTTCTCGCAATTGTCAAGCCAGACGATCATTGCGGGGTCTTTTGAAAGCTCCACCAGCATGTCATCGAATTTGCCCATTCCGTGGCGGGCGAACATCCTGATCTGGTCGTGCAACACCTTGCCGTTAGCGAGTTTGGCGTAGCCAGTGGCGAAGATGCCGTGCCAGAAAAGCGCCGTCTTCTCACGCAATGGTGCATCAGTCGAGATCATGCGATACATCCAATGGGAGCCGACGTTGTTGCCCATCATCCCCATATGGTCAGGGTGATATCGCCGGATCAGGTCGACATCCATGGAGTTCGGGTTATCGGTTTCGAGAAGCTTCTCGACAGTCTCGTCGTAACCCACTTCCACGAGGGTTTCCAGTTCTTCTACAGAAGCTCCGAAACCTGCCCGCCGCATCAGGTGGGCCATCAATTGAAATTCGTTCGTGGTCATCGCTTACCAACCGTTTTTTTCGCAAGGTGCTCAGTTTGGTTGCAGTATAACAACATCGAGCTTTGGCTGGAGATTTCGACCATGGGGATTCGGCTAAGGAAGGCGGGTCGACGACTCGCGTGCACGTCGGCGATGCGTGTTCGGTTCGAGAGTTGTTCATTCAGTTCGGTTATGCCCTTTGGAACTCAGGCGCAGCCGCCACGAGTTTCAGGGCGTTCGCCGCTCGTTCGCGCGCCGTTTGGTTGCCTGCCCCTGCGATTTCATCATTTCGTTCGACGAATTCGATCAACGATTCCCGCGTAACGTCAGTGATGTTGGAGATCGATAGTTGTTCCAATGCGCCGTCGACGAGATCCGCCGGGTCCGTGTGGCCATTGTCGTCCGAGATCAAGCTGTCGATCATGGCTTGGACGCCGGGGTTTTCGAGGTTGCCGAGGCGTTCGGACGCAAAGTTGACGCGCTCTACGAGTGCGCCTGAATCGATCCACTCGGTGCCCCAGTGCCACCCTTCGACGGAAGGCGGGTTCATGAGGTGTTGCCCCATGAAGACAGCGTACATGTGGGTCATGATCATTTCCTCTTTCGGACGGGGGAACTCCCCAGTCAATTTGAGGACACCGACCATGAGCTCGGCAGGACTCTTGACGCGCTGGTACCAGACATCTTCAGATTTGAAGAAGTCGGATTTGAAGAGCACTCGCAGCATCTCCGTGATGCTGTAACCGCTGTCAAAATATGCCTTGGCGAGGGTTTCAATCGCTTCAGGATCGCGTGGCGGTTTGTATGGCCACTCGGGAACTGGAGGTTCGTCCGCCACAAAGAAGCTGTACATGTGGCGTGCGATGAAGCGGGCCGTTGCCTCTTGTTCGCAGACGATGTTGATGATGTCGTCGCCGTTGAAGTTGCCTTTGCGGCCGAGGAACTCTTTTTCGCCGTCGTCGTGGTCTTCGGGTTTGAACTCGAAGTGGAAGGAGAGGCGTCCGTACGGCCATATCGAGTCACGCATCGACTTGAGCGTCATGTAGTCGGTGTTGCCGATCGTCCAGCCGGTGAAGGCTCTTGCGGCTTCTTTGATGTCCTGTTCGGAGTAGTGGCCGACTCCCATAGAGAAGAGTTCGAGCAGTTCGCGCCCGTAGTTCTCGTTGATCGCACCGTTGTGGTTCTCGCAGTTGTCAAGCCAGACGATCATCGCCGGGTCTTTTGAAAGCTCCAGCAGCATGTTGTCGAATCTGCCCATTCCGTGGCGAGCGAACATCCTGATCTGGTCGTGTAGCACTTTGCCATTGTTGACTTTGGCGTAGCCAGTGGCGAAGATGCCGTGCCAGAACAGTGCGGTTTTCTCTCGCAGTGGCGCATCGGTCGAGATCATCCGGTACATCCAATGGGAGCCCATGATGTTATTAATCATCCCCATATGGTCTGGATGGTACCGACGGATCAGATCGACATCCATGGAGTTAGGGTTATCGGCGTCGAGCAGCTTCTCGACCGTCTCGTCGTAACCCTGTTCGACAAGGGCTTCGAGTTCTTCCCGAGACGCTCCGAAGCCAGCTCGTCGCATCAGGTGTGCCATTAGTGGCAAATCGTTCGTGCTCATCGCTTACCTACCGAATTTCGTCGCGACGCATTAAGTTTGGTCGCAGTTTAACAACATCGAGCTTTGGCTGGAGATTTCGACCATGGGGATTCGGCTAAGGAAGGCGGGTCGACGACTCGCGTGCACGTCGGCGATTCATGTTCAGTGCGTCGACACGTGAGGGCCTTTTTCGAGTTGGGCTCTCGGAACGCGGTTCGAAGGGGATTTGGTGCTAGTTTCTCCGTTGCAACCGCTGATCCCGTTCCTCGTACGCGCTCATTTGCCGTTCATATGGATATCTCGACAATGCTTCTTCGTTTATTTCTATGCCCCAGCCGGGAGTGTCGCTGATCTCGAGGCGCCCGTCTCGTACGCGGATCGGTTCGGTGATTATCTCGTCACGCCAAGGCACGTCTGGGTCGATGAACTCCATGTTTAGGAAGTTTGGAAGCGTCACTGCGATGTGCGCGTTGATGACTGATGCCAAGGGGCTGTTGCAGTTGTGCAAGGTGATCGGCAGGTATCGAGCTTCGGCGATAGCGGCGATTTTCTTGGCTTGCGAAACTCCGCCGCACCATTGGACGTCCACCATCAGCACATCTACGGCGCCTGTATCGATCACTTCAGCGAACTCGGTTGCTGCGTGAAGTCGTTCGCTCATTGCGATCGGTACCGAGGTCTGGGTGCGAAGTTGCTTGAGTGCGGACAGATTGTGGGGATGCACGGGCTCTTCGAGCCAAAGGAGATCGAAAGGTTCAAGTGCTTTGGCAAGTCTTAGAGCCGATACTGCATTGAGCCCGTGTGCGTCGAAGGTAATTTCGACTTCGTCGCCGACCTGTTTGCGAATGAATTCAACCTTTCGGACGGTCGCAAGGATGTCATTCCGGTGCAAATGCATATTGGGCCAGAAGTCTCCCAATCGGGCGGAGTTGCCGTCGGTGACGTTGTACCTGCCAGCTTGGAATGTCTTTACGCATGTGAAGCCGCGTGAGATTAGGTCCTGAGCGCGTTCTTTGATTGCGCCGAAGTCGTCCGAAGCCGCGGCACCATCGTCGACATTCATGCGGAGGATATGGCTTCCGCCGCCGATGTGCGAGTAGAGCCGGACGTTATCCCAGACCTTACCGCCGAGGAGCTCAAATACCGGTTTGCCGAGGGCCTTGCCTTTGATGTCCCACAAGGCGGTTTCGATCGCAGAGATGGCGCAACTGAATATGGCGCCCCATGTGTAGTGGGTCGCTTTGAACATGGTTGCGTACAGGGCTTCTACGTCGAAAGGACTTTTGCCTACCACATAAGGTCCGAGCCATTGGATCGCTTCGGCGATTACCGGCCCGGCGTGTCTAGTGCCCTCTCCATAGCCGACGATACCTTCGTCTGTCTCGACTTTGACAAACACCCAGCTGGCGCAAATGTTGCCTTGCCCCAAAATTGGTGTGACCTTTGTTATTTTCATGAGATCGACCTTCGCGGAGTGTGGTTCGAGCGTTATGTTATTCGTCAGACCAAGGCGAATTTCTTCTTGCGGGTCGGCGGTGCTCCAAGTCGCACTGATTTCGCCACGGATTGGCGAATAGTCGTGCGTTGGACCTTGCGGTGGCGTGGCATTCGCTGGTGAGGCGCATAACCCCATCTTGTAAGATGCAATACCGACGTATAACGCGGTTCAACATCGGAGATTTTCGCAACGGCTACAGTTGCCCAAAACCCCACGTTTGAGGCCCAAGAACGACCTCCCATCCTTCGGTCGATCGGACTTGGGTGGCAGTTCAGTTTGATAGCGACGGCGACCCTATTGGTTACGCCGGTAGTCGTTGCTCAGGCATCGAACCTAGGCGACGGGTATGTGAACTGGATGGTCTTCGCGTCGCTCGTGGTAGTTGGAATATCAACGATTATCCAAACGCGTCGTATCGGACCCGTCGGTGCTGGGATCGTCTTGCCGATGTTCACCGCCGCATTCGCGATCCCGTTCTGTATCACCGCGGTGGTTGACGGCGGTCCCGCGACACTAACCACGCTAGTCGTCGTTTCGGCGCTGATTCAACTCGCCGTATCTCGGTGGCTCTTCATCCTGCGGCGCATCGTGACGCCCATCGTAGGCGGCACAGTGATGATGATCTTGTCCATCACACTGGCATCGGTGGTGTTCAAGTTGCTGGATGACACCACGGCAGAGGATCCGGTTGGCGGAACGTTGACGGCCTTCGTAACGCTGGTAATCGTCGCTGCGCTCGCGTTGCGAGGATCGGCGATGTTGCGGTTGTGGGGACCGTTGATCGGCATAGTCGGGGGATGCATCGCCGCCGCGGTTTTTGGCATCTACGACGTAACCCGTGTAGCAGAAGCGCCGTGGATCGGATTGCCGTCCGAATGGCCCGGGTTCGCGGTCGAATTCGGCGTCCCGTTCTGGACGCTGCTCCCATCCTTTTTGTTCATGGGAGTGATCATCGCGATCCAGACTAACGGAGCGTCCATCACGGCGCAACACGCCTCGTTCCGAGGCGACAAGGCGGTCGACTTTCGAGGTGTGCAAGGAGCACTGGCGGGCACCGGCGTCTCGAACGCCCTCGCGGGCATCGCGGGCACGGTTCCCAACGGCATCAATCCCGCTGGCGCCTCCTTCATGCAAACGACCGGCGTCGCGTCTCGCCACATCGGTTACGTCATCGGACTGACATTCCTCATCCTCGCCTTGGTTCCCAAAGCATCCGGTCTACTTAGCACCATCCCCGGTCCGGTGATGACGGGATACTTGGTCCTGATCACCGGCACCCTTTTCGCCGACGGCGCCAAAACGGTCATACAGTCCGAACCGAACTCTCAGAAACTCGTGGTTGCCGGAATGTGTTTCTGGATCGGCGCTGCCTTCCAGTTCCGGCTCTTCGACATACCGGACCTCAATCCGATCTTGAACGGCCTGATGAAAAGCGGCATCACTACCGGCGGATTCGCCGCAGTTGCGATGATCCTCTATCTTGAGTTAACAAATCCGCGACGGATGCGTTTCAGATCCAAACTCGACATCGATTCCTTACCGGAACTCAACGAATTCATCGCCAAATTCGCAAGCAACAGAAGGTGGAATGACGCGATGCGCGACAGGTTGATGGCGGTCGCTGAAGAGACGCTACTCACGCTGTCACCCCTCGATTTGGAAATGACCCTTGACGAACCCGACGAACCTGAAGAAGAGCGCATGCTAGTCGTCGTCGCATCAAGCGAGGGCGATGTCGCAGAACTCGAGTTCATAGGCGGCGAAGGTGGCCAAAACATTGAAGACCGGGTCAGACAACTCCAAGATTTCGATGACGAAAGCATCATTGAAAACGAACTTTCCCTCCAACTCCTCCAGAACTACGCCTCATCGGTCAGCCACCAGCAATTCCACGGTACCGACATCATCACGGTGAGTGTGGAGCAGCCTGGTTCCTGAGGTAGAATAACATCGAGTTATTGCTGATTAGCAAGAGAATTGCCATAGGAACGCGAAAGCCTTTGCGTCAAGGAGCAACTATGCGAAGACTCTGGATATTAAGTGGATTTGCGGCGTTCGCATCGATTGCGGCACTGGTTGTCTCGATTTTCGCTCTCTCCATTTACGGTTACCACGAACACAAAGACGATTTCGACGATGAATCGATCCATTTGGTGGATCGTGGTGAATTCACCGCGGGCATGGTCTTAGATGCGGTGGAGCGTTACGAGAAAGAGGGTCGAGATGCGACGGTTGCGTATTACAACACGCCCGAAAGTACCGAAGGCGAATGGTACGTGTTTATAGTCGATGAGGCCGACAAAGTCATTGCGCATGCCAATTCCGATCTATTGGGCGAAGACGTTAAGGGCGATCTGGGCGTCGACTCGACGGGCTATCGTTTCGGTCCCTCGCTCTTAGATGCCAGTGCTCGAGGTCATTGGGTGGACTATCTGTTCACGAACCCGGCGACTGGGAACATCGAGTACAAGCACACTTGGGTTGTCAGGCACGACGGTCTGATCTTCGGTTCCGGTTGGTATCAAGTATTGCCGAAGATTCAATAGCAGGCAATCGGTGCGACACTTCAAAGCGGCAGATGCTTGCCGATGTAGCCAATTTCAACTTCTTTCGTCTGAGCGTCGAATCGCAGGTGTATTCTGCCGCCACCGAACCGCGCATGCCATTCGAAAATCTCCGTTGCCCCTTTGCGGGAACTGAATCGTCGCGCTTCGATTAATGCGCGATTGTTCCTCACCCTGGGAGACTCAGGGGTGACTTTACCACCCCAGTCAGGCATCGCCGATTTTGTGGTCCGCCAAGTTGCCGCGCAACCATCAATCATGGTCACCTTCTTGACGATTGCCGACAGATGACCAATCTCGACTTCGTTCAGGTGGTTTTCGACATCAGGACCGAAGATGATATTCGGAAAAGCAGCTTCTCGACACGCCCAAAACTCGTTGAAGTTTGGAATACCGATTCGTTGGTGCGCTTGATGACGTTCAATTATTGAATCGGCGTGTTCGGAACGCGTTAGATTGTCGATTGTTTCAGTAGCTTCGCCGATTTCATCACCATCCGGTGATATTTCATTGAAGACGACGTCAATCCTGTCGTGCTCCCATTTCGCATCCGAAGGGAATCCCACAGCGATACCGTCGGTTATCGCGCAATACAATAACGGTGCCGCGTCGGCCCGAGACAACGGCTGGCCTATTGGAGCAGCCGGGGGGATAGGTGGTGACGTTGCCGCGTCTAGATTATGTTTCGGGATACCAAACCGCTAGCGACGGCCGCTGAGCGGCCTAGCGTTCCTTCGTTCGGCCTCGTCGGATGCGCCGACTGGTTGGGGTCTCATTGTCGATTGCTAAGATAACTTTCAGGAGACCAACCTAAACTTTGGGGCGAAGATTTGGCAGTTTATGAAGTAGCTCTTTCGTTCGCTGGCGAACAGCGCGACTACGTCGAACAAGTCGCACTTGCGTTACAGGATCGCAGGATCGCAGTGTTTTATGACCGGTTTGAAGAAGTCGATCTCTGGGGCAAGGATTTGGCTGAAGAATTCAATCGCATTTTCGAACTGGATTCCAGCAAGGTAGTCATGTTCGTTTCGAAAGACTATGTCGAAAAAGCTTGGCCCCGCCTTGAACGACGCTCAACCATCAGTCGCTACCTGCGCGAAACAGAATCATTCGTTTTGCCGGTACGGTTTGACGACACTCCAGTGCCAGGAATGCCTGATACCACCGCGTACCTGAGGGCCGACCTTTTGACTCCAGCGGAACTCGCATCGATGGTCGCCCAAAAACTCGGAATAAGTCCGTTTCAAGGCAATGCTTCCGATGTTCCACCGCCAAGGGCAACCGCGTTGGAAGGTGAAATCGTCTTCGATTACAGCGCCTATGACGGGCGGTACGTGATCGGGCGAGGGCAGTTGGAGTTCGAATCTCGTTGGTCGAAAGCAAGCAATACATCAATCCACGTATACAACCATCCAAAATCTATCAACGGTGTTGCGCTATACGACCGCAACATCGCTGACATTGGACAAGTCTCAAACGCAGAATCCTTGGACTTCACTTCTAAGGTGAGAACTCCCAGACTGGGGCAGATCGTCGTTTTCCGCAACACCAGCGGTTTTTATGCTGCCGTACAGATACTAGGAATCAAGGACGATAGTCGCGGCGATGCTCGCGACGAATTGCGTTTCCGTTACATCATCCAATCGGATCGTTCGGACGACTTCACGGCGATTCGGACCACTGCGTGACCAATTGTTCTGACAAGGCAAACGCAACTCACCTTACCAAGATCGCCCCATCGGGACCTAAATGACGTTTCGTCGCCCAACCTGAACATGATATTTCCCACCAAACAACCCAAAGAAGCCGATTGTGCTCTGTGGACTTTACAACTTGAATTGCTCGCCAAAGCCGAAGAGCAACTTGGCCCACGCGACCCAACGAAAAAGATCTACCAACCCCAATTCACCGACAACGGGCCGATGTTGCGGAACACGCCCGGGTTAGATGGTGCCTACACCGAATTGAGCCACGCAGCCGAGAATTTTTGGGCCACCGCAGTTTTCGAGATGGCGCACGAGACAGTTCACCTGCTCAATCCCACAGTCGGCAACACCAACTACTTCGAGGAAGGGATAGCGGTTTATTTCTCGTTGACACTTGCGCCTGATTACAACGAATACATCCGCAATTCAAACTCTGCTTATTGCGAGGCGTTGAGTCTCGTCGAAGAGTTATCTGAAGGGCCATTGGAAACCGGCAGTCAAGTCAGAGAACGATTTGGTTCCTTGAGCAATGTGTCGGCTGCAAACCTAGAGGACCTATGCCCGTCCGCTGAAAGAGAGTTGGTGATCCGATTAGTTAGGGAATTCCCAATCCAATTGCGCACGAATTCGACGGATCCGAATGCGTTGTCAACGAAGCGTTAACTATTCTAAGGTCGACGATGGCGAAGTGCGTTCAACCCATCCAACGACGCACAGGCGAGTCTCACTTGCAAATCGGCCCAGCCGAAATCGCGCCAATCGGAATCGAAGCGTCTGGCCAATCAGGGTATCCGATTGAGCGTTAAAACTCGACGACAAACCGTCAAACCTTCCCCAACCCAATCTCCACCTCAACTCCATCAACACTATGCCGATCCCGGGCAACCACGTCATCAATCTCGCCATTGATGCCGACTGCTAGCGTCTCGTTGGTGATGTAGTCAGTGTGATCAGCAATCGCGGATGCGATGTCGCTACCATCAGGAGCGTTGATAGTCAGTTGGATTCGGTCCGAAATCTCCAATCCGGCGTTTTTGCGCATGTTTTGGACGATGTGGGCGATGTCGCGGACGTAGCCTTCGGCTCGTAGTTCGGAGGTGATCTCGGTTGAGATGCCTACGGTGTAGGTTCCGTCGGATTCGACTGCGTAGCCTTCGGCGGCGACGTTGTCGACAAGGACTTCGTCGGGGTTGAGTTCGAATTCTCCGATGTTGACGATTTCGCCGGCGCGAACCGATGCTGCCACCGCGGCTGCTTCGGATTCGTTTAGCAGGTTTCGGATGTCGTTGACTCTGCGGCCGTATTTGGGACCGAGGGCAGGCAGGTTGGGGCGGAGTCGGTACGCCATCAGGCTGTCCGATTCCGATGTGTCGCGGACTTCTCTGACGTTCAATTCGTCCTTGAGTTGGCTGGCGATCATCTCGAGTGCCTCGCGTTCTTGCGGCGAATTGAGTTCGACGATGAGGGCGGCGAGGGGTTGACGCACTTTGAGGCCGGCAGCGGAGCGTGCGGATCTGCCTAGGGACGCTAATCGCATGGCCAAATCGGTTCGCACGCCGAGCGGTTCATCGATGACGTCCTCATTCGCCACGGGCCAATCGGCCATGTGGACGGAGTCGGGAACGTCGGAGATCCTTCGGCTGACGAGATTGGTGTAGATCTCTTCGGAGATGAACGGCATTATGGGGGCAATGAGTCGGCTGAGTGTCGTCAAGCAGGTGTAGAGGGTGTTGTAGGCATCCTGCTTGTCGTTGTCGTCTTCCGATTTCCAGAAGCGTCGGCGCGAGCGTCGGACGTACCAGTTCGATAGGCGCTCAACGTAGGTTTCGATGGCCTCAGATGCCCGCTCAATACGCCAGCTTTCCAAATCGGACGTTACCGACCGCACGAGCGCGTTGAGTTCTGAAATAGCCCATCGGTCGAGTTCGCCGAGTGCGCTCTTCCCGTTTGAACTGGCATCAGCAGACGTAGCTTGGTCAGGATTCCAGCCGTCGAGACGGGCATAGGTCGTGAAGAAGTAATAGACGTTCCACAGGGGCAGGACGAAGCGCCTGCGGGCAGCGTCTCCAACGCTGTAGCCGAAGTTGAGGTTGTTCTGCGGGATGTGGCGGGCGAAGACCCATCGCATGACGTCGGCGCCCATCTTGTCGGCGGCCTCTTCGAAGGGAATGGAGTTGCCCTTGGACTTGTGCATCTCCTCGCCGTTCTCGTCGCGCATGAGGCCGTAGGAGAACACGGCTCGCGTAGGTGCGCCGCCTTCGAGCGCGGCGGCCATGCAGATCAGGGAGTAGAACCAGTTGCGGAACTGTCCGGGGAAGGATTCGGAGATCCAATCCGCTGGGAACCAGTCCTTCCAATATTCACGGTCGCTGTTGTAGCGCAGTGTTGAGAAGCTGACGATGCCAGCGTCTAGCCAAGCGTTGCCAACGTCGGTGATGCGCTCGGTCTGCGCGTCGCATTTCGAGCAACGGATCTTGACGGCGTCAATCCAGGGCCGGTGGGGCGAATGACCTTCGTACTGGCCCCAACCTTCGACCGCGCGCTCACGGAGTTCATCGCGTGAACCGAAGACATCGACGTTCTGGCACTGCTTGCACTCGTAGATCGGCAGGGCGAGGCCGTAGTAGCGCTTCTTGGAGATCATCCAGTCCTGCATATTGTGGAGCCAATCGAGTTCTCTGGCTTCGCCGAACGCCGGTACCCAGTTGATGGTTTTGGTTGCTTCCATCATGGTGTGACGCAGTTCATCCATGGAGATGAACCACTCGTCGACGAGCCGGAACACGAGTTCGGAGTTGCAGCGCCAGCAGATCGGATACCGGTGTTCGTAGTCTTCGAGCTTGTAGTAGACGCCACTTTCGCGGAGGATGTCGAAGATGACGGGGTTGACCTCGTCTACGGATTTGCCGCTGAGCGGGCCGAAACCATCGACGTAGACACCGCTGTCGTCGAGCGGGGCGATAACGGGCAAACCGTTCTCGCGCCCGAGTTTGAAGTCTTCGGAACCGGCGCCGGGTGCGATGTGGACGATGCCGGTACCTTCTTCTTCGCCGACGTCTTCCCATTCGATGACGCGGTGTTGGTCGCGAGCTTCGGTTTGTGCTTCGAGGTTGTCGAAGGGACCGCGGTATCGCCATCCGATGAGGTCGGTGCCTTTGGTACGTTCGAGGATTTCGTGTTTGCCGTTTAGGACGTGAAGGCGGTTGGCACTTAGCCAGAGGATGTGGCTTTCCCCCTCACCCTGACCCTCTCCCACGGAGGGACGAGGGGAAAAGTTGCGTACCCGTACGTAGTCATGATCTGGGTTGACAGCGGCGGCGACGTTGGCGGCTAGTGTCCAGGGAGTGGTAGTCCAAACTAGGAGGGATTCTCCGTCGCGGTCGAGGAGGGGCAGTCGAATGAAGAAGCCGGGGTGGACGATCTCGGCGTAGCCTTCGGTCGCGATTTCGTGTTGTGACATGCCGGTTCCGCAGCGCGGGCACCATGGCATTACGTCTTTGCCTTTGTAGAGCCATCCGCGCTCGTGGCACCGCTTCAGGAATGCCCAGATGGTGTAATTGTTTTCGTCGGACTTGGTGTGGTACGAGTCGTCCCACTGCATGAAGTAGCCGAGACGCTGGGATTGTCGGGTGATGATGTCGGAGAAGTGGTCGACTCGTGCTTTGCACTCTTCGACGAACTTGCCGACGCCGTAGGTCTCGATCTCTTGCTTCGACTTGAAGCCCTTTTCTTTTTCGACTTCGACCTCGATCCAGAGACCTTGTCCGTCGTATCCGTTCTGGAAGCGCTGGCGATAGCCTTGCATGTTCCGGAAACGTAGAAAGAGGTCTTTGTAGGTGCGTCCCCACGCGTGGTGCACGCCCATCGGGTTGTTGGCGGTGATCGGACCGTCGATAAAGGAGTAGTTTTTCTCGGCGTTGTTGTTGCGCGTGAGATATCGGTCGATGAGAGTCTGGCCGTTGGTGTTGGGGATGTTCCAACGATCGAGCCATTGCTTCTCGGTTTCGACGAAGTCGACTTCGGCTTCAGGTAGGACGGGGTCGAAGGTGCTAGTTTCGACTGTTTTTGAGGGTTCGCTAGTCTTCGTCATAGTGTCTGAAATTTGCGGTGGCGTGCACTAGTAAAAGTGTAAGTTAACCTCATACATTGGCCCGCTGGCGCAAGGGGGTTCGGCTCCCAAGCGAGTGCGGTCGGAAAACAACAAACCGATGTGAAAGTGTAAGTTGCGATGGCGTACCAAACTCTGATCACCATTGAAGGCGAACGTTGGTTGATCAACGGTCGGGCGACTTACGCGGGTCGCGCGTATCGGAGTTGGGATGTTGAGGGGTTGTTGATGAACAGCCGCATGACTAATGCGGTATTCGACGATGAAAATCCGGTGACTAGAGGGTTGTTTGCGTATCCGGATTCTGGTGAGTGGGATGCGGATCGGAATACGGATGAGTTTGTTGCGATGTTGCCTGCGTATCGGGCGTATGGGTTGTTGGCGGTAACGGTGAATTTGCAGGGCGGGAGTCCGACGGGATACTACCGGGAGCAGATGTTTCGGGAGAATATGGCGGAGCGTGGGATTGAGGTCGATGATGAGGTCGTCTGGGCGGGGTTGCCAAGTCCGACTTCCCAGCCTTGGCATAACTCGGCGTTCTACCCGGATGGTTCGTTGAACGCGGCGTTTCTCGATCGGGCGGACCGGATCATTGCGGCGTGTGACAGGTTGGGTATGGTGGTGATTTTGGGGTACTTCTACTTCGGGCAGGATGAGCGGTTGGTGGATGAGCGCGCAGTGTGCCAGGCGGTAGATGATGCGACGAGGTGGGTGTTGGAGTCGGGTTATGGGAATGTGTTGATCGAGATCAACAATGAGGCGAATGTTCGGCGTTACGAGCACGAGATTCTACAGCCTCAACGGGTTGCGGAGTTGATTGAGCGGGCTAAATCTCACGTCATGCCGGCGGAAGCCGGAATCCATGGCCGACGGTTACTGGTCGGGACTTCGTATGGCGGCGGGCGTGTTCCCGACGATGATGTAGTCGCGGTATCGGATTACATCATGGTGCACGGGAACGGGGTTACTGAACCGGCTCGAATTGCGGGCATGGTGGCGTACACTCGGGCGTTGCCGAGTTACACAGACAAGCCGATCCTGTTTACCGAAGACGACCACTTCGATTTCGACAAGCCGGAAAACAATTTCCTTTCGGCGTTGTCGGCGTACGCGTCTTGGGGTTATTTCGATCCGGGCGATGCCGCGGGTGGTAGATCAGAGTTCGGCGACTATCGCGACGGGTACCAGAACGTGCCGGTGAATTGGGAGATCAATACCGGACGCAAGCGGGGGTACTTCGATTTGTTGGCCGAAGTCACGGGGTTTTAGAGAGCTAGATCGTAGCGACCTAGCTCTCTAAAACCTGGGCGTTTGTTGAGACGGTTTTATTCGTCTGAATCGCCGTCACTCAATGCTTCGATGGCGTTTCCTAGTTTCATCACGAGGTACAGTACGCCGATCGAGATGAGTAGTGCACCGACTGCGACGGTGAGCCCCGAAAACGCGGTTATTAATTGAGCGGTGTCTGACATTACAAATTCCTCCGTGCCAATCACGTATTTGGGGGAGACTTTGAATGAAACCGTGCCCCCGATCGATTACGACTGACATTAGGTTACCAGTAAACGTGGAGGAATTCGTTCAGTTAATGTCCGTTATTCGTCAAATTTTGCGGATGTGAGCGCGTTTTCGTTAATTATTAGGCGTGATGATTGACAAGAGGCCCAGTGCGGACCGCCTGCTTTGCCCTACCCTTCGGCGAAGATTTCGTCGCCGCGCTGGAGTCGGACGGCGATGTTGTAGGTCTGGTTGATGGATCTTGGAGTTGGGTAGTGGGCGGCTAGGAATCGGGCCATGGCTACCAGGGAGTGACGTGCGGATGGTGCGGGTTTGCGGTGCTGGTATTGCTTGATCGCGGCGTCGACTATTTGGAAGTGGTGGAAGGTTGAGTCTTCGCGGAGCATGGCTTGGGCGAGTGTTGCGATGATGTCGTCGGGTTCAGAGGCGTCGGCGACGAAGTTGGTGACGATGCGTGCGGATTTCTCGACTTGCTGTTGGGAGTTCATGGTTTCGAGGAGGTCGGATGGTAGTTGGTCGGTGGCCCCGTTCGAAGTTGGCGCTGGTATGCGTTGTGATGGCAAGTTGAGGAATCGGTCGAGGTAGATGCTCATTGCGGTGTCATAGACGGCGCGGAGGAGTTCGACGGAGGGGAAGCGTTTAAGGGCTTGGTGCAGTGCGTGGGCCGCGGTGAGGGTGTTATGGACAGTGTCCCAGTCGCCGAATTCGTTCGAAGTGTGGAACCGGGCCATACGGAGGAATGCGGCATAGGAGACGGCAGAACCGAGTTGCTCGGCCGTTGCGCCGTTCCGGACCGCTTCGTTGATCGAGGCGACGGTTATGTATGGATCATCGGCGAGGATTGTTTCGGGCAGGTTTTCGTGGTCGGTCCAGTTGCCTCGGACGCTGACTGATTGTTCCCAAAGCTGCGGGAGATTGTTGCGCGCTTCCCTGACCATGGATGCGAGGTCGATGGGGTTGCGCCATGCGTTGAGTTCTTCTGATCGGCGGGCGGAAGCCATGCCCTGGACGAGGCTCGTGAGGATTTGTCCAGCGTTTCCCCATCCGATGTGGTCGAGGAGTTCGAAGGCTTTGTTGCAGAAGTCGACGACGTGTCCGCCGTCGATGTAGATGCGGTCGGTGGCGGCTGCGAAGATTATGTCGTGGATGTCGCGCTGGGGCAAGCCGAGTTCGATGGCGGTTCGGAGGACGCGTTCGGCGCCGTCGGTGTCTCGGACTTCGATGAAATCGCGGAACCATTGTTTGAAGACTTCGGGTCGGGATTCACCAGTTGGCAGGGGTTCGACGACGAAGCGAGGTGGTCGGCCGGCGCACTCGGCGGCTACTTGTCGGAGTCCCTGGTAGAGGGCTCGGGGTTGGTCATCGGGATGGAGGAGGTGGAGGAAGTTGGCGGTGCAGGTAAGCATGCTGAGGGCGGGTCCCCAGCCTTCGTTGGAGTAGGTGGTGCCGAATGTTGCGCCGATGGTAAGTGGTGTCCGGTAGTCGGATGGGGATGAGTTGAGGCCAAGGACGGATTTTGCGATAACCAGGCGGATGTTGTCTTCCATGCCCTCCTGGAGGCGTTTGGACCATCGTTCGACGGGGTCTCGTTCGGACGGATTTGGATCGACGTATAGGGTGTTGTCGACGATGGATACTGGGAATGATCGAACATCGTCGGCGAAAGGGTCGAAGGTTCCGCCGCTTGCGAGATCGAAGCGTGCGTGGTGCCAGTGGCAGGTGAGGATTCCGTTCTTGACGGTTCCGCGGTCGAGGGGGAAGCCCATGTGGGGGCATCGGTTGTCGACCGCTGCGAAGGTGTCGTCTTTTGCGAAGACGGCGATGGTGTGTCCGGCGCCGGTGATTACGGTGCAGCCGCGTTTTCGGAGATCGTCGACATTGCCGGCGTTGAGGAGGTTACTGACGGTGATGGTCATGGTATTGCCCAGCTTGGATGAGGGAGGAATGATTGATCAAAGGTTACGGTCTCTCATTAAAGGGCGTAGTTTGAGTGGGTTCGTAGTAGTTTTCTCGTTCGCGTTGGCTGCCCGTACGCAGGGGCTGGCGGGATGTTGGGTTTTTCGTTCTGTGGAGGAAGGTTATGACCGGCCGGTTGACCTGGAGGGGGCAAAGCAGTCCGCTGGTTCAGGAGATCTGCGATTCAGCGCCCGTCATGAGTGGCATCATGAAATACAGACCGTGACGCTCATTGCCGCGGGTTTCGGGTCGTACCGTGAATCCCATCTGGAGTTTTAGCGCGTGGTTCTCGCGGTTATGGGAGTAGCTGAACGACGCCAACTGGCAACAGTGCAGGGATCTTGCCAAATCTATCGCGGATTTTTGCAAGTTCGAACCTATTTGCCTGCGTCGGAATTCCGGCAAAACAAAGAAATTCATTACCTTTGCTTGCAGCAACTCTTTGCCGTCGATCTTCACAGCCGGAAGCTTGTCTTCGGGACCGATTGGGATCACGATGAGTCTAAGGACCCCCAAGATATTCCGGATTGTGTGAGCGACAAGGACTCTTGAGTCGCGTTGATCGTAACCGTCGATCAATTCGGGAAGCCCGCTTTGATGTTGATCGAAGAACCCTACGACCTCCGGCCATCGCGGATGACTGTCGGCCCACTCGGATATTTCGTACTTTTCCATACAATTCCATGATGCATTGCACTTGAGTGAGTTGGGCGATCTCAACCTTTTTGCCGTTTGCTTTGGTTATTGAGAATGGGAAACCTGCTCGATGTTTCCGTGGCCCAAGGCGATGAAGTGATGCTGTTTATACTTTCGGTGTGGTGTGGGTTGGCGCGCTTGAGGATATTGGAGATCGAAGGCAACAGACCGGTAATTTATGGCTGAGGTTCGTGCATTTCGGGGAATTCGCTTTGCTGCTGCGTCGCAGGGGCGGGATTTGGGGGATTATGTTTCGCCTCCGTTCGACATGATTACGTCGGCGGTTGAGCGGGAGTTGTTGGAGCGATCGGAGCACAATATCGTGCGGTTGGAGTTGGCGCCTCGAGAAGGGGAGGATCGTTACGGTTTCGTCGCGGAGACGCAGGCTCAGTGGGAGGCTGACGGGGTTTTGATGCGGGATGAGGAGCCGTCGGTTTATGTGACTGAGGAGACGTTTAAGTATGGGGGAGAGACGCAGACGCGGCGAGGGTTCATCGCGGCGGTGCGGTTGGAGGAGTATGACCGGGGTGTGATTTTTCCGCATGAACAGACGCGAGGGCCATGGGTTGAGGACCGGGTCAGGATGATGCGGGCGACGGGTTCGGCGTTGAGTCCGATGCTGGTGGTGTTTCAGGATGACATTCGGCATTCGGTAGGTGGGATTATGCGGGCGGTGACGGGGGGTCCGCCGTTGGAGACGGCAACGATGGCGGGAGGATATTCGTTGCGTTTATGGCAGTTGAAGGATCCGGGGACGTTGGAGGTTCTGCGTGGTTTGATGCGTGATTCGGCGATCTTTATTGCGGATGGGCATCACCGTTACGAGGCGGCGCTGCGGTTTCGGAGCGCGATCAGGGCACAGCGAGAGATCGAGTCGGATGAGGCGGTGAACTACCGGATGATGCATATCGTGTCGATCGATGAGCCGGGTTTAATCACGCGGGGGTACCACCGGGTGATACACGGTGCGACGCCTGAGGAGTTGGCGCGATTGGTTGGTCGGATTGAAGAGGTCTGCGAAGTCGAAAATGTTTCCTCGACCGACGGAGTTGAGATGACACGCCGGCCGAGTGATCTGTTGAGTGTGGTTGGCAGCCGGGATGATGGGGAGTTTGTGTTCGGTATTCATGGGTTGCCGGGAGGATTCAAAATCGCTCGGATGGCGTCGGTCGAATCGATGGGATTGACTGGGACGGATGCGTTGGAGAGATCGGACTACATGCGGTTGCATTCTGAGATATTGGATGTGGTGTTCGGGAGAGAGCGGGTTGATGCCGCGGTGGATTTCGAGTACGAGGTGGATAATGTGATCGGTCGCGTTGATTCGGGGGAGGCGCAGTTGGGTATCGTGATGAGATCGATTCCGATGCACGAGTTTGTGGATATCGTGACACGGGGAGACAGGTTGCCGCCGAAGGCAACGAATTTCTACCCTAAGCCCCCGGCGGGAGCGGTGATTCAATCGTTGGTGGGTTCGCTCTAGCCGCGTTCGATTTTTCGAAGTGCTTCGACGATGTCGTCGGTGGGTGCGCGGTCGCCGATGTCGATGCCGATGTAGGAGTAGGCAATTTTACCGTCTTTGTCGATGATGAAGACGGCGGGCGCGGCTACTAGATCGCCGTGGAGGTTGTAGACCTCGTAGGCTTCGGGGACACTGGCGTCTCTCGTGGTGTAGAGGACGGGGTAGTATGCGCGGGCATTGGCGATCATGGTACCTGCGCCTTCGAAATCGTCCATGCTGACGGCGAGTATCTCCGCGTCGTAGTTGCCGATGCGGTTGTAGTTGCTCTGCAACTCGACGAGTTGCCCGTGGCAAATGCCTCAGAAAAAGCCGCGATAGAACACTAAGACGACGTTTTTGTCGCCTCGATAGTCGGAGAGAGTGATGTTTCCGGCGCCGTTGGCGACGGGCAGGGAGAAGTCGGGCGCTTCGGCGCCAGCTTCGGTAGACGAGGAACTCCCGCAGGCGACGGTTGCGGCGGCTATGGTGGTTAGGGCGACGGTGAGCAAAGTCACGGTCGTGAGCCATGTCCTAGCAGCCGGATTGCGGCCGGTTGTTGCTTGTGCGGTCAACTATCCTGTGAGGCCAGATAGGGCTTCGAGGACTTCTTCGCCGGAGACTTGATGGGCCGGTGAATCTCCGATGCTCTCCCAAGCGATGTTGCCGTCGGCATCGATGACGAAGACGGAGGCTGACGCGAGACCGTCGCCGTGGAGGTCGAAGACGTTGTAGCTGATGGGGACGTCGTTGTTTTTGCTGGAGTAGAGGATTGGGAATTCCGGTCGGGCTTTGGAAACGATGGATTCGGCACCGCGAAGGTTGTCGGTGCTGATGCCTAGTACTTCGGCTCCCGTTTCAGTGATTTTGTCGTAGTGTTTTTGCAACTCACCTAGTTGCCGTGTGCAGGACGGTCACCAGTAAGCCCTGTAGAAGACGAGGACCACGGGTTTGTCGCCTTGGAACTGGGAGAGTGAAATCTCGGTTCCATCTCGATTGACAGCAGGGAGAGTGAATTCGGGCGCTTGCGGGAGGCTTGACACTTCCTCGACAACGGCAGCTGGCGCGTCAGAGGTCGGCTCGCCTGAGGATCCGGTTGCGCCGGTGTTTTCGACGGTTTCGGTGTCATTGCCGCAAGCAACGAAGGCAACTAACGCGGTCGCAAGCAGCGCGGAAATGAGTAGGTTGCGGAGTCTGAGTGAGGTGATCATGGCAGGTTCGCGATTACGGTGTTTGCGGAGACTTGATGGGCGTAGTTCCTCCCGATGTCTTCGTATACTATTTCACCGTTCTTGTTGATGATGAATACGGAAGCGGAAGCGAGGCCGTCGTTGAATAGGTCGAAGACGTTGTAGGCCTTGGGTACGTCGTTGTTCTTGGACGTGTAAAGGACAGGGAACTTGATGCCGACTCGTTGGGCAATGTCGTCGGCGCCAGTGAGATCGTCGGTACTGATCGCGAGCACCTCAGCGCCAGCTTCTTTGATTTCGTCGTAGTGTCGTTGCAGCTCACCTAGCTGCTTTGTGCAGGACGGTCACCAGAAGGCGCGGTAGAAGACGAGGACGACGTTCTTGTCGCCTTTGAATTGCGATAGGGAGAAGTTGCCGCCGGTCGTGATGGAAGGCAGGAAGAAGTCTGGTGCCGGTGGTCCTGCTGAAACGGTCTCGGGTTCTGGTACGGGGGTGAAGGTCGCCGTGGGTTCAGGTGTGAAGGTGGGGGTCGGGGGGACTGGCGTGTTGGTCGGGGGAACCGGTGTTTCTGTGGGTTCGGGTGCGGGGGTGTTGGTTGGTGGGACCGGCGTTGCCGTGGCGGGTACGGGTGACGGAGTCGGTTCTTCGGTCGTGTACTCGGATGCTGGCGTCGGCGTCGTTGATTCCGGTTCGGGTTGCGGAGTGTCAGTCGGAGGGACTGGTGTATTTGTTGCCTCTGGCTCGGGAGTGTGCGTTGGCGGCACCAGTGTGGCCGTGGGCGGGACGGGTGTGTCTGAGGGCGGCGCTGGCGTGTTCGTTGGGGCCGCCGCTTGGGTTGTCGCGGTCGGTTCGGGTTGCGGTGTGTCTGTGGGATCCGGTTTTGGAGTTTCGGTTGGGTTGAGCTCGACGGCCTTCACTTCCGGAGCAGGCGTGTTGGTCGGTTCCGGCGCGGTCGTTGCGGTTGGAGCCGGGGCGACGGGCGGAGGAGGGGACGTCGGAACGGTCGTAGGCGCCAACGTTACCGTTTGCTCTTGACATCCGAAAACCAAGAACATCGTCGACAGTGCCGCAACGGCGACGCTGGCGATGCTTGTTGTGTAGATGTTGCGCATCGGTATGTTTGTTGGATACATCAGGTTTTCTACCCGATGTGTTGTTTACGCGGTCATCTCTTTTAGAGAGGCTTCGGCGGCTGACAGAGCTTCATCGATATGGGCTTTTTCGACCCATCCCATATGACCTATACGGAAGATTTTGCCGGTGAGTTCTCCTTGGCCGCCGCCGAGGACGACGTTGTGGTCCTTCATCACTTTGGAGACGAAGAGTTTGCCGTCAAGTCCTTTGGGGAGTCGAATGGCGGTTAGGGTGTCGGAGGCGAAGCGGCGTTCGGGGAGGATTTCGAGACCGAGCTTCTCGGCGCCGTTGCGGGTGTGCTCGGCGATTTCGTGGTGGCGACCGAAGACGTTTTCGATGCCTTCATCGACCATGGACTGGAGTCCAACTTCGAGTGCGAACATGGCGGGTTCGCACGGGGTGAAGGGCGGTTGGCCTAGCTGGAGAAAGTCTTCGTACTGTTGGATGTCGTAGTAGTAGCGCGGGGTGGTGCAGGTTTCGTAAGCCTTCCACGCCTTCTGGCTAAATGCGATCATTGCGATGCCGGGAGGAGCGACCCATGACTTCTGGGACGCGGTGGCGAGGGCGTCGATGCCCCATGCGTCAACGGCGATGGGCATGCCACCGGCTGAGGATACGGCGTCGACGAGGATGAGAGCATCGGATTCGTCGTGAATTGTTTTGCAGATTTCTTCAAGCGGGTTGGATACGGCGCTCGAGGATTCGTTGTGGGTGAGGATGACGGCTTTGTAGTTGGGTTCGGCGCGCAACGCGTCGCGAAGGGCGTCGATGTCGGCGGCCTGGCCGAGGGGGAATTCGAGTTTGGTGACATCAGCGCCCACGGCCTCTGCGATCTCGGCAAATCGGATGCCGAAAAAGCCGATGATGATGGCGAGAACCTTGTCGCCTGGGGAGACGGTGTTAAAGACAGCGGTTTCCATGGCGCCGGTTCCGGACGACGTGATGAAGTAGACGTCGTTCTTGGTCATCAAGACCGTGCGGAGGTTGATGCTCATACGCTCGAGCATTCCGGCGTATTCGGGCCCGCGGTGGTTGATCATCTGCTTGGCAGATATCTGCAGGACCTCTTCAGGTAGGGGCACGGGTCCAGGGATGCGGAGATTTGGTTCGGAGTTTTGCGTCATTTCTGCTCGGATTGAGGTCGGAGTTAATCTGGTTCCAATTTTAGATTGAGGTGCCGTTAGAGAACGCGGTCATAAGAGACGCCATTTAAGTCGCTCGATAGGTATCGATAACCGATCCACTGCTTACGCTGAATCGAATTTATTCTTCAACCATTCCAGAACGCGTTGCTGGTCAGCAACATTCGCTCGTCTGATCTGCCCCAACAACCATGCCCAAGAAGGTGGTTCCTGAACTAGGTTTCGAGCGCCTTGATTACAGGTACTACACATGGCACGAAGGTTAGACATCTCGTCGCGTCCACCATGACTCCGATCTACGATATGCCCCACGTGGAGTGTCACGCGACGCCCGGGGCGTTGCTCATCCTCGTCACCCGCGCCCGCGCCACACATTTGACAGGTATAACCGTTTCGTTCCAGTACTTGGGATCGAAGACGGTTCGAAATAGGGCGAGCGAATGTGTACGCGCCCGGTGGTGGCGGTGGTTCGTCGAGTCGATATTCACCTGGTCGTAGAGTAGCGTCATCGGTATGGGTGCGAATAGCCCATCCTTCTTCGTCGCGCAGTTCTCGAATACGGCGCGCCCATTCGGAGGCGGGTCGAGCGACTTCTTGAAGTTCAGTGTTCCTAATAACTTCGCCAACACGTTCCCGAAAGTATCGGCGCAATCGTTCTTTGACGCTTTGGGGTTTAGTCATGAGATGAACCTCCGAAGCGAATTGCCTACGAATTCGGTGTAGTCGGGAGGGATAGCTTCGTTCATTTCTTTCTTGGTCATCCAATCGATGCCCATTGCGTCTTTCGCCGCCACGACTGAGCAATTGCCACCACCAGTCACGGTGACAAAATCCTTGGACTCGTCTGTTTTGCCGTAGTGTCGCTTGCGCTTATCAAGGGTGTGCACCAACGGATGTTTACCGTGCGACGGGATAAAGATCGGGAAGTTGGCTTCAAACAGCCGATGTCGAATGACACGTAAACCCGGAAACATTGTGCCGCACAAGACGATGAAGTTTTCTAAAGGTGCACCCACAACGTTTTCGATGACGTACGGGCGGTCACTCGCCTCCAACAACGAGCGAGTCGGTTCGATTAGTCTAGGCCATGTATCGCCTTTACCTGTCCTGTAAGCGGTAACCGAATACGCCTGACACGGCGGTGAAGCGTGGATCGCGTCGAATGATTTCACAAATGCGACGTCGAGGTCCAAGGCGTCAGCAACAATCATCGAAAACGGGTAATTGGGTTGTGGTTTGATGTCTACGCCAACGACTTCAAAACCGGCTCGCCAATACCCCATTGCAGAACCACCGGCGGCGCAGAAAAGGTCGAGCAATCTTGGGCGGGTAGCTGACAACGTTCGCTTGCCAGCCATGTCAGTGATGAGTGCCATTCGACTTCCTTGGATCCTTCTCCTGGATTACCGGATTCTGAGCGAGCACGCGTACTCAGCATAGTTGAAGTCTGCGTAACACCGGCGCATGAACCCCAGCGAAAAAGGGCATGTCAACGACTATACCTTTCAGTCCCATGCGATTACTTTAATCGTACGTACGTGCTATGTCAAGAAAGTCAAGAAAAATTGCCTCGATCGGGGTGAAACGTGACAATGTCCGACAATCGGTGATTAGAGAACGCGGACGAGGCGGTGTTCGCGGCGGCCTCTACGGAGGACGATGAGGTTGCCGTGAAGGAGATCTTCGGGGCTGATGACCTGTGCGGCATCTTCGACGCGACCGGAGTTAAGGTACATGCCGCCTTGCTGGACGGTTCGGCGGGCGTCGCCTAGGGACCGGGCGAGAGTTGTTGAGACGGCGAGTTCTTCGAATGACAGGGATCTTGCTTCAATGTCGGACTTGCGGACTTCGGTAGAACTCGAGCCGGAGAACACGTCGGCGAGTTCGTCGGCGGAAAGGGTGTCGAAATCGCCGCGGAAAAAGGCGCGAGTAACTCGCTTGGCTTGTTCGAGGCCGGACTCGCCGTGGACGATTCGAGTGACCTCTTCTGCCAAAACTCTTTGAGCTTGCCGTTTCTGGGGTTCGTTCTCCACCGCCAATATCAGCGGATTTATCTCTTCTGGACCCAGCCAGGTGTAGATCTTGAGGTACCTAATGACGTCGACATCATCCTTGTTGAAGAAGAACTGATAAAGCTTGTACGGTGAGAACTCTTCGGCGTCAAGTGCTGGTGCACCGCCAATTGACTTTCCGAATTTGTCACCTTTCGAGTCAGTGATCAAAGGGAACACGATTCCATGGGCCAGAAGTGAGCCGTCGTTTGATGCGCCGTGAACCCTGCGGATTAAATCAACCCCTCCCAGGATGTTTCCCCACTGATCGCTGCCTCCTGATTGGAAGGTGCAGTTTTCGCGCTCGAAGAGTACCAAGTAGTCGAATGCTTGAAGCAACTGGTATGAGAATTCCGTGTAGGAGATCCCGTCATCGCGTTCCATGCGACTCTGGACGGCCTCTCTTTTGATCATGTTGTTAACCGTGAAGTGTTTGCCAACATCGCGGAGGAACTCAATCAAGTTCGTTGCACGGAGCCAATCGGCATTGTTAATCAATTTCGCGGGGTTCAACTTGCTATCAAAGTCAACGAAACGTTGCAGTTGCTCGCGGATTGCCTCGGCATTCGAATCGATCTCCGCGTAGGTTAGCAATGCCCGCTCGTCGGTTTCCCTGGGATCGCCGATGAGGCCGGTTCCGGCACCGAGTATTGCGATGGGCGTGTGGCCGTGACGTTGCATCCGGGCCATGCACATCAAGGGGACCAGGTGTCCGATGTGCAGGGTGGGGGAAGTAGGGTCGAATCCGTTGTAGCAGGTGATTTTCCGGGACTTCAAAATCTCAGTGGCACCTGGAGTTGAGTCGTAGATGGCACCTCGCCAAGTTAGCTCTTCGTGGATGTCTGCGAATGGTTGTGTGGTCATGGTTTGGCTCTGTTGTCATCGCGCACACGGCGGCAGCGATTCGAATATCTGGTTAATCTGTCGGACGTCTACTTGGATTTGGGCTTCTAGTTCTTCGACGGTGTCGAAAGCATCGTCGGTTCGGATGAAGTCGATGAACTCAACGCTGACGGATCGACCATAGAGATCCTCGTCGAAGTCGCTGATGTGGACTTCGAACGAAAATTGGCCTCTCTCGAACGTGGGGTTGTTGCCGATATAGGTGCCGGATGGCAAAACCCGGCCGTCGGGCAATTTCGCCCATGTTGCGTATATTCCGTGTGCGGGCATAACGAGGTCAGGAGACGATTGCATGTTTGCGGTCGGGACGCCCATCTCTCGCGCCCTGGCAGCGCCGTGTGTTACCTTTCCGCCTCTTTCGTAAAGTCGCCCGAGCATTGCCGCGGCACGTTTCACGTTGCCGCGGGCTAGCGCAGAGCGGATCGACGAGCTAGAAACGACGACATCGGTTCCCTCGTCGTTTCGCAGGACCGGTGACACGGTGTGCAACTGGAAACCGTTGCGTCGGGCGATTTCTCTGAGTTGGACGATGTTGAGGAGATCGTGTCCCAAAACGGCTCGTTCGCCGATGACGAGGTGTCGCATTCCGAGAACGTCCTGCAGGGTGGTCAGAAACGCTTCGGCCGACATCACGCGGATGGCATCGTCGAAATCTATCAGTTGAACAGTGTCGATTCCCTGCTCACGAATGAGGGCTACGCGAGTCTCAGGGTCGTACAGGTGCGGTGTTTGGCGCGTTGGGTCGATGACGGAGCGTGGCGGTCGGCGGAAGCTGAGCGCAACGCTCTTGGCGACGTGTTGATCGGCAACTTCGACGAGGCGTCGGAGCAAGGCTTGATGCCCTTTGTGGACGCCGTCGAAGGTGCCGACGGTTATACAGGCACCGCCATCAGCGTCTTCGATGGGTGCGATCTGTTCCTGCAACCCCATTTCGTCATGCCGTCGAATCTCGCCTCGATACGGTCACGCGACCGCGGCGGTTTGGCGAGCGAGGACCTCGGCTGCTTCGCGGAGCAGCGTGGCTGTGGTTGCCCAATCGACGCACGGGTCGGTGATCGAGACGCCGTACTTCAAGGTGGAACGGTCGCCGTTCATCGATTGGTTGCCCGCGTTGAGGTGGCTTTCGAGCATGAGGCCGACGATGCCACGGTTGCCATCGGCGCGTTGCTGGATGACGTCGCGGTAGGCGATCGGTTGCTTGGCGTGGTCTTTGTCACAGTTGGCGTGCGAGCAGTCGACCACGAGGTTTGGGGACTTGCCGCTGAGAGTTAAGGCGTTTTGGGCTTTGGCGATGTGTTCTGCATCGTAGTTGGGGCCCTCCGCGCCGCCGCGGAGGACGATGTGGCAGGCTTCGTTGCCGGAGGTCTGCACCACTGCTGCACCACCGGCATCGTCGATGCCGAGAAATGCGTGGCTCGCGCCGGCCGCGATCATGCCGTCGACGGCGAGTTGAATGCTGCCTCCGGTGCCGTTCTTGAATCCGATGGGCATGGAGAGACCGCTGGCGAGCTGGCGGTGGGTCTGGCTCTCGGCGGTTCGGGCTCCGATGGCGCCCCAAGATACGAGGTCGGCGATGTACTGGGGTGTGAAGGGGTCGAGGAACTCGGTTGCACAGGGCAGGCCAGTCTCGCAGACGCTCAAGAGGAACTGTCGCGCTCGGCGGAGGCCTTCAGCCATGTTGCAGGTGCCGTCGAGGTTCGGGTCGTTGATGAGGCCCTTCCATCCGACGGTGGTACGTGGCTTTTCGAAGTAGACGCGCATGACGACGAGCACGCTGTCGCGCACTTCGTCGGCGAGTACGGCGAGACGTTCTGCGTATTCGCGACCCGCGACCTCGTCGTGTATCGAACACGGCCCAGTGATGACGAGCAATCGGTCGTCTTTGCCGGCCACGATGTCGGCTATTTCTTGGCGAGAGCGAAAGACGAGGTCTTCAACATCTTTTGATATTGGGATCTCAGCGAGGTATTCGGAAGGTGGGTCGAGGGGGCTGATGGAAGCAACGTTCAGATTTTTGATGCGTGAGGCCATGGATTCTCCGTGTTCAGTTATCGTATGTGGTTTGGTTTGGTTATTCGGATGATTGGGACGCGCGGAATCTCTGAGCACTGGGATTGCGTTTCAGGATGCGCCGCGCAGGATGCAAAATCGCATGATCTCGACGTCGCGCGGGCAGAGTGCCAAACTGCTTCTAAGCGCGGCGCCGGCGGATATAGAGCCAGCGAGCAGCTTCGCCGCGATAGCTGAAGATAGCGGTTGTGTGGGCGGATGTCTGAAGATCTGGGATGCGCGCCGCTTCGCCGCATCGAAGCGATGCGGATGTTAAATGGTCTTGGCGGTTATTGGGCATCGGTGATGTCCGCTCGGAGCACAACTGCTTCTCTCAAGTATATGTGGCGGATCTCGTCTTGCGATTTGTCGGTGTTGAGGAAGAGCATCACTCGGACACACTTCCGCATCGAACCTGGACGGTCGATCTCGATGGAGTTGATGAGCGGCACGAGGCTCCAGTTGAGGCGCTCACGCGCGGCGACGGCGGGGAACTCGGCGTTGAGGTCGGATGTCAGCGTGAAGTAGACGGCGGCGATATCTTCGGACGCGATGCCGTTGGCGACGATCATCTCTTTGAGGAGCTCCTCGGTGGCGTCCATGATCTCATCTCGGGAGTTTTCATGGACGGTGGTGGCGCCTCTGACGCCGCGAACTGCAGTCATGATTGGTTAAACCGTAGGGTTGGTTGCGGGTTGCATCGCGGTGATTTTATCGTGATCGATCTTCCGGCAATGAGAGATCATGTGCGGAGCGACCGGATGTACTCGGCGGCCGTCGCCGGTGCGTCGTCGGCGTCTTTGACCTGCATCGCGTTGATGAGCGCGCTGCCGATAGCTGCGCCGTCGGCGTATCGGCCCACCGAATTTACGTGGTCGGCGTTGGAGATACCGAAGCCGACTACGACTGGCAGGTCGGTGTGTGAGCGGACGCTGGCGACCAACGATTCGACGTTTTGCGAAACCGCGGCGCGGGCTCCAGTGACGCCGAGGAGAGAGATGCAGTAGATGAATCCGGAGGCCTGTTTGCAGGCGAGGGCGATGGCCTCGTCGGTTGAGGTGAGGGCGAGAAGCGGGATCAGGGAGATGTCGGCCTTGGCGCAGGCGTCGAGGAGCGGGCCGGCCTCGGTCGCGGGCAGATCGACGGCGATGATGCCGTTGACGCCGGCGTCGCGCGTTCGGGCGCAGAACTCGTCGAGTCCGATCTGGTAGATCGGGTTGTAGTAAACCATGAAGATGAGTGGTGTTTCGACACCGCGTCGGCGGATCTCAGCGGCGTTCTGAAAACAGGTTTCTGGAGTGATGCCGTTCTCCAACGCCTGGAAGCTCGATTTCTGAATCACCGGACCATCGCCGAGTGGATCGCTGAAGGGTACGCCGAGTTCGATGACGTCGGCTCCGGCTTCGGCCAGCGCTTCCACGACAGCCGGAGTGCTGTCGCGTTGCGGATGTCCGATGGTGACGAATGGCACGATTGCGGTGCGTGAGTCGTCTGCGGCTCGAATGAATGCTTGTTGGATGGGATTGGACACGTTGTTTGCTCGTAAGAATTCAATGTTACTTTTTCGGAATTTGTCAAGCTAAGGCGATCTCGTAGATGGCGAACGCGTTGTTGACTGAGTGCACTAGCGCGGCTGGCCATATCGACCTCGTAGTTGCGGAGGCGGTTGCGAGCAGGATGCCCATGCCGAAGACGTAGACACTTGAGTGGAGGTTTACAAAGCTTGGGTCGACGTGCAGGAGCGTGAATAGGGAGGCGGAGACGACGATCGCGACCACGACGTTTGAGATTCTTCGAAGGATCGGAACCATGAATCCGCGGAACAGAGTCTCTTCGCCGAGGGGTACGACGATTGACAGGACAGCTAATGCGACGATTGGATTGCTGCCTAAAGCTGTGAACTTTTCGACGACGTGAATTTGCGAATCCACGTCGACATCAGAAGCGATGAAGATCTGCGATATCACGTAGTTGAATACAACCCACGCGAGCAATGGCAACGCGAAAGATATGACGGTTCGTTTGGGCAATCGGAATCTGAGTTGGTCGGCGATCTGCGTGGGCAGTTTGTTGGCGAATATCAGTGCGATGGCGATCAGACAGATCGATCTGACGAAGATTGCGATGGCGTTCTTAGTTCCGATAATCCACTCTGGATGGTGGAGAAGATTTGCGATCAATGGCGCCAAAAACAGAAGAACAGTGCTCGCTGCGACGAATATGGCGAAGTAGGTGGCGTGTTTAAGTTTGAGGAAGTAGACGACGGCGATCGACATCAGGGCAAAGCAGACGCCGATAGCTAGGTTGGCGAGGCCGGTGAAGTGAAAATCGGCCTCGAGGTGGAAATCACCGAAGAGGAAATCGAGCCATGATTCCATGCACAGCCAAGCGACGATACCACCTGCAAGGAGGATCGCCAACTCGCGTTTGGATGGATCAGCGAAATCGACGAAGCGGGTAGTTACCGCGGGCCGCGCTAACTCATTGCCACGCGACATCGCCGAATAGTCCGGGGTCGCGCGGCTTGGCGGCGAAGACCGCATACTCTTCGGCGGATTCTGCGATGGTGGTGAAATCGCCGTGCCCGGGCATCACCACAGTGTTCGCCGGCAATGAGTGGAGGCGAGTGGTGATGCTTTCGATAATCTGGTCCAATGCGGTAGGGTTTATGGTCTTTCCTGGGCCGCCAGGGAAGAGCGTGTCGCCGGTGAAGACGTGGGGTGATGCGCCGGGAGTATCGCCGGGCAGCACGTAGGAAGTGGAGCCTGGGGTGTGCCCTGGGGTTGCAATGCACCGAATCGCGATGTCGCCGACCTGGAGAACGTTGTCTTGCGAAACATCGATCGGATCGCGGTATCCGCTTTTTTCGGCTACCGCGTGGGCGTCGTCGGCTCCGATGCCGACGGGAGCGTCGAAACGGTCGGTCACGACATCGAATCCCTCGAGGTGATCCCAATGATTGTGGGTTATCAGGATCGCTTGGACATCGGTGTTGCCGGCGGCGGCGACCAGTTCGTTGGGCTGGTCAGGAGTGTCAATAATAATGCTTTTGTTTGAGGCCTGGCAGGTGATGAGGTAGGCGTTGTTATAGAAGCCTGAGACCCACCGCTGGATGGTCCAGAGTTCGCCTTGGTATTCAATTGCCATCGTGGTTGTTGACCTCCGTTAAACGCGCTATCGCACCGATTCTAGCGGAAGGATTCGACAGCCTCTTCGTAGGAATCGACAATTTGAACGACTTGGTCGATGGCGGTGACCCTGAACAGGGTTCCGAGGTTGTTACCCAGACCGCAGAGCACCAATTTCCCGTGTTTAACGACGACGCGTGCGGCGATGCTGAGCAATGAACGGATGCCGGCGGAGTCGATCGCCTCGACTTGTGCGAAGTCGATGATGATGTTCAAATCACCGTTGAGGATGCGTTCCCGAACAGACCGTTCGAACTCTTCGGTGTCAGGGGCCTCGATCCGCCCTTTGGGGAGGAGCACTAGAATCGCGCCGTCGCGCCGTTGTGTGGCTTCGATCGTCAAAATTGAATCCCGTGATCGGAAACGCCGATCAACGTAACGAACGCCAGCAAACCAATCCTATGCCGACGCACAATACGACATTATATTGGCAATCCGAACGGGTGTGCAAAAGGCACTTGTTCCGAGGGTGCCCAGAGAAGGGACCAGTTACGCCGCGGGCGACGGATCGACGGCCGAAGAGCCTTCGGTCTGGCCAACGGTTTCGACGTCTTCGGGAACTTGCTTTTCCGTACCCGCACCACCGCCGTCAGCGCCGGAAGTTTCACTGCGGATCTCGCTCGGATCGCGGCCTTCCATGATGGCTTCGAACTGATCAGCGTCGATGGTCTCGTTTTCGAGGAGATAATTGGAAACGGCTACCAACTTGTCGTCGTGCTCGATGAGAAGGTCCTTTGCGGTTTGCACGCCTTCGCGCAGCAATCGATCGATCTCACGGTCGATAATCGCTTCCGTCTTCAAGCTGTAATCGCGCTCCTCGGAGATCTCGCGGCCGAGGAAGATAGCTTCTTGGCGCTTGCCGAAGGAGCGGTAGGTGAGTTCATCGCTCATGCCGTAACGCATGATCATCTCGCGGGCGATGCGGGTCGCCTGTTCGAAGTCGTTGGAAGCCCCAGTGGTTATCTTGCCGAGTTTCAGTTCTTCGGCGGCGCGTCCGCCCATGGCACCGGCGATGCGCGACAGCAGGTACGGCTTCGTGAGGTAGGACTTGTCTTCCTGCTCCCAACGCGTGAAGCCGCCGGCGTGGCCGCGGGCGATGATCGATATCTTGCCGACGCGGTCGCCTTCTGGCATGAAGTAAGGCACTACGGCGTGTCCGGCCTCGTGGAATGCGGTCAACTGACGTTCGTCTTCGGTGATGACCTTGCTCTTGCGTGCCGGACCGATGGAGACGCGGTCGATCGATTCCAAGAGTTCATCGAGGCCGATCGACTTCTTGTTTTTCCGGGCGGCGAGGAGCGCAGATTCGTTGATCAGGTTGGCGAGATCGGCACCGGAGAATCCGGGCGTCTGCTTGGCGACGGTTTGCATCTCAACGCCCTTATCGAAAGGTTTGCCCTTGGCGTGGACATCGAGAATGGCGGTGCGCCCGCGGATATCGGGCTTGTCCAGGGTGACGCGGCGGTCGAAACGGCCGGGCCGGAGCAGCGCCGGGTCGAGGATGTCGGGCCGGTTGGTTGCGGCGATGACGATGACTGAAGAGTGGGTTTCGAATCCGTCCATCTCGACGAGGATCTGGTTGAGCGTCTGCTCGCGTTCGTCGTGACCGCCGCCGAGACCGGCTCCACGGTGCCTGCCTACGGCGTCGATCTCGTCGACGAAGATGATGCAGGGCGCGTGCCGCTTCGCCTGCTGGAAGAGGTCGCGCACGCGGGAGGCGCCAACGCCGACGAACATCTCTACGAACTCGGAACCGGAGATCGAGAAGAAGGGCACCCCGGCTTCGCCAGCGACGGCGCGGGCGAGAAGCGTCTTGCCGGTGCCGGGTGGGCCGATGAGCAGGACGCCGCTCGGAATACGAGCGCCGAGGGCTTGGAAGCGTTCGGGGAACTTGAGGAACTCAACAACCTCTTCGAGCTCTTCCTTTGCTTCGGGCACGCCAGCGACGTCGAAGAAGGTGACGGTGGCCTTGGCGCCGACGAACATGCGGGCGCGGGTGCGACCGAAGTTCATCGTTTGGCTGTTGCCGGCCTGCGCTTGCCGCAGCATGAAGATCAGGAGTCCGGCGAAGAGAATTAGCGGGAGGAAGCCGATAAGCGCCTGCAACAGAGTTGCGAGGCCGCTCTGGCCGCGGACGTCGAGACGATAGTTGTTGAGGTCGGCACCGGCGTCCGAAAGCGCTTCGAATACGCTGGTAGACGTCTCTTTGCGGGATGAGAAGACCTGCGAACCATTATCGATCTTGACGGTATCGCCGTTAACTTCGATACTCAGCGCCGGTCCGGTATTGTCGCGAGCCATCTCGACAACGCGGTTGAAGGGGATGGTCTCCGAACCGTCGCCGGTGCGGAACAGCAGCAGTATCAAAGCGATCGCCGCCACGGCGATCAACACGTAGACCAATGAGTTTCGGATTCTCACAGCTTGGATTCTAATACACGATAAATCGGAAGTCCCGACTTCTCGTGCCTTCTGATACGTCGGTCAAGGACGACGCGGTTCTAGCTCCGGCGGATATGTGACGAGATGAATTGCGCTTGGCTTCAGGGATTGAAGGGTTTTTTGCCGTTCTCCTGGCAGAATTCGCGAGCTTGCCCGAGCATGAATTCGCGCACGCCGATCGAAAAGGTCGTGGCGCCGATCGATTTGCCGGCCGCTATGGCTCGTCGCTCTACGTCCGCGGTCGCTGCGACTCGGTCCGGGTGCATCGGCTGGCCGGCGATGCCCATGCTGGCGGCGAAGTCGTTCGGACCGCCCGCGACGCCGGTGAGGCCGGGTACGGCGAGGATGTCGTCGAGATTGTCGTGCGCCTTCTTCGATTCGATCTGCGCCATGACGATCATGTTTTCGTTGGCCCACTTCATGAATGCCCGTTGACCGCCGTACTCTTCGATCTTCTCCGGGTCGTTGAACTCGGTGCCGCGTCCCCCGCCCCAAGAGCGCCAACCAGCTTCGGGGAAGAGGCAGGCGTCGGCGAGGGCCTGCGCCTCGGCACCGGTCTCGACGTGGGGCCCGGTCACACCTTGGATGCCGCGATCGAGATAGAGGTTGACCTGATAGGCGGCATTGTCGGGAACGCGTGCGGTGACGGACATGCCGAGGGCGTTGGAGAGGCGGCAGATGTCGTCGACGCTCTCGACGGAATACGCGCCGTGTTCGCCGTCGATGCTAATCGCGTCGAAGCCGACGTGAGCGGCGAGTTCGATGAGTTGAGACGACGGGAACGGAAGCGTGAAGACAAGGGCGTAGCGGCCTTCACGGTTGGCTTTGAGGATGGTGTTTTCAATCATGTCCAGTTTCTTCTTGAGGGAGCTTCCGCTCGATTCACTTTCGGTTGGGGGTTTGTGCTTGATCTACTTTCGATGGGGTGAATTCTAGCAACGGTTCGGTTGGTGTGCGTTGCGATGGTCGCGATCAGATGCGGCGATTCGTGCCTCCGCGGGCGGTGGTTCGTTTGAAGGGTGGGTGAGCGGCGATCTCGTCAAGGTCTAGATCAATGCCGAGGCCGGGCGCGTCGCTCAGGGTGACGTAGCCGTCTTGCTGCCGGGGCAGGCCGGGGCAGACGGTGAAGTACCAGGGGGAGTAGAACTCGGCGTGATACTCCTGAATCTCGAAGTTGACTATGGACGCGTCGAGGTGCATCTCAGCGATGGCGCCGATGGGCGAACAGACGTTATGCGGGGCCATCGTGATGTGCTTGGCCTCGGCCATGATGGCGATCTTTTTGAGCTCGGTGATGCCCCCGGCATTGGCGATGTCGGGCTGCAAAACGTCGACGGCATGGGCGTCAATGATGTCGGCGAAGGGGAACTTGGTGTAGAGGCGTTCGCCTGTGGCGATCGGAATGCCGACTTTGCGCCGAACTTCGAGGAGTTCGCAGACGCGTTCTTCGGAGACGGGTTCTTCGTAGAAGAGCGGGTGGTACTTTTCGAGCCGATTGCCGAGTTTAATGGCGTTCATCACATCGAACTTGGCGTGAGCTTCGACAAGGATGTCTACTTCGTCGCCGACAGCCGCGCGGACGGCGGCGACACGGGCTTCGGCGATCGCGGCCTCGCGTTCGGAGATCTTGTAGTAGTTGGTCTGGGCAAAGGGGTCGAACTTCATCGCGGTGTAGCCCATGTCGACGACGACTTTCGACTCTTCAGCGTTTTGTTCGGGAGTGCCGGGGTTGGCGTACCAACCGTTGGCGTAGACGCGGATTCTTTCTCTTTGGGATCCTCCCAACAGTTGATAGACCGGGCGGTCGAGGATTTTGCCCTTGAGGTCCCACAGCGCGATGTCGATTCCGCTGATGGCGGTCATGGCGAGTCGGCCACGCTTGCCAGGGGCGTTGTGATACATATCGGTCCAGATCGCCTCGGAGTCGAGGGGGTCGCGCCCAGCGACCCACTTCTCGACGAGGTGGGTGGCGAGGAGCATGACGGCGTCGTCGGCCTCCATCGGACTGGCGTCTCCCAAGCCGTATAGTCCCGGCTGATCGGTGTTCAATTGGACAACTAGCCAGTTGCGATCGGCGTTATGGTGTTTCGCCGAAAATTGGTGGAATTGGATTCCGGTAACTGCTGGCATCATCTACTCCGGCTGATGAGTGTTCTTGTCATTGGTATCGAGTTCATCTGCAAAGGATACCAACCACGCTGACGAACCATGGCTGGAAATGGGGGTCGAAAATTCGCTAATGGGAGTTGCGATAAACTTTGCGTGATATGGGTATCTGCTTGCCAGAAAAAGCATTGCACGAGGTTTGGCGACGAGCCGATGCCCGGCGCGCCACGGTTGCTACGACTTACGGCGATCGTTATCGGGTGCTCTACTCGGGGATGCCGGGAGGGTCGTTAGGACCCGATTTTAGGGACGCGGTGTTACAGGCAGAGGACGGATCTGAACTGCAAGGCGATGTCGAGATTCATCGTGAAGTGTCAGACTGGTACGCCCATGGTCACAATGGCGATGCCCGATACGGGCGCGTGGTGTTTCATGTGGTGGGCAATGGAATCGACGATGGAGCAGGCGAATCTTTATCGGCGCGTCCAGACGCGCGTGATGACATCCCGTCGAACACAGTCAATTCGCTCGGGATGGTGGTTCCGGAGGCCGCGATCGGCCCGTTGTTAGATCATGCCGGCGAATCGGCGTTTGAAGTTGCGGATTGCCGTGGAAGAGACGATGCGGAGCCCGAATCCGTCGAAGAGTGGCTTGACGCGGCGGGCGACGAGCGATTCGCGCTCAAGGTCAGGAGCCAGCGAATCGATATCGAGAAGTTCGGGCCTGACTTAGCGTTGCAGATGGCGATATTTGAGGGCCTCGGATATCCGCGAAATCGGGTTGCGTTTCGGCACTTGGCCAAACGACTGCCGTGGGCGTTCCTTGCGTCAGTAGTTGCGGGTTGCGATGCGACGACTGGCGACGGAGTCGCTCGGGCAACCGCGCTGTTGCGCTGGGCCGCCGGATTCGGCGAAAAGCCGGACTGGGTGCCGGTTCCGTTGCTGGCCGGGGAGGTTCCGAAATGGACCGCGGCCGCGAGTCGGCCGGCTAATCGGCCGGAGGCGCGCGTGAATGCGGCCGCGTTTATCGTTGCCGAGTGGTGGCGATTTGGGGGTCCAATGCGGCACGCAGCGGCAGCGTTCCGCGGCGCGGCTTCAGGTGCTCGAGTGCGGGACGCGTACAGTTTTGCTGGCGGCGCGATCGGTGCGGGGCGCGCAGGCGAGATCGTGATCAACGCGGTATTACCCACGATAGTTGCTTGGGCGGAGCTTGGACGGGACGGCGCGATGTACTCGGAAGCGATGCGTCTCTATCGAACGCATCCGGCGCTGCCTTCGAACTCGGTTTTGAAAGAGGCGGTGCGAGTTCTGGCGCGGCGCGGCGTGCGATTAGGCAATATCCGCGGAGCGCGTCGGCAGTTCGGCGTGATGCATGTATACAAGTCGATGCTTCTGCGGCCGCGGGCGCCACGCCAGATACATTTGGGTTGCCGGGCGTTGTCGTCGTGAACCAAGGGCCGCGAATCTCGAGATTCTGCACGTGTTCGGATCTGCCGGCGCACTTGGTCGGCAGGGATCTGGCGAAATCGGTCGAAGAAGAATTGGGATCGGCGTCGATCGACGCCGGGTCGTCGATTGCGTCACTGACGCCGAGGTTTTGCACATGTTCGGATCGGCCTTCTCATCTGTTGCTAGAACCGGGCGCAGCGTCTTCTTCGAGTGTCGGCGTTGTCGGCGTCGATGCAGCAGACGCGGGGACTGAAACCGAAGTCGAACACCCAAAGACAACGTTCGCTCCGCCACCGGCGCCCCAAACCGTTCAGTCGGCTCGATCGACGCGGGTTGCGGACGCCGTTTCGCCGTCACCGTCGCTGGCGAATGCCGACAATGTCGAAACTGCGATATCGAGCGTGTCCGACTTGCTGCCAGGCGAATCTTCGCTCTATTCGGAGTTGACGCACGGCCGGGGAGGTTCGGAGGTGGTGCTGACCGAGCATCGCGTGTTGCTGCGCGGCTCTCCGGATGCGAAAATCCTGCACGCCTCGATGCGGTTGACGGATATCGACGCGGTGAGGATTCAGAGGGGCCATGCGAAACGTCGCTCTTTGGTTTGGGGGCTGATCGGCTTCGGCGCCGCGATCGGTATGTGGCAGGCTCTGGACGGCGTGGGAAACCTGCGACTGTTCATTGCTGCCGCCGTTGTGTTGATGAGCTTGGTGCTGTTGGCTGACTACTTTCTAAGGCCCCCGGACTTGGTCGTCTCCTTGAGCTCGCGTTCGGGTACCGAGTTGGCCATCGATTTCGGACAATCGCACTCCGAGGAAGCTGACCGTTTCGCGGCGCAGGTTATCTCGAAGTTGGAGATTCTGACCCCCAGTTGATCGTCGGTGCCCGTTTTGGTTGTGCTGACGGTCGCGCAAACGGGAGACAAACAGATACGGAAGGGGATGTGCCGCGCGGTCAGCCGATGCGGAGCGACGGTATCACGTCCAAATCGTACGCGTCGCGGGCACCGTTCTGGTAACGGTCCAAGCCGGCGCGCGCGATCATTGCGCCGTTGTCGGTGCAGAGCGGAATCGACGGAGTGACGACGGGTAGAGGTGATTGCGTATGCATCGTTTCTCGTAATGGCCGGTTCGCAGCCACACCACCGACGAGGACGATGGTCGAACATTCGAATTCGCTCGCCGCTTTGATCGTCTTCGTGACGAGCACGTCAACCACAGAGTCTTGGAATGCTTTGGCGATGTTCGCCACCTTCTTTTCGTCGATAGCGGGAGCGGATTCGGAGCGCGGGTTAATGCCTTCTGCGCGAGCGCGATTGAGCACCGCGGTCTTCAACCCGCTGAAGGAGAATTCGTATGTGCCGCGGATCCAGGCTCGGGGCAACGGCACGACTTCGTCGTCGGCATGTTCGGCCGCCTTTTGGATCGCCGGGCCGCCCGGATAAGGCAGACCGATGGCGCGAGCCGCCTTGTCGAACGCTTCGCCGGCAGCATCGTCGCGCGTCTCACCGACGAGCCGGAAATCTAACGATGACCCGCGTCGTTTCGCGAGCACGAGTTCGGTATGGCCGCCGGACACTATCAAGCACATTGCCGGTGCGTCTTCGATCCGGTGCAACGCTTCGGCGAACGGCAGATGGGTGTCGATCATTTCGGAGTTTTCGCCGGGTTTTTTGTTCGGGTCGCCCGGCAGCCGAACGAAGGCCGCCATGACGTGTCCGACCAAATGATTTACGCCGACGAGCGGTTTGCCAGTGGCAGCCGATGCTCCCTTGGCGTAGTTGACACCGACCATGAGCGACCCGGCGAGACCCGGGCCGTTGGTGACCGCGATGGCGTCCAGATCGCTCCATGCGAGCCGGGCGTCTTCGAGAGCCGCTTGCACCACGGGCGAGATGTCCCGGATGTGTTGTCGTGAAGCAACTTCAGGGACGATGCCGCCGTAGCGAGCATGGATGTCGGCTTGGCTGGCGACGACATTGGCGAGCAGCCGGCCGGCCGAATCGACGATTCCGGCGGCGGTCTCGTCGCAGGATGTTTCGATACCTAGTATCACGTCAGAATGATTTCAACAAAGGATGCGAGTTTGGGGCTCGACACGTTCGTGGTTAAGCGATTCAGGGCCGACGATGCCACGTTATTTCAAGCGTATCCAAGAAACATGATTCAGGAAAGTTCTGTGTCGGAGATTTGCAACTATCTCGTGGTTGAATTGGACGGGCACGGACAACATAAACGACTGAGAAATTCGATGGTGGTTATTGCACGTAGATTTGTCAGGGTGCTAGAATGGTGGGAAATGGAATCCGCGCATAGGAACCTGTCTCGGCAGGTGACTGCGGGCCTGAGCGACGGGGTGAAGATAGCCTTCGCGCCGGGTGATGATGAGAAGCAGCGTCGGCGGAGGTTAGGACGTTTTGGAAGCGATGAGTTCATGGCCAGAGTGTCTGGCGTGCGAGCAGGGCGTACTGGTGCCGTTGTCAGATTTCGGCGGTCAAGGTGCATCCGTTCACTATAAAGCTTGGGTCTGCACCAGTCCCAATTGCGACTACAACATTAAGATTCGCAATGGCGATATACACCTCAATGAACCGATTTTCGAGGGGCCTAGAGGACGCTGACGTGACGTTTCGCATCCCGACGGGCGTCTCAGTTAGTTCGTCGTGAAAGCGAAATGAAACGGATCTCGAAATTTGCGAAGCCGTTGGGCATCGCAATGGCTGTTGTCGGGATCGCGATGATTGCGATTTCGGGATACTACCTGTTCGAGTATGCGCGCTCCGGTTCGGATGCCGCCACGTTCAACGTTGACGCGGCCGAGCCGGAGCAAATGCGTGCGTTGCTCGGATTGGGATTGCCGGATCCCGTTGCGCAGGATAAACCTGCCGCGCGCGTGGTTCCGGCGTACGATTCTGACCGCAAGACTGAATACGCGTACCCGTTCGATTTCGAGACGCAATCGATCCTTGATCAACGGTCTGACGATGTTGATGAGTTGGTCGCAACGCGGGGTGAGGCAGTTGAACTCCACGACCGGCGACTGGTCGCCGAAATAGACGGCGCGGAGACGGTTTCGATTTCATCTCGCCTTCCGGGCGCAGCGTTCGCGTCGGAGAACGAAGTCGTCGAACCGGAAGGTGCGAAGGCGAAACTCGCGAATACTGGGGATGAAGTTGGGGTGGTATCAACTGACGATGTACCTGCAGCGTTTGCTGATCGCGACGTCGCGGAGGACGCGGTCCGTTCAGATTCCGTTGCACCACCTACTGCGATGTCTACGGCTGGCATGCTTGACACGTTTGCGTCGATCTATCCTGGCGGCGATATGAACCCTCGATATTGGTCGGAGCCGCATTGGGCCGGAAACTTGCCGTTCGGGGGCCCGACGATTCCCGAGGGATTTGTTGCTATCGACGCTTCAGACCTCTCGTTTGCGTCGACGACCGGTGAACAAGCGGTGCGGATGCGCATTCCGGCGATCGATCTAGATGCTTCGGTGGCGGAGTTGGAACTCCGGGATTTGGGAGATTCGCGGGCGTGGTCGACTCCGGACAAGGTCGTCGGGCACATTCCGACGACGGCGCAACCCGGCGAATCGGCGAACGGCTGGTACTTCGGGCATCTCGACGACTTTTTGAGCAACGAAGGAGCCATATTCAGGCGCTTGCCAGAAATCTCCGCGATGGTCAAGGACGACTATGTAGACATCTTCCTCGAAACGTCCGATGCGGAGTTTATGTATCGAGTGACCGCAACGCGACAGCTCCATCGCGACGAACTCTATCTTGCGCAGTCCGATAGTTCACAAATCTCGTTGGTTACTTGCTGGCCGTTCCGAGTCTACGACCATCGCATCGTGGTCTCCGCAGTCTTGATCGCGGTTAAGCCGCTGTCACAAGCCTAGAGTCTCTACCCCCCGGTGTACGGAATATGTTGTACGAGATTACCTTGCCGACGCACGTCTAGCTGTTGGCCGTTGCAGGAGCGCGCATGAAGGCGGGTTCTGAATTCCGCCGACACGGTGGCGAGATCTGGCGCGATCGCGTGCTTTTGGTTTTGCTGGTTGCGTGTGTCGTCGGTGCGTTGATTCAGATCACCATGGGTAGCGCGGTTAGGGTAACCGGATCTGGTGACGGGTGTCCGGATTGGCCAACGTGTTTCGGCAACTGGATACCGCCCTTCGAGTATCACGCCTTGATGGAGTACAGCCATCGCACGATCGGCGTCTTGGTGGGGGTAACCATCATCGCCGCGGTGTTGCGGGTTTGGTTCAGACACCGCTCTGAAACGCCGGTCGTGACATCAGCTACGGCTGGCTTGGTGGCGGTGGCAATTACGGGAGGTATCGGCGGCGCGGTTGTGTTGAGTGAACTCGATCCCGGATTGCGAACGGTTCACCTGATGTTGGCAGAGAGTGTGTTGCTGTTGATGGCGCATGCGTTGGTCGCTTCGTTGTATGTCAGTTCGAGCGGTGAAGAGACGAGGATGCGTAGAGGTCTGATGTTGATGGCGCTCGCCGGGTCGGCGATGACGTTGATCGCGTTGTTGTCGGGTTCGTACGCGGTGTGGCGGGGTGCCGGTTCAGTGTGCCCGTCGTGGCCGTTGTGCGGAGGATCGATCATCCCTCAGTACGAGCTGGTTTGGATCCACGTTTCGCATCGGTTGTTGGCGCTGCTCTCGGTGTTTCCAGCGATGGGTGCCGCGCATATGGCAATGAAGGTCAAAGACGTTTCCAGCTCCGACGTCCCAGGATCATCGGCGCGAGTGTTGCGCATCTTGGGTATCGCGTTATCGGTGATTATTGTCGTTCAAGTGCTGCTCGGTGCCGCCAATCCTTGGACCGGTTTTGAGGTCTGGGCGCGGGTCTCGCACCTGACATTCGCTTCGCTGCAGTGGGTTGGGATGTGCCTGTTGACGTTGCTGATACTGCTGCCGGTCGCCCGTGGGAGTCTAGCCAACGAAGTTCGAAGCGATCAACTTCCAAGCGCACCGATGACCGAGGTTGCCGCATGACGGAAACGACCGCTAAGAGTCAGCCTTGGATCCGTGCGATGTCGCGCACTTTGTGGGACTACTTGATCTTGACCAAGCCGCGAGTGATGTCGTTGCTGCTGTTCACGGCTTTGGGCGGATCGTTCATCGCCGCGCGTGGTGTCCCGCCGTGGCAGTACATCGTGGTTGTGCTCGTCGGCGGAGCACTCGCGTCGGGCGGCGCGAGCGCGTTGAACATGTGGTACGAGGAGGATATCGACCAAGAGATGCATAGAACCGACCATCGTCCAGTGGCCGGCGGTCGGATAAGACCGATGAACGCTCTGATTTTTGGGGTGGCGTTGAACATTGTTTCGTTCGCGGTTTTCTACTTCTTCACGAATATCCTGGCGGCGTCACTGGCGATCGCGGGATCGGCGCTCTACGTGGTGCTCTACACCGCGCTGTTGAAGCGGACGACGACACAGAACATCGTTATCGGAGGGGCCGCGGGCGCGATGCCTCCGCTGGTAGGTTACGCGGCGATTCTCGGAGTGCTCGAACTCGAGGCGTGGTACCTCTTCGCGGTCGTGTTTTTCTGGACTCCGCCGCACTTCTGGGCGTTGTCGTTGCTGATTAAAGAAGACTATGCGCGCGCTGGCGTGCCGATGATGCCGGTCGTATCCGGCGAGGCCGCGACGCGGGTTCAGATCCTGATGTACACCGTTTTGATGTTGCCGCTTACGGTGATGTATTACTTTGCAACGTCGAAACTGGGGGTCGTGTATCTCGTGTCGGCAGTGGTGCTGGGTCTGGTTTTCTTTGGGCTGGCGTTTAAGTTGTGGCGGTCTGGCGAGCGCAAAGATACGGTTAACTTGTATAAATTTTCGCTGCTGTACCTGTTCCTGTTGTTTGTGGCGCTGATGTTTGATGCGGCGACGGTTTAGGTCCAGCGTCCCAGAAGTGTCAGGAGAAGGACAGTGACCTTGTTCAATCGAGCTGCGATCGTGACTGCAGCGATGGCGTCGGCGTATCTCGGCGCTTCGGTGGCGTTCGCATTGCGCTTGTCGCGCCGTCCGCGCCGCGCGCCGCTGCGCGATGATCCGTCATCCGTCGGGTTGCCGTACATGGAGGTTTCGTTCAACAGTCGGCGCGACTATGCGGACCCTGAACATGAACTCATGGGATGGCTGGTATTGCCACCGGGTTCCGAGACGACGCCGGTCGATCGCGATTCGAGGTGGCTGGTGATGGTTCACGGTGACGAGTCTAACCGCTCCGATCCGCAGGCCGGGGCTATGGGTCTGGCCAAGGCGATGTGGGAGCAGGGCTACGGTGTATTGATGTTCGACTTGCGTGGATGCGGGCAGTCGGCGGATGGAGATTTCACCGGCGGTTGGACTGAGCGGCTCGATGTTCTAGGGGCTTTGGACTATCTGGTGGGGCTGGGCGCGGATCGGACACGGATCGGGGTGTTGGGATTTTCACTCGGCGGCGTGGCTGCTTCGTTAGCGTGCGCCAACCCGGGAGTCGCCGGTGCGGTCATCGCCGATAGCGCGTACAGCGATTTCTGGTCAATCGTCAAACACCGATCCGGGATGAAGGCCTGGGTTGCCGAGCTGATGCGCCCGGGAATGGACTTGATGCTGCAGATGCTGGTGGGTTATCGCTTGGGCGAGGTATCGCCGGAGCAGCATGTCTCGGAGTTTGATACGCCGATGTTCGTGATCCACGGCGCGCTTGACGACTATGTGCCAGTCGTTCACGCAGAACGGTTGGCGAAGGCGTTGGGCATCAGCCAATCCGAGATCGACGGCGGGGACTGCGAAAGGTTATGGATTGCGCCGGACGCGGGTCACGCACAGGCTTTTCGAACCGATCCGTCAGGGTACGTAACGAGGGTAACGGCGTTCTTGGACCGCCATTTGGCGCGCTGACAGTCGCTTTGGTCAACGACAGTGGACGCTAGAGTTCCGCTTTGGCGGATGCGACCACTTTGGCGAATGCCGAGGGTTGGCGGATGGCTAGATCGGCCAACGATTTTCGGTCGAGGGTAATCTCGGCCTTTTTGAGTCCGTTGATCAGGGATGAGTAGCTCAACCCGTGCTCGCGAGCGGCGGCGTTGATGCGCGTGATGGCGAGGGCACGGTTCTGGCGCTTCTTAAGCTTGCGGTGACGCGTGGCGTAGTCGAGCGCGTGAAGCATCGACTCTTTGGCAACGCGGTATCGGCTGCTACGCGCTGCTCGGTGGCCTTTGGTGGTGGCGAGTACGGCCTTATGCCGTGCTCGTCGGGTGATTCCTGCTTTGACTCGGGGCACGATGGACCTCTGAACTCGATCCCTGCGTTCTCTAGCGGGATGAGCCTACAAGGGATTGTTTGATGGACTTGGCCATGACTGGTGAAGCGATGCCGACTTTTCCGCCGAGCAACCGCTTCATGCGCTTAGATTTGCGCATTCGGAAGTGGCTCTTGGGGCCTTTGGTCCGCATCAGCTTGCCAGTGCCGGTGATGTGGAAGCGCTTCTTAGCGCCTTTGTGGGTTTTCAGCTTAGGCATTTTTCAATTATGCAATACGCGCCCGCGTGAGTTGCACGTGGGCGCGCTTTACCGATCTCGGGTGGAAGATTTCGAAACGTTGAGGTCCGAAATCAGACGGATTGTGCGACCGGTTCTCTGGTTTCGGTTTCGGCAGACTCGGTCGACTCTCCGTTTCGGCGCCGATTGCGGTGCCGTGGTTCCACAGCGACCGCTTTGCTGGCGGGACGGCTGATGCCGGCTCTCGGTGCGAGCATCATGCTCAGCATGCGGCCTTCCATGACCGGTTTCTGTTCCAATCGAGCGTATTCGGCAACGCCTGTGGCGACGCGCCGCAAGACATCCATTGCGATCTCTGGATGCGCTTGTTCGCGCCCGCGGAATCGGACAAAGACTTGGACTTTGGCGCCGTCTTGAAGGAATCCGAGGACTCGCTTGGTTTTTTGTTGGATGTCGTTCTCGGCAATTTTCGGGGTCAGGCGGACCTTCTTCAGTTCGCTGGTCGCCCTAGATGCTTTTCGAGCCTCCTTGGCCCGTTTGGATTGATCGAACTTAAATTTGCCGTAGTCCATCATGCGGACGACCGGCGGATTCTGATCGGGACCGACCTCGACGAGGTCAAGTCCGGCTTCTTGTGCGAGGTTAAGTGCCTCGTTACGCTGCATCGCGGTGGATGAGGTTGCACCATTGCTCGTACGCTGCACCAAGAGCACTTCTGGTGCGCGGATCCGATGGTTGATGCGATAGTTCCTTGCTATGTCGATTTCCTTTCGTGCAAGTATTCGTTGATGACGGGTCTAAACCGGGGGTTCAACTGTTCAGTTCAACCTCGGGGTTCGCTCCCGTGTGATGCAAATATATCAAACATGGGTGGAAAATTTTATTTTGGTGGCGGTAGTTCGTGGCGGTTGCGCGATGGTTGCTTTGGGGGAACTCATTGGTCGATTACAGACCCGTCGAAATGTAGGCGGGTTTCGACTTCGCGCGGGGATGGAGGGCAGTTCTCGACGGCGTCGGGCTTGAGCTCGATGCCGATGCCGGGTTGATCGGAGATTATGAGGTATCCGTTTCCGTCATGTTGCGGAGTGTTGTCGACCATGTCGGATTTGGGCGGGACGTCTTCGCCGATGGGGTACTCCTGAAGGGCGAAGTTCGGTGCGGTTGCGGCGATTTGCAGACAGGCGGCAGTGCTCACCGGTGAGAGAGGGTTGTGCGGTACTACGCCTACGTGATGGGCTTCGGCTAATGCGGCGATCTTTTTGGCTCCTGATATGCCCCCTACTAGACATACGTCGGGCCGGACGTACTGGACTGCGCACCGGGAAAGGGCCATCTGAAACTCCCACAGCGACGTGTAGCGTTCGCCGGTAGCGATGGGGATGTTGATCTTGTCGGCGACGTAGGCCATTTCGTCGAAGTTGTCAGGGGTTATCGGGTCTTCGTAGAAGTAGGGGTGGAACTCTTCGATGCCGAGTCCGAGTTGGACTGCTTCGGCGGGGGTGAGGCGGCGGTGTATCTCGATGCAGAGATCGACGGAGTCGCCGACGGTCTCGCGATATTTGCGGACGGTTTCGATGGCGTCGCGGATCTTCTCGGCGTGGGTCTTGAAATAGGGAACGTCGCGATCTTCGTCGAGGAACGGTGTGAGGTGTCCAACGGCGGTGAAGCCCATCTCCTTGGCTTCGGCGATGCCGGTGACGAGTTTCTCGGTGGTATCGCCGAAGACGTGGTAGTAGACACGCGCACGGTCGCGGACTTTGCCACCTAGCAGCTGGTGGACCGGGGTGTCGAAGTGTTTGCCCATGATGTCCCACAGTGCGATGTCGATGGCGCTTAGGGCGCCCATGACGGCAGAGCCCCGGAAGTGGGAGAAGCGGTACATGTATTGCCAGTGGTGCTCGATACGGAGCGGGTCTTCGCCGACGAGGTAGCGACCGAACTTTTCGATGGCGGCTTCTGAGGCTTCGAGGAATCCCCATGCACCAGATTCGCCGATGCCGGAGATGCCGGCATCGGTGTCGATCCGCACGAGCAGGTAGCGATCGAGCATCAGCGGAGTAACTTTGGTGATTTTCATGTTGTTGGTTCTTAAAGCCTGAGGTCGCGGTCGTTGATTTGGGTTTGGAGATGATTATGTATGAATTCGGTGTTGTTTTGACGCGTTTAATCGGTCTGTCGGGTGGTGGCAGATTTTTGTGTTGGTTGGTCGGTTAGGGTGTGGCGCCCTAACTCGGGCGCCTGGGGAGATACTGCTCCTTCACCCGGGACCCATGGTGTTCCTCGGTTAGGTGCGGTGTCCCTGCAGAAGAGGAAACGTGAGGCGAGGCGTCGCCCCGTTCCCGCGCCGCATCCAGTCTTGAAAATCAACGGATGCTTTTGGGTTGGTTCTTGGCGTGGGGTAGTTGGATGTCGGTTATTCGGGGTGGGTTGTGCGTGAAGGTGGTTGGCATTTGTGTACGCACGGGCGAAGCGTCCGTTTCGTCGATTGGCAGGTTGGTCGAATCTGGGTTGTTTTCGAAGGCCGCCAGTCGGTGTCATGACGTGGCGCGAAAGCTGAGAATGTTGAGGTATACGATAGGGTGCAAAGGAGTATCAGGGTGCGATGTCACCGTAATGCTGCCGATTGGACGGAGTTGGGAAGGATAAGGATATAGATCTGGTGTTTTCGCGGGTCGTTCGTTCAACCATAGGATTTTTGGCGCTAGCGGTAATGGTGTTCGCGTCTGCTTGTACGGGCTCTGACGCGGCAACGCCAACGCCGGGACCGATATTGACGGCAACTTCAGTGCTGTCCGAGGTCCAGGTTTTGCCAACGGTTGAGCCGACGAAGATGCCAGAACCGTCGGCGACGCCAATTGCCGAACCGACGGCAACACCGATTCCGCCGACGGCCACGGCTACCGTCGAACCGACTGCGACCCCAGTACCAACGACCACACCAGAACCGACGGCGACTACAGTGCCAACGGCGACGTCTACGCCGGTGCCTCCGTCGCCGGAAGAGATCGCGTTATCTGCTTTGTACCGCGATCTGGGGGGTGAGAGCTGGGTCCGGAATGACGGTTGGTTGAGCGATACTCCGTTCGGGGAGTGGTACGGAGTGACTACGGAGGGTGATCGTGTGGTCGCGATTACGCTTCGTGACAACGGGTTGAGAGGTGAGTTACCTGCAGAGATCGGCGGGTTGGCGGACTTGCGGAGTTTGGATCTGGAAGGGAACAGAGTTTCGGGTGAGATACCGGAGGAGATCGGCAGTCTTTCGAGGCTGAGGGAGTTGAATCTTTCAGGGAACGTGTTGAGCGGGAAGTTGCCGACCCATATTGGGAATTTGACGGGTCTCGAATTGATTTCGTTGGACGTCAACTACCTTTCCGGTGAGATACCGAGTTCTATTGGGAATTTGGTCAACCTTAGGCATCTGGGATTGTCGGAGAACGATCTCGGCGGTCCCATCCCGTCGGAGATCGGCAATCTGACGGGTCTGGGTTATCTCGACTTGAGCGACAACGATTTGGTGGGCGAGATTCCATCGGTGCTGGTCAACCTGAGTAAATTGATTTGGCTTGACTTGTCGAACAACGAGTTGAGCGGCGAGATACCGGCTGATCTGCTGGATTTTTCGGTGCTCGACGGTTTGCTGCTTGCTGGTAACCGGTTTGTCGGCAAGATCCCGTCTGAAATCGGCGAGTTGGATCTGCAAGAGTTGCGGATCGCCGGAAACGGGTTCGCAGGGTGTGTGCCTGAATCGTTCTTGGATTCGGGGTTCATTGCCGGCTTATCTAACGACTTAACAGATTTGGGATTGCCTTATTGCAACAAGATGGATCGAGACGCGTTGACGACGGTCTACGCCGCGGCGAGCGGCACCGAGTGGGTGAACAGCGGGAATTGGTTGAGCGACGAGTTCGTTGGCGATTGGTTCGGTGTCACAACTGATGCCGAAGGTAGGGTGATCCGATTGGAGCTAGGTTCGAATGGCTTGGTTGGTTCCATCTCGCCGGCGATTGAGGGGTTGGAGAGGTTGCAGGTATTGGATCTGGGCGGCAATCGATTGGCCGGACGGTTGCCCTCCGAGATTGGCGAACTCGGGAATCTGACGGATCTGATATTGGCGGACAACATTTTGCACGGGCCAATACCGCATGAGATCGGAGCGCTACAGAACCTGCGGGTGTTATCGCTTTCGAGCAACGAGTTGTCTGGGGAGATCCCTGTCGAGTTCGAGGATTTGCGTGAGATCGAGCGCGCGGACCTTTCTCGCAATCAATTGGCCGGCACGATACCGCTGGGCATCGGCAATATGGAAAACCTAAGGGAATTGAATCTTGGTCACAACGGTTTGACGGGTGAAATTCCTGGTGACATTGGGTCGCTCGGTCGGCTTACGTCTTTGGATCTTTCGGACAACGAATTGACCGGCGAGTTGCCGCTGCAGCTGAGGGGCCTGAGGCTCGACGTATTGCGAGTAGCACTGAATGAGCTTACCGGGTGCGTTGTTGTTGACGTCCAAGCAGCGTTGTCAGGGACTTCTCATGACTTGGAGGACGCGGGTTTGCCGTTCTGCAGGGATGTGGCCGTTGGAGCGCTGGGTGCGCTGTATGAATCGACGAACGGCCACAATTGGTTCAATCGGACGAACTGGTTTAGCGACGCGCGGTTGGACGAATGGTATGGAATCGAGACTGACGAACTCGGACGGGTCATCGAGATCAATCTTTCTCAGAACGGGCTTGCAGGGCCGATCGCAAGCGAGTTCGCTGATTTGGCGAGGCTCGAGAAGCTGGATTTGAGCCGCAACGCCGTCGACGGCGAGTTGCCGGTTGAGATTGCTGAACTTGTCGAATTACGTGAGTTGGTTCTTTTCGACAACCGTATCTCGGGGACGATACCGTCTGAAATCGCGAATCTGTCGAGATTGACGAGGTTGAGTCTGAGTTTCAACGACTTTTCAGGTGCGATTCCACCAGAGATCGGGGGTTTGACGAGTCTTCAGACGTTGGCGCTTGCTGGCAACCGCCTTGAAGGTGAGGTGCCGAAGGCGTTAGGGGTCTTGACTGGACTGACGAATCTGTGGCTCGCTGAAAACGAGTTGTCGGGGCCGATACCGCCGGAGCTTGGTGCGTTAACCAACCTCGAATCGCTTGGCTTGGGTGCGAACTATCTTAGCGGTGAGATACCGCAAGGGATCGTCAATCTGCGCAAATTGGAAACGTTGAATTTGGCAGACAACCAGTTGACAGGTCCGTTGCCAACCGGGTTCGGGAATTTGGTGAACCTGACGCATCTTGAGCTGTCCAGGAACATGTTGAGCGGAGAGTTGCCTTCTGATATCGGGAACATGGTGAGGCTTGAGAGACTCTATCTGGAGGAGAATGAATTCACCGGCAGGATACCGCGTGGGATTGGGCAGTTGGCGAGCTTGGATCAGCTGGTGTTGTTCGGGAACCGACTCTCGGGGCCGATCCCACCGGAGATAGGCGCGTTGCAACGTGTTCGGACGATTTTCCTTGATGGGAATCGGTTGACTGGGCCGCTTCCTGCGGACCTGGGGGAACTTTTTTCATTGCAGCAGTTGGGGTTGAACTCCAATGAACTCACGGGCAACATCCCGCCGGAGTTGGGAGAGCTGCGAGATCTGAATTGGCTCGGGTTGGTGAATAACGGTCTGACGGGTCAGATTCCGACAGAATTGGGCGAGTTGAGGAACTTGGAGAATCTGGAACTTGCCAGCAACCGATTGACGGGTGAGATCCCTGCGCAATTCGGGTTCCTCGACAATCTTCAATCGTTGACGATATCGGGTAATGAGTTCACTGACTGTGTGACGAATGCTCTTAAGGGTTGGTTCGGTCGCGCAGGTTTCGAAAACGACATGGCCGAGTCCGGGCTGGGCTACTGCGACAAAGTTGAGCGGGATGCGCTGATCGCGCTATACCTTGCGACGAATGGGAATCGTTGGTTGAATGACGAAGGTTGGCTGAGCGATCGTCCGGTGGGTAGCTGGTTCGGGGTGTCGACGGATGAAGAAGGGCGGGTTATTCAGATTCGGTTGACGGAGGCGAATTTGACTGGTGCCTTACCGTCAGACATCGGTGAATTGAGGAGATTAAAGGTGTTGGATCTCTTTGGCAACTCGATCGAAGGTCAAATCCCATCGGAAATCGGACAACTAACTGACCTCGTGTATTTGCATGTGAGCCGCAATCTGCTGAGTGGAAACATCCCATCGGAATTTGGCAACCTCAAACAACTTACGTTCTTTGAGGGTTCTCAAAACTCATTCTCTGGTCCGTTGCCGAGTTCGATCGGCGGATTATCGAAGTTAGGATCCTTGTATTTGGGCAGCAATCGATTGTCTGGCACGATCCCACCAGAGATTGGCAACATGACCAACCTGACGCACTTACACCTTGATTTCAATCGTCTGTCCGGACCGATACCTAAGGAACTAGGGAAACTGTCAAGATTGATAGCGTTGTTGCTCAATGAAAATGATTTGAGTGGGACAATCCCGACAGAAATCTTTCAATTGAGGAGGTTGGAACGCCTAGATTTGGGAGACAACAATTTGACGGGAACGATACCGCGTGAAATAGGGATGCTCGAACAGGTAAGGGGCATCACACTCATTGAGAACCGCCTCAGGGGTCCGTTGCCTGTCGAATTGACTGAATTAACTGAATTAAGGAGATTGATAGTCAGAGGTAACCGATTCACCGGCTGCATTCCTGCGGGATTGCGACAGATCCTAGACAACGATATGAGAGATCTTGGGTTGCCAACGTGCCGCGCTAGATAGGTTGAGTACCGGTTTTAAGAAAGATGATTTGGTACTGCCAAATGTTGGCTTGCGGTCTGAATTACGCACCGTTGTCGGAGGGCTCATCGATGGTCGGCGCGGTGCGCATGGCGCGGATGGTGGTTTCTACCGGTTGGGTTTCAGGGAGTTCTTTGGTGGTTTGGATGCCTAGTTCGGGGAAGCGGCGGGCTTGGGTTAGGACTCGGGATTCGAGGGAGCCTACGCCGTCGTTGTAACGGTTTACGGCGCGGTCGAGGTGGCGTCCGATGTCGGCGTAGTGGGTGGCGAAGGTTTCTAGTCGGTCGTGTAGTTCGCGACCGATTCGGGCCACTTCATTCGCTTCGTCTGCGATTTTGCGTTCTTGCCATCCCATTGCGACGGTTTTGAGAAGCGCGACTAGCGTGGAGTGGGTGCTGATGACGACGTTCTTTTGGAGGGCGAGGTCGATGAGGTTGGGGCGTCGTTCGACGGCGGGCGGGAGTGCGAATTCGGGGACGACCATGACCACGAAGTCTGCTGAGTCGGGCAGCTGGCTCCAGTACTGTTTGCTGGAAAGGGAGTCGGCATGGTCTTGCATGTGTCGGGCGTGACGGTCGAGGTGCCGCGCGCGTTCGGCATCGTCGGTGGTGTCTTGCGCTTCGATGAGTGCGACGAGGGAGACTTTGGAGTCGACGATGATGTCCCGCTGGTGCGGCATGTGGACGATGAAGTCGGTGCGTCCACCTTGGTTGTCTGATGTTTGGGTGTCGTAGTGGATACCCTTCACCAAGCCGGAGAGTTCGAGGGCGCGTTCGACTTGCATTTCACCCCATTGGCCGCGGGCTTGAGGTTTGGTGAGAGCGGTTGAGAGGGTGCGGGTCTCGGTGGCTAGGGATTGGATCTGCTGTTTGAAGGCCCCGGACGTGGTGGCCCACTCGCGGTCGAGCTTTTCGACTTTGTCGGAGAGAGGTTTGAGCGTTTGCGTTGCGCGTTCGATGAACTGTTTCTGCTGGTTGGCGAGGGTTTCGGACGACATTGTTTTGAAGCGGTCGCCGAAGAGTTTTTCGAGTTCGCCGCGCTCTTCCATCCGCTCTTCGGCGTTTTTGAGCTCGGTGTTCAGGTTGGAGACTTTGGCAGTGAGGGTGTTTACTTGATTGACGAGCTCGGAAGACTGTTTTCGAAGGTCGGCGTTTTCAGTGTTTTCTTCTTGCAGGGAAGTGGATTTGGCTTCGAGTTCTGCCTTTAATCCGGAGATTTCGGCGGTTAGATTTTGGACTTGTGTTTGGAGGGTGTCGCGGTTTTTGGAGACAGTCTCCATCTGGTCGGAGATGCGTTTTTGTAGTGCTTGTTCGTTGGCGAGGTTTGAGGTTAGTTCGGCGTTCTGGATTTCGAATTGGCGGGCGGTTTCCAACGCTCGGCGGGCGACATCTAAATCGGCCTGGGTGTTGGCTAGTTCGGATTCGGCTTTGGCCTTTTCTTCGGCTAGACGGATTAGCTCGATGGTGTCTTCACCGGTTTCATCGCCTCGTCGTGACATCATGATGAACGCGCCAATGATTGAGGCGCCGACAACTGCAGCGGCGATGATTATTCCTGCATCCATGGTTCTTCCGTCCTCTTTGCACAAAGGCGACAAGGCGCTCAAAAATGATTGCTTATCGTTTACGATGCTACTAGCGATTTCAAAGTGAAATCCAACCGTCGTTGGAAAGGTAGAACAACATGATCGTCGATGTACACACCCACTTGCCGAGCCATCCGGATACTGTGCCGGAGGATGAGATGTTGACGGAGTCTACGATGCGGTCGGGGGAGACGGTGCAGTTGACGAACAGCATCGTCGATTACTACAACGACATGGCTCCGGTCGACAAGACGTTCATCTTCGGTATAGCCCCTCGACCGTGGAAACCGGAAGAGCGAGTGTTGCGTCAAGGCGGATGGGACGCATCCCTCAACCACAACGACATTGCCTCGATCACGGCCAAGAAGAACCCGAACAAAGCGATACCGTTCATGTCGCTGCATCCGTTGGACCCGAACTGGGAGGATGAGTATGACCGGTGTGTTGGCGACTTGGGATGCAAGGGCATCAAGCTGGGTCCGAACTACCAGGACTTCGATCCGACGTCGCCGGAGGCATTCCGGTTGTTCGCGAGGTTGGAGCATGACGGAATTCCGATCATCTTCCATCAGGGCACGTCGCCGATGACAGAGGCGCCGTTGACGTATGCGCATCCGCTGACGACCGAGAAGGTTGCGATGGCGTTCCCGAAGTTGAAGATGGTGCTGGCGCACTTGGCGCACCCTTGGCAGGTGGACTGCATCTCGGTGGTGCGGAAGCACCCGAACGTTTGGTGCGACGTTTCGGCGCAGTTCTACCGTCCGTACTCGTTCTGGGAGGCGATGTTGAAGTTCCACGAGTGGGGCTCGACGGACCGGATATTGTTCGCGTCGGACTGGCCGGTGACGAAGCCGCAGGACAACATCGACAGCTTGCGTGGTTTGAACAAGTTCGCTAAGGATCACCATCTTCCGGGGATACCGGAGGCTGAGATCGAGGGGATCATCAACCGAGACGCACTGGACATTTTGGGCGTGGATTGAAGGTGGTCGTTTAGTATTGGAATCAGGTTGCCGAGGTGGCGAAACGGTAGACGCGCTACGTTCAGGACGTAGTGTTCGAGAGGACGTGCGGGTTCGAATCCCGCCCTCGGCACCAGAGTTGTTGGAGGGTTTCACACGTTGGTGGTGATAACCTTTTAGGTGTGTCGCGCGCTTGTAGCTCAGCGGATAGAGCGCAGCCCTGCGAAGGCTGAGGTCGTGGGTTCAAATCCCGCCAAGCGCGCCATTTTCTTTGGCGAACCGCATCTCCTCGTATCCTCGGTGTTCGCTGGCTAAATTTCGGCGGTTTATCGCACGAGGTTCGGCAATTGCCAGGGATATATAATCTGAACGCATCAGGTTTGGGCGGTTAGCTCAGTTGGTTAGAGCGCGTCGTTGACATCGACGAGGTCGGAGGTTCGAATCCTCCATCGCCCACCACTCGTGACGAACTTCAAGGTTCATCAATTGATTGACAGGTACACAACGCGCATCGCTAGTGAGGGCGACCCTAGATGGCGTCGCACCCTCACTATAATGGCGCGGGCCGGTTAATCTCTCCCGGTCCCGTGCCTAATCCCTCGATCTCTTGGCGGCGGGGACCAAATTGTCTACTCGAAGTAACCGTGCCTCGTCGGTGACGTTGTTTCGCGTTTTCCTGTCGCCTCAAACAATCACCACGCATAGGTAAACGACATGGCAGACAGCGAAAAACAAGAACAACCCAATAACCACCCATCCCCAGCTGATTCCCGCGTTCGCGGGAATGACGATGCTGGCGTGAATGACGGCAGGCGACGAACGAGGTTTCGGGATTTGAGCCCGGAGGAGCAGGCGGAGTATCGCGACGCGTTGCGGCACTCGGCGGCGCACGTTTTGGCGGAGGCGGTGTTGAAGCTGTTTCCGGAGGCGAAGTTGACGATTGGGCCTCCGATTCGGGACGGTTTTTACTACGACTTCGATGTTGAGCGTCCGTTTACGCCGGAGGATCTTGAAGTTATCGAGGGTGAGATGCGGGCGTCGATACGCGCGAACACGCCGTTCGTGGAGCGCGAGGTTTCGCGGGATGAGGCGCGGGTTTTGGTGGCAGACAACCGTTACAAACAGGAGATCATCGACGGGATACCAGAGGATGAGCGGGTAACGTTCACCAGTCATTCGAACGGAGCGTTCGACGATCTTTGCCGGGGCGGGCACGTCGATACTACGGGTCAGATCTCGGCGTTCAAGCTGTTGTCGTCGGCGGGAGCGTATTGGCGGGGTAGCGAAGCGAACCCGATGCTGCAGCGCGTGTACGGGACGGCTTGGGAGTCGCGCGACAAACAGAAGGTGTATCTGAAGCAGCGTGAGCAGGCGCAGCAGCGGGATCATCGTCGGCTGGGCGCGCAGATGGGATTGTTCTTCTTTGATCAGGTTGCGCCGGCCAACCCGTTTTTCCGCCCGAAGGGTGCGTTCGTCTACAACCGCCTTGTTGACTACGTTCGGGGGCTTTACGAACGTTACGGATATGACGAGGTGATTACTCCGCAGCTTTTCAAGACCGATCTGTTCAAGACGTCGGGGCATTACGACAACTACCTCGAGCACATGTACATGCTGGAGATCGATGAGCAGGAATACGGCATGAAGCCGATGAACTGCCCGTCACACGCGGTCATGTATTCGAAGTCGCTGCATTCGTATCGGGAGCTGCCGATACGATACGCGGACTTTGGGCGGTTGCATCGGTACGAGTTGTCGGGTGTGACGGCGGGTTTGACACGTGTGAGGTCGTTTGCACAAGACGACGCGCACATCTTCTGTCGGCAAGATCAGATCGCGGAAGAGGTGAACGGTTTCATTGACATGCTCAACGAAAGCTATGGGGTTTTCGGGTTTGATTCGACGCGGTTCGTGCTGTCGTTGAGACCGGAGAAGCGCGTGGGATCAGATCAGCAGTGGGACCGCGCCGAAACCGCTCTTAAGGCGGTTTTAGAGGAGCGAGGCGGAGAATTCGAGACCGCTTTGGGCGAAGGCGCTTTCTACGGCCCCAAAATCGACATGTTCGTGCCGGATGCACTTGGGCGTGAATGGCAGTTGGGAACGGTTCAGGTCGATTTCAACCAGCCGGAGCGGTTTGATCTGGAGTATGTCAATTCGGAGAGCGGGCGCGAGCGTCCGGTGATGATTCACCGCGCGATGCTGGGCTCTCTGGAGCGCTTCATCGGGGTGCTGATCGAGCATCTTGGAGGCAACCTTCCGCTGTGGCTGTCGCCAACACAGGCGATGATGGTGCCGATTGCTGATCGGCACAATGACTACGCGTATGCGATTGCAGATCGGATGAAGAAGGCTGGTTTGCGGGTAGAGGTGAACGATGCTAGCGAGCGGATGAACGCGAAGATTCGCAATGCTCAGTTGATGAAGGTCAACTACATGTTGGTGGTCGGTGACCGCGAGATCGAAGCTGATTCGGCGGCGCTGCGGACGCGATCGGGGGACAACTTGGGTGCCATCCGGATTGACGAGATCATCAGTCGTTTGGCTGGGGAAGTTGAGAGTATGGCGTTGTGAATGTCGCGGCTCTAGCGATAGACGGCTAAGACACGCCCTAGCGCATCGCGATAGAGGTCGTATTCGGTTTGTCTGGTGGCGCCGAAGATGCGTGCGCCGCGTATGAGCTCGCGCTCGTATTCGGTGTGGTCGGACGGCATCACTGACGGCTCTACCGCGAGTCCGCGGGCGATCGCCGCGTCGACTACGCTGTTAATGGCGGCTAGAACTTCGGGATGTTCCCACTGACCGGGGTATCCCATCTTGGCGGATAGGTCTCCGGGGCCGAAGACTACGCCGTCGACTCCTTCGACTTCCATCATGGCGCCTGCGTTCTCGACGCCGAGCGGAGATTCGATCTTGGGCAGGATGAGGATGGCGTCGTTGGCTTCGCGGCAGAAACGGGCGACGTCGGAGATGTCGTAGCTGGCGTTGGCGCCCATGGCTAGTCCGCGTTCGCCTTCGGGTGCGTATTTGACCCAGCGGACTAGGTCTTGCATCTGCTCGGGCGTTTCGGAGTGGGAGAGGATTATGCCCATTGCGCCAGCATCGAGCACGCGTGAAACCAGCGCCCGTTCGGGTGCAATGACTGTGACTACAGGAGCCATGCCGTTGTCGCGGACGAGGGTTAGGAATAACGATAGTCTGCCGTCGTCGTTGATGGCGTGTTCGGCGTCGACCATTAGCATGTCGAAACCGGCATCGGCGGCGACTTTGACGACGGATGGGGTCAGCGCCTCGAAGATGTTGACGCCGAAGATGGGCTCGTCGGCCTTCAGTTTGTTTTTCGCGCGGTTGACGATGAGTGGTTGGTCTGAGTCCATTGGTTTCACTCCAAACCGAGCAAGGCCAGGGAATTGCGGTTAATGATGGCTTCGATTTCGTCTTCGGGGATTGGAGGCAGGTTGTGCTCTTTGGCGAACCTTGGGATTGCTCGTAGGCCGTCCATTGTTTCCTGCGGCGTCCAGAGCGTCCAGTCGGATCCGAAAAGCATCTTGTGGGTTGCGGAGAATTCGTGGAAGACGCGCATGGCTCGCCATGCCATCCATGGTCTCGACGGCATGCCGGAGATGTCGGTGTAGACGTTGGGATGTTTTCGAACGACCGCCATGCAGTCCTCGTACCAGGGGTGCGAGGTGTGGGCGAGGACCATCTTCAATCGTGGGAAGGCGATCGCCACTTCGTCGATCGCCAGCGGATGGGCGTATTTGAGAACTGCGTCTGGAGCGACCGACATTCCGTTGTGGAATACGATTGGCAGGCCGTCAGACTGCAAGCGGTCGAAGAGGCGGAATGCGGCATCGCTGAGCGGATCGACCGCTTGGTAGCTCAACGCGAGTTTGATGCCGCGGCAACCCAACTCGCCGACGGCACGATCGTATTCCTGATCAATGTCTGGCTGCTCCGGGTGGAGCGACATGAAGGGGGTGAACTTTTCAGGATTAGAGGCTGCGACTTTCGCTGCGATATCGTTCTGGTTCAGATTGTCGTCCCAGCCGGCGTTCCAGTCGATTACGGGATGCTCATTTGTGCCGGGGCGAGGTGCGATTCCGAACACGAGTGCCCGATCGACGGGCTCCATGGCCCTGGCGTAGTCGCGCATCGACCCGGCGAGCTTGACGCCGGTACCGATCAGCGGATTGGTTTCGACATTATCGGTCGGCACGTCCGCTTCGTGCGTCGGGATGTGCGAGTGGACGTCAACTATCATCGCGGTGTCCTCTATGATTTGATCGGAAGTTTAATGGGGAAGACTGTATGTTGCAGGAAGCGTTATTTGACTTCACCATGATCGAGTTGAATGAGACTGCTAACGGCCTGTTTTACGAAATCGAACATCAACCTTATTGATACATAGTCCCGATTTATCTGGGGCAGAGTTATACCACATTGCAAGCCCAGCAAGCGTGCGTCGCCTTAGGGATTCCGGGATGTTGCAAGAAAGTAAAGACTGATGACACTCTCAACAGACGCCGCGATAAATCAACAGCTGAGTCTGCCGGAAGAACTCATCCTGATGCTCCTCAACGAAGAGAGCGGATACTTTCGGCAAATTCCTGGTTGGGATTTGAACGGCGCGGTCGCAGGAGCAGCGCTTGCGGAACTTTCGCTGCAATCTCGCATCGACACTGATATGGAATCGCTGTTTCTTCTCGACGAAACAGCAACCGGCGACCGTGCGCTCGATCCCATCCTTGCGGAAATTGCTGCCCACAAAGGTCAACAAAACGCCAGGTACTGGGTCGAGCGTCTCGCTCCCCGCGCGGAGTCGATTATTGATCTAACTCTAGGACGATTGGTAGACCTAGAAATTTTGGACTACCACGAAGGCGACTATTGGACGCTGTCGAATAAAGCGTGGCAGTCGGAAGCACTCGCTGGCTCCTCAGACGATACCGCGGTTCAATTTGTCAAGGCTCGTATCGCAAATGTGATCTTTAACAACGAGATTCCCGACCCGAGAGACATCATCTTCGTCTCGCTCATCAACACTTGCGATATCTTTCGCTTCATATTCGTACTCGATGAGGATTCAGAGGAGCGCATCGAACTCATTTGCAAAATGGATTTGATCGCGCGCGCGATCGGCGAGGCGGTCGCCGAAAACCTTGTCGGTCCTATCCTTCGACGTCCTTCGTTGTCCAAGCGGATCCCGGTTGTACCTCTGCGTGAAGTGGTGCTGAATCCGCATGTTCGCGACGGCAATATGCTCGCACTGTTTGCAGATCTAGCCGAAAAATACGGACCAGTGTTTCAGCTAAAACCGCCGTTTCGAAGGATCCCCTGTTCTTTTTGGCTGGCGCCGAGACCAACCATTGGGTGCATCGCCACGGGCGCAACTTCCTCAGAGCTAGGGACTACCTGCAAGACTTCGAGAAAGTTTATGGCGCGTCTGGAATACTACCCGCGCTCGACGGCGCCGACCACTTCCGATTCCGCAAGGCGATGAATTCGGCCTATTCCCGTTCGAGATTGGAAAGCCATCTGGAACCACTATACGGTCATGCCCGCGGTTTTATGTCGGATTGGACGGTCGGCGATACTCTCCCCGCAGTGCAGACCTGCCGGAAATTCATCAATTCGCAAATCTCCCCGATCTCGGTCAGTGTCGATTCCCAGGACATCATCGACGATCTCATCGAATACAAGGTTCGAGCACTCAGCACTCATGTCTTGAAAGTGATGCCGAAGTTCATGTTGAGTACCCGGGTATGAGACGCCGGAAGAAGAGCATCTTCGAACTGCTGGATCGCGTCCAGAACGTGCACACGCCAGCCCAGCGCACCGGTTGCCCTCGGGATCTGGCCGATGACTTGCTGAGCTTGCACGCCAGCGACCCGCAGTTCCTTCCAGAATCGAATCTGCGCTTCGCCCTTTCGGCCCCGCTCATCGCCAGCGTATACCTTGGCGATGCGCTAAGCTTTGCCCTCTACGCGATGGCGTCGCAACCAGATTTTTACAAGCGGATTCGCACCGAAGCAGACGCTCTATTCGAAAATGGCGACCCGGATCGCGAGGACTTCACTCCAGAATCGACTGACGTCACTCGTCGGTTCATCATGGAGTGTCTGAGGCTCTACTCGATCGTCCCGATGTCGGTCCGAACCGTCATGAACACGGTTTTGGTTGAGGGGTACGAATTACCTGAAGGAGCGCAGGTCTTCATTGCCCAGGCAGCCGCACACTATATGGAAGATGTCTTCCCTGACCCCGAGAAATTCGACATCGACCGTTACCTGCCTCCGCGCAATGAGCATCACAGTCCTGGTTACGCGCCGTTCGGGTTGGGGACACATACGTGCCTCGGATCACGGTGGATGGAACTTCAACTCGTCATCAACTTGATGATGGTCGCCCATTATTTCACCCTCGAGGTGTCGCCCGCCAACTACAAGCTCAAGATCAGCCCGTTTCCGTCGCTGTCCCTAAGCAAGAAGCTGAAATTTCGCGTCGCCGAGCGGAGGCGCGAACTGTCAGTCTGATCCGGCGTTTAACCCGCCGGACCAGATTGTCTTTCCACCCACGCGCCTTTTATGGCGCTTCCTGCTCTTGCTCGTGGCGCTGATACACGTCGTCAATAGCTAGGTCGAGGTCGCTCCACTCGCGCTCAACCATCGAGCGTAGCCGCATGTTCTGGAACGCGCCCCAAACCACCATCGCCGGCAACACCACAAAGACCGAGACGATCAAGGAGTAGACGATCGTTATGGTAGCTGTAATGCCGAATTGCGCAGACGCCTGCAGGGAAGAGGCGATAAGCACTCCGAATCCCATTGCCGTCGTCAGCGCAGATCCCAACAACGCCGAACCGGTCGTGGTGAGCGTCCGGATCGCCGCTCTCTCCGGATCGCGTGAGTGCGCAAACTCTTCCCGGTAGCGATGGATAACGTGAATCGTGTAGTCAACGCCGATACCGATCGACAGCGAAGTAATGATCGACGTTATCAAGGTGTAGGGAATTTCAAGTAACGCCATCGTGCCCAACACTGAGATGAGTACAAGCACGATCGGCCCCACCGCGACGACTGCCAGCGCGGGCTGACGTATTGTCACCCAATAGAATACGGCCAGGATCCCCAGTGCCACGGCGACTGTGGTGCTGATCGCCTCCGTTTGTCGGTCTGTGATCTGGTCGGTGACAGCGATCGAGACGATGCTATCCGAACTCGCCGTAATGAAGTCGTCTTCCCCAAACCACCGCTCATCGATCTCCTCTTGGATCATCCTCGTTTCTTCGGGATCATTCAAATAGAGCGGGAACTGGAGCAGCAATGTGTCGATGCCCTCCGGATCGTTGATCATAACCAGCGCCAGTTCGGGATCCTTCGCTTCCAGCTTGTCGACTAATTCCTGCATCAACACTGGATCGAGTTGCACTCCTGCAGACGCTTCCTGGAGTAGTTCGTCGAGCTCCGGGTCGTACTTATCGCCGGGCTCACCGCTATCCTCGGTCCAGTCGATTAACAACAACGCGTACGATGCATCAATCGGTCCCGCAGCAGCGTTCGGGCGGCGCTGTTCATCCTCGAAGGCAGACGTGAGGTCGTGCAGATTCAGGAGCGTACGGCTCTCCGTCACCTCAGCCATCACCAGCATACTGGCGATCTCCGTCGACCCACCGACCGCAGCGTCAAGGGTATCCATATCCTCGACCACGGTCCCACGGTGGGGGAGGATGTCTCGGATGCTGAATTCAGATTTTAGGTCTGTGGCGGCGAAACCGAGCCCAATCGTCACGGCTACGATCGCGACGAGGAAGGGCGCAGGCCAACGCGTGACTGCTCTCCCAAGCAGTTCCGCCACGCGCGTGATGCCAGGCAATGCGTTTGAGATCGGACGCGGAGACGCCAATGTGCCGCGCGCCTCGCGCCGCCGGTCAATGATCGTGCGGCCAGCCGGGATCAGCGTCAACATCACTATCAAACTCAACCCAACTCCCAATCCCGCGACGATGCCAAAGTCGGCGACCACCCCGATCGGCGAGAATAGCGTCGCCAAAAAACTGACAATCGTCGTTACGGCAGCCAACGTCAACGGAATCGTGACATTCCTCAAACCACTTCGTACCGCCAGCACAACCCCCGCGCCGTCAATTCGCTGTTCTCGGTAGTGGGAGATTGCCTGTATCGCGTAGTCCACCGTGAGGCTGATGACGATCACCGGCACCATCGCAGTGAACGAACTCGGCGGGCCGATCAGACTCAGTCCGTTGGGTCCAATCCACCCCTCCGCACCGACGATCCAGACAATCGAGACGATTAATCCGGTCAGGGTCAGTAGCATATCTGAGAATGTGCGGGTGAAGATCAGAAGCAGCAAAGCGATAAGCACCAACGCCAGCCCTAACAGCGGTGCTAGTCCCGATTCAGTGGCCTCCGTATATTCATCCTCGACGATCACCGGCGATATGCTGCGGACGTTCAGCGGACCATCATCCCCCGTCGCAAGCTCGTAGATCCTACGTTCGGCGTCCTGGACCCGCTCGTCGCCTGTGTCGCTCAACCGAATGTTGGCGATCGCGACCGGCGTACCGTCCGTATCGGTGCCGGTCATCGCGGCCAGAGCATCATCGATCCCAGGGACGCTACGGGCGGAGTCGATCACTGCCTGCGTGATCGACTCCGCTCCGCTCGCTTGTGCCACGCCGTTGATTAAATGCGAAGGAGCGACGATCGGATCGAAGGGTAACAACAACTCACTAACACTCGGATCACTGACGATGTCATTGATCAGATTTTCCATCTGAGAAAGGCCTTGAGGCGTAAGCGCTTCTCCTCGGAAGATAAGCGTCACGACGCTAACCTCGCCCGAATCACCGAAAAACTCTTTTATATCCCGCGTCGCATCAGCGATGGCGTGACCCGGAGGAAGGAACTCCAATCTAGCACCCTCAGTCGGCGGCGCGCGCAACGTAGATCCTCCGGCCAGCGCAACGGTGACGATAAGGAGAACGACGAGTGTGACGTACGGCCGGACCGTGATCAACCAGCTTAGCTTGTCGAGTATGTTGCTCATGGCCAGCCTTTCCGATTGAGGAAGCCGCAGGAGGCGACGCCTGGTAGCGCGAAGGGTTCCGTCGAAATCTTACACTGCCACATTGACCCTCGTCGTTCCAACGTTCTCACCGCGGTGGTCAGGGCGCACCGAATCTCCAAGAACCCGAGGATTCGGTTTTAGGGATTCTCAAGTTCGCTGTCTAGTGTCGCGCAGCCAACGCGCATCTTCATGTCTCGGTCAACTCGGATGTGCCTGGATCGGTTCGACTGAATCGCTTGGGTCGGGATAGAACTGAGCGCAGTAGGCTCTAAATGGCATGGTCTCGCCGTCGGAACGGCACAGGCGCGGGCGAGACCAATGTCAGGTCGATGAGTGTGCCATCGACTGGCGTCGCCAACACCCAAAGGCGCATGTGCATCCCGATGGACTGCTCGTGGATGTCCACGAACGAATATCCCAAACCAGCGACAGTCGTGTCGGCGGAAATGTCAAATGTCAAGTTTGCGATTCCTGCGATCCGCCGAACACTTTTAAAAACGAAGCGGCTTGTGAGAAGGTGACCGTCTACCGTTAATCGCTCGGCGCGACCGACGTTGTTATAACCGTGGACGTAGTTTAGGTGGCCTAAATCCACCGAATTCTCAGTTGTATCTTGGGGATGGCCGGGAAAGCGGGTGGTGCTGATCTCGAAGTCGGACCATCCATCTTGCTCCGTCGCGTCGGCGGGCAAGGCCCATTGCGATGCCCGCCCGTCGATACCCCACCATGCGTAGACAAGGCCTGCAATGTCTCGTGTCTCGAAGACTCTCAACCTTGCCGTCCGGGGCGGGTCGGCGTACGGTGTGGCGACGCACTATCCGATCGTATCGAACTCGAAGCCATGGAAAGGGCAGACGAGTCGGCCATCGGATATCGACCCGCCGCCGTCGGGGCCGAGATACGCTCCGAGGTGCGGGCAATAGGCCTCGGCGACACATACCCGCCCGTTCTCGCCACACCATGCAATGACGTTTTCACCCATCCAGGTTTTTTGGATGATTTTGGCTTTGAGTAGATCCTGCCGACTCGCTACAAAGTACCAACCCTCGGGAAACGGGGTAGGCTCCGGGTAAATCGTAGTGCTCCGAATTTCGGTCGACATGGCGCGACACTCCTCATCACGATTCGCTTGCTTGCTTCTTCCTTGCCAGCTAAATCACCCGCCTAACGGACGAAAATGGTTTGGACCAACGCCCGGGGACGGTTTCACTGCTTCGTCCATTTTGGATATTCTAAGTTTTGGGTCGTCCGGCATTTGAGAGTTCCGAGTCGCAATAGATGCAATATGCGCTCTTCGCAATATAGGACAATGGCAAGCCGGATGGAGTAACGGCCATGATGAAAAAATTGAGAAACGCGTTGACCCTCACGACTGGTGCGTCTCACTGACCGGCGTTCGCGAGATAATTTCGACTCCCTGGATGGCCTGTAAGCTGCGCGGGTCGATGCTCTAAAATAAGTTGAAACCCATCAGAAGTGTTTGACGTTGCAGCGATTTTCTTCACGGCATCGAAATCGCCCCGGCATCCCTAGACAGTTCAACAGCATCGGACGAGACATAAATGGCCCAGGACAGTGAAATCAAGCTCCACCGCGGTTTGCGAGAGATCTATTTCGACCGCACAGAGACTACCTTCATCGACGGTAGCAACGGCGTGCTTGAGTACCGGGGCTACAGCATTCACGACCTGGCAGTACATTCGAATTTCGAAGAGACATCCTATCTGCTGTTGCATGGCGAATTGCCGATGCAGGAGCATCTAGACGCTTTCGACGAGGAGCTGCGCAGTCAAAGAGAGTTGCCGGAACAGATATTTCCGATAATCGAAGCGATCAAGGATTCGCACCCGATGGACGTACTCCGGACTGCGGTCTCGGCCCTATCGTCGTTCGACCCGGACGCGGATGCTGATTGGGACGACGTGGAGGCGACGTTCCGCAAGGGAATCCGGATGACGGCGCAGGTACCAACGATCGTTGCGGCGCACTACAACATCCGACGCGGCAACGATCCGGTGGATCCAAATGCAGATCTAAACCACGCGGCGAATTTCCTCTACATGCTCGACGGCGAGGTGCCGTCTGACGACGCTGCGCAGTTGATGGACAAGGATTTGGTGCTGCATGCTGACCATGGGTCAAACGCGAGCGCGTTCGCGGCTCGAGTGGTCGCTGGCACAAAAGCGGACGCGTACAGCGCGGTTTCGGCGGCAATCGGCGCATTGTCGGGACCGTCGCACGGCGGAGCAGCCGAGAACGTGATGCAGATGGCGCGTGAGATCGGTAGCCCAGAAAATGCCGCGGGGTACGTTAGAGACCTGTTAAGGGCGAGGACTCCGGTTATGGGTTTCGGGCACCGGGTGTACAAATCGGAAGACCCGCGAGCACGTCACTTGCGCGAGGGAGTTCGGCGGTTGAGCCAGGAAAAAGGCGAGCCAGAGTGGTACAACATCCTAGAAGCAGTGGTTGAGGCGATGTCGCCGTACGCCCGAAGAGGCGTTCACGTGAACGTGGACTTCTTCGCTGGCGTTATCTACTACCTGAACGGTATCCCGCAGGACTTGTTCGTCCCGATATTCGCCATCGGTCGGGTGCCGGGTTGGGTCATCCAAATCGTTGAGCAGTATCGTCGAAACATCCTTATTCGGCCGTTGTTGAAGTACACGGGCGGACGAGAACGCGAGTACGTTCCGATTTCTGACCGCGGCTAGTCAAAGCCTTCCATGCCGGACGAATCTACACCGGCGCGCCAGATCGTTGAAACAGAGATTCGGGCGAATGGTCCGATCACATTTGCGCGTTTCATGGAGATCGCGCTTTACGGGGAGCAGGGTTACTACACCTCCTCGGTGAATGCCGGAGCGGATTATGCTACGTCACCGCAGATGCATCCAGCGTTCGGAGCGTTGATCGCGGGGTATCTCTTCAGGGCCTGGCAGGCTCTTAGCGAGCCAGGTACATTCGATGTGGTGGAGTTGGGTGCCGGGGACGGTGGTTTGGCGCGGGACATTCTCGATGTGGTCGAGAGCGGTCGAGACAGCGGGGATCAGGTAGAACGATTCGGGGATGCACTCAAATACCGTGCGTACGATCTTCGGCCTCGGGACGATGTGCGTAGTGTTGAAGAAGTGCCGCACCTGAGTTCAGTCGTCGGATGTGTGATCAGCAATGAGTTACTCGACGCGTTTCCGGCGCATGCGTTCACGGTTCGCGAAGGCGGGGTTTTGGAGCGCTACGTCGATCTTGATGACGCCGGGGGTTTGGTGTTCGTTGAGGGTGAGGCGTCGGATGTTGCGATTGTGGATCGCGTGGGAGAATACGCCTCGGTTTTGCCGGAAGGTTACCGTGGCGAGGTTAATCTTGGGATTGAGGCGTGGGCGACGAGGGTCGCAGGTTTGCTCCAAAGCGGATATGTGTTGACAATTGACTACGGATACCCGCGCAATATGTTGTATCACCCGATGAGATACGAGGGCTCGTTAAGGTGTTACCGAGACCATGCACTAGGTCAGGATCCGTTTCGGGATTTGGGGTTGCAGGACATGACGGCGCATGTGGATTTCAACGCGGTTGACGAGGAGTTGGAACGGGTTGGTTTTGAGTCGATGGGAGGATTAATGACGCAACGAGAATTTCTGTTTGATCTTGGTATCGGAGAGCATTTGCGGTCGGTACGGAAGGCGTTGGTGTTGGGTCGGCGTGATGGAGATGTCAGTCAATGGCTCCCAGTGTTGCGTGCACTGAATGCGTTGGTAGATACCCGTGGGCTTGGGGAATTTCGGGTGGTTCAACATCAGCGACGTGCGCCTACGGTTGATCTCACCGGACTGGAAACGTCGCCCGTCTTTGCATGTCCGCGGCTGCGACCTCGCCACTTAGGTTTCATACCGTACGATTGAAATAGGGCGATCCAATACCTAGGTGAAAGAGCGGATACTCAGTATGGTAATGAGGACACCGTTACATGAGACACACGTCGCGAGTGGCGCACGCATGGTGCCATTCGGGGGATGGGACATGCCAGTTCAATATCCGAACGGCATCATTCACGAGGTCCGGCAGGTTCGGAACGATGTCGGCATCTTCGACGTTTCTCACATGGCGAGGTTGGAGTTCAGGGGTGCGGACGCGGGTCGGTTTTTGGACACTGTTCTGAGTTTGCGGGCATCGCGGCTTGAGCATGGCCTAGGCGGGTATCACGTCATCTGCAACGAAGATGGCGGGATCATCGACGACGCGATCGTCTACAACCTTGCGGAGAACCGATTCCTACTGGTGGTGAACGCCGGTAACGCCGACACCGATCGAGCGTGGCTAACGTCTCAGATGAATGCGTTTGCCGCGGATGGACATGTTGACGTCGAACTCGTCGACCGTTCTCTCGACATCGCGATGATTGCGGTTCAAGGTCCGAATGCGGTGTCGATGCTGGATGGATTGACGGATGACGAGGCGGGATTGACGACTAGGTTTCACGCGGGTGAAGCGACGCTCGACGGAGAGCGCATCCTGGCGGTTCGAACCGGATACACCGGTGAAGACGGATTCGAGATCATGTTCGACAGCGCGCACGGGCCGGGCATCTGGAACCTTTTGATCGATTCCGGCGCGACGGAATGCGGGTTGGGCGCTCGCGACGTTTTGAGATTAGAGGCCGGGCTTATGCTCCATGGCTCAGATATGACGGTCGAGAACAATCCGTACGAAGCGGGGTTGAGATGGACGGTGCGGCCAAACCGTGAGGAATATATCGCGGGTGAAGCCCTACGCAAGATCCGAGACGAGGGGACGCCGAGACGGATCGCGGGATTCGTGATGCGCTCTCGCGGGATCGCGAGGCATGGACACTCCATTCACGTCAACGGAGACGAGGTCGGTGTCGTTACTTCGGGTACGCACTCTCCTACCTTGGGAGTGGCCATCGCCATGGGATATATCGACATCGCCCAATCCGAAATCGGAACAGTAGTTCAGATCGACGTTCGCGGTCGAATGGTTGACGCAGACGTCGTCAAGTTGCCGTTCTATCGAAGTGACAGGCCCATATAACCTACCGCGCTACGGCCACGTACTCGACGCTGAACCGTCCCCCCAAGTTTTCGCCTCGCGACACGATGCCACACATCGTACAGACGCAGGCTCCTAGGCCTGGGTTTACTCAGGAATTGCGTGCGGCATCGTGCTTGTCCGATTTGTTACAGTTAATGCGGTTATCGAAACAGCAACAACGGAGGCGATCTGCGTTGTATCCAGATGATTTGAAGTACTCGTCCGAGCACGAATGGGCGCGTATGGCAGACGGCGGCACCGTAGAGGTGGGGATCACCTACTTCGCACAGGACACTCTCGGCGACGTTGTATTCGTCGAGTTGCCTGAGGTGGGTTCCCGAGTCGACCAGTTCGACAAGTTTGGCGAGATCGAATCCGTTAAAGCGGTGAGCGATCTCTTCTCTCCGGTTAGCGGCACAGTTACCGCCATCAACGAAGAGTTGGAGCAGTCGCCGGAGCTCGTCAACTCTGATCCTTACGGGGACGGATGGATCATGGAAGTTAAACTGGCTGATCTCTCCGATCTGGATGAGTTGATGGATGCCAAAACCTACGAGGGAACGTTGGAGTAGCCATTGTCGACCAGCGTCAACTCACCGCATCCCTTTATTCCCAACACCCCATCTGAGCGCGCCCAGATGTTGGCGACGATCGGTGTTGACGATTTTGACGCTCTGATCACCGACATCCCAGAGCAGCATCGCAATTCGGCGCTTCGACTACCGAATGCGGCTTCGGAACTGGAAGTTGCTACGCGGATGCAGGCCCTGGCGGCCTTGAACCAAGATGCCGGTACCCGACCGTCGTTCTTGGGCGCCGGCGCTTACCATCACTTCATTCCGTCGACCGTGGGTGCGATACTGCAGCGTGGCGAGTTCGTGACGTCTTATACCCCGTATCAGCCCGAAGCAGCGCAAGGAGTGTTGCAAAGCGGATTCGAATTTCAGTCCGCGGTTGCTCAGATATTCGGTATGGAAGTCGCGAATGCCGGGATGTATGACGGTCCGACGGCGTTTGCGGAGGCGGGGCTAATGGCGGCGCGCGTGAGCCGTCGTAACCGGATATTGATCCTCGACACCGCAGACAAGCGGTTGTTCGAGATTGCTGAGGCATATACACGCTACCAGCAGGTAGAAGTCGAGGCCATATCTCGCGAGCGTGTCGTGAACGGGGACATCCCGGACGACGCGGCATGTATCGCGTTCCAATCTCCTAATTTCTTGGGTCGGATCGAAGACGTTCAAGCGTTGACAGATGCCGCGCACGCGGCAGGAGCGTTGTCGGTGATGCACACGTACCCGATAGCGCTTGGGATGTTTAAGTCGCCCGGCGAGTTCGGCGTGGACATCGCCACAGGCGAGGGTCAACCGCTAGGCGTGCCGTTGACGTTTGGTGGCGCTTACGTCGGTCTGTTCACAGCCAAACAGCAGTTCATCAGGCAGTTACCTGGGCGCATCATCGGCAGGACATCAGACACTTTGGGTCGCACCGGCTACACGCTGACTTTGCAGACGCGCGAACAGCACATCCGGCGGGAGCGTGCCACCTCTAACATCTGCACGAGCACGCAGTTGATCGGATTGATGGTCGCTGTCTACTGCGCGACGATGGGGCCGAGTGGTTTGCGGAAAGTTGCGGAGCTTTCGTATCACAAGGCGCACTATCTGGCGAACGCGATTGATGCGCTGCCCACTTGGGAGGTGATTCGAGATATCAATCCCCTCTCCCGCTCTGCGAGTGAGGGCACATTCTTTAACGAATTTCCAGTGCGGTGCCCCATCGCACCCGCTGAGGTCAACCGCCGGTTGGCGGAGCGCGGCATCATCGGCGGATTGGATGTTTCCGACGTTGTGCCAAACGGTATGCTTTTCTGCGCCACGGAGATGAACAGCCGCGAAGATGCCGATCGCCTCATTGCGGCGTTGAAAGACATGGGCTACGGAGCTGCGGCATGAATAACGTGATGCCCAACTCCAGCGTTGCCGACATGCCCGATCGCAGCTTGCTGATGGACAGATCGGTACCGGGCCGCAGAGCCGTCGATCTACCTTCGCCAGACGTTCCGCTCGCGGAAATGCCGGACGACGCGCTGTTGCGGCAACCAGACGATTTGCAGTTGCCAGAGGTGTCGCAACTCGACGTCATCCGATACTTCACGTTGCTCAGCCGCCTCAACTTCTCCATCGATACCAATTTCTACCCGCTCGGGTCGTGCACGATGAAGTACAACCCGAAGCTCAACGACCAAGTTGCATCGCTTGGAGGGTTTGCGAACATCCACCCGTTGCAGGATGACGAGAGCGTGCAAGGCGCGTTGGAGGTGATGTTCGAGTTACAGGAATGGTTGGGCGAGGCGACGGGATTGCCGGGTGTTGGTTTAGCGCCTCTGGCCGGGGCGCAGGGCGAGTATGCGGGACTGTTAATTGCTCGTGCGGCTCTGGAGATGCGTGGCGAATCGCACCGCAACGTTGCCCTGATCCCAGACTCGGCCCATGGCACCAACCCGGCTTCTGCAGCGATGGCAGGTCTAAACGTAGTTACGGTAAAGACCGACGAGTTAGGTAACGTCGATGTCGACGACCTGCGCTCGAAGGCGGATGAGAACGCCTGCGTCTTCATGCTCACCATCCCGAGCACGCTGGGTTTATTCGAGCCCAACATTAGAAGAATCAACGACATCATTCACGACGCGGGCGGCCTAGTCTACGCCGACGGGGCCAACCTGAACGCACTCCTCGGACTCGTCAAGCTCGGCGATTTGGGCGTCGATATCTGCCACTCCAACCTCCACAAGACCTTCTCGACCCCGCACGGCGGCGGCGGGCCTGGCGCGGGGCCGGTAATGGTGACCGAAGAACTCGCTTCGTTCCTCCCCGAACCGGTTGTTGTCAAATCCGACTCCACCCGTCATTCCGACTCGACCACACGTCATTCCGGCTCGGCCACCCGTCATTCCGGCTCGGCCACTCGTCATTCCGGCGAAAGCCGGAATCCAGAGGGGCCGGGGCAGGGCGACACCCCCACTCCCTCCCCCGCATCCACACGTCATTCCGGCGAAAGCCGGAATCCAGAGGGGCCGGGACGTGGGGACACCAACAGCGGCTCCTACCAATTGACACGCCCCGACAACAGCATCGGCAAAATCAACGGCTTCCACGGCTCATTCTCCATACTCGTCCGCGCCTACACCTACATGCAGTCCCTCGGCGGCGACGGCCTGCGCGCCGTCTCCGAAAACGCCGTAATCAACGCCAACTACATCCAAGCGATGCTCCGCGACCGCTTCGACCTCGCAGCCGACCGCTTCTGCATGCACGAGACCGTCCTCAGCGGCAAGCGACAAGCCGACCGCGGCGTCCCCGCTCTCAGCATCGCCAAACGACTCCTCGACTACGGCATCCACGCTCCCACGATGTACTTCCCCCTCATCGTCCCCGAGGCGCTCATGGTCGAGCCCACCGAAACCGAGTCGAAAGAGACCCTCGACCGCTTCGTCGCCGTAATGCAAGCCATCGACGACGAGATCGACAGCGATCCCGACACCGTCAACCACGCCCCGCACACACTGCCGAATACGCGGTTGGATGAAGCCACCGCGGCAAGGCGACCAGTGTTGAGGTGGCGGGCGTAGCTTAGCCGCCACTCCGGCAACCCCGCGTCATTCCCGCGGACGCGGGAACCCAGAGAAAAACAAAGCACGCCGTGCCCTCCCCTTCGCAAAGCGAAGGGGACGCGGAGCGAAGCGCACGCAGGGGATGCCCGGGGGCGGGCGGGTTGCCCCCGTTTACGCGGGAAATGTCCGGGGCCTGCCCCGTACACCGATACGGGGGACAAAGGGGGTCCAGACGCCGAAATCGTAGGGCAGGTTTCAAACCTGCCCGCAGAAGCGCGAAGAACACCCGGTAAAATCAACATTGCAAGGTTCTTACACATGGCTACCACCACAACGTCCCCCAGAGAGCATCGCCAAGTCGCCCTCGATTTCCTCGCCGCATCCGATGAGGAGTTCGAACGGGACGACGTCTTGCAGGGCGCAGAAAAGCTCTGGGGCGCGGCGGCACACGCAGTGATGTCGGTCGCTCAGGAGCGAGGTTGGGCGCATGATAGCCACCGTTCCCTCAAAAACGCGGTTGTGCGTCTTGCCGAAGAGCACAGTGACCCTTTGATTCGTTCTAATTTCGGATTCGCAGAGAAATTCCACCGACACTTTTACCACGACTCGATGGAAGACTGGGAACGCGAGTCCGACCGTCCCCTAGTCCACGATTTTGTGCGACGGGTCTTGTTCCTGAGCTAGGTCGTGAAGACTAGCATCTTCGCCCAAAGCATCCTCGAATAACCCTGAACCGAAACTATCCCTTCGTCGAGCGCAAAGATACGCGCGCAAGCGCGGCAAAATCGCAGGGGAGGCCCGGGACGGACGGGTGGGGGGGGTTCCACCGATAGAGGGAAATATCTGAAGGACGAAGGACTACAGCTATACACCGTCACTAAACCCAAAACCCCAACGAACTCGCCGACATCTGCAGCCGACAACACGTCAACCGCCTAATACTCTTCGGTTGGCAGTTCATCATTAGATTGATACAATTTTGCCAGCTTGTACACAATGACCGAAAACTGGAAGAAACGCGTCACAAGAGGGGCGGTAAGCAATGGATCTGAACCTGATCAGGATAAAAAACGTCGTGATTCACGATGTTCCCACAAGGACACAGGACCGATCCGCGAGGGTCACTCACAGCCATGACGAAACCCCTCTGGCACCGACCGTTAGAAACACAATTAGGGAACGCAGTCGGACGAGTTTCGACCGTTCCGGATTCGAGTCCGAATTTGATCCTGAGACGACATCTCCAGTCCCGGATCTGGTGTTCGATCATCTTCGTGGGCGGGGATCTGGGTTGATACGCAGTTCGCAGCAGATCGCTAATCACCTGTTTCAATGCCAGTCAGGTAGCGTATCGCCCGGCTTGCTCTGCGTGATGGACGTAACCATCGGTTCTGATGTTGGAATCATGTTGTTGAAAGTCGAGAAGGAAACTGCTATTCAGGCTAGGCTCTTTGATGAACCGGGGCAATCAAAATTCACCCTTGACTACGTCGAAGATCTGATCCTATCAACTAACACTAGAGTCTTCAAAGCGGCCGTATTCACCCTTGCCGCCGACTTGATGCACGTCAACGACCGTTCCTTCGTTGACGCATTCGTATCTGACGACCAGAATAGGAGTGGACAATCGTCTGGCATCGCAGATTTCTTCTTGGTGCGGTTTCTCGGATGCAGATTGAAACAATCACCGTCAGTGGTAACGAGGGACTTCTTCAACGTCAGCGAACGTTACTTCGACGCCGCCATCAGCGACGGTGTCACAAAGAATCGATACGTGACCGCGCTACTGGCCGAAGCCAACAGTGAAATGATGAACATCAATCCGCAGGCGTTCATGAACACACACCTTCGTCCGCAGGATCGGGCAGGTTTCGCCGAACACCTAGAGGAAAACGAAATAGAGGTTAGAGAATTTCGCAAAGACACCAGTCTTATCAGCAGGCGATTATCGAGAGTCAGGACAGAGTTCAGTTGCGGCGCAATGGTTCAATATCCTCCTGAACTTGAAGGTAATCGTGTCCAGTTCGATATTACTCCTGAAGGACTTGATCGGCTGATAATAGAGGACAAGATTCAAAGCGTGAGGGGCAAATGAACGATTCGGATTTCGAAGCGATTCGAACCAAGTGGCGAGAGGAAGCCCCTCTATACGAGCGTCTTTGTCAAGAAGTCGACGCGATCCTCACTACCACCTCACAATACATCTATCCGAAGCCGACAGTCAGTAGCAGAACGAAGGAAACCATCAGCCTTCTCAAAAAGATCAAGTCGAAAAATTACGCTAATCCGTACGAAGACGTGAAGGACAAGGCCGGCGCTAGGATTGTCTGTACTTACGTGGACATGTTGGATCGCATCAAGACGATCATCAATGACCACTTCATCGTTCTATGCGAGGAGAGCAAAGCAGACGAGTTTGGAATAGCTGGCATCGGTTATCAAGGCATTCATTTCGACGTCACCCTGCATCCTTCGACCAACCAAGGGTTGAAGGAACTCAATGACCTGAAGTGTGAGATCCAGTTGATGACCCGCGCTCAAGCGTTATGGGCCGACATTTCCCATGAGCTCGACTACAAATCTGCCAAGTCGCCACCCGACGAAGTAATTCGTACGCTCAATCTTCAAGGCGCTCTTCTAGAAAATTTCGACACTCAGATGAGCGCGATTCGACGGCAAGTCTACAGCATTCCGGGGATGAGCATCGTGAACATGTTGCAAGAACTTGAGAAACACCTCCGGGAATTCACAAGCCGAGAATATAACGACGAACTCTCCAGATATCTCCTTGAGGGGTTGGAACAACTGAACAGCAACCTGCATGAAGGACACGTCGCTGCGCTTGATGATTTCGTCCGCGCGAACAAGGACCGTCTCGAAGTCATCTACGAAATCTATGCCGATGATGAACGCGACCTTCTCGTCTTCCAACCCGAAGCCTTACTAGTGTTCATGTGGATGGAGCGGGATATATTCGAATTGACATTCGCGTGGGATAGGATCATGCCCCATAACCGGTTGAGGGAACTGTGCGATGTCTGGGGCGTTCTCGACATCTATGACACTTGATCCTGAAAGCCTTCACCTTCGTTGGTGTAGTCAGGAAAAATGCTCCCCCAACAGAAAGCAAACGCGAGCCGTTCTTTTACCGCAACAGATCAAGCGTCAGCTGCATAAGGCAAAATCTCCCGAAGAAGTTTCCCTCAAACCCACTCAACCTGATCCGCAACCCGATCACACACAAAGTTACATCGCAACTTCAACCCAACACCCCCTTCACCCGAAGCCGCTCAAGCAAAACCGACATCGGCCTGTCGCCTTTTTCGGAGTTGCAAGCCGCACACAACAGTTGCAAGTTATCGATGTGATCCGTCCCGCCCCTGCTTTCCGGCACCACATGGTCTACTGTGAAATTGCGGAACGGGAAGTGGACTTGGCAACCGTTGCAAACACCTTCTTGCATTCCATACAGCGTGTGCTTGTGCGTGCTGTAATGCGGCAATTGGCCCAAGTCCGTTCGCTTCGGAATATCCGTACGATGAGTGCTTTGCACACCGCCCATCAAACCCAACTGCTCTCGAGCACGTTGTTCGACGAGCCGCACCGCGAGTGGCGACAAGTCGATACCGATCCACTGACGTCCCAGTCGTTCTGCAGCGATGCAAGTCGTCGCACAACCGCAGAACGGATCCAATACGATATCGCCCTCGTTAGAACTTGCCTTGATGATCCTGTCTAGCAGAGCCAACGGCTTTTGTGTCGGATATCCCGTTCGTTCACTCCGAGACGCGTTATTGATATCGATCCACAAATTGGTTGCTACCTGGGCTTGGTTGTCGGTCAAATACCGTTTTAGACCGGGCACGCCGTTGCGCGACCAAAGCACCAAACCGGCAACATTTAAGGCTTCCAACCTTTCGTGTATGCTTTCGATGCCGGTATAACCCGGTATGAAATTGGCTTCGATGTACTGCGCGTATTTGTGCGTTCGAGGAATCGCCCAATTTCTGCCGACCAGGGTCGGATTGTAACCGCGCCACGGTTTGCCTCCCTCGCCCCTGCGAACGCCAGGTCCCGTGAGGTCTCCGTTCCGGTACTTCCCGTGCTTGTCGGAATGTCGATAGTTCGAGGCGACGTAATTTGGATCAAGGTCTTGGGTGACGGCGTTTGCGGGCGGCGCTCCATAAACCAAGATCGTATCGGTCACCCTCCCGAAAATCTTGTCGTTGTGAGCACTTGTCCGCTTCCATTGAATCGATGCTCGAAACGTATCGTTGCCAAAAATACTGTCCATCATTAAGCGCAAATAGGCATCGGCGGTGTCGTCGCAATGCAAGTAAACGCTTCCCGTATCCTTCAACACCCGCTTCATCTCGATCATCCGAGACGACATCATGATCAGATACGCCATCATCCCTTTGCCATGCGCAGCTCCCGCAGCATCAATCACCTTGTATAAACCCGGCATCACATCCGCGATGAGCCCATGTTCCTCGGCCTTCACGTCATCCCAAGTCCACGTATCTTTGAACGCGGCCCCAGCTGCTTTGGACCCAACCGGCGCCGCATACTCAGCGTTCGAGTTGAACGGCGGATCAAGATAAATCAAGTCCACACAAGCATCATTGATTCCCCGCATCACATCAAGGTTGTCCCCCTCGAAAATGCTCCGGTTCGGCACGTTGCAGACACCAATCTGTACCTTATTCGTCGTCATCAAGTCCAGTGTACGCCGTCAACGCCCCTACACCAGACAAGGTGGCAATCCTCAGCGCATCACCCCCAAACAACCAACACCAAATCCCAAAAATCCCCCCACATAATCCCAAGAATCCCAATTCAGACAACAACCCCCATCACCGCAACACCCCATCATTCACATCATTTCCAATCCTTCGCATCATAGTTCAAAAGTCCACCCAACACCTTCTCAACAGGCACGTTTAGTCCCTCAGTTGATTGTTCCACCGCCCATCGTTGATGTTCTCCCACAACCCGTTTATCCATTGTTCCATCTCCAATCGCAAAAAGCAAGAACACCACCTCAAATCCGCCTCCTGCAGAAACCCCAACACGTTTTCACACGTTAAATCACCTTATATCCACTAATACCGTGTCGCAAGACACAAAACACCGTTTCCCACACCTTTTTCCCACTTTTTTGGCTTCGACCTTACAAGCGCCCTACAAACTCCTAAACCGATGTCACAAAAAAGATTCGACATTCCTGCTAACATTGTGTTCACCCAAACTCTCTCAAACGGCGCGCATACTCAACATGAACGCGCCTAACAACAAATTCCCATACAACCGACGTCTTCCGCGGCACAAGCGCAAACGTCAACCTAAGTCCGCGGCCCTAAAAAATCCGTACTTGCAGATCGCCAAGCCCGACTCCGTCATTCCCGCGGACGCGGGAACCAAGCCGAAGAATCCGAACCGTTCCGTCGCCGCGCGCAAAGCCGTACCGCCAACAAACGACCGCATCGACACCCAACGGGCATTCAGGACCGACCCGCTCAAATTCGCAAAACGCGTCTTAAACGTCGAGCCTTGGCAAAAACAACGCGACATCCTCAATGCACTCGCAGTAAACCAACAGGTCGCAGTCCGTTCCTGCAACGGAGCAGGCAAGACCTTCACCGCTGCAGTCGCCGTCCTTTGGTGGCTGATGTCGTACGACAACGCCATCGTCATCACCACCGCACCATCCGAGCGACAGGTCAAAGAGCTTCTTTGGCGCGAAATTCGCCGTCTATATATGCCACACCGCGACACTATCGGCGGAAAGTTGACCCGGACACGACTCGATTTCGCCGCCAACCGATACGCTTACGGATTCTCTACCAACACCGAAGACCGTTTCCAAGGATTCCACAGCGGAAACATCCTCGTCATCGTCGACGAAGCATCAGGTGTCGACGAGTTCATCTACTACGCCATCGACGGCATATTAACTACTCAAAACGCCAAGCTATTGATGATTGGAAACCCCCACGGTTTAGCTGGCACTTTCTACGACGCTTTCCACAAGAACCGCAAACAATTCCACACCGTCCATGTTTCAGCCTTCGATACGCCAGCGTTCACCGAAGCCGGAATCACCGCCGAAAATATCGCCGACATGGAGTATCCCGACCCCGTCGACGAAGACACCGACGACGACCAACAACCCGACCCCACCCCCCAAGATTCCAAAATCCCCTACGGTCTATCGACACCCCGATGGGCTTTAAGACTCTTCAATTCGCACGGACCCCAATCGTCGGTATACCAAACGCGCGTCGCCGGACAATTCCCGTCTGAAGCAAACGACACCCTCATCGCACTACGCGACATCGAATCCGCCGTCAAACGACCACACCTCGTACAACCCGACGACAAGCCCATCGTCGGTCTCGACATCGCAAGATTCGGAGACGACAAGACTGTCATCATCGTCCGCCACGGTATGCGAGTACTACACATCGAGGAGCTGCGTAAATCCGATCTCGTAAACACCACCGGTCGAGTCATCACCGTAGCCGACGAGTTCAAAGCCCGACACATCATGATCGACGAAGTCGGAATCGGTGCCGGAGTACTCGATACCCTCAAACAAGATCGGAAATTCATCACCACCGGAATCAACGGCGGAGCACGCTCCGACGACCCCAACAAATACGGCAACCTTCGAGCACAAATCTTCGACGGACTACGTCAACGATTCGCAGACAGTCAAATATCCATCCCCAACGATCCCGAATTGATCTCACAGTTGGCATCACTTACATACCGATACAACGCACGAGGCCAGTTACTACTCGAATCCAAAGAGATCATCAAAGGTCACGGCAGACAGAGTCCCGACAAAGCCGACGCACTCGCCTACGCCTTCGCCGAACACCGCGCCACCAAACGCGAATGGGGAATCATCACCTACACGCCCAAAACCCTCGCAAGACTCCGCAGAGCACAACGCCGCGACCCCAGATGGCGCGACTAACAACAACTCCCCCCCTTCGCAAAGCGAAGGGGGACGCGAGCGCAGCGAGCAGGGGGATGCCCGAAATTCACCGCAACACCCCCTCCCACAACAACCGTCGCCCAATCCACCGAAGCACCCTCACCCACAACAACCGTCCCCTCTCCCGCGAGCCATCTCCCTCCCCCTCCCAGGGGGAGATTAAGAGGGGGTCCCAGGGTGAGGGCAACCGGGCGGCCAAGGGGCGCGGCCCCCACCCAAACAACCACCCCCTTAATCACCGCAACAACCCCCACCTTCACCCCAGTACCCCATCCTTCCCATCCTTCCCAATCTTTCGCATCCTAGTTCAGGTGTTTCCCAAAGTACCCCAATTTCAAAATGCCCCCTTTTCAGCTAAATATCCGTACTTCCCAACTCAACACTTGACAAGTACCGCGATGTTGTACTAGCATTTTCCTTGTACAAATTGGTCTCGGATCGACGGATCTGGACACCTATCAAACCAAGGTTTGACGAGGGAATCAAGGAACTGCGTTGAAGGCATTTACGGACAAGAGCAAAGTCATCGACACCATCGGTGACCGCGTCGGGGGCGAAAGCCGCCCGATTTTGTTCGCGTCTAGCTCAAGTCGCAGGCAACACCTCCCCACCCCACCCCGCCACGAGATGCGGGGCTCCAATGGGTCGTCTTATTTTGGTTGCGCGAGAAACGATCTTCGCAGTAAAGACCGATCGCGGCGGACAGTGCAGTCGTCGCAATACGAACCAAACGGCTCAGCCAGAGCCGGTGAGGGTCGGTCGGTAGTTCGTGGACGCGTGTTAAGTCAATCCCTTTTAGTTGCAAGGGAGCGACGACGGCGTGAGCTAGGGTCCAACCTAGTGATTGACACCATCGCCTTAACCAGCGGTGAGGGTCATGTTGCACGTTTTGGTGACGTGCGACGCGTGCGGAAGATTTTGGCCGGTGTACCGGCATCCGTTGTCATCCGAGACCACATCCTGGCGCTATCCTTTTCGCGAAGCAAGCGCCAGTATTGGACTGTTGGTAACAGACCAATTCGTAACTACGATCTACGCAGCCTCCGCCGAAATTCGGCGGAGGCGCAAATCCAAGATCGTTCACGCCAAAAGACCGGGTTAAATACCGTCCCGGGCTTTTTACGCGTCTACAATTCCATCAACCCCTCCGCACACCATCACCCCAACGGAGCAACAACATGTACGTAGGCACACAAGTCAGACCGCGTGATGACGAAGATCTTCGTCAGTGGGCACAGCTCGGCGTGGTCAACATCTGCGCTGACCCGCGCGAGGGCAATGCTCATACTTGGACGCAGGACGATCTGGCCCAATGGCGTGAGCATGTCAACTCGTTCGGCATCGAGTTGGATATGATCCAGCTGCCGCTGTCGTCCACGCCGATCGAAACGGCTGAGGCGCCGAGCATCATGCTGGGTGTCGATCCGGACCGCGATCGCGAGATCGAGGTCGTAAACACCTTGATCGAGAACTGCGCCACCGCAGGCATCCCCGCCGTCAAATACAACATGAACCTCATCGGCATCCCGCGTTCCGAGCGAGAACCCGGCAGAGGCGGTTCAAGCAACTCAACCCTGCGCTTCGACAAGATCGCTGACGACAACGCCCCGGGCATCGCGGGCAATGTCTCCGAAGACGAATTCTGGGAGCGCATCGACTACTTCCTCGAACGCGTAGTCCCGGTCGCCACCGAGAACAAGGTGCGGCTCGCCTGCCACCCCCACGACCCCTACACACCTCCGGGATTCCGCGGCGTCACACGCGTCCTCGGCTCACCCGATGGACTCAAGAAGTTCATGAATATGCACGAGAGTCCGTATCACGGCCTAAACTTCTGTCAAGGCACGGTGACGGAGATGCTCGACGACCCAGGCGAGGAGATATTCGACGTCATTCGCTACTTTGGCAGTCGAGAGAAGATCTTCAACGTGCACTTCCGCAACATCCGCGGGCACAAGCTCGACTTCATGGAAGTCTTCCCCGACGAGGGCAGCATCAACATGTTCGAGTGCGCCAAGGTCTACCAAGAGGTCGGCTACAAGTACATGCTGATGCCCGACCACGTTCCGCACATCGCCGGCGCAGATCCACAAGGAACGGCGTTCGCGTACGTTTACGGCTACATCACGGCCCTTCTGCAAACCCTCGACGAGCCTCGCAAACAGCCGTGGGTCACTAAAGGACCATAGCCAACGAGTTCCCCCGCTCGCGGGGGAAATGTCCGAAGGACAAAGGGGGTCCGACAGAGGCATCAAAACGATGCCCCGTCATGCCAGCACAATCCGAAATCCAAACCCGCGTAAAGCTTCGATGACAACATGATTTTCGACGAGGAATACACGATTGCAATCGTGTTCGCAATCGTCACGGTTGTGGTTGCCGCGGTTCTTCAACTCGCCCTCAAAATCGCCAAGAACCGTTTGGCACCGGCCTCTGGTGAAGACAACCCATCCGTAAAATACCTCATCGTCAACGCCGTCGACGGACCCGCCGTGTTGATGGTCTTGCTCGCTGGCGCAACCTATTCGGGTTCATTGGCGTTGGATTATTGGCACACCGGACGCGACATCGATGCCGACCTCGCGCTGTTAACACGACGCTTCGGTTCCATTGCGGTGGTCGCAGTCGGCGCATACCTCGTCTCCCGAATCGGTTCACTTCTCCTTACCTGGTACGCCGTAAACATCGCCGCAACAACGTCCTCTCACATCGACGATCAGTTGGTTCCGTCCTTCAAGCGCATGCTACCGATTTTGGTCTACTCCTTGGCGATACTCTGGGGGCTCGCGATTTTCGAGATCCAAATCAGTCCCTTGCTCGCCACCTTGGGCATCGGCGGAATCGCCATCGCACTCGCCGCACAACCAACGCTATCCAACTACTTCGCCGGGACATACGTTATCTCGGAAGGCGAGATCCATGTCGGCGACTTCATCGAGATCGAAGGCGGTCCGTCTGGATACGTTGAGGACATCTCCTGGCGCAGCACCAAAGTAAGGTCGTTCTTCAACAACCTAATCATCATCCCAAACTCGATGATGGCCGAGAACATGATCACAAACTATTCACGACCGGCACCAGCAATAAACGTTATCGTTAACTGCGGCGTCAGTTATTCATCCGACCTCCAACAGGTCCAAGACATCGCGACCACCGCCGCTACCGAGTTGGCCATCGAGTCTGACCACGCCGTCACCGACAGCGAACCGAGCTTTGGATTCGATACGTTTGGCGATTCGAACATCGACTTCTGGGTCTTCATGCAAGCCACCGACCGTATCGGCGCTTGGTATCTGAAGAGCGATCTCATAAAGCTGATTCATCAACGCTTCAACGATGCTGGCATCGCCATCAACTACCCCATGCGGCACCTAGTCGTGGACGAACCGTCGGAAGAAAACGCAACCGATCGAGAGCCAACGGCCCCGGAGAAGATCGTGGAGTTTGTGCGGAAGGGTTAATTCTCCGCCGACAACCACTCCGTCAGCGCCGCGGTCTCCCGCTCCCGGAACGCGACGTTGACGTCGAGACGCTCAAAGTATTGCTGCAACGTCAGTTCGCCAGTTGGGACGGTATGCGTCTCGAAGAAGCTCTTGATGTCCGATGCCAGTTCTGGTTTGGACAGTGCTCGGATACCGCCGACCATCCTAACAACGCTGTTGTCTGGGTACATCTCCAGCATTTCGACCCAATGGGATTTGACGAACTCCCATGCCTTCGAACCGTGGTGTCGGTTGTACATGGCTGCGCCAACGAGGTACGGGGCGTCTTGCGAACGGACGTCACCGTTGATGCACATGTCTAGCGTGTTTTGCATCTCGCCTTCGCCTGGGAATGATGCCAACATGCCCATGTATCGACGTTCTTCTTGAGGCGTAGCCGGATTCTTGAAACGGTTGAGGAAGGATTCGTAATCGCTGGCGGAACCGACGACTGCGACGGCGCTAGCGGACGCTGAAGCGAGATTCGGTTCGATTGCATCGCCGGACATGTATCCATCGTGGAGTTTGCGCAGTCGAGCTAACGTGCCTTTGTCACGCGCTGTAACAGCCAGTGATCGGGCGAGTACGCCGCGCAGTTCCAGGTCACGCGGTGAATCGTCATTTTGGGGATCCGAACCCAAACGGGACAGCCCGGAGTTGTAGAGCGACGTTAACCGAGTTCGCATCTGCGTTCTCGCACCTTCGTCTTCGATGATGCGTTCGAGACTAGACAAGTTTCCGGCCAATAGCGTCCAAACGTCGAGATCGTCCTCATGCGAGTAACCCTCGGCCAACTTGAGGTAGTCGACCGCGGACGAGCCGCCGGCGAGCATCGCTGCCCACTGGTCATCGGCGAGGCTGTAGCGCTCGATCGCCTCCATGTCGCCCATGGCGTCACGCAGCGACGTCATCAATTCGGGAGAGTAGTTGACGCGGTAGAAGCCGTTGCTTCCACCGTTCGCGTTTACCCAACGCATACCCTCCAACTCCGCAACCTCGACATCCTGCTCGGTCATCAGCATCTTCATGCTGTCGATATTGCCATCGGCGTCGGCGTATCGGATACCCATGGGTATCGGCCAGACGGTTTCATCCGCCTCGTCGGGTGACTTGTAGAAGAATCGATTCTGAGTCAGGATCGTTTTGTTGCAGCCGTCGCATTGCTTGGCGTTCACGATCGGGTATCCCCGTTGGTAGATCCATGCATCCATCGTGCTTCGGACCGGTTCCCCGGTTACTTCCTCGAGCGCGTCCCACAGATCAGAAGTTTCGGTGTTCCCGTATTCGTGCTTTTTCAGATAGTGGCGGATACCTTCTCGGAAACGATCGGGACCAAGGTGCTGTTCCAACATTCGCAGCACCGATCCGCCTTTTTCGTAAGTCAACAGGTCGAACATGCCGTCGGCGTCAGCCGGAGATGTCACCTCAAACTCGATTGGGCGCGTCTTCTGAAGCGAATCGACATCGAAGGCTGCAGAACGCTCGAGGCTGAATTGGTCCCAGCGTCGCCACTCCGGATTAAAGGCATCGGTGCACATCGCGGCCATGAAGGTTGCGAAGGCTTCGTTCAACCAGATGCCGTTCCACCACTGCATCGTGACTAGATCGCCGAACCACATGTGGGCGAGTTCGTGAGCGATGACATCTGCGATCCTGAGGAGTTCGGGTTGTGTGGCCCGTTCGGTGTCGACTAACAGAATGACCTCTCGGAACGTGACGCAACCGAGGTTTTCCATGGCACCAAAGGCGAAATCGGGGACCGCTACGAGGTCGAGCTTCTCGCCCGGATAAGGGATGCCGTAGTAGTCGGTGAAGTATCTCAACGAGAAGGCACCGGATTCGAGCGCGTATGAGGTGAGGTGCCCTTTGCCGATTGGGTGAATGATGCGCAACGGCACGCCGTCAACATCCACGGGGTCGGTGGCCTCGAACGGCCCGACTATGAATGCCACGAGATAGGTCGACATCTTGATAGTGGTGCCGAACTTGACAGTTCGCTCAGTGCCATCCGCAGAGGTCGTCTCCGAGATGATCGGACCATTAGAAGCAGCGAATAGGTCGGCTGGCACCGTCAACGCGACTTCGAATGAGGCCTTCATCGCTGGCTCATCGAAGCATGGAAAAGCTTGACGCGCGTCCGTGCTCTCGAACTGGGTCGTAGCTATCTTTCGCTCAGTGCCCGACTCGTCGGTAAAAGTTGAGATGTAGAAACCGGCGAGTTTGCGATTTAAGATGCCGTCAAATCCGATTGCCAGTTGGTATGAACCCGCCGATGCTTCGCGGTCGAGGTGGAGGGTGACGCGCTCCAACTCCTCGTCGTACGTGAATCGGTCGGCCTCGATTTCGCTACCCTCGCCGATGAGCCGTGCTGAACTGAGGTCGATCTCTTTGGCGTTCAACAGAATCTCAGAGACAGTTTCCGCGATATCGACGGAAATCTCGACTTCACCAGCAAAGGTTTCGGCTTCCAAGTCCGGTCGGAGGTGCAAGTTGTAATGGCTCGGCAGTACCGAACTTGGCAGGCGATATGGGTCGATATCGGTGGTAGTCATTTCAGTGCTGGTCATTCGAGATATCCAAGTTCAATGCGTGTTGTGATGAGTCGCGGTCCGAGCCGCGGCACGATATTTGAATCTAACAATTGCCGCGGTGTAGATGGCGCGCGGAATCCGGCTCGTATCAAACCTAATGCGGGACTACGAACGAGGATCTGATGATTACCGAGTTACAGCCAATTCGGCGATAACTCAGATCGTATCTAGCGTGTCTTCGGCCTCTCGAGCCTCGACTCCGCCGAATTTGGCTGATGCAATCTCGCGGAGCTGAGCAAAGTCGTTTTGGATGCCCTTGAGCAAGATGCCGACTTCGCTGGAGTGGAGCACGAAGCGGGCGCCCAACTCGATGGCCTTCGTCGAGGTCTCTATCGACTGTTGGTGCACCATCGTTGGTACGCCGTGTTTCTCGCCAGTTTCGATGACGTTTTTCAAGACGTCGAGGTAAATTGGGTTGTCGACTTCATCGGGTATGCCCAGTGACGTCGTGAGGTCATTGGGACCAACGAAGATTCCGTCGATCTCGGCACACTCGAGCAGCTCGTCCAACCGATTCGCTGCCGGTTCGGACTCGATCCCCATGATGAAGATGTGGTCCTTGTGCCGGTTGTTCAAGTATTCTCGGGTTTTCTCGCTGGGCAACTCGCCGGTCATGCATGCACGCTCGAAGTATTCGCCCTTGAGCGGATGGAATCGAACCTTGTTGGCGCAGGCTCGAACCTCTTCAACGGTTTCGCAGTACGGAACCAACACACCGTCAGCGCCAGCGTCGAGCGCAATGGCCACGTAGGTGTCGTCGGTGTTCGGCGTCCGGACAATGCAGGTTATCCCGGCGCTTTTGACGCTGGTGACAAGCTCCGAGATTTTCTGCCGGTTACGTGACGAGTGCTCCCAGTCGATGATGATGTAGTCGAGTGTTGATCCGGCGTAGACTCTCGCCCATCGCAACCCTTCGATTGCGGCGATCATGAATCCGAATACGGGTTTACCCGCCTTTAATGTTGCTTTGAGTTGTGCCGGTTCCATTCGTCTTTACTCCATATCCAGAACCACTTCGCGCCCAGTGCGCGCGGATTCTTCAGTTGCTTCCAACACCTTGAGCACGTTCAATCCGTGAACCTGCGGAATAGGTGTGTCGTCGTCACCGCGTTCCAACGCTTCGATGAACTCAGTGAACTCGTCTAACAGGCTATCGCGTTCAGGCACGTCTTCCTTGCGCCAGCTGCCATTGCTAGTATCGGCGATGTACAGGGCTGGTTTGTCGCCGCCACCATAAGGGAGGCGGAATCGGGCCATGCCATTGGTGAAGAACCAGTCACCGCCATATTCGGTGGCGCCGTGGTCCCATGCGATGCGACTGACGGTTGCCACGATGCCGCTCTTCCAGCGGATGAAATACATGCCAGTGTCGTCGGCTTTGATGTTCGGATGTTCCGATTGCGAGTGCGTGAACTGGCCTTGCTGCGCCGAGACGGTTGCGACGTCGTAGCCGATGATCCAGAGCAGTCGGTCGATCTGGTGGGTGCCATCCATCTGCCCCATTCCGCCACCGCGCTCGCGGTCGAGCATCCACTCGGGGCGGTTGTACGGCCCGTACGGTTTGTGCCAAACATCGTAGGCCATAAGCACGGATCCGAGGTCGCCGCTGTCGACGACGCCCTTCATCGCCCGGACCGCAGGATAGTAACGCTGTGTATGCGCAGTCATCAGCTTCACACCGTTTTCGCGTGCCGCGTCCAGCATCTCTTCAGCTTGCGATGCCCAAACCGCGGTCGGCTTTTCCATGTAGATGTGCTTGCCAGCAGCGGCGGCGTCTAGAGCGGCTTGGTAGTGAAGCCAGTGCGGCAATGTTCCGACGATGACATTCACGTCGTCCCGTTCGAGCGCGTCGCGGTAGTGTGCGACGAAATCGACATCCGGGTGCCGATCCTGCCAAGAAGCGGCGGCATCCTCTCTCGGCTCGGCAACGACTTTGACCTCGGCGCCCGGCGTTTGTTTCACGACGTCAATGTAACGGCCACCGATCCGGCCGGTGCCCAGCACCGCAACTCCAAAAGACATGCTCCGCAATCCTGCTTTCTATTCAGTTGGTCGAGTCATATTCAGACTCTATCCGCGCAATGCGAAGGTAATGATACTTCGCATCGGCGAAATTTACGCCGCCATAGGATTGCGGAATGATTAACTCATCCCCAGCAACTCGCGCAACTCCACCACGCTCTCAATCTCCATATCGGGAGACGGCGCATCCTCTGGATACCGCTTGGTGACCCTTACCCAAGCTGTCTTCATACCCACACCAACCGCTCCTGTTATGTCTGTGTACGGGTTATCGCCGACGAACAGTATCTGCGACGGTTCGATATCGTCGATCCCCTCGTACGACAGCTTCAACCGGTGCACCGCCTCATGATAGATACGTGCATCCGGCTTGTCGGCGCCGAAAAGTCGTGAAACGATGGCGAAAGGCACGACTTCGGCGTAGCCACTGTGCTCAAGTTTTACGACTTGGAACTTCTTGCCATTCGTCACCACCGCCCACGGGAATCGTGCTTCGTTCAACTCCTTGACAAACTCAATGGCGCCGTCGATCGGCCTAGCCTGACGCCCCAACGTGTTGAAGAACCACGTTTCGAATTCGACGGGGTCTAGCTGAACCAAAGGCCAACGCTCCATGATGCGAATGGCAGCGACCTGCCCGTCGATCGTGCCGTGGGGCGACAACGACCAGAAGAAATCGATCGCCTCGTCCCAATCGGTCGTCGCGTTGATCGCCTTTTGAGTTTCGCAGAACTCCCGAAATGTCGCCTCGAACGCGCTGTTCCGATCCAGAAGGGTATCGTCTAGATCGAACAGCGCAGCTCGGGGCTTTTCCATATCAGGTACTCAAATTTGGTACTGGGTTCGATACCGATGCGTCAATTCGAAGTGGGGGCGAAAAGCAGTATCTCGACGGTCACCTCGTCTTCGACGACGAAGATTTGGCTCACGGGAGCTTCCATACCGAAGTCGGCCCACACGAAATTCGATGTTCCGAGTATGACCAGGTCGGTGCCGTTGTCGAGGCGTGCGGTGATGTCGAATTCGAGGTCGGCGTCGATGCCGTTCACGTTGACAGTTCCCGTCAACTTGGTTTTGAGCTCCTCGTTGCCATCGATGAACGGGGCCGGAACGTCGCCCAAGTCAGCGAAGTGAACTGTGACGACGGGTTGGCCAGGGAACATCTGCTCACGGACGTAGCGGTCGCGTCGCGATTGATCGCTCATTAAGGTGTGCAGGTCGATTTCGAGTGTTGCGCTGTCGGCGCGGAAATCAACGACTCCGCTGAGTGCTTCGGTTTCGAGCGAAACGACCACGTCGGCGCCCCGAAGGTTTTCGTCAACTTTGAACAGCGCTTTCGAACCAGCTCCGACTGTATAGCTTGGAGCAAATTCCGACCCTATACCTGGTCTCTTCGTTCCAGGGCCGGCATCTAATTGGATCGAATCGCCAGCGCTGACGAAGTTTCCGGTTGATGTAACCTGTCCGCCTTCGATTTTCCAGATCTCGATCGTGTTCAACACGTCGCCGTTTTCGTCCATCTCCTGCTCGCCCGCGGCACCGACGTAGTCGATGTCCTCGCCTTCGCTGATGAGCTGCAAGGCTTTGGCCAGATCGCCAGGGCCAACCTTCTCGCCCGGCGCATTTGCGACCTTGCGGATTGCCGTCTTGATATCGTCGCCGTCTTCCGAACCCGCTTCGGCGATTGCCAGCGCAAGAATCGCTGCAGCGTCGAACGCTTCCGAGATGAATAGGCTCGACGGCTCGCCGCCGAGTTTCGATGCGTAGAGCTCCTTGAACGTGGTCTGCGACGGTGTACCTGGTGCGCCTGGCGCGGTGCCGTAATTGCCTTCGAAGTTGTCAGCGCCGAGGTCGTCGAACATCTCTTGGTTCTTCGTGCCGTCCACGAACATGAACTCTTCGAAGAACTGACCTTCAACCGCCTCGCGCAGGTAGACGCCAGCGGTTTCGGGGTACGACATCGCCATCAAGACAGTCGCTCCGCCCTGCGATGCTTGACGCAGTTCCGAGGTGTAGCTCGCTTGGCCGCCTTCGATCGGCACAGATGCCGATACCGTTCCACCAAGACTTTCAAACGTCTCTGCGAACACCGTCGAGAGACCCTCTCCGTAGGCGTTGTTGATATACAACGTCGCAACGTTCTCGTAACCGAGTTCGTTTGCGAGTTGAGCAAGTATGACGCCTTGGAACGCATCGGATACGGTGGTGCGGAACACTAAGTCGTTGTCGTCCAAACTCGAGATCGCCGGAGAGGTGGACGCCGGGGATACAAGCACAGCGCCGTTCGGGATGGTCACAGATTCGGCGACGGCGATCGACACGCCAGATGAAAGCGAGCCAACGATGGCCTCAACGCCATCGACGTTGACGAGAGCACTCGCCGCGTCCGTTGCTATCTGCGGACTGGTGCCGCTATCGCGGTGGATCATCTCTATCTGCCGACCATCGATGCCGCCCGCTTCGTTGATTAGCAGCGCGGCGAGGTCGGTGGCAAGAACGATTGGAGGGCCGAATACTGCGAGATCGCCAGTAGCGTCGATTAGGGTACCGATCTTGATCGGCTCACCGCTGGGCTCCATCATGGTCGGCTCAGCCGAGATGTCGATCGACTCGCCCGGGCTCGCGAAGATGCCGGTAGAGCTGATCTGCCCGCCTTCAATCTTCCAAACCTCGATGGTGTTCTGCACATCCCCTTGGGCGTCAAAGTCCTGGTCGCCCGCGGCGCCAACATAGTCGATGTCCTGCCCATCGCTGATCAGCTGAAGCGCCTTTGCGAGATCACCCGGGCCGACCTTCTCGCCCGGTGCGTTAGCCACCTTGCGCATCGCGGCCTTGATGTCATCGCCATCCTCGGACCCTGCCTCGGCAATCGCGAGAGCCAAGATCACGGCCGCGTCGAACGCTTCGGATATGAAGATGCTCGACGGGTCGCCTTCCAACTTTGACGCATATAGCTGCTGGAACCGCTCCTGCGTGGGAGTACCTGGCGCTCCCGGGGCTGTGCCGTAGTTGCCTTCGAAATTATCAGCGCCAAGATCGTCGAACATCTCTTGGTTCTTGGTCCCATCGACGAACATGAACTCAGTGAAGAACTGGCCTTCCACGGCTTCACGCAGGTAAACGCCTGCGGTCTCCGGGTACGACATCGCCATCAGAACGGTCGCTCCGCCCTGCGACGCCTGCCGCAGTTCAGACGCGTAACTCGCCTGCCCGCCCTCGATTGGCACTGCCGCAGACACTGTGCCGCCTAGGCCCTCGAAGGTCTCCTGGAACACCGTCGATAAGCCTTCACCGTAAGCGTTATTGATATAAATCGTGGCCACGTTGTCGTAGCCGAGTTGTGACGCAGCTTGAGCGGCGATCACACCTTGCAAGGCATCCGATACCGTGGTCCGGAAAACAGTGTCGTTGTCATCGAGGCTGGAGATTGCCGGTGAAGTCGATGCCGGAGATACCAGCACGACGCCGTTCGGGATCGTCACGGATTCGGCAACCGCTAGAGTGACACCCGAAGAAAGCGATCCCACGATGGCCTCGACACCGTCGACGTTCACAAGAGCGCTGGCCGCATCGGTGGCGATCTGCGGGCTGGTGCCGCTGTCGCGGTGGATCAGCTCTACAGGGCGACCATCGATGCCGCCAGCCTCATTGATGAGTAATGCTGCCAAATCGGTAGCGAGCACGATAGATGGACCAAATATTGCTAGGTCGCCAGTAGTGTCGATGAGCGTGCCAATCTTGATCGGCTCGCCAGTGGGTTCCATCGCCTCCGCTTCCGGCGGTTCAGGCGTCGCGGTCGGCGGGACAGACGTTGCAGTTGGCGCGAGCGGTACCGGTGTCGGAGTTGGCTCCTCGGAGCTACACGCAATCGCGACCAATGCGATTGAAGCCAAGGCCAAGGCCAAAATCGACAATCTTGATATCGAAGCACTCAACGATTTACTTGTCACCACCTACACTCCTTTGTCTCGAATTCCCCGGAACCAAATACTCTTATGGATTCTATTGCGTTTGGATGCGATCTGGGCTAAATCCGCAATTGACCACCGAATGAACACGGTCGATCGACCGCGACTTGTCGAATCCACTAACCAAACCCGTATCGAGATACGCTAATCGTCGGTATTTAGATTGAACGCTTCACCTGCACCTGCGAATATGTTGGCAGAGCCGACCACCCCGTCCTTGATCCGCCAGATCTCCATCGTTCCATTGACATCGCCATTCGCATCAAAATCCAACTCGCCAGATGCACCGACGTAGTTGACATCGACGCCGCTCCGGATGAGTTCCAAGGCGCGCGGAACGTCCGTCGGACCCACTGACTCGCCCGGTGAATTCGCAATCTCGCGCAGCGCGTCTCGGATCGCTTCGGGTTCTCCAGAATTCGCCTTCTCCACCGCCAGTGCGATTAACATCCCAGCATCGAACGCTTCGCTGAGCAACGGGGTATCAACATCACCGAGTCTCCGTTTTTCGAATTCGTCGAAAAACCACCGTCGGGCCGGAGTCGATGGGGCACCCGGACGAACGCCATAGCTGTCTTCGAAATAATCCGCACCAAGTTCGTCAAATAAGTCCTGGTTGTACGAGGCGGAGAAGAACATGAATTGGTCAAAGAACCCGCCTTCAACGGCCTCTCTCAACAGGGTGTACGAAGACTCGGTATAAGCGATCGTGATCAACGCCTCCGAATCACCCGCGGATGCCTTTTTGAGTTCGGACACATATGAGGCCTGACCAAGCTCGTGACTGGTTTGGTCAGTAACCGTCCCTCCCAACGTCTCGAAGTTTTCCGTGAAGCTGGTTGAGAGGCTAGTCCCGAAAGAATTGTTAATGTAGCTCGTCGCTACTCGTTCCCAACCCAAAGCCATCGCCAATCGTGCCGCCACCGCACCCTGGACGCGATCCGAAACCACCGTCCTAAACACCATATCGCGATCCTCCAACGCAGTGATCGCATTAGACGCCGACGCGGGTGACACCAGCAACACGCCAGAAGGTATCGTCACCGATTCCGCCACAGCCATAGTCACGCCCGATGACGCCGCACCGATGATGACGGGCACTCCATGAAGGTTTACCAACCCACTGGCCGCATCGGTAGCCAACTGCTCGTTCGTGCCCGTGTCGCCAAGGACGGCCTCGATACGCTTCCCGTTAACTCCGCCCGATTCGTTAACCAAATCGAACGCTAACGTCACCGCAGCGTGGAACTGTGGACCCGCCCAAGCCAAGTCGCCGGAATGAGGGAACAGCGTGCCGATCTGGATCGTGCCTTGCCCATCCTCGCTGGACGACGACGATACAGATTCGTTCGTCTCCTCAACCGTTTTCGTGCCGGCGCAACCAACTGAAAGCGCCGCACACAACGCCCCAACCACTATCGGCCTCACCAATCTCAAACGCAGCGAACTAATCATGAATCAGTACTACGTCCGATCCGTAGCGCACGAATCTATCTTATCGACGATAGATCGATTTGATCGCCGGGGGATGCGTAGATGTCAGAGTCGACGATCTGACCGTTCTGCACGCTCCACACACGCATCGTGCTCACAACGTCACCGTGTTCGTCGAAATCGATCTCGCCTGACGCGCCGATGTAGTTAACATCCTTGCCGTCACGCACCATTTCCAACGCCTTCGCAATATCAGCCGGACCAACGATCTCGCCGGGCGGGTTGGCCACCAGCCGCAAGGCATCCCGCACCGCGACTGGATCGTCACTTCCCGCCTTCTCAATCGCCAATGCGAGCACCGCCGCGGCGTCAAACGCCTCGGTGATTAACGACGCCGATGGGTCCCCGTCGGTGCGCTCACCGTACAGTTGCCGAAACGCCTCGACGCCGGACGACGCAGGCGCTCCCGGCGAAACTCCGAAATCCCCTTCAAAGTAGTTGCCGCCAATATCGTCAAACATCTTCTGGCTACGCGTCACATCAACGAACATGAATTCGTCGTAATATTCGCCCTCCGCGGCTTCACGTAGCAAGATCTGTCCCGAATCAGGGTAGGCGATGGTGACCAAAACCTCCGGTGAATCCTCTGCCGATTCGCGCAACTCCGATACATAGCTCGCTTGGCCGAGCTCGTGAGACACGGCGGCGATGACGGTGCCACCAATCTCTTCAAACGCTTCAATGAACGCCTCGTTTAAGCTGGCGCCGTAAGCGTTGTTCACGTACGTTGTCGACACTCGGTTATAACCCGCCGCCAAAGCCAATTCCGCCAAAACCTGGCTTTTCACCGCATCGTTCACGCGTGTCCTGAAAACCATGTCATTGTCTGCCAGCGCGGTGATGGCGTTTGACGACGAACCGGGGGAGATGTGCAACACGCCACCCGGTACCGTGACCGATTCCGCAATCGCGATCGTCACGCCCGAAGATACCGCACCCATCACGATCTTGACGCCATCCACATTCACTAGACCACTCGCGGCATCGGTGCCACCTTGTTCGCTGGTTCCGCTGTCTCGATGGATCGCCGAAATCTCGCCGCCATTGACACCGCCGGCCTCGTTCACCAACTCGAACGCAAGGTCAATCGCTTTTTGCATGCCAGGGCCAAGCGTCGAGAGATCACCACTAACCGGCAACACCGTGCCGATCGTGGTGTTATCGCCACCAGATTCGTCATTTGAAATGCATGCGAACGCGGGCGCAGAGGCGAGTATCGCAAGCGTCGACAAGATCACTCGCACGGTGAACTTTGCATCAGCGGATATGAATCGATTCGCCACAACTACCTACCTAATACTTGGGCTGCGTATGCTGTGATATCCAATCGCGGTTCCAGTGCGAATTACCGAACATCGGACAAATCGATATCGTCGCCTGGAAAAGCATATATATCAGTGTCTACGATTTTGTTGTCTTCAATCATCCACACGCGCATGCCGCTAACGACATCGCCATTTTCGTCAAAATCAATATCGCCCGCCGCACCGATATAGTTGATGTCCTTGCCCTCGCGCACAAGTTCGAGCGCTCTCGCAATGTCGCCGGGGCCGACGATCTCGCCGGGCGGATTGGCAACCGGGCGCAACGCGTTCCGCACCGCTATCGGATCATCGCTTCCCGCCTTCTCGATCGCCAACGCGATGACCGCTGCCCCGTCGAACGCTTCCGAGATCAGCTGCTGATTTGGATCGCCGCCCGTGCGTTCTTCGTAAATCCGCCTGAAATCCTCGACCGCTGTCGACTGGGGATTGCCGGGCGACACCCCGAAATCGCCTTCAAAATGATTTCCGCCGATGGCGTCGAACATCGTCTGATTCTTCGTCACATCGACGAACATGAACTCGTCGTAGATACCGCTCTCTGCAGCTTCTCTCAACAAAGTTTGACCCGAATCCGGATATGCGATCGTCACTAACACTTCCGGTTCGTCCTTAGCCGCATCCCGCAGTTCCGCGATGTAACTCGCCTGACCCAACTCATGCGCCACCGCCGCGGTCACCTCGCCTCCCGCCCGCTCGAAATTCTCCACAAACGATTCGTTCAAACTCGCACCGTACGCATTGTTGATGTAGGTCGTAGAGACTCGCTTGTAACCCAACGCCTCGGCCAGACTTGACAACGCTTGGCTCTTGACGAAATCGTTGACGCGTGTCCGAAACACCATGTCGTTGTCTGCCAGAGCCGTGATCGCCTTCGAGGACGACCCAACCGATAGATGCAACACACCGGCGGGGATCGTCACTGACTCCGCAATGGCGATCGTTACGCCGGACGAGTGCGCCGCAATCAAGACGTTCACTCCCTCGACGTTCACTAACCCGCTTGCCGAATCGGTGCCGATTTGCTCATTGGTGCCCGAATCTCGGTGAATCGCCGATATCTCCCCGCCGTTGACCCCACCTGCTTCGTTAACCAACTCAAAGGCAAGATCCATCGCTCGCTGAGCCGACGGGCCGAACGCAGACAGATCTCCGCTGACCGGCATCACCGTCCCGATCTGCACGTCGGCATTCTCCGACTCGCCCGACTCTACCGAACCGCAAGAACTCGCCGCAAATGCCATCGCCACCAACGTAACCACCAAAACCACGAATTTAGCCGAACGACCGCTTGACTTCATTGCCGAATGAGACCGCAATTGTCCACCGCCATTGGAAGAGAGATTATGCATCCCCCGATTCTAGATTTTCCGCGTTGCCCGAGAATGCGAAGCTTCAAAGGGCAGCAAAACTAACTAGCTTTGGGCGGCGGCGGCAACGAAAGGCTCGGCGCTTCGGTGAAACCGAACTCGTTGATCGTCAGAACATACCCCACGACCAACATCACCAATGGCAAGGCGATCGCTATCCACATCACCGCGTTCCGGCCTTTCGAACGTTCGAATACCGGCGTTAAAACACTCGTAAATATCGTCACGATCGCGGCGAGGGGAACGGTGTAGCGGATCGCGTTCGTTATCTCTCCGCCGTACTCGATCGCCGCCGCACTTGCCACGACCGATAGAAGGAGCACGGTCAACACGATATTGAATGTCCGAGATCGGCCTTGAATGTCGCCAGGAATCCGGGCCCAAATCATCCCAACCACAATCGCGCCAATGAACGAAACGAAGGCGATACTACCTGCGTTGGCGATCAGGTCGTCCGGCGATGTCAGCGGGGCATTGACACCCATCGCAACCGCGCCGCCGATCAACGTTGCGATGAACGCGGGCAATCGATTTTCGATGTGTCTCCGAATGCCAATACTGGCCTCTGACGTTTGACTATCCATTGGTAGACGTTTGTCGCTCCGCGCAACTGTTACGGCTTGACCATGCCTCCGTCAGCGCGGCGAACTGTGTCCCACGCGCCGCCAAACGCACGCTCTTTGTGCGGGAACTTGGCAGCCATCTCCTCATCGATGTCGATGCCGAGACCCGGTTTGCCGTTTGGCCACATCATTCCATCTCGTAACTCCGGGAACCCGGGGAACATCTCTAGGGTTCGCTCACCGGGAATGGAGGCTTCTTGGATACCGAAGTTGTAACAGTTGACATCGAGCATCAAGTTGGCAGCATGACCCACCGGAGATGTATCACCGGGACCGTGCCAAGCGGTGCGAACGCTGAACAACTCGCCCATTGCCGCAAACTTCTTGCCCGGCGTGATACCCCCGATCTGCGACATATGCATGCGTAGAAAGTCGACGAGACGGTCCTTGATCATCGGAATGATCTCATGCGGACTGTTCCACAACTCACCCATCGCGATCGGCGTCGCACACTGTTGTCGCACCATCCGGAAGTACTCGTTGTCCTCTGGGCTGAACAAGTCTTCGAGGAAGAATAGTTGATACTTCTCGACCTCTTTCGCAAACCACACGCCGAGTATCGGCGGGATTCGCTCGTGGACATCGTGCAAAATCTCGACACCATACCCGAATCGATCTCGAATGTGCTCGAACAGTTCCAGTGCGCCGCGCATGTAAGGCTTCGGCTCGAATACTCCGCCGGGATGGGCATATAGCTGGTTGGGATCATAGTCGCGCAACCAAGACGTGACGGGGATAGGTCCCTGGGAAACGTCGCGGGCGACGATGGACCCATCGCCAGAGGCACCGTGCGAACCGTAGGACGCATACCCTCTGGTGGCCACTTGAATGCGGATGTGGTGGAACCCTTGCTCCATGTAAGCGGCCATGCGGTCCGCGGTCTCCTCTTTCGATGCGCCGCTGGCATGAACATAAACTGGAGCGGCTTCGCGGGCTCGACCTCCGAGTAAGTCATAGACCGGCATCCCGGCCATCTTGCCTTTGATGTCCCATAGAGCTTGGTCTACACCGGATAGCGCGTTATTTAGAACCGGACCGTTCCGCCAGTAAGAAGACACATAGGCTGACTGCCAGATGTCCTCGATATCGGCGACGTTCTTGCCGATCAAGAAGGGACGCAGAAAGTCATCCACCGCCGCTTTCACCGTCGACGGTCGTTGCGTGAACGTAGCGCACCCGACGCCATAAAGCCCGGGTTCGGAGGTCTCGATTTTGACGATCACAAGCCGAATGTTGTCCGGCTCGGTCATGATCACTCGGATATCGCGAATCGTGACGTTGTCTGCAGCGGTCATGTTGTCTCCTTAGTGAAAGTTAATGATACGAGTCCCGTTCGCAATGTGACGCACATGCCTTCGTTTCTCGTTAACATGCGAACATGCGAACCAGCAACTGAAGGAGTAATCCGATGAAGGCTATGACTTGGCACGGCGGAAACCACTTCACACTCGACGATGTCCCAGATCCTGAGGTAAACCCGGGTTTCGTGCTCGTCAAGATCGATACGACCGGCATATGCGGAACCGATGTTCACATCACCCAGGGCCTGTTTCCTTCGGAGCCACCAACCATCCTTGGTCACGAGGGCACCGGCGTCATTGTCGAGGTTGGCGAGGGCGTCTCTACCGAACGCATCGGTCAGAGGGTCGTCTTGAACCACAGCGCCCACTGCTTCGAGTGCTGGAACTGCAGAAACTGGAACGTCTCTCGTTGCCAAGTTGCGCCCGTCTCCTCCAACGGCCTCTTCGCCCAATACGTTGCTTTGCACTCCCGCACCGCCCTTAAACTGCCCGAAAGCCTAGATATAGAGACCGCGGCCATGACCGAGCCGGCGGCCTGCTGCCTATCCGGCGTCGAAATGCTCGACATCCCATACCGCGCCACCGGTCTCGTCATCGGCGCGGGCATTATGGGCCTCTTCACGGCTGCTTTCATGAAGACTCACGGCGTCGAGACGCTCGTCGTATCTGAGCCGGTAAAGGTTCGCCGCGAAGTGGCTAAACAGTTCGGCGCCGACATCCTCCACGACCCCAACGACGTTCCACTTGAGGAAGTGATGGCCGAAGTAACCGATCAAGGTCGAGGCTTCAGCGTTACTGCCGAAGCGGTCGGAAAACCCGAACTCGTCGCCTCCTGCATCAATGTGACGAAACCGCGCGGCCAAACCCTCATGATTGGCGTGTGCCCCGAAGGTTCGCCACTCCCCGTGGACCTCTACGACATGCACTTCCGAGAGATCAAGTTGGTCGGCGCATTCGGACGCGGCAATGTGTTCCACCGCGTCCCCGGCGAACTCGACAAACTCAACTTGGAAAACGTCATATCCGGACGCTACCCCCTCGCCGAACTTTCCGACGCCATAACTGCCTCCGCCGAAGGACTAGGTGTCAAATTCGCGATTAAACCGAACGCATGACGCTCACACTCTTGGGGAGTCCGATATGAAGGCGATGACCTGGCAAGGCGGGAACCGTTTCACTCATGACGATGTGCCGGATCCGGTGGCGGATCCCGGGTCCGTGGTTGTCAAGATGGACACGACGGGGATCTGCGGTACGGATGTGCACGCCACACAGGGACTCTTTCCGTGGTATCCGCCGCAGATACTGGGTCACGAGGGCTCCGGTGTGATAGTGGAGGTCGGCGAGGGAGTCGCCAAGAACCGGATAGGCCAGCGGGTGGCGGTTAACCGCAAGGCGCAATGCTTCGAGTGCTGGAGCTGTCGAAACTGGAACACTTTCCGCTGCGAGGTCGCTCGGGAATCCTCGGACGGCATGTACGCAGAGTACATCGGCCTCGACGCCCGTGCCACCATCGCGCTGCCGGACGATCTCGATATCGAGACCGCCGTTTTGACCGAGCCAGCGTCGTGCTGTCTCTCGGGGGTCGAGATGCTCGACATCCCTTACCGCGCAACAGGTCTGGTCATCGGTGCCGGCGTCATGGGTCTCTTCACCGCCGCTTTCATGAAGTCGCACGGGGTCGAGACGCTGGTGGTGTCGGAACCGGTAACGGTGCGCCGGGAGATAGCGGCGCAGTTCGGGGCCGACATCCTGCACGATCCCCGCGACGTCCCGCTGTCTGAGGTCATCGCTGACGTAACCGACGAAGGTCGCGGCTTCGATGTCACCGCCGAAGCGGTCGGCAAGCCGGAACTCGTCGCCGCTTGCGTCAACGCCACCAAACCCCGCGGTCAAACGCTGATGATCGGCGTCAGCCCGGAGGGGTCGCCGCTGCCGGTCGATCTCTACGACATGCACTTCCGCGAGATCAAGTTGATGAGTTCGATGGGGCGGGGGAACGTGTTCCATCGGGTACCGAACGAGTTGACGAAGCTCAATCTTGAAAACGTGATCTCGGGTCGCTATCCGCTCGTCGAACTTTCGGACGCAATAACGGCGTCGGCAGAAGGTCTGGGCGTCAAATTCGTAATCAAACCAAACGCTTGAAACTCAACATTCAAGGAATCTCGACATGAAGGCACAGACCTGGCACGGCGGCGCCCTTTTCACTCTCGACGACATCCCCGATCCCGAACCTTCCCCTGGTTACGTAGTCGTCAAAATCGACACCACTGGCATCTGCGGCACCGATGTCCATGTAACCCAAGGCTTGTTTCCAAAAGATCCGCCGCAGATATTGGGTCACGAAAGTTCCGGAACCATCGTCGAAGTTGGCGACGGGGTTTCCAACGAACGTATCGGTCAGCGCGTCTGCATAAACCACCCGGCGAATTGTTACGAATGCTGGTCCTGCCGCAACTGGAGTGTGTGCCGCTGCGAAAACCAGCCGTCAATATCAAATGGATACTTCGCACAGTACACGGCGGTGGCGTCGCGCTCGGCCGTCAAGATACCCGAGGCCCTCGACATTGAGACCGCCGCATTAACCGAACCTGCCGCGTGTTGCCTTTCGGGCGTCGAAATGCTTGAAATCCCATACCGCGCCACCGGTCTGGTCATCGGTGCGGGAATCATGGGTCTCTTCACCGCTGCTTTCTTGAAATCCCACGGCGTCGAAACGCTCGTCGTATCGGAACCAATCAAAGTCCGACGCGAAATGGCTAAACAGTTCGGTGCCGACATCCTCCACGACCCCAACGACGTCCCCGTCTCAGAAGTCATTGCCGACGTCACCGACCACGGCCGAGGTTTCGACGTCACCGCCGAAGCGGTTGGCAAACCCGAACTCGTCGCCACCTGTATCAACTCCACAAAACCACGCGGCCAAACCCTCATGATCGGCGTCAGCCCAGAAGGATCACCGCTCCCCGTCGACCTCTACGACATGCATTTCCGAGAAATCAAACTCATCGGAGCGTTCCGCCAAGGTGACGTCACCCACCGAGTCCCAAGCGAACTCGCAAAACTAAACCTCCAAAACGTGATCTCGGGCTACTATCCCCTAGCCGATCTACCCGACGCCATCACCGCATCCGCCGAAGGCCTTGGCATTAAATTCGCGATCAAACCCAACACCTAGTTGTCTGCGTCGCGCGTCAACTCCATCATCCGATTCACGAAACGGTGCACTCGCAAACGATCGAGAACGAACTCGTAGTCTTCCATCGTGCCGTTGTAGAAATTCGAGTGGAAGTATCTAGCGGTAGAAAATCCGTCTGCGAGTGATGGTTCTTGGTATTCGGTTGCGAACTGCTCAACCGCCTGCACCATCGAACGGTGAGATTTCGCCTCCATGCCCCGCCGTTTCATCTCAGCGATTACGACGTGTGACGCCGCACCCCACAGCTTTTCGGATGCTTGGAGAATGTCACCCGCGTCAAACTCGCGGTCGGCGTCTTCGAGGAATTTCTGGGCGGTCTCGATGTGTTCCGTCAACAGCATGTGTATTCAAGTCCCATTGAACGTTTCGATTGATAGGAACCATCCTAACAGCCACATTCGTTTCACCGCCCATACAACTCCGTCCCACGATGGAACGCAAACCACCCGAACCAGAACGAAACATTCGAAGGTACAACGCTTAATTCGTTCGACGGATCTGAGGCGTCAACAAGTTTTTCTCTAGTCACCGCCCACTCGTTGCCGCCTTGGTCTACGACCATGTCCGGGAACCCGGCCTCAGGCGCGTCGTCTGGCAATCGGAACTCCAACCCATCCGGATTATCGAAAATGTGAGCGTCGGATGATGACGCAGATGCAATAACTACTACCTCAACATCGCCGATGCTGTCGTGAACGATCCGCTCGTTCCGCAACAGCTCAATCGGATACGCTTTGTCCACGCCCTCCAAAGTCACGCCCAAGACCTCTGCCTTTGGTGCCAACACATCGTCTCGGAAAGCGATCGGGAACATCGTCTCCGGGTCAGCACGGTAGTCGAAATAGATCGACGCCTGGCTGTTCTCATGGGTGTACGTCCACGCGGCGTAACGCGCGCCCTCCCGCGTAATTACCGTCGTATCGGGGTGTTCAGCGCGCCAATCACCCCAAGTCGTCCTCGCGGTTGGGAAGTAACCTAGTTCAATCCCGCTCCCGACAAGTTCACCGACAATCGGAGTCCCCGTGAACTGGTGCCACAACGATCTCGTCGCCCGGTCGTACATCACCTTGTTGCTTCGGAATAGCAACCCTGACGTCCCGAACGTTGTCGGCTCTCCGTTGATGTAGGCGCGATACCCGATCGCGCTGTTGCAAAGCGTTCACCACGTGAGCGATAATGGCTCACCTCCGAGAACATCATTCACCAACTCGTGCGCGTTAACGATCCGCAACGGATATGCCCGGTGCTCGCCGTTAATCGAAACGCCGATCACCCGCTCATCATCCTCCAAATATTCCGCACCTCCATCACCGACGTTTGCATGTGCCGGATTCTCGAGTGGCGGGATGCCGTCGGGGATAACTCCACCCCATTCGATCTCCGTCAAATCCACATCCGACATGCCGCTCAAAGCCGGTGACAGAAACGCGCCGAAACGCCCGTCGATTTGCCGCAGATAGTTGATCTTCCACTCGCCGTATTCAGACGGCACAGGGTACTCTTCGCTACGTCTTCCAATCCATTCCGACCACGCCTTCCAGTCGTCACCGAAAGCTGCCTGCCCCGTCAAATCCGCTAAAGTCACTATCGCAGCGGTGATAATGTCGCGCGAAAAATAATTCCGAAGCGATTCTATGATCACGCGAACCTGCGATGTGTCGTTCTCCTCGCGAATCCTCTCAAGCGCGTCTAACGTCCGAGTGTTCAGAGGACCGAACCCAGGAGAAAGATCGAAACCCGCGAACACCAGGTACATCATCGTGTTCGAGTTGTAGGGCACGGGAGTGCGCGTCGGGCTGGCAGTCGGTTCCGTTTCCGCGGTGGCCTCAGTAGAAGTAACGATCGTGAACACATCAGCCAGAGCCGGAGTCGGACTCGCAACCGCGACCGTGGAACTCCGATCCGCCACCCAAGACATCGACACGAGTAGAACCACCGCCAATACCGCCAACGCTCCAAAAAGCGCGACGACTGACACGATGTTTCTGCTGTTCATCTCACAAGTGCCTTGCTAGCGCAACCGATGTCAGGATAAATCCCAACCGCCACAGCCGCGGTCAAAGCCGCGCCCACCGCAGCCTCCTCTCTCACCTGCCCCACGGATATCGATCCGCCGAAAGCCTCCTCCAAACATTGCCTTAGCGCGGCATTCAGCCGCAAACCGTTCCCAGAACCAACTATCCGACTTCGAGAACCAGCTCCGAGTTTCACCGCGCTCCGGTACGAGTTGGCGAGTTCGTCAGCCATTGATCGGAAGACGGCGAGTGCCATCGAAGCGGGCGTGAAATTGCCCGGCGTTATGCCAGCGAACTCACCACGCGCGTCCGGTCGTTCACGTGACCCCGTGAATAGGGCAGAGGCAGTCATCGCGGTATTTGATCCATCAGACAATGCCCCATCGGCAAGTGTGGCAAGTCTTTCATAAACCATGTCTTCATCTACGTAATCGATGTCGAACACGGTTTGTGCCGCCCGCATGAAAAAGTCCTTCAACACGCGAAATGTCCGTCCACCAACTACACCGACACCGGCCAACAAAAAGCCGCTCTCAATATGGGGACGAAGCTCCAACCATCCGTGATCGATCGAACCATCGTTCGGGTCGCGCGTCAGTGACAACAAATCATCGAGGAATACCGTCGCTTGCCCACCGGTCCCAACGTTGATCGCCACCGTCTCGCTCGCATCGTCGACTGCACCGACGAACGAGCATTGATGGTCGCCGGACGGAACAGAAACCGGGGTGCCTGCTTTGATGCCGGTGATGCCGCTCAATTCATTCGTCAAACCGCCAATAACGGTGCACGAATCGACGATCTCCGGAAACAATCCACGGTTTACACCAAGTTCACTGATCAACTCGTCGTTCCAGCTGCGTCGAGGAACGTCGAAAACTCCCCAACCCGCGGCGTCGGTTGCATCAGTCACAGGCCGTCTCGAGCCAACTAACTTGTGCGCCAAGTACTCAGGGGCCGTGGTCGCCGCCTCAGCTTTCGAAGGCATCATGCCCATGTAGTCGAGCCAAAACAACGTGGGAGCGGTGTACCCAGTGACGATCGGACATCCCGCATCCCTGAACGACGGTAAACCCTGCCCGCGCCGGGTCGCACCACCCTTCGATGCCATCAAACCTAAGAAATCACTACCCGAGGCATCAACCGCGTCTTTGCACCGCTGGTCCTGCCAAGCGATAAACGGGCCAATCGGCGAACCATCACCTTCCAACAGTTGGCATCCCTGCTGCTGTCCGGTAACCCCGATAGCGACCACCTCATCAAACTCCATTCCCGAACGCAACTCGTCAACGGTTCGGACAACACGCGCGACCATCGCTTCGATGTCCCACTCCGATCTGCCGATCACTCGATCGTGTGCCGACGTCGTCTCAGCATCGTTCGGCGCAGAAAGCGATGCGACCATTTCTGCTCCGCCATCATCGACACGAACCGCAACGACCGTCACCGAAGTTGAACCAAGATCTATTCCCAAGGCAACGCGCATGGGCGTAAGTCTAAGGGTAGTGACCGCCCACAGTACGTTGGGACTATGCGCCCGACGTCCGGAATCGCCACAACGCAACTACGCCAAACAATATCGCAAATATCAACAGGGCCGCCATCTCCGCGGCAACGTCACCGAACTCCGCGCCGTAGAGCATCAGTTTGTTGAATCCGGTGTTGGCCCAGCCGTGCGGAGTGATCTTGGCGAGAGTCTGCATCCAATCCGGTGTTATGAACAACGGCCACCAGCAACCGCCGATTGGCGCTAACGTGAGCGATGCCAGAACCCCAGCCATACTCGCGCTCCTCGCCTCTTGAATAAAGCTGGCAATCAAAACGCCAAACGACGACGACGCGACAACCATGAGAATTGAAATCAATATCACCGCTAACGGAGATGCTCCGAGGTCGATACGGAAGGCGAATATCCCTACGATCCACATCACCGAAATCTGCAGCAATCCCAAGAACCCAGTGCCCATCAACTTACCAATAACGATCGCTTCGCGCCGCGCACCGTTAGAGATGAGACGCTCCAAGGTATGATTGCGCCTTTCCCTCGCGATTCCCTCGGCGCTCAATGCCGCGGCAAAAAATACGAACATCGTCAAGTACCCGGGTAGCGTGAAATTCGAGGCGTTCCAAGGTTCCACATCACCAACCTGTTCGACGTCTATTTCGACGCTGCCAGAAAAACCCTGTTCGATCAATCCCGTCTCGAAGGCGGTACCAGCGATCATTGAAAAATCGGTACCTGTTGCTTCGCTCACGGCGCCTGCAACTACTTGAAATTCGTTGAACGGCCTAGCCAGTGTGTTGGCGAACCCGACCAATGCCGCCTGGTGCGCTGAATCCTCACCTGTCGATACGACCTCCAAAGAAGTTGGATTGCCGTTGATCAAACTTTCCGTGAAGTCGGCGGGGAACATGACGTAACCGTCGATTTGATCATCTTCTGCGGCCCGGAAAGCTTCGTCGGACGCCATCACAACGATCGGACCTTGATCTTCCTCAGCGAATGCATCGATCAGTTGGTAGCTGACGCCTTCAGTCTCCAGCGTCGTCAGAACGAACTCGACCGCGTCATCGCTCGGGCCCTGACCTCCCAGAGCCAGAGTGAATCCAATCACGAAGAGAAATGGGAATAGGAATGAAAACGCAACCGCAAGGCGGTCTTTGAATAAGACCTTGGTGTCTTTTCTCGCCAATATGATGGCTTGACGAATAATCGTTCTCATCACGCGGATCGCCTCACGAAACCCTGAAGATGATCCGAGCGATGACCAGACCGGTAACCGTCACACCCAACATCACGCCTACTCCAACCAACTGCTCGGTCAGATGTGATCCATCCGCGAGCATCTGGCTCATTGCGTCGATCGCATAATGATTGATCGTGACTTTTGAGAGCAGGAACAGTGGTCCGTCGGAGCCGACGTCGAAGAACGTCCCTCCGAAGACCGTCATAAACATTGTGAAGAAAACCGCCGCCCAAATGGCTTGATCACGGGTACGTGCCGCCGAACCGATCACCATCCCTACGGCGGTCACCGCCGAGGCCACCAACACGCTGAATACGGCGAGTTGCAGAATCTCGGAAAGACCGCCGAACCGCAACACCACAAACGCCAAGACCAGCAGCACCGCAGCCTGACAACTCGCCCTAAACACTCCGGCGAGATATTTGCCAATGAATAACTGGTTGATGCCCAATCGAGTGGTCATCAACCTTTCCAAAGTCCCACCCCGCCTTTCGTCGACAAATGATTGCGATCCGAGCGTCACCGCAAACATCAGAAACATCACCAAAATTCCAGGCATCAATCTATCCAAAACGTCTGGTCGGTCGTTCCAAGCACCCGTCACAGTCACTCCGACCGGCGGGTTGACCTGAGCATTCGACATCGAGACGTGAACGGCCCGATCCAATCTCTCGGATTCAATGTTTGCGCCGGCCAACGCCTCTGAAACGGATTGACTCACTCTGATCCCGCTGCCTAGCTCGCTGGCAACACTTCCAACGATCGCCGCGACTATCTGACCAGTTTCTCCGCCGTTTCCACGCTGTTTGTAAGTCAAACGCGGCGATCCACCCGACTCCAACCCAGACGTGAAACCGTCCGGAATGACTACGACGAACAGAACCGCTGAGCGTTCGAGAGCGCTTTCTGCGTCGTCGAGGTCGCGCTCTCGCACCGATAGTTCGTCAAGTGCATCCAACCGACTTATCAACTCGCGGGCATGAACGCCGCCATCTAAATCCACAATATCAACTGTGGCGTTGAAGTCCGTATCGCCGCCGAAAGCACCATACATTAACGCGAACAAAGCGATTGGTAGCGCGATGCTGAAAGCTAATTCGCCTTTGCTGGTCAGATATCGCTTAAGTTCGAAAATCGCTATGTAAATCGGTCGGAACAACCTACCATCAATCTCTCAAATTCCTACCGGTAAGCTCAAGAAAAACCTGTTCCAGCGTCACTTCATTTGGGTCGCCGATCTCAGACTTGAGTTCCTCGGGACTTCCGATCCTTATCATTTGCCCGTGGTCCATAATGCCCAATCGGTCGCACAAGTGATCCGCTTCCTCCATGTAGTGCGTCGTGTAAAGGATCGTCATGCCCTGATTGCGCAATTTTTCAACCGTTTCGAAAATGTAGTTGCGCGACTGCGGGTCAATTCCAACAGTGGGTTCGTCGAGGAATAACAGGCGCGGGTTGCTCATCAACGCAATCGCGATGTTGACTCGCCTCTTCATCCCACCCGAAAAGTGATCGACTTTGTCTTTGGCCCTATCTTGAAGACCGACGGCCTCGAGATGCTTGTTTGCTACGTCACGGGCAGATTTGCCGCTCAACCCGGCCATACGACCGAAAAACATCAGATTGTCGATCGCCGACAGCTCCGGATATAGCGCCAATTCTTGTGGACAAACTCCGATGACTTCCCGCACCGTGTCGCTTTCTTCGAGGACGGAATAGCCACCGATTTGAACGTCCCCATCGTCTGCGGCGAGCACGGTGGACAATATCCGGATGGTAGTGGTTTTGCCGGCGCCGTTGGGACCCAAGAGCCCGAAAATCTCGCTCGTTTTGATACTGAACGAAACGTCATTTACAGCCGTCAAACCGTCGAAAGATTTTTGCAGGTTCTTGACGACAACCATTTCCGACATATCTGTCAAGACTGCCTCCTGGCGAATGAACGCCTTTATCCCGAGAAACGAACTCGCGCGCCGATCCCGTGCAGACTGGGTCCCGTATTTTCATGGCCGCGGATTAGACGACCGGCCGTAGATTAGCCGTAGTTGCAGCCGATGCCCTTGTAACCGATCTCGACTTCGCCGTCAGCGGTGACGAAAACGGGAGTGATGCGATCCCCGCCCGACAGGCGCTCGACCTCGTCCCACAGTTCCGGTTGCCGAGATACGTCGATCTCTTCGTAATCGATCCCCTTGGTTACTAGGTCCGACTTGAGCAAGTCGCAGTACCCGCAAGTCGGGTGGGTGTAGACGACTGCTTTTTCGCGGGTTGGTTCTTTGGTTGGCATGGTGCGGATTATATCCGCTGGAAACCCGTTGCTTGGTTCCGTCTCTAACTGCCTCGCCTCAACCTGAGAGCGTTTAATGAGACCGACAACGACGAGAATGCCATCGCTGCTGCGGCGGCGACTGGACTAAGGAATCCGCTTTCGCTGATGATCATTCGCAGGTATTCAGGAGGTGGCGAATCTGCGAAAACTGGATGCAACACCCCCGCTGCGATTGGAATCAGAACCACGTTGTAGGCGAACGCCCAGAACAGGTTTTGCCGAATCACGCGCACGGTTGCCCGACTTATCGAGATCAAGCGTGGCACTGCGGTCGGCTCGTTATTGACCAGCGTCACATCGGCCGTCTCGATAGCGATGTCGGAACCGCTGGCCATCGCCACGCCGACGTGCGCCGTGGCCAGTGCAGGCCCATCGTTGATGCCGTCGCCGATCATCGCCACTTTGCGGCCCTGACTAGATAGCGCGGTCACAAGGGTCGCTTTTTCGGTTGGCAGAACTTGGGCTTCAACGTTTTCGATGCCGACAGCTTCCGCTACGGTCTTCGCAGACTCTGCTCGGTCACCCGTGATGAGATGCGTCTCAACGCTCATTTGGCGAAGCGATGCGACGGCTGACACTGCATCGTCGCGGACGGTGTCTTGCAATCCGATCGCGGCTGCTGGTTCCCCGTCGATCGAGATCGTTACCGGCGTTTGGGCACTAGCTTCAATCTGCTCGACGGCGTTGAAGACCTCGCTGTTTTCATCCAGTGAGATCGCTGACGGATTCATTACGGCGACAACGGCACCGTCGACCATCGCATACACCCCTTGACCGGTGATGGATTGGAATCCATCGGATTCAGGAATATCGAGGCCACGTTTACGCGCTTCGTTGACGATCGCAGTCGCTACCGGATGCTCGGAATAGATCTCAACCGCGGCAGCTACGCTCAAAGCATCGTCTTCGGTGAGAGCGGAAGTGGAGCCGAGATGGATCGAAACCACGCGGGGTTTACCTGCCGTCAGCGTTCCGGTCTTATCGAACGCCACGGCATCAACGTTCGCGGTTCGTTCGAGAGTCGTGGCGTCCTTGATCAAGATTCCGTACTCTGCGGCGCGACCAATGCCGGCTACCACCGCCGTGGGTGTCGCCAATCCCAACGCGCACGGACATGCAATCACAAAAACCGTCACGGAGATCAACAACGCGTTCGGCAATGCAGGATCAGGCGCCATCACGAGCCAGAACAGGAACGACGCCAAACCCGCCAAAAGTACAACCGGCACGAACCTGGCCGTGACCCGGTCAACAAATCGTTCGATAGGCGCACGTGTCGCTTGGGCTCGTTCAACTTGGCGGATGATTTGGGCGAGCAGCGTGCGCTCTCCGGTCGTTGCAACTCGAGCCTTGCATGCAGTCGCGATGTTCAGAGTCCCAGCGAAAATGGCGTCACCCCGTTTTTTCACAACGGGCATGCTCTCGCCGGTGAGCATTGACTCATCGATCTCTGCGAGACCTTCAATCATCTTGGCATCGGTCGGCACACGTTCGCCTGGGCGGACCACCACCGTTTCTCCAACCTCAATGTCCCCGATGTCGACCTCGACCAAGCCTTCGGCACGCTCCACAAGCGCCGTGCGCGGCTGCAACTCAATCAACAGTCGAACCGCCTCAGATGCGCGCAATCTGGTCCTTCCCTCCAACCAACGCCCTAGAGACACAAGGCCTATAATCGCCGCCGGCACCTCGAAATAGGTCCCGATGTGATGTTCGGGTACGACAAAGCTCGCGGCATCGGTCCACAAAGTCGAATCGCCAAGAATCAGCTGTGACACCGTCACAAGCGCGCTGTATCCGAACGCAACCGACGTGCCGACCACAACCAACGTGTTCATGTTCGACGTCTTATGCTTCGCTGCCGCCCACGCCGATCTGTAGAACGGAGCGGCGACCCGCAACTGGATCGGAGTGGCGGCCACCAAAAACAGTAGATTCAGTGCGTACGCCGGAACATCTGGCGCAAACGCTGACCGCGCCATCGTCACAATCATGATCAACGCCATCGCCGCGACGCTCACGATCGCGCTGTTCCGAATCGCCAGCAGCTCCGATCGTTGCGCGTCGAACCTAGATTCGTGGGTGCTCATCGATGCTTCAGACTCCGCGTCGTCCGCCTGAACGGGCACATCTATGCCGTAACCAGCATCACTTACCGCTGCTGAGATGGCACCGAATAACTCGCCGCCACTTTCCAACGAAGCAGTGTCCGTTTGCGAGAAGTTGACGTTGGCAGTATTGGTCGCCAACGACACCTCGGCAGAATCGACGCCTGGCACCGACGATATCGCCTCAGTAACGTGCGAAACGCACGCGGCACATGTCATTCCGCGGATGTAAATGGTCTTAGGAACCATCGCACGCGCCTCCCGGCAACAAAGATCGAGCCGCTGTGTACAACCGTTACAACCTTCCCGATAGTTTAAGGTTAATCTGCCAAAGCGAAATCTAACGGAGAATTTATGGCACGAAGCGAATCGTCGTCTGGTTTGCCCCGCCGTCAAATCATCATCACGATGGCGTGCGCAATGACTGGACTGTTCCTCGCCGCTCTCGACCAGACCGTGGTTGGCACGGCGATGCCGCGCATCATCGCGGATCTAGGTGGTTTCGATCGATACACGTGGGTGACGACTGCCTACCTAGTCGCATCAACCATCACAGTCCCCATCGTCGGTCGACTTTCCGACATCTTCGGTCGCAAGTGGTTTTATCTCGTCGGATTGATCATCTTCATGATCGGTTCCTTCGCCGCAGGCACTGCGACCTCGATGAACCAACTGATCGCCTTCCGAGCGTTTCAAGGCATGGGCGGTGGGGTACTCATGTCACTGGTTTTCGTCATTGTCGGCGACCTTTATTCGCCCGCGGAACGTGGAAAAATCCAAGGCGTTATCGCCGCAGTGTTCGGCATGTCATCGGTCATCGGCCCGACGCTCGGAGGCCTCATCACCGACACGCTCTCATGGAACTGGATCTTCTACATCAACCTCCCGATCAGCATCCCGTTGATCATCGCGATGACGCGTTTCTTCCCGCGCATCGAACCGCAACCGATGGACCGGACCATCGATGTTCTGGGTGTAATTACGCTCATCGCGACGGTTGTGCCGTTGATGCTCGCGCTCTCGATTGCTGGCGATTCAGGTTGGTCATCACCCGAAGTGATCATTCTCTTCGCCGTTGCGGCAATCGCGGTCGCAACCTTCATATTCGTGGAGATGCGGGCACCTAACCCGATAATGCCGCTCCACATTTACACCAACCCGGTCCTCGCGGTCACCATCCTCGCGACATTCGTGACTGGCTTCGGTATGTTCGGTGCCATCATCTTCATCCCGCTCTTCTTCCAAGGTGTTTTAGGAGCATCAGCGACAAGCAGCGGCAGTTTCCTGACACCAATGATGCTAGGGACGGTGATCGGAGCATCGATATCTGGGCAGGTCGTTTCGCGGCTTGGCAGTTACCGTTGGCCTGGTCTCTTCGGTGTGATGATGATGTCGATCGGTCTGTTCCTGTTGTCCACCACCTCGGAAGCAACGACTTACCCGATCGCGATCACGTTTATCGTTATCCTCGGCTTTGGACTGGGCTTCACTTTCCCTGCGTTCACCATCGCTGCTCAGAACGCGGTCGAACACCGCTTTTTGGGCATTGCCACATCGACCGTGCAATTCTACCGAACCATCGGCGGCGCATTAGGGCTAGCGCTACTAGGTTCACTGATGGCGAATCGGTTCCGCGCTAATCTCAGCGATTCATTGCCTTCGGAGGTGCGCGAAGCCATCAGCGGTGATGAGATTGCCGAATTGGCCAACAACCCAGCGGCGATGGTGAATCCCGACGTGCTGAACGGCATCGTAGCCAATTTGGGGTTATCAGAAGGTGCCACAAGCGCCATGCTCGGCGGTATGCGCACAGCTTTGGCTTCGTCACTTTCCAGCGTCTTCCTTGCCACCTTCTTTATCTTGGTGACCTCGATCGTGATCGTCATGTTCCTCCGAGACGTGCCGTTGCGCAGCGCAACTGGGCGTGCTGGACCGCCACCGTCGGTCGGCGAATAACTGGATTGGCGTGGTGCTCGGTTGTGACGCACGACTGATTGGCTATGGGAAATGCTCGCAAAAAGCGTGAGCCCCCCCTAGACAACAGCAGATTTCGCAGATAACATTGAGATAGTGCACGTAATCCGCGGCCACGCCTTAAACAGGCATTCCATAGCGCACCCGCGGCTGGAAAAACTCTCCAGCTGGGTAGGGCGCGTTTTCGCGCGAAACGGACACAGCCGTAATCTGTCACCTGTGCAGAACCACAGCATTATCGACTAGGCCGAACCGTCGTTGCTGATTTCCCACCTGCACTCAAGGAGAACTGAATGGTCATTTCACATGCGTTGACCGCTGGCGGCAAGAGCCGCGCATACCGCACCTTTGGCGAAACCAAAGTGCCGACGGATATGCCGGACCTCATTCAGGTCCAAAAAGATTCCTTCAATTGGCTCCTCGGCGATGGCCTCCACCAACTCTTCAAAGAGATTTCGCCCATCACCGACTACTCGTCAGACAATCCCAAGTACGAGATGAGCCTGACCGAGCACGAGATCGGCGAACCTGAGTTTTCAGAAGAGGAGTGCCGCGAACGCGAAATCACTTACAGTGTGCCTCTTCACGTCACGATCGAGTTGAAGATCAACGAGACTGACGAGATTAAAGAGCAGACGATCTTCTTCGGCGACATGCCCAAGATGACCGAGAACGGCACCTTCATCATCAACGGCGCCGAACGCGTCGTGATCTCTCAACTCGTCCGCTCGCCTGGTGCGTACTATTCGCTAGGCGAAGACCCCGCCACCGGCAATCGACTTTGCAGCGTCAAACTTATCCCATACCGTGGTGCTTGGGTCGAACTCGAAACCAGCAACCGGGACATCCTCTTCGCGAAAGTCGATCGCAAGCGCAAGTTGCCGGTCACGACCCTGCTGCGCGCGGTCGCCGCGGTTGAAGACGGCTCCGAGTACGACCAGGAGAACCCGCTCAAACTCGATTCGCTCGAGGCAATGCGTGAAATATTCGGCGACCCAGCCGAAGGCGACCCAGCCGAAGGCGACGAAGATTCCGAGGTGCGCGACTTTATCCGGTCCACTTGGGAATCTGACGCCGACGCTAAGGATGAAGACGACGCACTGAAAGAGTTCCACAAGAGAATGCGACCGGGTGAACCGGCCACCGTGGAAGGTGCCAAGCGTCTCGTCTCGCAGATGTTCTTCGACTCGCGCCGGTACGACCTCGGCGATGTCGGCAGATACAAGCTCAACCGTCGCATAGAAGTCGACGTGGAACTCTCACGCCGAACCCTCACCAAACGCGACTTTGTCAACATCATCAAGCGCATGGTCAAAGTCAACGAGGGAACCGCGGTTCCCGACGACATCGACCACCTCGGCAACCGCCGCGTCCGAACGGTCGGCGAATTGATCCAGAACCAGATCCGTGTCGGCCTTGTTCGGATGGAACGCGTCGTACGCGAACGTATGACGACCCACCCGGGCGAAACGACTCCCGCGGCGTTGATCAACATTCGTCCAGTCGGAGCCGCGGTCAAAGAGTTCTTCGGCGGTTCGCAACTGTCGCAGTTCATGGACCAGACCAACCCGTTGTCTGAATTGACCCACAAGCGACGACTCTCCGCGCTCGGCCCTGGCGGCCTGACGCGCGACCGCGCCGGCTTTGACGTGCGCGACGTACACCACTCTCACTACGGCCGTATCTGCCCGATCGAGACGCCCGAAGGCCCGAACATCGGACTTCTCGGCTCTCTAGCAACCTACGCCAAGGTGAACGCCTTCGGATTCGTCGAAACACCATACCGCAAGGTCCGGACAACGATATCGAACCGCTCCGACGAACTAATCGGGCGCACACTTACACACGACATCCGAGAAAAGAGCCGCAAGACCATCGTTGCCGAAGCGGACTCGGTTATCGACGATGATCTCGCCAAACGCCTACGCAGGCTCGGCGAACAGCAGATTGAAGTCCGACCGTACATTTCACTGAACACTGAAGACATCGAGTACCTATCCGCCGACCAAGAAGAGGAAGTGTTCATCGGTGAACCCACGACACCCGTTGATTCTGTCGGTCAACTCGAAGGTACCGTGCGTTGCCGAACCGGTGGTGAGCAGTACGTAAAGGCACGCCCCGAAGACGTCGACTACGTGGACGTTTCTCCTTCGCAAATCGTGAGCATCTCCGCCGGCCTTATCCCGTTCCTCGAACACGATGATGCCACCCGTGCCCTGATGGGTTCCAACATGCAGCGCCAAGGCGTACCGCTAATTCGACCGGAAGCCCCGATCGTCGGCACTGGCATTGAAGCCCGCGCCGCACTCGACAGCGGTCAGGTTGTTCGCTCATCCATCGAAGGCATAGTCGTCTCGGTAACCAGCGACAAGATCGTGATTGCCGACGACCAAGGCGAAACGCGCGCCTATCCGCTCATTCGATACGAGCGCTCCAACCAGAGCACCTGCATCAATCAGCACCCCATCGTCAGCAAGGGACAACGAGTCCAAGCCGGACAGGCCATCGCCGATAGCTCCTCCACCGAAGGTGGACGCCTCGCACTTGGTCAAAACGTCTTGGTCGGCTTCATGAGCTGGGGCGGCGGGAACTTTGAGGATGCGATCATCCTCAGCGAAGATCTCGTCAAAGACGACCGTTTCACCTCCACGCACATCCACAAACATCAGGTAGAAGCCCGCGAAACGCAACTCGGACCCGAGGAAATCACTCGCGACATCGCCAACGTCGGCGAAACGAATTTGGCGAACCTCGATGAAGAGGGCATCGTCATCCCCGGAACTTGGGTCGGCCCAGGCGACATCCTCGTCGGAAAAGTCACACCGAAAGGCGAGACTGAACTAACCGCGGAGGAGAAACTTCTCCGGGCCATCTTCGGAGAAAAAGCACGCGACACCAAAGACACCAGCCTCCGAGTGCCCCACGGCGAAAAAGGCAAAGTCATCAAAGTCCGCATCAGCAAAAAGGAAGACGGCGCCGAGCTGCCTCCCGGCGTCTCGATGATGGTCCGCGTCTGGGTTGCGCACACTCGTAAGATCATGCAAGGCGACAAGATGGCCGGCAGACATGGCAACAAAGGTGTCGTCGCAATGATCCTGGCCCGCGAGGACATGCCACACCTGCCAGACGGAACCCCGCTCGACATCGTTCTAAACCCCATCGGTGTTCCGTCGCGGATGAACCTCGGTCAGCTGCTCGAAACCCACCTAGGATGGGCGGCAAGAGAACTCGATTTCTCCGCCATCACTCCCGTGTTCGACAGTGCGACCGAGATCGCAATCGAAGACGAGCTGGCGAGGGCGTGGTTTGTATCCGCGGCCGAAGCTCGCAACCATCGCGACACTACGGACCGCTCGATAGATCAAGAGAAGGTCCGACAGTGGCTCCAGCAGCGCGGGTACAACTACGACGATCTTAGCAGCCAAAAACCTGGCAAAGTAGGGAAGGCCAGCGAAGCCTGCATGAGAATCTGGCTCTTTGAATTTGCCGGGCAAGACACTACCGGGTTAGACCGCGATGAACTATTGGCGATCGCACGGCGCCTCGATCGCGAAAGCGGTAACGCGGCACCAATCCTCGGTAAACAGACACTCTTCGACGGACGCACCGGCGAGAAGTTCGACCAGCCAGTCACCGTCGGCAACATCTACATGATGAAGTTGATCCACCTGGCAGAAGACAAGATGCATGCCCGCTCAACGGGACCCTACTCGTTGATTACTCAGCAACCCCTGGGCGGCAAGGCACAGTTTGGTGGCCAGCGTTTCGGTGAAATGGAGGTCTGGGCACTTGAAGCATACTCCGCGCCGCACACCTTGCAGGAAGTCTTGACCATCAAATCCGACGACGTCAAAGGACGAGTCTTGGCATACGAGGCAATCGTCAAAGGCCAGTCTGTGATCTCTGCCGACGTGCCCGAATCGTTCAACGTCCTAATCCATGAGCTTCAAGGGCTCGGACTAGACATCTCGATGATCGGAGACTCCAACTTCGATGTTGAAATCGACGAAGAATCAGACCACGTGATCGAGGATATTTCGTTCCAAGAAGATCTTGACCTCGCCCCGATTGGCGGAGACGTCATGGACATCGGAGCGGAACTGCCGCCGCCGGTGTTGGAATTCGATGTCGACTTCAGCGAAGACGATGATCAGGACTCCAAATTGCTCGACGAAGGTGAAACCGACGATTCGGCCGAAACCGACGAATAATCACTAGCCGGGTACGGACATCGCGTACTTACCCGCGCTCGCACCTGCGACTCAAAAAACGTCCCACTCGCGACCAAACGAGGTGAAACGGAATGGCATTTACACCCTTGCAGCAAACTGCTCCTAGTACAGAAAACGACTTTCGTGCGATCAAAATCCAAATCGCATCGCCGCAGGTCATCAGGAAATGGTCGTGGGGCGAAGTCAAAAAGGCCGAAACCATCAACTACCGCACGCTCCGACCGGAACGCGACGGGCTTTTCTGCGAGCGCATATTCGGCCCAACGCGGGATTTCGAGTGCTACTGCGGGAAGTACAAGCGGCAGCGCGACATGCGCATGCGACGCGAAGGCTTCGTTTGCGACCAATGCAAGGTTGAAGTCACCCGCGCCTCCGTTCGACGCGAGCGCATGGGACACATCAACCTAGCTGCACCAGTCGCACACATCTGGTTCTCAAAGGGCACGCCGTCGCGGATGAGCATCATCCTCGACATCACCCCTCGAAACCTCGAGCGAGTGCTTTACTTCTCCTGCTACATCATCACCAAAGTAGATGAAGACGCCCGGCTCCTGGCGATCACCGAGTTGATGGATTACCGCGAGCAGGAACTGGCGCGCATCGAAGAAGAACGTACGCAGTTTGCAGCCGCCGAGCGAAACGAAGACTTCCTGGCGCAACTTATCGAACAAATCCGCTCGATACACATCTCTTTGGGTGAAGACCCAGACGCGATTCCGAGTGCGCCCGAAAATTCGTCCATGGACGACGTGATCGAAACCACGCTCGCCCACTGGAAGATCGTCTTCGAACAAGACGTCGCACGGAAAATCGAACAAGCAGAAAGCCTGCAGATCAAGACCGAGTTGAACGAGGCCGAATACCGAGAACTCAAAGACCGCTTCGGCAACGTCTTTGAAGCTGGAATGGGCGCCGACGCGATCCTTGAACTGCTCCAAAACCTCGAACTCGACGAGATTCACGAAGAACTCAACGAAACCATCCGCAACACCTCCGGTCAGCGCCGAGCCAAAGCAGTCAAGCGATTGAGCGTGGTCGAAGCATTCCGAACCAGCGGTAACAAGCCCGAGTGGATGGTACTCACCGTCCTACCGGTACTGCCGCCTGAATTGCATCCCATGGTGCAGCTAGATGGTGGCCGATTCGCGACCAGCGACCTTAACGATCTCTACCGCCGCGTCATCAACCGCAACAACCGACTTAGCCACCTCCTCAAACTCTCCGCGCCGGACATCATCGTCCGTAACGAACGCCGAATGCTTCAGGAAGCGGTCGACGCACTCATCGACAATGGTCGACGCGGTCGAGCGATCATGGGGCGACACAACCACAAGCTAAAGTCCCTCACCGACCTGTTGCGCGGCAAGCAAGGCCGGTTCCGCCAGAACCTGCTCGGAAAGCGCGTCGACTACAGCGGACGAGCCGTCATTATCTCCGGACCACAACTCAAGTTGGACGAGTGCGGCATCCCCAAGGAAATGGCGCTTGAGCTCTTCAAGCCATTCGTAATGAACCGACTGATCGCCTTAGGTCACGCACACAACATCAAAACCGCAAAGCGCCGCGCCGAACAAGCCGACGCGGAAGTCTGGGACACGCTCGAAAAGGTCGTTGACGGACATCCGGTTCTCCTTAACCGCGCGCCAACGCTCCACCGTTTGGGCATCCAAGCCTTCTATCCGAAACTCGTCGAAGGCAAGGCCATACAGCTCCACCCGCTCGTCTGCACCGCCTTCAACGCTGACTTCGATGGCGACCAGATGGCCGTACACGTGCCGCTTTCGCCAGGCGCCATCAACGAGGCGAAGACACTCATGCTCAGCACGAGCAACATGCTTGCACCACGATCCGGTTCGCCGATCGTATCGCCAACGCTCGACATGCTGCTTGGTCTGTATTACATGACCGGACCAGTAATGGATACCGCAGTGCCGGTACCGACCGACGTTCTCGCCACTGAGTTCGCGCTCAACAACAGCTCCAGCTCTAAGAACGGTCACGCCGGTGTGCGATATTTCGGCAGCTCGCAGGAAGCAATCTTTGCCCAAGAGACCAGCGAGATCGGGCTCCGCGACCGCATCCGAGTCCGTGTGCAAGGCGGCACCGCTGTGTGGACAGAATCGACCGCACCAGCGCCCTTCGTCATCGACGAACCGCACGACTGGATTGAAACCACCGTCGGCAGGATCATCTTCAACGAGATTCTCCCGGATTCGATGGGGTTCCACAACTATGTGATGAAGGAAGACGAGCTCGATGCCGTCGTGCATCGCTGCTACAGCGAACTTGGCAACGCTGGCACCGCCATCGTCCTCGACGAGATGAAACGCCTCGGTTTCGAGTACGCCACCCGTTCCGGCACCACCATCGCGATCAAAGATGCTGTTCCGCCGCCTGAGAAGACCGAACTCATCGAAAACGGTCGCTCTCAGGTTGCCGAACTTCAAAGGATGTTCAACGAAGGCGTCATCACTGATGAAGAGAAGTACACCGCCACCATTGAGACGTGGAACGAGACGTCCGATCTGGTCACCGATGCCGTAAAATCGCATCTTCCTGAGTACAACGGCGTCTTCGCTATGTCCGACTCGGGCGCGAAGGGTAACTTGGCCCAGATCAAGCAGATGGCGGGCATGCGCGGCCTCATGTCGAACCCGCGTGGTCGCATCATCGACGTCCCGATCGAGGCCAGCTTCGCAGAAGGCCTCTCCGTCCACGAGTTCTTTGCATCAACCCACGGTTCCCGAAAAGCACTCGCCGACACCGCACTCAAGACCGCAGAAGCCGGATACTTGACCCGCCGTATGGCTGACGCCGCACAGAACGTCATCATCAACGAACGCGACTGCGGCTCCCCGATCGGCATGACCATCTCTGCCGAGGCGTCAAGAGTGCTCAACCTACCGTTCGAGGAGCGCCTCTTCAGCCGATACGCGGTCCAAGATGTAGTCGATCCGGAGACCGGCGAAGTTATTGCAGCTCCCGATACGCTGATCGAAATCGATCTGGCACGCCGCATCGCCGCCACTGGATTAGAGGAACTCGAAGTCCGATCACCGGTCGGTTGCATGCTCGAACGCGGAATCTGCGCACGCTGCTACGGCAGCATGCTCGCCGACAACCGCCCGTCGATCATCGGCGAAGCAGTCGGAATCGTCGCTGCACAATCCATCGGTGAACCCGGCACGCAGTTGACCATGCGTAACTTCCACACGGGTGGGATCGCCAGCGACCGCGACATCACGACCGGTCTACCCCGCGTCCAAGAACTGTTTGAAGCCCGAAACCCGAAGGCCCCAGCTATCCTCTCGGAAATCCCCGGTATCATCGCATTCCGCGAAACCCACGGCAACATCGTTATCGCGGTTGAGAACGTCGAATCGTTCCACACCGACGTCGAGATTCCGGCTGGCTACCGACCAGACGTTGAAGTCGGCGACTGGGTAGATGCCGGTTCCAACCTCCTGACGCTATCCGCGGCGGGTCGACGAGATGCCATGGGCGACGACGGCGCACTCGCATTGCCGGAAGAACTGGTGTCAGAGGTCTCTGGTGAGGTTGAGAGTATCGACGACGGGGTCATCCGCATCTTCTGGCTCGAGACCGACGAGCGAGAGTACATACCGCAGAGCAACGCCGAAATCTTGGTGTCGGACGGCCAGGAGATCGAACCAGGCACGCAGCTCACCGACGGAACCCAGAACCCGCACGACATCCTACGCATCAGCGGCATCGAGGCCGTCCAACGTTACCTCGTCGAAGAGGCGCAACGCGTCTACCGTTCGCAAGGTGTGAAAGTGCACGACAAACACTTCGAAGTCGTAGTGCGCCAGATGCTCCAGAAGGTCAAGATCGAAAGTACCGGCGATTCGAAACTTCTAATTGATGAAGTCGTCGATCGATCCCAGTACCTCCAAGCCAACGAAGAAGTCCGGGAGCAAGGCGGCGACCCCGCAACCGCAATGCCCGTGCTTCTCGGCATCAGTCGAGTGTCGTTGATGTCGCAAAGCTTCTTGGCAAAGGCCTCGTTCCAAGAAACCGAACGCGTCCTTACCGACGCCGCTCTGCAGGGCAGTGTTGACCGACTGACCGGCCTCAAAGAGAACGTCATCATCGGCCGCATGATACCGGCCCGGCTTGACCGCTCGATCGAAGGCCGTGAACTTCTCGGTTTGCCGGATCCCGAAGAAGTGCTGCCGGAGCCCGTTACGCAAGGTTGGGAAGAGGCACTCGCAGCGATCGCCAGCGACGACGTTGCCGCCTCCCTCGCCGCGTTCAACGTCGACAGCCAAACCCCAAACGTCTCGATCGGATTCTCCGGCGACGACGGTCAAGTTGCTTCGGAACCCGACTACTCCAACCTCGCAAGCACATTCTTTGGCGGCATCGAGACGCCCGAAGAACCCGTCATCTCGTTTGATGACGATGGCGACAGCAAGTAGCCGAATCCGAACCGTCTTAACCGCCCGTTTTCTGGCTGCAAGCTGAGTACACAAGGCGATGTCATCCCCTCTCCCGCTCGGCGGGAGAGGGAGAGAGTTAGGTCCGCCATGCCAAACGAATCCGACCGCCCCAACGTGATCGTCTTCATGACTGACGACCAAGGCTACGGCGATCTGTCGTGCATGGGTGCAACCGATTTCCGTACTCCCAATCTCGACCGGATGGCATCAGAAGGCGTCCGGTTCACCGATTGGTACTCCAATAGCCCGGTTTGCAGTCCCTCGCGCGCCGCGCTCTTAACCGGCCGATACCCCGGCAACGCCGGCGTCCGAGCCATCCTCCAGGGACACCGCACCGCATCTGGACTGCCTAACTCAACACCCACGATCTCATCACTCCTCAAAGACCGCGGCTACCAGACCTCAATGGTCGGCAAGTGGCACCTCGGCCTGACCGACGAATGTCGTCCGCACAGTCATGGCTTCGACTACTGGTTCGGCTTCCTCGCTGGCTGTATCGACTTCTACTCCCACATCTACTACTGGGGTGCCAACCGGCCCGGACCCGGTATCAACCCGACACACGACCTCTGGGAGAACAACGAAGAGGTCTGGCACGACAGCGAATACTTCACCGAGCTCATCGCCGAAAAAGCCATCGAGCGACTCCGAGCAATGGTCGCCGAAAAGCGCGCCTCCGGAAAGCCTTTCCTCCTCTACGCACCCTTCAACGCGCCGCACTACCCCATGCACGCGCCCGCGAAGTACACCGAACGCTTCGCTCATCTCCCATGGGACCGACGCATCATGGCCGCCATGATCTCCGCCATCGACGACGCTATCGGCGCAATCATGAACGAACTCACCCGCCTCGGTGAAACCGACGACACCCTAACCTTCTTCGTCTCCGACAACGGTCCCTCCCGCGAAACCCGAAACTGGCTCGACGGAACCCTCGACCCCTATTACGGCGGCACCTCCGGCGGGCTCAAAGGCCACAAATTCAGCCTCTTCGACGGCGGCATTCGAATGCCCGCCATCGCCCACTACCCCGCACGCATTCCCGCCGGCCAAGTCGTATCAACCCCCTGCGCCTCAATGGACATCGTACCAACCGCCATCCACGCCGCAGACGGAACCGCACCAACTCCCGACACCGGAGAGTTCGATGGCACCAGCATCCTAGACCTCCTATCCAACGGCATCGATCTCCCCGAACGCGACCTCTACTGGGAGCTAGACGGCCAAACCGCCATCCGTCGAGGCAACCACAAACTAGTCATCGACGGCGTCCTGGTAGAAGAAGCCGAACCTTCTGAACACATCCACCTGTCCGACCTGTCCACCGACATCTCCGAATCTAACAACCTAGCCGACGACATGCCGGATTTGGCTTCTGAGTTGGAGTCCGCTGCTCTTGAATGGAGATCGGGAATTCAGAAGCGCTGGGACCGCGATTACGCCCACCTGAAACACGGTGTAGTAACCTACGCCGACTTTCCCGTCGGCTAAACCGATTCACCATCCCCGGCGTGCCTACCGTCATTCCCGCGCTCCATCGTCATCCCGGCGAAAGCCGGGATCCAGAGGGGCGACGCAAGGTCGGTTCATGCCGAATCTCACCACCGTGCTATCGCTCCGAATAGTTATGTAAAGGACCCCTTCGCGAAGCGAGGGGGACGCGAGGGAGCGAGCAACCTCGCAGGAGATGCCCGATTTAAGTAGGGGCAGGTTTCAAACCTGTCTTTACGTCAGTTCACCTCTTGGGATCGCAGGACCAAACCCACCCCACCTCCCGCCAAAACACTCAAACGTTACCCTAGAAATAACCGATGTTCGCCAATGTGCCCGCATCAGCCGATAACCCCAAACCGTTCCATCATAGACTGAACCTTCCGACCCACTATGAAACTCGAAATCCACTACGACCCCGAAAGCGACACCTTAGACATCGGAAACGGGAAACCCGCTTCCGAAGGCTACGACGTCGCTGACAACTTAACTGCCAACGTTGATCATGAGGGCGATGTCGTGTTCGTCACGCTTGAGCATGCCGCAAAGGTTTTAGCCCCATACCTTCGCGAGTACATCGCTGAACGCGAACTGCTAGCACCGGCGTCCATTCTGCGCGACGATAGTAAATCGGCTGAGACGACTGCGATCGTTGGAGGCACTACGAACGTTGATTCGTTCGGTTACGTTAGGAGTTGTGATGAGTAAAATTGCCCTGGAAGAATTCAAAGGTGCACGCGATCATCAGGTGACGCAAAACGAAGCTCGTCGTATTAGGACCAGAGTTCAAGAAGCGCAGCAAAATTCAGCTCGGGCTGGTGTCCGATGGCCATTCGAACTCATACAAAATGCTCATGACGCTGGACCGCGCGATGGGAGCTGCCATGTGGAGATTAATTTCATCTTGCAGGAAGACAATTTGGTTGTCTCTCACACTGGAAAGCCCTTCAATCCTCAAGAACTCGCAGCCCTTTTGTCCGGGGGGTCCAGCAAAGAATTCGATGATGAAGAGACAACAGGACGTTTTGGAACTGGTTTCTTGGTCACTCACGCACTGTCTACGCGCGTCAATGTGGATGCGTTGCTCAAAACCCGCGAAGGCACCGAACGTTTTCGGATTGAACTTGATCGAGATGGGGGCGAGAATTCGATCGTCGAAAACATCGAGTCCGCAAATCAATCGCTACAGAACGCCGAGACCATCCGGGATTCACCGAGCAGTGGTATTCCGACAGCTACCTTCACCTATTACTTTGTCAATGCCGACGTTGCGAACACAGGATTAAATCGACTCCGAGACGCCTTACCGTATCTGTACGCTACCTGCGAAAAACTCGGCCGAGTTTATATCGAGACTCTTGATGAAACTACGACATTTGAGCCAGATTCGACCTCTGAGCACCAGCTAGACGGGCTTATTCTGCAAGAAACCGAGGTTACTATCTCCGATTCACGTGAGTCGCGAGGACTTAACGCAATTCGCTTAAGTGAAGAGGAGGGCCGGTCAGCGTTGCTCGTCGTTTTGGAAGGCGAGGCGCCACAGAGGAAATTAAGACTGCTTGATCCTGAATTCCCGAAACTTTTCGTCAAATTTCCTATCGCTGGCACCGGCTTCTTACCGTTCAACTTCCTGCTAGATGGCTCGTTTACTCCTCAACAGGAACGCGATGGCATCCTAATGAATCCGGAAGACAAGAAACTAATAGTCTCCGCCATGTCGTCACTTCCCAGTCTTGCACGGCACGCCGTTCAAGAAGGTTGGACGGATGCACATCAACTTGCTTGTTTGTCGGTACCTGAGAGGACGTTTAGCGACGAGTCTGCGAGCGGGGAATCAGAATGGTGGCATGGCGTTGTAACTGAGGTGGCCACATCAGTCGCTAAGCAACCCATCGTTGAGACCGCATCAGACTTGCTTCCAGCGCTGCATGGTGACGGGGACGAGACCGCGTCATTTTTGGTGGCGTCTATGGATGTCGGTAAAGTTACATCTTTCGAGTACGAGGAAATTCATTCTCTCGCCATTGATATAGCGGGGCTACACATCCCGGATGAGCGAGTCGCCCAAGATTGGGGCGAAATCGCGCGAGTTTGGCATGAATCCGGTGTGGACGTGAAACGTATAGGCATTCAGGAGCTGATCGACACTGTCATTGCTCAAGCCAATTCGATCGACGACTTGCCCGTTTTGGGCGACGCGTTCGATTGGTTGTCTAGGCTTCTTCAGTTGATAAAGGAGTCACTTGAGGAGTACACCGTCAGTGGTTTGATTGACGGCATACTTCCAGACCAAAACGGTGCGTTGCGTAACAGTAGCGATTTGCGCGTTGACCGGGGTGTCTCAAAAGAGATCAAGGATATTGCTCGTGACGTGGGTATTGACTTACGGTCGAAACTCGTTAACAAAGAACTCTGGCAAGCGTTGAGTCGCCCCGGTTTCGAGGCCGCACAACAATTAGTAGTCGAATTGTGCGGTAACACTTACGAGGAGCCTGACGCGCGCGACGAAATACTGGGTGCTCTTGCCAATCGTTTGCCAGACGATCATAAATTCACGGCGCCAGATGTTGCACCTGTTCCACTGCTTCGCGCGGCTGCTCGAATGGTGCCCTATCTCTCGAATAGAGAAGATACTCAAGGACTAAGACGATGTCCGTTGTTGACAGCTTCAGACACTATTGTCTACCTCACTGGTAGCCAGCAAATCTTGGCACCAAAATCAGCCTGGCCAGAGTCGGCCCGAAGTTACGCCGATCTCTATACCGAGAACCGTATATTGTCCGATCTCTACTGCGAAGATGGAGACCTTAAACCCGCTTTAGACGCTCTCGTTTCAGTTGGATTGGCAATTCCTGCACCACTCTACGAAGCAGTAAGGAACGAGATCAGCGATCAAAACTTGCTGAGCGCGATGTCGGTGGATGGGACGGATGTGGCCAACGTTACGGTACGGAATGAAATATTTGGTCAAATCGCATTTCTGTCAACTGACCTAGTCCAACGTTGTGGAAACGACCCGCCCCTCGCCAAGCGCTTGTTGAAATTCGTTCTCAATGTGGCAGCGGTAGAAGATCAAGGTTGGCGCGTTCCTAAAAACATCATCGGTACGCGCGGTGGAGAATCTGTGACATTGTCGGTTCGAGGTTCAATTTGGCCATACGAATTGAAAGTTCGCGCTTGGGTTCCGGTCCCGTTCCCCGAAGATTCCGAAGAGGAAGGATTCGTATCTTACCCAGCCACCGAAAACTATCTCCGAGAACTCGATGAAGATTCATTGAGCGGTAACAACGCAGATGCGAGAGAGCTATTACACCAAGTGTTCGGTTTTAAGCGACTTGAACTCATGCTCGCAGGGTTAGACGAAAACGTGAAATCTGAATTGGAGGAGTTACTTGAAGACCATCGACTCGTGGGATCAGCCGTTCGTCACCGCGATTTATTGAAGACAGCCGAAGAAAAACCTGAAGTCGCTCAACTCATCTCAGAGGTTGGAACAGAGGAAATCGAGGAAATCAGGGAAGAATTGAACGAGCGACAGCGCAAATCGGCCATTCGCGAAACCAACCGAAGTTTCGGGCACGCCGCGCAAGCGGCGTTAGCGAACGCGATCGAGGAGTACGGATTAGACTTGGAATTAGTGGATCGCGGTTTCGATTACGAGGTTTTCGCCGGTGACTTGGAGGAAGCACCATTCAGATTCACTGTTGGCAGTTATTTTCTCGAAGTAAAGGCAACGACAACAGGAGATGTTCGGCTAACCCCTTTACAGGCAGAGACCTCGGCTGAGTACCCTGACAGATTCGTACTTTGTGTTATCGACCTGCGCCAACAAGAATTGAAAAGCACATGGGATAGATCGGACGTGGAGCCGTATGCCAAGATCGTTACAGGGATAGGGGGCAAAGTCGAAGAAGTCTACGACTATGTGAACATGCTTACATCCAATGACGAACTTGTTCGACTACGTAATGAGGAACAATTGCGCTACGGATTGAGTTCTGAACTGTGGGAAAACGGGATTTCTATCGGCGAGTGGGTACGATCTCTTACCCCCACCCTTCAACCCCATACCGCTCCATAGCCTCCAAGCTAACCTCAACCCCCAGCCCCGGCTTCCCACTTACCCGCACATACTGCCCGTGGAAATCGATCGGTTCCTCCAGCATCGCCTGATACATCGGAATGAACGAGATCGCATGTTCGAGCCGGTAGAAGTTCACCGTCGACATGCAGACATGCGCACCCGCCACGATCTGAATCGAGCCCATGGCGTTGTGCGGACTAATCGGGATGTAGAACGTCTCCGCCATCGATGCGATCTTCTTCATCTCGCTTATGCCGCCGGTCCACACGATGTCGGGCATGACGTAGTTGGCTAGATTGCGCAGGAACACGGGTAGGAAGTCCCAGCGCGTGTAGAGCCGTTCGCCAACACAGATGTTCGGCACCGTGTTCTGGCGGACCGTCGCCAGAGCGTCGAAACTCTCCTGCGGTATCGGCTCCTCGAACCACTCGATCGTCGACTGCTCGTGCAGCGTATTGGCGAGCCGGATCGCCGTCGGCACGTTGAAGTTGCCGTGGGCGTCGATCAGGATTTCGCGGTTAGGCCCGATAGCCTCTCGCACCGCACGCACAATGTCGTAACCCAGCTGCTCGCCTTCATGAGAAATCACGCCGTCGGTGTAACGGGTGTGAACTGGAATCATTTCATTGAATGGGTCCAACTTCATCGCCTCGTGGCCATTGGCAACAACCTTCTTCGCCGCCTCGTGATAGTCCTCCGGCGTCGTGCAGTTCGGAAACCATCCATTCGCGTACAACCGCACTTCATCCCTGAATTTCCCGCCCAGCAACTCGTAGACCGGCACACCCAACGCCTTGCCCTTGATGTCCCACAGCGCGATATCGATGCCGCTAATCGCCGTCGACGCAAACCCGCGTGAACTCATGTACGTGTATCGACGAAACAACCGGTGCCAAAGTGGCTCGATATTTGTCGGATCCTCACCCACCAAAACCTCCTTCATCGCCAACACCGCCTGCGCCGTCAGAAAACTGCCGCCACCCGGATAGTTAGTGCTCTCGCCCCAGCCATGAATCCCCTCGTCTGTATCGATCCGCACAAACGTCCACTGTCGCTCGTTCGGCCCACCGTACCCGTGTCCCGGAGGTGTAACCACATACGCCTTGACATCCGTAATCTTCATCTCAAAACTCCTGCGTTCATGTTACCCGCACCAAACCCTCCCCCTTGGTGATCAAGGGGGAACTAAAGGGGGTTCAGAACAATGGCTACGTGAACCCCCTGCGTCTCGCTACGCTCACCGCGTCCCCCTTTTGCTGCGCAAAAAGGGGAGGATCAAGACCCCATCATTCGCATCCTTCAGAATCCTTCGCATCCTAGTTCATTTCTGGCTTCGTAGCGAACAACGACAACACCATGGCAAGTATCCCCACGAATCCAGCAACAAAGAAAAACGGCAAGTAACTCTCACCGCCCACAAAATCAAATACGAGACCCGGGATAATCACTCCCACAGCCTGGCCCAATGTCGTGAACGGTTCTGTGATACCCCGTATCGTGCCCAACGCTGACCGCCCGAAATAGTCCGCATACGCCACCGGAGGCACCACCAGCATCCCGCCAAGCCCGAAGCCGAAGCTCGCCGAGAACGCCATCGCCTCCACCGTCGTGTCCGTCAACGTGAACAGGAACGCACCGACCGCCATGTTCAGCGCCACGGCCACCATCACAAATCGCGCCGGCACCCGCTCAACGATCCGACCCCAAACCAAGCTGCCGATCCCCAAAAATATCGCATTCAAACTGATGCTCACACCTGCAGTAACTGCACCCAGTCCCTGATCCTGAAAAAACGCCGCCGCATGCGTGTTCGACCCGGCTTGCATGATGAACATCATCCCCGTCGCCAGGGCCAGCAACCACAACGCAGGCGTCCGCATCGCAGCCCGCGACGTCCAATTCGGCTCCTCAACAGTACCGGACCTACCCCCGTTCGCATCCACCTCCTCATCTGTCTCACCCGCAACATCACCATCCGGCCTCAACCCCAAATCCTCCGGTTGCTCCGATATCAACAACGCCACTGGCAACAACGCCACCACGAACACGACAACGCTCAAAACAAACCAAGCATCCCGCCAACCGCTCTGCGCAATCACGATCGAAGCGATCAGCGGAAAAAGCACCATCCCCGTCGAGTGCGACAAACCCAAGAACCCATTGGTTCGACCCCGCATCCGAATAAACCAACGAGAAACAACCACCGACGTCCCGATCTGCACCGGACTCGCAAAAATCACCCGGCCCGTCGCAAATGCGATATAGAAAACCCACGGGATCGTCGCTCCCATCACTGTCAGACTCACGTCCGACCACCGCAACACGAACGTCGATATACACAACACCACGACGCTCGCCGTCAACACCGTCCGAGCACCGTACCGGTCGATCATCCGACCGATAACCGGCGATGTAAACGTCGCGACCAATCCACCCGCCGCCGCCGCTCCCGCAATCAGCGTCCTACTCCAGCCAAGCTCCTCCGACAGCGGATAGATGAAGACCGAGATCGTCAGACTAGCCGCCGCATTACGCGCAAAGTTCGCCGTCCCAGCCGCGCCGAGAATGTACCACCCGTAGAAAAACGGGCTACGATCTGCCAGCTTCTGACGCATCAAGGACCACAAAACCCTCCCCCTTGATGTCCAAGGGAGAATTGAAGCGGTTTTAGATCAACCATCATCTCCGCGAACGCCCGTCATTTTCACGAACGCCCGTCATTCCGGCGAAAGCCGGAATCCAGAGGGGCCGGGCAACGACTACCACACCTCAACAAGGCGGCGAATCCGGATGCAGATACTTCTCGATCGCATCCATGCTGATCTCGACACCCAGACCCGGCTTACCCGAAACCTTCACATACTGCCCGTGGAAATCAATCGGCTCCTCCAACATCGCGTTGTACGCGGGTATCGACGCCATCGAGTGCTCCAACCGATAAAAGTTCACCGTTGACATGCTCACATGCGCCCCCGCTACGATCTGCAACGTCCCCATTGCGTTGTGAGGACTAATCGGTATATAAAACGCTTCCGCCATCGTCGCGATCTTGCGAATCTCACTTATCCCACCCGTCCAGACGATGTCCGGCATGATGTAATCCGCGAGATTGCGCTTGAAAACCGGCAAGAAGTCCCAACGCGTAAACAACCGCTCACCCACGCAGATGTTCGGCTCCGTATGCGCCCGAATCGTCTCCAACCCATCGAAACCCTCAGGCGGCAACGGCTCCTCGAACCACTCGATCCGACTCTGCTCGTAGAGATTGTTAGCGAGCCGAATCGCCGACGGCACATTGTAGTGCCCATGCGCATCGATCAATATCTCAAACTGCGGACCAACCGCATCCCGCGTCGCCCGCACGATGTCATACCCAAGCTGCTCCCCATCCTGCGATATCTGACCCGTGCCATACGCCGTGTGATAAGGCCGCATCTCCAAAAACGGATCCAGCTTCAACGCCTCATGACCGGACGCCGCAACCTTTTTCGCCGCCTCGTGATAATCCTCCGGCGTCGAACAGCCAGCAAACCAACCATTCGCATACAACCGCACCTCATCCCTAAACTTTCCACCGAGAAGTTCGTAGATCGGCACACCCAACGCCTTGCCCTTGATGTCCCACAACGCAATATCGATCCCACTGATCGCCGTCGTCGGCAATCCCCGAGAACCCATATACGTGTACCGACGATACAGCCTGTGCCACAACGGCTCGATATTCACCGGATCCTCGCCCACCAACGCCTCTTTCATCGCCAACACCGCCTGAGCCGTCAAGAAACTCCCATGCCGAGGACTACTCGTAGCCTCACCCCAACCCGAAATCCCCTCATCCGTGTCGATCCGCACAAACGTCCACTCCCGATCCATCGTGCTCCCAAAAGCCGGCATCTGTGGCTCAACAACCCAAGCCTTTACATCCGTAATCTTCATTTCGTCAATACCTCCGAACTCAACGCCGTAATTCTGCGATCCGGTAGGGACGGGGTTCAACCCCAAGCCCACAACGTCATGTCCAAATCTACCACCTAAAACGACCGCTTAGGGCCGCTTTAAAACCGCCCCAACCATTCTTCCCCCTCCTGCAAGGAACACCAATGCAATACCGTAGTCAGAGAAATGATCGCAATACCGCCGTCATTCCCGCGCACGCGGGAATCCAGCAGGGATGGGCAACGGGGAGTCCCCTTGACGATCTTTGTCAATTAGGAGGTGGTAATTTGTTGAGTAGGAGCTATTCCGAGAGAACCGGAGTTAGCAAACCCCGCAATCAGGACGCAACGTCATGACAACCAAATCGAAACTGTCCCGCGACGACGTGTTGCAAATCCTGCGGCAACACAAACCGATCCTGAAGGATCGGTTCGACATCACTGAAATCTCGCTATACGGTTCTTTTGCGCGGGATGAGGCGACGGAACAAAGTGACGTTGATGTCGTAGTCGAATTTGGCGAGTCGCCCGATTGGATTCGCTATTTCGACGCCCAGTCTTATTTGGTGGAAGTCACCGGCAGAAGCGTCGATATGGCGCGCAGACAGGATCTTCGAAGGGAGATTCGGCATCATGTGCTAAACGAGGCGATTGATGTATGAGTCAGATGCTGATGAGCTTGACTGGCGTATTCACATACGAGACATGTTGGAATTTTGTCACCGCATTTTGGACTACACAGCAGGGTTCGATTTCGACTTGTTCGTCTCTCAAAAACAGACCTATGACGCAACGCTACGCAACATCGAGCTCCTAGGTGTCGCGGTGGCAAACATTCCAGAAGACGTGCGTGAAACTCATCCCGAAATCCCTTGGGGTGCGATCATTGGAATGCGTAATCGACTTGCCCACACTTATTCTCAGATCGACGACGACATTATCTGGACAGTGATCCAAAACGGAATTCCAAATCTGCAGGTGCAGCTGAATGCCTTGCTCACAGAAGCCGAAGGTGAGAACACCTAGTGCCACAACGGCGGCGTTGGGATCGTCAACCCGATGACCAACTCACCCGATTTGGTCGCCTGATTCTGACCTGCTTCAACACAGTCTTCGCAATTTCTGTAGTCCTGCTGATTGCGTTCATCGTCGCCGCAGTCTGGTTCTATTTCACCATATTGCGCTACATCGGCGATGGCTGAAACCCAGAAATTTCACGTTCCACGGGCCAACTCTACGACCTAGGCGTGCCGGCTACTAAACCCAACCGATGCCCACTCCTCAATCACTCCACCTTCCCATAACTCCTCCATCATCCACCACAGAGTCCCAACAATCCCACACAAAATCCCACCAATCCTCGTTCAGACACCCTACCCCAACCCAACCTCATAAACCCGCTCATACCGTGTCGGCCGGTTGTAGTGCAAATGGCTCTGCATCAACACCATCGATCGCACCGGCACCACAATCTCGTCCCACCGTTCCCTCGACGCTCTTGCCTCCAACCAACGTTGGCCAATCGCAGCCAACACTCGATTCTGCGTCCCACTGCGCACCCGACCAACCGTCACATGTGGCGAATAAACGCGTCTCTCCTCAGGAAACCCGCGCTTGACCATCGCACCATCCAACCGCGCTGCCAAACTCGACATCCGCCTCAAGTCACCATCCATTCCGGTCCACAACACCCGCGGCGTCCGATCCCCCGGAAAACACCCATTCGCGCCCAACATCAGCTCCAACCGCGCCGAATCCCCTGCGACTTCATCTAGCTCATCCTTCACATGCGTCAGATCATCCTGATGCACATCACCCAAGAACTTCAGCGTCATGTGCATATTCTCGGGCGCCGTCCAACGAACCGCATCATACGCCATCGCACCGCGTGAAGGTCGCCGCCGTTGCATTCCGTCGTATGAAACCTCGCGCATCGACCTCGACATCCCATCCAACACCCTGATCGCCCGCCTCGGCAACGTCACCGCCACGAATAACCGCATATAGAGCGATTCCGACTCGTATTCCCCTTCCCTTATTCCACCAGGCAACAACACCGGATCAACGTCGAGCCGAATCACCCCACGCCGCGAACGCTGAACCTCTTCCGTCGATTCATCCATAGTATCCACCCCATTATCCTAGCCCATCTTCCACGATCGTCCCCTCTCTCGCTCGGCGGGAGAGGGCTAGGGTGAGGGCCCACACAACGATTAACATTTCACCATGTTCTTAGATGCCTCAAACCCCGAAGTCTGGTGGACACCCACCGACCTCCAATTCCAAGAGATCCACGCCCGCGGCGGCACCGATTGGACCACCATCAACCTCTCCGACGCCGACGGCATCGCCGGGCAAGGCGAGATCACCTCAACCCAACTCACCGGAAGCGTCGCCGCCGTAACCGCCCGCTTAGCCAACCGGCTCCGAGGACAACGCATCGGCTCGGACGACCACGTGATGCGGATCCTGGGCATCGATCCGAGCGAGTTGGAGCGAGACCAAAGACTCGCCACAGCGGTAAGCGGACTCCGTTGCGCCGTCGCCGACGCCCTCGCCCAGCGCGCCCAGATGCCGCTATCCCAATACCTCCGATACACCCACCAACACGACGGCGATCTCCCCGACAAAGTCCAACTCTACGGAAACATAAACCGCTCGCTTCTCCCCGACGACCGTGGCCCCGTTGACCGCGGTCCCGACGACTTCGCCGAGATGGCCGTCGAAGCCGTTAGCAACGGCTTCACCACCCTCAAATGCGCCCCTTTCGACGAGTGTCGCGCTCCCTTTAACTCAACCGGCCTGCCCCGCTGCGCCGAAGCCGGACTCGAACGCGTCCAAACCATCCGAGCAGCCGTCGGACCCGACATCACCATCTTCGTCGACTGCCACTCCCGATTCGATCTCGAATCGGCACTCGCCTTAGAACCCGAACTCCGTGCCGCAGGAGGGCAGTGGTTCGAAGAACCCGTAGACCCCGTCGAGCACTCCGACGACCTCCGAATCATCCACGAACACGCCATCCTCCCGATCGCCGGCGCAGAACACGGATACGGCGTCGACCTCTTCAAGCGGCTCCTCAATGAAGACATCCTCGACATTGTCATGCCCGACGTCAAGTTCTGTGGCGGGCCCGTCGAAGCCTACCGCATCGGCGTCGAACTCGAGCCAGCCTACCCCGGCTCCGTCTCGATGCACTGCCCATCCGGACCTCTCTCACTCCTCGCCAGCGCACACGCCACCATCGCCTTCGAAAACGTCCTTCCCCTCGAACACGCCGTCTACGAAATCGATTGGCGACACACCATCCTCGAGCCCTACGAACGCGTCGAAAACGGACACTTAATCCTACCCGAAGGCCCCGGCCTAGGCGCTCGGGTAGACCCCGTAGCAGTAGCCTTCAAAGGCAAATCCTGGAACGAATAAAACGCCACAGCGCACTATCGCCATTCCCGCCCACATCCCCGTCATTCCCGCGAACGCGGGAACCCAAAACAACATGCTAGCCTCCGACATCCGACCCCCGCGCACCGTCTCCAGCCGCGGCATGAAGGGCATGCTAGACCGCCTAGAAACCGATTCCGCTGGCGAATACACCTTCAGACTCCTACCCCCATCATCCTTAAATTCCCTCGCCATCAGCACGAACAATCCCCCCTCCTTCAGGAGGGGACTAGAGGGAGGCCCATCTGACCAATCAGACTGGTCCTGGCTCCCTAATTCCGCAAAAGTTTCCCCTTCAGGCTTGGCTTTCTTATACACCAAAACCTCCGATTTCACCTACATCCCCCAACTAGCCATTGCGCCCCCGTTTCCCATCACCTCCGAGACCGAAACCACTGACCGCGAAACCCTCCTACAGTCCATCGACCCGCCCCTCCACGTCGCCATCATCCTCATCCGCTACGGCTACGTCGCCATCGCCATCGCCCACGACGAAACTCCGATCGTCACCAAAGCCGACACCCGCTGGGTCCCCAACCAGCACCGCGCCGGTGGACAGTCCGCCAACCGCTTCAAACGATCCCGCGAAAAATGGGCCCGCGAGTTCTTCGACAAATCCGCACGATTAGCCCAAGAACGATTCGCCGCATACCCCCACCACATCGACCACCTAATCTTCGGCGGAGACCAACACGTCATCAAACAATTCCTCGACCGCGCAACCCTCCCCAACAACCTCTCCAATCGCATCCTCCCCCGCCGCCTAAACACCCTCCGACCAAACCGCAACGCCCTAAAAGACGCAGTACGCCAAGCTTGGTCATCCACCATCTACGAGCTAGCCGAGACAGTCAACGCACCGTGATACGCAATGACATCCCAGCCGACACAGCGCATACCCGTGCTTGACCGTCGCAACAAAATACCTAGATGGCGATGCATATTCGTGATCGGGGCCGCCGCCGCCATCGTTGAGACTACCCTGTTTGCGGCGTTGCTCGCTACCACATCCAGACCGGAAGCGATCTGGGAGGACCTGAGCGACCCGTTTCTCAAACGCACCTATTCGCTGGTATTGACATACGCGTTCGCTCCGCTCGTGATAAGCGTCGCCATGTGGATCACGACCGCACTGGGCATTCGAATCGGCAATGACTCCGACGCGAGTGGCGACACGTTCAACTCAATCTTGCGACGCTACCCGTTTGCTCTTGTCAGCACAGTCGCGTTGGTCAGCATTGGCATTGTTGATCTCTTCTTTTGGTACGAGACATGGGCGCTCTATTGGTACGACTTCAGCACGTACCGGGAGGTAGCAGTCATCTTCACCATCGCATTGGCAGCACTGTGCCTTGTGATCATGGGGGGACTAACCGGAAAAGCATTAGAGACAACTGGCCAACACATCAGCACCATCCCACTATCAACCGTTTATGTGCTCGCAGCCGTCACTGTTTGCACCGTCTTCGGTTTTGCGATCGTATATTTGCCGGGTTTGATCGGGATAACCACCTCCGGCATCCTTTTGGCGGGTCTCATCACCTTGTCAACCATCCCTGGACTCGCAGAAATGATCGCCAAATCAAGTGGTACCGAACCTGCTCTTAATTCCAAGATCCATGCCATCGCTGCAGCCATGTTCGTAGTTCACGCCTTATGGATAATTGCAGTTGTGGCGTTAGTTGTGTTTTTTAGCGGTGGTGTCATTCAAAACTAACCACCAACACGTCAACAAACACTTCCTAGGCCGCGCAACCCTCCCCAACTACCTCTCCAATCGCATCCTCAAACGCCGACTAAACACCCTCCGCCCAAACCGCAACGCCCTAAAAGACGCAGTACGCCAAACCTGGTCCAGCACCATCTACGAACTAGCAGATTCATGATCCCACCTCCCTGATGGAGAGGGCTGAGGACAACGACGTTGATGTACTATTCTCTCCTCTGAGCACAGAGAACAGACCGGCAGCGAACGCCGCCACGCCGATGATCATGAGGATTAGCAATGCATTGTTCGGTGGAACGTGGCCACCGGTGACGGGTAGCAAACCTTCCGCATTGCATAGCGGCAAAGCGACCAGTTGGAGGTCGTGTTCGGCCAAATCCCTCAACGTTCTCGGGGCGCACCCGCTCAGCTGGTTGCCCGCGAGATTGAGCACCTCCAAGACGGTCAGGTTGCCCAATTCTGGTGGTATCTCGCCGGTCAACTCATTGTTTTGGAGCCGCAGGACACTCAGATCGCTGAGGTTGCCGAACTCCGGAAGTATTCGACCCGTCAACTGGTTATACGAAAGATCCACATGTGTCAAATTGCTGAGATTGCCAATCTCCTTAGGTATCTCACCGCTTAACTGGTTGCCACCTAGGTACAGTGTTTGCAGGTTGGCGAGATTCCCAAGTTCAACTGGTATCCCGCCGCTCAACCGATTGTCTCCCAGGCCAAGCGAATACAACTCGGACAAACTGCCAAGCGCAACAGGAATCGGCCCGTTCAACTGGTTGGAACCGAGGGACAGCGAAACCAACATGGAAAGGTTGCCGAGCTCAACGGGTATTGACCCGCTCAACTCGTTGCGCCCCAGCCAAAGGAGTTGCAGGTCGTTGAGGTTGCCAAACTCAGCAGGTATTGGCCCGTTAAAGCGGTTGTACTGGAGGGACAGCCGTCGCAGGTTGGCGAGGTCACCAATTTCAACGGGTACCGGCCCGCTCAACTCGTTACGCTCGAGCCACAGGCCTTGCAAGTATTTGAGGCTACCAAGCGAAACAGGTATCGGCCCATTCAACCTGTTGCTCCCGAGGTCCAGACCTTGCAAGTTGAAGAGGTTGCCGAGCTCCGACGGGATATTCCCGATCAGTTCATTGTTGTCGAGACGCAAATCTCTCAGGCTGGAAAGTTTGCCGAGCTCCGGTGGGATCGAACCGGCCAACTGGTTGCCATAGAGGTACAGCTCTTCCAGATTGGACAGGTTGCCAAATTCCTGCGGAATTTCTCCCGTTAATTTGTTGACCGCTACGCTCAAGTGCGACAGCTTGTCTAAATTTCCGAGCTCAGAAGGTATCGAACCGCCTAACCGGTTATGCTCGAGATTCAAATTTTCCAAACTGGAGAGTCTGTCAAACTCCAACGGTATCTCTCCACTCAGCCGGTTGGTCCTAAGACTCAGCTCTTTTAGATTTGAGAGGCGGCCCAGCTCTACCGGAATATCGCCGCTCAACTCGTTAATGTCGAACCGCAGCGTTTCCAAGTTGGACAGGTTGCCAAGTTCCGGCGGTATCTCCCCTCCCAACTCGTTTTTCGAGAGGAGTAGCTCTCGCAGGTTGGACAGGCCGCCCAACGCTCGCGGGATCGAACCTGTCAGCCCTCTCCGCGAGAGATCCAACGACACGACGCGTTGAGGTGTGCCTTCAACGGTTACGCCATCCCACGTCGTGATCGGAATATCCGCTGACCAGTTCAGGGTCGCAGTCCCCGCCAGCTTGTCCCGTCCGGCGAGCAGTGCCTCGCAATCGGACACCAGCCCAGGAGTTTGATCGGCTTCGAGTATCGCACCCTCAATCGCACAAGGACTAAACGTGCTCGGGTCAGGGCAAAGCGACAGATTCGACTCGTCGAACCAGAGTTCGCGCACGTCCTGTAATCCGAAGGGAACGCACCCGCTTAACTGATTTCTTCTTACGTCCAGTGTCTCCAAGTAGGGGAGATTGCCAAGTTCCGGTGGTATCGAACCGCTCAATTGGTTATGGGATAGGTACAAACCTTCCAATTCTGAGAGTTGTCCGAGCGTTTGCGGTATCTCTCCCGTTAAGCCATTCTCCGCCAGATTCAGCGACGTGAGGTTCGACAGATTACCTATCGCCGACGGGATTCCACCCGTGAAATTGTTACCGCGCAGGCTCACCCACGTCAGTTTTTTCAAATTCCCGAGCTCCGTGGGTATCGGACCGCTCAACTGGTTAGACCTCAGCGACAGCTCAGCTAGATTGGCCAGATCGCCTACTTCTGCCGGGATCGGACCACTCAACTGGTTGTCCTCAATTCGCAAAGTGACCAGGTTGGTCAAGGCGCCAATCTCCGGCGGTATATCGCCCGCCAAATTGTTGAAAGCAAGGTGCAGGGTTACTAGGCTGGACAGGTTTCCCAGCGCCGACGGAATAGAACCGCTCAGTCGGTTGTCGGTGAGGTACATCTCTTCTATATTGGGCAAGTCGCCGAGTTCCGGCGGAATTGGACCACTCAACACGTTGCCGTGGAGGTACAGCTCCCTAAGATTGGTCAGGCTGCCAAGTTCCTGCGGGATCGAGCCGCTTAATAGGTTGGCGTCGAAGTCCAGAACTTCGAGTCTGGACAAGTTGCCGAGCTCCCGAGGTATCGAACCGCTCAAACGGTTGTTATAAATAAGCAACTTCTCTAGATTGGACAGGCGGCCGAGTTCGGACGGAAGCGAACCGCTCAATTCCCCAGTGCCAAGCCGCAACTCCACGACTCGCCGAGGTATACCCCCGAACTGAATCCCTTCCCAGTTATTGATATTTCTATCCGCCGACCAGTTCAGCGTCGCAGTCCCCGCCAACGTGTCCCGCGCTGCTAGGAGAGCCTCGCAGTCTGCCACCAGACCAGGGTTGTTGTCGGCATAGGACAACGCCTCGTCGGTTGCGCAGCTACCCGTCGCCGTCGCCACGGTAGTCGAAACCGTGGAGACTAACAGAGCCGCCAACACGAGAAGCAGTATCGGGCGTTGGAGCCTTCTCATCGTCTCATTTAGCGACGGCATCGCCTGCTCGTCAACGTCATTTGCATCGCAACCACTCTACCATCGTTAAAATCATTCCTAATCACGGAAATCACAGCTCGGGACTCCACCAAATGAAAATCACCGCCATCAACTCCCACATCGGCTACGGGCCTCGCTACCCTTGGGTCTTCATCACCATCGAGACCGACGAAGGGCTGACTGGGCTTGGCCAGGCACAGGGCGGCATCGCGGCTCACATGATCCACGCCGCCATCCCCCACCTCGGCGAGCTGCTCATCGGAGAGGACTCCTCCCGCATCGACTACATCTGGACCCGACTCTTCTCCGAGCTGAACAGCACCGGCAACCGCGGCTTCGGATCCGCTCTCATCTCCGCCGTCGACATCGCACTCTGGGACATCAAAGGTAAGCGCCTCGGGCTTCCTATATATGAGCTGATCGGTGGCAAGTTCCGAGATGATCTGCGTCTGTACTCCAACGGGTGGTTCAACCGGGGGCCGACGCCTGAGGGATATGCGCAGGCCGCGTTCGAGACGATCGCCGAGGGTCACACCGCCCTAAAGATGGACCCTTTCTGGGAGTTCGACGATGTATCGCCGTTGCAGCACGGTCACAACATCTCGCCGACCGGTTTGAGAAAGGGCGTCGAGATCACCCGCGCCGTCCGCAACGCCATCGGTCCCGACGTCGAACTGCTCATCGACCTCCACGGTCGCTACGACGTCGCCGCCGCGGTCAGAGTCGGTAAAGCCCTCGGAGAGTTCGACATCGGCTGGCTTGAAGAGCCGGTGCCGCCGGAGAACCACGACGCCCTCAAACTCGTCAAAGAGCAAGTCCCCATGCCCATCTGCGTCGGCGAGCGGCTCGTCACCCGCTGGGACTTCCGACCCATCCTCGACAGGCAGCTCGCCAACTACATCATGCCCGACATCGTCCGCTGCGGCGGCATCTCTGAGATGCGCAAGATCGCCACCATGGCCGAGGCCTACTACATCCCCGTCTCCCCTCACGACGCCACCGGCCCCATCACCATGGCCGCCGGCGCCCAAGTCATGATGTCCACCCCCAACTTCTACCGACTAGAGATCGCCTACTCGGAGTTGCCGTATTACAACGCTGCATTGACTCCGGCGCTGGATGTTCGTAATGGCTTTTACCACGTCTCCGACGCACCCGGCCTAGGCCACGAACTAAATCCCGACTACATAGCGGCGGGGCCTGATAAATCGCTGATTGACTAGGCGGCTCGCCCCTTTCGCGAAGCGAAGGGGGAAGCCCCACGCCGCCCTGGGCCCTCACCCTAGCCCTCTCCCGCCCAGCGGGAGAGGGGACGGTTGTTGCGGGGTGCTTTGTTTTTCTGGGTTCCCGCGTCCGCGGGAATGACGGGATGGTCCGCGGGAATGACGGAAGGGCTTGCGGGAATGACGGATGGGCTCGCGGGAATGACGGATGGGCTCGCGGGAATGACGGGGGTGGTGAATTTCGTGCATCCCCTGCGTGCTGCGCACGCGTCCCCTTCGCTCCGCGAAGGGGAGGAAAAAGGCGTGCTTTGTTTTGCTCTGGGTTCCCGCGTCCGCGGGAATGACGGATAGACGCGTGAAAAGCCCGGGGCGGTTTTTAACCCGGTCTTTTGGCGTGAACGATCTTGAATTTGCGCCTCCACCGGATTTCGGTGGAGGCTGCGTAGATCGTAGTTACGAATTGGTCTGTTACCAACAGTCCAATACTGGCGCTTGCTTCGCGAAAAGGATAGCGCCAGGATGTGGTCTCGGATGACAACGGATGCCGGTACACCGGCCAAAATCTTCCGCACGCGTCGCACGTCACCAAAACGTGCAACATGACCCTCACCGCTGGTTAAGGCGATGGTGTCAATCACTAGGTTGGACCCTAGCTCACGCCGTCGTCGCTCCCTTGCAACTAAAAGGGATTGACTTAACACGCGTCCACGAACTACCGACCGACCCTCACCGACTCTGGCTGAGCCGTTTGGTTCGTATTGCGACGACTGCACTGTCCGCCGCGATCGGTCTTTACTGCGAAGATCGTTTCTCGCGCAACCAAAATAAGACGACCCATTGGAGCCCCGCATCTCGTGGCGGGGTGGGGTGGGGAGGTGTTGCTTGCGGCTTGGGCTAGACGCGAACAATGTCGGGCGACTTTCGCCCCCGACGTGATCACCGATGGTTTCGATGATTTTGCTCTTGTCCGTAAATGCTGTCAACGCAGTTCCTGTATCCCCTCGTCAAGCTCTGGCTTGATAGGTGTCCAGATCCGTCGATCCGAGACCAATTTGTACAAGGAAAATGCTAGTACGGACGTATGGTACGTGTCAAGTGTTGAGTTGGGAAGTGCGGATATTTAGCTGAATATGGGTATTTTGAAATTGGGGTATTTTGGGAAACACCTGAACTATGATGCGGTTGTGCCCTCACCCTAACCCTCTCCCGCCGAGCGGGAGAGGGGACGCGTTGCGGTGATGGGGTTGGTGGTTTGGGTGGTGGCCCGCGCCCCTTGGCCGCCCCGTTGCCCTCACCCTGAGACCCCCTCTTAATCTCCCCCTCGGAGGGGGAGGGGTGATTGCTCGCGGGAGAGGGGACGGTTGTTGTGGGAGAGGGGTACTGCGGTGAATGGGGAGGCGGGCGTTGTGGGAGGGGATAGGGGTTGTTACGATAAGTTGGTTGACGGATTCAGTTGGTTGAAGGGAACGTCGGTTGAGTAGTTTGAACATTAGCAACTTTATTTGGGGCATCGCGGATGATGTCTTGAGGGATGTGTTTGTGCGTGGGAAGTATCGGGATGTGATTTTGCCGATGACGGTGATACGTCGGTTGGATGCGGTTTTGGAGCCGACTAAGCACGATGTGTTGGCGATGAAGAAGAGGTTGGATACGGCGGGGGTGACCAATCAAGATGCGGCTCTGTGTCAGGCTTCGGGGGAGTCGTTTTACAACGTTTCGCCGTTTCGGTTGCGAGATTTGGCATCGAGGGCGCAGCAGCAGCGGTTGCGGGCGGACTTTGAGGAGTATCTGAACGGGTTTTCGGCCAATGTGCAGGAGGTCTTGGAGAAGTTTCAGTTCCGCAATCAAATTCCGAGGTTGGTCGAGGCGGACGCGCTGGGGTATTTGATCGAGAAATTCTTGGATCGGTCGGTCAATCTGAGCCCGTATCCGGTCAATGGCTCGGAGGGGCTGGACAATCACTCGATGGGGACGATCTTCGAGGAGTTGATACGTCGTTTCAATGAGGAGAATAACGAAGAGGCGGGAGAGCACTTCACGCCTCGGGATGTAGTTGAGTTGATGGCGCGGTTGGTGTTTGAACCGATTTCGGATGAAATTGAGTCGGGCACCTATCTTGTATATGACGGTGCTTGCGGCACTGGCGGGATGTTGACGGTTGCGGAAGATACGATCAACGAGATTGCGTCTTCGAAGGGCAAGGATGTCTCGGTTCATCTCTTTGGGCAAGAGGTAAACCCTGAGACTTTCGCGATCAGCACTGCGGACTTGATTCTCAAGGGTGAAGGAACCGAGGCGGACAACATCAAGTTTGGTTCGACGCTGTCGTCGGACGCGTTTCCGACGCGAGAGTTCGATTTCATGCTTTCGAACCCACCGTACGGTAAGTCATGGAAGACGGATCTAGACCGGATGGGCGGCAAGAGCGGGATGCGCGATCCTCGATTCGTAATCAACCATGGCGATGATTCCGAGTTCAGTTTGCTCACGAGGTCGAGCGATGGTCAGTTGATGTTCCTGGCGAACATGTTGAGCAAGATAAAGCACAACACAGGATTAGGAAGTCGGATTGCCGAGGTGCACAATGGGAGTTCGTTGTTCACGGGCGATGCAGGTCAGGGCGAGAGCAATGTGCGGCGTTGGATCATCGAGAACGACTGGTTGGAGGCGATTGTGGCGTTGCCGTTCAACATGTTCTACAACACGGGGATTGCGACGTACATATGGGTATTGAGCAATAGGAAGGCAGCGCATCGGCGCGGGTATGTACAGTTGATCGACGCGACCCAATGGTTTGCACCGTTGCGGCGGAATCTTGGCAACAAGAACTGTGAACTATCGGTTGATGACATTGCGAAAATCTGCGATGCGTTCACGAGGTTTGGAGAGACGGAAAACTCGAAGATATTTCCCAATGAGGCGTTCGGTTATTGGAAGGTGACGGTCGATAGGCCGTTGCGGATTGAGGGTATCGATCCTGGTCGGCAGCATAAGGTTGCTGAGATTCGTGAGATGAAGGCAAACGGGACGCGGTCTGAGGCTGCGCCGCCGGTAATCAAGCGGATACATCGTCGCGGTGATGAGCCGGACCCGTTGCGTGGACTTTATCCGGCGACGATTGATGGGAAGGAAGTCGTGGTGGAGTACGAGCCGGATAATGAATTGCGGGACACGGAGCAGATTCCGTTGTCGGAGGATGGTGGGATTAAGGGGTTCTTGCGGCGGGAGGTTCTGCCGTATGCGGGGGATGCTTGGTATGTGCCGAGTAGCGTGAAGGTTGGGTATGAGGTTAGTTTCAATCGGTATTTCTACAGGCCGGTGGCGATGCGTTTGTTGGATGAGATACGGGGGGATATTTTGGAGTTGGAGCGCGAGACGGAGGGTTTGATGTCGGGGATTTTAGGCAGTGATGGACAATAATGTAAATGGTATGCTTCCAGATATGAGGTCATCTGAAATGGCGAAACCACCGACAGGCACTCTGGAGTCCGGGGTTGCCGATGATCCGCTGGACATAGGCCAGCGGTTGAATGAACTACGCGAGCTAGAAAACGGATGGGCGGACGGTATGCAGCTGGCGAGCGAGTGGGAAAACGGGTACGGAAAGGCTCCTAGCGCAGAGGGGCTTGATTGGTTGTCTGCCCAGTTCGCAGCGCGCTACGACGAAGAACTTCCGAAGCCGTACCTTTATCCGATGCCCGAAGGCGGTATACAAGCGGAATGGCGAATTGGTGAAGACGATGCCAGTTTGGAGGTAGATTTGGAGACACACTCTGCCGAATGGCACTGCTTGAATTTCATCACAGACGAAGTGAACGAGCGGGTTCTCGACCTAGATTCCCCGAGTGCGTGGGAGTGGCTGGCGAACGAGGTTCGAAGTTTGGGGACCGTGTCTGAGTGAATCCCGACACCCTCCTGCTACGGCAGGTGAGTCCATCTTGGATAAAAGATGGTCGTGCAACGTCGCAGGCATTTACTCCGACTCCCAAAGACGAACGCCGGCTCTCGGTTTACGACGGCGATCAGATAACTCCAGCGGCGTCATGGGACCACTTCACAGGGGAACAGGAACTCGAATCCTTTGGGGTGTTAGCCGTAACAGTCCAAGAGTGTCAAGACGCAGGTACTACCGTTGCTCCAGATCCCGCGCCTTTTCCAGAGCATGCGGTTATCGACTTTACAAAACTAACTAGCAATTCCAAGGTAAAGGCTGTTGGCAAGCGACTCATGCGGCGCGCTAACGACAGGGGATGGCAGTATGGTCCGATCAAGTGACACGCGAGGACAACGTAATCTTCGCACCTTCTTGGGTTGCGAACCTTCTGATGCCGATGTATCCGTTGGAGGCGATACGGGGTGATATTTTGGAGTTGGAGCGGGAGATGGGGGGTTTGTTGAGTGAGATATTAGCGACATAGAAAAATACTCAAGCCACCGTTCGGGTTGTACAACGCTGAAATTCAAGGAGCGAACAAAAACATGGAGACAGTTGGGCAAAGTGCCTTCGCAGGATTGATAGCGGCGTTAACTGCTACAACGATTTTGGGGCTAGCGAGGTATATTGGCGATTGGATATCTAGGAGTCGAGATGTGAAGTACATTCGTCGTCTGTTGATCGAAGGACAACAGCGTGTAATGGGAGCACAGGATACGCATCACAAAGGTATGGACGCACGGTCATCGGCGGACACTATTCGTGCTGCACAATACAACACATTTCTCAAGGAAATTCGCGTGGCTTTGGAACGATGGGCGGTGAAATTGTCTCACACACAAAGGAAGGACGTTTACGAAGCTCTGGACTGGTACAACAAAGACAGTTTGTATGCCACCAAAAAGGGTGCGAATGCGGTGTTTGTCGAAGTTCAAGAAGGAAGATGGCCTACGACGGAGATGTCGATGGAGGCGGCAGACCGTAAGTTCGAGAAGCTTCAGTCGATCAAGTGGCTGAACCTAGAATTCGCTCGAGTTGAATGAACTGCCAAACACTATTTTTCGTATCTCCACGGCTTGCTAAACCCGAAGTGCTCTCCGCTTGAACACAGTTATCCATCCCTACCCCACCTACAAACCGTCCGGCATCGAGTGGCTTGGCGATGTGCCAGAGCATTGGAATGTAACTCGCCTCAAGACTCGTGTGGCAAACGTCGTTGACATCACCAGAGAATCAAACCGCGACGACATCTACCTCGCCCTTGAACACGTTGAGAGTTGGACGGGCAAGTATACCGTTGGCGGCGGCGTTAGATTCGATAGCCAAGCGAAACGCTTTCGGGCCGAAGATGTACTTTTCGGCAAGCTGAGGCCTTACTTGGCAAAGGTGACCCGCCCAAACCAAAGCGGAGTTTGCGTTAGTGAATTATTAGTGCTCCGGCCGAGAGTCGCCGACTTGTCATCAAGATATCTTGAGCAACTTTTGCGTTCTAAACAGGTCATTGATGCTGTAGATGCGTCGACGTTTGGAGCGAAAATGCCCCGTGCCGATTGGCAGTTCATCGGCGACATGCGAATCCCCCTCCCTCCCCTCCCCGAGCAACGCGCCATCGCCCGATACCTCGACTACATGGATAGCCGCATTCAGCGGTATATCAAGGCGAAGGAGAGGTTGGTCGAGTTGCTGGAGGAGCAGAAGCGAGCGGTGATCAACCATGCGGTGACGCGGGGGCTGGACCCGGATGTTCCGTTGAAGCCTTCGGGGGTTGAGTGGTTTGCGGATGTTCCGGCGCATTGGGAGGTTAGGAGGTTGAAATTCCTTTACAAGCAAGTTGATGAGCGATCTAAGACTGGCGACGAGGAATTGATGTCGGTATCTCACATAACCGGCGTGACGCCCCGAAAGAAAAACGTGAACATGTTTCTCGCCGAAACGAATCTCGGTTACAAATTGTGTAATCCGGGCGACGTAGTGATCAATACGATGTGGGCTTTTATGGCTGCTCTAGGTGTCGCGCGGCAAATTGGATTAGTGAGTCCTTCTTATGCTGTCTATCGTCCAATCGTTCGTGGTAATTTGTGTGACGATTACGTTGAAGCATTGCTCAGAATAGAGGCATACAAGGCCAATTATTTTATTCGTTCAACTGGAATTACAAGTTCACGGCTGCGGTTGTATCCGGATTCTTTTTTGGACATCCCACTGATCAATCCACCTGTCGAAGAACAATCCTCTATCGCTGAATACGTCGGACGAGCGACTGCCGACACCGATTCAGCGATCGACCGGGTCCGCCGACAGATGGAGCTAATGAGCGAGTACCGCACACGGTTGATTTTGGATGTCGTGACGGGCAAGTTGGATGTTCGGGACGCGGTGGTGGGATTGGCAGATGATGAGGTGGGGGTGGTGGATTATCCTGGTACCGAGGCCTGATCTTGCTGGTGCCAGCCAATCCGAAGATTTACCACATAGTCCACGTTGACCGACTGCCCTCGATTATCGCGGACGGCTACTTGTGGTCTGACCGAGATGTCCGTGAGCGCGGTGTCGGCGGAACAGAGATCGGGTTGAGCAACATCAAGGAACGGCGTCTCGGCAACGAGATCGAAAGCCATCCTGGGCTTCATGTTGGAGACTGTGTGCCTTTCTACTTCTGCCCACGCTCGGTCATGCTCTACGTGATCCAAATGAGCAATAATCCGCAGTTGGAGTACCGAGGCGGTCAGGAGCCGATCATCCATCTTGAAGCAGACCTGCATTAGACCGTGGTACGTGCTGATGCCAACCAAAGACGTTGGGCCTTTACATCTTCGAATGCAGGGGCCTACTACTTCGAAGATTATTCCGACATCAGTGAATTGAACTCACTCGACTGGGGCGCTATTAAAGCTACCGTCTGGAGAGATTGTCAAGAAACGAAACAGGCCGAGTTCCTAGTTGAAGGATCATTTCCGTGGGAACTGGTATCGCGCATCGGCGTAAGTTCACGTCGAATTGGTGATAGAGTGCTGAGCACGATCCAACCCCACAGCCACCACCCAAGCGTCGTGATTAAGCCGGGTTGGTACTACTGATCGAGGGAGTGTGGGATGATCGAGCATAAGGTAGGCGACATCTTTGAGGAGGATGTCGAAGCTCTCGTCAACAGCGTGAATTGCGTTGGCGTGATGGGGCGTGGGATCGCGCTTCAGTTCAAGAATCGTTTCCCCGAGAATTTCAAGGCTTACGCCGCTGCATGCAAACGGGACGAAGTCAAACCCGGCCGCATGTTCATCCATGAGTCGGGAACGATGACGAATCCGCGTTATATCGTCAACTTTCCTACGAAGCGGCATTGGCGTGGCAAAAGCCGTATGGAGGATATAGAAGCTGGACTCGCCGATCTTGCTCGTGAAATCAAGCGGCGCAATATTCGTTCAATCGCCATTCCACCACTCGGCTCTAGTCTTGGCAAACTCGACTGGGCAGATGTCCGTCCGCGCATCGAATCTGCGCTCGAATCGCTTGATGGAGTGGACGTGGTGCTATTTGTACCTGGAGGCGGCCCTGCTGATGACCGCCCTAACCGCTCTACAAATCCTCCAAAAATGACGCGTGGGCATGCCTGCGTTATCAGTTTGATGGACCGATATCGGCTTGGGTCGCTCGATCCGTTCGTGACGCTCTTGGAAATCCACAAGTTGCTGTATTTCATGCAGGATGCGGGCGAGGATTTGAGGTTAGATTTCAAAAAGGCGAACTTCGGCCCGTACGCGCAGAATCTCAGGCATGTCCTCCACAGGATGGAGGGTCATCACATCATGGGCTACAAAGATGGTGGCGACATGCCTGGTAAGGAGCTGGAACTTGTGCCTGGGGCGGTCGAAGATGCTGAGAAGTTCTTAGCTAGGCACTCCAAAACAAAGGAACATTTGGCGCGGGTGTCTGAACTCGTCGATGGCTTCGAGACTTCTTTCGGTCTCGAATTGTTATCGACTGTGCATTGGGTAGCCGCTGAAGACACTGCCTGCACAGACGATGAAATCATCGCGCTCACTTATGCTTGGGGACCCCACAAGCGGCAGTTCTCCGAGCGCCAAATTCGATTGGCACTTGAGGTGCTTCGGGCCAACGATTGGATAGGTGTGCAAACGTCGTAGTGCATAAATTCGCTGCGCGGAACGAATTCAAAGTGATTCGTTGGATATCGTCATAGATGCGGCATCGGCGGGTGCGGCGTTCGGTTGGGATCGTTAAAGTTAGATGCATGGCGGGTTTGAGCGCCATCTGCCCTGCCCTGCCAAGAAGAGAGGTTCGCGAAGATGACTGATTGGTCAAAATGTTCAGCGGTTGAGAGCGTGCCGGGCCGAATGAGCGGAGCCTGGGTTTTCAAAGATACTCGATTGCCGATCTCGGCACTGTTTGACAACCTTGCGGCAGGTGCGACGATTGATGATTTCGTCGATTGGTTCCCAGGTGTGACGAAAGAACAGGTTGTTGAGGTGCTTGAGCACGAAGTCGCATCGTTGCAAGTGCCAACACCCAGATGAGGATCTTGTTCGACCACGGCACTCCGGCACCGTTGCGGCAGCATTTGGCGGGACACACGGTTGACAATGCTGCAGAACAAGGTTGGCAACGCCTCGAGAACGGCGAATTGCTCGACCAAGTGGAACGACATGGGTATGAGATATTAATAACGACCGACCAGAACATGCGATACCAACAGAATTTTGCCGGGCGAAACTTCGCGGTAGTAGTTTTGATGCGCGCACGATGGTCTTTGGTGCGGCAATGGATTGATCAAATTGTTGAGATCATAGACGACATCCGGCCGGGCGAGTTTCGAGAGGTCGCAGTCGGTAGGACAAGGTGGCGTGACAACGGACACAACTGAACGAGGATTGGAGACTCTGATATGTGACGAGTTGACCGGTCACGGGTTTGACTCTGGCATGGGTGATCCAAACTTGGTCGGAGATCGTGCCGCGGCGTTTGGAGCAGGATGGGTGATGGGTGAAGCGCGGGATTATGACCGAGAGTATTGTGTTGATCTCGTGCAGTTGAGGGCGTTTTTGGAGGATACACAGCCGGAGGTGGCGGCGACGCTGGATTTGGTTAGCGGCAACAATACGCGTCGGCAGTTTTTAGCGCGGTTGCAGGGGGAGATTAACAAGCGCGGGACGATTGAGGTTTTGCGGAACGGGGTCAATCATGGACCCAATCACATAACGGCGATGTATGGGTCGCCGTCGGAACAGAATCCAACTGCTCGGGCGCAGTATTCGCTAAATCGGTTCAGTGTGACGCGTCAGCTGCGATACAGCAGGGATAATACGCAATTGGCGTTGGATCTATGTCTGTTCATCAACGGGTTGCCGGTGGCGACGTTCGAGTTGAAGAACAGTCTCACGAAACAGACGGTTGCGGATGCGGTTGAGCAGTACAAGAAGGATCGTGATCCGCGGGAGCCGTTGTTTGCTTTGGGTCGGTGTCTGGTGCATTTCGCATTGGATGAGCACGAAGTGGAGTTTTGCACAGAGTTGAAGGGCAAGGCTTCGTGGTTCCTGCCGTTTAACAAGGGTTGGGATGATGGTGCTGGTAACCCTCCGAACCCGAATGGATTGAAGACGGATTATTTGTGGAAAGAGGTCCTGACTACCGACGGGTTGGTTGAGATCATCGAGAACTACGCGCAGGTTGTCGAGAGCACTGATGATAAGACGCGTAGGAAGACGCGGACGCAGATCTGGCCTCGTTATCACCAATTGGATGTGGTTAGGAAGCTGTTGTCGGATGTTGAAGCGAACGGGGTTGGTCGGCGGTATCTGATACAGCACTCGGCGGGAAGCGGGAAGTCGAACTCGATCGCTTGGCTGGCACATCAATTGATCGGGATTGAAAAGCAAGGGGAACCCGTTTTGGATTCGGTGATCGTAGTTACGGATCGCCGGGTATTGGATCGTCAAATCACCGAGACGATCAGGCAGTTTGCGCAGGTTGGGGCGATAGTTGGGCACGCAGACAGATCGGGCGATCTGCGTCGCTTTTTGCGCGAGGGCAAGAAGATCGTAATCACAACGGTCCAGAAGTTTCCGTTCGTGCTGGATGAGATCGGCGATGACCATCGCGGGCGGAATTTCGGGATCATCATCGACGAGGCCCATTCCAGCCAAGGAGGTAGGACGTCGGCTTCGATGTCGGTGGCGCTAGGTGAGGCAGGTGGTGATGACGAAGTCGAAACTCTTGAGGATGAGATCAACCGGATCATGGTGAGCAAGCGGATGTTGTCGAATGCGAGTTACTTCGCGTTCACTGCGACGCCGAAGAACCGGACCCTAGAGATATTTGGGTCGCCGGTTGAGGAGAGTGGCGGGGTGTTTCGTCATGTGCCGTTTCATTCGTACACGATGAAGCAGGCGATACAAGAGGGGTTCATCATTGATGTTTTGCAGCATTACACGCCTATTGACAGCTACTACAAGTTGGTAAAAACGGTTGAGGATGATCCGGAGTTCGACTCGCGGCGGGCTTCTTCTAAGTTGCGTCGGTACGTCGAGAACCATGAGTACGCGATAAGCCAAAAAGCGGCGATCATGGTTGATCACTTCCACGAGCAAGTGATGGGTCATCAAAAGATCGGTGGTCAAGCTCGGGCGATGGTTGTGACGTCAAGCATCGCGCGTGCGGTCAATTACTACCACGCGATCCGAGATTATTTGGGAGAGCGTAAAAGCCCTTACAAGGCGATCGTCGCGTTTTCAGGTGAGCACGAATACGGCGATCGAAACGTCACTGAGGCGTCGTTGAATGGATTCCCGTCGAACCATATCGCTTCGATGATTCAGGAAGACCCGTATCGGATTTTGGTGTGTGCAGAGAAGTTTCAGACGGGCTATGACGAGCCGTTGCTGCACACGATGTATGTGGATAAGCCGTTGTCTGGGATCAAGGCCGTTCAGACGTTGTCACGATTGAACCGGGCACATCCCCAGAAGCATGATGCGTTCGTGTTGGATTTCGCGAACGATACGGACATGATTCAGGAGGGCTTCTCGGACTACTACAGGACCACGATCTTGTCGGAGGAGACGGACCCGAACCGTCTGCATGATTTGCGGACAGACCTCGACAATTACCAGATTTACAGCTGGGAGCAGATCGACACCTTCGTGGGCTTGTACTTGAAGGGTTCAGATCGTCAGGTTTTAGATCCGATTCTTGATGTGTGCGTGGAAACGTATCGCAAGGAGTTGGATGAAGACGGGCAAGTGGATTTCAAAGGCAAAGCTAAAGGGTTCCTGCGGACGTACGGATTCTTGGTTGCGATATTGCCGTACGCGTATGCAGACTGGGAGAAGTTGTCGATATTCTTGAACTTCCTCGTCGCCAAATTGCCCGCGCCGATTGAGGAGGATTTCTCAAAAGGTGTTTTGGATGCAATCGATATGGATAGCTATCGGGTCGAGAAACAGGCGGTTGAGCAGATCATGTTGGGCGATGTTGACGGTGAGTTGGATCCGGTGCCGGCGCAGGGTGGTGCTCGCAAGGGCGAGCCGGAGTTTGATGTGTTGTCGAATATCGTGCGGCAGTTCAACGACATGTTTGGGAATATTGCTTGGGGGGATGCGGATCGCGTTACGAAGCTGATCACCGTTGATTTGCCGAAGAAGGTCAGCGAAAACACCGCGTATCAGAACGCGATGAAGAATTCAGATCGTCAGAATGCACGGATCGAGCACGATAAGGCGCTGAGAGACGCGGTGACGGAATTCATCATGGACGATACGGAGTTTTTCAAGCAGTTTGCGGACAATGAGTCGTTTCGTAGGTGGATTCAGGAGATGAATTTCGCGGCGACGTATGAGGAGCGCGAGGCGGCGTAGGGGCTTTCGTGCAATTTGCCGCGCTGTGGGTGTGGTTGTATGAACCCCCTGCGTCGCTGCGCTCCGCGTCCCCCTTTTGCTCCGCAAAAAGGGGAGGTTTCGCCTCAGCTCACACCCCCGCCTCAACGCGCCCGATACTTCGCAAACCGATCCCCGTACATGAACTCTTCGATGTCCACCTGCGCACCGCCCAACTCGTTCGAGGTGTTGGCCGCCAAGACCGCGGCCAGCGAGTTCAAGGACGACCGATAGCTGTTCCGAGTCTTCGAGGCGTCGTCGTCGATGATCGACTCCAAGAAGGTCTTCGCCAACTCATACGTGTTGGGCATCCCCATGCCCTCGTAACCCGGGTCGTCGCAGATCACCCGCCGCGTCTCGTCCAAGCTCGGTCGCAGCCCCGCCGACCAGTCGTCGCCGGGATAGTGGTAGTCCACGACCCGGTTGTCCTCGAACTTGATCGTGCCGTGCTCCCAGATCACGCAGTCGAAGCGTCCGTTGTAGTAGGACCTCGCCGGCTTGGTGAAGACGAGCGTGCCGATCGCACCTTTCTTGAAGCCGTAGGTGACGTTGTAGTAGATGGGATTGTCGCCCTCGGTCTCCCACAGATTCTCGGGCCGCTCGACATAGGACGCCCGAACCCACTCGACATCATCGTCCGACCAGTAGCGCATGATGTCGGTTTGGTGGATGCCGGCCTCGACCATCGAAGTGCCGGACCAGGCCCGATTGGCGGTCCAGATCCGGTTGGCCGGTCCCCCTTGCTCCTCAGAATGCGTGTGCTTGACGCCGTGCCCCTCGACGGCGCCCTCGGCAACCATCATCATCGCCGCCGTCCACTTGTCGGAGAGATGGTCCCGGATGGCCTTGTAGGCGGGATGGAAGCGCATCTGGAAACCGACGGTGTTGGGAATGCCGGCGGCATCGATGGCCTCGGCCTGCGACAACGCCTCGTCGAAGAACAGCGTCTGCGGCTTCTCGGCGAAGACTGCAAGCCCGGCCTGCGCCGCCCGCTCGATCTCGCCCCGATGCTGGTTCGGCGGCATCGCAAACCAGATGACATCGACCTCGCCGGAACTAATCATCTCGTCTGCCGACGAATACAGCAACATCCCTCGCTCGTCGTACCCGGGCTCGTAGCCCTTGATCTTCTCCGCACTCAGATTCTCGGCAAAGGGATCGGCCAGCGCCACGAACGACCCGATCTCCTCCGACTGCAACTTCACCAGCTGCTGCAGGTGGTTCAACCCCCGCTGCCCAACGCCCACAAGTCCGACACGCAGTTGATTTGGCAATTGTGTAACTACCTTCCTAATCTGAAATCAGCATTGCAACTATACAATCCACCACGCGAATCTTCGCCACCCAACTCCAACGAACTCAACACCTTCCATTAATCTACTACATTAGTGCAATCAATACCTGACCGCGATGACCACCCTAGAATACGCAAATGCCGAAGAAGCCCGTTCGTCGATCTGGACCGTGTCAAGAGTCGACTTGGTCAAGTTCTTCCTCGTCTATACACTCATCTACGGATGTGGTTCTGCCGTCTTGGTATGGTTAAATCTAAGACGCGACGCGGCTCCCCACGACGTGGCTTCCGATATCATTACGGGCGTATCGTTAATCGGGGTCGGCATCGCACCAACGCTATCGCTGGTGTTGATAGAAACATGGAGGTTCGCAATGATTTTCTCTCGTGGTATGGCTCTTCGTCTTGAGGAAAAAGAGGAGAGACTTCGAGAAGAGGGGCGCGCGGAAGTCCGCAAGGAACTTGACCGAATCAAATCGGAGGCCTACGAAGCGGGTGTTCGCGACACTTTGGCGAAGGTGCCCAATAACAGCACCGACGAATCGAATTGAGCGTTCTATAGCCCGACTTAAGGTTGGTCCGCTAACGGCGACTAGAAATGTATCGCTTCGCCGGTAACCGCGGCGGCCGCTTCTTTCACAACCTCGGACATCGTGGGATGTGAGTGCGTGACTCGGTGAAGCTCCTCGCTCGTCCCTTCCAGATAGCGCAGCATCCCGACCTCGGCGATTAACTCCGTCGCCTCGCTGCCGATGATGTGAGCACCCACGACCTCGCCAGTCTCGTTGTCGACAATGATCTTGGCAAAACCGCTCGGGTCGCCAACCGCCACCGACTTTCCGGCGACCTGGAACGGCACCTTCCCAACGCTGTAGTCGAGACCCTGTTCCTTGGCTTCGCCCTCCGTGATGCCCAGCGATGCGATCTGCGGATGACAGTATGTGCACCGCGGCATCGCCAGATAATCGACGATCGGCTCCGGGTCGTGACCCGCGATCGTCTCCGCCGCCACGATGCCCTGATCAAACGCCACGTGGGCCAACGGCAGCTTGCCGGTTACATCTCCGACGGCATAGACGCCGGAGGCGTTCGTCCGCATGTGACCGTCGACCTCGATAAATCCGGGTCCATAGGATTGGATGCCGACGCTCGCCAGACCGACGTCGTCCGAGTTCGGCTGCACACCGACACCCAGCAAGACTTTGTCGCAGGTGAAGGTCTGCGCTTCGCCATCAGCACCGACGGTGTAGCTCAGCGTGACCGAGCCGTCGTCATTCTTTTCGACGCCCTTGACCATCGATCCGGCATTAATCTTGATGCCCTGCCGCTTGAATTGCCGCTCCAACTCCGCCGACACCTCTTCATCCTCTTTCGGAACGATGCGCGGCAACAGCTCGAAGAGCATGACTTCGACGCCGTATGCGTTGAAGTAGTACGCGAACTCGCACCCGATGGCCGAAGCACCGACAATGGCAATCGCTTTGGGCTGCTCTCTCAACTCAAGCGCCTCTCGCGAGGTGATGATCGACTCGCCGTCGATCTCCAGACCGGGCAGCGAACGGGCGCGCGCTCCAGTGGCAATGATGATGTTCTGGGCGGTTACCCACTCATCGCCATCAATCTGCACTCGGGAGGAAGACATAAGTCGGCCGGTGCCTTTGATGACGGTGATGTTGTTCTTCCGCATCAAGTAGCCGATGCCGCGGGTGAGCGTGTTCGAGACCCGGCGTGAACGGTCGACGGCCTTCGACATGTCAAAGCGGACGTTGTCGAACTCGATGCCCCAATCGCTGGCATGCTTCATCTCGTTGACGAGTTCGGCATTCTTCAGCAGGGACTTCGAGGGGATGCATCCCCAGTTGAGGCAGACGCCGCCTAAACCGCCGATACCGGTGCCGTCGTCCTTCTCGACAACAGCGACGCTGAGCCCGAGTTGGGCCGCTCGGATGGCGGCGTGGTAACCGCCGGGGCCGGCACCGATAACGACTAAATCAAAGACGGTAGGAGAGTTGGACATGTGGGGATTCTCTCAACACGGAAGAGGTTGGACAAGCACAAGATTCGAGTCTATAAACATTGATCCCCTCTCCTTCTGGGAGAGGGCTAGGGTGAGGGCCCATTGATCCCTCTCCTTCTGGGAGAGGGCCAGGGTGAGGGCCCATTGATCCCCTCTCCTTCTGGGAGAGGGTTAGGGTGAGGGCCCCCCATCAATCCGAAACATCTCGTACAACCCCCGCAGAATGGCCGCGGCGATTGCACCCGCCGCCGTGAAAAATGTCAGGCCGATGGTGAAGATGACGGCGTATGGCAACCAATGGCCGGGACAGTCGAGCAAGGTGGAGCAGACCCACCAAGAGGTCGCGACGTAGCCGAGGAACACGACGACGCCCGCCAAAAAGCCGATGACGGCGCCGATCTTCGCGTAACGCTTCATGGCTTGAGATTGTAGATGCGATAGAGTCGGATTCATCCTTTTTAGACACACCGTAGAGACCACTGAAATGCAATCTGCAACTGCGTCCCCCCGCTCCATCAAAAGTTCCACCGAACTCCGGCAAGCCGCCCTCGACCACGTATTCATCGGCATGAACAACCATGCCATGCTCGGCGAGGAAGGCGGCCCGCTCATCGTCGAACGCGGCGAGGGCATCTACGTCTGGGACATTGACGGCAACCGCTACATCGACGGTATCTCGGGGATGTATTTCCGCAATACGGGACATGGTCGCGAAGAGATCGCCCGGGCCATCTACGATCAGATCTCTAATCTCAGCGCCAACGTGTATGCGAGCGTCACACCGGCGGCGGTCGAGTTGGCGACCGAGATCGCAAATCTGACGCCGGGTGACCTGTCGAGGACATTCTTCTGTCAGGGCGGTTCGGAGGCCAACGAATCGGCTCTCAAACTCGCCCAGGCCTACCACATGCGGATGGGCGAAAAAGGCCGATACAAGGTGATCTCGCGCCGCGGGTCGTATCACGGCTCGACGTATGGGACGATGTGGCTCGGCGAGCACCCCGGCTTCCCGCGCACCGACTACCAACCCAAGCCTTCGAGCGCGGTGCACGTTCCCGCGCCTCATTTCTACCGCTGCGAATTCAACTCCACGACGCCCGAGCAGTGCGGAGAACTCGCCGCGCTCGCCATCGAGAAGGCGATTATTAGCGAGGGGCCCGACTCGATATCGGCCGTGATCGGCGAGCCGGTTACGCAGCCGTTGGGTGGTGTCGTGCCGCCCGAAAACTACTGGCCCATGGTCAGAGAGATCTGCGACCGCTACGGCGTCATCCTCATCTTCGACGAGGTCATCACCGGCTTCGGACGTCTCGGCGAATGGTTCGGCGCCGAAGTCGTCAACACCCAGCCCGACATCATCTCCTTCGCCAAAGGCATCACCAGCGGATACTTCCCCCTCGGCGGCTGCATCGCCGACCGCCGCATCGGCGACGCCTTCGCCGGCGGACCCGAAAAAACCTGGAGCCACATGTACACCTACTCCGCCCACCCCGGCGGAGTCGCCGCCGGCCTCAAGAACCTCGAGATCATCAAACGCGAAAACCTCATCCAAAACGCCCGCGAACGAGGCGCCCAGCTCACCGATCGACTCGCCGACATGAAAGACCGACACAAGATAATCGGCGACGCCCGCGGCATCGGCCTCGTCCAAGGCCTCGAACTCGTCGCCGACCGCAAAACCAAACGTTCGTTTGCGCCCGAGGTAGGCATCGGCGGACGCTTCACCGACGCGTTGAAACGTCGCGGCGTCTGGATCCGAGTAGGCGGCTACATCCTGCCCGTCTCCCCACCGCTCTCGATCACCGCGCAGGAGTTGGACGATCTTTGCGATGTCGTCGAGGAAGCGATCGTGGAGGTATCGGCGGGGTTGGGGGAATAACGCCCCCTTCGTCCCCGCAGAGCCCCGTCGTCCCCGCACAGCCCCGTCATTCCGGCGAAAGCCGGAATCCAGAGAAAAGCAAAGCACGCCATTCTCACCCCTCCTTGAGGAGGGGGCAAGGGGAGGAAAACCGCTCGCGCCGCGACAGCCCCCGCACAGACCCGTCATTCCGGCGAAAGCCGGAATCCAGAGGGGCCGGGCAACGGGGAGGCGCACGTGATCTGACCGTGAATGTGTCGTACGTGAGGTTGCGCACAACACCCGAACGCGGGAATCCAGTAGGGGCGATCCGTCTGTGTTGAGGCGGTGGGGGACCTTTGCACAATTACCGTCATTCCGGCGAAAGCCGGAATCCATAGGGGCCGGGCAACGGAGTGCAAGGCGAAACGGCAAGTCCAAACCCCCTTTAATTCCCCCTTGGGCATCAAGGGGGAGGGTTGTGCACAGCACCCGGCGGAGGATGATGGGGAGCCGTTTCAGGACAAGATGTCTCGGTTGACGTCGGTTTGGCGGGAGCAATCGAGGGAGGCACGGCGGTTGGATGGGGAAATTGAGGCGAATTTGGATGGTTTGGGGTTTTGAACTGTGATGGACCGTAATTTTGGATGGTTGGTTGCGCAGTCGTGATAACATCTAGCCAGTTAGTCTAGCCAGGAGTATCACATGACCAACTGGTCCTTGCAGGATGCCAAGAATCGTTTCAGCGCGGTGGTAAATGCCGCTCTGGCCGGGGAGCCCCAGAGGGTAACCCGACGGGGTGAGCCCGCGGTGATCGTGGTATCGGTTGAAGAGTATGAACGGCTCCGGAAGCGGAAGCCTGACAACACTCCCACGTTTGTGGAACACCTTTTGGCCATACCCAAAGGTGGCGACTTCGATTTTGAGCGGTGGCCACTGGAGTCCCGTCCGTTGGATCTGTAGTGTTGCTGCTAGACACGAATGTAGTATCCGCACTTCGTAGGCCTGACAGGCACCCTCGAGTCGCTCAGTGGTTGGCGGTACAGCAACCTGAGGCACTGTTCCTGAGCGCGGTCACTATTGGCGAGATACGACGAGGGATCACGCAGCAGGAACGGCACGACGCCCCATTCGCGCGCGAGCTAACAGTCTGGTTGAATCGATTGCTGACACTCTTTGGAGACCGGGTGCTTGCCTTCGATGTCCATGTAGCCCAGCGTTGGGGGCGTCTTTCGGCGGAACTCGGGCATGATAGCGCAGATCTGATCATCGCTGCCACTGCGCTACAGCATGGATTGACGGTCGTAACTCGCAACGTTAAGCACTTCGAACCAACGGGAGTCAAGACATTCGATCCCTTCAGCGAAAGAGACGCGTAGGGGTTCTGTGCATAACTGCTGCCTGGTCAGTTTAGAGCGCGAATCTGTGGCGCTTCCCCGTTGCCCTTCCCCTCTGGATTCCGGCTTTCGCCGGAATGACGGACGTTGTGCACACCTCTTGGACGCGGGAACCCAGAGAAAAGCAAAGCACGTCGCTCGAGCACCGTCGAACGTCCCGAGGGCGAGCGCAACGAGACCACGGAAATGCCCACCGACGCCCAAGCCACAATCTCCACCCCCAACTTCCATCGACCACAAATCGCCCGCTCCGAACTCCCCTACTACAACGCCGCCCTGACCCCGGCACTCGACGTCCGCAACGGCTTCTACGACGCCTCCGACGTCCCCGGCCTGGGCCACGAACTAAACCGTGACTACATAGCCGCCGGCCCCAACAAATCCCTAATCTACTAGACAGCCACCGTCATTCCCGCGCAGGCGGGAATCCAGAGGGGACGTGCGGCGGCGGTGTCCCCTCTCCCTCAACGGGAGAGGGCTAGGGTGAGGGTGAACGAGGTGCACAAACGCCAATCGCCCCTTTCGCGGAGCGAAGCGACAGCGCAGGATGCCCCGGGTGCGGACAGCCACATCCTCCCCCTTTTGCTCGGAAAAAGGGCGACGCGGAGCGCAGCAACGCAGGGGGTTCATACAACCGCACACCAACCAAGCCTCCGTCGCGACAATTGCACATCCCTCCTCGTTGGTGTCAAAGGGGGATCAGAGGGGAACTGTTCCTCTGACTACACAGCAGGGTCGTACGCCGCACGATTTGTAGCATTAAAATATGAAAACAGAAGTTTCGAGCAAGTACGACACGTATTACGAAATCGCTCGTGACAAGTACCTTGAAGCGTGGGACCGCAACAAGCAGGTAGAGAGAAAAGCGACAGGAGCACTGGGCATCGCGGGAATCATCGTCGCGTTTGCTATCAACGTATCTAACGATTCCGCTTTGACTTGGTGGTGGGCAATCCCAGGGATTCTTTTAGCGGCAACGTTGGCCTCCGGGATTTTTGTCGTATTCCCAAGAACGTGGAAGTACGACCCGGATGCTCTTGCTTTTGGCGCGGAAATCGACAAGATGTCAGAGGGAGAAGCAACCCTTGAAGCAGCCAACTCGTATGCAGTCGCCGCTGCGCATAACAACAAAGTTGTGACGCGGAAAGCTTACTACTTGATCATCGAGTTTGCTTCGATAGGTTTAGCTGCTTTCGCCTTTGTTATCGTTTTGACCCTCGGGAACTGAAGCTTTCCCGCTATCAGGGAAACGAGATTTTGGGTTCTCGTCTGCTACCCTTCTGGAATCCCCAAACGATCTATCTCCGAACGAGCGTCCTGACCTCTTATCTGACGGCCTCGGAGTAGCGCGCTTCTGCTGATTCCGCTCTTTGTCTGCCACGCTCGTGCTCTCTTTCGCTCAATTTTCATAGAAAAAGCGCAGTTTCACACTGATGATCATCAGAGATCGTCAGTTAGGCCACTCGCCTGAACTGCGCCTTGTCACCTTCGATTGTAATCGCCAACTCGTTCCAGATGTTTCACCTCTTCCACGACGCTGTTGGAAGAGACCATCGCTCATCTCATTCGTGGAACCACCGAACTAAATCAATGGAGCGAAAGATGCGGTATTTGACATCCCGCAAACTCGTAGTCGAACTTGACGGCGGTCAACACGACCATCGATTCTGTCGCGCGTCTCCTATGTTCGACGCGACGGACTCAAGTAGGGGTATTTCAAGTTGACAGAAAAGAGGTTTGATATGATATCAAGATATGGTATGATACCATGTTATGGTATGGTATCAAGTGATGAATAACGCGGTATTGTCACCATCAGGAGACATCACACCCAATTGATCCGTCCTAGTTTCACTACCAAAGATTCAGAGGAGCACCGGATCGTTGCCTATCTGGCTGTTAGGTTAACGACCAAGTTGCCCCTCACTTTAGAGGTAAGAGCGTAGCATCGTTGGCAATGGTGTAGCAATCATCCGCAATGGTTTTGCGGGTAGAAGAGCTAATCTACGATCTTTACCTTGATCCGAGTCTATCACTGTGTTGGGAAACTATAGCGCGCTAACTTTACTCTCTCATTTGGGTTGGCGTTCGTATAAGCTACGTAGGTTCGAAGCTGCTGCACCATGTAGCTGGCCAGCGTGACCCTCGCGGTTCCTTTAGTAGAGGCAGCAGACTTGTTCGCCACGACCCCGTTTCTCCTTCAATCCCAGTTCGCGGGCCGCACCGGCCCAGCTTCCAGCCTAAGCTTTCTCAATCCGTCGCAATCACCCGTGTAATACCAGCGATCCACCCGCTCAACCAATTCCCCGTCGACGTATGAATCATATCCCGAGTGTTCAATCTCGCAGTCCGACCCCTTGCCAAAATCCGTGTCTACCATCACCATCACCGCCGCAATCGCCATCACCGCACAACCCAAACAACACAACAACCGTCTCCTCTCCCCGAGCCATTTCCCTCCCCTTTCAAAAGGGGAGATACAGAGGGGTTCCCAGGGTGAGGGCACCGGGCGGTCAAGGGGTGGCTACCACCCAAACCACCAACCACCATTGATGACAGTTGTCTAGGATCGTATGTAGTTCCCGATCCGAAACGACCAGTAGCCCCTTCCGAAACCAACAACTCACGCGATACTATTCCTATACCCCATGGCTACAGAGTCGAAAACCCCCAACACCGACGACGACACCATCATCGCCCCATGCTCCGGGTGCGGGATCGGTATCTCTACCCGTCCCCGTGATGTAATGCGGGCTTACGATGAAGAAGGCAACTCCGAAATCGTGATGTCTGTCAATCGATGCGACGCCTGCGAAGCCGAACTCAAAAGGCGAGTAGCCGAAGGTAGGGTTCGTGCGGCTCAGGCCAAAGCAAAATACGAGAAAACCCTCGCCGATCTCCGCAACAGCATCCCCAAAAAGACTGAAAAGCAGGTCGGTCTAGACATGGGTCTCGACTAGAACCCTCTCCCTCTACAAAGGGGAATACGAGGGGATGCCGCCGCCGAAGAAGCCTCACTCCCCAAGGTGAATCACCAGCTTCGCGCCCTTCGGCCGCGCCTTCCCACCATGCACCGACGGCTCCGCACACCACTTAGCAGCCAGACGCCGCACACCTTCGTAGACCTCGTACTCGAAACCCAGCAAATCGCAAATTACACGCTGGTCGAGCAATGCCCGATTCGGATCAGCATCCGCTATGTATGCCGGCAGGAACTCCTTGTCCCTGAACTCATCAAAGATACGCTCCGCGGTCGCATGTTGAACGTCGCTCAGTCCCCGTAAATCCAAGATTTTCAGTGATTCGGCGGAACGTATCGTGATCCTTGCTCTGCCAGGTTGTTGTCTACTCGAATGCCACCAGAAATTCAAAAGCCCCAATGTGCTATTGCCCCAAATCGCAAAGCCATAGTCGTAATGGTCATCATCGAAATTCACGTTCGGCCACGCAGTCCCACCGATGGTCGCATCTTCAGTGAACGCCACCGCCAGAGGTTGTGAATTTAGGCGAAAGTCGCGGTTCAGGTGAGAACGTGTTGCAGTTTTCCATACCTTACCCGCCTTCTCTTCCATACCTTGTCTGACAATGAGTTGCGAATCTGGCTCGCAGACTATCCGAATTTCGTTTTTCGCGTCGTGATTCCACAACGAAGGGAACGTCGCGGTCGCACTCGGATTCACTTTGTCGAAAGGACCGCGTGGTGCGGGCCCGTTAATGTCGCGATCGACTGCTCCCATTTTCCCGATTTCGGTCAACGGCGCTGTGTCAAGTTCGAGCGCTTCCGCTATCCCCGGCAACCAAAGCCGCGAATCGCTTAACGCATACGCGGTTTGAGCCAGAGCGGCGTCGGACAAACGAACCGCTGACCATCCGTCTTCGTTCAACTGGTACGGTGCAGAGAGCATCTCACCCACCGCTTCATCGCCAATCATCACTCGAGTACCACCGTAAGGGCCATCCTCGATAGCTCGCAAAGAACCCGTATTACTCTCCATCGCATGAGCAGTAGCGGCTGAATGAGCAAATCCTACCGGACGGCGACCGAACGACGCGAAAACAGCGCGTTTGCACGATGCCCCACCATTCTCCAGTTTGCGTGCGACCACCAAACACTCCGCCATGTCAGTATCCGACGAAAAAGCCATATCTCGACCAATTGACGCGATGCTCATTACTTTTATGTCGGTGTAGTTCTGTGCCAGTGTTCGTCGGAAGTTTGCCCACGACCCTCCTGTCGTCGCGGACAGCGGCAACACCAGCGCAAGCACGCCGCCAGGCTTGAGTTTCACGTGCCCAAGCGCGGCGAATGCCGACGCGATGCCCGCGTTGCCGTGATACGCGCTATTGCGCCCGATTCGATTCAGATGTTTACCCATCTCCGTCTGGTCCGCGCGCGTGGCGTTGAAGGCCGCAAAAGCCGGGTTGGTGATGTCGGCGTGTGCGCCTTCGTGGTTCGTCGCGCGGGTAAACGGCGGATTCATGATCACCAAATCAAAGCTCTCATCCGGCACATCAACAACAATCTGAGAAGCAGTCTCTTCACCCGCGCTGCCAGTTCGCAACGCCGGATCGGTCGTGTTGATTAACGTCATCACCGACGAAGATTGCAGCAGCTCCAACGAACCGATCGCCACCGAGCCATCGCGTTGACGACCATACGGCAACGTGTAAAGCCGCGATCCGCCGAAACGCACATTCGGGTGCACACCCGACAATGTCGCTCCCGTGATGTGGATCGCCGACGGCATCACATCGCAACCGTAGAGAACCTCTTCCATCATCATCCGATGCAAATCTTCAGATCGCCCGCCTGCATTCTCATGTCGTGTCGCAAACTGCTCGTACACCGCCCCCAGCAACGCCCCCGTTCCGCAGGCGAAATCACCCACCCGCAAATTTCCAATCGCCTCCGCATTCGACCAATCCACACCCCGCATCTTTGCCACTGCCAGCCGTGCAAGCAACGCGGCCGAAGACGGCAAGGTGTAGAACGTTGCGAGATACTTGCGGTCCGCGATCAGTCGCTGAAAGATCCGCCCGGTCAAATCATGCGCAATGGTGGCACCTGTCGCCGAAACCTTGCCCGCGGTCTCCCGCAACACTCGCAAAATCCGGGCCGCATCCTGCGGCGACATTCGGCTGAGGATGTCACGAGCGATCGCGAAGATCGGCCAGTAGTTGATCTCTAAGATCTCACGCCAGGAGGCAAGAACCTCCGTTTGCGGGTCAGCGACATCGGGACCGCACACCATATGCAGATGTTTGACTCCGTCGTGCATATCGGCAACACGGTCGTGGAACACCATCGCATTCGCCAAGATCGCACACGCCATCCGTCGCGTCTGGTGAACATTCGACATCCCCAGCAACCCAGCGATATCACTCGCCACTCTCGGTCGCAGCTCCGATATCTCGTTCAGGCGATCTGCTGCCGTCTCTATACCGAGTTCCAAGTGGTCCGAAGCCGTATTCACCGCGCTCTGCGGAACAGACAGCAACCGCACCATATCGGCGACGTCTTCACACGACCCCTCCAGCCAACCAGAAGCCGGGAAGCGGTCCCCGTTTTCGTACAGCACGGCGTAAGATTGACGCGCGCTGCGCACTTCTGCTTCCAGGTCAGACGCGTACCGCAGCTCATTGGGATAGCGCAACGCAATTACAGCCTCAATGCGCCGGTGACCATCCGCAACCGTCAACCCCAGTCGGGCTCGAGCATCATCCTCCACCGAGTTTGCCGGATCGTACTCCGCCTCAATCACCACCGGGGCCCGGTCCGACGCTGTGACTAAGATATCCGGCTGCAAACCCGCGCTACCCACGATCACTCCAGTGTCCTCGTGTCGAACTCGGCACGACGGCAACATTCCCGCTAGAGCACGTCCTAACGCGCTGTTCGCGGTCGGTTCGGTATGTCGAGACTGGTCAATCACGCACTTATCTTCCACCAACAAAAACCATTCGATCGTTCCAACGTCACCTTCACGTTAACATCGCGCTCCGAAAACCAACACCCAAACCAAAACCACATGATCACAGCCCTTCAGCGCAAATCAGCGTGATCCGCGGTTCAGACTCACCCGTCACCCAACCCGCCGCCCACACTATTAACAACCCGCCGAAACTCCAACTTCGCCACCCCGAAATTTAACAACAACCCGACCTCCAACCCAAACGCCTCCAAGTAGTTGATCGCCCGCGCCAGATGAACCCCCTCCAAACCACTGATCGCCTCCAACTCCACCAAAACAACCTCCTCAATCCGGCTCATCGCCGAATCGTATTCTTCCGCCGATCGGATCACTTTCGTCAACATCGTCGATCCCGACTCGTTGACCCCTACCGCGCCATCAACGCAGTAGGCAGTTCGCGCACCGCATCCCCCGTCCGCTGTTCCGCAACACAAAGATCATACTGCGACTGAAGATTTAACCAGAACTGGGGATCCACCCCGAACCAATGGCCGAACCGCAAAGCCGAATCCCCGGTGACCGAACGCTTGCCCAAAATGATCTGACTCACTCGATTAACAGGCACGTCGATCTGACGCGCAAACTCCGTCGGCGTCACATCGAACTCCGCAAGTTCATCCTTCAGAACCTCTCCAGGATGCATCGCTCGTCTAAACATCGCGCAATCTCCTCGGTTTAGTGATAATCCACGATCTCAACATCCGACGGTCCGGTTGCACCCTGGTTCCAAGTGAAGCAAACCCGCCACTGACGATTGATCCTGATCGAGTACTGACCCGCTCGCGATCCCCTCAGAGATTCCAGACGATTGCTGGGCAGCGCCCGTAGCGTGTCCAGAGAAGGCGCCGCATTCAGGATCGAAAGCCGCCTCTCAACCTGCTGTTCAATCCCTCGAAAAGCGCCGACGAACTCTCCAGAGGCAAAAGCCGCGTGAGCCGATCACGTTAACTCATTACCACGCAACAAAAAATACTTTCGTGATGATACACGTCAAGCGTAAACCAATACTCCACCCCCCTTCGCCCCGCGAAGGGGGACGCGAGCGCAGCGAGCAGGGGGATGCCCGAAATTCACCGCAACAACAACCCCCTCTCCCTTCGCCCAACTCGTAGCGACGGTTAGCGAACCGCCCCTACCACCCCCCATCGCAGAAGTACCCCCTCCCACAACAACCGTCTCCCCTTAACCGCAGTACCCCCGCAACCAACAACCGACCCTCTCCCGCGAGCCATTCCCCTCCCCCTCCCAGGGGGAGATAAAGAGGGGGTTCCAGGGTGAGGGCAACAGGGCGGCCAAGGGGCGGCCACCACCCAAACAACCAACCCTTTTCCTCACCAAAAACACCCTTAACAACAAACTCCTCATCCTTCACATCCTAGTTACCCCCCCTTCGCTCCGCGAAGGGGGACGCGAGCACAGCGAGCAGGGGGATGCCCGAAATTCACCGCAACAACCCCAACCGCAACACCCACCCCCTCTCCCTTCGCCCAACCCGTAGGGGCGGTTCGCGAACCGCCCCTACCACCCCCATCGCAGAAGTACCCCCTCCCAAAACAACCGTCTCCCCATCACCGCAACAACCCCCTCCCACAACAACACGTCCCCTCTCCCGCGAGCAATCACCCCTCCCCCTCCGAGGGGGAGATTAAGAGGGGGTCTCAGGGTGAGGGCAACGGGGCGGCCAAGGGGCTGAGAGCCCACCCAAACCACCATCCCCCAACATCACCGCAACACCCCCTCTCAAGCAACAACGTGTCCCCTCTCCCGCTCGGCGGGAGAGGGCTAGGGTGAGGGCACAACCGCATCATAGTTCAGGTGTTTCCCAAAGTACCCCAATTTCAAAACACCCCCTATTCAGCTAAATATCCGTACTTCCCAACTCAACACTTGACAAGTACCGCACTGTTGTACTAGCATTTTCCTTGTTAACCCAATTGGTCTCGGATCGACGGATCTGGACACCTATCAAGCCAAGGTTTGACGAGGGAATCAAGGAACTGCGTTGAAGGCATATACAGACAAGAGCAAAATCATCGACACCATCGATGATCTAGTCGGAGGTGAAAACCGCCCGACATTGTTCGCGTCTAGCTCAAGTCGCAGGCAACACCTCCCCGCCCCACCCCGCCAAGAGATGCGGGGCACCAATGGGTCGTCTTATTTTGGTTGCGCGAGATACGGCATTCGCATGATAGAACGATCGCGGCGGACGATGCAGTCGCCGCAATACGCGCCAAACGACTCAACCAGAGTCGGTGCGGATCGTTCGGTAGGTCGTGGACGCGTATTAAGTCAATCCCTTTTAGTTGCAAGGGAGCGACGACGGCGTGAGCTAGGGTCCAACCTAGTGATTGACACCATCGCCTTAACCAGCGGTGAGGGTCATGTCGTGGAAGTTGGTATTTCACGACGCGTGCGGAAGATTTTGGCCGGTGTTCCGGCTTCCGTTTCCATCCGAGACCACATCCTGGCGCTATCCTTTTCGCGAAGCAAGCGCCAGTATTGGACTGTTGGTAACAGACCAATTCGTAACTACGATCTACGCAGCCTCCGCCGAATTTCGGCGGAGGCGCAAATCCAAGATCGTTCACGCCAAAAGACCGGGTTAAATACCGCCCCGGGCTTTTCACGCGTCTACAACAAACCTCCCCTTCGCGGAGCGAAGGGGACGCGTGCGCAGCACGCAGGGGATGCCCGAAAACCACCACCCCCGTCATTCCCGCGGACTACCCCGTCATTCCCGCGGACGCGGGAACCCAGAGAAAAACAAAGCACGCCGCTTACCCCACCACCCCCACAACCGCAGAAGTACCCGACCCCGCAACATCGTGTCCCCGGGTCCGCGAGCAACCACCCCTCCCCCTCCCAGGGGGAGATTAAGAGGGGGTCACCAGTGAGGGCCCGGGGCGGTGAGGGGAAGCCCATCCAGAGAAAAGCAAAGCACGCCCTACCAATCCCAAAGCTCCTGCGCGAACGCAAACGTCTGCGGCATTCCGCCCGAGTGCACAAACACCACCGGCACGTCCGGGTCCAGCCGTCCGGCCCTGATCTCTCCAATCAAGGCCGACATCGATTTGCCGGTGTAGTTCGGGTCGAGGATGATGCCTTCGGTCTTGGCGACGAGGTGAATGGCTTCGAATACACCGTCGTGAGGGACACCGTAATCAGAGCCGGAATATCCGATGATCGTGTCGAGGTCGCCGGCATCGAGCGCAGTGTCGAGACCGAGAAGTTCGGCGACGCGCTGGGAACGGTCGATGTAAGTGGCTTCGTAGGATTCGGGTTGGGTATGCGAGTAAGCGGTTGCTGATGCCGCCCACTCTTTGCCGGTGTTGCGGGCGTAGAGCCGAAGTCCCGCAATAGAGCGTCCGACGAGCCCCCACATCCGCAGCGGCATATCACCGATCTCCGCCATCTCCGTCTGCGCGTCGAGCTCAACTCCGGTCTCCAAGAAGCCAATCATGCCGGCGATGTCAGAAAAGTCGTTGTCCGACAGGATCGTGGCGTTGCGTCCTTGGGCCTTCTCTTCGGCCACGAGCTTCTCGGCGACCGAGCGGGAGTATTCGCCTGGAACCCGGTGGACCTCGGCACCAGTCAGGTGACCGATGAGGAGATTGCCCATCACCGGCGCGTCGACCATATCGACCGCGACCATGTGGCACTTCATGTCCATCTTGGCGCAGGCCGCGGCGACGAATCGGGCTTGGTTCGAGTGGTAGTGGTTGATGTTGACCACGGTGTCGAAGCCACGTTCGATGAGGTGGGCGAAGAGGAACTCCATGTGTCGGGCTTTGTTGCCGCCGAACGCGAAACCAGTGGCATCGTCGCGCTTGATGAAGATGCGCGGGACGGCTTCGACACCGGCATCCATAGAATCCGCGATTGCGGCGCGCAACCTCGGAGCTTCTTCAAGCGGTGTGCAGAGCCGCGCCAGCTTGATCCTTGGGAGTTCGGCAATGCGGTCGAGGATTGTTTGGTTGTTCACTTGAGTGCCCTCACTTTAACCCCCTTCCGCCGAGCGGGTGCTTTGCATAATCACCGTCATTCCGGCGAAAGCCGGAATCCAGAGGGGCGGTGCAAGGGCGGTTCATGCCGAATTTCACTACTGTGCCATCGCTCAATTATCCAAAGGACCCGAACGGGAGAGGGGATCGGCGGATTATTGATTTGGGAGCCAGCCGCCTTCTCTAGGTCCGTAGTCGATGGGCATGACTTGACCGGCGCGAATGCAGGAGACGGGTTCCAGCGCATATTTGCCGACATTGATGTTGCCGTCGCCGTCGATAAACTCCCATTCGCCTTCGTGGACTCGGAGGATGGTGAGATCGGCGTGGGTGCCCGGTGCCATGCAGCCCAGCATGCGTTCGGTTTCGGTTCCGAGGACAGCGGCAGGATTTCGGGTCGCCATCACAAGTGCATCTTCAAGTCCGATGCCGAGCGACATCACCTTCCCGATGGAGTCCATCTGAGAGAAGGCGGTGCCAGCGTACCGGCTCGTGAGCGTCACGTCGGAGCTGATGGTATCGGGAATGAGTCCGCCGTCGAGGACGCGTTTGGCCGCGTCGAACGAGAAGTTCCGACCGCCGACTCCGATGTCGAACTTTACGCCTCGCTTGCGAGCATCGAGAGCTTCGCGAAGGAGTTCGCGGTTGTCGCCGATGAGACCGCCTCGGGCGCCGGTGAACGAATGCGTAACGATGTCGCCTTCCTCAAGAATTTCAGCGAGAATCTTCGGTGCGGCGTCCATGGCCTCGTCCGATTGGTCGACGGTATCGCCCATGTGGACCATGAGTCGAACGCCGGCATCTTTCGCGATAGCCTTCGCGGCCGCGGGCAGATCTATGCCGAGCTCGGTGATGCCTGGAGAGACCATCCTCGCCTTGACGCCGATAATGACGTCTTTGCGAGATTGGATCGATGCCACGGCTGCGTCGTGTTCGATATCGAGCGCGGAGGTCACTTCCGGGATGCGGTTGACGCCCAGCGATCCAACGTTGAGAAGGGCAAGGACTCGTGTTTTTGCGCTGGGAATGACGTGATTGACCAAGCCGCCGATATTCGCGATGCCGCACGATCCGGCGTCAACCACTGTCGTGACGCCAGAATGGACGCCAGCCATGTCGGCGTCCTGCATCATGTCCTCAACATACGGCGAAGAGCGACGGAGTCCGCCCGCGACATGGGTATGGAGATCGATAATGCCCGGAGTTACGATCAAGCCACTCGCATCAATCGTGCGAGACGCGACAAAGTTGTCGGGCACATCTTCAATGGCGACGATCTGGTCGCCTTTGATCGCGACGTCGCCCTTATTGAGTGCCGCGGTGTCGGTGTTGAGAAGCGACCCACCATTTATACGCAGATCACATTGAACCGTTTCGGCCATCTTTACCCCCTGAGAACCGCAAGATTGGCAGAAAGTCTATCAGGCTACGGTACGTCCGTCGCTCGGAGCGGACGTGTTGGACCGATTAAAACGAATCGGTTTGCGGATGCTCGTGCGCGGCGAAGTAGATGCCTTCGAGGGATGCAGGAGGAGCGTCCGGTTCCTCGGATTGACCGAAGGCGAGGTAGTGCGGCGGATCTCCGTCGATCACGAGATAGGCGCTAAGTGACGGTGAGAGTGGGTTGTGACCGCCCAGCCACTCGACTACGGGGCCGTCGGTGAGTTGTACTGGCCCGTGTCGCGTCGGCCGCCTTACGGCTTCGAAGCTGACTTCGGCTGCACCGGGTGGTCCGATACCCCACGTCACAACGCCTTCATAGTCGGCGGGGATTACAAAGCGCCAACGGGGCAGCAGTCCCGTCCACGGAGCCACCTCGATGGCGGCTCGGCCTGGGACGTTATCGAATGGGTGGTGGACTTGCCACCGAAAACGCGATTGTGGCTCATCGGACGACGGCGGACCGTGCGAGTGAAGGTGCTCGTTGGGACCGTCGTTGGAGTGTTGATGGCCGGGTGAAGAATCGCTGTGATGCCCGAGCATCAGCTCGCGAGAGCTTTATTCAAGCGTTTGGCCAACCGGCTCTTCTTTCGAGCCGATTGATTGCGGTGGATGACGCCTTTGCGGGTGGCGACGTCCAACGCACTGATGGCTTCTCGGAGACTCTCGACCGTCGTCTCATCTGACGGCGAGCCGTCGATCGCCGTGCGCGCGGCCGTTACACGCGTACGCACATACGACCGCACGGATCGGTTACGCGCCGCTCGGCGACGTTGCACGCGCATTGACTTGGCTGCGGGCATTGGGGACCTTTCCAGTAACGAATATATCGGGGCGAACCGCTCAAGCAGTTCTGACTATTTCGATTTTACAAGAGACAGCGATGCGGGGTTCTAAACCCCCTTGTATTCCCCCTTGGACATCAAGGGGGAGGTTAATGCGATGGCACCCTTGGACATCAAGGGGGAGGTTAATGCGATGGCGCCTTGGACGCAAAGGTTACAGCTTTGCATTGGTCTCGCGATTCAGTTGGTGCGCCTAACCGATGAAACGCCGCGTACAGCCTCGAGACGGGTGAACAATCTCGCCAACTGCTCCAATCCGGTGGTGTAGACGGTGAAGTCGATCCTTGTGCTTCCCTTACCGATGTCCTCACCTGAGGCCATGCGGTGGAGATTCATCTTCTCGTCCCGTATCACCCCGGAGAGATCGTGTATCAATCCCATCCGGTCCGAACCTTCGACGCGCAATCTCGCTGGGTATGAGCCGTCGATGTGTCCCCACGCCACTTCTACCAAGCGGTCTGGGTCGGTAGTATTGCGCAGATTTCGACAGTTCGTCCGATGTGCCGTCACGCCGCGGCCGCGGGTTAGGTAACCGGCAATATCATCGCCATAAACCGGGGTGCAACACTGAGGGAAGTTGACTTGTACACTGGGCAAACCCATCACCACCACACCTTTGGCAAGGTCGTTGCCTTTGAGTTTTGCCGCGGCGCGCTCGCCCTCGATCAATTGCGCCTCGAGCAAGTTTTCGGGCCGCTTTTCGTCGATGACCTTGATGACGGTTCGGACAATCACCGAAGGTTGCTGGTGTGTCTTGCCGAGGTCGGCTACCAAATCGTCCGTTGATGCGTATCCCATCAATTCGGCGACTTCGTCCGATCCGACTTCATGGCCCATTCGATTGAGTTGGTCGAGAGCTCGCTTGAGCTGCTGACGCCCTTGGTGCATGTTGGTGTCACGGGCTTGCCGACTGAACCACTGCCGCACCTTGGCACGCGCGCTGTTGGTCACAATGTAGCGTTTGTCGGAATCTAGCCAGTCGAGGCTTGGGCCACGTGGCGCCCGAGCTTTGCGAATCTTTACAACGTCGCCGAGTTCCAGTGCGGTTTCCAGCGGTACCAACTTGCTGTTTACCTCCGCGCCAACGGTGCTGTGTCCCAGATCGGTGTGAATTCGATACGCGAAGTCTAGGGGCGTCGCCCCAGATGGAAGCTCGATAACGTCGCCGGCCGGGGTGAAGACCTGAATCCGGTCGTTGCTTAGTATCTCTTGGTCGACAGAATCGATGAACTCGTCGGAATCCCCCTCCATGTCTACGAGGGTCACCATGTCTTTGAGCCAGGTCATGGTCCGGTCCGACGAATCGATTTCGCCGTCGTTGTTGCCGCCTTGTTTGTAAGCCCAATGCGCGGCAAACCCTTGTTCGGCGATTTCGTGCATCTCAAGCGACCGGATTTGTACTTCGAGCGGCGTGTTTTCTGGTCCCCTCACCGTGGTGTGCAGCGATTGGTAACCGTTGGATTTCGGTTTCGAAATGTAATCGTCGAAGGTCCCCTCGACCATCGGCCAGAGGCCGTGCACAACTCCCAAAGCGTGATAGCAGTCGCCAGCGTCGTCGGTGATCACGCGCAGCGCGATGAGATCGTGGATTTCGTCGAATGTCCGGCCCAGCTCTTCGTAGCGTTTCTTTTTGCGAGCGATGCTAAAAAGATGCTTGGCTCGACCGCTTATGGACGCTTTGATGCCGGCGTTTTCGATTATTGCTTCCTTCAATCGCGCCACCGCGAGCGAAGTGTACTCCTCGCGTTCACGGCGTTTCCGCTTAACTAAACCCGAGATGGTCCGGTATTCCCGATGGTCCAGGTAGTAGAACGCACTGTCTTCGAGGTGCCACTTCCAATCATTCATTCCCAATCGATCAGCGAGGGGCGCATAGATGTCCATCGTCTCTCGAGCGATTCGTTGCTGTTGCTCTTCAGATACGTAGCGCAAGGTCTCGATGTTGTGCATTCGATCGGCGAGTTTTATCAGCAGAACTCTCCGGTCTTCGCCTGCCGTTATCAACATCTTGCGGAGGCTCTCGATCCGCTGCTGCTCACGATCTGCGGCGTGACGGCGCCTGAACGAACCGCCATCAATCGCGTTCAATTCGATCTGTTTAAGTTTCGTAACGCCGTCAACGAGAACGGCAACGCTGTTACCGAATTCGTTGCGAATGTCTTCCACCTCGATGCCGCAATCCTCGACGGTGTCGTGAAGAAGCCCTGCGGCAATCAGGTCGGCGGGCAGACGCAATTGCGCGAGACGCAACGAAACACTGATGGGATGGACAATGTAGGGTTCGCCAGATTTCCGCGTTTGACCCTCGTGGGCAAGAAACGCGTACTCGTAAGACGACTTCACGAACTCGACATCGTCTGGACCGAGGTACGCCTGCACTTCCTGCATCAGCTCGGTGAGCGAGCGTTCATACCCGTTCCGGTTCGACGGCCTCGTCGATTGAGTGGTTTGAGAAACGAGTGTCGGAGTAGTTGCCATGTTGGACATCGCGGGCCGCGCATCGAGCCGACGGCCATCTCGTGTGCTTCAGTTTACACGGCGCGCTTGCAATCTCGGAATACGCCACGATGCGGAATTCTCGTTTAGGCTGGGTTCGCACCCAGATTCCATTTCAGACCATCAACTAACATTTTGCAGTAGCAGTAAATGTGAATTGCCACCGCCGCAACCATATGAAAAAGCCCCATTTGTCAGCATGATGTTGATCAACCGAACCACGAACCGCGCATTCATTAAATCACTGATCGTTGCCGCCGGGGTGATCGCCGTGGCAAGTTTCATCGCGGTGTCAGTCAAAGATTCGACTCACGCGGCCGATCCCTCGCCAGTGAACCCACCAGGTCCAATACCCGTGATCCTGACCGATTCGGAAGGAAGAATCTTCGAGGTGTTCACACCGGAACAAGGCGGAGCGATCATCGGTGACGAATATTCGTTCGTCGCCGTGCCCGGTGACATCCCGAGCGCCGTGATTATCGGCATCCAAATGACCAAGGGCGGGGCGGCATCCAACGCTGGATTCACGCATCATCGATACACTCTCGGAGGTGCCTTTTACACAATCGAGGCCGTTGACGAAGATGGCAAAACTCCTTCACCACGGTTCGCCTTCAGAAATCCGCCTGCGGCATGCGTTCCGATTCCGGGCGATTTCCTGTCCAACATCAACAGCGTCAGACTGATTGCGACCGACCTAGATGGTTCAACACAAACGGTTCTGAATTCGGGAGCGCGCGTTGAAGGTGGCAATTTAAAGATCTGCGGGTATGTAGGTTCAGTTCCTGCGACGGTGGCGGTCGCGCTGGAGGGCTCGCCCGTCCCAGTTCCTCCTTCCCCTGTAGTCGAGATTCATGTCGTCGAACTCCCGGTCACCGGGGGCGCAACGCCATCCACGGGTTCCATCGTCGCGTTGTTCATCCTCGGTGTTACGGTCTTAGTTTTCGCAGTCGCGGGCACTAGAACGAGACGAAAAAACATTCGCGAGACGGACATTCGTTAGCGCGCAGGCTCGAACGAATCCGCCGCCTCAGCAATTGCGTCGCCGATCCCTCCGATTTGGTCGGTCACGCCGGCGATCTCGCGCCGCAGATCTTCAACATCTTGTCGTACCAACTGGATCTCCCGATTCAGTTTTTCAGTTTCCATGGCAAATTGTGATATCTCCATTCGCAAACCACGCAATTCGACTACCAACTCATCCGCCTCCTCAACCGCATCCTCCGCTGTGGCGATCAATTCCTCATAGACCTTTAACGCATCTTGGTTCTGATCCAATGCTTGCGCTACCGCCTCATTAACTTCTCGTCGGGTTACATCTACGTCCAATAGGATCTGGTCATACAGCTCGAGCGCGCGATCGTTTTTCTCCATCGCACGGTCCAATTGATCTTGAGCCCGATGCACCTGCTGCCTGAGCCGCGCACCATCTTCGTTGACGATTCCATAAAGCCGGACAGCGAAGAACAATGCGGCACCGATCGCCACAACCATCGCAATGAACAGTAGCCAACCGCACCCCAACATCAACCACGTTCCCAATTGGCGAGCCTGCTTCGGTTCATTCATCGAAGCCCCCCTGTCGAGGCGCTATCCCCGCCAAGTGAGGAGGTCCGACAACTCGTCGAGAATCGCGTCCAACTCTTCACCGTCGAAACGATCGAATGGTTTCGAGCCGGGTTGGCGTGTGATCGGTGTCTTGATAATGCCTCGACGCCAGAACGCCTGTTTATAGGTTGTGACGCCGAAGAAGAACTCGAAATTCAATGACGGTAGCAGTCGATTGAACATCGCCCGCGCCTCGGCGCTCACCACCTGCTGGCCGTTCTCGTCGACGCCGCCAGCCTCCAGCGCATCCCATAACGCAACGTGCGCCTCGGTTATGTGCCCGGCCGGCATGGTTCCGGCACCACCACGACGGTACTCGCCGAGCAAATACCGACCACCCATGCCGCCCATGATCGAATCCACCTTGTCGCCACACGCCTCGATGATGGTGGTCATGACGTTTCCCGGCAACAGGCTCTCTTCTTTAAGCAACCGAGCATTTGGTATCTCTTCGATGATCTGAATGATGGTCGGAGTCGGTATCGTGGGTCCGGTTGGCGGTTTATTGTTTTGCAGCCATACCGGCAGGCCAGTGGTTTCGGCTAACGCTCCATATAGATCGAACGTCTCTTGACCGCCACCCATTCCATTGCAAGGCATTGCCATTATTGAATCGGCGCCGCATTCGACAGCGACGCGGGCGCGTTCCAAACAGTGCTCGACCGAGACTCCACTCGCACCGGCGACGACCGGAACTGAGCCATTGACCGTCGAAACACCCACACGCAACACCTCGTCGCGCTCTTCGTCGGTCAACCTCGGCCCCTCGCTCGCGTTTACCGGCATTACGATCCCGTGAGCACCTGCATCCACGCAATATGCGACGCAACGACGCAATGACTCGTAGTCAACACTGCCATCCTCGTTGAACGGCGTTACCGGTATCGAGAACACCCCGCGGTTCTTCGTCTTTTCATTCTTGCTGACACCTTGCGCCATCATTTCCTCCGCGTCGGATTATCCACTGGGTATTGTAGCGGTTCGGATGGGTAGATATGAGGATCAGTTGATACGCGACTCGACATCTCATCAACCCGGACGTGTTCGGCCATCATTGACGCGGTGCCTTTTGCAAACACGTCGGAAACTAAGTAGCTTGAAGTTTTACCGCCGGAAACCCCCTCCCGCGTCGCCATGCCACTGCACACATCCTTGGATTGATGCCAACCTTCGTCGAACTTGGTCGGTTCGCTTGGATTGCCTCCTGCACCAATGCTCTCCCGAACTAGGAAGAAGGGATTCAAGAGCTCCCTAGCGGGAGAGCATCGGTCAGGAAGTTGCCAAAGCAGGCTGCACCATCGTAATGGAATTTCAACCTCGTTAGTTGCTTGATCGAACAGCACGACCGTCAGTGACTTGCTTGACGGATAGAGATTGTAAAAACTGATCGTTAAGAGATTGCAAAGAATCTGATCATTTTCACTCTTGATAACACTCAATGATTGACCCAAATAACTCCTGATGTAATCGAGCAAATTCAACCTGATTTCAGGAGGGATGTTGCCCGCCAATCACGCGAAATTCCTGCCATATTTGCTCGACGCCTACCCCAAACGGGCTTTCGATTACTTGACTGTGTGTCGCGTTCAGCGTTTTCATGAGTCGAATTCATCGGATCTTAGTCATCGAGTTGTCGTTGCATCGCCGCCACCAGGAGTGAATAGCGTCCCGGTATCTCTGTCGCCCAAACTTCAGACCAGACGCCGAGGCGGCACCTAGATGTGCTGATTCGCACCGTCAAGGACAACGATTACCATGTTGTAATCGTCGCCACCGAATCCGGCAAGAAAGATGCAGATGAAATCACCGCGCAAAACTGATTTGGTCGAGAAGACCGCTTCGATCGACGACCGTCAAATCAACTATGTTGAAGGGCCCGATTCTGGATCGTCGTTGCTATTCATTCACGGAATCAGCGGGCGTTGGAGTGATTGGGACAGCGTTGTAGATGCTTTCGCCAACGAGTGGCACGTCTACGCGGTGGACTTGCGTGGACATGGCAAATCCTCCTGGGTCGAGAATGGTTACCATTGGCGCAACTACGCTCTAGATCAAGTCGCGTTCGTAGAACGAGTCATCCAAGAACCGGCATTCGTAGTCGGGCACTCGCTGGGCGGCGTCACCGCCCTCGGCCTCACCGCTGAACGCTCCGATTTGGTGCGCGCCGTAGTCTACGAAGACCCGCCACTTTTCGTGCATCAAAGGTGGGAAGGGAACGAGTTCCGCAACAGTTTCGCCGCAACGTTGGAGGTGCTGGAAACCGGACCAGACTTCGAAACTCTCGTCGCCCACATCAAGGAATCCAACCCGGAATACGACGATGACCGGTGCCGTGACCGCGCTGAAAAGCTCATGGCGATGGATCCTGATGTCTTCCGGTCGACCCTGAGCGGCCGTTCGCGAGCCAACTGGCGGTCCGAAGACCTGCTTCAGAGCGCCAAGTCACCCGGGCTTTTGCTCCAAGCCGAACCGTCGCGAGGTTCGGCACTTTTTGATGACGAGGCCGCCAAAGCCATGGAATTTCTGCCAGATGGCGAGTACGAAAAATGGGACGACAGCGGGCACGGCATGCACAGTTCTTTCCCGGAACGCTTCTCCGAACGCGTTCAGCGATTTTTCAGCCCCTATCGGAATGGGCGAAGTTGAATGAGTTCACAGAATCCGGTTAGCGGGTATCCTTATCTCCGCTGAGCATGATTGACTCGGGGCACGGCAGGATTGAGCGCGCATTGACCGAAACTGAACAAAAAGACAGCGACGGCGTCTCAAGGACAGGGGTAGGGTTAGCGATCCTCATCCCCTACCTTATTGTTTTTTCCGCCAGTGCTTGTAGCCTCATATTGGAGATCGTCGCGGGGCGCATACTCGCCCCTGTCATCGGCGTCTCGCTCTACACCTGGACAAGCATCATTGGCGTGGTACTCGCCGGGATCAGCGTCGGCAACTACATCGGCGGCCTAATCGCGGACAGGTTTCCGGCGCGGTCGACGCTCGGCGTCATACTGTTGGTGTCGAGCATCTTGACCTTAGTCATTTTGCCGCTCATCTCGATCGTCGGTGAGTTGGTGGTCGACATGCCGCTACTTCCCCGAATTGTGACTTTGACTGCGGTCTTGTTCCTGCCCGTTAGCTTGATTTTGGGAATGGTCACACCCGTCGTTATCAAGTTGCAACTGCAAGAGCTTTCAAGAACCGGCGATATCGTCGGCAGGTTCTACGCCATCTCCACAGCCGGATCGATCCTTGGCGTTTTCCTCACCGGATTCGTTCTTATCCAATGGATCGGTACACGCCCGATAGTTTTGGGCGTCGCCGTCGTGCTATTCGCGATGGCGGTACTGTTCGGCGATCTCTGGAAGCTCCGCGCCAAAATCTTCAACGTCATGCCAGTTGCGGTTGCGGTCGTCGCGGCTTTTGTCGCGTTCGTGTACGACGACGGATTCGAATGGGTCAATTCGGGATGCGACGAGGAGAGTAACTACTTCTGCGTCAAAGTCAGAGAGCGCACAATCCAAGACCAGACGGTTCGGACGCTGACGCTCGACCAACTCTTGCACAGTTACGTCGCCAAAGAAGACCCGACGTTCCTCGTCTACGGATATGAGAAGATCACGGCCGACTTCGTCGCGCTCCAAGACCATCGAAACGACTCGCCGAAGGTCCTGTTCATTGGCGGTGGCGGATACACGATGCCGCGTCTGATCGAGTACCGGTACCCCGATTGGAACGTCGAGGTCATTGAGATCGATCCCGTCGTCACCAGAATTGCGCACGAATATCTCTGGCTTCCTTTGAACACCAAGATCGTCTCGTATCACGAAGACGCCCGCATGAAGACACGAGATTTCACGAATGGCACCTACGACATGGTTGTTGGAGACGCGTTCAACGACTTCTCGGTGCCGTACCAGCTCACGACCCACGAGTTCAATCAACAAGTCAAGGAACTGCTCGATCCCAACGGAATTTATGTTGTAAACATCGTTGACAACATCGATATCGGGCAGTTTCTCCGGGCTTATGTCAACACGATGCAACACACTTTCGAATACGTTTACGTGCTTCGCGACGACGAACTGTGGGGACAAGACGAACGCACGAACGTCACCTACGTCGTCGTCGGTTCATTGCAACCCATCACGGCAGAGGATCTCATTGAGGCGAATGTGGCCGTTGGGTGGCATGAACCGATCTCCAGCTTCATGCCTCGTGATTTCTATGACCAATGGTTCACAAAAAAAGAACCTTTGATGCTCACCGACGGATTCGTTCCAGTCGATCAACTGCTCGCACCCGTTTTCCTTAAGAGTAGGTAGTTCGGCTTAGGATTACATCGATTTAAGCGTCTGTACCGAAAATCTCATTCAGCGCGTCATCAGTCTTCCCAAACATCACTGTTTCCTCATCCGGTGACGAGTGATCGTAACCAAGCAGGTGCAACGTGCCATGGATCGCGAGCATCGCTAACTCCCGTTCGAACGACACGCCCTTCTCTCTCGCTTGGCGCTCGGTCTGTGGAATCGAGACCGCGATGTCGCCGAGGGTGGTATTCGATTCTTCGCCGTCAAAGGCCGGGAACTCACCGTCTGATGGGTTCTCAAACGAGAGCACATCGGTAACATGATCCTCACCGGCGTACTCCAAATTGAGTTGGCGCAACCTGGCATCGCCGGTCAAGAGCACCGTCACCGAAACCGCTCGCCCGCCCGAGAATCCTTCACGAATAAGAATCTCGCCTACAGCTTTTTCTACGATGTCGGCGCACGCGCTCGAAATCCGCGTCGCACCTTCATCGATCTCGACTTCAACCTGATTGTCTGGCATCAAATTGCCCTCACCCGATGGGCCGGGACACCGCTTCGCGTAACCTACGCAACCTGCTCAACAGCGGTGAGTATTTCGCGTCGATATCCGCCAAATCCGATGCCACCGCCGTCGCTTCTGCGATTCCGCTCCTGATCTCCGGCGCCGACGTCATGGCGATCTCGGCGTACATCTTCGCCTGCATCAAGTTCGGAGTCAGGCGTTCAGAGATAATCTCGGATTGCGAATTATCACCTCTAGCCACAGAAGTGAGGGCCAACTCCTCCGCGGTTTCTATCGCCTCGGCGATGGCGACCGTCAACTCTTCGGCTGTGGTGGGCTCGTCTCGAGACAACTTAGGTCACGCAGATCAGTCTTCGAACCACGCCGAGTCGAACGCCAATGACATCGGTGCCCACCAATCATTCGCGCCCGCCTCCGGCACCTTCTGTTGGTAAGTCATCATGAGATCGTTCCACTCTTCGGCCCGTTTCGACGATGTATAGCTCTGGAAATCCCGACGCGGATCAAAGTCGTCCGGTGCGGTGCAGTACATGAACAAATGATTGCCACTTCGGAATATCTCCATGCGCTCGATCCCGATGCCCTTGAGTGCTTCCAGCACCTCCGGCCACACGTTGCGATGGTACTCCTCGTATTCGGCGATGATCTTCGGGTCGTCTTTTAAATCGAGTGCCTGTGCGAATGATTTCATTGAGCGATCCACAGTTCCTTGGTTTCACGAAATCGCAGCTCGCAAGATTAATGACTAGGCGAGCATGTTCCGTTGCGGAGTGTATCACCGCAGACTCGGGCATCGAATATTTTGCCCGAGCGATCACCAATCACTCAGTGAATTCCGGCAATTGGATCCCGACGATCGTCCCGTCTTGCGTCCCCGCGAACAGCATATTGCCAGCGACCGCTGGGCTGGACTTGCACAATCTGCAAGGAGTGTCGCCGGCCCAGAGGTCTAGCTTGTACTTCGCCTTGCCACGTTCCAGATCGATCATGTAGAGAACACCGAAGTGGTCGATCACGAATACGAACGAACCAGCGATTACTGGCCCTCCAATCACCGTGGCGTCGATGTTTTCGAACTTGTCAGTGTACTCTCGCCAGAGTAGCTCCGGAGTCTCGTACGGGTCATCGTCACGCTTCCGTTCCGCTTCGTCGCGGTCGGGATTCAGCGCATAAACCGCGCCTGATCGGTCGGTGACTACAACGACATCCTCCGTGGCGGCAATCTCGCCCCGGACCGGCCTCTGCGTTTCGTAAATCCATCTGATTCGATTGCCCGTGTACTGGACTACTTCGTCGGCGTCGTTGGCGAAATAAATGTCCGCCCCGGCTCGCGCAACCGCAGCCCGGATCGGCTTCGGATCCTCATCACCCCCCGAATCGAAATGTGGCAACTTGTCGCCCCGAAAACCAGCGGTCCCATTTCTTAATCCCGTGCTGATCGTCACCCCATGCAACGAGCCGTCATCGTTGCCGATATAAAAAGCATTGTTATACGCGATACCACTTTCTTTGAACTGCCCCTGCAACTCTCTCGACTTAGGTGCCGGATACACCCACAAGACTTCGCCCTCGGTATCGCTCTCCGGATCTGCGTCGAAAGCGTAGATCCGACCATCTGCTGAAGGCGCGATCAAAACGTTCCCGTATATCGTCGGGCGTACATCGAAGCTGCTCACATCGTCTGGGTTGTAATCCCAGCGCTTGCTCCCGTCTTCAGTGTCGAGCGCCAACACCCCTTCGCTAGCCGTTCCGAAGAATACTATGGATCCGTCTTCGCTCAATACCGCACCGGTCGTGACATCTGAATGCACGTTCCGCGACCAACGCTCTTCCCCAGTCGACGCGAACAACGCGTAGAACTTATTGTCCTTCGAACCGACATAGACGATACCCTCGTGGACGGTGATGTCCGGCACGATCGATCGGATCGGGCCCGTCCCAGTCGATTCAGTCTGAAACACCCAGCTAGTCGTCAAATCTGCTACCGGTTCCGGCGTCGAAGTCGGGGTTATCGTCGGCGTCGAGGTCGGGAATGGTGTCGCGGTGGGGAACGGCGTCGGCGTGGTGGTGGGCGTCGACGTTGGTACCGGCGTAGCGGTTAGCGGCGGCGTTGGCGTAGCGGCCAACGGCGCGCTGGAATCACCGGAGTTGGTACTATCGCCAGAGTTCGTCGGAGCGTTCGAGTTCACAGCATCGGAAGGCGCAGTCGTGTCTGCCCCCTCTGCCGGGTCACCATCGCTTTCGTCCATCGGACTCGCGTCCTCGGGCGCCGACGTCGTGACTTCGGGAACAGGAGTCGTGTCCTCGGGCATCGGATTCGGTTCGTCAGTCGGAACTGGAGTCGGTGTATCGGTTGGTGCTGGAGTATTCGTCGGAACCGGCGTATCGGTCGGATTCGGCGTGTTGGTCGGAGTGGCGGTCGGAACCGCAGTCGGTGTGGGCGTGGCCGTTGGAACCGGCGTCGGCGTCGGCACTTTAGTAGGGGTGGGCGTCGGGGTTGGTGTAACCGTGAACGTCGGTGTCGGAGTCGTCGTCGGAGTATCGGTCGGCTCTGGCGTATTCGTCGCCGTTGCCGTAAAGGTGCTCGTCACTGTAAACGTCGCGGTGCGCGTCACGATTGGGGGTTGCCGCAACTGCGTCTCTTCGGTGCCTGTCGAACCTATTGATCCCGGATCGCCGGACGTTGCAGTCGGGGAGCCCTCGTCCGAACTGCACGCCACCAACGCCGCAAACGCGCCGCTTAGCGCAATCGCAACGGCCAAAATCGCGACGCGACTGAACAGACTGCTGTTCTTGCGCACAGACATCATCCTTAAAGGTTAACGATTTCCCATACGACGATTCCATACCGTAGGTTTCCATCATCTCGATACACAGACTAGATCGGACCGCACGATCTTTCCGATATAGTCATGATTGTCAATTCAACGAAACGCATGAACCATCTAGCAACCACGGAGGACAACAATCATGAAACGCGTCGGATTCCTGATGAAGATAAATCCCGCAACCATGGACGAATACACGGAACACCATGCAAACGTCTGGCCGGATATGCTCGACGCCCTCCGTCGCCACGGATGGCGGAACTACAGCATCTTCGCTCGCGACGACGGCACGCTGTTCGGCTACGTCGAAGTCCCGGAGTCGTTCGAGAAAGTGCTCGAAGGTATGGCGGCGGAAGAGGTCAACGATCGGTGGCAGGAGTTCATGGCACCATATTTCGAAATCCCTGAAGGATCCCACCCAGACGAAAACATGGTCGTGCTCACCGAAGTCTTCCACACCGACTGACACAACAACATCTGGAGACGAACAATGGCGCTCCCACTATTCATCGACACCCACCACCACCTTTGGGACCTCGAAAACAACCCCTACCCGTGGCTCACGGAAGGCATCGATCACTTCGTTGGTGATTACTCGATTTTCCGCCGTACGTACCTGATCTCGCACCTCCATGAAGACGCGAAAGGTCTGCCTCTCGTCAAATCCGTACACGTCCAAGCCGAGTGGGATCACGAATCGGACCCAGTGGGCGAAACGGCTTGGCTGCAAAGTGTGGCCGATTCCGACACTTCACGAGGAATGCCGCACGCGATCATCGGATTCGCCGATCTTGCTCAGCCCGAATCCCCTGATCTCATCGCTCGCCACGCCGAGCACGCCAACTGGCGCGGAATTCGTCACATGCTCAACTGGGCCGAAGATCCGAAATGGCAGTTCACCGACCGCAATGATCTCATGACAGATCCCGACTGGCTGCGCGGCTATCGCGCGTTGGCCGACCACGGCGGTTCGTTCGATCTCCAAGTGTGGCCGTGGCAGCTCGCAGACGCCGCAGACCTCGCACATCGCGTTCCTGAAGTCCCGATTGTCCTCGACCACACCGGAATGCCCCGGGACTGGGACGAAGCCGGCGTTGAAGTCTGGCGCAACGGCATGAAAGCGCTCGCCAACACTGACAACGTCTCCGTCAAGATATCGGCTCTAGGTATGTTTGCTGGCGAGTTTACCGCCGACCGCATCCGTCAATTCGTCCTCGACTCCATCGAGATTTTCGGCGTAGACCGTTGCATGTTCGCCTCCAACTACCCCGTCGATATGCTGTTCAGCTCATACGCGGCGATCTGGGACGCGTACGACGAGATTACCTCCGATTTTTCGGATACCGACCGCGACAAAATCTTCAAATCCAACGCCGAACGATACTACCGGATCTGATTCCTAAGGTGATCTGAAATAGATAATGTGTAGTGGCAACGAAACCGAATCCGCCACCAACAAGGAGATATAGACCGATGACAATAGCGCATCTGCGAACATACACCATCAACAAAGGCATGATGGATTCTTGGCTGAAACTGTTTGACGGAACCTTGGTGAAGGTCATGGACGGTTTCGGCATGAAGGCCGAGACCGTTTGGGTCAACGAAGAGGAATCGCAGTTCATTTGGATCCGTTCCTATGGCGAGACGATGGGAGAGCTCGAGGAGAAGGAAGCCGCATTCTATGGTTCCGATTGGTGGACCGAGAACATGCCGCTCATCCGCGGTCACCTAGCCCACCGCGACATCAAAGTCATCAAGTCGGTGGACTAACCCTCGCCGACACTCGCCAGCAGAATCCTCGCCGAGGCAGCATCGGCGCGCACCACGCAATTCGAACTGCTCGGGACGCAACGAAGCGTCTCACGGACCTACATCGTCTTGGTGGCACCGATACTGAACATCCTTGGTTGGCGCGTCAGCCATCCCGAATTCTGGTTCATCCCGGCAACCCGAGACGACGCTGACGCCCGCATGGTTCACGCCCTGCGGTCCGATGCCGTGCCTGATCGAACCTTGGCGGTGGTCGAAACCCGAGCGCTCGGCGCCGACATTATCGAGGGCATCGAGTTCCACCTTCAACGTTGCATCGACACCGGTGTCGCAATCTTCGCCATCACTGACGGACAATATTGGCACCTCTATCCGATCTTGGCAGGAGTAACCCCCGGCAATCCGACCGCGGCTTGCGATCTATTCAGCGGAGACCCGTCTGACGTCCAGGCGATGACGATGCTGGAGTGTAAAACCCCGGCGTTCACGCAGAGTCTCTCCCAGTGATACGAAACAGCTCGAAATGATCGATCTCACCAAATGCAAAGCGCTGACCTTCGACCTGTTTGGCACCGTACTGGATCTCGGCGGTAGTCTGACGCCCTTCATCGCCGAATTCATCCGGGGGCGCGACGCACTAGGCCGCGTCGACGCTGGCGCTTTCTGGACAGAGCTCCGTCACCGCCAACGCATCGAGCAGTACCAAGACTCACTCGTTGAACTTGGCCACACCGGATATCTTGAGACTGCGCAGAAAGCATTCGTCTACGTCGCCAAACTCAATGACCTCCCACCGACACCTGACGAAGTCGACGCATTCATGCAGGGATGGCGTCACCTCTCCCCATTTCCTGATTGCCTCCCTGCTCTTGAGCGCATGAAATCGTCATACAAACTCGTCGCGCTCTCCAACGGCAACCCATGGTTCCTCGACTACCTAGTCGAAGACCGCATCAAATTCGACTTCGACGACATCGTTTCCGTCGAGGTTGCCGGCGCCTTCAAACCTCATCCGGGTGTCTACCGCAGCGCGGCTAGGATTCTAGAAAAGGAACCGGGCGAGCTCGTCATGGTCTCCTCCAATTCCTTTGACGTTATGGGGGCCCGAACCTGCGGTCTTCGCGGCATTTACGTCAACCGCTATAACCTTCCGTTCGAAGACACCGATGCCCAGTACGAACCTGACTTGACGGTAGGCGATTTCGCCGCGATGGCGGATCATCTTCTGGCAAGCTGAACCGAGGCCGACCAATGCCTGACCTCCCCGACACCATCCAAGTAGGCCTGAAACACGAGCGACGGTGGGTCGTCGCCGATTACATGCTTTACGCGCCCGGCGGTGACCCGTCCCGCAACACGCTTTCCAGCCCATCCATGATCAATGAAATGGAAACCACCGCGATGTTGAGTATCGATCACCTGCTCCCGCAAGACGGATATACCGTCGGCTTTCACGTCGACATCAAGCACGTCGCACCAGCAACTCCGGGTTCCCGCGTGAAGACCACAACCGAACTCCTCGAAATAAACGAAACCCGCTTCCGGTTCCATGTCGAAGCCCGCGATATTGCAACTGGCAAGCTCATCGGCATCGGAACACATCGCCGAGCCGCTATCTTCCCATAGAGACGGCCGGTTCAGATTCCCTCTGGATCGGCAGATCCGGCATCACTCGCCCATCGGGTTCCGCTATCCAGATCCGACGGCGATACCGTCCCAGACAGACGTTCGTTCTCGAACACCAGCAACAGATCGATACCGCGCCTAGCCAATAACTGCCGAGCCAAAGACAGATCCGAATCTGGATCGATCACGAAGGTTGATACCGGTCGCGCAACATCCGCCACCGTCAACCCGATTCCTTGATTCTGGCTCAATCCCAACGACGTTACATCCTGTAACGAAACCACACCTGTGACCCTACCGTCGTTGATCACCGGTAGCGTTACATGCGGATGCAGCGACATCACGTTCCTCACGGCCGCATCTAAAGGGGTCGACGCATTCAAAGCTGTCGGAACCATTGACATCACCGACCGAACAGGTATCCCGACAACTTTTTCGCGTCTCCGATTTCGACTCGCCCGTCGGGTCTCTGCGGTTGATGCCGGCAAGATGAACATCGCGATCACGAAAAACCACAAGCCACTGGTCAGATCGTTGCTCCTGATGATCAGAACGATTCCCGCCGCAATCATCGCAATCGCCAATACCTGACCTGCCCTGCCAGCCACCCTCGTCGAAAAACCGCGATTGCCAGATATTCCCCACAACACGGACTGCAACACGCGCCCGCCATCAAGCGGCAATCCGGGCAGCATATTGAATACCGCAAGCGCGATGTTCTGCAGTCCGACGTAAAACAGAATTCCCTGTAACAACGCCGTTGTCCCGGTCGCCAGCGAATCCCGGTAAACGAAATACAAGAGCGACGCCACGATCCCAATCGCCAAAGACATCGCCGGCCCAGCCGCCGCGATCAGAAAATCATGCGACGCTCGCGATCTCGACTCTCCAATGAGACTTACACCACCAAAAATCATCAGCGTTATGGACATGACCGAGTATCCAAGGCGCTTGGCCGTAAGAGAATGCGCTAATTCATGCGCCAAAACCGACAGAAACAGGCAAATCGTCACAGTGCCGGCAATGATCCACTCTTGCGCTGGAGTCAGCCTGATCGAAATGAACGGCAATCCCCCAGAAGCGATCAGCATCGTAATCAATGCGAACCCGATCAACCACGACCAGTGGACCCGGATCGGGATGTCGAAGAGTTTGCCGATGCGCATATTGGACTACTCTGAAAGATTCAAACTTGGGCGCTTGGTGCCGGTTCGCAGTTGCGATGTGCCTTTTTATACATACGCCCGGTGAAGAGAATCATATCTGTTTGTTGCGAGGGCATACCTAAGCATTGCTCGCGCGGCTCGACGGAAATATAACCTTGCCTCATTCCAATGATTGAATCATTCGACACCACAATCGCGGCAGCGGAACGCGCCGGCGTCCGTTTCCATGACGCGTCGCCGCCGATTTCTCATCGCATCCGGCAGAACGGCGAGTTCGACCTCAACTTCATCGATTGGGGAGACGACACCGGAGCAAAACCCGCCCTGATATTCATCCACGGGTTCCTCCAGCAAGCCAGAACGTGGGATTTCACATGCCTCGCGCTACGCTCCCGATTCCGATGCATTTCCCTCGACCTGCGCGGTCACGGCGATAGCGGACGACCTGTCGAGCCCGAATATACGACCCACTTCTATCTCTCCGACCTCCAGCGATTGATCGACCACCTTTCCCAAGAGATGGGCGTCGACCGAATCGGCCTGTGCGGCCTTTCCCTCGGCGGAAGCCTCTCATACCTCTACGCCTCCGAGAACCCAAACACTGTCAACGCGATTGTCGTCGTGGATGTCGCCCCAGAGATGAACCGCGAAGCCCGAAAAGGCATCCGCCGTTACATCGAAGCCCTCCCTAAAGACGGGCCGTTCGAGGAATTGGTCGACAAAGTGACCAAATTGAGCCCGATGCGCAACCGAGACGCCGTCCGAGGATCGCTGTTGCGAGCCACCCGCGTTCGGCCCGACGGTAGCTGGGAATGGAAGAACGACCAGCGCCTCTTCGATTACCACCGTCCCAGCTTCACCTCCGAAGCCTACCGGGCGGCACTCGGCCAAGTAACGGTCCCATCGCTATTCGTCATCGGACAAAACTCGAAACTGGTCACTCCCGAAACCGTCCGCCGTATGGTCGAAACCGTGCCTGGAAGCTCCGCCACATACGTCCCCAAAGCTAGCCACCGCGTGCCCGGAGATAACCCCGTCGGCTTCATAAAAGCCGTCAGCCCCTTCCTCGACAGATACGTGCTCGGTGAATGATTCGAAGTCACTACCGCCGGAAGTAAGCCGACGCCCCAAGTTCTTCTACGGCTGGTGGATGGTGATTGGCGCGGCGGTGTTTGCATTCGTCGCAGCCTTAGCGTCGTTTCATGAAAGCTCGACCTTCACGGGAGCCATCGAAGATTGGTTCTTAGAATCCGATCCTCTCTATCGAGTAAACACCAATTGGCGGCACGGGTTGATACCCTACGGATCGTTCCTCGTCAGCTTGGTCTCAGGCTTAGTCATCGCACCTGTTGTCGGCCTCCTGCTCGATCGATACGGCCCGAGACTCATCATGCTGCCATCTGTCTTGGTTACAGGAATCTCTTTGCTTCTGATCACCCAAGTCCAAAACGAATTGCAGATGCAGGCCGCGTTGTGGATCATCGGGATCGGAGTCTTCTCAATCACTAGCGTCGTTGTAATCGGCACACTCGGAAAATGGTTTGTTCGCAAGCGCGTTCTTGCGTTTGCAATCGTATCGGCATGTTCGACTTTCGCGTTGATATTTTCAGGTGACACCATAGATGTAATCCGTTTGTACGGATGGCAAATCACGGCGATCGTCGGCGGTGTCGCCTTCTTGGTAGTTGGAATCCCTATCGCTCTCATGATGCGACGTCAACCCGAAGATCGCGGCTTGCCTCCGGACGGTGCCAAGAGGCACGGCGATCACCACCATCACCTGCGCCGAAGGATCTCTGCCACCGCACGTTCTGCTGTTCGAATCCCGGCGTTCTGGCAACTCACATTGGCTGTCGGCTTGGTACCTGTCGCTGTGACCGCGCAGCCAATTGATACTGAAAACATCCTCGGTATACATTTGGTGCGGTTATTGGGTATCTTCCGTATCTGGTACCTGGCTATATTGCTCACCACAGTCGGAATCGTGGCCATAGGTTTCATCAGCTTGCGCCTTAGCAAACGGAGATTGATCTTAGCGTCGTTCGCTTTGTTGGCAGTCGCCTACACCGCGCAGATCGTCAACTACCTAATTGATGACTTTTTCTTTGAACTCCCGATATATTTCGTCTTCTTTGTCGTCGGTTTAGTCGCTCAATCGGCAATCGTGTTCCTTCAGTTCGCGATCCTTGCTGACTTTCTCGGCAGACGTAATTTCGGCGCTGTCGTCGGCATGGCAATCGCAGTCCATACCGTCGTACATCTAATCTTCTACCGCTTGCTTTTCTTTGCATTCGACATCGTAGGTCATGACTTCGCACGATTCGGTGCGGGATTGACTGCATTGATAATTGCTGCAGTCCTCGTCTTGACGATGGAACCTCAATCCCGCGTCACCGCCAGAATCCGGCTCCTAAACCGCGCCTGACGATCTAAATTCTCCGCAATCTCCGACCCTCATTTCCCCTACGAATCGCACTCAATTCCGAGATTCCCAACACCACCGCGCGATATCCTGACTAACCCATCAGGGGCATCAACCCACGCACGACCGCGCCCCGGACTTCGTAATCAAAATGATCATCGGGAGCCATCGCGTCGCTTAAAAAACGCCCATCCAACATCTACTACGGGTGGTGGATCGTTCTTGGCGGCGGTCTTACGCAGTTCTACGCGTCCGCAGTTTTCTGGCGCGGCTTCCAAGCGTTCGTAGACCCCATCCTCAACACAACTGGATGGAGCCACGGCGTCTTCGCCGCTGCCGTCTCAATTCAGCGCGGCGAGAGCGGACTCATCTCACCTTTCGTCGGCGTAATGCTCGACCGCTTCGGTCCAAAACGCGTCATGATCTTCGGAGTCATCGTCACCGGCTTCGGATTCATTCTCATGAGCCAGATGCAGACCATCTGGCATTTCTACGGCGCAGTGCTGCTCCTAGCCCTCGGAATGTCCTTCGGAACCTTCATCGTCTTCGTCGCAACCGTCGGAAACTGGTTTGTGCGCCGACGTGCAAAGGCGTTCTCCATTCTTATGACCTTCTCCGCGGTCGGCGCAGTAGTGCTTCCACTACTCGTCTGGATCATCGACTCCTACGGTTGGCGACCCGCCCTTTTCGGCGTCGGCGTCGGATTCTGGATCATCGGCATTCCAATAGCGTTGATCATGCGCCGCCGACCGGAAGACTACGGCCAGTTACCAGACGGTGATGGCGAGTTACGCGTCGCCGACGGAACCGGCGGTATGCGCCGCCCAGTGCGCGAAATCTCGATCGGCGTGCGCGAAGTGCTGCGCCTCCGAGCATTCTGGCAAATCTCCATCGCCGTAAGCGTCGGACAGCTTGTCAGCTCAACCAACCTGTTCCACCTGCCAGCCCTCATCGACTACGAAATCGGCGCATGGCTCGCCGCAACCGCCGCCGGAGCCGTCGCCATCGGCGACATCCTCGGGCGCGTCAGTATCGGCTTCATCGGAGACCGCTTCGACAAAAAGATGCTTCTCTCCATATCTTTCCTCATCCAGATGCTCGGAGTCGGCGCCTTGGCCATGATCAACTCAACCTACTTCGGCATATCCTGGGGATTGATCCCGCTACCCATATTCGTCCTCGGCTTCGGACTCGGTTTCGGCGCATCCATACCGCTCCGCCTCGCCATCCTTGCCGATTACTTCGGACGACGAAGCTACGGCTCGGTCGTCGGCATCGCAAGCTCCGTCAGCGCCATCTTCGGCACCATCGGACCCCTTTTTGTCGGACTCATGTACGACTTCACCGATTCTTACCGTCCCGCCTATGCGATCATGGCGTTCATGATGCTGATCGCCATACCCCTCACCATGACGCTCGAATCTAGGACGAGGGTGGCCGCCAAAGTCCGCCAAGCCGCCCAAAACCGCGTACGCCGCCTGGCAACCCGAAGTCCAGGTTAATCAAACTCACCTCCTAACAACCCTCAAAGCATGAAGGTTCGATAGGCGGTCGAGTTGGGCCACCCCGCGAGACCATCGCAGATCTGCGTCCACTCGTGCCGTTCAGTCAATGAACGACATGATCCAAAACGACGACCGGGTGAACAACGTCATGCTCACGATTCGCGACGGGATTACGTTGGTCCGCAAACGGGATGCCCACCTCACTTGAGACGCGGCAATTCCCGTCCCCGCCGGTACCGCTGCTGGTAGTAGACATATTCTTCGTCGGTGCCAAATTCGTAGTGGCCGCTCGACGGGTCCGGTCCTGTTCGGACGTTCGGTTCAGGCGGGTTCGCCGCCACGACATCCTCGTCGAAATCAACACCCAAGCCCGGTTCCTCAGGCACTGTGATGTAGCCATCAACCGTCGGCAGATGCGGCTGAATCACCTCGTACCGCTGCGGCACGTCGTCCTCCAAGCGCTCCAGTATCAACGCGTTCGGAATCGCCGCCAAGATATGAATCGCCGCATACTCCGCCACCGGACCCAACGACCCCGAGTGCGGAGCTACGTTGATGTAGTGCGCCTCCGCCAACGCAGCGATCTTCTTCAGTTGCGTGATACCGCCGATCCGACCGGAATCGGGCTGCACAACATCAACGATCTCATCCTCGATGATTTCGCGGACTCCCCAGAGATAAGAATGTCGCTCCCCGGCCGCAATCGGAATATCGACATTTTCCTGAACCCGCCGCATCGCCTCAGTATTCTCCGGCGGCACCGGGTCTTCGTAGAACAGCAGGTTGAACGGCTCCAATCCCTTACCGACGATGATGGCGTCTTTGGCAGTGAACCAAGGCGGACCATGAGCGTCGACCATGATGTCCATCTCATCGCCAACCGCGCGCCGAATCGCTTCGACTCGTTCGACAGTCCTATAGACTCCGCCGGTCTTCACGCCGGTGATTCCGCGGTCGCGCAACTCGAGCGCGCGTTCGGGCGTTCCGGCATGAGCATACGTGCGTATCCGTTTGCGGACCCTTCCGCCGAGCAGGTTCCATACCGGCGTGTTCAGCACCTTGCCTTTGATATCCCACAGCGCCATGTCGATCGCGTTGATCGCGCCAGATCCCGGCGTTCCCGTCATTCCATGGCCCATAATCGCCACAATCATCTGCTGGTGCAGTCGCTCGATATCGGTCGGGTCCTCGCCCACGACGATATTGGCCAGATCCTCCACCGCCGTCTGAACCACACGTGGCCAACCGGAACCCTCGCCGACTCCGTATATCCCCGCATCGGTGTAGACCTTTACGAAGCACCAGTTGCGGCTGCCGTTTCCGGACATCAGGAAGGTTTTGATTTCAGTTATTTTCATGGGACTACCTTCGTTTCTGCGCCTCGGCATCGCGAGGCACTAGGTTGCCTGTTTGGTTAGAGATAACGGAATGATACGCGTTACAATGCGGTTACGAATCAAATCGAATACCAATCGACGCTCCAAAGCGAGGGAGTACCCAAAATGGCAGACACTACAGTATCAACGACGGACAATGGACCATATTGGGTTAGCGGCAACTTTGTCGTCTCCGATGCCGATGGCAACGAGTTTCCCGTTCAAGGCGAAGCCTACCTCTGCCGATGCGGGCAGTCGGAGGAAAAACCGTTCTGCGATGGATCACACAACTTAGGCGGCTTCAACGACTCCTGCAGGGCATAGCACCGTGGCAGATCCAACACGCATCTACGTCTGGAACAACGACGCCTTACAGGTGGTCGGCGATTTCGAGCTACGCGATTCTCAAGGTGGCGAGTTCAAGCAGCACGGAAAAGTTCGGCTCTGCAGATGCGGCATCTCCAACACCAAGCCCTACTGCGACAACTCGCACATACGCACGGGCTTTCAGAGTCAAGTCAAAGCGTCGAACGACTAATAGTCGCCATTAAGGCACCAAAACCGTCCGTGCCACTGCTCCCGCTTCCATGTCCCTGAAGGCTTCATTGACTTCGGTCAGCGGACGCGTACGTGTTACCAGGTCATCGAGGTTCAATCGCCCTTGTTTGTAGAGCGCAATCAACCACTGGAAATCGTGCCTCGGACTTCCTGTGCCGGCGCTGCATCCGATTAGAGCGCGGTCTAGGAAGAGATGACGCATCGGAACCATCACTTCGCCGTCGTCTGGAGCAGCGCCCACAAGGACTGCGGTACCCCCCTCACAGGTTGCTTCCAAAGCTTGACGAAGTGTGTCAGGTCGTCCAATAACTTCGAACGCATAGTCGACGCCACCGGAAGTTAGGTCTCGGATCGCCTCAACGGCGTCGTTTTGTGACGCGTCGACGGTGTCGGTCGCGCCCATCTTGGTGGCGTATTGGAACTTGGACGGATTGGTATCGACGGCGATGATGCGAGATGCCCCGGAGAGATGGGCGCCTTGGATCACGTTGAGACCCACGCCGCCACAACCCCATACGGCCACGGTCGATCCAGTTTCGACTTTGGCACGATTGACGACTGCGCCGACTCCAGTGATTACCGCACAGCCAACTAGCGCTGCTTTATCGAGCGGTACATCAGGGTCGACTTTGACGACGTTGTTCTCCCAGACCACGGTGTGCTCTGAGAAGGTCGCCAAACCGGCGTGGTACTTGGTGCCGTTCTTGCGAAACCCGGCGGTCGGCTGGTGCGACGAGATCGGGTCGCAAAGATTCCACCGACCAGTTGAGCAATACTTGCAACGTCCGCACATCGGGCGAATGGCGAAAACAACCTTGTCGCCCGGTTCCAAACCATGCACGCCCGGCCCAACTTTCTCCACGATGCCAGCGCCTTCGTGACCCAAGATGGCGGGGAGGGCATCAGTTCGCCGGTAACCGGAGTAAACGTTGTGGTCGCTGTGGCACACACCAGTGCCACCGATCTTGACCATCACCTCACCCGGCCCCGGATCGTCAAGCTCCAAAGTTTCGACGACTGCAGGCTCACCCTGCTTGTAGATGACTGCGGCGAGAGTCGGGGTGGTCATAGCGGTGCAGCTCCGTCAAGTTTCGCGGATCGACGTCGATTGGGTGTGATGATAGCAGCGGGACGGATTCAATTCCGTCGTATCGCCCAATCGTTTTCAGGCTTGCGAGTACTCTTCGCCAACCTCGACCAACTCATCCCCACGCAAACTCGAGACGAACACCACCTGACTACCGGTGCCATCCGTGATCTCCAACTCCACACCGCTCCGAATCCCGTACATCGTCCATGACTTTCGCGTAGATGGAGCGAACGGATTACCGCGTCCGCCGTGGCGGGCTATGTTGTGGTCGGTAGCACGTATCGCGGTGATATCTGACCACAAAAAGGTGCGGTGTGTCCCAAGTATGCCCAGACCTACGGTTACACCTTCTGGCGTCGCCGTCGTTTGCATGAGAGTCGAGCCGAGCATGACGTACACGATGCCGAGAATCGCGATCGCAAAGCAAAGGTAAAAGATCAATGCCTCGGGACCCGAAACCAAGGGGTCGTCGCCGATGCTTCGGATGCCAACGGCGGTGAGTACGCCGGAGGTGCCACCAAGCATCAGGCCGAGGAACGCGAACATCCACCCAGGCGCTCGGAGGCTTTCGGTGAAGGTCGGGGATTCTTGTGTCGGTTCGCTCATCTTTAGAACCGTTGGAACTTGATATACGCTTCCTGCGGGTCCATTCCGCTCAAGATCATGTTGCGAAGCTCGTTCTCAGTGTTCATCACTTCGTGGACGAGGTTGGCCACGGTGGATGCCGCCGATGCTGGCATAACGACCACTCCGTCGCGGTCGCCAAGGATGAAATCGCTTGTGTGGATGCGAACATCGCCGATGGTTATCGGTTCACCCATGGTCTGAACCTGCCAGCGGGACGCGATGTCTGACGGCGTGAGGTATCGGCAGAACACGGGAAACCCGAGTTTGATGATGAAATCGGTGTCGCGGTTGCCGCCATCGACGACGTAGCCTTTGACGCCGCGAAATTTGAGGGTTTCGGCAGACAACTCTCCCATGTGTGCAATCGTCGAGTCGTTGGGTTGGCAGACGACCACTGAACCCGAAGGGGCGGCGCTGAGCATACCTGTCCAAGAGAGCAAAGAATCGTCTTGAGACAATCCTTCAACCATTCCACCGCTGCACGTCCATACCTTTCCAACCACTGAAGTTGTCGGGTCGACAGGGAGAATGTCGTTGGGCAAGATGCCGGCGTCTAGGCCTAGTTCCCGCATCGCGTCGTAGACCGCGCCGGAATATGCAGACTCGAGGATCGCAACGATCTGGTCTTCATTGAGGTCGGTAGACATCGGTGTTTAGGGGCATTAAAGGGTTCGCACATGCGCCGAGAGCGCTTGCAAATTCTATATCTTCGGCGATTCAGTAACCTCGGATTCCGATCTCGAAACCAGTCGCACAGCGGCTTTGACCCTATCTACCGCGTGTTGAGCAAGTTCAGCGTCTTTAACTTCGTGTTCCCATACCCTCAAGACGCGCCAACCGATACGTTGCAGGTTTTCGTTGTTCGACGCGTCCCGTTCCATGTTCCTTCGGAATTTCGCGAGCCAGTAGTCGTAGTTCCGTGTTGGCATCGTGGCATGTTCGGGACAACGATGCCAAAAGCATCCATCGATGAAAACCGCGACGCGTTGTGTCGGGAACACCACGTCCACTTTCACGCCGCGCCGTTCAAGTTTGATGTACCGATCTTTCCGAAACCTGAGACCCACGCGATGCATCATGCTCCGAAACGCGACCTCCGGTTTGGTGTCAGATCGCCGGTTCGACATCATCGATCGTCGCGTGGCCTCGTCGGAGGCGGGTGGTGCGGTGGGGATGACTCCAGACATCGTCATGACATGGAGTCTAACGGCGGACGACCCTACGAACGGAGATCGCGAAATGAAATAGAGACCTTCAAAAACAGTCGGTTCGTATCTGCGTCAGATATACATTTGGGCAATAAGGGAATGAGGAGAATCGATCGAATTCAGCATATGGATGTATCGAAGGGTATTGTTACCGAACCCGTGAAATTCCTACTCTAATGGGTTAGACAACGGCCAGAATATCGTGGAGTATTCGACTTGCGAAGATATGAAGTATTCGGTTCACGGCTCGCTTGTTATGCGATTGAGTTGATGACCAGATTTGGTGTTCGTGCCACGAACACCACGAGCTTCAGCGCATTGATCTTCGCATCAACCGTTCCTCTCCTCAAGAAAACCTACCTGGTTTTGAGCACGTACTCGATTAACCCGATGACGCGGTTGATTCTTGTCGCAGTCGTCGCGGCGCTCTTTGTCGGGACGATTTCCACCTCGCCCGCGGCCGCGCAAACCAACAATGCCGCCACCGGCGTACCGACCATCTCGGGTATCGCGCAGGTCGGCGAAACCCTTACGGCCAACACCGACGGCATATCAGACGCCGATGGCCTGACTAACGTCAGCTACGCCTACCAATGGGTGCGGGTGAGTGACGGTACGGAGACCGACATTACCGATGCGACGAGTTCTACTTACACCACCCTCTCCGCGGATGCCGGAACTCAGATCAAGGTGAGGGTGACGTTCACGGATGATGCGAGCAACGCCGAGGAACTCGAAAGCGACCTCACTGACATGGTCGTTATACTGCTTTCCTTCGAATCGAACCAATACACGGTCGGCGAAGGCGAGAGTATCGTGATCGCGTTGCAGACGAGCGCGGGGACCCCGAACGTCATTACTGTTCCGGCGAGCCTCGTGCATTCGTACGGCAACGAGAAATATTTCACTTTGACCCCTTTCACCGACCTTCCGTTCGTGAATTTTGCTCCACTAGCAACGAGGCACGAGTTCACATTTGTGGCTCATGACGACGACGTATACACAGCAAACAAAGGCAATTTCGGCATCCTGTTGATCAAGGACGATTTCCAAAATCCGCCAGCGACTGCGTTAGAGAATTATTTCAGGTTGAGTGATGGTGTGTCGAACCATGACCTCAATGTCATCATCGCTTATGTAACGATCATCGAAGACGAACTTGATCCCGACGCCAACAACGAGGCTACCGGCCAACCTGCGGTAAGCGGAACTGTGCAGGTCGGACAAACTTTGACTGCGGAGATCGGCACCATCGCCGACGCCGACGGTGTTCCGGCAGAATCTGAATTTAGCTATAAATGGTTCTTGGTGGATGCCGGGGTTGAAACCGAAATCACCGGTGCCACCGACAAGACCTACCTTGTCCCATCCATCCAAGAAGGCAAGAAACTCAAAGTAAGGGTAAACTTCACCGACAACGTCGGATACGAAGAATCTGTCACCAGCGCAGAAACGGCGGCGATTTTGCCAGCTGTGCCCGGCGCGCCACAAAACTTTGCGGCTCGAGCCGGCAACACCAAGGTCAGACTCTCTTGGGAATCGCCAACCAGTGGCGGCACTCCGACAAGCTACCAGTATCGCCAAAGCGACGATGACGGAACCACTTGGAGCGATTGGACCGCCATCCCGGGAAGCGATGGCGACACGGTCGGCTACACGGCTAGCCCTCTAGCAAACTACCTCGAGTACACGTTCCAAGTCCGCGGAAACAACTCCGGTGGCTTGGGTCTCGAATCTGTCAGCGCGACCGCAACGCCAGTCGTGCCTGATCCGCCCGGTGCTCCCCAAAATCTCCAAGTGACCCCCGGCCATCAAAAGGCGTTGTTGAATTGGGATTCGCCCAACAGCGGCGACGCACCAGACAGCTACGAATATCGCCAGAGCGAAGATGAAGGAGCGAATTGGTCCGAATGGAATGGCATTCCCAACAGCGACGACAGCACCACCGAGCACACCGTCGAAAACTTGATGTCCGATACGGAATACTCGTTCCAGGTCCGCGGTATCAACTCTGGTGGAGATGGCTCCGAATCTCAAAACGCTGATGCGATTCCGCTTCATATCGATCCGCCCGGACCACCACTTAACCTGACTGCCACCGCGGGCGATACGGAAGCAACTCTTAACTGGGACTCGCCGACCTCGGGTGACGCACCTGAAAGCTACCAATATCGCCACAAAAAGACCGGTGATCCCGACTATATTGAGTGGGCGGACATCACGGGAAGCGATGGTGCGACGACGTCGTACACCGTCACGGGTCTCGAGAACGGTTCGACCTACACGTTCGAAGTAAGGGGCGTTAACGATGGCGGATTTGGTACTGGATCGTCAGATTTTCCGGCAGCGACGCCCCAACCCCCTCCGCCCGGCGCACCTCAGGATCTGGGCGCGGGCGCGGACGATACCGAAGTTACGCTGACTTGGACGGCACCATCGAGTGGTGGAGCGATTGTCGGATTTGAGTACCGCCAGAGCGAGGATGACGGCAGTTCTTGGGGCCGATGGATGGACATTACGAACAGCGATGCCAACACGACAAGCCACACCATCACGGGATTGAACAATGGGACAAATTACACATTCGAGGTGCAGGCTTTCAACGACGGCGGTCCAAGTCCGTCATCGAATCAGGCGTCTGCCATGCCAGTGCCGCCCCTGCCGCACTTGCCGATTAATCTGACGGCGACGGCAGGTGATGCACAGGTCATGCTCGTCTGGGAAGCACCAACTACCGGCGGCCCCGTAACTGCATATCAGTATCGCCAAAGTACTGATGGAGGAAACACCTGGTCCGATTGGACAGAAGCAACGGGAAGCAGTTCAAGCAACCCTAGTTACACGGCAACCCCACTTGCCAACGATATGGAGTACACCTTCGAGGTTCGAAGCTCAAACCTCGGCGGTGATAGCTCCTCATCCAACCAAGCGACTGCGACGCCAATCGCACCAGGATTGACGGTTGAATTCGACGATTCTAGCGATCAAACCTCTGCCGTTCACTCTGGAACCAGCGATCGCCCAACTGTGGCGGTCACATTCAGCGAATCCGTCGCCACCTTCGGCCGGTCCACGCCTTCGATCGAGATCACCAACGCCTACGTGCTCACGGCGGCCACCCTAGACGACACGACCGAGCCCAACGACTGGATTTTCACGCTTCTTCCGACCTCCACGGACGACATCAGCATCAGCTTCGTGGCGGACGAATCCTGTGATGAAGGAGGCATTTGTACCACAGGTGACGAATTGCTGGAGTACGTGCCGCAAGATCCGTACGTGATTGAATACGATTCAGCTCCCATCGTAATCGGAGCGTGGGTCAAAGGTCATCCTGGAGCCGATGGCACATGGCAGGCTGGTGATTACGTTCTTATGGGGCTTCGTTTCGACAAAGAAGTCAACGTCACCGGATCGCCGTATTTCGAGGTTTTCGTCGGCGGAACGCGTCGAATTGCCTACCAAGGTGGCGGAACAGGTTCTCGAGAACTGCTCTTCGGTCACGTTATCTCTTCCGAAGATGACGGCGCTACGTCGGTCAACATCATTCAAAACAGCCTCGTTCTAAACGGCGGGACAATCAAGAGTCTGAGGGGATCAGAAGCGTCTTTGACCTTCACTGGCTCACCGTATGTCACGTCGGTCACGATTCTCGAAGAAGAAAACGGTGACTACTTCTGGACGCACGCAAACCCGAGTGAAAAAATCAAAGTCGATGTTGAATTCAGCGAGACGGTCAACGTAAACACCAACAACGGAACCCCGACGATCGGTATCAGACTTAGCAGCGGTGATGTCCAAGCGACGTATGCAAGCGGCAGCGGAACCGACACACTTCGATTCGAATACGCAGTCGCCGCGACCGACGGAAGAGCCAACGACGGATGGGTCGGCACGGCCACAATCGTCCCCGAAAGCCTGAACTTCAATGGCGGAACGGTCCGAGATCGTAGCAATAACGATGCCGACCCCAAGCATGGTGGACACCACCAGGTGTGGCATCTGGCGGAGCGATATTCGCAGATCGATATCGATTCATTCGTGTACGAATTCGAAAACTCCGGGAACAAACTCGAATTCGAGGTGACGTTGGACCAACCGAACATGAGCGGCGTGAGCGTGAGCTACCAAACCGTCGACGACAGCGCAACGGGAGGTTTGGACTACATCTCTAAATCAGGCACCCTACGTTTCAGTTCAGGTGAAACGTCAAAAACAATAGAAATCGAACTTATCGACGATTCCCTTGACGAGAACTCCGAAACGTTCACGATTGAGCTATCGGACCCGAATTGGGGACAACTGGTCAGAACCGGATCGGTCGGCTACATATTCGACGACGACTAAGAATCTGTGCGAAGTTTATGCACGCCCAAAATCGTCAGACTCGCGTACGATGTCGTCTTCACCGAGGTAGTCGCCGGTTTGGACCTCGATGATTTCGAGCGGCTCGATGGATGACGGGTTAGCGATGCGGTGCTTGTGAGTGCGTGGGACGTGGATCGACTGCGATGGCCCGAGCATCTGGTCTTCGCCGTTGATCGTTGCGCGGGCGATCCCGCGCGCCACTGTCCAAGTTTCAGCGCGGTGTCGGTGCCATTGGTACGAGAGCCGACAATCGGGTTTGATGCTAAGCCGCTTCACCTGAAATCCCGGGCCATGAGTCAACACTTCATACGATCCCCACGGACGTTCTTCACGTCGCGGATTTCGTGTGCGACGCATACTAGCGGCGTCAATCGGTTGAGTGGATGCGGGTTCTTCAGACATATTTGAACGAGTTGAGCGAAACCGAGGCGTTCATCGATAGTAGTAAGCTAAATCCTACGTTAATCGACCACAACGGCCCTTAGCACTCGCAAAGCCCCATGACAACTGCTCCCAACTCCTCTGATCGGCCAAACATCCTTGTCATCCTGACGGACCAGCAACGTCAAGATTCGCTCGCTTGCTACGGCAACGATTGGATCGAAACGCCGAATCTGAACAGCATCGCTGATCGGTCGTTCGTTTTCGAGAATGCGTACGTCACCCAGCCGGTGTGCACTCCGAGCCGGGCGTCGATTATGACGGGGCTGTATCCCCACGCCGTCGGCCTACATCGAAACAACATCCCGCTGCCATCGGACTGCCCAACCATCGCCGAACGCATCAGCGAGGACTACTACTGCGCCTATTTTGGCAAGTGGCACCTCGGCAACGACATGATCCAACAGCACGGTTTCGACAAATGGATAAGCGTCGAAGACTTTCATCGCGTGCGCGCCACGAAGCGCGAGTATCGCAACGTCGAAGCCCACTACAACGATCATCTGCGAGCACACAGCGTCGAGCCGCCGGGTCTCAACATGTCCTACGAGAACTGGTTCGCGACCGCGGGATTGACTGAGGAACAGACGCAAGCGTATTTCCTCGGCGACAGCGCCGCGGACTTCATCCGGAGTCACGGCGACACCGAAACCGGCGACATGCCGTTCATGCTCTACGTCTCTTTCTTCGAACCGCACCCGCCGTACACCGGACCGCTCAACGATCTATATGATCCGGAAGATATCTCGGTCGGACCTGCGTTCCTGGAACGTCCCGACGATGGTTCGTTGCTAAACCGGTTGCGCGCGGATTACTACATGGGAGGCAACCTCAACCCGCTCGGTATCGACGACTATCACGATCTGACGGCTGAGGACGGTTGGCGTCGATTGCGCGCACAATACTTTGCCAACGTTACGTTGGTGGACCGGCAGGTCGGCAAGATGCTTGACGCGCTGCGTGAAACCGGACAGCTTGATAACACGATCATCGTTTTCACCAGCGAACACGGCGAGATGGCTGGTGATCACGGGATGCTCGAGAAGCGTTCGATGTACGAAGAGGCGTCCCGCGTCCCGCTGCTCATTCGTGTGCCCGGATCCGAACCCGATGAAGCTGGCGAATCCAAACGCATAAGCGGTTCAGTTTCACTCGTCGACCTCGTTCCGACCTTGATTGATTTGAGCGAAGGCCAACGCGCGACAGATTCGCACACGTCTGCGGGTGGCGTTCTTGGCGATGGTTTCGCGCCTACTGGATCGGGTGCCTCGAATGGCTGGGTGTTGCAGGGCAAGAGTCTGGCTCCTGTATTGAGTGGTGAGGCCGATCTGAGCGAAAACGATGTTTTCGTTCAATGGAACGGCATGGGCGACCGCAACTTGGGGACACCGGAGATCAATCGCATGGCTTCGATGCACTGGCGTACGGTGATCACTCCCGATCGATGGAAGCTGAATCTCTGTCCTGCCGACCAATGCGAGCTCTACGACCTAAACACGGACCCGCATGAGATGAACAATCTCTACGACGATCCGAAACATATCGACCGGATTCGGGACATGGCAGCACGGATAAGAATCTGGCAAGCGGCGACGGGTGACGAGGCGGATTTGCCGAAAGTCTGACAACGGAGCGGATTTGGCATTGTCCGCGGGAATGCTACTCTTATTTGTCAACCGCGATGAAACCTAGTCAGTGAAGCCAATGCCGTCGTTCTTGCACGCCTCAACCACCGATATCGAAACTGATACTCCTTACCGGCGATCGGTTCTGGACAACGGCATCCGCGTAGTTACCAGCCGTATGACGCATACGAAGGCTGTCAGTGTGGTCTTCTTGGTGGGTGCAGGAAGTCGCTATGAGACTGACGAAGAGGCTGGCGTTTCACACCTTTTCGAGCACATGCTATTCAAAGGGACGCCGAACAGGCCCCGTCCTAGGGACATCAGCGGCACGGTTGAGAGAGTTGGCGGGTCGATCAACGCATTTACAGATCGGGAATGTACCGGATATTGGTGCCGAATGGCGTCGCCGCACTATAGGAGCGGAGTCGAGGTGCTTGCAGACATCATTAAAGATCCGCTGTTCAGAGATGACGACATCGCTCAGGAGAAGCATGTCGTGTTGGAAGAGATTAGGGCCTCTCATGATTCGCCAGGAGCGCTTGCAGGAATATTGCTCGACGCGGCGCTGTGGCCCAACCAACCACTTGGGCGAGATGTGGCCGGCACGATTGAAAGTGTCGAGGCGATCCCCCGTTCAGTGATGATCGATTACCACCGCGAACAATACGTCGGCCGTAATCTAGTCGTCGCGGTTGCCGGGAACGTAGAGCACGACGAAGTCGTTGACCAAATCGATTCGTTGCTTTCAGATCTGCCGGACGGCGAACCGAGAGAGATGTTCCCACATGATGACAATCTCGCTGGTCCGAGTATCAATAGCGGCGAGCGGGATCTTGAGCAGATGCATATGTCGATGGCCTTCAAGGGCGTAAGCATGAACGACCCACGCCGTGCTGCGCTACACATCATGACCGTTGTTCTGGGTGGGAGTATGAGTAGCCGGCTGTTCGAAGAGGTGCGGGAGAAGCGCGGCTTGGCGTACGGCATCGGCAGTTCTATGCACACGTTGTCGGACTGTGGAGTGGTTGACATTCACACCGGCGTCGAACCTCCAAAAGCGGTTGAGGTTATGCAGGTCATCGTCGACGAATTGGTGAAAATTCGGAAAGGCGTAACTGAGGAGGAGCTGCATGATGCGCGAGAGCTGGCGAAGGGTCGGATGATATTGGGAATGGAGGAAAGCAGAGCGGTTGGGCACGATCTGGCCGCGCAGGAATTGTTGCGAGGAAGTATCGAAACATTGGATTCGCGCATTAAATCCCTCGATGCCGTAACGCTTGAAGATGTCCAATCAGTCGCACTCGACGTGGTCGACTCGGGCAAATTTGTTTTGTCGACGGTAGGACCGATGAGCGATTGGTCAACCCTCGATCCGGTCCTTGATTTCTGATTTCGACATCGAACCAAGTGATGTGTAGCCAATATGCGTTTCGCGCATTAGCATATGCAATACGAAACACCTCTCAGAAGGAGATCCCCTAAAGATATGAAGACCCGAGCATACATCTTGATTGAAACGTCCGTCGGCAGCACGCATCAGGTTGCGGACGCACTCCGAAAGATAGACCAGATGATCGCCGTCGATATGGTTACTGGCCCATTCGACATCATCGCAGTGGTCGAGGCCGACAACCTCGTGGATATCGGCGGCATCGTCAGCACCAAGATGCACCAAGTCGGCGGCATTATCAAGACCATTACCAGCTTGGCGGTTACCGCAGACTAAGTAAATGCGTCATGTGGTTTGAATTTAACGAAGAAGAGATCGCATTCCGTGAAGAACTGAAGGAGTTCCTAGACCAAGAACTCCCTGATGGTTGGATTGGCCCAAACGACGAGTCGAGCGACGAGGGTTGGGATCTCTACTGCCATATGCGGCGGAAGTTTGCCGATCGCGGCTGGCTCACGATGACCTGGCCAAAGGAGTACGGCGGGCAAGAGGCATCGCCAATGATCAGTCTCCTCTTCGCCGAGGAGATGTCATACCGCCGTGCACCGGGCAACGATCGCTTTGGCACGCGAATGTTGGGTCCCACGCTCATGCAATTCGGCACCGAAGAGCAGAAGCGCAGATATCTGTCAGATATCGCCCAGGGCGGAATCCAGTGGTGCCAGGGATATTCCGAACCGAACACCGGGTCGGATCTAGCTTCATTGCAGACCTATGCCGAGGTACGCGGCGACGAGTTCGTCATCAATGGCTCGAAAATCTGGACATCTTTGGCGCATCGCGCCGACATGATGTTCATGCTCGTGCGAACTGACCGCGAAGCCGAACGCCACTCTGGGATTAGCTTTTTGCTTGTCGACATGAAATCACCCGGAATTCAAGTCAATCCCATCGTCAACATCGCCGGCGCACACAGCTTCAACCAAGTCATGTTCGACGATGTGCACGTCCCACTCGAGAATCTCGTCGGTGAACTAAACGATGGTTGGAACGTTGCGATGAACCTACTCAACTTTGAGCGCGGGAACATCGATTACGTGTCGTGGGCGCAGAGGTCATGGGAAGAGATTCGCGACTATGCGGCTACGACTCGACGCTTTGACGGTTCATTGATGATCGACGACATGAAGGTTCGACGGCGTTTGGCTGAGCTTGAAGCGGAGATCGAGATGGCCCGCTATATAACCTACGAGGTGGCATGGCTGCAATCCCTCGGCCACCCGCCGTCCACCGAGGCTAGCATGTGCAAGATCGCCGCTACCGAAGTCAACACCGCGGTGCTCGATTTCGGCGTCGAACTGCTCGGATTGCCCGGCTTAATCGACGACCCCGACGAGCATGAAGACCTCGCCGGCCGGATCTTTAAGATGAGGATGTATCAGACGTCGGGCCCGATATTGGCGGGAACTAACGAGATACAAAAGAACATCATCGCGTATCGCGGGCTTGAATTGCCTCGGCGCTAAACGATAACCGTCATTCCGGCGAAGGCCGGCGCTTCAGCGGGCGGAACGCCCATCTGGAGGGCAACGGCGAGAGCACTAAACCATGGACTTTGGGCTTAACGAAACGCAAGAGTTAATCCGAGCCAGCGCATCGGAATTCCTGTCCGATCGATCGCCGTCCGATTTTGTACGTGCGATGGCGACAGACGAGCGAGGCTATACCGAGGAATTTTGGCGCGAGATCGGCGAGCTTGGTTGGCTCGGTCTCGTTGTTCCTGAGAGTCACGGCGGTTCCGGCATGGATATGTCGGATATGACCGTGTTGCTGGCCGAATGGGGCTCTGCGTTGGCGCCGGGTCCCTTAGTCGAATCGGCCGTTGTTTCTGCCTCCGCAATCGATCACTTCGGATCTGATGCCCAGAAGCAGGAATGGCTGCCAGCCATTGCGACGGGTGAGACGGTCGCTGTCCCATCGTTGGTTGGTGTTGATGGTTCAACCAATCCGAGTGCGATGGGTGTTCGGGCGTCAGAAACCTCGAATGGTTGGGTTATCAGCGGTACGAGCAGGTTCGTTCCGTACGGGAACTCAGCAGACCTCGTTTTGATGCCGGCCGAAACCGATGCGGGCGTCACCGTATTCGCAGTTCCGATCAAGTCCGCGGAGGGAACGGTCAACGTCGAGCGCACCAAAATGGCATCTGGCGCTCCTGCCTGCGATATCGAGATGAATGAGGTCGTCGTTCCATCGGCATCGGTCCTTGGCGTAGCTGGTAGTGGCGGTGACGTGGTCGATCACATGATGCTATTCGGCGCTGCCGCAAGAGCATCGCAGATGGTTGGGGCCGGTAGTGCGGTCACCGATCGCACCATCGACTATGTCAAAGATCGCCGTCAGTTCGGCCGTCCAATCGGTGCGTTCCAAGTGATACAGCACTACATGGCTGATATGGCAACTAAAGTTAAGTCCGCCAAGCACCTCGCCGATCGGGCGGCGTGGGCTTTGAGCGCTGATATCGACAATGGTTCAGCTTCGCGGGCTGTATCTCAGGCGAAATGGACCGCGAACACGCTGATGCACGACATCGTCTGGACGGCGCATCAATCACACGGAGCGATTGGTTTCACTTGGGAACATGATCTGCACCTGTACACTCGGCGCATCCTGTCTTGGCGTGCCGATTATGGTGATACCGACTCGCACATTGAGAAGCTTGCTCAGACGCTGTGACATCCAAGCCGATCGCGCGCCCCTGACGCATCGATAGTTGTAACCAAAGGGATCAGATATGTCCGACTGCATCTTCTGCAGCATCATCGCTGGGAACATCCCCTGCACCAAGGTTTATGAAGACGACCACGTATTGGCGTTCAACGACGTCAACCCCAAGGCCCGCGTACACGTGCTAGTCGTCCCCAAAACCCACTTCGATCGACTTCACGAATCCGACGAATCCCATACCGAACTTCTCGGACAGCTCCTAGTCGCTGTGGGCAAAGTAGCCGCAGGCACCAACATCAAGGATTCCGGCTACCGCGTCCAATTCAACCAGGGCCGTGGTGCCGGACAAGAGGTCTTTCACCTCCACGCCCACGTGACAGGCAAGTGAACCGGATTGGCGTAAACTGCTCATTCAAGAGCCATGATCGCCCTGCTAATCCGCCAGATCCTCCGCACCGTCATCGTCCAGGTCGTGATGACGCTCGTAATGCGGCTTGTCAACGTCTTGCTTCGACGGCTGTGAAAAGCCGTCCCTCCCCCGCTTAAACGGGAGAGGGGATTAGATGAAGAGGACGGTTACTTCGCTCGTTCCATCAGGACAGTTACGCCCATGTCGATGTATTTGTTGCGCAGCGCGGGATCGCCTGAGCGGTAGCTCATGCGGACGGGGTTGTCGTTGACCTGATCCATGACGTGCTTCAGGCAGTCGTCGTCGGTTTTCAGCGGGTGGTGCGGGTGCATCTCGCGGTCGAACTCGAGGTCTGCGGGGCCCCACGAGAACAAATCGACGCCGGGCATGGCGAGGGTACTTATGTTCTCGATGGCGCGGAGCGTCTCGATCTGGAGGCAGAGAATGCCGTTCTCGTTCCACCACTTGGCGTATCCGGGCCTGTCGTGTCCGAGTTCGGCGCCCCAGCGGGATCCGCCTACCCAGCTACGACGTCCTTCTGGCGGGAAGTAGAACCACTCCAGAGCTTCCCTGACGGTCGCCAGATTTTCGACGAGTGGGATCTCGATGAAGGCGGGGCCCAAGTCGGCAATGTTGCCGATAAGGAATGCGAGTTCAGGGTGCTTCATGCGGAAGTGGACGGCGATGCCGAGTTCGTCGGCCATATTGCAATGCTCGACCAGCTTGTGCTCCGAGAAGGGGCTGTGCTGGCTGTCACAGGTGATGAAGCTGTAGTCGTCTTTGCCGAGGATATCTTCGGCCTGCGACTTTGTGGAGCCGATCGGCACGCCGACGCCGATGATGACGTCGCCGCGGCGGATGCGTTCTTTTAGGGATGTGTCGTTACCCATTGGGGTTCTCCTTTGAGGGTGTGGTTATCGTTCCGGGGGAGCGGAGCTAAGTTATTTCGCCATTTCCATGAGGACGGTGACGCCCAGGTCGAGGTATTTGTTGCGCAGGTTGGGGTCGTATGAGCGATAGCACATCTTCGGTTTTTCCGAAGCGAGTTGCGCCATCACGTGCTCGATGCAGTCGTCGTCGGTTTTGAGTGGGTGATGCGGGTGCATCTCACGGTCGAACTCGAGGTCTGCGGGGCCCCAAGAAAACATGTCTACTCCAGGCAGTGAGAGGGCGGAGATGTTTTCGATCGCGTGGAGCGTTTCGATCTGGATCATAAGCATTCCGTGGGTGTTCCACCACTCGGCGTATCCGGTCCGGTCGTGCCCGAGTTCGGCGCCCCATCTTGGACCGCCGACGAAGCTGCGTCGGCCATCGGGCGGGAAGTAAAACCATTCGAGAGCTTCGCGGACTACTGCGGGGTCTTCGACCAATGGGACTTCGATGATTGCGGGCCCGAGGTCGGCGAGGTTTCCGACTTGGAATGCGAATCGGGTGTGCTTGATGCGGAAGTGGACGGGGATTCCGACTTCGTCGGCGAGGTAGCAGAACTCGACAAGCTTGTGCTCGGAGAACGGACTGTGTTGACTGTCGGTGGATACGAAGCCGTAGTCGTCTTTGCCGAGGATGTCTTCTAGTTGCGATTTCGTTACGTCCATCCCCGTCCCAACGCCGATCACGACGTCACCGCGTCGGATGCGTTCTTTCAGTGGGGTATCGTTACCCATTAGTAGGTACTCCTTAATCATTCGCGAGCGTCGATGCCGACGCTGTCAGGGAATGGTAACGCAGATGCCGACGTTTGGTCGAGGCGGCAATTGGAAGCATCACGCGAAACGGCATAAGATGGAATCGCGGATAACCATTAAGGAGTACGAACGCATTGTCTAAGCTCGGAAATGTCTACAGTCGAGAAGATTTCGACGCTGGTTCGTTGGAGAAGGCGGTGCAGAACCGTTACACACAGGTTGCGGAACGCGGCGCAGCCGCATCTGAATGTTGCGTAGAGGAAGTCGGTTCTGGATGTTGCGGGAAAGACGTGGCATTGGCGACGGTCGCGGACATACTATACGAAGCCGATGACCTCGACGTTTTAACTCCCGAGGCGATGGCGGCATCGGCCGGTTGCGGCAATCCTATCGGTTTGTCGGACGCAAGAATGGGTGAAACGGTCCTGGACTTGGGCAGCGGCGGTGGCATCGACTGTTTCTTGGCGGCAGAACGCGTGGGCGACTCAGGTCACGTCATCGGTGTCGACATGACACACGCCATGGTTGATCTTGCCCGCCAAAACGCTGCGAAACTCGAAGCGCATAACGTCGTTTTCAAGCTTGGCAAAATCGAAGCGATCCCGCAACAAGACGCCACGATCGATCTCGTCATCTCCAATTGCGTCATCGCCCTCTCTCAAGACAAGGATCGCGTGTTCGATGAGATCTACCGCATCTTGAAACCCGGTGGACGGTTCGTGGTATCGGACATGGTGGTGACCGAGGAATTGCCGGACGAAGTTCGATCGTCGGCGGAGGAATGGGTGTCTTGTGTCGGAGGGGCCGATCTGCTTTCACGCTACCTCGGTCGAATGGAACGGTCAGGGTTCGTCGACGTCGAGATTCTGTCAAACGCACCAATGCGCTCGCGATCGGACGGTACAGAGTATGAGACGGCGGTTCGGAGCGTCACGGTTCGGGGTAGGCGATGCGATTGATGTAGTGCGCCGCGAGTTGAGGGAATCAAGGGCAGCGGATTCGGAAAAGACTCAGGGTGACTTCAATCGCGGCGGCTCTCAAATTGCTAGGTGAGATGGGAACTCTGCGCGAGGTCAATGGCAGGTCAGATCGCCGGGTGTTCCGATATTTGAAGTACTTAGAGATACTCGAAGAGGGCGCGGCGTCTAACGGTTAGTCGTGACGGCCTGAGATTCAAAAAAGTTGAATCTTCTCGACAAGAATTAAAAGATAGGTCGGGAAAAATGAATTGCCGGGCTTGAGATTCAAAAGAGTTGAATCTTCTTGCCGGGAATTAAGAGATCAGGCACTCGGTGTTGGGTTTGAGCGATGATTGGGTCACGGTGTGGAGGGAAGATGTGTCGCCGGTAGTAGTTTGAGGATCGGACAATCGTGCAGCGGGTTTGTTGGACGGCGTGAACGGGCGTTTCCCAATTAATCCCTAACAAATCGTCTAGGCGCCAGTGACGAGTCGGGTCGGAGTTGGCGGATGATGGTGTGGATTGCGATGAGGATCGGGATTGGGGTGGTGCGGCCAGCGCCGAACTGTAGACATGTAATTCGGTGTGAACTGACCTCTGCTTGGCAATCACTTGAATGATGTCGTGTAAAGGTTCCATCAAAGTAGAGATGTGAATTCGCAGATTCGATGCGTCGAGAGAAACTGAGTATGTATGAAAATACGGTTCATTTAACCGAGATTCAATATCAGTGGTAGACTGCGCGAACCTAACAACTCCAAAACCGTTGCTCAAGGAGGCACCGCGATGGATGGAATGAAGAGTTACATGGTTCGATTAGGCTCGCTCGAGCTCATTACGGTCATTTTTTGGATGCTGTTCTGGCTTGCGAACGGATTGGCCAAATTGATACCTGGGGTCCACATCGGCGTGAAGTTTGCGGAGAAGGGCAACCCATTCACCGGGGCGTTGGACAAAATGGGTTGGGGCACTGGGCTCGGCGATTTCGCCTATTACTTCACAGGCGTGTTCGAGTTGATCGTCGGTTTGATCTTCCTGTGGGGGCTGATCCAGTTCATCATGGGCAGCGATTCGGCGGCACGCCGGCCTTGGATCCTGTTCGGGTTGTTCTTGAGCGCGATCATCTTCACGGTGTTTACATTCCAGAATGTTGTCACGGCAGCACGTCCGACACCTTTGGTTTGGCACATGGTGTACTTCGCGGCGGTTGGCGTGTCATGGGCCGTGATCGTCGGACAAGGCATGTGGGCAAGCTCAGCCAGCGACGACAGTTAGCTGCTGGCGCTCGCGTCGGACGGACCGATTCTCAAATTCATTGAGGTGGGCCAAACTGACGTGAGTTCTGCTACAAAACTTCCCCTCTCCCTGCGCAGGGAGAGGGGAAGTTCGTTGCGGTAAGGTTGGCCCGTTTCTCTAGCCCGTCTATTAACGCGGGTGGTTGTTGTGCGGATTGAATTTGGCCGCTTGGATAGTCATGTTCTGAGCTTGCTTCTGCTTGCGGTCTTCCATGCTCTCGTTGACCATGTCGATCCCTTGGCGGACTTGCATCAGCGTCTGCGATAGGCGCTCTTCGAGCCTCATCAGCATGCGCCGGGAGTACTCGTCTGTCTCATTGGTCTGACGATGTGAACGCTCGTCCGCGTTCTCGACGATCGTGTTCGCCTCGCGTTTGGCTCTGATGAGAAGCTTCTCCGCCTCTTCGCCGGCTTCATTGATGATGCGTTTGGCTTCTTCCTTGGATGCGTTGACAACCGACGTCTGGTCAATCGTCTCCATTGCCTTCTTGCGGGCCTGAGCGAGAATGATGTCGCGCTCCTCTTCGGCGCGTTGTCGGAGTTCTTCAGCAGTGCGCATCGCGTCGTTGCGAGCCGTCTGCATGAAATCTTCGGCGTCGCTAAGCATTTGATCGCGCTTGGTTACGATCTGGTCGGACAGCGATGTGACCTTGGGAAGTTCTCGCTTCAGTTCCTCGATGAGGCCCAAAGTTTCATCTGACCGGACGAGACTGCGACCGGTGGCACGCACGCGGTTGTCTTCGACTGAATTAGATATTCGAGAAAGCAGTTCGTAGATCATCGGCTGAGCCGAAACGAATTCGCTGCTTTCTGAGTTGTAGCTAACGCGGGTTTCAAGGGCCATTTCGTTCTCCTATTGCTTCAGTTCGGTGGTCCGACTGCGCTGGTTGTGGTTTTTTCAGGTGCGGTTGATTTCGGTGGTTAATTGGGTTAGGGCGCCAATTTGACCTTTGTGGGCTCGACAACGTTTGGTGGTACCAGGCCAGAGATTTCTCCGCCAAGAGCAACGATCTCTTTCACGCGCGACGAGCTGACGTATTGGTTCTCGATCGATGAGAAGAGGCATACTGTCTCGATGTCGTCGTCGAGGTGACGGTTCATAAGTGCCATCGCGCCCTCATATTCAAAGTCACTTGTGATTCTAAGTCCACGTACGATCGCCTTGGCGCCGGTTTTCCGTGCAAAATCCACGGTCAGTCCACTGAATGTCATGACCTTGACGTTTGCCGTCTCGTTGATGGCTTCATTGAACATATCGACGCGTTGCTGGACATTGAACGTTACGTTTTTGTGGGACCCCTCGTAGATAGCGACGATGAGCAAATCAAACAGTGCGGCGGCACGGCGTACGACGTCGGTGTGCCCGTTAGTCACCGGGTCGAAGGTGCCAGGGTACAAGGCTGTCACTGTGCTCATGTTTGGTTATCTTCGAGATCGGTAAATCGGTAGATCGTAATGGTTGAGTCGCCGTATCTTCTTCGGGTGGTTGCGATTGCTCCGGCAATTTCGTCGGGTAGTGGTTTGCGAGTGGCGTGTTCTGCGATGATCCAAGCGTTTGGTTTGAGTAGATTGTGGGACTTGAGTCCGGCTAAGAGTTCTTCCCAAGGATTGAGTTCGTAAGGCGGGTCTGCGAAGACTAGGTCGAAACTTTTGCCGGACAACTTGGTCAAGACTTTGACGGCATCGGCTCGGTAAGTTGAAGCTTTGTCTCCTAAACCTCTCTTGTTGATTTCACGCTTGATTTCGGCGATTCTTCTGCGATCGATCTCTACGAAGTCGACTGTTTCGGCGCCGTGTTCCAACAGGTCGAAACCTACGGTGCCGGTTCCAGCGTAAAGTTCGAGAACTGTCGAGCCGAGTGCGCCATTGGGACCCAACATCGATATGATCGCTGATCGGGTCCTCGATGATGTCGGCCTTAACCCGTACCTCACTTTACGAATGTTCTTATCGCGGTGTTTCACTCCTTGTGCGCATTGGAAGCGCGGCATTGCTGTCGCAGAATCACTGGATGTGAATGCGTTGCTTACGATTATGCGGAATCGGGTGACGTGCCTTTCAACGATGCACGGTGCGATTAGTGGCGTTTATGCGAGCGAGTTGAGAATGGTGCGGCATCTGTAAGATTGATTCCATTGGTATGCGCTCGGTTCGGAAGATGAAAGGTCGAAATTGAACCAGACGTCTGGAAATTCGGAAACCTCGCCGGAAACTGGTGAGACCGCGGAGTATTCACGTCTCGAACTCGACCGATTGCGCAAGATCGAGCGGTTGCGAGAGTTAGGTATAGACCCTTTTCCGGCGCGGGTGGAGAGAAGTCATACGTTGGCTGAAGCCGTCGAACTGTTCGAAGGTAGTGAAGCTGCGTTGGAAGGTGGTGAAGGACAAGCCCAAGTCCGTACCGTTGCGGTGAAAGTTGCTGGTCGAGTAATGGCGCGGCGGGGCATGGGCAAGATGTCGTTCCTAGACGTGCGTGATGGCAGCGGTCAGATCCAGGTGCAGGCGCGAGCTGACGTGCTCGCCGACGATTTCGGGTTGCTTGAATTGCTGGACATCGGAGACTTTGTGTCGGTGTCGGGGCCATTGATACGGACTCGGCGGGGACAGATATCGGTGGAGGCGGAATCTTTCGGAATTATCTCGAAGTCGATGCGCCCCTTACCCGAGAAGTGGCACGGGTTACAGGATGCCGAGACGCGCGTTCGGCAGCGGTACCTCGATCTCTTGTCGAACGAACGCGCCGTTCAAAACGCTCGTGCACGCTCGCAGGTCGCTTCTTCGGTTCGCCGATTTATGGAGAGCCGCGGATTCATTGAGGTCGAAACTCCGATATTGGTGCCGGTCGCGGCCGGTGGTTTCGCTGAGCCATTCGAAACGCACCATAATGCGTTGGGACGAGATCTGTTCCTGCGCATCGCCACGGAGTTGTATCTAAAACAGTTAGTCGTGGGCGGGTTGGACAATGTGTTTGAAGTCGGCAAGATATTCCGCAACGAAGGTATCGACTCGAACCACAATCCCGAGTTCACGACGATGGAAAGCTACGAGGCGTATGCCGATTACAACGATGTGATGCGGATGACGGAGGATTTGGTGGCGTATGTGGCGACGCAGGTGAACGGAAATACTGTGGTACCGGTTCCGGAAGGTGAGGACGGCGCGACCATCGATTTGGCTCCGCCCTGGCCTCGGGTTGATTTGAGGCAAGCGATCATTGACGCTTCGGGGATCGACATTCGCGAGTGTCCGAAGCGTGAAACTTTGGCTTCTGCGATGCACGAACGCGGAATGCATGTGGAGCCGAACTCGACTTGGCAGCAGCTTTTGGACAAAGTGATTTCCGCATCGGTCGAACCGACATTGGTTGCGCCAACGTTCTTGGTTGATTACCCATTGGCCATGTCCCCGTTAGCGAAGAAGAAGCCGGGGCATGAGGATATCGTGGAGCGTTTCGAGGCGTTCGTGTTGGGTCGGGAACTAGCGAACGCGTTCACGGAGTTGAACGACCCGGTCGACCAACGCGAGCGGTTTGAACAACAGGAACGGCAACGGGACGAGTTCGATGACGTCGAGGCGGACCGGTTGGACGAGTCGTTTTTGCTCGCGGTGGAACACGGAATGCCGCCGACTGGGGGACTGGGAATTGGGATCGACCGATTGGCGATGCTTGTCACGGGAGAAAGCTCGATCCGCGAAGTAACTCTCTTCCCGCAGTTGAGATCTTGAGGGCACCAAAGGATGTTGGATCTTCGCAGAATAGTCAATGACACCGAGGCGGTACGCGCAGGTCTCGCGAAGCGGGGCGAAGAGGATGCGCCGATCGACGAGGTTATTTCGTTGGACAGGCAACGTCGGGAACTGATTCAGCAGACCGATTCGGCTCGCCAATTGAGGAATGAAGTTTCGCGACGAATCGGAGACGAGAAACGGCGCCCAACGGATGACGAGATACAGCAGATGCGGTCGACCGGCGACAAGATATCAGAGCTTGAGACGGAAGCTCGCTCCGTTGCGAATGAGTTGCGAACGTTGATGCTGGGCTTGCCAAACATCCCGCTCGGTGACGTGCCGGAAGGGCTCGAAGAGAGTCTAAACGTGGTCGTTCGCGAAGCAGAACCGCCGCCGGCGCGGGAGTGGGATACACCGCACTGGGATATCGGTGAGAGTTTGGGCATCATCGACATGGAGAGCGCGGCGAATATGTCGGGCAGTAGGTTTTATATGTTGCGGGGGCAGGGGGCGAGGTTGCATCGAGCGATCGTCGGGTGGTTGCTGGATACGTTGGTCGATGAGTTTGGGTATGAGGAAACGAATCCGCCGTTTCTGGTGCGCGAGGAGACGCTCGTTGGATCTGGGCAATTGCCGAAGTTCGCGGACGATCAGTACCGGGACAACGAGGCCGGATTGTGGTTGATACCCACTTCGGAAGTTTCGCTGAACGCCATCCATCAGGGGAGCATCATCGACGGTGAGTTGCCTTTGAAGTATTGTGCGCACACGCCGTGTTTCCGCAAGGAGCACGCCGCCGCGGGACGTGATGTTCGCGGGATGAAGCGGGTGAAGCAGTTTGAGAAAGTGGAGATGTTCAGGTTCGTGGAGCCGGACGGATCGGAAGAGGCGTTGGAGGAGATGATCGAGATATCGCTGGAGCTTTGTCGTCGGTTGGGGTTTATGACGCGGTTGTTGAAGCTGTGCGCGGGCGACATCGCTTTCCAATCGGCGAAGACGTACGACATCGAAGTCTGGTCACCGGGCGCGCAGGAGTGGTTGGAGATCAGCTCATTGTCAACCTGTACCGATTTTCAAACGCGACGGAACAATACGCGTTATCGACCCAAGGTTGGAAGCGGTACGCGGTTCCCACACACTCTGAACGGGTCTGCTTTGGGGATGCCGCGGACGTTTATCGCGGTATTGGAGAACGGGTTGCAGGCGGATGGGAGCGTTGTGTTGCCGGAGGTGCTGTGGGGACGGATGGGGGTTGATAGGGTTGGTTCAAGTTGACGGCTATATTTCGATCTTTTGACGGAGTTTTTCATGCATTATGCCGACGAATTTGACCCGAAAAAACTTGATGCTGCTGGGCGCGTTTTGGCGATTGTGCCGGCGGAGGGGGAGGATGACAGTGAATGGCTCGCCGCGTTTGATTTGGCGAGTCGGTGGCGCGCGACCCACGCAGGTCCGTTGAGGACTTTTCGCACCCGGCTTTGGCGCCGAGTAGGAAATCGAGGGATCGTTGCGCAGCGATTGAAGCGGATGCCGACGATCATTTCAAAGTTGGAAAGACTGCCGCGCCTTAAATTGTCGAAAATGCAAGACATTGGCGGTTGTAGGGCGATCGTGCCTACGGCGAATGATGCCTTTGTGCACGCTACAGAATTGCTCAACAGCCGGGTCCGGCACCGGTTAATCCGACACAAAGATTACGTAGAGGAGCCGAGACCTACCGGTTACCGAAGCTTGCATCTAATCTATTCGTACAACAGCGAAAAGTCGACCCAATGGCAAGGGTTGAACACCGAGATTCAGATCCGTTCGAGAATGCAACATCAATGGGCCACCGCTGTTGAGGTCGTCGGTTTTTTCACCGAAAACGAGCTTAAGTCGAACCTCGGTGATCCCGCATGGTTGCGTTTCTTTGCGTTGATGAGTTCAGTGATTGCGGATCGGGAAGGTATGCCAACCGTACCTGATACACCCAACGCACCGACAGACTTGGTGCGCGAGGTTCGCACGCTTGCAAGTGACTTAGAAGTGTCAAAACAGCTGGATGCTTTTCGCGCGATTACCGGAGGGTTGAGCCAATTTCATGGTGTTGGGAATCCTTGGATCGTTTTGGAGTTGGACTTGGATGCCCGGACCGTCACCATCGAATCGTTTAGGTCCAAGAAAGAAGAAGCAGCAGTGGATTACTATGCGAAAAAGGAGATCGAAAGCCGAGGGGTTCGGAACAGGCACGTGGTATTGGTCTCGGCGCGGTCGGTGAATGAACTTCGACGCGCCTATCCGAATTTCTTCGCAGACTTGAACGATTTTCGGAAACTAGTGGAAGGGACTATCGACTAGCGTTAGTAGCGGCGGCCGTCTCTCGCGAAGCGCGCCGCTGATCTGCTCGACGCTGCCGAGCGAACACTTTCTGCGCGGCCTTCTCAAACCGCTCCGAAGGTGTTTCTTGGGATTGAGATTTTTTGGTTTTGACTGCCATGTTGATTTACCACGGTTGCAACTCTGCGGATGCTCTACTTTACATTATCCGATGTTTCAGTTAACAGGGGATTTCCGTGGATGACGCTAAGCCCCGATCGAGTTGAATTCGTTCATTGCTTCTTCGACAGTTGATGCGATGATGGTTTGGACCGCGTGGACTGCATGGTTTGTGGCGGTTTTGATTGCGGTTAGGTCTTCGGGGGATGGCTGGCCGAGAACGTGGTCGATCTGGTCATCGCCGTTGGTGGGTTTGCCGACGCCGATGCGAATGCGGGGGAAGGCTCTGCCGTGGAGCGTGTCGATGATGGATTTTAAACCGTTGTGTCCGCCGTCGCCGCCACCGCGTCGAACGCGAATGCGGCCAGGTTGGAGGTTGATGTCGTCGGTGATGACGATGAGTCGGTTGATGTCGGTTTCGTAGTGGCGGATGAGGGCTCTGGCAGCGGCTCCAGATCGGTTGACGTATGTCTTGGGGTAGGCGATTATGGCGGATTGATTGTCGATCTTGATGTGGGCGATGCGAGACGGGCCTTCGTCTTGAAGTCTGGCGTTGAGGCGTTCGCGGAGGATGTCGGCGGCCCACCATCCCACGTTATGACGGGTGTCGAGGTATTCCGGGCCAGGGTTGCCGATAGCGAGGATGATCCAGGGGTTGGTGAGTTTCTGCGGTTTGGGAGCGCGGGATTTGGGGTCCCCGAAAAGGCTTGCGAAGCGTTCAAAGGGGTTGGGTTTGCGAGTCATAGGAGCTGCGCCGGTGCTTCTGCGGTCGTCTCGGCGGGGTCCGGCAGTTTGCCATCCAGGATTTCTTTAAATTGATCTTCGTTTAGGACGGGGACTTCAAGCCGGACGGCGCGTTCGAGTTTGGATCCGGCGTCGGCGCCGGCGACTAGGTAGTCGGTCTTTTTGGAGACGCTGCCGACAGATTTCGCTCCCAGGGCTTTGACGGCGTTGGCGGCTTCGGTGCGGGAGAAGTTGTCGAGTTTCCCGGTGATGACGAATGTTTTGCCTTTGATGGGGTGGTCAGCAACCGGTTCTGGGGAGTCGTCTTCGACAGTGAGGCCGTGGTCTTGGAGCTGTTGGACGAGGCGTATGTTGGTTTCGTTTTGTGACCACTCTCGGACCGACTTCGCGAGTATGGGTCCTATGCCCTCAATGTCGGTGAGTTTTTCTTCGTCGGTCTGCAGAAGATCGGGCAGTGTTCGGAGTTCGCGCGCGAGGGTTTCGGCGATCTCGGACCCGACGCCGATGATGCCGAGTGCGAAGATGAGCCTCGGGAGCGGTTGCGACTTTGAGATTTCGATGGCATCAAGGAGGTTTTGGGCACGTTTCTCGGCCATTCGCTCCATAGCGAGTAGATCTTCCTTGCGGTCTCGCAGCGTATAAATATCCGCTATGTTTGAGACGAGGTCTTGGCGAGCGAGTTCTTTGGCTAGCTTTTCGCCGAGGCCTTCGATATCCATCGCGCCCCGTGAGGCGAAGTGTTCGAGTAAGCGTTCGAACTGAGCCGGGCAGGCGGAGTTGATGCAGCGAATGTCGGCTTGGTCTTCGTCGCGCGCGACTGGTTCGCCGCATGCCGGACATTCGGGATCGATGCGGTAAGGCTCGGACCCCGGGGCGCGTTTGTTATCCGGTGCCGGGCCGACAATTTGCGGGATGACGTCCCCAGCCCGTTGCACGATGACGCGGTCGCCTGAGCGGATGTCTTTTCGGTTGATGTCTTCTTCGTTGTGGAGGGTCGCTTGCGATACGGTGACGCCTCCGACGACGACGGGTTCGAGGACTGCGTAGGGATTAATGTTGCCGGTGCGGCCTACGTTGGTGCGGATTTCGAGGAGACTAGTGACGGCTTGCTCGGCGGGGTATTTGTAGGCGGTGGCCCACCGGGGGTCGCGCCCAACGAATCCGAGCCGGTTTTGCAGACCGATGTCATCGATTTTGATGACGACGCCGTCGATACCGAAATCGAGATCGGCTCGGATTTCGGCGGCTTCATGGATGGCGGCGAGAGCTTCGTCGGCGGTTCCGACGCGGCGGGCCCAATCGTTGGTTTTGCAACCCCACCGCTTCATGGCTTGTAGGCAGTCGTATTGCGAGGTGGGAATCTCGCCATTCTCTGCGTAGCCGATGGAGTAGAAGAACATGTCGAGCGGACGCTTCGCCGTCTCCGAGGAGTCGAGTTGGCGTAGGGAACCAGACGCGGAGTTGCGAGGATTGACGTATTGTGGGAGCCCGACGGCTTCGCGTTCTTCGTTCAAACGATCAAACGCTGAGATGGGGTAGAAGACTTCGCCGCGGAGCTCGATGGTGCCGGGAACATCATCCCCTTCGAGGGTGAGCGGGACAGATCGGATGGTCCTAATATTGTCCGTGATGTTCTCACCCTGGGTGCCGTCGCCGCGGGTGGCCGCTTGGGTCAGGATGCCGTTGACATAGGTAATCGCCACCGCCAAGCCATCAATCTTGAGTTCAAGAGTGATGTCGGCGGAATCGAGTTCGAGGTAATCGAGTGCGCGTTGGTACCAGGCGTTGAACGTCTCCCCGCTGGTTACGTTGCTCAGGCTGAGCATGGGAACCGGGTGTTGAACCGGTTCAAATTGTTGAGATGGGGGAGCGCCGACACGGAGGGTTGGTGAGTCTGGAGTTTTTAGATCGGGGTTTTGGTCTTCGAGGTCTTTGAGTTCGCGGAAGAGGGCGTCGTAATCGAGATCGGACAGCGAAGGTTGGCTGAGGACGTAGTACTCGTGGTTCGCGCGGTTTAGCTTTTCACGCAGTTCCGCGGCGCGAGTTAAAGCGTCGGGAGTGGGTCTTTGGTCGGGGTTCAATTTGCAAGAAGGGGATGCTACATGTTCCGTTGCTCAGATTCTAGCAATATGCGCAGCGATAGAATCGAGTCATACAAACCTGCCTCAAACTCCGCGGAGGGGTGGCAGAGCGGTTTAATGCGCTGGTTTTGAAAACCAGTGTCACTTCACGGTGACCGCAGGTTCGAATCCTGTCCCCTCCGCCATTCACTCGTTTAGCGACGTCTCTAAACACTCCTCCAAGTGCCAAAATACACCCGTTCTGGGTTCAGTATCGGAGTTGCGGCGCCAGCTGAACCATCAAGCAACCTCATGGCACTTCAATTAAGTTGTGATAGCGCGTGAAATGACCTGCTACCCATGGAACGTCCAATCCGTCTCACCGCACCATTCGTCAGGGCAGCGAACGAACCTAGGCATTCCGGCAACGGTCGGTACGCCATAGGCAGCAATCGGCCGTGGTCTCCGGACGGCTCTCGCATCGCTTTCGAATCTCGCCGCGCAGGATCTTACGCCATCTACGTGATGAACCCGGACGGCTCTGAACTGAAAGCGTTGACGGACAGCCCTACCGACGATTGGGACACCGACGGGTAAACTGAAGGCAAGAGGATCGTTTTCAGATCCAACCGCGACGGAGATAACGATGTCTACACGATACGAAACGACGGGCTGGATGTCGTTCTGCAGATCTTCGTGATGGGTGCGGGCAGGGCGAACGGTTGGAGACTGACTAGGGACAGGAGCAACAAACGCAATCCGTAATGGTATTCGGACGGGACCCGAATAGGATTCGACTTCGACATCTACGTGATGTATCGGAACGGTTCTAATATTCAGCAGCTGGTCGTGGACGTTTCAGACGACATCACGGTTTCGTGGTGGTCGTAGCAGGAGTAGCCGATCAGATCATCGCAACCGTATCTACGTGGCCATGAAATTCCATCGCGACCAATCAGCACTAAGATCCATCGGAACCATCGCCGTTTCGGCGTTTATCTCAGCCGTTGCGGTCCTGTCGGCTTGTACGACGGAGACGCCCTCCCTCGGGCCAACGGACGTGCCAGAGCCTGAACCTTCACCAACTCCTACGCGCCCTCCCATTCCGACGTACACACCCACAGCCCAACTATTGGAGGTGGAAAAACTAGAGGCGCGCCGCCTCGACGACCCCGCCTTGACATCAACGCCCGCAAGTGACCTCGCTTCCGAACCCACTGCAACCACAGCGCCGGCGGCCAGCCCAGAGCCTACGCCCACGCCGGCACTCGCCCCAACACCCGCGACGACAGCCACATCGGAGACGATGGCAACACTCGTGCCGACAGCTTCGCCAACTCCCACGTCATCGCCCACGCGGACGACTTTCCCCACGTCAACCAGCACACCTGCAGCCACTCCTACGTCAGCACCAACCCATACGCCGACAGCCTCGCCAACTCCCGCGTCATCGCCGACGCCAACAGCTCGGGAGTCCGCTGTCGCGCACTTTAGCCAGAGTATTTCCTGGTTCGGAAGTCCGCCAGACTTTGCTCACGCCCAAGTTGCCAAACTGCTCATCCTGTTTCGTATACGAGATGCTCATCTTGGCAACTCAGTTGCCCGACTCCCTTGGTTGGCAGATGATATCAACGATGATGAATGGAAAGCTTTCAAAGGTCTTATCGCCATCTCGTATTCTGACCTCGATTTAGCCGAGACTGTGGCAGCGTTGCCTTGGTTCACGGACGGGATCACCGAGGATGAGGGGAGTGCCCTCATGAGTCTTGGCGACATCGCATTTCCAGACCCCGATCTAGCCGCGACTGTTGCGGCGTTGCCGTGGTTCACGGACGGAATTAACAATGATGAGGTGGATGCCCTCTTTGGTCTGAGCACCATCGAGTCCCATGACTCTGAGTTGGCGGCGCTTACGGCTCGCCTCCCTTGGTTCGCCGATGAAATTACTGATGTCGTGGCGCCAGCTCTCCTGGCTCTGAACAAACTCCGCATTAAGGATGCCGAGCTAGCCACATTTGTCGCGGGGCAACCCTGGATTGCAGGCAACATCACAGTTGAAGAGCTGGGAGTCCTTCGGTGGTTGAACAGACTCGCGTCAACTGATAGTGGATTAACCGCCTCTGTCGTCGCGTTGCCCTGGTTCGCCGACGGTATCATCCATGACGAATATAGGACCCTTGTGGAGTTGGCAGCACTCGCATCTGAGGACGTAGGAATGGCCGCATCGGTAGTCGATTTGCCGTGGTTCACCGATGGAGGCACCTCTCATCAAAGCGTCGTGTTGCAGAGGCAAATGAGAATCGGCGCCGAGGCGCTAAGGGACATAGCCGACAACGACAGGCACTCGGCCGCTCTGCTCCTGAGCTTCCCTTGGGTCGCCGCGGACGACTTCTCAAGCGACCAGTTGTCGGCGATTACTCTCATACGCGACATGTTGCAAGAGTTCCCTAGTGTAGCCGAGGAGGTGCTCGGCTTGCCGTGGGTACGAGACGACATGACTCGGACTGAGTCTTGGGCCCTCGGAGATTTTCGCAGCATAGCTAGGAATGACTTGGAACTGGCCAGGCACGTCCTCAAGTCGCCATTCATGGAGGCACCATTCCTGCAACGGGACGCATATGCGCTGGAGGCCCTGAATGCGTTCGCCAGATCCGGACCGCCCCCAGGTATTGTCCAATCCGGCTCCGACGCGGTCCTCGGTTCTGGTGCGCGCGTGGGCTTGTCCGGAGGAAGTTCGGATGTGTTGGCTCAACTTGCCGGACAATCATGGTTCAGCGACGGTTTGGACGATGAAGATGCAGCTCTCCTCCATGGCATCTCACATTCCCGAGCTGACTTTCGACAAGCCCTGATCGAGACCAATTACGTAGTGACGGCATCCGTTGCGCTGCCTTTGACCGGCGAGATGGGACTTGCCGTGGTTAGGCATACTCCGTTCCCGCCCAACGACCAAATCCTGAAAACGTTGGAACAAGGCGTGCGAATAATGGAGGACTTCATGGGTGCGCCTCTGCCCGTTGGAGACGTCACGCTGCTCCTTGTCGAACCGGAGTTCTGGTTTTCGGAAGCACGAGCGGAACTCTTTCGGTTTTCTCAAACAGGTGGAGGCCCTTTGGACCCGGCATATGTTCGAGGAATTGTCAGAGCAGCTAACCCGACAAACGGTCCTCCGATACGGTCTCTCTATCACGAACTGGGCCACTACTACCTCGAGTTAGGACCTAGATGGCTCAAGGAGGGCTTGGCCAATTTCTTGGAGGCCTACACTGTGGCCCGCACCGGCGGAGAGGGGTTGGGGGAGCGGCTGGCGCACCTAGAGCTCTCCGAAAGATGCGCTGAGAACATCTGGGACCACGTCAACCCATACAGAGGAGGGCAGTGCGACTATGAACTCGGTGAGAAGTTCCTGCTGGGCATGTATGCTGCCTTGGGATCGAAGGCCGTTTCGGCGGCCCTGAGAGAGCTGTATACACGAGCGCTGACATTCGAGCGTCTGAATCACGACAGCGTCTACTACGCGTTCCAATCGAACGTTCCCTTCGGGAAGGAGGAGTCGTTCCGGACCGCCTGGCTTCGCTACCATGGCAGCCCCGTCATCGACCGAGTATACGCGGACTCTCCGGATCTGTCCCCATTGGTGGCGCTCTACAACGCCACCGACGGAGAGCACTGGGTAAACAACAAAAACTGGCTCAGCGAAGCGCCTTTGGGGGCATGGTACGGTGTTTACACCAACGCCCAAGGCCAAGTTACAGGACTGAACCTCGCCAAAAATGGCCTCGCCGGCGAGCTGCCCTCTGGGTTGGGGGGACTGTCAAACCTGTTAGCACTGGTACTAGACGAAAACCGTTTAACCGGGGGATACCGCCTGAGCTTGGCGACCTAATTCATCTCGGTAAGTTGCGGCTTGCATGGAACGAGCTGACCGGAGAGATACCGCCGGAGCTCGGCAACCTCGCCAACCTGCGGTCGATGGGGTTATACGGAAATCGACTGACCGGCGAGATACCGGCGGAGCTTGGGCAACTTACCAAACTCGGCGCGATCTGGCTCCATGAAAACCAATTCATCGGTTGCATCCCTGCAGAGCTGCCGGATATATGGAAATACCCCACCGGCATGAGGCGCTGCGAACCGGAATAGGAGGTCAACCCACGACCCACGCGGCTCACGGTGCTCTAATCTCGCGCATCGCATACACCGCTCGGTTAGAAGTTCTAGAATCTTCATGAGCCGAAGGAAGTGAAGTCAGACAGCTAGGCACGATGGCCGACGAATGATTCGAGGAACGGATCTGGATCGCGAGATGGGACGGGAGCCATCGTCGAGTCCCTTTCGAATCCTGTCCCCTCCGCCACTAATTGACATGCCAGATCTTAACCAATCCGACAGACCCAAGGCGGCTCTAATCATCGGTGCGAAACGCGTCGGACAGGTGGTTGCGCACCGGCTGGCCCAGGATGGCATCAATCTCGCGATCGCCTACCGAAACAGCGTCGACGAAGCGCAACAACTCGCCGACTCCATCTCCACCGTCGATACCGCCCTCATCCAAGCAGACCTCAGCGATGAGCTTCAGGTTCTCGGGGCGGTGAAGGAGACCATCGGAGCACTCGGTGGCATAGACTACGTCGTAAATTTGGCCTCAGATTACCCTTATGCACCTTTCGACTCGCTCGATGGCGCAGCATGGGATCGCGCGATGGCCACCGCGAAAGGGTCGTACCTCGTCGGCGTGGAGGCGGCACGAAATATGCGCCGAAATCCCGGTCCCAACCGCGGACACATCATATTCTTCGGAGATTGGGCCGCCGAAGAGACCCCCTATAACGACTACCTCCCTTACCTCACAGCCAAAGCTGCCATCCACTTCATGACGAGATGTCTCGCCGCCGAGGTCGCACCCTTTGGCGTACGCGTCAACGCCGTTGCACCCGGTCCGACGATGCGTCCGCCCGAAATCACGGCTGTCGATTGGAACCGAGCCATCGCGGCAAAGGCGCCGCTTCAGCAGGAGTCCTCGGTCAACGACATCGCCGAGATCATCGCCACCCTCCTCCAGACCTCTTCTATAACCGGCGAGATCATCCGCGTCGACTCCGGCCGACACATCCGAGGCGTCTGAACGATGACCTACAAGGTAACGACGACTATCGACTTCAGCTACGGGCATCGCCTGCTCGACTACGAGGGCGAGTGCCGTCATCTCCATGGCCACAACGGACGCGTCGAAGTTGACATTGAGACCGACGAGACCGACTACCGAGGGATGGTCGTCGATTTTGCCGACGTTAAGGGCATCGTCAAGACCTGGATCGATGACAACCTCGATCATCGGATGATCCTGCACCGCGACGATCCCCTGGTCGCCGTCCTCACCGAACTTGGCGAGGCCCACTACGTCATCGACCGCAACCCGACGGCCGAGAACCTCGCGGCGCACATTCATCAGATGACCTCCTGCGACGATGTCAACATTTCCGAAGTCCGCCTTTGGGAGACCTCGACCTCGTACGCCACTTACCGGGCCGACACAGGCGGACTCCAGTCGTGAATCCACCCACCGCGGTCCTCGCGAGTGGCGGCATGGACAGCTGCGTCCTGCTCGCCAATGTCGCCGAACACGGCGTCGCATATCCAATCTACGTCGAGACCGGCATCCCGTGGGAATGGGCCGAAAAGCGAACGCTGGATGACTTCATCCAAGCCCTAGACAACCCCAACATCAAACCCGTCACCACGCTCTCGCTGCCAGTGAAAGCTCTGTATGGCGATGCCCACTGGACGATGTCTGGCGAAACCGTCCCCGAATACGACGCTCCCGACGAGACCGTATACATCCCCGGTCGCAACATCATCCTCATCACCCTCGCGGCGATCTGGTGCAGCCTCAACGACGTGCACCGGATAGTGATTGGCTCGCTCGCCGGCAACCCCTTCCCCGACGCCACGCCGGAGTTCTTCGACAGCATCGCCAACTCCAACGGCATGGGCCTCGACCACCCGATCACCGTCGAAGCGCCGCTCCGCCACATCCACAAAGAGGAACTGATCGCCGCAAACGCAAGCTTGCCACTCAATCTGACCCTTACCTGCGCCAACCCGATCTACAATACCCCCTCCTCCGGGAGGAGGCAGGGGGAGGACCGCCGCCAGGCGGAAAACCAAACCGCAATCCTCCACTGCGCCCAATGCAACAAATGCCGTGAGCGACACGAAGCCTACATCGACGCCGGAATCCCAGACAACACCCTCTACGCAAGACCTTTGAACGACATTCCCTCTCCCACAACAACCGTCCCCTCTCCCTCGGCGGGCGCTGTGCACAACGTCCGTCATTCCGGCGAAAGCCGGAATCCAGAGGGGCCGGGCAACCGGGATGCGTCTCAGATCTGGGATCCAAACTCTCCCACAACAACCGTCCCCTCTCCCTCGACAGGCGAGGGCTAGGGTGACGGTGAATCCATTGCGACAACCAGTTCCCCTCTCCCTTGATGGGAGAGGGCTAGGGTGAGGGCAAATCCGTTGACACAACATCCTTGGTACGTCCAATTCTTCAAACGCGATTACCTCCGCATCTACGGCCACACGCTCCAGCAAGACCGCACCGACCTCGAAACCCAGTTCGCCATCCACGCCCTAGACCTCCAGCCCAACGACCACGTCCTAGACCTCTGCTGCGGACAAGGCAGACACAGCATTGCCCTAGCCAAAACAGGTTTGGACGTGACCGGCGTCGACCTCAGCCAAGAGATGCTGGCGATTGCCAAACAGAACGCGTTAGACGAAAAGGTTGCCCCCGTTAACGGGGGAAATGCCGAAGGCAAAGGGGGCCCAACTTTCCGCCAAGCCGACATGCGCCACCTCCCCCACGACTTCGAGAACCGCTTCGACGCCGTCATCAACATGTTCTCTTCCTTCGGCTACCTCGAATCCGAACACGACGACCAGCAAGTCCTCCATCAAATCGCAAAATCCCTCAAACCCCGCGGAAAACTCCTCATCGACCTCCTCAACCGCGAGTGGGTCATCATCAACAACGAAGAGTTCGACTGGCACCAGCACGAAGACGGGCGCATCATCCTCGAACGCCGACAACTCGACCTCCAAAACAGCATCAACCACCTCACCTACACCGAAATCCTCCCCGACGGCTCCCGCAACGAGATGTCGGACCTCCACATGCGACTCTACACCTTGACCGAACTTACGAAGATGTTGACGGTGGCGGGATTGAACCTCGAACACGTCTACGGCGGCTTTCGAGGCGAGGACTATGGAGTTGATACCCGCCGCATGATTATCGTCGCCCAAAAACCCAACTGAACCGGTCCGCGTACCCACAGTTTCAATTGGTGTCAACTTATCCGCTCAGACCGAGATCCACCAATTGTCTTCGCAACGAATGGTTTCGAATCAGTACCACTACAAAGTATCGGTCGACGACCGTCAATAACCATCGAACAGATCTTCATTTGGCCAATGAGAGACTTGCCTTATGGCGCGCCACATCAATCGATCAACCTCAATGCCAAATTCGTGCCACGATCTCGGTCTTGAGTTCATTAGGATTGCCCAAACCAGTCCGTTATGGGCGCGAACCAACAAAGAAGTCGTGCCAGGCAAACTCCCGTCGTGCCACCAATTCCCATCTCCATTCACTGGCCTGACCAACCAGCCTAGGCTGTAGTAATACTGACTGTTTTTCCAACGTGAGACGTTTGGGCGATCTACCATGAAACCAACGGTTTCAGCGTCAAGTGTGCGAGGCGGCCGACTTCCGTCTATGGATGTCGCGAATCGCAAAAGGTCAATCGCCGAACCAACCCAGCCGCCGTGGGCATCCATCGTTTCAGGGTTGAATCCCCCATATGGCCCTGGCACTTGCCCCTGCTCATCAGACAGCACGGAACGAGTCAACCGTTGATCCGGATACCCGTAATATATGACCTCTCCGACTGCCTTGTCCTCAATGAGAGTCCCGCCGATCCTCATCCGATCAATGCCAATTGGCTCAAACACTTGTTCCGATACGAATTCTTCATAGGATTCGTGGGTTTTCGCCTCGATTACACGTCCCAGCAGGCAGTAGCCAAAGTTTGAGTACGCGTAGTCGGTGCCAGGATCAAAATCCAATGGTTGGGTCAGCATGTAAGTAATGACGTCGTGGCAGGTTACCGGCTTCGAAACCCCGAGCTCGCGTTCAACCCTGAAAGGCACCCACATCGGATCGTAACTCTTATTGCTGTCCCAGCCACCCGAATGTTCCAGTAAATGCCGAACGGTTATGTCATTTATCCGAGGGTCGGCAACGGTACCCTTAGAAGTAATGAATTCATCCAATATCTCGAAAACCTTTTCCTCCAAATTTAACGCGCCTTCTTCCATCAACTTAAGAATGGCTACGGCGGTGATGGGTTTGGATATGCTTGCGACGCGGAAAAGGGAATCCGGTTGAACAGGTTTCTGGGCTTGCACATCCGCCAAAGTGTAACCCTGAGCTAACACCAATCGTCCGTCTTTGGCTACAGCAACAGCCGCCCCGGGGATTCGATATCGACGCAAAAAATCAGGAATTAAGCTGTCAAACACCGCAACTGCGTCCGGCGTTGGACTTGGGGTAGGTGAAAGTGTCGGTACCGGTGTGTTAGTCGGAAAAACGGTGGGCGTCGGTGTTGGCATGCTCGTCGGCGTCGCCGTAGATGTGGTGCTCGGGGTCTCGGTCACCGCGATTGTCGGCGTTGCCGTCGGCAAAGGCGTCGGAGATGCGGTGGCTGTGTCCGCCATCGTCGCCGTTGGCGCCGGGGTAGGCGTGGCGCTCGGCGTGTCAGTCGCCGCGATTGTCGGTGTTGCCGTCAGAAAGGGTGTCGGAAGAACGGTGGCTATTCCCTCCATCGTCGGCGTTGGCGCTGGGGTAGGCGTTGCGGTCGCAGCGAATGATGGAGTTGCGGTCGGAGAAAGTGTCGGAGTAGCGGTGACGGAATACGTTGCCGTCGAGGTCGGCGTCGGCGTGCCACTCGACGTCTCGGTCGCGACGCGATTGATAGTGGCCGTCGGAGACAACGCGAGCTTCGAAACCGGTGGATAGGTCGCCGTCGCGGTTACATAAGGTGTCGCCGTGTCGAGCGGCGTTGACTTAGTCGTCACTTCCCGTTCCGCACCAACCGCTGTCCCTTCAACCAACGTCCGGTCAGTAACCGCGGGCTCAGTAGTGCAACCCATTACCGTGGATAGGACGACACCCCCCAAACCCAGGGCACCAACCAACCAAAACATTCGCAATTTCTTATCCCCTCGGAGCCATCCACCAAGGTTTCCGAACGTTGCAATGGATCGTTTCCAACGGTGGATTATATCAATTCGAATCCAACGAAGTCGTTGGCATCGAGATGCACCACATCTCCAAACGCTCTTCAAAACTCGATCTATCAGATATCGAGATCGAATCGGTCTAGTGCCGATCCCGCCATTGCCGCTAGGACCGTCAACCACCCAACCGCGACGGGCGACTCATCCCATGCCACTCACTCGTTGATGCCTACCCCGATAACGCGCGTTCGGTCCTTCTAAGATGGCGCACTGGGCGTCGGTGAGGTTTGGAAAGTCGTCAGGGTCGAAGTAGTCGGCCGACCACGATACGGAGTGCGGACTGTATTTGAAGAATATCGTCCGCCGCTCGTCGGCTCCCGCCCACGGCAGCGTGCCGTGCGTGAGGGCCTCGGTGAAAATGATCGCAGTCCCGGCAGGACCCGTGACCCGCTCGACCAGTGGACCGGGCTCCTCCATTTCCTTCCACTCATCCGGGAACGAATAGTTGCTCTTGTGCGAGCCCGGCACGCAGCCAAAACCGCCGTCGTGCGGTCCCACGTCCTTCAGGTTGTAGGCCACCACCGAGAGGCCGTTGTGCATCTGGCCGCCCTCGAAGCGGAAGTAATGCGTCGGATTAAACGGAATAGCGCCGCCGTGGAGCCGAGTTCCTATCGGTCCCTTGCCCGATCTGATGACGTCGAGGTAGACGTGGTCGAGCCGGAAACCGTCGCCCAGCAATTCGGACAGGTAAGGAGTAATCCCCGGATTGTTTATCAGATTGCGATAGTCCTTCCCCCATTCGAGCACCGGCCCGAACCTGTGCGTGCGCATATCCGGCGGGCACTCAGCCGCGATGTGCTCGTCTAACACGTTGTTGAGTTTGGCGACTTGCTCTTGAGACAACGCATCGGGCACGACGAGGTACCCCTTCAGGTCAAACAGATATCGTTCTTGGTCGTTCATCCGTAGCCTCCTGCTGGCTTGTGACAGCATACGTCATTCCGGCCCACAACCGTCATTCCTGCCCACAACCGTCATTCCGGCGAAAGCCGGAACCCAAACCACGGCCCGCCTAAACCAAAACGGCGAGGGACAATGAATGTCCCTCGCCGTTTTGCCCTAGGTGAAGTTGGTTAGTTCGCCTCTAACCTCGTCACGATCTTCAGAAACTCCTGCTGCCACGGGTGAAGCACACCGTAGTTGTCGTCGAACGACGGCCAGCCTTCCCAGTAGTTCTCGCTACCAAGGTGGCGGATAATGAGCTGCGACACGTAGATGTCTGGTAGCTCTTCGTACCAGATCTCCATCGCATCCTCGAACAGATCCATCGTCTGCGGATCCGTGGCCGGTATCTTCGACATCTCAGTCACGATCTCGTCGAACTCGGAGTTGCGCCAGCGCGCCGTGGCCCATGGGTTCACAGGCGGATCGCCGATGTCGCGGAACGTCGCCGAAGAGTACAGCGAGAGCATGTAGTACGGGTCTGCGCCCAACACGCCCGACGGGCCCTTGCAACCGAACTGATAGTCACGCTCGCCGCGGCCGAATGCCTCGCCGGTGCCCGGACTTTGATCCATCTCAGCCGCAAAGCCAGCGTCTTCCAACTGCTTTACGATGTGGACGCCGTAACGAGCGAGCCAAGTCGGGAAGCCGATGCTCATCTCGATCACGTTGCCGTCCTTCTCCCACATGTCGTCGCTGTTCTTGGTATAGCCAGCCGTATCCATGCGTTCGTCGAGAAGGTCGTAGTGATCTTGAGTGTCGAGAGTGTGCTTCTCGTAGATCGGTTGCAACACTTCTTCGAACGGGTCGAACCAAGAATAAGGAGTGACCATGTGGTACGCCACAGTTCCTGCCCCGCGTTCTGCATTGCTCACCAAGGTTTCGCGGTTAAGCGCGTAGTTGAGCGCCCATCGGATGTCCTTACTCTGGGCCACTGGGCTGTCGCCAGCATTGTTGACGAACAGGCCGATCGGACACCAGTCGAGATATCCGTAAGGTGGTTCCTGCTTGCTCCAGCTAACCACATCGGGGTTCTGCTCGAAGACGTCAAGCAACGTATCGACCGGCACCATGCTCATGGCGTCGATCTCGTTGCGGATGATCATCTGCGCCCGCGCCGTTTCGTCGCGTTGCGGGATGTAGACGACCTTCTCGATCGCCGGCAGGTCTTTGAATCCTGCTTCAACTGCCCACCAGTCGTCACGACGCACGAAGACCTTCTGCTCCGGTCCGGCCGACGCAAGCGCGAACGGCCCCGTCGATACTGGCCAGCCTTGGGCCGGATCGTAGAACGTGAACTCTTGCGCGTTTTGGCCTTCCCAGATGTGCTTCGGGAGGATGTGTTCAGACAGGCCGTGGTTGCTCGTCAGCGTGTTGACCCACCAGCTCGGCGAAGGCTCCTTGAGCGTGAATCTCACCTTGTCGCCGTCGATCACCTCTACGGAATCGAGGAGGTGGATCTCGGCGGTGTGAACCATCGCGTCTTGGTTGTCTTGCACCAACGAGAAGGTGAATGCCACGTCTTCCGCGGTGAAGGGATGCCCGTCGCTCCAGTAGACGCCATTTCGAATCGTCAGCGTGACCTCTCGGAAGTCGTCGCTAATGTCCATCGACTCGGCCAACCACATCTCGTGCTCACCAGTGAGCAGGTTGAACATGATCAGCGGTTCGCTCATCGTCTGCAGTGGGCCGGTGTGCCAACCTCCCACGCCACCAGGGACGTAGTTGTTGAAGTTCTCCCAGTCCGGGTACCGACCGTCCTGGCCACCGCTCATGACAATCAATGTTTTCTCACGGGATACCGAATCCGGGTCGATCAACGGCGCCGGCTCCTGCATCATCATCCCGTCGTCGTCCATCGCCGTCTCAGGCGCTTCGGTCGGCTCTGGAGCCGTCGTTGCCGTTGGCGGTACCGACGTGGCGGTCGGTGGAACCGGCGTTGCAGTCGGTTCCTCTTCGCTACACGCTACCGCGGCGAACACTATGGTCGTAACGACCAACGAAAGCGCCAACAAACGGAACAGCCAAGCCGTTCGCGTTGTCGAATTTATACGTCTATTCATGACTCGAATTCTTCCTTCTTTTCAATATGTAGAACCAATGCTAAGTGATTGTGCTAGTCTGTTGCCAATCCATCGTTCGAGGGTCGTAGAGATGCGCTTCGAACGGGCCTTGGATACCAATGCTAACGAAAATTAACACATCGCGTGCGCGAACGCGCGGAATACGACGTATCAACCACTGTGACTGCTGAATACTTGCTGAGACGAATCGGGGTCTTCTTCCTCGTCATCTGGGGTGCTGCTTCCTTCAACTTCATCCTGCCGCGCATCGCCGACGTCAACCCCATCGAAGAGCGTATGAGCCAACTCGCGTCGCGCGGAGCGGTATCTAGCGGTAACACCGAGGCGATGATCAAACACTTTGAGAAGCGCTTCGGGTTGGACAAGCCGCTTTGGGAACAGTACGTTCGCTATGTCTGGAACTTCGCGCGCTTCGACTTCGGATTCTCCATCGCGTTTTTCCCGACGCAAGTCCGTTCGGTCATCTCCCAAGCATTGCCTTGGACGCTCGTGCTAGTAACCATGTCTTCGCTCATCTATATGTTTCTCGGCATGGCTTTAGGTGCGCTCGTCGCTTGGCCGGGAGCATCCAGAGCGTTCAAAATGCTCTTCCCACCAATAATGGCCCTGTCTGCCATCCCCTACTACCTCGTCGGCATCGCGCTCATCCACTTCTTCGCCTTCCAACTCGAGTGGTTCCCCTTAGGCGGCGGTTACACCGTCGGTTCATCACCCGGTTGGGACGTCGGCTTCTACCTCGACGCGGCCAAACACGCGATCCTACCCGCGCTATCCATCATCCTCGTAAGCATCGGATTCTCCGCCATCGGTATGCGCGGCATGATGGTCACGACTCAAGGCGAGGACTACATGTTGCTCGCCGAGGCAAAAGGCACCAAAAGCTGGCGACTTTTCGCCTGGTACGGCGTGCGAAACGCCATGCTGCCGCAAGTCACCTCCTTCGCTCTGACGCTCGGCCACGTCGTCTCGGGCGTCATCCTCGTTGAAGTCGTCTTTGGATACCCCGGCATCGGCACGATGCTCCTGCAATCGATACGAAACTTCGACTACACCTTGCTCTACGGCATCGTTTACCTCGTGATCCTTTCCATCGCTCTCGCCACGTTGATCCTCGACCTGATTTATCCGCGCCTTGACCCGCGCATCACCTACGCGCCGAGAAGCTAAATACCGGATGACCATCGCGCGACCAGAAACGCAAGGTTTGTTGCCGCTTGACACCACGATCGAGCAGCAGCAGGGTAGCGCGTTCACGCGTGCCCTCACGGCACCGTTCCGCTGGATGCGAGCCTATCCGACGCTCTGGGCCGGTCTCTTCCTGCTCGCATTCATGATTCTTTTCGGCATCGTCGGCTCTCAGTTCGTAGATCCCGAGTTGGCGCGTGCCGGTACTGTGGAGATCGATTTGAGCCCGGGTCAGACGGTCGAGTACCGTGTCAAAGGGGAAGACCGAAGCGCCTTCTCAGTGTTAGGGACCGACAGCCAAGGTCGAGACGTGTGGGCAGTAACGATGCTCGGCACACCCCTGACGATCTACGTCGGATTTCTCGCCGCATTGATCGGGATGGCGATCGGCACCGTGCTGGGGTTCATCGGTGGATTTTACGGCGGGATAATTGACAACTTCTTTAAAAGCTTCGCCGACATGCTCATCACCGTACCAGTCTTGATGATTCTCGTCGTTGTCGCCGTAACCCTGAAATCTTCGATCGACGTGACTCAACAAGCCCTCATTATTTCGGCTTTTGTTTGGATGTGGCCACTCAGAACCATCCGAGCACAGGTCCTGACCATGCGCGAACGTGCATACATCTCCGTAGCTCAGATATCCGGCGCCAACACCCTCGAAGTCATCTTCCTCGAGATGCTCCCCAACCTGTTGCCCTTCCTCGCCGCCAGCCTTGCAACTGCCGTCGCCACCGCTATGCTCACTACCATCGGCATGGACGCGCTGGGCCTCGGACCTCAGAACCAACCCACACTCGGCAACACCATCTACTGGGCTCTTTTCTACTCCGCACCGTTCCGCGGCATTTGGTGGTGGTGGACACCGCCCGTGATCGCGCTCGCACTTGTCTTCGGGAGCCTCTACCTGATCACCGCCGGGCTCGACCCGTTGGCGAACCCGCGCTTGCGGAGGCAGGGATGAGTGTCACAACCTCTACAGTTGCCGCTCTTGATGTCAAAGACCTAGGCGTCTCCTTCTTCACATCAAGCGGCGAAATCAAAGCGGCCGACGGAGTTAGTTTCTCCATCATGCCCGGAAAGCGCATGGGGCTGGTGGGCGAATCCGGATCGGGTAAGACCACTACTGCCCTCGCATTGATGCGGTTGATTAAACCACCTGGGCGCATCACCAAAGGATCCGCGGTAATCGATGGAACCGATCTGCTCTCGCTAAGCGAGGAGGAGATGCGAACCGCGAAGCTATCGCAGATCGCTCTCGTTCCACAGGGCGCCATGAACTCTCTAAACCCCGTCGCCAAGGTGAAGAATCAAATCATCGACGGAATAAGGGACCACGATGCTCAATACTCCTCAACGCAGTACCGCGAACTCGTAACGGAACTCCTCGATAAAGTCGGGCTCAACCAACAAGTCGGCGACATGTACCCCCACGAACTCAGCGGGGGTATGAAACAACGCGTCACGATTGCCATCGCCATCTCGATGGGACCCAAAGTTATTGTCGCCGACGAACCAACTTCGGCGCTCGACGTGGTAGTTCAGCGCCAGATCATGGAGACACTCGCCGAACTCCAAGAAGAACTCGGCGCCGCGATTTTGCTTATCGGTCACGATATTGGCTTGATGGCGCAGTTTGTCGACACACTCGGCGTGATGTACGCCGGTAGATTGGTGGAGACTGGCACGCTCAGACAGCTCCTGAGCGTGCCAAAACATCCATACACGCAAATGCTCATCGACAGTCTCCCTTCTCTCGAGCGCAAAGACCGCAAACGCGGCGACCTGCGCGGCATACCTGGCACCGCACCTTCGCTGTACGCCCTCCCCAGCGGATGTCCGTTCCATCCGAGATGTCCTCAAGCTATGGACATCTGCTCAACGGAAGTACCGTTGCTCAAGGTCGTCAACGATGGACAAACTGACGGCTCAACCGATAAATGGGCAGAGCAAAATGCGGCCTGTCTGCTCTATTGATGCCCCATGCCACCGCTAATCGAACTCAAGAACACGAGCAAAATCTTCGGCACCGGATGGTTCAGCCGCAAGACGGTAGCGCTCCGTGACTTTTCGATTTCGGTCGACGAAAACGAACCGGCCATCACCGCGCTGGTAGGTGAAAGCGGTAGCGGAAAGACCACCATCGCTCGCCTAATACTCGGACTTATTCCTCCAACTTCGGGCGAAGTGCTCTACCGAGGCAAACCCGTCAACCAACTCTCCCGCATTGAACGTCGACAGTTCAGGCGCGATGTCCAAGTCATCTTCCAAGACCCGTTTGAGGTCTATAACCCCTTCTACAAAGTTGACCACGCTCTCCACCTGCCCGTCCGTAAAACGGGCCTTGCGTCGTCGCGTGACGAAGCCGTTGAGATCATCGAGACTACCCTCCGACAGGTCGGCCTCAACCCTCGGGACACGCTAGGGCGTTACCCGCACCAGCTAAGCGGCGGACAGCGCCAACGCGTAATGGTCGCACGCGCGCTCTTGCTCAATCCCAAGCTCATCGTCGCCGACGAACCGGTTTCGATGGTCGACGCGTCCCTGCGGGCCACCATCCTCGAAAACTTGCGACAACTCAACACCGAATTCGGAATTTCCATCATCTACATCACCCACGACCTCACCACCGCATACGAGATAAGCGAGAAGATTGTCGTCCTGTATCGTGGTGTCGTGGCGGAACAGGGCGACGTGGTTCCGGTCGTCGAAGAGCCTCAACACCCTTACACGCAGCTCCTCATCGGCTCCATTCCGATGCCCGACCCCGACCAGAAGTGGCAACAGGGCCTTGAGGTGGTTTCGCCATCAACCGACGGTGCCGATGACACGATGAGTGCCGAATACGTCGGCTGCCAATTCGCCGACCGCTGCCCGCATGCGATGGATATCTGCCAAGAAGCTGCACCACTCTATCAAACCGCGCCCAATCGAGTCGTTTCCTGCCACCTCTACAAAGAAACCGCGGTCGTTTAGTTTCCTCTAGACTCGGAAACATCTCCCAGCCTTTATCCGCTGCTTGGTGTTACGAGTTGCGTTACCTCATATCCGATGTCTAAAGTCCATCCGCTGTTCGTTTTGCTTGTGATGTTCTGCAGTTCATTGGCGTTCGTCACACTGAACGTTGCTGCCCAGCCTGACCTGCCCGTCACCCACGAAATCTACAGCTGGGACCACGACGGCAAAGCGCGCGCATTCATCCGCATCAACCTGCCTGAACGGTTCGACGATGTCGAAGCTGCGACAATCATTCGCGTCGAGTGCGGCGACGGAACGGTGTGCTACCACGGGTTGCTGTCGGTGGTGCAGACTGAGAATCAGGGGGCGATCGGCACCTTCTCGTTGCAGTTAAGCCCGGGCGTCAACGTTCTCAACATGTATGCGACGGCATCAGACGGCCACGGCGGCGCGGTCACACACTCAGTTGAACGATTCCGAATCTCAGTTCCCGAACCGCGCCCATTGGAAGTGGAGTTCGACGGATATCGCATCTCCGGCAAAAACCCAGACCACACCGTAAATGCGACGCTGGAGTTCACGCTGCGGCGGCCGGATGCTTGGCCGATGCCGGCGATCCGTGTGTCGCTGCAGTGCCAGGGCTCGGTTTCGTGCGATGAGGAATACGTCTTGATACCCGATTGGAGCACCTTGAGCCTGGACCTCGGCAGCGATGAGTCGGTAACGGAGCACCGTTGGCGAGCGTCGATCAACAACCTGCCAACGGTGCCGATCCAATTGGACGCCACATTTGATGTGCTGGCAGGGGTCTGGTCGGGACCGTCGCGCAGCGCGGTTCGGCGCACCATCACGGTGCCGACCGATGAATCGCCTGACGCCAAGGTGAACTGGCGAGTTGAAGAGGCGGATGTCCAGGGCTACTACATGGATGGCACGGCTCGGGTCGATCTCTCGCTGACGGCTGATGTGCATAACCACCGTCATTCCGGCGAAAGCCGGAATCCAGAGGGGCGGGGCAACGGGGAAGCGCGCGTGACTAGCGTTTGTCTGTTCGCAGATGAGATGCGGGGCGAGGACTGTCAGACGTTGCCCGACACCTCAGCTGTCATCGTCGGCAACACCGGCGCTTCGCTCGCCGTCCCCGGCTTACGTCTGCCTCCAGGAGACAACGTATTGCTGGTCAATGCCGGTGACGCCAGCGACCACATCATCGTTTCGGTTGCAGAGCGGATCGTGATGTCGCGGGATATGTGGAACTGCTTCTTGGATACGAACTCAACCACGAAAATTGCACAGCTGTTCGGGTCCGCAACCTGTGGCGGGTTTTCGGGTCCCCGCGTCCGCAAATGGACGCTCGACACGGTAAACGTCTATCGCGAAGGAGATGCAATCTATGTTGCAATGTTCGACCGGGCGCTAAAAAGCATGGAGGAAATCACCGGTATCGGATACGAAATAGTCGAAGACATCGAATCTGCACATATCGAGGCGTATGTCGGGCACTTCGGCCATGCACGCGTTCACGAGCAACTAGGCGACTTCTGCAACCGAGTCATCCATTGTTCGCACTCCTACTCATCGACGAACGCACGCCACACCGTTGACCGCGCCATTATCAGCGTTGTCTACGTTGCCGACCTCCCGCTCGGCGAATCGAACCCTCGCGAGGAATCGTTGAAATGGTTGATGACTGACCAATTGAAGCAGGCCTTGATTCCTGTTGGCCGAGTAAGTCGTCCTTTCTTGCCGGGACTTCGTGATCCGATCACCAATCTGCGGCGTCACGACATTCCGATGTATCGATTGATTTATTCGCCAAAAGCCGTTCCCGGGACCATGTTCGAAGACCTTCGCGATCTGGTTGAGTTTGACGACGAGACGCTCGATTACTCACCCAGCTTGCCGCCCGGCGACCTCATTATTCACAAGATGACGCTCGACTATTTCGAAGCTGGCAGCATCTCCGTGAATATGATCGGTAAGGATCTGAGAGGCGCCGCATCAGAACCTGGTACCCGACTAACTGTCCAATACTCCGACTATTCAGCGCAAGAAAGCCGCATAATCAAATTCTCTACCGACAATTGGAGTTCGATCATTTTCGGATTCGATCAAGAGTCTTGGTCGTCAGCTGGCGGGCGTTGGACAATGAGCGACGAGCATACTGGCAGGGGACGGAGGTACCGAGACGTATTGAAATTCGATTTCCCCCTTGCTGACCCGACGAGGATGGTTTATCGCGAGATCCGGTCTGCGTACGAAAGTGATCTCGCGGTGAACGCCCAGTCGCAATTCGTCTACAGAGCAACGGTCCCGGGGTATAACTCGCGATGGCCGAAACCGAACATCGAAATCGTCATCGATCCCGAAACTTACCGCATGGTTTCGTACACATTGGAGTGGCATTTCGACGCCGAAGACAACGTGAGGTTGCCGTATCGCGTTGAGGCCGAAGTCGTTGAATACGGTGCAGAAATCGAGATCCCTGACGAGGTCAGGGAAGGCTCGGCATATCTAGCGAACCTAGAGTGAATCGGCCATGATGCAAAGTCGCCAATCAGTTCTCTGGGATGATGTAGCCAACCGTGACCGCGGTTCCGGCGTCTCCGTATGCGAGGATCGATATCGGAGTCCCGGGTTCAAATCCCGGAATGGCCATCGACACTCTGGTTCGAAACGCCCCGCTGTCATTGGCCCGAACTTCGTTTTCGTAAGGTGGTTGCGGCGATCCGACGGCGAGGAACGAGACGTATTCACCGGGATGGAATCCCGCGCCCAAAAACTCGATCGAATAGACATATTCCGCTCTGATCACGCGGTTGTTGCGATCTACAACCTCGGTTCCGAGGACCTTGCTATCGATGATCTCCAAACTCGCCGGATTTGGCGGTGCCGCCGGCCCGATCGGACCCTCTGGCCCGACTTCGCCCTCTTCACCCTGAGGGCCAATTGGCCCACCCAGCCCAATATCGCCCCGATCACCTTTGGATCCGGTATCGCCTTTTTCGCCTCGTGGCCCGGCCAAGCCCTGAGGTCCGACAGGACCTGTGTCGCCCTGCGCGCCTTGCGGGCCAGGTTCGCCTCGGGGCCCCTCGGCACCTTGCGATCCGGTAGCACCAGTATCGCCTTTCACACCTTGTGTACCTTCCGGCCCAGCCAGTCCGGTTTCACCACGCGGACCGATAGGTCCTTGCGGCCCAGTTTCGCCCGGATCGCCTTTCAGGCCTTGGGGACCCGTTTCGCCTTGGAGCCCGATCTGTCCAACGGCGCCCGTCGGACCCATGGGACCGGATGGCCCAGGTTCGCCCTGGGAACCGGCGCATCCGAGCGACAAAGCAAGGAGCGAAAAAATGCCGAGGAGCGAGAGGGTCGTGGTACGACGGATGTGCTTAGTGAGGTGTAACTGGTTCTCGAACATCTGGATCTGGGCTCCGAATAACGTGTCGTTCAACCGCGCGCCGAACGCTAAGGGTAACCGCGAACGAGTCGTACCCACATCCCAATCCTAGCGTCAAATCCCGCCCTTGCACCGCCCCTCTGGATGGACGTTCCGTCCGCTGAAGCGTCGGCTTTCGCCGGAATGACGGTGGTTGAGCACAGCACCCCTACTCGATCCAAAAGTGTGGATTCCAAGCGATCTCCCAGAGGTAGCCGTCGGGGTCGGAAAAGTAGCCTGAGTAACCGCCCCAGAAGACATCTTCGGCGGGTTTCACCAAGGTTGCACCGGCGGCGACCGCAACCGCGAGCAAGGCATCCACTTCTTCGCGACTGCGCACGTTGTGAGCTAGTGTCACACCGGAAAAGCCGCTGCCTTCGGTGTCGACGCCGACGTCGGCCGCCAACGCGGCGCGCGGGTAAAGGGCCAACCAGGTGCCTTCAGTCCGGAAGAAGGCGATCGATTCGGTGTTTTCGTCGACAAGGGGCAGTCCCAATCCGTCACGGTAGAACTCCACCGATCTTGGCAGGTCGTTGACTCCGAAGGTGATGATGCTGATGCGCGGTTCCATGAAGTCTCACGATAGCATCACTTCGCTCGCTCGCGCCTTCTTCGCTTCGCGGAGGGGGTACTTTGCAAAACAACCGTCATTCCGGCGAAAGCCGGAATCCAGGGGGCCGGGCAAGGGCGGTTCATGCCTAATCTCACCACCTTGCCAACGCTCCGAATGGTTATGCACAGCACCCGAAGGGGGTTCTTTGAACAACCCCTGCCGGGACAGTTTAGTGCGCGAATCTGCGGCGCTTCCCCGTTTCCCTTCCCCTCTGGATTCCGGCTTTCGCCGGAATGACGGACGTTGTGCACACCTCCCGAAAGGGGCGTTGCCGTTGACCTACAGTATCAAGCTGATCGAGGCGCTCGCGATCCCGAGAAACAGCAGGAAGCCGACCACGTCCGTCACGGTGGTCACAACGACCGCGGATGCGACCGCCGGATCCTGTCCTATTCGTCGCAGGAACAACGGCACCGCCGCGCCGACCGAGCCTGCGATCATCATGTTGCCCAGCATCGCCAATCCCAAAACCAAACCTAAACCGACGTTCTGCTTCCAGATAATCGCGATGACCGCTACTAGAACGCCGAGCCAAAGGCCGTGAATGATACCGAGTATCGCCTCTCGGAGTAGCAGCCGTTTGGCGTCGACACCGACCAGTTCGCCTAGCGCGATCGCCCGGACGATCAAGGTCAGTGTCTGTGTGCCGCCGATCCCGCCCTGTCCAGCAACGACAGGAAGGAAGGCGGCGAGCACCACCACTTGCATCAATGTCGATTCGAATAGTGCGACGGTCGCCGCGGCGAGGAAGGTGGTGCCCAAGTTCACGGTGAGCCACGGCAGGCGGGTTCGAATCGAGCTGACCAGCGGGCCGCCGACTGTCTCGCCAGCAACGCTGCCCACTTGCTGCATCTGCCGGGTGTCGTGTTCGACCAAGGCTGACAGAAGCGATTCGGCCAAGATCACGCCGATCAATTTTTGTCCGTCGACCGCTGGCCCTCAACTACCGGCAGCTGTGAAAGGTCGTAGTGCCTGCGCAACCGAGCGCATTCCTCCGCCGGAGTGTCGACCGCAACTGTTGCGAAGATCGGTGAAGCGATATCCCGGATCGGTGTTGCGTTGTCGGCCAAGGCCAGATCGACCATGCTGATCTGACCCAACAGGTCTCCGCCATCCCTACCACGTACACATTGGCACGTACACATAGGTAAGTTTGTTTCGCAACTCGCCGAGTTCCCGGACACTGTTTCGCACTGCCTCGACCGGATCATCGATCCCCACCGTCGGTAGTTGGTCGACCATCAACGCGCGCGCCGTGTTTGGCGCCAGATCGAAGACCTCCGTGTCTACCAGCGTGTCCTCGAGCGATTCGGCAACCTCTCGAGATTTCAGGAACGGCAACCGGCGCAACGTCGTCAACGCCTGCTGTGGATGGATCTGTCTGAAAACGAACGAGAGCACCTGCGAACCTAGTCGGGTTCCGACTCGACCAGCCTCCACAGGATTCATCTGCCGCAACATCCACACAACGGTGTCGGGCGACATCACGCGCAGTAGGGTGTCACGGCTTGTTCTCGGCAAACCCGCCAATATGTTGCCCATATCAGCAGGATGCAGGTGCCGAATCAGATTCAGCGCCGTGTTCTCATCCCCAGCCCGGATTAGGTCTTGAACCCGCCGTGCGATGTTTGCTGCCTCGTTGAGCGAGATCGCGTGCGGATGTTCAGCTACGTCATCCGCCCCCTCTACATCCTCAAGATTCTTTGGGTCGAATACCATCAGCCAACTCCTAGTCGCCGATCAACGCATGGCCTAATTTTGCCGCCTAGATGGACTTTGCGTCAGCTGGATGGACGTTCCGTCCGCTGAAGCGCCCGCGTGCGCGGGAATGACGGCGTGGGGGGATGGCGGCGTGTGGCGGGAGAGGGGATGGTTGTTGGCAGGCCCGTGCCCCATGGCCACCCGGATGCCCTCTCCCTGGGACCCCCTCTTAATCTCCCCCTGGGAGGGGGAGGGGATGGCTCGCGGGAGAGGGGATGGTTGTTGAATGAGAGGGGTCTGCGGTGATGGGGGGAGTGGAAATGGTGTCGCTCGCGGGCGGGTTTGAAACCCGCCCCTACCGAAGGGGGTGATGAGTGGTCGGACCCAGCTCGTCACCCGAGGATATTCTTCATCGCCTCGCCGATATAGGCAGGCGACTCCACAACCGTAGCGCCGGCTGCTTCCAACGCTTTGTTCTTTTCGGAGGCGAGGCCCGCTTTGCCGGTGATGATGGCGCCGGCGTGGCCCATGCGCTTGCCGGGTGGCGCGGTTTGGCCGGCGATCGAGGCGACTACGGGTTTGGTGACGCACTGCTTGATGAACTCAGCCGCCGCCTGCTCACGAGTGCCACCGATCTCGCCGATCATTACGATGGCCTCGGTTTCGTGGTCGTCTTGGAACTCGGTCAGGACATCGATGAAGTTGATTCCGGGAATGGGGTCTCCGCCGATACCTACGCAGGTCGATTGGCCCATGCCCACCGCGCCGAGTTGGGCGACGGCTTCGTAGGTGAGGGTTCCGGAGCGCGACACCACGCCCACGTTGCCGGGCGACACCGCTGCGCCAGGGATGATGCCCAGCTTGATCCGCTCGCCGGGGTGAATCAGACCGGGGCAGTTCGGGCCAAGCAAACGCGACTTGGTGCGGTCGAGATACGCCTTGGCCTTCATCATGTCGTGCACCGGCACGCCTTCGGTGATACACACTATCAACGACAGTCCGGCATCGGCCTGTTCGAGTATGGCGTCCATGGCGAATGGCGCGGGGACGAAGACGAGGCCGGTGTTGGCGCCGGTCGCGGCGACTGCTTCGCGAGCCGTCTCGAAGTAGGGGACTTCGTCCATGAACTTCATCCCGGCACGGTTGGGATGCACCGCCGCCACCATATCGGTGCCGTATTCGACGATGCGCTGCGCCTGGAACGAGCCGTCACGGCCCAACCCCTGCACAAGGAGGCGGCATGGCTCTTCAACTAGAACTGGCATTAATTCGACCTTCCCATGCTGGCGAGCTTGTCCCTGAGCGCTTCAGCAACGCTCGCCATATCGGGCGATGGTGTGATGTCCATATCCGATTCGTCGAAAAGCCGGAGCCCTTCTTCGGCGTTGGTCCCTCGCATGGCGGCAACGATCGGTTTGTTGGAGCCGATTTCCTTGGCAGCGTTGATTATTCCCGTCGCCACCACGTCGGAACGGGCGATACCGGCGAAGAGATTGACCAAGATGATCTCGACGTCGGGATCGGAGACGATGATCTTGAAGGCGTGCTCGATGCGGTCGAGGTCGGCAGACCCGCCGATATCGAGGAAGTTCGCAGGTTCGGCCCCGGCCCACTTGGTGATGTCCATCGTCGCCATGGCGAGACCGGCACCGTTGACCATGCACCCCACCCGTCCGCCTTCGAGCTTCACGTATGCGAGGTCGTATTTAGAGGCCTCGCGTTCGAGCGGGTCCATCTGGGCCGGATCGTGGAGGTCGCGAAGGTTGGGATGGCGGAAGAGCGCGTCGTCTTCGATACCAACCTTGGCATCGAGGGCGATGATATTGCCGTCTTCGCTCTCGATGAGCGGGTTGATCTCGACCAGCGAGCAGTCATTGTCGGTGAACAGCCGGTATGCGTTGGATATCAGGGCAGTTGCGGGTCGGATCAGCGGCGTCGGGAAGCCGAGAGCCAATGCGGCGTCGCGCGCTTTGTACGGGAGGAGGCCAATGAGCGGATCGCCGATGATACGAACTATCTTTTCGGGATGCTCCTCGGCTACCTGCTCGATCTCGACACCGCCTTCTCGGGTGGCTATGATGGCTGGTGCGCCTTCATCGCCGTCCATGACGATTGAGACGTAGTATTCGTGGGCAATATCGGCGGCTGGCGTGATCATCACCTTGTCGATCGGGACGCCGCCCGGGCCGGTCTGGTGGGTGATCATCCGAGTGCCCAACATGTCGGAAGCGTACTGGACCGCGTCTTCAGCGGTGGCCGCAAACTTCACGCCACCAGCTTTGCCTCTACCCCCCGCGTGGACCTGCGCCTTCACAACGACCGGGCAACCGAGTTCGTTGGCCGCGATCTCCGCTTGTTCCGCAGATTCCGCGATGCGCCAAGGCAATACGGGAATGCCGTAATCTTTGAAAAGTTGCTTGGCTTGGTACTCGTGGAGGTTCATGTGGCGCAGGGGATTTCGGGTCGCGACGACTCATCGATTTTAGATGATGAGTTTTTCGCAGTTGTTAACCGGGCCGAATCCCGTCACCGTCGCCGGCCCCTCTGGATTCCGGCTTTCGCCGGAATGACGGACGTTGTGCATACCTCCCCTATGCCAACAACCCAGACTCCCACAGGACTGCTTCGATCGCGGCTTTGGAGTCGTTGGTCACCGTCGCCGTAGGTCGCCGCGGGTCGCCGTATTCGTAGCCAAGCATTGCCAAAGCGGTCTTCGGCGCGCCAATCGTGTTCATCACAGTCACGTTCAACTTCGATGCAACCCGCTGCAACTCAACCGCCGTCGCGTAGTCGCCTCGGAATCCGGCGCTCACGATGTCCATGCAGAGCGCGGGGGCGATGTTGCCGAGGAGCATACACGCGCCGTCGCAGCCGATCATGGTCCCGAACGCGAGCAGGGCGCCGCTACAGTTCCACTTGCGGACGTGAGACGGAATGTTGGGGATGACCTGCTGTTCAAAGAGGATCGAGTGGTCGGTGATGTAGGCGAAGACGTTATCCATTCCGCAGAGCTCGGCGATGACCGAAGGCGGTGCGGCAGGGTCGCCGCCGCGGGCGAAGGTCTGGTGTATCACGACGACCGGGACCGGGCAGCGCGAGGTCACGTAACTGTAGTACGTGACCAGGTCCGCGGCCGACATGTTGCGTGGTATCCGCATCCGAATGAAGTCGGCACCAGCCTCCGCGTAGTTCTCGGACAGTCGCAGAGTTTCGATGGTGGAGCGTTCATCAACGCCGGCGATGACGAATTTCTGGCCGTCGTGGCCGGCGGACACGGTCTTAACGGTTTGCAGTCGTTCCGCTTCGCTGAGCATCGTCTCCTCGCCGTTCGCGGTGACGACTACGAATCCGGAGAGCGGCGTGTCGAGCCACCGACCGACGTTCCGTTCGAGGGCGTCGAAATCGAGCGATTGATCGGCGTCGTCTCGGAACGGCGTAGGCGTCGGTGCGACGACGATGGGTTGGTCGATAGATGGTATCGTTGACATTTAAGAATTGATCCTCGATCCTAATCTTGTGTGATGTATGCGAGTTTAACTTTGTTGCGCAACCGCCTCATAGCTTGGCGCTCTTCCTTATTGGCCCTCGCCGTGGTGATTCTTTCCGCAGGTTTGGTGAGTTGCGGCGGTGATACTGGAGAAGAGACGGTGCAGATTCCTGCGACTCCGACTTCCGAGCCCACAGTCGAGATGCCGGCACCGACGGCCACAACGGCACCTACCGTAGTGGTTCCGCCGACCGCGACTGTGGTCCCACCGACCGCGACCGCCGTCCCAGCCGAAGCCGAGACGCCGTATTGGGCGAAACCGATCTTACCGGGGATGGCGATGAAGCAGTATCCGCCGGTGAACGACCGGACAGATTACGAACTGAGAAACACGCAGGAGTGGTTGAACGGCGAGCCGACCACGATCGCAGAGATCCGCGACAGCGGAAGAGTGGTGTTGGTCGATTTCTGGACCTACACTTGATACAACTGTAAGAACACGTGGCCGGCCTTGAGGGCATGGCATGAGAGCTACGCTGACGCTGGGCTCACCATCCTAGGAGTGCACACTCCCGAATTCGAATTCGAGAAGAGCATCGACAACGTGCGCGAAGCTGCCGAAGAGAACGACCTCGGCTGGCTTATCGTCCAAGACAACGACTACAAGACCTGGCGCTACTTCACCAACCGCTACTGGCCCGCCAAATACATCTTCGACCCCGAAGGCAACCTCCGCTTCCAACACTTTGGTGAGGGGAAGTATGCCGAGACGGAGCAGGTCTTGAGGCTGCTACTGACTGAAGCGGGGTTCGATGTCACGGAGATCGAGCCGACGTATTCGTTGCAGTAACGATTCTAGTTGGCAACCAAGCGATATCCGAAGTCAAATGTATGTGCGGATTAATTTGGCCGCATCCCCGGCGATCATGCGGAGTCCCAGTCTCTCGTACGGTACCGAAATTTCACCACTTCGTGAACGACGCCCAGGTTCATTAACGTGACATGTAAATTTAAGGGTCGCGTTACTACTAGGAACATTGGATGGACGCAATGCAACAGGAACCGGACCCTACCGGTACAGGACGATCAAATACCGATTTAACGAACACAGAGTTGATCAACGCCATCGCGTTGTCACTTACTGATCGATCGGATGGTGACAAGGATCTGACCGACATTCTGGTCAAGCACATCCTGACCACTGAACCAACACAGGATGCTCTTAAGGAGGCCGTGGAAGAGATCGTTGAATTGGCCACTCAACTTGCAAAGGAATCTTGCCGATGATGTCGCCGATTACGATCGATTCCGTTGAGGTCCAAGGGTTCCGAGCTTACCTCAGATCACAAACGTTCAGTTTGCGACGCGGAAACCGACCGTTGAGTTTCGCAATCTTTGCCCCGAATGCAAAAGGCAAGTCAAGTTTAGTAGATGCGTTCGAATTTTATTTCTCCGAAAACGGAACCCTTGAGCGACTCGGACAAAAGGCAGGCCAGACTCAAGCCGGCCCTAAGGCTTTGGAACACGTAAACGCGGCGGATCTCAACATTCAATCAAAGGTTTCATTCAAATTCAGAAAAGACCTTGAACAATTTGGTGATACGCGCCGCGTCTCGCCATCGGAAGATTTACCAAATTCAGCCCGACGAGTGTTGTCTGCGATCAAGGTACCGTTCGTAATTCACGGTTACGAACTTCGCGGTTTCGTTGAGGCACCGGCTGAACGACGATATCGGGAAATAGCTGGTTGGTTCGCTTTGGATCCTCTGATTTCGATCCAAAAAAATCTTCGGGCCCTCCGCTCCGACGTCAAAGCCGCGTCTGAATCGGATTCGGCATTTAACGAACGGAACCGCGACGTGCGACGCGTAACAGGTGACGCATTGGCCATTTGGGACGAGTCTGCGATCTGTGACTGGTTCAATTCGGATATTTTGCGGCCTTTAGACGAATCGCTATCCTTTTCTTCGATCTCCGACACCGATGGCGCTTACTGTGCGCTGGTTTTGGCGAAAAATGATGAGCAAGAAAGGGTTGGCGTCGCGGAGCTAAATCGTTTGATGACCGCGATTGACATGCTCGTAGTTCAGAAGAGCGACAGCGAATCCGGGCTAGTTCCCAACTTCGTTGAATCGGTACGGAAATTCAATCAAGCATCGCGAAATGAATCACGCGAACGCGAAGCGGCCAGTCAATCAGTGTTTAGCGATGTTTGGACGAATGCTAGATCTCTGTTTGAGGCCGAAGATCCCGAACTAGATTCTTGTCCGATTTGCGATACCGTTTTCACACAGACTCCGCATGGTTCGCGTGATCTTGTGCGGCTTAGTTTGGAGACGAAAATCTCGACGCTTCGTACGTACAGGGTCGCACAAAAAGCCCTTAACGCAGCAATAAAAGGAGTAACAGGGACCAAAACGGAGCTCATCAGCAGTTTGGAAAACTTGAATTTGCGTCTGGCGGACGTCGGATATGATTCGGCTGCCAAGCCTGTCAACGACTATCTCGAATCCTTGAAAGTGTGGGAAACCGACAATCCCGATCCCGATCCACGAAGCGCTATCGCAGCATTGTCAATGATTAGAAAAACTCTTGCGAGTGAGAGGGATGAAATCGAGCGTCAACAAGGGACCACCACATACACCAACGCGTACAGTGTTTTCAACCAATTGATACGGATCAAAGATGATGTACTACAAATCTCGCGTGCTAAATCGCAACTGTCACGGCTCTATGAAGCGTTGGTCAAGCAATCCATCATTGTCGAATCCAAAATTAAGGAGCACATACAACTACTTTTGGCAAAGCTCGAAGATGACGTGAATTGGCTTTACGGAAAAATGCATGGAAATTCCGATAATGAACCGGCCGTAATCCAGCTGAAGCTCGCTACCGAATCTTCGCGGAATCTACAGCAACTTCGTGTTGCCGTCGACTTTGGGCCGAATCGAAGGAGCGTCGCGCCAACTGGCTACCTCAGCGATTCACAAATCCATACCGCAGCGCTAGCGTTACGTCTCGCTGCGATACGCACGTTTAACACAGAAACCCCAATCATCATTCTCGACGATGTCGTAACGTCCTTTGACGCCGACCATCGCAAGAACATTGCCTCGATGATTGCAAGTGAGCTTGGCGATTTTCAAATCGTTTTGTTGACGCACGATGAACAATTTTTCCTGCTGCTGAACGACCACCTTCCAAATGCCGACTGGTTATTTCGACGGATACAACGTATTGAACCCGATTCCGGCCCAGTGTTCTCAGATCATCGGACTCCAGACGTGGCAATCGACGACAAACTCGCACGCGGCGAATCGGCTGGCGAAGATATTCGTAAAGCCGAAGAAGAATGGTTGCTCAAAATATGTCGAGAGTTCGTTGTCGATGTGTCGATTCGACCGATCGACAAACCATATTTATATGATCGGAGCGAACTCGCGGTTGCACTGCAAAGATTCCTCAAGGATCGAGATCTGTTGCCTCCTTTAGTTCCCGGTGTAAAAAACCAGTTTTTGACGAGTTTGGCTGGGGGCGTAGTAGAGAACTTTGCTAGCCATTTTTCTGAAAACCCCAATCGGTCGGCTTCAAGTGGCGACGATAAAGCTAGATGGGAGGAATTCCGAATATTTCGGGAGATGTTCGTCTGTTCCAATTGCGGGAAAAATCGATTCAAACGGCCACGCGGCATGGAAAATCCAGTATGCCGCAAATGCGAGACTCGGTTTCAATTCACCGTCGTGCTAAGCACTTCCTAAACTTGCTCGCAGATTTTCGTTAGCAAAGAACGGCGTTTTCGCCATACACTCCTCCCCATGACCGTCTACTCCAACGAACGAACCGGCACCATCGCCCAAAACGAACTCCCCCCATCCATCCCGCGTGACACTCGCGTCGCCATGGACGGCCTTGAGTTCCTCACCCAACTGCCCGACGCTTCCGTCGCCGCAACGTTCTTCGACCCACAATACCGAGGTGTCCTCGACAAACTTGGCTACGGAAACGAAGGTGTCCTCCGAGGCCAGAAACGCTCCGCCCTCCCGCAGATGACATCCGAAATTATCGGCCAATTCATCCGTTCCATCGACCGCGTCCTAGGCCCCAGCGGACACCTCTTCCTCTGGATCGACAAATACCACCTCTGCTCCGGCATCGACGAATGGACCGAAGGCACCAACCTCGAGACCGTCGACCTCATGACCTGGAACAAAGGCCGCATCGGCATGGGCTACCGCACCCGCCGCACCGCCGAATACCTAATCGTCCTTCAAAAAGCCCCCAAACGAGCCAAAGGCGTCTGGACCCGCCACGACATCCCCGACGTCTGGACGGAAAAACCCTCATCCAAAATCACGCACTCCAAGCCGGTGGGGTTGCAGCAAGCACTAATCGAGTCGGTTACGGCTCCGGGCGATCCAGTTCTAGACCCTGCCGCCGGCAGTTTCAGCGTCCTAGAGGCCTGTCAACTCGCCGGGAGGACGTTCGTAGGTTGTGACGTAAACGGTTAAGAAACACGTCCCTACTACCAAACCCGCGACCAACACTAGCCACCTACGTGGATTCAAACTTTAAGTCCGTCAGGTCAATCTCAGAAGAACGCTCAGAGAGTTGGTGCATTTCAACACCGATCACCTCGTTCGCCTCGTTGTAGTCAAGTACCACCCCAGGCGACACTTCCTCAGAGTCAACGATCCGCGACTCGTCAAGCCTCAGGTACAGCGCATCCGCCTTCTTGTCCACGTTCAGTCTCATACTTGATCTCTCATCCTACGATCAAAGAATACGCTTACGACTCGCCAAGGTGCAACTTGCGTGTTCACAACTACGCGCAATACTCGGTTCCCATTTTCGGGGACTGCGCGATAAAACCTCTCTAACGCTGCATCACTCGGGTCGGATGCCCTAAGCGCTGGTTCGGCAACGGTTTGAGCGACCCATTCTGGAGCTATCATCCGTTCTGCCATGACGTGAAGAGCGTGCCAACTGTACGCCAACTCCGTCGTCGTCGACCATTCACCTCCGTTGACCATCAATTGAAACACTCCATGCGAAAATCCCTCCTAAAAACTTACGAAATCACAACCAAACTTGCACACATTAAGTTTACGTTTGCCAAGAGTGTCCCCGATCCTCCACCCCGCATATCGTTAACAACGCACCCCCACGTCCCACCACTCCCTCCACGACTCCCCCTTCGATCTCTCAAACAAAACCGCCTTCGTAACCGGCGGCATCGGCTTAGGCATCGCCCGGAGGCTCAGCGCCCAAAGAACTTACAACTGGCGAGGCGGACATTTGTGGGGTGTGATGTGAACGGGTGACACTGTCTGGGACCTCGTAATCGCGCCCAATCTTGACAACTAGAGTCAGATCGACTGCTAAACTTCGTCGTCATCATGGCGCACCAACCGTCACAATCTGATCGCGCGCCAAACGAAGGCCTCACCGCCCGCGCCGAAGCCGCGTTAACCCACCCGGCAACGCTGCTCGCGCTCGCCACCCTCCTAGTCAACGACCTACTTTTCAAGTCGCTATGGCCCGGCACATGGCTCACCGGCAAACTCAGCGACCTCGCTTGGATCGTCTTCGCTCCGCCGCTGCTAGCCCTTCTCCTCACCTTCCTTGCACGCCGCGACTCGACGGCTCAAAAAGCCGTTTGGGTAATCGCCTACATCGGACTTCCCCTCCTTTACGCCGCCTACAACACCTTCGAACCACTGCACGAATTCATCTTGAACGGATTCTCGTTACTCCGAGGTACCCCTGGGGGATCTCCCTACGATCCCACAGACTCGATCGTGATTCCATTCGGGGTGGCAATTGCGATTTGGACTTGGCGAAACGCCGAAGCAAAAAGCGCCGCGTCGAGAACGCGCGCGGCGTTGCTCATCGCCGCCATAGCCGCGTTCGCATCGATTGCTACCAGCGCCCCAGATCCTCCGACTGGGATCACTACGTTGACGCAGGATGAAACCGGTTCGATCTTCGCGAAGGGTCACCGCGATTATGAAGTCCATAGAAGCGACGACGGAGGATTCACCTGGGAACGAGTTCCTGCCGACTCGACCATCGATTGGCAACATACCCCCAACTCAGGTCCCGAATTCACGTACAACTTGCAAGACGAGACCGTGATACTGACGATTGGCGAGTATCCGACCATCGAACATCGCGTCGTCGACCTCAACCAGCGCGCCAGCTACCGGATTTTCGCTTTGGCGAAGGACTCAACAGGGGCCGATTTTTGGCGACTCGCGCACCTGCCACAAGACGTGCTCTACGATGTCAACAGCGGCAATGTGATTGTTGCGATGGGATTGCAAGGCGTCGTAGTGAGAACTCCGGACGCTCTCTGGAGGAGAGTCGGTGTTGGACCGTACGAACCGATCGATTACTCTTTGGCGAACCGTGCCCGGTTATTGATATCTCCAGACGAACTCCTGTTCATCGCGATCGCCATATCCATCGCAAGCACCGCGTTCGTATTGCCGTTAGCAACGGTGCCCATTGAACGTCGAAGTCACAGATACGTTCTGGCAACATTCATCGCCGCCGTGGGAATCGTTTGTGTCTTACCCCTTGTGTTTGCGGGCGGGGTCGTCGCGTACGATTTGGTTCTGAATTTCTCACCATTTGGCGAAGACTTTTTCGGGATTGCCTTAGGCTTTATCCTGCTGCTTTTCGCATTACTGGGCTTCGTGTCACTTATCGCGGTGATAGTTGCGACAACGCGGGCGTTCCGAGTTTCGTTTGTCGCCGTGATCGGACCAGTCGTGGCCCTGCTGTTACTCGTCGCATCTTTAGTACCGTTGATCTATTACTCTGAGACTGACACGTACTATTGTTACGATTCAGATTGTTTAATACCCACAATTGTACCGTTCGTTGTTGTGTTCACAGCGATTTGGTTCGTCATCGGCGCATTTGTCAAATTGCCTACTCTGCGCGGCACCCTTCCCGTAATCCTTGCGCTAGTTGCAATGATGGCCGCCTTTGTTCTCGTATTTCTCGTATGGGTTTCGGGACACATCGCGCTGGTACCCGCCAAGATCTCCTCGACGATACTGATCTGGATCATCGCGGCACTCCTCTACAAATTTGTCCGAAACGCCTGGCGCAATGAGCCCCCAGCTCCCGATGACCAAGTGCCGGATCTCCAATCCGTATATCCTGTACGTCTCAGCAAAAACGCAAAGGACGACCGAACATCCCCATGTCCCACCACTCCCTCCACGACTCCCCCTTCGACCTCTCAAACAAAACCGCATTCGTAACCGGCGGTAACGGGGGCATCGGACTCGGTATCGCCGAGGGCTTCCTCCAGCACGGCGCTTCCGTCGCGATCGCCGCTCGAAACGCCGACAAGCTCGAATCCGCCGTCGCGTCTCTTACTGCAACCGCCGACGGCGACTCCTCCCGCGTCCTCGCGCTCTCATGCGACGTCACCGATCGAGCATCCATCCAAGCCGCGCTCGATGAGACGATGTCCGCATTTGGAGGATGGGACATCATCGTCAACAACGCCGGCACCAATCGGCGTGCCGACGAACCTCAGCTGCTTTCAGACGAGGACTGGCGATACGTCATCGATACCAACCTCACGTCGATGCACAACGTCTCCTCCCTCACCTTCGACCACATGCGAGACAAGGGCGCTGGAAAATACATCAACATCGGCTCAATGATGTCCATCTTCGGAACGGCATACGCCTCGGCTTACGCAGCATCGAAGGGCGGCGTGGTGCAGTACACCAAGTCCTGCGCTGTCGCTTGGGCCCGACACAACGTCCAAGCAAACGCAATCCTGCCCGGCTGGATCGTCACCGAGATGACCAACCAGTTCAAGGAACTCTTCCCCGACCGCTACAAAATGGTCCAAGAGCGAACACCCGCCGACCGCTGGGGCATCCCCGCCGACCTCGCCGGAACTGCCGTATTCCTAGCCTCAAACGCCTCCGACTTCGTAACTGGAACCTCCATCCCGGTAGACGGCGGCTACTCCGTCTGGTAAATCAACCCTCCCCTTTTTGCGAAGCAAAAGGGGGACGCGGCGAGCATAGCGAGACGCAGGGGGTTCATACCGTTATCCGTATAAACCCCCTTCAATTCCCCCTTGGATCATCAAGGGGGAGGATTCTGCAAAGAGTGAGGAAATTCACCCCCGTGCCCGCGCTATCCTCCGACTGATGCTCGGATGACTGTGCAACACAGTCTCAATAATCGGATGTGGCTCGGCGTTGGAGAGGTTTTGTTTGCCGAGCTTCTCCATGGCGCTGATGAACTCGGCGCGCATGTCGGTAGTGGCAATCGCAAAATCGTCCGCGGCGGTCTCTCGGCGTCGGGAGTAGGTGTTGATCAGCGGGAGGGCGATAACGCCGACGAAGGTAGTGATCAATGCGAGCAACGGCAAATTCGCATAGTCGTGCAACGTCCCATCCAATCCGAACGATCCCGACCATGCCCCCAAAGCCAGATCGACCAACCACATCGACACGAAAATGATCACCACCTGCACCCCAATCCCGCGCCAGATGTCTCCGTTCACATGATGCCCTAGTTCGTGAGCAATGATCACCTCGATCTCATCCGGGTCATGACTCTCGATCAGCGTGTCCGAGATGATGATGCGCCGCGTCCTTCCCCAACCGGCCAGTGCAGCGTTCGCCTTGACCGTCTTATCGCCTAATTTCCACACGTACGCACCCTGTACAAACGTACGCAACTGTTCTGAGAGCCTCATCAACCGATCCTTCAACTCCCCATCCGGCAACGGTTCGAACTTGAAGAAAATGGGCATTAGAACGATGGGTGCGATAGCGGCCATGAACACGGATATGACTGAGAACAGCAACGACGCCCAGACCCACCAGTAGTCGGGATCGGCGGCGAGGAGTGCATACAGACAGGCGACAAAAACGGCCAGCATCACCGTCTGCACCGCCAAACCCTTCAACCAGTCCACGGTCCATCCGCCTACCGATCGCCGAGTGAGCCCGTATCGACGTTCCAGAACATGCCCGGAAAAGTAGCCGATCGGCAGCGTCAACAACTCGAGTGCGATCGAAGCGAGCACGATGTAAGCGACCGCACCCAAGACCACGATGCCAGTGATTTCGTCTGAGATTGAGTCTCGAATTGAAGCAGATGCGCCAGAAACGAGGACGATCACAGGCGCGAGGATGTAGATGACGAGATTGGCCAAGCCGATGAGCAGCTTCGTGCGCTCGTAGCGCTTGGGGTCTCGGGTTTGGGGGGTGTCGGTCATCGTTCGTTGTTGGAATGTGCCGTATCCATCAGACGCGCTGATGTTGATCACCTGTGGCGGCATCAACTACCACGTAGCGGGTTTCGTGATCGTCCTGCCTTGGGAATCTATCAGCGAGGGGGGAAGCAAGCTATGTTGGAGATGGCAATCCCTGATCCTCAAGACGCGGTTTGCGGACTGGTATATGTCTCGTGGTGTCCGCACGCAATGAACCTTAACAAAAATATAGACCGCCACCGAGGTGGCGGTCTGTGCCCCTTCATACGAAAATCCGGGGGAAGTTGTACCGATGATATCAAATGTGACACCGCGGTCCTGTCATCTTCGTAGCGTCTCAGCGACACGCTCAAGCGCCATGACCAACTTCGCATCACTCCCGCGGGAGGGGTGAGGCACGAATGGTGCATCGATGCCAATCGATTCAAGGGTATCGTGCGCCTTGACTCCCACCCCAACTACTTGAGCTTTCGGATACATCTCGACCACTAGCGCCAGCCACTCGGCACCTAACGCCACCTCAATCCTGTTGGGTGCTCGATTGATGCGCCTGCCATTCTTACCAACCGCAAACGGCCAAAACGGATATATGTTCCAAGTCAACGGACGTGGTAATCCCACGAAACAGGGCGGCACATGCTTCCAAAACCGGGTCGCGGTCCGCTCTCGTTGATCCGGAACCTCATTCTCCGGAATTTCAAAACCAGAATCAGCGCCAAAAATATCCCAGCAATCCCTTGACGACGTCATCACGTCCGGAGAAACGAACGGAATCCCGGTCATCGCTCCCCCGTCCCTACCGGGCGCTTCGCCGACAAAAAAGGCTGATTGAGACGTGTCATCAAAGGTGCTGAACCACCGTATCAGATTCGCACATCGAACAGGATTTCGGTAGATGTTGATACTTCGATCATCTGGCGGCTCAGCGCGAGTTAGAGATTTCACAAAACGACCGATGTTATGTTGCCGAGTCATCGGTCTGAACGTTGTGGATTCCGGCCTGCACCGGAATGACAGGTCCGTCTCACTCCACTACCTCAACCGTCCGCTTTTCAAACTGCTTCCAGTCCCACTCCGCGCCCCAACCCGGCGCATCAGGCGGACTCAACTTCCCGTCGATCGGCACGACCGGATTAAGCAAGCCGATCTGTCTACCATCCAAATCGAGATGCCCACCCGGAAAGAACTCGTAGTACGAAGTGTTCTGAATACAGCACAACAGATGCGCATGCACCAACCCGTACAGACCACCCGGTCCATTCAACTCCACATTCGTCCCATGCAACTCGGCAAGATGCGCCAACTTCATCAAATTCGTCGTCCCGTGCCTAGCATTCTGACGTATCAGATCCGTCGCCCCTGAAATCAGGTACTGGGCGCACAAATCCGTGTCGTACATAAACGTCTCGGTCGCCATGATCGGTATGTCTAGCGTCGCGGCCAATCGAACCAAGAGATTGTGACTGCGCTCCGGCAACGGCTCTTCGAACCAGAGGTAATCGAGGTCCTCTAAAGCACGCCCGACTTTGACGGCCTCTTCGTAGGTGTAGATTGCCACCGGGTCGTGCATGCAGTCGACATCGTCTCCGACCGCTTCACGAATTGCGGTCAACCATCGAATGTTCTCATCGACCGGATGGTAGAAGTGATCTTTGACCGCCACGAAGCCCAACTCCAATGCTCGTTGCGCGTCTTCCACCGCCTCCTCGATGGTTGCGCCGCGAGTGTTGTAGTAGGCATAGACCTCGTCCCGCACCTTGCCGAGAAGTGAGTAGACGGGCAGACCCGCCACCTTTCCCGCGATGTCCCACAGGCAGTTGTCGAAGCCGCCGAACCAACTCGGTGACCGATAGACCCACCGCGTCCCCTGATGCAACTTCTGATACAGATACTCCCGCTTCAACGGGTCCTCTCCCACAACCAACGCTTGCAACTGCGGCACATCCGCCGGATGCAGCCCCGTGTGACCATCGCCCGGCGTGGTGCAAACCCCGACTACACCCTCATCAGTCTCAACATGCAACACATACTCGTACCGTGGCTTCGACCGCGCCGGCACTGTGTGGTGCAACCAACGCTCCCTTCGTTGACCTTGCAACTTGATCAGGTCGAAATACCGATCTTCTCCGTCCATCTCGAGGATCGACATCTTGACATTGGTGATTTTCATGGCGTCAGCAGATTGTCACGGCGGCTGGCAACGAGTTTATCGGTTGAGCCGAGGTCTTGATTGCGCGTATCCTTAACGCAATACCAAACCCAAGCACAACCGACGGACGAGGCGACAACTATGGCAAACACGATGAGAGCCGCGCTCGATGATGGAACCGGCACCTACACCACGCAGGATGCCCCGATGCCCGAAATGTTCGAAGGCGCGGCGCTGATCCGCGTTAAGCAGACCGGCATCTGCGGCTCCGACCTCCACATGACCGCCCGCCGCGAGGAAGCCCAAGACGTTCCTTCCGGTCACGAAGTCACCGGCGAAATCGCCGAACTCCCAGCCGGCAACCACAATCTCCAAGTCGGCGACCGCGTCGCAATCGACACCGTCTGCTCCGGTCGTGCCTGCTTCGACTGTCGCTACTGCAACTACGGACAGTACCGCCACTGCCTCAACGTCGTCGAAGACTCAGGTGGCGGGTTCGCCGAGTACATGACGCGTCGACCGTTGGGCCTCTTCAAACTGGAAGACGACATGGACTGGACCGACGGCGCGCTCGTCGAACCCATGGCCGTATCCGTCCACGGACTCCGCTACGCCGGAATGAAGCCGGGCGACGTCGTGGCAGTCGTCGGCTCCGCACCCATCGGCCTCTCCTCAATCGCCAGCGCGCATGCGTTCGGCGCGAGCAAAATCATCGCCTCGGCGAAATATCCGCAACAGGCGGAACTGGCGGCAAAGATGGGAGCCGACGTTGTAACCGGCGCCGAACCCGGTGAGCTAACCGACCGCGTCCGCGAACTGACCGACGGCGTAGGCGCAGACGTCGTAGTCGAATCCGTCGGCGGACACCAGACCGTCTCGTTCCACGAGGCGATGAACGCCACCCGCAACCAGGGCACCATGGTCTACCTAGGCGGCATCAAGGTGCCGATGGAGGTCGACCTCTTCGACCCGATGCTGCGAGAGATCAAGATCATCTCCTCCAACTGCTACGGCATAATCGACGGCATCCATGACTACGAAGTCGCCATCCGCATCCTATCCTCTGGCAACCACCCCTACCGCGACACCGTCAAACACCGATACAACCTAGAGGAAATCGCACCAGCATTCGCCACCGCGTTTGACAAGACTACGGGGGCGGTCAAGGTTCATATTGTGCAGGATTGAGGGGCATTTTTCGGTGTTCGTGCGGAAGTCATTCCCGTAAGAAATGGTCCTTCGGTGGGCCAAATGGCTTCTCGAAAGGATTCAATGTGTGTTGGGTGCCGTCCTTTGGGTTGTTCGGGTTCTCAACGTCATTTTTGCAAATTCGGCGCGAATTTCATTAGATCGTGTGATCCAATCCAATGAAACTATGTGTAAAGTAAAAATGCTCATATTGACATACAACTGTAGTCTCAACAATGCCGAAACGCCCAAACAAGAACAGTAAACGTCGCCGAAAATTAGCCCGTCGCGCAAATGCGGCTCCGACTCGAATTGCCAATCTGAATTCAAGGGACACCGAGGCGATAAGCGAACAGAATGGCTCTCATCCCGGGATCGCGATTGCCAGATCCGATAGTGAGGATTGGGCGACGGTGGATGGTGCCATCGGCACGTACATCAGAGAGGAGTGCGGGCGCACGTTACAGTCCTACCGTGCGCAACCGAATCTGATAATTGAACACGCAAATCACGAGCAGGACACCGCACGCGGAGGTTATGCAGATCGCCAGTTGTTTGAGTTGGTTCAAAATGGGGCCGACGCGTTGTCAAACGTTGACGGCGGTGAGATAGAGCTGCGACTAACAAGCAGTCATTTTTATTGTGCGGATTCTGGACAGGGCATCGATTCCGATGGCGTAAAGGCGTTGATGTTTTCGTACCTGTCGCCGAAACGCGGCAACGATGAGATCGGTCGTTTCGGTCTCGGGTTCAAATCAGTGCTTGGTGTGTCTGATTCCCCTGAGTTTTTCAGCCGATCCGGATCCTTCAAATTCGATCGAACATCTTCTCAGGGAATGATCGAGAGACAGTTACCAGGTGCCGCGTTCGAACGATATCCTGTCTTGCGGCTGGCGATGCCGATCGATCCACAATCGGTAGCGGATGAGGATCCGATTTTGCGCGACTTGATGACGTGGGCGACTAATATCGTCCGATTGCCGTTGTTGGACGGCGCGTACGCGAAACTCGCCAAACAGGCCGATCAATTTCCGCCAGAATTCCTTTTGTTTGTTCGGCATGTCGAGCGTTTGGACATACGTATCGACGATGTGGCGACTCGACGTTCGTACTCTCTCGTTGAGCGTGATGACGAATATCATCTTAGCGACGAGGAAGGTGCGTCGAGATGGAAGGTGTTCCATCGGACGCATCGACTATCTGAAAATGCTCGCGCTGATAGCCGCAGTCTCGATGACGCTCGAGAAGTGCCGATATGGTGGGCTACACCCTTGGATGTGAACAACCCCGCGGGACATTTTTGGGCGTTTTTCCCGACAACAACGCCGAGTCTCGTCCCGGGAATTGTTAACGCACCATGGAAGACAAACGAGGATCGGCAGAATCTCCTGGTAGGTGTGTACAACGCCGAATTGGTGTCCGCATCGGCTGAGTTGATCGCTGATAATCTGCATCATTTATCGACCCCAGAAGATCCGGCTAAGCACCTGGATGCGCTTCCCCGCCGAGTTCGTCAAGTTGACGAAGGTCACACTGTGAAGCTTTCCGAAAGACTGTTTGAATTGCTTTTTGATCGACCGCTGTTTCCCGACATGTCGGGTGAACTGAGACGATTTGAAGAGGTTAAGTTTCCTCCTGAAGTCGTGATGAGGCGGCGGCGAGGTTTTGACAAGAATTTGGATGCCGCACTTACCAGATGGTACGGCCTTGGTAATGTTTCCAAAGATTGGCTCCATCAATCAGCGACTCGGGTGCTCCGTTGGCCGTTCGTCGAGCGGCTTTGTGACCCGTTTGGTCAATTGAAGACGGATAACGGAATAGGCACGCCCGAAATGCCGCTTGCCAAGTGGTTGGAAGCACTCGTTGATGGTGCGCCCACGAGCGAAGAGGTCGATGCGTCAACTATTGCCATATTGGTCGGAGCGGATCTGCCCAAACATGCGGATTTTAATGACGTCGTCAACGCGCGCGTAACGCTGACGCAAAGCAACTCGTGGGTTGAATTGAAAGGTGACGTGTATCTGCCGACCGACGGGTTTAGTTGGGCACCTGAGAGGATGGTGCACGAATCGCTATCGAACAACGCCCAGATTCGCCAAGCTCTCGCGTTCCTCGGTGTTAAGGAAGCTTCAGCAGAATCTCGTTATCAACTTTTCCTTGAGTCATTACTTGGGTCCCAAAGCGACGTTAGTTTGGATCTGATTGACGGCCGTTGGGAATACCTGTGGCGTTCGTGTCGTGGCGTAGATCCGCAGGTCGCCGCTGACATGCTCACAAAATATGGACACTGGCGGAACCGATTACGTGTCCGAACTGTCAGCGGTGAGTGGCAACCGATGAACTCAGCGCTGTTGCCTGGTATTGTCGTACCAGGAGATGGGAGCAGAGACGAACGGATTTCAGTCGATTTGCTTTATCACCGCGAAGACGAGATGTTCTTGCGGTACATCAGAATGTCAGATCGACCTGAAGCAAACTGGCCGTATACGACAGAAACTGATTTTGTTGACTTGATGAACCGATCGGTTGATGAGTTCCAAGAGCATGGTAGATCTAGGATCGGTCAAACCGCACAAGCCAATATGCTCAGGTTCGCAGATACGATAGGAGTCGGCCCAATACAGTGCTTAGTCGACCTTTCTGACGAGGGAAGCGCAGCATTTGTTGACACCGCGTTGCAAAATCTCGCAACTTTCGATCAATGGGAAATGCGGCACTCGTCAAGGCGCGAATACGGGAGCATGGAAACCCGACAACCCATCGCTATCGCAATTGAGCGACATGGCAAGATCAGAAACCGAAACGGTTTCGTGGCTTTTTCTGATGCGCTTGGCGAAAATCCTAAGAGCGCCGAAGCTCAGCAGTTTTTGATTAACCATCCGAATGCCGAACTGATCCGTCGAACCTTCGATCTCCATGATCCACCAAAACCACGCTTCGCGCCGATCAACTCGTCGCCGCCAGTGCACATCGTTGAGGACTGGCCTAGTTTGACGCCGTACTTGGCAGCGCGGGACAAGCAACTCAACATTGTTCGTTGCGACGACATACTCGAGGAATCGGGTGACCCATTTCCCGAAGCGTCAGTCAAACACGAAGACTCGATCTACATCGTGCGTATGGATCGCCAAGACGAACTTAACGCAATCACGATTGAACTTGATATCAGACTGACTGAAGCGGAACGACGTGTCGCCCTTACGCGGACCAACCGAGAAAAAATAAAAGTAGCGCGTAACGCTGTCAAAATCCAAAAGGACGACGAGGCGCGTCTTCTACAAGCCGTCGGAGAAAACGCATTGCTTGCTGGGTTACCTGAGGCGTTGACCGTGTATTACGGCCGCAACGGTCATCATTTCGAAGGTAACGCTGTCGCAAAAGCTGCAATATCTACGTATCATACGGGTGCTTTGAGAGTTTACCGGCACGCGCTCGCGCATCTGGACCCGCCTAAGCAGTGGGCTGGTTCGTCGCAGGCAATCCAATTCGTCACGGAACTCGGATTTTCGCCAGATTGGGCCGGCGCAAGGAGTTCGCGACGCGACCCGTTTTTGGAAGTTTCTGGACCCATAGTACTCCCGCCGCTTCACGACTATCAAAACATTGTTGCGAATAAATTGCGTCAAATGTTGCGCAGTTCTGCAAGCGTGCTCTCAGACCGCCGGGCCATGATAAGTCTGCCGACCGGTTCCGGCAAAACGCGAGTCACAGTCGAGGGGATCGTTGCTTCTATAACTGAAGATGCATATGAAGGGGGCGTATTGTGGGTCGCTGATCGCGATGAACTTTGTGAGCAAGCTGTGCAAGCGTGGCAAGAGGTGTGGCGCGCGAAAGGCCGTCGTGACCAAATCTTGCGGATCTCAAGAATGTGGGAGGGGCAACCTCCACCTTTAGCAACGAATGAAAACCACGTCGTAGTGGCATCCGTACAGACGCTTTCCAGCAAATTGAACCGAGGCAACGCCGACTACGATTTCCTGCGTGAATTCAAGCTCGTCGTTTTTGACGAGGCACATCGATCCGTCGCACCGACATATACGTCTGCAATGGATGAATTGGGATTCAGAACTAGGAGCGGGGTTTCAGAACCGTTGCTGCTCGGTCTGACCGCAACCCCCTATCGGGGATACAGCGAATCAGAGACGCGCTGGCTCGCGAGTCGCTACGGACACAACCGACTTGACCGAAGTGCGTTTTTGTCCGAGGATCCTAATTTGGTCATGCGTCAGCTTCAGGAAATGATGATCTTGGCTCGGGTAACGCACATGGAGATTGAAGGCGGGAGCTTCAGTCTCTATGGCAGCGAACTCGCAGAGGTCGAACGCACTCCTTGGTTGCCCAACAGCGTTGAAAACCGCATTGCACGTGACACGGAACGCACCGAGCGAATCATCCAAGCCTACAAAAATAATATTGGAATCAAATCTGACGTTTGGCCTACGTTGATCTTTGCAACTTCAGTCGAACATGCCCAGACTTTGGCCGCGATTTTGACCGCCGATGGAATTTCGGCCCGCGCTGTATCTGGCGGTACTGACCGATACACGCGCCGCCGAGTCGTTGAGCAATTTCGAGCAGGAGAGCTTAGGGTGCTTGTCAATTACGGCGTATTCCGCGAAGGTTTCGACGCTCCGAAGACACGCGCCATCATCGTCGCCCGCCCGGTTTACAGCCCGAATCTGTACTTTCAGATGATTGGTCGTGGCCTGCGAGGCGTCAAAAACGGAGGCAACGAGCGTTGCCTTATCCTGGATGTCAGGGACAACGTCTTGAACTTCGACCGCAACCTCGCCTTCACTGAGCTCGATTGGCTTTGGGACTGATCCCTACCAGAGAAACACCGTCCCCCTCACATCCCCGCCGCCACCTTCTCCGCGATCATAATCGTGGTCGCATTCGTATTCGCACGAATAACATCCGGCATCACCGAAGCATCCACAACCATCAACCCCTCAACCGCGTGCATCTCGCACTTCGGCGACACAACCGCCATCGGATCCGTCGACGGCCCCATCTTGCAAGTTCCAGACGAGTGGTGCTGCGTCCGAACGTTGGACAGCAGCCAATTGTCGAGCGCATCGTCATCGATCAGCACATCGTCCGTAGGATCGACTCGCCGCATCATCGCGGGCGCGTACTCGGGCATCTCCGATAGCTCGGCGCAGAGTCGCACTGCGCCTCTCATCCGCTCCATGTCGAGCGGCTCGCTCAAATAGCGATAGTCAAGGATCGGTTGGTCGTACGGATCGGCAGTCGCCAGACGGAGCTCGCCTTTCCCGACGGCCTTCTGCAACGCGATGCTGAAACCGGTAGGGGTTTTGGCTATCGAAGGATCGAAATCGACCGGGACATGTTCGGTGCGGATCGATATCGGCCGCATGTGCATGTCGTTTCGGTAGGGCGAATCCGGTGTCGTGTAACGCATCCCGATCTGGAGCGGCGCCGGACGCTCGGGAACCGGCTCTTCAAGATCGCTCTCGTACTTCACGAACACCGCGATGTGGTCTCTAAGGTTCTGTCCGACGCCGGGAACATCAGCGATCACCGAGATGCCGCTCTCCGACAAGTGGTCGGCAGGCCCGACGCCCGAGAGCATCAGCAACTGGGGGGAGTTGATGGCTCCTCCGCTCAAGATCGTGAGGTCCGATTCGACACGATAGGTTTCACCACCCGATTCGACCTCGACGCCGACGGCCCTACCGTTCTCGATCAACACTCGGTGAACGAGCACGTCTGATCGCACCGTCAGATTCATCCGATCCCGCGCCATTTGCAGATACGTAACCGCGGTGCTCATGCGTATGTCGTTGATGCGATTCACAACCAAGTAACCAACGCCAGTCGACTCCGGGTGGTTGTGATCGTGCGTGTACGGGTAACCCGCCGCTTGGCACGCATTGAGAAACGCCTTCGGACTCGCGAACAACTCGTCCTCTTTGTAGCGACGAACCGGTATCGGCCCATCAGACCCGTGAAAGTCGTCGCCCGGAAAGTCTAGGTCCGTCTCGATCTTGCGGAAATAGGGCAGAACGTCGAGAAATCCCCAACCCTCGTTGCCCTGCGCCTCCCAATCGTCGTAATCCTCTGGGATGCCGCGAAACCAGATCTGTCCGTTGATGGCGCTTGACCCGCCGACCACTTTACCGCGCGGAAGTTTGAACGGTTCCTGCAATGGCGTCGCCAGTGCTTTATAGCCCCATGTGTGTTCATCGATGTCGTACGATTCGTACCAAGCTTGAACGCCGTACTTGATATTGTCTGGCATCGAGTTGACATCCGGATAATCGGGTCCCGCCTCGAGGAGCAAGACGTTCCGGTTGCGGTCCTCCGACAACCTCGAAGCCAAAACGCAACCGGCTGAACCGGCGCCCACGATCACCACGTCGTACTTCACGGCAAAATTCCTTGGCTGACATCGAAGAAACGTTGTCGTGAATTCTAAGCGCTCGCGGGATGATTAGGCTCAGCGAGCGCGACCGAGTTTCAAGCTGCTTGCCGATAGTGATCGTACCAATCGCTGGCGAAAACTCGGCCAGGGTCGAACCGTCGCTTGTTCGACAAGAATCTCCCGAACTGTGGGTATGCTCGTGTCAGCTGCTCTTCGGTGGCGTATCGGTGATAGGTCAGGAAGTAGCTACCGCCGAGGGAAGTCGCGTCATCGATGAGGGCGCGGAACGCGTCGGCAGCACGATCCACGCCCTTATCGGTATGGTCTACGTGAAGGTTGAAGACGATGCAAGCGAACCTATCAGAGGCCCAGTTCAAAAACGTCTCGTCGTCCTTCTCAATCAATCGGATCGTTCCGTATATGACGTTGGCCTCTTCGCGACGGAGCGTTTCGCTCGCCTTCGCCATGAATTCCGTCAGTTTCTCGACGGGCACGTAGAGTTCGGTGATCATCTCCGACCCGGCGTTGTCTGCGCCGACCGTCCGATCCAACGCTGTGTGATAGTCGTCGACGTAGAGACTCATCTGAAACTCGTCGATATCGTAGATTTGGCCGTTCGTTCCAAGGTAGAAGTCGGAGTAGGCATCGAACGCGGCGCTCTTGTCGACGTGCGCAAGGTAGATAAGTCGACCCCAATCGTCCGCTGAAAGCGTTGAACGCGATGTTTCATCTGCGGGCGCCGGGTCTTCGACGCGACGGTAGCAGGAAAAAACTCCGGTCCGCAAGTATCGGTCCGATTTCTCGTCGGTCATGTACTGGAAATCACCGTATACGTAACCGTCATCGATCCGCTCACCGAAAGCATTGGATAACTCGTCGATGTCAATGACCTCAACCACGCGCTCTAACTTGCCTGCCGGTTGCAGTCGCAATGTGACTGAAGTGATTACGCCGAACAGACCGTATCCTCCAATCGCGAGCGCAAAAAGCTCTGGATTGCGTTCGCGGCTGCAGTCGATTTCCACACCATTCGCGTCGACGAGCACGAACGACTCAACATCCTGCACGATCGGTTTCATTTTGAGACCGCGACCGTGCCCATTGGCCGCCAAAGCTCCACCGATGCTCATGTGATCAGCGCCAGTCTGTTTCTGAACGATGCTCCAGCGGTCCGGCCGATTCCCCTGCAATTGCCGCAGCTTCGGGACCAGCTCCGACCACAAGGCGCCAGCTTCAACCACTACCAAACCTCGACCGTAATCTAGGCCCAATATCTGCTTCATTCTGCGGGTATCTACGAGCGTGCCGTCTCGGAGAAACTGTTGGCCGCCCATCGCGTGCCGACCTCCCGCCACCGCCGCCCTACCACCTACGAAACGAACATCCCGCAACGCTTCTCGCAGCTCCAGCACCGAACCGGGCGTCACCACCTTCGATACCTGTGTCTCGTTCAACTGAGAATGAACATCGTTGACAGCGAAACCAATCATTTAAGACCATCCTATTAACTCTGGAGACGTATAAAACGATATACGGTATCAAATCACTTAGCGATGTAGGTTAATCGCATCTTCTCGAGATGTCGAATCGGATCTGACCAGACGGAACCCGCGCCGCACCGAAGAACAAAACCGACCTAAAGGCCGCACCTTCAGGATGTGACGGTCACACGCCGGGTAGCTATAGGAAATCTGGGGTCGCAACAACGGCCGATTTCACACGACTCACCTGACAGCGACCTCCGGCATCCGGTATTGTTGCCAATCGGCGACCTCCACAATACGCGACCGCGTTGTGTGATCGGAATCACGCCGGATTGATCTCCGCGGGCTCTTAATTGACGCCGATTGGTGAACGCCCTCGCGCTGAGCGATGCGGTACACGGTACGTTCGCTAGTCTTAACGACCTTCGCTATCTGTGAAACCTTCAAACCCTGCCCGCGCAGTCGGACGATCTCTTGATCACGCATGATGGTTCGGTTGCGACGACCCCAATTCGGATCGTCGTATTTGCAGAGCGCGAGCGGACACTCTAGGCACGACGGCGCCAAATCGCAACCGGTATCGGTGTAGTCGTAGTTTTCTGGTAGGCCCTTGTCGGTGCTGAGGGAGCTGGTTGAGCGTTTGCGTTTTCTGCTCTGGCTGGTATCTAACTGATCTGTCTGCTCGTAACTGGCCGCAAGCATCTCTTATACGCTTCCTCTGACATGGCAGTCCTGCCATGCACGTTCGAATAACGATCCATCGAAACCAGACTGCCCGTAGTAAACAAAGGTCAAAGCCTCGTCCCGACAGCGTGGTGCGACGACTCGGTCGAACCATTCAGGGTCGATCAGGTGTGCGCCAACAATCTCGACCAGCAAGCTCGGAAAGACATTCGTCGCATCGTCGCGGATGGGATTATCAACGCTAACGAAAACGTGACGCGCCGCGCCTATGCCGACGCTGCGCTCCCCAATCGGTTGCCACAGCTCGCCGGCACCTGAATTTTCCAGCGCGGCGACCAACATGTCCATCGCCGGCCAAGTGTGCAAGTTCAGCGATGGTGAGATAGTGGCACTCATTCCGCCGAACGCTGAGGAAAGTGTCAACAACATGCCTCGCATCGGGGTGGAAAAGTCGGTCGCATGCGTCACTGAACGGCACTTGACGGCGAACGAGCCGAATTCCTGTGACACCGCGGATTGCATGATTCGCTGACCAAGCACGTTACGATCTTCGATGAATTCGACTGATTCATCGGTGAGCATTCGCAACTCGACATCGATGTCGAAATCTACAGGTAGCCGCTCCAACGGCGCTGCGTCGTCGCGATGCAGAGCGATGCCGGGGCCATGTGGTTTGTGTCGACGTCGTGGCGTCTGAAGCGGATTGCGTTCCAATATCTGCGTTGTCATGCCGGATATCCTGTGTCTGTGGAAACGGTGTTCTATTTAGAACATATATCTCTTTAGAACGTTTGTCAACTCTTGCGCCGTATTTTCGAAAAAACCAGTCATCAGGCTTTCCGGGGTGTCCGCGTCGATTGGTGCATAATGGACATCGGCAAGGTATCTCAAGTAAGCGACGCCACAGTCACATGTCAGTAAACGTTGAAATCGTCTCAATCGGTTCGGAACTTTTGTTGGGCCAGATCGTCGACACCAACTCGGCGTGGATCTCACAGCGGCTAGCAGAAAACGGCGCTAACGTCTACTACAAGTCGTGCGTTGGCGACAACCTGAACCGCATGACGGAGGTTTTGCGCATCGCGCTTGAGCGCGCCGATGTCGTGATTACGGGTGGTGGCATCGGACCGACGCAAGATGATCTGACCCGGGAAGCCGTCGCAGATGTCTTCGACGTCGACGTCGTTACTGACCCTGATTCCCTGACCGAACTGCACGAACGATTCCAAAACCGGGGCTTCATCCTCACCAAAAACAACGAACGTCAAGCACAAATCCCCGACGGAGCCACCGTGATCCGCAACCCCAACGGCACCGCTCCTGCCTTCATGGTCGAATCCGACAAAGGCACCATCATCAGCCTTCCCGGCGTCCCGTTCGAGATGAAGTGGCTCATCACCAACGAGATAATTCCATATCTGCAAGACAAATACGATCTCGGAGAAACAATCCATTACCGCGTATTGAAGGTCGCAGACTTGGGCGAAAGCGCAGTCGATCACCTCATCGGCCACTTAATCGCCGAGTCGTCGAACCCCACCGTCGGAGTGCTCGCCCGTCCCGGTCAGGTCGATGTGAGGATCGCCGCACGCGCCCCGAGCGTTGACGCCGCGAAAGAACTTATCCTGCCGATGGAACACCAAGTCCGCGATCTGCTAGGCGAACACGTGTTCGGTGTCGACGAGGAAACTATCGAGAGTGTCATCGGTGCTATGTTGCGGGAACGAGAAGCAACGGTTGCCGTATACGAGGACCTAAGTGCGGGTGCGGTTTCAGACTCCATGCGGACCGCGGCTGGTGATAGGTTCCTTGAAGCCATCGTCGCCAATACTGACTTGCCGGGCGATCGTCTGATAGGCGCCCAGAATGGCAACGAAATCAGCGGCGAACAACGTGCAATTGCATTGGCTCGCGCAATCCGGGAACACTCCTGTGCGTCGATCGGAATTGCAGTGCACGGCATCACCGAATCTGCCGAAACGGAAAACAGCGCGGTCAACCTCGGCCGAGGCGACACCTATATCGTCATCTGCGACGCCGAAAAAACTGAGGTTCGTCATGTGAGGTCCGCTGGCAGCGGCGCACCCGATCGCAGGCGGGCCGCGATGTACGCGTTCGGCACTCTCCGACAGCACCTGCTCGGATCATCTGATTGACGTAGACAACCGCGCGAGGACGTGACATGAATCCGACAACCACAACCAACCCAGCTCGAATCAGCATCATATTGGCAGTGCTCGTCGCAACGATGGTCATCGTCGTCACCGCATGTTCCTCGCCAGAACCAACGCCAACCCGGGTTCCTCCAACGGCAACCCCCGTACCTCCGACAGCGACTCCTGTACCACCAACCCCGACGCCAGTACCGCCAACGCCAACGCCAGTACCGCCGACGGCGACTCCAGTGCCACCAACCGCGACGCCCGTGCCGCCTACGCCGGAACCGACAACCGCTCCCGCGGACACAATGCCAGACGGCGCCGATGAATTAAGCCCAACCGGGCTCTCTCCTCAAGATACGGCCTGCGTCGAGGAGAATGCCGACCCTGAAACCGCCGAAAAGGTCTTCGTCGCCATCGATGCGCTCACCACTGGCGAAGATGCCATGCCCGACCACATACTAGACCTGCTCGACGCAGCTGAACCATTGTCCCATTGCGGCGTAATGCCCGAACGCTTCGCGCCGATCGTTGCGCAGATATCACGCGATGATGCGGCCTGCGTTATCGAACAAAGCGGCGTCGAGCAGCTCATGGCGTTCTTCACAATCACCGAAGAGCAGCAAGCCCAGACGCTAAACATCATGGCCCTGTCGCCACTGCTCGGTGCTCTCCAAGCCTGCGAAGTCACTCTCGACCTCACCGCTGGACAGTAACACGCGAATCCGCTCGACCCGGTCTAGAACAGCCCTCGATTTTGCGCCGCAGCGCGTATCATGTTGGCAGTAACGATTACGGGTCCGATCCATAGAGACCCTGATACCTCGCTAGGAGCTCATCAACATGAGAAGCAAGGCCGCAATCCACGTCGAACACGGAAAGCCGTTGGAGGTCGACGAGATCGAGATCCCTGACCCCAGTGCCGATCAAGTTCACGTCAAGCTCTACTCCAGCGGCGTGTGCCACTCGCAGTTGCACCAGATGCACAACCCGAAGACGCCGACCCCTTCCCTGCTCGGTCACGAAGGCACTGGCAGAGTCGTCGCCGTCGGTTCGGATGTTACGCACGTCAAAGAAGGCGACCTCGCAATCGTCACATGGGTTCCGAAAGACCCCATACGCGGGCGGTTCGCGCCCGAACCGAGCGGAGCAACCTATCGAGAAGAGCCACTCAACGGCGCAACCTATACGTGGGGTGAAGACGCTTTGGTATGGGGCGGTTACGTAATTCCAATCGACGAAGACAATCCCAAAGATCTCTCCTCGATCGTCGGTTGCGCGGTCCTGACGGGCGCCGGCGCGGTGCTGAACACGGCACGAGTACGACCCGGAGACTCCGTCGCAATCTACGGCGTCGGTGGCGTCGGAACCTCCGCACTCATCATGGCCAGCATCTTGGAAGCCTACCCGTTGATCGCCATCGACATCGAAGATTCGAAACTCGAGTACGCCAAAGAAATGGGCGCGACTCATACCGTAAACGCTCTCAAAACCGACCCTATAGAAGCCATTCACGAGATCACCGGCGGTGGGTCCGACTACGCGTTCGACGCCATCGGACTTCAGATAACCAGCGAACAGATACTCCCCTCAGTGCGAGGTGGTGGACCAGGCGCCGACAACCACGGCGGTATGGCCGTCCTCATCGGGATGCCCGCACCCCAGATGACCGTCGACCCCGGTCAATTCATGTACCACCAGAAGCAATATCGAGGGTCACTCGGCGCAACCTACCCCGAAAAAGACTTCGCCCAGTTCCTGCGCTGGCACAAAGAGGGCAAGTTCCCGCTCGACAAGCTTGTCACCCGTCGCTACTCCCTTGACCAGATAAACGAAGCCTGCGACGACCTGCAAAACGGAGAGATCCTAGGCCGCGCAATCATGGTCTACGACTAGGGCGTTTGGACGTTCACCGGGACTTTATCCAGAAGACGAATCATCGACGTATCGGCGAATTAAGGACACGACGAGGTAAGTCGCTCCGCTGCCGCCGAACACCGATTCGACTTTAGTTTGTTGTAGCGGCGTAAGCCAATGCCAAGATTCTGGACCGAAATAATGCAAAAGCAGTATGATGACTGCGACCGCGAAAGTGATCACCCCCATCAAAGCAAGTGCCTTGACGATACGAACCTTGACGATTGATAATTCTTCTTTTTCATCGGTTTCAATCGCCGCCCGATCTCTCTCTGTTCTGATCTGATTGCGTTCCCTCAACGCTTGGTTGAGGGAACGCTGGGCGCCACCTCTACTCGTCATGCGTGGTCCCGCTCCTGAAATGCTGACGGATCAGCTCGAGCCCGGCATCGTACAAGGATTGCAGCTTTGCTTCGTATTCCTCAACGATGGGTTTCGCGTTGGGAGGACTTGGAGCGTCAGGTAAAAACAACGCGTTCAAATCCTCCTGATAACGCCGCAAGATTTTTCCATATTCATCCAAGGTCGCATCTAATCCAGCGACCGATGCTAGTTCGTCGTGTTCTGTTACTTCACGACTGCGTCTGGTTGTTGTCGACATATTGACCTCGTTTTGCTGAAATTGGCGTTCCGCCGCGAAATACGATAAGGGTCGGAGCGACGATGTTTGGCGATCGCTCCAAAAAACTTTCGAGCGATGCGTGCGATTGCGAGAATGCTTCTGGGGTGCGACGCCTTCAGTTCGTCGCCGTAGAAGGGGTGTGCTGATAACCAAGGTGTTGGACGGATTGGGTTATCGCGCTCGCCGCGTTTCTTGTATTTTGCTCCATGCTAAACCCCCAGATTGAAACAAGGCTGTTGATTGTACTGCGAGTATAACGATGTTTCGTGACGTGCGGAACAAGGTTGCGGGCAAACCGCAAGCATCTCCACGTTCAGCGCTCCGCACGCGTGCGGTTCGTGGACAACTAGTTTAACCCCTTGCCACTGGGAAGAGACGATCACCGCTTTCATGTTCGTATCCAACTCTGAGTTGGAACAATAGATCGTGTCGCGGTTGCCTCGACGCTGCTCGCCTTGTCGCTAATGTTGACGTACCCTGTCCTGAATCCCGGGTGTCCACACGCCCTAGTCCGCGAACCAAAACGCGATCTTCCGAAACGCGTTGCGGAACCCATCAACCCATTCCAACCCGGGTTTTTATTTATTCCAGAGCCGATGAGCGCCTGCTAACCTTGATTCGGCGCGGCCCAAATCGCCCGACCCCGTCCTAACAGAAGCGCAAATTCGTCAACCCATGCACTACCGCACCCTCGGAAAATCCGGCATCAAAGTCTCGCTCGCTTCCTACGGCGGTGGCGGACCAAGTCAGTTCGGCAGTGCGGCAGGTCTAACCGCCGATCAGCGCCGTAATCTGATCTCCCGCGCACTAGACCTCGGCATAAACATGTTCGATACCGCAGCCAACTACGGCGACAGCGAGGTACAACTCGGCCAAGCCTTAAACGGCGTCCCGCGCGATTCCTTCCTCATCGCCACAAAGTGGACCTGGAAGACAGCCGACGGCATCCTACCTCACATCGATTCCGTCACCGCATCGGTAGAGCAGAGCATGAGGCGCTTCAACACCGACGTCATTGACATCATGCAGATGCACGGCATACGTCCGGAAAACTACTTCGAACTCACCGAGCGTTACGCACCGGCCCTGCAGAACCTCAAAGAGCAAGGCAAAGTCCGACTCATCGGTTTTTCCGAGATGATGACCGATGACTCGAAACACACGGTACCTCAGACCGCCCTTGAAGAGCATCCCGACGTCTGGGACACCATCATGCTCAAATACGGCATCCTCAATCAATACGCTGCCAAAGAAATTCTCCCGCTCGCCCTCAAACACGGCGTGGCCATCTTAAACATGGCTCCCGTACGCTTCACCCTCACCAGGCAACACGAATACGCACAACTCCTACAAAACTGGCGCAATGAAGGCGATATCGACGTCGACCATCCAAAGCTCCGGGACGGCCTAGACTGGCTAATCACCGAAAACGCCCCAACGATCATCGCCGCAGGCTACAAATTCGCCGCCGACCATCCCGGCATCTCAACCGTTATCACCGGAACATCCAACATCAAACACCTCGAAGAAAACATCGCCGCATTCGAAAACCCAACCCTCCCCGACGAGCACACGGAGCTACTCAAAAAACTCCTAGGCAACTCCGCAGCACCGCGTTAACCCACCATTTATTCCAACGGAAACAGAGCCGAATTCCGCTCAATCCGTCGGAAACATTCGGCCAACGACAAAACGCTGAGTCTCGGAAAAACCCGATCCTCGATCTCAATCACTCCTGATCCTTCGGCTTCACGTAAAATGTCCCCGCCAACGCAGCGCGGCGTAATCAGCACTCCCGCCACGACACCATCCTCGCTTCTCTGATCCAATATCCGATTCAAGTCGGCCACGATCGACTTGTCGATCGTGCTTTCACCCACGACCTTGACGATCGCGTAACACGAACTTCCAAGCGCGGTAGCAAACGAAACGACGCCGTCGATCCCCTCGCCATTGTCTTGTAAGTTGCGCCACGGGATGCAATTCGGAATCTGACTAATAACCGCGCGTTCGAATCTCAACGGATCGCTGTCAGCTAACTCGCGCCACGCGGCGACATCGCCGACATCTGTTGGCAACAAACCGCAAATCTCGAAATCACCGTTCAACTTGCCCCGACGGAAACGATCGCGTAGCACGCTCAACGCCATCGGCTCAATATCGATACCGATCCATGACCTTCCCAGCGATTCCGCCGCGACCATCGTCGTCCCGCATCCGCAAAACGGATCCATGACAACACCACCAACGTCGCTCGACGACCGGATGATCCGATCCAACAGCCTTACCGGCTTTTGCGTCGGATAACCCGTACGCTCTGGTGACCACGTCTGCAACGAGTTGATGTCCGTCCACCAATCGGGCATATGCGCACCGCGATCGAGGTCGCGTTCCCGGGCATCGATGCTCACACCACCTCGAGACTCTACGAGGTCTTTCGAAGCCTGTGAATACTCGGTGTATTGAGGGTGGAATACATACTCTTCGCTCTTGGAGAAACGTAGTATCACATCGTGTTTGCGAGCGAAATCCCGCCGCGGTACACCACCGCCCCGATAGCCCCAAACGATCTCGTTTCGGAAGTTGTCGCGCCCGAATACGGCATCCATAATCACCTTCAGATAGTGACTCGCCGTCGGATCGCAATGCAGATAGACGCTCCCGGAAGACTTGAGCAGTCGGTTTATCTCAACGAGACGAAGTGTCATGTTCACGAGATAGGCCATCAAACGATCCCGACCAATTACCTTGAGTAACCCAGAAATCGTCGCAGAAATGGATCCGCCGCGATACTCGCGCATCAGTTCTTCGTACAACGCCTCTGATATATCGTCCCAAACCCAGACATCCTCGAACGCCGGGAGATGGGCTTGGGGCTTCAACACCGACGGACCACGAAACACGATCTTGTAGTTTTTGTTCGAATTGAACGGCGGATCCAGATAAACCAAATCGACCGACCCAGATCCCATCCCCCGCATCACCTCAAGGTTGTCGCCGAGATGAAGGCGCCTCACGCCGCGTCTCAAATAGTCAACACTCGAAACCGATCCGATCCCCGATGCGTATTCCGTCATGTCGAATTGCGTGTTTCGTCGCTGAGTTGATGGCCGGGGACTGTCAGATGACAACCTCGCGGGCTGTGATATTAGGATTTGATGCTATATTTGGCGCAGTCGACGATTGAACTGACAGATAACTCTCGGGTCCGATAGAAAAACCAACATCAAACCCGTCATCGCACCCTCCCGATTTCGAAAGGACCCTCAGATTGACCACATCCCCATCCACAATCGTCGAATCCACCGTCAACCGTGAACACGCCGAGACCATAGAGCGCATCGTCGCCAACGTCGGACGCGTGATCATCGGAAAAGATGACGCCATCCGGCTCGGCGTGGTTGCTTTGCTCAGTCGCGGCCACACCCTCGTCGAAGACGTACCCGGCGTCGGAAAGACCATGCTGGCTCGATCAATCGCCATCACTACCGGATGTGATTTCAAACGGCTGCAATTCACCCCCGACCTGCTGCCAAGCGACGTCACCGGCGCCTCGGTATTCAACCAGCAGACCGGCCAGTTCGAGTACCGGCCCGGCCCTGTAATGGCGCAAGTCGTGTTGGCCGACGAAATCAACCGTGCCACGCCCAAGACTCAGTCCGCGTTGCTCGAGGCAATGGGCGAACAGCAAGTAACCGTCGAAGGCGTCACCCACTTCCTGCCGAGCCCATTCACCGTCATCGCGACGCAGAACCCGATCGAGTACGAAGGCACATTCCCGTTGCCTGAGGCGCAGCTTGACCGATTCTTCATGCGCATATCACTCGGCTATCCAGACCCGCGCGAGGAAGTTTCGATCATGGATGGCAGAGAGGCAACGGATCCGATCGACCTCCTGCAACCAAGCTGCACACCCTCAGATATCATCGCCCTGCAGCAATACACCGATTCCATCTACATCGACGAACTCATCAAGCAATACATCGTCGAGATCGCTAACGCGACCCGAAGCCATCCGGACACTACGCTCGGTGTCTCACCACGTGCCAGCATCAACTTGATGAAAGGCGCGAAGGCATTCGCGATGTTGCAAGGGCGCGACTACGTCATACCCGATGACGTGAAGGCCATCGCTGTCCCGGTGATGTCTCACCGCGTTCTTCTTTCGCCGTCGGCACGGATGCGAGGCATCAACCAAAGCATGATCGTCAACGAGGCGTTAGACCAAACCAGCGTGCCCGGGGCCGCCGGCGGTCGTATCGTCGCCGCGGTTACCGCGTAACGCCGATCCGACATCGATAGGAAACCAACCAAACCTTGCAAGGAACGCTTCCGAAGATTGGACGAGGCATCGCGACCCGAGTCGAAGGCCGCAACCTCCTCAACACGATCTGGAACAAACTCGTAAGCTACCGAGTCCTCGTCGGCATCTTCGTCCTGATCGGCGTGATGATACTCAACAGCGTGTCGACTGGTTTCGACCTCGCAATGCGCCTCGCTTACCTGTTAGTGATACTAGTTATCATTTCGTGGGTCTGGTCGCGAGTCGGCGCCTTCAATATGAGGGCCAGCGTCAGCCGTCCGACAGGTCCGTTCTCGGTCGGTGACGCACTGCGCGAACGCATCATCATCCAAAACTCCAACGGCGCGCCCAAGGCATGGGTAGAGGTCGAAGACAAAACCACCCTGCCAAACGTCCAATTCCGCGAAGTAACCAATTTCGGCCTCATGGTCACCTTCAAACGCGTCGAGATGGAGGCAACGCTCACACAACGTGGCGAGTACGACCTCGGACCTTTGGTCATCCGCGCCTCAGACCCATTCAACCTCTTTCCACGCGACATCGAGTTCGAAGGCATCGACAAGGTCCTCGTATACCCACGCGTCTTGCCGATCCCGGATATCGCCGTCTCCCGCGTCTTACTGGCCGACGGCCATTCTCGCCGCCAACGGATGAACGTCCTGTCCACCGACGTCGCTTCGGTACGCCAATATGCCGACGGCGACCCCATCGGCCGTATCCACTGGTTGACCACGGCCCGGACCGGCGAACTCATGGTCAAGCAGTTCGATCAAGGTTCGGCAGGAGAGATGTGGGTCATCTTCGACCAGCACGTCGACTCCCAAGCCGGAACCGGCGAAGACTCCACCGACGAATACGGCGCAACCATCGCCGCCTCGATCATCGACAAATACACGCGAGTATTTACAGAGGTCGGCTACGTCGCCCACGGAAGTATCTCCCTACTCGCCACGCCTGACCACACCGGATCGCACCGAGAAAACATCCTCCGTCACATCGCCGCATCACAACCCAACGGCAACGCCCCGATTATGGAAATCCTTGCCGTCCTCGACCGCGAACTCTTCGTAAGTTCAACCGTCGTCGTCATCACTGCGGCCAACGAAGGCAACTGGATTGATGCTCTCGGTGTGCTCCGAAGACGCGGTGTCCAAGTCATATGCATCGTTCTTGACCGCCAGTCCTTCGGCGGCGAATCAAACGAATCGGCCATCCCGCGCCTCGCGATCTCCGGCATCACCACTTACCGCGTCTCTATAGGCGACGACATCACCGACGCGTTGGGCAACACCGCAGACGCAGACGCCGCCGCAGCCCGAATTTCCGCCCTTTACTCCAGTGGCGTCGGCCAGACCGAATCAGTTCAAACCCGACCCATCCCGACAACCACAGCCAATTTCAAACCCCCGTCTAACGATTCGTGACCACCGCCACCGCACAACTCGGCAACGTCCTCGGCCGCTCTAACCGTTCGGCACGAACGCGCCGACTGTGGCGGGGACGCCTGATGCGCCGCGCCGCGTTCGCCGACATACCGGTCAACGATTGGATCGCACTGGGCTTCCTCATATGGATGCTTACCATGGTCGGATGGTCCGTACAACTCGCCAATTGGGGCGACCTCCCGAACATCGCTCCAACTGCAATCATCGCCGCCGCAATCGCCTTTTTCGCGTCGAGAACACGTACAACCCAATCGACCGCGTATTCCGGCGCGCAGTCGAGATGGACACTCCTCACGAAATTCGCCCTTTTCCTCGTCGCCGGCGTTGTGGTCGTCTTTTGGCAAGGCTCGCTCAATGCCGAGGGTGGCAACCCCATCGCTCGGTCCGTCGACGCCTGGGATCGCTTCGGAATATGGATCGACATCGCCTTCAACGGCGGCGTCAGTGCCGACCAGATCCCCTTCGCAATGCTCATGATGACCTTCGCATGGATCCTGAGCTACGTCGTCACCGCCCTCACCTTCCGCTTTCACAGCCCGTGGATACCCGCCCTGATGCTCGGATTGGCCCTGCTCACAAACTTGAGCCACCGTATCGGCGAACACGAGCAGACCTTCTACCTCTTCATGTTCGGCGCCGTCGCCCAGTTCGCACACCTCGTAGCCATCGGACGCATCAACCAATGGCGACAGTCTGGCCTCACCTTTCCTCAAGAAGCACGGTGGATCGCCGCTCGTGACGGACTGATTCTCGGTTTTGTGGTCATGATCATCGCTGCATTGTTGCCATTGGTGCTACCGAGATCAGAACCGCTCAGCGATCGATGGAACACTATTTTCCTCGATCCCATCACCCAGTTCCGAGACACCGCCGAACGACTCCTCGCCGGTGTCCCAAGCGGCGACGACGACCTCATATACTCGCCCAACTCCATCCTTCCGTTCCAAGGCGGCATCCAACTCACCGACGATCCCGTGATGTGGATCCGATCCCGGTACGCCAAGCTGCACCCCGCCCGCGTCTACCAGGAATACACTTCGCAAGGATGGCTCACCGCGCCCAGTGTCGCACTACCTGCCAACGCCGGTACCAAACTTCTGGTCAATCCCATCGAAAACGGAATCACCGAACGCGCCAGAATCGACATCGCCGTCGAACCACTCGGCAAGACCGATCTCGTAATTCCCGCCGCCGCCGTCTACGCCATCGACTATCAGGCCGACATCGAAGTCTTGGAGCCGCTCGCATGGGACGTCCCACTCGCCGGCAGTCCGGCAAAACTGGCAGATCTACCAGTAGACCTCCGCGAATTCGCGTTCATGCTCCGCGAACAGCTCCGCAAGATGGCGGAAGAATCTCCCATCTACTCGCCCCCCGATAGTGCCAACGACAGGCCACCTTTCACATTAAACACCCAACCCGCAATGACCGCCGATGAGGTCAGCACGGTCATCAGACAGATGCAATCTGCAACCACACCGATCACGAACGAAGAAGAGCAGATCACCTACTCAATCACTTCAAGCTCCCTCGAAGAAATGAACCTCACCAATTCCGGCGAGTTCGTCGACATGACTTTCGTCGTCTCACAAACCGCGCTCTCCGAGATGCTCTCCGAATCCGACAACACCCCCGATACGCTAGGGATCCGCGTCTCAACCCTCACTCTCAAGGAACAGGCCGATAACAACGGCGGAGTGGGACCCAAAACGCTCGAATTCGTCGTCACCCCCAGAAACCTAGAGTCTCTCGCCATCGCCGATCTCGACCCCTTAGGATCACCGAATCCACCGGACTCTACGCGCTTCTACATAACCGCCAATGACATCGCAAGCATGGACCTCTCACGCAGCGGCGTCGCATGGGAGACCTTCAGCTACCGCGTCTTCGCCGAACCCGACGGCACCAATGCGAACCTCATGCGACTCGTCCGCCGGGGGCCCACCGAGCAGAACACCGTCACCTTCGATCAGATCATCGAACAAAACCAGCGGTATAACGTAACCACCTACATCTCCACCGCAGAGAATGCAGAACTCGCCGCATCGACCGATGCTTATCCGGACTGGGTAACCGACCGATACCTGCACCTCCCTGAGTCCATCCCAATCGAAGTCGGAGCACTCGCCAGAAAAATCGTCGATGACGCCGCTGCCGTCACGCCCTGGGAAAAGACCTTGGCCATCAAGGCCTGGCTCAAGCAGCAGGTCTACTCACTCGAGATCGAAGGTCCCGGGCCCCGCGACGACGCCGTCTACTACTTCCTCTTCAAAACCGTTAACGAACCTTGCCCGTCGGATTTCCCGAATTGCGACCAAGCCAAGCGCAAGGGATACAGCCAATACTTCGGCTCCACAGCCACCGTCTTGCTTCGGTACGTTGGCGTCCCCGCACGCATGATCGCCGGGTGGAGCATTGGCGAATACGTACCCGAACAAGGCCAATTCCTCATCCGTGATCGCAACCGCCACGGTTGGACGCAGATCTTCGCTCCTCCTTACGGTTGGATCGACATCGAAGTCACCCCCGGGAGGCCCTCGGTTCCGAGAAACGTCCGCGTACCGACCTCGCCGACCACTGGTATGCCGCCGGAACTTCCAAGCTCAGCAGAGTTCGACCCCGACTTTCTCCAGTACCTAGAAGACCTCGACGACCTCGCGCTCCTCGAACAGGAATTTCTCGCTAGCGGACGATTCAACACCGAGGCAGGTAATCAACCCATCTTCGACATTCCCATTGTCCCCACCGCATCCATCGCCGCAATAATCGCCATCATCCTTCTGATCGTCATCGCTTGGCGGTGGAACCTTCGAGGTCAGCCCGAAGCCGTCAGAGCTTACTCCCAGTTCATTCGCGTCGCATCCGTCCTCGGGTACCGCAGACCATCCCAAGCATCAGCGCGCGAATTCACCAACCAGATCGGAGACATGACCGGACGCTACGTTGACGCAAGAACGATAACCGACGCCTTCGAAAAAACCGTCTACGGCCCACCTGCAACCGAAATCATCGACGACACCCCGGGAGTCGAACACTCCGAAATCATCGAAATATCCCCAATCGACCTGTCCGATACCGACCCGCCCGACAACGGCACAAGCGTGGTAGAATCAGCCCCAATGGGACCCGACCTCGGCAACGCATGGCGCAGCTTAGCCCGCGGGATGCTCCGGCACCGACTGCTCAGCATGTTCGGCATGACCCCTCCCTACGCCGCTGACGAACCCCAAGAACAATACCGCTTCACTACATGACCCCAAACCACACCGCAACAGAAATCTTCCAAACCAACCTCGGCTGGATCGCAATCGCCGCCAACAACCGCGGCATCGTTCGAACATCCCTACCAGAACCAACCCCCGAAAACGCCCTACAAAGCACTGAACCCGCAAGCTCGAAATCCGACATCTCAGAACCTGGGTTTGACCACCAACTCGGACTCCTAGCCCAAACCAAAGACCTCCTAACCCGCTACTGCAAAGGCGAAGACGTCCAACTCGACGACATCCCCATCGACGACACCGCATGGACACCATACACCTTGCGAGCCCGCGCCGCCTGCCGTGAAATCCCACGAGGCCAAACCCGAACCTACGCCTGGTTAGCCCAACAAGCATCCGGCAACCCCAACTCCGCCCGCGCCGCCGGCAGAGCAATGGCCACCAACCCCACCCCCATCATCATCCCCTGCCACCGAGTAATCGCCACCAATGGCCACCTCAACGGATTCGGCGGTACCTTCGGCCTACCCCTAAAACAACGCCTCCTACAAATGGAAGGCGCAATCTAGAGCACTCACACTCTCGCCCTTGGCGCGTCCGATAGCGAGAGTGGATGCGTTGTTGCGCGCAATGGCGGAGCGGAAGATTCGCCTTCGGCTTTGTGAATGGGACGCGTGCGAAGCGCGCCAGGGATGCCGGAGTCAGCATCAGCAGACCAATTAAACGCCGCGTACATCCCGTCCACACAATCCCTCAAACCCTACCGTTTTACGATTGAAGGTTGAACCATCCGATCTTCAACAGACCAACTAGGGAACCGAATACCAAATGGCCAGAGACAAGTGCGTACTCGCCTACAGCGGCGGAATGGACTCCACCATCTCCATCGTCTGGATCCGTGAAAACTACAACCTCGACGTCGTAACACTCAGCGTCGACATCGGTGCCGGACCCGAACTCGAAGGCATCCGAGAACGCGCCGCCTCTGCTGGAGCCGTCGAATCGTTGATCTGGGATGTCAAAGACGAGTTCGCCCGCGACTTCATCGTCCCCGGCCTCAAAGCCGGCGCCATGTACGAATCCGTTTACGCACTCTCCACCGCATTTGGCCGCCCCCTGATGGCCAAGAAACTCGTTGAAGCCGCACGGCAAGTCGGAGCCGTCGCCGTCGCACACGGATGTACCGGCAAAGGAAACGACCAAGTCCGCTTCGACGCCGGCATCAAAACCCTCGCCGCACACGGCGAACCCCTCCGTATCATCGCGCCAGCTCGCGAGTGGGGCATGACCCGCGACGAAGAGAAAGAGTTCGCCGCCCGCGCCGGGCTCGAACTCCGCGAAGTCGGTGACGACCAACGCGTATACTCCATCGACCGCAACATGTGGGGTCTCGCCATCGAAGGCGAAGACCTCGAAGATACCTGGTTCTCTGCCCCCGAAGACGCATATTCTTGGACGCAAGCCCCAGATCAAACTCCAGACCAAGCCGAAGAGGTGGAAATTTCCTTCGATGAAGGCGTGCCGACCGCCCTCAACGGCAACAATATGGGACTCGTCGAACTCATCGAGCAACTCAACCTCCTCGCCGGATCACACGGAGTAGGACGCGTCGACCACCTCGAAAATCGCCTCGTCGGCATCAAGTCCCGGGAAGTCTACGAAACTCCGGCCGCCGTGGTCCTCTACCAAGCCCTCGCCGCACTCGAAACCGCCACGCTGGCCCGCGACCAACAACGCGTAAAAGCCCAACTCGCACCGATCTACGCCGACCTCGTCTACGATGGCCGTTGGTACACCTCCCTCCGCGAAAATATCGACGCGTTCGTCAGTTCCGCCATGCGCTACACCTCCGGCGACGTCCGCATCAAGCTCTACAAAGGCTCCTCCACCGTAACCGGCCGCCGATCACCCTACTCCCTCTACGACTTCGAACTCGCAACCTACTCCACCGAGGACGAGTTCGACCATGCCGCCGCCGTAGGCTTCATCGACATCTACAGCCTACCGGCACGCACTCAGATGAAGCGCCAAACAATGAGCGACGCCCGTTAGCGACCGCCGACTCAAACCGCAAAACCCGAAAAACGATACCATTCGATGTTGTGCAAAACCGCGCAACATTAATCCTACTAATCGCCACCTTCGCTGCGATCGCAATCCCATTCGCATTCGATCAAGTCGCCTCCGCGGATACCGTCACGCCCAGCTTCGCCGATGGCACTCACAACATCGGCACCGACATCACCCCCGGAACCTACGTATCCGACACTCAAGACGGCATCTGCTTAGTCAGCATCACCGACCAAAACAACAGCACGCGCAACCCCACCTTCATCAGCCGCGCAATCATCACCCTGACGAGCAATGACAGCGTCATCGAAACCACCAACTGTGGTGAGTGGCGCCCGCATACCGCCATCGGCCAAAAACATCGAGACACACAATTCGGCGAAGGCACCTACCACGTTGGCGTCGATATTCTCCCCGGCATCTACACCGCCGACACAAGCGAGGGTCGATGCCTTTGGTTCACGATCAAGGACTTTACCCACACAACCGATCCTAACCAAGTCCTCACATGGTGGAAAGTAGGTCAGCCAGTTGTCGAACTGACCACGGACGACGTCGGCTTCTATTCCATCAGATGCGGTACCTGGGTATTGCGAGAAGACGAGCAACCTGAAGAACCCCTGACCGAGTTCGGTGATGGTTCGTTCCTCGTCAACATCGACATCGCACCTGGCAACTACGTTGCCGATCCCGGCGACGAGCGTTGCAACTGGTTCCGGACAGCACCCTTCGGCGACCAAACTCCCGACAACACCGGCGGATACGTTTCTCAAGGCCATCAAGTAATAACGATTCTGGCGACCGATACGGGCTTTTTCAGCGAGCAATGCGGCACATGGCGATCACTGTCGACTTTCGATGCGCAACACGGCCCCGCCCAAACCATCGGCCAAGGTACCTACATCGTCGGTATCGATGTAAATCCAGGCGATTACGTGGCCGACGCGATTGACGGCAGATACTGCCGCTGGTTCTTGCTTCGTGGCTTCGCCGGCAGAGCATCCGACATCATCTCTTCAGGAACGGGAGTGTTGCGTGGCATCGCACAGATTCCGCCCGACGCGGTGGGGTTCAGGTCGATCAATTGTGGCGATTGGCATCTGATCGAAAACCTTCAAACGAAGACCATTCCCGACACCTTCGGCGACGGCGAACACATTGTCAACGTCCACATCACACCCGGAATCTACACGTCGCCGGGCCCCGAAACGGGCCGATGCGCATGGCGTCGGCTAAAAGGTTTCGGCGGTTCCGGAGCAGACCATGTCGCGGTGCGGAATCCAGTAGGGAGGAACATCGCCGAGATCGCAGCAAACGATGCCGCTTTTGTGACATTCGGTTGCGGCGAGTGGAAGCCCTTCGACTCAAGTGGAGAAGATGCGGTTCTCACGAGCTTCGGGCGCGGTACTTGGGCGGTTAGCGAAGAAATCGAACCCGGGACGTACGCTGCCGATGTGCCGATCGGTTCGACATGTTTTTGGAGTCGATTGTCTTCCTTTAGCGGTGAACCGATGGCGTTCGTCGCTACGGAATCGGCGATCCTGCATTCGGTGATGACGATTAACGATTTGGATGAAGGGTTTTATTCTGACGGTTGTGGGGTTTGGAATTTCGTGTCTTATGAGCCGAATAACGATGGCGCGCGGTTCTCCGAGACATTCGAAGACGGCGTGTACATAACGAACCTGGATGTTGGTTCTGGAACCTACATTTCATCGGGGATAGAAGGTCGCGTCTGTTACTGGAGCCGCATGGCAGGATTTGACGGTGACTCGTTCCAGCCGATAACCACTTATGCGAGTTCAGGTCAAGCGATTGCAACTATCCTCGACAGCGATGCCGGTTTTCGATCATTCGGGTGTGGTAGTTGGCGGATACTCTCCGAAAGCATTACAACGAGTGGTCGTTCGATCGAAAGTGATTACATGTCGAGTTCTGATGAACGTCCGATGTCCAGATTTGTTGATGGAACATACCGCGTGTCAATTGACATTGAACCTGGCAGATACATTACAACAAATGCTTCTCCTGCCACTTGTTACTGGCGTAGGATCAAAGATTTTACGTGGACCAGCGGAGTTGTCGTGGAGACGCGAGCATCGGGCATCAAGATCGTCGATATCGCAGACGACGATCTGGGGTTTGCATCAGCTGGATGTGGTGAATGGACGAGATCCGATCTCGAAACCGCCGAAGCAACGACGCCTCAGCTCCGGAGTTTCAACAACGGGTCATACATAGTCGGATTGCACATCGAACCCGGCACCTATATCGCATTCCCGCCGGCCGGAGGCCGTTGCAGATGGCGCAGAGTTAAGGGATTCGGTGGCACAGACTCAGACACAATCTCACAAGGAGAAGCTGACGTGCGTTGGATGGTTGCGATAAATCCAGATGACGCGGGATTCATGACACATGGCTGTGGAGTGTGGCACAACATTGACAACCTGACGAATCGGACCAAATCAGTCGCCTTCGGCGACGGGAGTCATGAGGTCAATGTTGATATCGAGCCAGGCATTTATGTGGCGAACGTTACCACGCACCCATACGTTGGGGGGCAGGCTACGTCGCTATGTAAATGGCAACGAGTTGCAGGTTTCGGTCATACGCCAAACGATCTAATCGAAATGGGCACTGGGCGAGGCAGGATAAAGGTTAACGTCACAGAAGACGATTTCGGATTTGTGTCGCAAGGGTGTGGACGGTGGCGGAAAAGCAACGGAAGCATCCATTTGGGTAATTAACTTCATGATGCGGGCCCGCTTGACGAATAACTAATCTCCAAGTAACATATGTCTAAACTTCGATAGAAGTGAATGAAGGGATTCTCATATGGGCAACCATTATTTGGAGCAAGGCTTCAGGCGGCAAGCCGAAAATCAACTTGCCGAGTTGAAAAGCCGTCTCTGTGAGGCTGATGAAAACGCACGGAAACTCGACACGCAACGCAACCAAATAAACGCGGAAGTCTTGGCGCTCAGATCGTTGCTCGCGATTGACGACGGTCAATCGATCGACGACCAATCAAGATCGCCTCTTTACGCCGTAGATCCTAGGGATGTCGCCGTTGAGATTCTCCGCGAAAAATCCGGAGAGGAGATGCACTACAGGCTTCTCGCCCAGGAAGTATTGCTCCGCGGCGGCCACTTGCCGCCAAAATCGCCAGCAGCAGCATTGAACGCCATCATGAACCGTGACCAAAGATTCGTGAGACCAAATCGGCGCGGTTACTACGCCTTAAGAGAACACCACCCGAGCATCAAAGTGAATGCGGGGCGCCGACGACCACGTGTTGATTGACCTCGGATATGAAAATTTAACGCCCGGCGCAAAGATTACAAGCTAGCCTTTGCGTTTACATGTATGTCACGCGACTCTGTCTAGTGCGCGGGACACTATCTGAAGCGCTTCGTCGATCTCATCTCTGCTCGCGTTGAGTGGCGGCATGAAGCGCAACATGTTTGGACGAACCGCGTTGAGCAACAACCCGTTGTCTAAACACTCGGCCACGAGTGCCGCCGAGATCTCGGCGCTCATCTCGACGCCGACCAGCATACCCATTCCGCGAACTTCAGTTATGACCGGATGTTGCTCCCGCATAGCATTGAGCTTGCCCATGAGATACTCGCCATTCCGCATCGCCTGTCCGGGACCGTCTTCATCCAACAGAGCCTTTGCACCAGCGGCTCCTGCAGCCGTGGTCAGCGCATTGCCGCCGAACGTCGAGCCGTGGTCGCCGGGCTCCAACACGGCGCAAGACTCCTTGCAAGCAAACGCTCCAAGTGGAGCCCCAGAACCAACCGCTTTGCCAAGCGTCATCACGTCAGGCTCAACCCCTTCAAATCGCTGGTAACCGAACACCGTCCCAAGCCTGCCCATACCGGTCTGCACCTCATCAAGCATGAAGAGAATATTTTTCTCCTTGCAGAAATCTTGGACCCGGTTGAGGTATCCGGGATCCGGCATATTGACGCCACCTTCACCCTGAACGGGCTCCAGCAGAACGGCACAAGTCTTTCCTTCGACGTATGCATCGGCAATGGCGTCAAAATCGTTGTACGGGACATTGACGAACCCTGGCATCAACGGTCTCCAGTTGTCTTGATAGTGCGGTTGACCGGTCGCTGCCATCATCGCTTGAGTCCGCCCGTGGAACGAGTCGAGAGCGGTAATGATTTCGTAAGCGCCGTTCAAATGGATGCGGCCGTATTTTCGTGCAAGTTTGCATGCGCCTTCATTGGCTTCTGCACCAGAGTTGCAGAAGAATACGCGGTCGACATCCGAGTTTTCGACGATGAACTGTGCCAAAGGCAGTTGCGGCGTCGTGTAGAACAGGTTCGACATCTGCATGATCTTGCCGGCCTGTTCGCTGATCGCCGCCGTAACCGCGGGATGCGAGTGTCCCATGTTTAGAACGGCCCAACCGGCAGTGAAGTCGAGATAGGAATTGCCGTCGTTATCGAAAACCCTAGAGCCTTCACCGCGAACTAGCACAGGCGACATGCGGCGTACAACCTGCATGTAGTACTTGGCCTCTAGGTCTTTGTATTGCTGAGTGGTTGTCATGTTTTCGGGTCTCCAGATTTCGGACGGTGGCAATCGACAACACCAATTCAATATACAACTATGCGCCTCATGCTTATGAAGGTTGCGGCTGCAAGTCAGCTACCAAGAATCGACGTCAATTCCGTATGTGCGGTTCTGGGCGGTCGCCGCGGCGGTCTCTTGGAAATTCAACGAGGAGTAGACGCCCGACTAACATCACCAATATCAACGCCATTCCGCCAAGCACAACCCAATTGGGACCGGTCAAAAATGCGGCTGCAACGGCGACCGCTAGAGTTACGGCCGCCGCTCGCGGACCGTCTTTGATGAATGGCAATACAGCAATCCCTGCCGCCGCCGCGATCAATCCCCATCCACCGAGCAAGGCGACTCCGATACCGACGCCGGTCGCCAAACCTGCGCCACCTTTGAACCGCATGAACACCGGGAGCCAATGCCCAACAATCGCAAAGGCTGCAGCGAATGGCAACAACTCTTCGGGGCAACCAAAGGCAACTCCGATGAAGACCGCGCCGACGCCTTTTGCAATGTCCAGAGCGAACACCGCAGCGCCATGCCGGCGACTGATTTTTCGATAGATGTTGGATGCCCCAGGGTTGCCCGTACCGATCTGGAAGATGTCCACGCCTGCGGTTCGTGCGACGATCACCGCAAACGGCACCGAACCTAGGAGATAAGAGGCAACCGCGGTTGCGAATAAGGCGGCGATTTCATTGGGGATCACGAGCAGGTGAAGCTTATCCTTCAGATCACATCGGTTTGGGAATCATTAGATTCACTGATCTATTGAAGTGACGTAATCCCTCTGCGATCCCAATACTCCGTATATCGGCGGATAGGATGCTGGATCGGCGCAGGATGCCACAAATGCTCACTGCCCCACTGCCAATCGACCGTTACCGATGTTGTTCGGCGATCTCCTTCGACCAACTTCATAAAAGATCGCTTCAATTCAATTCCTCGATTATTAGTTCCAGGAGCACTGCCAAGAAAATCTGGTGTTTTCTTGACCGTTTCTTGCAACACTTCGCGTGGCGCGTAAAAGATACTTTTTGCGTTCTTGCCCGGCCAAATGCGGACCAACCATAGATCAGCTTCGAAGATGAAGTTCTCGATTACCTCGCGAGCGGTCGCGGTGTCTGCAGTCCATTTGATTTTTACTGCATTATTGCGGGTAACAGTTTTGATTTGAAGCGGAAGCCCGTCAACAAGAACATCTGTTGCGGTATCGCCCGGTTCAGGGAATTTGACCGCATGGAATCCCAACTTACTGATCAAGAATCCAACTATCACGCGCTCTCGATAGATACCAACCTCTTGGCGATCCGCTTCCATGTCTGCAACTTCAAAAGCATAAGGTAATCCAGCTCGTAGGTCATCCAAAGCTTGGGTATCACGCAACAGATTTACAATTATTGGATTCATGTGTTGGTAGGCACCTGCGCTGGACCAAGACGATTTTTAGCTTCTGCGACGTAAGTTTCTTCGATTTCGTAGCCCAAAAACAGCCGGCCTGTTTCGCGCGCCGCCAGCGCAGTAGCACCGGTCCCCATGAATGGGTCCAACACTATTTCACCCGAAAACGTGTACAGATCGATCAGGCGCTTTGGCAAGTCGACTGGAAACGGTGCTGGATGCTTTGCGCGCTTTGCAGATGCCGGTGCCATGTTCCATTGACTTTTCGTATGTTCAAGAAAATCGTGGCGTGAGATCGTAGCATCGCGACCATCGGGTCGCTTCCTCCCGAATGGCGGCTTTTGGAAGATGAGGATGTACTCGTGCGTGTCGCGTAGCGTCGGATTCGCTGGTGACATCCAACTGCCCCAAGCGGTCGATGACCCACTCATCCCCTTGTCCCAAATGATCTCGCCGCGCATGTAGAAACCTATCTCGGCGGCGATTTGGATGACGTATGCATGAAGCGGGATGTAGGGTCGGCGGCCGATGTTAGCAACGTTGATGCACGCACGCCCACCATCCACAAGGACGCGGCATGTTTCTTTCATGACACTACGTATCAGTTCAAGATACTCCACCATCGACAGATCGTCGTCGTACTCCTTACCCACGTTATACGGAGGCGACGTAACCATCAGATGTACACAGCGATCCGGCAGATCATCCATGTTCTCGCTGCTCTTCAAGAAGAAGCGGTCGCGTACGGCATCCGGCAACGGGTTATCTGGACGCGGTTTCGGGTCAATGTCTGCGTTTACTCCGATCGGCATCAATTTGCGCGCGTAGTAGGCGCTGGCATCATGGTTCTCACGGATGCCAGCGCCAAAGGACGTGGTCTTGGTGCCTTTGTGTTTCACACGGATCCCAACGCGCTGGCTTTTACGTTCCTACCTCCGCGATTGGTGGTAAGCCTCGTTGTTGGGATTCATCTGATTAGATCGGTTGTCGTTATCGTAGTCATGGTCGTCTGACATCCTATCTTCCCAGTCGTCCGGCCTCTCGTCAAAACCTCTCGACTGATGGTAGGCATCACTGTTGGGGTTCATCTGGTCAGCTTTGTTATCTGCGGCGTTCTTGTCCATCTTGTTGTATGCTCCTTAATTTCGTTGTTTTGAATGCCTACGCAGGCACAAGTACATCGCACATGCCGCAATATCTGCATGCCGATTTCATCCCGGCAAACCGCCGGTGCAGCGCATCAACGTCTCCTGCACGAGAAGTTCGTGGTCTGGCGTGCGTAGCGGAGTGGCGTCGCCTTGGATGGTCTCCACGAACGCGGCGAAGGGATCGACGTATCGCCTTCGATCCTCTAGTTCGAGCATCGTCACACCCTCGTCATAGCCGCCCTTTGCTTCGGTCAAGCATAACCGGAGTTGGTCAGCAGGTTCGAATGGCTCCATGATCGCAGACCCCTCCGTGCCGTAGACCTCGAAACGTCGTGCCATCGGCCTTGGTTCCATGGCGGCGATGTCGACGGTAACCAATGCGTTCGAATACTCCAGTACCGCGAGTGTGTTATCCATGAAGTCGCGGGTTTCCGATGTTGCGTTCTGGAGATAGGATGTGACGCGTTCAGGTCTGCCCATCATCCAAACGATCTGGTCGAGCACGTGTCCGCCAAGATCGTACAGGACTCCGCCACGGTGGTATGACAACCCTTGTCGGTCCGTGTACTGCCCACCAGTTGATCGCTCGGGCAACCAAGTGGACATGTGGGCTCGCACTTGGAAGACGTGACCCAAAAAACCGGACCTCACCCAGTTTGCCATCCGCTCGAATCCATCGTGTTTGCGGAACATGTAGCCGAGCGTCACCTGCAAGTTCTGTGCGCGAGCGTCTTCAATCACACGCATGAAGCGATGGAAATCGTCGCCCGCTGGCTTGTCGTAGAAACAGTGCTTGCCCGCGCCGATAATCGCCTCGGTATGCGCGAGACTCTCTCGATTGGCGCCTTCCGATGCGACCGCGACGATCTCAGGGTTGTCCAAGATTTCGTCGATCGAATCGAACCACACGGCGTCATCCCAATCGCCCGACTCAGCGCAAAACGCCTGACGTTCAGCATCTGGCTCGTAACAGCCGACCACCTCTACACCCGGATGTTCCCGCATGACTCGGTAAACACCTGCTGCGTGGCCATGCTTTGTGCCGATCTGAGCTACCTTCAAGACGTCGCCTCCGCGCGCAAACAACCGATTCTCGGATTAGATGCTTCGAAAGTATAGACGGGTTGAATGCCAATCGCGAATCGATTGCCGACCGCGCGGTTAAGCCGATTTCGCCGTTTCGATAAACGCACGAATCTTGGCGTGATCTTTGACGCCGTCGGTCTCAACGCCGGTCGAAACATCGACGCCCCAAGGGGTTAGCTGCTGCACGGCATCGTCAACGTTTTCTGGATTCAGGCCTCCGGCGAGCAACACGCCTTCGCGGTTGACGATTCCTTCGGCGATGCTCCAATCGAAAGTCTTGCCGGTGCCTCCGGGGGTGTTTTCGTCGTATGTGTCGAGTAGAACAATGCGGTCGAGTCCGAGATGGTGATCGACCAGATCGCTGAGTTCGTCGCGTGACATGTTGGGTTTGACATGTATCGGTCGAAGTACCGGTTTCCACATGGATCGGATGTAAGCTTCATCCTCGTCGCCACAAAGTTGAACACAGTCAAGGTCGATCTGTTGAGTGGCGTTGTTGACCCATCGGGCGTCTTGGTTTCGGAACAGTCCGACGACTCTTGGCCCTTTGTCGCGGAGTCGGTTGATGCGGTGATCGCGGGCACGGATGCGATAGTTTCGGACGACTTCCTGCGCTTGGAAGCGGGTGAGTTGCCTTCGGACACCTTCGACCAAATTGAACCCCAAGAAATCGGCGCCGGCCCGCGCTGCTTCAACCGCTGAATCGCCGTCGCGTATGCCGCATATCTTCACCTTTGGAACGTAACTCATCTCGCTCCATCAAACCGTGATCGTCGCCATTTGCGATATCAATTCGCTTGGATCGCCATCAGACGTCATCAACGATTCTCCAACGAGGACAGCTTTGGCCCCGGCATCCGCCATACGTTTTACGTCATCTGCACTTCGCATACCACTCTCGGCCACCTTGATCACATCATCCGGTATCCGCTTCGCCAGTTCTGGGAACACGTCCAACGATGTCGTCAACGTCTTGAGGTTGCGATTGTTGACGCCTACGATCCGCGGTTCGGCGTGTGTCAACGCGACGTCGAGTTCTTGGGCATCGAAGACTTCAACTAACGGCTCCATGCCGATGCCAGTCGCGACTGCATACAGATCGGTGTACTGTATCGGGCCGAGAATGGCGATGATCAGCAGAACGGTGTCGGCGCCACAAGCTCTCGCTTGGTGGATCTGATATTCGTCGACCACGAAGTCTTTTTCTAGGACGGGAATGTTTTGGGGATGAGCCACTTCAGTAGCGCGTTCTAGGTCGTTCAACGAACCGCGGAAGAAATCCTGTTCGGTGAGGACAGAGATCGCAGCTGCGCCGGCGCGGCAATAGGTCTCGGAGCGTTTTGCCGGATCGAGGGACATATCCATCACGCCTGCCGAGGGAGACGACCGTTTCATCTCGGCGATTACGGAAACGGCGGAACTGGAACCGATCGCGTGATGGAAATCGATCGGCGTTTCTACTCGATTCGCTTCTTCAGCCGCGCCAATCATCGCTGCTTCAGACACGATCAACTTTTCGGCAGCAATGCGGGTCCGCTTTGCTGCGACGATGCGGTCGAGAATCGAAAGATTACCGTGGTGGTTGGTGGTCGTTGCTTGCATCGAAATCGAGATCCCGTTTCAGCACAATGTTAAACAGCAGTCGCATCATCCCCTTGCGTCAACCATAGCGTCGGAGCTACTTTGGGCGAATCCAACGATCGCGAACCGCATCATGTAGCCGGTACCGGGGTGATGAATACGCCCCGGTAGATGTTTCTCAGCGTACCGACGGACATACTGGCCACGACGACGACGGTGAAACTCAACCCCATGACCAATAACACGTTCTGTGCACCGAACTCGCCTGCGGCATAGCCGTTGAAGAGGTTTACCAAGGCCATTGTTCCGCCGATATTGATGTGGGCCAAGCCAGTGATTCGACCTCGCATGCCGTCGGGCGCAAGTGTTTGGATCATCGCCCCACCGATCGTCATGAAGGCCGCCTGCGCAGCGCCCATCACCGCGGTGCCGATCATTGCAACTACGATGTTGCTGGATAGGGCCAAGACGAGCATCGCCAATCCACTGAGTGCGCCCGTTATGAGTAACGACGCCCCTCGTCCGTAGCTGCTCCGAATCCCGGCGATTGAAAACACGCCGACCAGTGCGCCGGCACCGACGCCCATCATGAGAAAGTTGGCGCTCGTTTCGGCGTCGCCGAAAACGTCGCGTCCAAGAACCGGCAACATCGACTCGAAGGACATTGTCATCGCGCAGTGCAACGCCATGAGGACGAAGATGACTTTGAGTTGCGAATCTGCCCAAATGAATTGTGTCGCCTCCCAGAGGCTCGAACCCATGCTGGACCCCTTGGTCAGTTCGCCGGAGGATCGGGTTCGGACGGCAATAACGCCGACGACGCCAATGATGTAGAGGAAAGTGCATACTGCGAATGCGGCGCCAGGTCCGTCGAGCCACAAGGCTGGAGCGATCAAGGCCGGACCGACCAATCGTGCGCCTTGCAGCGAGACTTGGTTCATGGCGATGGCATTGAGGAGATGCTTTTTGGGGACCAAGTTCGGTATGAGCGCTTGAGTCGCGGTCATCTGGAAGGTGCGGAAGCTGCCGTTCAGAACGGATAAGACGACGATGTGCCAGACTTCGAGAACGTCGGACAAGGTGAGGACTGTCAGGACGCCGACGTTGACGAATTGGAGGGAGTACGAGATGGCGAGGACAGATTTTCGGTCGAACCTGTCCGCCATGAAACCAGCGATTGGCGGGATCAAGAAACGGGGAGCCATCGCCGCGAAGGTGGTCACGCCGACGAGCCAAGAGGACTGCGTCAGTTCGAGGACAAGCAACCCGCGGGCGACTACGAGGGCCCAAAACGCGGACTGACCACCCAAGCTGCCCAACCATATCCACCGAAAATCGCGGTAGTTGAGTGCGGCACCGTATCGTTCAACCGAGGGCCTGAGGTAGTCGAGATTCATCAGTTTGGCAGGTACGATGCCGGAGGAGGAGGTTGGGCTGATACCCGTTACGAGTTTTCGCCATGTTACATCCAACTCCCAACCCATGCGTATGGAACTTCTGCGAAGGTGTGCCCCGCGCCGCCCTGGGTATCCCCCGCTCGCTGCGCACGCGCCCCCTCACACTTCGTGAAGGGGCGGTAAACGGCGTGCTTTGTTTTTCTCTGGGTCCCCGCGTTCGCGGGAATGACGGATAGACGCGTGAAAAGCCCGGGACGGTATTTAACCCGGTCTTTTGTCGTGAACGATCTTGGATTTGCGCCTCCGTCGCTGAGCGACGGAGGCTTCGTAGATCGTAGTTGTGAATTGGTCTGCTACCAGCAGTCCAATGAAGGCGCTCGGCTCGCGAGAGAATGAGCGCCAGGACTTGGCCCCGAAAGGGAACGGATGCCGGAACACCGGCCGAAATCTTCCGCACGCGTTGTGAATCGCCACAATCCACAACATGCCCCTCACCACTGGTTAAGGTGGTGGTGACAATCACTAGGTTGGAACCTAACTCACGCCGTCGTCTCTCCCATGCAACGAAATGGGATTGACTTAACACGCGTCCACGCTGTACCAACCGGCCCTCACCGACTCTGGCGGAGTCGTTTGGCTCGTATTGCGACATAGGCACACTATGCCGCGACCGGTCTATTCTGCGAACACCGTTTCTCGCGCAACCAGAGTATGACGACCCGTTGGATCCCGCCTTCGGGCGGGGCGGGGTGAGGGGACGTTGCCCGCGTTTTGAGCTGGACGCGAACAATGCCGGGCGACTCGCGTCCCCGACGTGACCACCGATGGTGTCGATGATTTTGCTCTTGCCCGTTGATGCCGTCAACGCGTTGTCCTGATTCCTCTCGTCAAGTCCGGCTTGATGTGGTGCCCAGATCCGTTGACCCGGGGCCAAAAATGTATACAAGGAAAATACTAGTACGAACGTAAGGTACGTGTCAAGTGTTGAGTTCGGAAGTACGGAGATGAAGCTGAAAAGGGGCATTTTGAAATTGGGGTACTTTGGGAAACACCTGAACTATGATGCGAAAGATTGGAATTGATGGGGTGGTGGCCCGCTGCGCTACGGGCCCTCACCCTAGCCCTCTTCCGCCGAGCGGGAGAGGGGACACGTTGTTGTGGGAGGGGGCGGTTCTGCGACTGGGGTTGGGGGATTCAGTCTAGGGTGTTGCTGGTTTTTGCGAGTGCGGCGAGTTTGCTGGCCGCTGCTCCGCTGTCGATGCTGTCTTTGGCCATTAGTGCGGCGTCGTTGAAGCTTTGGGCTTTACCGGCAGCGAGTAGTGCTACCGCGGCGTTGATGGCGACTACGTTGTAGCGGGACCGTTCGGGGCTTGGTGGTGCGTTGTGTTCTCCGCCAGCGCCGGAGAGGACGGTGCGGATAATTTCGGCGCTGTGCTCGACGGAATCGGCGACTGGGTGCGTTTTTGAGTCAGCGAAGTATCGAATTTCTGGACATTCGATCGGTCAAATCAGCATAATCTTAGACAACCGCTCATCCGAGCCGCCGCATTTCAAGTTAGCGAAAGTACCGACCCCCATTGAACGCTGCGGAAACAGCCGATCTCATCCCGATCGAACCTAGCGCATTGCGCCAAGCCCGCAACCGCGTTTCGCTTTCACGCGAAGAGATGGTCCGGCGAATGAACCGATTGATCCGAGGATATGGCGGTACCGTAGTGGACGTTAGTGACATTTATGAGTGGGAATCCGGCGACCGTGGCATGACTGCGATCGAGTCGTGGGCGGCAACCAAAGTGTGTTTGGTAACCTGGTCCGTTTTGCTTGGCGAAACGGGTATTGAAGAGACCCTTACCGATTTTCGGAACCCGCCGGGCGGAACACGCCGTCAGTTGGATTACAACACACATCGCCACCTCTATCAATTCGGCAGGTTTTACGAATTGATCACGGAACTTTCTTGGCGAGTTGGTGACGCAGAAATTCTAGGATTGCCTTCGGCTGGAGAAGACGAAACTGAACAGATCGTTGCCAAGAAGTTGCGGAATTCTCTCGGCGTTGACGTTGACGCGCAAAGATCTTGGAGTGGGGAAGTTGAAGCGTTACAGCAATGGCAAAACCGAGCGTTCGATTGTGGCGTCTATGTTTTTTCCCTCCCTTTAAGCATTAACCACGTTCGCGGAGTATCGCGGTGGGACGCAGGTTCGCCTCCATCCATACTTCTGAGCACAAGCGATACGCCGAGCGCACGTATATTCACTCTCGCCCACGAACTGGCTCATCTAGTCCATCGTCCGTCCAAGGGTACGCTGTGCGATCCGTCAATCAACGTTTCGCAAACCGTAGAAACGCGGATGAACAAAATTGCGGCTGAAGTGCTTGTTCCCGAAGACTGGCTTCGAGAGGAAGCACCCGATAATCCCCCATCGCCGATTTTTAAAGACTGGCCCGTCAAGGAAAGAAGAAATCTCACGCGATTGTTCGGTGTTAGCAGTGAAATGATGGGAATTCGCCTCATGGAACTCGGGATTGTAGCGGATCACGGATATGCGAAAAGTCCGTGGAGCGATGGGAACATCCGACGCCAGCGCGGATCCAAGGGATTAGGGAGGGGCCTCAAAGAACCTGATCGTTATCGAGGATACCTTGGCACCAAGGCCGTCGGATTGTTGAGGCGCGCGTTGAACCAAGACATTATGACAATTGGTGAATTGACGAAGACATACATCGATGTCAAACCGGAAGTTGCGGAAGAAATCATCGCAACGTGAGCCCCGTTTACAACAGCGTTTTTGTGTTGGATGCCTCAGGCTTGATCGCTGCGCTCAATCGGCCCGGGCCAGTGATGCAAGCCACCAAATTAACGCAAATTGCCAACCAAGGGAAACTGCGCGTCCCTTCCTCAGTCATTGTCGAAGCTAGCCAAAGACCTGGTACAACAAGGGATTGGTTGGACCGGAATAGACAACAGATCGAAATTGTAGAGACCACAGCGGTGACGAAACACGTTCCCCGAATCAGACGGGAATGTCATCAGTTCACAGGATTTTTGAGTTCCGTTCCGGACGTTATGGTCGTTTGTTCGGCGTTGGCGCTCACCGAAAGCGCTTTAGAGTCGAATGACAATACCGAGTTTGTTGTTGTGGCTACAGACGGACAACTTGAGGCCGCGTGTTTTGCGATGGGCATCCAACGCCTCAGCCCGTCGGCTTTCGTACACACCTTTGCTTCATTGGCCCTTTTAAATTGATCGACTAAACCAATCCACTGCTGACTCTCACCAACGCGGCGAGTTTGGCGGCGGCGGCTCCGCTGTCGATGCTGTCTTTGGCCATTAGGGCCGCATCGTTGAAGCTCTCGGCTTTTCCGGCTGCCAAGAGGGCGACCGCGGCGTTGATGGCGACTACGTTGTAACGGGAACGTTCGGGACTCGGCGGTGCGTTGTGTTCGCCTCCAGTGCCGGAGAGGACGGTGCGGATAATTTCGGCGCTGTGTTCGACGGATTCGGCGATTAGGTGGCCTCGGCTACCTTCTGGCAAGCCAAAGTCGGCGGGCCGGGTGCGGCGGCGTTTAAGGATATCGGGGGTTACCTGGTACATCAGGGTGTGGTCCTCAATATCGACCTCGTCGGCACCGGATTCGGCGTGGACGACAAGTGCGTAGTCGGTTCCGAGGAGTTGGAGGGCTTTGGCGATCTTTTCGGCGGTGGCGCGGTCTGCGACGCCGATGACTTGGCGAGTGGCCCCGGCAGGGTTCGTGAGCGGGCCGAGAATGTTGAACACGGTTCGAATGCCGATTTGTGGTCGGAGCGGCCCGGCGAAGCGCATGGCAGGGTGGAAGGCTTGGGCGAACATGAAGCCGATTCCGGCTTCGTTGATGCACCTAAAAACGCCTTCAGGTCCGAGCAAGATGTTCACGCCGAGGGATTCCAAAACGTCGGCGCTACCCGTTGTGCCCGACATGGCTCGGTTGCCGTGTTTGGCAACGTGCACCCCAGCTCCGGCAATCACGAACGCGGCGGCGGTCGAGATGTTGAACCATCCCATCGCATCGCCACCAGTGCCGCATGTGTCGACGGTCTCGACGCCTGCGCTGACGTGCAGCGACACGTCTCGCATAGCGGACGCCATGCCAGCGATCTCTTCCGGCGTCTCGCCCTTCATGCGAAGAGCCGTGACAAATGAGCCAAACTGAGCCTCGGTAGCCTCGCCGCCCATGATCTGGGCCATCACGTCTGCGGCTTCGGATTGTGAGAGGTCGGTGTTGTCTACGGCTGCTTGGATGCCTTGTTGGATGTTCATGGGTGGGGTTGGTTGGGAATGTTGGGTTCGTTTCAGAGAATGCTCGTGTCAATCATCATGTTACGCGCTGACCTACAGGGCGTAACATGATGATTGACACGCATTGTCGGTTTCAAATCGGTTTGAATTCATCGGTTCGTCGTTGCGCCTATTGTGGCGAAGAATTGCTATCCATCTGTCTTTCGAGATCAATGAATTTTGTTCCCTCGATTAACCGGAGGAGGTTGGAATTTCGTTAGCCGAACCGATCGACATGGTTTTCGAACGGACTTGCCAATCAACCGCACGAACACCATCATCTACGAGGCAATCAGTGGTGCGCGGAAATTTCGTATCGCCGAAAAATCCAATCAACTCCGTCAACTGTCGCTTTTTGAAAGACATTTTGGTCTCGTCATCAAGTCTGTCCCACCAATCCGGCGAAACGAAAGTATTCTCGAAAAATTCGAAGGCGAAACGAACAATTGCGTGTGGCAGTTCGGCATTAGATAATTCGTCCAGCGTCGACAGTGTCCTTATGCTCTCTTTGTGACCGGATGGGCAACTGAACACTGCAGCGCCTTCGTTTTCGCTCACAATGAGAGCAAACGAAAGCCAACTCGCAGGCACGTTGAGGTCACCGATGTCCATTAATTCCGCGCCACGAAAATCATGTGTCGCTTGCCAAACACCACTGCATAGCAGGTCCGGTACCCTATCGAAGAACACGCAGTAATAACTGATATACGCGTGTCTACGATTGAAAATAGCTTCTTCGTACAGTTCTTTGGCCTCATTGAGTTCCTTGATCGACACTTGAATTCCCGAAGCGCGAGCCGACACGGTTTCTTGATACCGGCGTTGAAGCCACACCGGTTCGCCCCTATCGAAATCTCTTAACTGTTCGTCAAGACCGAGAGCAAATATTTTCGAGTGCAACTCGTGGCAGATGGCGCGATATCCAAGGAGAAGGATTTGTTCGATGTCACCTGTGAACGGTTTGTCATCTATGGGGATAAATAGTTCATTGTCATGATGGGAACAAAACCCCCTGAACGTCGAGGCTTCGCGAATGCCCACTGTGTAAGGCGCACTGTTTAGGTCGAGATGTTTTCGACCCAACTTTGAACTGTGCATTAGCAGATTGCTGATGTGCCCGTCCCGCGCAATGTGATTCAAACCGCCGTTTCGCTGGATGGAGTGGGCCACGATAACTTGACGAGAACATGTGGTAGGTCGCGCGTCTGGGTGGAGGCATTGTCCGGCGTCAGAACGTTTTTTGTAACGATCAATTGCTTCTTGTTGGCCGAGTTTGGCTTGCGACTCGCGACCAAGATGGCAAAACTTGTATTTTTTGCCGGAACCGCACCAGCATCTGCCGTTTCTTCCGGACTTGCTTTTCGTTCTTTGTCTTCCTACCAACTTTGCGTCCATACCTTCTTGTAACAGCCACAGTTCGATTGGCGAGACCTATGAACCCAATTGATTCCATATCGCTTCGAATGCGGCGGCTTGCCCACGCAGACTAAGATCAATGTCTCTAGGCGGTTTGATCGGGTTCAATATCTTGCCCCGTCTGACATCCAAGATCGCTGGTCTGACGTCGTCATCCCATACTTCCGAGCCCAATTCAAACGCTAAATGTTCGAATCCTTGCCGATACAAGCGGGTTGGACCCTTTGACGGATACCACAATTTCAATGCAAACTTTTCGCCAGCCAACGTTTCGATTCCCACGTCGAGGGTAATTCGCAGAAGCAAGTTTGCGAATTTTTCTGTTGCACTGGGAAGTTCGAAAACTCGCTCGACACTCTTCTCAACGAACCCAATGTAACCCTTAGAGATCTGCTCGTAGTTTTCGATCTTGGATAGTTCAGTTGACTTGATCGGAAAGTGCCCACTCGCGCGTTTGAAGGCGTCGAGTTCGTTGGTTTGCCAATGCGTGGTCTTCATGGAATCCCTTATCCCGCGGTAGTAATCGCGATAAACGTAACCCTGACGGTTGTACCGCTGTTCGCGGCTGTCTTGCACCAGGCGGACCTTGTGCGCTGGCGTCGCTTCGTAGAAACGCAGGAAACTTGAGATTGGGATCGTCGCTTCGAGCATCGATGGATCACCCTACCGATTTTGTTGACTCCCCCATAGATATTTCGTGGGGGTGCCCCAATAATAACATGGCATCGAGTGATACACGGAATGTTCGCGACAAATTGGATTCCGCACCGCCCAGCGTTATCAAGCTACTGGAGATGAAATGGTTCGCGCATGCGTAATATCGGCTTTTGACACGGCGCGGGTTTGCGATGGCAGCACAGTAGCAATCGCCTCGGTTTCACCGTCTAGGGAGGTGAATTCGACGACAATCGCTTTTGCGTCAGACTGAACGTGAAATACACATCCCACGTCGCCGGGCTTCAATTCTGTGCACTGGTCGCCGACGGCATGGTCCATGAGAACAATCTGTTGATGTTCTTTGAACGTGTCTCGTTTCCTCGACTTGCGCCAAGTTAATTCTGTGAACCGAAACCGACAAGGATTTGTCCGACGCGCTCATTGTCTTGCATAGGTCCCTCTCGGATGACAAGTGTGCCTTGGGTTCCCGCTCCGGAAACGGAGTAGTTGGGGCGGTCATTTCGTTTTTGGCGCATCTCGGCGATTGCGGATGCCTTTGAATTCACGCCGCATGCGTTAAACGAACCATGTACGGCGTTTGACAGAATGTGTTCAATACGTGTAAGAAAGTAGACAAAGGTTCCCCCTCGATGACAAGAACCCGAGGGGCTCTCTCCGGCGACGGAGTAGTCGAGGGGGTCATTATGTAAACGCGTATGCGCGGTTGATGCCGCTAAGGCGATTAGTTTCGGATTGACCGCTCAGATTCCGAGGGTACCGAGGAATGACACGCCGGCGTCGGTATCGAACCAACGTCGCTAACGTTCAAGCGGCCAACGACGGGGAGATCGTTCTGGCGTGGGAGATGTCGTCTCTTGATACGGAGCGCGCTTGGGACGGGAGCACGGTGGCGAGCGCCACAGTTTCGCCTTCCAATGACATGAATTCAACTACATAAGCCCCAGCGTCTGCATGAATGTGGATCACGCACCCTACGTCGCCGGGTTTTAATTCTTGTCCCTCGTCACCGACAGCAAAATCTGTGAGGACAATTCGTTCGTGTTCTTTGAACAAGTCTCACCTCTTTAGCGGATACGCTGTGATCAACCTAGGAGTTGAACTACTCGATTCGATTTGCCAAACAGTCCTCAAGTGGGGATTGCGACCGTCTGGAGTCTCCAGAGTACCATCTATTTGATAGCGTATCCCATATGGGGTATTTTGCATAACTATACGGAGCGATGGCACGGTAGTTGGTTCCGGCGTGGACCGCCCTTGCACCGCCCCTCTGGATTCCGGCTTTCGCCGGAATGACGGTGGTTATGCACAGCACCCATTTGGCAGCTTCGTCATGGCGTCCGTGTCCAGCAGTCAACCGTCATGACTCAGACTCGCATCTCCAAAAAGTTCTGAAGCAGATCCTTCCCCGGCCGCGTCAGTATCGACTCCGGATGGAACTGCACACCCTCCAACGGCATCTCTGGATGCCTCATCCCCATGATGACGCCGCTCTCCGCGGACCGGGCGGTTACTTCGAATCCCGGCGGTACGGCGTTTGGTTGGACGGCTAGGGAGTGGTAGCGGACGGCTTCGAAGGGGTTGGGGAGGTTTTTGAAGACGCCTTTGCCGTCGTGCTCGATCATCGAGGTTTTGCCGTGTTTTAGTTCGCCGGCGTGGTCTACGATGCCGCCGAAGGCTTCACCGATGGCTTGGTGGCCGAGGCATACGCCCAAGACGGGGATTTTTCCGGCGAAGTGTTTGATGGCGTCGATGGATATGCCGGCGTTGCGGGGGTGAGAGGGGCCGGGTGAGACGACGAGGCGTTCGGGTTCCATGTCGGCGAGTTCTTCGACCGTTGCCTTGTCGTTGCGGATAACCTCAACGTCTGCGCCTAGCTCGGCTAGGTATTGGAACAGGTTGTAGGTGAAGCTGTCGTAGTTGTCGATTAAGAGGAGCATGGTTCATGCCTCCATTACGGACTCGGCGTGGTCGATGGCGTGCATGAGCGCGCCCATCTTGTGCAGGGTCTCTTCGTATTCGGTCTGGGGATCGGAGTCGGCTACTATTCCGCCACCGGCTTGGAGGTAGGCGACGCCGTCGCGGAGGGTCATGGTGCGGAGCGAGATCGCGGTGTCCATGTTGCCGGAGTATGAGAAGTAGCCGACGGCTCCGGAGTAGGGTCCTCGCTTGTCGGGTTCATACTCGGCAATGATTTCCATGGCGCGGATTTTAGGGGCGCCAGAGACGGTGCCTGCGGGGAATCCGGCGCGAAGCACGTCGTAGACGTCGTAACCGTCGTCGAGGATGCCTTCGACGTGGGAGACGATGTGCATGATGTGCGAATAGCGTTCGATTTCGAGCTGTTGAGTAACGCGGACGGAACCTGGTCGGCTGATGCGTCCGACATCGTTTCGACCAAGGTCGAGCAGCATGACGTGCTCGGCGATCTCTTTTTCATCGGTGATGAGTTCTTCGGCGAGCGCTTCATCTTCCTCGGGTGTCCGACCTCGTGGGCGGGATCCGGCGATCGGGTGTACGGCTACTTGGCCGTCGACCGATTGGACGAGCAGTTCGGGTGAAGCGCCAATAATCTGGAAACCATCGAGATCCAGGTAGAACATGTACGGCGAGGGGTTGATGGCTCGGAGCGAACGGTAGAGGTCGAAGGGCTCGACCGCGGTTCTCCGGGTTAGGCGCTGCGAGACTACGACCTGGATGATCTCGCCGTCGTAGATCGCCGTTTTGCAAGCTTCGACCATCTGTCGATAATTTTCCCTCGACATGTTTGGGACGTAGCGGTGCCCAATGGCTTCGTCGGTTCCGTCGGTGTACCAACCGGAGGGCATCGATGCTGCCGAACCGATGAAGTCGTAGTCGATATCGGCGTCATTCGCACGCGAAACCGAGTGAACTGGGGTGCCAGCGCGACGCATGGCAGAGTCTGGCAAGGGCCCGGAGAGGCGATTGATTAACTCTTCGATGCGATGCGTTGCGGCGTCGTAGGCGTTTTTAGGATCGGTGTCGTTTGATATTGCGGCGTGGGCGACGACGAGAATGCTCTGGCGAACATGATCGAAGATTAGCATCGAGTCGGTGAGCAGGAAGACGGCTTCAGGGACGTCCATACCCGATGCTTCTTCAGAAATCTCGGGAACACGCGGTTCGAAGTATTTGATGGCGTCGTATGCCACGTATCCGACTGCGCCGCCGTCGAATTTCGGCAAGCCGTCGACGACGGGATAGCGGATGTGTCCGAGTCGATCCTTCAACACGTTCAATGGATCGACGTTTCCGAGTCCGGTTCCCTCGCCGGTTCGTATCACTTCAGCCGGCTCGGTTCCAAGGAAAGAGTAGCGAGCTACGTGCTCGCCCCCTTCGACGCTTTCGAATAGGAACGAATTTGCACCGCGTGCGACTTTGACAAAGGCCGACACTGGCGTTTCGAGGTCGGCCGAGATCTCACGATAGACGGGTATCAGGTTGTAGCCTTCGGTTGCTAATCGTTCGAAGGCTGCAAGATCGGGTGTGTGTGGGTATTGGTTCGTCATTGGTTTTGCTCTCACACTGCCCCTCCCCTAATGCGGGAGAGGGATTTTGTAGTAGGAACGGAATGCGCCGAAGTGCCTTACGCCTCCCTTTCCCCCTCTGGGGGAAAGGCCGAAGGCAATGGGGGCACCACGGCTACGACCATGACGATGTGTAGGAGCTAATGCGCATTGCATCGCGTACTCTTTGCATGGTTTCAGCGGCGATGCTACGCCCCCTCCGGACGCCTTGCATCAACACGTCCTCGACGTATGGCATATCGTTTTTGAAATGCTCTCGGCGAACACGGATCGGGTCTAAGAAGTCGTTGAGTGCCTGGGCGAGTGCGGTTTTGACCTCGACATCGCCGACTGTTCCCTTGCGGTATCGGTCTTTGAAGTCTTCGATCTGTTGCACATTCGGGTTGAAGGCGTCGTGGTACTCGAAGACGGGGTTGCCTTCGACGCGGCCAGGTATATCGGCGCGGATGCGGTTCGGGTCGGTAAACATGCTGCGAACCTTGCGGTTGACAGTGTCGGTATCGTCGCTGAGCATGATGGCGTTGCCTCGTGACTTGCTCATCTTTGCGTTTCCATCGGTACCGACGAGCCTGCCGACATCGCCAATGAGGGTGGCGGGTTCAGGGAAGACGCGGTCGAACATCCGGTTGAATTTTCTTGCCACTTCACGAGTCATTTCGACGTGCGGCTCTTGGTCTTCTCCGACGGGCACAAGGTGGGCGCGGGGTAGCAGGATGTCTGCGACCTGGCTCATCGGATAGTTGTAGAAACCGACCGTTCGACGCTCGACCGGAAGACTGTCGATCTCGGATTTCAGGGTTGGATTGCGTTCGAGCATTCCCAAAGGTGTCACGAACGACAGGAGCATCGTCAGCTCGGCGTGTTCAGGAACGTAACTCTGGACCACGAACGATGATTTTTCGGGGTCGAGTCCGACGGCGAGCCAGTCGAGGGTGACATCAAGCACGGATTCTCGGATGAGGTCGATGTCGTGGAAGTGATCGCCAAGCGCTTGGTAGTCGGCGATGAGGAAGTAGCACTCGTAGGCGTTCTGGAGATCGAGCCAGTTCTTTAGCGCCCCGACGTAGTGTCCTAAGTGGAGCGCGCCAGTGGGGCGAATGCCGGTGAGGATTCGGGGTTTGGCACCGGGCGCGACATCGAAGTGTCGACGTTGCTCGGATTTCGGTTCGGTTGCGGTTGTGGTCATGGCCGTTGTTGGTTCCGCTGGAACGACGGATCTCCAACAAACGAAAATCCCCATCCCAGATGTGTTCATCTCTTTCGGGACAGGGACGAGCGTGGCTCGCGGTGCCACCCTGTTTCGGCTAGTCGTTGGGACTGCCGCAACTTAATTGAGGATGTTTAACGTATCCAACCCCGGCTGCGGATACTTAGCCTTACGACCGTTCCCCGTAGCGGCTCCCGGGTCCAATTCAGTATCGCGTCGCCATGCCGGACTTTCAGCGGATCATACCGGCTCTCTTTGGATGGCGGGCGGCGAACCTACTAATCCCGTTCGTTGCCTTTGCCTTTTCACGTGCTTACGCGGTCAAGTGTACGTTTGGCGTTGTGAGGGAGTCAAATGCGTGAGACGTAGTTGCCATGACTTGGGCTTGGTGATGGTACCGTGCTCATCGGTGAGGGTTGGTGGGAATTGACTTTGTCGGAGATGCGTTTTGCGAAGACGCTTGACATAAGTAGCCGCTTCCTCGAGATCGTGATGTGTGGGTCTGCTAGACGGGTTGATAACAGACACCTTCAATCCCAATTCATCTTTGACATATCGCATCGGCATTGCCAGATCGGAATCGTTTGAGATGACGACGGCTTGCTCATAGTTTTGGTTGAATCCATCCACTAACAAACGTGTCGCCAAATTAACGTCGGTTCCTTTTTCTTCAGGTTTTACTACCTCGACTGTCTTTGGTCCGTTAGGTCGAGGTTGTGCCAACGGTAATCTCGTTTTTCGCTCTCTAAAAACGCCGAAAAACATGTCCAGATTCGGCAACGTTCTCAGAGCTCTAAGATAAACCTGTTGTCGTTGAGGCTGTGTGGGATCGTGGGGACGTGGATTGACGCGGGCGGTGAAATAGCAGATTCGTACCATATGATCAGCCGGAAAAAGGACTTCGGACAACCGCCGCAAGTTGAGCCACTTCCAAGAGGTTCCACGGGTGGCACCATAATAAAGGTTGAACCCGTCTATGTAGACGAATGTTTTCAAGGGCGCTAGTCAAAAAAACAGAGACCGTCGGATTTCCGACGGTCTCAACCCTGTCGCCGAAGCTTCAGGGGGAGTATGTAATCAATTATATGCGTATAGAACCGATGCTGTCAAGCCATTGTTGCCACATGCGTATGTATGATTCCATTTTCCGAAAGCCTAAAATACAGTTCAACCCCCTAGTCGTAACCGGATTCGCCTTTTGAATCCTGAACCTTTACCTCGCCACCCCTTATCATCCTCTCCATGCGTACATCTAACATCCTGATCGAACGTGACGCCGACTGCGCTACCCGCGACGGGACGATCCTGCGCGGTGACGTGTATTACCAAGCGGACGCAGAGCTGCAGCCTGTGTTGGTCTGTCGCACCCCCTACGACAAGTTGACGCCGAGGTACCAAGAGACGGCGGCAGCCATCGCGGAAGGTGGTTACGTGGTCGTTGTCCAGGACATGCGAGGTCGTTACGCTTCTGATGGCGAATACTTCTGGATGTGGCGCGACAAGCACGAAACTGACGACATTCAGGACGGTTACGACACCATCGAATGGGCCGCAAAACTGCCCCAGTCCGACGGCCGCGTCGGAACTTGGGGGCACTCAAACGCCTCATGGGCAATCTGGATGATGCTGCATTCGCAACCTTCTAGTTTGGCCGCTGCCCTCGCGTCGGGCATCTCCATGAACATGCTCGACATCACTTTCGGTGTTTGGGAGACCGGTCGCCGCCTTGAGTGGACATACATGATGGCGGCGGATGTCCGACGTCGCGAGGGGCGTGATGACGGACCTAACGATCCCGCTGATGCCACCTATCGATGGAACGCGGTGGAGCGCTCGAAATACGTCTGGTGGCTGCCGCTGTCCGACATTCCGGAGCATGTCTTCGCCAGCTTGACCGAGCAGTACCAGATCTTCCTGCGCAACACGAATCAAGACTTCATGCGATTCGACGAGGCGCACTCCGAGGTCACGGTCCCCACGATGCAGATCACCGGTTGGTGGGATCGCCTCATCGGGACGATTGACAACTACGAAGGCCTCATCACCAACGGCGAACAAAATCTCCGCGACCAGCACCGCCTTATCGTCGGCCCTTGGGGTCACGACGCCACCAACTACACCGGCACTGTCGGCCCAATCGACTATGGCGCCGATGCCGAGACTACCTACGCTGACCTAATCGTCCGCTGGTACGACCATGTTCTCAAAGGCATCGACAACGGCATGGCTGACGAGAAGCCAGTCCAACTCTTCGTTCTGAACCGAAACGAGTGGATCGGCGCCGACGCCTGGCCGTTGCCAGAGAGCCGCTACACCGAGCTATACCTCACGTCTTTCGGCGAGGCCAATACTGTTCACGGTGACGGTATGCTCACCTTCGACCAACAACCCGGCGCTGTCTCCGACGAGTTCGACTACGACCCGCGCGACCCCGTGATGTCGCTGATGCACCAGAACTCCCAGTCCATCCCCATCGACCAAGCTCCCAACGACCATCGGCATGACGTCCTCGTCTACGAGACTGAACCTATGACCGAGGATCTCGACGTAATCGGTCCCATCTGCCTAAAACTTTGGGCATCCACTGACGCCCCCGAAACCGACTTCACCGCCAAACTCGCCATCGTCCACGAAGACGGCCTCTGCATCAACCTCACTTACGGCATAATCCGCACCACATACCGCAACGGCTACGAAGGCGTCGCCTACAACCAACCCAACACACCCTATCTCTACGACATCAAACTGAACCCCATCGGCTGCCGCTTCCTCAAAGGACAACGTATCCGGCTTTACATATCAAGTTCGGATTTCCCTAACTTCGATCGGAACCACAACACTGGCAATGACTATTGGTCTGACACGGAATTCAAGGTTGCACATCAGACCGTTTATCACACCGACGACATGCCTTCACGGTTGATTCTCCCCTTAATCCCAAAAGAAGGAAATTGAAGGGCGCAGATGGCGAGAACGAATTCGCATGTACGGTACGAACCGGATGAACATCCTCCGCCGTTGGTGTCGATCGGCGCAGGTATTCAGGCCACCGTATTGATCGTCACGCCGGTCGTATTGACCGTGGTGATCGTCGCTCGGATAGCGGACGTGTCGGAAGCCTATATGACGTGGGGCGTGTTCGCGGCGATGATAATCAGCGGATTGACGACCATTTTGCAGGTAGTCCGCGTGGGAAGAATCGGATCGGGATACGTTCTGATTATGGGCACGTCGGCGGCGTTTATAGCGGTTTGCGTCGCAGCATTGGTGAAGGCTGGGCCGGCCACGATGGCGAGTTTGATCATCGTTTCTTCAATCATTCAGTTTTTCCTCGCGGCACGTTTGTCGTTGCTCAGAAGGGTCTTCACTCCCACTGTGGCGGGGACTGTGATTATGTTGATTGCGGCAACGGTGACGCCGATATTGTTTGATTCTTTCGACGACGTGCCGGAGGGGGCAGCTGACATCGCGGCTCCGATGGCAATTCTCGCCACTTTGATAACAGTGAGCGTTCTAGTTCTTCGTGGTCCCTCTTCGCTTCGTTTGTGGTCGCCGATTATCGGAGTGGCCGTCGGGTGTATCGTCGGAGCGTCGTTCGGACTTTACGACGTTCAAACGGTGGTCGATGCCCAGTGGATCGGCGTGCCGTTCCAATCATGGCCCGGTATAGACGTAACTCCGGGCGTCGAGTTCTGGGCTTTATTGCCTGCTTTCGTGATCGTGACGATCATCGGCGCTATCGAGACCATCGGCGATGGCGTGGCGATACAGAGAGTCTCGCAGCGCAACCCGCGCGCCACGGACTTCCGGGTGGTCCAAGGCGCGTTGAATACGGATGGCGTCGGAAACCTGTTGTCAGGGATACTCGGCACGTTGCCCAACACAACCTACTCGACGAGCATCTCCCTGGCGGAAGTAACCGGGGTAGCTGCTCGCCGCGTCGGCATCGTGATTGGCGTTGCGTTTCTTGTGCTGGCGTTCTTTCCAAAAGTCGCTGCGTTGATCATCGCGATCCCTGCCCCTGTGGCGGCGGCATACATATTGGTGCTTATTGCCCTGCTCTTTTTGCAGGGCATGCGAATCGTCATACAAGACGGGTTGGATTACCGAAAGGCGTTGATCGTAGGTCTTGCGTTTTGGGTGGGCGTCGGGTTCCAGAACCAGTTGGTATTCCCAGAGTTACTGGGCGACGGGTTCTTGGGTGTTCTGCTTGGCAACGGCATGACATCAGGTTCCTTGGTAGCCATCATAGCCATGCTATTTATGGAGATAACCGCGCCAAGGCGGATGCGTTTAAGGGTGGCGTTGGAAACGGAGTCGTTGCCGCAACTCACCGATTTTCTGCGTGGATTCGCTTCATCTGCCAGTTGGGACGAGGCAAGCCAGAATCGTATTGTTCTCGTTGGCGAAGAGACCTTGGCGAGTCTGTTGGAGGATTCGGATGATGCATCTGAAAGTGACGATCCCAGGCGGCTGGTGGTGGCAGCTCATGCGGTTGGACGGGAGATCGAGCTAGAATTCGTTGCTGCGTCTGAAAGCCAAAACCTGGAGGATCAACTGTCGTACCTGGGCGAAACGCCAGACATCGCGGACGATCGAGAGATTTCGTTCAGGCTGTTACGTCACTATGCTTCTTCGGTGCGGCATCAGAAATATCACGGTGTGGATGTCGTCACGGTGAACGTTGAGCGAGTGGCTTGACGATTGGTTTTTTCTCTTTGTGGGGACTGTGTGGACGTTGCAGTAGGGCGGGTGATCGCGCGTTATCCTTGATTTCACGAGCCCGTCGCACACGATAAAGAAGACCCAGCCGCCATGACAACCATCGCCCCTTACGGATCTTGGAAATCGCCAATCGCCGCCGAAATGATGATCGGCGGAGGCAGGCGTCGCCTGTCCGAAATCAGGTGCGATGGGAACGACATATATTGGTTGGACGGTCGGCCCAAAGAGGGTGGTCGGCAGGTGATCATGCGACTTTCGCCGGACGGTGAGATGAAGGACCTGACGCCGACAGAGTTCAACTCGCGGAACGCGGTGCACGAATATGGCGGAGGCTCATACGCGGTTAGGGATCGCGCGGTCTACTTCACGAACTGGTCGGACCAGCGTATCTACGTTCAGCAAGACGGCGGTGATCCGGCGCCATTGACCGCGGAACCGCCGGTGCCGCGTGGTGCGCGGTTCGCTGATCTAACAATCACCGCCAATGGCAAGTATCTGCTCTGTGTAAGAGAAACGCACACCGACGATGGTGAGGAGGCGGTCAACGAGATAGTTGCCGTTGACGCTGGCACTGGAGCGGAGACGGTAATTGCGACTGGCCGCGACTTTTACTGTGCGCCGCGCGAGAGCAATCGTCACGACGGTATCGCTTGGACTGAGTGGGACCATCCGAACATGCCGTGGGACGGTAACTCGTTGATGTCCGGTTCGTTCGACGCGAATGACGCAGCGGTCAGCACGACGGCCGAATTGGTCGGCGGAACCGGCGAGAGTATCGTGCAGCCGAGTTGGGGCAGCAACGGTCTGCTCCATTTCGCGACCGACCGAAGTGGATGGTGGAATGTTTACGTGTGGCGGGACGGCGAGATGGTTAATCTGCTCGAGGAGGAATCTGATCACGGTCGCCCGGATTGGCAGTTCGGTTTTTCCTCATACGTCCATCTGGCCGACGGGAAGATCGCTCTCGGGAAGGGTGGGGTTACTTCCGGTTCAATCGTGTTGATCGATCCCGGATCAAATTCGACCCAATCGATCAAGATCCCGTTCAGCGAAGTGTCGTACGTGACGGCAAGTCCCGACGGCAAGTCGATACTGTTCGTTGGCGCTTCTCCGACACAAGAGCCGACAGTCGTCCGCCTTGAATTGGCAACCGAAATGTGCGAAACCGTTTACTCGCCGAGCGAGGTAAACGTTGAACCCGGTTACCTTTCGTCGCCGCAACACATCGTGTTCCCGACCACGGAAAACGGTGCAGCGCATGCGTACTACTACGAACCCACAAACCAAGATTTCGAGGCTCCCGATGGCGAGTTGCCACCTTTGGTAACTATCTGCCACGGCGGGCCGACGAGTGCGTCCGGGACTGGGTTGGACCTCTCAACGCATTACTGGACCAGCCGCGGATTCGCCGTTGTCGACGTCAACTATCGCGGGTCTTCGGGCTACGGCAAGGTGTATCGCGACGCCCTTAAAGGCAAGTGGGGCATCTACGACACCGATGACTGCATCGCGGCAGCGCAGCATCTAATCGATCAAGGGTTGGTCGACAAGGATCGAGTGATCATCCGCGGAGGGTCGGCGGGTGGATATACGACTATCAACGCGTTGACGTTCCACGATTTCTTCGCCGCCGGCGCCGCGCTTTACGGCATTGCGGACCTAATGGTTTTCATCGGCGATACGCACAAGTACGAGTCTCGTTACCTCGAGTCATTGGTCGGACCGTACCCGGCGGAGGCGCAGCGGTATCACGACCGCTCGGCCATCAACTTCATGGATCAACTCGCTACGCCGATGATCATTTTGCAGGGATTGGAGGACGAGATTGTGCCGCCCTCACAGGCGGAAATCATGGTCGATGCCTTGGAATCGAAAGGCCTGCCCTACGCCTATATCGGCTTCCCGGGGGAGCAGCACGGGTTCCGTCAGGCGGCGAACATCATCCGGGCGCAGGAGGCGGAACTGTATTTCTATGGGAAGGTTCTGGGCTTCGAGCCGGCGGACGAGATCGGGGATGAGGTGGTTGAGGTGAGAAATCTCCACTAACCGACGACGCTAACCCGTCAATTCATTCATCCGCTCAACGAACCAGATCACTCGTAGGCGATGATTCAAGAAATCGGCATCATCCAAATCGCCGTTGTAGAAGTTTCTGTGTAACCCCTGGGCGGCGATGAACCAATCGGCTAGCGATGGGGTTTCGAACTCTCCCGCAAGTGCGTTAACCGCTTCAACTGTTTGACGATGCGTGCGGATCGGCATTTCTCGTCGTTTCATCTCCGCGATCACCATGTGAGAAGCCGCACCCCACAATTTCTCAGAGGCTTGTAGGACATCGCCGGCTTCATATTCTCGGTCGGCGTCTATCAAAAATTGTTGTGCGGTTGCGATATGTTCTGTAGCGAGCACATTTGCTCCAAAAACGCGGATTATTTTGGCGTTACGTTTCGAATCCTAACATGCGCATTATCTAGACAAACGAACCAAACGCTCACCCGCGTTTGGTTCGTTTGATTGCGTGGCGGTCCGGTTAACCCGCGGCGATCGCCGTGCCGTGTCCTGGCGCGACCCGCGGCACTCCACACTCGTTCAGGAAGACTTCCAACTCGTCACGCAGAAGTTGCGATGCTCGGACCGAGGGCGGGCGAGGGGGGCCTGCCTTCAGGCCGACAGCCTCCATGGCGGATTTGATGAACGGCCCTTCGCCCCCGGTCATGGCGGCCACTTTGGCACGCCACTCTGTCCATCTCCACTTGAAGTCGGCGAGCCTCTGTCGCGCCGCTTCGTAATCACGTTGCTCGAGCAGGTTCCAGATTTCTGCGGGGTACTCGGGCCAGAAGCCGCTGAGGTGGGTTATGAATCCACGTGCCCCCATGATGTGGCTGAAGATCTGCTGACCGGAGTTGTCGATGCAGACGAGCCGGTCGGCGAGAGCGGACAGGCCTTGTCGGTAATGCGCTTCGTTGGGCGATGACCACTTGAGCGCCCGGACTGTTTCGATGTCGGCAAGGTCACTCAAGAGGCTCATGCTCATGGTCAGACCTTCCCACCAGGTGTGGTAAATCATGATGTTGACGTCGGACTCGTTGGCTACTAGCTCAAAGAGGCGGTAGGCATCGCCCTCTGTCGGTTCGTAGTAATAAGTGGGTCCGACTTGGACGCCGCCGAGACCTGTTGCGTGTGCGTGATTGGCGAGTTCGAGGATGACGCGGTAGTCAGTGTGTTGGACGCTTGTCAGGACGGGTGCTTCGCCGTTTGCGGCTTCCATCGCGGCGGTCATTACGGCTTTGCGCTCGTCGACGTTCATCGTGGGATGCTCACCGCCGGCGCCGCCTACGAGCAGCGACCCTTGACCGGTGTGGACGCCATTTTCGACCATGTATCGGATGTTGGTCTGCAGGGCATCGAGATCGAGGGAATAGTCCTCGTTGAATGGAGTTGCGACTGCGACCATGGGTCCGCACAGCCAATCTCGTATGTTTTCGGGGTTCAATTGCTGATCCTCTTTTTGGGAGACGAATTCTCGTTGGCAATTGACTCTATAAAATCGGTTCGCTACATTCCCACTCGGCTCGCAAGATTCCGTAGTAGTGGTAGTCCTGACGTACTCCGCGATTGACCCCTTGGCTCCGGAGCGTCCCTTCCCTTTTCATGCCGATCTTCTCCATCACGCGCCATGATCCGATGTTTTCAACGTCGGCCCATGAGTAAATCTTCTCCAATTCGAACTCGTTGAAACCCCAATTTAAGACCGCCTGTGCCGCCTCAGTCATCAAGCCTTGATTCCAGTGCGTCGGTGACAAACCGTAATGCAGCGAAGCTACTGAGATCGGGGTTTCAATGTTTAGGTCGACGGCTCCGACTACGGTGCCTTGGTGTTCGATGGCGAAACTCGGCGCTTCGCTTCGGTTTCGCAGCACGTTGCGGGCGACGAATTCCTCTGCGTCCGTATTCGTGTACGGGTTTGGCAGTGGCAGGAAGCGTGAAAATTCAGAGTCGCTCGCGTATGCGAACACGTCTTCCACGTCGCTAAACGTGAACGGTCGAAGGATGAGGCGCTCGGTGCGGAGGGTCGTGGGCTCGGGCATCGAGCACTATCCTCCCGCCATCCAACTTGGTTCGCTTAGGTTTTTGACAACGGCTTGGAGGAATTCGGCGGCTGGTGCGCCGTCCCATGCGCGATGGTCAAAGGTGAGGCTGAAGTAGCCGATGGAGCGGACTTCAATGTCGCCAGATTTGGTGACGGTGGGTTGCTGGATGACGCGACCCACGCCTAGGATGCCGACTTCGGGTGGGTTAATGAGAGGTGTGAAGTTTTCGATGTCGTAGGCCGAGAGGTTGGTCAACGAGAAAGTGCTGCCAGAGAGTTCGGCGACGCGGAGTTCGTTGGACTTTGACTTTCGGACGAGGTCTCGGACTTCCAGGGCGAGTTCGAGTGGAGACTTTGACTCGGCGTCTCGGATTACGGGGACAAGTAGGCCGTCGGGAACTGCTAGTGCGAATCCGAGGTTGATGGTGTCGAAGAGTTGGACTTCGTTTTCGGTTATGTGGGCGTTTGCGAGGGGGTGACCTTTCAGCGCGCGGACGGTCGCGGCGATGGCGAGGTCTTGGTACTGGGGTCGCACCCGGGATCGGCGCCATTCGCGGGTTAATCGGCGTTGGATGGCGATAGCTTCGGTGACGTCGCCGGTGGTGTTGAGGGTCACGAGAGCGGCGGATGCGCTTTCGGACATGCGTCGTGCGATGACGCCGCGGATACCAGTCAGCGGAATCGTGCGGCTCGGTTCCATGCCCACGACGGAGGTTTGGGTTCCACCTTCTGCGGCGGCTCGGACGTCATCCTCGGAGACTCGACCACTGGGTCCAGTGCCGGTCTCGATCGTGTCGAGGTCGACGTTGAGTTCGCGCGCCAATCGTCGGGCTCGTGGGGTGACGACGAGTTTGCCGCCGGAGCGTCCGGCAGGTGCAGACCGTCGTGATGAGCGAGCGGATCTTGAGGTACGCTCTCTTGGCGCCTCCTCGGCGGGGAGGTCGCTGTCGGTTTCGCCGGATACGAGCAGCAGGCCTAGGATCGTGCCGACGGGGACTGTCTTGCCCTCTTCGACGATGATGCGACCGAGCGTACCATCGGCGGTAGCTTCTACTTCTGCGCTGACCTTGGTCGATTCGATCTCGACGAGGGGTTCGCCTTTGATGACGGGGTCACCGATGGATTTGAGCCACCGGACGACCTGCCCCTCGTTCATTCCCATGCCCCATTGCGGAAGAATTATGTTACCCGGCATTAGCTTACGTAGTCCCTGATTCGATGGCGATTGTTAGATGAAATCCGAGAAATCATCTTATCAGCAAGGGTCGCCTTCAATCGGAACGATTGCATTGGGGAGGAGTTGTTAGGGGTGTTGTCTGAACCAAGGTTGAGGGTTTTTCAATGGTCTCGCCGAGTAGGTTCTTTGCACAACTCGACATCGGTGCTGTCGAAAGACCAAATAGACGACGTGTCCCCGTTTGCCCCACCCCGCTGGATTCCGGCTTTCGCCGGAATGACGGTGGGTGTGCACACATCCGAGTGGGAGAGGGATGATGCTGGTGCGACGGCCTGTGCATTCCTGAGTGCGATTCGGGTGATTTGTTGGGTTATGGTTTATAGATGCAAAATGATGCGCGCCGGGCTTGGTGCGAGCGAAGAATACTGATGGAACGAGGATAGGATCGATGTCCCTCAAAGTTGTGGTTACTTGCGAGACTTTCGTTGATGTGAAGGGCATCATCGAGTCGGCGGGCGATATTGAAGTCCAACTGCTTGATCCGTTCGACGAGACGGAGCCCTATATTGAGGCGATGAATGATGCCGACGGCGCGCTCGTTGCGACTTGGCCACTGACGGGTCGGGATGTTTTGGAGGCGTGTTCGAAGTTGAAGGTGGTGAGTCGGATGGGCGTCGGGGTCGACTCGATCGACCTTGATGCTGCGACCGAATTGGGCGTGCTGGCTTGTAATGTGCCAGGTGTTAACACGGTTGAGGTTGCGGACCACGCGATGGCGATGATGCTGTCAATATTGCGACGCATCCCTGAGACGGTAGCTGCGACTCGTGAGGGTAAGTGGTCGGATGACCCGGCATTGATGCGTGAATATCAGGAGTCGGTCGACCGTGTTGGCGGGAAGACGGTCGGGATTCTCGGGTTTGGGAATATCGGGCGTGCCTTTGCGCAGCGTGTTCGGGGGTTCGGTCCGAAACGGATCATTGCGCACGACCCGTACGGTTACCAGTCTTCGGCGGACCTTTACGGTGTGCAACTGGTGTCGCTGGACGAGTTGTGGGCTGAGTCGGACATCATCTCGATCCACTCGCCGCACACGGCGGCGACGAACCACATCATCAATGCCGAGTCGTTGGCGAAGATGAAGTCGACGGCCATTCTGATCAACTGTGCGAGAGGGAAGTTGGTCGACCAGGTGGCTCTGCACGCGGCGTTGCGGGACGGTCAGATCGCTTTCGCCGGAATTGATGTGACGGAGGTCGAACCGGTCGCATCGGAAGACCCGATACTGACGTTGCCGAACTGCTTTGTGACACCTCACTTGGCGGGTTACTCGCCCACATTCTTGGAGGAGTGCGGTCAGAAACAGGCGGAGAACGTGAGCTTCGCGTTGACGGGACGTGCGCCGCACGGATTAGCGAATCCGGATGTGATCAAGACCATTGCGGTTCAACGGTCTGGCGACGGCGGTCGCTGGGCGGGGATACCGGACTTTTCGACGGGGTTGCCGTTTTAGGGCGTTCCGGTGTCGATACACCGATGTATGCTGATCGCACAGTCATGATTACGTAGATGAAGTCGAATAGGCTATCCTTTAACCCATAGATAACGAATCTCGGCAAGGTTGCCGGAGATCGCGGTCACCGGGCCAGTAATGCCCGATAGCGCCCGAGATAGGCAGTGAAATGGCCAGATACGTCAAGACAAGAACTCTCCTTGACGAAATCGAAGTGTTTGATGCGCGTTTTCAGGAGCTACGCGCGAAGTATCCGGGGAGGTGGGTCGCAATATGCAACGGGGATGTAGTCGGAGATTTCGGCGATTTTGAGGACGCAGAACAATTTGCTCAAAGCGAGTTTGGCGACCTACCAGTTCTCATAGAACTAGCTGACGAGGCTGCATACGCTCCGTCGGCAACCGTGTGGTTGGATTAGTTGGCAAAGGCTGAGTGTGGATTTGTCAGTGGGTCTCGGCTTTTTCACCAAGGCCCGACAGTGAGTGTTGACCTCGGCGTTTCAATTGACCCGGTAGAGATTCAACACACAAAAGGCGCCAAATACAGTGCCTTGGTGGACACCGGAGCTAAGCGAACTTCCGTAGACATAGACGTTGCGGAAAACTTGGGTTTCACCGTCGAAACTTGGATAGAAGCATCTACGGCAGCAGGCGTAACTCGTCTTCCTGTTTACAAGGAAGCGATGATTCATGTGCCGTGCATTGGCGAGTTGAGATCCTTGAATCTCGTAGGAGCAAACCTTCGACCAGAACACAGTCACGACGTGCTAATCGGCAGGGACTTACTCGCTGAGTATCAGATGATCTACGATGGCCGCACTGGGCGTGTCACGTTGTCGAACGAAGCGTCATTTTATTCGGCGATCAGACTAAAAGGCGTCGGCGGACTCAGTGGAACGTAAGCCGCAAACCAACTGCGTTGAGGCAACAGAGGTTTCCACCGGATTGCCTTTCTAAGCGAAACCTACTCTACGCAACACAATCATTCCAACACCGTCATCATCACGACTCGGTTCGTGTTAGTGCCTTTGCGATTGTTGGCGACTCCCCACACGTTGGATGTCTTGCTAAAATCTTGCTGGTTTACGAGGACGCCGATGACTTCGACGGGTAGCTGGGCGTCTCGGATGGCGGCATAGACGAGGTCTTCGAGTTTGATGGTTGCGTTGCGGACCTCGCCGACTTCGTAGCAAATCGTGCCGCCGGGTTTGACGACTCGGCAGAGCTCTTGCAGAGTTTCGGCGGTGAAGCGTTGCCAGTCTTTGACACTTCGCAGGATTGTGATTGGTTGCTCGTCGATGTCGATGCCAGCGAACCAAGCTCGTACATGGTTGTCGGTGCGGTAGTCCACGGTGTCCAGGAACGGAGGTGAGGTCACGACCAGATCGACCGAATCTGTTTGGATATCCGGCGTATTCCTAGAGTCGCCACAACGCAGGTCAAATTGGCTGAACTGCAAACCGCCGTGGCGTAGCAGAGATCGACTCTTACGCAATATCAGATCTTTGACGTCGCGTTCAGGCGGAGTCTGACCGCGCTTTTCGTTGATGCGTGACTGGCTGTCGATGGACGCGGCTTGGTTCGGCGGTAGCGTGTAGACGGAGAAGAATCCGGGTGAATGGCCAGTCAGCCGACTCATCGCCACCAAGCGGACCCAGTCATCGACAGCGTCGAAGGTACCAGCCGCTTCACGTTCGCTCAACCATGATCGTAGCGCGACGATTTGTCGAAGCGTCGCGGGATGAAAGAAGACTTCGAATTGTTGGTCGTGTTCGGTTGGTTCACTTCCATCCCAATCCACTTCGTCCAATCTCGTTGCGAGGTCACCCACCGCAGGGGAGTTTAGGCGAGGTCGGGTCATCATGACCGACATTGGATTTGCGTCGTTTCCTACCGCTTTTCGCTTCATTAGAGCAGCTTGAATTGGAGTGGTTCCGCGCCCCATGAATGGGTCATAGACGACACCCGATGTTGCGGTCAATCGTTCGATGAAAAACTCGGGGAGTTGCGGTTTAAAGCACGCTCGATAGCTGATCTCGTGCAGGGCATGACCGGCCCGCTGCGCGTGCGTCCAGAACTCGTTAACGAAATACACCAGAGGCCGCGCATCGTTATCTGCAGAAACTTCGACGACTTCGGTTTTGGTTCCGAAGTCGTCGAAGTTGGTCAATCCGTCGACAAAATTGTCGACGCGGCTGTGCTGTTCCAGACTGATCACTCCGCGAAATTGTAAGAACATCGCGGAGCAATCAGCGCATCGACAGAGCAGATTTCTACCTGCTGTAGCCGGTGCTGGGCGCGGATTCGACGTTGTCGACCAGTGAATTCAACACAAGTTCGAAGTCTTGGTACGCGGTGGTTCCGGCGATCGGCGAACCTACACTTCGCAATTTGTTGGCGAGGTCTGAGAGATCGTCGTGTATCGAACCTGGGCGTTCGCCGCCGTACTCGTGCAGACCACTGTAGCGATCGGCTGTAAGCGCGACGATGGCGCCGAAGTCGGATCCTGCATCCCGGTTCGACAGGGCGGCATCGATCTCTTCGTGTCGCCGATTGCCTTCGCCGGTGCTGGGTGTGACCCACCGCACTTCGACATCGCCGAGTGATCCGTTTGTGTTTCCGAGCGCGTACTGGTCGACGAGTTCGAGTTCGAAGAAGACTGTGGTTGCTGAACCGGCCGGTATTTCGGCGAACTTTCTCTCGGCTGTGGTGAAGGATTCGTCAGAAGTAACTCGGTTCTCGTATCCGATCATGCGCCAGCTGGTGACCAACTCATCGTTCCAGACAACCTGCGCGCGGGTCTGGTCGGCGAACGGCACGGACAATGCGAGCCAATTGTCGCGGGCGAACAGTCTGCGGCCGTCTTCGGGTTCGCTGAGGTATCGATACCATCCGTTGCCATGCTGGGCAAGTTGTTCCAGAAGAAAGTCGTTGTAATTAGTGATACCAACGCCGATGGTGATCAGCCTTAGCGGGTTGTTGGGATTGTTGTCGGATGCCGATTCTAGGATTGCGAACGGGTTCGTGGCGTCGACGTTTGCCACGCCGTCGGACATGAGGATCACGTAGTTGTATGCGTGAGGTCGCTCTCGCCGCATGTCGTCTGCTAGCCGCACTCCGAGATTCAATCCAGCTTGGACGTTGGTACCGCCGTCAGGCCGCAGATCACGAATGGAGTTTCGGATCGATCTGCTCCCAGGTTCATCGTCCTCAACTGTCAAATGACGTTTCACGTTGTTGTCGAAGTGAACTATGGACATGCGGTCGTCTCGACCGAGGCTCGTACGGATGGTTTCTGCGGCATCGCGCGCGATCTGGACTCGGTTACCGTCGGACATCGAGCCAGAGCCATCGAGTACTAGGGTGACATTCAAAGGGAGGTCGACAGCAATTTCGGGTGCTTGGAAGGCGACGCGTGCCAAGTGGAGATTTTCGTCTAGTGGGTGCTCGATGACGTCGGTTTGAACGTTGAAGGAATCGTCTTGACGTGGCATCTCATATCCGTAGCTGAAGGCGTTGATCCACTCTTCGGCTCGTACCGATGCCGGATCTACTTCGTAACCTGAACGCGTCCAGTTGAGGGCGAGTTGGAAGGAAGTCCGGTCGGTGTCGAGACTGAAGGTCGAGGTGTCATCCTGCGACGTTAGGGCGAAAATACTGCGGGTCGTGTTTTGAAAGGTTGTGGCGCCAGGCTGGGAAGGTTGGCGAGGAGGCGGTGAACTGGATCTTCTCGACTCTCCTGAGACAATGACCTCTCTTTCGACCTCGACCTGTATTGGGCGACCCGGCTGTCCTGGCTCGCCAGGTTTACCGGGGTCGCCGGGCAGGCCTGGTTGGGCTTGCCGTTCGACTACGACGGTCTGAACGACAACCTCGCTGCTGCCGCATGCGATGGTTGCCGCGGCAACGGTGCCGACGATCGCGAGCGCTAAAGCGATCAACACATTGGATTTGAGATGTTTAGGTTGTTGGTTTCTCTTCAAGCTCATTGAGTGTTCTCCGTGACATTGTTTTCGGTCACTGAGGTAGAGACGCCGCACGTTACGGATTTGTTCCCGGTAATTCGAGAAAATCTCGAAACTGTGCAGATCGGGCAAATAAAGAGCCCGGAACCGTTCCCGGTTCCGGGCTCGAATGACCTCTGTAGCGGCAGATTAAACCGACGATAATGATTCGTCGGGGTCTTCAGGTTCTGTTTCTGGCGCCACCATCACGCTCGCCAAGCGGCGTCGCCGACGGATCGCGAAACGCACCGCGAAGTAGATGCCCGCGCCGATGATCAGCCATATCGGCGAAGTGGTAGCGAGCCAGATCGCCGCCGTGCCTGCGAAGGTGAAGAATACGACGAGAACGTTTAGACCTTGTGTCGCGGTATCTCCGGGTTCGAATTCGGACGAATTCACTGTTGGCGATTCCTTGACGAAGATGTCGATGAAATGCGTTTCGAGCACTTCGCCGGCGTCGCTTTCGCCCCATATCTCGAATTTAACGGGATACGACTCGGGTCTGAATCTGTCGAAGGCATGCTCGATCTCGACGCGAGTGACGTCGGGGTCGATCGACTCTTCGGTGATTTTCGAACCGTCGCGGAAGTCCCATCGGTGCTTCAAGTTCCGAAGAGTGTCCGGGTGGTTAAACGTCGCGGTGAACCTCACCGGTTGGTTCTCCTCGATGGTGTGCTCAGACGCAGAAAGGAATGCTTCGATCTTGGGCAGTTCCGAGACGTGGGCCCAAAGCTGATCCCCGCCTTCGGAAACACCTCTGTCGGACGATGCTTTTACATTGACCTTGACAACGTAAGGTGAGAATGCGTCATCGTAATAGGTGTGGACAACGGGCGCGCTCAAGTAGCTCGATGCATCTTGCGTCTTTAGCGCCGAATAGACCGTTTGAGCTCCGGTACCGTCGCCGAAATCCCAGGTGATTTCAAAGCGTTCATATCCTTCGGGCGGAATGAAGCGTGCAGTGTATTGCCGCTGCACGTTGGTGCCCACGCCGATGTCTTGTCCAGCGTCGACGTCCACCTCGATGGGAGCGACGTTTACCCAGAACCTGTCACGTCCGTATGCGACGCCTTGGTCAGATGATGCTTTGACGTTGACCGAGACGACGTATGGCGAGAACCTGTCGGTATCGTATGCGTGAACCACAGGAACACTCAGGTAACCTTGCTTGTCGCGAGTTCGCAACGCTGAACGCACGATCGTCTGCCCGGAAGCGTTGCCGAAATCCCACGTGATCTCGAAACTGTCGTACCCCTCCGGCGGGTCGAATCGCGCAGTGTACTGATTCTGCTCGTGGACACCGACATCGATATCTCCACCGGCATCGACATCAAACGATACGGGTGCGACGTGAGCCCAGATCTTGTCTTCGCCTTCTGCCACGCCGTTTTCCGAGTACGCCTTGATGCTAACGGTGACGACATAAGGGGAGAAACCGTCGCTGTTGTAGCTGTGGACCACGGGGACGCTTAACAATCCTTCTTCGTTTTGAGTCCTGAGGGCTGAATTGGCGGACCGAGGCGGTGTACCGTCGCCGAAATCCCAGATGATTTCGTAGGTGTCGTACCCTGCTGGCGGATTGAATCGCGCGGTGTATTGTCGTTGGGTTTGAAGGCCGACGCGGATGTCTGACCCGGCATCCACTTGCATGGGGATTGGGGATAGGTTTACGGTTACCTGCAATTTGGAGAAATTGGCGGATTGGCTGATGAAGCGCAATCTGCCGTCGATGGTTTCGAGCTCTGTCTGCCAGCTGGTTATCTCGCGTTGCACTTCGAGCAGTTCTTCGACGCTGTCGTATTCGGCGTTTTTCAGTAGCTCCGTCAAAGCGTTAACGGTTTCTTGGACCGTCGTTTTGCGGGCGGTGAGATCGATGAACTCTTCGGTGAAATCCGCGCTGGTTGAATTGATTTTTTCGACTTTCGCGACGGACGTTGAGATCTCGTCGATTACGGCATCCAAGATTTCAGCGGGCACTCGGATCGTGATGCTGTATGAGCCTCGATCGTTGGCGGTGCTGTCTACGATCCAACCGCCTCTTGCGTTGGCGAGATCGCCGATCGCATCGACGGTTGCGCCGGGGTCATCGGATTGGACGGTCATGTCGGCATTACGTACGATTACGCGGGCTTGCGGTTGGAACGAGATTTCGACGTTTTGCGAAGAATCGTCTGAAATGGGTTGATCGGCAGCGGATGAGTCGGACGCTGCCGCAGGCGCACTTGCGGGTACGACGATCGTCTCGCCTGCAACTTCGACCTCTTTCACGACTTCAACGACGCGCTCGACTTCAACCTCCCTCATGACTTCAACCTCGCGTTCGACGACCACGGTCTGGACTACTGTTTCACCTGAAACCTGCACTTCCTTCTCGACGACTACGGTCTGGACTACTGTTTCACCAGCAACCTGCACTTCCTTCTCGACGACTACGGTCTGGATTACTGTTTCACCAGCAACTTCGCGCTCAACCACAACGGTTTGGATCGCGGGCTCACCTGAACTGGAGCCGCCGCAATTGACAACCATCAATGCGGCGAAGATGAAGCTGAATAGGCTGAGGGCGATTTTTGGGCGCTGTGCGAAGATTTCTATTGCTTGCGTCATGGTGTGTTCTCCTTCATGTGGAATGGGTCCATGTGGGAGTTGACGTTGGCGGATGGTGATTTGTTCCCTCAAGATGGAGGGAATCCAACGGCGGTTCGGTCAACTAATGACGAAGACGCACTCGGGCTATGGAACGAGTGCGTCTTCGTCGACTTCACCGTCTACCTCGCGACGGTGAACGAAATCTAAGGGAATGAGCCTTCAGAGGTCTACTGATTACCTGCTGTAACCAGTGCGCGCTGCCGGTTGGACGCTTCCGACGAGTGAGTCAAGCACGAACTCGAAGTCGTTGTAGGCATCCGTGCCCGAGATCGGGGACCCTAGCGACCCAAGCAGAGTTTGTAGGTCTGATAGGTCATTGTGAATCGATCCGGGATGGTCACTGCCGTATTCGTGCCGACCGCTGTACCTGTCTGCGGTGAGTGCAACGATGGCACCGAAGTCGGTTGTTGCATCGCGGTTTGAAAGGGTGGCATCGATCTCTTGATGTTGGCGATTTCCTTCACCGGTGCTGGGGGTAACCCACCGGACCTCGACATTGCCGAGTGGTTCGTTTGCGTTACCAAGCCCGTACGGGTCGACTAGCTCGAGCTCAAAGAAGACTGTCGTTGCTGAACCGGCGGGCAGTTCGGCGAACTTCTTCTCGGCGCGGGTGAACGACTCGTCCGAGGTGACTCGGTTTTCGTATCCGATCATTCGCCAGCTGCGGACGAGGTTTTCGTCCCAGACCACTTGGGCGCGTGTCTGGTCGGCGAACGGGACTGACAGTGCGAGCCAGTTTTCGCGGTCGAAGAGCATCTGGCCTTCTTCGGGCGTGCTCAGGTAGCGATACCAGCCGTTGCCGTGTTGGGCCAGTTGTTCGAGGAGGACATCGTTGTAGTTATTGATGCCAACACCGATGGTGATCAATCGGATCGGGTTGTTGGGGTTGTCATCGCGAGCTGATTCGAGGATTGCGAAGGGGTTGGTGGCGTCGACGTTGGCTACGCCGTCGGACATGAGGATCACGTAGTTGTACGCGTTAGGTCGCAGCCTGCGCATCTCGTCTGCCAGTCGCACACCCTGGTTCAACCCTGCTTGGACGTTGGTTCCTCCACCTGGGTAGAGGTCGCGAATGGAGTTGCGGAGCGCCGTGCTTCCGGGGTCGTCGTCTTTGACGGTCAACCCGCGTTTCACGTTGTTGTCGAAGTGAACGATCGACATTTGGTCATCTCGACCGAGGCTCGACCGGATGGTTTCTGCAGCCTCGCGAGCGATATCGACGCGATTTCCATCGGCCATCGAGCCGGATCCGTCGAGGACCAGTGTCACATTCAACGGCAGGTCGACCACGACATCTGGCGCCTGGAATGCGACGCGGGCCAAGTGTAGTCCGTTGTCTAGAGGATGGGCGATGATGTCAGTCTGGATGTTGAACGAGTCGTCGTGACGCGGCATCTCATAGCCGTAATGGAAAGCGTTGATCCACTCTTCCGCTCGGACCGATGCCGGGTCGACTTCGTAACCAGCGCGCGTCCAGTTTAGGGCGAGTTGGAAGGAAGTACGGTCGATGTCGAGGCTGAAGGTCGATGTGTCGTCTTGGGACGTTAGAGCGAAGTTGCTACGGGTCGTGTTCTGGAACGTGGTCGCGCCGGGTTGGGATGATTGGCTTGGTGAATGTGGCGGCGATGTCTTGACGACTGGTGTTGGTGCGGGCAGCGATTCCGCGGCGGGTGCCGCTGTCGCCGCGGGCGCGGCGCTCATCGCTTGAGCTTCAACCACCGTTTCGCCCTGGACTTCTACCACCACCTCTTTCACAACTTCCTTTTCGACGACTACGGTTGCCACCGGCTGTCGAGGAGCCATGGCAGCTGCCGCAGCTGCCGCAGCGCGCGCGGTGGGGACGGGCATGCCCGGTGCTCCGGGTTCCCCCGGCGCTCCTGGCGATCCTTTTTCAATCAATGTTTCGCCAGCGACCTGAACTTCTTTTTCCACTTCTACGACTTTTTCCACGATTACCGTCTGAACCACAGTTTCACCAGGCACCGACACTTGCTTTTCGACGATTACTGTTTGGAGCACTGGTTGCCCGGGTAGTGATTTTTCGACGACTACCGTTTGCACCACCGTTTCGCCACCGCCACATGCAAAGGTTGCAGCCATTGTGGTCGCAGCGATCGCCAACGCTATGGCGACCATCGGTTTGGTGATGAGGTCACTGATTATTCTGTTTTTGTTGTTAGTCATTTCGGTTTCTCCGTGACATCTTGTTTTGGGGTCACTGGAGAACAGACGACGGTGAGCGTGAATTTGTTCCCGTGGTTTTCGAGAATCTGAAACGCAGCTGAAAATGCGTGCGAGTTCAGTAAATCTCAGTGTCTGAGAATGACGGGTAGGGCGAGGGAAGCGAGCGGACGAGGTGGGGTTCCTCACGAGTCCGTGTTTGCTCTATCGACCACGTTCGGCCAATTGACTAAAATCAACGACCGTAGCCGGAGGGTGGCGGCGGTCGCGAACTCAGCGCCAATCTGTCCAACACAAATTGGAAATCCTGAAATGCTTCGGAATCCGCAACGGGTCGTCCGATTTCCTTCAGTAATTCGATGAGGGATGAGAGTTGCAGGTAGACCGTATCGGATTGGGTGTCGCAGATACCGCTGTATCGATCAGATGCCAGAGCGACAATCGCGCCGAACATTGAAAAGTCGTCGTGTTCGCTTTGTTGCGGCCTGATTCCTTTAATCTGATACTCGTCATCGCCGGAATCGGGTGCAACCCAGCGCAGTTCGACGTTGCCGAAGGTCGCGACCTGGGGATCTTGAGTGGGAGGTAATTTGGGTTCGAATTCGAAGAACACCGTGGTTGCGGTTGAGGACGGGATTTCGGCGAAGCGTTTTTGGGAAGTAGCGAAGGAAGCGTCGGAAGTGACGCGATTTTCGTATCCAATCATTCGCCATCGTTTGACGAAGTGCTTGTTCCATCTCACTTGGGCGCGTGTTTGATCGGCGAAGGGAACGGAGAGCGGGATCCAGTTTTCGCGTCTGAAGAGGCGGCGGCCCTCACTCGGTTCGTTCAGGTACCGGTACCACCCGTTGCCGTGTTGAGCTAGTTGTTCGAGGAGAACATCGTTGTAGTTGTTGACGCCGACGCCGATGGTGATGAGTCTCAACGGGTTACTCGGATCTACGTCAACGGCGGTATCGAGAATCGCGAACGGATTGGTGGCGTCGACGTTGGCGACGCCATCCGACATTAGGACGACGTAGTTTAGCGCCTGCGGTCGTCGAATTCGCATACCATCCGCGAGTTGCACACCGAGATTGAGTCCGGCTTGTACGTTGGTGGCTCCGTGGGGCCCTAACTTAGCAATCGAGATAATTGATTCAGGGTCGCTCGGAGAGGCGTCCTTAACCGTAAATTCATCGATGACATCGTCCGTGAAGTGGACGATCGAAATCCGGTCGTCGGGATCAAGGCTGTGACGCAGTGTTTCAGCGGCTTCGCGTGCGATCTCTACTCGATTGCCGTCAGCCATAGAACCGGAGGCATCGAGAACGAGAGTGACGTTGAGCGGTAAATCGTTGTAGACCTCGGGCGCTTGGAAGGCTATTCGGGCAAGGCGGAGTGAGGGGTCAAGTGGATGGGGAAGAATGTCTGTGTGGATCGCGAACTCGGAGATGTCTTCGGCCTCTTGATAGAGATACGCGAATGCGTTTACCCACTCTTCTGCTCTAACGCTGTCGGGAGCGACGTCGTAACCTTCCCGCGCCCATTGGACGGCGAGCTGAAAAGACGTACGGTCGGTGTCGAGGCTAAACGTCGACGAGTCGTCTTCGGAGGTTGAGACCCATTCGCTACGATCGTTGTCTTCGAACGTCGTTAGTGAAGGCCGTGACGGCGGGGGCCGTGATGGGTAGAACGGTTGGGGACCAGCGCCAGTCGGTCCAGACAGGCTAGTTCCAGAAGCACTATTGATTTGTGGGACCGAAGCAGGTACCCCGGCGGAGGTCTCGCGTGATGGTGCGTCCCAAACGGGGATTGGTTGGCAGACGGCGAGCGGAGAGTTGAATTCGATCTCGGGTGTCGGTTCGGGCGATGGTAACGGCTTAGGGCCGACGATTACCGTCGGGATAGCTGTCTCGGGTTCGACGGTGACCACGCGTTCGACGACGACGATTTCGGGTTCGGAGGTTACGACGCGTTCGACGACTACCGTCTGGACGACTGTCACCTCTCGTTCGACGACGATAACCGTCGGTTCGGCGGTGACGACGCGCTCAACGAGGACGGTCTGCACGACGATCTGAGGCGTAGCCGGCACTTCACGCTCGACAACTACGATATTCGGCTCGGACGTCACTTCCCGCTCGACGACTACAGTCTGAACTTCTATTTCGGGCTTTACCGTAATCTCACGCTCAAACACCACCGTCTGCACGACGACATCAGGCTCGACGGTGATTTCGCGTTCGACGATAACAGTCTGGACCGTGGCGATTTCCCGGGTGCAAGCAAAAAGGATGGCGGTCGAAATCGCCAGCGTTACGAGCACAAAAGCCAGTATTGACTTGTGCCCGAAACGTTGGCGGGTGGATCTTGAGCCGGTCATGTCTAGGGATTAAATTACTCACTACGTCAGTTGACGGTTTCAGAGTTTGGTTGATTCTGTGAATTTGCTTGAGCTTCCGGCTCTTGGTTCGGCACGAACACGACGCGTTGGTCGTTGCGTTGTCGGCGCTTGATGAGTCGCACGGCGAAGAAGATGACTGCGCCGAGGATTAGCCAGATCGGGGATGTAATGGCTAGCCAGATGCCGGCGGTTCCGGCGAAGGCGACGACGGCGATCAGAACGTTAACAGCGTTCGTGGCGGTGTCGCCTGCATCGAAATCTGAACCCTCGATTTCGGGACCGGGGTAAACGGAGATGTAGGCACTGTGAATCTCTTCGACTTCTCCGGCATCGCTATCGCCACGGATCTCGAATACGACCTGATATGACTCAGGCCTGTGCCGATCGAAGATGTGCTCGGTTTCGATCCCGGTGTCGCCCGACGCGACTACGCCTTCAACGACCGGCGAACCGTCTCGGAAGTCCCAGGAGTATCGGACGTTCCGCAGCGTCTCGGGATGGTTGAAGGATGCCGTGAGGGTTACTGGTTGGCCTTCCTCGATGCTCCACTCGGAGGCAGTGACGAAGGCGTCGATGCGTGGGAGCTCGGAAACGTTAGCCCAGAGTTGGTCTTCACCTTCAGCTAGGCCGCGGTCCGAGAAGGCTCTGACGAGTGCGGTTACGACGTGAGGGGCGAGTTCGTCAGACAAGTACGTGTGTTGGACCGGAACGCTGAGGAGCCCGTCTTCACCTTGAGTGCGGAGACCGTTGTAGACGGTTTGGGTGGATGATCCGTCGCCGAAGTTCCAAGTGATCTCGTATCTGTCATAGTCCTCAGGCGGGAAGAAACGTGCGGTGAATTTGCGTCCGACGCCGATACCGACGTGGACGTCTTCGCCGACGTCTACCCGCATGGGAATGGGCGAGCGGTTGACGGTGACAGAGAGCCTCGAATAGGCTGCGGATTCGCTGATGAAAGCGAGGCGACCGTCGATGCGCTCAAGCTCGCTCTGCCAGTTGGTTATCTCGCGTTGCACGGCGAGTAGCTCTTCGACGCTATCGTAGTTTTCGCTTTTGAGCAACTCAGTGAGCGCGTTGACGGTTTCCTGGACCGTGGTGCGCCGGGAACCGAGATCGATGAATTCCTCGGTGAAATCGGTGGAGTCGGAGCTGACGGATAGGACCTTGGCGACGTCGGCGGTGATCTGTTCGATGACGGTGTCGAGGGTTTCGGCCGGGATGCGGATGGTGATGTGGTAGTATCCGCCTTCGTCGATGGTGTTGATGTTGACGACCCACCCGCCGCGTGCGACTGCGAGGTCGCCAATGGCATCAACGGTTGCGATCGGATCGTCGGCCTCGACTCTCATATCGGCATTGCGAACGATAATACGGTTTTGCGGTTGGATGGAGATGTTGACGTTTTGGGCGAGTTGCTGGTCCGAGGCAATCGCCTTTACCGAGGCGGCCTCTTCGCTTGCGGCGAAATCGTCCATCATCATGGCCGACTCGTCGGCGATCATCGATTCCGCCGCCATTTCTCGCTCGACCATCACCACTTTCTCGACGACGACAGTCTGAACGGCAAATTGGCCATCACCGTAATCTCTGGCGAGGAAACCAGTAGACGCACCTTGGGAATTCAAACCGAAAGATTCGTTGTAGGAAGACTCTTCTGACCCAGCGCAAGCCAAAACTAAAGCCACGACGGATGCCAGTGCGACGAACATTGTTATGCGGAGTGAGGTCATGATCGTTCCTTGTATTGATTGCCCACTATTATCAAGACGCCGAAAGTTGTCAAAAAGTTCCATGAAGCGTGCCGGTTTTTCGGAATCCGGTTCTTGTCGATAGGATTTCCTAACCTGTTAGTTCAAAAGGTTATCCTTCGTAGGAGGATTTTTGCGCTGGGTCACCCCAGCCGATCGAGTTCGAAAGGCGAGACTAATGGCTGAGGGCAACGGCAGGAAAAAGGTACTAATCACCGGCGGCGCCGGTCTCATCGGCAGCGTTTTGATCGATCGTCTTGGCGACCGTTACGAGATGTCGTCGCTAGATTTGAAAGAAGCCGACGGAGTGCCGTCACACGTCGCTTCCCTCGACGACCTCGATGCCATGCAACCAGCGTTTGCGGGCATCGATGCAGTTGTTCACTTGGCTGCGGACCGATCCTCATACGCCGAGTGGGAATCTGTGCTGCCGAACAACTTGGTCGGAACGTACAACGTCTTTGAAGCCAGCCGTCGCGAGGGTGTTAAGCGGGTGATCTTCGCCTCCTCAAACCACGCAACGGGCGGTTTCTATCTTGACGAACCTTGGAGCTTGGTAGGCAGCGGACAATTCGACCAATTGGAAGCTGGTGCCTATCCACTCGTCGATGAAGACGTGATGATACGTCCGGACGGCTTCTACGGCGTATCCAAGGCATTCGGCGAAGCCATCGGCAGCTACTACAACGACTACCACAGCGTCTCCTCCATCCACCTCCGCATCGGCTGGGTCATATCATCCGACGACCCAACCTTCTCACCCTTCGCGCTGTCACTGTGGCTCAGTCATCGCGACGCCACGCAGATTGTTCAGCGTTCCATCGATGCGCCGGAGGATCTACAATACGGCATCTACTACGCGACCTCCGACAACAAGTGGAAAATCTTCGACATCACACGCGCCAAGGCCGAACTGGGATTTGCACCAGAAGATGGATCAGGGGGAGATTTCACCGAGGGGCCACCACCCCCAAGAGACCGATAGACTCACAGGCCACTCCCCCTCTCTGAGGGGGAATACAAGGGGGTGCGCCCGGTAATTCCGGCTATAGCACCCACCGTCATTCCGGCGAAAGCCGGAATCCACAAAGGCAAATATTCCCGTCCCCTTCGCGAAGCGTAAGGGGACGCGAGCGAGCGAAGCAAGCTCGCAGGGGATGCCGGGGCGGACGGGCGGAGTTGTCCCTCCCGTTTTTTGCGTAGCGCGGCGGAGCAAAAAGCGGGAAGCCGAACCCAGGGGCACGACAAAAGACGCAGGGGGTTTATACAACCCAACCGCAGCACACCCGTCATTCCGACGAAAATCGGGACCAAGAAGGGCAATGTGGATAAGGCGGCAGTACCTACTCGCGGGGTCAGTGCCCACTGGATGACAGTGACACATTCTTCAGCTTCCGCATTTACCGCCACAATTCCAACATCACTATTGATACGTAACATTTCCGTTTGGAACAGATTTAGAATCATATACCTATGGACGACTCGAAACTCAAAACCGACTGGCTCGTCAACAACGCCGTAGTCGCCTTCGTCGGAGCACTCCTGCTGGGCCAGTCGTTCCGTTCCCCAGACCTCCCTCGCGAAATTCTATGGGGCTTCGAACTCCCGCAAACCCCGGAATGGGCAACAGTGGCGATGATCTCGTTTCTCTTCGTCCTCGCCCTTTTTCTAACCCTCGCCAGTGCCATCAAGAAACTGCAACCTTGGGCGTTCAGAATGAGCGGCACTATGGACCACGTGTTTCACATCCTGGTCTGGTTAGCCTTCACAATCGGATACCTCCAAACCGCAGCTGAACTACCCTACGACCAGTGGTGGTCCTATTTCCTATTCTTCGGTGGGTACGCCCTCATGCTCTTCCTGATCTTCAGGCATGCCTTCCACCGATCACCCGATTGATCTTCGCGTTCCTCCCATGCGCCGCCATCATGCTCAACCACGCCATCAAACGACCTACCGTCGCATCCTCGCGTAACACATCACCCACATAAAGGAAGGAAACACCTCCAATCTGTTCGACCACTTCATACAAGATTTCCGATTCAGGCCGTGTCCTCCTCCTCTTGCTTTACAAAAGGGGGGCGCGAGCAGCACACGTAGGTGCGGAACTCAACCTCGCGTATTTCACAAACATAAGATCGACGCTAAACATTGCTGAAACCACTATGGAGCGGTTATGACCTTGATGCCACTTGCGAAACTAGAGTTCATTGATCCTAGGTTGGTTTGGTCCGATGAACCGGGTTACTTCACGCCTTGGCTAGCCGACAACCTAGATCTCTTGGGCGAAGAGATTGGGCTTGAATTGGAGTTCGTGGACAAGGAAGTGCAGATTGGTGGATTATGGCTCGACATTGCTGCACAGACTACCAACCTCGACGACTCTGAACAACCAACCAAGGTCGTCATCGAGAACCAACTTACGGGTACGGATCACGACCATCTGGGTAAGTTGCTAACCTACGCTGGTGGTCGAGACGCAAAGATCGTCGTCTGGGTCGCTACGGGGTTTAAGGATGAACACATCGAAGCGTTGGACTGGTTGAATCGATGGACTGACGAGTCGATACAATTCTATGGTGTCACGATCAGCGTTAGGCGAATCGGCGACTCCCAGTGCGCTCCGGAGTTCCGCGCGGTCGCGTTTCCGACAACTCCACCGAATAGTTCGGCGATTCCCAAAGTGTCAGAAGAACTTTCAGCAAGACAACAACAGTATCGAGCGTTTTTTCAAGAGCTGATCGATGAGTTGCGCGTAGAACATCGATTTACCCAAGCTCGCGTGCCGTCACGAGACAACTTCTACTTCTTCTCGTCAGGGTACGCGGGCATCCAGTACGGAGCTACGTTGGGTTGGGGATCCACAGTAATCGCCGATGTGTATCTCTCTCATCGAGATCAAGAAGTCAACAAAACTCGATTCGACGCGCTAAAAGAACGCGCTGAAGAAATAGAGACATCCTTGGGGCAACCATTGGAATGGAGACGTATGGATGATCAGAAATTCAGCCGTATCGTTTTGTCCAGTGAAGGCTCTATAGATAATCCGCCAGAAACGTTAGCCACAATTCGAGAATGGTTAATCGAAAACCTCTTAAAACTCAAAACGGCATTTGACCCATTCTTGACGGAAGTGTCAAGATAAACGGAGGGTTTGACAAAAATGGAACTAGCTTCACTCGTGTTGTCCGGATTAGCTGTAGGCATTTCGACCGCCTCAGTATTCTGGATTTACGTGTCACAAAAGCGTGACCAACGAGCCGCAAGTGATCTAAGATGGCGACGCGCTGTCTTTTCGCAAGTCGCCAAACGACTATGGGGGTTGTCGGAACTTAAGTCCAAAGACCTCGCTCGGCTGCATCAAGATGAGAACATCGCCGCGGTTCGAGCGTTAAATGTCGCCGCATTTGTGTTCTCCGACACCAACGCAAGCGATGCCATCGAGAATTATCGTCGACAATCCGGCGCTAAATCTGCCACTCAAGAGGACGCAATCGATGCAATTGGTGCGATGGCAAAGGCATGCGGTGTTAACTTTCCTGAAAAGCGCGCTGACAGGAGTTCAATGTTCGGACCTAAACGAAGCGTTCCGATGGATTGAATTCGCAGAAGTGAACTAGAATTCACATCGTGTTCATGACTGACATGCCGAACGGATAAAGCCTCAAATGCCAGAAATCATGGATTTTCACGCAGCGATTGCCGAAACCCACCGGGAGCGGCGGAATTTAATGTTGGGCAACGGTTTCAGCATCGCGTGTCGTCCTACTCTGTTTGCTTACGGAGAGTTATTCAACAGAGCACCTGAACACCTCAGTGAAACAGCAACATCGAGCTTCGACGCGTTGACATCTACGGATTTCGAATTTGTCATGAAAGCGCTCGACCAGACCAGCATACTCGTAAACGCATTCGATCCTGAAAACCACGATTTACAACTCAAACTTCTCAGCGATATTCAGAACATTCGCGAAGCATTGGTAAAAGTCATTGCAGAAAACCACCCGTCCAAAGTTGACAGAATTACTGACGCGGAATACCGGTTTTGTCGAGCGTTTTTGCACAATTTCAATTCTATTTTCACGCTAAACTACGATCTGCTTTTATACTGGGCGATCAATCGGCAACAAATAGATGACTTGAGCCTGAATTTATTCGATGGTTTCACTCCGTCGATTGTAGAAGAAGAATCAGGACTGTTTTGGGATTTCGGCGGTATGACTCCTCAAAATGTATTTCATTTGCATGGAGGTTTGCATCTCTTCGATACCGGATCGAGTGTTCGGAAAATGGCGTTCAATGCGACTGGCATCCCGATCGTCGAACAGGTTCGCCAAGCTTTGGAAAACGGCATGCATCCTATTTACGTTGCAGAGGGCGAAGCAGATGAAAAGATGGCCAGAATTTTGAGGAACGCTTACCTGAGCGATGCATTCGCGAACCTTGCCAAAGTCAGCGGGACCATGTTCGTGTTCGGTCATTCGTTCAAAAATAACGACGACCACATCCTCTACAGGATTGCAGACAGCAATGTCGATACTCTTTACGTCAGCATATACGGCGATTCAAGGCATGAGCTCAACGTCGAATTGATTCAACGGGCCGAAGATCTATCCAACGAACGTGAGTATCGCAGGAACAAGAAAAAACGCCGCCAACGTCGCCCGGAGTGGGAAGAATGGCCCACACTAGACGTGAAATTTTTCGATGCCGAATCAGCAGAAATTTGGCATCAAAAAAGCCGATTCGTTTGAATTTTTAATGCGTTGCCAGGACAAAAAACCGACATCCAACTCTGGTCCTTGTGTTGTACTGAATCCGAGTGTCAGGTTTCCCATCCTCGCCACGTAAACGGAAAATCCATTTTATGCATTCTTCCTAACCAACCGCGCCCAAATCCCGCCCACCCCACCTCCCACTTGACATCCTCACAACACATGTATTACATTAACATCTATCCGCCGCGACCGACCATCACACCGTCCCCGGCGAACAGAAACATCGCCGCGTTGGACCGAGTCGCCGGCAGACTCCTTGAAGACGACGGACAACAACAATCCATCAACCAAAAGGACAATCTGCCAGCGGGATCACACTAGAAACGCGCAACTGAAAACGGACTGTGCATAAGGGAAACCCCTCGGATCCGACCACGGACAGTTCCGGAAGGAACGCCCCGCACGGCGAGACCCGAACGGAAAGCCTGAAGCGCCAGATACCAGCGACCGCGCAACTCGAGACCGGTGCCCGTTGCCAGCACAGATGTTAAAGCTTAGAAATAGCCGCCAACGGGTTATCTGGGGGGCCACTGCTTCAGTGTCCAGCCGCGGAGCTTTATTGCCAGTTCCGCCTCGTACGCCAGCCGAACGATCCTCTCGAGGATCCAAGGAGAAATATGGTGTGGACGATGGTCTCCTGTATCCCACCACGTCGTTTCGCATCGGTCTGCGGAGCGGCCACAGCGCCAGCGCGGGGCAGAACCGCGCGATTCGAGGAACTACGATCACGATCTCATCGCCGATCAATACCTCGAGGGCCGTCGGAATGGCGACGACGGCGACGCTGGACCCCATCGTGTAACTAGCACTCATCACCGCTGCCGACCCGGCCGCGCGGCGATGCTTCGAACACTACCGACACGACAACAACGACCAATCCCAACTTAGTAACAATCAAATCACCAACACCCTCCCCAGCCCTGACGCTCACCGTCGGGCGCTTTAACGCGTCAGAATTCCCGGCTTCAGGCGTGAGGAGGCCGTCACTATTTCGTCATTCGATCTCTTCGAGTCGATCAACAAGATTGCGAACATCTATCGCGTACCCGCGAATGTCGGCTTCATTCATCCAGTTCTCGTAGAAATTCGTGTGCAACGCGTCCGCGTGTAGGAACCATCCGCGAATCCTTCGGTCGTTAGTCGCGTCGGTCAAACGATTTACGACACCGTAGGCATGGGCATGAGTCTTGTGTTCCCAGCCGTTGCGCTGAGCAACAGATTTCAGAACCTGCGCCGCGGCCCCCCAGAGTTTCTCAGACGCCTGGCGTAGGTCTCCTGCTTCCAACTCCACCAAGGCTTGGTCGTAAAGTTGGTGGGCAGCAGTTCGGTATTCTTCGGCGGTTGTCATGGCGAATATGGTTTACCTAAAAGCACTCTATTCCTGAACTAGTCAATATTTTATCGTCTCGATCGAAAATCCCCGTTTATTCGGTTTCTTGAGTGTCGATCACAACGTGCAGTCGACGTGGGTAATTTCGTCGACTAAGTCTGAGCGTTTGCGGCCGCTCGGGTGAAGCCGCGTGGGATGACGTGACCGTGACCGCGCATGGTGAAGATGCCATCGCCTGCCATGCCGGGGAAATACCAACTTCCTCGGGGCCCGGGAGGCCATGCGCCAGCGCCGGCGCGTTGGGCCCATTCGATGTATTGTGAGGCGAGTTCGGCGACGCGATCGGTATCGCCATCGGCCAGGTTGTTGAGCTCGGTTCGGTCTTGTTCCAAGTTGTAGAGTTCCCACGGTTTGCCGTGTTCACGGACTAGCTTCCAATCGCCCACACGGACCGCTTGATTGCCTTCGTGCTCCCACGCTAGTGGGCGCTGTTTCGACCAGTTGTCGTTTCCTTCGAGGACCGGTCGGAAACTCTCACCCTCGTGCGGGGTGATTTCGTGACCGCGGAACTCCGATGGGTATGAACCTCCGCCGAGGTCGATGCACAGTGCGTTGAGGTCCATGAGCTGGACCGGGGTGTGGGAGATGGTGCCCGAACGTCCCTCCTCGGCAATGCCGGCAGGCCAGTTGACGATGAGCGGAGTTGCAATGCCGCCCTCGTGGGTCCATCGTTTGAAGCGTCGGAAGGGTGTGTTGCTGACGTTCGCCCATTGGGTGTCGTAGCTCATGTATGTGTCGTCGCCGCCAGGGATGATGTCTGGGGTATTGCCGACTCGGACCTCTCGGCCGTCGCGGGTCAACGGTAGTACTCGTGATTCGTCAACTCCGGAGTTGTCGAGGTCCTCGCAAAGAAACTCGGCGCATCCGCCGTTGTCCGACAAGAAGATGACAACGGTGTCGCGCTCGACGCCGTTCGCCTTCAGGGCATCGCAGATCTGGCCGATTCCCTGGTCCATGCGCTCGACCTGCGCGGAGTAGACGGCCATGCGCATGTCCTCCCACTCTTTGTCAGGGGCGTCTGCCCATGCTTGGACGGTCTCATCTCGGGGCGCGATGTCCCACTTTTCGTCGAGGATGCCCATGGCCGTGAGTCGCTCATGGCGGGCCGTCCGCGTTTCATCCCAACCGCCGCCGTATTTGCCGCGATAGTTTTCGATGTTCTCTTCGAGTGCCTGCAGTGGCCAGTGTGGGGATGTGTATGCGACGTGGAGGAAGAATGGGCGATCATCGCTCTGCACGTCGTCGACCATCCTGACTGCATGATCGGTGATCATGTCGGTGAGGTAATCGGTGCCGGATGCCTCGACGGCGGTGCGGTCAATGAAGAAGCGTGTGTGGTTGAAGTAGCCGTTGCCGCCCTCGAAGTAAAACATCTGCTCGAAGCCGCGCTGGAGCTGTGGGTGGCCTTCGTCGGAGCGCTCGGGGTCGCCGCCGCAGTGCCACTTGCCGGAGATGCCCGTGCGGTATCCGGCGTCTCGGAGGACTTCGGCGATTGTGACGCAGCGGTTGTTGAGGTAGCCCTGATATGAGGGCTCGCCCTCGATGGTGTTGACCATGTGGCCGACGCCGGTCTGGTGTGGGTTGAGGCCGGTGAGAAGTGACGCCCGCGACGGGCAGCATCTTGCGGTGTTGTACATCTGCGAGAAGCGGACGCCCTGCTCGGCAAGTCGGTCGAGGTTAGGAGTTGCGATCTCTCCGCCGTAGCATCCGAGGTCGGAGTAGCCCATGTCGTCGGCGAGGATCAAGATGATGTTGGGGCGGCGCGGCGCGTTTTCGGTGGGCATAGTCGTTCCTGTGCTTGTTGAATTTCTGGTCAGACGTGTACAGCACCACTCAGAATAAAACGGATTCCGCCATACACGGAAACGACGTTACGGCGTGCGCGTGTGTGGTATCAATATTTGCAACGAACCATCAGGAGGCAGTCACGATGATGAGAATCGGTACCCGCATAAGTCCAGATTGGCTGGATCGTCCAGAAGACTTGCGGTTTTTGGCGCAAATCGGCGTAGATGCCGTTGATATCACCATGGATATGGTTCCTGGCTACGTCGAGTCGGGTGGAGCGGTGACTCGGGACGGCATGGCGATGGTGGTTGAGAAACTTGGCGAAGCGGATCTAGTGATCGAACGGGCTAATTGCTGGAGACAATATTTCGACGAAGCGTATATGGGCGGCCCCAACGCTGAGCAAGAAACTCGCAACGGCTGCATCAATGCCGAGATATGTGGCGAGTTCGATATTCCGGTTTTGGGGATCCAACCGTACGGACCTGGAGCTAGCCGCCAGTCGCTGCCTAGTTTGAACCGTTGGGTCAAAGGGCGCGGAGGATACGAACACTTACGGTTCGAGTTGGCAGACGCAATGTCTAAGCCGCCGGAACCCGATGCACCAGACCGCGACGAGTTGTGGCAACGGCATATAGCTCACTACGCCGCGATCTGCGAGGTCGCTGAAGACGCCGGAGTAAAGGTCGCCACCCACGGTGCCGACCCGCCGGTGCCGTGGCTCCATGGCTATCCACAGTTGATCCACAGCTTCGAGACGTACGACTACCTGTTCAGCGAAGTCCCATCACCCGCCAACGGCGTCACATTCTGCGTCGGCACGCGATACGAGTCAGGCCAAAACATCTTTGAAGGCATCCGCCATTTCGGCGAGCAGAACCGCCTCTTCCACGTCCATTTCCGCAACGTACGCGGAACGATTCCGGAGAATCAAGGCTACGAAGAGGTGATACCCGACACGGGCGACCTGAACATGTATGAAGTCGCCAAGGCACTACACGACGTTGGCTACGAAGGCTGCATCGACTACGACCACGTCATGCGCCTGACGACCGATGGTCCCGCAGGCCGCGAATACATCGCCTACTGCGTGGGGCACATGCGGGGGATTATTCAGTCGTTGGAGGCAAATGCGATGAATTAACAAATTATTGCGGCAATACCCGTTCGGGCGCGGTTTCATCCATCCACACTTTATGGAACGTTGAACCAGAGTACTTGGTGGGTGTCAGGTCGTGTACCCATGGTCGTACGAGGAAATCAACATGCGGCTCGTAGGTTCCAAGCGGTATCACCAAAGCTTCATCAAGGATGCGTTGTTCGATCCGTTCGTATTTTTGTTGTCGCCTGGCACTGTCTGGCTCGGTCGCCGCGTCCGATAGCAATTGTTTAATCTCGGCCAATTCTTTAGGTAGGCGCTCGCTTCCGAACACGCTCACGACAGCTTCAAGAGCTTGTTGCGGTAACGGATAATCAAGTGAAGTATGAACCGACGCAAGGTGCAGATTCTCGAGCGGTGGATGCAAAACATCACCACCATTTTCATCCTCGATGAATTCGTACTCTCGCACATCGACATTAAAATCTAGGACCGTCTTCCACGATTGAAACACCGCGTCCACATGGTCGAGCAGAAAATCAAAGATGTAAACGTAGTATAAGGTTTCCACGCCGTTGCCGGACGCGTACTGCAACGAGTTTCCCCAGTCGTCCTTCGCTCCTTGGGGGTCAAACTCGTATCCCGAAACCGACGATCCAAAAGGCGCAACGGATTCGGGCACGATGCGATTCCGTTTCTCGGAGTTGAATTCAACTCCGGCCCATCGCGCCAAGGCCACTCTGAACGACGGGTCGGCAAACGCCGCGTGTGTGGGGTTTAACACTATGAACTCAGTCCACGGAGCCGCCCACATTCGAATAATCTTCAGGCCATCAGGGATTCCTTCGGAATCGTACGTCGCGCCAGCATCGGCAATCCCAATATCGAGGTCACCTGCAAGAATATCTTGTAGTTGTCTGACAGATGTACCGCTGTTTTGCCACAGATCCGGATACACGTTCATTATGATCCCGTCCAAAAAGGATACCCGATCCCAAAAATGCTCATTCCTCTTTAACACGCATCGCGCCTCTCCTGTTAAATTATCGAAGACCGCCTCGGGTTTGACATACTCCGTCAACTTGAACGGGCCGGCACCGACGGGCAACTCAATCAGTTCACGCTCTGTGTTGATCAAAGAACCTGTAGGGTCGTTGATCCAAACATCAGTCCATCGTTCGGCATTTTCGCGCTTCAACACTGACGCGACCGGGTCGGCAAGTAACGTAAGAAAATCTGGTCTAGGTTCCCGTAGCCGGACGATTAGGCGACGATCATCAACAACTTCTACACCTTTGAGATCGTTCAAGGCACCGTTCGCGACGGCGTCCGCACCTTCGATAGCTCCGAAGACGTAGATGGCGCGTCCGTTCCACGCGGACTTTCGAATCGATCTTGCCCAACTCCACTTGACGTCTGACGCTCTTAGTGGGCTTCCATCGCTGAATTTCAATCCTTTTTTCAAGACGAATTCGTAAATCAGATTATCATCGGTAACTGAATAGCTTTCTGCCAAAGCGGTAGACGGTCTGATTTCGTCATCCTCCATTATCATCATCAATCCAGCGTGGATCTCGCTAACAAGGTTCAATTCCAATGAACCTTTGATAGCTTTCGAAAGGATTGCGGCATCGATGGACGGATCTGGGATCCCGCAGTTGAACGTATCGATCACTAGCGTCCCGCGTTGGCGTGAAGATTCGGTTACCTGTTGTGTTTCCGAACGATCATCTACTGCACTTGGCAAAGTTTCGGAGTCGTCAAATTGTTCGATTTCCGTTACTAGAAATGCCTCATCTTGGTTCGATACGTCACATGCCGACGTCGTAGTTACGATAATCAGCCAAAGTAACGAGTGCAGCATTAAACCTAGTTGGTGAAACCTTGAGCGGCTTGTTACCAAGAATCCCGGATTAGTCGAACCAAGTTGTTGCCATCGCTCCATGTTTGCAGATTTTCACCCAGGCGCTTGCGTCAGTGGTTTCGGTAGGTTAAGTTAACATCGATCGTTAAGTTAACATCCATCGTCAACAATCGCAACAAGCCACAGTAGGAAACAAATGGTTAGCGCGATGAAATTCGGTATCTTAGGTGTAGCAGTATTGGTGCTTAGCTTAACTTGGTTCGGTGCCTCAGACTTAGTTAGCGCGGCACATGATGCGACTGCATCAACCACCAATGAGCTTGTAGATCCAAACTGTCGAGCGGTGAGTGAGCATGAAACGCACGATTTCGATGACAACAGTTCATCTGCTTATTTCATCGACCACGAACATTCCGAAGAAGAATCAATCGGAGATCCAACCTGCCGAGGCACATGTGTGAAATGGGGACTGCACCCAGTGCATCTTGGTTACCGATGTTTGAAGACCGTATGGAAGTGTTACTACTACGGTTAATGCCGGGTTCGGCAGGTTACTAACCCAAACGATTGTATTGACCGGGTTCATTGGGTGTCCCGCCATGGCGCTGACAACGCAACCAGAAATGGGCAGTCACCCAAAGAATCCCGGGAACCACTCGCGCTTCAGATTCAACCCAAACCCCGGCTCATCACTGGGTTTCAGCTTGCCTTCAAATGGCGCTACGGTACCTGGCAACCGATCCTTTTCGTGAAGCGGCACGCCTGGCTCGGTCATCACGGGTCCGCTGCATTCGATCATTGGAACGGCTGTCAGTCCGTAGCAGGCGTGCTGACCGTACGCAGTGCCACCGCTGCCGTGCGGGATGACGGAAAGACCGGCAGATTCTGCTACGTGGCAGATTTTTATCAACGGCGTTAATCCGCCGCACCAGATGATGTCGGGTTGGAGGATGTCGACGAGTCCCTCTTTTGCGGCGTGGAAGAACGGGTAGATGCCGTACCAATGCTCGCCGGTAGCCATCGTCTGCCACGGCACACGTTCACGGAACCGCTCGTACTCGTCCAACGTGTCGGGCAGAAACGCATCTTCAAGCCATTTGAGGTTGTATGGTCGCAATCTCTCCGCCGTCCTCACCGCGGTTTCTACATCTAGTCCCATCCAGAAATCAAGCATCAACTCGGCATCCGGTCCTACCAACTCACGCGCTTCAGCAATCTCATCTTCAAGACGGTTGATGCCCTCAATGCCATCCGGCGGACCATAGGGACTGAACCGTTTGAAGTTTTGGAAGCCGAGCTCTTTTTGCCACCACGTGTCGTTGCCCGTCGAGTAGAGCGGTTTGAGAATGTCGGTGCTGCCACCCAACAGGCTGTAGACGGGTTTCTCGAGCACCTTGCCCTTCGCATCCCAGAGTGCGAGGTCGACCGCGGCGATTGCGTATGCCACTAAAGCGTTGGTGCCAAAGCCGGACGTGACGCGGATCATCAGATCGTAGAGCGTTTCAGTTGACATCACGTCCCGACCCTCGATCGCGGGCGCGAGATAGTCCTCGATGAGCGAAGCCGTCGTCCGACCGTGGTCAGTGAACCCGAAGCCCCAAGTTCCATCTTCAAGTGTGACGACGCAACCGACATCGCGGTCACCGCCCGGCACCCGACGAGCAAATTCGAAATCGGGGTCCTTCGTGTAGCGACGTAACGGCGTCGCCTGTGCGTTCACGCTGCTGCGCGACGGACCCACACGGGGCACGGTCATCGGCTTGAGTCGCGGGTAACCGACTTTGGTGGCTTCTACGGAGACAATTTTCATGGTTTCACCTCATCGCCCATATCCTACCAACCACACCTTCATTTCGGCGGAGACCGGAAACCATGGGTACAGCGATTACACCGTGCTCGACGGACATCCACTTGACAGACGACACTCCCCGCACAAGGGTCGTCGGGCCTTGCATATCTGCCGACCGTGCGTAATCAACTGCATATGAAGCTGGAAACGCAGTTGCGGTTGAACTTGCCGCTCCATGATCTCGTGCGCCGCATCCGCGGTGGTCTTTTCTCCGATTAGTCCTAGGCGTTTGGAGACGCGATGAATGTGAGTGTCGACGGGGAACGCGGGCATACCTAGCGCGAATGACATCACTACTGCCGCGGTTTTTGGGCCAACTCCGGGCAGCTCCATCAGCCATTTTCGGGCTTCGTCTAACTCGTATTCCCTGAGAAAGTCGATCTCGAGTGCCCCGTGGCGGTCCAATATCGCTGCGAGGATATCCTTGATCCGCTTCGATTTCTGGTTCGACATGCCGCCGTGAAAAATAGCTTTGGCGATGTCGTCTTGATCCGCCGCCATGACATCTCCCCACGAAGGTATGGCCATGCGTAGTTGATCAAACGCGCGCTCTGCGTTCAGATCAGAGGTATGTTGCGTCAATACAGTGAATATCAACTCGTCAAGCGCGTTGTACCGAGGTTCCTGCACGAATCGACCGTAATCCGCGCTCAGCTCTTCAATGATTCGTTCTGGCGATAATCGGCTGGTCGGCACTGAGGAAGTTTGACAGGATTCAGTGTTACGCCGTGATCGGCATCGAACTTGGAGCCCGATCCATCGGTCTAGGCATTAATGAGAGTTGACGCTCGACGCGATTGAAGCCAGCGAATCTCGGCTGACCGAAGGCGGAGCAACCTCGAGCCTGCGGAGAGCCGTCTCTATGAAGTCGGCCGCCGTCTTCTCCGCGCGCTCTACTCCGCCGTTGCGGCGGATCAGATCCATCAAATCACCGAGCGCGGTTTCACGCTCATGTTCAGGCAACCCAAAAAACGTTTCGATCGCCGACGCGCATTCGGGGATCTCAGACGCGTAGATAGCCGGCAAGGTCAACTTACCGCTCAATATATCTTGGTTTGCCGGTTTTCCGAGTTCGTCGGTCGTCGACTCGTAGTCCAGAACATCGTCTCTGACTTGGTAGGCCATGCCCAAGTTGTAACCGTAATCCCGCAAGGCAACGACCGAATCCTCGTCCGCTCCACCCAGCACCGCGCCGCTCTCCGCCGAGGTCGAGAAAAGCGATGCCGTCTTGTCGTAGATGCGAGCGAAATACTCATCCACGGTAACCGGCAAGTTCCAGTTGCTAACCATCTCGTGCAGCTCGCCACGGGCTAACTCGGCGATAGTCTCGGCGAAGCGACGGATGAGGCGAACTGAGCCCGTATCGCAAACGAATTTCGCGGACGTGGCAAACACATAGTCGCCCAACAGCACCGCAAAGTTATTGCCCCATAGAAATCCTGCCGTCGCTTTGCCGCGCCTTACGTCGGCATCGTCGACCGTGTCATCGTGTATCAACGCGGCGACATGCAGTAATTCGACCGCGACCGCCATGCTGATCACCTTCTCGTCCGGCGCCACGCCCCACAATTTCGATGCGAGCAAGGTCATTGCGGGCCGCATCTTTTTGCCCGGCGTCTCCATTACGTGCGCTAAACGCTGGTCGAGCGTGTCGAGCGCATCTATCCCAGCTGGACACCGTTCGATCTCCTCGATGCTCAACGCAGTGATGACTTCAACGACTCGGTCGAGGTCTGCGGAGATCGGAGCGAATATGTCCTGTTGGGCTGTGGTTTGGACGGTGGTCATGGCGTCTCAGTCATTCGATTCGCGCGGTCGAGGCTCGAGCAGGTGCTGCATCTACTTCGTTAGTTGTCAGATTGTTGCGCAAGAAGGCGCTCCTGTTCCTGTTCAACGATTTCCGGGTCCAGCTTTCGGAACAGCGGTGTCGGGCTAGGCAAAGGCGCGCCCGGTTCGACGACTCGCTTCTGCCAACCATCCGTCGCTGTCGCCCCGTCAAACCCTAGCAGATCGTGCATCTTGTCGCATGAAAACGGGATGAAGGGATAGAACAACGTCCGCAACGTCGAGATTACGTTAAGAGCCGTCCAAAGCGTCTTTGCCGCCTTGTCAGGGTCCGATTTCACGGTTCGCCAAGGCTCCTCGGCGTCTAGATAGCGATTTCCTACGCGCGCCAGTTCCATAGCTTCGTACAACGCACGCCGAAAATGACGGGTCTCGATCGAGTTTGCCACATCGTCCAGCGTCTGTACACAGGCATCCAGCACCGATTGGTCCTCGGGCGCCAACTCCCCGGGATCTGGGACTTTGTGATCAAAGTTGCGTGTAGTAATCGTCAATGTTCGATGCACAAAGTTGCCGAGGGTCGCGACAAGGACATTGTTATTCGCCGCGAAATAGCCCTCCCAAGTGAAGTCGGAATCGGAGGATTCCGGCATTATCGATGCCAAGTAGTACCGAAGCGGGTCGACATCGTAGCGCTCGAGGTAGTCTGGAAGCCAGACCGCCCAGTTGCGGCTACTCGAAAACCCCTTGCCGTCGAGGTTTAGATACTCGTTTGCCACGACATCTGTCGGCAAGTTCAATCCGCCGTAACCCATCAGCATGGCCGGCCACAACACCGTGTGGAAGGGGATGTTGTCCTTCCCTTGGAAGTAGTAAGACTCGGCGTCAGGGTTGTGCCAAAACTCTTTCCAATCATCCTCGCTACCCGATTCGATCGCCCATGCCCTCGTTGCCGAGAAGTATCCAATCACAGCCTCGAACCAGACATAGATCCGTTTCTTGTCGTAGCCATCGAACGGGACCGGAACGCCCCACTGGATGTCGCGGGTCATCGCACGATCATGAAGCCCTTCGTTGAGAAAGCCGAGCGTCTGGTTCCGCACGTTCGGACGCCAGTCGTTCTTGGTTCGAACCCACTTCTCGAGTTGCTCTTGAAACGCGCTCAGCTTGATCATCATGTGCGTCGTCTCTTTGAAGACCGGCGTTGAACCATCGCGGATGCTGCGGATGTTGATCAAGTCAGAAGGGTCGAGCGTCCGGCCGCAACCGTCGCATTGGTCGCCGCGGGCACCATCGAACTCGCACGCCGGGCAGATTCCTTCGACGAAGCGGTCCGATAAAAACCGATCCTCGGTCTCCGAATACGGCATCAGTTGGGTGTCTTCGTAGATGTAGCCGTGCTTATCAAGCGTCAGCATCACGTCTTGCGCGACCTCTTCGTGGATCTTCGTGTGCGTGTGCGTGTATAGGTCGTAAGAGAAGCCCATCTGCTTCATGCAGTTCGACCAGATCTCGTGATATCGGAACGCAATGTCTTCCGGTTTGACGCCTTCATCGACCGCCCGCAGTGCCGTCGGCGTGCCATGCATGTCGCTGCCCGAAACCATGGCGACCCGGTTGCCGGCGAGGCGGTGATAGCGGGCAAAGATGTCGGCCGGGACGTTCATCCCCGCGATGTGCCCGAGGTGCGGTTCGCTGTTGACGTAGGGCCAGGCTACGCAGACGAGAATGTTTCTTGACAAGCTGAGAGACTCGATTCAAGCCGCTTGCGCTCGGCACTTGGCCTTGTGGCCATTGGGATACGGGAAAGCACCGCGGCACTCCCTCTAGATTCTACTTCGCAATCTCCGAGGCATACCCGATTGCTGCGTCACGCATCGCGATGCAACACTTGGTAGACCTGACGCCTCGGCAACTGTGTTTTCACCGCGACCGCCGCGACCAGATCTCTCTTTGAGCTGTAGTCTTCCGCCAGTTCGCCAGCCGCCTCCATTATGCGTTGTTCCGCACCTTCATCGTCCGCAGTGTTCGTCCCATGTTCAGTCCTATCCAGCGGCGCCACCACGATCACGAACTCGCCGCGAGGAGAGGAAAAATATTCAAGCGCTTCATCCGCGGTTCCGCGCCAAATCTCCTCGTGCAACTTTGTCATCTCTCGGCACACAACCAATCCACGATCGCCAAACGCCGTCGCCATGTCGGCAAGCGCGTTATGCAATCGATGCGGCGTCTCGAAGAGGACCACAGCCATCGGTTGTTCTGCGATCTGCACCAGCAGTCGCCGACGCTTACCGCTGCCGGCGGGTAGAAACCCGTACGACACATATTGGTCGGCGTAGAAACCGCTGACCGACAACGCGGCCATGATCGAAGACGCACCTGGCAACGGAACCACAATATGACCGCGCTCGATGGCCGCCGCTACAATCGCTTGCCCGGGATCATTGACTCCCGGCGTCCCAGCATCGGAGACCAACGCCACATCGGACTCACTCAGATGGGCCACCACCCTTGCAACATCTCTAGCCGATGACCGACGATGGAAACTCACCACTCTCGGTTTGGCGTCGATATGCTCCAAAATACGCCGCGTTACCCGAGTATCCTCAGCCACAAGCACCGGCACTTCACGCAGGACGCGGACTGCACGCAGAGTGAGGTCGTCTAGGTTGCCGATTGGCGTGGCGACTATGTAAAGGGTCGACATCTAAGTTGGAGTCTAGCGCGGTGTTAATGCGATGTTACCCATATCCCCATATCGATGATATGGTTAACCATATGAAGACTACATTCAACATTGACGATACGTTGATGCAGCAGCTGCGTGTCGAAGCGGCGCGGCGCGGTGTCACGATGACCGAGATCGTTGAGTCAGGGATCAGGCACATGGTCGCCAATACCAACGGCAAGAAGGGCAAGGCAGAAGCAAAGTTGCCAAAGCTGCCTACATGGAACGGCGGTCGTGAGATGGTCGACATCGCTGATCGAGAAGCGTTGTTCCGATTATTCGACGCTGAGAAACCGCCTTGGTCATAGACACCAACGTCTTGGTTTACGCCGCAAAAGGCGACTCCGAATTTCACGCCGTTTGCCGGGACTTTCTCGAACGACTAACCGAGGACCCTTCGCCCAAATTCCTGACTTGGGGAGTGAGTTACGAATTCATTCGAGTTGTAACCCATCCGGCGGTGTACGAAGTTCCTTGGAACGCTCACAGCGCATTGCGGTTCATCGACGGTTTGTTGGCGACTGGAAGCTATTTCATGTTGACCGAGACCGATCGGCATTTAGAAATTTGGTCACAGACATTGGAGGAGTTCCCAAATCTGCGAGGCAGCATCATGCATGACGTCCATACCGCAGTGCTGATGCGTGAACACGGGATCAGCCAGATTTGCACCCGCGACGCCGATTTCTACCGCTTTCCGTTTTTGACGGTGGTTGATCCGTTGCGGGAGTAGGATGTCTGAGGTTCGGGAATTCCGCTTATCCTCGATTCGCCGATAGTCATGGGCAAATTCGCGAATCGTGGACATAGTACCAAATGCCTTCTCCAATTGCAACCGAATCGTTCGTAGTTAACTTGCGGTACTTCGCTTCGATAATGTCCCACGCATAGGCGCGTGCATACCTGCCTAAGTATTCGCCGACGGTGATTACACCGTTGTAGTCATCTCTCAATGGCTTGCCGAAGTGATTTTGTGTTTGAACACCGTCGACGTCGGTAACACCTACAAAAAACCAACCCCCACTTGAACCACACCCCCCATGGTAATAGCTGATCGCAGGTTGGCTTCCTTGGGTGAGCGCGATCGGTTGTTCGATGAATCTGGATGATTTAACCCAGTAACCCGAACCAGCTTGGATCTTGGTTATTCCCGGTCCAGAATCCCAAGGTTCCCATGTGTCACCATCCCGGATTGACATGGCCCACGGGGTCAGTCCATGCGGGTTCCATGAGAGCACGGCTTCTATCGCCGGATCGGTGAAGACGTTCTCAATCTCCGGATCGATTGGATCGGCTGGTACGGACACGGCGTTCCAACCGGCAACCAACGGCAATATGAAATCACCGCGCCGTGTCGTCGCGAATTCAAAATCAAAACTAATTTCGTTTCCAGCGGCATCGACAGCGTCGATTTCAACATCGTGTTCGCCTCGGTTCATGCTCAATGGCCAGTAGACGAACTTGTTGCCATTGACGACCTCAAACGCGTCCAAGACGTTCTCGCCGTCAAATTTCGCCGATGCCAGATCGACTTTGGCCTCTTCCGGGAATTCCAGCCGAACGAATGGCCTTTCTTCATTGATTGACGCCCCATTCGGGGGATGTATTCGTATTCCGTCTGAAGCACCTTTAATCCCGAAGCGGGTATCCAAACCAAACGCTCCAACTCCTGTCCACCAATTCGAAACCGTCTCTCCAAACCGGTCAAATCGCGAGCGGTCTCGTCCGTACGCAACAACCGACAACGATCCATCGCGGAGCATCCTTGTCGAACCAGCTGGGTTGCGCCATGTGTATTCCCATGTTTCACCCGGACGCGAATTGGCGATGTCCTCTGTCAACTCGAACGGGTCGTCAACCTCGTCTCCGTCCGCATCGAACCCACAGGAGTAGGTTGTACCGGCAGGTTCATTTGGCCTTTGCGCGTACGGACCGTTGCGATTAGCGATGAAATCGTCAATGTCGCGCTCAACATCTCGACCATCAAAGCTCTCAGTCCAACCGATGTTTTCGCAGACAACGATCACCCGTGGCGCGCCCTGCAACGGCTCATCCGATGTGATGCGGACGTCAATAGAATCGTTTGTCAATCGATCCGGACCCTCATCTCCGATGCCGATACCCGAACCACCACTCAACGAAACAGTCAACCGGGGCGCAATACCGTCCTTGATCTGCACGAAACCCAGCTTTCGCCTGTTGGTCGAATTACCCGCCAAGTCCTCCACTTCCTCGCCTTCCGCGATTCCGACGATCGGTGTTGCATCGGAAATCAACTCATCCTCGAGCCTCAAAAACACGTAGGCGCCATCGACTCGTGTTTCAACGATCTCGGCGAATGTACCGTCGTTGAGTGACACTTCGAATGTGTCGACCGAGACGGTCTCTGGCGCAATCGCTCCATCGAAAACGAGCATGACGCCGTGGCGATCAACGATTGGAATGCCATCGTCGCCCAGTCCAAAATAGCCAGTTACCGAGCTGTGACGATGATTCTCAGCAACAACCGGCGATATCAACGTTGCGATGCCGATAATCGCAACCAGCAGGACCGCAGCGACTGCGCTTCCACCAATCATGGATTTACTGCGTTTTGACATCATCTCCTGCGTGCCCCCAGGAAACGAGTTACGTCGACCGACTGCCTAACGTTTCGCCAGCAGCGCGTCGATCGCAGATTCGTGTTGCTCATCGGCATGGTAAGACGACCTGACCAACGGCCCAGACGCGACATGCTTGAAGCCCATCTCCATTCCCAAGCGGGCGAACTCGCCGAATTCGCTGGGATGGTAGAAGCGTATCAAAGGGTGATGGCGCTCGGAAGGCCGCAGGTACTGCCCAATCGTCAGTAGATCGCAATCCGAATCACGAAGATCGCCCATCGTTTGATAGATCTCATCCTTCGTCTCGCCCAGCCCGACCATCATGCCAGACTTGGTCGGCATCCTAGGATCGATCTCCTTGACACGTCGTATCAGTTCTAGTGATAGATCGTAGTCGCCTCTCGGCCGGACCTTGCTGAATATGCGGCGCGGCGCTTCGATGTTGTGGTTCAAGACCTGTGGGCCAGCATCCACGACCTTCTTCAACGCGTCTCGATCACCTCCGAAATCAGGTATCAACACCTCCACCTTGCACTCCGGCGACAAGCGATGGATCTGCGATATCGTCATCGAAAATATCGACGAGCCAAAATCGGGCAGGTCGTCCCGATCCACGGAAGTCACCACGGTGTATTTCAAGTCCATCGCCTGCACCGTCTGCGCCAGTCGGAACGGCTCCACCCAATCAACGTTCTGCTCGCCCGGCCATCCGGTTTTCACGTTGCAATAAGAGCAGGCGCGCGTGCACGTGTCCCCCAAGATCATGAAGGTTGCGGTCCGCCGCTCCCAGCAATCTCCGATGTTGGGGCATGCCGCCTCTTCACAGACCGTGTGCAGCGCCGACCCGCGGAATCGCTTCTTGAGGTCCGTGTAATTTTCGCCTCCAGGCGCACGCACCTTGAACCATTCCGGCAACCGACGACGAACGCGAGGCTTAGCACCGTTCTGCGAATCGTGGGAGGGCCTGACCGTTAGCTCTGTGAGGTTTTGGGTCAAATCGAAGGTCAGATCATGCGGCAGAGAGCCGCCAATTACATAGCTTCAGGGTATCAAACCCCACGGTTGTATATTGAGACTCGACCCTCGAAGGCGTGGACAGGTCTCGGCGTGGCGGCGAAATGGCGGTTTGTGGTCATCAGCGGGTCGCAAGCTAACTCGACATGGCCAAACGGAAGAATAGAAAACGATATCAGGGTCCGGACGTCACGACCCACCTCGACCTCGAAGTCGGTGAAGATTTAATCCTTGATGCCGGCGAATTCGATGAACGCGGCCTCGCTACCGCGACCCACCAAGGCGCGCCAGTAACCATCGCCGGCGCCATCCCCGGAGAATCGGTTTCCGCCAGCATCGTAAAGGTCTACTCAGACCGCATCGCCACCCTCGTCGAGCGTGTCGACGTTCCATCCGAGCACCGCGTCAAGCCCGAATGCCGCTATTTCGGCGTTTGCTCCGGCTGCCAGTGGCAACACATCGACTACGACCGGCAACTCGAAATTAAACGCAGCATGGTTAAGGCCGCGTTGGCTCCCTACGAAACCTTGAACGGGGTTGAGGTCGATAAGACATTGCCCTCGCCGACCCAATTCGGCTACCGCAACCACGCTCGTTTCACCGTGGGGCGACGCGAGGAAAACGGTTTCGCCGGCTACATGAATGCCGACAGCAGGCGCTTCGTCCGCATCGACGAATGCATGATCATGGATGCGCGGATCAACGAAACCCTGGCGCAGCTGCAAGGCCGACTCGAGGGCATGACGCAGTTCTCGATACGCGTTGGTGCCAACACCGGCGACACAATCGTCCAACCCCTTTTGCCGGCCGAAATCGAAGACGTCCGATCGGGACGGCAGAAGTATGTTGAAGTGGTGAACGGAGCCGAGTTCCAAGTCGCGGCGTCGTCCTTTTTTCAAGTGAATACCGCCCAACTGTCGGCGATCGTTGCCGAGATCGTCGGCATGCTCGAACTCGATGGCAACGACACTCTCGTCGATCTCTATTGCGGCGTCGGAACCTTCGCGCGCCTCCTATCGCCATATGTGAAGAGGGTCATCGGCATCGAAGAATCGGCATCCGCCGTCGATGACGCCCGCTTCAACTGCTCTGACGTCGCCAACGTTGAGTTCATCGAGGCCAAGGCCGAAGTGGCCGCTTCAGACCTCTCGGCGTCGGGACTCAAGATCGACGTGGCAATCATCGACCCGCCGAGAAAAGGTTGCCACCCGGAAGCGCTGGACGCTCTTAGGACACTGTCGCCCCGTCGGATCATGATGGTCTCATGCAACCCGATCACTATGGCACGCGACCTCGATGCGCTCTGCCAAAGCGGGTTTAAACTGATATCAGTCCGCCCGGTCGACATGTTTCCGCAGACCAAACATGTTGAATCGCTCGCTCAGCTGGTGTCGCAGTCCGCATAACAGACCTAATGCGACGGACGACAAAATCTCAGTCGCCATGTCAAAATCCTCAAAATCCGAACTGTTGGATCCCTCGGTATCGGCGACGGGCGATCACCTCCGGTTCATTCTGGCTTCCGGCTCGCAACGTCGGCGCGACATCATGGGTCTCGCCGGATTTACCTTCATCGTCCAGAACGGTCCCGGCGGCGACGCGGAGCTGAGTCCCGACGAAGAGCCAGATGCTCAACAACTCACCGTTCGCAACGCCGAGATAAAGCTGAAGGCCGCCATCGCGGCGAACCGCGGCCGCTTGCCTTGGAACATCGTGATTATCGCTGCCGACACCGCAGTCGCCATCGACGGTCATCCGCTGGGCAAGCCGGCGGACGAATCGGTGGCCAAAGCGATGCTTCTCGAGCTGCGAGGCCGCCAACACGAGGTCGTCACATCCGTCGCCATGAGCTACGCTCCTCTAAGGCAACGTGGCGAAGTGCTCTCGCACTCAGTCATCTCACAGGTGGAGATGCGCGAGTACGAGAAAGACGAGATCGACCGCTACATCGCGACTGGAGTCCCGTTCGATCGCGCCGGCGCATACGGCGTACAAGACTCGCAGTTTAACCCTGCATTGTCGGTGCACGGTTGCTACCTCAACGTCGTCGGACTTCCCCTTTGCGCCGTCCGTGGCCTGCTCCCACCCGATGCCTGCACCTTTGCACACGCCCACGTCTACGCGACCTGCGCCGCGCACGAGCGTGGAGATACATCGTGAACTTCTTCGGTATCGGCGGTCTGGAACTGATCGTCGTCTTCCTCGTCGCACTCTTGGTAGTCGGCCCGGTCAAGCTGGTTGAAGGTGCCCGTTTGGCACGAAAATACATGACCGAGCTACGCCGGCAGCGCGAGGAACTGACTCAAATGGTCGAGGAAGTGGTCGACATGGAGGGCATACGCGAGCGCCTCGACCAAGACGGCATCCTCGACGACGTTCGCGACCTCTCCGCCGAACTCAACGAGATTCGAGAAGACGCCCGCACCATCACCACTGACGCCGCGGATTTCAAATCGTTGGCTCGCTCCGTCGTCAGGCCAACCGGCTACTCAAGAAATGCGCCGAGCCCACCTTCGGCCGGATCCGACACTGAGCAGCAGCCGACCATCAGTCAAACAGAATCCCCGGTTGAAACTTCGGAATCCAACTCCATCGAGACTTCGTCTCAACGAACTGAGGCCGCGTCGTGAACGATCGCCCGGCTCAGTTGATGTCTCATTTCGGAGAGTTGAAGAAGCGGCTCTACATCGCCGTTAGCGCGATTCTGATTTTTACCATCCTCGCATTCGCCTTCTACAAACCGATCCAAGACTTCGTGCAACGACCGGCGATTACGGCTTTGGAATCGGTCCGTCCCGGCGATCCAGCCCGCCTTGTGCAGCTCGACATAACTGAAGGTTGGACCGTTACCGCGAAGGTCTCAGTGCTCGTCGGATTCGCCGCCGCATTTCCGATCGTCCTGTATCAAGTGATCGCGTTCGTGCGTCCCGGGTTAAAGGGCAACGAAAGGCGAACCCTCTACCTGTTAATCCCGGGCGGGACGATCTTGTTCGTCGCCGGCGCCGCGTTCGCGTACTACGTCGCGATACCGCCAGCGATACATTTCCTGTTGCAATTCGGCGGCGAGATCGCCCTGGTCACGCCGAGGCTGTCGTCATACGTCAGTTTGGTCGCAACCCTAGTGATATGGATGGGATTGATCTTCGAGATTCCGATCGCGATGTTTCTTCTCGCGAAAATCGGGATCTTGAGACCGCAAGGACTGTCGAAACAACGCCGATGGGTCATCCTCTTCGCCTTCGTTATCGCCGCGGTCGTGACTCCGACCGTCGACCCGGTGACCCAATCACTCGTGGCCGGTCCGATCATCGTTCTCTTCGAACTCGGCCTAGTATTGACCAAACTCGCGACCCGCGCGCCGAAAACTGAGAAGGCCGTAGATCGAGGGGTTACCGACCCCGGAAGTTAGTCCGACTTCGCGTCGTCCGCGGTGTCGGTCTTTTCTTCGTCGGCCGTCTCGGCGTTGTCTTTATTGCCGATGGTGCCGCGGAACTCTTTAATGGCGGTTCCGATGCCCCGACCGACTTCGGGCAGTCTGCCGGCGCCGAAGATGATAAGCACCACCACGACGATCAGGAGAATCTCGGGCAGGCCTATGCCTCTGCCAAGAATATTCATGTTGTGCTGAGCCTTGCCTTAACGCGGCTGATGATGGAATGGTTGCGATTGATGCCCTAGCATCAAACTCGATTGTAACCGACGCGCGAAATCACCGATCGGTAATGGCAACGCCCGCGTCGGTCACAAAACTTCGGCTGATTCAACCGATCCAATATCGCTTGGGCTCTTCGATGTCAGTAACGGCGGACGACGCCGACGACCTTGCCTTCGATACTGATGTCCCCCGAATCCTCGATCATCGGCTCGTGGTTGCTGCTTTCGGGCTGCAACGTCACGGTTGGGCCGTTCGGGTAGTACCGCTTGACGGTGTGCTGCTCGCGGCTTTTGATGTAGGCGATAACCATGTCGCCGCGCCGGGCGCGGTTGGTCTTCTCCATGATGATGATGTCGTCTTCCAAAATTCCGGCGTCGATCATCGAGTCTCCCGTCACCTCAAGGGCGAAGGGGTGATGCACGTCGCCGACGAGCCAGTCCGGAAAATCGATGGTGTCGAACTCGCTGACTTGGTCCCACTCGACGGCGTCGGGAAGAATCATGGTCGGGCCAGCGGAAACGCGGCCGACGATCGGAATGCCGGAGTTGACGTTAAGCGAACGCGCATTGCTGTCCCCGCTTAGCTGCCCCAGCTCGATCATGGGTTTGACGTGATAATTCACGTTAGAGGCGGAGCTGATGCCCACCGCTTGAGCGATCTCACGTAGGTTTGGACCATAAAGGTTCTCGCGCCGGTAGTCGCGGATGAACTCCCAGATTTTGCGGCGAACTTCGCGGGTCTTGGCTCTTGGCTTCGGCATAGTTGGGTTGTCCCTCCGATTGCTTGCAATTTCGTATGCTACTGTTGTTATATATCGCACATTTGTGTAACGTTGTCAAGTGTTTTTAGGCAATTTTTCAATATTCCGTCCAATTTCGGCTCGCTGACGGTTCTCCATGGGGTCTACGACATATCGAATGCACTCGGGTCGAAACTGCCTTACGTTAAAATCGGTAATATTCGAGTCTTCCCACGATTGACGCGGCCTTCACCCCGCACGGAGTAGCGTTGATGGCTACGGCATCCGACATCCCTCCCAAAATATCACCCGATAGCTCACAACATATTTCCGACGACCTCGACGATTCCGTAAACTCCTCGGATGGAAAGTACGATCACTCGGCAATCGAGCCACGCGTCCGCGAACTCTGGAACGAATCTGATGTTTACCGCTGGGACCCCGAAGACACCGACCGTCCGAAATGGTTCGTGCAGTCGATGTTCCCTTATCCTTCCGGCGACCTCCACATCGGACATTGGTTCGCGTTTAGCGGCGGCGACGCCGCGGCGCGTTTCAAGCGGATGGAGGGGTACAACGTCCTGCACCCCCAAGGCTTCGACGCCTTCGGCCTACCCGCTGAAAACGCCGCCATCCGCGGCAAGGTTCATCCCAAGATTTGGACCTACGACAACATCGCCAACATGCGCCGCCAGTTCGAGCTCATGGGTAACTCCTACGACTGGTCCCGCCAGATCATCACGTGCGACCCCGAGTACTACAAGTGGAACCAGTACTTCTTCCTGAAGTTTCTCGAGAACGGGCTCGCGTACCGCTCCGACGGAGCCGTCAACTGGTGTCCCGAAGACCAAACGACACTCGCCAACGAACAGGTTAAAGACGGCAAGTGCGAACGATGCGAGGCCATTGTCGTCAAGCGCAACATGCCCCAGTGGTACTTCGCCATCACGAAATACGCCGATGAGATGCTAGACATGTCTGGCATCGACTGGCCTGAGAAGGTCATCGTCAGCCAAGAGAACTGGATCGGACGCTCCGAAGGCGTGAACATCCGCTTCGACATCTCTGAATACGACCTCGATACGAAGTCGATAGCAACCTTCACCACCCGTATCGACACTGTCTTCGGCGTCACCTTCGCCGTTCTCGCCCCTGAGCACGCCTTGGTCTCTGAGTTGACCCAACCGGAGTTTAAGGCGACAGTCGAACAATATGTTGCCGCGGCGGCGCGCGAGTCCGAGATCGAACGCACTTCGGCGGTGCGCGAGAAGACTGGTGTTCCCACCGGGTCTTACTGCATCAACCCACTCAATGGCGAACGCGTTCCGATACTGGTCGGCGACTACGTGCTCGCGACCTACGGCACCGGCGCCGTCATGGGCGTTCCGGCGCACGACGAGCGCGACTTCGAATTCGCCAAGAAGTACGATCTCCCGATCCGAGTCGTTGTCGCACCCGACGGATGGGACGGCGACGATCTCGACGCGGCCTATATCGCCCCCGGAGTCCAAGTTAACTCGGGTGAGTTCGACGGTCTTCCGAGCGAACAAGGCAAAGAAGCCATCGCCGACGAAATCGAAAACAACGGATGGGGCGAACGGGTAGTCACCTATCATCTCCGCGACTGGTTGATTTCGCGCCAGCGCTATTGGGGAACCCCCATCCCGATCATCTACTGTGACGACTGCGGCGCAGTTCCCGTCCCGTACGAAGACCTTCCAGTCGAATTACCGTCCGACGCCGAGTTCCAACCCTCCGGTCGCTCGCCACTCGTCGAACACGAGAAGTTCCTCAACGCCCCATGTCCTAACTGCGGCGGATCCGGAAAGCGCGAGACCGACACGATGGACACCTTTATGGACTCGTCCTGGTACCACATGCGCTACCTCAGCCCCGAAGACGCCGAAAACCCGTTCGACAGCGAGGTCGCCAACGGTTGGGCGCCAGTCGATCAGTACACCGGCGGCATGGAACACGCGGTCATGCACCTGCTTTACGCTCGGTTCTTCAACCGCGCACTGCGCGACACCGGTTTCGTCAAATTCTCCGAGCCCTACATCCACCTCTTCAGTCACGGGGTCATGACTACCGTGGAGGGCAGGATCTCGAAACGTTCCAACCCGGTCACGCCGGACCCGCTGGTGCGTAAGTACGGAGCCGACACCCTTCGCTGCTATCTGATGTTCCTGGGGCCTTGGGACAAGGGCGGCGTTTGGGCCGATTCGGGAATCAACGGCATTCGGCGTTGGTTGCACCGAGTCTGGGACATCGGTACGCGCGATCCAAACGAATTGCACGGCAACAACCGAACCGCCGAGGTGGATCTAGACGTGGCTTCGAACGCTCTAACCAAGCGCGTAATCGAAGATATGCGCGGCTATAAGTACAACACCACCATCGCAGCATTGATGACCTACGTCAACCAGTTGAATGACGCCTGGGACAACGGTGGAGTCTCACCCGAACTCTGGCGGGCAAGCGTTCGGCGCCTGATCCTGCACCTCGCTCCACTCGCTCCACACATCGCCGAAGAGCTTTGGATCCGCAATGGATGGGAATTCTCTGTTCACCAGCAGCTACTACCCGAATGGGACGAGGCGAAACTAACCGTCGACACCGTCAAGATCGTGGTTCAGGTGAACGGACGCGTACGCGACACGATCACCGTGCCCACCGATGCCGGTGAGAAAGAAGTTGAACTCGCCGCCTTGGCCGCCCCGGGCGCCGTTCGCCACACGCAAGACATGACAGTGCGACGCACCATCTACGTCCCGGGCCGCCTCTTCAACGTCGTCGTGAGCTGACGCACTCGCTCAGTTATTCGAGTGCCCGTTCCCGTTTCGGCGCTCGTTGAGGTCGTCGTTGTGAAAGACGCCGCGCTCCTCGCCTTGGAAAGCGTGCACCGCCACCTCGATCCCATCGACACCGACTAGCTGGTTCATCTCTTGGATGAACCGGTTGACGATTTCTCGCAACTCTTCTTCGGTCAGATTCTCACGCACGATCAGCGTCGCGTGGACCATCCCTTGCGGAAAGTGAACATCTAGACGCCCAACATCCCGATCTTCAGCGTCCACTACGAAATACGACTCTGAATTCGGAGTCCGAACCTCTCGTTGAAGCGTGTATGTCGTCATATTCCCCTACTTGAATCTTTCCGGCGATCCTTGAGGATGAATCGCACCGTCATAAACCGAAACGCCAATGTGCCGTCGATGAACCGATCACTCCCGTACATGACCGTCGCCGGTCACCACCCACTTGTACGACATAATCTCTCGGATGCCCATCGGGCCGCGTGCGTGCAGCTTGTTCGTCGAGATCGCGACCTCCGCACCGAGCCCAAACTCGCCACCGTCATTGAAACGCGTCGACGCGTTCGCGAACACCGCCGCCGCATCTACCTCGTTCAGGAACCGCTCGACCACATCGCCATCCTCGGCGATTACCGCTTCCGAGTGACCCGAACCGTACTCGCGAATGTGAGCCAGCGCCTCTTCGAAATCCCGCACCACTTTAACCGAAAGTATTAGCGCCAAGAACTCAGTGCCGAAATCTTCCTCGCTCGCCCGCAGCACCTTCAATGTCCTACGTTTTGGTCCCAAAAGCGACCAAGCCCGGCCGTCGGCCCGTATCTCAACGCCTACATCGACAAACCTTGCTGACAAGCCATCTAGGACCTCTTTGGCCACGCTCTCGTGCACCAGCATGGTATCGAGGGCGTTGCAAACCGTGTGCCGCTGCGCCTTGGCGTTGAACACGACATCCACCGCCTTTCGGATATCCGCAGAGCGATCCACGTACGCGTGGCAAACGCCGATCCCACCGGTAACCGCCGGCATCTTGGCCTTCGCCGCCACCATGTGAATTAGCTCGGCGCTACCGCGCGGGATCAATAGATCGATGCAGTCTTCCATCTCCAACATCTCGCCCACCAGCGCACGATCCGTAGATTCCACGAACTGGACGGCATCCTTTGGCAGACCGGCAGAAATCACCGCATCGCGCGCCAACGACGCCAAGGCCGAGTTGGTTCGTATCGCCTCCTTGCCGCCACGCAAGATAACCGCGTTTCCGGCTTTCAGACACAACGCGGCGATGTCGATCGTCACATTTGGACGGCTCTCGTAGATCACTCCAATCACGCCTAACGGCACCCGTACCCGCTTGATTGACATCCCGTTGTAGGCCGTCCGGTCTTCCAGCACCTCACCAACCGGATCGTCCAAATCGGCGATGTTCGTAACCGCTTTCGCCATGTCGGCGATTCGCGCGTCGTTTAGCAACATTCGCTCGACCACATGCTCATCCAACCCACCAGCCCTCGCCGCCGCCAGATCTGCGTCGTTGGCCGCCATAACCTCGTCACTTTTCTCAATCAGCGACGATGCCAACGCCCGCAAAGCCGTGTCCCGTTGCCCGGCGGTGCAACGGCCGAGCTCCGACGCGGCCGCTCGCGCTGCCTCGCCCATGGCGCGCATGCTCACATCCGCTGCTTCGCCGGTCGGCATCGAACCGTCGGACGACGAATTGACGACAGATTGAGCAGTTTCGATTGCGACCATTGCTATTCCTTCTCTTTTTCAACTGCGACTGCGTTCGGCACTGCGCCCTGAGCACCAATGGCCCCAAGCACCATGTTGTTTCGGTGCACGATCTCCCGACCAAAATACGAGTCCAAGATGTCCGAGAGCACCCCTGACCTTTTGCCCTTCACCAACCGCGTGTCCGATGCCGAGTAGTTGCTGACACCCCAAGCAACATTCGCCCCCGACAACGTCCTGATGCCTATGATATCCCCGCGCTTGAATTCCCCTTCCACATCCGTCACGCCGACGGGCAATAGGCTGTTCCCTTTCTTAGTCAACGCGCTGACCGCGCCATCATCGATAGTCACGGCGCCCTTCGCCTCCGTACCGCCGGTAAGCAACCACCGCTTGCGACTCTCCGTAGGTGGTACCAATGAATGAAATCTCGTCCCGATCTTCTCCCCAGAAAGCACCCTCTTGATGACATTTCCTACGTGTCCATCCGCGATGACCACGTCGACGCCGGACAGCGTAGCCACTTCCGCCGCCTCGAGCTTGCTCCGCATCCCTCCGCTCCCGCGATCATCGCTCGGACCACCCGCGAAGCCGCGGAGCTCGTCGGTGATCTCGTAGACATCGGGTATCAACTTCGCATTCGGGTCACTGTGCGGATCCGCGGTGTGCAGACCATCCATCTCTCCTAACAACACCAACAGATCGGCATCCAAGACGTTGGCCAACATCGCCGACAATCGGTCGTTGTCCCCGTAGGTCGCGCCGACGATCTCCTCCACCGCGACGACATCGTTTTCGTTCACTATCGGTACTATCCCGGCCTCGAGCAGCGTCTCCATCGTGCCCCGCACATTCAGATAGCCCTCTCGCTGGTTCAACACGCTGCGCGACAACAACGTCTGCGCCACATCGATTCCAAACGCTCCGAAGAGACTCTTGTAGAGCGCGATTACATCCACTTGCCCGATCGCTGCCGCTGCCTGACGAGCCGTAACGTTGCGCCTGCGCAGCCGCGCCCGACTTTGTGGACTGCGATTAATCAACGTGTCCATCCCGGCACCGACCGCCCCCGAAGACGCGATGACGATTTCCAAACCCGAACCGTGCGCCACCGCGATCTGCCGCACCAAATCCGTTATCGTCTCGACGTCCAACGCGCCCGAATCCCGAGTGACGATATTCGTCCCCAACTTGAACACGGCGCGTTTCGCTGCGCCCGCATCTCGATCGATTGGAGTGGGAACGCGCGTCATAAAAGTGATTATAGTGTCGGCAACTTCGTCCCCTTGTTGCCAATCGCCTCGGTCACGGGTCGCTGTTAGGGGCCGCGATACTCGTCGTCGAACCGCTTGCTACGTGCCGGATCTGCGCCGATTCTGCGGAATTTCGTCTTCTTAGGTTCAGCCACCGACAATTCTCTGCGGTTAGAATCAACCCTAATCAGAACACCCGCAACCCAATTGCGGGTTTTGGCGCGTTTCCACGTACTGCATGCCGCAATCCCCACAGCCATTCCTCGCAACGCTCACCGACCGCCTGATCGGTACGTCGGAATTCGACGCCATCGGCAGTTCCCTGTCGAAACCGCGCGCCAACGTTCCGACCGTATGCCCCGAGCCAGCGAATCCCCTGCTCATCGCCGCAGTCTGGCGAAAACTCCAAGTCCCGACCCTCGTCATCACGCCGAATCCCGACTCTGCGCAGCGCATCGTCGACCAACTTCCGACTTGGACCGGAACCCCCGATATCGACGAGGACGGCTCACCGATCCACCACTTCATCGAAACCGGCGGCATCCCCTTCGAACGATACGAACCAGACCGCGGGACCGCCCATCGCCGCATCGTCGCCCTCGACGCACTTCGCAACTACTCTCCATCCAAGAGTCCACCGCCTCTCGTAGTCGCTTCCGTCCAAGCCGTCGCCGAGCGAACCATCGAACCCCCCGTCTTCGACAGCACCGTCCGCGAGATAAAAATCGGCGACCGCATCGATATCGCCGATACGATGCGCCACCTGACGCGGGCCGGTTATGAAGTCCAACCCACCGTCGAACAACCCGGCACCGCCTCCCGACGCGGCGGCATCGTCGACATCTTCCCGGTCGGCGCGAACGACCCCATTCGCATCGAATTCTTCGACGACGAAGTCGATACCATGCGCCTCTTCGACGTCGAAACTCAGCGTTCATTCGACGATGTCGAAATGATACACATCATCCCCGCCCGCGAAGAGTTACCGACCTTCGTCGAAACCCAAGCCATTCGCGACTCAATCGCCAGTCTCGACACCGACAACATCGACTTCACGCGCCTCTCCGCCCACCGCTTGTCGGACGAGCTGAATCTCGTGTCCGAAGGAGCGCTCGACAACGAACTCGCCTTCTACGCTGGCTTCTTCAACCGCGGCTCCATCTTCCAGTACCTGCCCAAAAACTGCGTCGTGATCGCTCTGCGTCCTCGAATGATCGCGGACGCCTCAACCGGCATCGACCGTCGCCTCGATGAAACCCGCCGCGTCAAAGAGCGCCGCGCCGAAGTCCCGATCAACTTCCCGATCCCGCACATCTCGTGGCCCGAACTTGCTCAAAACCTCGAGACCACCGGGCACCGCCTCGAGATCGACCCCTTCGGCATCGACTCCCGCGACATCGGAAACAAACGCCCGTTGCCGATCAAACATCAACTCCTCCCAAACCGCATCGACCCAGCGGCACTCGACCCAATTGAATCTGACGAATCTGGTGAAGCCCCGGTCAACGTAGTCTTGGACGACCCAACACTGGCACTCAAACGGGCCATCGAAGACGGCGCTGACCAAGTTGTCGCGATCACCAGCCACCCCATCCGACTCTACGAGCTAGCCGAAGAAGCCGACATCCGGACCCGCTACGAACCTCAGCAGGGGACAGCAACCCGTAACCGGCGCAAAAAAGCCCCGGTCGTCATCGCTGAAGGCTATGCCACTTCCGGCTTCCAACTGGAGTTCGACGGCGGAGAAACCGCTTGCATCCTCACCGACGCCGAGATTTTCGGCATCCGGCGCCAACGAAGGCGCACCCACCGCCGGGCCACGCGACGCGGACCGCAACTTGAGCAGCTCCAACCCGGCGTCTACGTCGTTCACGTCGACCACGGTATCGCCAAGTTCCTCGGCACCGAAACCAAAGAGCCCGACGGCAGGGAACATCTCGTACTCCAGTACGCCAAAGATGACCGTGTCTACGTTCCCACCGAGCACATCGACCGTATCCAGATCTATCAAGGCGGCGGCGAAACCGCACCTCGTCTGTCCAAACTTGGCACCTCAGAGTGGCGCTCCGCACGTCGTCGCGCCAAGCAGGCGACCGAGATCGTTGCCAACGAACTTCTCAGCATCTATGCCGCCCGAATGTTGGCCAACGGCATCAAAGTCGAGCCAGACACTCCATGGCAACACGTCCTCGAAGCCAGTTTCCCCTTCGAAGAGACCCCCGATCAGTTAACCGCGCTCCAAGCCGTCAAGACAGACATGGAAAGCGCTAAATCGATGGACCGTATCATTTGCGGCGACGTCGGCTTCGGTAAGACCGAGATCGCACTGCGAAGCGCCTTCAAGGCCGTTCAAAACGGTCGTCAAGCCGCCGTGCTAGTGCCGACCACGCTGCTCGCGCAACAGCACTACGACACGTTCCGGGAACGCCTCGCCCCATTTCCGGTCGCCATCGACGTCATCTCCCGGTTCCGCTCACGTGACGACCAACAGGACATCCTCGAAAGACTGTCAGCGGGCAAGATAGACATCATCATCGGCACCCATCGCCTCATCCAACGCGACATCTCGTTCAACGACCTCGGCTTGGTGGTCATCGACGAGGAACAGAAGTTCGGCGTCAAACACAAGGAGCATATGAAGAGGCTCCGTGCGGCCGTCGATGTGTTGACCCTGTCCGCCACACCTATTCCGCGCACCCTTTACATGTCCATTGCTGGCATTCGCGACATGAGCAACATGGAGACCGCGCCCGAAGAACGATTACCCGTCCGCACATTCGTCTCCGAATCCAGCGACGACCTGATCCGAGAAGCCATCCTGCGAGAACTCGACCGCGGCGGCCAGGCCTTCTTCCTCCACAACCGCGTCAAAGGCATCGAACGCGTTTCTCGACGTTTGCGAGAACTCGTGCCCGAAGCCTCATTCACCATCGGTCACGGTCAGATGCCCGAAGGACAGCTCGAGGAAGTAATTACGGCATTCGATCGCCGCGAATACGACGTACTTATCTGCACCACGATCATCGAAGCGGGCATCGACATGCCCAACGTCAACACCCTCATCGTTGACGACGCGGACCGCTTCGGCCTCGCGCAGTTGCACCACATCAGAGGCCGAGTAGGGCGGGGCGCAAAACAGGGATTCGCCTACCTCCTCGTCCAACCGAATAAGTCTCTCACCGAGGAAGCCGACGCTCGCCTCAACACCATCCTTGCCGCCACCGAACTTGGTTCCGGCTTCAAGATCGCCATGCGAGACCTCGAGATCCGCGGTATGGGCAACGTCATCGGCGCCGAGCAGAGCGGACACGTAGCCGCCATCGGATTGCATCTCTATACCCAGCTCCTATCCCAATCCGTCGAAGAACTCCGACGCAAGCTGGAGCAATCACCCAACGGCAAGGTCAATACCCTCGCGACCGCACACCTCAACGGCGAGTCCGAATCTTCTTCCTCTCCTCCCTCAAAGGGAAGAGCCGAACATTCATCCCCTTCGACCTCAAGAGGAAGTGCCGGACGTTCATCCCTTTCGACCTCAAGAGGAAGTGCCGGACGTTCCCTCCCTTCCCCCTCTGGGGGAAGTGCCGAAGGCGATGGGGGTACTACCAACGGTCACACTCCCCAACTCAACGGTAATGTCAACGGCAAAATCAACGGCATTGCCGATCCCGATTGGCAACCACCGAGCATGATCCGCGCCGACATCAAACTCGGCATCGACGATAACGTGCCGCCGGAATACATCGAAAACCTCGCCCAACGTCTCTCGTTCCATCACCGACTGTCGTGGGTCAGCAACCACGAGGAGATCGACGAACTGCGCGACGAACTCCGTGACCGTTATGGCCCAATCCCCGAAAGCGTGGAAGGACTGCTCGAGACCGCACGCATCCGCTTGCTCGCCGAAGAAGCCGACTGCGCATCCGTCCGCATCAGCGAGGATCGCGCCCGCATCGTCATGAATTCACCTGCCGGCGGAGCCAAACCCCAACTCCAACGCCTCCTCGGACCCCAAGCCCGCGTCGGCAACACCCAGATCATCGTCGAAGCCGGCAAAGGCGTCGACAACCAAGAATTCGTCCAAGAAATCGCCGCCTTCCTCGAGACCATCCGCAACTTCAAACAGCGCATTATGGCGCTGCTCAACGCTTGACCTATCGTCATTCCCGCAAACCACACGCCATCCCGGCGAAGCAAACGTCATTCCCGCGGACGCGGGAACCCAGAGAAAAACAAAGCACGCCATTTTCCTCCCCTTCGCAAAGCGAAGGGGACGCGTGCGAAGCACGCAGGGGATGCCCTAAAATCACCGCAACCCCCCTCTCCCACAACACCCCATCCTTCCCATCTTTCCCAATCCTTCGCAATCCTAGTTCTTGCGGTTATCCCTTTTACACACCCTGAGTGATGTGGTTCCGCGGCGAACGCGTCTTTTTCCGCGCGAAGCGTTGAAAACGAATGCTACGCTCGAAGAAAAGGCGAACAAACGTATTGAAGACTAGCGAGGGAGGTCATCGACCGAATGAACACGCTCCAATCGGCACTCGATTCCGCGGTACAAGACATCTTGTCGGATGATGCCTATGACAGCTCTGAGGAAGAAATCGTCTTGGAAATGGAGAAGATGATGCCCGACCTAGTCGAAGACACCGCTCGTTCCATGTTGTCCACAATCAAGTCAGAAGCAAACGCTGGTTTGAAAGCCGACAGAGAATATACACAACATTTCGAGGAGCGGCTTGAGAAACATTGGCAGAAACCCTTGGAACTTCTCGAACTGTTCATTGCGCTTGCTCTCGAGGCTGGAAGCGAATTCAACAGATCGCTTAGGGAAAATGCTGCACGCTCAAAGGATTATCGCTTTGATGCACTTACACGAATGCATGCCAGAGCATGTCAGACCGGATCTGCAATCCTTGTTCTATTACGTTCTGGATACGCAGACGACGCTCACGCTCGATGGCGCACACTCCACGAAATTGCGGTCGTGGGCATGCTTATCAGCGAAGCAAGCCAAGATTTGGCTGAAAGATACCTGCTACACGAAGTAGTCCAGCAATACAAGGGGGCTTTGCAACTTCAACGACATGCAAAATCCTTAAATGCAGACCCCCTTTCACAATCTGAATTCGACCAATTGGAAACGCAACGCAATCTTCTTGTCGCCAAGTACGGAAAGCCATTCAAGGGAGAATATGGGTGGTCCGCATCAGAGTTGGGCAAAGACCGCCCGACGTTTGCCGACATTGAAGATTCTGTGGACTTGGAACACTGGCGACCGTATTATCGGATGGCAAGTGACAACACCCACGCAAATTCTCACGGCGCAAAATTCCGATTAGGTTTGGCTGATCACCAAATCGATGAAATGCTACTAGCGGGGCCAAGCAATGCTGGACTCGCAGACCCGGGTCATTCGACGGCAATATCGTTGGGGCAAATCACTTTGGCGTTATTGATAACCGAAGTCAACTTTGATGACCTAATCACTATCAACATTCTCTTGAAACTTGGAGATGAGGTCGGTGATGCATTTCTTCAAGCACATCGAGAATTGGATGGTGTGTAAAAGGGATAACTGCCCTAATTCTTGACTCCATCACACATATTATAGTACAATTGTAACTAAGCGCTAAAGTCGACATCCGTCGACCGGGCGCCCAGAGACATCGCCGCGTCGAACCGGGTTGTGGCCAAAACTTTTTTCGATGCTGCAATAACCAACTTACAAACACACTGGTCTGCGGACGGGAGTTCACCTGACGAGCCAACAGCGACGGCCCAAGCCGGAAGGTGAAAGCGACTGCTCGAGGCGGACCGCGACGGTGCCCGTCACTAGCTTTATCGATGTCAAGTGCAACGCCGACCGCAATATCCGGTTACGGGGGAGCCCGTGCAGCAGTGTTCGGATGCGGAGTAGTAATGCGGACTCCGCCTCGCAAGCCAGCAGGACATCTTCCCCTTCGCGGAGCGAAGGGGACGCGGACGAGCGAAGCGAGTCCGCAGGGGATGCCCGATCAAGATCCGAACGATCGTTCATCTTATCCGACAACGTCGTCTTCACATCGTCGTGTGGAGCCGGCCACAGTGCCAACGCGGGGCTGAAGAACCACGAGATGACGGGCGCGGCGACATCGCGACACCGCCCGGAGGGCCGACGGTCTGGCGACGTCGGCGGCGCTGGAACCTATGATCCACCTACAACCAACTTCCGGCCGCAACCCAAACGACGCGGCGATGACTCGACACCAGTCATAAAAACACCTCAATGGCAAAGACCTGAACAATACAACCGAACCCCACGATCGAAGCAACACCTGCGGTTGCCAACCCCGACCTGCCACCCTCATCCGCAGGCGCTTAAACGCGCCCCCAACCCTCCCCCTTGGTGCCCAAGCGGGAATTAGTCGCACAAGCCAGACCATTCTGCTTGATCTCTCATCGCGCCTAACCGCGTCACGGCACTACTCTACGACTCCTAGTTCGGTCCCGATCTAGTTCGCAAGCTGGTATAAAGTGTTGATGCCGCGCACACAATAACCCCTGCGTGCATCGAATCCGCCGACTCGGAGCCACAAATGAACGTTATCTGGATCACTGCCGACACCTTCCGACGAGATCAGCTCGGAGCATACGGAAACAAAATCATCCACACTCCAGTGCTTGATGCGCTAGCCGCCAAGGGGACCAGATTCGACAACCACTACGCCTGCGGCTTCCCCACCATGCCCACGCGTGCCGACCATCACACCGGTCAGTGGACCATGTCCTTCATGGGGTGGGACGCGCTGCCCGATGACACGATTACCCTCTCGCAGATCCTCGGCGACCAAGGCGTCCACACCGCGGCCGTCATCGATACACCCTTCTACACCCGCGGCGGAATGAACTACGACCGCGGATTCCAGTCGTACTACGCGATCCTCGGTCAAGAAGGCTCCGGCACGCGTGCCGCCCAGATCGGCCACCACGAGTCGAGGGATGTCGTCGCAGATTGGCGCAAAGAGGCGGACCGCTGCGCAGCCCGCACCATGACCCAAGCCGGAGACTGGCTCGAAAAACACTACAAGGAAGAGTTTTTCCTCTACATCGACACCTGGGACCCGCATGAGCCTTGGGACCCGCCCGCGTACTACGCCGAGCTCTATCAACCCGACTACGACGGCAGCATCATCCAACCGCCGTATGCCTACTGGCACGAGACCGACCACCTCACCGAACGCGACGTCGAGACCGCCTTCGCTTGCTACCGCGGTGAGATAACCATGGTCGACACCTGGATCGGATACCTCCTCCGAAAAGTCCAGAACATGGGCATCCAAGACGACACCGCCATCATCTTCACCACCGACCACGGTTTCTACTTCGGCGACCATGGCGGCCTCCTCGGAAAGATGCACTTCGGACGCCGACCAAACGGAAAGCGCTACTTCCATGGCGATGCCGATTCCATTTGGGATTTCTCACCGCTCTACGAAGAACTCGTCCACATACCACTCCTCGTCCACGTCCCCGGAGTTGCGGCCGGTTCCTACGACGGCTTCTCCGCCGCTTTAGACGTCATGCCCACAGTCCTAGAAATCATGGGACGCGAAATCCCGGCGCACGTCCAAGGCCAGTCGCTCCTCTCTGGCATGCGCGACGCCAAGCACCCATCCGCCCGCGACTTTGCAATCTCCACAATCCCCTTCGCCAACGCCGACGACACCATTCGCTCCGTCGACAACGTTGAACGCAGCATGTCAGCAGCGCAAGTCACCACCGTGACCAGCGGCGATTATTCCTTCCTTTACTCCATGGATCCCGGACGCTCTCAACTCTTCCACCTCCCGACCGACCCCGGCCAGCAGACCGACATCATCAGCGCCAACATGGATACCGCAAAGGAACTCCACCAACGGCTCCTTAAATTCATGCGCGACACCAACGTACCGCAGCGTCTTATTGATACCCGGTTGGAGTTGCGGATGTGAACGCAGCATTCATTTTTTCCTAGTGATCTTTTCGCCTTCGTTACAATCCCTTACCTATATCCATGTCGATCGAATCTGCAAAACTTGACTCTTCGCTTCCACCCGCCCGCGCCGCATCCTGGACCACCCACGTCGAAGGCATCAACCAACTCGGCCTGAAAATCCTCGCCAGTGGCTGGAAACCAACGGCCATCCTCGGCGTCTCCCGCGGTGGTCTCATACCCGCGGCGATGCTCTCCTACACGTTCGATGTACGCCTCATCCAAGCCGTTCGCGTCCAACACTATGACGATCAAAATAACCGCCTCGAATCCGGACCCCAGTTCGTCGAAGGGCCGCAACCGTTTGCCTCTTTCGACATCTACACCGAACGTTTGCTCATCGTCGACGACATCGTCGACACCGGCGAAACGCTCAAACTAGTCCGCAACGCCGCCCATGACCACGCCGACGAGGTCAAGGTCGCTGCACTATACGTCAGATCAGACCAGAAACATTCCGTCGATTGGTACTGGAAGGTCGAGGACGAATGGGTCGTTTTCCCGTGGGCGCCTGAAGGGTGAGCATTCGCTTCAAACCTGGCGCGCCGCCATCCATGGATTTTCAAAGCGGATGTCGCCATTTCATACAGGAACAACACATAAGTTTGCGCGTTCTTCTTCCGAAACCAGACTTTCCATGCCACCGTCAAGAGTTGCCAGCTCTCCGTCTCGTTGCATTGCAGCGGCCAGCAATACGGCGTCCGTGACCTGACGGTAACCCTGGAGACGGGCACCAATCGATTTTGGCAGGTGCAGAATCGACTGGTCCAGTGGCCAAAACACATGGTTTCCCACTTGGGTGAGACCATTTAAGACGGTTATGGCGTCGAGAACCGTGACTTGATGCCGCACCACCGCGGGATTGCATGACACACGCACGAAACCTGCCTCCGTCAAGGGACAAGTCGCCCAGCCGTCCTCCTGACGCTCCTTAAACCATGCTCTAGCAGCGGCATGGTGCACGTGGTTGGGCCAAGCGAGGGCTATCAGCACGTTCACGTCGAGCAGCGCGGTCACGGCCAGTCGTCCAAGGACCGGTAAACATCCTCACTTATGATCGGTTCTGCGTCCGCTGCGACAGGAAACGTGGTTCCGTCTTTGTCGACGATAGATGCGCTCCTGAAGCCGCGCCGCGCAAGTTCCGACAAGGCACCGCCAAGGCTGCTCCCGTTCTGCTCCGCCAGTGCCCGGGCGACAGCCAATACGTCATCGTCAATCGTTACTGTGGTTCGCATACCAGCATCATAGCATCAAATCATCACGATGTTCAGTTCCGACTTCCAACCGCGTTCGAGCAAGCATAATAAACACCTGCGCAACCAGAATACGAACGCCATGAAAATCACCAACATCCGCCTACGCCACCTCTCCGGCACGATGGAAGTCGACGGACCGTTCTTTGAAGACCGTCTTCTGCAACCAACCGACATCTACGAAGAGTTTCGCGCCAACCGCAACCAAATCGGCAACCGCGGGTCACAAGTCGATGACAAGATCTTCAAAGTCGAGCAGACCTTCGTGCAGATCGACACCGACGAAGGCGTGAGCGGCATCTGTGCCGGTGGCTTTTCAGGCATGAATTGGCACGTCTGGCAACTCAAAGACCTCCTCATCGGTCGCGATCCGCTCGCCACCGAATTCCTCTGGGACATCATGCACCGCACCTCGGTCCACGGTCGGCAAGGCGAACCGATGATGGCGATATCTGCCATCGACAACGCCCTCTGGGACCTCAAAGGCAAGTGGCTCGGCAAACCCGTCTACATGCTCATCGGCGGACCATGCCGCAAGACCATGCCCGCGTACGCTTCGATGCTCGGACACAACGTCACTGACATGGGACTAGTCCGCGAACGCGCCACCATGGTCAAAGAACGCGGCTTCACCGCCCAGAAATGGTTCTTCCGACACGGCCCGATGTCCGGACACGAAGGTCTCGTGAAGAACATCGAGATGGTGAAAACCCTTCGCGAGACCGTCGGTCCCGAGATTGACATCATGCTCGACTGCTGGCAGTCGATGGACGTCAACTACGTCGTTAAACTCGCTTCCGCCATCGAGGAGTACCAACCTCGCTGGATCGAAGAAGTCGCCATGCCCGACCGAATCGACTCCTATCGCAAGATCCGCGAAAAGACCAACATCCCCGTCTCCGGCGCCGAGCACGAATACACCCGCTGGGGCTTCAAACGCTTCATGGACGCCGAGGCACTCGACATCATCCAGCCCGACCTCAACTGGGCCGGCGGCCTCTCCGAAGTGTTAAAGATTTCCGCCATGGCCACCGCCTACGACCTCATCACCATCGCCCACCAAGGCGTAACCCCCGTCGGCATGGCCTGGTCCGCTGCCCAATCCCCCATCCACACGCCATACGTCGAGATGCTCCTCAAACACGCCGCACTAGCCTACCACTTCGACAAAAACAACGGCCCAAACCTCAACAACGGCAACCTCACCGTCTCCGACGAACCCGGATTCGGCTACGAAATTGACGAGGACAAAGTAGAAGAAGAGACGGAGATCAGGTTCTGAGGTGCCGTCAATCGACAAGCGTCAGAGCAGTTATGCTAAATTTACCTAGTTTGCGTATTTTTGACAAACTTGACAATATTGACATAAACTCGTCGCATGGACCGCATTCTTAACCCTTACTCCCCAGGTGCCGGCAGTCGACCACCGGAATTGGTTGGGCGGGACCACATTCGCGAGGATGTTCGAGTTGCTTTAGAGCGAATCAAAATTGGCCGCTCAAGCAAAAACATTGTAATGGTCGGATTAAGAGGAGTAGGCAAAACCGTCTTGCTGGACCGGATGCGTGAAGATGCTGAAATCAACGGCATCTGCACATTGCACATCGAAGCGCCGGAATCCCGTTCCTTGCCCGCAATTATCGCCCCCCAACTTCATTCCGTGCTTCTTCGACTGTCTAGGCGCGAATCGGCTAAGCAACTTGCTGAGAAAGGACTCGTGGCGCTCGCTGGCTTTGTAAACGCATTGAAGCTTAAGTATCAGGACATTGAAATCAGCCTCAACTTCGAACCTGAGCTAGGACTTGCCGACTCTGGAGATTTGGAGCACGATCTTCGAGATCTGTTCAGTAGCGTCGGCGATGCTGCCAAGGCCAGTCAAAACTGTGTGGCACTTTTCATCGATGAAATTCAATACGTTAAAGAAGAAGAACTCGCCGCGTTGGTCAGCATGTTCCACTTCATCGCTCAACGAAGCATGCCAATAGCGATGATCGGAGCCGGATTGCCCCAAGTACGAGGACAGTTAGGCAGAGCAAAGTCTTACGCTGAACGTATGTTTGATTTGCCGCAAATCGACGCCCTGTCCAATCAAGACGCGAAAGCCGCCATCTCCAAACCTGCTCTACAACACGACGTCGAATTTGAACATGCCGCGATCGACAATATCGTTTCAAAAACCAAAGGGTATCCCTACTTTCTCCAAGTTTGGGGCAAATACTCTTGGGATTTAGCCGAAAAATCACCAATCACCAATCAAAACGTACAGAACGCGACATCCCAGGCACTTGCTGACCTTGACAACAACTTCTTTTTGATACGCTTCGATCGCCTTACCCAACGAGAGAAGAGCTATTTACGGGCAATGGCGCATCTCGGCCCCGGACCGCATCGCTCAGGTGATATCGCAAAAGAACTTGGACGCGAAGTAACGTCAATCGGCAAAATCCGGTCAAATTTGATCAACAAAGGCATGATATGGAGCCCCGCCCACGGCGATACTGCGTTCACGGTGCCCATGTTCGACGAATTCATGATCAGAATCATGCCCGAAATTCCGAACTGACCCGTACGTGGCGTAGCTCCAATGAATCGTTAGAATCGCCGATGGATTTACACTCGATTTCCTAAACCACTAGCATTGACCTGCTTCAACCCGACATCCTGCCGTAACGGAGAACGCCCGCAATATACTTGCGAAAAGACGACAGTTAAACCCGATTCGCATACCCTATCCCATGACTCTGACTCCACCAATCCAGCGCGATGTCCCCGATGAACTCGGACGTTTCGGCAAGTACGGCGGTAAATTCGTCCCCGAAACCCTTATGGCCGCGCTTGATCAGCTCGAAGCAGCATACCGAGCCGCACGCAAAGACGAATCGTTCTGGCAAGAACTCTCCAACCTTCTCACCGACTACGTCGGACGCCCAACGCCGCTCTACCACGCCGCCAACCTGAGCCAAAAACTCGGCGGCGCGCAGATCTGGCTCAAGCGAGAAGACCTCGCACACACCGGCGCACACAAGATCAACAACGCCATGGGCCAAATCCTCTTGGCCAAACGTCTTGGCAAAAAACGCATCATCGCCGAAACTGGCGCCGGGCAACATGGAGTCGCCACCGCCACCGCGTGCGCCATGATGGGACTCGAGTGCATCGTCTACATGGGCGAGGAAGACATCCATCGCCAAGCACCTAACGTCTACCGCATGAAGCTCCTCGGAGCATCCGTCGAACCTGTGTTCTCCGGCAGCCGAACCCTCAAAGACGCCATCAACGAAGCCATCCGAGACTGGGTAACCAACGTCGAAACAACCCACTACCTCATCGGCAGCGCCGTCGGACCGCATCCGTACCCCATGCTCGTCCGTGACTTCCAGAATGTCATCGGCAAAGAGGCCCGCGCCCAGTGCTTGGCCCAAATCGGACGCCTGCCTGACTACGCGGTAGCCTGTGTCGGCGGCGGTTCCAACGCCATCGGACTCTTCAGCGGATTCGTAGACGACGATTCCGTCGGACTCATCGGCGTTGAAGCCGGAGGCGACGGCGTCGACACCGACCGCCACTCCGCAACCATCACCAAAGGCAGGCCCGGAGTCCTCCACGGCGCCATGTCCTACCTCCTGCAAGACGAATGGGGACAAGTATCCGAGGCGCACTCCGTCTCCGCCGGCCTCGACTACCCCGGCGTCGGACCCGAACACTCCTACTTCCACGACATCGAACGCGCAAAATACGCCGCAGTAGACGACGAAGCGGCATTAGACGGCTTCGACCTCCTTTGCCTAACGGAAGGTATCATTCCCGCACTCGAACCCTCCCACGCCATCGCGTACATCAAAGAGTGGGCACCAACCCTCGACCCATCCACCATCATCGTCATGCTCCTCAGCGGCCGAGGCGATAAAGATCTCGAAACCGTGGCCAAACGGCGCGGCATCGAAATCTAACTGCCCCTCACATCGGATCGCGTGGCCAATTACCGAACTCTAATCACTTTCGAGACCGAACATGGTGTCGCGGCTCAAGCACACCTCCCCGATTCGCATTACCAATCATTTCATCAAGCCCTCACAACAATAGTCCCGGCGATCTTGTCGTGCCATCCCTGACGCTTGCCGTCGAACAGGATCCAGATGTAACCGAGATAAAAGATCGACGAAACCAACTTTCCGATGATCTCCCTGATCAGCGCACCACCGATTCCAATGGCACTGCCGTCCATTTTCACAATCTTGATCCCGATCGCCATCTTGCCCGGAGACTGCCCGCGAGTCGATACCAACCACAGGTACACGACAACATAAGCAATGACGAGCACAGATACGAGCATAAATACGAGCAACCAACCGGCGGCACCGCCTATCACGGACCCCAGCGCGCCACCAACCACTCCTATCAGAATCCCGATTACAGCATCCACCAACCCCGCACTAATACGCTGCCTCACTGACGCGATCTCCAGTGCCGTCGTTCCTGCCGTGGAACCTTCAGAATCTACTTGGTTGTCCATTGTCGCCTCCTTGGCTCTTGACCCTGACCCTACCGTACCATCACCCAATCCAACCCGGGCCACCGTCAAACACGCATCCGTAGATCGACGCTACGAGGTGATGCATCCCGCTTCCGCGGTGCCCCCGTAAAAATCGTCAACAACGCCGCCGCACTCATCAAACCGACGCCGACCCACCACGCCTGATCGTACGACCCCGTGATATCCCGAACATAACCCGCCGCAGGTGCTCCGATCCCGCCCACAACCAAATTGATCGGATTCACCAACCCGCGAATCGCACCAACGCTACCCCGACCAAAATAGTCCGCCCAGATGTAGTTGTTCAAGAACATCATCCCACCAATCCCAACACCGAAAACCGCCATCGAAATAAACATGATCGGCAGGTTCGTCGCATAGATCGTCAACACGCTAGCCCCCGCAAGCATCGAAAACCCCACCGCACCCAGAAACCGCGAAGGAACCCACCGCACCAACATCCCAAACATGAACGTCGATCCTCCAGCCGCAACCGCATCGAACGCCGTCGCGAACGAGATTAACGTCGGGTCCATCCCCCGATCCATGAACGCTGCTATCCGGTGCAACGCCACCGTCCCCGTCGCCATCTGAACCATCGAGAACACGATCACCAAACGCCACATCGTCGTCGTCCTAACCGCCTCCCGAACCGTCCACGAAACCTCGTCAACAACCCGTCGCCGACCACTCGTACCATCGTCAGGACCTTCAGGCTCGCCACCGTCCGACAACATCCCCATATCTTCTGGTTGCCGTCGAAGGAAGATCGCCCCCAATGGAACTATCAACGAGATACCGATGATCGCCAAAACGATCCACGCGTTCCGCCAACCGATCTCGTTGATCAGCACCTGCGTCAACGGAATGAAGATCAATGCCCCGAACGGTATTCCAAGACCCACAAACGCCACCGCCTTTCCCCGATTCCTCACAAACCACTTCAACACCGGAACCGTCGTAACCAACGCGCCGGGACCGCTCATTCCAACCAACCCCATCACCACGAAGAGCACCACCAGATGCCACGACGTTGTGACATACGCGAGCCCGATCAATGCAACACCGGTTGCCAGAGCAGCCACCGGCAGCATCACCCGCGAGCCGTATCGATCTATCAACCACCCAATCAACGGACTCGTCGCCGAACTAGCCCCCATCCGCGCCGTCTGCGCCCAACCGAACGCCGCGCGACCAATTCCAAGCTCATCTCCCATCGGCTTGATGAATAAACCGAAATTAAGCGATCCCATCCCCATGCTCACAGCCCCCGTGACCGCCATCACGGCGACGATCACCCACCCGTAAAAGTACTTAGGACGCCCATCGCCATCGCTGTTCATCAACCGCATCATGCCAAACTACCACAAGCCATCATCACCTCCTCTTTTGCGGAGCAAACGGGGGACGCGTCGAGTGCAGCGAGACGCTGGGGGTCCATACGGGCGAGACATCGGCGACGCCCCATCATTTGAATCCCAGTTCTGTCACCGTGCTAGTATTCGCCAAAACACGGCCAACCAGATTTTGCGGTCCAAAAGTGAAGATCGAAAAAGTCGAATCTCTGCTCCTCGGCGGTTCCGACGGGTCGCCCGGTTTCCATCACGTCGTGCGTATCTGGACTGACAACGGGACTTACGGTGTGGGGGAATCCTCTTGCTGGGCTTATGGGAAAGCCACAGACGCGATCGTCAGGAAATTAAGCGACTACCTCGTCGGTAAAGATCCATCTCGCATCGAGCACCACTGGCAGTACATGTACCGCATGGGGCCCTTTCGTGGCTCCGCCCTTTCCGGCGCCATCAGCGCCATCGACATCGCACTCTGGGACATCAAGGGCAAGCGCCTAAATGCCCCCGTTTGGGACCTCCTCGGCGGAAAGACCCGAGACAAGATCCGGCTCCACCTGCTCATGGGGCCCAAGCAACCGACCGAACACCCCATCCCGCATCACCGCGGCGAAGAGGCACAAGCGCTCTACGAAGCCGCAAAGGAATCGGCCGAAGAAGGCTGGACCGCCATCAAGACCGACCCGCTACCCAACGGCTTCGAGAGTATGACCCTCGGACGCCTCATCTCCGACACCGTCGACAACGTCGCCGCGATGCGCGAAGGCGCAGGCAAAGACGTCGACATCATCCTCGAAATCCACCGGAAACTTACGCCGATGAACGCCATCGCCCTTGCCCAAGAGGTGGAGCAGTTCCGACCGTTGTTCTACGAGGACCCGATCCAGATCGACAGCGTAATACTCCAAGGCAGCATCGCGCAACGCACCACAAACCCCGTTGCAAACGGCGAACGCGCCCACAACATCTGGGAATTTCGCGACATGCTCCAAGACGGCGGCCCACAGTACGTCCGGCCCGACATCGGCCTCGGTGGTGGAATAACCCATGTCAAGAAAATCGCTGCCCTGGCGGAGGCCCACCACTCCGCACTCGCCACCCACAACTCCCTCGGCCCGATAACCACATCCGCCGCAATCCAAGTCGATGCCTCTATACCCAATTTCGTCACCCAGGAATACTCCCCGGGAGACGAACACCCCGCCAACGCCGTCTTCATCAACCACCACAAGCGCGAAGGCGGCTACATGCTCCTACCTGACGTTCCGGGCATCGGCATAGAGATCGACGAAAACCTCCTGGAGATCGCCAAAACCACCTACGAACCCCGCAACTGGAACATCCCTATGCGAACCGACGGCTCGGTAGGATACTCCGTCTGAATAAAGTCCCCCTTTCCCGCTCGGTGATAGAGGGTTAGAGTGAAAGCTCGCAGCGTTACGAATCGGCAGCGACATTTCGTCATACCGCCCCAACCAACGTGCTAACATTCGCCAAAGCCTGACCAACACCATTCAGCACAAAACGACGGCTACTAACATGAAAATCGAACAAGTCGAATCCCTCCTCATCGGCGGCGCCGACGGCTCCCCCGGTGGACATCACATCGTCCGCATCACTACCGACGACGGCACTTACGGCGTCGGGCAGTCTTCCTGCTGGGCCTACATGGAGGCCGCCGACGCCATCGCCAAGAAGTGCGGCGAATACCTCATCGGCAAGGACCCGTCCCGCATCGAGCACCACTGGCAATATATGTATCGAATGGGCCCGTTTCGCGGATCTGCACTCTCCGGCGCCATCAGCGCCGTCGATATCGCCCTGTGGGACATAAAAGGAAAGCGACACCAAGCCCCCGTCTGGGACCTCCTCGGCGGCAACACGCGCGACAAGATCCGGCTCCATCTCCTCATGGGTCCGAAACAGAAAACCGAACTTCCCTTCCCGCACGACACCGGCAAACAGGCGCACGGCCTCTACGAAGCGGCGAAAGAGTCCGCGGCTGAAGGTTGGACGGCCATCAAGACCGATCCGCTCCCCAACGGCTTCGAGAGCATGACTCTCGAACGTCTGATTTCGGACACCGTCGACAACGTCGCCGCCATGCGCGAAGGCGCCGGCAAAGACGTCGACATCATCCTCGAAATTCACCGCAAACTCACCCCGATGAACGCCATCGCGCTCGCTGCTGAGCTCGAGCAGTTCCATCCATTGTTCTACGAGGACCCAATCCAGATCGACAGCATGATCCTCCAAGGCAGCGTCGCCCAACGGACCACCATGCCCGTTGCCAACGGAGAGCGCATCCACAACATCTGGGAGTTTCGCGACATGCTCCAAGACGGCGGACCACAATACGTCCGACCTGACCTCGGTCTCGGCGGCGGCATCACCCACGTCAAGAAGATCGCCGCGCTCGCCGAGTCGTACCACTCCGCTCTCGCGACCCACAACTTCCTTGGACCCATTACAACCGCCGCCGCCATCCAGGTCGACGCCTCGATACCCAACTTCGTAACCCAGGAATATTCGCTTCGGGACGAGCATCCTGCAAACGCCGTCTTCAAAAACCACTACAAACGCGAAGGCGGTTACATGCCCCTGTCCGACGCACCCGGCATCGGCATCGAGATTGACGAAGACCTGCTAGCCGTAGCCAAAACCACCTACGAAACCCGCAACCTGAACATGATCCCCATGCGAACCGACGGCTCCGTAGGCTACTCCGTCTAAGCGCGACACTAAACAAACCCGCGTCGTCGTACCCTCCACCTTGATGCCGAAGGGGAATTGAACGCACCCTCCCCCTTGATATCCAAGGGGGAATTAAAGGGGGGTTAGACCATCCGCGGGCGTTATTCGCCGGTTCCGAGCGATTCGGTGTGTCGACTCGAGTAGGCGTCGGAGAAGGTCTCTTTGAGGCCCGTGCTGACGGCGTCGAGGCGCGCGACCGCTGCCGGTGGGATATTACAGGTGGCGTCGGACGTGCAGTCGGCGGCGAAGTCGATTTGGATGTTGTGGAGTTCGTTGCAGGCATTGGCGATGCCGTCGGTGTATTTGCCCGCGGGAAATTGACTGAGGTTGGTTTGGTGACAAGGGCCGAGTTTGAATGAGATGCGACGCCATTCATATTCGGTCTCGGCACCCTTCATCTGCTGGATGTTTCGTTGGAGGTACGGGTAGACATAGCTTGGCGTGGCGACTTCCAGGAATTGCACAAACGTACCTTGGCGGATGCGCACGATGCCTTCCTTTGCGCCGGAGTAGAAGCCGGGGGCGATAATGGCCAAGGGAATCGACATCGCGACGATCGCCATGATGAAGAACGTCAGAAGGGAAGGGTTGCGGATCTGTCTCCGGAGACGAGCAAACCACCCGTCGGCATCACCATATTCAATGGAGCCGATACGGGTGAGCTTGCCACGTCGCGCGGCAGGCGTTTCGAATTCGTGTTGTTCGCGGATGTCCAACGATTGGTGAGGAGTACGGCGGTTTGAGATGGGCGTCGATTTTCGACACCTTCAGCAGTATGTCGATTCTACACCCGAGGCGAGATTGAACTGATTAAGTCGTTGTATAGGGATGACTCGCGGACTGATCAACTGCGTCCTCTATACTCCCATTCGCGAAGCCATTCGGCGGGGATCTCCATGCCGAAACCGGGGGCATCGGACGGGGTGATGAATCCGTCTTTGGCCGTCGCCATACCGGGGATGCGGTTGAGCTCGGCGAGCGGAATGCCTGGCGGCGAGCCGATCCAACACTCGGCCATTGGCGATTCGGGAGCGGCCATGGATACGTGTTGACCCCATGGCGAGACGGCCCCGCCGTGCGGAATCATAGCGATGCCCGCAGTCTCGGCATTGTTGTAGATCTTCATCGTTTCGGTTACGCCGCCACTCCAACCAATGTCGGGTTGGATGATGTCGATGGCTCGGCGTTCGATGAGTTGGGCAAAAGCGTGACGTCCCCGGTGGTCTTCGCCGGTGGCGAGCGGTATCCAGGTGATACTTCGTTTGAGTTCGGCATGGCCTTCGATGTCGTGAGGCGGAAGCGGTTCCTCGAGCCAGCGAAGGTTGTAGGGACGCAGTCTTTCTGCGAGCCGGAGAGTGAACTCGACGTTGAACGACATGACGGGGTTGATCATGAGTTCAACGTTGTCGCCAACTATTTCTCGGGATTTTGCGACATGCTCTTCGATGATTCGCAGGCCTTCATCTCCCTGGGAATAGTGCGCTGGATTGGTGATCTTGAAGCGCGTAAAGCCGAGTTCTTGGAACCAGTCGAGGTCGTCTCCGGTGGCGTAGAGCGGGATACGATCACGTACGGGACCGCCGAGAATCTCGTAGACGGGACGGCCGAGAAGTTTGCCTTTAAGGTCCCACAGCGCGATGTCGACTCCGGCCAATGCGGTCGCGACGATTCCGGCGAGTCCGTGTCGGTGTCCACCTCGGTTGACTAGGTCATTCATCAGCTCGATAGCCATACAGTTTTGACCCTCGAGAACGGGCGCGATCACGTGGTCGATGTACGATGCAACGGGCTGTCCGAACGAACATTTTCCGAGTCCGAACGTGCCGTCTTCGGCAATGGCCTGGACCCACACCTCGGACAGTCCGACATTGCCGGGCATGTCTTGTGGTTGACGGGAGAATTGGGGGTAGTAGTTGATGGGCATCGCCCGTGGTGAGCTCTCTGGCCACGGTGCCCGGCGAGCTGGGGTTTTCGGCCGGGGCACCGGTAAATCGACATGGACAGCGCAGAGGGTCTTTAGCTTCATCGTTTGGTCCTTTAGGTGCCGGATTGCGACTGGCTCTGGTTGCCTAAATTTTTGGGAAACCGAGTTGCCTTTAGCTTTGGGAAACAGCTAACTTATACGAAAAGAGCCTGCTTGGCCTGTCGCCCACGCCTTGATGAGGTGGTGAGCAATCGCTATGGGTCCGGGTACGCGCAGTTGTTCGCTTTTTTGAGCGAGGGCCAGTCGGACTTCGTCACGGTCCCACCACCGAACATCGGTCATCTCGAAATCGTCGATATCGATGTCGGTGGTCAACGCTTCGGAGTGACTGCCGATCATCAGCGACGACGGAAATGGCCATGGTTGCGTGGAGTGATATCGGACGCGCCCGACCCTGATTCCAGCCTCTTCCATGACCTCTCTGCGGACGGCCTCTTCCATCGATTCGCCATGGTCCATAAAGCCCGCGAGAGCAGAGTACATCTTCATCGCGCTTAGGCGCCCGGCGGACTGTCCGAGGAGGCATTTTTCGCCATTGGTGACGACGGTGATGACAACCGGATCGGTACGGGGAAAGTGTTGTGCATTGCAGGTTGTGCACTGGCGCATTAGGCCGCCCCGACGCATCGCAGTCGGCTCACCACATCGGGCGCAGAAGCCGTGCGTCGCGTGCCAGCCTAGGTTGGCGCGGGCTTGGGCGAGGATACCCGTTTCGGCTGCGGAGATGAGCATAGCGGACTCGCGGGCGTCGCAAAGCTCCAGGCCAAGCGCTGAAATCTTGTCTCCCGCGATCTGTTCAGATCCGTGTCGCGCACTTCCCTTCGTGTTCCAAGCGACCAGCGGTTCGCCGTCGCCGTTGGTGCCGAGGAACGTGCGCAGGTCCGCTTCTCCGCCAAGCATGTCGACCGCGGACTTGTACGCTACCCAACCTAGGGCAGCTGATGCGTCGCCGTTGCTTGAGACGAGGGGGTCCAAACCGGCCATGACTAGAATTCGGGCATTGTCAGAACGCATCAGTTCGGCGATTTCGGTCTCGTCGCGCCTGAGCACGTCGCCGCGGTCGATAGGGTTCCCGGCGAATGTATGAGGAGTTTCTATTCGGTTCAAGTCACTGTCACCGATCTCGATTGTTGCTGATTACCAACCAACACTGTAACCGCGTTCGTATGTGGATACAGTGGCTCGATAATTGAAAGTGATCTGATGATTCGAATTTCACCAAACCCCATGCTGCGATTGGCGATTGGCGCGGTGGTAGCGACCAGCGCGTTGACGGCGATCGCGTGCACGTCGGATGCGGACCCAACGACGACACCAATCGTCCCGACGAAAGCCGCTGCGACATCCGTCGTCGTCGCGACACTGGTTCCTTCCGCAACCTCGACTATCACTCCGATGGTCCCGACCGCGGTCGCCAACACCCCAGCGCCGCCAACACCAGTTTCGACATCCACCGTCACTCTGCCGCCAAGCCCGACGGTCGCGGCGAAACCGACATCGCAACCCGAAACTTCCATCTCAGAAGCGGATGATCTTGAAGCGCTATCGAGCAGGGCCCACGAACTGACAATCATGTTGGCCGAAGAAATGAGCCCCCGGCAGAGCGCCACGGAAGAGGAGCTTCGAGGCGCCATGTTCCTCTCCGAGGAGATGACCGAACTCGGATACGAGTCGGAGATTCAGGATTTCGAGGTTACCGAAGCCTTCCCCAGCGGATCGCTTGAACTGGTACCCGGATCTGGCGGTAGCGAGCCGGGCGCGACCTTTTCCCGGCGTGACGGTGATACACACCGCATCTTCTTCCTACCGTTTGAGCCCCTCAAGATCGGTCAGACGCAAGGTGACATCGTGTTCGCCGGTCTTGGCGACTCCGACGATTTCGAAGATGTCGACGTTTACGGCAAGATCGTCCTGATGGAACGAGGCACGCTTTCGTTTGAGGCAAAAGAGACGAATGCCGCCGACCGCGGTGCAATCGGCTTAGTAGTTTTCAACAACGAACCAAGGTTCTACTTCGGCGGAACATTAGAACAGGAACCAGAGATTTTCGCCGGAGGCATCCCACAGGCGGACGGCAGGAGACTGCAACGAGCACTCGACGACGGCAAAAAGGTAACCGCCGAACTCTTGGTCTATCCCAGCGGAAACGGACCGTCTCGGAATGTAATCGCCGAGCTAAATAACGAAATCGCCGGCGACCCGGTGGTGGTGATCGGCGCGCACTACGACACCACGCCATGGTCATCGGGCGCCAACGACAACGGCAGCGGCACGGCGGCAGCGCTGATCGTCGCGGAAGAACTGGCAGACGATGAGTTGCCGTTCGATCTGCGCTTCATCTTCTTCGGTTCGGAAGAGACAGGTTTGCACGGAAGCACCTACTACGTGAATGACCTATCGATTTCGGAACTCGCCCGAATTGAAGCAATGATCAATTTAGACGTGGTTGCGACAGGAGAGCTTTCGGCGCTAGGGACTCAATCATTGATTGATCACGCCACCCAAACGGCAGAAGAATTCGAATTCGACATTGAAGTGACTCTCGGACTGGATGGAGCATCTTCAGACCACGCGCCATTCGAGGAGAAAGGCGTTCCATTCGTGATGGTCTACGCCGACGACCTGACCTACATCAACCATCCCTCAGACACCATCCAGCATCTAGACGCCGAGCCGATGGGTCAAGCCGTTGCGGTAGTACTCGGCATCATCGAACGGCTCGCAGATAGCATCGAACCATGACCGACTGCGGCAAACATCTTGGTCCCGACCGATTGATTATCCGTGGTCTCGACTTGCAGTGCGTTGTCGGCGTCCACGATTGGGAGCGTCTGATGCCGCAGAGGATCGTCGTGGATATAACGCTGCGAGGAGATTTTACGGCGGCCGCGGAGTCGGATGACTTGGGAGATGCGCCAGATTACCGCACCCCATGCATCAAAGCGGCGGAGGTCGCGGCCTCTGCTAAATATCGCCTAGTCGAGACGCTCGCAGACCGGATCGCAAGTGCCGCCCTCGAGACGCACCCTTGCATTACCTCGGTGACCGTCGCCGTTCATAAACCCTTGGCGCTCGTCGGGTTCGGGAACGCCAAAGCTACGGTTGAAGTTACGCGGAGACGAGGTTAGCGCGTGGTTGAGAATCGATCGCCGTGATTGGTCGTTTGAGCTTCGGAAACATACATATTCGTTGAAGTCCTAAATTGGAGGGGATTGAAGTGATCAAAGTTGTCAGTTGGAACGTCGCGAAACGGCATCAGCCGTGGCGCGAATTGTTGGAAATGGACGCCGATGTTGCGCTGCTGCAGGAGGCAGGGAATCCGCCATGGGATGTCGCAGAACAACTTGATGTTGGACCGCAAGAGCACTGGGACTCGCACCTCTGGAATTCCGATTGGTATAAGCGCTATTGGAAGAATCTCTATGATCGTTGGCCGAAGATCGTGAGGCTGTCAGATCGCGTGAGAGTAGAGTGGTTCAAGCAGGATGGTCCGACGGGACGCGGGTTTGAAAACACAATTCACGTCAGTGGTATCGGCACCATTGCGGCGGCCAGGGTAACCCCACTGAATGGTCACCAACAGCCGCTTATTGTGGCTTCGATGTACGCCAGCTGGCGCATGCCCCACCCATCTACCTACACCAAATACAGAGTTGGCGCGGCTGATGTCTCCGCACACCGGATTATTTCGGATCTCTCAACTTTTATAGGCGACGACGATCCTTCAACTCACCGTGTCTTGGCAGCTGGCGATCTGAATATGGTCTACGGTTGGCGGGACGATGAGCCGACTTCGTACGGTGCGCGTGAACGAACCGTGTGGGATCGCATGAGTGCACTTGGAATGGAGTACCTAGGTCCAAAGCACCCGAATGGAAGGAGGGTGTGCCCTTCCGAATCCGGGGTGCCCGAAGACACTGAAAATGTGAGGACGTTCTACACGTCCAGAAGTTCGCCACTGAACGCCTACATTCAGCTCGACCACGTCTTCGCGTCGCGCGGATTCCACGAGGGCATCAAGACACGAGCCCTGAACTGCGTCTGTCAGTGGGGATCTAGCGATCACTGCCGGCTGGTGATGGAAGTTGACGGATAAGATATATTTCGCTGCCTGTTGATTCTTTTCCCACTTTGCCGCGGTGCAAGCGGAGTACGAAATATAGCATAAGTGATATATCATGGTTGCCAAACGTTGGACTGTTGAGACACTCAACGCGACGGTTGACAAGGAATTCGCGTCTTTACCCGCCGATATGCGTGGTCGCTACAGACGAGTCGCGGAAATCATCGAGGAATTCGGTCTCGATCAGGTGCCACGGAATATGCTGCGTAAGCTCCGAGGGCCGATTTGGGAGATTCGGATTCGAGGTCGCGATGGGATCTCTCGGGCGCTCTACGTAACTGCCCGTGAGCGACGTGTGATTGTATTGCGCGTTTTCGTCAAAAAGTCTCAACGGACCCCGGCAAAAGAAATCGAACTAGCACTCAACCGAGCAAGAGAGGTTTTGAGATGACCAAGCTCAGCGATCTGCACACAGAGTGGATGAAAGACCCCGAATATCGCTCGGAGTACAACGCACTCGGGCCAGAGTTCGAACTGATAAAAGCGCTGATTCGTGCACGTATCCAATCAGGTTTGACCCAAACCCAAATCGCGGAAAGAATGAGCACCACCCAATCCGCGGTCGCGCGGCTCGAGGGCGGCAGGTCAAATCCCTCAGCCAAAACCCTGCAGAAATACGCCAAAGCCACCGGCACACGCTTGAAGATCAGTTTCGAGCCCCTCGAGGTAGTGACGGACGAACCCGAACCATCGGAGATTCAAACTGAAAAGAGCGAAATTCGACAACCGGATACAGCGTTCGCCCCGGCGCTCGATTAAGCCGACGCTGGTTTCAAGTCCCGCTCAACCCCGTATAATCCACCGCATACATCCAACCACCCAGCGCGAGGCGAATCCAAGCCATGAAAATCCTCCTAGTCGGCGGCTCCGGACACGTCGGCACCTTCATTACCCCTTACCTCCGAGAAGTCCACGAACTCCGAGTCCTCGACCTCGCTCCGCCGCGTCACGAGGGCATCGAGTTCGTCAAGGGCTCCGTCACCGACACCGGCGCCATCAAAGAGGCCGTTGACGGCATCGATACTTTCATCTGGCTCGTCATGCAGAGCCCTCAAGGCGGTGGTGTAACCGACCAAAACGAAAAGGTCATTCGCGAAAACTACACCGTCAACAATATGGGCCTCCATCTTTTCCTCTGGACCGGCTACAACAACGGCCTTCGCAACGGCGTCTACACAAGCACCATGAGCGTCCACTTCCGTCACCGCGACTGGTACCAGTCGGAGGACGAAATACCGCTCGACACCCCCAGCGCCTACGGACTGTCAAAAGGCTTCGGCGAACTCATCTGTCGCTACTTCGCCCGCCACTTCGACATGAACCTCGCCGCCCTGCGCATCACCGGGCCACGCACGCGCGAGCAGTGGATCGACTACCGAAGCGCACAGCACGAAGTAGACCCGAGCGGCGCAAGACCTCTCCTAGTCACCGACGAAGAGGACTTGGCTAACGCCTACATGGCCGCCGCCGAGTTCGTGCAGATCGGTCACGGATCGTTCGAGCCATTCTTCATTGCCGGCGACGAGGACCAGGTCGAGCACAATCTCACTAAAGCTGAGCGTGTCTTGGGTTGGAAACCCCGGACGCATCTCAAGGTCGAGGTGCCCAAGGTGCACGGGGCCTGACGCCACAGCGTAGCCGGAGGTGGTCATGCATACGCCCGACGTGCTCGAAGCATCCTTCATATTCTTCCCGCAGCCCCAACTGCGCGGCGACCCATCACACGTCGGTCTCCAATACGAAGACGTCTGGCTCACAACCGACGATGGCAACCGGACGCACGCCTGGTTCATCCGCGGCGAGGAGAGCAATAACCCTTCTCGCGGAAGCGGAGAAATCCTCCCCCTTGATGCCCAAGGGGGAATAAAAGGGGGTTTAGATGGGCTCGCAAGCGGGCGCATCCTCATGCTGATCACGCACGGCAACGGCGGCAACATCAGCGTCCGACTCGATCAGTACCGTGAGTTCGTCACCCGGTTCCGAAACATCGACATTTTCGCCTTGGAATATCGCGGCTACGGATTGAGCGAAGGCGCACCAAGCGAAGAGGGCATCGCGTTGGACGCCATCGCCGCGCGTCGCTGGATCGATGAATATGTAGGCGGATTACCAGCCGAGGAAAAGCCCTCGATCATCTACTTCGGACGCAGTCTTGGAAGCGCCGTAGCCACCCGCTTGGCGACAGTAACGCCGCCCGACGCTCTCATACTGGAATGCCCGATATCGTCGATACCAAATCTCGCCAAGACGATGACACCGTGGCGCTTCCTACCCCTCGAAAAACTGATCCACAACCGTTTCGATACCGAATCTCACATGCGAAACGTGCGATGTCCACTTCTGGTAATGCACTCCGAACACGACGAAATCGTCCCCATCGAGTGCGGCCGCATGGTCTACGACGCCGCCCAAGGCCCGAAACAGTTCTACGTCATAAAAGGAGCGCCCCACAACGGCGCCGACTACTACGACCCGGACGGTTACTACGCGGCGATGGGTGAGTTTTTGGGTGATTCCGGTTTGTTGGGGGCGTAAAACCATCCTGAAGGTCTGGATGACAGCACCGCAGATGAAATCGGACTAGAGACAATTGGATTAATCCAAAGGCAGGCAGCGACGAGACGGTACGTACATTTTGGTATGATTTCATTATTCAGTAATTCATATCGAGGAAGACATGCGAATATCTGAACGCGGCCAGATAACCATTCCTAAGGACCTGCGGGAGCGTTTTGGGATGCACCACAATGTCGAGGTTGAAGCGACGCCCGCCGAAGGTGGTGTTCTGATAAGAAAGCGGGTGGCGGGCCAGCACCCCGTTGACCGGGTCGTCGGGATCTTAGGTAAAAACGCCCTAGGCAAAGGCGTTAGTGTCGACGATTACATTGAGGAGATCAGGGGCAGATGATTACCGCCGTCGACACCAATGTGTTGCTGGACATTTTCATCCCGGATGATGAGCACGGTGCTAAATCAGCGGATTGGCTGAGTGCCGCCTACAATGCGGGCGCCATCTTGATCTGTGACGTCGTTTATGCGGAGTTAGCACCTTTCTTCGCCAACCGCGTATCCCTCGATGATGCCCTGCGGGAGATCGGCGCCACACTCTCGCCGATCAACTCATCGATCGCATATGAAGCGGGTATGCGTTGGAGCCTCTACCGTGCAGCCGGCGGCCCGCGGGAACGAATAATAACCGATTTCCTAATCGGCGCTCACGCACTGGCGTCTGCTGATGCTTTCCTCACTCGGGACCGTGGTTTTTTCTCCACGTATTTTCCGGAATTGCACGGCCGTACGGCCTCATAACGCGCTTCAGGAAATACTCTCGCCGAAATGCGCGGACGGCGAGAGCGATCGCGGGCCTGGCAGTTATACGGTTTCAAATGTTGCCGGCAATTCAGGTCCGCTTTCCCAGAGTTCAAGACCCCCAAGCCAATCCTTGCCGAGCCCCGTCTGGTACTTGTAGTCAAAACCGTCGATCATCGCTTCAGCTTGGCGACGTTGTTGTGGCCAATCGAATGGACGCCGCCTAGAAAACCAAGCCAAAGCGAGTAGGTCGACCCGAGTGGTGCACGACCTTTGCTAGTCACCGACGAAGAGGACTTGGCTAACGCCTACATGGCCGCCGCCGAGTTCGTGCAGATCGGTCACGGATCGTTCGAGCCATTCTTCATCGCCGGCGACGAGGACCAGGTCGAGCACAATCTCACAAAAGCCGAGCGCGTCTTGGGTTGGAAACCCCGGACGCATCTCAAGGTCGAAGTCCCGAAGGTCCATGGTGCCTGACGCCACAGCGTAGGCGGAGGTGGTCGTGCATACGCCCGACGCGCTCGAAGCATCCTTCATATTCTTCCCGCAGCCCCAACTGCGCGGCGACCCATCACACGTCGGTCTCCAATACGAAGACGTCTGGCTCGCAACCGACGACGGTAACCGGACCCACGCCTGGTTCATCCGCGGCGAGGAGAGCAATAACCCTTCTCGCGGAAGCGGAGAAATCCTCCCCATTGATGCCCAAGGGGGAATTAAAGGGGGTTTAGATGGGCTCGCAAGCGGGCGCATCCTCATGCTGATCACGCACGGCAACGGCGGCAACATCAGCGTCCGACTCGATCAGTACCGTGAGTTCGTCACCCGGTTCCGAAACATCGACATTTTCGCCTTGGAATATCGCGGCTACGGATTGAGCGAAGGCGCACCAAGCGAAGAGGGCATCGCGTTGGACGCCATCGCCGCGCGTCGCTGGATCGATGAATATGTAGGCGGATTACCAGCCGAGGAAAAGCCCTCGATCATCTACTTCGGACGCAGTCTTGGAAGCGCCGTAGCCACCCGCTTGGCGACAGTAACGCCGCCCTACGCTCTCATACTGGAATGCCCGATATCGTCGATACCAAATCTCGCCAAGACGATGACACCGTGGCGATTCCTGCCCCTCGACAAACTAATCCACAACCGATTCGACACCGAGTCTCACATGCGAAACGTGCGATGTCCGGTATTGGTGATGCACTCCGAACACGACGAAATCGTCCCCATCGAGTGTGGCCGCATGGTCTACAACGCCGCCCAAGGCCCGAAACAGTTCTACGTCATAAAAGGAGCGCCCCACAACGGCGCCGACTACTACGACCCCGAGGGCTACTACGCGGCAATGGGGGAGTTTCTCGCAGAATTCGAAATGATGGGGCGCGCTACCTCCACCTAACCTATCGGTCCGCCATGGTTGTCGTTAGGAAGTCTCAACGACTGCCATTTGGTGCAGAGTTCAGCTTGGCATTGATCGTCTCCCATCGCCATGTAATCGGGTCACCGAGACGCGTCAGTCCTTTGTATCGCCTCCCTTGAGGCCTGATCTGGATGATCGGCTTGCTGAGAGTGCGCGCCATGTCCGTTTCGACAATGACGCCGGGGGCATTGTGTGTGTCCTCACCGATGAGGACTACAACAACGTCACATCCCGCGATGGCACTTCTCGCCCTCTTTTTCCACTTTTCGTCTGGATACGCCTCGTTGAGCGAACTGTTTCGTATCCGATGATTGGTTTCTTTCTTTGCCTGTTCGTAAAAACTGTTTTTGAGCTCGTTGTCTTTGTCGAACTCGAAACTCACGAAGATGTTAAGACTGGGCACAACTTCTCGTCTAATCCTTTGGAGGGGCCACTTATCTCTTCTCCGTCAATCGGCCGGAGAGGTACTTGTGGATAACGCTTGACAAGAGCGTCTGATAAGGTACTCCCTCTTCCATTGCTCTGGCATGTGCAAGGTTGAAGTCACGTTCGGTCACCCGTAAATTGACCCGCTTGGTTTTCTTAAACGTGTTATGTGCGGCTTCCCGTGCGAATTCGGCTTCCCGTTCAGCGTCAGGAATTGGACGCAACTCGTTTCGCTCGAATCTTTCGAGAATGTCTCGCTCTTCTGGGCTCAAGTTATCGTTCATGTTGGGCGGTCCCCCAGATAGTCTCTCGTCGCTTTGCGGCTTGGAATGATCGTCTTCAGAAATCGGGCACCGTCAACCTGCACCACGAAAGGAACTAGGTGTATGTAGCTGTCGATCTCAACTAGGTATATAAACTGCCCCGGATATCGGTCCTGGTTCGGGTGTTCCACCGTGCCCACGAGACCCCCTCGCTGAATAGCGGAAGCGACGTTCTCGAATGAGATGCCTCGCTCACCGATCAAGTGCTGGTTCTTTTCGGGGCTCCATTCAAAGCGGATAACCATGAGTCAATTGTCGCACGTTGTGTGCGTTTTGGCAACAACAATACAGTTCTGAGAGTTGACGACTGAATCTCGGAAAGCAGATCACGACGCCGGCCGGCCGGCAACAGCTCAAGGCCATACTCGATTTCATGGGCAACAACGGACGACAACCAAAGGTCGTCTTCATCGCTCAGGAATGCAACGACGTAGGGATTTGGCACATTCCTCGACAATTCAGAAATAACATTCGTGTCTAACAGATACCCAGTCAATCTTCGTCCTCCTCGACATGGGCACCGGTGGCGGCGAGAAGTTAGCGAGACTGGCACCGTTGCCACCCAATAAACACGCCACCGAGGCGCACGCTCCAATTTTGCCGATCGCAAAGGCGAGACTGGAGCCGTTAGGAGTGCGTATCGCACCCATCGCCAACCACAGCTCATTGCCTTTCGCGTACTGCCAATTCGACGTAGTAATCAATCGTCACGAAGAGTTCTGCCCCTCCGAAGTCGCTCGCATTCTCAATCCCGGCGGCCGATTCATAACTCAACAAGTCGGTGAGAGAAACAACCATGAGTTGACCGATTGGCTAGGGGGCGAAGCGGAAGAATTCGATTTCACCCTCAAACAGTCCAGTGCGGAGCTGTTGAGCGTCGGATTGGAGATCGTGGATCGCAGGGAGAATTTCTCTCGCACCGAGTTCTACGACCTAGGTGCCGTGGTTTACTACCTGAGGGCGGTAAGTCGGCAGGTATCGGGATTCACGGTTGATGGTTACCGTGAGCGGTTAGCTGCCATCCACAACCACATGCAGAGACATGGCAGCTTCGTCGCCTCGAGCCATCGATGCTATCTTGAGGCGGTCAAGCCGCCCCTCACTCCCACCTAAACGCACGCACCATCAGCACAAACGCAATCCCCGCCCAGACCGCCAACCCCAAGATCGACCCACCCTGCAAAAACAACGTCTCACCGCTGTTAACCATGGCTCGCATGGCATCGGCAAGGAACGTTAAGGGAAGCCATTTGGCGATGGCGACCACCCAGTCGGGAATGACCGAGTGCGGAATGAAGACGCCGGAGAGGAACATCATCGGCAACGAGATGATGTTGGCGAGCGGCGCGGCCGTATTCTCGGTCTTGGCGATGCCGGACACGGCGAGACCTAGCGAGGCGAACACAATGCCACCAAGCAGAACCAACGGGATTACTTCGAGCCAGAACATCACGTATCCAGGTGCTACCTCGACGCCGGAAACAAAAATGCCGACGAGCAACAAGACATAGGTCTGCATCACCAACAGCAGCATTCGGGTGAAGAGCGAGCCAGCCAAAAAGTGCCTCGGACTGATCGGCGTGGCGTGCAATCGCTTAAGAACGCCCTGGTTGCGAAGCCGCACGAGCGTAAAGATGACGCCGAAGAGTGCGCTCTGCATTATCGAGAGTGAGACAATGCCCGGCACCACAAATCCGGTATACCCCTGCCCGCGACCAGCGACCTCGGTAAGCGAGATGCTCGCCCAATTCTCGACGCGGTACTCGGTCGGCACCTGCGTCACTTCCTTGAAAACATCGTCCAGAACCTGCGTAACAATCGTCCGCGCAACCTCCAACTCTTGCGCTTTACGACCGTCATATGTGATGTCGATTACCGACGTTGCGCCTGTGGCCCCGAAGTTCTCAGGAATGACCATCACCGCGGTAATCTCACCATCCCCAACCTCGGCTCGCAAGGCCTCTTCATCGTCCGATTCAGGCACATTGAAAAGCGGCTCTCCCCCGTATCCGCCCGTAAGAGCAGCGACCAGAGACGTTGACGCCTCGTTCTTCGCCTTGTCAACAATCCCGACCTCCGGCGGTTCAAAGTTGCCAAAGTTGAACAACCCGAACACCACCATCATCACCGTTGGAAACGCAAGCGTCCAAAACAACGCCGCCCGATCCCGGAAGAACATCTTTAACTCGGCAACTATGAAGGCTTGATAAATCCTCAAATCGATTGCTCCGACGCTAGAACAGCGAGCGCGTTCTTAATGCAAGTCTCTATTCAACAAGACTCCTTCCGGTCAGGTCAATAAACACGTCTTCCAAAGTCAGCACGCCATCCTTACGCACCGATTCGGCACCCCGCGACTTCAGTTCATCAATAAGTGCCTGTGGCGTGTCGTTAGCAACAATATTCCCGTGGTCGATCACCGCCACACGGTCGCACAAAACCTCCGCCTCTTCCATGTAGTGCGTCGTCATCATGATCGCCATGCCATTCGAGCGAAGACCATCGATCAGATCCCACATGTTCCGCCGCGCTTGAGGGTCGAGACCGGTCGTCGGCTCGTCAAGAAACATCGCCACCGGATCGTTCACGAGCGCAACCGCGATCGAAAGCCGCTGCTTTTGCCCACCTGAAAGATGCCGATACTGCGATTTGGCACGGTCGGCGAGGTCAACCTTGGTGAGCACCTCCTCAGCGTCAATGTCGGAGTCGTAGAGGGTGGCGAAAAGCTGCACCGTCTCGCTCAAATTCAAGTTGTCGAAGAAGGCGTTCTGCTGAAGTTGGACTCCGATCATCCCCTTGACGCGCTTGGAGTTTTTGGTCACATCCAAACAGTTGATGTACGCCTCGCCACTGTCGAGGTCGCGCAGCCCCTCGAGTATCTCGACTGTCGTCGTCTTACCCGCGCCATTAGGGCCCAGCATCCCAAAAATCTCGCCGCTACGCACCTCGAACGAAATGCCGTCAACCGCAACTAGACCGTTGTAGCTTTTGCGGAGGTCCCGAACTTGGATGACGATGTCGTTAGGAAGTGATTCGGTTGTTGTCTCAGACGACAATTGATCGCCAAATGCCACTACGCTTCGACCTTTCGAACAATGTCGCCGACCCGGATCGTGCCGGCTTGGATTACCTTGGCGTTCGCTCCGCGCCTCCGCCGTCGCATGGCCTCGGTCCCGCTGACAAATCTCAACGCGTCATGGCCGAAACGTGACGCGAACTTCACGCAACCGTTGTGCGGTTTCGCCGTGAGTTCGATGACCGCCGAGCCGACGCTGAGACGTGCGCCGGGCGGGAGGTTGTCGTGGCTAAGGTCGATGTCGACCACCAGCTGATCGCCGGAGAGATGCCATCTCGATTTGGATCCTGCCACGGTATCGATCAAGCGGGCGTTGATGATCGTCAACTGCGCGTCGGGGTTGGCGCTGCCATCTGGCGTACTGGTGCTACCGCGGGCTTTCCAGTTGTCACCGATTAAACCCGATTTCTCGTCGAGCGTGCCGACTGCCGACAACTCTCGTTCGTCTACGCTCGGCCTGGCCGAGATCAATTCGAGACGCCCGCCGTCCGAAGGTGACTCTTGGATGTGCGCGAGGCCGGCTTCCAACTCTTGCAATGTCAGGTGTTTCGTCGTGTGAGTAGTCATGGGCAAAGTGTAAACTCATGTGGTGAAAGTTGGAACCGTTCCAGGTTCCGAAATTGGGAGTTGACCAGATCAACTCCGTCGAATTCCAAGGAGTCGAGACCAATGTCTTCGAAACGGGTTAACAGAGCTGTCGAACTGCTCTCACAAGACCAACCGGTCTACTACACCGGCGGTCACACTGGTGCGATTCTCACGCACGAGCAGGGTATGAAGGACGCACACACATGGGCGGACTACATCAATGTGGGTATGGAGCACGGACCGTTCGACATGGGCGGATTGCAGAACTACATGGAAGGGATGGTCGCAGGTGGGCCGACTAACAGCGGTCACCGCACGCCAACCGTGATTGTTGAAGCGCCGGTCGACGGTTCAACCGAAGAAACCGTTCGCTACAACGCGTGGCAGTTCCGACAGATCCTCGCTCGCGGCGTTCACGGCATCCTGCTTTGCCAGGCGGAAACCGCCGACGCTGTCCGCGCATTCGTCGAGTCTTGCCGCTACCCACGCGCCGCCAACGGTGTCGGATACGGTCTCTACCGCGGCACCCGCGGCGTTGGTTCAGAGCCGGGAGCAGCGAAGATTTGGGGCCTCGAAAATCCGGAATACATCGCCAAAGCCGACCCCTGGCGACTGAACCCCGACGGCGAGTTGATGCTAGGTATCAAAGTCGAATCCGTGCGCGGCGTTTCAAACATCGAGACGATGCTCGCAGTACCCGGCCTCACCTTCGCCGAGTGCGGGCCCGGTGACCTCCACATGTCCTATGGCGTCGACCGCGGCGGACCCAACATGCCGTTCGACCCACGCGTCCAAGAAGCCAGCGAGCGAGTGCACAAGGCCTGCGCGGAGAACGGAGTCGCATTCCTCGGCGGCGGTTCGGCCGAGACAATCGCGGAACGGATCGACAGTGGGATCCGGGTAGTATCTGGAGCCAACCCTGAGATCGCCGCCATCGGTCGAGCGCACTCGAAGCGCAAAATGCCCGTGTGATGCTGCCGACCGTCGTCGATACATTCGCAGAAGCGGTAGCCGACGTACCGGACGGTGCGACTGTCATGATTGGCGGGTTCGGCGGCTCCGGCGGGCAACCCACCCGCCTGATGCTGGCCCTCGCCGATCACGGCCCGCATGAGATCACCATCATCGGCAATGTAGCCGGTATATCCAAGACCACCGGCTACGGCTGGCCGCCTCACCTCGAACCGATCGACCAAGGCATATTCTTCGAACTCGGACTCGCCAACCGAATCATCTGCTCCTTCCCGATACCTGGACAAACTCGCCCGCTCTGCGAAATCGAAAAAGCTTGGCGTGAAGGCCGCGCCGAAGTCATCGTCATCCCTCAAGGCACCTTGGCCGAGCGCATCCGCGCCGGAGGTGCCGGTATACCCGCGTTCTACACCCCCACTGGCGTCGGTACGCCGGTCCAAGAAGGCAAAGAAGTGCGCGACTTCAATGGCCGCCCGCACCTGTTAGAGCACGCCCTACGCGCCGACTTCGCCCTCATCCGCGCCCACCGCGCCGACACATACGGCAATCTCGAATACGTTGGCACTTCCCGCGCCTTCAACCCGGTAATGGCACCAGCCGCAGACATCACCATTGCAGAAGTCGACGAGATCGTAAAACCCGGAGACATCGATCCAGAGCGGGTCGGGACGCCGGGGGTGTATGTGAATCGGATCGTGCAGCGGGAGGCGGGCGATCCCCTACCATAATTGGAAATGATCGCAACGCACCTGACGACCATCATCGTCCGTATGTATTCGGTCAGTAGAGCCAACTCTCAAGTCCGAACAATCCGACGAGATTCGTGTGCCGCACACCGAGGATTTGACACATGCTCGGGATACTCGTTTTTCTAGGGTATTGTCCGGTGTTAGATCGATGGTTCTGTAGGGTAATGACGTTATGTTTAGGCGTCTCGGTGCTCACGACTGAGCAACCGAGCAGCTCTGCCGCTGCTATCACATGTGGGTCTGCCGATTCCTGATCGCTCGCCCAATCGCGGTGAGTTGCGGAGATCTGCGAACCGCGTATCTCGAACGGGTCTCCTAGCTGTGGTTCAAGGTTCTCCGCTGTCGGCAACATTTCCGATACCCATCTGAAAAGAGCAAGGTTGTCGATTGCTGGTCCAAGATCTCCATCATGTGCATCGTGGTCGGGCTCCAACTCGTCCACAACTTTGTTGACCGTCATCAATCGTTCGTTTCGAGCCAATATCTCAATGTCGCTCCACAAAGAAGGGAAGATCCGTCTTGGGTACCACTCGCGGTGCAGGGCAATGATCGCAGAGGTGTCAATCACGTACCGGTTTCGCCTGCTTTTCACAGTTTGAATCCGACATAGTCAGCAAGACTGAATACGGATGGGATTTTGGTGTCCAGCAACCTTGCCGCCTCCTTGATCGTGATTTCGTCGGAGTAATACTCACTCAGCACTAATCCAACATATTTCTCGCCAGCGTTACGCATTAGCGTCGCGTAGTAATTCCCCCCACCGCCACTCTCAGCGCTTCCGCTTCTTTCCTCCGGCCCAGCAAATCGCTCGTGCAGCTGCGAAAACACATCCCATCTGATCATTCCGAGATTGAAAGCGCGGACCGCTACCGCATGTCGGCTAACGCTGAACGATCGGGCAGCAAATTCGACTCTGTCAACAGCGTCAAGAACCGGAACCTCGTTCCACGATTCTAGGAACTCCTGTTCAGGCATTAATGAATTAGCGGCGACAGTGTCGCAATATCGTTCGATATGCTGGTCTGAACTTGCGGTTCCGCGGAAATTGACTCCGTCAGATGCAGAAATGCCGGACGCTCCCAACCAAAGGTGGGAAAATTCGTGGAACAGAGCGAAGATCCTGCCCGCATGCGAATCCTTCGAATTGAGCACTATGAAGGGCGCGTGCCGATCCGCCATCGACAGACCGCGCATCTCCTCTATTTCGATCGGCATCTTCGTGTTATCCGTTTGAAACACAAAAACACCGGCAAGATCTTCGTATCTTTTTATCCACTCTTTGAGCACTTTTTCGATGCCGCTGACGTTACGCGGGTCGTCGCGCTCAACTTCCAGCAACTCCCGGATTTTCACAGCGAGTTCCTCGGGTGACGTTTGGTCAGGCGTGACGCTGCCGACCCAAGGTTGATAGCTTGTCTCGGCTCGTCGGATTGCGTCTATGGCAAATTCTTGCCGGGACTCCATCTGCCGGATCAGATAACGGAGATTACGACTCCACGATTCGTTTTCGTCACCCCTGCGGTTCGACAATGTTCTGAAGTCGTGAATTTGAGGTATTCGAATGAAGGCGGGCAGTTCTTCCAAAAGAAACACACCGGCCGAATACCGATACAGCTTGGCCAAGTTCTTAGCTTGGGCCAGCGTCGGTAGTTCTTCATACGCGTCGCTTTCCCAGCGACGTATCGTAGCGACCTCTTTCCTCACGCGCTTGGCCGCATCCTCTACCGAGCAACCAGAAATCTCACGCACTTTTTTGAGCGTGCTCGGAACAAAAGGCATTTCTATCGAGCGCGCCACCGCGAATACAACTAACCTCCAACCTGACGCAACTTCCTGCACCACTGGCAATTAAGTTATCAAATGATCCACCGCTAAATCGTCAACTCCGCAACAACCGCCCATCCTTCCGCCCAACAACAATCAGGAACGTCGGCATAATCCGCGTGTCGTCCAGCCCAGGCCATTCGGCGATCGCTTCGTCGGAGGCGACAGGTTCGACAAAGTCCTCGATGATGAATCCGGCGCGAATCACCCATCGCATCCACGTCTCAAGGGTGAAGTTGTTGCCCGTGGTCTTGAAGCGGTACTTGTAACGGTCGCTCATCCATTCCGTGACGAACGGCGTCTCATCGAAATAACCGCTGACCTGCAACGCGACCTTTTCCCCGTCGGGCTTCCTGACCCACTCTCTTTCCATTAAGTCGGTCACGGGATGAGTGTTAGTGAAGACGAGTCGGCCACCATCTCGGAGCACCCGGTAGGTTCCCCGAATAACGCGCCCGGGGTCCGGCATGTCGACTAACGACACACATGCGGTTACGAGATCAAAAGACGCTACGGGCAACTCCTCCACGACATTTGCAGCGTCACCCAAAAGGTATTCGATACCCAGTTGTTCTAGCGCCTCGTGGCGACGTGCATGAGCCAGTTGATTCGGCGAGATGTCCACACCGAAGACGCGTTTAGCCCCACGCTTCGCCATCTCGCGGCTGAAATATCCCACGCCACATCCGAGGTCCAGCACATCAAGCCCCGCCACATCTCCGCAGGCTTCTACCATCGCCGGACCGAAGAAGTTCAACCGGTAGTAGTCGACTCCGCGATCTTGGGCATCAGCATAGGCATCTGACGCGTTGTCCCAATCACTCCGAGCCGTGCTCAAATCGAAGCGATCCGCCGGTTCTCTCATCATGATTCGATTCTAATGCGATTTTGTACCCGGTCCATCGCCCAGTCCGTCGCGAGATACCTGTTATCGTTTGTTGTGATACAACATGTCATAACCTCTCTGCAAACATCGGAGACGCACAATGGATACAACGTTTCACAGGACGATACGCGCCCTCAACCTCCATTGGTTTGGAGCCGCTCTAATGGTCGCGATCATGGCATTTGCCGCGGCATGCTCTGAACCGTCAAACGAACCGACGCAATCCCTGACCAGAGCGCCCGCAACATCCACCGACGTTCCGTCAACAGCAGCTCCAGAACTGAAAGCCATCGTCGCAACCAGCAACATCATCGGCGAATGGATATCCATCATTGGTGGTGATCGCGTTGAGGTGACCAGCCTTGTGCCTCGACAGGCGGACCCACACGCGTACCAGCCTGGAGCGAGCGACGTCTCCCGCGTGGCCAACGCCGATGCGATCTTCACGGTTGGACACGGTCTTGAGTCTGAATGGCTGACCGAGCTGCTGGAGAACGCGGCGACCACAGACCACGAGGTTATCGCATTGAGTGAAGAAATCGATGCGTTGCCATTCGCCGAGATTGGCGATGTGCACGATGAGCTCGACCAACACGATGAGCTCGACCAACACGATGAGCTCGACCAACACGATGAACTCGACGAACACGATGAGCTCGACGAACACGATGAGCTCGATGAACACGATGAGCTCGATGCGCACGGCGAGTTTGACCCTCACTTCTGGTTTGATCCAGCCCGAGTGAAAGAGGTAGTTCACCTCCTCGCCCACGAGTTATCCGAGATCGAACCGCTATCCGCCGATTATTTCGAGGCGAATGCTAACGCTTACTCCGAGGAGTTAGACGAGCTTGATGATTGGATTTTCGAACAGGTGACGTTGATCGATCGGGATGAACGGAAGCTGCTAACGTCCCATGAAGTGTTTGGCTACTTCGCTGATCGATACGGGTTCGAGGTCGTGGGAGTCATCATCCCTGGAGGTGGGACGGAGATTGAACCGACGCCGTCTGAGTTAGCCGAGCTTTCAGACTCTGTCAGGGAGCATGGCGTGAATGTGATTTTCAACGAAGTGCAGCTCAGCGGCAGACTTGCGCAGACGCTGGCGCGCGAAGCGGGCATCGAAGTAGTGGATGATATTCACACTGGATCGTTGTCGGCAGAGGGGACGGCGGCAGGCACATACATCGGGATGATGCGCCACAACGTCGAGGTGATCGTGGGTGCTCTCAAGTGACGCGTCAAATAACCACAATCGGGATAGTATGTTTTCATCATGATCGACATCCCTGATTTCAGTGATCCAATCGCAGTCGAGGCGCGGGACGTAAGAGTGGTTTTCGGCTCGAACGTAACCCTCAACGACGTTACGTTCTCGATTCCACAGGGATCGTTGGTGGGATTAGTCGGTCCAAACGGTGCCGGCAAGTCGACGCTGTTGAAGGCTTTGGTGGGCACGGTCCCGCTCGATTCAGGAAGCGTGTCGATCATGGGGAAAAACCCTTCAGACGCGCGCGGTTCCGTTGGTTACGTTCCGCAAGTTGATTTGATTAACTGGCACTTCCCGGTCACAGTAGCCGAAGTCGTTGCGATGAGGCGAGGTTCATTGCTTTCCCGTTTCGGGTTGCGGAGATCGGAAGAACGGGAACGTGTTCGGTCTGCATTGGAACGGGTGAATCTGTGGGAACGGCGGGACTCAATGGTGCGGGAGTTATCCGGAGGGCAAAGGCAACGCACCTTCGTTGCGCGAGCTCTGGCTCAGGATGCTGAAGTCCTGTTGCTGGATGAAGCGTTCAGCGGTGTGGACGTAGGTTCTCAGGAAAACCTAGTCATGATTCTCATGGGTATGTGCTTGGAAGGCAAGACGGTGGTCCTCTCGACTCATGACCTCACCAACTTGGCGCGCACATTCGACAAGGTCATCTGCCTGAACGGGCACGTATGCGCGTACGGTTCTCCTGAAGAGGCGTTCACTCCAGAAATTTTGGAAGAGATGTACGGGGTCCACGGTACGGGTTACGCGAATTAAGTATTCGGATGCCCGAGACTCTGACAAGTTACGTGGTCGAACCGTTCACCTATGGGTTCATGACTCGCGCACTTGTCGTGTCGATCATCATCGGGATATCCTGCCCACTCGTGGGAGTTTTTCTGGTGGCCCGCGGATACGGATTCATGGGAGAAGCGGTGGCGCACAGTGTCCTGCCGGGGATGGTCGCGGCATTCATCCTCGGGTTCAGTCCGTGGGTTGGCGCGATGCCTACCGCGATCGCTTTTTCGACGTTGACTGGTTATATCTCGCGGCGCACCGCCATCCAAGCCGACTCGGCAATCGCTATCGTCTACACGGGGATGTTCGCCTTGGGTGTCATCCTAATTTCGATATATGAGGGCCGGGTGAACATCAGACTCGAAGACATCTTGCTAGGCCAGATTCTTGGAGTTTCGACGAACGACATCATCGTTTCGTTGATCGCCGCCTTGATTGTGGCCACAGTGGTGTACATATTCTTCCGAGACTTTGTGTTCGTCAGTTTCGATCCGATCGGTGCCGAAGTGGCGGGGATGCCGACATCGCGGTTGGACTACTTGTTGCTTGCATTGATAGCAATTGTGGTGGTGATAACGTTGCAGGCTGTGGGAGTCATCTTGGCACTCACGATGCTGGTCGCACCTGCGGCGACGGCGGCGGTTGTGGTGAAACATATCGGGCCGATGATTCTATTGGGCATGGTTTTCGCAGTGTTCGCCTCGATTAGCGGCCTCTACCTCTCTTACTACGCGAACTTCCCGACTGGCCCGGCGATCGTGTTGGTGGCGGTGGGTATCTTCGCGATCGCCGCGATGATAAAACGAAGGATTTTGTGAGCGGCTACGGAGCTAGTTGAACTTGTGCTGATAACTCGGACCAGCGGCTGCTTTGCGGACCCTCCCAACCTCGCTGTCAACCACTAGATTTGTGAAGCCATCCTCGATTGCGCCACCCACTCTGGATTCCCGCCTGAGCAGAAATGACGGGTATCTGCGCAGACGCCGTCCGATAATCGGGGGCTAAGCCGCACTGTCCGCGCTGCAGCGCGGACAAATGTCGTAAACCTCGATGCGATGATCGATGACCTCGCCCATCACACCCTCAACCGATCCGCTTAACGCGCCGATAGCCCTTTCGATAGCTTCGGCGTTGAAGTAGCGGACTGCGGTGCAGACGGTGCACACAGCATGGTGATGATGCGCCGGTATGAGTGATGCTCCCGTTTCCGTATCCAAGTCGGCGGAAACGCTGTAGGCCATCTCATCGCCCGGCATCACTACTTTGCATATGATGTCCGCGTCTTGGAGTATCTTGATCGTGCGATAAACGGTGGCGCGGCCAATATGCGTAAGTTGGCCGCAGATGTCCTCGGCCGTAAATGTGCGAGGAACGTTCGAGATACATTCGATTATCTCGCGCCGCGGCGCAGTAACCCGAGCGTTCCTATTGATTAACGCCGTAACTATCGATTCTGGCGTTCTCGGCATGAACTAGTCCTCCAAGGTCGCCCGAACTGCATCGGCGATCTTCTCTGAAGACGGGTACACCAAACGCTCCAAAACCGGTGTGTAAGGAATGTGAACCTGTTCGGCAGCTACCTTCATGATCGGAGCTTGCAGATCCCAAAACCCCTCTTGTGAAACAATCGAAGCGATCTCAGAAGCCGCGCTACATACTTTGTGCGCCGGGTCCGCGATCACCAAACGACCGGTCTTCGCGACCGACTCCAAAATTGCTGCTTTGTCCAGAGGCACGAGTGTACGAGGATCAATGACCTCAACCGAGACGCCCTCTTCCTCCAACTCCTCGGCCGCCCTCAACGCCATCGGCACCGCGCCCGCAATAGCGACTACGGTTACGTCTGAACCGGACCTCGGAACATCCGCAACTCCGAACGGCACCAGCGCAGCATCGCCCTCCTCAATCTCGCCTGTCGAGCCGCCCAGCGTGCCATCCTCGAAGACGATGCACGGATCGTTGTCACGGATCGCGGTCTTCAGCAACCCCTTGGCATCACGCGGCGTTGCCGGAACAAGGATCTTGAAACCGGGCATGTTCATGAACATCGGGTATGAACGATCCGAGTGGTGGGCCGCCGAACCTCCGCCATAGAACATAGTCGCTCGGAACACGACCGGCAACGTCGCCTGGCCACCGAACATGTATCGCATCTTGGCCGCTTGGCTGACGAGTTGGTCCATGGCGACCCACATGAAACTGGTCAACGTCTCAACAATCGGCCGCATACCCACAAGCGAAGCCCCGATGGCGGCTCCGAAGAATCCGTTTTCGGAGAGCGGAGTGTCTAGAACACGACCCTCGCCATACTTGTCAAGTAACCCCGCTGTCGCGCCATAAACAGAGCGACGGATGTCTTCGCCCATGATGAAGACGCTCTGATCACGTTCCATCTCCTCGGTGATCGCTTGGTTAATCGCTTCTACGTAGATCGCTGTGGATGCCATTTTGATGCCGGTCTCTATCTCTAACTTGACTGTTCAGTAGTTGCTTGGTGCCGTTTTCCCTGCATTTTTCTAGGGAGAATTGCGGGTCGATCAGGGTAGTGGAATCGGATCCGCCCACATGTCTTCGAAAAGTGCTTCGGGCTCCGGATACGGACTGTTGCGAGCGAATTCGACCGCTTCATCGACCTCGTCCGCCTTCGCTTTTGATATGGCGTCGCACTCTTCCCTACTCAGAATTCCCTGCGTAGTAAGTGTGCGTTCCAACACGTCGATCGGGTCCCGCTCGCGCCACTCGTTGATCTGGTCTTCTGTGCGGTACTCACCTCTTCGGACCCTACCTAGACCTAGCGAGTGCTCCTCGTAGCGATACGTTAGCGCTTCGATTAGCGTCGGCCCTTCGCCGGCTCGACCTCGAGCCACCGCCTCGCGGGTCGCCTCATACATTGCAACGGCGTCTTGGCCGTCGACCAATATGCCGGGCATGTTGTACGCGGACGCCCGATCTGAGATGTGCTCAACCGATACGGAGTCGTGATAAGAAGTGGTGACCGCGAACTGGTTGTTCTCGCATAAGAAAATGACGGGAAGGCTCCATAGCGCGGCGAGATTCATCGATTCGTGGCAGGCTCCTTGATTCGAAGCGCCGTCACCGAAGAACACCATCGAGACAAAGTCCTCACCCCGGATCTTGGCCGCCAAAGCAGCTCCCGTCGCCACCGGAACCGACGAAGCCACGATCCCCGATTCGCCCAATATGCCGATCGAGAAGTCCGCCAAGTGCATCGAACCGCCCTTGCCCTTGCAGTAGCCGTCAACGCGACCATAAAGCTCTGCCATCGCGCGCTTGACATCGCCACCTTTAGCGAGCGGGTGCCCGTGCGAACGGTGGTTGCCCGCGATGTAGTCGGTGTCCTCGAGCGCTGCACATGCACCGACCGCCACAGCTTCCTCGCCAATATAAGGGTGGGCCGCACCAGTGAACTCACCTGCCGAATGCACCTCCATGACGCGCACTTCGAAATGACGTATCAACCACATCCGCTCCAGCATCTGCACCAATTTTTCCTTGCTAACGTTCTCCAACTCAACTTCTCCCCTGATTCGAGTGTTATCCGACTACACAATCAACACGCGCGAATGTCTCGCATCGCCAATATGTTATTCGATAACAGCGCGTGAGGTGCGTCGATTGTTGGCGGCACATTAGAATCGCGTCATGATTGATGAAGCCAACATCGAAGCAAGGGCAGGCAACGGTGGCAGTGGAATGGCGTTGTTCTTGCGGGAGGCTTTGCGACCATTAGGTGGTCCGGCAGGAGGCAACGGCGGTAGCGGAGGGTCGGTCACCCTGATCGCCGATCCCTCGCTCAACACGCTGCTCAAATTCAGATACCGTAGACACTTCATCGCCGGGAATGGTGGAAATGGTGCCAGGAAAAAGCGCCACGGCGCCAACGGCGATGGTGTCGATGTCACAGTGCCGGTCGGCACCGAAGTGTGGCAGATCGGCGAACGTTCCGGTGAACCCGAGACATTCTTGGGTGATCTAGTGCGACCCGGACAACGGCTCGATGTGGCGATCGGCGGCCGCGGCGGGCAGGGGAACGCGGCATTCGTCACATCAGTTAATCGTGAGCCTCTGCTCGCCGAAGCTGGTGAAGATGGCGAGATCGTGAAGCTGCGGCTGAATCTGAAGATCCTCGCCGACGTCGGCCTCGTCGGCATGCCAAACGCCGGGAAGTCCAGCCTCCTAACCGCCATCAGCGCCGCCCGTCCTAAGATCGCCGACTACCCGTTCACCACTCTGGAACCGGTCCTCGGGATTGTGGAACATGGTATCGACGCATTTGCGGCGGTCGACATTCCCGGGTTAATCGAGGGCGCGTCCGAAGGTATCGGCCTCGGCCACGAGTTCCTAAAGCACATGCAACGCACTCGGCTTCTGGTCCACATCGTCGACGGCAGCGAAGGCGAGCCGGGCGAACGAATACGTACCATCAACCACGAGTTGGACGCCTTCGACGCGCGCTTGGCGCGCACCCCACAAATCATCGTGGTCAACAAACTTGACCTAGAGGAAGTCGAACTGTTGCGCGATGAGATCGAAGTCGAGGTGCGGGCTACGGTCGGTGAAGATGCGCCGATCTACTTCATCTCAGCGGCAACCCGGCGCGGAATCGATGACCTGGTAGCCGCAGTATCCTATCGATTGGCCGACATCCGCAAACAACTCGCCGATTCTTTAGAGACATTCATCGGACCGAGCGATCTAGACGGTGACGATCCGCTGGAAAACGACAATCTACCAGTCTTCCGGACTCGCGGCGGCAACGCGAGGATGGTCGTTCGCGCTGGCGCCAACAAATTCCGAATCGTTCATGACCGCGCGGTGAGACTCGCCCTCGGCTCAAACCTCGACAACTGGGACGCGCTCGTTCAGTACCACCAGCGTCTCGAGCGCATGAATGTCACCAACGCCTTACGTCGCGCCGGCGCAAAAGAAGGTGACGTGATCTTGGTCGGCGAATGGGAGTTCGAGTGGCATTGAACGTAGCCCGTCATTCCCGCGAAGGCGGGAACCTAGGTAAAAGCAAAAACAGCCGTTTGATTGTCATATTTGGCGGCACATTCGACCCGGTTCACAACGGCCACATCGCCATCGCTCGGTGCCTGCGCGACGAACTCAGCGACGCCCAAGTCCTGATGGTTCCCGCTGGAAAGCCCTGGTTAAGGGACCAACCGCCGACAGCAGCAGCAGCAGACCGCCTGCGCATGGTCGAACTGGCAGTCCAAAACGAGACAAGGATCGAGGTTTCAGATGTCGACACCGCCCGCGAGGGAACGACCTATTCGATCGACACCATCCACGATCTCCGACAAACCCATGGCGGCGACTTCGAGTTCATCCTCGCCATCGGATCCGACGCCGCGGCGACACTTCATCGGTGGCACCGCTACGATGAACTGGCTCAAGCCTGTACCTTTGCCGTCGTCCGACGACCCGGAAAGTCACTCGATCGTGGAGTGCCAATGCCCGCGGGTACGATCGTGATTCCTGGTCCGATGCTCGACGTTAGCGCCTCGAAAATTCGAGAGATTTACGCCGCGGGCGACACTGTCGCAGCAGCAAAACTCGTTCCAGAGCCGACACACAGATTTATCATCGAGAAGAGACTTTACCAATGCATCGCGACGAAGCCATAGCCCACGCCGAGAGGCTGCTGAGACGCTCTCTCATGTTGGACGCGCTGCGCTACGGCGAATTCACGTTGGCTTCGGGTGCCACCTCTGGCTACTACTTCGACGGCCGTTTACTGACTACCGACGGCGAGAGCGTTGAGATCATCACCGACCTCTTCGTAGACATCTTGATGCGTCGCGACATCCATCGCTTTGGTGGGCCCGCTGTCGCGGCAGTACCCATCATCGGTGCCATGGCACTTTCAGCATTTGCCAAACAATATGACATCAAAGGCTACTTCGTGCGCCCCGAGCAGAAGCAACACGGGATGGGCAAACAGTTAGAAGGTCATATCTCGCCAGGCGATCGTGTCGCAATTTGGGACGACACAATCTCCACTGGTGGATCGTTGCTCGACGCCGTCGATGCCGTCGACGCCTTGCCAGCAAACATCGAGATGGCATGCTGTATTCTCGACCGTGTGCAGGGTGGAAGCGACCACCTAAAAGAACGTTCCATACCACTCTTCAACATCTTGGCCAGCAACTCAGTTGGTCATGTCGTAGTCGACAAAGAATCGTTGGCGAACTGGTTTGATTAGCCGGATCCTGAAGATCGGGTCCAATCCTGACGCTAATCAGGGCCGTCCAATCGAAGCCGTCACCGCGGGGCTTTTGCTCATCGTCTCCGCCACCGCCGCGGCCGCCATGGTTTGGACACGCCTCCAGGCAAACATCGACCAATCTAACTTTGCAGAAACGTTGATCGCCATCGATCAGAACACGATCTGGTACAGCTGGCACGGCACAGCACGAGCATTCTTCGGCGTGTCACTCATCATCGCGGCGGCATTTATCAAACCTGCCATGTTCTTCGCCCGCGGCTGGCAGTTACGACTATCCAGCATCGTTCTCAACCTCGGTGGGATCGCGATGATCGTGTCGGGCGTCCTAGTGATCTTCATCTCTACCGTCTACTGGACTGACGCTTACGACGTCGAATCCTTCGACCACTACCGCGAGATCGCCGGAAGCATCGGCAACACCCTTATCGGCTTGGCCATCATCCTGCTGACCGTCGTGCAATGGCGACTGGGTCGGTTCATGAAGCCAGTCGCCGCCATTGCTCCGTTTGTGGGCATTGGAATGATCCTCGTTTGGATAGATGCCGCAACGATCCTGCACCGTATCTCCGGAACCGGCTTCCTAATCTGGTTGCTTGCCACGGCGATCGTGCTGATCGCGGGTGCATTCAGTTCGCCGCAAACAGAGCCGAACATTGGCATCGACGACGGTACTCATAAACTACGGATTTAAGTTCGCGACAAATTGTCAACATCCTCGCGACTTCCACGCGAGAACCTGTCAACTGCCCACGATTTTTCGACCCGCGAACAGACAACTCCCTCTAACGCCAGTTGGTCAGTCAGGATTTCAACAATATCTTGACACCATGTCACCAACCCCACGACCCAAAAAGAACGCCGATCCCCGTTCAGAGATCGGCGTGTTCAGTGGAATCTTGACGATATCGACGTGCTTGTTGTGATTGTTATTCAAGCGGATATGTCTAATGAGAGTCTTGTACTGTAACCAAAGAATCAAAAATCTGGCGATTATGCCTTTTACACACCCTGAGTTGCAATTTGGGTGTGAATATGATATAATTAGAAGCATGAAACAGGAAAAGGACATAATCGGAATCATCGAGATTCTGAACTGGTCGGAAGACGAGTGCCGCGAGTTCCTAGAAGGCATGCGCTGGGGCGACAATCCCGTTTGCCCGAAGTGCGGCGCGGGTGATCCATACCGCATCACTCGCAAGACGCGCACGAAGAACCGTGTGCAAAAACTTCTCAAGTGCCGCGAGTGCAAGCGTCAGTTCTCAGCTACGGTCGGAACGATATTCGAGGACAGCCGCATGCCGTTGAGCAAGTGGTTCGCGGCTATCTATCTGATGTGTTCATCCAAGAAAGGCATCAGCGCCCACCAGTTGCACAGGATGTTGAACATCACCTACCGTTCCGCATGGTTCATGTGCCAACGCATACGCAAAGCCATGTCCGACGAGTCCGGCGACACGTTGAAGGGCATTATCGAAGCGGATGAGACTTACGTTGCACCCAGGACGAAGCGCGGGCATCCCGTTTGGCATGAACGCATCAAGGACGAAGAAGATATGGGATTGCGACCCAAGACTCCCCGCAAGGGTCCGTTCGAAGGCAAAACCGTAGTGTTCGGAATGATTGAACGTGGCGGACGTGTCCGCTCAAGAGTTGTACCAGACACTCGTAGGGACACGCTCAATCCGATTCTTAGGGAAGAAATCGATGCAGAGAACGCGACGTTGATAACGGACGGTCACCCGTCCTACAGGTCTATGCACAGATTCATGGACCACGAGGTCGTCGACCACGAGATTGAGTATGTACGACGGGACAATCCCGAATTTCACACTCAGAACATCGAGAACTACTGGAGCATCTTCAAGCGCGGCGTGGTCGGCACGTTCCACCACATCAGCGAGGGATACCTGCCGATGTATCTAAACGAGTTCGACTACCGTGCCAGCACGCGGGAACTTACGGACGCTGAGCGTTTCGCTCTGTTGATGGCTCAGACTCGTGGTCGTCTACAGTGGTACTGCAAGACTCCTCAGTCTGAGAATCCTTACGCCTAAAGTCTGGTTGCGTTGCGAAGAACCGCATCGCCTGCTCGAACGAAGCGTTGATCTTGACTGGTTTGTCGTTGGTGGTCATGGCTGTATTTTCCATTGTCGCACATGGTTGGTGCGGATTGTCACAGGATCGTGGATAACTCTTCGACATTGGAGCAGCGCCTTATTTGATGTAACTACATCTAATGGTCCGTGCGTTATTATTTGTTCGCGTCCCGAATCGGTCGTGGGAAATAACGGGTCACACCTATCTTATTTAGTTCTTCATCCACGTCGAAATTTTCGAGTTCCTTGCGTTTGTCGACTATCGGCAATGAGTAGTTTTTCGGTATTTCCGTGAAATAACCCAACGGATTCGCGTTGCCCTGAAATTGCAACATGTCGCAACGCTTTCGATAGTCGGGACCCCACAAAATCACCAAACTGCCGTCAAGTTCTTTCCACCTGTCGGAATTCGCCTGAACCATCAGCCAGTCGTCAAATTTTTCTTTGCGTTCCCGTCTCATTCGCCAACTATGCGTGTACTGAGAAGGTTCGAAATTACCGTTGTGCGCGTATTCGACCATGCGGATGGTGCCGTAGGTGATTTCGTGCAAGAATTCGACGCTGATGAAAGGCATCTTCTTGCTTCGTCTTTCTTCGATGAGAAAGTACCGCCAATCAAATGATCCGATGTGATCAGTGCCCTTCTTATTCTGATCCCCATCGAGATTCTTCAGAAATTCGTCCAGCGTATTCAAAGGAAATCTGTTGTTGTCGTCACCAATCGTCGCACGGTAATCGGAGTAGTATTCCCGTAACAATTCTTTGTCATCTGCGTCGAATAGGTCGAACAGCATCGTCAAGGAGTGTTTGGTTGGCACCTGTTTGCCGCGCAGGTAAAGCAATGCCTTGAACGATTCTTCAACTAGAAAGTATCCTGCGACTACATAGCCCCAAACCTGGGCGGCTTCAAACCCAGGCATCATGTCGCGACCCACTGGACATTTGTCGTATTTTTCCTTTTCCTTGTCCAGCGCAGCGTCCAACCATGTCACGACATACTGCGAATCCTTGAATTTTATGGTTTGGTTTGTCATTGTTTCTGCCGCTCGTATTCCGCCATGTCTTTTCGGCACTGCGCCATCTTGCGCTCGTGATCCTTGGATTGTCGCACATCAGCCGTACAACTGATAACGGGCGCCATTGTAACCCTTCTGATCGGAGACGCGTGATTTCGAGCAGCTAGTTGATTAAATTTTTGGCTTTCAAGTGAATGCCAACGGTGGCGGTTGCCAAAATGGATGATGCAACAAATATCTTGAAGCCTAGGTTCGTCATATCCGCATTCATCCAGTCAGACCAAGCGGTAAGATTCATCACCAGCATCGATCCTGTTGTGATGCTCAGAGCGGTAAACCAAATGGCGAGCGCTGGGATGATGAATGCTTTGGTAAGATTGGATGCTTTTTTGCGTAGATTCGAAAAGTTATCCAATGTGCCAATCGCGGCGTCTCGTTCCGAAGCGAGCTCGGTTTTTGGCTCCGTCTTGAGTCCTTCCAAGAACTCTTGATCATCTTCTGTGAAATCGTCGAACGAACGCATCACAGATTACTTACCTATCAGATTTTTGTGATAAGACTTAATCAACGAGTTTGGTATTATCGCAGACTCTTTGCGCTCGTCCCATAGTTTTTCGCCGCCATTATCCCAAATTTGTCTCCACGGCGTGCCTTCTTTGTGAGTCCAGTCATACAGTTCTGACATAGTGCGATTGCCGTAATTGTTAAAAACCGCCCGAATCATGTTACTTGCCTTATCGGACAGCTTCTCTCTGTCTACATCTTCGATGGTGTTCAAAATCCCTTTTCGCCCCCATTTTTTCAATTCGAAATATACTTCGGCAACCACAGGTCCGTGCTTCCAAGCTCTGATTTCTTGGTCGTTCCTGATCAATTCTTCGTCGCACAAAACCATCATGAAAGCATGTGCGAAATAGGTCAATTTCCCGACTTCAAACGGAGTAAGCGGTCGCCTATTTTCAATGCCAAATTTGATGAACTCGTTGGCGATTTTTCTTGCGTCGTGCATATGCATTTCTCCTCTGCCTCGATTATATACCGAGGTCCGGCATTTACGACCAAATGGGAACATCTCTTGAAATGAAAATTAAATGAAATTCGAGCCACCAAGCCGTAGTTTATATACTTTGGCTAGACGATAGTAGCCAAAGTATATCATTGCAAAACGTTCCGAAATCTCCAAGAGAAACGCTTTGGCATGGATTTTTCATTCTGGATGGTGATTGTGATAGGATGACGGCTCCATTGAAAGACTATCAGCAAACAAGCATGAGGTTCAACATCATGACACTCGCAAAAATCGGTCTCGCCGCCCTCTTGTCGGCGGTCGCCGCAACCGCGTTGATAGCGTGCAGTTTCAACAAATACGCACAAACAGAGAAGTTGACCGAAAACATCGACGAGCACCGAACTGGTTGCGAAGTGGATGCGGACATGTTGATGACTGGATACAAGCAGTACGATGCCAACGAGTTCTATAGGGCCGGTCGCGAAGCCACGCCAAACCCGACGAACACGCCCAGCCCAATTACCAACACTGAATTGAGCACAGCGTTGTTGCTTGAGAAAGTGTGGGAAAACGGATGTGAAACCGGTCGACGCGATGCGGCAGGAGCGGAACAAGCGACTCTGATGAACCTGCGCGACCAATTCGACCTGTTGTCGGCGCACCTTGAGGCTATCGCCACATCGACACCAACTCCAACAGTAGCGCCTTAATCCACCCGTCCAATCCGACTTCGGCGAACACGCTCACGGATGCGTGGGTGTGTAAAAGGCATAATCGCCAAAAATCTTGACATAGAACAAACGCGCGTATAACATCGCACACAATGAAGAACCCTGAATCTGGCCGAGGTGCTACAGTCTACACAAACGATGCGACTCTGGCACCAAATAAGGGATCTAGTCATCCCAATACGCGCTGAGCAGTCTTCACTCCTGTGACCTAATCATCATGACTGCCTTCCAGACATCGATTACGTTCGAAACAGAGTCAGTCGACAAGGCTCAACTTGTCCATGGCGATTCTTTCGAGTGGCTGGAAAATGCGGAGCCCAACTCGGTACATGCCGTCGTGACAGATCCTCCTTACGGCCTGCTCGAGTACACGCCTCATCAACTCGAAAAGATGCGAAACGGTCGTGGAGGCGTTTGGCGTCTTCCACCATCATTCGACAACGCGATCCGCAAGCCCGTTCCCCGGTTCACTGTCCTGACCGACGGTGATAAGAAGCTCCTTGAGGGGTTCTTTAGTCGATTTGCGAACCTCATTATTAAAACGTTGGTACCTGGGGCACATGTGTTCATCGCGACCAACCCATTAATTTCACATCACGTCTACTTGTCCTTGATAGCGGCGGGATTCGAAAAACGGGGTGAGATTATCCGTGTGGTGCACACATTGCGGGGAGGTGACCGCCCCAAGAATGCCCACGAGGAGTTTCAATCAGTTACGGTGATGCCGCGGTCGTGTTGGGAACCTTGGGGGTTGTTCCGCAAACCGTTGGAAGGCCGGGTCCAAGACAATCTGCGAAAGTGGAAAACCGGCGGACTGAAGAGATTATCTGACGATGCGCCTTTCAGAGATTTGATCGTCTGCCCGCCTGCCCGGGGACTCGAGGCGAGGATCGCACCCCATCCCTCGCTGAAACCCCAAAAACTGATGCGACAAATGGTCCGCGCCTCTTTGCCATTGGGTCAAGGCACTATCTTGGACCCCTTTATGGGCAGTGGCGCAACGATCGCCGCGGCAACTGCTTGCGGGTTAGACAGCATCGGAATCGAGACCGATGCCGAATACTTCCATCTCGCGCAATCTGCCGTTCCGCTCCTCGCCGAATATGTCCCGAACGGCGATAACGATCATGGCTAGAGCGGAATGGTTCGACGCATCCGTGACTCTGCCGTCGGGTCTCACTCGCTCAGCCATCGGGCGCTCCGTCGATTACATCGAACGCGAGCTTTCAGGGCTGGTCGACATCTACTACGAGCAAATGAACGTTTTTAGTGCGCTTGTGAGTTTATTTGGAGCGAAGGGGCTAGATTCGTTTAGTGACTATGAAAAGCACCGTCACAGCGACACTGCCCAGCAGCGATCATCCTGGGTGGTACGTAGTGTGGCGATATCTCGTCGATCCCACAGAGACGCTTCAACCGGGCGTCTCGGTCATTACCTGGCGGGTGGACGTGGCGTTCATTGAGAAATCGGATTGGAAATACCAAGGAAGCGGAGCAGGACCAAGCGGCGGCGGTAGAACGCACACATTTGGGTTGTATCGCCCAGCAACGAAATTAGCAGGTTCGGCCGCCTATCACCGAGGCGATGTGGTGTTAGCTCGCGGCAAACCTGTTCCCTTGAACGGCGATCAACACTGACCGGACGCTCGGTTAACCGCCAATACAACGGCGAACGCCGATCCCCGTTCAGAGACCGACGTCCTCAAAAACTTCTTGACGATTTCGACGTGCTTGTTGTGATTGTTATCTAGACGTTCAGTTCAGAAGTACATTTTCTGTACAACTAAACATCCAAATTCCTGACTTCAAGCGCGTTCGCCCGGATGAAATCGCGCCGCGGACCTACCTCTTCACCCATCAGAGTTCGGAAGATATCATCGGCGCTTATCGCGTCCTCCGCAGTTACCCGCAGCATAAGACGGTAATCCGGGTCCATCGTGGTGTCCCAGAGCTGATCTGGGTTCATCTCACCCAAACCTTTGTAGCGTTGGATGTTGATGCCGCTCGTGTCCGAGTTCTCTTCTAACGCTTCGGGAAGTTCGTCCCAGCTGAAGCCATCTCCGATGACCTTGTCCGTCTTCTTGAGGACGAAACGTTCCGCAGATATGAAGTCGGCAACGCGCGGGTAAATCCGCTTCGCGCGGCGGATCGCCGGGTTGTTGTAGACATCTTCCGTCAGTTCGTAGTCGTTGATATGGAACGTTACCGGCGTGTCGTCTTCCTCTTCGTCGTCCAACGGCTCTTCATTCACTTCTCTCGTGAACGACGCACCGGTCTCGTCGACACTGTCATTGAACAGATCGACTTGGAACGGACCATCCTCGCTGAAAAGATCGTCGTCATCGTCGAGACCAGCGATGATCTCTGATGATCGATCCTTCGTGAACGACAGGTTCTGCCACTCGGGATCTCGGATTAAGTCAAAAAAGACGTCATCGGGAATGCCAATTGCCCGGGCGATGTCGAATGCCTCTCGGAACTCTCGGAGGTGCGTAACAGTGCTACCAAGTTGCGTACCCTTCACTGCGATTTTGAAGTCGTCATCCTCTGCTTCGATAGCGAGACCGTTAAAGGCACGTTCCGCCATCCAGTTGTCAAGCTCACTTTCAGCATAGAGCCAGTTGCTACGTCGGCCCTTGGAAGCCTTGTAGAGCGGCGGTTGGGCGATGTAGAGGTATCCATCGTCGATCAACTCCCGCATGTGGCGGAAGAAGAACGTGAGGAGGAGCGTCCGAATGTGAGCACCGTCGATGTCCGCGTCGGTCATGATGATGATGCGGTGGTATCGGAGCTTCTCGGAGTCGAAATCTTCTCCCATGCCTGCGCCAATCGCAGTTATGAGCGCCGAGATCTCTTCGTGAGCAAACATTCGCTCCGGTCTGGCCTTCTCGACGTTGAGAATTTTGCCCTTTAGCGGCAAGATCGCTTGGAACTGACGGTCCCGGCCCTGCTTGGCGGAACCACCGGCCGATTCACCCTCGACAATGTAGAGCTCCGATCGGGACGGGTCCTTCTCCGAACAGTCAGCAAGTTTACCCGGCAGCGAGCCGCCGTCCATCGCGTTCTTCCGGATGATGAGGTCGCGAGCCTTTTTCGCCGCCTCTCTCGCACGCGCCGCCGTCGACGCCTTGTCGATCATGATCCGCGCCTCGTTCGGGTTATCTTCGAGGAACTCGGTAAGGCGCCTGCCCACAAGTTGCTCGACAGCTCCCTTGACCTCAGGATTGCCCAAGCGACCCTTGGTCTGGCCCTCGAACTGCGGGTCCTTGACCTTGACGCTGATCACTGACATCAACCCCTCGCGCACGTCCTCACCAGAGAGCGTTGCCACACCGTCCTTGCCCGCGCTGAGCATGTTGTTCTTCTTCGCGTAGTCGTTGAGCACGCGGGTGAGAGCGGAACGGAAGCCGGTTACATGCGTGCCGCCGTCGCCAGTACGGATCACGTTGGCGAACGACAGGCAGTTTTCCACGAACGACTGATTGTACTGGAAAGCCACCTCCACCGCCACGTCGTCAGTCGTACCCGCCGCAAAGATGACGCTGTCGTGGATCCCGCCTCGCCGACGGTTGAAAGTCCGAACGAAGCTCCGAACTCCACCATCGAAACGGAACGTGACATCGTTGTGCGGCCAGTGCGTCTCCTCGTGCCAATCGCTGCGAAGACGGATCGTGAGGCCTTGGTTCAGATACGCCATCTCCCGCAACCTGGTAGTAACCCCGTCCCAGTCGTACGCAACCTCCGGGAACACATTGCTGTCCGGCAACCAAGTAACCTTGGTGCCGTTCCCTGGGAGGTCCGACGATGTCTGCCTTCGCTGCGACATGTCGTTAACCGTGATACCTCGCTCGAAGCGTTGCGAGTAGACGTATCCATCACGCCGCACTTCTACCACCGTCCACTCGGAAAGCGCATTCACTACCGAGGCACCAACGCCATGCAGGCCGCCGGAAACCTGATAGCCCTTGCCACCGAATTTACCTCCGGCGTGAAGGGTAGTCATTACCGTTTCTAGCGCCGATTTGCCAGTCTTGTCGTGCATGTCGACCGGTATGCCACGGCCATCGTCAACAACCGTCACCGAGCCGTCAGCATGGATATGAATGTCGACCGTGGTGGCGAACCCGGCCATGGCTTCGTCAACGCTGTTGTCGACAATCTCGCGGACAAGGTGGAAGACGCCCTCGGGACCGGTGGTTCCGATGTACATTCCAGGACGCTTGCGGACGGCCTCCAAGCCCTCCATCACGGTGATGTCTTGAGCGTTGTACTCGGCGGAACCGGTGTGTCCGTTGCCGCTCGTTGCGATTGTGGTTTCGGTGGTCATAGGCCTCCAAGCAGGCAGTTCAGTCGTCTCGCTGCGCCCAGTGGCCGCAGTAAGCCGCGGTTGGTCGCGGTTTCCGGTGAATGGTGAGGTTCTCTCGGACTGGAACCGGCGACGCTCGCAATCACACGCGCCCGCGCGTATACGCGCGCGCAAATTTAAGGTGGGAATCGTCGATATCCCAATGTTACCAGTTCGCATCGCCCGAGTAGCGGATTCCGATGCAATCAAACTGGATTCGAGCCCACTTTTTCCCAACTCACGGGGTTGAAGGCGGATCTGGCGTCACCGTTGCGTCGCCTCCTTGGGCTGCTCGACGTTGGTCGTCCTCGGCGATCAACTCACGAAGGATTGCGTCCCAGGCCTCGGCCTGCTCGTATTCCGGCAAGTCACTCATCGCTTCCACTACTGCTTGCGCCGCCACCTGCACGGCCTCTTCTTCAGTTACACCCAAATCCGGCGCCACAACCCGCGCTTGGCCAATCACGGTCTGCGGCAGATCGACATCCGTGTAACCAGCTTCGATCGTCCCGGCGACCGCGCCTCTCACCGCACCGGACAGCACATCCAGCGGATTGCCAGCTACCTCGCTCGTCGCCGTGATCGCCGTCCTGATCGCCGCAGAGACCTGCCTCGTCGTCCCTGTGCTCGCGCCAGCAATCGCCTTCACCGCCCCGTGCGTCACGCCGAACGCAATCTGCGCTCCCTGCGTCCTCACATCCCTAGCGCCCCTCGAAGCCGACCTCACGGACACCTTCACATGGCGTCGAACATTCCTCAGCCTCTCACCGCCGCTAATGGTCGCATCGATCAACGACTTCGTTGCCGCGGATATCTGATACGCCGTAACCCCGAACGCAATGTCCAATCCCGACACCCTAGGCACGTAACGCATTCCCGCGATAGGGAATTGGGCAACGTAGCTCATCCCGCGGACCGAGTTCAACGCGCGTAGATTCTCCCGCGTCTGGGTCTGCAACTCGTCGAGCAGCGTCTCAGTGTCCGTCTCACCCTCTTCTCGAATCCGCGCCAACAGCGGAATCGTAATGAAGCCAAGCAGGAACGCCACCGCGAACAGGAAATCGAACCCGGTCAACGAGAAGGCAGGGATGTCAACCACCCGAGAAGGATCGATCCACTGCATGGCGATCCTGAAACTCCGTATCTCAAAGAAGTCCGCGAACGCCCCACCGATCAACGGCGCTATCCCAGCGCCAAGGTTCAACGCCAGCGATCCCGCAGCCATATACGACGTTGAATGTTCCACCGGCGACATCTTCAGCCGCAACGAAGTAACCGAGATATTGACTCCAGCAATCGCCACACCCAACAGCAGGTGCAGGATCACCAAAATCGGTATCGTCCCCCCGTGTCGATCCGGCAACGTCGCGAACGTCCAAGCGATGATCACCAAAAAGTACAGCGACGACGAGATCGACAGTATCACCTTGCTCCCGAAACGATCCGCCCAATTCCCCCACACCTGGTAGAAGACGATGCTGCTCAACTGACTCAGCACTGCCAAACCAACGACCAGCGACAGCGGGAACTCCAACCGCTCCAACATGTACACCGCGAAAAACGGCACCGCAAGGTGAATCACGAAGGACCACACGAACTGGTAGACGATGAACTTTCTGAACTCCAAATCCATGATCGGACCCGCCAATGTCCTCAACATCCCACCGACCGAATTGGTACCCAGCGTCTTCATCCGAGGTTCGGGAATACAAGCCATGAATCCAACCGACCCGAGACCGAGTATCAAAGCCCCGAAAACAAACGCAATCGAATACCCGAACGCCTCCTCTCCAGGAGCCGAGAAACCCTTCCACCAGTCCACGAATATCGCCGCGCCAAGTCCCGTGATAATGGCCGCCACCGTCGCGATCTTCAACCGCCGGCCGAAAATCTCACCCGCATGGTCCACCGGGATGATGTCACGTAGCCAGCCGTTCCAACCGGTAACCACGAACGCTGTCGCGACACCGCGAATCCCCACGAATACCAACAACAAAATAACCGCGCCTTGATGCGGAACGTCGATGAACAGCGGAATCAGCGCAACCGGGACCCAAGTCAAATAGGCGATCGCATACGTCACGATCACAATCGCCTTCCGCATCTGCACCCGCTCGATCACGACCACCGCGAGTATCTGCAGAACCTGCGCAGCGAACGGAATCGCCGTCAAGATACCGATGTGGAAGTTCGACGCGCCCATCAAAAGCGCAAACGCCGAGATGAATCCGCCCGAAACAAAGCCTTCAGCGCCCGCCGCAGCGAACACTTGCTTGTTCATCGCCGAGTAGCCGCGCTCTCGGTCAGCATCCGTCAGACTGCTCTGCGGCTTGAGGAAATTCAGCAATGCCTAAAACTCCACCCCAATGAGTCGATCAGATGAGATGAACAGGTGCAGTAATTAGATTCTAAAATTTTTGTGCGAAATAAACGTCATTCCATATACGAATATGACGAACGCAAAGAGATCCCGCGCACAACCACCGTCATCCTGGCGAAGGCCTGGATCCAGAGGGGAAGGGTGGTGGGATACGCCCAGACACCCCAGACTTTAGCGTGGGCAACCCTACGCCCAACTACTCGAAAGCGGCCGGATCAACCACCGCGCCCTTGCCGAGCGCAACGTTGATCAACTCCACAAGCCGCTGCGCCGACTCCGGCGTCAGCTCCACTGCGATCCTCGGACCCAGCTTCTGCGACGCGTCCACAAAATCGATGTTCAGCGCATGCTCCAGCGTCATCTCCGACGGATGGTCATACGACACCGTGACTTGATTGACCTGCATCCAGCCGGGCGTGCCTTTACCGCACCCAGTTACAGCCGTCTTCTCGGCAATCATCGTGCACATAATCTGTTCTCCTTGGGAATGTCGGATCGAGCCTTATCCGAGATGTTTGGGCAGAAATGCGAAAATCTTCTGCCAACCGTCAACTGCCTGCTCTTGGCGATACGGCGACCGGTCGTAGTAAAAGAATCCGTGTCCCGCACCCGCATACATGTGGAACTCGTACGACCTCCCATGCTCCTTCAACGCCGCCTCATGGACCGCCACCTGTTCAGGCGACGGACTCTGGTCGTCCTCACCGAACAGACCGAGCACTGGACACGAAAGATCAGCCGTGTAATCGATCGGTGCCACCGGGTTGTTTTCCGTCAACTCAGACTCGCCCATCACGACTCGCCCACCCCAGCAATCAACCACCGCGTCAAGACCCGTCACCCTCGATGCCGCCAACATGACATGCCGACCCCCGGAGCACGTCCCGAACGCACCAACCTTGCCATTCGAATTCGGCAGCGACCTTAGATAGCGCATCGAAGCCGCAAGATCACCGACCGCCTGATCGTCAGGAATCCCGCCTTCCGAGCGCGCATGTGCAGCCACATCCTCTGGCGACGCATGACCGATCCGGTGATACAGATCCGGCGAAATCGTCGCATACCCATGATGTGCAAACTTACGCGCACACTCCCGATACCACTCGTCCCAACCCGGCATATGATGCGCCAGCACCATCCCAGGATGCGGCCCCGGCCCCAGCGGACGCGCAAAATACGCATTTATGGCAGTACCGTCTTCAGCCTGGACAGTGACCGTCTCCGCGATCATGCCCTCATACATATCAGTCGTATACACAACGAGCCTCCATTCATTCAACTCCAAAGCAACGCTATCGATATTACGCCACACGCCATCGTTTGCAGAATCCCCTCTCCCCTCCGTGGGAGGGGGCACGGGATAAACGGGTGGTGAAGAAGGGCAGCACCACACACCAACCATCCACCACCTTCGGTGTTATATTCGCATCATCATGTCTGAGAACCCATCGCAAAACGGAGCCAACCAAAACGGCACCCGCCAAAAAGGCCCGCTCGAAGGCATCAAGGTGATCGAGTTCGGAAACTTCGTCGCCGGTCCCTTCGCCGGCCAGATCCTCGCCGATATGGGCGCCGAAGTCATAAAGATCGAACCACCAAACGGCGACCCGTGGCGCGCCACCCAGCCATTCGCACCCGGCGAAAGCCGCACCTTCCTGCCCCTGAACCGCGGCGTCAAAAGCGTCACCCTCAACCTCAAAGACGAAAACGGCCAAAATGCCCTCGCCAAGATCGTCAAAATGTCCGACGGCGTCATCTCCAACAACCGGCCCGACACCGCCAAAGCCCTCGGCATCGACTACGATTCCCTCTCCGCCATCAACCCCGCAATCATCTACGTCGACATCACCGCATACGGCATGAAAGGACCTCTCGGCGGCGCACCCGGCTTCGACCTCGTCATGCAAGGCTTTACCGGCGCCGTCACATCCGAAGGCAAGATAACCCCCGACGGACAGCCAGAAGTCGTTTGGTCGTCCTCGTACATCGACCTCTCCTCGGCATACTGCGCCGCCGCCGGCATCCTCGCCGGAATCATCGGACGCGGCGACAGCGGAAAAGGTCAAAAGGTCGAGACTAGCCTGATGATGAACGCCCTCGCCATGCAGTGTATGAGGCTCATCCACATGCTCGACGCACCAACTCCGTCCATGACTTGGTATCAAGAGCGATACCCACAACTCGTCGCCGAAGGCAAAAACTACCAAGAGCTACAGCACGACTACCAGAGCGTTGTCCGACCTTCCATATACCGCTGCTACTACCGCGCATACCGCACCAAAGACGGCGGACTCTGCCTCGGCACCCTCGACTGGGCCGCCCGTGCACGACTCCTCAACCACCTCAACCTCGAAGACCCCCGTGTCACCGATCCCGACTACGACTACAACTCCCCCGAAGCCGACAAACTCGCCGTCGACATGGTCGAAACCTTCGAGCAAATATTCGACTCCAAGACCACCGCCGAATGGGTCGAAGAACTCAACGCCAAAGACATCCCCTGCGGCCCCATCCGCTTCAACGAAGACCTCGTCTGGGACGAACAAGCCGTCGCCAACAACTACATCATCGAACTCGAACACCACACCGGCCACCGCTACCGAACCTCCGGCCCCATCCTAAATTTCACCAACGGAATGCCCGACATGAAAGCCTCCCCGGCCCTAGGCGAGCATAACCGCGAAATCCTCAAAGAAGCCGGAATGACGGAGGATGAGATCGCGGCCATCGTCGGCTGATTTGCTAATGGTTGGAAACGTATGCTGAGCGACGAAGAGTTCGAAGTCAGCACTGCCCAATGACGTTTGATCCGGATCAGTTCGAGCGCGTGATTGCCTACTACCGCGATTGCGTTGTTCAAGATTCGGGCCGCTCGATCCGACTTCCACTGAGCGACCAAGGGCGGACTTTCATCCCGCTAAAACTCGCGTCTGAATGGACATCGAGCGAAAAACGCGAATTGAAAGCGAAATTGATCGGTCAGAACGCCCGTTTCGCATCCGAACTCCGCCAACGCCGCGCTTCAGCAGAAATCATGTACGGCTATCCGATCTTGATAGACCCACATCGCGCAAATGTCGTACCTGTATTTTTGCAACCGGTCGAGCATGATCCACTTGACGACGAGCTGGCCGTTAGGTTGACTCCCGACTGGCCCGAGGTCAACGATGATTTCGCACGGTCAATCGGCATGACGGGCCGTGAAGAGCGCACCCAATTGCATGCCCAACTGGGCATCGCTGAAGGCGCTGAACTGCCGCCGGAAGGATTAACTCACTTCGCCCGCCGTTTGGCTGAGTTGCGACTATCGAATGAAGTGGAACCATTGGACCCGGAGAGCATTCCTACAACCCCCAGACTAGCGGACATCAAATCGCAAGGGTTGGTCAATCGTCACATTCTGGTGATCGTCGATCGCCCGCCTTTTACTCGTGGATTAGAGCATGAGTTGCGCCAGTTCGCTAGCAAACAATTCAGCGAGCGCGTTAGAAACACGTCATTGAGCTATTTCTTTGGTTCTATTCCGAAACACGGTATATCGAATCGCGAACACAGCGGTCCCGCTCATCGGATCACTGAGGTCGTTCCGCTGAACGATGAGCAACGATCCGCGGTGAAATCTGCTTTTCGTGATGACCTAACGGTTGTAACTGGTCCACCCGGCACGGGCAAATCTCAAATCGTGACCACGGTGATCGCCAATGCTTGGATGCGTAAGCAGAGCGTATTGGTTGCGAGCCACAATCGAAAAGCAGTTGATGTGGTTGAAGATCGCGTGAACGATTTGGCTGGCAAACCACTCATGATACGAACTGGTCGCCGAGCCGAAGACAGGGAACTCCGAAACGAAATTATCTCTTATCTGGCTAACGTTCTGGACGCGAACGTGACCGAGCAAGACCGGCAGGACTCGTCCGATACGCGCGATGAGCTCACTCAACTTGAAAGAAAGCGTGCGGCGGTTTGGGATGCCTTGGAAGATGTGCGCGTGCGCCGCAATCGTGTTTATCAACTCGATGAAGAGATCCCTAGGCTCAAATCGGAACAGACGAATTTGGACAAACGGTTCGTCGCAGCACAAAAGTCACGCGAACACGCCGAAATCCGTTTGAACGACGAACTCGGCGAGATCCAACGGTACATTGAACAGCTGGAGCGCGACCGCGATGACGCTCAAACTACTCGAGACAACGAAACAGCCGCGATCAATCTGGAAATCGAAGACCTGTTGACTTCGGTAGAAATTCTGAACCGAAAGGATTTCCTGAACCACATCCCTGACGAGATCTTGGATCAAGCTCGCCTCGATGCCGATTTCATTTCGGATATCACCCGCAAACACAACGAACTGGACTCGCTGAAACAGCGACGAGACATGGAAACTAGGACGCGCGACTTAAAAATCGATTCTTTGAAAAGGCGTCGGGATCGATTCGACGAGGATTTCGACCAGCGGAAATGGACTCGTCAAAAAGACCAGAATTTTGCCGAACTTAGAAAACTGATACTGGACGCGCAATGCGCATTGACCGTCGAGACTGATGGCAACGGCTCAATTTGGTCGCGAATCTGGAACCGATGGGGGCGGACCGCGAGATTGCAACGAATCGTCGGTTTGACCACCGCTTGGACCGACGAGTACGACATCCTCGGGGTACCACCGTCCGGTCCGATCGTTGTGGACGGATTAGAAATCTGGACGTTATATCTCTCCGATGCGTTGACGAGTTTGTCCGAATGGGAGCGAGACGCAGAACGCAATTGTCAGTTGGTCGATGAGATTGATGATCTCAAAAATGCAATTGCTGAAGCCGGGGCGGAATTCGACGAAAAGGAATTTGATCTGCGCGAGGCGGAACTACAAAACGACCTTTTCCAACGCGTACAAACGCAAATCGAATCTTTGCATGAACGCATCGACAACCTCCGCGGCAGGGTTCAAAAGCTCAAAGATGAATTCGAACACCTGGAATTCGATAAACGTATCGCAGACCGACACGGTGAGATTGAGCGCCGAAGGAGCGAGCACCAATCTGAGCATGGTGCAAAATTGGCCGAACTCGATGCGTCTCGAGCAGACATCGAAATGAACATCGCGAATCGTTCGCGCGAGTTTGAACAAGACGCGGCAGCGTTAACAAAGTTGCCGATGGTCAACGACCTAGCGGTAGGACTAAAGCACCTAGAAAATCAGATATGGGATGCCGGAAAACGTCTGGTCGACGCATCAATGCGCCTGTTGCCGGATCATTTCGACATCGAAACGAGGCGAGCAATCGGTGATTTTCGCGCTCTTTTCGAACGACTACAAAACGATCAACTAGGCGGACCCACGTACGGGAGGCTTATGCGCCAGATGGAGGCGTTGTTCCCGAAGGTAATGGATGCCTTGCCTGCGTGGTGCGTTACCAACCTATCCGCAAGAGGTAACATTCCCCTTCACGACGGATTATTCGACCTCGTCGTCATCGACGAGGCAAGTCAATGCGATATCCCATCCGCGCTCCCGTTGCTTTACCGTGCTAAACGCGCATTGATAATCGGTGATCCAAATCAGTTGCGGCACATAACCTCGATAAATGAACGTCGAGATCAGAATTTGCAGGAAAAGTACGGTCTGCACGCTGCCGCAGACGCAATATTCGCGTTCAGCCAGAACTCGTTGTTCGATGCCGCCGAACGCAACGCGTCGCCACGTCAGTTGAATGAACACTTCCGATCGCACGCCGACATCATCGGCTTCAGTAATCGCCACTGGTACGACAACAGACTGTTGCTGTGCACAAATTACGACGACCTTAAGATGCCAGACGGAACTTCCCCCGGCATCCGTTGGACCGATACCAAGGGCAGCGTAAACCGTGGCCCAGCATCGAGCGGAGCTGTCTGCATCGAGGAAGCAGACACCGTAGTTCAGGCGGTCGTTGATCTCGTCGAAGCGCGCGGTTTCCGCGGGTCTGTCGGCATCGTTACGCCCTTCCGCGCACAGGCAAACCTCATCCGGGGCAAGATCAACCAGCAATTGAGTCCGGCGTCCGTGCGACGATGCGAATTGATCACCGACACTTCGCACGGTTTCCAGGGCGATGAAAAGGATGTGATTTTCTTTTCACCATGTGTCGGCTACCAAATGCCCGAAGGTGCGGAATGGTTTCTCAACGGAACCGCGAACCTTTTCAACGTCGCGATAACGCGGGCCCGCGCGTTGCTCCATGTGGTGGGCAACCTTGAATCCTGCTTGGTGTCAAGCATTCCTCACGTTAAAGGATTCGCCGAGTATTACGAACAAACACAGCAAAATAGGAAGCAATCTGACACCCCTCCCGGCTTCGATGACGGACCAACCATCGGCCACTGGGAACGCCCCTTCTATGAGGCGCTACAAGCCGCCGGATTGAAGCCGATGCACCAATACGCAGAGGGTCAATATCGACTCGACTTCGCATTTGTGACTGAGAACACGAAACTCAATGTTGAGGTCGACGGAGCGATGTACCACCGCGAGTGGGACGGAAGTCGGAGTCGCAATGACCTCATGCGTGACCATCGCTTGATCGGCATGGGGTGGAAAGTGAAACGATTTTGGGTCTATGAGTTGAGGGACGACATAGAGCGATGTGTCGACGAGGTCAAAGCGCTGGTAGCCTAGTCTTTAATGACCCCAACAACCACACCACTCACCGCACAACCTAGGCTCTCGATTGCCGATGCGCGAGCGTCCCACCCGACCTCGAACGGTCGAATGAACTCTTTGCTGCCCAGCGATACGGCGGCTCACGACTGGTATCGGTTCGTGCTGTCTTTTCCACCACATCTGGTGCGTGAATACCTTGCCCGGTTGGGAGTGACAAGAGATGAAGTGTTGCTCGACCCGTTTTGTGGCACTGGGACAACGCTCGTCGAATGCAAAAAACTCGGCATACCGAGCGTCGGAGTCGAAGCATTGCCAAGTTCGGCGTTCGTCGCTAACACCAAGGTTGATTGGTCCCTTGATCCAAAATCGCTAGCGATCCGCGCCGAGATGGTGTCTCAACGAACATTGAAACAGTTGGATGCCCACGGGATTACGGACCAACCATCCAACGACGACTTTGCCCCAGGGCAATTGCGACAACTCCCGCCCGACGCTGCAAAACTCATCTTCAAAAACGCCATTAGCCCGTTGCCATTGCACAAAACACTGGTTTTGGTCGAAGAACTGAAACGTCATCAATCCGACACCTATACCGACCACGAGATGCTGGCTCTGGCATCGGCAATCGTCGGCGATATCTCGAACTTGAAGTTTGGGCCTGAAGTCGGAGTTGGCAAAATCAAGCAAGATGCACCCGTTGTTTCACCGTGGTTGCGCCGGCTGACCAAAATCGCCGACGACTTGAGCGGTCTCGCCGATTTCGACACGAAATCCGAAGTCCACTGCGGCGACGCGCGTGAAATCGACCAAGTCCTCGAGCCGAATTCAATCGACGCCGTAATAACCTCACCTCCATACCCCAACGAGAAGGACTACACTCGGACGGTGCGCATCGAATCCGTCATACTCGGATTCTTCGAAGACCGAATGGACCTCCGCGCCACGAAACAACACCTCCTCCGTTCGAATTCGCGGACAGTGTACAAGGCCGACACTGACCACGAGTGGGTCCCGTCGAATTCGCCAGTACACGAGCTAGCTGACCAAATCGAGGCGCGACGAATTGAGTTGGGCAAAACTTCTGGTTTCGAAAAGCAGTACTCGCGGGTGGTAAGACTTTACTTCGGCGGCATGGCGCGACACTTGATCAGCCTGTCGAAAGTTTTGAAACCGGGCGCCCGACTCGCTTACGTCGTCGGTGATCAAGCGTCGTTTTTCCGGATCATGATCCGAACCGGGCAACTGTTAGCGCAGATCGCAGAAGAATGCGGTTACACCGTCGAGGGAATTGACTTGTTCCGAACACGGCTCGCTACTGCAACCCGTGAACAGTTGAGGGAAGAAGTGCTTCTGTTGAGATGGCCCGGATGACAACCGGTGGAAACGCATACGCGAGAATCATCGAGGAGATATTCAACTCCAAATATCGACCAGGTGACACATCCATCCCGTTCGAACGCCGCGAAATTGAGGAAACGGCGCGGCGACTGAATATCAATGTACCGCGGAATCTTGGCGATCTCGTCTATTCGATCCGGTATCGCATGGCATTGCCCGATTCGATTATCAACACTGCCGCACCAGATCGCGAGTGGGCAATCCTGCCCGCCGGAAGATCGGTCTACGAGTTCCGACAGGTCCGGTTCAGCGAAATCAAACCCAACCCCCGGATGATCCGCACCGAAATCCCGGATTCGACACCGGGGGTGATTTCTCTTTACGCATTGAGCGACGAGCAAGCACTACTTGCCACGGTCCGCTACAACCGATTGATTGACGTTTTCACCGGATTGACGTGCTACTCGTTGCAGAACCACCTACGAACATCGATCCCGGTTTGGAATCCAATAAATCAACGGCACGAATCGACGCAGGTTGAAACCGACGAGTTGTACGTAGGGTTGGATAAAAATGGGCAACATCACGCGATACCGGTGGAAGCCAAAAGCGGCAGCGATTCCCTGAACATCGTTCAGATTTGGCAAAACGCACAGGTCTGTCACTCAAAATTGGAAGGATTGCCGATACGATGCGTGGCGATACAGGCGATTTCCGATTCAGTATTGGCTTTGATCGAACTTGAAGCCCGCGATATCGAAAACATCGCCATCGTCGAAGAGAAGCACTACCAGCTAGTTGTTCCCGACAACGACTGACGTAGTCCCGGCCGAAAAATGCCCCTCATCTACCTAGCAACCCCCATCACCAGCGTCCCCGAAAACCAACGGCAAATCATCGTCCGCTGGTGCCACTGGTACATCCAAAACCAACTCCCCAACAAAGAAGTCTTCTGCCCCGCCATCGAATACGACCGACGCTGGGCCAACGGCCCGCGTCAGACCGAGGCCGACCTCCTCGCCATCAGAGACCGCAGCTGGCAAAAGCTCGACAACGCCGACGAGCTCCACGTCCTCCATCCCGACCTCTCAACCAACGCCGCGATCGAGTTCGGATACGCCATGGGCCGAAACCTCGAGAAAGTCGTCGTCATCTCCATCGCCGAGTGGCGACAAAAATCGCTCAAAGATTACACCCTCAGACTCCTCATGCACAAGCCGGACGTCCAATTCGTCTCGCACAGCTTGGTTGAGCTTGGATTGGGAACCGCGGACGTACCTAAATCTTTGTAAGGATTCCTTACGAAGATCTAGCCGCCGTCGTCTCGCCGTAACCGGGCCCCCGCCCCCGCTCCCAAGCGTGTGCCCGCGCAACGTCCTCATCGAGCTCCACTCCCCAACCAGGCTTCGTCGGCACATCCAACAAACCACCGTCGTGGAAGGTCAAGGGCCCACCAGTCAGGTCGTCCTTCCACGGCACATCGTCTATGTCGATCTCGCAGATTCGGACGTTGGGCAGGGTAGCGCAGAGGTTGATCCCCTGCATCGTCGCCAAATGCGAGTAATAGTTGTGGGGTGCCACGTTGATCTCGTGCGACTCCGCCAGCATGGCCACGTCGCGACCGCGGGCAAAGCCCTGCCACGGAACGTCGATCATCGCGATATCCATCGCCCGCGCGGCAAAGTAAGGCCGGTAGTCGCGGATCGTGAAGAGATTCTCCCCCGAAGTGATCGGACAACTCGTGCTGTCCTTGACCTCTTTCAAACCGTCGACTTCATACATGTCGATCTCGACCCACATCATGTTGAACTGTTCGAGAACGGCACATATCTGCTTTGCGGCTTGCGGTTTGACGTTGAAGTTAAGGTCAAGCGCAATCTCCACATCCGGCCCGACGGCCTCCTTGAACGTGCCGATGTATTTCTCGACGTGCCGGAGCAACGCCGGCGTGATCGTCTGATCCATCGCGCCGGTACCAAACCCGTAGCCGTAGCCAAGGTTGTCGTCGTCGAAAAAGATGATGTTCGTCTTGAGCGCCTTGAAGCCTCGCTCCTTCACCTCGTGGCCCAAGTCGGTCACCGCTTGAAACGAATCCATCGGCGGCGACCCGATGAGTTCATGGTTACGCGAGCGGGAGGAACCGCAATGCGACCAGTAGACTTGCTGGCGCTCCCGCGTCGGCCCGCCAAAAAGGCTGTGAACGGGCACGCCCATCGCCTTGCCCTTGATGTCCCACAACGCAAGCTCCACGCCAGCGATCGCCCTCGCCGCGATACCGCCGGGGGCCTGACGAGACATCCGATACATGTCCCAGTACCGTGCCTCAACCGCCAAGGGATCTTGACCCAGCAGAATCGGCTCGTAATCGGATACCGTGCCCACGACGCCGTAAGGGTTCCGCCCATCCGACATCTCCCCGTACCCCGTAATGCCCTCATCCGTTCGCACCGCGCAGAACTGCCAAGGCCGCCAACCAGCATCGACTACGAAGGTCTCAATATCGGTAATCTTCACGGTTCATCTCTCCAATTTTCGAACCTGTCCAGCCGCGGTAAATACGGCTAAGTCGTAGACTATCGCAGGCAACGGGCCATCGCAATCGAACCATCGGCGATAATGAAGCGTAAATGGGTTCGTGCCCTCTAACGCCCCTAAACGCAACGGACGAAAACTTCGAAATGGTCGCCGATCCTTCCACTTCTGACTACACCAATTTGGTTACATCGAACGGTTACGAACCTGCCATGTTCGATCCCGGGGTGACGCTCAACCGAGCCACCAAGGCTCGGATCGCCGACGGCATCAACGAGATTCTCAAGGCGATCGGCTCGGAAAACCTCGATCCGCAAGGCACCGAGCGCACGCCCTTGCGAGTCGCCGAGATGTTCGACGAGTTGCTCAGCGGCTATTCGATCGACCCGGAACAGCTTCTAAACGGAGCCCTCTTCGATGTCGAATACGACCAAATGGTCGTCGTCAAATCGATCGAGTACTACAGCCTCTGTGAGCATCACCTGCTACCGTTCTACGGCTACGCGCACGTCGGATATCTTCCCGACAAAAAGGTCGTCGGCCTCTCTAAGATCCCTCGCATCGTGGACATGTTCGCCCGTCGGTTGCAGGTGCAAGAGCGAATGACCCAGGAGATCGCGAGTTTCCTCAACACATTGATCGAACCGAGAGGCGTTGGCGTGGTGGTAGAAGGCACCCACATGTGCACCGTGATGCGCGGCGTTCGAAAACAGGATCCACGGATGATCACGAGCGCAATGATGGGATCTCTACTCGACAATCCCGCCACCCGCGACGAGTTCATGGAACACCTTCGCAACCCCACGCTCTAAACCCGCTTCAGTTCCCCCATGGGGCACTTGGCAAAACCGCCGTCATTCCGGCGAAAGCCGGAATCCAGAGGGGTGGAGGGTTCTGCGAAGGTCTCTACTGCAAAGGCGAGAAACTCATCGGCAACAACAGCTTGTTCGCCTGCGTCAATGGAGCGATACCGCCGGGAGGTGGCCAGACGCCTTTGGCGCGCGTTTCGGCGCGGATGGCGGCTCGCTGGTCATAGCTCTCGTACGCCCACATATGGATCCAGGTGTTGAGCGGGCCTAGTTCCGAATACCACGCGCCTACCAGCGGCGAGTACTTTTCTCGTTCCTCGAGGTGCTCGCCCCAGATTTCGATCACTCTCGGGATGTCCGGCGGCGCGTAGGTATAGATGCGCATTTCATAAACCGGACCCAGTTTGGCTTCGCCACGATTTTCCATGAACGGAGCCGGAAGAAATATCTCGGAGCGCATAGTGTTGATGAACTCGGCGTTATCGGGTGGCCACACTCCATCCTCAGCGACCTGTGCACGAATCTTCCTGCGCTGCTCGAGGTCATCATAGGGCCAGACATGGACTACCTCGTTTACCGGTCCAACTTCAGTCGTCCAGAAGCCGAAAAGCTGCGAGTAGTTCTGGCGTCCTTCTTTGATCTTCGCCGCCGCCCGTGCCTCGAACAACGGCACCGTCCTCGGCTTTAAGTCATACGTCCTGAATTCGTAGATCATCTCTGATTCCTTGGTTGTCTAGACAGTGACAGCACGAAGGCTAACATGGTAGCGAGTTCCCGCGTGCATGACCTATCTGACTTCCGGAGGCGGTCGGATTGACGGTGCCGTGCAAAACCTTCCACAAACCACAGTAATCGGATGAATATCAAAGGATCGACAGCACTAATCACCGGCGCATCGAGGCGCATCGGCCGCACAATGGCGCTCGCGCTCGCGGAGAATGGATGCAACGTCGCGGTCCACTACAACGCTAGCGTGGACGAGGCCCTCGAAACCCGCGACATGGCACGCGGCTTCGGCGTCAAGGGCGAGGCGATCCAAGCGGATCTTTCCGCCGCCGACCAATGTGCCCGGTTGTGGTCCGAAACCGTCGACAAACTGGGCGAAATCCCCAGCATTGTCATCAACAACGCATCAATTTTCAACCGCGTCGGTATCGCGGATGTGACGCCAAACGATTTCGATCATGCGATGGCAGTCAATGTCCGCGCGCCGTTGCTGCTCGCCCAAGCCATGGCCCGTGATCTTCCGGACGACGCAATTGGCAAGATCGTCAACATCAATGATCGCCGCACTGCCTACCGAACCCGCATCACCTACTCAATTGCGAACTCGGCCCTAACCGGATTGACGAAGACACTCGCCGTAAGTCTCGCACCACGCATTCAAGTCAACGAACTACGGCTCGGCGCGATACTGCCGATGACCGATGACCAATCCGCCGGATCGAGATCGTACTCGAACAGCACGTTAGGGCCGGCCGGCCGGATGGGCACTCTCGAAGAGGTCTCCCAAGCCGTCATCAGCATCATCGGCAACGACTACATCAATGGCGCCTCGTTGAATATCGACGGCGGATTGAGCGCAATCGACGGATCGTAGACCCACGTGATTCGCAATCGGAATTGCTAGAACGGCGGATTACATGTAGTATTGCGCTCGCGCGGACGTTTTTACTTAATCACGTCGTCCGCGGAGTACGTGTTGGGTCCCGATGCGTAAAACGTTGATCACCATAGACGGCCACATCGGCTCTGGAGCCTTTGACGTTGGCAGGAAGATCGCCCGAATGTTCGGGTGGAGGTACTTTGATCGCGTCCGATTGCAGTCGGTGGATGGCAACACCGATGCAGACGCGTTAAACGCGGTGGGGATGGCACCAAGCGCCGATTTCTCCGAGCGGTTGTGGACTTGGGTCGAACGGGCCGCATCTTACTTCGCAGTTGGCGCAGCAGGCGACGACCCGATGCTACAAGGCGCGGCAGACCTCCACATACCGCTGACGTGGGACCGGAACGGTCCGTCAGCTCAAAGCTCGATCGACAACTCCTACGACCTCGGCCATTTGGCCAGAGGCGGAAACGCGGTAATCGTGCACCGCGCTGGTGCGGTTGAACTGGCAAATCAGGATGAAGTGGCGCGTGTTGGCATCTTCGCCAACTGGGACGACCGCGTGACACGCGTGATGCGGCGGGAAGGATTGACCAACGTCGCGGAGGCTGAACGCATTATCTTGGAACGCGAAAATGCACAGCGGGAATACTTCCACAAATTGCACCACGCCGACCCTGAAGACCCGATGATCTACGACTTCGTCATCAACACGTCCGACAAAAACATCGATATCGTAACCATCGAACTCTCGCGTTACCTGAAGGCTGAACGCGAACGCGCGAAGGTCTAAGATACTCTGTATCTGACCGACGGATTGGCGTGCGCCAGTCCATCTGTGATAGCTTTCGAGGATCGGTCCTCGGAGTGAACGTGGATAGGTGGAAATGAGTCAAGTACCAGACAGCGATGTCCGAAGTTTGATGCATGCGCCGGTGATCACGGCGCACCGTAACGAAAAGGTTTCGGATGTTGCTAAGCTGATGATCGAACACAACATCGGTTCGGTGGTTGTGGTTGACGACGCTGGCGAAATCTGCGGTTTGGTGACCGAACAAATGTTCATGCCCACAGAAGTCTTGGTCCCCTTCATGCGTGGCACCACGACACGCTTGATGGGTGCGTCTGTTGGAAGCGACCATTCGACCGGGTATTACGATGCCATCGAACAGGTGCGCTCGAAGCGAGTCGAAGAGGTCATGAAATCTGATCCTCAGTGCGTGCATCCCGATGCCACGATCGATACCGTGATTGAGATCATCGCAACTACTGGCGAGAACCACGTCCCAGTCGTGTCTGATGGCATCCCACAAGGCATGATCGCACGCCACGACCTATTGCGAATGTTCACCGCATAGGGGCGCTGTGCACAACCACCGTCTTTCCGGCGAAAGCCGGCGCTTCAGCGGACGGAACGTCCATCCAGAGCGGCGGTGCAAGGGCGGTTCATGCCGAAGCTCACCACCGTGCTGTCGCTCCGAACAGTTATGCAAAGAACCCATTGGCGCGTTTACGGCCTTCTTAATCGTTCGATCGCGGCAATCGTCCCTGCGTCATCATCTCTTCCGCTTGGCTCAGGTCTTTGTGACTATCCACCGATATCCAATTCGCGCTTGAACGTATCGCCCGCATCCGACCATCGTCGACGATCTGAGGAAAAGTCGTGTCTTCGTGGTCTCCAACGTCTGGAAACAATCCCTCGATGCCGCGTTCGAGAACGTAGATGCCGCCATTGATCCAAAACGGTAGCTCCGTCTTCTCCGCGAAGCTCGTTACAACGTCATCGTCGGAAACCAACACGACGCCGAACTGGCTGACATAAGGTATCAACGTGATCGCGGCCAGTGCTCGATTGACGCGCCTTATCTCAATAAGCGGCGCCAACGATTGATCCGTCAACACATCCCCGTTCACGACCACGACGTCCTCAACACCTTCCGGCACAACTCCCAAACCCTGCTTCACCGCGCCTCCTCGCCCGAGCGGCTGATCCTCAGGAGAGTAGTGCGCACGGAAACCTAAACGCGACCCATCTCCGAAATGTTCCTCAACCTGTTCCGCCCGATAACCGGTCAGGAAAACGATGTCGGTAACACCGTTCGCGCATAGCCAACTCGCCTGATGCTGGAGCAACGGAACTCCATTGACCGGCACCATCGGCTTGCAGATATCGTCCGTGAGCGGCTTCAGCCGCTCGCCACGGCCACCGGCTATCGTCAATGCCCACATTTGACGTACTCCCGGGCATGTTCGGTCAATTCGAGTTCAGCCACTCCCAACAAGCATCGATCTCTGCTTCCGACATCGGTTCTTGCACTACGATCGAGGGCGATGCCGGTTTGTCGTTCGTGCCATCTCCCATCCACGGCGGCCACACGGCAATGCCAGCGCCTAACTCCTCACGGGTGATTTCGACATCGGAAGGACGCCACCGAACTTTGCATCTATCCAACCACCCGGTCAAAGTTTCCGGGTTTTGTTGAGTGCGCCAAGCGATGATCACGGCTCCGAGAGCACACATCTCGCCGTGAATCCAGTACTTGTCGTTCGCAATCTCGACAACGAAACAGAACGCATGGTCCGCGCCCGGAGCTCGTTCGTCTTTCACCAAGGCATCGTCGCGTGCCTGCACCGCGGACATGATCACCTTTACCGATTTGGGCGTCAACTCGCCATCTTCGTCGAGAGACGCTGGAAAATCGGTGACGATCTGGTCGTAAAGCGCTATCGATCTCGCCGTCTTGGAAGCATCGACCGGGTCGGTCTTGCCCAATTCGGCGTTGTGTCGCCACTCTGAAAGCCCCGCATAACCACACAGAACATCGCCCAATCCCGCCGTGTTCAATCGCTCTGGCGCCCGCAGCACGACATCGTAGTCGACCAAAACGTACTCGCAGTTCACCACCGCGAGCTGTCCGATAATCTGCCGACCGTCCCAGTCCGCGACGAAGCCATGAATGATGGCACCCGTGGAGACCACCGTCGGCACTTGGACCAGCGGCTTCCCTTTACGGTGCGCCACCAGCTTCGCGTGATCCAACGCTCGCCCAGCACCGAGACCCACGACCAAATCGATATCGTCCGGAAGCGAGTCAGAGACCTCGATCAAGTGCGTCCTGTCGAGCCACTCGTTGATTCCGATGCCTGCCGGCTCGTGGTCCAACTCGTCCTTCGTCGCCGCCCATGCAGAGGGCGTCGTGATCACCACGTATCGACCCCATTTCGCAGAGTCGGATTTGAGCAATCCGTGCCCAAATCGAATGTCATAATCTCGTGCAAGTTTAGCTTCAATCATCGCAATCTCTCACTGTCCAAATACGGTCGCGCGTGAATAAGGTTACTCTAATGTCGATAGAGTGATGCGAAGCAAATGAACGATCGAAAGCCAAGACATTGGACCAACTGCTGGATGGCAGGGATGCTCGGATATTTCCTCGTCTCCGGCCGACGCAGCAGAGCTGATTCCAGTCGCAAGGTGTCAAACGACTTGCGAGGTCTCTTCGGCCGCGTCTTGCGCCGCGATGCCGGTGGGTCAACCGAGGCCGAAACCGCGGGTCATGCATCCTCACCCGATTCTCAGAGCGTAAGAAACACAGCGACCGTTGAAACTAGTAATGAATCCTCGCAATCAGTGACCTCCGAACCCGACGACGACAATCCGCTGTCCGTGGCCAATCTGAAGCACCAGTTGCAGCAGATAACGCGCGGACAGTGGATCATCGCTGCCGCCGTCCTGATTGCCGTGCCGCTCGTCGCATATATCGGCACCTCCTTCATCTATCCATTTGTCGAAGACCTGATCGAAGGCGAATCACCCATCGCCGCCGTCCTCGCCGAATACGGAGTAGATGAAGGAGCGGAGACACAACTTCTGACCATCAGACGCGGCGATCTCGTCAACTCCGTATCCGTAAACGGAACCCTCGAATACGCCAATCGCGAACGTCTATCCTTCGGCACCTCCGGAACCATCGACACCATCGATGTCGAAGAGGGCGACTTCGTCTCCGAGGGCGAAGTCCTAATGTCGCTCAACGATGAGGCCGCCGTTGCAGCTCAGCAACAGTTGCAGAACACCAGCGTCGCGCTGCAAGACGCTGAAGACGAGCTGCAGCATCTAATCGATCCCGACGACAAAGCCGTCGGCGACGCGACGCTAAAAGTCGTAAAGGCGGGCGAAACCTTGGCCGATGCCGAGGATGCGCTTGCCGCCATCATTCAACCCGCAAAGTCTGACATCGCGAATGCCGAACTCGCGGTTGCCACAGCCGCCGCGGACCTCGAAACCGCTCAAGGAAAGCTCTCTGATCTCCTCTCACCGACCGACGTTGACCTAGGGAACGCGCAGCTCGCCGTCGCGGAGGCCGAAAAGACTTTGGCTGATCTGAAAGCCGAACTAACGGACCTGACCGCGGAACAAAGCGCCGCGATAAGCGCGGCAGAAATCGCCGTCGGAGAAGCCATCAAAGTCCGCGACGATGCTCGCGAAGCGTACGAGGACACACTGGACATCGACGAAGCCGCGGTCAACCAAGCGCAACTAGATCTCGAAGAGGCGAAGTTGGCGCTGATTGAAGCCAAAATTGCCGCTTCCGATGCCGAAAACTCCCTGCTAGTCGCCCAAGCCAACGTTGCGAACGACATCACCCGCAAGAAGCTGGAAATCTCGAAAGTCGAGGCCGAACTCGCCGCCGCAACGCTGGATCTTACCGACGCTCAAGACGCCCTCTCGGACGCCCAAAAGCCCTTTGACGAGGAAGTCGTTGCCGACCTCAACGCGCAGATCGCCGAAGCTCGAAACGACGTCATTGTCGCCGAAAATCAACTGGCCCGACTCGAGATAGAGATCGGCGCCGACGTACGGAAACTCGAATCCGAACTCTACGACGCCCGGAGCACGTATCAAAACGTCTTCTTCAAGTGGCTGGGTATGGACATCTCCAAGTACCAGTGGGAGTATTCCCCTGATCAGATCTTTGCCGATGTTGGCAAGACGCTATCCGAGATAATGGACCCTGCAACCGTCGCCGGCGGACTGGGGCAGCGAACGTCGGCCTCCTCAGGTTGGGTCAAAGACGATCCCGAAACCCCTTGGGATGAGACCGTGGTTGCAACCTGGACCGAATTCTTTTTGACTCAGCTTCAGTTCGACTGCACGGAATCTGGCACCGGCGTAAATTCTGAGTGCGTCAACCTCGAATTTGATGATGCATGGGACGACCTATTGCTGAAATCCGAAGCGTACCAGACCAGCATGCTCGCAGATTCCCAACAGTTCGACAACGCTGAAGACGCCGTAGAGTCCGCCAAAAAGTCGCTAGAAGACCTCCAGGAACAGCTCGAGGACGCGTTAACCGGGACCGATGACGACACCATCAGCGATCTTTTTGCCAAGCAAGAGGTAGCCAACTACACGCAAGTCGACGCAAAAAACAGACTGGAACTGCTTTTCGAAGAGTTGGAACGCGTTGAACAGGAATCGGAGGCTCGCGTCGTCGAAGCGAGCCAATCGCTCGCGGTTGCAACGGAAGCTGCGAAGGTCGCACGCAACAACCTGACTGATGCCGAGGAAACGCTGGCCGAAGTCAAGACCGTGCCGGACGATGTAACGATCACGGTCGCCTACTTCCAAACAACCAAAGCCGAAGCCGACCTCGCCGAAGCAGTCCGAGCGTCAGACAATCTCCACAACCTAGAGTCGCCAGATAATGTCGTCATGCATCGGCGAATCTACGCCGCTGAAGCCGATCTCGACGACAAGACCCGCGTTCTGCAAACTTTGCTATCCGGAGACGACAACGAGATCGTCGTCGCCCGATCCGAAGTTGCCGCCGCCCAAGAAGATCTGAACGACAAGATCGTCGCGTTGCAAGACCTCATCTCACCCGACGAGGTCGACATTGAACTCGCACGCCAGGAACTCGCAGTTGCGAGAGCAGACCTCACCGTCGCCTCCCAAGAGCACGCAGAACTCGTCAACCCCGATCCCGCAACCGTCGCCCTCCGACGCGCCGAGGCCGCCACTGCACGCGAAGAACTCGCGACCGCCATCGCCGCAACAAAAGGAACCCAGATAATCGCCCCCTTCGACGGCGTCGTAGCCGAAATCCAGGTCGAAGAGGGCCAATCCGTCAACCAGGACGCCGCCGCCGTCGTCATCGCCGACCCCTCGATCGTCGAAATCTCCGGCACCGTCGACGAAGTCGATGTCCTTTTCTTGCAGGTCGGCGACTCCGCCTCTATCGAACTCGAAGCCCTCGGCGACGAAGCCCTGATCGGAAACATCAGCGACATCGCAGCCTTCGGCGAATCCAACCAAGGCGTTGTCACATACCCCGTAACCATCCAAACCGAGCAACCTGCCGGCACCCAACTGCCCGAAGGTCTCAGCGCCGTCGCCGAAGTCGTCATCCGCGAACAATCCAACCGGCTCCTTGTCCCCATACAAGCCCTCTTCGGCTCGGTGAACGATCCGATCCTGCTCATCCCCACATCCGACGGCACGCTAGTGCCCCGCAACGTAACCCTCGGCATCTCCGACGACTTCTGGACCGTCATCGAAGACGGGGTAGTTGGGGAAGGCGAGACCATCCTGATGACCGTCGTCGGTTCCGACACCAGCCAGTTCGGCGGTTTCCGAGCGGTCGCAGGTTTCGGCGGCGGCCCCAGACGGTAGTTCACTGCCAAAACAGAACCATCGTGAGCACTCAGACATACGCGTCGCAACCCGTCATCCGCATCCGCGACGTCACCAAGGTCTACGACATGGGCGCCGGAACCATCCAAGTCCGGGCCCTAGACGGTGTCTCAATTGATATCCACGACGGTGAATACGTCGCAATAATGGGTGCCTCAGGCTCCGGCAAATCCACCCTCATGAACATCATCGGATGCCTAGACATCCCCACAACCGGCACCTACCACATCGACGGTCAGGCAGTCGAATCGATGTCCAACGACCACCTAGCCGACATCCGCAGCCGAAAAATCGGCTTCGTTTTCCAGACCCACAACCTGCTTCCACGCCTTACCGCACTGGCCAACGTCGAACTCCCGATGATGTACGGCCACTGGCCCAACCGACGGAAACGCGCCGAAAACGCCCTCACCCTTGTCGGACTTGCCGATCGCACACACCACAGACCAACCGAACTCTCCGGCGGCCAACAACAAAGGGTGGGCATCGCCCGAGCCCTCGTCAAAGAGCCGTCAGTCCTCCTCGCCGATGAACCCACCGGAAACCTCGACACCTCAAATTCCGCCGAAATCCTGAACATCATTTCCGACCTGAACCACGAAAACGGCATCACCGTCATCGTAGTGACACACGAACCGGATGTCGCCGCCAGAGCCGACCGCGTAATCACCCTCAGCGACGGTCGCGTCATCAGCGACGAAACCTAGACCCTCCAATTGTCTCCCCAAGACATAATCCGAACCTCCGTTTACTCTCTGACGGCCAACCGCCTACGCGCCGCGCTAGCCCTCCTCGGCATCGTCCTCGGCGTCTGCTCCGTCATCACCCTCATGTCCATCGGACGCGGATCTACCGACCGAATCACCGAACTGATACAAGGTCTTGGAAGCAACCTATTGACCGTGATCCCAAGCGAAGAACCACTCACCCTCGCCGATGTCGACGCCCTCCGCGACCCGCTCTACACCCCCTCCATCAAAGCCGTCGCACCCCAAATCGGCACCTTCGGCACCATCCACATCAGTAACACCACCACCCAAGCACAAATAACCGGCGTTACGCCAGAGTTCTTGCGCGTGCGTAACTTGGAGATGGCCACCGGCACCTTCATCGGAGCACCGCACGTCGATTCACGCGCCGAAGTCGTCGTACTCGGCGCTCAAGTCTCCGAAGACCTCTTCGGAAACCAAGACCCCACGGGCGCTGAAGTCCGCATCAACGGCCGCCAGTTCCGAATAGTCGGTGTCCTTGCATCCCAAAGCGGCTTCGGATCGCTCGACGACCAAGCCGTCATCCCCATCACCACCGCCTACTACCGCCTGTCCGGACAGCGAATCCCCGGCGGCAACATCAGCGTCGACCAGATCTCGATCCAAGTCCGTGACGTCGAACTCGTCGATCAAGCCATCGAAGAAATCGAGACCGTAATCCGCCTGAGCCATCGCATCACCGAGGCCGACGACTTCACCGTCTTCAACCAGCAGGAAATCCTCGACACCTTCGACGAAGCCAACCAAACCCTCGTCGTATTCCTCGGCACCGTGGCCGGAATCTCACTCCTCGTCGGCGGCATCGGCATCATGAACATCATGCTCGTCTCCGTCACCGAGCGAACCCGCGAAATCGGCATCCGACAGGCCATGGGCGCCAAGCGACGCGACATCGTCGCCCAATTCGTCACCGAAGCCGTATTCCTAACGTTCGGCGGCGGAATCATCGGCGTCATCGTCGGCATTGCACTCGCAACCGGCATCGACGGACGCTTCCTCATCGGCACGGAGTGGTCCACACGCGTCACCAGCGACATCCCCATCCTCGCCATGGTCGTATCTATCGGCGTCGGACTCTTCTTCGGCATCTACCCAGCCGTTCGCGCCGCGCGCCTAAACCCCATCGAAGCCCTTCGATACGAATAATCAACATCCAATCCCCAATGGCGACGATGAAATGGTGACCACCACATGAAGAGCCCGTTCGCAATCCTTCTAGCCGTCGTCGTACTCGTCGGCATCATCATCGGCGTCGCCGCAATCTTCCTCCTGAGCCCGACCGACCAAGACGATGAGGAGATTCCGGTTGCCTCCAGTAGCGAACTACCAACACCAAGCACCCGCTCCGGGCCCGAACGACCAAGAGCCGAAAGCAACGAGCCAACCGCCGAAGCGCCCAAAATCCTAACCGACGAGTCTCCCGACCTCGACGCTGAAGACGAGAGCGTAGAAACCGAAACCGACGAACCAGAAGATAGTGCCGACGAGGAACCCGCGCAAGGCGGGCGGGGACAATTCGGTGGTGGCGGCGCCGGCGGACCTGGCGGCGGAAACTTCCAAGCAATCCAAGAGGCGATCGAGAGCAACCCCGAGATCGCCGCACTCATCCAGAAAGCCCAAACAGGCAACATCAGCCAAGCCGAACAAGCCCGACTTCGCGAGTTGATGGAAGAGGCACTCGCCGACGCCGGCATCGAGATCCCAGGCGGCGGACAGGGCGGAGGCTTCGGCACACCGCCAACCCAAGGCACCATTACCTACATCTTCGGATCCACCATCACCGTCCAAGATCTCGAAGACGCTGAAAAGACCACTGACGTCGAAGTAGGCGAGGACACCAACATCACCATCATCAACAGCCTCGATGTCTCCGATCTCCCAATCGGCACCAACGTCAACGGCGTCGTCAGACGCGGCGAAGGCGGCAAGATATTCATCGTCAGCCTCGACGTAGCCCCGCAAAATCCCGGCGGTGGCTTTGGTTTCGGAGGTTTCGGCGGCGCAGGTGGAGACAACACCGTATCCGCAATCCAAGGCACCATCACCGAAGTTAACGGCGACATGATGATCCACGTCGAAACCACTCAAGGCACCCTCCGCCTAACCGCCAACGACAAATCCGTAATCGTCTCAACAACCACCGGCACCCTAACCGACCTCTCCGAAGGCATGGGCGTAGTAGCCATCGGCCCCCTCGAAGACGGTGCCATCCAAGCCCGCACCATCATCGCAGGTTCCCAAGAATTCATCACCCAACAAAACGGCGGCCTCCGCGGTGCAGGGCGGAGGGCGCAGGGGCAGTAGCGATCTGATTTCGCTAAGCGACAATCCAATCAGGCATTTGTCGCGCGGGTGATGGTGTAGCATTACAAGCAAAACTAATACGTCAGTATCATATTGACCATGACAATCGCAGAACACACACACGAAGACCTCGCAACCAAAGAAGATGTTGCGGACTACAAGGTGCTCATCGCCGATGCGATCTTGTCACTCACCAACAGCAACCTCGCGGCGAACGCACGTGTGGACGCGTTGGTGACCGAGATGCATGACATCCGATCTGACCTTCAAAAACTAACAGAATCCGTTCGCAACTTAATCGAGACAAACCGGCGCGCGATTGGGTTCGCATCGTCCGACGATTGAACCGTCGATGATCCGCCATAAAGTCCTTTCTTCAATAGGGCCGTAGCGAATTCACGTCGGACGTTCACTGAAAATCTCACGGGCGAGCGATCCCCATGCCCGAACTCCCAGAAGTCGAATCCATCCGGCGCTACCTCGTAGCCAGCAACATCCAAGGCGCCACCATCCAACGCGTCGAAATCGGCTGGCCCGACAGCATCGCCGCACCCGCCGCCGACATCGAAACCTTCGCCAACAAAGTCTCGAACACCCAGATCGGCCCCCTTGACCGCCGCGGCAAATACCTAGTATCACCGCTCATCGTCAGCGACCAAACGCAGTCTCACCTAGTCCTCCACATGGGGATGACCGGCTCCCTCCACGTCCGAAACCCCGACGACGACCCCGTCCGATACCGCCGAGCCGCCTTCTACCTCAACGACGACCGACGCATCGAACTCAACGACTCCCGAAGATGGGCCCGACTATGGGCCGTCGACGATCCGACAATCGCATTTCCGCGTCTCGGCCCCGAACCGTGGGACCTGACCCCCGACCAATTCGCCGACCGCATCCGATCCAAACGCTCCCGCATTAAACCAACCCTCCTCGACCAAACCCTCATCGCCGGCGTCGGCAACATCTACGCCGACGAATCCCTCCTGCGCACCGGCATCTCCCCGGTCCGCCGCTGCAACCGCATCAGCCTTATTCGACTACACCAACTCCACACCAAAATCCTCGCCGTCCTCGACCACGCCCTCAACCACATCACAACCCACCCCAGCCCCGACGGCAGCCCATACGTAGTAGATGCCCACGACGCCCGAATGCGCATCCCCCGAACCCCAAACTCCACCTGTCCAACCTGCCACCAACCCACCACCTCGCGCCGCATCAGCGGCAGAACCGCCTACTACTGCCAAAACTGCCAGCACTAGACGAAACCCTCGCATCGCTAGAAAATGGGACGGGTGGTGGATCCCCTCTCCCTCCCATGGGAGAGGGTCAGGGTGAGGGTATCGGGGCGGTCATGGGGCGAAGGCTGGTGCAGAAATACCCTTCTCGCGCCACACATTCCACCGCACCCCCTGCCTCCGCCCGATCATCCTTTACCGATACACCACATCTAGCGTAAAATCCACACGTGCCGATTCACATAGGCTCCACCGCCGTCGCATCGGCAACCATCGCGAAACCCTATCCAAAGCCACCGACAAGTAAGGAAACGCCCGATTGCACATCCACGAGACTCTGTTCTCTATCGGCCTGCTGATCATCGGCGCCAAGCTCCTCGAAGGCATCTTCAAGCGCTTCGGACTAAACTCCATCATCGCCTACGCCGCCGCCGGCGTAATCCTCGGACCCGTAACCGGACTCGTCAAAACTGGAGCCGAAACCGAGATCATCTATGGCGTCGGCATCTTCGTCTTCTTCTTCCTCATCGGCCTCGAAGAAATCGACATCAAAGGCTTCTTTTCCGCGATCCGAGGAAGGTTGTTCCTGGCCGCCACGCTCTCAATCGTCATCTCGATGCTCGTCTCCTTGGCCGTCACCACCGACTACTTCATCGACCTGAAACTGGGCCTCGACTTCACCCAAGCCTTGGGCGTTGCAAGCGTACTCTCACTCTCCAGCGGCGGACTAGTCGCAAAGGTTCTCATCGACGAGGGCAAACTTAAACAACCCGTCGGCGTTCAGATCTTCACCGCCGTTATCATCGCCGAACTAATCACCCTTTTCGTCTTCGGTTTTGCGATCAGCGAACACTTTTATGGCGATGGCCACGCACACGGCCTAAACTTCCTCGACTTCGCCACCCGCATCGGACAAATCGTCGGGTTTGCTGTCGTAATCTGGTTCGCCTCCACCAAACTGCTACCCAGAATCATCGACCTTCTCCACCGCGTCCTCCAGGTACCGCAACTCTCCTTCGGACTCCTCCTCGGCGGACTCTTCCTCGTCGTCTTCGGAGCAGAAGAGGTCGGACTTCACGGCTCGATCGGCGCTCTACTCTTTGGCGCAGCTCTATCGACACTCCCCTTCCAAGTCCGCCACGACATCATGCCAGGCATGAAAGGCACCGCCGAAGGCTTCTTCGTGCCCCTCTTCTTCGCCTCTGCAGGACTTTACCTCAGCTTCGAATTCGTCGAACTCTCCATCCTCACCATCGTCGTCCTAACCTTCGTCCCGCTCATCGGCAAATTCGCCGCCTCCGTCATCAGCACATACGTCACCCGACTCGACGCCCCCTTCGCCACCGCCTCAGGCCTCATGGCAAAAGGCGTCGCGGAGATCGCGCTGCTTCTGCTGCTTTTCCACACCGGCGCCATCGACAAATCCATCTTCTCCCTCCTCGTCTTCGTCATGTTCGCCTACATCCTCGTCACACCAATAGGCATCGCCAACGCCATCAAGAGGATCAAACCCGCCAAATCCCCGGCATCCCTAGACGCCATCCCGCCATCCCTATACCGATTCGCACTTGAAGGCATAAAAGTCAAAGACATCCTAGACCGCTCCCGCTCGTTCCCCGACCAATCCCTCACCGTCAAAAACTTCGCCGAGCACTGGCTCATACCAGAACAGCACGACTACGTCATAGTCGACCAAGGCCAACTCGCCGGAATAGTCTCCCTAAGCATGCTCCGCTACCTACCCCGCACCGAATGGGACACCACCACCCTCACCCAAACCCTCCGCCACAACACCCCCACCGCGACCACCGAAGACTACGTCGAAGACGCCCTCCAAACAATGACCGAAAACTCCATCAACATCCTCCCAATAACCGACGCCGAAACCAACCAATTCATCGGCTCCATAGCCTCCCACGAAGTCCTGGAGATGGTGGTGGAGGATGCGCAAGGGCACTGATCATCAAATACGTCATCCCCGCAAGCCCCCGTCATCCTCGCGAGCCCCGGTCATCCCCACAAGCCTCCGTCATTCCCGCGAGCCCCGTCATCCCCACAAGCCTCCGTCATTCCCGCGAGCCCCGTCATTCCCGCAGGCCCCCGTCATTCCCGCGGACGGGACCTGTGCACAACCCGTGGTCTTGTGATTCAATGTATCCATCGTCGAACGTTTTGAACATCGGAGGATCTGCCATGCATCTCGAGACCGGGGCCCGCACGTTGGCGGACGGGTTGATCGGAGAGGGTCTGGGCCGGAACCCTCAGCTGGAGGAGATATCTTCGGCGCTGGACTGGGGCGCGGTCTCGGCGGTCGTGGAGGGCCTGCACTCGTCGCGCGAGGGCCGGAAGGCGTATCCGCCGCTGCTGATGGTGAAGGCTCTTTTTCTGCAGCACCTGCACGACGCGAGCGATCCGCAGCTTGAGCAGAGGCTGAACAACGATCTTTCGTGGCGTCGCTTCGTGGGCCTCGGCCTGCGGGACGGGACGCCGGACCACACGACGATCAGCCGCTTCCGGAACAAGATGGTCGAGAAGGGCCTGATGCGTCGCCTGTTCGACGAAGTCAACGGGCAGCTGGACAGCAAGGGGATGGTGCTTCGGGAGGGCACGGTGGTGGACGCGACGCTGGTGCATGCGCACGCCCGGCGTCCGGACTTCAAGCGCGACGAAGCGGGCCGGCAGGTTCCGAGCCCGGTGGACCCGGACGCCGCGTTGGGGCGGCGCGGTGTTTTCGGCTTCAAGGGGCACCTGTCGATCGACCGGCGGTCGTGGCTGGTGCGGGAGGCGAGGATCACGCCGGCGAACTTCAACGAAGTCAACTTCCTGGAGCCGATGATCGTGGGCGACGAGGCGGCGGTGTACGCGGATGCGGCCTACGAGAGCGCGAAGAACACCGCGCTTCTGGGGCGCATGGGGATCGGCAACGCGGTGATGCACCGCCGGGACAACCATCATCCGCTCTCGGCGGAGAAGAAGGCGAGGAACGTCGAGCTGTCGAGGCTGCGGATGCCTGCGGAGGGCGTCTTCGGATACCTCAAGCGGACGCTGGGATGCCGGAAGGCGAGATACATCGGAACCGCGAAGACGGAGGCCGAACTGCTGCTCAAGAGCACGGTCTACAACGTCGTGAGGTCGCTCAAGATAGCCGCGGCGCCTTCGCAGGCATAGCCCCCGTTCGGTTCCGCGCGCCTTTTTCGGCCGCGAGCGCAGGAAGACACGCCCGAAAACGCCCCGAACCCCGTTCTTCGCCCCACGACAAGTCCTAAAACCGCTCAGATCCGGACTCCGCAACAGTTACGCACAACACCCGGACGCGGGAATCCAGAGAAAAACAAAGCACGCCACAACCACCGTCATTCCGGCGAAAGCCGGAAACCAGAGGGGTGGTGCAAGGGCGGTTCACGCCGAAACTCACTACTGTGCCATCGCTCCGCATAGTTATGCACAGCACCCGTAGGGGCGGGTTTCAAACCCGCCCCCGCTCGCGGGAACGCCATGGGCGGCGTGGTAGGTTTGCCCCCGCTCGCGGGGGAAATGTCCGAAGGACAAAGGGGGCCCCTACCACCCAAACAACCAAGACCTACCCCCAACGCCTCTCACCCTCCTCCACCGCCGCATAAATCACCTCCAACACACCATCCAAATTCTCGAAAACCTCACTATTCCAAAACCGCAAAACCCGGTACCCCTCCTCGGACAACTTCCCACTCCGACCAACTCGCCGAAATCTGCCGACGACACCACGTCAAGCGCTTAGAAGTCTTCGGCTCCGCAGCCGTCGGCGACTTCAAACCCTGAAACAAGCGACATCGACTTCCTAGTCGAAATTCAACTCTTGCCGCCCGGCAAACACGCCGACGCGTACTTCGGCCTCCTTAACGACGTCCAATCAATCTTCGGTCGCTCAATCGACCTAGTCGAAGAAAAAGCGATTGAAAACCCATACTTCAGAGTATCGGTCGATGAGACGCGCCAAACCGTCTACGGACACTGAAATCAAAACCTTGCTCGCGGACATCGAACAGTCCGCCGAACGCATCATCGAAGTAACACTCGACAAGTCATTCGAGCAATTCGAGGGCGACTGGGTGACTTGAGCCGCAGTCGAACGTCAATTTCTGATCATCGGCGAGGCCGCCCCGTCAGCGGAGGAAATGTGCCGCGCCGAGTAACCACGGTTACGACGGCAACCAACGTTGCCAACGAATTTGTTGCCAACAACGTTGTTGGCGATGTATGATGAAAACCATGAGACAGAAACTAACAAAAGCCGGCGCCAATTGGGTCGACGGCAACCGGTTCTTCGACCGGGAGAACGAATTAGAAACGTTGCGTGAGCGGATTCGAGACCGTAACCACACGCTTATCACCGCCCAAAGGCGAATGGGCAAAACGAGCCTAGTGAGGGAACTTCTACGCCGGCTAAATGAAGAGGGAGAGTTCGCAACTGTTTTCGTCGACCTTGAGGCCGCCAACGACACCGCGGATGCCGTCGCCGAGATCGCATTTCAAAGCAAACCACTTGAAAACGTCTGGGGGCGCACTCGTTCATTCTTGGCGAATCGAATGCAAGACGCCAGCGAACGAATCGATGAAATTTCGATATCCGAACTCAGGTTGAAGCTTCGCGCTAGTATCGGCGCCGGGACCTGGCAACTCGACGGCGACCAAGTTTTCGAAGCTTTGGCTGCGAACGAAAAACCAGTCGTTCTTGCCATCGACGAACTTCCCATTCTGGTAAATCGAATGCTCAAGGGTCATGACTATGAAACCACAACCGACCGCCGAGCTAACACCGACCAGTTTCTGAGTTGGTTGCGCCGGAACGGACAGGCACACCGAAACAAAGTCACGCTGATTATCTCAGGAAGCATCGGCCTGGAACCTGTTCTGAAACAAGCTAATCTCAGCGCTCAAGCCAACATATATGCTCCATTAGATTTGAAACCTTGGACCGAGAAAACAGCCATTGACTGTCTCGACGCTTTGGCCCGCAACTATCGCCTCGAACTTTCTGAGGAGGTGACACGCGCAATGTGCGACCACCTGCGATGCTGTGTCCCACATCACGTCCAACAGTTCTTCGACCATCTTCACCAACATCTCCGAACTGCCAACAAAAACATGGCTACGGTAGCCGATGTTAGGCACGTTTACGAACAAGAATTGCTTAGCGTGCGCGGCCATCTCGAGTTGCGACACTACGAAGAACGACTCAACACGGTACTCGGACCTAATCTCTACACGTTTGCGCTTGATCTGCTGACAGAGGCCGCGGTAAACGAAGGATACCTAACCGAAGAAAATGCGCGACTTCACCGCGAAGCGCTTTTGTCAAGCACTGATACAAGTGATGACGTCTTTGCAGACGTCGTTTTCACCCTCGAACACGACGGGTATCTTGAACCGTTTTCAAATGGATACCGTTTCGTATCCAAGTTGCTAGAGGATTGGTGGCGCGCCCGTCACGGTCAATACTTTACGCCGATCGCCAAAAGGTAGTCGAAAGCAACCCACGGTCATGGCAACACCAGTCAAGAAATACAACCCCGGCTTCCTCAGCGACGATGAAATCATCGACTCGTTTTGCGTCCGCACAAACGAATTTGAGTCCATCGTCGAATCATTGCGGGAAAGCACCGGAAATTCAAGCCCGCACACCATCGTGATTGGACCCCGCGGCAGCGGTAAGACGCATCTGCTCGTGCGAGTAGCCGCGCAGGTGCGCCGAGACGAATCTCTAGATGCGTTCTTCCCGATCGTCTTCCCCGAAGAGAGTTACGAAATTTCAACCGTCGGCGAATTTTGGCTCGAATGTCTCTACCATCTCGCTCAACAAGCACCTACCGATGAACAAACAAACCTGAACCTCTCCTACAACGACCTTCGAAACGAAACGAAAGATGAAGCCCTCGCCGAACGATGCATAGGCGCGCTCCTCGACTTCGCGGACCGCCAACAAAAACGACTGTTACTCGTTGTCGAAAACCTCAATATGCTTTTCGACGACATCAACGACCCTGAGGTCGGTTGGCAACTGCGTAAAACACTCCAAACTGAACGCAGGATCATGCTACTGAGCAGCGCAACCAGCCGGTTCAATGAAATCGACGACCCCCAACGCGCCTTGTACGACCTCTTCAGAGTGGTTACTCTGCGGCCATTGGTGACCGACGAATGTCTATCTCTGTGGGAGGCCGTTGCGGATTCAGCAACCACCTTCGAAAATGTCAGGCCACTTGAAATTCTAACTGGCGGTAATCCCCGCTTAATCGCGATCATCGCGAGGTTCGGTTCCGGGCGAACATTTCAAGAATTGATGGACAATCTGCTGGACTTGATTGACGATCACACGGAGTACTTCAAGAGCCATCTTGAGTATCTCCCACCGCAAGAAAGACGGGTTTACCTCGCGCTAGCCAGACTATGGAAACCGGCGACAACGAAGGAAGTCGCTGATCTCGCCCGAGTCAGCACAAACCAGTGTAGTTCTCTTCTGAGACGACTAACCGAACGCGGCGCGGTAACTATCGAAGGGGGTACGCCTAGGCGCAGGCAGTTTTACCTGACGGAGCGACTTTACAACATCTACTACTTGCTTCGGAGGGGCGGCGGCACCCAACCCGTCGTCGAGGCCCTGATTGATTTCATGGTTTCCATGTATCCGCCGAACGAGCTGTGGGAAATCGTCGTGCGCACGCATATGGATCCGTGGACAGCGAACGATCACCTCGCCGACATCCTAACCACCTTCGCCGCTGCAATGGTCAACCAATCCCGATCCTTGTTTGAACGCGGCGATCTAGAGGGGGCACTAACCGCAATCGAACCAATCGCTTTTGGATCCTGCGATATCGACTCACCTGAGATGCGCGCCTTACAACCCTACGTCCTAAGTTTTGCGGCAAACCTTCTTGTACTGACGGGTCGCTACGACAAGGCGATTAAAGCATGTGACGATTTGATCAGGTATCAAGAAACGCGCGACGCCATAGTGCCAACTCGAATTTCGGCAAATGCTTTACTGAATAAGGGTATTGCGCTGATCGCTGTCGGCGAACCAGAACGCGCTATCGGACTACTGAACCAAGCGCAATACCGTTACGATTCTGACGCCAAATCAACGAATGACGCCGTTTATGAGACCGAATTAAGCACTCTATTGCTGAGCAAAGCAACCGCGTTTTACAACAGCAATGCACCACTTAAATCGATTTCAATGTTGGACCAAATAATCGAGAAATACCACGATACGTCGTCAACCGAAGTCGCGGGGCGCGTCGTCGACGCGCTGGTTCTAAAAATATCAGTACTCGGAAAATCTGACCACACCGTCTCTCACGACCAATTTGCGATGTTGTTGGCGTTGATCACCAAAACAGGACTTAGAGATTATTGCATTGACGCATTGATCAGTTTCGTGGTTCAAACCGGGGCAGAAACCGGGTTACGGCTCGTACAAGAATCACCGGCGACTGCGTTGTTGCTGCCCTTCGTCACCGCATTGCAGCAGGAATTGGGCCATGCACCCAGAGTGGCAAAAGAAGTCGAGGAAGTCGCCAAAGACATCCGCGAAAAACTGGCTCAACATGCTGCATATGTTGCGAATGTATCGAACGCCCCGATCACCGGCAAACCACCAAGTTGAAATGTTCGCGCCTGCCTTACTAATGCGTTTTGACCCAACTTCGAATTCCCGCCGATCTCACGTACCGCGTTCTTTGAAAAGATCTCCGAGTCACTTCAACCCCCCGTCCTACTCGCCAAAATCCCGCTCTCACCACCATCTCCCCGCCCTGCGCAACACGCGCCACATCCACCAACCCCCGATCCCCAGCCCGACCCCGCGACAAACGGGATCAGGTAGCGAAAAGTCACCTCCCCTGATCGATGCGAAACTCGATCACATCCACCGGATCGGGCGGCGGGATCGGATACCGTTCCACTTCGTAGTCCTCCACCAAACCCACCAGCACCTCAAGCTCATCCCCCTCCGCCGACCCAACCGGCGCATGAAAAATCTCATCGATGCGCACCATAGCCGCATCGTACTCTTCACCAGTCCGTATTTTCTCAAACTTCAACATAGCCACAATCTCCCAAATCGCCACTGAAACGCCGAGTTCCGCGACCTCATCCTTCATTATCCCGCAAAGGCACACCGCTCCTCCGATCATCGACGTCCTACCAAACGAAAAACCAACCAAATCCCCCTTAAAACCAACAACCCAACCCGGAACTAAGGACTCCCCCGACGAACACCAAATCCCCAAAATCCCAGTTCAGACTACACCCATGCCAACAAATTCGCCAAATCTCTTGACTCTCGCATAATTAATGTAGTACAACAGTAACCAAGCGCCAAAAACCAAGACCCATCAGGTCCACTGGCCAAGGCGCCCAGAACATCGCCGTGTCGATACGGGAAGCGTGCACCTTTTCCTCATTGATACCGCTACTGACAACTTACAAACACCGGTCCGCGGGTGGGAGGCACCCAGGCCTATTAAGCCGACGCCAATGGCAAATGCCAAAGGCAAAAGCCGACGGAGGCCTGTCGCAGCACCTACTAGAAGCTTAGGAAGTTCGGGCGAAACGCGGATCACGAAATTCGGTATAGAGACCGTTGTAGCCTAAGGGCTCGGATGCGGAGCATGGCTGGCTCCGACTAGCAAGCCAGACGGGGGTTCCCCGTTCAAGGTTCGAGCGAACGCCGTTCTCTGACGCCGGCACAGCGATTCCAGCGGAGCGAGCTGGAGTGACCTACAGGATTAGCGAGAAGGAACGAATCAAGCAACGCCGGGCGGCACGACTTTCGAGTCGCCGACCGGAAAGCCGACGGTCTGGCGACGTCGGAGGTCCTGGAACTCTATCTACCATTCACCCACAATCGCACGCTCCCCAAAGACGCGGCGATGCTTCGAAATATAGAAACCGTGCCCCCCGCCCTCGCCGGGCGCACACCTTAACCACCCCGCGGGCGTCCCCACCCGCACGCTTGAAATACAAACGGAGCGAAAGCTCCCGATCTGTCAATCACTTTCAATTCCCTCTCCCTCTGGGAGAGGGTTAGGGTGAGGGCCTCAACGCGCCCAACATCCCGTCCATCCCGTCCATCCATGTAAGCCCACCCCCACCCATATAATCGCAACCAATACCTAAACATTCCCCTCACAACCAACCCGCCCATGACAACCCAAACCGAAAACCGAGAACCCCTCATCCTCGTCGTCGATGGCCACTCCATGGTCTTCCGAGCATGGTTCGCGCTCTCTCGTGGCGGCGGCCTCACCAACAGTGCCGGACAACAGACCCACGGCGCCTACGGATTCCTCCGCAACCTCATCGCTACCATCCGCGAATACAGCCCCACCCACATCGCCGTAACTTTCGACACCCGAGCTCCCACCTTCCGCGACGACCTCTTCGACGAATACAAAGCCCAACGACCGCCGATCGACCCCGAACTCCACGAGCAAATCCCCATGGTCGAGAGCATTCTCGCCGCCATGAAGGTCCCGGTCTTCGCAATCGACGGCTTCGAGGCCGACGACGTCGTCGGAACCATCGTCCGCAAAGCCGAGGACGCAGGCATCCGCTCCCTCATCCTCACCGGCGACGCCGACCAGCTCCAACTCGTCAACGACGAGATCAACCTCCTCATGTACTCCGGCTTCGGCGACACCCGGGTCTACGACATCGAAGGCGTCCGCGACCGCTACGACGGCCTCGGCCCCGAATTCGTCGCCGAGATCAAGGCACTCGAAGGTGACCCGTCCGACAACATCCCCGGCATTCCCAAGATCGGACCCAAAGCCGCGCGAACCGTCCTCAACCGCTTCGGCCACTTCGACACCCTCTACGCCAATCTCGACGCCATCGGCGAGATCCCATCCAAGGAACTCCGCGGCGCAAAGAGCATCATGACCCGCCTCCGAGACGGCGAAAAGATCGCCTACGACGGGCTCAAACTCACCACCATCGTCACCGATGTCCCTATCGACATCAACTTCAACGAGTGTCGCATCGGCGGCTACGACCGCAACGAAGTCGTTGGAGCACTCACTGGCCTCGGCTTCGGCGACACCATCGTCCGCAGCATCCCTTCAGCCGAAGATGCTGAACGTGGCGTGTTCCCTCTGCCAACAACTGGTCGCGCGCAAGGCGACCTCTTCAGCAACACCAACACAGCCGTGGCAACTAAATTGAACGCCAAAACCGTCGGTTCCGACGGACCTCTTGGCAACTACTCCATCGTCACCACCGACGCCGAACTGCGAGACCTCGTCACCCGCCTCGGCAACGTCGACGGCTTCGCATACGACACCGAGACCACCGGCACCCGCGCCATGCAGGATGAGATGGTCGGAATGTCGTTCTCAAACGCCGACGGCGAAGCCTGCTACGTACCCATCGGACACCGCTCCGGCGAACAGATCGACCGCACCCGCGCGCTGGAAATAGTCGCGCCGCTCTTCGCCGACGCCAAAGTCCCGAAAGCCGCCCACAACGCCAACTTCGACGTGATGGTCCTGCAACAAGCCGGCATCGACATCAACAACGTCAAATTCGACACCATGATCGCCGCATCTCTATGCGGCCACAATCGATACGGACTCAAAGACCTCGCCCTAGAACTCTTCCGAGCCGAGATGACACCCATCACCGACCTCATCGGCACTGGACGAAATCAGATAACCATGTCCGAGGTCGACATCGAGTTGGCCGGTCCCTACGCCGCGGCCGACGCCGACTTCACCTATCGACTCTGGCGACACTTCGATGGCGAACTCGACGGCCACAACACTCGCGGCGCCTTCGAAAACATCGAGATGCCACTTTTGCCAGTCATCGTCGAGATGCAGCGAACCGGGATGGTCGTCGAGACCGACATCCTCAAGAAATTCTCTGCCGCCTTGGGCGAAGAGATCGCTCAAATCAAACAGGTTGCCAACGCTTTGTTGGGTGGACGCGACTTCAACATCGCATCAAACCGGCAGATCGGTACCATCCTCATCGACGAGTGGAACGCGCCGCCGACCCGCAAACTCAAGACCGGCTGGTCGATGAACGCCGACGCCCTCGACCGCATGAGGAACACCAACGGCCTCGACGACCGCATCTACGAGCTCATCGATGCCGTCCTCCGATACCGCGAACTCGCAAAGCTGAAGTCCACCTACGCCGACTCGCTTCCGAAAATGGTCAACCCGGCCACCGGACGTGTCCACAGCACCTTCAACCAAGCCGGATCCGCCACCGGACGACTCGCATCGAACGACCCCAACGTGCAGAACATCCCCGTCCGAACACCCCTCGGTCGAAGAGTCCGCGACGCCTTCACAACCAACTACGAATCCGGCTGGCAACTCCTCTCAGCCGACTACTCCCAGATCGAGCTCCGCATCCTCGCCCACATGTCCCGCGAACCCGGCCTCCTGGATTCATTCCGCAACAACGAAGACATCCACGACGCAACGGCACGCTCAATGTACGGCGTCCAAGACGTCACCAGCGACCAGCGACGCATCGCCAAAATCCTCAATTTCGGAGTCATCTACGGACTCGGACCCCAAGGCGTTGCCCGCCAAACCGACCTCACCCAGCAGCAGGGCAGAGAGTTCATCGACCTCTACTTCGGCAAATACCCCGGCATCCGCGACTTCATCGAGCACCAAAAGCAAGTCGCCAAAATGCGCGGCTACGCCGAGACGTTGAAGGGCAGACGTCGATACCTCCCCGACCTCCGCTCCGCCAACCAAGGCTACCGGGCCGCCGCCGAACGCGTCGCCGTCAACATGCCCATCCAAGGAACCGCCGCCGACGTCATCAAGATCGCCATGATTAACATCGCCGACGAACTCCACCGCCGCGGCCTCGAATCCCGCATGACCGCCCAAGTCCACGACGAACTCATCTTCGAAGTGGCCCCCGGCGAACTAGAAGAGATTACCTCCCTATCCCACGACATGATGCCCGCCGCAATGTCCCTAGAAGTCCCCCTCCTCGTCGACACCAAGACCGGCATCCGCTGGGGCGAACTCGAGTGACAACCGGCCACGTCTTCATCGCCACCAGCCTCGACGGCTTCATCGCCCGAAAAGACCACGCCATCGACTGGCTCGAAAACCAAGGCACAACGACCGAAGAGCACGGCTACACTCAGTTCATTGACTCGGTCGACGGAATCATATTCGGCCGCAAAACCTACGAAGTCGTCCTCAACCTGACCTCCGACGACGACTGGCCCTATCAAAAACCCGTGATCGTTCTCTCGAGAACGCTCACCAACTCCGACATCCCCCTGCACCTTACCGACAAAGTAACAATCGCCGACCAAACTCCCTCAGACCTCCTCGCAACCCTCAACCAAAAAGGCTGGAAAAGAGCCTACATCGACGGCGGCAAAACCATCCAGTCCTTCCTCAACGAAGGCCTCATCCAAGACATCACCATATCCACCATCCCCATCCTCATCGGCCAAGGCATACCCCTATTTGGCAACACCCCCAAAGACATCCACCTCGAACTAATCAACACCCGCCAATACCCCTCAGGCCTAGCCCAATCCCACTACCGCGTATTGGGCCGTTCGAAATGAATTGCCGCCGCACCGGGCGGATTATCTGATCGCCACAACTTCTAACCTGACGCCTTCATTCTGGCGCAGAGCCTCAATCACCGCAAAAAGGTTGCTCGACTGCGGATTTCCTTTGCTGCCAAACATGCGCATAAGACTCTCGGGAGGTTTGCCAACGCGCTTGCCTAACTCATCAAACCCAATCGTCGCATTGATCAGATCTCGAATGATCTCTTTGCCAACGCCGGGCTCGCCGTTCAACATCAACTCGATGCTCTCAGTAAGCAATCCCTCACGGAATTCCGGATCTCGCTGAACTCGTGCCATGATTGTCGTCTTGAAATCCTTGGTCAGTGGCATCGCATCATCTCCCGTTTCGTTTCCGAATCTTGTAGTCGCCCCACCTTCGTCGGGCCGCGTCAATGTCATTTTGTTGACGGCTTTTATCGCCGCCGCCGAGCAAGATCACGATCCGGTCGCCATCTTTGCCGAAGTAAATCCTGTAACCCGGTCCGTAATTGATCCGAAACTCGAAGACTCCTTGTCCAACGCCTTTGACGTTCGACAAATTACCTTGTCTCATCCGATACAGAGCTGTCGTTACCTTTTGCGCGGCACGGCGATCAAGATCGTCGAACCACCGCCCAAACGGGCTGACACCTAACGGCGAATGATATTCGTGTACCTCAATCAAAATTTATGCTAACATAAATGGTATCAAAATCGTTTGTATACCTACTTCAAATCTCCTCCACCGACCCAACCGGCAAACCCAAATCCCGACGTACCGCTGCAGAGATCCGATTCAATCGACGCCCATTCAGATCATCATCCAGCATCGTATCCGTAATGATGGCAACGCTGACGCCATACTCCGGGTCGCCCCAAGCGATCGAAGTCGCCATACCGCCATGACCAAACATCATCGAACCCGCCGGTGCCGCCGTGCGGTTCGGTTGCTCGTCGAACATCCACACGCCCTGCCCAACCCGGTCCTTCGACATGCTCTCGATGTTGTACGCCGCGGCATGAGTCGCGAAGACATTCGCCGCCGCCCCTTCGCTCAACCAAACCTCCCCTTCGATCGTCGATCCACCGTTGCAAACTGCCGCATACAACCTCGCCAGATCGCCTGCAGTTGTTACACACGACGCCCCCGGCGACAAGATCTGGTTGTCCAGCAACCAATCCATCTTCTCGGGCATCTCGCGATCGAAGTACCCCGCCGGCGCGATCAACGGTTGCACGCGTCGCCGCGATTCTTTATCTTCCTCATCGATTACAAAGCTAGTGTCAACGAGATTCAACGGAGACTTGACCTCGCGCTCAAACAGCTCGACAAACGGAATCCCGCGCGCGCGTGCCGCGATCTCCGCAACCAAAATACCGAACGTGATGGAGTGGTAGTGGATGACCTCGCCAGGGTCATATTCCAAATCCATCGAAGCCAGTATGTCACTCATCCGTCCCCAATCACCCCAGTCCACATCGCCACGACCAAAATCGCGTGGTAACCCCGCGGTATGAGTCAATACATGCCGCAGGGTCACCTTGCCCTTCCCGCGTTGGGCAAATTCGGGCCAATAGCTCGCCACCGGCGCATCGATCTCCAACACCCCAGCATCCAACAGCCGCCAAACCGTCGCCGCCGCCATCGGTTTGCCCGATGAAAAAGCACGGAACAACGGTCGCGGTGTCGGCGTAACGCCACTACCCGACTTCGCACTCAAATACTCGAGCAACATCTCGCCATCCGCGTAGACGGCGACCGAGACGGCATTGTGCAACCCCATCTCTAGCTGCGTTTCAACCTCCGCGAACAGCTCCGGTAGATCGACCTTCGGAGCCTCCAACCCCTCGTCCTCAACCGGCACTTCTTCAACTTCACCAACCGCCGCAACATCCATCTCCACTGCGGCTACGACCGGTTCCTCGACAACCTCTGCGACTTCCACCTCAACCGCGGCCACAGCCTTCGTCGCTTCTTCCGGCGTTTCCTCGATTGGGACCTGCCCAGCAAAATATGCAGCGGCTTGGCCGGCGATCGCTTCGGCTACGCTGCCGAGTTGCTCCTCGTCCAACTCGACCAGTTGCAGTGTCGCTTCGTTCTCAGGTTCCGCAACAACACTGGCCGCTTCCTCCTGTTCGGCCAGCATCTTCCGATACTCGACGATCTGGCGCTCGAGTAGATCGAGCGTTGCCCGGATATCCGAGATGCCATCTATCGGTGACGGGACGTCTGTTCGCCGAGGTGCCACATCTTCCGGCGCATCCTCGGCAGAATCATCCGGCGGTTCGTCACCAATTTCAGTTCGGGTTGGTTCTTCGTCGGCAGAGCGAATATCGTCGATCGACAATGTTTTGGCTTTGTATCTGCTAGCTAGCCGGTTGGTTGCGGACGTTGAACGTCTCTTGAAGCTTGTTCATGCCTTCCAACCAGCTTGTTTGTGTCTCTTCGGACCACTTAGGGTCGAAATCCGGATACTTGTCAAGCACCCTAATAGCCAATTCTCGCATCGTGATCGTCGCCGAGTCGACTCCGGTCGACTCGGGCGTGGGAGATCGGCCGTTTTCTTCCATTGTCTGCGGTCGCGATCCGCTTTTGGAAGATCGATAATTGGAACGCGACCTCGGGTTGGCTTTGCGATTCGACTTCAAGTACGGCGACAGCGGGATTCCGGCGTGCCGAGCGGCGTGAATAAAAAATGTTTCGCACTTGACTAGCATCGAGTCGGTGCAGCCGAACTCCCGCATCGCCTCGCGGAACTGGGCTTTGGTGGCGCGTTCCAAATCCAATCTGAAGACCGGAAGATAGTAGCTTCTCAGAATCTGTTCCAGAACTTTGTGATGCTGTTCACCTTCGGTCCTGGCAAGGAGTTTGAGCGTTTCGTTTGGGTTCCCTTCAGCATCAATGAGTTTTAGAGAGCGAAGCGCGCTGTTTATCTGGGATGTCGCGGTTCCGGAGAATCTGGAATCAAATACGGAACGGTCGATTCTGTCGGGCATGCTGATTGCGAGAGATTCCAGAAAAGTTCGGAATGTCCGATACGCGACATAAGGCGGGTTGAGATTGGGTTCGGTAACCATGATTCCAAACTGAGAACAGCGCCTGAACGCTTCGTTACCGAGAGTATATGGCAGGTGTTTTCCAGATGCAACCCGAATTTCGGAATATGATGTTTCCCTTTTGGACATGACGGGGACAGTTTCTTTTCTAACCGGCGCCTGGAATACAGAATCTGACCTATTCACGATGCCAAAGGTGGCCTTCGGGCTTAGTGGACAGGCTTCTGAGATGCGAATTGCGATAGAAAACATCCTCACCGATCCGCAGCGACCGGCGTACGACAAGACCCATCGCTTATGGGCGCGACGTCGTCGGCAACGTCGCATGCCGGTCGTGCTCGCCGAGAAGGGAAAGTTCTACCTCCTCTGTGGACACAACACCGTCGATGCCGCACAACGGGCGGGCGAAGAGTTGGTCGAATGTATCGTTCGCCAAGGTGTCACCGATGAGGAACGCCGAGAACTGCGCCTCACCGACGAATATTTTTCGTCCCTGTTGCCGCCGATAAAGATGGCCGAGGCGTTCATCGACTACCGCGAACAGTTTTGCGTAACCCAACAGGAACTCGCTCGCCGGACAGGCATTACCGCAGGCACCGTGCATCACTACGAAAGCCTCCGCAGAACCTTATCGCCTAAATTGCAGGAGCACGTAGACCGCGGCGAATTGACGTTCAAAGAGGCGCGCTGCATCGCAGATCTCGATGGCTATCAACGACAAGAGGAGTTGGCCCAGCCATTCATTGACTCGCGGCTCAGCAGCGTACATGTCGAGGATCTAGTAGCAAAAGCAAAAGCCGACCCGTCGATAGCTTCTACCGATCTGATATCTAAATTCGTGCCTGACGAACCACCGGCAGTAAAGACTGTGGCGGATGTTTCACCGTTCGAGGTGGCGCGGAATGGCAGCGCGACGATACATGCCGAACGGTTGAATGGGATGTACGAGAACGACTTCGAGGGGATGCAGGAAGACGCGTTCATGCTGGCCGGGAGTCTCGAAAAGTTGACCAGCTCAGAGATTCCTGAATACCGCCGCTTGCGCCTCGTTAGCACGCTGCGAATCCTGTCCAGCCGACTCAACAACGCGTTGGATCACCTGAATCGATACAAGACAAATGGTGCGGCTCGAAACCACAACGGCAACCGGGCGAAGTTCGCTGAAACCGCCAAAGTGCCGTGATCGACAATCGGGCTACCAAATCAACATAACTAGCCCGACGGCTAACCCATTGCACAACCCAACCGAGATGGTTGGATGAATACGTCGGAGGCGCGCAAAATATAATCGTAAACACCGCTGACCAATTTCAACAAATCGGCAACTTTAGACGATTCCCGCAATATGTCGACGGCTGGGCGACCATTCGGCACGGCGCGCCCGAAATATGCCGTCGAATTCGCCGATAAGTGTTCTGAGTATTTAGGACACTCTTCCGGCACAAGGTCGGGGTGCTTTCCGAGCCTCCTTAAGCACCCCGATCCTCATCAAATCTCCCAAACCTCATGCCGCGTTACGACGTACTGGCATTCATTCTAGCGAGGTGGTTTCAGCCCAATCCGCCTCTGCGCGGCAAATCAACCGGAACTTTTGGCGGATGGTATAGCATTGCTTCAATCGCTGACGAACGCACGATTGAACTACGCCAGCGAACGATGCGACGAATGCAAGTGCCTAGGTGATGCCAAACCATGCTTGAACGTTTTCATGTGCCTGAAGATGAAGCTGTCCGGGTCATGCCCGACCGGATGCGGGAAGCGACGAATACGGTATTCCTCAAGATGGGATTATCCGAATCGGACGCCGAACTGTCGACCGATGTCCTTTTGTACGCCGACCTGAACGGCGTCGATACTCACGGCGTATCCAACATGCTCCGAATGTACGTTCAGGGCTACCAAGCGGGCAACATCAATCCCAATCCCGAGATGCGCATCATCCGGGAGAGCAGCGTCACCGCATCGTTCGACGGTGATGGTGGACTGGGACTGCACCAAGCGCCCCGAGTCATGGACATCGTCGTCGAAAAGGCGAAAGAACACGGCATGGCCGCGGCGACGCTGATGAACTCCGGTCACCTCGGCGCGGCCGGTTATCACGCCGTTAGAGCGATCGACCACGACATGATCGGTGTCTGCATGACTGGCGGCGGCGGTTTCGCGATGCTCCCAACCTTTGGCGCCGAACCGCGGTTCGGCACCAACCCGCTCGCTTGGGCAGTACCGGCGCGCAATGAGCCGTACTTCATATTCGACGCCGCCACCACGCAGGTGGCTGGCAACAAGATCCGCCTGCTGCAGCGGATGAACGCGCCCATCCTGCCCGGTTGGCTGGCGCGGGATGATGGTTCTCCGATCATGGAAGAAGAGCCGGTGCCTGACGAGGACATTCGGGGCGAAAGCCGACACTGGTACATGCTCCCGTTCGGCGGCACCCGCGAAAATGGCTCGCACAAAGGCTACGCGCTGTCGTGCATCGTCGACATCATGACGAGCACCTTGTCAGGGAATGGCCCGGGTTTCATCACGGAGAGTGGGGGACACTTCTTCTCCGCGTACCGCATCGACGCCTTCACCGACCTTGACAAGTTCTTGGACGACATGGACGCTTTCTTAAGCGGATTGGCCGCGACGCCTCCGGCACCGGGACATGACCGCGTCATCTACCCGGGGCAGATCGAGAGCGAAGAACGCGCGGACCGCTCCAAGAACGGCATCCCATATCACCCAGAGGTGCTGGAGTGGTTCGACTCGATCAATGCCGAGTTGGAGCTGAGCCTGCAACTGCCCTAGGTTGGTCCAAAGTAAGGTCGTCCGAATTAGGGTCGTCCGGAATGCGAATGTCCGAAAACGCGATGTCTGAAAACGTTACGCGCCGGGTACCGTCGTCGGTTGAACTGGCGCAACGCCTGATCCAGTTCGACACCTCTAATCCTCCCGGCCAAGAGCGTGAGTGCGCTCTCTGGATAAAGTCGCTTCTCGACGCGCATCAGATCGAAAATCAGGTACTGCATCCACCGGAGTTGCCGGAGCGGGCCAACGTAGTCGCCCGCGTGCCGGGTCGCGGCGAAGCGCCACCGCTTCTGCTGCAAGGACATATCGACGTCGTTGGCGTACATGGCCAGCGTTGGAGCCGCGAACCATTCGGTGGCGAGATCGCCGGAGGTTGCATCTGGGGCCGCGGCGCGGTCGACATGAAGGGTGGGTTAACGATGATGCTCCACGCCCTTCTACGTGCCCGATATTCCGAGGTGCCTCCGCCGGGCGACATAATATTTGCGGCGCTAGCCGACGAAGAGCTGGGTGGGCAACAAGGCGCAGCGTTCCTAGTGCGAGAACATCCAAATCTATTCGAGGGCATCAACCACGCCTTCGGTGAATTGGGCGGATTCACGGTGCATGTGCGCGGTCATCGCTTCTACCCAATCATGGTCGCCGAGAAACACATCTGCCGCATCCGCGTAACCTTCCTCGGCCAAGGCGGGCACGGGTCGCAAATCCATCGTGATACCGCCATGAACCGCGCCGCACGCGCGCTCCGTCGCATGGAGAATCGACACCCTCCGTTCCGTATCGTCGAAGCCACTCGCGCCATGCTCGTTGCGATGGGCGAAGAGATGTCGATGACCGACGGATTAGCGTTGCGGATGGCGATGCGACCCAACACCACCGGCATGGCCCTCTCGATGATGGGTGAAGAGATCGGCAGAATGCTCGAGCCCATGTTCCGCGACACCATTTCCCCCACCATCATCGAAGGCGGGCGACAGGAAAACGCAGTGCCCTCGGAAGTCCAACTTCTGCTCGACTGCCGATTGCTGCCCGGATCGACGCAGTCCGACATCGTGCGCCAGGTGATGTCGATCGTCGGAGAAGATGCGGAAATACAGGTCGAACGTTACGAAGATGGCCCGCCGACCGTTGACATGACATTGTTGCCATACCTCTCCAACCTTTTGGAAGCCGCTGACCCGGGCTCCAAGGCGATCCCCTATATGGTCGCCGGCGGCACCGACGCAAAGTGGTTCCACGAACTCGGAATCGACACCTACGGCTTCACTCCCATGCGCTTGCCGTCCGATCTCGACTTCATGGCGATGTTCCACGGTCCGGACGAACGCATCCCCATCGACGCCTTGAACTTCGGCGCCGCGACGATGTACGAGGCGATCAACGGGTACCGAGGTTAGCCGCCGACCTACAAACTTCGCCGTGCCGCTTCTACTGTCGCGTCAATGTCCTCATCGCTGTGCGCCAGCGACACGAACCAGGCCTCAAATGGTGACGGCGGCAGATAAACCCCGTTCGCCAACATCGCGTGGAAGAAGTGACCGAACACCTCGCGATCGTTCTTCGATGCGCTGTCCATATCAGTCACACTCTCAACCCCAAAGAAGACAGTCAACATCCCGCAAACTTGGTTGATGGTGACTTGCACCCCCAACTCTGCGAACACACCACGCAGACCATCAGCCAAACGCTCGGTCTTGCTCGCCAACGCTTCATAAACGCCTGGCTTGGCCAACTCCCGCATCGTCGCCGCACCCGCGGCCATTGCGACCGGGTTGCCGGACAGTGTGCCGGCCTGATACATAGCCCCGAGCGGCGCGACGTGCGACATCAGATCCTTGCTGCCACCATACGCTCCCACCGGGAATCCGCCGCCAATCGTCTTGCCTAGACAGGTGATGTCCGGTCCAATACCGTAGACTTCCTGCGCGCCGCCGTACGCGGCTCTGAAGCCGGATATCACTTCATCGAAAATCAATAGGCAACCATCATCGCGGGTGATCCGTCGCAGACCGTCCAAGAAATCCGGTTCCGCAGGCACCACTCCCATATTCCCGCCAATCGGCTCGATGATCACGCATGCGATGCGCTCTGGGTAAGTCGCGAATATCTTCTCGACCGCTGCGAGATCGTTGTACGGAGCGACCAAAGTATCGGCTGCGAGCTTCGAGTTGATACCAGCCGAGTCGGCGATCCCCTGCGAAGCCAAACCCGACCCGGCGCGGACCAGCAACGCATCGTCGTGCCCGTGATACCCACCGTCAAACTTGAGGATCATATCGCGACCAGTTGCGGCCCTCGCCAACCTCATGGCAGACATTGAGGCCTCGGTGCCAGAGTTGACGAATCGCACCATCTCAATGGAGGGCACCGCGTCCACGACCAACCGCGCCGCCTCGACCTCATACTCCGTCGGCGCGCCGAAAGAAGCTCCCGCTAACGTCGCCGTCTGCGCGGCCTCCACCACCGCAGGATGCGAATGTCCAAGTATCAACGGACCCCACGAGCAGACGTAGTCGATATAGCTATTGCCATCGACGTCGGTGATTTTGGAGCCGCTGCCGGAGGTGAAGAAGAGTGGGTTTCCGCCGACGGACCCCCATGCCCTAGCCGGGCTATTAACGCCGCCGGGAATTATCCTCGAGGCGGCTTCGTAAAGACGTTGCGAATTGGTGGTCTGCATGCCAACAATCCATGGTAGCGCATGAGGGAATCGCAACGTGTTGCGCGGTAGAAATAGGTTAAGAGCAATGGGGCAGTGTTCAACCTGCCCGTGCCGAGACCGAGGGAAGGATTGAGTTGGGTAACACGCGAATCAGCGCTTCCGCCGCTTGATCATCTCTATCGGATCTGCGAGGATGCGCTTGACCATCGAGCGGGTCATCGCATCGAGAGCATCGCGGGTGGCATCGTCCATCGTCTCGAACTTGGAGAACGTCCTCTGCAACTCGCTGGCGCGTATCCTCTCGGCACTTTCACCGAGATCACGAAGCAGCGGCTGAAGTTCGATGTCGTCGATGAACTCGGCCGCGGCTTCGGCAACGATAATTTCCGCCTTCTCACTCGCGGTCGCGATTGACTTCTGGTGTTCTGCCTGCAACCGCTCCAAGTCTGAGAGCGTGTAGAGACGAACTCCGGGCAGCTCCGCGACGGCAGGGTCGACGTCACGGGGAAGGCCGAGGTCCAAGATGTGAAGATTAGTCGAACGGGCGCGGATTCCAGCCTCGACGTCGGACTTGAGGATGATGTTCTGGCTGGCGCCGGTGCAAGTGACGACGATATCGACGTTTGCAATCTCTTGCGGCACATTCTCAAGATGAACGGAGACCGCACCCATATCCTCGGCGAGCCCTTCCGATCGAGCGCGTGACCGACTTGCGATAAGCATGTCTGCGATGCCCGCCCGCATCAGCGACATTGCTGTTAACCGTCCTGTCTCTCCGGCACCTACCAAGAGTACCGACTTACCTGCCAGATCACCGATCTCGCTTTCGAGAAGCTTGACGCCAAACGACGGGACGGAGACTTGAGACCAACCGATGCCTGATTCCTTGCGGGCTTGGCGCCCGGTCCGGAACGCGACGTGGAACATCCTCGACAGTGCAGGTTCGGCGGGTTTGCTGACCTCGGACAATGCTTGGAAGGAACGCGACACCTGACCCGCGACTTGGTGATCGCCTTGCACCAGTGAATCGAGGCCAGTCACGACCCTGAACAGATGGTGAACCGCGTCGTAACCAGTCTTGGTGTAGACAAACGGCGATATTTCTGATCGAACGACGGGCGATGCGGTCGGGCGGTTGCGCGTCCCAAGCAGCGAGAGATAGGTGACCATCTCCTCCATCGTGGCGCCCGCATCGTTCGTGATTGCGTAGATCTCGGTTCGGTTGCAGGTCGAAAGAATCGTCGCCGAATCGTCTGGGTTCAACCGAGCGGAGAGTTCTTCAATGCGTGACGGCAGTTCATTCTCGGAAACCGCAACCCGTTCCAGGATGTGCAAAGGCGCATCGTTATGGCTGACGCCTGTGAGTACGAAGTTCAATGGGTGGAGTCGCAGTTCTTCAATCCAGCTAACTTTTCATTATCCATTAGTCGCGATATATGCGCCAAGAGAATGCCCCACGCATCGCTGGCGGTACAATCAAAGCGAACGGTATTTACTGACGGAACACGATGATGGCTGACGAGATTCTTCCTCCCAACGAACGCGGATATGTAGACGCGAGCATATTGGTAACCACCGATTGGCTCGCCGAACACATCAACGACTCGAAAGTTGTTGTAGTCGACACCGACGACCCGAGCGAATACGCCGCGGGTCACATACCTGGGGCCTCTAATCCCCCCGACAACTACTACAAGACCTCGCTCGACGATCGCACACACATCCAAGGCCCGAAGCAGTTCGCGGCGACGATGGAATCACTCGGCATCGGCGACGATTCACTCGTGGTTGCCTACGATCGGACCGGTGGATTATACGCGTTGCGTCTGATGTGGGCGCTTCACTACTACCAACACGCCAACGTGAAGATGCTCGACGGCGGCTATCAGAAATGGGTTTCCGAAGGACGTGCAACGAGCATTGATGGTGTTCCCGCGGAGGCGAGTGCATCCGCGACTTTCACGGCGCGCGAACCTGACGGCTCAATGTATGCCGGGATCGACGATGTTCTCGAGGCGATCGGAGCCGACGACACGACATTGCTCGATGTCAGAACCGATGGCGAGTGGGAAGGCACCAACAAGCGAGGCGGCAAGCGCGGCGGGCACATGCCTGGTGCAGTGCACCTCGAGTGGGTCAACTTCCACACGGGCGGCGACATTCCAACGCTGAAGACTGCTAACGAAATCCGCGCGCTGTTGATTGAGCGCGGGATATCGACCGATAACAATGTCATCACCTATTGCCAAGGCGGGATCCGGGCCGCACATGCGTATTGGGCGCTGAAACTCGTGGGTGCGCTGAACGTTCGCAACTACGATGCTTCGTGGCGGGAGTGGGGCAACAACGACAACGTACCGATTGAGGACGAGACTTAGTTCCGAAATAGCACCGCGTTACAACTTGCTTCGTATTGCTATATGTCAACGAAGATGGTTCGGCTAAGAGAGCGCGAGCTGTAACAAAGCTCTGGTGAAAGACGCGGAGCACGAAAGGGTGGATTGAAAAGATGAGTTTTAAGGGGAAGAGGATCTTGGGGCTGGAGTTTCGCCCCATCGTAATGGGAATCATCGTTCTATCCCTCGCCACGGCGTTGGTTTGGGGCGCTTGCGGCAGCGATGAAGCAGAAGTGGCCCACACGCCGACGAGCGAACCGGTAGTCGAACCGACGCCGATTCCGCCTACTGAAGCGCCACCTGAACCGACTGAGGAGCCGATCGCCGAGCCGACTGAGGAACCCACCGCGGCACCAGTCGCTCGAACGGAACCGCTTCCGCTATTCGACAAAGACGTCCGTGAAATCGATGCATGGATTAACAGCGAACCGACCACGATCGCCGAGTTGACAGGGCAGGGCAAAGTGGTCCTAGTCGACTTCTGGACCTACACATGCGTCAACTGTCTCCGAACCTTGCCGTTCCTGCGCGAATGGCAGGAGAAATACTCCGACAACGGTCTCGTGATCTTGGGTGTCCACGCGCCCGAATTCGATTTTGAGAAAGAGCTCGAGAACGTGCAGCGAGCGGTCGATGATGAGAGCATCACGTGGCCCGTCGCTCTCGACAACGAGATGAGAACCTGGCGGTCTTTCAACAATCGATACTGGCCAGCCAAATACCTCGTCGGCACCGACGGCGAGATCCACTACGAACACTTCGGCGAAGGCGCCTATCGAGAAACCGAACTTGAGATCCGCAAGGTTCTCGAGGACGCTGGATACGACGTGAGCGCGATCCCGATCGGAGATGTCGAGAACGTCCAGCGAGACTCAACCGCTCGAACCGTGACGCGGGAACTCTACGGTGGCTACGAACGAAACTACAGCGTCTACGGCTTGTACGCGGCTCAAGACGAGTACTACGTCAAGCCCGACGTCGAGATCGAATACGTGGACCGATACGCCGAGAACAGCAACTATCCGTCGCAGAAATGGGTCGTGAAAGGCCTCTGGCGAAACGAACGTGAGGCGATCGTCCACGCCCGCGAAACCGACGACCTAAGTGACTACCTAGCATTCCGCTTCGAAGGTCGTAGCGCCAACGTTGTAATCGACCCGCCGGAACCTGGCGACTTCAAGGTCTACGTAGAACTCGATGATCAACCGATTTCCGAGGATCAAGCCGGCGACGACATCCAGTTCGATGAAGAAGGGCGATCTTACTTCGACGTGTCTGGAGGGCGACTTTACAAAATCGTCGAGTCGCCGCAATACGGCAACCACATCCTGAAGCTGAGCAGCGATTCATCCAACTTCGCAATCTTTGCCTTCACCTTTGGCATCTATGAGGGCGGCTTCTGATGCACCGGACATCAATCGTCCAACCAATCCGCGACCTGGCCGGCCACAAAACATTGTGGCCGGCCCTTGCTCTCGCCTTAATCTTTTTCGTCTCCGCCTGCTCGAGCGACGACCCGACTCCCACGACGGAACCAACGGTCGTTCCTACCACGCCGCCGACCGTCGCAAGCGTCCCCTCATCAACTCCGGTGACGGAGATTGAACCGAGCGGCGGGTTGCAAGAACCGGAGCAAGAGTGGATCGTACGCACCGACAACGAAGAGGTCGATGCCATCTTGGCGACGCCCGATTTGGGTCCCGGGACGCGCCGCTTCGCCATGGTGCTGACCGACAAGTCAGCAGGCATCGTGGCTTTTCCCGTCGTGCAGGTAGCGTCCTACCGCTATCCCGACGGAGAAGATTCGCTCGACAACCGCGAAGGCCCGATCGAAACCTCCCGAGCCCGATACTTTCCGTTCCCGTACGGGACGAGGGGGATCCATGTTACAGAGTTGACCTTCGATGAAATTGGCACTTGGGGAGTCGAGGCCCGCATCCCGCGCCCAGACGGCAGCGTCGCGACCGTTGAAGTCATCACCGAGGTCCACGAACGAACCATGTCGGTAGACGTTGGTGAAATTCCTCCGCTCAGCGTTTCGCGAACCCTCGACGACGTGTATCATGTCTCCGAATTGACGACCGGATCAAGTCGGGACGAAAGCCTTTACCAGATCTCCGTGGCAGACGCGCTCCAAAACGGCAAGCCCACGGTCATCGTTTTCGCGAGCCCGGCATTCTGCACCAACGCCGTGTGCGGTCCGCAAGTCGAAGTGCTCAGCAACCTGAGCCGATCCTACCCCGAGCAAGCCAATTACGTCCATATCGATCTCTTCACCAATCCACAAGAGATTCAGGGCGACCTCTCACGCGCCATGCCCACACCGCTGCTGTCCGAATGGGGCCTCGTCTCGCAAGAGTGGACCTTCGTGATGGGTGGCGATGGCAAGGTCATTGGTCGATTTGAAAACTTCGTGCCACAAGAGGAGCTGGAGCCGGTTCTGGTTTCGATATTCGACGCGGAAGGCGTTCAACCATCGTCCGCGCCGACCGCTGTACCACCGACAGCGACACCGGAGTTGCCGACATTCGGCGAAGTGGTTCCGGAACCAACTTCCGAACCCGACGACAGCGCGTCCGACGCCGCAACTGGACCTCAATTCCAGATCACCGGAGCAACGCTCTGGCGGGAGGTCTACGATAAGTTCAACGAAACGGAGCAACAGTGCATCCGAAACGAACTCGGCGACGAGCAAATGGCGTTCGTCCTCGGTCAACACGTCGCTGCAGAGGGCGAGCCGGGAGAATGGGAAAATTCGCTCTTCGAATGCCTCGAAACCGAAACGGTGCGGGCCATGTTCGAATCGACCACATTAGGAGCACTCGGAGATCAACTGTCCGAAGCCGGCGTGACCTGCGTCAAAGAACTAATCGCTGGATCTGACGTCAAGGCCGTTATCGCCGGGGAACTTCCAGATGCAGACCCCGAAAATATAGCCGTGGCGGGCAAGTATTTCGCCGGGATGATCGCATGTTCCCTCGCCGATCAAGTTGGCAGTTCTGAAGCCTCGAATGCGGGAGAACAGTGCATCGCAGATCTGTTTGAGTCGACCGACTTTGCCCAGGTCTACATCGGCGGTCGACCGGACGCCACGCCCGAAGAATCGTCGCAGTTCCAGGGCTTCATGGGCGAGTTGTTGACTTGCTTCTCCGAAATCACGTTGCCGGAAACCCAATAGGCGGCAGACCGTTCAGTTATTGAGGCGCGCTAGCGGCCAATCCGTTAGCATGACTTCATAACCTCGATTTCATTCGTAATTGAATGTCTGTGTTTCGGTCGAACTCTGTCGCCGATGTTGAATCAACAACAAGTCGTAGATCCCGTAAAGATCCGCTCACTGTTTGTCCCATTGGACGGAACCGAGTGGCACGAACGAGCGATTTCCTACGGGCTGCTGCTTAGCAAGTGGTTCGGATCAACGTTAGACCTATTTTTCTCGTTAGCGGATGTTCCCCCGCTAACTAGGCACGGCGAATGGCGACAACGCGCCCACCTATCCCTCCAAACCGGCGAGGACGGGCGCAATCTCGGTGATTCTTTCATCAACAACGGCGCCATCCACGAGTTCGGCAAGATCCTCGCCATCGACTATCTCAACGAGATCACTCGCCGACTGAACCACCTTGACGTGGATATCGCCACCGACTTGAGTGCCGGAAGCCCCGCGCACATCCTCTCGTACAAAGCTCAACAGGTCGAAGAATCCATGATCGTCATGTATGCGCGGCCGCAACATCGACTACGCCGTTACATCCGTAGAAAGATGGCCGAGGAACTGCTGCGCGTAGCTACCGTCCCGGTACTGATGATCAACGATGATCCGGAAATCGAATTGCAGGATATCCAACTTTCGCCCGCGTCGGTCGTCGTTCCGCTCCGCGTCGAGCGGTCGATGAAGGCCTGCTTGCCATACGCCGTAGCCATCGCGCAAAAGGCCAGAGTTGGAATACGCATATACGAGAGCAACCTCGACTACCGCCGAAATCGCACGCAATTCGACCAAGCCCGCAACTACACCTTCGAATATCTAGATCAATCCGGCATCGATTACTCGATAAGATCCGTCAAATTGGGCACCACTGACACTCTTGCCGTCGCTCACAGACATTCGCCATTTTCGTGGATCGTAATGGGCTCTCGAATGCGCCGCGGCCTAACCAAGAAGTTCTTGCCTTCTGTCGCCGACAACATCCGGAGGGAAGTCGCATGCCCGGTCCTCGTCGTGCCCCAGGCAGAAACAATCCCCAAACGGCGGGCGGAGCTGAATACCTGGTTGGTCGATTGGTTGGCCCACCAAGATTCGACGACGCTACTCGAATCGCGATTGCCAAGCCACACCCGACGCCGTACCCTGACCCAGCGACTCTCATCGCTCTATACCTACAACCAAACCGATCCAGATGAAAAACCCGGCCGCGACCGATAGGCGCCCAATTGCCAACTAATTTCCTACCTCAGATTCAGCCGCAGCCTCACCCTTCGAACGCATCAGATACGAACCCAAAGCCCCGATCGTGGACCCGAACCACGCATACGGCACAATCGCGACTCCCACCACCGCCCAAAACCATGTCGGCGCTCCCAGCAACCTTTCCGCGTCGCCCAACTGCCAGTACGAAATGATGATGACGGCCGGGATCAACATTAACGCACCGACGATTAACCCGAACCACACGATCTTCATTTCATCAGCTTTAGCAACCCCACCGCCCACGAACCCGGCAACGAACGGACTCACGGGTATGGCGATGAAGTGAACGCCGGGGATTGGAATCGCCACCAGCATGATGGCAAATGCGATTAAGACGCCTTTGAGCATGGTGAAGCGCTGGGGATCGGTGGTGGCAAGTTACGTCAGGCAAGTATATTTCCGGTGAGATTGCAGGTGGTATGATTTCCGATTACTTATCGGTCTGTATGAGCAGATAGGCAGGCGAGATTGACAATCACACATCCATCTACCGACATCCTGATACTAGGTTCGGGTGCGTCCGGCGCGGCCGTTGCTTGGAGGCTCTCCAAATCAGGATTCAAGGTCGTGTGTCTCGAACAAGGGCGCTGGATCAAACCGGAAGAGTTCCCAAACGAGCACGCCGATTGGGAGATTCAGTCGCGCACCAATTGGGCATTCGACCCTAACATCCGCAACCACGATGTCGACTACCCGATAAACGTCGATGAATCCCCCATCGATCCCTTGATGTTCAATGCAGTCGGCGGCAGCACCATCCATTGGACCGCCCATACTCCGCGTTTCCACCCTTCCGACTTCCGGGTGAAGACCCTTGACGGCGTCGCTGATGACTGGCCGCTGACCTACGACGAATTGGAGCCGTACTACGACGCCTACGACGCGTTGATGGGTTGCTCCGGCATCAACGGCGACCCGGCGAACCCGCCGCGCAAAGAACGCCCAATGCCCCCGATCCCTATCGGACAGGACGGCGAACGTATGGCGAGAGCCTTTGACCGCCTCGGTTGGCACTGGTGGCCGTCCGACAGCTACGTCAATTCCGTCCCTTACCGCGGACGCCAAGCGTGCAACAACTGCGGCAACACCGGTCTTGGTTGTTCACGAGGCGCAAAAGGCCAGACCGACGTCGCCATCTGGCCGGAAGCCATCGCCAGCGGCGTGGAGTTGCGCACCGACTCCAGAGTCTTCCGCGTCGAAACCGATGCCGACGGCAAAGCCACCGGCGCGAGCTACTACGACGCGAACGGCGAGGAGAACTTCCAGCCTGCGAATGCCGTTGTGCTCGCGATGAACGGCATCGGTTCGCCGCGCATCATGCTCAACTCAACTTCGGACGCCTATCCAGACGGACTGTGCAACTCCAGCGGACTGCTCGGCAAAAACCTCATGTTCCACCCGTACGCAATGGTCAGCGGACTCTTCGACGACGGTCTGCAGACATACAAAGGCCCGCTAGCGAACATGATCCTGTGCCAGGAGTTTTACGAGACCGACCCGTCTAAAGACTTCGTTCGCGGCTACACGTATCAAGTTGCTAGAAGCTCCGGGCCGATATCGACTGCATGCGGATACATGTTCGGTCGTGTGCCATGGGGCGCAGACCATCACGCCGAGTTCCAACGACGCTTTGGCGACGTTACGGTTCTTGGCGTCATTGGCGAAGACCTGCCGGAAGAGCAGAACCGAGTGGAACTCGATCCCAAGCTAACCGATTCGAACGGGATACCCTCACCTAAAGTGTTCTACACGCTGAGCGACAATTCCCGAAAACAACTCGACGATGCGATCCGCAACGCCGAAACCGCGTTGCATGAAGCAGGCGCAGTAGGAGTACTCGCCACTTCCCTTTTGAAAGGTGCCGGTTGGCACCTGATGGGCACCGCGCGCATGGGCGAAGACCCTGAATCATCGGTCGTCGACAGATGGGGTCAAGCTCACGACGCCGAAAATATTTTCGTCGTCGACGGTTCGGTTTTTGTTACCTGCGCCGCGGTCAACCCGACGCCAACCATCGGCGCATTGGCGTTCCGAACCGCCGATTACATCGACCACGAACGTGCGGACCTGAAATCATGAAGGCGATGGTCAAACAATGAACGAAGACGATGTCATCCTGACAGACGCCGAACGTCTGGTATTGGACGCGGTGATGGACCTGATCGTACCCGCGGTCGACGACCTGCCGGGCGCGGGAGAGATGGGACTGGCCGACGAAGCCGAGGACCTCGCCGCCAGATTGCCGATATACGGCGAGGCGTTGCGACGAATCATGGATGCCTTGGCGCTCGAACCATCGGTCAGGGTCGAGGGTGGCTTCGCGGCTCTCGACGAGGAGCAACGCATGTCCGCCATCAAAGTCTTGGAAGCCAACATGCCCAAGTACTTCGACAAGTTCGTAGACCTCATTTACATCGTCTACTACAGCGACGAGCGGGTTCACCAGCGCATCGGATGGCGAAGTGGCCCGTTACAGCCGCTCGGTTGGGAGTTGCCGGCTTGGGACCCGGCAATACTCGAGAAAGTTTCCAAACGCGAACCGTTTTGGCGCAAAGTGTGAAAAGAACCGGATATTGTGTCCGCCTTTTCTGCCTTTATTTACGGTTCAGAGCACTGTCGGATCAGTCCGATTATCGTTTTACGGTGGACGGTAACGCACAGGGTTGCGACCGTAGTGATGCAAGAGCGCGATTGCCACAGCCAAGATTGTCATGACTACCGCAGCCCCGTAAACGAACCGCACAGGCCCAGCGTCCAGGGCAAACCACAAATAGACCAACGCAGCACCGTAACCGACCAGCCCGAAGCCGAGGTAAATGTACAGATTCATGTTGCGAACTTTCTCGGAATTCGCACCTTTGGCAATCATCGCGATCACAGAATATCCCGTGAACGTCAACGCGGCAACAATTCCGACAATCGTAAACTCCCGCCCAGCGGACGCGAGCGACAACGTCTCCACCGACCACAACGCGTCGAGTGTTTCCAACGCCACGACCGCGGTCAATGCGTATGTTGCCCACTGCAGCGCCCGGAAGATCCGTGCGACGGACGCGAGCGTTACAAAACCGGCGAATGTACCACACAATCCGACACCCAAGAACGAATAGGTTGTTTTCAACAATTCATTTGGGCCAGCCGTGAAGTCGGTCCAGATATACCAGAGCAAGAGCAATAATCCAACGCATGTGCCGACCCCGGAAATGGTTGGCATCCAAATCGACGCTCCGTATCCACGACTTCCACCGAAACCACCCATATTCGTCACGTACATATTAGCGATCGCCGCCAAGATGATCCCGCTGACGATCAACTGGCTGTACAAAATGTCCGTGAAATTGCCGCTCAGCTCGAAACGTAGCGATACCAGACCCATCAACACCCACATCACTACCGAGATCACTATCGCCCATCTCAACGTGGTTATCGTGAGCGATAGTGCACCCTTGCTTCGATCGTACTGAAGTCTCTCGAGACTTATCTGAGCCCGTAGTCTTGCCCGCATCCAGTCTTCCTCCCAAATCAACGCGTCACTGCCGGAAGTCTATTTCAGATGTGCGTTGCATGACTGGCGAACTAATGATGACTTCAGTCGCCATCCGCGATAACATCAATCTTCATCGAAACCCGACGAATTTGTTGGATGGTCAATGCCCAAGCTTCAACGCCTCCTGTACATCAACAGCGAAAGTACGCATCCCCAATCAACCGCTCTCTCAGCGGCCATATACGAACCGGTAACGGGATCTATCACTCAGATCGATCCGACGAGCGAAGGGCTGCCTTACGACTCAGTCCACGCCGCAATCATCGACGGTTGGCGTGTCGTTCAGGCGCCGGACGTATGGGCTGGCATCGGTACCGACGAGGCCGGAGAGGTCATCGGATTCCAGTTCATTCTTGAGAAGATCGAGGATTTCGCCGCCTGATCGGTTTCAACCCTTCAATCACCACATTTAGAGGCACCAGCAATGACGACCGCAGCGATAGCAACTGACCACCGACTGACCGATGACGAGATGGCATCGTTCGTCATTCGCGGCTACCACGTAGTCCAACCCGACCTCCGCGCCGGGATTGACCAAGAGATCTACGACGCTTTAGGGGCGCTCCCATCAAACCCCGGCGACGCAGTCCTCGAGGAGGTTCCGCAACTCAACGAGGTCTGGGATTCTCCCGAAGTTGTCGGTACATTGACCAGCCTGCTCGGACCCGGCTACGAGATGTTCCCTCATCGCCACTGCCACCGGAACGCGCCCGGAACGCCGAGCCAGCAGATCCACCAAGACAACCTGATGGACCTCAACATCGAAGGCGGCCAAATTCGACTGCCCGACCGCGTCGATCTCGCGCTCGCGATGTACTACCCGCAAGACGTCGAGCGCAATATGGGACCCACCTGCGTGCTTCCCGGTACCCACGTCCTGCAAGCCTTGCCCGAACGCATGGCCTCGCAAGGCAACTTCCGTGATCAATACATCGCCGCCGTACCCGCCGGCAGCGTTGTGATACTCCACTACGACATCTGGCACGCCGGAACCGCCAACACGAGCGAAAAGGTCCGCTACATGCTCAAGTTCTTGTTCCAGCGCAAGAGCAACCCTACCGTCCCGTCTTGGAATCACGACCCGTCCGGCGATCTTGCGATCCGAACCCGCCTCGAGTCGGAAAACCCGATGTCGATGCAACGAGCATTATCGGCCAAGCAGAAACACTTCCGCACCCGCATGTGGAACCGCCTCGCCGGCGACGAATCTCTCGACCTTTCCTACCGCGATAAATGGGCAGGGGATTGGCCGAGATAAATCACATATTCGACCATAACGACGATAGAGTTCGCAACCTCGGAACGGAAAGCGAGTAGTACCTGTTGCCCGCATCCGACTCCCCCTCATCCTCAATCCGCGGCTCTGAACTCGCCAGCGACTTCACCGTCTCCCTAGACATCGATCGCCGCATGTACCGCGAGGACATTGCCGGTTCCATCGCGCACGCCGAGATGCTGGCCAAGCAGGGCATCATCTCCGACGCCGACCGCGATGCCATTATCGGTGGGTTGCGACAAATCCGCGGCGAAATGGAATCTGGCGATTTCGAATGGAAACCGGAACTCCAAGACATCCACATCAACGTTGAGGCGCGACTATACGAACTCATCGGCGACGCTGCCGGACGATTACATACCGCGCGCTCTCGCAACGACCAAGTCATTACCGACGCGCGCCTTTATGTCAAACGAGTTGCAGCGGAGTGCCGCCAAGCCTGCCGAGAACTTCAGCGAACCCTCCTTGATCGAGCCGAAGAAAATGTCGATACTGTCGTCCCCGGCTACACCCACCTGCAGAGAGCGCAGCCGGTTTCGTTTGCTCATGTGCTGATGGCCTACTACGAGATGTTAGGACGCGACGCCACATCTTTCTCGCAAGCCCACAAATCCTCCGATGTGCTTCCCCTCGGAAGTGGCGCCCTCGCCGGCGCCACTTACCCGCTTGACCGCGACTTCGTCGCCGAACGCCTAGGCTTCTCCCGCATCAGCGCGAACTCGATGGACGCCGTATCCGACCGCGACTTCATCCTCGACTTCATATTCGCCGCGACCAAGACGATGACCCACCTCTCTCGCCTCTGCGAAGACATCGTCATCTGGTCCTCCGAAGAGTTCGGCTTCATCCGGCTCAGCGACGCCTACTCCTCCGGCTCTAGCATGATGCCCCAAAAGCGCAACCCCGACTACGCCGAACTCATACGCGGCAAATCTGGGCGTGTCTTTGGATCGTTGGTTGCAGTGCTCACCACGCTCAAAGGATTGCCGTTGACATACAACGGCGATCTGCAAGAAGACAAGCCCCCGATGATGGACGCCGCCGACACGGTTGCCGCGTCGCTAGCGGCGGCGACCGGCATGGTACGCGAGATGTCAGTCAACCGCGATCGCATGGAAGCGGCATCTCGAGGCCAAGAAATCCTAGCCACTGACTACGCCGACCACCTCGTCCGTGAACACGACCTACCCTTCCGCGAAGCCTACGTAAAGGTAGCCGCCCACACCCGAGGCGAACCAACCGGCGACATCGATCTCCCCAACATAACCGCCGCAGAATCCCTAGCCGCCCGCGACATCCCCGGCGGCACCGCGCCCAACCGCATCCGCGAAGCCATCATGCGCGCCTACGGTGATCTCGGATCGGCAAAATTGAGTGGTGAGCGGTAGTCCTGCCTACCCCGTATAACGCAGCATCCTCTCAACGAAATCCTGCACTAAGTCGCGGTTCTCGGGGATCTTGTCGGGATGCAAGAACCCGTGATAAAAATTCGCATGCAACATCTCCGCCACCTTAAATAGAGGCAAAAGCGCGTCATCTTGATAGTCTTTGCCGAATTCTCGCACCGCGTCTACCGCCGCACGATGACGATTGGGTTCCATCCCGCGCCGATGCATCTCGGCGGTGACTGCGTGAGACGCGGCTCCCCACAGCTTTTCCGACGCCTGTAGAACATCCCCGACTTCATACTCCCGATCCGCGTCGATCAAAAATTGGCGCGCCGTCTCAACGTGTTCTGCAGCAAGCATAAATATAACCCCCGTACAGTAGTTTTGACTGCAATTGAGTCTACAACGCGATCAATGTTGTACATACCGAACAACCCCTCGCTCAAAATGTCCAGACCCACCATGCGTGCGTATAGTTAAACATCGGCCTAGGCTACCGAATCACGCAAAACTTCCAAGCACGGCACACCCAGATTGTTCAACGCCATAGCAGCCAGCGTCGCATCTTGGCGCGGCATTGCAATCCTCATCGTCGCTTGGGTCGTCATCGCTGGCGTCATTCAAACCGTCTCTCCCAGCATCGAAGACGTTTCAACCAACGAACAATCCGAGTTCCTGCCCAACGGCACCGAGGCGCTGCAAGCTCTCGAACTTGAAGGCGAAAAGTTCCCAGCCTTCGAAGGATTGCCCGCGATTCTTATCTACCAGAATCCTTCCGGCATTTCCGACCAAGACATCGCCAAAGTAGCAGAACTCGACGCGCTGATCCGCAACGACGAAGTACACGAGAACATCGTTTTCGTGATCTCCGATTTCGGCCAAACTGAATTCGGTGGAAACGCGCCGACGCCCGAACAATCCGCACCGGATACGGCTCGAGAACCCGTGATCTCTCCCGACGGCACCGCGATAACGATTACCGTCGTCATCGCCGGTTCCCCAGCTAGCGAAGAATTCGCGGCCACCGTCGATTGGTTGCGTGAGCTTGACGACGACCTCATGGTTGAACTTCCGGCCACGGTGCAGGTGACCGGACCCGCTGGCATCCTCGCCGACGCCATAGTAGTGTTCCAGAGCTTCGACTTCCGCGTCAGCGCCATCACCATCGTCCTCGTTCTCGTCATACTGCTCATAATCTACCGCTCGCCGCTGCTCGCCCTGCTTCCCGTCATCACCGTCGGCGTAGCCCTCACCGTCGCCCAATCCATCGCCGCACTCCTTGCCGACAACTTCGACCTTGCCCTCAATGGACAAGTTACGGCCATCATGGCCGTGCTCATGTTCGGAGCCGGAACCGATTTTACGCTCTTCATCGTCTCGCGTTACCGCGAAGAACTACCGGTTCACCACGACAAATTCGCCGCCATCGCCACCACAATGCGCGCTGTCGGCCCATCCATCGCCAGCAGCGCCGGAACCACCATCGTCGCCATGATGGCCCTCGCCCTAGCTCTCTCCGGAAGCCTGAAGACCATGGGGCCGATGCTCGCGATGGCCGTCGCCGTAATGCTCATCGCCGCATTGACGCTGATACCTGCCGTTCTCGTCGCCATGGGACGCGTCGCATTCTGGCCCATCAAAACCGTCCAACCAAATGACGAAGAGACCGGCATCTGGTACCGCGTCGGGACGCTGGTTTCACAACGTCCTGGCATGCTCCTCGCGGTTACCACCATCGCCATGATCGCCTTGACCCTCGGTCTGTTCGAATTCAAGCCACGCTTCAGCTTCGTCGAAGGCTTCCCGGACAGCGCAGAGTCGAAAGTCGGCTTCGAAACCCTCAAGTCCGCCTATCCACCCGGCGAGCTGGCACCCACCACCGTATACGTCTCCAACGAAGGTGTGTCGGTTCTCGAGCACCTGCAGGCCATCGAAGACCTCTCCGCAACACTGGTAGCAGATCCCGGCGTCAACAGCGTGACATCGATCACCCGACCACTGGGCGAACCGCTGCCGGTAGACATCGCCGAGATCCAACCACTCGTCGCCATGATGCCCGATGACCCCGGCGAGATCTCCCAACTCATGGCCCTCCTACCGCCCGAACAAGCGCAACTAGCAGGCACGTTCCTCGCCGGACAGCGACTGCTCTCCACCGATCGAACGACCACGAAACTAGAAGTCGTCCTCAACGACGACCCTTACGGCACCGCCGCGATGGACACTGTCCAGCGCTTGCGAGAGACCGCCCGGGATACCGTCGCGACCTCAACTCTCAACGGTGCCACTGCGATTATCGGCGGCGAATCGGCGACCAACCTCGACGGACGAACAACCACCATCCGCGACTTCCGCGTCATCGCACCAATCGTCATCATCGCGATCTGGATCATATTGGCCATCCTGCTCGGCAGCATCGTCGCACCCACCTACCTCGTCATCAGCGTCATCCTCAGCTTCGCAGCCGCCCTCGGCGTCTCCATCCTCATCTTCGAAAACATCTTCGGACACGATGGTATGGCCTTCGACTCCATTTCCTTCATCTTCGTCTTCCTCATCGCCCTCGGCGCCGACTACAACATCTACATCATGTCCCGCGTCCGAGAAGAGACCCGCAACCGAGGCTTGGTCGAAGGCACCCGCTACGCCATCACCCGCACCGGAGGCGTCATCACATCCGCGGGCATCATCCTCGCCGGAACCTTCTCGGTCCTCACCACATTCCCACTCCTCGACATCTTCCAACTCGGCTTCACCGTAATGCTCGGCATCCTCATCGACACCTTCATCGTCCGAGCTATCATGGTCCCCGCCATCGTCATGAAACTAGGCGAACTAAACTGGTGGCCATCCAAGACGCCATCTCTTCCCTCTTCGCGCTAGGCTAGCAAAGCGAGACGCAAGGAGGGCAACGATAGCAACCTATGCAATCCATCCCTTTCTGAGGCCATTCCAAAACCACTGCCAATCCAAACCATAACCCCCGTGATTCCCACCCTAACCATCGTCATTCCCGCCCCTTTTCGTCATTTCCGTACCCCGTTCGTCATTCCGGCGAAAGCCGGAATCCAGAGGGGCGGGGCATAATGAGCACCCCTATATCCCCCTCAACTCTGCCAACAACCCCCGAATCTCCTCACCCTTAGCCTCGATAATGTCCAACAACTCCTCAGGCGTACGCGTGTCAACTACCGCTTGCCTGTTCGGATTCATCGCCTTTAAGTCGTAATTCCGAGCCTCGATGTCTTCGCGCTTGACTGTCCAACTGTTCTCACTGTCCGCCCGCGTCGGTAACAACTCGAAGAACTCTTTGAAGTGTTCAAGCGTCAGCGGCTTCCGCTTCATCACCTTCACATCCGACAAATCGTAGTACCAAGTTTCTCGCGTCGGTTCGCCTTTGTTGAAAAACATCAGATTGGTCTTGACACCCGCACCCGCCTGCGTAAACACGCCTCCCGGCAAACTGACGATGCAGTAGAGATTGCACTCATCAAGCAGTTTGCGCTTCGTCTGAACGAAAGCGCGTTCCGATGCCCTGAACAACAAGCCCTCGTCAACAACGATGCCGGCGCGCCCTCGCGGAGCCAACGTATCTATCACATCTTGCAAAAATAGTACCTGCGTCGAACCCGTCTTAAACGGGTAACGTTGATTCGCATCAACACCTTCTCTACCACCAAACGGCGGATTCATCAGGATCACGTCGAACGTGTTAGGCGCGTCAGCATACAGACGAGAATTGTTGCCGACGTTCGTGAGCGTGTTCCCATGCCAAATGTTAGGTTGAGCGACGCCGTGCAAGATGAGATTCGCCAAGCAGATAGGGTAGATCAGGTTCTCTTTCTCTTTCCCATAGAACGTCTTACCGGCGAGCTCTTCCAACTGCGGGCCGGTGACTTCATCGCCTAAATTTTCTCGCATGTGCTCATACGCCAAAGCCAGGAAACCGCCAGTGCCACATGCCGGATCGAATACGCTCTCTCCATATTTCGGATCTACGACGCGTACGATTGCACGTATGACCTCTCTAGGGGTGAAGAATTGGCCACCGTCGTTGTTCTTCTCACCCATCTTGAGTAATAGACCCTCGTAGGCCTGCGACAGCGTGGCGGTATGAGTAGAATCAATCTCCGAATCTCGGATTTCGTGCACCTTGTCCAAGATGTCGAGTAAGTTGCGCTCGGTATCGATCCGCGTCTCTTCGACGCTCGACATGATCTCGCTTATCATCCGTTGCAGAACCGTCGCGTTATTTTGCTCACCTAGACCCTTTAGGTGCGGAATCAAATCGTCGTTAACGAACTCAAACACAGCGCCTGAATACCCGCTCTGCAACTCTCGACGCATCTCACCGTCCGATGCAGCCCAATCTCGCCACCGGTAAGGAAAGTCGATGGCTGGTTCGAACTGATCGCCGACGATGCTTGCGTTGAGAGCGTTCATCTCTTCACGTTCGTCGAAAACGCGCAGGAACAGTATCCAAGTCAACTCCGGGATGTACTGCAATGCGCTCGCGGCGTTTGATCGCCTCATTATGTCGCAAATTGATTGGATCTTCGCGTTGACTGATGATTGAGCAGGCATTATAGTCATGACATTTCGCCTGTAATAGCACTGCGTAAAATAGCAGATGGAAACGACTCGACTGTTTCAAGTTGGCCTTGCGTCTCTGCCAATAATGAATCACATGAATCACTCTTGACCGCCATTTCAGTGTCGATGCGAATCTGTTCTGCAATTGGCGGCAACGGAATTTCGACATCTAGGATTTGTTTGTCGGTTACTGCAGGATACATAGCACCATTAACATCGCGACTGAGTTTTGACACGAACCAACTAGATCGTGTGGTCCAGAATAAGTAACCAGAGATCAGTAACGGCTTTGGTCTCAAAACGCAGATCCCGGTACTACAAATTTGGTCGTCAAATTCCGGTGTCACGAGAGCGACAGCGTTCAAATTTGGTCTTGTGGTAGACACGAGCACATCCCCAGATTTGATCCGTCTACGGGCTCGGCTTGGAGCTTCTGAGCCTTTTATGCTTTTCGGTTGAGTGATCTCTTTCGTAGCGCGATCTATCGCTGAAATATCAACATAAACAAATTCGCGTTCGGGTTCATTCTTGGGATTGATGTTGGACACTCGTTCGCAAACTTCCCTTAAGGGCAACAACCGCCAACCTGTGGGCAACTCTTGGTCATTTTCCGGTATCACCTGCCGCAAGTAAGCCTCCGGCAACGCGTTCGCCGCTTCGAGCTGAACCTCAGCCGCCCGTTTCGCTTTCTCAATCGTTGCCAACTTTTCATCGAGAATGCGAACGATCCGTTGCTGTTCAGCGAGTGGGGGTAGAGGAATGGGAAGGTGCACGAACGCTCGCATGTCCGTCCGTGGCATTCGAGACCCCGTCTTGCGTGTCATTGCGTATTCAACAGTCTCTGGCAACCTGAGAAAGTGTGCCAGGTATTCTCGAGTGATCCCTTCTGGAATCAACGGGATTATTTCGGTCGTGCATCGACCTCGAAAATCTGGTGTCGCCACTTTGTTGAGGTAAGGCCTCAACTTGCCGTAAAGAACGTGCCGGTCGTCGAATATGAACGTGTTGCTCAAAACGTTGGATTTTCCGAGAACATTGATTCGTCCAGTTCCCGCCTCCACGTGTTCAAGGCTCACATAGGGAAGACGCGAACATAGTTCGTCACTCGGTTTCAGTGTCGTCTTGTCTTGCTCGACAACCTCCCCCAACTTCACCCATCGCCATCCTTTCGGAAGCGTCTTATACGAAAGTCCGTTGCAATCACCGTTCATAAGGTGATTTGCCGAACTACTGCGTTAGGAATCCCGTTCGTTATGCGCTCCCTAACTTCGAAGTACAACGGAGACGGTGCATCGGCGACCATCTCACGGTACCGGTACATGAAGCTATAGACCAAAAAGCACTGCTTGGCCGCTGACCCATTTTGGTCCCTTATCCAAGCGACTGAGATGCCCGCGTCTAGTATCTCCGTACGATGACTTCGCTTTGACCGTAAGTCGCGCGTCAACCACACCGATAACCGCCCGTGAGCGTTACCCATCTCAGCGATTAGATCTTGATCGCGCGTTTGCCGGCCCACCGCTTCGCAGTTGAAGCCAGCCCTAGGCAGCCCAGCCGCCATATGAGGTGAAAGCCCTTCGTCGAAGTAAAAGTGAGGAGCCACGATAATAATCACGCGGTTTCTCGAGCTTCAGTGCACGCCAAAGCCCGTTCCCACCTAATCGCCGCTCGGACTTGAGTTTCAGTCAACGTGTACCAATCCATCAAGAATTCGTCGGTCTCTCCCGCGACATGCATGCCGTAGATCATCGCAGTCGCAATACGAGTGCCTTTTATACATGGACTGCCGGAATGTACCTCCGGATCTATAAGGACGCCATCCAGCGGTTCCCAATTGGACGCTACGCCATTATCGTCAAAGTCCATATTCACCGCATTAACGATCCTAGTCTCCAGAAGCCCGCGAAAAGGCATCTGTCCGGATTCGTCGGCTGCCACTAATATCTCGTCGATCATGGTGTAGATATGAATCGGCACCTCAGAATCTTCAATCCAAAAAGTCTTCGTCGCAAACGGGAATCTTGCCCCGGTCTCAGATCGAACATATTCACGCGCTGCAACGATACGGTGTATCTTGATGTCGTAACTTAAGAGCAACGCGATCATGCGAGACGTGATCAAATGCGGAAACTCGACGAAGCTCTGGTTGCGCTCAAACTCGTTTTTCTTGAGATTGAAGAAGTCGCGCTTGCCCCAGCCGCTGATCTGCTGGGGAGAAAGCGACACTTCAACACCTCGCACTGCCAAGTCAGTAACCCTCAAGTACCTTGAAACGTCCTTGAGGTAATAGATGCCGGATGGCGCGTCGTCATTCTCATACAACTGGCGATCAAACGGTTCGGCGGCAACCGACGCTGTCACTGGAACCTCCGTCCTCATTATTGGCTGACTCCGGCAACAAATTCATAGCATTGTTGCGGGTACCAACGATTATAAGGCGCGACACCTGCCTCATCCAATACGTTGTCACTTGCCAAAAATGCGACGTTTCACATCCTGCAGTACTTCTCCAGCATCGCCGTCTGGATAACCTGCTAGTGCTCTGCCCCCACCCGCGTTCACTACCTCCGGCGTATTCAACATCCCACTGTGTTCAAGGTTCTCGATTCCACCCTTGCTGAACTGGGAAACGATGGCCAGAATAGTGTTGCGTGTCTGATCAGGCATCCCATCAAGCCAACTTCGGTTGTTGGATTCAAACACGTTGGCTCTATCAGCCCTTGTCAGCGGTCGGAAGCCGAATGCGATACCCGCGAGAACATCGAACAAGTCGTAGTCATGCAACCCTGAAACTTCTCTGAGCAAGTTCGCTGAGCGCGTTTGATCCGGCAACACCAACATAGAATCCCGTCGGCGCGCCGGGTCCACCCAACGCTCCTTCAACTCTTCTACGTCGCCTACCTCGTTGACCAGAGCATCTTTGACTCGCTCTTCATATTCCTCAAGCGACACCATTTCAACATTGCCGTCATCCTTCGATACCGCAATGAACTTTCCAGCAGGACGTACATGCACTTGCATACCCTGGACCTCGATCACCTGCTCCTTTTCCCGTTCAAGCGGTTCATTCGGGCCATTTGAACCACCGTCGGCTCTAGACTGCAGATCGGCTCCCATCAACCGCGTCGCATCCGTGTAGTCGTAGATCGTGAACGCGAGCTTGCCGCGCGCCTCGTCGATACGCGTCCCACGCCCGATCATCTGCTGGAAAGCAATTGGCGAGTTCAAGTATCGGAAGAACACGATGTTTTCAACCACCGGGACATCAACGCCAGTCGACAGGAGATCGACTGTAGTCGCGACGAAGTAACGCGTGCTGGCACCGCGTAAGTCCGATATGTGCTCACGTCCTGTTTCCGCAGTGCAACTGAAAGCGTATGGATCGCTGCGCGCTACGCCGCTGGCCTGGCACCACTGAGCGCAAAGGTTGTTCATCTTCGCCTGCACGCGGTTAGCGTGATCGATACTCACGCAGAAAATGATCGTCTTCTGCCGTGGATCACCGTCGCTGACAAGCAACTCGAACAGGTCTTCGCACATCGCGTGAACCCGATCAGGCATTATCAATCGCTGTTCAAGCGTTGGTGCACCGTATTCTTCTCGCATATCTTCCGCGGCAACGGATTCGCCGGTGCGCGCGTCCCTTAGTTGTCCCTGCCCTAGCTCATCTCGTGTGATATGTTTCTCGTGCTCCGAAAAAATGTTTTGCGCGATGAAAGTCTCACGGCGTTCAACCTGCATCAACGCAAGATAACCATCGTCTATCCCCCTGCCAATCCCGTACTCATACGCCGGGAACCCAAAGTACAGAATATTGTCATTAGTAATCTTCTGATCTTCGGGAGGCAACTCCAAGTTTTCGAACTGACGAGGAGTAGCCGTCAACCCGATCTGTACAGCGTCAGAATTACGCGTCAAAACCTCCGACCACTTGTTCCATGCGCTGCGATGACACTCGTCAATCACAATATGGCTGAAATAGTTCTCCGGGTAATGCGTCTTTAGGAACGAAGAGTCGCCTTCCTCCGTGTCCACGCCTAACGTCTGGTACGTGGCAACAATCACTCGAGCGTTCTTTTCCGGATTTCGCGTCGACGCCTGCGCTGCATCTGACCCAAACGCCTCGTTGAGGGCGCCCCATCCTTGACTACGCAACTCATCCCGATCACACACGAACAGCGCACGGCGTAATTGACCCGCGTCCGCAATACGTTTCAGTATGTTCACCGCGATGTGAGTCTTGCCCGTACCGGTAGCGAGACTCAGCAGCGCACGGTTCTCTCCCTTAGCGATCTTTTCAAATACCGCGCGTATCGCTGCGTCTTGGTAGTACCTGACCGAATCTTCGCTTTGGTAGTACGGTGTCAGCAACGGAATAACATCCGGCTGATCAAACGTGAATTCCTTGCCTAGCTCGTAACGACGTTGCAATTCATCCGTTGTCGGGAAGTCATCGAAACTCCTAGGCTCAGTCGTAATACCCGTAGTCGAGTCGTGCTCCACATAGAGGTGACCATTTGACGAAAACGCGAACGGGACATTGTGCCGTTCAGCCGTCTGTTTCGCCTGCTCCAGCCCATGGTTTGGCGGAAACCTCTCAGCCTTTGCTTCGACAACCCCAACCTTCACCGGCTGTCCAGAACCACTCGGCCGGACCTGCAGGGTATAGTCGGCCGTCTTTGTACTCGAGCGCCGGGCCCTGCCATTGACCATTCGAACCTTCCCCGCCGACTGTTCCAACCTCATAGTACCCAGCCCCATCCCCCAACCACGCTTCTGCAAAGCAGGATCGATCAGTAGGTTGCGGGTCTCGGCTTCGTTCAGGGTCATGTCAGGTTCAATAAAGATTAATACCCCTGCTAGAGGCTCGCAGCCAACACACTAAATCCTGGTTCAGACAACCAACCCCGAACTTGCCGCTAAATTGCCCGAATCGCGCATTAATCGCGCCCGAATCACACCCCTATCGGACACGCCCGTCCGCACCCCAACCTCACTCCGCCAGCAACATCCGCCCGCGCTTGTTCAGCGTCCGAATCTCACGCGCCGAGAGCTTGAGCTTCCGCTCCTGCCCGTTCACCAACACCCGCCGCGACTGCAAATTCGGCTTGAACTGACGTCTGGTCGCATTCAGCGCGTGGCTCCGATTGTTGCCGAACTGAGGTTTCGGCCGCGGACCCAACTTCAAGGCTGCTCGGATCTTCTCTTCGGACATATACATGGCGCGTTTTTTCGAATTCGTGATGTTGGTAGGCTCCGCCAATCGATTGCACGCGACGCCGCAATCGGAGCGGTTAACAACGATTAGGATAACATCGCGGACAGTTCGAAAGCACCATTCGAGCCGCCGCCAAGCGCCGAGCCACGAACACACCGGGAATCCCCAGATGCCAACGGCCACCACGACAAGCAACGGTTATCTCCTGCGCGATCTCGCCCGAGCCGCTCTCGCCGCAATCGCCACCAATCAGAACCAGCTCAACGCCCTAAACGTCTTCCCCGTCCCAGATGGCGATACCGGCACCAACATGATGCTCACGATGCGCGGCATCGCATCCGACATGGAAACGACGGCCACCGCTGAAGTTCCAGCAACCGCCACAGCGATGGCACGCGCCGCGTTGCTAGCTTCCCGAGGCAACAGCGGACTCATCATGGCCCAACTCTTCCGCGGCCTCCGCGACGCCATGACTGAAGCCACCGAGGTCAATGGCGAAAACTTCGCCCACGGCCTCACCCTAGCCGCAGAGATGGCCTATGGCGCGGTCCCCAACCCCGTCGAAGGTACCATGCTGACCGTCATCCGTGAAGCCGCCGAAGCCGCAGTCAATGTCGCCAAGAATGGCGCCAACGTAAACGATGTAGTCGAAATCGCCGCGCAACAAGCCATCGACACCACCGAGCGAACCCCTGAGATGCTTGCAGTCCTCAAAGAGGCCGGAGTAGTCGACGCCGGTGGCTTCGGACTCGCCATCATGTTCCTTGGCATGTCCCAATACCTACGCGGCGAAGGCGACGGCTCGGTCTCCGTTGCCGCCCCCGGCGTCGAAAGTCTCGTCGGTGAAAGCGGCGTCATCGTCGACACCTCGTCCCTCGACATCGCCGAGGAAGAAGCCTGGGGATACTGCACCAACATCGCCATCGAAGGCACCGCCATCAACATCCCGCATCTCTCCGAGCAGTTCAACAAAATCGGACGTTCAACCGTCATCGCCGGCGACGAGACCATCGCCAAGATACACGTCCACATGGAAGACCCCGGCGAGGCCGTCAGCCTAGCCATCAAAAATGGAGCCGACACTCTCAACGTCTCCATCCAGAACATGGACGCCCAGACCACCGAGTGGGCAGAGAACCGCCGCGCCGACGCCGCATCCGCCGAGCAACCCATCGATCCCGTCGACATCGCCATTGTCGCCGTCGTCGCAGGGGATGGCATGGCCAACTACTTCCGACAAGCCGCAATGGGCGCAACGTTTATCGTCGAAGGCGGCGACACCCTCAATCCAAGCGTTGCCGACCTCCTCGAAGCCGTCGAAGCCGCACCCTCCGACCAAGTCATCCTCCTGCCCAACAACAAGAACATTATTGGTGCCGCCGAACAGGCATCCGAACTCACCGAAAAGTCCTCCACCGTCATCGCCACCCGCTCCATGCAAGAAGGCGTCGCAGCCATGAGCGCCTTCGACCTTGACGCCGACCTCGACGAAAACGCCGAGGAGATGACCGACATGCTCGAAGGCCTCCACGTCGGCTCCGTCTTCCGCGCCTCCCGTGACGCCACCATGGGCGGCGTTGACGTCAATCAAGGCCAATTCATGGTCATCGTTGACGGCGAAACCGTAAGCGCCTCCGACGACGAACTCGCAATGCTAGTCGCCGGCGTCAACACCGTCATGCACCACGGCGCACTAGTAGCCGTCTACGTCGGCGAAGAGATCGAACCCGACACCGCCCGCGCCGCCGAAACCCGCCTAACCCAAGAGCTAGCCCAACACAACCGAGTAGACATCCAATTCATCCGCGGCAACCAACCCCACTACGCCTATCTATTCGCGGTTGAATAGGGCGACTCGTCGCCGATCGCTTTGTCGCTCACTTACGCGACTCAAAACTTTTTGCCAATCACTTTATGACAAAAACGATTGTCAACAGATCTTGTCGCTCATCGATGCGACTCAAAACCTGTTGTCGGTCATTTTTGGGCAAAAACGATTGCCAACAGATCTTGTCGCTCACGCGTGAGCATCAACAGGCATCCGTCCTTCAGCCACATCCAATACTTCTTGAAACATCAAGATCGCAGATCGTCGACCACTGCTATGCCTGAAAACCTGCAACACTTTATGTTCAACCAACGAATTCAAAACGCGCCTTGCGGTGGCATCTGGGATCTCTGATCCAGCAACAAAACCATTGCTCGGAAATATCGGATTCTGAAAGATCCAATCCAAGGCGTGGATGGCATAGCGAGATCTTGTAGCTTCCGACACGCGCAGTTTAGTCGTCTCGTAAAGCTCAAGAATGCCCTTGGCTTTCGACAGATTGTCCTCGGCCTGTTCACGCACCGCCGTCAAAAAGAAGCGACACCAACCAGTCCAATCATCATCTTTTGAAACCGCCAACAGACCATCGTAGTAGGCGTCCCGATGCGATTCAAAATACGCGCTGATATAGAACATCGGGCGACTAATCAAACCCCGCTGCCATAGGAACAACGGCACCAACATGCGCCCCAACCGACCATTCCCGTCCAAAAATGGGTGAATTGCCTCAAATTCAGCATGTAAAACGGCGGCTTGCACCAGCAAATCGAGTTCCTCCGCATGGATGAACCGTTCCCAACGATCCATCGCCTCGCCGAGTCGTTCAGGACTTACCGACACGAACTTTGCCTCTTCTATCATGCGACCGGGCGCACCAATCCAGTTTCGAATTCGACGGTATTCGCCAGGCGCTTTGTCCCGACCGCGCACACCGGATAGCAGAACTTCATGAGTCTCTCGGACCACCCGAAGTGACAGCGGCAATTCATTGAGCATCTCCTCCGCATGACGCATGGCTCTTCGGTAGTTGATGATTTCGTCTATGTCCGCGCGGCGTTCGAGCGTCGCCGCGGGTTGACCAGCTCCGAATTGATAAACTTCGCTGATCGTTGCCTGCGTCCCTTCGATGCGTGCCGACATCACCGCTTCTTGTGTTGTCAGCGGGGCGAGCAACAACTCAGGGTTTGGAACGGCGGCTAGTATACCGTCGTAACGCCCAAGCGCCGCCGCCGCCTGACCAATATGGGGCATCAATTCTCCCCACAATAGGTCTCGGGGTGGAAACTTTCCGTCGTGATAGTGGACTGGTGATTGGTTGATCATGCGGAACGCCCCCTAGCTTGATGATCATTTTACCGCAAATGTGATTGTCAAAACGATCCGGGTCAATGAGCAACCACATCTTGTGCGTCACAGAACGCGATATCTGACGCACAAATCCATTTGTCGACAACCCGTGTCGCACAAATCTCACGACACGGCGCCAACCCCCTCAATCCACCAATTGCGCGTTCAGATACTCCCGATCCATCTCGATACCGATCCCCGGCCGGGCCGGATCCAGATGGATCTTGTCGCCACGAATATCTAGCGGAACATCCATCAGGCAGTCATACGCGTGCAGATCCGCCCGTGACGTCTCCACCCGATAGCAGTTCGGTACCGTGATCATCACTTGCGCACCCGCGATCACATTGATCGGACCGCTCGCATCGTGCGGTGAAACTGGGATGTAGTACGACTCGGCCTGGATGCAGATCTTCTTCAGCTCCGATATCCCGCCCGTCCACGTGATGTCCGGCATGATGAAGTCCGCCAAACCCTGCTCTAGAATCGGCACGAACTCCCATCGCGTGTGGATCCGTTCGCCCACGCAGATCGGCACGTTCGTCGCGTCTCGAACCTGCTTCAACGCCGTGTTCGACTCCACACCCACCGGCTCCTCGAACCAGAAGATGTCGTACGGCTCCAGCGCCTTCGCCAACCGAATCGCCGTCGGAACATCGAACCGAGCGTGATTGTCGATCAAGACCTCGATATCCGGACCCACTGCCTCGCGCATCGCCGCAATCCGCTCAACACCCCGGTTCTCCGCCTCCGCGCTTAGCCGACCCGACATGTATCCGTCGATCTCGTCCGAGTGGTGCGGATGCCACGGGTCCGTCTTGATCGAAGTCTGACCCGTCGCCACGATCGCCTTGCAGTGCTGCGCCAGATCCTCCGACGTCGCACCGTCCTGCGGATGGCAGTAAACATCCACCGCATCCCGAACCGGACCGCCCAGCAACTCGTAAACCGGCACGCCCAGCACCTTCCCGCGGATGTCCCACAGCGCAATATCGATACCCGAAATCACACTCGTTGTCGCTCCCCTCGAACCCATATACGTGAAGTGCCGGAACACCTTGTGCCAGATCTTCTCGATATTCTTCGGGTCATCCCCCTCCAGCAGTTCCGACACCCGCGAAATCAGCGAGGCCACACCCCGGTTCGCTTGATCCCGAGTGCAAGTCACCTCGCCCCAACCGGTCACACCCTCGTCCGTGTCCACCGACACAAACAGATACTCCCGGTTTCGCACCGCGCCGCCGCTGTCATTCGCAGTCGGCAAGAACGGCGCCGGAGCCGAGATCAAATAAGGCGTTATCTTAGTTATCTTCATCGCGCATCCTCCATCAATTTCGCGTAAAGGTTATCCGAAAACCCTCCCCCTTGATGCCCAAGTGATTATCCGAAATTCCTCACCTTGATGTGCAAGGGGTAACCCGAAAACCCTCCCCCTTGATGTCCAAGGGGGAATTAAAGGGGGTTTAGAAAGGCGGCTATCCGTCCAGTTTTCGTGCATCCCCTGCGTGCGGCGCTTCGCTTGCACGCGTCCCCTTCGCTCCGCGAAGAGGAGGTTGTCCCTCCCCCTTGCTGCCCAAGGGGGAATTAAAGGGGGTTTAGAACCCTCAACACAACACCCCATCATTCCCAATCATTCAATTCCCTCCCCCTTGATGTCCAAGGGGGAACAAAAGGGGGTTTAGACCGCCAGCCCCGCTTACTGCACAATCTCCCTCAGGATTGCATCGATTATCTGCGACATATTGTCGAAATCCCTCGCACCTCGGAACTGCAACCGTACCTCCTCGCCATTCGCGTCCAGATACGCCAGGAATATCGTCGGCGTCGACTGCACACCCATGGCCTCGCCCCGTGCCCGGTCGATCTGCCACGTCGCATTGTGCCGACCCGACACCAGACACTCGTTCATCGCCACCACATCCAGATCCAACTCCGCCACCAACTCGCCGAGCATCGACTCCGAAATCTCATCCTGACGCTCATAAACCGCATCCACATACCCGATGAAATGCTCTGCCCCCTGCTCGCCCGCGCACTCCGAATACTCCGCCGCGATCGCCGACTCCTGCGACAGAATCGGAAAGTGGAAATATATCGACCTTACCAGCCCATCGGCGATATACGTCTCACGCATCTGGGCAACCGTCCCGCGGTGCCAACTACCGCAATGCGGTCACAAGAAATCCGAGAACTCGAACATCGTAATCGGAGCATCCGCATCCCCCAACGAGTTGTAACCCCGATTAGGCACATTCACCCGAGCCTGCTTCTCAACAACCTCCTCCGCAACCTCTTCCACCACCACAACCGTAGCCGTCGGCACCCGAGTAGCAGTCGGCACCGCCGTAGCCGCCTCAACCACCTGAGAAGCCGGCGGCACCACCAACTCCGCCGTCAAAGAACTACCACCAGACCCGCCCTCATCCCGAACCCCGCAACCAACCAAAACAAACGCGCCCAACAGCACCAAGCTAACGACAGTCACGGAACGAAACAACATTCGATGAATTCTACTTTGCCAACACCTCGACACGTTGACCTTCGCTTACCGTTCACCCGAACTGATGAGTGCAAAACTACCGTCATTCCGGCGAAAGCCGGAATCCAGAGGGGCGAGGAATGGCAGGGTCGCCTTCACACCCGGAGATATGTCCAAAGGGACCATCGCCAAAACCTCCCCCTTGATGCCCAAGGGGGAATTAAAGGGGGTTTAGACCCGCCAACAGCAGCAATCCCGCCCCGAATTGGTCATTCCCGCAAAACCCCCATCATTCCCCGCAGACGGTTGCTGTGCATTACCACCGTAATCCCGGCGAAAGCCAGGACCCAGATGGGCGTGAGGGCGCGGGCGTACGATGCGATGCCAGCGGCCGGTCGCTGGACATGACTGGGCCAGATTTATCTCAACGCCTCTAATGCGCAGATTGCCCAGATACCAACTACGAAACCCATCCGGGGCGGTACGGCATTGCCAATAACCTTGGTTAACTTTTGCCTTCCCGGATTCCGACCTGATGCGAGAAACTCGAATCCATCGGGAAACCCTTGTATTCGCGCCCCTTCATGAAGCGTCAACGTCCGTTGCTCTAAAGGGTGTATGAAACGCCCGCAGCCTGGAGTCACGAAACGTGTCGTCATTGTCGAAGCTGGTCGATCCCACCGCAATCGTCCGTAAACCGCACTGTAACTGTGACCATTGCGATGACTTGGAGGCCTCAACTCATTTGGCAAGTTATACCAGTCATTTTCAAACATCTTCCGTATTCTGTGCCGATTGGTTAGTGACAATTCGGCCGCTTTGTCCAAATATGAATCATCGGCATCTCTTAAGTCATTGATCGCCCAAGACAAAGGGCGTGGTTGTGTGGATAACTTACTGAAAATATCTCGAACGTCGGGCATACCAATTCTTGAAGCGAACATGAAATGCCGTTTACGGGTTTGAGCGACTCCCAACCTAGTTGCGTCCATCACGAATTCATCGACCCGATAATTGAATTGATCGAATAACTCTCTTGCTCTTTGGACGATGGATTTGTGCGAGGACAGAATGGACGGCACGTTTTCAATCGCTACCAACGGTATGTCGTGTTCGACGGCGAATCTCGGCATCTCAAGATACAACTCATCTCGATCGTCAAGTCGCCTCGTGTGGTTGTTGAGGTTTGAATGACCTTGGCACGGCGGACCACCGATCAGCAAATCGACATCGGCGTCCAAATCTACACTTTCGGCGTTCAAATCACCGACCATGCATTGGTTGGCAACGATATTCTGCTCGTAGATGCTAAGCGCGTAACCGTCGCTGTCAACTGCAAGTTCTGCTAAGGGTACATATCCCGCAGCTGTTGCAGCATTCTGCACGCCATACGACAATCCGCCACACCCGGCGAAAAGGTCGACGTACCTCAATTTCCGTATCGCGTTTTGCCTCCTCGCTACTTGCGCTCGCGTACCACACAACTCTGCGCGGTCCCACAACGCTTGAAGGTCCGGCAACTGGCATGGTGGTACGTCATGCTCAAGCGGTTGGATTTCGCTTATGGTCTTAGCACTTCCTACTGCTAGATGCCTAAACACTCGGTCATCGCGAACTTCGAAGTCGATAGTGAACTCAGCATTAGCCTCAGGGCCAACTGGAGTCTCTGAGCCGAGTGTCACAGCAAATCGTCTGCCAATTCGCCCACCAAGTCATCACATTCATCGTATGTCAACAACTCCAACGAAATCGTTGCATGGATCAATTGGATTCGCTTGTATAGCTCTCTGACTCTCGTGGTGTTGAGGCGTCCATGAAGTGGATCATCGTCGGCAAACTGAAAGCGAATAAGAGCCTTGATCATGTTTCTCGCCGACGAATAACGATGACGAATGTTGGTCACCCAAAAATCGCTCCCGCCACGCCTGGTGAGCGAATACGGATCTTCCAGCGTCCCGTCCCACGATAATTCGGCCCGATACCACGCTCGCATCAACAAATTTTCCCAACGCCTACCAATCCCGTAATTCGCCAAATCGGCGTTCTCACCGTATCTATGTTCAACGAGATCCCGACCATGCTCAACGGTTAACCAGCGCCAGAATCCCACGTCTGATGCTCCAGCCAAGGGTATATTTACGGTTCCGTGCAGTTTTACTGCGATCTCCGCATCGAACGTCTCATGATCACTCAAATCCAGCAGATTTTCTCTGATACTTGCCAAGCTTTGAATGCAAGCTTGAACAGGTTCGGCCAATTCCTCAAATCCAGAATCGCCAGCGTCAACCTCCTCAATAGGTGTTGCTAATGTACGCCGCGCGACGCCGTGAGACATATTTGGAAGATTCATTCCCTACTCCGATCCGCTTGTCAAAGCTTTGAAGCCAAACCAAGGTGATGATGCACATTGCGATTGAACTCATGTACATTGTCTCTCGCACGGTCAATCCACCAACTTTCGGAATGCTCCGAGGAGTTGACCAGACGATTGAGGACGGTCCTGAACAGCCCCCTCGGGTTGTCGTCCGCTTCACGATCTCCTTGCCTTAGCGTTTCAATTGCCAAGTCAGCGAAGACACCACCTGTGATAATTTCGTTAAACAAATGTTTTGCTGATTGCGGCATCGTGCCGCCGCTTTCGTAGTATCTCTTTACCATTTGATTCAAATGAATCCTCAAGGCTTCCTTCGGTCTATCATTTGTACTCTCGATTTCTATGTGCCAAAGTGCGTCAGCTTCCCAGCCTTGTTCGACAAAATCAGCGAACTGGATGTTCATGAGATAGCCACGCGAGCTGAAAGAGAAATGCCTGGTCGCTATCGCGGAACCGGATCTATATGGACGGTTAGGGAGAATGGACATCCGTCGCGGTAGCGTCACCTCCATAATGATCTGAAAGTCGGACCCAATGCCTTCGGGCAGAGTTGTTTCCCAATGCTCCGGGTGTGCGTCCGCTCGCCATTGCCCTAGTACATCAAATAATCGTGCTCGGTCTTTTCTTAGCTGCATCGACAATCTCAAATCAGATCGATGAGCACCTGAGATCTGACATATCGACTCCCAATCTGGTGCGAACCTCGAATTTATCCGCAGACCGTGCGCCACATCCTCGTCCTCAACGTACCATCCATTAGTTGACATCGGTTCATCCAGACCTGGATCCAACTCACACTGAGCCAAGGCATCGTTTTTCACGTCGTATGGCCTAACGGTTTCATTGCCGGTTGACACGTTTCTAGTTCGTTCACGTTGCATTGTCATTTGGCGACTCTCCCAATCAGTCGATTTGCTCCGCCTTGGCTTCAATATCGACTAAACAATATTCCTCAACTGGATCCACTTCATATGTGCAAGTCACCACCCTTTCACGCGCTGTCGGGAACCTGGCACTAGATCGATCATCAGAGACAACTGCTTGACGATGATTGACGCGCCTCAGTTTGATACCCACTCTTTCGACCCGGCTTCGATTGTCGTTACCGATGAGCCACGCTTCAACCGCCAATCGGCAATTGATTTCGTCGGCTGGAGCGGAGGGTCGCAAGGAAATGCCGACGCTGCCAGAAATGACATCGCGCCCATGTGACCTTTGCCTTCTAGGTGAGATGTCTATATTGAATGGTCCCACGCTCCTTGGATTGGTCGGCCCTCCTGCACCTATCGACCTCAATAGTCGACCCAAGGCTCTCTCAAGCTCGCGAGGCCGTTCGTCGTGCGGTGAGTCGTGGATTACCAATCGATCGCGCAATTGGCGAATAACCGAACGGATATTTTCATGCAAGCGCATCACCTTCAAACGGTGAGGGTGGTTCCTGAGATGGTCGCCGTTTGCCGACCATTCATCATGAGTGTCCGGTTCCGCCAATTTGAGGACGGGATCAAATTCATCGGAGGCTACGAAAGTGGCAGCTACGTCGGCTCCATTTGACAACCGAGAGTACTTAACGACCATTCTCGGCGAGCGCACCAATGCGACAGTATTGGGTCTCGGTCGATGATCGTGATCGAGGTTGCCTTCGCGAGCGCCTTCCTCAAAATCGGCAGCTTCGACAGCCACGGCACCACAAGAACCGATGCTTAAACCTTCAGTTCTGTTATACCTCCGATGGATTTCGTTGGCGTCTTGATCAGGGACTCCGGTTTTGGCGATCTCATAACCCCTTATGAACGGACGCAGATCAGCACGTGCTCGAGGATTGAGGGACTCCAACAATTCTTCATCTTCTCGCAACTCGCATTCCAATGTACCGTCAACCATCCTGGGCCACCAGTTTTCTTCGATTCCTCTGCGAAGTTCCGGCATGTCGATGCTGCTGCCAAACGCCATGATGGAAGTGCCTCGATCGCCTCGGCTTCTGCGATCGAAACCCAGTCGTTCGGCGAATTCGTGCGCATCTGTATCAACCAAAGGGTCGCACACAGTCGGGCTGACCAGTTCGCCGTACCAGGCCCGTCCGCCGTATTCAATCCCGTTGACTAGATGAGTGTGGAACAACGAAGCGACGATCAATCTCGCGTGAATTTGCCCTGTATCAGTTGTCGGATGAAATACAGAGTAGTAAGCTACCGTGTTGGCGTTCGAAGGTCTCGAATAGGCGCGTTTGCCGAAACCGTAGGTGCCGCCGGTTGATGTCGCCGAATGATCTTCGACGCCGTAACCTTTTAACAGTCGGTAAAATCTCGCATCTCGATCGCTTGAACCTGACAGTGGCCCCCCCAAACCGAACGTCCCAAAGTCTTCGATTTTCAACGTGTTCTGTGCCGAATTTTGGGGGTCAAGTACCGCATCCAAAAAATTACCTCCTTCCAAACCCAAATCCACCCCCCGATTGGATCGATCCGTGGGACTGCCATCATCAATCAAACCCAACAGATTTGCCAATGCACTCAACGCTCCGCTGCGTAACGTGTTCTGCGTAAAGCGCATCTTGACCACTTGACTATCGCCGTCCCACGCGTCAACGCTGTTCTGGATCGCTTCGCGAGCCAAAAGGACCTCCGTGCCAAATTTCGCGGCGTTCAATGAGTTCAAATACACGCCGTGATGCGATCCTCCCATGTCCCCTAATTTTTCGAATAGCCATCCTGTTGTCATTTAAATGCCTTACGGTCAATGTTCATGTGGCGCGGCGATTTAGCATTTTAATCATCGATTAAACAATTTACAACCTCGGATTTTCGCCAATTTTCGGTCGATCTCAAACTCCCGGATTTCACACTTGGCTACATTCGACGTTCTGTGCTGTGCGATCACTGAACCCACACCTCCATCGAAACCGCCTAAATCATTGACACCATCCTAACTCCCTTAACAGCTGGCAGGACCCCAACAAACCGCCGTCAACCCCCAAACGACATTCACCAAACACACTCAAATCCTCGCCAAAAACCCTCACATCCACCAAATCACGCAACACGAACACCGGCCAGATCGCCAGATATCGGCTTGGCGCCAATCCGTGAAAATAGACCAGCGGCAGGCCCAACCACATCGCCTCCCTCAACCCCACGTTGTCCCGGTGATGCGGGTCCGACGGTTACGGGCGCGGCGTGAACAGGTTTCCCCCGCTCGCGGGGGAAATGTCCGAAGGACTAAAGGGGCTCAAGCATTTTGTCGGCGCCCATCCTGTCGTTGTATGGACCATTAGGCGCTGTCGTAATCGACAGCGGCAGATCCATAATCCGTGGCTTGAAAATTCCCTGCATCGACACCAACGGCACCCGCACCCCGCCATACTCAAACCCACGCGCAATCACATCCCGCGAAACCACCCCATCCTCACCCGAAACCTGCGACGCCAACCACCCAAAAGCAGCCGTCCGCACGCGCTGATCATGTTCCCGGTCGAAATCCACGACCTAATTACCCCAAACTATGCAAAACATTCACTGGAGTATACGCCAACAATTCACCCCAAATATGCGAACCAACCCCCTCCCACCCCCCTTCGCAAAGCGAAGGGGGACGCGAGCGCAGCGAGCAGGGGGATGCCCGAAATTCACCGCAACAACCCCCGCCCCCAACCACCACCCCCTATCCTCGCAGCAGTACCCTCTCAAGCAACAACACGTCCCCTCTCCCGCTCGGCGGGAAAGGGCTAGGGTGAGGGCAACATGGCGGCCAAGGGGCGCCCCTACCATCCAAACCAATCCCCCTCCATCACCGCAACACCCCCAAACAACGACAACCCATCCTAGCCCATCCTCCAATCCAGCCCATCCCGGTTCAGACAACGTCCATGCTAACAAATCCGCCAATCCGCTTGACAACCCAACAATGGATATAGTACAACAGTAACCAAGCGCCGAAAGCCAAGGCCCTTTAGGCCGACAGCCCAGGCGTCCAGAACATCGCCGTGTCGATACGGGAAGCGTGCACATTTTCCATATTGATACCGCTACTGACCAATTACAAACAACGGTCCGCGGATGGGAGGCACCTAGGCCTATTAAGCCGACGCCCAAGGCAAATGCCAAGGGCAGAAGCCGACGGAGGCCTGTCGCAGCACCTATCACAAGCTTAGGAAGTTCGGGCGAAACGCGGATCACAAAATTCGGTATAGAGACCGTTGTAGCCTAAGGGCTCGGATGCGGAGCAAGGCTGGCTCCGACTAGCAAGCCAGGCGGACAACTTCCCCTTGCCAAACCCCGTCGTTCACGGTGGGACCTCGTCATTCCGGCGAAAGCCGGAATCCAGGGGGGAAGGGCAAGGGAGGGGATGCCCGTTCAAGGTTCGAGCGAACGCCGTTCTCTGACGCCGGCAAAGCGATTCCAGCGGAGCGAGCTGGAGTGACCTACAGGATTAGCGAGAAGGAACGAATCAAGCAACGCCGGGCGGCACGACTTTCAGTCTGCCGACCGGAAAGCCGACGGTCTGGCGACGTCGGAGGTCCTGGAACTCTATCTACCATTCACCCATAATCGCACGCTCCCCAAAGACGCGGCGATGATTCGAAAAAACATGCAAATTCCCCTCTCCCTCTGGGAGAGGGCTAGGGTGAGGGCCCCCGGGCGCACACCTTGACCACACCGCGGGCGTCCCCACCCGGACGCTTGAAATACAAACGGAGCGAAAGCATCTAACCCTGCCAATCACCTTTTGGCCTCTCTCGCGTGAGCAATCACCTCTGCCCTTCGCAGGGTGAGACAAAGAGCGGGTCACGGGTGAGGGCTTCAAACGCCCTCAAACACCCCCCCCTTATCCCCCCTGTGATACCTTCCCCTAATGCCCCCCACCTCCCGCGGGCCCGCCCTCGACCCCTACCTCTTCTACGCTGGACGCTTCACCCGAGACGCCGCCCGATGGATGATGGCCATCCTCGCCGTCATCTACCTCGCCCACATCGGCATCGCCAACACCCAGATCGGCATCATCTTCGGCGTGAGCCTCGCCGGCGGCTTCCTCCTCTCCGTCGTCGTCATGCTTACCAGTCGAGCCGTGCCCACCCGAGCGTGGGCCATCGCCCAGATGCTCATCACCGGTCTCGCCGGCATCATCCTCATCTACTCCGGCGACCTCTGGCTGCTCATCATCGGCGGCTTCTTCGGTTCCTACGCTGCCAGCGGTGCCCACTTGGGCGGCATGGCCCAGCTTGAACAGACCGGCATCGCAGCCGTCATCCCGCAAGAGGGCCGCACCAAGGCCTACTCCATCCTCACCATGTCGTCAGCCGCCGGCCGCGCCACCGGCGCGCTCCTCGCCGGTCTCTCAACCCTCCTCATCAACAACCTCGAATGGAACCCCACCGAGGCCTACCAAACCCTCCTCTGGGTCTACGTCGGAATCCACCTCTTAGCATCGTTCATCTACCTCCTTCTCTCACAAGCAACTTCGTCCCCTTCGCGAAGCGTAAGGGGACGCGAGAGGAGCGAAGCAACACTCGCAGGGGATGCCCAGGGAGGCGAGGACGGCGGGTCGACCTCATCCGGGTCCCGCGCAAACACCTTCCTCGCCAACCCCTTCAAAGCCAAAGCCCGACGTCCCATCATCACCATCTCCAGCCTCTTCGCCATCGACTCCTTCGCCGGCGGCATGGTCTTCGAGTCGTTCCTCAGCTTCTGGCTCTTCACCAAATTTGGACTCTCCGCCGCCGCGATCGCAGCACTCCTCATCGCCTCCCAAGCCCTCAACATGGTCTCCCTCGCCCTCGCCCCGTGGGTCGCCCGCCGCATCGGACTCCTCAACACCCTCGTCTTCACCCAAGTCGCCAGCAACATCATGCTCTTGTTGTTCGCTTTCGCACCGACCGTCATCATCGCCGTCGCCCTGTGGCTCCTCCGCTCCCTCTTCGACGAGATGGACGTGCCAACGCGTCAGGCCTACATGATGGGCATCACCGAACCCGACGAACACCCCATCATGGCCGGCTCGGCGAACCTCGGACGCGGCCTCGGACGCATCCCGAGCGCCACCGTCACCGGCTGGCTGTGGGCCGGCGCCCTCACCGTCACGCCATGGATAGCCGCCGGCACCATCAAAATCGCCTACGACATCGCCATCTGGCTAGCCTTCCGCCGCGTCCAAATCCCATCCCCGGAACCGGAAAAATAGAATCTCCAAAATGCAAGTCGTAGCCCTATATCGCCATCCCATCAAATCCTTCCCCGCCGAGCACTGCGACTCCATAGAGGTCACCGCTGATGGACGGGTCATCGGCGACCGCGTTCTAGGCTTCCGCTTCGACGATGCCGGACCTCCCAACGATGTCGAATGGCGACGAAAAACCTGGTTCGCATCGCTTCAACACTCGCCCGATCTCGCCCTCTTGCGATGCGGATACGACTCATCGTCACGCCGCATCTGGATCCGCCTTCCAGATACGTCCGAAATCATCGAAGGTAGCATCGACGAACCCGGCGACCGCCTCCGCATCGAACACCGCTTTAACGATTGGTACGCTGGAATCGACGGCACGCCATCCGCTCTTGGCCGACGCAAACTCCCTCTGCGCCTGGTAGGCGACGGCACCAACGGCCGTTTCCACGACACTTCCGCCGGCCTGACCACACTCCACTCCCGCGAGAGCCTGACCGACCTCGCCAAAGCTGCGGAGCTGAGCGAAATCTCCGAACTCCGCTTCCGCTCCAACATCGCCATTCAAGGCTGCACGCCATGGCAAGAACTCACCTGGCCCGGCAGCAACATCCAAATCGGCGGGATCCAATTCCGAGTCCGAAAAACCGTCACCCGCTGCCTAGCCACCCACGTCGAACCCCAATCTGGTCAACGCGACATCGACATCATGGGCACCCTAACCCGCATCATCGGCCAACCCGAACCCCAATTTGCCATCTCCCTAGCCGCCCAAACCCCCGGCACCATCCACATCGGGGATGAGGTCAGACTCACGTCGTAGCGTAAGATAAACACATCCGTACTCGGTCAAAGGTCTGAATTCATGGCCACACAGGTAGACACAGATTATTTCGCAAAGCTCGACAAGCTCTACGCGGGCACACCCAAACTACCGCTAGACGATCCTAACGCCCCGCTGGTCCAAAACCCCGAAAAAGGTGAAGTGAGGGTCAAAGGTTCGCGCGTCAATCTCTACCTGATCCTCGAAGACTACCTCGAACATGGCGCCAACCCCGATGCCCTTCACGAACGATACACATCGCTCGCCACCGAAGAAATCGCCAAGATTATCGAGTATTACGAAAACAACAAACCAATCGTCGACGAATACCTCGCGCACAACAAAAAGATCTGCGCATTCGTCGATGCGTGGATGTCTGAAACATACCCCCAAAAGGGACTCCGCGATCGCCTAAAGGCGCGATTGACTAACGGTGGTTCACAACAAGGGTGATTCGCTTCCTGTGTGATGAGGACATCGATGGTCGTGTCCTCAGAGGACTTATTCGACGTTACCCTGAAATCGACATAACTTCGATCAATGAACTCGGGATGAAAGGCGCGGCAGACCCCGACGTGTTGCGGATAGCGATCGAGCAAGATCGCGTCCTATTGTCACACGATGTTCGCACCATGAGGCCGTTGGCCCGACAATTCATTGAGTCAGGCATCGCCATCCCCGGTCTGATCTGCATCCGCAGAAACGCCCAAATTGGAACGATATTGGATGACTTGGCAACCATCGCAGTCGCCAGTCACGAAGACGAATGGCGGGACCAGATCGCACACGTGCCCCTCTAGTCGCGACGCCGGTCGGATCTGACGTTTGAAATACGAATACTCAGATCGAGCGCAAACCCGAACCTACCCGCGACTATCAAAATGCGTCCGCAGTTCTGGGTTCTCAACGATGTAATCCTTCGTGTGCATCACGATATTCTCTTGTAGCTGGATCGTCATCCCACCATCCACTGGTAAGACCACGCCAGTGATGAACGATGCATCCGGCGAACACAGAAAAGCGATTGCGTTTGCGATGTCCGCAGGAACCCCAGTGCGCCTCACCGGGTAGTGCCGTTCAAACAGTCCGAACCCTGCATCGTTGCCCAGCTCCGCCCACATCGCTTCACCGCGCTCCGTCACAATGTGCCCCGGCGCAATCGCATTCACGGTAATCCCCAACGGTCCGAAATCGACCGCCATCTGCCGCGTTAATCCGACAACTGCCGCCTTACCGGCCTCATACACCAATGCCCGCGGCGCCTGCAACAAACCATGCACCGAAGAGATGTTCACGATCCGCCCGACCTCCATCTTCGGAGGGTTCCCATGCCTTCGACCCGCACCCGTCCATTCCGGGATTTCAAAAGTGTCCGGCGTTCCCGATTCCTCCATCGCCGGTATGCCGTACTTCGCACCCAAAAACTGAGCGCCAACCAACAGGTCCATCCCCGACCGCCAGGCTTCCGGCTCGACATCGACCGCCGAACCATCTCTGCCGACACTCCCGCCATAGGCGTTCTGGATCAAGATATCCAACCGACCATACTCATCAACACACCGCGCAACCATCGCCTTCGCAACATCTTCCTGCGCCACATCGCCGATCATGTAAGTTGCCGAACCACCCGCGTCGTTTATCCGCTGAGCGTTACGCTGAGCCGCATCCTCGACGATGTCAACGATCAAAATGCTGGCACCATCGTCTGCCAAACGTCGCGCCGTTCCGCCTCCGATACCCAGCGCCCCTCCAGTAACAATTCCCGCCCGCCCGGCAAGTGGTTTGTGATGTGACATTAGCTTTGCAAATTCCCCCGGTCCTGGACACGTTGATGCGCATATCTTACATCCATTCACACCCGAATCATGCGGTATCGTTGTAATCAGATGCCACCCGCAAATCCCATCTCCGTCCGCGCCGTTTTCCTCCGCAGCACGACCCTGCTGACGGCCATCGCCATCACGCTTCTCGCAGCGACCTCGACCCTCGCGCAACCCCTGACCCTCACCTCAGGACCCTTCGAAATCGTCGCCGACGAAGACGTCGGCAACTACCGGGTTATCGTTCACCAATCCCCAGAACGCGTCATCATCGGCGCACTTGCCTACGCCGTCCAAGTTCACGATCGTGAGACCGACGCCAACGTGGGCGACGCAATCGTAAAGATCTACGCAACGCCATCCGAACACGGCGCCAAACAATTAGCGCCCGCCTTAAACTCGCCTGCCGACAGGGAATACTACGTCGGCAGACTTGAGATCGAAGAAAAAGGCGTATGGGCGATCGACGTCGTCATCGAGCATCCGGAATTCGGCGATGAGACACTGACTCTCGCCACTGAGGTTTTCGAGCGCTCCAGGGGGGGCGACAACCTAATCCTCGGAACCGTTCTGTGGGTCTTCGTCTCCATCGCCTTCGTTGGCATTGCCTTCTACCTAGTCAGAAAATCAAAACGCGCACGCATCGAACTCGAGCGTGTTCGCAATCAACCTCAACAACCCGACGGCTAAACAGAGGAACCGATCAATGTCTCAAATCACCAACGTACGGATTCGACACGTCTTCGGCACGATCGAAACCGAGGGCGAGTTCTGGGAAGACCGCCTCGTCATGCCGCTCGACGTCTACGAGGAATTTCGGGTTTCCAAGCGGCGCGCCAACGTGGTCACCGAGCAAGGCCAACCCAACCGGATGGATCACGACGCCTACTTCATCCAGATCGAGACCGACGACGGCGCGATCGGCATCGGCGGCCCCGTCGAAGAGACCGTGGCCTATCTGGTCGATAAGCAACTCACGCCGCTCCTCCTCAACCGCGATCCGATGGCCACCGAGTTCCTGTGGGACATCATGCACCGCTCGCAGGTTCACGGACGGCACGGACAAGCCATGATGGCAATTTCTGTCGTCGACTGCGCCCTCTGGGATCTGAAGGGCAGATCCCTCAACGTGCCCGTCTACACCCTCCTTGGCGGCCCAACTCGCGACAAAGTCCCCGCCTACGCCTCGATGCTCGGCTTCAACGTAACCGACATGGTGCTGGTAAGAGAACGCGCCGCATGGGCAAAGTCCCTCGGCTACACCGCGCAGAAGTGGTTCTTCCGACACGGTCCGATGTCCGGCCACGACGGTTTCGAGGCCAACGTCGCGATGGTCGAAACGCTCCGAGATGAGCTCGGTGACGGCTACGACATCATGCTCGATTGCTGGCAGGCTATGGACGTCAACTACGTGCTGAAACTCGCCGGAGCCATCGAAGACTGCGAACCGCGCTGGCTCGAAGAAGTCGCCATGCCCGACCGCATCGACTCCTACCGCAAGATCCGCGAGCGCACAAACATCCCGATCTCTGGTGCCGAGCACGAGTACACCCGCTGGGGTTTCAAACGCTTCATCGACGCCGAAGCCCTCGACATCCTCCAACCCGACATCTACTGGGCCGGTGGAATCTCCGAAACCCTCAAGATCATGGCCCTCGCCACCGCCGCCGATCTCATCACCATCCCCCACGGCCACTCATCACCCTCCGGCATCCACGTCTCAGTAACCCAATCACCGATTCACACCCCCTACCAAGAGTTCCTCATCAAGTGGAACCGCATCCACCAACACTTCCTAGCCGACCCAATCACCCCCGAAAACGGCCACATCGCCATCCCAACCGGACCCGGCATCGGCATGGACTTGGATAGTGACAAGATCGGGCGGGAAGAAGAGCCGAGTTGGTAGAAGAATAGCGGTTTGAAGGCCGGGACGCATCCGATGTCGATTTAGCCGACTACCACTGACGAGAGCCACACAATGCCAATGAAGAATCCACCCCACCCTGGAGAATCCATCCGATACGCCTGTTTGGAACCGTTGGGATTGACCATAACTGCTGGTGCCAAAGCTCTTGGCGTTAGCCGTAAACAACTCTCGGACTTGGTTAACGGCAAGGTCGGTATCTCGCCCGAGATGGCGATCCGTCTCGAAAAAGTTTTTGGCGGAGGTGCGCGCACATGGTACCTGTTACAGGCGTCGCACGACATCGCTCAGGCATTGAAGTCCGCTGACGAGATCCAGTTGGAACGTCTTTGGCCAATTGAGTATCAGGAGAACGAGCAAGCAGCAGCTTGAAAACTGGTCAGAGTCCGGTAACGGTATGGTTCACTTTTGCTAGTGCATCAATCATGAATGGAAAAAGTGATCATATCTGATTAGAATCGCTCTTTGGTCATTACTGGATGACCAAAACCACAATTGAAAGGAGAAACTCATGGCAAAAGGTGGCAAAGGCGGCGGTGGGGTTAAAGGCAAAGGTGGACGGCCCAGCACAACCGGCAATCCATCCGGCGGTGGCAGAGGCAACAATCCACCCAAAAAGTGATGCAGAAGCGCGTCCCGTTTTCGGTGAGTAGCCGCGAACGGCGCGCGCGCCTTAAAGCTCTCTCTCAGTCCATCGGGCGGCAACAAAAAAAGGAACCCCCGCAGTTCATCACCGCCGACTAAGCCTTACGGCTCGGTCGTGGCTGCCACACCGGGGGGTATCAAGTACCAAACTATCATTTTCGAAGCATTCGTTCAATGTAATTGGCGATTGTGCCTTTGACACACCCTGATGAATTCGAGAGAAATGTCTTGAGGGCTACATGCCTGATGAGACCACGTCCGCGGGAAATCTCATCGCCACATTATTGATCGTCTCCAAAGGCATAGATGACACGCCCTTCCCGCGGTCTTTGAAGTGTTGTCTCACTACATCCCAACTCGATTCTTCGCGGACGGCATCCAAGAAATCCGACCTCTTCGCACAACCCGTTCCGAGATTGAACAGTGTTGAACATCGAAATTCCGATGCTATTCTCGAAATCAGAAAGGCAATCACCATGTCCACGTCGAGAACCGTTACCAAGTTGTCAAAATGCGAGAAGATCAAGCTGGGCTTCTGGATAGGACTTGGAATGGGAATTTCGTTTCTAATCGTCTTTGTTTCGGCGTACATGCTGTACCTGTGGGTTGAATCAGGAGTAGATTAGCAACAGGTCGCACAGGGGTGCAGTCCCTGTGATCAGAGCAAAGGAGATTGGCAATGAGTCTAGAGAGCGATGTCGCTAAATCGGCGATCGACCTGCTCAAAGGGGCGATACTGTCCTATCTGGAGTCGAAACGTTCAGAGGACGGGCCCAAGCAGATGATCGGTGTGATTTGCGAGAACTTGGGGATCCCGCGTGAATGGGATTCGGACGGCGAACTGGTGCAAGGCGCGCTGAAGTCGTTGCATCGCGACGGCGAGATAGAGCGTGACGGACACGGCTGGAAAGTGCGCTGATGTAAGTAGACCTGAGCGAACTGGAAATCACCGAAGAAGGTTTCAGGGATGCTGCGAATCTCTACTGCGAACGGTAGACCACCAATGACACGGCGAGCAGATTTTCCATCAAACTGCCCGCATTCTCCTAACAGCTAGGGTGTATAAACGGCATAATCGCCATGTAGTTGGACACGATGGTGTGCCTACCGCCGAACGCATTGCGCGCATGGTGATAGAGGTTCATACCGTCGAAAAGCGCGGCGGCACGATTTGAATCTGAATTCACAAAATACTCCGAAATCTGAAATACGCAACAAAGTGTTGCCCGATTAACTGAACCTCAACCCCCAAACCTTTCAATCACCAAACACGCGTTCTGCCCGCCGAACCCAAAGCTGTTCGACAACGTCACTTCAACCTTCGTGTCCCGCGCAACGTTCGGAATGTAGTCCAAATCGCAGTCGGGATCCGGCGTGTCCAAATTGATGGTTGGATGCAATACTTGGTCGCGGATGCTGAGCATGCACGCCAACGCCTCCATCGAGCCAGACGCACCCAATGAGTGCCCGGTCATCGATTTGGTGCTGCTGACGGGAATGTTGTAGGCGTGGTCGCCAAATGCCCGTTTGATCGCCAACGTCTCCGACTTATCGTTCAAGGGCGTCGAAGTTCCGTGCGCGTTGATGTAGTCGATATCTTCGACGTTCCGCTCCGCGTCTTGCAATGCCAACTTGATTGCTAACGCGGCGCCCTTGCCCTCGTCGTGCGGCTGCACCAAGTGAAATGCATCCGACGAGACGCCCCAACCGGTCACCTCGGCATAAATCTCTGCCCCACGCGCCTTGGCATGCGCCAGACTCTCCATGACGAACATCGCCGACCCTTCCGCCGGTACAAAGCCGTCGCGATCGGCATCAAATGGGCGCGATGCCTCCGATGGCAAACAATCCCGAGTCGATAGCGCATGAATGGTCGAGAACCCGCCCATGCCAAGTTCACAGATGCCCGCCTCCGCACCACCCGTCAAAATCACGTCGGCAGCGCCACGACGTATCACTTCCGCCGCTTCGCCGATCGCCTGCGTACTCGCGGCGCACGCGGTCACGCAAGTATTCGTGTAGCCCATCAATCCAAACACCCGACTAACGTTCGCCGAACACATATTCACTAACATGACCGGAATGTAGAACGGACTGATCCTCAACGCACCGCGTTTAGCCATCAATGTGGCTTGCTGATCCGTCTCCGGCAATCCGCCAGCACCGCAACCGATCAACACACCCACCCGTTCTCGATCCTCCGAATCCAAATCTAACCCAGCGTCCTTGATCGCCTGGTCCGACGCGTGCAAAGCAAACTGCGAAAATCGACCCATACGGCGAGCCTCTCGACGATCTATCAACCCGCCTTCTGTCGGATCGAACTCCTGAACCTCTCCCGACACCTTGCAAGGAAACGGCGAAGGATCGATAACCGTCATCGGCTTCGCACCCGATACGCCGTTCTTGAGATTCGTCCAGAAATCTTCCGGCGACTTCCCCACGCACGTCATCGCACCCATGCCGGTAATCACTGCTCTCCGTTCGTCTGGGTATCTACTCATCGATTCCTTTCGCACTCCTTAGTTACGCGATTTTACTTCCAATCTGCTTGATCGACTCGTCGTTGATCTCGTACGCCAACATGTATGGCTGCTTCAAGTCCTCATAAATCTCCGGCTCAATCCCCAGCAGATGCTCACGCGCTTCCGCAGCCACGAATAGGGAACCGGTCACGACTATCAATCCGATTTCTGGATTTTCCGCTGCCAATCGTTTCGCTTCGTTCAGCGCCTCGGCAACGCTGGGGATCGTCGTACTGTCCAACCCTTGTTTGCGCGCAGAGTCTGCCAACCGTGCTGCAGGCGATGATTTCGGATGCCGAGACTGTGTCGCAATGGTGCAGGACGCCGATTCCGCAAGCTCCTTAGCCATCTTCTCGAATTCGTGACCCTCAGTAGCGCCCATGATCAAAATGTACGGCGCGCCCAGACTCGAACGCAAACCAACGGCAGAACCACCATCCGTCCGACCGTTGATCCGCCCTCCGCCATATCTGCTTCCGATCCTCGAGATGGTCTCGCGCAACGCCTTCAACGATGCGTCGTTGTGGGCACCGTCTAAGATCACCGATGGCCAACCTTCAATCTCCAACACCTCGGTCCTACACGGCCAACTTACATTTCCGATACCTTGTATCGCCGAGTTGACATCGAATTTATGCCCGTGTCGGTACAGAATATTCAGGGTTGCCGCAGCCGTTCGCGCGTTGTCGATCTGATGCATCCCTAGTAGCGGACTCCGTATCTTCACGTCCACCAGACCGGGATCGGGAGGCATCCTCAGCGCGGCCTTTGAAACCATAGCCTCTGGCGCCCGCCAACGCTTCAGCACAAACTCCTGCCGTAAATCGCCACTCAATTGATCATCTGATGCCAACACCCCCGTAGTGGCGCAGGCACTCACCAATTCCGAACCAACCTCATACGCACGCTCTCGGAAGACCCTCCAAGCCGCGGCGTGGTTCTTTGCCACCACCGTGGGCTTGTCCGGTTTGATAATTCCCGCCTTCTCGCGCGCGATCTGAGATACGGTGTCACCCAATATCCGCACGTGGTCCAGACTGATCGACGTGATCACCGCCACCTCAGGATCAACGACGTTAGTCGCGTCCAATCTCCCACCCAGTCCGGTCTCAATCACCGCGTAGTCAGCACCGATACTCCGAAAATGCACAAACGCCATCGCTGTCAGCATCTCGAACACGCTCACCACACCCAGGTCGCCTTGCTTTTCAATCGCGGCGACACTAGGCCACAACTCGTCGACTAAATCGGCAAACTCGGATTTCGATACATTCGATCCGTCAACCCGTATCCGCTCCGTAAAACTGTGCAGATGCGGCGACGTGTAGAGCCCCGTCCGGTAGCCCGCGGCGTTCAAACCCGCCGCAATCATCGCGCACGTGCTCCCCTTGCCCTTCGATCCCGCAACGTGCACTACCGGCGTCGCAAGGTGCGGGTCTCCCAACATCTCCATCAACCGCTCGACCCGACGCAAATGCCAATCCGGCGGCTGATTGGCCCGCGACTTCCGCTCGAAATCAGCCAGCGAGAGAAGCCGGTTCACAGCTTCCATGTATCGCTCATGCTCCGAGTGCGAAATGGGGTTCATGAAGGTAAGGGTAACGTTTGGCTGTCGAGGCGCGATTGATACGATGAAGGTATCCGCACACGGACGCTTTTTGTTAGTCCCCAACCACGACAACCACAGATGCGGTCCCCAAAAACAGTCACAAACACATGAGTTACCAAGCCCAAATCGAAGAAGCTTTGGCCGGAAGTACTGCCGACTACAGCGAAATCCGCATCGAGGAGTCCGATTCAACACGCCTCACTTATCGCGGGCGCTCTCTTGACGACGTCAACATGACGAGCGGAAAGGGCGGCGCGGTCCGTGTCTGTGTCAACGGATCGTGGGGCTTCGCCAGCTTCAACGAACTCTCCGACCTAAAATCTCGAGTCCGGGATGCCGTAGACCAAGCCGGTAGTCTGGCGTCCGGCAACAAAGGCGAATCGACGATGCTCGCGGAGGTCGAACCGCATGTCGATTTCGTCGATCCGGTCATCGTCAAAGATCCTCGCGAGATCACTCTCCAAGAAAAAACCAAGCTCGCCGATCACTACAACGAGATCGTGTGGAGCCAACCTGGCATCGTCAGCTCCGACATCGTCTACGGCGACAGCTACCAAAAAATCGCGTTTGGCAACTCCGACGGCACCTATGTCGAGCAGGAACGCGTCCACGTCATCAGCCGCATCTCCGCACAAGCCAGAGAAGGCTCCGACGTCCAACAAGCCGGCTTCAGCATCGGAGCCTTGGGCGACTACAGCGTCTTCGAAGGCCTCGACGACGAGGTAACAGAGGCCGCCAAACGGGCCGTTGATCTCTTGGAAGCCAAACCCCTCACCGGCGGACAACGCACCGTCATCCTCGATCCCATCCTCGCCGGCGTCTTCGTCCACGAAGCCTTCGGACACCTATCCGAAGCCGACAATGTCTACGAAAACGACAAGCTAAAAGAGCTGATGTATTTGGGCCGCAAGTTCGGCGGAACCCATCTCAACTTCACCGACGGCGCCGGCCAACCCGGCATGCGCGGCAGCTACAAATACGACGACGAAGGCACCTCGGCATCCTTGACCCCACTCGTCCGCGACGGCGTCCTAGTCGGGCGACTGCACTCCCGAGAGACCGCCGCCAAGACCGGCGAAGCTCCCACCGGCAACGCCCGCGCCATCAACTACCGCTTCCCGCCGATCGTCCGCATGACCAACACCTTCATCGAGAATGGCGAAGCAACCTTTGACGACCTCTTTGAAGGCGTCGAAGACGGTGTATACGTCAAAAACTGGTACGGCGGCATGACCCAGCACGAGATGTTCACCTTCTCGTCCGGCGAAGCCTATATGATCCGAAACGGCGAGATCCAGGAGGCCGTCCGACCAGTGATGCTCTCCGGCAACCTCTTCGAAACCCTCGAGAACGTCGACGCCGTTGCAAACGATCGCGGCTTCAACCAAGGCGGAGGGTGCGGAAAGGGCGGCCAGATGCCGCTCCCAGTAGGCACCGGTAGTCCGCACATCCGCATCCGTAACTGCCTAATCTCCGGAGCATGACGCGGGACAACCCTCCCAATCACGACGAAATCCCTTTTCAACACTCTCAGGAGTCCAACGCTTGACGAACCACCACGAACGCCTCCTCGATCTTGCCTCCGCCGCACACGGAAACGTCGAAGTTTTCGGCGTCGAATCATCGCGTCGACACGTCGAGTTCGAGGCGAACCGGCCAAAGAACATCGGACAGAGACAGTCGTCAGGAATCGCTCTCCGCATTATCAATAAAGACGGACGCATCGGCTTCTCATCAACATCCGACACTGAGAAGATTGATGAACTCGTCGATCGCGCTGGCGCTCTCGCCGGGTACGGCGCGGAAGCTAAGTTTCAATTCCCGAACGCATCAGATTATCCCCATGTCGAATCGGTCGATGGCTCAGCCGCTGCAGTGACCGACGAAGCGATGCTGAACTTCGGTCGTTCCGCCATCGACGTCATCCTCACCGAATTCCCCGAGGCGCTTTGCTCGGCGGACTTCAGCAAAAGCAACGCGCAACAACGGCTCATCAACTCCAACGGCGTCGACGCTCAACATCGCCACACGGCTTGCAGCTTCTACCTCGGAGTCGAACTCATCCGCGGTACCGACATGCTCAGCATATGGGACGGAACAGTCTCAACCAGCCCCGTCGATGAATTCGATGTCGATCGCATAGTCGGAATGCTCCTAACCAAGCTACGAAATTCCCAAAACATCGTCGACGCGCCGAGCGGCAATGATCTGCCAGTCCTCTTTTCTCCGGTAGGCTTTAACGGAACATTCCTACGACCGCTCCTTTCCGGATTCAATGGAAAAAACGTCGCAACCGGGACCTCACCGCTCATCGATCGATGGGGCGAAAAGATGCTCGATGAACGCATCACCATCACCGACAACCCGCTCCAACCCATGACACCAGTAACCCGACCGATGGACGACGAAGGTATTCCGTCTCGACGACTCGACCTCGTGCGAAACGGCGTCATCGGCGAGCCATTCCTCGACCTGCAAACCGCTGGCGAGATCGGCAAGCCGTCTACCGGTTGTGGCATGCGCGGCGTAACCACGACGCCCTCGCCGAGTCTCTCGTTCATCATGATGGACGGCGGCGACACTCCCAACTCGGCGATGTTCGATGGCATCGAGCAAGGTATCCTCGTTGAGCAGCTTTTGGGAGCAGGGCAGGGCAACGAACTCGGCGGTGACTTCCGAGCCAACCTCGCTCTCGGCTTCCTCATTGAAAACGGCGAGATCGTCGGAAGAGTTAAAGACACCATGATCTCCGGCAACGTATATGAAGCATTGAACCAAGTAGAAGCGATCAGCGAAGGCCCCGAACCCGTATGGGGCACGCGAAAACTACCTTGGGTCCGCACCCGCGGCGTCGAAGTAGCCACCTCCTCGTAACCCACCACATCCGACGATGACCACTGATAACCAACAACCCTCCGAAAGTGGAGTCTCTGACGTGCTACGCGAACTCTCCGGCATTGACGACGCGGAGGCGCGCTCAATAGTCGATGTGTGGAAGGAGTGGCAGGTCACCGAGGTTATCGACACGATAGCGGAACTCCGACGTGCTGCTGAGGCCGATCGATCACTCGAATTCGACTCCCTATTCCGGGTAGCAACATCCTTCCCCGCACCAGAAGTTCGCTTGGAGAGCGTACGCGCGCTATCCGAAGGTGGGAGCTTCAAAATCGCTCAATCCCTCATCGCAGTCCTTGAACGAGATGAAGTATCAGAAATCCGAACCGCCGCCGCGCAATCCCTCCAAGCTTTCTCCGAACCAGCCCAGTCGCGCAACGTCTCAAAAAGCGCTTTGACCCGAATAGCGGACTCCCTTCGCAACGCTATACACGTTGACGAACGCATAGTTCGAGGCAAATCGCTAATAGCCCTCGCAGCTTTGCACGACGATGATGCCCCAGATCTAATTGATACTATGTTTGATGAAGCCATCGGCGACGGTCCACTGATGGCCGATGTGCTCACCGCGATGGGCGAATCCACCGACCGCTCGTGGCTTCCAACTATCGAAGACGCCTTCTTCAGCAACGACCCAATCGTCCGAATCGCCGCTGTTCTGGCTTTTGGCAAGATCGCAAATGACGATGACGTTGATAGCCTGTCCGAACCTTTCGACGATCAAACCCTAGAGGTCCAGATAGCGACCGTCAACGCCCTCCAAAACATCGGTAGCCCGCAAGCCCGCGAAATGCTCGGCCTCGCCGCAGAAGACAGCGGTGAACCGGCAGTCCAGCAGACGGCGCAGGCTGCACTCGACTTCCTCAAAGCCGAAGACGACCTGATCTACGCCATCTCGCCAACCATGGTCGAGCGCGGACTCTTCGGCGTTCCGACGGCCGGTCGCACTCCCGCACGCGACATGTCTCGCTACGATGCGCCCACGGATGAAGGGTGGGCAAATGTTGATTCTGAAGGCGAAGAAATCGATGTCGCTGAAACCGAGGAAGACATCGGCGATGACTACGAAGACTACCTAGAATCCGACGAATTCTTCAGAGACTCCAATACCGACTGACCGACGACCTCCCAAGATCGCATCAGTGTCGACACAGATGGTCCCGGCGCCCAAAATCTCCGCATCCCTACTCTCCGCCGATTTCGGCTACTTGGCCGACGCCATCGACGCAGCTGAAAAAGCCGGAGTCGACGAATTCCACTTCGACGTCATGGACGGACATTTCGTCCCCAACCTGACCTTCGGACCCCCGATCCTCGAAGCCGTCAAACGTCATGCGACCAAACCCATCGACGTTCACATGATGGATCGCTCACCCGAACATCTCATCCAGCCGTTGGCCGAAGCGGGCGGCGATATCATCACCGTTCACATCGAAGGCGTCGCCGACGTGGATCAGACGATCGACATCATCCTCGAAGCCGGTGCCGAGCCCGCCGTGGCGATCCGCCCCCGGACCCCCGTATCGGCTCTCTGGTCGGTGGCCGACAGGATCAGGAGGGTACTGGTGATGACCGTCGAACCCGGCCTAGGAGGTCAAGACTTCCTCCCCGACACCCTACCCAAGATCAGCGAAGCGCTCACCATGATGCAAACCGCCCACCCCGACAACCGCATCGACATCGCGGTAGACGGCGGCATCAAGTCCCAAACGATCGGCTCCACCCTCGACGCCGGCGCCACCACCTTCATCTCCGGCTCCGGAATCTTCTCGAACCCCGTCGGCATTCAGAGAGGCGTAGCCGATCTCCGCGAAAAGCTCGAAGGTGCCAAACGCGGATAGCCCTAGCACCATCCCCTCTCCCCTCTGTGGGAGAGGGCTAGGGTGAGGGGGAACAAGGCAGCCCCCCTCACCGTCATTCCCGCGCAGGCGGGCATCCAGTCCCTTAAATGCTCCCACCAAGTGTGTTAGATTGTGTATTCGCTATCTAGTCAATGTAAACCAAGTGGATCAAGCATTAAACCCGAAAAACCTCCGCCGAGAACCGAGGAGGTGGCAGATCGAAGCATTAGCAGCTTGGTCGTCACCGTTAAGGGGAGTGGTGAGCGTTGTGACCGGAGGAGGCAAAACGATCTTCGCCATGTTGTGCATGGTCGAAGTTTGGAGAAGGTACCCAAATGCCAGAGTGTTGATCGTTGTCCCCACCATCGCACTGATGGATCAATGGCGAGTTGCTCTTCGCGATGAATTGGCCCTCGGCGACGATGACATTGATCTCGTCGGTGGCGGCATGCGACGCACACAGGGTTCCCCAATCACATTGGGCGTGCTTGACAGTATGCGTGCAATCGCCTCGGAGTTAACCGGCACAGGTAAGTGGTTTCTGATAGTTGACGAATGCCACCGTGCAGGGTCCCCAACCAATCGGAAAGTCTTGTACGGCAGTTACGCCGCAACATTAGGTCTATCTGCAACACCTGAGCGGCAATACGATGATTTTTTCGAGACGATTGTCTCCCCTAAATTGGGATCAATCGTATACCGCTATGGGTACGAAGATGCTTTGCGCGACGGCGTAATCTCAGAATTCGAACTGTGGAATCTTCGAGTTACCCCCAATGAGACGGAACAGAGACAGCTCGCAGCGGACAATCGAGCGATACACATGGAATCTGAACAACTTCGTGAAATCGGATTGGATACCTCCAAGCGGCTTCGGAATTTGTTGTTAAGGCGAAGTCGGCACAGTCAACGAGTCACTTCGCGATTGCCGGCTGCTGTCGCTCTTGTAGATAGCCTCAGGGGGCATCGTGGGCTCATTTTCCACGAGTCGATACAATCTGCGAACGAAATCACAGCAGAGCTCACGCGGCGTGGGCACCGAGTGCGGGCTTATCATTCGCAACTAGGTGCCCCTACTCGGTACTTGAATCTGCTCCTATACATCAGAGGTCAAATTGATGTGCTGGTGACTTGCAGAGCACTCGACGAAGGGATAGATGTACCCGAGTCGGAGTACGGCATAATCAGCGCTTCAACAACATCTGTGCGACAACGTATCCAGCGCCTCGGCAGAGTGTTGCGACCCCATCCTGACAAGCAAACGGCAACGGTAATCACAATCTACGTTCTGCCGGGCGAAGCAGAAACTCTACGAGCTGAATCAGTCAGACTTGAAGGCGTTGCTGGCGTACGATGGTTCGAAGCCCAATGAGACCATTCTTAACTGAAACTCCGCCGAGAACCTTCAAACCCCGTACTCCCGGTTCTGAACAACAATTCGAGGATCAGGTACTTCGGGCGGTCAGCCAAATCATGCCGACCTACAAGGCTGCTGGATGGAAACCTCTCGTCAAGGATTGGCACGGTCACGGTGCCAAGCCAGATATTGCCATAATCTCGAACGATCTCGAAGATTGGCACGTCGTCGAGGTCGAATTGGCTTCCCATTCGGTTTCAGGTCATATCGCCCCACAGTTAGAAACCCTTGGTAACGGCATTTATGATAGGTTGCTCGTGCCTTCTTTGCAGAGAGCATTTCCTGACGTCAGTGTTGACACGTTGACACGGCTTACGAATAGAGAACCTGGGCTTCTTTGCATCGTGGATCAATACACTGAACCGATATCAAGGACATGTCGAGCATCAGGATTCGATCTCGCTGTACTAGAACCATATTACGGTGACATCGGCGGATGGGCTATGCTGGTTGATCGTCTCCCAAGCGAGTTCGCAAGGTTATCCGCTCCCACAACTTATGTCTTGAGACGCGGCGAACGACTTGGCGACAGTGTGGTCATGGAGCTTCCCCGAAGTTTCCCTGCATCATTTTACAAGGTGCGCCTCCCCGCCGATTCTGGCTCTCAAGATCCACGATTCGTTCAAGTCCAACATTTCGATCGCGGTCCAGGCTTAGTACTATCTTTGACCATCGTGCCTGAACATGCCCGCGCAACAGTTAGCATAATTGACCCCGCCCAAACCCTCGCCGAGCTTATCATCGAGTAGCAGGCAGACTTAAGGATCCATCTAGTGAAAAAGCCAAGAGTGAAAAAGTCGAAAACGCTTAGCATCGACATTCGTCCCGATTCAAGCGTGTACGCCACTTTCAGAAGAATTTCTTACCGTCCTTGGTCGGCGATAGCAGAATTCGTCGATAATGCGACCCAGAACTACTTTGATCACAAAACAAATATCGCTGAAGTCACTGGTCGAACGTCTAAACTGGAAATCGACATCGCATATGACTCCAAGGCCAAGACTCTAGCTATCGTAGACAATGCCAATGGGATGAATTGGGGTGAATTGGAACGAGCGATCCAACTAAATCGTCCGCCTGAAAACACTAGTGGTCGCTCCGAGTTTGGAATGGGCCTCAAAATGGCAGCTTGTTGGTTTGGAAGTCGATGGCGCGTAGTTACAAAGCGTTTGGGTGACGAAATTGAGTATGATGCGTTCGTCGATGTTGATAGTTTAGAGGCCGAGAAGCCGCATGCCATAACCGTAACGCAAAGGTTCGGATTAGAACCTTTGGAGCACTACACGCGGGTCGAGATCGAGAATCTCCATAGGAACTTCCGCGGTCGAGCACTTAGCAGTGTTCGTGAAAATATCGCGAGTATGTATAGAAGAGATATCGAATCGGGCGATATTGCGATCAAATGGAACGGTGAATCGTTTGGATGGGAACCCGATTGTCCCTTCGAAGAAATCTTGGCGGATGGAACCGTCAACCGATGGGAAAAAGAAGTTCAGTTTGACGTAAGCGGTCTGGATGTGACTGGACGAGTTTGGATACGGGTACCCGGTGAAGCGCGCAGAGCTGGCATGCACTTATTCCGGCGGAACCGCTTGGTTGTCGGCGGTCCAGGTAACGGATATAAACCTGCGGAGATATTTGGTGCGCCTAACCAATACCCGTCACAACGACTGTTTGGTGAGCTTGACCTTAACGAATGGCCTGTGACACAAACTAAAGATGCATTCGACTGGGTCGGCGACTTAGAAAATGAATTCGTGAGGAAATTGAACTCCGAGGTTGCCGAATACGTGGAGAAGCTAGGTCATCCGATATCCGAAACGGGTCCAAAAACCACGTCTGCAGACGGGCAAGTTGCAGGTGATAACACCAAAGACTCGCTTCAAGGCCCCGAATTCGATTCCGCGATGACAATCGTAGAAACTGGGCCTCCACCGCCACAGCAGCTCTCGACTGTTGCGGAACAGCGTCTGCAGCAAGCTATTGAACAGTCTGCCGATCAGCCAACATACGTCCAGCTGGGAACCGAAGGCGTTCCGAACCTGAAAGTCTACTGGCTCGAAGATTTAGCGGATACCGACGTGCACGCCCATTTCGAAATGCCCTCATCGGATGAGCTGCTGCTTTACGTTAATCTGAACCACCCATTTGTGGACAGAGTGATAGGCAGGGAGCCAGCCAAACTCAATTTGTATGCGCTTAACTTGTATGCAGACGCGCTCGTTGAGAGCGGAATACGCAAAAGAGGCCAGAACGTTCCTGCACATACATTCAGACGCTTCAAAGATGCATTCTTGCGCGTAATCAATTCAAGAAATTCTCGAACGTAGCGATTGATCGAAATTCGGTAAGACCGCTTACGAAAACACTTGTTCAGGGATGGCATCCACCATTTGCTTGAAAATCATCGGCGGCACAGCATTACCGATGACTTGGTATTTCTTCATCAAAGGAACAGTGTCCGGAAATTCCCAGTCAGCTAAATCTTGAAGTGCTGCAGCTTCTCTGAATGAAAGACGCCTTGCGCTTCGATGATCTCCTTCGAAAACCCACTTGTCCGTGCCGGCTTTTCTCATGCGAGGACTCTGTGGATGCAAAGGCATGTGGCGAGCATTCGCAAGAATCGTTTTGCTAGGTTCATCCCAACCACGATATCGGTTTCGTGAAAGATAGTACCAGTGGAAGTCTTGATCACAAAACTCGCCTTCGGGCCACCCTTCTTTGAACCCGTTCAACGTCTCACGTTGGGTTCTGAAAGGTTGGAGCCTCGGTCCATGCGTCGGTTTCGGTAACTCATACGTCAATCCAATGTCAGATCGGATGCCCACGATGAAGATCCGCCGTCGTTCCTGCGCCAATCCGTAGTCAACTGAGTTGACGATGAGCGGGTTGGGGACACTATACCCAGCTGAGCGGAAGCGGCATAGTTGGTCATCCAAAAGGTGACGATTGTTGCTACGAGCCATCCCGGCAACGTTTTCGACTACGAACGCCTTTGGGTGAATCTCTCTGAGGGCTCGATCGAACTCCAAGTAGAGTCTGTTGACACTGCGTTCCGAATCGCGAGCACCACCTTGGCTAAAACCTTGGCAGGGATAGCAACCGATCAGCAAGTCGGCCGAAGGAAAGGATTTGATTTCCTTGATGCTGGTAGTCTGGAAATCCGTCTCTGGGAGGTTCGCTTCGTAAACCTCTTTGGCGTATGGCAAAATGTCGTTGGCCATCAGGATTCGCCAACCAGCATCAACCAACCCCTTGTCGGATCCGCCGCATCCTGTGAAAAGAGAAACTGCGTCCACTGATCGTCTCTGTTTCTTCTTCGCTCCTGGAGTATTCCGCCTTATCGGGCGGCATGATTGGATTTTACTCTATCTTCTCACTCGAAACCCGCGACCCAAGCCACGCAAACGCGGTCGCCCTCACCTGCTTCTCATGATCCAGGTTGTACTCCAAAACCATCCGGCGAATTATTCGCCCCAACCCCCAAATCACAGCCGATCTTTCCAATCGCATAAATCACAGTTCAGACAACAGGCGACAACAACCCCTCCATGATCAAGCGAATCACCCACACCTCCATCCAAACCGCCCGCATCATCGACACCCTCCCAATCCAATAACCCGACCTCATCATTTCTGAGACCAAAAGCTGCACCGCGCACCGAACCGTCCGGCCTGACGAGCGAAGGTCTCACGTATCGCGCCACATGATCCGTTTCCGGCAGATCAGCGTTCATCATGCGTAGACAAGAGATTGCAGGTCTAATGCATCGATCAGTTTGTCAACTCTTGACTGGTCTTCCACCCCGTACCCTCGAGACAGATCTTCTTCGCCGGGATGTCGCACGAAATATACGTAGTTCACTCGGTTTTCACCCAAAAATCGCAATTCGAAGTGATTCTCTGGTCCCGTCCGCCACTCCGCCGACAGATCGCCGCTATCTGCAATGAAGATGTCGGCAACGCGAACCCTCGTCATCGCATTTATGAACGACCAGAACGCCGATATTGACGATTCGTTGATTGCGATATTTTCCAGTTCCGCTTCTTCTCGAAGCGAACCGATCTGCGCGCCATACATGTTTCCGACCTCTGCGACCCGTCCGCCGCGGTCGACAGGTTGAACGGACGAGTCACCGTTGGACTCGGGTTGTCCGGGTCGCCGATCTTTGAGGGGCCGTTTTGCTTGGGGCGTGTGAGTCATAACACGTTCCTATTATTTCGCGATTGTAACGGGTTGCGGTACCAACAACGATCCGCCCGGCACACAACCAAACCACACCCACAGCAACCACCGCTGGTCGCGACGCCTAACCCATTCCCCGCATCATGTTCTGCATTGCGCGCTCTCCGCCGGGCCCGCTGATCCGCTTCATCATCTTCTGCATCTGGCGATACTGACCCAATAGCTGATTGACCTGCGATGGAGATGTACCCGAACCGGTGGCCACTCGGCGGCGCCGCGAACCGTTCAATAACCTCGGATTCGAGCGTTCCTGCGGCGTCATCGACAGTATGATCGCCTCCACTTGAGACATCCGTTTTTCGTCGACATTTCGCAAATTTCGACCGCCCATCAATCCGCTGATACCAGGTATCATCCCCAAAACATCCGACAACGGACCCATTCGGCGTATCGATCGGAACTGCTCGAGCATGTCGTTCAAGTCGAACTCGTTCCGCCGCATCCGCTGTTCCAGCCGCTTCGCATCGTCCTCGTCGATCTCCCGCTGCGCCTTCTCGATCAGCGTCGTGACATCTCCCATCCCCAATATCCGCTGCGCCATCCGCTCGGGGTGAAACTCCTCCAGCTGCTCCGGGCGCTCGCCGACGCCGACGAACTTGACCGGCAGTCCCGTAACTGACTTCATCGAAAGCGCCGCACCACCGCGAGCATCGCCATCCATCTTCGTCAGCAACATGCCGGTCAACCCAATGCGACGGTTGAACTCCGATCCCGAATTCACCGCATCCTGACCGGTCATCGCGTCCACGACCAAGAACGTCTCGATCGGGTCCACGGTCGACTTGATCTTCTCCAACTCACCCATCAACTCGTCATCGATCGCCAACCGACCCGCCGTGTCCAAAATCAACCACCGCGTCCCGTCCCGCTTCGCCCGATCCAACGCATTCTTCGCCACCTTTAGGGGCGTCGACTTCCGAGCATCCTCGTTGTAGACCGGCACATTGATCTGCTTACCCAACGTCACCAACTGCTCCACAGCCGCCGGTCGCTGTAGGTCGCAAGCCGCGATCATCGCGTCCTGCTTGCGCTCCCGCCTGATGTGCAACGCCAACTTCGCCGCCGCCGTTGTCTTGCCCGCGCCCTGCAGACCCACCAGCATGATCACACTCGGCGGCGTCTCCCCTCGTTGCAACGCCGCACTCTCGCCCCCAAGCACCTCTACCAAGTTGTCCTGAACAATCTTTACGACCGTTTGACCCGGCGTCAACGATCGGACAACGTTTTCACCCTGCGCTTCTTCCCGTATCTTAGAGACGAAGTTGCGAGCGACCTTGAAATCGACATCCGCCTCCAGCAACGCCATGCGGACCTGCCGAAGGGCCGCCTCGATGTCCTGTTCGGTCAATCGACCCTTGCCGGTCAACGTCCCCAGCGCCGAAGTAAGCCGTTCTGATAGCGTCTCGAACATCAGAGTTCCTGGCCGAAACTAACGGAGACCGGCGTGCGGTCCCAACCCGAGAAGATATCGCTAGCCAGCTGCTGCATCACCCGGCTGATATTCGAAAACGTAGCGATGCCGACCGGCTCACCTTCAGCGTTCACCACCGGCAACCTCGATATCCGACGTTGCGACATCACCCGCGCCGCCTCGACCACATCGGTATCGGGGCGGGCCGTGTGAACCGGACTGCTCATGTGCAACAGAATCGGACACATCGCCGGGTCCTCGCCCGCGCCAACGCATCCAACCGCAACGTCCCAACTCGTAATAATGCCCTCAACCACACCCTTGCGAACCACCACCAGCGATCCGACATCGTTCGACCGCATCCGCTTAGCCGCGTCCGCCACGCTCAGTTCTGACGTTATCGTCAGCACCGGGGCAGTCATAATCTCTTCTAAGCGCATCGCTTCACTTTACGTTCCGAAATTCACGTTCTGATCGGGAACATTTATCATGCATCATTGGGGATCGCGCGATCACACACCGGTCGTCGGCGCATCCGCAAACATCAATTCTAGACCCACAAACACCAACCCAATCCGCCAATGTCCATAGTACTCATGATCGCACTGGTGTTGCTGTCGGTAATCGCCATCGGAGTCGCAGTCGCGAACATCAGCCCAGTCTGAGCTCGCAGCGGCAGAAGACATGCCGAAAATCAACGCCAACATCCAGTTCATGTTCAACGAATATGAACTCCTCGACCGTTATGACGCCGCGGCGAGAGCCGGATTCGAAGGCGTAGAGATTCAAGCGCCGTACTCCGTACCCACCGAAGCCATCCAAGAGAGGCTTGAGCGCAACAACCTCAAACACGTCATCATCAATCTTCAGGTCTCCGACCCCGAAACCGGCCTCAACAATCTCCCGCTCCAACCCGACAAAGTCGGCATCTACCAAGAGCGCGTCGCACTTGGCGTCGAATACGCAGCCGCACTCGGATGCGTCGGCGTCAATACCGGAATCGGACCGCTAACCGAAGGCGCAGACCGCGAAACCGCATACCGAACCTACATCGACAATCTTCGCTACGTAGCCGACGAGTTAGCCAAAGTCGGCGTCCACGCACTAATCGAACCCATCAACACCCAAGACCAACCCGGCTTCCTCATCTCCACCTCGGCCCAAGGCATGCAAGCCATCGCCGACGCCAACCACCCAAACGTCTTCCTCCAGTACGACTTCTACCACATGCAGATCATGGAAGGCCGCCTCGTCGACACCTTCACCGAACTCCTCCCCAGCATCAAACACGTCCAGTTCGCCGACACCCCAGGCCGCAACGAACCCGGCACCGGCGAAATCAACTACCCCTTCATCTTCCAAAAGCTAGACGAACTCGGCTACACCGGCTGGGCCGGCGCCGAATACAACCCTTCCGGCCGAACCGAAGACTCGCTAGATTGGTTTAAGGCGCTCTAGCCTTCCTCATTTGTTTTGGTTCCGTCCTCTTCACCAAGCGAACGGTACGCGGAGGAGCAAAGCGAAACCTCGGGGATGAACGGGCTTGTTTGCGGCGCAGCTAGTACGGCCGCCTTCGCTGCACAATCGCGAATTCTCGCCACCCACCCTGAACCAACGCCGGTGAGCCGATACAGTATTAGTAGCACCAACGCAACTCGGATTTCCTCCAACCAGTTTCAGCCCCAGACCAATAATGACATTAGTCCCGACCACGACCACGAAATCGGCCTCACAGGCGTCTTTGTCAAATACACACGCTGAACGAAGTCAATCACAGCCGATCCCAATCCTTTCCAACAAAGTAGTTAACGTAGCCTCGGTCCCCCAGCGCAGTCCGCTCCGCTATCCCGGTGGAAAAACTTGGCTCGTGCCTCAAATCCGCAAGTGGCTTGCCGGACTCGATCCCCGCCCCGAGTTATTCATTGAACCCTTCGTTGGAGGGGGCATCGCATCGTTAACCGCCGTAATGGATGGATACGTCGACCGCGCTTTGCTCTGCGATAAAGACCCGGAACTATCGAATTTATGGCAGTGCATCCTCGATGACACCGATCGGTTAGCCAAACAAGTCGAAAGTTTCACACCCACACCTGACGACGTTCGCGCCGTTTTCAATGACGACACTACCTCGGATTTCGAATCCGCGTTCCGTACACTGCTACGGAATCGCGTAAACCGGGGAGGCATTATCGCCAAGGGCGCTTCGACGATGAACAAGGGTGAAAACGGCAACGGTCTCGCGTCCCGTTGGTACGCCAAAACCCTCGCATCAAGAATTCGGACGATCGGTTCCTACGCTCGGCATTTCGAGTTCGTTCGAGGCGATGGTATCGACCTCATCGAACGTTTTCAGGACTGCCAATCCGCCGTGTTCTTCATCGATCCTCCGTACACCGCAGCGGGCAAGCAAGCCGGCAAGCGCCTGTACTCCTTCAACGAAATTGATCACGAATCGCTCTTTGAGCGAGTGTCTGCTGTCAAAGCGCCATTCATGTTGACCTATGACGAGAATGACGGGGTCGTAGAAATGGCCCAACGACATGGTTTCCACGTCGCGAAAGTGGCGATGAAAAATACCCACCATGCCGTCATGTACGAGCTTTTGATCACCTCTCACGAACTATCTCCATGAGCCAGCCTCGACGCTTCGGGATAGGCGAGTGGTACGGACATTCCTATCTCGGTCTCACCCGAGATGAGCGCCAACATCTCGTCACCAGTCGTGACACCCATATGTGCCCGTTCCGCATCGGCGGAGGCGCATGCACGAAAAAAGGCGGGGTGTGTTCGTTCAGGTTGTACGAGGAATCGCACGGAACCGCCCTCCCTGTAGCAGACGCCGAGGACGGACTGCGGGTTCTGTGTCCACGGCGATTCGAAGAAGAATCGACCATATTTCGATGGGTTGGCGAAACCGTATTGGGAACGTCTAATCCCAGAATCGCTACCGAAATCGGCTTCCTTAGGGCCCAAGATGGCAGGTCCAACGTCGGGCGAATCGACATGGTCTTGACTAGCCAAGAGTCGGATACCACCGCTTTTGATTGGTGTGCTCTAGAGATCCAAGCCGTCTACTTCTCAGGTAGAAGCATGAGCGAGGAATTCCGCAACATCATCGACGAAACAGGTGACTCCCCACCTTTCCCGAGCCACCATCGTCGTCCCGACTATCGAAGCAGTGGACCTAAGCGCCTCATGCCTCAGCTACAAATCAAAGTACCAACGCTCCGACGATGGGGTAAAAAGATGGCCGTTGTGGTCGACAAGCATTTCTTTAATTCATTGGGCGACATGGAGGAAGTCGATGATCTGTCAAGTGGTGACATCGCATGGTTCACCGTCGACTTTGAGCAGGACGACTCCGGCAAACGCTTCAAACTCGTCCGCGACAGCGTCCACGTAACGACCCTCGAACGCGCCACTGAAGCCCTCACAGGCGGCACCCCGGTCACGTTGCCCGAATTCGAGATGGGCATACGAGCCAAACTGGCCAGATGAATGGACGTGTAAGAAGTACGCATGGATTGACCCATACATCAGCCCCCCGTACAAACCGCGATTTACAATCTCGGTTTACCATTTCCCTTCATGATTGACCCGATCATCACGTTCGACGATCAAGACTTGGTTCTTGAAGCCGAAAACATGAGCGTCCGCTACGGCTCCACTCTCGCAGTGGAAGACGTGTCGATCCAGATTCCCCGAAATGCCATCGTGTCGCTCATCGGGCCCTCTGGATGCGGTAAAAGCACCGTTCTGCGTTGCTTCAACCGCATGAACGAATTGATCCCCGACACGCACGTTACCGGCCGCATCAAGTACCAAGGTGTCAATGTCTACGGCGCGGACGTTGACCCGACCGACATCCGCTTCCGCATCGGCATGGTCTTCCAGCGCCCTAATCCCTTCCCGAAGAGCATCTACGACAACGTCGCCTTTGGCCCGCGGGTCAACGGACTGACCGACGACCTTGATCGCATCGTCGAAGAATCCCTCCGTCGAGCCGCTATTTGGGACGAAGTCAAAGACCGCTTGGACGATAGCGGTCTCGGCATCTCTGGCGGCCAGCAGCAACGTCTATGCATCGCACGCGCGCTCGCTGTAAACCCCGATGTCGTCCTCATGGACGAACCGGCTTCGGCGCTCGACCCAATCTCGACCCAAGCGATCGAGGACCTGATACGCGAGCTTTCACAAGAGGTGACCATCGTTATCGTCACGCATAACATGCAGCAGGCAACGCGTGTGTCTGACTACTCGGCCGTAATGATGGTCGGCGAAGACCGTGTAGGGCATCTTATAGAGTACGGCACCAACGAGCAGGTCTTCGGCAATCCTGTCGATCCCCGGACCGAAGCGTACGTAACCGGCCGAATTGGCTGAGAAAGAGGGGGCAACTTAGTATGCCCAACGAACAACTCGACTACAGCCTCGCACATTTGGAAGCGGAGATCGTCCTCCTCGGCGGATTGGTCGAAAACGCCATATTCAAGACCATTCGCGCACTACGAAACCGCGACCTGGAACTCTCAAGGGAGGTCATCGAAGAGGATGACCGGATCGATGACCTTGAGACGAAGATCCAGAACGAATGCGTAGAGCAGATCCGACGCCAAGCGCCCCTCGCCGCAGACCTCCGCCGCATCATCGGGATGATGTTCATCGCCAACGAGCTCGAACGTATGGGCGACTACGCAGAAGGCATCGCCAAAGTCTCCATCAACATGGGCCACGAAGCGCCCCTCAAGGAGCTGGAAGACATCCCCAAGATGGCCGATCTCGCGGTTTCGATGATGAAGCGCAGCATCTATGCCATGACCACCTCAGACCGCGACCAATCTGCTCGCATCGCCCTCGAGATCGAAAACGATGACGACGAGGTCGATCGGCTCTACGAGAAGGTGCAGAGCGACATCTTTACATTAGTTGAAGATGACCGCGAGCGCGCCGTCCGAGGTACATACCTCATGTGGGCTGCCCACAACGTCGAACGCGTCGCCGACCGCGCAACCAACATCGCCGAACGCGCCATCTTCATGTCTACCGGCGTCATCGTTAGCGGCAACGCCGATGCCCAAGCAGCCGTCCTAGGATAGATCGTTCATCGCCGGCATATCGACCGCGACCGTCGCCCAACCAAAGTCGGTGCCTCGCATCCCGCGACCAGTTAACGGCGAGTAGAACTCTCTGAAGTCGCGACTCGCCATCTCGATCGACTTCGTCTCGATCTCTTGAGCGACACTATCGAATCCGTGCCGCCGCAAACCCCGCGACAGCAGCCAATTCAAGTTTATACACACCGGCCCCCGCCAAATCGTCGACTCACCTTCAGCATCGAACGTCGGTTCCGAAGCCGACACACTTGGAACCGGATAAGGCGTCCAAAACTCGTCCTCGTTGGTCAAGTGCCGTTCCACCACCTCTGAGACCTTCGCACTGTCCTGACCGCTGATGATCAGCGGGAAGATCGAACCGACCGCCAGCGTGTAGTCCGGTATCCGCTCCGCGCCGCGCAGATAGATCCATCTGCCCTGCGAAGCATCCCAACACTGCTCGTTCAACGCCTCCATCGTCGTGTTCCGCATCTCCCGCGCCGTCCTCGATTCCTCGCTTTGGTCCAGCAAATCATGCATCGTCGCAATCGCATCCCATCCATCCGCGTACATCGCGTTCATGAACGGCTCGATCATCACGAACCGATTCCTCTCCTTCAGATGTCGAAAACTGTGTCCCTTGCCGAGCAACGCGTTGTGCCAGTCCAACAGCCAATTCTTCCAAAGCAACTGCCGTCTGCCTGGTCGTTGTAAACCCAACTCGGCATCGTAAGCAGGGGAGTTGTCTAGGCCACATTCATAGGGAGAAAAGACCCCAATCAATCCGTCTCCATCAACGTCCCGCTCGCGACTCAGCCACTCGTAATACCTCCTCACCTTCGGCAGCACATCACCCAGATACTCGACATCGCCCGACTCCTCGGCTATGCGTAGCAGTGCATGAGCCAAAACTGGTGGTTGAATCATTCCCGAATGTCGCCGCCGCCACTCACCCGGACTGCTCTGACCAGTTACCGCGCTGGCCAGCGATCCCCAACGTCCCCAATACGTCAAGTGACCGATGAACCCGTCCTCCCGCTGCGGTATCAGCAAAGTATTAAACTCCGCCTTCGCCAACTCCACATCCAACGTTGACAATGCGATCGCGTGAAAGCACGAATCCCAGAACCATTGCCACTCATAGCGCCCAATCGACGGCATTACATAGGTGTAACGCTGCCGATAGTACGGATCGATACCCGTCCGCACATTTCGCAGCAACTGGTCCAAGGCACGCGACCGGAGATCTTCTTGGTTCATGGGTATCGAGATTAATCGACGGAATGCGGGTATCTCGCCGCGATAACATCACTTCTATGATCAAAAAGGACAGCACAGCCGACGTCACCGCCGCCGCAGATATCGGCGGCACCCAGATCCGAGCCGCGCTCGTAAACCGCGACGGCGTCATTCTCCATGAAACGCGCGGCGACAGCACGCCCGAACGCGGCATCGAGGACACCGCTGCTCGCCTCGCAGATCTCATCCACGAGGCTACCGCCAAAGCCGACGGTGTCGTCGGACTCGCCGTCTCCACCGCCGGACCGTTAAACCCAGAGTCCGGCACCTACGATCACCCGCCTAACCTGACCGGATGGCACGGCAAAACGATGAAGCCCGATCTTGAGCGCCTGACCTCGTTACCGACCGCCATCGGACACGACGCCACGTTAGCCGCCTTGGCGGAAACCAGATTCGGACCATTCAGAGACTCGCAGAACCTCGTATACGTCACCATCAGCACCGGAATCGGAGGCGGCATCGTAGCCAACGGACAGATGGTTACCGGTTCCACAGGTCAGGCCGGCGAGCTCGGACACATCACTGTGCGCACTGATCCCGAGGCTCTTAGCTGCGCCGTCGGTTGCCAGGGTTGCTTCGAAGGCAACGCTTCCGGCCCCAACATCGGCAGAATGGCGCGCCGAGCCGCGCAAAACGACCCTGGATCAGCGGCCAAAATGATTGAACTCGCCGACGGAAATATCGACGGCATCGACGCCCGCATCGCGTTCCACGCCGCGGAACAGGGCGACCCGGTAGCAAAACAGGTCGTGCGGCAGGTTATCGAGAACATCGGCCGCGGACTAGCCAGCATCCTCGCCGTGCTCGATCCAGACGGCATCATCGTTGGTGGTGGCGTGGTCCACAGCCTCGAAAGTCGATGGTACGAAGTCATCGACGCGGTCCGAACCTACGGCCTACCCCGATACGAAGCCCGCGGCGTACCAGTATCCATAACCAAACTCGGCGACGACGTCAGCCTCATCGGAGCTTCAGTTCTCTCATTCAACCGCTTCGGCCAGCGTTGAACAACTCCACGGTTATCGAGCAGAGCCGCCAAATATAATCGAAGTTAGCGTCGGGGAGTGGCGCAGCTTGGTAGCGCGCTTCGTTCGGGACGAAGAGGTCCCGGGTTCAAATCCCGGCTCCCCGACCATCGCTTTTTTCGCGTGAAAAACCGTCCAGAGCCGATTGTGTATGATCCAGGCATAAACGATTTTTGGTTTACAAGGATTTCAAAATGACGTTGCTGGAAGAGATTGCCGCATACGACCTCATGAGGGATGTCCTCGAAACAGAGCATCTCGGAAAGTGGGTGGTGGTTCGCGACGGTCAAGTGCAGCGTTCGGTCGATACTTTCGAGGAAGCGGCGCGAGCCGCGATCAAAAAATACGGTCGTGGGCCATATCTAATTCGAAGGGTTGGAGCCGGTCCGATTCCGTTGCCCGCATCTTTACAGTCATTTTCCCCCAATGCCATCAGCTAACTGCGGATTTCCAACGAGCCCGGATCTATTGGAACAACTGGGGCCGATGTTGCAGATAAACGTCGGCTTTGACGCGGAATACGACCCAGACCATCACAATCCGCCCCGACTCCAATCAAGCGGCATGCTCGCATTGGTGGACACCGGTGCGAGCGAATGTTTCATCGATTCTTCGCTAGCCATGTCCCTTGGTTTGCCTGTCGTCGACCGTCAAACGGTTTCGTCGGCCCAAGGTGCGATTGAAGTCAATTCCTATTTGGCCCAAATACACGTACCGTCTTTGGATCAGGTTATCCACGGTCAGTTTGCGGGAACCAGACTTCAACCTGGCATGCGGCCATTCGTCGCTCTCATCGGAAGGTCGTTCCTCCGCAAATTCACGATGACTTACGAAGGTCGCTCCGGACGTGTCACGCTGAGCAACGATTGATCGTCAACAATCTGTCCGCTAGGTCCCGGGACCTTCAGTTTCACTTTGGCGAAGCGCGGGCTTGCGCCGGAATGGCGGAAGTTCTACAACCAATCGTCGCCGCATCAACCGCTTCGATCACCTGCTCGAGGGCATGTCGTATCTCAAGACGTCGTACTCATCGTCGTCTGGCGGTTGCGTTGGTGGATCGTCATCATCGTCGTCGCCGTGGGGGTCGATTTCGACGTAATCATCATCGTCGTCGTCCATGGGTTCTGGCGAATCTTGGCGACCCGGTTGGGTGATGCGGGCACGATAGACCATCGCACCGGCACCGATCGCACCGGCCAAGAGTGCCATGACCACAATGGCGATGATCCAACCAACTGCCGACGAATCGTCTTCTTCGACTGGCGGCACAATCACCGGCGCCGGTGTTGATGTTGCTGTCGGTGCTACCGTCGGTACTGGTGTTGACGTGCTGGTGGGTAGCGGCGTGCGCGTCGGCTCCGGAGTAGAGGTCGGCGTCGGCGTGCTTGTAGGCTCTGGCGTGTTCGTGGGTGTCGCAGTTGGGACCGGGGTGTCAGTCGGCACTGGCGTTGACGTATTAGTCGCAGTCGGGACGGGCGTCGGCGTGTCCGTGGGGATCGGCGTCGGCGTGTCAGTCGGCACGTGGGTATGAGTCGCCGTGGGTACCGGTGTTTCCGTGGGTATGGGCGTCTCGGTCGGCGGGAATACCACCGGGGTCGGTAGCGTCGGTGGCACTGGCGTCGCGGTCGGTTCAGGCGTGGCCGTAGGCTCGACGGGCACTGGTGTCAGTGTCGGCGCCACTGTCGGCGGTATCGGCGTTGCGGTGGGTTGCAACATTTCTGGGAGCACCAAGAACAGCAGCCCGTCGAACGTCGAAGCTCGCGCGCATACTTGTGCCGGCATTCCGGTTGCCAAGTCTGCTGCTCGCCGAGACGGGGAGTTGAGCAGCTGTTGGACACCGTCGTCTAGCAACAGCATGATTTCCGTATCGTCGAGAAGTGACGGTTGAACATTGTCCGGCACCGGTAGACATACTTCGGCGTGCGGCTTGAAGGCCAGTCCGGCTATCGGCAGCGCGTCCGGAGACACGTAATCTACCTCGAACCAATTGCCAATGGTGTCGAACCGGCGGACGTTTGGTTGCAGAACGGTTGCCTCAGAGCCTTCGAACAATCGGACACCGATCCAGTCGCGGACCGGAATCGATAGCGGCGAGACTTCGAAGGTGGCGCCATCGGTCGTTTCGACGGTATAGGTGCCGCCATCGTTGAATGTCGCTATTTGGTAGTCGTCACCGCGGTACATGATTTCGTCAGGAGGACTCTCGCCACCGGAGAATATTTCGACCCTTTGGTCTTCGCCGATGACCCGCACCGGGATCCGTTTTTTAACCTCCACCGCCCCGCCGTCGGGAAGGGCTTGGATAATCGACAATCGCACAGCAAAATCGCCGACTCGATGCGGTGCCGTGTAGAGAGTTGAGCGCGCATCTACATCGTCGATATCACCGATCGAGGCGGTCCAGCGGATCGAGATGTCATCCCGGTCTGCCAGCGAGTTGTCCAACGCGCCGTCGGTGTTGAACATGTTGGCACCGATGAAGGTGTCCTGACCTTTGCGGAGGTTGATGTATGGCTGGTACGCAATCGCATCGCCGAGCAAAGCACCATCGCGAGGCGAGACTATCGGCAATATCGTCGGTACCTCCGTCGATGGAGTCACGACGATTTCCGATGACCACGGCCCGACCTGCCCGACCAAGTTGCGTGCACGGACACGGAACGCGTATTGCACATCGGGGTCGTCCAACTCGACAACGCGCGGGGACGATGCGTTCTGATCTTTTGGGGTCAGCCCGTAACGTTCATCAGCCCGGCGCCAGTCGAGGTCGTGCTTGAAATCTGAGAAGTTGTCCCAAAGAACCACCGCCTGAGCATGTCCGACCGCCAACGTCGGTGCCGAAGGTGTAGCCGCCGGAACGTCAACTTCGATCGCGTTCGTAACTGTGACGCGCACTGGAGTACGATTTGAGAGACCGCAAAGGTCGGTCACCACCACATTGAGCGTGAACACCGCAACGGATTCGTAGTCCAACTGGTCGGTGGTCGTGATTTCACCGGTCGAATCGTTTAATACGAACGGCGCGTTCGCCGGTTCGGTCTCGGCGATTTCGAATCGCAACTGCGGGTATGGATCGACATCAGTCGCAGCAACCGCACCTACTCGGATGCCCGCGGCCTGCTCCTCGCGAACGTTGAAGTTGTAACTGTCCTGGCGGAACGTCGGAGCGTTGTTTGCCCGGCTCTCATCTATCGATGGAACTACGACGTAGTCGGACGACCACTTGGATTGCTCACCGGTCTCTTTGTCAACCGCTCGCAGGTGGAAAACCCATTCAACGCCGTTCGCCAAGCCTTCGATGATCCGACGATCCGAATCCACGCTCAAAACGTTCCGGGAATCGGCCGCGCTGTAGTTGGGGTTCTCAAGTTGGCGCCACTGGATGTCATATGTTGCGGTGTTGATCTGATCCCAAACCAAAAAGGCCTGCCCATTGCCGCCACAAACCTGCGTCAGTTGCGGAATCGGGGGGCCTTCGCGATCCGTTACCTCGATGGTCATCTCGTGTCGGATCGATGCGCCACCCAAGTCGGTAGCCGCGACGGTGATGGTGTATTCCTCGATCGACTCGAAATCCAATAGTTCGTATACAAACACCTCGCCGGTCTTCGCGTTCATCGCAAACGGCCCGCGCACAGGGTTCAATATCTCGTAGTTGACGATGTCATTCGTGTCGCCACCGATCGCCTGGAACGTCGCGATCGCGCCGAGATAGGTCCGGTTCTCTTCCACGGTTACGCGGTTCACCGTTGTCCGCCATGTGGGCGTATCGTTGCTGGAGCCGGCGAGCGCGCGTGGCTCGGCAGATTCGATCTCGGTCCACGCGCTGAAGATGTTGCTCGAGGCGGTGGATTGGTGATCCGCCATGCCTCGCATCCTCACCTCGTAATCATTGCCGTTGGCTAATCCCGTGATCTCATATCGGTAGACACCGGGGTCCTGCACAAGATTCCAACGCGCGCCGACCGATTCGGCGGAGCGCCATTCCAGTTGGTAGGTATGATCCGGGTCCGGGCGCCACGACACATGCAACTTCCCGTTGCCCGGAACTACGACAAATTGTGATGGAACTTCCGAGTGATCGGCGCGGACCAGCGCCGCGTCGCTGGAGGCAAAGAACCAAAGGCCAGCGTTGGCAGCCGCGAACACGACGAAAGCGATCGTCGAAAGCGCAGTTAATCGTTTGATTCGGAGGCGCGCGGATGCACGCCAATTTGGACTAATCGATACGTGTTTCATCGGCCATCAAAGGTGATCCCGGCGGGTAGTTCAACTAGATGGCGTAAACATAGCAAAGTGACATCGCAACAATCAGCGGTTTACGACGCGCCCTAAACGGCAATTCCGATATTCGCTACGGACCGATTCGCAAGTTTTCATACCTGTCGTCGTCCGGTTCGTCGTCGTCGGGCCCGTCGGTTTCGTTCTTACCGTTGTCCACAACATCGTTTGGAGGTACGGTTGATGCTCGACTGGGCCGCGCCGCCGTGTTATTCGAACGCCGCGGTTGGGAGGTGGATACGACAAACGCGCCGATCGCAGTTCCGATGGCCAGGACCGCCAGGACCGCAACCACGACCAACGCGTTGACACCACCGTCATCATCGTCGACTGGTTCAACGACCAACTCTTCTTCCGGATCACTCGGTATGTCCTCGGCGACCGTAGGTTCGGGCGGAGGCGGCACCGGCGTGTTTGTCGCAGGAACAGGGGTATCCGTGGGCGTAGGAGTAGCCGTAGGTGTCGGCGTACCGGTTGGTTGGGCGGTAGCCGTCGGCATTTCCGTTGGCACTGCCGTTGAGGTCGGTACTGGCGTATCGGTCGGCGCTGGCGTTGCCGTCGATGTCGGCGTAAATGTCGCCGTCGGTTCGGTCGTCGGAGTGGCGGTTGGCGTTTCCGTAGGTAGCGCCGTTGGCGTGAATGTCGCAGTGGGGTCAACGACCTCAACAGGTGTTGGGATCGCCGTGCTGATAACGACGACCGTCGATGTATCCGGAGTCGCGGTCGGAGTTGGAGTTGGGGTGGCACTCGCCGGGACGGGAGTCTCGGTTGGCGTCGGAGTCACCGTCGGCGGAACCGCGGTCGCAGTTGGCGTCGCGGTTGGCGGCACAACGTCTTCGTTGGCGATCACTAGGAAGAGCTGACCGTCGAACAGTGCGGAGTGACCGCACACCAATGCCGGATCGTTGAATGTCTCATTGGGCGGGAAGCGGACCGGCAGATCGAGGAGCGTCTGGACATTGCCGCGAGCGACTCTCATCAGATGGATCGACTCGAGTTGCGATGTCCACTCTTCGGGTAGCGGCAGGCACAGGGCCGCGTTGTTCGTGAACGACATGTTGATGATCGGGTCGCCGTTCATGGTGACGAACTTGGCGGTGAAGATGTCGCCGATGAGGGTGTATCCCGGTATCTGGTCCTGGATCGTGGACGCGGGCTCGCCGGGCGCGATGAGAACACCGACCCACTCGAAGCTCGGTATCGATCGCTCGCGCACCTTGAACAACGCTTTGGTCGCTTCGGGCGGGCGATACTCCTTCGGTTCAAAGTAGGAGATTACGCCGTAGTCGATTCCACGAATCTCGGCTTCTGCTGGCACCTCGTCACCGGTCCTGAATGGTTTGACTAGGTTGTTGTCCCCGAGCACGTGGACGACCATCTCGGCGTTGCGTTGGATCAAGCCGCCGGGCACCTGCTGTTTGACGGTGATCGATATGCCGTAGACGCCTTCTTTGTCGGGTGCGCTGTATGTGGCAACGCGGGCGTTGTCATCGGAGAGGTCGCCATCATCGAACCGCCATTGGACGTGGAAGTCAGATCTGTCGAACAATGAGTTGTCGAGTTCGCCATCGATGCCGAATATGTTGAATCCCAATCGGGCCGACTGCCCAGATCTCAGCGTGATGCCTGGCAGGAAACTTTCGACGCCGCCGAGCAACTGTCCTTGGCGCGGCACATCGACCGGCTCGATGCTTGGTGAGGGAACATCCGAGTCGATCACGGTTTCATCCGACCAATCGCCTAAATCTCCCAGCTGATTGACGCGGCGCAATCGGAATGCGTACTGGGTATCTGGGTCGGAGAGGTCGACGAGGCGGGGCATCGCGGCGTCTGTGTCTCGTGGACGGGACAGGTATTGCTCATCCAACCTCCGCCAATCGAGATCGTAGCGGTCTTCGTAGTTGGTTGGCCACAGAACGACGACTTGATTGTGGCGGGCGATTATCGCGGGAGCATTAGGAACCAGCGGCGCGGCATCGATCGTCGGGTCGTCAACCACGGTGATCGTGACATCGGTGTAGTCGCTCGAGCCGCAAAGGTCGGTGGCGCCAACAACTAGCTCGTAGGTCGCCTGCGTCTCGAAGTCCAATCGGCCAGTGGTGGTGATGGAGCCGGTAAATGAATTGACCGTGAAGGGTGCATCCTCCGGTGTCGACTCGAATATTCGGTAGCGCACGGAGTTGTGTCGATCGGGGTCGTCAGCGTTTACAAAGCCGACGTGTACCCCAGCAGCCTGCTCTTCAAGCGCTTCAAGGGTATAGGCTTCTTTTCGGAATACGGGCGAAGTGTTGGCCACGCCGCCGACGTGGACGGCTTCTTGAGACGACCATTTGCTTTGCTCGCCCGAAACCTTATCTATTGCTCGCACCTGGAAGACCCAAGTGGTGTTGCTCGGCAGGTTGAGCGAAGCGTCGATCGGCGTATCGATCCAGACGCCATTGCCTGAAGAGGGACCGGACGGTCGGCGTTGAAGTTCGTAGTCGAACTCGCTGGTATTGCGATTCCAAGACACGGTCACGCCATCTGCGGCAGAACAGACGCGGCGGAAGTCTGGCGGAGGCGGGCCTGCGGCGTCGACGACGTCGACTCGTATATCGCGCGTGACCTCTTCGTCGGCACGGTCTGATGCCCGAACCGTCAACGTGTATTCCTCATATACCTCGAAATCGAGCTTGTCAGTCAGGTAGATCTCGCCGTCGCGGACGTTGATTGCAAACGGGAAGATACTCGGTTTCGGCGACGGAGGGATGATCTCGTATCGGATGTCGTCGTCGCGGTCTGAGTCGGCAGCTTCGACGGTTGCGATGGGGTTGTCGTAGTTTTGGTTCTCGACTATCGAAATACTGCGGGGGACCTCAGTCCAACGCGGGGAACGGTTAGGATCCACTGCGGCTTTCGGCGCAGCTACATATCCGCCGGTCGCGGAGCTCGCGTCGCCGTCGAGTACACCTCGCATACGCACTTCGTAGCGCGTGCCGTTGTCGAGACTCCTGATGTCGTGTTCGCCGGCATCGACCGTTCGCCAATCGCCAGCCGCTGGCCAGTTGGGGTCGGTACTCGAACGTTCACGATAAGCGAGCTGGTATTCGTGGTCTGGGCATGGTCGCCAGCTGACGTAGAGCCGACTGTCACTCGGAACCACTACGAAGTCCTGGGGCACGACGGTGCGACCGGCAGGGCATTTGGATGTCGGAGACCCGGGTAACGGGAGGCTCCAATCGCTCATGTACGGATCGTCGCTGGGCAGGAGAACCGGTGCCGGATTCGTGAAGACCGAGCGCAGTTGCACGTCGTACTGCGCGCCGTTCGTCAGATCTTCGATCTCGTAAGATTCGTTTCGCCCAACATCGACGTAACGGCTCCAATCTCCCGCGACGCCGTCGTCGACCGGTCGCCATCGGATGTGGGTCCTCATCCCTGAGCACCGGTCCCACGAGACGAGTAGACGCGAGTCGCCTTGGAGTACGCGGACGTTGTAAGGAGTCTCTGGCAGGTCGCCGCAGCGTTGTGGGGTGGCGAAGTAGTCGTCGGTCCAGCTGCCGTCGTCGAATACGTTGTCGCGGATGTATGTCGGGCGCAGTTGGACAACTATTCGTCGGCCGTTTACCAAGTCGGTTATGTCGTAATGACCCGTGGTGCCGGCGCCGGTTGTGGTGGGCCAGTTAAACGGGTTGATCGGTAGTTCCGACAACAGGCGCCAACGGATCTCATAGCGATGGTTTCGGCAGGTATCCCACTGGACCAAGATGCCGCCGTCGTGCTCGTGAAGCTCAACGTTCGTGGGCGGGAACGGTTCGTCGGGGTCGCTTGAAGCGTCGTCGCAGGCCGCGTTGCTGCTTTGAGCCACCACAGGTTCGTCGATCTGAGTGGATGTAACGACGATGCTTACTGCGAAGAGGCCGGACAGGATGACGACTGCGGCGATGGTTCGCATGAGCCCGTGAAGTTTCGAGGCAGCGGTGCTGCCGAAATTGTCTGAATGGTCTGTTTTACGGCCTGAATTCATCGATGTGTCGAGGGCAGGTTGCGCGACAGAATTCGCCGCGTCGGTATAACCGCGCCAAAGTGCCAACAGAGTTGGTTTGCTAGCTTTGCCGATAACATAACAAAGCAAATGAGCCAAAATCTCTGGGTTGATATGCGATGAAATTGCTAATTGTTAGGCACGGTAAAGCTTACGACGCCGATCCACGACGTTGGCCGGACGACTCGAAACGGCCTTTGACCGATGCAGGTGCGGATCGCTTCGAGAGGTCGGTTCCGACGATCAAGAAGTTGGCGCCGAAGCGGATTCGCGTCATCACGAGTCCGTATGTTAGAGCGATGCAGACGGCGAAGATACTTTGCGAAGTCGCGGGTTGGGACGAGCCGGAGATTGACGAGCGGTTGTCGGCTCACCTCGGGCCAGACGATGCGCTCGACCTTCTGCAATCACTCGACGTTACAGGCAATTACGCGATCGTGGGTCACGATCCGACTTTTTCGTATCTGCCGGGGTATCTGGTTGGCGCGAATCGTTCGGGCGCGACGATTTTGAAGACCGGAGCGGTCGCGCGTGTCGACACGGGGATGGCGCCGCCGGTTGGAGGCAGTGGGACGTTGGTCGCGCTGATGCAGCCGAAGATTTTGGCGGGTTAGAGCCGTAAAGCGATGGCGATGAGAGTTCCGACGATTGCGACGCCGGAGGTTGCCATGACGATGATTAGGGTGTTGAACTTCGATTCAAACTTGCTGTCCATGGCGTTGAGCTGAGTGTTCATCTCGTTACGAAGCGTTTCAACCGAACCCGTGAGGTCGCCCAAGCGTTGGTCTACTTGTTCGTAGGCGCCTTCGAGTTTGCTGACGCGTTCTGGGATGGTTGTCATGGCTCAGATCCTGATATGTTAAGAAAACTGTGGTTAATGCAGCCGAAGATGTTGGCGCGTTAAAAGTTCAGAGCCGTAAGGCGATGGCGATGAGAGTTCCGACGATTGCGGCGCCGGAGGTTGCCATGACGATGATCAGCGTGTTGAACTTCGATTCAACCTTGCTGTCCATGGAGGTGAGTTTGCTGTCCATGGTGTTGAGCCGAGAGTTCATTTCATCGCGAAGCGATTCGATCGAACCGGTGAGGTCGCCGAGGCGTTGGTCTACTTGCTCGTAAGCGCCTTCGAGTTTGCTGACGCGTTCTGGGATGGTCGTCATGGCTGAAATCCTGATAGGTCAAAAAAACAGTGGTTCATTGATTAACAGATTAGCACAAAGATTGCTTGAATTGCTTTACGATGTGACGCGGCGCATGGGGAGGAAGATTGCTAGGGCTGCGCCTAGTACGGCGATGGTTCCGCAGTAGATGACGATGCCTTGGAAGTCGTTGGTTTCGTAGATTTTGCCGGCGACGATGGGTGAGAGGGAGCCGACGACGGAGCCGCCGGCGAAGATGAGGGCGGTGGCTGACCCTTCGGAGCCGCGCTCGACTTGGTCCATAGTCGCGGCGGTGATGATGGGCATGACGGAGAAGAAGAAGAGTCCGAGGGAGGCGACGATGATGGTGAAGCCGATTCCGCGCTCGATAAATAAGAAGGCGAAGATCATGGCGGCCATGGATGCCATGGCGACGAAGATCACGGGTTTGCGTCCGACGCGGTCGGAGATCCAGCCCATGGCGGGGGTGGAGACGATGCCGAACAGGGTCAGTAGGGCGACGTGCCAGCCGATGGTGAAGCCGGACATTTCGAGGGTCTCGGCCATGTAGAGGACGATGAAGGCTTGGAAGGAGGTGTGGATGGCGGCGCGGAATGCGCCGAGGAAGACGAGTCCCAAGATTCGACCGTTGGTGACCAATCTGCGGGCCGACTGGAGGTATTCGGTGAGATCGAGGTTGTGGGTGGCTTCGACGCCGCCGGTCTTGAATCGCCAGAGGACGACGATGGCGGTGAGGAACATGGGTACGGATACGCCGACGCCGACCCATCGCCAGTCGAATCCGCCGAATTCGAAGCTGCCGATCGCGCCGCCGAGGAGGAATCCGATGATGACGGGGCTGGTGGTGTTGCCGATCTGCGCGCCGGTGAGGTGGGCGGCCATGGCGACGCCTCGACGCTTGGGATATCGGGCGGCGAGGGTTCCGAAGGCGGGGGCGTGCCAGAGGCTGGTGCCGAATCCGATGATGGCGACGGCGAATCCGATGAGCCACACCCACGGGCTGATGCCGATGAGGAAGTATCCGGTGCCGACCATCAACATGCTGATGGTGAGGAGCCAGGCGACGCGTTTGCGATACATGTCGGCCAACATTCCGGCGGGGACGTTGGCGACGCCGGAGGCGATGGAGCTGATGGCGAACATGGCGCCGTATGCGACTTCGCCGAGGCCGAAGGTGGCGCGTATCGACGGCATCATCAGGAGCAGCGCGCCCTGTCCAAAATGTTTGATGCCGTGCCCGGCGGAGAGGCCGTACATCAGCGTCGGCGACTTCTCGCCTTCGAAGACCGGTGCGGCTGGTGGGACGATGGGTGGGGATTCAGCCGGGACCGGGCTTGTTGCAGACATGATGAAAGGCTAGTTTAGCAAGGATGGGGGGTGTGCGCGCCCTGCGCCCCTCCCCGTGCATCCCCCTGCTCGCTGCGCTCGCGTCCCCCTTCGCTTTGCGAAGGGGGGGCAATCGGCGTGGTTTGTTTTCACTGGGTTCCCGCGTCCGCGGGAATGACGGAGTGAGTGTGCGGGAATGACGGAGTGGGTGTGCGGGAGAGGGGATGGGTGGTGTCGAGAGCGTGCCTGGCTATTCGTCTCGTTCCTCGGGTTCATTGGCCCGCCCAACCAACTTTTGAATTGCATCAGATAGTCGCGATTCACGTCGCGATCCACGGGCATTCAATAGGAACGAACCCGCGATCGTGCCGGCGGCAGTGACCACGAACGCGAAACCGACGACCGTCGCTCCCTGTTCCGCCAACCGGTAACCAAAATAAATAATCGCGCAGACGACAGAAAATGCCAAGATCCGGTACAACGGGTCGAGACTTCTGCGAAAGGCTGCAGATTTATGCTCGTCTTCGGTTCTGAGTTCCGATCTTCGAACTACGTTGTCGATCATTCTTTTGGCGGACCCCGGCGAGATAGCATCGTATCCTTCGAGGATCTCACGGGGCGGCAATGGCCCTTGATGCCGACGTGCGATAAAAACCCCGGATACTTGCCTTTGCGAACCATCATCGGGCAATTCCGCTCCGGTGACGGTGACTTCCGGCCGGATGATTTCTTCGGGTTGGACAGGTTGGCTATCTTGTGTCAATGGTTGCGAAACCGAGATTCAAGTTCAGCTAACTGTTCTTCGTCGAGAGCGTCCCGGAAATCGTCAACGGCATCCCATAAAGGTTCACCAATCATCGCCCAATCCAAATACGTCCCGAAACGGTCGTCGATTAACTGCTTTAGGCGCATTTCGAGCAAATGGTCGTCGTTTGAAAACAAGCTGAACGCGTTGCCGAAACCCTCAAGCATCGCATCGGCTCGACTTCCATAAAGGATCGATTCCAACAACTTGATGAATTCGGATTGGTCGACAGGCCTTGAAAGGAGTTTTTCTTCATTCTCGGACAACCGCATCGTTTGACTCCTATTGCACATCCACGCGCGTACAACAGATTATAGCCCGCGCGTACATGGGACCTCGGCGCTATGTCGAAGCAGGTCAGAATCACAGATGGCGCGCTGGGTCAAGTTGGTGAGGGTGTGCTGCGATGGGGCTTCGTGCATCCCCCTGCTCGCTGCGCTCGCGTCCCCCTTCGCATTGCGAAGGGGGGGCAATCGGCGTGGTTTGCTTTTCACTGGGTTCCCGCGTCCGCGGGAATGACGTGGGGGGTGTGCGGGAATGACGAGGGTGGTTGCGGGAATGACGGGGGCTATCGGGAATGACGGTGACGTCGGTTGTTGTGGGATGGTTTGTTGCGTTGAATTTCGCGCATCCCCTCTGCGAGGGGGCGGGTTTGAAACCCGCCCCTACCACGCGTCCTGTTCGCGGGGCGAAGGGGAGGGTAGTTAGCTTTGCGACGGGGGGTTAGAATCGTGTGTATAGTACACACATGGATAGCAGAGAGGTCATAAGGCGTCTCGGACGGGACGGTTGGCTTCTGAGAAATGTCAGGGGCAGTCACCACAACTTCACGCATGCCGATAAGCGTGGCCTCGTGACGGTCAAGCATCCTTCGAAGGATCTGCCGACTGGGACTCTGCGAAGTATTTTCCGCCAAGCGGGTTGGAATTGGAGGGATCGGTGATGCGTTTTCCGATAGTGATTCATAAGGATGAAGGCAGCGGGTACGGTGTGATGGTGCCAGACCTGCCGGGATGTTTCTCGGCGGGCGACACGCTGGAGGATGCGCTGACGTCGTCACAAGAGGCGATTCTTAGTCACATCGAGGTGTTGATGATGGACGGTAAGGCGGTCCCAACGACGCTTCCGTTGGAGGAGCATCAATCGAACGAGGATTACGCGGGAGGATTTTGGGCGCTTGTAGATGCGGACATATCAAAGCTGTCGAGCAAAAGAGTCCGAGTGAACGTCAGCCTGCCGGCGCGAGTGCTGGCAATCGTCGACGAGGCGGCCAAGCGAGAGGGTGAGACGCGCTCTGGACTGTTGACGCAGGCGGCGTTGCGGTATGTTGGACGAAATAGGAATTGAAGGATCGGGTGGTGTGTGGTGCGGGAGAGGGGTGTGATGGTGGTGTGAGTTTTTGAACTATGATGCGAATGATTGGAAAGGATGGGAATGATGAGGTGTTGTGTGAGAGGGTGCTGCTGCGAGGAGGAGGTTGTTGTGGGAACCCGTCGAATCCCCGGAGGCGTTGGCGAAAATCGAATGAATCGCGAGGCGTGATATTATTCAAAGTGATCCAAGGTTCCTAAAGTTCGCGGCTCCGCGACTTTCGGGATTGATGGGAGGAGGTGCGCATATGATCAATGTGTACCTCAGCCATATCGGTATACCGGTGACTGGTTGGACGCAATCTGATCGAGCCAAGACAAACATGTCTGCCTGCGATCCATGACACCATCGGGTCGAGCCGTTGATGGTTAAAGTGCTCGAACACATAACCGACAAAAGCCCGCCATTTAGGCGGGTTTTGTTTTAACCCGGTACAGTAGCTTCGAGGTTGGAGACCCACGTTTCGAGGTTGGAGACCCACGTATGTGTGCATTCGGATACACGTTTACGTAACCGTTGGGTTGTACTTCCCATACCTCCCATGTGTTAGATATCTTGCACTTTCCACGTGAATTCACGTCCCAATGAAAACCCCGCATAAGTTCGCGGCCCGCAACTTGCAGGATTTCCCTTCCGTGCATCTGACCGAAAGTTGGACGATTCCACAAACGATCTTCGTCATCGAGTCGTGAATTCCTCCGTTTGTAGTCATTCTCGAATCGCTTGCGGCCGGTTTCTTTGTCTAGATCGTACTTGTCAATATCCGTCTTGAATACGTGAAACGGCAAGCACCTAGGGTCTGATTCGCCCAAACATGCCGTCTTTTCGATCCAAGACTGGAATAACCTGGCAAATTCTGCCCATTCATGCGCGAGTTTCTTAGGATCAATGTCACGGTGAAACGCTTTGTACTTGATAAACCTGTGCAACGGCACATAGTGTCTGGGATTGTTTTTTGGATCGGGAATGACGGGTACGTCCGCGTCTCCTACCTGCCATACGCCGATGCGTCGAGCATGAACACTCCGATAGAGGTTGGTTGCATCTTCCGGGGTGATTTTCCGGATAAATCTTCCTTCGGATAAGACGATTCGGGTTGTGGAAAGCTCTCGGTAGCCCCAACCACTATCGCTGCAACGAGCTTTGATTTGGGCTCTAATGGTGCGGTGATTTCCTTGATCTCCTCTCGGGTAGAACAACCACACCTCCGGATTCGACGTCGTCATCGCTTGCGACGCTTCGTGATGTGTAACACAGCCTCGATAGGCAGCCTTAGGCCTGATAACTCTTCGTGTGTCATCTGGCGGGCCGCTGATATGACTAATTCTCGCAACTCTTCCGTTGCGGTTGACCTGCTCGTTTGACGCTGACCGGATGTGGAGACCAAATCTTGAGGCTCGTCTAGCCCGTTTTTCGAGAACCAACCGCGCAGGTGGCCAAGAACACAGTCGCGAAAGTACTGGTTCCAAGGTCGTACTAGCCGATCAGGCAGGCGCGAAGTTCCGAGTTGTAGATTTGTCCACTCGTCGGCCTGTTTCATCTCGGTATCGGTTAGGTCAAACGACTCGGACCGTTCCTCCATGAATTCACGCCGCCATCGACGCTGGATGTCGGCATCGATGGTGTCAATGGTTGGTCCAGTTTCAGATCCTCGTATAGGTCTGCTTTCGCCAGCTTCGACGTCCCATACGTATTTCGTCCCGCTTGAGTAATCCAGTGCAGCCTGCCAAAGGTCTGATCTGATGCGATAGAAGGTCGATTGGTCGTCAGCGTCAGTTGACAGTAATCGATCCGCCTCAGAACCGCGCAGCGTAACGACTGGCGGAAATTCAGAGTCATCCACGCTCAACAATTCCGGGTACCTCGAAACGAATTCCATGAAGTTGGAAGCATCGTAACGAGCTTCGTTAAACTCTCTGCTGGTAATTTCGAGGAGCCTATTCTTCAACACTGCCGCGGTCATCCGATGCCAGTCCGGTTTTCCTGAGCGACGGGCTTGTTGATAGGCGCGGCTGATCAATTGCTGGGGGTCTTGCATGGTGGAAACCAATATACCGTGCGAGGTAGGTTCAAAGCAAATTCCTGTCAACGTCACACTTGAAGTCGATCTTGCCCTTAACTTTAGGCAACACTCCCTTCTCCAGCCAGGCAACCCGCGCACCGTGCCTCAGTTACGCTGTCAATCACCATCCAGCGGGTCGTATCGCGGCCCGACGCTCCCAATCCGCGGACGGGAAGATGTGCACAACCACCGTCATTCCGGCGAAAGCCGGAATCCAGAGGGGAAGGGCAACGGGGAAGCGCCACAGGTTCGCGCTCTAAAAGGATTGGGTGTTGTGTTGTTTGGGTGTTGCGTTGAATTTCGTGCATCCCCTGCGTGCGGCGCTTCGCTTGCACGCTTCCCCTTCGCTCCGCGAAGGGGAGGTTTTTCCCTCCCCGAGGATTTTCCCTCCCCCTTGATGTGCAAGGGGGAATTGAAGGGGGTTTGGAGACGTTGCGTTGAATTTCGTGCATCCCTTGCGAGGGGGCGGGTTTGAAACCCGCCCCTACCACGCGTCCCCTTCGCGGTGCGAAGGGGAGGTTTTGCCCCTCTCCCTTGATGTGCAAGGGGGAATTAAAGGGGGTTTGGAGACGTTGCGTTGAATTTCGTGCGCCTCCCCGTTGCACCGCCCCTCTGGATTCCGGCTTTCGCCGGAATGACGGTGGTTGTGCACGCATCACTCACCCCCACCATCACCGCAGTGCCATCCCGACCACCACCCATCCTTCCCATCCTTTCCAATCCTTCGCATCCTAGTTCAAAAAACGACCGCCTCCCCGTTGCACCACCCCTCTGGATTCCGGCTTTCGCCGGAATGACGGTGGTTGTGTACGCATCACCAACCCCCGCCATCACCGCAGTACCCAAACAACATACCACCCCATCCTTCCAATCCTAGTTCAAACATCCACCATCACCCGTACAGCACAGGTGTTTCCCAATTTGCACCCCAATTCCAATCCCCCTTCCCTCAAACTCAACACTTGACAGGTACCGCGCTTTTGTACTAGCATTTTCCTTGTACAAATTGGTCTCGGATCGACGGATCTGGACACCTATCAAACCAAGGTTTGACGAGGGAATCAAGGAACTGCGTTGAAGGCATATACAGGCAAGAGCAAAGTCATCGACACCATCGGTGACCGCGTCGGGGGCGAAAGCCGCCCGCCGTTGTTCGCGTCTAGCTCAAGTCGCAGGCAACACCTCCCCACCCCACCCCGCCACGAGATGCGGGGCTCCAATGGGTCGTCTTATTTTGGTTGCGCGAGAAACGATCTTCGCAGTAAAGACCGATCGCGGCGGACAGTGCAGTCGTCGCAATACGAACCAAACGGCTCAGCCAGAGTCGGTGAGGGTCGGTCGGTAGTTCGTGGACGCGTGTTAAGTCAATCCCTTTTAGTTGCAAGGGAGCGACGACGGCGTGAGCTAGGGTCCAACCTAGTGATTGACACCATCGCCTTAACCAGCGGTGAGGGTCATGTCGTGGAAGTTGGTATTTCACGACGCGTGCGGAAGATTTTGGCCGGTGTACCGGCATCCGTTGTCATCCGAGACCACATCCTGGCGCTATCCTTTTCGCGAAGCAAGCGCCAGTATTGGACTGTTGGTAACAGACCAATTCGTAACTACGATCTACGCAGCCTCCGCCGAAATTCGGCGGAGGCGCAAATCCAAGATCGTTCACGCCAAAAGACCGGGTTAAATACCGCCCCGGGCTTTTCACGCGTCTCCAACAAACCTCCCCTTCGCGGAGCGAAGGGGACGCGTGCGCAGCACGCAGGGGATGCACGAAATTCACCACCCCCTTCATTCTCGCGGACCACCCCGACATTCCCGCGGACTACCCCGTCATTCCCGCGGACGCGGGAACCCAGAGTAAAACAAAGCACACCGTTTCCCTCCCCCTTCGCAAAGCGAAGGGGGAGGCGAGCGCAGCGAGCAGGGGGATGCCCGAAAACCACCAAAACCACCACAACCGCAGAAGTACCCCCATCCCCACCAACATCACCGCAGTTACTTCTCAAGCAACAACCGTCCCCCCACCCAAACCACCACCCCCCCCATCACCGCAGTACCCCCTCCCTCCAACACCCCATCTTTCCCATCCTTTCCAATCATTCGCATCATAGTTCAAAACAACAACCCCCTTCACCGCAGTCCCCTCTCCCACAACACCCCATCCTTCCCATCCTTCCCATCCTTCCCAATCCTTAGCATCCTAGTTCACCCCCTCACGCACGTATATATAAGGAGAAGCGGGATCGGTCGTGGCGGAGTGGGTGGTTTGGCGACGGGGCTGTAAAATGTGGGAATCCGGTGTGGAATCGCATTGCGCGGATTGGTATACACTGGTAAGATGTTGTGCGTGAGTCGTAACTGGCACGTGTTTGTCAGTTTTGGCGCGCACGCGAACCGCTATGGTTGAGACTGGCGAGATGTCAAGCTTGAAAAGGAAAATAGACGTGATGAAATCCCCTACATCACTGATTAGGTTCAGGAACGCGGTTGGCGTGATGCTGGCGTTGTCGGCAATTTTCGCCGTCGTCTTAAGCACAATTTCACTGCCGAACGATGATGCAGCTGCGCAGGTGGCCGACGAGCAACCTGATGCCATTGCGGAGCGTGCGGAGGCGTGGTGGAATTCGCTGGACAACGTGCAAATGGTGAATGCGTTGCGCGGATACGAAGCAGATCATGACGACACTACGGCCGGGCGTCAGTTGGGCGACCCAACGCGGACCAACACAGACCCGGACCTTCTTTACGATGAAAATGGGAATGTGGTCGATGCGGACGGTACAGTGGGTGTCGTATATTCCGAAGTCGAAGAAGCGCAGCGGATGTACGACGACCTAGAGGCCGACGATCAGGAAGATGTGAGGGAATTTGTTGACGGGGATTCCAGTAACGTCGACATTTATGCGGTCGGCGAGCATTTCGATGATGTTGGCAGAGCATTGCGCGGTTTCCAGAGCGTCCCGCAATGGTGGGCATACGTCGATTGTGCCGAGGCCCGAAGGTCTGTCGGTGAAGACAATGAAGCCATAACTGCCCAGGTCTACAACGACCCTCACACCGATGAAGCAGAAACCACAACGGAACCCAGTGCAGTTTGTGAAGTAGTTGACGTAGACGGCACGCCCACGGTGCAGGTAAAGGCCTACTCCAATCTGGGCGATGCACAAGCCCTAGTAGACAAAGTTGGTCAGGCGCTTCTCGGCCTCGATGCGCCCGGTTCTCCTATGACCGCCGACAACGCCCGCGCCAAAGCGTGGTGGAACTTGTTGAGCATTGAGGAGAGGGTAATGTCGCTCTACGGCGACAACGCTGACACTTCTGCCCCGGATGAAGATCTCGTCGACACGACAGATGACGAATCCATGGATGAGCGTCACGAGCGAGCCCGAGCGGAGTACGACGGCTTGGACTCTCACAGCAAAGCGCTCGTGAACGACCGCTGGCTGTGGATCTACAACGACCGAGGCGGGATGAACACCGACAACCTCGCTGAAGTTATCCACTGGTGGAACTCGACGAATTGTGCCATGATGCGCACCATCGTCGGTGTCGACAACGAACCAGTTGCCAACATTCCGAGCAATACCGATTTCTGTTCGCCTTGGGACAACGCGACTTCGCAGCTAACCCAGGAGCAGCAGGCACAAATCCTTGAACTCGGCCAAGCCATTCTGGGCATCTCGCCGGCCGTTCCGGCCGTTGCCGCATGGTGGAACACGCTCAACAAGGACCAGATGGTCTATGTCGTTTACGGCGACCCGCCAATGAGGACTGAGTACGACCACGACGACGATGGCGCCACGGACCTGGATGGCGCCACGGACCTGGTAACAACAGTCACCGACGACGACAAAGCCGTCTTCCAAAAGATGTACGACGATTTGGATGGTGGCATCGAGGTTGATGCTGCCAACACTGTGTTGTCAGAACACTTGCCAGCGCGCATCGCGACCATGCTGGGACGCAATGGCTTTGACGTGAATACTGCGTCAACCGACGATAAGGGCACACCAGACGACAACGCTGACGACACGTTCTACTACTCCGCCAAAGGCATCGTCCACGCATTAGCCAACGAAATCTTCGACCCGCCAACGGGCATCATGGATCCGTATGGTGGTCTAGAGGCAGACGGTTCAGGGAGTCTCGATCCGATCACTGACGACAACGACTTTGACTGGCCGTACAGGACCGACAACGGTCCAGCCACTGTTGCTGACTGGTGGGAGACAACCGACTGCCGCGTGATGCGAATCGCAGTCGGCCAGGACAACGACTACCTCGACATCTCGGTTGATGCAGTTCTGGACGACGATCAGACGATGGATGTTGACGAATCCATGGACGCTATCCCAGCCGAAACCAGTATCTACTGTGGTCACTTCCCAGGCTCGCCTAACGCAATGGAAGATGACCCTTTGACCGAGGATGTCAACGAAAACAACATTCTCAGCGTCGCCGCGCAGGAACGTGTTGAAGTAGTCGGTAGAGCCCTGCTCGGCCTCGGAGATGATGCCGGAAGGCCGTCATTTAACGAGGAAGCCACTGGCACGGTTTCGGTTGTCAAGGGTACGGCGCAAGTCGGCTCCACGTTAGAGGCTAGCTACGACATTGACGATGACGAAGGCATAGATGAAGACACCTTGGTCTACACGTGGTACCACGGCGACGACGAAGATTACAGCAGCCCGGTTGGCACGGGTAAGAGCTACGCAGTGCAGGCCTCCGATGTGGGCAAGACCTTAAGGGTGCGCGTCACCTTTGACGACAATGCTCGCTATCCCGAGATGATCACGAGCGCAGAGACCGTAACCATCGCCGGTTCCCCGGGCGAGATCTCTCGCATCGAGGCGACGATCCGAAGCGTGACCGTCTCCGGCGGTGACGAAGTCACTCTGTCGGTAGACGTCTATGGTCTGCAGAACGCGAAAGACAACGGAATTGGCAACGGTGTCACGTTCACTTGGACTGTTTCACCAGACCAAGGCTCCATCACGCATGACGATCAAGCGAAGCAGTACGAAGCCAACTTTGCGGCTCCGTCTCAATCGGGTACGTACACCGTTACCGCCTCACTCGGCGGCGGCGACTGCCAGCCTGACCTTGGCGATCGCACCGATGCGGAAGCTCGTGAAGACGACTGCAACGCCTCGATCACGGTCCAGATCCGACGCCCGTCGGCACCTGTAGCCGAAGAAGAGGCACCCGTCAACCCGCCAGGCGAGATTCAGTCGCTGATCCCGGACGAGGACGGCAACCAGTATGAAGTGTTCACGCCGGTTGAAGGTGGCACGTTCGACGGTGGCGAAGGCTACTCGATCAGCGTCCCATCCGGCGCAGTGCCGAACGGTGAGTACATCGGTATCCGAATGTCGGACAACGGTGCAGTTTCGAACCTGGGTATGACGCACCAGCGCTACACGCTCGGCGGCAACTCCTACGGAGTGCACGCGGTCGACTCGTCAGGCGCCGCGATCAGCAGCTACGCCTTGGAAGACCCGGCGACGGTCTGTGTGCCGCTCCCGGCCGCGATGCGAACGAACATCTCCAAACTGTCGTTGGCAGCGATCAACAGCGATGGCTCGCTGACGATCCTTGCGGCGCAGGTCCGATTAGGCGACAACGGCGACACGATGGTGTGCGGCAACCTGAGCAACCTCCCCGCTACGGTGGCGGTAGGTGCACAAGGCGCCCCGGATGCGATTCCGACGGCGACGCCAGTGCCTGAGCCGGTACTACCGGTGACTGGTGGAGCCTCACCGACATCTGGCAGCCTGGTATGGATCCTGCTCCTCGGCACAGCCGTGGTAGTGTCCGGCACGTTCATCGTGGTTGGCCGCAGGCGGAAGACGGTTCGGAATAAGTAAGTTATCGTGCCCTCACCCTGACCCTCTCCCGCCGAGCGGGAGAGGGGATGGATGGGGCACCCTGTCTCGCTAGGCGGGAGAGGGAAGAAAAAGAACGGCGCCCGTAGCGATACGGGCGCTGTTTTTGTTTGTTGGGTGTTCGCGGGGTGGGTGGAGTTCCCCTCTCCCTTTCATGGGAGAGGGTTAGGGTGAGGGTATCGGAGTGGCCATGGGGCGCGGAAGGACCAAGATCATATTCTCCGAATTCGTGGTATTTGATGTTCGTGCATGCCCCCCATTTCCGCCCGTTGCCCTCACCCTGGCCCTCTCCCGCGGAGCGGGAGAGGGGATCGTTGTGCCGCCGCTCCGGGCCGGTGTTTCCGTCCCGAGAGGAATTCAGGAACTGATGGCAAACCCTTTGCACCAAATGGCAAGGGTGTGCTATAATGCTCAATACACGAGACTGGAACTGAGACAGAATGATTGGACCCTCCACCACCTCCGATTTCGACGAAACGAAATTTGCCGACCTAGTTCTATACATCGCTCACAGATGTCGCGATGACGAGCGGTTCGGCTCGGTGAAGCTTAGCAAAATTTTGTACTACTGCGACTTTGACGGGTTGAAGCGACTCCTCAAACCAATCACTGGTGCAACCTATCTCAAAAAGCCTAAAGGCCCGTTTCCCGCGGAGTTGAGCCGGACTCGCAGATCGTTGATCGCCGAGGGTAAAGCAGAAATGATTCTCCAACGGGTTATCGATTACCACGAGAATCGGCTAGTTCCGACAAATGATCACGTTGAATTGGGTGATAAGTTCAGTGTCGTCGAACGTGAAATAATTCACGACGTAATCGAAAAGATGCAACCAATGAATGCTGCCGAAATCACGGAGTATTCTCATGGCGAGTTCGGTTGGCAAAATGGCGAATTGAATGAACCGATCCCGACCGCGACCGCGTTGATCGCCCGAGAAGACGCGCCTTGGGTTGCCGAATACTTGGCGGAACGCAACGCATGAACAGGTGCAACCTGGACATCTGGGAACGGTTGTGATTCGACGCATTTCTTTCAGTCCCGAAGCTCTCGCAGAGCTTCATCGAGTGGATGTCATCGTCTCGGCTGACGAAGAGGATACTGGTCTAGTGAAAGAGGCGATCCGAGGAAAATTGCGCGCTGACCCAGATGCCGGCTTGGTTTTCTTGGAAGTGCTGGGCCGACGGCTAGTGTGCCATTGCGTCGTTGAGGGCGAAATCGCGCACGTGAGCGACGTTGAAGTCCGCAATTGAGGAGTGGTGGCATACTTGGCAAGTCGTATTGCTCATTAATGTCGACGCGCCTCAGCACAAAAATTGCCAAGATTCGTTGGTTGAACCGCGGATCGACTTTTGAATCGAAACCCCCTATTTTTGAATGAGAATCTCATTGCGCGTCTAGCAGTCTCCGTCCGGTAGGGGCAGGAGGAATAGCTTGTGGGGAGGGGATCGTTGTCGCGGGCTGTCATCGCGGTTTCAACCGTCGGACATTGTCGGTCGCATGCCCCATCCCCTCCGCGTGCATCCCCTGCGAAATTCGCTTCGCTCTTTCGCGTCCCCTTCGCAAAGCGAAGGGGAGGATTCTCCGCCACTCCCGCCGCTCCCACCATTTTCTGCACCGTCGCAGGCCCACGATTGTGCGGTAGTGGTATGTGGGGGTGTTTTATTGGGGATGGTCGAATCGGTAGTGTTGAATCGGACGGGTTGTATGTGAAGGGGGATTCGAGTTTGAACAGAGAGTCAGATGTGTTGATTGCAGTTAGATCGTTGATGCCGATCAGGTATGCGTTGGGCTTGGGGTTGGCGCTTGTGGCCGTGATCGTGGTCGGCTTGAGCTCGGTGACGTTGACGCATGATCGAGCGTCGGGGCAGGTTGCAGATGTGACAGTGTCCTTCGAAATGGAGGAAATGGATTCTGCTGAAATGGGCAACTTCGAATTTGTCACCGTTAGATTGAGTGAGGTGATCACTGGCACGGTGATGATCCCGTTGATGGTGTTAGACGAGAGTACGGCGGCGGAAGGTGATGACTACACAGTTTCCGGTGCTGTGCAAGTCGACATCACAGATGCGGATAACGGTCGCATGATGGTAGATCTGGTTGACGACGACGTTTCTGAATCGTTGGAATCCGTGATCTTTGGTTTCGGTGAGTTGGCTGCCGGGTATGTTGTGGGAAGCCCTAACACCTTCACGATCAAGATCGCAGACGACGACAACGTTCGGCCGCAGGGTCAGGTCACGATCGACGGTGAGGCGAAGGTTGGTGAAACGCTGATGGCGATTACGTCGGGGATTACGGATGATGACAATGCTGATGATGTGACGACCGATGTTGTGGATGATGCGGTAGATCTGGAATTCGCCTACCAATGGCAACGGACCAATGGGGAGAATAGTCCGGCGGATTATGAAGATATAGAGGGTGCGATTTCGAGCACGTACCCGCTGACGGAGAAAGATGTGGGCGAGGAGTTGACGGTCAAGGTTACTTCGACTGACCAGTTCCGCAATGGCGACGACACGCCGCACAAGCTAGAATTGCCCACCGCGACGGTTCCCGTTGTTTACAACCAGCCGCGGCCCTTCATCATCGTGGGTGATTTGGTTGGCGGGCGGTTGACAACAGGAGTCGAGCTCACTGCGGATACGTCGGGAATGGTTGATGATATGGATGATCCGTTGGCAGGCAGTTATTCCTATGAGTGGAAGCGGGGCGATGTGGTGATCGCGGATGCAATCGCAATGACTTACACGCTGGTCGATGAAGATGTGGCGGACCGCATCACCGTGACGGCGACATACACCGATACGGACAACGTGGACCAGTCAGCTACCAGTAACCCGGTCGGCCCAGTCGTTAGTCCGAACGCGGCGACGGGCAACCCCAAAATCAGCGGTTTGGGTCAGGTTGGCTCGACGTTGACTGCGGTTCCGGGCGACATTGCGGATGTTGATGGCGGAGGGTTGGCGAGCGCGACTGAGTATTCGTATACATGGTTCCACGGCGATGACGATGATTACAGCAACCCGCTTGGTTCTGGTCCGACTTACATATTGCGGCGCTCCGATGTCAATAACACAATCAAGGTTATGGCCAGCTTTGTGGATGCTCTGGGTGACCCCGACTCTAGATCCGGCAATCCAACATCCACGATTGCAAGAGGCTCGGTGAGCAGTGGCAATATCTCACGTATCGAACCGGGTGTCGGTCGATTAACCGTTAAGCCGGGGGACAGCGTTACGTTGAGCGTCGAGATTTACGGCGTGCAGGATAAGCAGGACGAGTCGCTCGGCGATGATGTTGTCTTCACTTGGGACCAGGGCGGCAGACAGTTAGCGAGTGATGTCGGGGCGTCTAGTATCGAATACACGGTGCCGGCATCGACGACCACTTTCACGGTTACCGTCTCGTTGGATGCGGGTGATTGCCGGCCGGACGAAGCGGTTGACGAGGATGAAGCGTGCACGGCGATGTTCACGATTGAGGTCATTCGGCCGTCAGTTTCGACGCGTGAGGATACGGCGCCGGTGAACCCGCCGGGGGTTATTCCTCCGATCACTTCGGACGCCGACGGCAACCCATATTCGGTGTTCACGCCGGTAGAGGGGGGCACGTTTGCTAGTGGCGACGGTTACTCGATCCAAGCCGGCCCGGGTGCGGTGCCGAACGGCGAGTACATCGGAATTCGGATGTCGGACGATGGTCCGGCTTCGAACGCGGGCATGACTGATGATCGCTACACGCTTGCCGGAAACTTCTACGGGGTGTATGCGGTCGATGGTTCGGGCGCGGCGATTAGCAGCTACGTGTTGGACGAACCGGCGCGGGTATGTGTGCCGTTGCCGGTCGAGTTGCGGCAGAACATCACCGCTCTTGGACTGGTCGCGGCGAACAGCGATGGCTCGTTGACGGTGCTTGCAGGGAATGTCAGTTTGGGCAGCGCCGGTACGATGGTGTGTGGAAATCTCGGCTACGTCCCCGCTTCGGTGGCGGTAGGTAGTCAAGGAGCTCCTGGTCCGTTGCCGACGCCGGTACCGATAGTGGAGGAACTGCCGGACACCGGTGGCGAGTCGCCGGCGGCTGGCATGGCGCTGATGGCGCTGCTGCTCGGCATGGCAGTGGTGGTTATTGGTGGCGTGTTCGTCGTGTTGGGTCGTAGGCGTTTTCGAACTATGATGTGAATGATTCGGAATGATGTGAAGGATGGGGGGTGTTGGTTGTTTGGGCAGTTAGGGTGCCTCCCTTGGCTCTCTGCCGCGACAACGAATATCCCCTCTCCCCTCCCATGGGAGAGGGTTAGGGTGAGGGTATCGGAGTGGCCATGGTGCGCGGATGGATGGGTGTCGTGGTCGAACGGCCTTGCTTGCATGTGCTGTTTTGTTTGTTCGTCTGCGGTAACCTGTAAATAGAAGGGCACACGTCATGCAGCGCGCACTACACATCAAAACTACCGTTCTCCCCGGCGGGAAGATTGAGATCGTCAACCAACAACTGCCCGTGGGCGAACCCGTCGATGTCGTCATTCAACCGGCCTCGGCAACAGACCGTCGATCTGCCATTGAAATCCTCAACGAGTCTTCGGGGCACCGCCTGTTCAAAACCGCCGAAGATGTTAGATCAATGCTCCAAGACGAACGCGCATCGTGGGACCACTAATTCTTCCTACGACTGGGCCGATCTATCTTGACACAAGTGGTTTCATATATAGTGTCGAGCGCATCGAACCCTATCGGACGTTGCTAGGACCGGTATGGCAACAAGCCCAGACTGGGCGGATCACGATTGTCAGCAGTGATCTGACGGTGCTCGAAACTCTGGTCAAACCATTGCGTGATGGCGACACGGTGCTCGAGGCGAGTTTCAGATCGCTGTTTGATGCGTACGAGGTCTCCTTAATCACTGCGACACGCGCCGTTTGGGAACAAGCCGCCCTCCTTCGTGCCAAGACCGGTTTGAAGACTCCAGATGCGCTGCACGCCGCTACCGCGCTCCGCGCCGGATGCACCCTTTTCATTACCAATGACGAGGACTTCCGAAGAGTTGCGGATCTACCTGTCGTCGTCTTGGACGATCTCGGATGACCTACACGACCTCGGCCGCAGATTCAGATAACCTTCCCTTATAAATCAAACCCACTGCAACCAAGGCCACATCCCATGCGCATCCCCCTTCTCGGCATCTCCCACGAAACCAACACCTTCTCATCCGTTCCAGCCGACTACGATGCGTTCGTGGCGTCGGGGATTATGCGTGGCGAGGAGATGTTCGATAGGTTCCGGGATGCGAGTTACACGATCTCGGGCTACATGCAGGCGGCGGAGGAGCTTGGGTTTGAATTGGTGCCGTTGATGTATGCGGTGACGGGGCCGATCGGGACGATCACGAAGGATGCGTATGACCGTCTGACGGAGGAGATGTTCGGGATGTTGCGGGACGGTGGTCCTTGGGATGCGGTGTTGATTTCGAACCATGGTGCGGCGGTGAGTGAGGAGTTCCCGGACATGGATGGCGAGTTCTGTCGGGCGGTGCGGGAGATTGTCGGGCCGGACATGCGGGTTGGCGTGACGCTGGACATGCATGGGAATGTGTCGAAGCCGATCGTGGAGCATACGGATGTGTGCGTGGTGTGGCGGACGAATCCGCATTTGGATCCGAAGGTGAGGGGTAGAAAGACTGCGGAGATGGTGGTGCGAGCGGCCAAGGGTGAGGTCGATCCGGTGCAGTGGATCGAGATGCCGCCGATGTATGTGAATATCGTGAAGCAGTTCACGGGTGAGGACCCGTTGCGGTCGTACGTTGCGGACTGTGTAGCGGCGAATGAGACGCCGGGGATTCTGGACACGAGTGTGGCCGAGGGTTATCCATATTCGGATGTGGAGAAGATGGGGATGGCGTGGGTTGCGATTGCGGATGGCGATATGGAGTTGGCGAAGTCGGTGGCGAAGGGAATGGCGTCACGGGCTTGGGAGCGTCGGGCGGAGCTGAACGTGGAGGTGGCTTCGATATCGGACGCGTTGGACATGGCGATTGCGGAGTATGTTGGTCCGCGCGATCTGGGCGATGCAGATGTGGTGGCGACGGATGGAACGGCGTTGTCGATGCCGGATGAAGATGCACCGGCGCGCGAGGGTCCGATCGTGTTGATGGATGTCGGCGACAACATCGGCGGCGGTTCATCGGCCGATTCGACTCATATCTTGGCGCAGGTTGTGGAACGTGGGATATCGGGCTTCTTGCAGACGCTGTACGACCCGGAGTCTGTGGATGCGTGTGTTGCTGCGGGCGTTGGCGCTACGGTGACGCTGGATGTCGGCGGCAAGACGGATGATATGCATGGTTCTCCGGTTAGGGTGACGGGCACGGTGCGTGCGATCACGGATGGGCAGTACGAGGAGCTGGGCGCTTCGCACGGAGGCTTCCGGTTCTACGACTCTGGGGTGAGTGTGCGGTTGGATACGGATGGTGGTCAGACGTTGGTGCTGACTTCGGTGCGGGCGGGTAACACGGTGCGGGCGCAGATGTATCACATCGGGATCATTCCGGAGCGGTACCGGATCGTGGTTGCGAAGGGTGTGGTGTCGCCTCGTCCAGCGTATCAGCCGATAGCGGGGAAGGTGATCTTGGTGAACACGCCAGGGGTTACGACGGCGGATATGTCGACGTTCACGTATCACCATCGTCGGGTGCCGCTGTATCCGATGGAGCTGGATGCGGAGTATGGGGGGTGAGGGGGTGAGGATTGTTGAAGGAGCGTGATATCTTCGATATATGGGTGATCTTCAGTTAGAAAACTTTCCCGACGAACTGCGCGAGCGTTTGTTGCGGCAGGCATACAAGCGCGAGATGTCATTGGATGACGTGATTTTGGCGGCATTGGAGCGCCAGATGGCGCGGATGGAGTTTGCCGAGGAATTGGCTGAGAAGGGGATGTTGAGTCTAACCGTCACTCCCGCGGAACTTCACGCAGTCGAAAGTTTGCGGCACAACGCGGATCGCTAGTTGATATAAACGTGGTGGAATCTCCTGACGAATGGCGATATTGCGAGTAAAAAACATCCCAGGCGACCTACATGAGCGGTTGCAAAAACAGGCTCAGCGATACAAGACGTCGTTGCACGCTTTGGTCGTTGTGGCTTTAGAGCGTGAAATAGGACAAATCGAGTTACACGAACGGATCGCGGCGAAGGAGCCGATGGAATTCGAAGTCAGTCCTTCTGAGATATTGGCTCGTGAGCGCGCTCAGCGCGACGCGCCGATCGAATTCTAGTGGCACGGTATGTCGTAGATGCTTCCGTAGCGGTCGAGTATTTGCTACAGACTCGACTCGGCAAAACGGTGGAGTCGGTGTTGATGACGAACGACTTGATTGCACCGGAGGTGTTCGACTTAGAGGTCTTGGCTGCATTGCGTGGGTTCGCGTTGCGCGACGCGATACCGCTCGATGTAGTTACTGATGCAATCGATCAGTTGGCGGATTGGAATGTGGTGAGGTTTCCGCACCGCCGTCTCTTGCACCAGACTTGGGAGTACTATCGAAACGTGAGCACGTATGACGCGGTTTATGTGGCACTTGCGAAAGACTTTGACACCGGCGTAATCACCGCCGATAGCAAGTTGGCTCGGGCGCCGACCGTTGACGTTGCGGTGTATGACGTCCGTGATGTGAACGTTCTCACATGGCTTGAGACACGATAAAGGAGACATTCAGATGTCAGATCAACCTGAAGGCAAGCCGTCCGATTCCCGTCCCAACGTGATCGTGATCATGGTCGATGACCTCGGTTTCTCCGACATTGGGTGCTACGGGGGTGAGATCAGCACGCCGAATCTGGATGCTTTGGGTTACAACGGGATCCGGTTCACGCAGATGTATAACGGTGCGCGGTGTTGTCCGTCGCGTGCGGCTCTGCTGACGGGGTTGAATGCGCATCAGGCGGGTATCGGGCAGATGACGGCGGATCTCGGGGTGCCGAGTTATCAGGGGTATTTGAGGGATGACTGTGTGACGATGGGCGAGGTGGCCAAGACGGCGGGTTATCGGACGCTGATGTCGGGCAAGTGGCATGCTGGCGGTGGGTATGATCGTCGGTTGCGTGACCAATGGCGGCATGGCGACGCCAAGCACCCGTTGCCGACGCAGCGGGGTTTCGACCGGTATTTCGGTTTGCTGGAGGCGGCCGACTCGTATTGGAATCCGAAGGCGTTGATGCTGCAGGATCAGTTGATTGAGGTGGAGTCGGATGATTTTCATTTGACGGATGCGATTGCGGATCATGCGGCGTCGCAGATCGATGATGCGATGTCGGCTGGCGAGCCGTTTCTCCAATACATCGCGTTTACCGCGCCGCACTGGCCGCTGCATGCTTGGGAGGATGACATCGTTAAGTATGAGGGGAAGTACATGCGTGGTTGGGACGAGATTCGGGCTGCGCGGCATGAGGAGCAGAAGGGATTGGGGATTGTCGATTCAAAATGGCCGATCTCGGCTCGGGACGAGGATGCTCCGCCGTGGGAGGATGTCGAGAACAAGGAGTATGAGGACATTCGGATGGCCGTCTACTGCGCCATGATCGAAGAGGTGGACCGAGGGATTGGGCGCGTCGTCGAGACGTTGAAGCGGCATGGTCAGTTCGAGAACACGATGATCATGTTCCTTTCGGACAACGGCGGCTGTGCGGAGTTGTTCCAGGAGGACACGGACTGGCCGGATCCGTCGCAGTGGGCGACGTCGCCGACGCTGGACGGTCAACCGGTGCGCGTCGGCGATATACCGGAGTTGAGGCCGGGGCCGGATACAACGTTCCAAGCGGTGGAATTGCCTTGGGCGAATGTTTCGAACGCGCCGTTCCGGTTGTTCAAGCGATGGATACATGAGGGTGGCATTTCGACGCCGTTCATCGTGCACTGGCCGTCGAGGATTGCCGAGGGTTCGATAGTGGACAACGTTCCGATGCACATCACGGACATTGCGGCGACGGTTTACGATGCGATCGGTGCGAGATATCCGAAGGAGTATGGCGGTAACGAGATCACGCCGTTGGAGGGAGAGTCGATCGTGCCGATGTTGGACGGCGACGAGTGGTCACGGGAGAAGCCGGTGGCAGTGGAACATGAGGGAAACCGGGGGATTCGGATAGGCGATTGGAAGCTGGTCGCCGAGTGGGATGGTCCGTGGGAGCTTTACAACATTCCGGAGGACCGGACGGAGCAGCACGACTACTCATCGTCGGAACCTGAGCGGGTGGCGTCGATGATCCGTGAGTATGATGCTTGGGCGGAGCGATGCGGAGTGTTGCCGTGGCCGGTGAAGGAGGGGTTCTTGGCGAAGCGGACGCTGGGCAAACGCGATCACATATCGCAGCATCGCAGTCCGATCGGCGGTCGGACGTTCAGATAGGGAGCGCGTATTCTGGCGTTTGGCTTCACATGAACGCTTCGGCGATCAGGACCGCGACGTTGATGATGAGCGCGGCTAGGATGCCTGCGGCGAGGTCGTCGAGCATGATGCCCCAACCGTTGGGGATGGCTTCGAGGCGTCGGATGCCGAGGGGTTTGGTGATGTCGAAGAGTCGGAAGAGGAAAAACGCGGCGAGCATGGACCACCAGCTAACGTTGGTGATGATGACGACGGCGGCGAGTTGACCGGCCACCTCGTCGATGACGACGCGACTGGGGTCGGGATCTTCTTCAGTCTTAACGCGAGCGGACGCGGCGACACCGACGAAGAAGATGACGATGATTGCGACGATCAGCCAAGGACTGATCGCGGGTTCTCCCCAAGTCAGGCCGGCGAAGATGGCGATGGTTACTGCGCTGGCGAGGGTGGCTTTGGCGAATGGTGTTAGGTAAGCGACGCCGAACCCGGTGGCGAGGGCGACTGAAATTAAGTCTATGAGTCGTTGGGGCATTGAGGGGGGCGTGCGGATTGATAGCGTGTGCATTTCCATCTTATTTGCGTTGGTCAGGTGTCGGTTGCTTGTGAGGATCGGTGTTGGTTAATGCGTCCACGTGCCGGGGGCATTGAGGTTGCGATTCGGAGCGTGGAGTTCGCTGAAATTGTGGATTAAGTTGAAGTTGGTTGACAAGCTCGACGATTTCGCTTAAATTGCGTGATACCGCCATGTAGTTCTTGCGGATAGCGAGGCTCGCGTTTGGCGGCGAACTGCAATCAGTAGAGAGGTGTCCGATGAAAGCGAAATCGGAAACTAGGAAGGCGCGGCGACCGATTTGGTTTGGTTTGGCGTTTTCACTTGCGGCGATCTCCTCGCTCGCGCTTTTCGCGTGTGGTGGCGAGACGATCGTGGAAGTGACAGTGCAAACTGAGATCATCCGCACTGTCGAGGTCGAAGTGCCTGTGGAGATCGAGAGAGAAGTCATCCGAGAGGTCGAAGTTGAGGTTCCGGTCGAAATCGTAAAAGAGGTCGTCCAAACCGTTGAAGTCGATCGCGAGGTTGCGGTGGAGGTTGTGAGGGAAGTCATCAAGGAAGTCGAGAAAGAAGTTCCGGTTGAGGTTGAGGTCGAGGTTATTAGGGAGGTCGAGAAGGAGGTTGCGGTCAAAGTCGAAGTCGAAGTGACGCGTGAGGTCGATAGAGAGGTTGTGAAGGAAGTGGAGAAGGAAGTCATCAAGGAGGTCGAGAAGGAAGTCCAGGTCCAGGTGGTGGTCACCGCGACTCCGGTGCTCCCGCCGACCGCGACTCCGGTCCCGGCTGCGACTGACGCTCCGCCTTCACGACAAGCAGCCGGCGAGCTGGTTTGGGCGATTGCTGACAGTCAGCGAAACTGGTCAGGCTTCAACGCTGGTAACCTCTGCTGCGCCGCAAAAGCGCTAAGCGTGGTTGAGACCTTGTTCAAGCCGGTCGGCACCAATATCGCCGACAATCTGTTGGCCGAGAGTTTCGAGTTCGATCCTGACTTGACGTACGTCGATGTCAAGGTGCGCCAAGGCGTTGAGTTCCACAAGGGATTCGGGCCGCTGACGGCTGAAGACGTCGCATGGTCAACGAACGACACGAACCCGAACTTGTCGAACGAGCTAGGTTCGGGCCAGACGAGCGTTACCGACGGATCTGGCACTTGGGCCGGGTTCCTAGGTTCGAACGCGAGCGAGGCGATTGACGCCGAGACGGTCCGCATCCGCTGGGAGAACTTTGATCCCCGTTGGGACACTTGGTTCTTCGGTCAGGACGGACTAGGTGCGGGCATCGTGAGCAAGAATGCTTTCACCGAGATGGGCAAGGACTGGAACAACGACAACATCGTTGGTACGGGCCCATTCGAGTTCACTAGCTGGACTCGTGGGGACCGCACAGAGTACACGGCGTTGAGCGAGCACTGGCGACAGGTGCCAGAGATCGCGAAAATAACTCGGATTTCGGTACCCGACGAGAGCGTGCGAATCGTGATGCTCCAGAACGGTGAAGCCGATATCGCAGAGGTCGGCACGAGCAACATCCCGACGGTCGAACGCTTCGGCATGGTGCGCAACGGCTCCGGTACAGCCCGCATGGTTACGGTAATGTTTGCCGGCAACCTGTGGGAGACAACCCACCCGACGACCGGCGATCCGCTGGAGATCGTGACTTACACGCACGACCTTCCGTGGCTGGGCAACCCGCACAGCCCGGACGACGGTAACAACCCGGCTGGCATGAACGACATGGATCAGGCGCGCTTGGTACGCACTGCACTCGCAATGTCGATCGACCGTGACCTCATCAACGAAGCTATAATCGGCGGAGTTGGCTGGCCTGTGGAGATCCCGTACTTCGACATCAACCACCCCGATTGGGATCAGGAACGCTGGGGCGTGGGATACGACCCAGACATGGCTGAGGCATTGCTCGACCAAGCTGGCTACCCACGTGGCGGTGATGGAAATCGTTTCAAGATCGCGATGTTCGCGTGGCCTGTCGGTCACTTCTACGGTGATATCGGCGACGCTATTGCTCAGTTCTGGGAAGAGATCGGCGTAGACGTCGACGTTCTGCACTACGAGTACACAGTGTTCCGCCCGACGCTAGTCGGTCGTTCTGCGACCCAGGCGTGGACTGACACTGGCCCGTTGGAGAACTTCGCGACTACCCCGTGGGACTTCCCACGCGGTATCCAGATGTCAGCGATCGCACGTGGCGGCAAGAGCCACGGCCTCGAATTCCCCGAGGCTACCGCCAACTACAAGGCGGTGTCTGCCGAACCTGATCGAGCAGCTCGAATTGAGTTGAACAAGCAGTTCGCAGACTTCTTGCGGCACTGGTTGCCTGGCTTCGGAGTAGTTGCTGCGCCGAGTTTGATCGTCTACAACCCGAACTCAATCGGGTCTTGGGACATGGAACCTGGATTGCGTTCGGCGGTCAACTCCCCAGAGAAGATCACGCTCCCGTAGTCGATCTCGGAATCGACAAGACTTGCGCCCCTGAAATGTCCTGATGAGACAGGCCAGGGGCCAAGTCGATATCCTTTCTCTCACGCATCCGGCGGGAGAGAAAGGATTAAACGTTTTCGCGGTCGCCGACTAGGAGATCGAAAGTTCACCGATGCGTAGGTACTTGGCACGTCGTCTGCTCTTTGCAGTGTTAACGCTGTGGGGTGTGACGATTCTGGTGTTCGGGCTTTCGAGGTTGGGACCCGACCCGCTTCTTGCCTACGTGCGTGACGACACCTACGGACTGTCGGCGGATACGGTGGCGGAGCTGAAAGCGAAGTGGGGGTTAGATAAGCCGGTCTACATTCAATATTTCGTGTGGCTTGGCAACATCTTGCAAGGTGATATGGGCGAGAGTATTGCCACGCAGCGGTCGGTTTGGCTGACGATTACGGAGGCGTTACCCAACAGTCTTCAGCTTGCGGGAGTGGCTTGGGTTTTGGGGACGGTACCTGGAGTGCTGCTGGGGATAGTTTCCGCGGTTAAGCGGGGCACCGCTATCGACTATTTCGGCCGGGCGATAGCACTTATCGGGCAGGCCACACCGGCTTTTTGGCTGGCGATCTTGTGCATCTTATTGTTCGCCGGGTATTTGCAGTGGTTGCCTTCGGCGACGAAGGCTCCTGCGACGACATCGTTGTTGACTCAGGCCAAGCACTTCGTGATGCCAGCGTTTGTTTTGGCATTCGATCCTTGGGCGACATACCTGCGGCTTACGCGTTCATCAATGCTTGAAGTGCTCGACTCCGAGTACGTGAAGTTGGCGCGTGCTAAAGGTGCTTCCGGCGGGTCGGTGATCTTGAGGCACGCGCTGCGGAACGCGTTAATTCAGCCAATCACAGTATCGGCCCTAGTGTTGGCCGCGTTCATCACTGGGTCGGTGTTTGTGGAGACAGTGTTTGCGTGGCCGGGGATTGGCAGATTGGCGGTTCAGGGAGCGCTCGACAACGATGCTCCTATCGTCGCAGGAACGGCGTTGATATTCGGCAGCGGATACGTGGCGCTCAATTTCGTCGCCGATATGCTGTACTTGGTGATCGATCCTAGGATTCGGTACTCGTGATGGACGCGACGAACGAAATTCGCACTTCAGAGAGTGCACCGGTACTGGTTTCGAGAGGCTATCTGTGGTACTCGCCGCTAGATTGGTGGCGGTTCTTGAGACGCTGGCCGGTTGTGCCGATTCTGGTTTTGGTGCTGGTGGTATTGGGTGCGATTTTCGCCGATCAGATAAGTCCGCACGAACCGGACAGGGGCAATTTGCGGTCGCGTGATATAGCGCCGTTGTGGTTCGAAGGGAGCAGCACCGAGCATCCGTTGGGTACTAACAACCTCGGGCAGGATATGTTGATTCGCGTGTTGGAGGGTGCTCGAGTTTCGTTGATTGTGGCCAGTGTTGCGGTGTTGTTCGGATTGTTTGTGGGCACAATAACGGGAATGTTGGCGGGATATTTCGGTGGATTGTTGGATGAGTTACTTATGCGGTTGGTCGACCTTTGGTCATCGTTGCCGTTGTTGATGATCGCGATTATTTGGGCGGTTAGTATCCAGCCAAGTCTTTGGTCGGTGACGTTGTTGTTGTCGATATTCTCTTGGTCGTCAGGGACTAGAAACATTCGCGGCGAGATACTTTCGCTGAAGAATCGCGACTTTGTGATCGCGTCTCGGACGATGGGAGCGAGCGATCTAAGGATTTTGTGGCGACACCTATTCCCTCAGATCGTCCACATCGTGATCGTTGTCACGACGTTGCGGACGGGTGCTTTGATCGTCGCCGAATCGGGTCTGTCGTTCTTGGGCGTTGGATTGCCGGCGTCGGTTCCGAGCTGGGGATTGCTGATTACTCAGGGTCGGGCGTTTTTGACGACGACGAACTGGTGGATGTCGATCGTTCCGGGGTTATTCCTGTTCTTCACGGTAATGTCGCTGAACTTTTTGGGTGACTGGCTGCGCGACCGGTTGGATCCGCGGTTGCGGCAGATCGATTGAGGTTGGGGGCAGTCGGACGGTATTTCGCTCCGTTGCCGAGGGGTAGTGAGAACGTCCGTTGCCAGTGCGATAATTGGAGTACATGGTTTCTGATGAAGATATTCCCGCCCCCGACACCGGGATAGTGGCCCGTCTCGCCGATGGCTTCGCGGTTGCGATTGAGGTCGAGACTTCGCGCGGATTGGCGATGGAGGCGGGTGCTCGGCATTCGGTGGAGTTGGCGACTGCGGCGGCGGATGGTGGTCGAGTTGACGCGGTGTGTTTTACTGATAATCCGGGTGGGAACCCGCACATCACGCCGGAGACGTTGGGGCGGGAGTTGTTGGATCGGGACGCGGAGGTGGTGATCAATCTGTCTTGCAAGGACTACAACCGGAATTCGCTTGAGGGAAGGTTGTGGTCACTGTCGAGTTTGGGTTTCCGCAATGTGCTGTGTCTGTCGGGCGACTATCCGGTATCGGGTTTTTCGGGTCAGGCGAGGCCGGTGTTCGACACCGACTCGGTTGGGTTGTTGGAGATGATCCGTCGGATGAACGAGGGGTTGCGGGTGACACTGCCCGGGCGTCGGAGCTCCGAGACGGAGCTTGGTCGGACGGAGTTCAATCCTGGTGCCGCGGTGAACCCGTTCAAACTGCATGAGGGTGAGTATCTGACGCAGCTTTACAAGATGGATTTCAAGATTCGAACTGGTGCGAAGTGGTTCGTTTCTCAGATTGGCTACGATGCTCGGAAGCATCATGAGTTGATCCGCTATCTGAACTGGAAGCATGGGGCGAGTGGTGCGGTGCCGGCGATCTTGGGATCGATATTCGTGTTGAGCGCGCCAGCGGCGAGGTTCTTCGGTCGCTGGGGGATTCCCGGAGTGGCGGTCAATTCTGAATTGGTGGAGGTGGCCAATCGCGCGGCGAAGGCTAAAGACCGCGGACGACGTTTTTTCGACGAGTTGGCGGCGAAGCAGATAGCGGTGTTGCGCGGGACCGGATATAACGGTGTCTACCTCAGTGGCAGGTTGACATACGAGCGGATTGAAAGGATTTTGGATATCGCAGAAGGGATTCAGGGCGACCAGTGGAAGGATGCGGCGGCGGATATTGGTTATTCTCAACCAGGCGAGTTCTATCTATTCGAGGAAGGTGATAGTCCCAATACAGCGTCCGAGGAGATGAACCGCGAGTTTGCGGAAAGTCGGGGTCGGCCGGCGTCGCTATTGAGACGCGCTCTTCACCCGGATCTGCCCTATCGCATTGGGCGCTTTGGCAAGCATTTCGTTTTTGACCACGACGCGCCAGGGTTCAAGGCAAGCGCATCCGTTTATCGTCAGATCGAGAAGAGCAAAGTGGCGAAAAAGGCTGCGCACGCGGCGGAACAGATGATGAAGGTGCCGCTTTACGGTTGCAAGGACTGTGGTGATTGCTCGTTGCCTGATATCGGGGAGTTGTGTCCAGAATCGCAGTGTGTGAAGAACCAGCGCAACGGTCCGTGTGGCGGCACCCGTGCCGGCAAATGCGAGATTCTGGATAAGGACTGCATCTACCTCCGGGCGTACGACACGCTCAAGTTGTTTGGCGAAGAAGAGAAGATGCTGGAGCATCCGGTGGTGCTTACCGATTCATCGTTGCAGGGCACGGCGTCTTGGGCAAACACTTTCGCGAAGCGGGACCACTACGGCAAGCTTCAATAGCGCTCGACATCCGTCTTCCAAGTCGACTTTACAGTCGACAGTTACGATATTCTGCGAGTCTATGGACGCGCAGAGAAATAACGAATGGACGGAAGTGCGATGCAATTCGATCTGTTGATCATTAACGGTACGGTGTATGACGGCACTGGGGCGGTCGGGATGAGGGCCGACATCGGCATTGACGGCAAACGCGTGTCGGCAGTTGGCGACCTGTCCGCGGCTACGGCGACGCGGGTCATCAACGCAACTGGCTTGGCAGTGACGCCCGGGTTTATTGACGTGCATTCCCACGCCGACGCCGCGTTGCTCCGAGACGGCCAACACGCCTGCGGGATCCGACAAGGCGTCACCACCGAGATCATTGCGCCGGACGGCCTCACGCTGGCTCCGCTCTCCCACGACAACTACCTGATGTACATGCACTACTTGAGCGGCATTTTGGGTTACGCGCCGAAAGAGTTGGATATGTCGACGTATGCCACGGCGATGTCGAACTACCACAACAAGACATCGTGCAACGTCGCCATGTTCCTCGGCCACGGCCCAGTACGGTTGGAGGCCATCGGAGGGATGAAGGACGAGCCGTTGGTTGGGGACGCATGGGATCGTGCCGAACGGATCATTCGCGAGAGTTTTGATCAAGGCGCTTGTGGCTTCGCGACCGGTCTCTCGTATTACCCGAACTCGTACTCCGACACCGACGAACTCGTCAACATCATGAATGTTGTCAAAGAGTACGAGCGTCCGTTGTCGATTCACCTTAGGAACCACAACACTGATCGTGGGTTCGCGGGTGGCGGCGTTGAGGAGGCGATGGAGGTTGGGCGTCGGACGGGTGCGCAGATACACCTTGAGCACTACCGGACGCAGCCCGATTCTGCCGGTGAATTGGAGGCGTTATTGGAGCCGGTTGAGCGGGCAAAGGCTGACGGTGTAGATGTCACCCTAGAGACATACCCATACCCAGTCGGATCCAGCTTCCCGCAGTCGTTCTTCCCCGGTTGGTTCCATGAGGGTGGCCCTGAGGCGATGTTGAGGCTACTTGCCGACGGTGAAAGTCGAGAAGAAGTAATCGCCGGCATCCGTAGCGGTACGCGGGGCGGATTGTCCGGTAACGTGTGGTCAAGCATCGGCTCTGAGGCCAATAAGGATATCGAAGGGATGTCTTTCAATGACGTCGCAGAGCAATGGGGTGTTTCGCTTGAAGAGATGATGTGTCGCGTGATGCTCGAGGAGGATCTGAACTGCGGATTCCGCGGTGCACCTCCGGCCAGCACGCGGGTATGGCAGCAGGTCGAAGCGGACATCATGGAGCTGATGCAGCGTCCCGACTACATGGTTGGCTCCGACGCGATTCCGACGGGCGGCATGGTGCACCCGCGCGCATACGGCTGTTTCCCGCGCATGATCGGTCGTCTGCGACGGCGGCACAACATCCCGCTTGAACTGATGGTTCAACGACTGTCGCAAAATGCTGCGTTGCGCTTTGGTTTGAAGGATCGCGGAGAGATTTCGGTCGGCAAGTTTGCAGACATCGTCGTATTCGATTCCGAACGTATTACAGACCGTGCGACGTTCGAGGACCCTGAGCAGTTCCCGGAGGGGATTCCGTTCGTGGTGGTCAACGGTCGGGTGGCCGTAGATCACGAACGACTGACTGGAGTTCTGGCGGGCGAAGCCGTTTAGGGGGTTGATCTATGCGGTTGCTCGACGCCGCATTTGATGTACTGAGACGTGCAGGCGAGCCGCTATCGCCGGCGGAGATCGTGCGTCAGATCAAATCGGCGCGGATCCCGATCGACGCCAACGAGCCGATCGACGATGAATTCGTGACGGTCGAGCTCGAGCACGTTGCCGACGAAGGCGCCGAAACCGTTGGCATTGTGCGCACCCCGTCAGGTCGGTTCACGTTGCCGTCGATGCTCGTTCGAACCCTGAGGACCGGCACGTCGATAGCGACGACGACGGCGTCAACGATAAACCCGATCAGCATCGCTACCGCCATCGCGCGGTCTAATGTCGGTGCTATGTGGTCGCTTCAAGACGCGACCAAAGAGGTGTTGCGTCGCGCAAGGCGACCATTGAGCGTCGACGAGATGACGACATTACTACGTGCCGCCGGAGTTTTGAAAGGCACGAGATCGAAGGACGAGGCGGAGGTTCGCACCCAGCTCATCCAAGACATGCTCCAGCATGGCGGCGATTCGGCCTTCGTCCGCGTCGGCAATAATACTTATGCCCTCAGATATCACTCTGCTCCAGGGGTGTCTGAAGGCGACACAGAAGAGATGGACGAGGATTTAGTAGAGGCGCCGGACGATCAGTCGTCAGATAACGGTTCGAAGTCGACCGAGCCTTTGTCCGACGAGACGCTGTCCAAGGAGACGCCGACGCTGCAACGTCAGAGCGGATTGACGCGGGCGGTTACTGCACCCGTGCGATTGGCGCGGAACCTCGCTGAGGAGACCTTGCCGAGTCAGGCAAGCGAGGGCGGTCAGGCGTTGCTGAGACGCATACGGAACTTGAGCAACCAGCGATTCGAGCGCTTCATGGTGGTGTTTTTGGCGAGCATCGGTATGACCGACGTCGTTGTCATCAACCGTTTGCGGCCCGGAGAATTGGATATACACGCCAGCATGTCCGTCGCCGATGTTGTGGATGTTCACTTCTCGATTCAGGCGTTGAACTGGCGCCGCGACATTCACGGTGGCGATGTTCAACTTCTGCGCGGAGGATTGCGTATCGGCGATCACGGGTTGATAATCACCACCTCGGATTTTCAACAAGGCGCCTTAGAGGAGGCCAATCGGCAGGGGGCGATTCCGATCGCGATGGTCAACGGAGCGCGGCTGGCGGAGCTGGCGCGGGAGCGAGGGGCGGCGAAGGTGCTGGGGGCGGGAACCTAGTACCCCAACGCCACTCCATCCCGGCGTGGGTCGGCCGCACCTAGATACGTGCCGTGCGTGGTGCGGTGAATGGCTTGGGCGCCGCCTACTGCGTTGGTATAGGGGGGTAGGAGATCGTAGGTGTAGCCCATGTTGCCGAGGGCGGCGAGTTGGTCGGGGTCGAAGCGAGATTCGAACATGAGGGCGCCGATGTCGTAGTAACGGAACCTTGGGGCTTCGATGGCTTCTTGGATGTTGAGTCCGCAGTCGAGGAACTGGTGGATCATCTGGATAGTGGTGTGGAGGATGCCGTAGCTCCCAGGAGTGCCGATGGAGGCGATGAAGGTGGCGTCGTCGTCGGAGAAGATCTGCGATGGGGCGATGACGAAATCGACGGCTCGGCCGCCTTTGATGTCGTTGGGGCTGCCTTGGTTGAGGTCGAACCATTTGCCCATGTTGTTGATGAATACGCCGGTGCCTTTGGGTGCGATGCAGGAGCCGAAGCCGCCACCGAGGGTCTGCGTGATGGTTACGACGTTGCCCCACTGATCGGCGGTGGCGAAGTGGGTGGTCATGGGCGCCTGCGCGGCGGATGGCGGGTTCCAAACGCCCGGCAATGAGGCTTCGACTGCGGACCGATTCCACCGTTCAGGCGGGAATCCTGAAAACTTGTCGATTGCGATGCCTGACCTGATTTCTTCGGCGTATTCTTTCGAGATCAACCGGTCGAGGGGGATGTCGACGTCTTTGGGGTCGCCGGAGTAGAGGGTGCGATCATCGGCGGCTTTCAGCACTGCTTCGATAAGGAGGTGCTGGGTGGTTACGGATCCGGGTTCTAGTTCGTAGCCTTCGAGGATGTTGAGAGTTTCGAGCATCTGGAATGCTGATGAGTTGGGCTTCGGGACGCGGATTTCGTAGTCACGGTAGGTGGTTGAGATCGGTTCTTCCCAACGCGGTCGATAGGCGGCGAGTTCGTCGCGGTTGATGATGCCGCCGAGCGCTTGGTTTCCGGCGCACAACTCGTCGCCGAGTTTGCCGTCGTAGAACTCTTCGAGACCGCCGTCGACTACTCGACGCATGCTTTCGGCGAGTTGCGGCTGGCGCAGTAAGGCACCGGCTTCGGCGGCAGAGAACTCTAGCGGAGGAGAAGCGTCGGCTTCGGTGAGTTCTTGGATCTTGGAGAGGGAGTCGGCGACGGTTGTCGCGACCAGTGGAGTCATCGGGTAGCCGTTTTGGGCGAGATCGATGGCGTATTCGAAGACTTGGGCTCGGGTGAGCTTGCCGTATCGCTCGTGCATCGTCAGCCACCCGCCGATGTTGCCGGGGACAAGCGTTGAGAGAGGGCCGTACTCCATGTCGTCGCGGGTCATGCTCGACGGATCGATATCGTTCGGGGCGTGACCAGAGAAGTTGATGGTTCGGGTTTTGCCCTCTTCGGCCATGAAGACCAGTCCGATGCCGACGCCGCCCATTCCGGACATGAAGGGTTCGGCGACGTTAAGGCCAGCGGCGACAGCTACGGCGGCGTCGACGGCGTTTCCTCCGGCTTGTAGGGCCAGCAATCCGGCGATAGTGGCGTGTTGGGACGCGGAGGCCACCATGCCGCGTCTGCCGGTTGCTGGCGGTCGAGTCGAGTCGCCGTGAGGCGTAGTGCCGGTCTGTGCTGCCAATGCCATGTTGGGTATCTCCTAAGCGAGGGGCCCCTCACCCTAACCCTCTCCCACGGAGGGGAGAGGGGATCTGTTAGTTGAGAAGTGAAGCTAGATGTTTGCGGGAAGCGATCTTTTCGTCTGGTGTTCCGTATGCCATCGAGTAGTGACCCCGGTAACCGCTGTTTTCGAGGCGGTTGAGGCAGGAATTGAAGTCGATGTTGCCCTCGCCGGGGATCATGTGGACTTCGTATTCGCCGGTGTTGTCAGCAAGCCTCACCTCGCCGAGGTAATCGATTCCAAATGCATCGATGAATCCGTCGATACCTTCGGGGACAAGGTGCGCGTGGTTGACGGTAAATGCCCAACCGAGTCTGCTTGGCGGTATGACGTTGAAGATCTTTTCGCATTCCTCGACGGTGTGGGCGAGGTATTTGATCTCCGAGTGTTCAGGTTCGGCGTTATGATTTTCGAGTAGGATTCGCTGGCCTGTGTCGACGGCGTAGGTGGCAATGCGGTCGAGTCTGGCGATAGCCGCCGCTAACCGCGTGTCAGGGTCGGATGTGAAGTGATAACCCGCGTGGACAATTGTCCACTTGCACCCCAGTCGGTTGGCAAAATCGACCGAGGCTCGCATGTAGTTCTCCACGCCGCGCGAAACGTAAGGCGAAAGTTCGGCGACATTGACCGCGCTAAGAGTGTGGAGACCAATGTTGATGCCGGTGCTTTCGCATCGTTCGCGTACCGCGGCAATGCGATCTGCCGTCCACGATTCCATGTGGTTCGGACCCGTGTCGGCGTTGAAGTCGACGTAGTAGAAACCGTTAGCTTCGGCGAAATCTAATGCGTCCTCGAGTCGGTTTGCGGAGGCGTCGAAGCCGATACGGTCGAATATGGACATGGCGCAGGGTTGGAGTCGGGATTGCACGTTGGGATGCCGTGATTCTACGCTGGTCTCGACGCTATCGGCGCGGGTTTGGCTAGTTATCGAAGGTAAGAACCGTCCGGGCCGTTTCGCCGGCGTTCATGTCTCGGAACGCCTCGTTGACTTCGGTTAGCGGTCGATAGCGAGTGATCATCTCGTCGAGCTTGAGTTTGCCCTGTTCGGCCATTTCGAGGAGCCAAAGGAAGTCGATGCGAGGTTTGCCGTCGCCGTGCCAGTTGCCGAGAATAGTTCGTCCGCGGAGCAGCTCCCAGCCGTCAACTGCCATCTCTGCACCCGTCGGGAATACGCCTACAAGGACTGTGGTTCCGAGCGGGCGCGTTGAGTTGAATGCCTGTTTGGCGATGGCTGGTAAGCCGACAACTTCGAAGGCGTAATCTGCCCCTCCGCCGGTGATTTCGTGGATTCTAGCTACCGGGTCTTCCTTGGCTGCGTTGACGAAGTGCGTGGCACCCATCTCCGCGGCTTTTTCGAGTTTGAAATCGACGGTATCTACCGCAATGATCTGTGCGGCATTGGCGAGTCTGCCGCCCTGTACGACGCTAAGGCCGACTCCGCCACATCCGAATACGGCCATCGTTGACCCGGTGGGAATTTGGGCACGGTTGACGACAGCGCCGACGCCGGTGATGATCCCGCACGATATGAGGCAGGCGGATTCGAGATTGGTATCGGCGGGGACGAGTACGCATTTGTCCTCGGGAGCCATCGTGTACTCAGTAAAGGTGGGCGTCCGGTGATTGATGGGGACGCCGTCCTTGGAAAAGCGGGTGGTACCATCAAGCATTGCGCCGCCGGTTCTGAAATTGACTTCGCAAAGCGATGGATGACCGGCGGTGCAATTGCGGCAACGACCGCACATGGAATCGAGCGAGAGTATCACCTTGTCTCCGGTTTTCAGCCAGTCGACGCCTTCGCCGACTTCGGCAACGGTGCCAGCACCTTCGTGCCCGAGGATCATCGGGCTTTGGAAGTTCGTTAGGTGACCGTCGACGTAGTGGTAGTCGGAATGGCAGACGCCGGCGCCGTTGATTTTGATGAGCACCTCGCCGCGCTTTGGCGGATCGATGTCGAGGGTTTCGACGGAAACGGGCTGCTTTTGAACTCGTAGGACGGCGGCTTGGGTTTTCATGATTTGTTGTGGTCGTGATGGTTGCGCTGGTAAAGAATGTTAGCGGGTCGAATGTGTGAACGCGTCTGTCGCAGACGAACAATCAACAGCGCGGATACAATCACTGTTACAGAAAAACCCTAGGAGGCGATACAAGATGCGAGTTTTGCCGAACCAAGAAGAGATGGTGGCGATGATGGTTCGGGCACGGGAAATCTACGACCACGAGATAATAGATCGGCTTACAGATGCAGATTATGACAAGAACGTCGCAATTGATGTCGACAGCGGGGATTGGGAGATCGGGGGACTCAATGATTCGATGAAGCGTCTGAAATCTCGCCGACCTAACGCCACGATTTTCAATATCTATCACGAAGCACCGAATGCAGAGCGATTCGGTTGGGTTTCGGCCCTGCCCCCGGGATGAATTATCCAGTCTAGATCGAAGTTCTTCGCATCGATCGTGTAGCTTGATGATAGATCTGAAATGCTAGTAGGGAACGTTAGTCTTTCTCACGGTAGGTTGGTTCCCTTCGCATCGATTTTCGTTGAAGATGCGGTGGGAGATCTGTTTGCGTGTGATGCGAAGATCGACACTGGGTTTACCGAGTGGTTGGGGTTGCCTGCCAGACACATCGACGAGTTGGGACTCGAGGCCGTTGATTCCGATTTCGTCATGTTGGCCGACAACCAGGAGCGACGCGTTGAAGTCTACGTGGCCAACGTAATCTGGGGGTTACAACGTTACAGCGTTAGGGTGCATCGAGTAGGAACCATGCCTTTGATTGGGATGTCGTTGTTGCAAGGGCTTGTTCTGACGATGGATGCTCGTCACGGTGGTGCGGTTGAGATCGTACCAGCAACGGGGCCAGTGCGGTGACTTCTGATCAAGATCCAAGTCAATCCTGTTGCGTTCCTATCCGTGGCGAGGAGCGAACATCCGATGCGGTGGAACGTGTCCATTGTTCTTCTGCCGAACGATCAAATGGGCAAACGGCGAGTGAATTGGTCAGTTTGCCGGGAGACGAGTTCCGTATGGGTTCGGATGATCGGCGGTTTCCGGCTGATGGGGAGGGGCCGATACGTGACGTGACGGTGGATGGTTTTGCTATCTCCCCGAGTCCGGTGACGAATGCTGAGTTCGATGGGTTCGTATCGGCGATGGGATATGTGACGGATGCGGAGCGTTTCGAATGGTCGTTTGTATTCAAGGATTTCGTGACGCCGGAGGTTGAACGGCGGGTTACTCAAGTGGTGCAAGGTTCAGAGTGGTGGTGGCGGGTGGATGGTGCAAATTGGCGGATGCCGGAAGGTCCGGGTTCAAGCGTTGACGACCGGGCTGATCATCCGGTGACGCATGTCTCATGGGCGGACGCGATGGCGTACTGCGAATGGGCTGGATTAAGGTTGCCGACTGAGGCGGAGTGGGAGTATGCGGCTCGTGGTGGTTTGGATCAGGCGCGATTTGTTTGGGGCGAGGAGTTGGAACCGGATGGTCGGCACATGTGCAACATATGGCAGGGCGAGTTTCCGAACACGAACACGCTCGAAGACGGGTGGCATGGCACTTCTCCGGTTGCGAGCTATCTGGCCAATGAGTTTGGTCTTTACGACGTTGCTGGCAACGTTTGGGAGTGGTGTTCGGACTGGTTTTCGCCGACGTTTCATCGGAATGCCAGGCGGGTTACCAGAGATAATCCGCAGGGCCCCCGCAGCGGGACGACGAGGGTGATACGTGGAGGTTCTTACCTTTGTCACGATTCCTACTGCAATCGCTATCGGGTTGGTGCTCGGACGGCGAACACGCCAGATTCGAGCACTGGCAATTTGGGGTTCAGGGTTGTGGCTGTATAGAGCGGGTGCATAACTACGCGTTCGACGACTTTGGAGTTGTCCCTTGGCCCCTTCCCTCTGGGTTCCGGCGTTCGCCCGAAAGACGATTGATGCGATATCATCGCTACAACTGAACATATGCCTTCGATGAGGAGACGCGATCTATGCACTTGCTAGAAGTCTTGAACCCGGTAGCCCAGCAGCGTGGGCTGATGAATTCCACGAAGATTAATGAACGTCCGGAGTCGCTCGATGGTCAAACTGTCGGTCTCATCTGGAGTGGGACGCATGGTGGCGATGTCGCGTTGAAGCGCGCTGGGGAGATGATCCAGGAGCGTTTCAAGAATGTGAAGGTGAACTTCTACACGGGCGGAAACTATCCGGCGCCGCCGCCGATCGTGAAGCAAGCGGGAGAGGAGTGTGACGTCGTTATCGGCGCCACTGCCGACTGAGGGACTTGCGCGTCGTGGATGGTCCACGACATGATCCAGATCGAGAAGATGGGGAAGCCCGCTATTCCCATAGTCTCAGGTCGTTTTGAAGAGGACGCGATAGCCAGCTCGAGAGCGCTGGGCATGCCGGATCTACAGTTTGTGATCGTGCCTCGAATCTATCGGAATCTTGCGATTGAGGAGTGTGTCTCGCAGACCGAGGCCGCGATCGACGACATTATCGAAGTGCTGACTATCGACAAGCAGCATGGAAGGCGTGAGCGCGACGATGCGGCAGAGATCCAGCGTTTCGAGGGTGAAGATCGTTGGGACGCCATCCTCAAGATGAATGAGCAGTGGTTGATGCGCGACTGGGGCGACTCGTTCGTGCTACACCCTCCGACGGCGGAGGCGGTCAATGAGTTGATAGCCGGAACTGGTTTAGACGCGGACGAGTTGATCTGCGACATGCCTCCGGGTTTCGGGTTGGCTACTGTCGAAAAGATAGCGATCAACGCCGCCATGGCCGGCGCAAAACCGGAGCATATGCCGGTGATAATCGCCGGTGTCAAGGCGCTGTCGCAGATGGGTTCGCACGGCGGGACATCGTTGTTGATGTCGACCAGCCCGCAAGCCCCGTTGCTGATAGTGAATGGTCCGATTGCCAAAGAGATCGGCATAAACGCGCGCTCGGCGCTCGGCCCCGGACGCGACAACGAGGTCAACATCACGATTGGACGCGCATTCTCGCTGTGTCTGCGGAATATCGGTTACTGGTATCCCGGACAGATGGACATGGACACCATCGGCACGACGCGGAAGTTCGTGCACTGCATCGCGGAGAACGAGGACATGAGTCCTTGGGAGCCGTTCCATGTGAACCAAGGATTCCGGGTGAGCGAGAGCGCCGTGAGCGTATTCATCACAAACGGTGAGTTGGACGTGCAAGACCAAGGCAACACCAAAGCCGAGGACCTGCTCAAAACACTGGCTTACGGCTCAATATTCGGAACTCGCGGCCTTGGAATGCATGGCGGCGGTCAACGGTTGATACTGATGCCGCCCGACGTGGCCGGACCCGTAGGCGACCAAGGCTTCTCGAAGGACGACGCCCGGGGCTTCATCCACCTCAATGCCAATCACAGCTTGGGCAAGATGATCCAGTACACCCCGCTCAAGGGCGAGGCACGCATCAGCCCGATGTGGCGCTGGCTCGAAGACTTAACGGAGAAGGAACGACTCGAGATCGAAGTCCCGGTGGTTGACAGTCCAGAGAATTGGCACATCGTAGTCGTCGGTGCCGACCGAGCGAAGACTTGTGTCATGCCGACAGGCGATGGCGTATCGACGGTGGGGATTGATCAGTATCGGGCTTAGGGACGGCCTCCCCTTAGCCCCCTCCTGAAGGAGGGGTAGGAACACGAATGAACCGCTACGTAGCATTCCTCCGCGGGATGAATCTTGGTCGCCGTCGCATCAAGAACCCGGAACTGTGTGCGGCGTTCGAAGATATCGGCTTCACAAATGTAGCGGCGTATTTGGCGAGCGGCAACGTCATCTTCGACGCGGTTGATTCCGATACCGACGCGGTAGCCGCTGCAATCGAATCCGGGTTGCGAGTTTCGCTTGGTTACGAGGTGCCTACGTTTTTGCGAAGTGCGGATGAGGTGAGGTCGATTGCTGAGTATGCGCCGTTTGCGGGCGTGACTGCTGAACGCACCGGCAAGATGCAGGTCGCGATGGTTCGCGAGGAGGTTGGGGGATCGGTTCGAGACTCGGTGCTGGAGTTGTCGAACGAAGCCGATATGTTGGAAATGGATGGGCGGGAGCTTTACTGGTGGCCGAAGGGGAATTTCTTGGATTCGGAACTGGATCTGAAGGTCGTGGGGGGTTTGCTGGGTCCGATGACGATTCGGACTAAGGGGACGGTGGAGCGGTTGGCGAAGAGGTTTTTGTGAAGGTGACGCGGGATCGGCAGGGTTTTAGAACGTGGGGATCATCCATACATGTTTCAGTCCGTTGCTTATTAAAACTTGTTTGATAGCCCCAGGTGTATTAATGCGAATAGCGATATCGTTGAATAACTGGGAAGGATCCGACATCTGGTTGAGTTGCAATCGCTCTCAACTTCGCTGGATTCGGAAGCTCGTCCAACGACTCGGAAACAGCGTAAACTTGAGGCGTTGTTTTTCATAGGGGATCCGTTCCTTCGGACAGGATTCTTATGTACTCGTCGTACACGTATCGACGGTTGCGCCTCGAACCGGTGGTTTCTCGAGTTATGCCTAGTTGCGTCAATAGTTGCGCTGCTTGCGCGGCAGTAGGATACGAAACGTTGGTGATTTCGGAGATGCGGTTGATCGACAGAAAGGGAAGTTGAGCCAAGGCGTCGAGAGCTCTCAATGTCGAATTTGCACGTCGCCCCAGCTTTCCTACCTTTTGTTTGTCGCGGATCAGCATTGAATTCAATCTTTGAGCCGTTTCGAACGCGTTGTCCGCTGAAACCCTGATGCCCTCCAAGAAAAACACAATCCACGCTTCCCAATCGCCAGTCCTTCTTACGTGTGACAATAATTGGTAGTATTGTTCGCGGTTTTCCTTTAAGTACAGACTCGGGTAGAGTGACGGCCCAGTTAAGACACCAGATGCGGTCAGCATGAGGTTAATCATGAGCCGTCCAATTCTTCCGTTCCCGTCTTCAAAAGGGTGGATTGTTTCAAATTGAACGTGGGCCAATGCCGCTCGCAACAAAGGTGACCTGACCTGTTCCGGGTCCTGAATCAACGCGAACAAATCGTCCATGCAAGGTCGCACGTATTCCGGCGGGGGTGGAACATAGACAATCTCGCCACTTGGCACTCGTTGAATCGCACTTTGTTCTTTTCGATACTCCCCTGCGTTCATGTCACTACCGCGTCCTGTAGCCAGCAGAATGGCGTGCGCGCCTTTGATCAACCGTTCATCGATGGTTTCACCGGATGTTAACCGTTCGAAACTATGCGTCGCTGCCCTGATGTAGTTGGACACGTCGGTCGCTGGATTCGGCTCGTCGACATCAGCTGCATCTAGTTCTTGTCTGAAGATGTCAGGCAACGTTGAGTTGATCCCTTCGATTTGGGAAGAGAGTAGGGCCTCTTTACGTTGGTACGAGTAGACGAACAGCGACTCGTCGGGCAGCAGAACGGAAACGGCGTTAAGTTTGCCTAAAGCGAGGTTACATTCGTCGATGAGCGTCTGAATACGCGTCTCGACTTGCAACGGCGGTTGAGGAGGAAGTGGGGGAGGGAGGTATGGCCTTACCAACCGTCCCGCGAATTCGCCTATAAGGTAACGGCCGGTGAGTTCGCGTTCCATGTCGTTCCTTGGTGAATCTCAGGCACTCTGTCGCTTATTCAATGCAATAGGTATTTAATTTAATAATATCACATGTCGTGGATATCGTGTTGGCAGTTTGTGGAACGGAGACGAGTCTAAAACGATGGACCTATGCCGTTGAAATCTGCCAGAAATCGAGCATTATCAAGATGGTTGCAGCTCTAGTGGCGGTCGACGGCGATTTATGAGTAGGGTCGGCGCTTGTTAAAGTTTTCGTGATAGGAGTGATCGTTATGCAATCAAAAAGCAATTTGATTTAATAGTCAGTTCCGATCGCTCGACTGGCCGTGATGTTCAGTTGGAATTGGGCTCGTCTCTTCGCGGTTGGTTACAAGGTCCGGACATTCTTGCGAAGAGCGGATGAGTTGTCGAACGATGCCGATATGCTGGAAATCGTCGGGAGAGAACTCTACTGGTGGCCGAAGGGGAACTTCTTGGATTCGGAGCTGGATCTGAAGGTTGTGGAGGGTTTGTTGGGTCCGATGACGATTCGGACGAAGGGGACGGTTGAGCGGTTGGCGGCGAAGTTTTTGTGAGGGTGAAGGTTTTAGGATGCGAATTGCAGTTGCGGGCATGGGCGGGATGTTTGAGAGGGTTTATCGTGGGTGGTATGTTTTTAGATAGGAATGTGAATCGAGGCAATGCGGCCTACGGGCGGAGTTGAAGGTTGACAATCGATGGCGTCAAGCCTAAACAGAGACGACGTTTTGGAGCTTCTTCGGAACCACAAGGGGGTTCTGAAGGAGCGTTTCGGGGTGTCTGAGATTTCGTTGTTTGGATCGTTTGCGCGTGATGAGGGGCGGCAGGACAGCGACATCGATGTGATTGTCAAGTTCGATGGGCGACCAACTGCAAAGACGTATTTTGGTGCTCAGTTCTATATCGAGGATTTGTTGGGTCGAACCGTCGATATGGCTCGTCGAGAGGAGCTTCGTGAGGCGATCCTTCCAAACGTTGATCGGGATCTGATCAATGTGTGATGTCGATTCGCAGGATCGCGAGTGGCGTTCGTTCATCACAGATATGATCGTGTTCTGCGAAAAGGTCTTGCGGTATACGGGTGATTTGAATTTCGATCGTTTTGTGGACGACGAGTTGATTTACGACGCGACGATGCGGAATGTGCGCCTAATCGGCGAGGCGGCATTGAACATTCCGCCAGCAGTGCAAGCGGCGAACCAGACGATCGATTGGCGGCAGATCATTGGAATGCGCCATCGCCTGACGCACGCCTACAAAGCGGTTAGCGATGATGTGGTGTGGGACACGATTCAGTCAGATATTCCGCAGCTGCTGTCCCAACTTCGCGAAATGCAGGAGCGAATCGATCGGGACAAACTTTAATTGCCTTCGAAGTAAAGACGATTAATCGAGGGTCCGATCAGGCGGGAATTGTTGGGGTTGCCAAATCCTTTGGTGGGTGAGTTCTGATGACTGGTGGTGTTGAAGGAGGTAGACATCCGGGTTGCTAAGGGATTTCCATCCTTCAAATCCGAACGATGAGTCTAGGGAATGTAGAACCAACGCCATCAAATTTCCGTGCGTGACGACAATAGGCAATCTGTAATTCTCGGCAAGAATTTCATCCAGCGCGGCCCACGCGCGGCCCAAGACTTCGCGCGCCGATTCGCCGCCCGGAGCGCGTAGGTTGTGGTCGTCGAAGGAGTCGTGGATGACTTCTTGCCAGTTTTCGATGGGTTCGGCGGAGAGGATTCGTTCGTTGAGGCGAGGGTCAGCGTGTATCAGCAATTCCGAGATGGTTGCGAAGGGTTGGATGGATTGTTGGGCTCGGAGGTATTGGCTTGAGGAGATGTGGTCGATGAGGTAGTCCGAGAGGAATGTGGCTAGGGTGTGCGTTTGTTCTTGGCCGGTTTCGGTTAGGGGCGCGCCTGGTTGTTGACCGGTTGCTTGGGCGTGGCGGACCAATATCAGATTGCGGTCGGTCATTGTGTGAATGTCGCGAATGTAGATCAGGGCACCCTAAAGATTTCGACTTGTCGCAACTGCGCCGCGCGCCGATCAGGGTAGGTGCCACTGCCGTTGTAGGTTACGTTTTCGATACCGAGTTTCGCCATATCTTCGATGGAGAATGTCCAACCGAGGAACAGGTGAGCCGGGTGATAACCGGCACCCCAGTCGACACCAAGGTACCCGTAAATTAAGGCGTCCTCGCTGATGCCGGTGGTGTCGAGGAATTGTCGTTCTAGTTCGATCGCTTCCCGAACGTATGCCGCCATTTCTCTAATGTAGTCCTCTTGTCCCTGTTCATCAAGGATGGGATCGATTTCCAGCGATCCGTTGTCAATGTCGCGCCTCATTGTTTCTTCGATGGTTAAACCTGAACTGCGGGCATCGTATTGCTCCCACTGCGGGGATTGGAGCCATGCCACGATGGCGGATCCTTCGATGACTTTGTTCTTTCCGGCGGTGAAGATGTAGTTGGCGCAGACATAGAGGCATGATTCGTCGACAATGACGTCGATCTCGTTTTCGTGAATCCAAAGTCCGATGAACGTTGCCGGGTCGATAATCCCATCATCAGAAGTGATCTTGAGCGTGGTTATTTGGTCTTCCTTGCCACGGACTGCGCTGCGGAATCGGGAGTGCGCGTCAAAGTCGATGTAGCCGTCGATTACAACGGTGTCGCCTTCAACGGTTATTTCGGCTGGAGGCGGTTCGACCCATGTTCCCGTTTCGGCATCGAGATCCGGGTCTGGCGTTGGGGTTGGTGTGCTGCCCGGCGGCGGTGTTGGTGTTGGTAAGGGAGTCGGGATCACTGCGGGCGGGATCGTTGCCATTGGGACATCGAAAACAGCTACGGGTATGGTCTCTAAGGCCTTTTCGCTCGGATATTGTCCTTCGCCATCGTAAGTTACGTTGTGGACACCGAATTTGGCCATGTCCTCGATTGTGAAGGTCCAACCACCGAAATGCGTATCGTCGCTGAAGTAGTAGTCGAACTGCCCCGGTAACATGCCGTAGACCATCAGATACAGGTTGACACCGATCTTGTCGAGGAATTCGGGTTCGTCAGCGCGGTCATACATATCGGCTTCCATCACGTTGCGGACAAATTCCTCTTTGGTTTCGCCGTATAGAGTTTCGCCCCATTCCTTCAACTCGTCATAGTCGCGGCCGTATAGTTCCTCCAAAGTGATACCGTAGCCGGCGGCGATGAAGAGATCTTGCTGTTCTGAGCCGTGCCAGCCAACCATGGCGTCCTTTTCGATGATCTTGTTTTTGCCGGCAGTGAAGATGTAGTTGGCGCACGAAGAGAAACAAAACTCGTCGACGATGACGTCGATTTCGTGATCGAATATCCATTCGCCGATTAGCATTCCCTCATCTGTATTACCGCCGGGTGAGTTGATCCGAATGGCAGTGATTTGGTTCTCTTTCCCTCGTACTGTGTATAAGAAATCGCGATAAGTTTGCGATTCGATACCGCCGACGAAGGAGATGGTTGCTCCTTCGACAGTTATTGTCGCCGGGTTGGGGTCGTAGTCGTACCAGATAATGCCGTCTTGGTCCGGGGTCGGTTCGGGCGACGGTGTCGCTGTGGGTTCGGTGGTTGACGTTGGGGTCGCGGTTGGTTCGGCGGTCGGCTTCGGTGGTGGTGTGGGAGTCAGAGTCGGCGTAGGGGTGAAGGTCGGCGAGGTAGTTGGTGATGGCGTAGGTGGTTCCGTCGGCGTTGCGATTGGCTGAGGGGTCGAAGTCGGAACAGGCGTAACAGACGGAGCGGGTGTGACGGTCGGGTCAGCTTGGGTGCATGCGACGGCCAAAAGCAAGGTCAAGGCGCACGAAACGAGCGCGGCATTGGACAAGATGGTTTTCATAATTGTTACGTTGAAGAATTAGTCGATGGATTGTGACGACGTAATGGGGTTACGAACCAGGTCAACGAATGGATTTGGTTGGCGATCAGACGATACGTAATCTCAATTTTTAGTCATTTGAATAGAATCACTGATGGCGTGATTGGTAGCGGTTTTTGAGGTAGCAAAGGAGATTGAGACTGTGTCAAAGTTGCAAGAAGAGAGTTCGACGTATGCGATGGGTTACAGCGATGAGTTCACGCAGATCCTGCACCGTCGGAACGCTGAATCTCATGCGGCACATCTGTTACCGCACCTGAAATCTGGTTCGCGAGTGCTGGATCTTGGCTGCGGACCTGGTTCGATTTCCGTCGGTTTGGCGAAAGCGATCGAGCCGGGCGAGCTGCATGGCATCGATATGGAGGAATCCCAGATCACGATGGCCCGCGCATCTGCCGCCGCCGGCGGGCACGACAACGCCACTTTCCATGTCGGCGACGCTACCGACCTCCCCTTCGAGGACAACTACTTCGATGCGGCAAACACACACGCGGTATTGATGCACATTCCGGACACCGAGGGCACGTTGAACGAGGTGATGCGGGTGTTGAAGCCGGGCGGCGTGTTGGCGAGTCGGGAGATGGTTACTTCGGCGTCGTTTGTTGGTCCTGAGGCGGCTGTTGATCCTGTTGCATGGGCGACGTTTGCGAAATTGATTGGCGCACGCGGAGGGCATCCAAATATGGGTCGGAATTTGAAGGATGTGTTTGTGAAGTCTGGATTTGTAGATGTGGAGGCTTCGGCGTCTTTCGATTTCTTCTCAACGCCTGAGGATGTGGCGTTTTTCCACGGGTTTGTGAATCAGTGGTTTTTGTCGGACTCGGTCGTTGGTCCTGCGGAGCAGTTCGGTTTGGCGACGGCGGAGCAGTTTGAGAAATGGCGTGCGGACATGGATCGTTGGGATGGTGATCCGGGGGCGGTTGCGGCGGTCGCGTTTGGCGAAGCGGTTGGATTTAAGCCGAAGCGCTGACGGTATCCGTGTTGCCCCGCACCTCTGGATTCCCGCCTACGCGGGAATGACGGGCGTTTTGCAATCGTCCTTTTAAGCCTCGATGAGTCCTTCCTGAGGACTGGTCCAAGGCAAATTGGGAATTGCCTGCATATAAGGGGCGGCGGGCATCGTCACGTGTTCGAACGGCACGTCGATGACAACTGGCGCGTTGAGTTCCAACGCTCGCGGAATGACGGTCGCCAATTCCATCGGATCTTTCGTGCGGATGCCGACGGCGCCGAATGACTCGGCGAAATCCACAAAATCCGGATTGTGCAAGTCGGTATCGTAGGTTCCGCCGAATCGTTCGTCCAAATCGCGGGCGACGTTGCCGTACGAGTCGTTTCTGAAGACGATGGTTACGACGTTGATTCCGTACTTGACAGCCGTGGATAGCTCCGAGGAGTTGAACATGAACCCGCCGTCGCCAACCATGCAGATGACAGGGCGGTCCGGTTGCGCGACCTTGGCGCCCAATGCGGTTGGCAGCGAGTATCCCAGGTTGAATGAGTACCCAGAGTCGATGTAGGTCTTCGGTATGTTGATTTGATAGTGCGTCCTGGCGTAATACGAGAACTGGGTGACGTCCCAGATGATGAATGCGTCATCGGGGATTGCGTTCTGCATCGTTTCAAGGATCTCGTACGCCGGTTCCTCAAGGTTGATGTCGTAGTAGTGGATCAGGTTTCGTGCGGCCGTCACAGCTGCTGCGGGCGATGATCGGCCCCCGGCGTTGACTTCGACGAGATACGGGATCAAGGCTTCGATAGTGGCTTTGGCGTCGCCGTGTAGCGGAATCGTGTTTGCTTGAATTCTGGTTAGTTCCGCATCGTCGATGTTGATGTTTATCAACGTGGATGCTTCGCCGACGGGATTGCCCAAAGAGAAACGTGCGCCGATGCCGATAACTACGTCGGCGGACTGCATCACCTCGAAGAGCTGGTTCATCTCTTGGCGCTCGGCGCGCGGGCTGAAACATGAGCCGTATGAGAGCGGATGGCTATCCGGAATGGTTCCCTTACCGCCGTTGGATGTGACCACAGGTATGTTCGTGGCTTCGGCGAGTTTGACGAGCGCCTGTTCGGCATCTGAAATCGCGACACCGCCGCCGGCGTAGATGAGCGGTAGATGGGAGTTCACGATGATTTGTGCAACCTCACGCAGTTGTTCTGGGCTCGGCACGATTCGAGAGATGCGTGCAGGTTCCCGTAGCACCACCTCTTCGCTCTCAACTCCCGTCTCGGGCGGAACTTCGATGAGTACTGGTCGTGGCCGACCGGTGCGCATCTACCTGAAGGCTTCGAACACGGCATCAGGAACTTCCCGTGGCCTCATAACCCTTCGCCGCCACTTGGTAACAGGCTCAACGACGCTGGGTTGATCAACAACTTCGTGGATACTCCCGATGTTCTTATCGATCTGCGCGCGTGGAATTTGTCCGGCAATCAACAATACGGGAGAACAGCGAGCGTAGGCATTGGCGAGACCGGATGCGGCGTTGTAGACGCCGACGCCGGGAACAACGAGAGCGACACCTGGTTTGCGCGCGGCGCGAGCGTAACCGTCGGCCATGTAGGTGGTGGCTTGTTCGTGGCGGGTTGTGACCATGCGGATGCTTGGCTCATCCCGCAACGCGGCTACGACGCCGTACAACTGAATGCCCGGAATTCCGAAGATGACCTCGACGCCCTCTTTTACCAGCGACTTGACTAGCGCTTCGCCGCCGCTAAGATTCATTCCACAAACCCTTTACCTACGACGAATTTTCAATAGAGCGCACAAGTTTAATCGTCGTCATCGTCTCCCGTGCCGCCGTACCAGTCAATTCGTTGAGCTTCTGGCGAGTCGACGTCGATGCTGTACTCCTCCATAGCGTCCGGATTCGGTTCGATGCCTAGACCTGGGCGACCGTTGGGGTGGATGTGTCCATCGCGGACGTCGAACATTGGGTCGATGAGCTTTTCAAACATCGAGAACCAGTGGTGAACGCACTCTTCGCGGTAGAGGTTTGGTATCGTCATGCACGTTTGGAAGCTGGCGGCGATGGCGATAGGTCCGAGAGCGTCGTGCGGACTGACGCGGACGTATGCGACTTCGGCCATCGCGGCGATGCGCCGGATCTCGCTGATGCCGCCGCACCAAGCGACGTCGGGCATGATGTAGTCGACTAGGCGATCGTTGAGGATCTGCCAGTAGTCCCAGCGGGTGAAGTGACGCTCGCCGATGCAGAGCGGTACGTTGACGTTTTCACGGACGTGTTTGAGGGCATTGTGGTTTTCGACGTGGATGGGCTCTTCGAGCCATACGAGGTTGATGTGTTCCAATGCTCGACAGGCTTCAATAGCTGAAGCGACATCGAAGCGTCCGTGCGCGTCGACCATCAGTTCGTAGTCATCGCCGACGGCTTCGCGTAGGCCGTCCATCCAACGGACTGCGTCGCGTATTGCAGCAGGATCGAGTCTTTCGACCATGAAGGCGCCGCGGAATTTTCCGTATTGTCGGCGCGAGGGGAACGGGTCGGTTTTGATCGCTTCGAAACCCATTGCCTTAGTACGTCGGGCGTCTTCCATCATCCCGGCTAGGTGATCCTCGAAAGTGTCTCCTTGCGATGTGTCGTTGACGTGGGTGTAGAGAGGGACGGATGCTCTGACGGGGCCGCCGAGGAGGTCGTAGATTGGGCGGTTGAGGACTTTGCCTTTGATGTCCCAGAGTGCGATGTCGATGGCGCTGATGAGGTGCGATACAAAACCGCGGCCGTTGAGATCGGAGTACATGTGGAATATGCGCTGCCAGATCTCCTCGATGTGTGACGCGTCAAGACCGATGACCCATGGCTTCACCGCTTCGATACCACGAACGAGTTGAGGGTTGGCGATGTAGTCGGTACATTCGCCCCATCCTGTTACACCCTCGTCGGTTTCGACGCTGACGAAGACCCACGGCATAGTGTCCGGCATCTTGACGACATGGGGTTTGACATCTGTGATTTTCATGGTTGGTTGACCTTTGGGGATAGAGATTGAACTTTGCGATGGGGGTAGTTTACTTGGTTGGGGAGGCCGGAGCACGTCATTGCGCATCACCATTGTTAGACTGTGGATGTGGGCAGTTCGATTCGCTTGAAGATGTTCTTTGCTTCGGCTTTGCTCGTCGTTGGGTCAACGAGCATTGTCGGGGTTTCGGTTTGGTTGGCGGAAGACTGGTTTGGGATTAAGAACTCGGATTCGACCCGAGTTATTCAAGTGTTGACTACGCTGATCGTGATCTCGGTAGGTGGCGTCGTTGCGTACTACAAACTAGACATATTCAGAGATTTCCAGCCGCACTTGACGATTGCACAAGATGTGTCACATCGCCAAGTCGGTAACAACTATGTTCACATTTCAGTACGAGCTTCGTTAGTCAACACGTCGAAAGTCAAGACTGAGATTCGCAATGCAATATTTCGGATACAACAAGTCGCCCCATTGCCAGATGAAGAAGTAGAACGGCTATATTCGGAATTCAACGCCAAACCTAGTTACGAAAAATACATAGCGTTTCCGACGCTTGTGGAGTTTGATCGCGAGTGGGAAGAAGATGAATTTGTGATTGAACCTGGGGAAACGGGATCGGAAAATTACGAATTCTTCGTAAAGAACGACTTCGATGCCGTGTCACTGTATGCGTTTTTCAACGATCAGACGACTGCTGCGAGGCCGCGAGACCAAAAAGGGTGGGCGGCGGAATCGGTGTATGACATAGAGTGAGAGGAAGGATGCAATTCATGCTCGGAAAACGCAACAAGACAGAAATCAAGGCGATCAAATCTCGAGGCAGAAAACGCCGACCAGCACCAAAAGCCTCGCAGACTTCGGATGGCAAACCGCCAGGGTTGCAGTCAGTCAAACGAACCGGAAACTGACTGACACCATTGTGTCGCCCGTTAAGCACCGGACATTCGTCAGAGCGGGGTAGTACGGTGCCAATGCGACGAATTTCAGTTAATCTGCCGCAACCGCGGGTCGAGGTAGTCGCGGAGCCAGTCACCGATGAAGTTGAACGCGAAGACGGTGAGGAAGATGGCGATTCCTGGCATTATCGGCACCCACCAGGCGGTGGAGATGAACTCTCTTCCGTCGGCGACCATGCTGCCCCATGCGGGTTGAGGGGCGGGTATCCCGACACCTAGGAATGAGAGCACGGATTCGGTGAGGATCAAAGATCCCACCTGAAGGGTAGCGATGACCACTACGGTGTTGAACACACCCGGCATAATGTGCCGGAACGCGATTCTGAATGGTGATGCGCCGGCGACCCTCGAGCTGGCGACATAGTCCATGTTTTTTAGTTGCAGCGTGAGCCCGCGGGTCTGCCTGGAGAATATGGGCCAGGAGAAGATGGTTAGGAGGACCAGCACGAGTTGGAGGCTGGTGCCGAACACGACGGCCGCTACCAATGCGATCAGCAAGAACGGTGTTGCATAAACGAGGTCAACCACTCGCATCGCGATCTCGTCCCAAAGTCCCCCCGCCATCCCAGATGCGATACCGATAGCACTCCCAATGAGGCTACCAAAAATTATGACGATAAAAGCGACAGTCAGCGAGATACGCGATCCGTGGACGATCCTGCTCAACAGGTCGCGACCGATCTTGTCGGCGCCCAAAATGTAATCCCATGATCCACCCTCCATCCAGACCGGTGGCCTTGCGATGTCGGTGAGGTCGCTTTCGAGCGGATGACTTGGAGAGATCCAAGGCGCAAAAATCGCCATGACGGCAAGTCCGACGGCGATCATGACGGGCAAGACCGGGTACCTACGAATCCATCGATACAACGTTCGAAGAGCGTAAAACCGCGGACGGCCGTCGTCGTGCGTCGAATCAGATTGCGAATGCGCAACCGTCTGGGACTCTTGGATTGGCGGATCCATCGGGTTCAAAAGATCGTTCGGATGTAATGCTTGGCTTGTTTAGTAAATTCGGATTCTGGGATCGATGTATGCGTAGAGCAGATCGGCCATGAGACTCGACAGCAGAAACAATGCGGCGAATATCACCGTGATGCCAGTGACCAAGGGGAAGTCGTTGTTTTTGGTTGCGTCGACGGCGAGTCTGCCTAGACCAGGCCAAGCGAAAACGGTTTCGACGACTACCGTTCCCGCCAGAAAACTCGCCAGCAAAATTGCTGCGACGGTTAGCGGAGCCACCATCGCGTTCTTCAGAGCATGTTTGAGGATCACTGATCTCCCTGAAACGCCTTTTGCGCGTGCGAGTTTGATGTATTCGCTATCAAGAACCTCTAGCAAGGACGATCGCGTAAGTCTTGTCAATGCAGAAGAACCGAGCCATGCCAGTGTTGTGGCCGGCAAAACGAAATGCGTCCAATCACCGCGTCTGGAAGTCGGTAACCAGTCGAGGTAGACGGCGAACACGTAGATCATTACCAATGCGAGCCAGAATGGCGGTGCTGCTTGGCCTACGAGCGCAAAGGACCGGACTCCGATGTCAATCAACGTTCCTCGAGTTAGGGCAGATATGGTGCCAAGTGTTGTTCCAAGCAACACGGCCATCACGTAGGCGATGCCTGACAGTTGGATGGTGGCGGGAACCTTCTCAATGATGATCTTGAGCGAGTTTCGTTTGTGCCAGAGTGACTGCCCAAAATCTCCTTGAACGGCGTTACCTGCCCACACGAGATACTGGACGACCATCGGTTTGTCGAGTCCCAGTTCCCGTCCTCGAGCGTCCCACGCCTCTTGCGACCAGCGAGTCCCCTGCGTCATGTAAAGCAGACGCGGATCGCCGGTGAGACGCGACAGCCCGAAGACGATCATCGAGATCCCGACCATGACGGCGATCATGTAAAAGGCTCGACGTATGAGGAATCTGGCCACGGATCGTTTTCTAATCGGGTATGCTTGCCGATCACGTTGAACTCAGCAGCAATGAACCGAGTTTACGGCATCAACCGGTTCATGGTTCGGCGTCCCCCTCCCGATACTCGGATCCCTAAATGCAAGGATCCGAGTATCGGGAGGGGGACTACCTGAGAAACAAGACCTATTCGGAAGCGGCTAGGACTATCGACTCGGGTCGGTTCGGCAGCACGTCCTGGGAGTTGTAGGGATCCCATGCCGTGACATTTGACGAGACCGCGAAGAGGACGGCGCTACGATGGAACATCGGAATGAAGAGCATCTGATGAGACAGATAGTCCTGCACTTCGACGTTGTTTGCTATGCGTTGCTGCAGGGACCGCTCGGTTGCATTGGAGAGACCCGTGTCACAGGCTCCCTGCTCCATCGTGAAACCGACGATGTGGCCTGCCGCCGCACAGATGTACCTGGCAGATGTGGCGCCTGGTATCCAGTTGATACCGTGCGTGAACGGGACGTTGATCGTCTTATCCACGGTCTGTGGACGTCGTGCGGCGTATTCGGCGCGGTCGATTTTGACCTCTATCCCGAGATTGTTTCTCCACATCTCGGCCACGGCTTCCGCGGCAGCTTGGACCCCAGGCGGGAAGGTGCTTGGAACCCATATCTCCATATCGAAGCCGTCAGGCACCCCGGCCTCAGCCATGTATTGTTTCGCCATGGCGACGTCGGTCGGAATTATCCAATCGTCCTTGTGGAGCGGGTCGTCTGGGAGAATATTCTGCCAAGCGTAGATCACTCTGCCGAGCCCCTCTAGAACGTTTTCAATGAGCGACTCGCGGTCGATTGCCATCGCCATTGCCCATCGGACTTTCCGAGCGTTCTCCATGGAGGCAGGGTCTGATGGATCGCCGATCCAGGGGTAGCCATTCTCAAGGCCTTCTTCCCAGCCGGGACGAGGCATGACACCGCCTTCACAGTCGGAACAGTCGGTCGACCAGTAGTTTCCAGCCATCTGAAAGCCTGATGGTGACGGGATTCCAATTTCTTGGACGGACCCGCCGATAGCATCAACCACGTTGTTGATGACCTGCGGACTGAGTGCGCCGACATCGATCTCGCCGGCGCGAAGGGCAGCTTCGCGGGACGCCGCTTCCGGCATGTGCACTAATCGTACCGTCCCAACTGACGGCTCAATACCTGTCCAGTGGTCTCGGACTGACTCTAGGACGACTATGTCGTCGGCGGTCCACTCGGTAACCTGGTATTTGCCAGTGCCGACGGCGGTTGTGCCGAAACCCTCTGCGCCAAGTTCATCGAATGCTTTCTTGCTAACGACGACGATGCCGTTGAAGCCAGCGTTACCTTGCAGCCACGCCCATGTCGGGTCGAAGCCCCCCGGCTCGATGTTCTGTCGAACCGTGAGTTCGTCAATCACGTCGAAGCCGACCTTCATCTCCGGTCCGATCTCCTCGGCTCCGTTGTTGACAGAGTCTGGAGCGAATGCCGAGTTGAACGTAAATGCGACATCTTCGGCGGTCAGTTCACCCCAATCGCCTCCGTTGTTGTGCCATGCAACGTCTTCGCGGAGCTTGAAAGTGATGCTGTTGAAGTCGGATGCGACTTCCCAAGATTCCGCGAGACCCAAGTCAGACGGAGAATACAGGGTGTGGTCTTGAGGCGGAGGCAAAGGTGGAGCGACGTGCGGAGCACGCACGATCGTCTCATATATTGAAAGGTCTTTACCGATTCCGCCGGTTGCTCGAATGTCCCTTCGAGGCTCCTGAATTAGCGGTGGAACCTCCTCGACCGCGATGGTCACGGAGCCTCCGGTCGCGGGACCTGAATCGTCCGTACAGGCGATCGCGGCGAAGGCCGCGAGCGGTATCAGGAGGGTGGTCCCGAGAATCATTAAAAGCGTTCGGGGATCGAGGCGAAACAGAGTTCGCATCACATGCCTCCTTCATTCGTTACACATCGAGACCTTTGCGTTGCAGATCGTCGACGCGTAATTTACTTGCCAAGTGCGGGATTGAAAATATCGGCATTCTGATTGCCGAGATTCGCAGTGCTCCCCACCTGATTTGTTGCAACAGTTTACCCTACTGTTCGCTGGTGCGCGGTCCAGATACTACGGTTATGCTCGGGTTCGATATCGCGCTTGAGTCGCGTGAACGATGGGATACAATACGTTCGTTTGAGGTTGCGGCGAACGAAGTCGCGCTTGGATTCGGGAGCACAAAGGGGAACAGATATGGATTTTGAGTTTGCAGTCGAGGGATGGCAGTTGTTGGGGGTTGTCATCGGATCGGTGTTGTATATGGTCCTGTCGATGGTCTGGTACATGCCGAAGGTGTTCGGAACGATATGGATGAAAGATGAGGGTTTGGACGAGGAAGTCTTGCGAGAGAACGCGTCGCCGTTCATCTACGTCGTGACGTTGATAATGGCATTGATTTCCAACATCTCGATCGCTTTGATCCTGAGTCATGTCGGCGGAGGATGGATGAACGGCCTCATCGTGGGCTTGCTTATAGGTGTGGGTATAGCCGGGATGGCTATTGGTCCGCACTATCTGTTTGCCCTGAAGAAGCGTCTGGCGGTGATACAGATGGCGCACGCCGGGTTATTGATAACCGTTTCGGGCGTCATCATTGGGGCGCTCACCTAATCACCCGCGCCAACTCAGGCAGAAAGACCGACATACATGTTGTCATTTGGTTCCGAAAACCTTGAAGACTACGTCGCCGCCCACACTTCGCCGCCGGACAGCGTGTTCGATGACATCGCCACCGACGTAAAAGCGACAGGAGGAGCCGCCGGCATGATGTCGGGTCGCACGGTCGGTTACTTCCTCAACACATTGGCGACGATCAGCAATGCTAAGCGCGTGCTGGAGGTGGGGACGTTCGTGGGCTACAGCACGCTGATGATGGCCTCAGCCCTGCCCGAGGATGGTGAGGTCATCACCTGCGACGTGAGCGAGGAGTTCACAAGCATCGCTCGCAAACACTGGGACCGTCATCCTGCAGGCAAAAAGATCGATCTCCGGTTGGCGCCCGCCACTGAGACCTTGGAAACGCTGTCGCCGCCGTTCGACTTGGTATTCATTGACGCCGACAAAGTGAACTACCCGGTTTACTACGAGAAGGCGTTGGGTTTGTTGGCGCCGCGCGGTGTCATCGTGGTGGACAATGTCCTATGGGGTGGCCGCGTCCTAGGCCCGGACGACCCCGAACAGGACGATGAACAAGGCGCTACGAAGTCGATAAAATCCCTGAATGAAATCGTTCAGGCCGACGATCGGGTCATTAACGTAATGCTCACGGTGCGGGACGGTATGATGTTGATTCGCAAGCGGGACGCGCATTTGAGTTAGTGGTTGGTGGCGGCGTTTCGAGCGCTTGGAGGAGTGCGGGAACACCTTGGCCAGCGGTTGTTCGGACTACGACGTCGCAGATCGATGACAGTTTGGTGGGGTTTGGATTGATCTCGATCAGTTTTGCGTCTGGTCTGGATGCGTCGTTGCCGTTTTGATTGCCTTTAGACCGATGCCGGGCAATCCAGAGGAGTCCGGAGGCGGGTCTGACGGTGGCGGAGGTGCCGATGGCCACGACGCAGTCGGCGCGATCGATTTCGGCCTTGGCAGCAGCCATTATCTCAGGCACTATCGGCTCACCGAACATGACGGCATCGAACTTCACAGGTTGGCCGCAGTCTTCGCAGGGGTCGGGTGCGAAGAGCGGCACGAAGTCGTTGAGATCGGTGCGTTTGGAGCACCCGATACAGCGCAGACGAGATCGGTTACCGTGGATTTCGATTAGCGCATTGCCCATTCCCGCCTTCAAGTCGAGGCCGTCGATGTTCTGGGTGATTACGGATTTAATGTGGCCGCCGTTGGCGAGTTCGACGAGAGCGTAGTGACCGGCGTGTGGTTTGGCGTTGCGTAGTGATTCGCGGAGTTCGAGGATGTGCTCGTCGATCTGGGCGTTGATCTGCCGATCCCAATAGGCTTCTGGATCGGCTTTGAATTGACGGTAGCCGTCCATGGATGGCGTGCCGTATTTGGTCCAGAGTCCGTTGGTTCCTCGGAAGGGAGGGATGCCGCTTTCGACGGACATGCCTGCGCCGGTCATAGCGACGACGTAGTTGGAGTTGGCGATTAGTTGGGCGGCGCGATCAGTGTTGGAGGCTATGGAAGCGGGATCTGGGGGAGTCGCGGTAATCAATTCCATGACGCCATGGTAAGTCACTAGCTATTGAGGAGAATTGGACTTTTGAGCTAATGGCTTTAGTTCGGGCAACGAACCAATAGTCCGCGCGATCAGAAAATGGCGCTAATCTTCCTCATCCGCCACCCGTCCCAAGAAGACATCAGTGAGGATGTCGGTTTCTTGGACGGTTTGGGGTGTCCCGTCGTGGGCGATGCGGCCGTTGTTGAGTACGTATGCGCGGTCTGCGATGTCGAGGATGCCTTTGATGTTGTGCTCGACGACCATGATGGTTGTGTTTAGGGTTTGGCTGATCTCGGAAACCTTTTCGAAAACCTCGGTGACGATGATGGGGGCGAGGCCTAGTGTCGGTTCATCTAGAAGCAGCACGTCAGGGCCGGCCATGAGTCCGCGTCCGATGGCGAGCATCTGCTGTTGTCCGCCGGACATCGCGCTGGCGTAGTCTCGGCTTTTGGTTCGGAGGATCGGGAATAAGCCGAAAACCGAGTCCAAGCGTCGTTGCTGCTCGCTTGGATCGCTGACGTGGAGGCATCCCATCCGCAGGTTCTCTTCGATGGTTAGATGGGTGAAGACGCGTCGACCTTGGGGGACGAATGCGACGCCTTGTTTGACGATCTCGTGGGTCGCAACGTCTAAGGGCTGGCCTCGCAGAAAGACGGTGCCACCGACTACCGGCGCCAAACCCATGATGGCTTTGAGGACGGTGGATTTGCCGGCGCCGTTGGGGCCCATGACGGCGACGAGTTCGCCGGTTTTGACGGTCAATGACACCTCGTGAAGGCCGATGACTGCGCCGTAGTGCACGGAGATGTCGACCAACTCCAAAAGGTTGGAGGTATCGGCGGAGCTGTTTATGGCCGGGGTGTCGGGTGCGTTAGCCATTGCTGTGAAAGATCTGCGGTGTGCTTTGTTTTTCTCTGGATTCCCGCGTGTGCGGGAATGACGTTTGCGTGCGTCAAGTTCCGAGGTAGGCTCGGATCACTTCGGGCTGGTTCAGGATGTCTTCGACTTCGCCCGACATTAGGAACTTGCCGCTCTCGAGGACGATGATGTTGTCGGAAAGCTCTCTCACGATGTCCATATTGTGCGAGATGAAGACGACGGTTCGACCGCTCGCGCGGAGGTCGCGCAGGAGGTCTTTCACCCTTTCGAGCATCTGCGGGAAGAGTCCGGCGAACGGTTCGTCGAGGATGTAGACCTGAACTTCTAGCGCCATCGCCCTTCCGATCTCGAGGAGCTTTCGTTGTCCGTAGGACAAGTCTTCGGCCATCGAATCCCGCTTCTCCCACATCCCGACTTGCTTCAATATCTCTTCGGTCTTTTGACGATGTTCGGTCTTGGAGCGCTCAATCATGGACGCCCATAGCTTGCGGTTGGTCAATACGACCATCAAGTTGTCCCATACCGTCATCTGGTCGAAGAGCCGGACTTCTTGGAAGGTGCGGGTGATGCCGAGTTTGGGGGTTTCGTGGGCATGAATGACGGAAAAGGAGTTGGTCTCGATCTTCACGATTCCTTGGTCGTAAGGTAGGACACCAGTGAGTAGATTGACGAGCGTCGATTTGCCCGAACCGTTGGGGCCGACGATGCTGGTGATACCAAATATCGGTATCGTCAGGGTGACGTCGTCTAATGCCTTCACGCCGCCGAACTCTTTGGTGATGCCGATGGTTTGGATCCCAAAATATTCGCTGGGGTCGATGTCGTGATGCGTCACAGCTTGTACCTCCCGGCCAATCCCTGTGGTCTGAAGAGCATCAGCAGCACTAGAAGGACGCCCAACACCACCTGCCGGATTTGTCCGACGAATTCTGACGGCAGGAACGGAATAAAGCGCATGCCCTCTTCAAGTAGGACGAACGCCAACGCGCCCAGCAAAGACCCGCGGATCGAAGCCAACCCGCCAAGTATCACAATCGACACAAGCAGCATCGATTCGAGGAGGATGAAGGAGTTCGGATCGACGAATCTGGTGGAACTTCCGAAGAGTCCACCGGCCAATCCGGCCATCATCGCCGAGATCACCCATATCGCGAGCTTGTAGTACGTGGTCCGGTATCCGAATACCTGGGCTACCTGCTCGTCCTCCCGTATCGCCTTCAGGACGCGGCCGAACGATGACGAGACGAGGAACGACGATATGCCGACGACGATAAGCAGAAAGACGGCGCAGAGTATCAGGTAGTCGAGTTCGCCATTAAGTTCCCAACTGCCGATTTGAGGTCTAGCGACGCCGCCAATGCCGTACGCACCTCTGGTGAGTCCGCGCCAACTTAGGAATACGTTGAAGGCGATGATGGCGAAGCCGAACGACACGAGCACGTAGATATCGTCTCGAAAGCGATTGAATACTGTGCCGACTGCTAAAGCGACGACTCCTGCTGCCAAGACGCAGACCGGTAATGCGGCGAAGAATGGCCATCCGAACTGCGCTATCTCCTCGGTCCTGAGCAGTTCGTAAGAAGTGTCCGAGGTCAGGATCGCCATTCCGTAGGCACCGATGCCAAAGAATCCGATGTGGCCGACGGAGAGGAGACCGGTATAGCCAACGACGAGGTTGAGGCTGATGGACAGGATGGCCCAGATACAGAACACGGTTCCGAGTGTCACAGCGAATCCGACGCCCTGCCAGAGCGTGAAAATGACGGCCCATCCGATGACGAATACGTTCGCGTAGAGTTCGAGGTCGCCCTTTTCGCGGAGAGCCGTCATTCCGCGATCCATAAGCGACGTAGTTGCGGTTGTCGGGCTACTGTTCATCGTTAGGAGGTTATTTCCTCGGCAAGATGCCTGTCGGCCAAAAGGACAGGAACAGGATGAGGACGACGAAAGATATTACCTCTCGCCACTCTCCCGCCAGATCCCAGATCCCGAATTGTTCAAGCATCCCCAAGATGAATCCGCCCACGATCGCACCTTGGAGATTGCCGATGCCTCCGACGACGGATGCTATCCAACCCTTCAGCAATAGGAGCAGTCCCATGCGGGGTTGGATCGCGGTGTCGTGTCCGCTGAGCAGTCCGCCCATCGCGGCAAAGACGGCGCCGATGAAGAATACGATGGCGATGATGACCGTGGTGTTGATGCCAACGACCTTGGCCACCTCCTCATCGTCGCCGATGGCCCGTACGGTGCGCCCAAACGTCGTCATTTTGAGGAGCCAAAATAGTCCAAGAAAGCCGGCTATAGCGACCGCGATGGTGAAGACGTTGAAGCCTTTGATGCTGGCTCCCGCGATGTTCCAGGGTTCGTTGCCGAAAGGTTCTTGCAGTGGTCTCGGAGTGGGTTCGAAGACGATCACGATCAGTGCGCTGAACGCGAGCAGTATGCCCAATGTCGCGACCAGCATCACGAGAGGGGATCGGGCCCGTTGCCGCATGTAGACGTAGAGTCCGCGGTAGAGCGCCAAAGAGACTGAGCCGGCTAGGAAGCAAGATACGCCCCAACTCAGATAGAGCTTCGATCCGGGCGAGGCGGCGAGCCAGATACCGAGAACGACACCTAGTGCAATGCCGCCGACCGCCGCTGCGATTGTCGGTACCTTCAACTGGTTGGTACCGGAAATTCGGGTGTAGAGCGCGCGTCCGCTGATGACGATGAGGAGAGCGACGATTACCGCTATTGCCGGGGCAAGCGTGATGTGAAGGTTTGATGGAAAAGTTAGCACGGCGCCCGTATAGGCACCGGCACAGATAGCTAGAAATATTCCGCCAATCCGCAGTTTGTTTTCGCTGAATCGCGACCGAAGTCGATAGTAGAAGGCGGTGTGCAACGCCCACAGCACCACTCCTGCCACGACAAGCGAAAAGGTGCCATTGACGACGGGGTTGTTGACCTCGTACAACCCGCCGAGGGTCTCTGACGATCGCAGATAGAACACTCCGTATGCGCCCAACGCCGCGGCAGCACCGTAGTACATGTCGAAGAACCAGACGGTGCTGTAGACGATGGTGAATCCCATCGCGACGAGCGCGTAGACGGCGCCGACGGACATTCCGTTAAAGGCGAACTGCAAGGCCTGTTCGGGAGACTCGGTAATCTTCCAACCGATATACGCAACTACGAGCGCCACAACTACTGCGGCGAGAAGGTTGCTGCGGTTGGAAAGGTATGAACGAGCTTCGTTCACTACAGTCGCACGGTCGCGTTGCGGTTCAGGTGGACTATTCCAACGGTGCGGGTCCCAATACTTTGTAGCCCTGGTTGTCGCCGGTCCTTTCGCCTGGGGGTAGCACTTCTACAACGACGTTGGAGAGGCCTACGACTTCGCCGTTCGCGTCAAACCTGTAGTTGGTACCAATGGCGCCAGACCATGTTATGTCGTACAGGCAGTCTCTGAAACCGTCTGCATCTTGGTCATCTTCAGTTTGTTTCAGACATTCCGCGGTAATGTAAACGTCGTCGTATGCCGATCCGACGTACCAAGCCAAGGTGATGTAATCGTACTTCTCTTTGAAGCTGTTAATGACCTGTTTAGCTTTCGAGTTGCCGGGGTCGAGGTCGGCGACGACCGCTTTGACACCGTTGGCAGAGTCGCCGGCGATCTCAAGCGCCGTGGCACCGACGACGACAACTTCCCCGTAAATCGGCCCGTTGTAGTCCTGTTCTCGTAGCTGCTTAACGACGGTCCCACCGGAGAATTCTGATTGTGCGGCGATGTGGATAGCGTCTGGATTGGCGGTCAGCAACTTGGTCAGCTGCGTACGGAAATCGGTTACGTCCGAGGAGTAGCGTTCTTCACCAACGATCTGTCCGCCGCGCTTTTCGAACTGCGCGGTTGTAGTTCGCCTGACACCTTCAGCGTAGTCGGTAGATTCGGTGATCGTCGCGACGTTGCGGATACCGTCTGCCCACATGAGATTGCCGGTGTCGACACCTAACTGCGCGTCGCTCATTGCCGTCCTGAAGATGTAGTCGCCAGCGGTTGCAATGTCGGGGTTGGTCGCTAGACCAGAGAACAGTACGACGCCGTCATTTTCCGCTAAGGGCGCTGCACCGAGCATGGCTCCGCTGCAAGACGTGCCAAGAATGATCTTGACGCCATCGACATCCGTCAGTTTGTTGTATGCAGTGATGGCATCTTGCGCGCCGCATTTCGAGTCTTCGATTACCAGTTCGATCATGCGTCCGTTTACACCGCCGGCCGCGTTGATCTCGTCCACTGCTAGCTGCTTCGCTTGGTTGGCGACGGTTCCGTAGGTTTCTCCGGGACCAGTGAGCGATTCCATCACACCGATTCGATATGAATCGTCTGATTCAGATTCGCAACCAAACCCAAATACGACAGTCAGGACAATCACCGTCAACCCCAAGAACGAAAGAAATTGTCTGCGTATCATGTCGTTGCCCCCTTTCGGATGCTATTGGAATACGATTTCTCAATGTACGTTTTATACCACTCATTTTGATACGACGTATAAACGGGCTATGCCAAACGGCACGAGTTGCAAAATGTAACGTCGGTCGGATTTACCGCATGTCGATGGGATAGACGATCACTTTGGCTCCTCGGACCACGGTGACGGTAACTGGAGCGCCATCTGGAAGTTGCATCGCGTAGGTGCGGTTCCGCACGCGGAATGTGTCACCCGAAGGCAGACGTACGCTGAAGTCGGTGAAATCTCCGTGGAACTCGCGCGACTCGATGCGGGCCACGCATCTACAGTCGATGCCGCACGGGGTGAACGGCTCTAGGGTCCAGCCGTCTTCTTCCTCGCCGGTCGATTCGTGCCGGCGTAAACGGAGTTCGGAGGCACGCATCAATGCCGACACCTCTTCGCCGTCTTTCAACTTGTGCCCGTTCGCGGCGACGGCTGGAAACTCGCCCGCCTCGGTAAAGACTCGACCGCCACGAAATGTGCCGCTGATGAATGATGACCTTCCGATGATTCTGGCAACATGGGGGGCGATTGGATGAGCGTAGACCTCTTCGGCGGTACCGAATTGCGCCACGCGTCCGGACCGCATGACCGCCACGCGGTCTGAGGTCAAGAACGCGGTCTCGCGATCGTGGGTCACCAAGATCGCCGTCTTTCCGGCTTCATGGATGATGTCCTTTACCTGTCTTCGAAGCTGCACGACCAGACTGGGGTCGAGGTTGCTGAAGGGTTCGTCGAGGAGAACGGCGACCGAATCGGGTGCGATCGCCCGGGCCAGGGCCACTCGTTGCTGTTCGCCGCCGGAGAGACCGTGAACTCCGCGGTCGGCGTATTCGGCGATTCCACACATCTCCAATATCTCGAGCGACCGTCGCCGTTTCTCCTGATCATTGGTATCTCTGATGCCGAACTGGACGTTCTGGGCGACGGTGAGATGGGGGAAAAGGGCGTATGACTGAAAAACCAATCCCAATGCGCGCTCGTGGGGCGGAATGTGAATGAACGGTGAGCCGACCAATCGCCCTCCGAGGCGGACGTAGCCGTTGATGACGCGCTCGAAGCCGGCGATGACGCGTAGCGCAGTCGTCTTGCCTACGCCGCTGGGTCCGAGGAGGCACACGATTTCGCCGTCATGCACTTCGAGGTTGAAACCGTTGAGAACGGGTGGTTCGTCGGGGTGATAACGGGTTTGCACCTGCTCGAGTTGAATTGCGCCCGCGACGCGCGGGCGGTTAAGCCGCGCGTGGATCGAGGCAGGGTCAATCGTCTTGGACCGCCGGAACAGTTTCATCTATCCCAAATGCTATTACCGGGAACCGCGGTGTTCACGCAAGACCAACCAAGCGGTCGGAACGCCGGCTGCGGCCACCAATATCAGCGATGACGCTGCCGTCTTGGTGAAGAACGCCTCTGATGATGCGGACCATATTGACGTGGCCAGAGTATCGAATCCTGTTGGTCCGAGGATGAGCGTCGCGGGCAGCTCCTTCATCGTCAGCAAGAACACTAGGGCCGCGCTAGCGAAGACGCTGGGCATGAGAATCGGCAGGGTGACGCGTGCGAATGCTCGGAATTGTGTCTTGCCTAAAGACTGCGCAGCTTCTTCCAAACGCGGGTTGATCTGCAACAGTCCCGATCTCAACGCCCCGAGCGCGACGGGAAGGAAGAGGACGGCGTATGCGAAGACCAACAGCAGGAGGGATTGGTACGCGAATAAGGCGAAATTGACGGCAAAGAATACGAGCGACAGGGCCACGACAACTCCCGGAAGACCGAATCCGATGTATACCGCTTTGCCGAAGAGGTCGCTCAGCCAGTTTTGATTGCGAACGGTGACGAATGCGACTGGCAACGCCAAGACGATCGTGGCCACGGCGGCGAGGGCCGACGCTTGCAACGAATTCCACAGCGGTATCAATATCGGCGATCCTTCAAGCCCTTTGGACAGTCCTCGGAGCAGCCATTCGATCAAAACGGCGACAGGCACGACTACGCCGGCGAGAACTGGGAGTGCCGTGAAAATAAGTGCTGGTGCGGCCCACCAACCCAGGTGGATTTCGCGGTGGGTTCGACCGACGTTGGCGGAGGCGTCGTCGTACCGTCGTCGGCCCCGGATCGACGCTTCGAGCAACAACAGAGCGACGGCAAACGCGACTAACAGCATCGACATTGCGGCACCGGCGGTACGGTCGATTGAGGTCTGGTAGTTGGTCATGATGGAGACGGTTAGCGTGTTGTGTCGCATCAATGCGACGCCGCCAAAATCGCTGAGGGTGTAGAGCGCGGCGAGGATGGCGCCAGCGCCGATCGCGGGCATCAGCAACGGCAACGTGACGCGTCGGAACCCTCCGAGCATGGAGTAACCCATGCTTCGTGATGCTTCCACCAATTCGGGATTCAGCCCTGCGATCGCTGCCCGCACCGTGAGATAGACGTACGGGTAGGTCATGAGAACCAACACAAGAGTCGCGCCGGGCAATCCGTAGATGGAGGGCAGCCGCTCGACGCCAAACGGCTCGAGAAACTCTTGCAGCGTCCCCTTAGGCCCCAACGCCTCGATCAGCGTTGTTGCCATTACGAAACTTGGAACTACCAACGGCAATGCCAATGCGACCGAAAAAACGCGGCGAAACGGCATATTCGACCGCATAGTCAACCAAGCCGCCGGCACTGCGACAATCAATGAGACAATTGTCACACTGACGATAACGGTGACGGTGCGCCAAATGACATTCATCGAATTTGAGCGGGTTAGGAAGTCCCATGTGGCGTCACCGCCTTCGATGCCACGGACAAAGAGATAAAAAACGGGTAGCATCGCGGCCAAGACAACGAATCCGGCCGCGATGGCTACCCAGACCGGGCCCCGGCGCGTGGCGCGTCTAACGGCACGCCCGGGTTCCAGCGCAGGTCGTTCTGCTACTTCCGCTGTTGAGCGGGTCACGGAAGTGCGCCAACCTCCTGAAGTAGTTTTTGCGTGCCGGCCAGATCGTCTAGCAGACCGAGGTCGACATCGAATCGTTCGCTGATGTCACCGAGGTCCGGAAGGTGCTCTGACTGTTGCACGGCAGAGTTGAAGGGGTATTCGTGAGTCTTGGTCGCGAAGTACTGTTGCGCGGTTACGCCGAGGAGGAATTTCAAGAGACGTTCAGCTTCGGGTTGCGCATCGGTAGAGGCCAGGATGCCCGCTCCGGCGGCCATCACGAGCGATCCAGCATCGGTCGCTGGGGTGTAGTAGTTGCGAGCGCCGAACGATTCGCCCTCTTCCGCCAAGAAGCGGTGAAGGTAGTAGTGGTTGACGAATCCGACATCGACCTCGCCGGCGCCAGCTGCGGCAACGGTGGGTGTGTTCTTCGCGTAGAAAGTGGGTTCATTGGCTAAAACGCCTTCGAGCCACTGACGGGTTTTCTCTTCGCCCCAATCCAAGCGCATTGCCGTAACCATCACATGGAAGGATGCGTTAGTTGGGGGGAAGCCGATGCGGCCCTTCCACTTCGGATCGGTGAAGCCCCAAATTGATTCCGGCAATTCGTCCTCGGATATGTTCTCGGTGCTGTAGACGATGGTACGTGCGCGTCCGGAGATGCCGACCCACTTGTGGTCAGGATCGCTGGCCCACGCGGCTGAACGGTCGTAGATGTCGTCCGGTAGCGTTTGGAATAGCGATTTCACGGCACCCAATCCACCCGGGTCCTGGGCAAAGAAAACGTCAGCGGGCGATCTGTCACCCTCTTCTAGCAAGGTCGCGGCCATCTCTCCAGTGCTGGCGTAACGAACCTCGACCGGGATGCCCGTCAGTAGCTCGAACTCCTCCAAAATAGGATCTACGAGAGACTGGCTGCGTCCCGAATAGACGGTCAATGTATTTGGTTCGGCCGATGGTTTCTCGACCTCTACCTCTACAATGACCTGTTTCTCTACGATTACGGGCTTTTCGACTTCAACCAGTTTTTCGACCTCAATCACGACCGGAGTTGGTACGGGGCTGGAGCTACACGCGATGATGGCGAAACATAAAGTCAATAGCGCGACACTCATTGCTGCCACGCGTAACATGCTGCTCTTGGGCGCCGACGCATCGCTTTGAGATGCGACGGGGCGGGATGACCGACGACTTATCATTGGTGTTGTTACCTCTGTTGGGTTCAATGTCAATTGTTCGGACTGATTCCCCGCTCGAATCGCCAATAAATAATTATTACCTATGGAGTCAGGAATTGCAACTCGGATACGGGATTTCCTCCAAGTTCGTCGTGCGGTCGCAACGGGATTCATGGCAGCATCCAGCGTCAATCATTTAGCGTAGAAATTTAGTAGCGCGGTGTGTGCGCACTGAACTTCACGAGCTTTCTTGCAAAATGACGCAACCTGACGATCAAAACAATTCCGGTCTCCGCGTCTCGGGCTACGGGCCGCGGGTCCGGCAGACCTTGATCGCAGGGATCGTCATCGCAGCCATCGTCGTGGCAATAGTTCTCGCGGCGTTGTGGGCGAACAGCCGAGAGCCCGAAATGGGTGTCCAACCGACGCCGAGACCTACCCAACCGCCGCAACCGTCGGCGACGGTGCCACCACCTGACACCGCGACACCTGAGCCTGAAGAGGTTCAAATTCCAGACACCGCCACGCCTGAACCGGCTATAAAGACCGCGACTCCGACCGCGGAAGCACAGGAAGAACTGGTTACCGCGCGAGCGGCCACGGAAACACCTGTTGCTGACAGCGCGCCAACACCGGAATCAACTTCAACCCCCGCTCCAGTCGCCACGCCGACGCCGCCTCCTCCGACCGCGTCAGTTGCACCGACGGCAACCAACACGCCAGCTCCCACACCTACCGCCAAACCGACCTCCACGCCGGCCCCGTCGCCGACCCCGACAATAACGCCAACACCGGCGCCGATGGTCCCGACAAAGCTTGAGATCTACGCTAGGGGTGAGCTCATCGATCAGGACATTGATCAGAGCGACATCAAGGTCCTCAGCGTCGAGGAACATACCTGGCCTGACCGAACGTTGGGTTGTGGATCGTACGTTGGCAGCAACCCGGCGCAGGCGGTCGAAGGTTGGATACTCGTCCTAGGAAATGATGAGAAGACCTACACGTTCCATGTTGCAAGCAAGGACCACGATAGCAACAGTGATCTCCCCGATGACATCATCGCGAACTGCACCGATGTCGAAGACCGCGAACAGCCGACCATCAATCTGGTTCACGATCTGCGTCTCCATGAAGCGCGCCGCGCGGTTCTATACCGGGAGGTCCCGGGCGGACAAGCACAACCGGTCCAAGACATCCAGGATCGCGGACTGATTGATGTGATAATCAATGCGCTCAACATGCCCATACCCATCGGCAACACTGGAACTTGCGAGACGTCGTTCAGGTTGGATTTTTACGTCTTGCGAGGTATCGAATCCGTCAAGTTTTTCTGCCGCGATGATTGGTACCGGGTGGGCGGAGATCAAGAAGTATGGGACTGCACGCAAGGCGCGATCAGTCAAGAACTTTTGGATTCCGTCTCACCATTCTTCGCAGCCCAACCCATACCTGCGCTCCCGACTTTCGCGCCCGATGGTGAGGAAGAAGACACCGATGACGAGACGTTTGAGGGGTTGCCGTGTCAACTAGAAACCGCAAACTGAAGACGGGGAAACTGCCAGGCACGCTACTGCAAGACCTCATTGAGGGCATTCCCAAGGCTGCTAGCAACCGTAGGCTGTTAGTTGGGCCTGGCCTGGGTGAAGATACAGCACACATTCTCTTCGGCGAGAACACGCTACTCGCCAAGACCGATCCGATCACCTTTGCCACGGACCGCATCGGATGGTACGCGGTCAACGTCAACGCCAACGACGTCGCGGTCGCTGGCGGAACGCCGAAGTGGTTCCTCGCGACGCTGATGATGCCCCCGGGTTCGACAGAGGGCGAAGTCCGAGACATATTCGGTCAGATCGGCGAAGCGGCCTATGAAATCGGCGTGCAACTCGCCGGCGGTCACACCGAGGTTACGCCCGCGGTTACGCAACCGGTGATTTGCGGCTTCATGCTCGGCGAAGTGCCCACGAGCCGCGCGGTTTCTGCTTCAGGTGCGCAGCCCGGGGACGCCGTAATTCTTACCAAGGGAATCGCCATCGAAGGCACGTCGATACTCGCGAACGAATGTGGGGACCAATTAGCCCGCGCAGGTCTCGATAGTCCTGACATTGCTGCTGCTGCCGATTTCATAATCAATCCCGGCATCTCCGTCCTCAAAGACGCTCAAACAGCTGTAGCCGCCGGTGGAGTAACTGCGATGCACGACCCTACGGAAGGCGGTTTGGCGACCGCGTTGCAAGAGCTGGCGTTCGCATCAAAGGTCGACATCGTCATCGACAAATCTGCGGTAAATGTGTTGCCGATCTGTCGAGCGATATGCGACGCCTTGGAGATCGACCCATGGGGTTTGATCTCATCGGGGGCGCTTTTGGCGACGGTTCAGCCCGATCATCAAGACGCGGTGGTGGCTGCTCTCCAAGGCATTGGTATCGACGCTAGCGTTATTGGCCGAGTAAAACCTCAGTCGGACGACACAACGGGACCATCGGTTAGCATTCGCCAGGATCAAACCACTTCGCCCACGCCCATCGCTACATTCGAACGTGACGAGTTGGCGAGGTATTTCGATGCCATGCCCTATTGAGTTGCGCAACGAACCTGATGCGACACCATCGCGGTCTCCATAACTTGATTGAAGGCAAACATCGATGATCAAACCTATTCAAGTCGAAGCACGGAAAAATTACCGGATCTGGATCCAATTCGAAGACGGCGTTGAAGGCGAAGTCGATCTATCCAACATGGTTGAACGCGGCGGATTGTTCAAAGAGTGGGAGGATCGCAGCTTTTTCGAAAGTGTCTGGATACCCGAGGACGACGTAGTCAAGTGGGGGGACAGCGATTTTCACGAACTTTGCGGAGATTCTCTGTATATGAAGATTACGGGCATCTCATTCGACGAGTACTCTCAGCGAGTGGACCAACACCTGGTTAATGCCTGAGTTATGCCGCTTTCGCGGAATCGCCGGCGAAGGTGAAGCGCGGAACCTGTATGCGGAGTAACGTGTTGTCAGGGTTACCTGATAGTGCGGCGCAGATTCATATATGCATTGGGACTGGTGTTGGTGGTTGGCACCGTCGCCTTCTCGATGTTGGTTAGCGCGGGAAGCATACACGCTTGCGAATGTGATGAGTCGAAGTCTACCGACGAACGTCTGAAAGAGGCGTCGACAGTCTTTCTCGGCAGAGTGGTTAGGATTTATTTCGAAGACTGGCCATTTGATATCGACTCGGCGTTAGTTCCGCCTGATGAACCGTTAACGGTCGAGTTCAGAGTCCGTTCTGTTTGGAACGGAGAGGTTTCGGAGATTATGTCCATATCCACGGCCAGATCAGAGCCATGTGGATACCCGTTCAATATGCATCGAGATTACCTTGTCTATGCCGATGGCGAGCCGGGGGCGTCGGAGGTGCTGGCATGTGGCGGCACCAGACCTTTCGATGAAGCGCAAGAAGATCTAATTTCGCTTGGCGAAGGGTATTCGCCGGAATCTGTAGAAAGAGCCGTCATCAAGCCGGCAACGCTCGATTGCTACGCCAGCGCACAATCCGCGCGTTCTCAATTGATGTCGTGGCCGTTAGGATTAATCGCCGGCATTGCTTGGATCGGGGTCAGGAAAAGGCGACGCTCGCGCTAACGCCGATCCCTACCAAACCACCACGAAATCCAACTTAAAAGTGCGTTTGAAGCGTGTTGCGAATCGCTTCGGGTCCCATGCGTTCAACTCGGGTGCACGGACCTCGAATCGGTCACCAACCACGCCCATCTCAATGTGTGAATATCTGTCGGCACCAAGCCTGCGTTCCATCTCATCCGAGATTCGGAGAATGCTGGTGGCTCGTCGAACTATCGTACGGTCCGACTTCTTAAGTTCTGGACGGTATCGAGACATTGAGGCGGAGTGGCCGCCGCCGAATCGCAGTGCAGCCGACATCAGACCAATATCGCGGTGAGAGAATCCGCCGATTTCGCCTTGTTCGATGATGTTGGAGGCGTGCAAGTAGCGGTCATAGTAGTTGACGCTGCGGCCGGTGTCGATGAGGCGGGCAACGTGCGGGATCAAGTGCATCGTCTCGTCGTCCAAGAAGTTGGACAGCAACGCGGCCATCTTTCTGGCGATTGCGGCGCGTCGATCGGCGCGCAACCGATCCCAGGTGTCGAATCTGGCACCCAACGCGTAGACCGAACGTCGCCTGACCTCTTCAATCGACGGCAACTCCTCGATAACGCCAGACATCGCCAATCCTTCGCGGATACCGCGGCCCGACACGAGGATGGGCTTCTTGTTGAAGAACTTGGCGATTTCGGAGGCAACGATGGTGCCGCCAAGGATGCTGTCGACGCGCTCCGGGTTTAATCCTGGCATGTAGACCAAGCTGGCTCGATCCAATCCTCGCAATCCGTTAACGATCCTCTTCAACGAGCCGTATGGAACAACGGAGCCGTGGAGACGTCCGAATGAGTGCTCCCGCGTTTCGCGATCAATCTTTGTCAGGTTGCGGACCGTACCACCGGCGCCGATCAAGTTGCCGTGTTCCGCTATTGGGGGCATTCCGGAAGCGCGCAACATCTTTTTTACGTGCCGTCTCAGAGTCGTGATTGCGTCCCGCTCTGGTTGTTCTGAGTTCAGAAAATCGTTGCTGACGCGCAACGCGCCAAGGTCCAGGGTGTATGCCTTCTTCAAGGATCGGTTTTGAAAGAACGAGAACTCTACGCTACCGCCGCCGATGTCGAACAACACGCCGTCATGGGCAGGCAAAGTGAAAACGGCGCCGAGGAACCCGAATTCTGCTTCTTGCGCTCCCGAGATGACCTCAAGTTCGATGCCGGTGTTGTCTCGCACTCGCTGAACGACCTCGTCCCGATTCGTGGCGTCGCGCATCGCCGACGTGGCGACGGCGCGGATCGCGTCGACCTTCGACGCTCGTGCGACGGTGGCGAAATCGTCAATGAGGCGTGACAGTTCGGAGACAGCCGACGGCAATAATCTACCATCTTTCGTCTTGCGGCTCGCCAAACGTAGCAGAGCTTTGACTTCCGAAACAACCCGCAGATCGTAATCGGTTGTCAGTTGCAAGACCTCCATCCGGGTCGAGTTAGAACCCACATCGATTACTGCTACCTGGTGCGAATCGCGACCTCCGTTGGATCGACCCCGATTCAACTCATTGCTCGGTAATACCTGAAAGATGTTTGGACGAGTCTCTACCGTCATTGATGCCACTTGATCGCGGATGTCTGCGAGTGCCCTTTTAGAATGATTCTAGGGTGTATTTCCTTTGCCCCTGTAGCTCAGAGGATAGAGCAACGGTTTCCTAAACCGTGTGCCACAGGTTCGAGTCCTGTCAGGGGCGCCATCTTCATACCTCGCTTCAACCGCCACTCGCACCCACCTCTTCAACCCGCGTCGCGCGGTTTCCGACCGACCGTTTCAGGGTCATCGCCAGAAATGCTATTCCACCAAACGCGACGATGCTGAGCCATGATATCGAACGGTCCAAGACCGTCAAAGTGAAGGCGTCAGTGTCGTTGAGTCCGACTAGCAGCAGTACCGTGATCAGGGCGGTTTCTACAAATCCCAAACCGCCGGGCACCGGGATCGTGGTCATGATCGCGTTGGCGAGGGCGGCGAACATGGCGATGCTTATGGCCATGTCAAGACCCATCGCCTGCGCCACGAAGTAGAACCGCAACACCTCCATGAGCCAACCGATTACTCCCAGTGCGATCTGGATCGTCAACCCGCCGCCTCGAAAGCTGCTGAGCGTGCCGTCTTGGAAATGCAGGTATTGCCGTCCAAAACGCTCCGGCAGCCGTCGGGCTAGTCTTTCTCCGGCCTTGCCCATCACGTAAAGAATGAGCAGAAGCGCGAGTACCAATCCCGACGCAATCGCCATGACGATAACTGCCACGTCCACAATTCTCCCGGAAGCGGCGAATCCGTCGACCAACAAAGCCCAGATCGCGGAGGTCACCACGAGTACCAAGACGACCACCATATCCTGCACCCGTTCCGCGAACACGGTCCCCAACGCCGTTGGCATGTCGCTTGACGTCCTGTCGGCCAAAGCCCAACCTCGATATGCATCGCCGATGCGGAAGAACATAACCGAATTGACGAACCAACCCGCCAAGATCATCAACGACATCGTCGCAACACTTGGTGCCTTAGCCCGTTGCAGATCAGGATTGTCGGATCGATTGGCGACCGAGTTGAAGATCAATTGCCAACGCCACCCCCGAAACCAGAAACTCAGGTAGTACAGCAACCCAGCCAAGATGAACAACCACCAGTTGATACCCGTCAGGTGTTCGACGAATTCATTCCACTCGAAATCTAGGACGCGCCACAGGAGGAACCCGATGATCGCCAGACCAAACGCCGAACTGAGTATCGTAGGCAGCGACAAGACCCGCTTGCGCATCGCTGCGATGCCGTAGGTCTGACCGTTGTCGTCGCGGTTCGATTTATTGCGCAAGAATTGCAAAGGTCCACACAAACGCTTCGCTTAATCAGCCGACAGCGGTCGTTTCGCTGGGATCCCGGGACGACGGGGGTAGCGATCTTTTGTAGGTTGCACCTTGAGCCAGTAGATGATGTGATCCATTGGGGAAGTGCCCGGATGCGCGACCGGTTGGATGATTGCGGGCGCCGCGCCTAATTCGTCGGCGGCGAATGACGCATCTTCAACTTCGCCTTGGACCGCTTCCCGGTCGTGGCCTTTGGGGAGTACTGCAACTCCGCCGAGTTTGAGGAAGGGCAAGGCGTATTCAGCCAATATCGGTAGTTTGGACACCCCTCGAGCGGTGGCGAGATCGTAGCTCTCGCGATGATCCTTCAGACGTCCTGCGTCCTCGGCGCGCGAATTCAGAACCGTCACACCTTCAAATCCGAGTTCCGATACGACGTGCCGCATGAAGTCGCACTTTTTGCCGTTGGATTCCAGCAAAGTGACCTCGGCGCCGGGGAGAATGATTTTCAACGGCAGGCCCGGTATTCCGGCGCCAGATCCGATGTCGATGATCCGACGACCGTCGAACCATCCCGCCGTAGAGACGGTGCCGCCCGCTGGAACCGCGATTCTGAACGAACGAATGAAGAGTTGTTCAACAACGGCTTCGGGATCCTTTACAGCGGTCAGATTGACGCGACTTCCCCACTCGACAAGCAGTTCGCGATAGCGCCGGAACCGCTCGATTTGGGTGTCATCGACGTTCACACCTATGGTACCAGCCGCCGCGACCAGTGATTTCATGCCATTGCTCGAATCTGAGATCCATGCAGACGCAATTCGAACCTCCTGTGCCGTATGCGCGACTTAACATGATAACGACGGATTGTAGCAACACCCCGGCGAACCAAGACAAGGGAACGTAAACCACCATGAAAATACTCATCACCGGCGCCAGTGGTTTAATTGGCTCAGTGCTTCGCACCCACCTCGGTGAAACAGGTCGTTACACCATCTCAGGCGTAGACGCTCGGCCGCTCGACGACGATTCTCTTGCAGAGTTCACGCTTGCCGATTGCTACGACTACGACGCGATGTCGCGGGCATTTGAAGGCCAAGACGCGGTGGTTCACCTAGCAGCTAACGCACCAGTCCAAACGCCTTGGGACGACGTTCTCCGTAACAACATCGCATCAACGCACAACGTCTACGAAGCCTCCCGCCAGCACGGTGTCAAGCGCGTCGTGTTCGCAAGCTCGAACCACGCGGTCGGGAATTTTGAGCTTGACGAACCGTACAAGAGCATCGGTGTTGGCGATTACTCTCTAATCGACAACGATCCCGCCAATATCCCGCAAGTCGATCACCGCGTTCCGATCCGGCCTGACAGCGACTACGGGGTGAGCAAGGTATTTGGCGAAGCGACCGGTCGTTACTACAACGAACATTTCGGTCTCGAAGTCGCTTGCCTCCGCATCGGGAGCGTCGTGCCGGAAAATCGACCCACCAATGTTCGAGCCTACGCGACGTGGCTGTCGCATCGCGACCTTGCTCACCTAGTCGACCGTTGCCTCGTAGCCGATCTCGGTTTCGAAATCTTCTACGGCGTATCGAACAACCGCTGGCGGTTCTGGGATATCGACCATGCCCGAGAGACTATCGGCTACGATCCGCAGGACTGCGGCGAGGACTATCGGTAGAGTTCACGCAGCTCTCAATTTTCGACGCCTTCGCAGTCGGGCAGCATTAGCAGGCGTAAATCGTTGCGGAAAAGGGGTGTGGGTAATTGGGGTAGGCAACCGTGCAGGAAGTTGAATCTCAGGAAGAGATCCGACAACTCGGTCAGATTGCCCAACTCTACGGGGACTTGTCCGGTGAACGCGTTGGCGTCGAGATGGAGCGCTGTCAAAGTAACGAGTTCCCCTAACCATGTCGGTATCGGTCCGCTCACGTCGTTGGTGCCGATGTCGAGCACTCGCAACTCAGCGAGATTACGCAATGCCTCCGGCAACTCGCCTTCAAGCTGATTGTGGTTCAGCCTAAGTTCGATCAAGTTGGTCAGATCACCGATTTCAACGGGCAACTCACCGGAGAGCAGGTTCACGCTCAAGTCGAGTTCGATCAGTGCGTTTAGGGTTCCGAAGTCTGCCGGGATTTCTCCGACCAATCGGTTGTTGGAGAGGATCAAATGTGTCAGGTTTGTTAGTCCGGCCAATGCTGGCGGTAGATTTCCGCTCAAACTGTTCCTGCTCAAGTTGAGCGTCGTCAATTCGGACAGATTTGCCAACTCAGGCGGGATCGGTCCAGTCAGATTGTTGTTGTCAACCACCAGCAATTGCAGGTTTACCGAGTTACCAAGTTGAGGCGGTACTCCACCGGTCAACGCGTTCTCGCCGAGGTCCAAGACCATCAGATTGGTCACGTCGCCGAGTTCGGGCGGAATCTCGCCCGACAACCGGTTTTGCCCGAGACTCAACTCCTCTAACTCCGCCAACGATGCAAGCTCCGCAGGAATTGGACCTTCAAAATCGTTGGCATCGAGTTGGAGCACGCGCAGACCCGTCAGTTGACCCAACGATTTGGGTACCTTTGCCTGGATAGCGAGGTCGCCCAATCTCAGCGCCGTCACGCGCGTCGGTGTTCCGCCGATTTCCAGACCGAGCCAGGTGTCGATCGGTTTGTCCGCCGACCAGTCGAGAATCTCGCCACCGTTTAGCGGTTCGATCAGTCCCAGTAATGCTTCGCAATCGGTGACGAGTTCGGGAGCGTAGATACCGGAAGGGACGACGATGCCGTTGGAACAGGGGCCGTCTTCCGGAAGGGGGACGGGTCCGCAGGCGACCAATCCCAACTCATCGAAATCATTCGCTTCAACGCCGTCGAGACCTATCGGAAGGCATCCAGTCAGATTGTTACCAATGCCGTGGAAGGACGTGAGATTTGTCAGTGCGCTCAACTCTGCGGGGATGTCGCCGGTCAACTGATTGTTTTCGAGGCGCAGTGTTTCCAGATTGACCAAGTCGCCGAAGCTAGCCGGGATTTCGCCGGACAACTGGTTGGAACTTAGATACAGGTGCAGCAAAGTCGTGTTGTGGCCAAGTGACTCAGGGATTTCACCGGACAGCTGGTTGCCGTCAAGCCGCAATACCGCTATCGAGAGCAAGTCGCCCAAGGTCGAAGGAATAGACCCAGTGAGTTGATTGTCGTGCAGCAACATCTGCGTTGCGTTCTCGAGAAGACCAAGTTCCAGCGGAATCTCTCCGCTCAATTCGTTGCCCGAAAGATCTAAGACCTCCAGATTGGTGAGACGGCTCAAATTTGAGGGGATTTCGCCCGTGATTTGGTTACCAGACATGGACAACTCTTTTAGGGATTCGAGGAAACCGAGATCGCTTGGGATCTCTCCCGTCAGATCGTTGTCGCTGAGGCACAACCGCTCTAACTTGATCAACTCGGCCAATTCGGCTGGAAGGCCGCCCGTGAGGAGGTTTCCGCAGAGTTCTAACCGCGTCAACGCATCGAGTCCGCTCAATACCGCCGGAATCTGTCCTGCTAGACCACGGTTGAGAAGCGCCAACCCGGTGACGCGGCTGGGCGACCCGTTTACCTCCACACCTTCCCATTCGTGGATGGAGAGTCCCACCGACCAATTCAGCGAAACATTTCCGGTGAGTTCGTCGGCAGCCGAGAGCAGTGTTTGACAGTCCGAGATTAACCCCGGATTTTCCTCCGGATCAGGTACTGCAACGCCGACCGCGCAGGGGGGAGTCGCGCTTTGGTCCGTTTCGACAATTGGAGCGTCGGGTTGGGCGGAAGGCGTCGGTGTCGCGGTGGGTTCCGACGTCGGTGTAGAAGTTGGAGCGGTCGTCGCAGTCGGTTGCGGTGTGGACGACGGCGTCGGCACTGTTGTCGCCGTTGGAACCGATGTCGCGGTGGGTTCAGGTTTCGATGTCGGCAGCGGCGTTGCTGTTGGAAGCTGTGTCGCAGTGGGTATTGGTGTATTTGTCGGTTTGGCAGGTGCCGCTGTGGGGGCAGCGGTCGGCGTTGCGGTACTGGTGGCGATCGGCCTCGCGGTCGGCGTGGTCGCGAAGACGACATCCCTTTTCGGTGTTGGGGTTGCAGGTTCACTGGAGCAACCGATGACGGCATATGCCAACAACATGGCGACCGCGACGACGAACGCAGCGGTTGATTTACCCGGTGTCCAATGTGAAGGGAGAGTCATCTCTAGATCAGCGGTTTTCGCGAACGGTCAATCGCACGCGGCGGGTTTTGGCGCTTAGTGAAGCAATGCCCCGGTGTTATCCTAAAAGGGTTGTGCGCGTCGCGCCTCTGCGACCACATCCCCGCCCCGTTGGTGCAGCGGCCTAGCACGTCGGCCTTTCAAGCCGGAGATCACGGGTTCGAATCCCGTACGGGGTACCATTTCCGACGATTAGTATCAGTCCTCGTCGTCCAACTCGTCGTCGATTGCCGGGTGTCTTGCGGCGTTGTAGATGAGCCATATGGGTATCAAAACGATGGCGATTCCGAGCACTATGATGAATGTCCACGGTCCCCATCCGAGGAGGTCGTGGAGCAGATCGTTTATCCACTTTGCCAGTGTTGGGTTGACCGACTCGGAATGGTGCATCAGCACCGAACTCGAAATATCAGGCTCGAAGAGAGGTGCGTGCATCAGGTAGCTAGGTCGCGGCGCCTCGGGCGGGGGCGTATCTGATCGAGTATTTCGTCTCTTTGACGGTCAGTATGACGAGTCCGGCGATGAGTAGGGAAACCGCGCCGCCGATGAAGGCTGGATCGTAGGTGCCCAATCGGTCGAATGTCAGACCGAAGATCAGAACGGCCGCGCCTCCGCCCATCTGATGCGAGAAGTTGATGAGGCCGCCGAGAGTACCGACGTTTCGAACTCCGTAGACATCAGCGGTCAAGCCTGTGGTCAGCGGTACGGTGGCAAGCCAGGAGGCACCTCCGATGATCGCGAAGGCCCACATCGCCATCTCGCCGTGGAAGATTACTAGGGTGGTGAATGCGACCCCTCGCACGAGGTAGACTGCGGCGAGCAAGAAGTGGCGTTGGAAAATGTCCGAGAGGATGCCGATCGCGACCACTCCTCCGGCGTTGATGCCCATCAGTATTCCAAATGCCCAAGCGGCATTGGCCTGTGAAATGTCTTCGCTGATCGCCCATCGGACGAAGTGCGTGGAGATGCTGGCGGTTGTGATGCCGCATACGAAGTAGCCGATGGAGAGTTGCCACATGGGCCAGGATTTGAATGAATCGGTCCAGCTGTCTGAACTCAATGGGCCGCCTCGCATCATCGCCTGTGACCTAGATCGCTGAAGAGCGGAGGCAACGTCGCCTTTGGCGCGGATTTCTCCGTCTGGCAAAAGCCCCATATCGTCTGGGGAGTTCCGAAGTATCAGTATGGAAACTGGCAGGCCGAGTGCGAGGACCAAGATTCCGGAAACTACCCATGCAGTCTGCCAATTCGTCGCGAGCATGAGCTGGGTGAGGAACGGCACCATGATGAGTCCGCCGAGAGAGCCGCCGGCAGCGACGACGCTCATGGCTTTGCCGCGTTTGCGTTGGAACCAGCGGGTGATGACAGCTCCTGCGGTTCCCGGTGAAACGCCACCGGCGAAAAATGAGATGACACCTCCGAAAAGCACCGCCAGCATCAAGACGCTGTCGATGAAGGCCAGCAGCAGGTACGAGATTCCCATTACGATCATGCTGATGACCACGACGACTCTGCCGCCGTAGCGATCAACGATCTTGCCCAGTATGGGCTGTGAAAATCCGTTGACGATCCAGCCGATTGCGGCTGCGATGGAGATGTCGCCGGTGGAGACGCCCCACTCTTCTTCCCAATTGCTGACGAATACTCCGAACCCGTTGCGAGTTCCCATGACGAGGAGCATCCCGAAGAACATGGCGCCGACAACGTTCCATCCGTAGAACCCTCTTCGGCGACGGACCCCTACTCGAGCGCGGCGAGCGAGGCGGTTGGCATTGAACAGCGACATTATCGAGGGGACCGGACTGCTGGGCAGTGGGATGATGCGAGTCTAACCGCGAACCCGCGGTGTTTCGCGAGGAGATATGAGGAGCTGTGTCGAAGTCCATTCCTTTAACCTTCACCGTAGAATCAAACATAGGAAGTTTCGTTAAATTCACGATTTCTCCACCCCAAACCCGAGAATATGACCATGACAAGAATCACCGGTTGGATCAAATCCCACAAACCCCTCTCGGCAGTCATTGCCGCAATAATCATCGTTCCTGGTTTGGCTGTCGCTTGGTGGCTGGGCTCGCCGCTGTTTATCGATAAGACGGTTGACGAAGATTTTCCGGCGTTGGTGAATGCGGTGATGCCGGCGGGCATGTCCATGCGTGACGCCGATGCGACGATGGATGCCGCGATGGATGCACCGAGGGAGGTCGAAGAGGAGATGATGGAGGCGATGGGCGCGATGCTGGCTCCGGAGGCGGTGAAGTGGGGTGAATTCCGCGACGGCGATGCCTTTCACAAAGGTAGCGGGATGGCCACGATCTACAACCTTGGCACCGACGGATACGTGTTGCGTTTCGAAGACTTCAACGTGATCAACGGCCCGGACCTGCGGGTGTTGGTGACGACGCATCCCGATCCGATGGGTCGCGGCGACGTACACGCCGACGATGTGACGTATGTTGAGCTGGGGAAGTTGAAGGGTAATATCGGAAACCAGAACTACCCGATCCCGCCCGAAGTGAATGTGGACGATCAGCACAGCGTGGTCATATACTGCAAACCGTTCCAAGTGGTGTTTGCGGTCGCTCCACTGTCCTTGAATTGACGAGTCAGCCAAACCAATAGAACGAGAGATCCGATGGGCGCCAAACATGCAGATGTAATCATTGTCGGGCTCGGTGCCCACGGTAGTGCGGCTGCTTGGCAGCTGGCGAGGCGCGGTGTGTCGGTGATTGGTTTCGACGCCTTCACTCCGCCGCACACTCTTGGTTCGAGCCACGGGGACACGCGCGTCATCAGACAGATTTACGCGGAGCATCCGGATTATGTGCCGATGATGGTTCGCAGCTATGAGATTTGGCGTGAATTGGAGGCGGCAATCGCAGACGACGCCCGTTCCAACGGCGGTGCTACCGAGCTTTTGCGGATCGTTGGTGGGATTAGTGTTGGGCGACCCGAGGGCGACGGCGTAACGGGGATGAAACGGTCGGCTAAAGAACACGGCATGGACCTTGAGATTCTCGACCCGGAGGAGATCCGTAGGCGTTGGCCGCAGTTCCAACCGCGCGACAATATGATCGGCGCGTACGATCCTCGCTCTGGGGTTCTGTTTCCAGAGAAGTGCGTCGCATCGCATCTGGATCAAGCAGCGAAGCAAGGCGCTGATCTGCACTACAACGAGCCGGTGAGGCGCTGGCGTCCCGATGGTGAAGGGGTCAGGGTTTTCACCGACCGCGGCGAGTACACGGCTGATCAGGTCGTGTTCTCGGCAGGGGCTTGGAATCCGGGGTTTGTGTCGAAGCTAAATCTCCCGTTGCGGCTGGAGCGTCAGGTGCTTTTCTGGTTCGAGCCCGCGAGCAGCCCAGAACTTTTCAGGCCCGAAAATAGCCCGAACCACTCTTGGGAGTGGTCGCCGGGCAAGGGTTTCTACTGTCAGCCAGACTTTGGCGGTGGCGTGAAGGCGGCGTTCCATCATGAAGGTGAGATGTTCGACGATCCCGGCGACTTGGACCGGACGGTCCGCGAATCCGACGAAAGCTCATTGCGTAACGCGATATCGGGGCTTGTTCCACAGCTCAACGGTCGCATCGTGAAGTCCGCGGTATGTCTCTACACCGACACGCCGGACTATCACTTCCTTTTGGACTGGCACCCGGGGCATAAGAATGTGATCATTTGCAGCCCGTGTTCGGGACATGGCTTCAAGTTCTCGGCGGTGATGGGTGAAATGGTGGCGGATATGGCGACGAAGGGCGACCACGGATATGATGCGTCGCTCATCAAGATTGATCGCCTGCTTTCCGACGACTCTCAAACTGAATGCCCCGACGACTAGGTTCTATGTCTAACCGGTGCGACTAACTTAGAATCTATCGAGAGCGCGGACACATTTTAGTTGGCGGAACAAAACAGGGCGACGGACCGCCCCGAGGAAGAGAATGAACTTGCGATTTACAACACGGCTTACGATTGACCGTTGGGTTGGAGTGTTGATGGTGACGCTGATTATGTTGCTTGGGGCAATGGTCGCATGCGGCGGCGAGGAGGTCGTCGAAGAGGTCGAACAAACGGTTGAGTGGAGTTATTCTGGCGCCGGCGGGCCCGAAAACTGGGCGTCTCTTTCGGCCGATAACGCGAGCTGCGGCAATGGCGCTCAGCAATCCCCGATCGACATCACCGGATACTCTCAAGGCAGTTCGCCGCCGTTGTCGTTCTCATATCGCAAAGAGGCTGAATCGGTTTCGAACTTGGGTACCAAGGTCGAAGCGATCTACCCGACCGGCAACCGTCTCGGATTTGGCGAGCGGACGTACCAGCTCGAATCTGTCCATCCACATACTCCTAGCGAACATCACATAGATGGCAAGTCGTATCCGCTGGAGCTGCATCTGCTGCACAGCCAGGTGTTCGGCGATGTTGCAGTTGTGTCGATGATGTTCGACATCGGAGAGGCGAACCCGGTGGTGCAGGAGATAATCGACAACGTTCCGAGTGAGATTGGGACTTCGGAGGTGACAGGGGTGCTGAACGCGCTTGGATTGACGCCGACGGATCTTGGTTACTACTCGTACAAAGGTTCAATAACAACGCCGCCATGCGCAGAACCAGTTGACTGGTTCGTGATGCTCGAAATCGGAACGGTTTCTCAGGCGCAGGTGGACGCGCTCAAGGCGATCACGGGCGACAACAACCGGCCCTTGCAACCCGACAACGGGCGAGCAATCGCGACTTCTGGCTCCCGCACCGGGCCGTAAAGCCCAATCGACATTTCCTCGACCCAACGTCATTCCCGCAACCCCACGTCGTTCCCGCGGACGCGGGAACCCAGAGAAAAACAAAGCACGCCCTCATTCCATCAACCCCACGTCATCCCGGCAAACCACCGTCATTCCGGCGAAAGCCGGGATCCAGAGGGGAAGGGCAGCCCCAAAGAGTCCAACGGCCATGAACCCGACGCGAAAACCAACCTCACGCGTCGTCATCATTGGCGGCGGCATCATCGGATGCGCCACCGCGTACTATCTCACCCGCGCCGGCATGTCCGACATCACCATCGTCGAGCGCGATGGAATCGCCTCCGGTGCCAGCGGATACTCGGCCGGTATCCTCACACCCTACTCGGGTTCCAACGATCCCGGTTTGCTGGCACTTTCGGGTGCATCGCTAGAGCTGCACGCCGAGTTGGCGGAGGAGCTACCTACGATTACGGGCATCGACCACGGTTACGACCTCAAACCGTACCTGCGATGCGGGTTTGAAGAGCCCGGTCTTGATGCCGCGCGGCAGTTCCTGGAAGACCGCGTATCCGAAGGTTTGTCTGCCGAGTGGTTGAGTGGTGACGAGGCGCGCGAACTATGCGATTGGTTGAGCGACGACGTAGTCGGTGCTTGTGCGACGTCAATCGAGCCTACCGTCGATTCAAGGCTGCTAACGCAATCGCTCCTCAATGCCGCGCAGATCAGCGGGGCCACAGTAAGGATCGGTACCGCCGTTGCACTCTTTGGTCGCGAGGGCAACCCGAACGGTGTAAAGCTATCCGACGGAACCACCATCGATGCGGACGCGATTGTCCTAGCGATGGGGCCGTGGACAAAAGAAGCCAACGACTGGCTCGGTTACGATATCCCCATCGAACCCCAAAAAGGCGAGCTGCTCTACATGCACCTGCCTTCCGACGTCATTCCCGCGGACGCGGGAACCCAGACAAAAACAAAGCACACCATTCAAACCAAACCCCCGGCCACGATGCACAACATGGACGATGGTGGCGTCATTCTCAGCCGCCGAATCTCCCCAACAGTCTTGGGCGCGACCAAAGAGGATGGCAGGGGTTTCGACCGCGAGCCGTCGGACTACGCCTGGGACTTCATCCTGCCGCGGGTGCAGCGATTAACCGACCGCATCACCAAAGACTCCGTGACGCATCACACCGCCTGTCTGCGCCCCATGCCCGCCGACGGCAAACCCTTCGTCGGCAAAGCACCAGGCTGGGACAACCTCTACATCGCATCCGGTCACTGGTCAGAAGGTGTTCACTACGCGCCGCTCACCGGCAAAGCCATCAGCGACCTGATTTCTAGCGGTCACTCTTCCACCGACATCAGCGCGATAGATGCGGCCCGTTTGGCGGCATAAAGCCAACGCCCACATCATTCCGGCGTAAAGCCACCGTCATTCCCGCACAACCCCGTCATTCCCCGCGCAAAGCCCCGTCATTCCCGCGGACGCGGGAACCCAGAGAAAAACAAAGCACGCCATCACGCCGCGCAACTTTCCCTGCTAATGCTCTCCGAGGATCGGTAGGATTGTGCCATACTGCCGACATCGTCGGCACGACGGCGAACTACCAGTCCCGATGATGAGGTCAAACATGCTTTCCCGTATCGTCAGTTCCGCCGTGTTCCTCGCCGCTCTAACGTTCGCGTCCGTTGCCTGCACCGATAGCGAACCGACACCCGGGCCGACCTCCGCTCCTGCGTCGACCTCGACTTCGTCTCAGCTCCCCTTGCCTGTTCTGACGCCAGCCCCGATATCTGCGCTTGCGCAGACGGCCACTCCAACCGCCATGTCGGCGTTGTCGCCCATCCCGACCTCCGTACCTACTCCGACCGCCGTGGCCACGGAAGTACCTGTTGTGTCGACCGTGCCCGATCCAACACGGCCACCGATTCCAACACTGCCTGCCATCTCGACACAGGCAGCGACACCCGATCCGTCACCGGCCTCTACGCCTGCGCCATATCCCACTCCGACCTCCGACGCGCATGTGCCCACGCCCATGCCAGCTTCTGCGACCGTGCCGGTTCCTACGCCTACACCGGCTCTTGTCTCGACGCAGACCGCGACACCTGCCCCAGCGCCGACCTACCTGACGGAAGAGATACCCCCATGCATGCCCATCCCGGGCTCCTCAGTGGACCCGTGCACCCCCCGCGGGGAATGGGACCTGACGACTGGCAATCATGGAGCCTCCACGAACGGTCCGCCAATATCGATGAAGAATCTTCTCAGTTCATTGACGACACCGATGTACTCTACTCACATCATCCTGCGCGGCACGTACCTCCCGGGCACGGTTCGCTGCACATCGGGAAGCCGATACCGGTACCCGCCTTACAGCGGTCCCGGTGGGTTAGTGGATGCGCTCGTGATATATTGCTTCGCCGACATCCGGGTGAACGCCTACCTACTCGGATCAGGTCCCACCTCGCTGACGGTGATCATTGGCAGCAGCCTCTACGCTCTACCAGGCACCAGCGACGCGGACTACGGGCTTGAGCAGCTCGAGAGCCGCAGGCTCGCCTACGAGAGCGCGTTGACAAAGGGCGGACGGTTCGAGTACGGCCCGCCGCTCGAGGGGTACCTACCGCCAGGCGGCGGCCGCGACCCGCTCCGTTTCGAACACCGCCGCGCCGACAGCCTCGCCGCAACTGGTCCGCCAGGCGGAATCGGTGGCCGAGAGGTCGTACTGTTCGTCCGCCCGACGTACAACACGTTCGTCGAAGCGTGGACAGTCCATCATACGTGGGACGTGGAGCGACGGGAAGACGGCACGGTGGTGGCTGTTCATCCATACCGAGCGTCACTCGAGATGGAGCTTCCCGCCCTTACCCAAGCTATAGCGACCGTCCACCAAGCGCGCGTCGCCGCCAACGGTGGCCGCATCGGTGAAGACGACAACCTGCCCATGTTCGAAACGGACGCCAACCGGCTGCGCCAGTACTTCTCCGACCCCAAGGTCGGCGCCTACGCCCCCGGCGTTCCGACGCCCACCCAACCCCCGCCGCCGTGCGGCCTCGCCGTTCCCAACCAGGCCGACAACCCCGGCCTGATGCGCGACTGCATCAACCTGCTCGCCGCCAAGGACGCGCTCCGAGGTACGGCGACGCTGAACTGGAGCGTCGACACTGCGATCACCGGCTGGGACGGGGTGAGAGTGTTGGGATCGCCGGCCCGGGTCACCGAACTGAATCTGTCATCCAACGACTTGACCGGCACGATACCACCGGATCTGGGACGGCTCGACGGACTAGTGTTTCTGCGGCTCGTCAACAACCAGCTGACCGGCTGCATCCCGCCCGCTCTCTGGGACGTAGATACCAACGACCTCGACAGCCTCGGACTTCAGGACTGCGCGACCATTGCCGCTCCAACGCCGACGCCGACCCCAGAGTCTGCGCCTGTCCCGACATCTGTTCCTACCTCCGTGCCCACCCCTACTCCCTTGCCAGTCCCCTCTCCGGGACTCTCCTACCTGACGGAGGAGATACCTACTTGCACGCCGGTGCCCGGTTCTCACACAGACCCGTGTGAACCAGACGTGGCCCGGGCGACCGGCCACACCAGCGAGAATCTCGGCCTGGAGCCTTGGACCGTGCGGTTCTACCTTGGTGAGGGGATCTTAGTTTCGCACTTGGTTTTGCGCGGTACCTACCTTCCCGGCACGGTGCGCTGCAACGGAGGGGGAGATTCATTTCGTCTCTCGCCTGACACAGGAACAGGACACTGGAGGACTGGATGGCTAAATTCAGTCAAGTGCTACGCTGACATGCGGGTCAACGCCTATATCCTCGGCATTGGTCCGCCCACCCTAACGGTCATGGTGCGGGAGTTTCACCACTGGCCTACTGAAGGGCACGAGTTCATAGAAGCACTGAGAGGCTCCGTAGAACGCGTGCTCATCGAGGGCGGTGGTCATCCCAGAGTAACCATCCCGACAAGTGGGATCACTGGCAGAGAGGTGGTCATTTTCGTTGGCCCGTCGGACGACGCCACCGTTGACGTGTGGCAGGTGTTTGAAACGTGGGACGTGCAGCGTCGGATGGACGGCACTGTGATCGCCGTCCACCCCCACAGAGATGGTTGGAGAGACTTAGTGCCGACAGATTACGAGACCTATCTCTCCGCGTTGGAGATGGAACTGCCCGCGTTCACCCAGGCGGTGACGACGGCCAACCAGACCCGCGTCGCCGAATACGGTGGACGTATCGGGCCTGATGAGAATTTCCCAGCGCTGGTCACCGACGCGAACCAGCTGCGCCAGTACTATACCGAGGTCGGCGCCTACGCCCCCGGCGCTCCAACGCCCACCCAACCACCCCCGCCCTGCGGCCTCGCCGTTCCGAACCAGTCCGACAACCCCGGCCTGATGCGCGACTGCATCAACCTCCTCGCCGCCAAGGACACGCTCCGTGGCTCGGCGACGCTGAACTGGAGCGTGGACACTCCCATCTCCGACTGGGACGGGGTGAGAGTGTTGGGTTCTCCCACCCGGGTCACCGAACTGAATCTGTCATCCAGCGACTTGACCGGCACGATACCACCGGTTCTGGGATACCTGTCCAATCTGCAGAACTTGCATCTGGGCGACAACCAGTTGACCGGCTGCATCCCGCCCGCTCTTCGCGGCGTCGACAACAACGATCTCGACAGCCTCGGGCTTCAGGACTGCCAAGAGGCAGCAACACCCCCAACAACCGACACCAAATCCCAATAATCCCAATTCAGACAGCCAACCCCAACTCCGCCCTCGCCTCCTCCACCGTCATAATCCGATCTTCGACCGATCCACCCAACCGTTCCGCTTGCTCCGACTGCGACTCCTGTACCGCCTCGATGTCCGAACGCTCTCGACACTTCTTCCACCGCCGATGATCAGGGCGCGCTTGACGTTTGCCGCGTGGCTGATCATTTGGGCGCAGTCGTCGAGAGTGCGAAACGCGAAGCTACCAGGTAGGAGCGCGCCGTCGTCCGAGTGCAGTCCGCCGATCGGAGGCATGAACGGGAGACTGCCGGTCGCTTGTACGAGCTTGTCGTAGGGGACCAAGTGGCCACCAGATGCGTAGACCGTCTTGGAGAGGCGGTCGATTCCAATGGCTCGGACTCCGGCGCTTAAATTGATGTTGTTGCGCTCGTACCAATCTAAAGGGTTGATGTAGATGTCGTTGGCGCCATGAGTTCCCGACAACACTCCGGCGTAATGCCCGCTTCGCCGTTGCTCAACACCATCCCGCATTGGAACGCGCGGGATGGGCAGTTTGGGGGCAGTGTGTTGCGGTCTTTTGCTGTGTCGTCGGAAATGAGGAGATCATGCACTCTGCCTGTTCCAAAGACGTAAAAGTAAGAGAGAATCGTTACGCGGTGGTTTCGCGGATGTGACGAATCTGTTAACAATGAGTTGAGCAACGTAAACATACGCGCTGCGCCGCCCTTCTGGATTCCGGCTTTCGCCGGAATGACGGGACTTTGCTGGAATGACGGGACTTTACTGGAATGACGGAGTTTTGCATTGATCGGACGAACACAGAGATGACGCTCAACATCGCGCTAGTCGGCGCGGGCGGCATGGGAATGCGTCATGCGACTGGTTACATTGAACTCCGCAAATACTTTGACGATGTCAAAGTAGTCGCCGTCTGCGATCCGCATCTCGATTCCGCCGCAGCAGTTGCTCGGGCCATATCCGAATCGACACCGGAATCCCCCCAACCATTTGCCGGGCTTGCGGAAGCAGCCGAATCTTCCGACATATCCCTCGATGCCGTCGATATCGTAACCAGCACACCGGCGCATCACACGTTGGCGATCGAGGCGATGCGCGCAGGATTGCACGTCATGGTCGAGAAGCCGATGGGGTTGACTCTGACCGCGTGCCGAATGATGCAGTCGGTCCAGAAAGCGACCGGCATGGTGCTCTCAATCTCCGAGAACTTCCGCCGTGACCCGATGAACCGTTTGGCGAAGGCCTTGATCGATGCCGGTGCCATCGGTAGGCCATATTTCGCGCTCGATTTCAGCATCGGCAGCGCAAATCGCGGCGTGATGCACAGCACCGTATGGCGCGCCAAGAAGGACCAAGCCGGTGGTGTCGTTCTAGACGCAGGCGTTCACAATGCCGACTTGCTCCTCTATCTGATGGGTCCCGCTGAACGTGTATTTGCCGAGACCGATGTCAACGAAAGAGAACGTACGCTATGGCCGATGTCTGACCAGGCGCCGGGTTTAGCCGCCATGTACGCGCATCGCCGGGAGCCTGATATTAATCCCCTCTCCCCCGGGGAGAGGGTTAGGGTGAGGGCCGGCGATACCATCGAACAGGATGCCGTCGATACGGCGTTCGCCTCGATTCGTTTCCAGTCGGGCGCTGTCGGGCAGATGGTAATCACGGACGCGTCCCACGGCTACGCCCTCGGCGATTCAGTCGTAGTTGGGAGCGAAGGCACGCTGTACCGCCCGCCAAGTCGAAGAGGTTCTAGCCCACGTATCGTCTTGGGCGATGGCACCTCGATTGAAGGCGACGGATTGCTCGATCTGGTTCCGGCCTTTGAACTCGACGAAATAACGTCAGCGCTCTGGGATGGCGAGCGTCGAATGTCTTCCTACGAGATGGATTTCAGGCAGATCGACGCCAAGATTATTGCGATCGAATACATGGACTTGGCACGAGCGGTCGCCGATGGCAGATCGCCGGAGGTGGGCAGTACTGAAGGGATGGCGGCGCTCGCCCTTGCTTACGGCGTGATGGAATCTGGCGAAGCTCACGAAGCGGTGTTTGTTGATGACGTTGCCGATGGCAAAGTGCGACGTTTCCAAGACGAAATCGACCGCGCCGCCGGTATAGTCCAGTGCTGAGACGCACCGGCTTCGCCGTCTTTGGCTATCGAGAATATCGCCTCTTCTGGATCGCAGCGGCATTCTCGAACGTCGGCATGTGGACACTCGTCTACGGTCGGCTCTGGTTGATGCGCTCGTTGACCGATTCAGAGATTCTTCTCGGATCAGTCACCGCGGCCACCATGGCACCGGTGATGATCTTCTCGGTCTGGGGTGGAGTAGTTGCGGACACGGTCAATCGCCTGCGGCTATTGCGGGTCACGCGGTTCCTGTTCGCGATTGCGGGATTGGTCACTGCCGTGCTGATAGCTACCGACGTAATTGCGGCGTGGCATCTCTTGGCCATCTCGGCGGTCACCGGCGTGATGTTGGCGTTCGACATTCCGACACGTGGCGCGATGGTGGCATCGCTGGTACCTAAGGAGCAACTGCCAAGCGCAATAGCTCTGTATTCGGTCGTGTTCGGCGGCGCGGCGATTCTCGGGCCGTTGTTGTTCCATCCGCTCGTATCCGCGGTCGGGATGGAAGGACTGTTTTTCATCGTCTCCGCGTCTTATGTGCTGACGGTGTTGACGTTGTTGAGGATGGACCATGGGCCGCACTTCGCTGGCAGGGGTGACGGGCGGGTGACAGTAACGGAATCGGCACCGGAGACGGTTGGTGGCGAACGCTTGACTAAAAGGGTGCGCGCCCGCGTACACGATATGGTCGAGGGCATCAAGTTTGTCCGGCGCGAATCTGCCATCGCGGTCATCATCGGCTACGGGGTGATCATCGGTATCGTCGCGACACCTTTGGAGACGTTGTTGCCGGTGGTGACTCAAGAGGTTTACAACGGCGACACGGCCACCTATGGCCGGTTCCTCCTGGCCATAGGTATCGGCGGGTTGGTCGGCACATTTGCCATCACCTTCATTGGAACGCGGTCGAAACCACCGCTCTATCTCGCGCTCGGCGGCGTCTCGGTCGGAATCTGCTACATCGCGTTCGGCGCGGTCGAACTTTTGTCGTACGCGTTGGTGATCGTCGGGTTCGTCGGTGGACTATCGGTGGTCAAAGGCACGATGAGCACCACCGTTGTTCAGACGCTGACATCGGACGCTTTCAGAGGGCGCGTGATGAGCCTGATGAATTTCACGTGGGGCGCGCAGGCGGTGGGAGCGCTGGTTATGGGCACCTTGGCGCAGTTGTGGGGAGCGCCGTTCGCGTTCGTAATTGCCGGGATCGCTGCGATTCTGGTGACGGTGGCGGTCTGGAAACTGGCATTGCGGCGGTTGTGAGCGGCGTGCTTTGCTTTTTCTGGATTCCCGCGTGCGCGGGAATGACGAGGTGCGCGGGAATGACGGGGTGAATTTCGGGCATCCCCCTGCTCGCTGCGCTCGCGTCCCCCTTCGCTTTGCGAAGGGGGGGTAGGTGGTCACCCTCACCCCGGGCCTCTCCCATTGCGGGAGAGGGGGAACGGAATCCAACCCGATTTATCGTCCCGACTTTCTCGAAGCGTTTTGCAGTTGGGTGCATTGTCGCTTAAACTCATATGCGAGAAAATCGGCGTTGTTTCGTATCGAGTGTTCGACTCGGCGGAATGAGCTGTATAGGCAAGACAGTCTAAAGGAGCGGGCTTTTGCATCCATTTGCATATGAGGCGCCCACAACTATCGACGCAGCAGTCGCATTGCTAGACAAGCACGGTGACCGAGCACGCCCGATCGCAGGTGGGACTGACGTACTGGTCCAAGCAAGGGCTAACAGATGGGACCTCGACGCAATCGTCGATGTCAAGAACATCCCTGAGTTGACGGAGATCAGCCACTACCCGGATGGAAGCGTCGCAATCGGCGCGGCCGTTCCGTGTTACCAGATCTACGGCGACCAGAAGATACGGGACAACTTCCCGGGCATTATCGACGCGGTCGAGATGATCGGCGGTATCCAGATTCAATCGCGAGCGGCTTTGGGCGGCAACCTTTGCAACTCATCCCCGAGTGCTGACGGCATCTGCCCGCTGATCGCTTACAACGCGGTCTGCCACATCGCGGGTCCGGGTGGTGAAGACGACCACCGCGACGTTGCGGTCGAAGATTTCTGCACCGGACCTGGTTCAAACGTCCTCGGGCGTGGCGAGATCTTGGTGAGCATCGTGCTCCCGAACCCTGGCGACAACTTCGGTGCCGCTTACGAGCGCTTCATCCCTCGCAACGAGATGGATATCGCCGTCGCTGGTTCTGGCGTATCGGTCGAACTCAGCGCCGATGGCAAGACTTTCAAAGCGGCGAAGGTCGCTTTGGCCGCCGTCGCGCCGGTTCCGCTAGTTGTGCCTGGTGCCGCCGCCGCACTGGTCGGTAACTCCGTTAGCGATGACGTGATCGAAGCTGCCGCCAAAGCCGCGGGCGATGCGGCCACTCCGATTGCGGATATGCGCGGCACGATTGACCAACGAAAGCACCTTTCCGCGGTCCTGACCCGACGAATGATCAACAAAGCCGTAGCGCGAGCGAGAGGTTAAGTAGTAGATGACGACTCAAGTAACTCCCGGACCATCCCGGGTACATGTTCGGACAATGATTAACGGCCAAGCGCACGAGTTTCTTGTGCCGCCGTACATGAGCCTCCTCGACACCCTTCGAGAAATTGTCGGCCTGACCGGCACCAAAGAGGGATGCTTGGACGGCAACTGCGGCGCGTGCACCGTCTTGCTCGACGATCGCATCGTCGACTCGTGCCTCGTTCTTGGTGCCGAGATCAACGGCAAGTCCGTTGAGACGGTCGAAGGAATGGCTACAGCCGACGGTCTGCACCCGTTGCAGCAGGCGTTTTTGGAAGAGGCCGCGCTCCAGTGCGGCATCTGCACGCCGGGCTTCTTAGTGGCCGCGAAGGGTCTGCTCGACAACGAGCCGGCGCCGGACGAGCACCGCATTCGGTACTGGCTGGCAGGTAACCTCTGTCGTTGCACCGGTTACGACAAGATCGTGCGTGCAGTACAAAAAGCCTCTGCCGAGATGGCATAACAGTTTGAAATGACGGCCGATGCTGTAGCGTGACCACGCCAAAACATCGGCCGTTTGGCTAGTTAGTTGGACTTCAACATCTAGTCGATCGACCGATAAACAGTCGATCTACATAGGGGGGACCCGCACATGGTTGCAACATTTGAACCTAAGAGCGAATACAAGGTAATCGGCACCCGACCGATCCGCCACGACGGGCTAGACAAGGTGACTGGCCGCGCCCTCTACGGTGCGGACATCAAGTTGCCGAGCATGATCTGGGGCGCGGTTCTGCGAAGTCCGCACGCCCACGCTCGTATCTTGTCGATAGACACTTCAGCCGCCGAGGCGATGGACGGTGTACACGCCGTCGTCACCAACGCTGATCTGCCGCAGGCTTCGGACGAGATGGTCGACCTCGGTGAGGGTGCCACCAATCTCAAGTGGGCCGTTGACAACATTCTTGCCAGCGACAAGGCGCTTTACGCTGGACACGCGGTTGCCGCAGTCGCGGCTGCAGACCGATACACCGCTGAAGAAGCGGCAAGGGCTATCGAAGTCCAGTACGAAGTGCTGCAATCGGCGACCAACGTCGACGAGACGATCGATCCGGGCATGCCCGCGATTCTCGATGAACGCGTTGGCTCGGCTGAAGCGGACGAAAGCGGTCACCCTAATCACGTCAAAGAGTTCACTCACGAGTTCGGAGACCCAGATGCCGCGATTGCTGACGCCGACTACGTCGTCGAAGGCGAATTTAAGCTGCAGATGGTTCACCAGGGCTATATCGAACCTCACAACGCAACCGCAGTTTGGGACGAGAACGATCGTCTCAAGGTGTGGACAAGCACTCAGGGTGCATTCACCGTCCGGCAGCAGATTGCCGGGGTGCTGCAGATCGAAGAGTCGCGCATCCGAGTGACCCCGCTCGAGATCGGCGGCGGTTTCGGTGGCAAGATCCCGATCTACCTTGAGCCTTTAGCGGCGGTGCTGTCTCGCAAAGCCGGCAATGTCCCGGTAAAACTAGTCATGGAACGCCGCTCGGTCTTCGAGGGCACGGGTCCAGCGGCTGGTGGCAAGATCCAACTCAAACTCGGTGCAACGAAAGACGGCCAACTGGTCGCTGCAGATTCGACTCTGCGTATGGAGGCCGGTGGATACCCCGGATCGCTCGTTGGGGCATCCGGCATGTGCATCTATGCCTGCTACAACATCCCGAACATGCGAATCGTCGGCTACGACGTCTTGGTCAACAAGCCCAAGGTCGCCGCATACCGCGCGCCTGGTTCACCTCAGGTCGCATTCGCGATGGAGACGTTGATCGACGATCTCTGCGAGCAGGCCGGTTTCGACAAGTGGGAGTTCCGACGTGAAAACGCCGCGAAAGAAGGCACTCGCCGTGGCGATGGCCCCATCTTCCCGCGCATCGGCATGGAGGAAGTTCTTGACGCGGTCAAAGAGAGCGATCACTTCAACGCTGATATCGGCGATCCCGCGCCGGGCAATGTCCGAGGCCGAGGTTTTGCTAGTGGCTACTGGTTCAACGTCGGTTTGCAGTCGTCTGTAAACCTGTCGTTGAACAACGACGGCACCGTCGAGTTGGTTGAAGGCTCCACCGACATTGGTGGGACGCGCGCTTCGATCGCCATGCAGGCAGCAGAGACGCTCGGCATCACCGCCGAAGACGTCAACCCGACCGTTGTCGACACCGACACCGTTGGTTTCACCGCGGTCACTGGCGGTAGCCGCGTGACTTATGCCACGGGCTACGCCGCTTACAACGCAGCGATCGAAATGATCGATAAGCTGAAGGTTCGCGCCTCAATGCTGTGGAGCATCGACGCGGATGAAGTGGAGTTCAACGACGGTGTCTTCTCCTCGAAGTCCGACCCCGAACTCAGCATCGGTTTCAAAGATTTGGCCGGCAAACTCGGCGACACCGGCGGTCCGGTAACATCTACCGGCAGCGTCGACCTCGAGGCTGCGGGCGGGGCATACGGCACGCACATCTGCGACGTCGAGATCGACCCCGAGACGGGGAAGACCGACGTGGTGCGCTACACCATCGTCCAAGACGCCGGTCGAGCCATCCACCCCTCATACGTTGAGGGTCAGATGCAAGGCGGTGTCGCACAGGGCATCGGTTGGGCGTTGAACGAGGAGTACTACATGAGCGATGACGGCGTGATGTCGAACTCGTCATACCTCGATTACCGAATGCCGACCTCGCTCGACCTGCCGAGCATCGAGACGGTCATCGTTGAAGTGCCGAACCCGGTCCACCCCTACGGTGTCCGCGGCGTCGGCGAAGTCCCGATCGTGCCGCCGGTTCCGACCGTCGGCAACGCGATCAAAGACGCCATCGGCATTCGTTTGCGGGAGACCCCGATGAACGCCGGACGTATCGTCTCGGCGCTCGAATCGGCGAACGGCTCGTAAAAGTCGGTCCTCATCAGCATTAACGAACTCCCCCTACACCTCGTAGGGGGAGGTTGGCATAGCCTCGCCAATGATGAATTCTGGTTCAGTTCCCGTGCGCTTCCCCGTTGCCCTTCTCCTCTGGATTCCGGCTTTCGCCGGAATGACGGCGGTTGTGCACACACCTCGTAGGGCGAGTTTTGTATCGGCGAGGATCGCGAATGAAACGGATGGAAAGAGCGCACCGACTATGAGCGTCCCTGTCACGTATAATTGCGGATAAGGACATTCTCCTGACGTATCGCATACGGATCCGACCGCCGCACGAAAACTACCTCTTCGCATTCCAAGTATCTAGCTTTTTAGCGTGATCCAAGACGCGATTTTCCTTATATGTCCAACTCCCCACAAGCATCAGCAACCGACAAAGTTGCGGACGATTCGCTGATGTATCGCCCTCCCGAACGTGATGAAGAGCCGGAAGTAACCTTCGGCGATATCGTGCAGCGGATCAAAGAGGCTTTTGCGGGAGTTCCTGGTTTCGGCGGTGGCGATGATGATCGTTCGCGAGACGACGAATCGAGCGGAGGGAGCCCCGGTAGACGGTCCGGCAGCGTAATTGTCCTCGCTCTCCTCCCGGTGATTGCCATCATTTGGCTCGGCACCGGTGTCTACACAGTCGGCCCTGAAGAGCAGGCTGCACTGCGTACCTTTGGGAGATTCGTGGCAATTGCCGACCAAGGTCTGCACTGGCATTGGCCCAGTCCAATCGGAACACGCAACGTCGTGGCCGTTACCAACACCCGCCGACTAGAACTTGGTTTCCGAAGTTCACAGAACGGTTCCACCACCCCGGTTCAGATCGAATCGGAGATGATCACAGGCGATGAGAACATCGTCGATGTGCAAGTTGTTGTGCAGTATCGTATCGCCAATCTCGAATTTTTCCTGTTTGAGGTCGACGACCCAGGAGATCCGGACCGCGGCATCTCGGCCGGCAATCCCGACGGCGAAACCTTGCGTGATATCGCCGAAACCGCAGTGAGACAGGTGGTTGGTGCCCGCAATATTGACGACGTGTTGACGACGGAGAAGGAACAAGTTCAGGCGAGCATCTTGGATAAGATGCGCGAACTCGCCCGCGACTACAACACCGGCCTCGACGTGCTCCAGGTGCTGTTGCAGAACGTTAACCCGCCGGCCGAGGTTCAGGACGCATTCGAAGATGTTGTGAGAGCGCGCGAAGACCGCGAGCGCGATATTAACTTGGCAGAGGCCTACGAGGCCTCCCAGATCCCGGAGGCAACGGGTGCTGCCGCACAGATCGTGGAAGAAGCCGATGGTTTCAAGCGCGGTCGTGTCGAGCGCGCACGGGGTGAGGCGGAAGGTTTCGAAGCCATCTTGGCGAGCTATGAGATTTCACCACATGTGACTCGCACGCGGCTCTACCTTGAAGCGATGGAACGCATCATGGCTGGCAAGTCCAAGATCGTGATCAACTCAGCTTCGAACGCGTTGCCGCTGCTGCCGCTTGACAGCTTGGGCACTTTGTCCGGCAACTCTTTGTCCGGCACGACGACAGGCGGAGGACAGTAGCAACATGCCTCGCCTAATACTCTCCATTGTCGTCATCATCGTCGCGGCGTTCATCCTGATCCCGCAGGCGTTCTTCACCGTTGACGAGACGCAATTGGCGATCGTGACCCGTTTCGGCGCCTTCCAGCGCGACTACCGAAATCCTGGCCTCTACGTCAAGCAACCGTTCGTTGAAACGGTGGTGAAGATGGACAGCCGATTGCTACGCGTTGACGCGCAACCGGCGTCGCTGCTGACCTCTGACAAGCGGAACCTCGTCATCGACGCCTATGCCCGATACCGCATCATCGATCCGTTGAAGTTCTTCCAACGACTTCGCACGGAGAACGAGGCAGTGTCTCGCGTATCCGACATCGTTAACTCTCAACTCCGACGTGAAGTTGCTCTTGACACGCAGTCTGAGGTCATTTCAGAGACCCGCGAACAGGTGATGGACCGCATTGCCAAAGCCAGCAACCGGTCTGAAGTCACACGCCAGCAAGCTATTGAGCTTTTCGGCGGTAATATGCGAGACCTGCGGTTGACGGTCATCATCACCGAGGAGACGGCTGAGGGCCTTGCGACCCGCGGACGTCCGGCCACGATCGCGGAGCTAAATGCGTTGAATCAGGAGGAGCGCCCCGAAATCATCGGTACGGCCTCCGTTGCCTACTACCAACCGCTCGTCGACGAACTCGGCATCGAGATCATCGATGTCCGCATGAAACGTGCCGACTTCCCGACTGAGATCGAGGCGTCAGTTTTCGCCCGCATGAGAGCCGAACGTGCCCGCATCGCCGAAGGTCTGCGTGCAGAAGGTACTCAGCGAGACCGAGAGATCCGAGCCGAAGTCGACCGCGACGTGCAGATTATCTTGGAGACGGCAAACGGAACCTCCGCAAGACTGCGTGGTGAGGCCGAGCAAGAGGCCATCGAGATCTTGGCCGAAGCGCTTGAGAAGGCACCAGAATTCTATGAGTTCCGCCGTTCTCTCGAAGCCTACGAGCGCATCATCGACGGCCAATCGCTAATCGTTTTGGAGAGCGACTCGGATCTCTTCAAGTACCTGCAGTCTTCGGGCATCGTCAACGACGACGGGGAGTACGTGGGGCGGTAGTTCTCTGCTACTCGGGTGGATGTGTCTGGCGTAGGGAGAGAGTCCCGATGCGCTGGTGTCTAGCTAGAACGGCGGCTTGAAACCGTCCTTACCTTCGCCTAGTGGTATGCCTTCTTCGGCGAGGCGGTTCCGGATTATCGCTTCGGTACCTCGATAGTCGGTCATGTAGGCGTCGACGAAGTACTCAATCTCACAATCCAGCTTGTCAGCCATAAGGCAAGCGGCTTCGTCACGGGTGTTGGCGACGAATTTGCCTCTGGTGAAGTGGAACGGCTGAATAATAAACCTCCGGACATCGGTTTCGAGCAGTTCATCGGCGAAGAGTTCAGGGTCCGAGACCAACAGCAACGGTGTCATTGTGATGCACGACTGAATTCCGGCGGCTTGAACCTCGGCGATAGCGCGTAATCGTACGGTGTTGTTAGGACAGGAAGGTTCGAATGTGCGCCGGATGTCTTCGTCGTCCGTGGTTACAGTCATATTGACTTGAACGCGACCGCCGTTCTTTTCGATTTTCTGGAACAGGTCGATGTCCCTGGTGACGTCGGGACTACGCGTTTGGATGACGAGTTTGGGCTTGTGGCGTTCTACCAATACCTCTAGCACACCGCGCGTAAGTTTGATAACGCGTTCTATGGGCTGGTACGGATCAGTAACGCTACTCATGTAGATACGTTTGCCATCCAAGGATCCTTGTCTGCGTTTACGCAGCAATTCGGCGCCGTTTTGCTTCACTTCAATCCACTTGCCCCAGTTGTCGCGCTTCTCTACGCTGTGGCTGAAAAAGGCGGCGTAGCAGTACGTGCACCCAAAAGAGCACCCGCTACATGGCTGCAAGGTGAAATCGTAAGAATCCATGAACCCGGTTGCGCGGGTAAGGATTTCTTTGACGTCGCGGTAAGCAATATTGGTGTCACCGATGGTCGACGGCCCCGAGACACGAGTGTTAGCCTCGTCGGACAAAAAAGTGCTTTGTACTCCAATTGACATTTTAGGGACAGTTTACATGCGTGGGGGTCTGTACCCACCGGGCCTCAGTTCCGCTGATAGATTCGGGCTTTGACGTCGGGACCCGACCATCTGACCGGGTTCCTAAGGTAACCGATAGATTTGTCAGTCTGACGAATGTACTCTTTGTCCTCGTCGCCAAGATGATCGATCAATGAGTGAACATCTCCGTCCCAATCTTCAGGGTCGATGTCAGAGTATCCAACCGCTCTACGCATCTCGTAAGACGAATCACTCAGCCAATCCGCGAAACTTTCAGTCCGCTGTTGCTCGATTAAATCTGCCAGCTTTGATCGGAACGCGGTTGTATGTGATAGCTTCCCCTTCCATGACAAGTCAGATGTTTTAGTGAAGAAATATTCTTCGGTATTGAATTTTCTGGGGTACGGCGTGATCGCTCGGTCGACGGTGGTGAATGCGTTCGGATGTGCGGTCACTACGGCGGTTGACGGGTTTGTATGGTCTCGCAAAACGGCTAGTTGCCGCTTAATGTCAATGACATTCGACGGGTAAAACGCATGCATCGCGCTCACCACGGTAGTAATACGTACGTCGCCTGTTCTGCTTGTGGCACGTTGGAACGCTGGTGCGTCATGGAAATCCGAGAAACTTAGGTGGGGGTTGGCGGGAATGGGTGCCAGTTGATCCAATTCGTCGCTCAATCGACGACCGAGCCGAATCATGTCTGAGCTCGGGTCAATCCCGACGGAATCGACTGCGGCACCAGAATCACATTGGATGATGCCGGTAGCTATGGCTAATTTCAATGCGATGTGCATTGCCAGATTTCCACAACCCAAATCCACCAACCTCAAGATCGGGCCATTCGAATTGGTTACGCGAGAATCGCGCAACGTCTCGGCTAGCTCCGTCAACAAGGTATACGCCAAGTTGATGTGGTGCGGTTGGTACCACGTCAAGTGCATCAACGATTGCCAACGGCCGTAGTTGGGCATTGTTCCTCTTTGTAGAGAGTCGAACGATATGACGGTTTCACCGACACGGTCTGGTGCGTCATGGGCAGTGTAGTTTTTCGATAATCGCTCGTATTCCTCGGATGCTACGTTTGCGATTGCTTGGTCAACCAAGCTACGAGCGCGTTTTGGTTCCATGGGCGGAGTACTGGCACTGTAAATCATGATACAAACATACCATAACATAGCGTAAACACTCATCTGATGTTTTTCACCCCACCTCCCCCATCACCCGCTCCGCCCTGCCGATGCCGCGCTCTTGCTGAAAACGTAGCATCGCGCCCGTCAACCTCAATCCGGCCTCCACATCCTGGTCATCCACTCGGAGATTTTTTAGGCGGGGCCAATCTGGGGTGCGGGTTATGTGGCGGAGGAGTTTGATGGTGTTCTTGGGGGCGGGGACTATGGGGACGGTTTGGGGGTTGGTTTGATCATCGGGGTTGGGCTGGAAGGCGATCGGGTCGGGGGTTGTGGTGTTGCTGGCGGGTTGGAGTTGGTCGGGGCGCATTATTAGGCCGCCTTCTGAGGGGGAGAACCAGTGGTCGCCGGGGGGGATTTCGGTGTTGGTGCGGACGCAGCGGTGGAGTTGGGGTTGGAGGCCGACGGTGGTTAGGAGGGTGGTTTCGTGCCAGAGTCGGAGGAGGGAAAGGGTTGGTTTTTCAGCAGTTTCAGTGTGAGTCAGCGTGTCGCGGAGGAGGGCGAAGAGGTTTGGGTTGGCGGCGCTGGGTAGGGAGAAGCGTTCGCACATCTCGGCGAAGTGGGAGGCGAGTGATAGTCGGTCGAGGTCGCGGCGGAGTGGGAGGTAGGCGTTGATGGTCTCGACTTGGCTCAGGGTGTGGAGGTCGGATCGGCCTTCGGAGACGTGCGCAGTAATGTGTCGGAGCAGGTCTACGTGGCCGCCGGTTCGGGATGTGGTTCGTCGGGCGCCGCGGGCTACGCAGGAGAGGAGGCCGAGGTTTGGGGTGAAGAGGATGACGATGCGGTCGGCCTCGCCTAGGTCGTGGGCGCGGACGACGATGCCTTCGGCGTTGAAGTATCGTCGTCCAGTTGATCGCATGGTTTGTCACCCTCGCCACCGGTTCAAGCCCGGGGCAGTCTCTAGCCCTCTCCCATCGAGGGAGAGGGGATTATGCTTGCGGGCGTGCTCGGGCATCCCCTGCGTTCGCTTCGCTCCGCGTCCCCTTCGCGCAGCGAAGGGGAGGTTTGTTAGCGCAGGCCCACGCTGCCATCTTCGCGGATGGGTGGCGGGATTTTGGCTGGGTTGAAGGGGTGGAGGTTGGGGGCGTTGTCGTTGAAGGTTACGCCGAGGCCGGGTTTCTCGGGGAGCGTGAACCAGCCGTCGACTACTTCCATGGGGGCGTCGACCATGTCGGAGCGTGGCGGCTTGTCTTCGTCGACGGCTTCTAGGACGTCCCAAGAGGGTGACGAGATGCCGAGTTGGACGCAGGCGGCGGTGGCGATGGGACCTTGGAAGTTGTGGGGCGCGATGAGGATGTGGTGGGCTTCGGCGATGGCGGATATCTTCTTGACTCCGGTGATGCCGCCGGCAACTGCGATATCGGGCTTGAAGAAGGAGCAGTTGGTCATCTGGGCGTATTCGCGGAACTCGTAGATGCCGGTGTTGCGCTCTCCGACGGCGAGGGGAAGGCGCATCTTGGTGGCGACTTCGGACATGGCGAGGACGCCGTCGGGGACGATGGGGTCTTCGATGAAGTAGGGGTTGAAAGGCATGGCCTTTTCGCAGAAGACGACGGCTTCGGAGGGTCGCATGTTGCGGTGGATCTCGATGCCGATGTCGAAGTCGTTGCCGACGGTCTCGCGTACGGCGGCGAGCATGTCGATGGCGTTGTCGACGAGGACCGGGTATTTCAACAGCTGGAACTCGCGCGGCATGGGGGTGAACTTGAGGGCGGAGTACCCGCGGTCGAGGGCGATCTTGGCTCGTTCGGCGACTGCGTCTGGTGTTTCGCCACCGACGCCGAGGAAGATGCCGCGGATTTTCTGTCGAGCGCGACCGCCGAGGAGGTCCCAGACGGGGGCGTCGAGTCGTTTGCCCTTGATGTCCCAGAGCGCCATGTCGATGCCGGATATCGCGGCGGCGATGCTGTTGCCGCGGAAGCTGCCGTTGTAGCGGTGCATGTAGTTGAAGATATGCTCGGTATCGCCCGGATCCATGCCGATGATCGCTTCGCCGAGGGCATGGATCGTCTCTTCGGCGGCGCGAGGATAGGCCCAGTAGCAGGATTCGCCGATGCCTTGAGTGCCGTCGTCGGTGGTGATGCGGACGACTAGGAAGCGGTCGACTAGGAAGGTTTCGATTTGTTCGATTTTCATAGGGTTACTCGCACTCGGTGGGAGAGGGTAGATGCTCGTTGCGATTATATGGGTGAGTTAAGGACGGAACCGGCGTGGGTTGTTTTTCTCTGGGTTCCCGCGTCCGCGGGAATGACGGGGAGAGCGGTTGTTGTGGTGGTGGGTGAAACCCTCCCCTTCGCGGAGCGAAGGGGACGCGTGCGCAGCACGCAGGGGATGCTCGAAATTCCAAAGGACGTTCCCGCTCGAAGGATCGGGATTAACAATCGATCGAATGTAGAGGCGGCGTGGTCTGAATGTGGCTGTTGCGGTGAATATCGTGCATCCCCTGCGCGCTGCGCTTCGCTTGCACGCGTCCCCTTCGCGGGGCGAAGGGGAGGAGGTGGCGCATCCGCGCTCTAGGTGATTTCGGAGCGGGATTCTAGGGAGTGCGCCAGCGTTGCGTCGTCGGCGTATTCTATGTCGGTGCCGGATGGGAGGCCGCGGGCTAGGCGGGTCACTTTGATGCCGGCGGGGGTGATGGCGCGTTGGAGGTACATGGCGGTGGCTTCGCCATCGAGGTTGGTGTTGGTGGCGACGATTACTTCGGTTACCGATTGATCGGAGGTCTCGGCTTGGAGGCGCTGAAGGAGCTCTTTGATCTTGAGGTCGGAGGCGGCGATGCCGGAGGTGGGTGAGATCGCGCCGTGGAGGACGTGGTAGAGGCCGGTGTAGGCGCGGGTGCGCTCGAAGGCGGTGACGTCGAGCGGTTCTTCGACGACGCAGATGGTGGACCGGTCGCGGTCGGGGTCGGTGCAGATGTGGCAGGTGGTCGCTTCGGTGATGTCGGCGCAGGTCTGGCAGAGCTTGATGCGTTGCTTCACGCCGGTGATGGCTTCGGAGAGCTCAGCGGCTTCCGCTTCGGGCATGCGGACGAGGTGGTAGGCGAGGCGCTGGGCCGATTTGGGTCCGATGCCGGGGAGTCGGCGGAAGGCTTCGATGACGCGGGCGACGGGTGCGGCGACGCCGCGGGGCGCATCGGTGCGAGGTGCAACGGGCGATACGGGGCGCGGAGGGTCGGGTCGGAAGGCTGCCATCGGTAATCTACGAACGTGCGATTTGCCCGGAAGGACTAGAAGCCGAGCCCAGGGATGTTGAGTCCGCCGGTGATGGACTTCATCTTCTCGGCGGCGAGTTCTTGGGACTGGTCGATGGCCTGATTTACGGCGGCGGCGACGAGGTCTTGGAGCATCTCGACGTCTTCGGGATCGACGACGCCGGGGTCGATCTCGATGGATTCGACGTGGGTTCCACCGACGACGACGGCTTTGACGGCACCGCCTCCGACGGATGCTTCGGTTGTGGCTTCGGCGATCTCTTCCTGCATCTCTTGAATCTTCTTCTGCATCTGCTGAGCTTGCTTGAGCATGTTGCGATTCATCATGAGGTGAGGGGCTCCGAGAAGTGGGTGGTGGTTACGGGTTTGATTTTACTTGTGGGGGTGGTGTGTCGATAATATGGGCGGATTGATTGGAGGTGAAGGGAGCGAGGGGTGTGAATTTAACCGGGTGCGGAGCATCAGTTACTGCTCGGCGCGTGAGGCGTTGGATGAGGGTGTTGCTGGATTTGGAGCAAGCGTTTTGCAATTGGGGATTTCGGGCCGACCCGAACTTTCAAATTTGGGACCCGGGAATTCCAGATCACCAACGTCCGAGGATGTAGTCGGCAATGCCCACTGCAATCTCAGCGCCACGCGGATTGCTGGCCGCGAAAAATAAGTCGAAAAGGTCCGAATTTTGGGAGTTTTTCAATACACGGCGAGTTGGCGCAACCTGTTCGAACGCGGAAACTAACCGTTCGCGATACGCGATTGCAATTTGCCCGCTACCTGACTCGCGTTCTTGTTCATCACCTTGGCTCCAAAAGGAAGGTTGTTTCAAAGGCGAATAAAATCCGTACCAATATTCCCGTCCGCCGAATATTCGGTCGAGTCTCTGCGCTAATGCGGCATCTGGCTCCCGATTGAGAGGCAACAACCTCGCAATTGCCATTAACGGGAAGAGAATCCAGCAATCGATTTTCTGGGTCGACGCGATTGCCTGAATCGTTGACCAAGATACTTGAGTAGCGTAGGGATCCACGAAAACTACGGCGCGATCACGATTCGAAAGTCGCGAACAAAGCTCGGGGATTGCTAAGTTAGCGTCTTCTTGAACGATGGTGATACTTCTCGTTGGCGAACTAATTTTCAACTCCCCCAATGCTTCGATGTGTTCCGGATCGGTATCAATGAATATCAATCTGTCAAATGGTCTGTCATCGACGTCCAGCGCTATCGACGGCGATCCTTTCAACATCTCGGTAAATTCACGGTAATGGTCTTGAGAGTATGAAGATCCGGGTCGCCAGCTCCCTGGTCCCGCGAAGGCGTCGACATAGATTAAATTGAACGGCCGGTTTTTGAGTGCGGTTGTATAAGCGTCCAAATACCGCCGCAAGATCTCAAGTTTTTCTCGCGTCCACGACCCGCCGAAAGACTGCACATTCATGGTACTAAGCCGCCATGGGCATCTGTTGCCATGTCCGTCCGTCTACGGTCGCGTCATCGCCGCTGCGTTTTCCGCGGGATCCTCCTAACTGTTTGAGGAAAAAATCAACGCCGGATTCGTTCGTCTGATCCCGAAGTTGCCGCACCCAGTCTAGTTCCATGGGCCGAGCACGTCTGCCACTTTCACCACCGACAATGACCCAATCGAGAGCGCCTCTTTCGAGCCACGGTTTCAGGTTGACCCGCTCCAAGAGCGGCTCAACAGATACGAACCGAACTGGCGCAGGGATTCGTTCCAACACCGTGATGCGTGGCGCGTACTTTTGACTTTCCACCGATGTGCCAATCCATACATTTGGCGGCCAACCGTCTGGGAAGTAGTCTTTGTATCTGTCCCACCATCCGACGGCGCGTCCGGGGCGTTTGGTCAACACTTGAAACACATGGCCTTTCAATCGAGATGCCTGTTCCATAACTTTGAAGATCTCGTACACAAATTCGTAGGGGACCTGCGGATGGAAAACATCAGACATGCTGTTGACGAAGACATGGCGTGCTTTCTTCCACTTCATTGGGGCGCCGAGGCGTTCAGGCAAAAGCTGCACATCGTCCGGACTCGCTTCGTAACCGGGCACCGACATCCCCCGGAGTCGGGGATATAGGGCAAACATGTAACAATTGTCGCAACCAGGTGACACCCGCGTACAGCCCGTCACCGGGTTCCAAGTTTCGTCTGTCCACTCAATCGTAGATGCCATGGCCGCAACCTTTCATTATGATACAGATATATCAATATGATATCCCACATCACCATATTAGTAAAACGAGCACGCAAAAATACACGAAGCGTAAACATTTAGAGCGAAAATTGTGCTCGAAGTCACTCACCGGACCTCTCGGACGATCTACGAGAATTTCCCACACGAATACCTGAGTCGTTCTGAATGGCACTCTGCTTGGTGCGCTGACCAGTCTTGAAGATCCCCGCTCGCATCGCTTCACTTGCTCGCGTCTCCTCCGATTCGCGACGCCCTAGCCTTGAATTCCCGGGCAGGTGTCGAGGAAGCGTTCGAACTTGTGGGGGGAACGGAACGCGAAGTCGAAGGTTACGACAACCGCGTCGGAATCGTTCTTGCTGTGCCTTGCTAATTTATGCAGTCGAAGGCGCCGTCCCCTTCCCCCCATGCACGCTGGGTTCGGAGCACCATTTGAGGCGTAGGAGGTCTAGGGGTTCGAGGATGGATTCGGGGAGGTTTAGGAGGTCGATGAGGACGCGTCGGTCTAGTAGTTTGCGGGTGTCGTCGCGGTAGGCTTCGTTGGCAGGGAGGAAGTCGACGTGCTTCAACTCGTCGAAGATGGATTCGGCGGTTTGGAGTTGATCTTCGGAGAGTTGGGTGACGTCGAGGGTTGGCATGGTGCGGATTGCGGTAATGGGCATGCTGCCTCGACCTGCCTGTTGTCGGCTGGAGTGCCACCAGTATGTGATGAGGCCAAGGGTTGAGTTGCCCCAAAGAGAGTAGGCGATTTCGTGTTCGCGTCGGTCGAACTTCACGTTTGGCCATGCGCGGCCGCCGATTGTGCGGTCTCCAGTGAATGCGACGGCGAGAGGCTGCGAATTGAACCTGAAATCGCGGTTGTGATGAGCGTAGCTTCGGGTTTCCCAGATTTGTGCGGCTCGGGATTCCTTACCCCGTCTTACTCTGCCTTCGCTGTCCGGTGCGACGATCAAGCGTTTTTCCAACTGGGCGTCGTGCCCCCAGAGCATCGGATACGTTGGTGCCGACCCTGATAATTCGGACCGGTCAAATCCTGCTTGAGCGCTGGGACCCGCAACATTCATATCGTGAAAACCTACATCGGCAATCCGGTCAACCGATCGCACAGGTAACGGTGATTTGTCGGCCATTTGAGGCAGCCAAAGATAACCTTGCGATATCTGATAGACGGTCTGCACTGCCGAAAAGTCGGAAATACCGGCGGCGGACCAAGGCAATTCGGCATTCAACGGCGCATCAATAGCCTCACCAAGCTGCTCACCGCCTACCCGGAGTTCATTGCCGCCGAACGGTCCATCTTCCAACTTCCTGAATTGGGCATCGCGAGAGATTCCTGAGATGGCTCTGGCCAACTCCATTGCCTCCATCTCGCTACGGGGCCGTCGCCTCAATGAAACGAACATGCCGCGTCCGAGGATGGATTCATCGGATTGACGGCACACCACCAAGGTTTCAGCTATCCCCGTATCGGCCGAAAACGCTTGGTCATGCTGGTTGGCAACAGCGATGGTCATGATGATGACGTCGCTGTATTGCTCCGATATCAGTTGCCGCGTCTTTTGCCAACTGGTGCCTTGGAGAGCAGTCATGGGAAGGACAAACGCGATCGTGCCACCCCGCTTGACCATACGGTCGGCAAGGGCCACGAACCAAGACGCGATGCCGGCGTAACCGTGAGCGCAGGTGTTTTTTCGGTAAGTACTCTTGAGCGCGGTCATTCGCCTTTGCGTTTCGAGGTCGTTTCCGAGACCACGGAACGGTTTGATGTAGTCAGTGTCTCTTGCGTCGCCTTCCCAATCTGAACCGGAACGCGTGAATGGCGGATTCATGATGACAAGGTCTTGGCTGAATTGAGGCATTTCGACGGTCGCTTCGGCGCGTTGTTCGCCGGTAGCGGTTACCGCCGACCCGCTATGGAGAGCGATGAGGGGGCGGACTTCGCCGTTGGACGCCAGAAGGTCTAGGGATCCGATGGAGATGCCGCCGTCTTCGGTTTTGCCGTACTGGGCGACAATTGTGCGTGTGCCATCGTATTTCTCGGTGGGATGGGATGACGAGAGCATGGAAGCTGTTAGGTGGACGGATGATGGGATGACGTCGCAGGCGGTCAGTGCTTCCTGCATCATGTGGGCGTGGAGATTTTCGGGTTGTCCGCCAGAGAGGAGATGTAGCTGGTTCATACGCCGGTATGCGGCGTGGATTAGGGTGCCGGTGCCGCATGCGTAGTCGGCGACGCGATAGCTTTTGACGCGTTCGGGGTCGTCCCAATTGCCGTCGTCGGGGATCGCGAGGTGGGCTAGGAGGGCGGCGGATTCGGGTCGGGTGTAGAAGGTTGCAAGGAATTTGCGATCTGCAATTAGTCGTTGGAATACGGTGCCCATCAGGTCTTGCGATTGGGCGACGCCTGAGTTGTGAAGCCTTTCCGCCGTACGCAACATAATTCTTAGGGCTTGGTTGGCATGAGTGATCGAAGCGACACCGTGCAGCAAATCGACTGCGATTTTGAAGATCGACCAGTAGTTGATTTCCAGAATCTTGTACCACTGTCTCAGGAATTCAGGAGCAATAGGTGACCCTAGGTACATCGCATCGTTGTAGTTGGGGATCCCGTGTCTGCCGGACAAACTAAGTTGATAAACGAGCGCATTGATCATGATTGTTGCGGCCATCCGCAAAGTCTGATCGCTGTAGTCCTGTTTGAGGATGTCGGTGATGGCTGCTTTGGTGCTTTGGCTCACCTCGCACGCTTCGCGGAGGATCGTGGCGGATGCGCCGATGCCTCTGATGAGGGTGTCGATTGCGGTCTGTATGGCGTCTTCGGGGACGGCGGCGTAGCTGATGAATGCGGCGAGGTCTTTGAGATTTCCAGGGATAAAGCCTTGTTGAGGGAAGCGGTTGTATTCGTCGTGTGATGTGCCGGTGTAGAGGGCGTATTCGAGTTGGATGCCGCCGCTAAGGAGGTTGTCGACTTGGTCGTGACTGCGGCAGTTGTGGAGGTCGAGAGGTGAGCGAAGGGCAACGACGGCGTTGATCTTGCCGGATGTTCCGACGATGTCGGTGTCGAGGTTTTCGCCCAGCCTTGCGATCGCTTCTGGTTCTACGGTGTGTGCGGGAAGGTATTCGTTCTCGATGATGACAGGACGAAGGCCTTGCTGGTGGACGAGGATGTCTGGTTGTCGCTGGTTGCCTTCGAAGGCGCCGTGCGTTTCGCCATACGCGCCCCAGCGCGCGTTCATGCGGTCCAACAGAGTGGCGATGCGGCCGTTGAGTTGGGTTTCGTTAATGGGCATTCGTTGAGGTTTTGAGTGAGTGATTGAGTTGATCTTGGTCAGATTAGCAGAGGGGGTGCTTGAGTCAATTGTTGCATGGCGAAGAGGTGGGGTGTGGGGTCTACGCCGTCATACCCGCGGACGCGGGTATCCAGGGACACACAAAAACAACCGGTTTTCCCGCGCAATGATGGACAACGGCGTGGTTTGTTTTCTCTGGGTTCCCGCGTCCGCGGGAATGACGTTGATGATGCGCGGGAATGACGTTGGCGATGTGCGGGAATGACGTTGACGATGTGCGGGATGGCGTTGATGATGTGCGGGAATGACGGAGGGTACGCGGGCGCTTCCCCGTTGCCCTTCCCCTCTGGAATCCGGCGTTCGCCGGAATGACGGCGGTTATGCACAGCACCCGTGAAGGGAGAGGGGAAAAGCCGACCGCACCGCACCACCCGGGCCCACTTCCGCCGGAATGACGTGATTGGTTGGGATTCGTGCATCCCCTGCGTGCTTCGCACGCGTCCCCTTCGCAGAGCGAAGGGGAGGAAGATTTTCTTAAATTTGTGCCAAATGGGGGTTGCGGAATGGGTTGTGATGTTGCAACATGGTTGGTAGAACGTGTGTAACAGCTAGTGCTGCTTCGGATGGGGCGGCGTTGATGAGGAGATGTAGCGAGCATGGTGTTGAGTTGTGATTTGGCTGTCGGTGAAGCCGGCGTGACGGGGCGATGGAGTGACGCGGACGAGGTTGTGGTCAAGTGGTTTGGCGCTGGTGTCGTGGATGCGAGCATCGACGGTGGTGAGCAGGCCTTAGAGGTCGACGGCGATGGTGTTGCTATCCGTGCGGTGAGCGATGAGGCTGAGGTGAAGGGATCTCGGCGCTTGATCATCACGGCGGCGGTTGGAAGTGAGGATCGCAAGGGGGATTTGATCGACCCGAAGGGCTGGGAGCTTGAGGGGTATCGGAGGAATCCGGTGTTCCTGTGGGCGCATGACCGGTCGATGCCGCCGATCGGCAGGGCGAGCCGTGTTTGGGTCGAGGGAGATGAGTTGAAGGCGCTGGTGGAGTTCGCGCCGACGGCGTTTGCGATGGAGATTGCGGATCTGTACGCGCGGGGCTTCATGCGAGGCGTGTCGGTGGGCTTCATTCCGTTGGAGACGGAGATGAGGGAGGCTTCGAACGGGCGGCGCGGCTACTGGTACAAGCGTCACGAATTGCTGGAGATCAGCGCGGTGCCGGTGCCGATGCACTCGAGCGCGTTGGCCTCGGGCGGTGCGGATCGAGAGGTCCGTGAAGTTGGCGAGTTTCTGGAGATGCGCGAGGGGATGCGGCGGTTATGGCGGGCCGTATCGGATATGGGCGAGTTATGAGGCGCGGGCGCTGCGTGGGACTGCGGGAGCGGAATTTACACGGGAGCGGGTTTGCGGCGATTTGCGGCGGGCCCTCACCCTAGCCCTCTCCCAGAGGGAGAGGGGAGAACGGAATTTGACCTCTCCTGAACCGAGAGGGGAAAACGGAATTTGACCTCTCCTGAACCGAGAGGGGAAAACAGAATGGGTCCTCTCCTAGATGAGAGGGCACACAGAGATTTGGTTCTCTTCCAGAAGGCGAAGGGAATACAGAGAAAAGGAGAGTGGCTTAGATGCCTGAAACTACACAAGAGATGGAGCTCCTGAGGAAGGAGTTGGCGGACGTTTCGACGTTTGTCAAGGAACGTGTCGAGCCGGTTCATGATGAGCGGGTTCGGCTGAGAAAGGCGATCGAGGCGCTGACTACTGAGCAGCAGGGATATCGTCGAGATGCGTTGCTGTCCAGTCAACACGGTTCGGCAACCCAAACCGTAGTGAAGTCGGGGCCCTATGCGGGTTGCGACGAGTTGGATCTGGCGATCATGCGGAGCGTGCAACGTGCAGCGGAGACGCAGTTGGGCGCGGAGTCGGTGCGTGAATGGGACGTGCGGCTGAAGGCGGCGATGGACAGCGTGACGGCTGGCCGGGGCGATGAGATTGTGCCGACCGGAATGGCGTCGCGGTTGTGGGATGACGTGCATCAGGAGACGCGGGTGGCGAGTCTGTTCAATCGGATCGACATGCCGACGAATCCCTTCGACATCCCCTTGCAGCTGGGCGATGTCAACTGGTATCCGGGGACGGAGAACACCGGGACCACCGAGAGCACGTCGAAGACGGCGAAACAGACTTTGACCGCGTACGAGCTGGTCGCGGAGGTTCCGTGGTCGCTGACGCTGGACGAGGACGCAGTCTTCGCGGTGTTGCCGGAGGTGCGAAGGACGTTGGTCCGGAATGCGGCGGAGGTCATCGACGACGTGTTGCTGAATGCCGACCGGACAGCAACGAACGGCATCAACGCGGACGGTGGGACGTTGCAGACGTCGACGGCTGGGAAGGCGCACTTCCTGATCGGTTTCGACGGGTTGGTGCATCTGCCGTTGGTGGACAACACCGGGCAGAGCGTCTCGCAGGCCGACGAGATATCGAGCGCGGCGTACCTGAACCTGTTGAAGAAGCTAGGCAAGTATGGATTGAGCCAGTCGGAGACAGTGTTCGTGACCGATGTTGCCACGTTCACTTCGAGCTTGGGTTTGGCCTCGGTCGAGACGGTCGACAAGCTGGGTCCGAAGGCGACGATCCTGAGCGGACAGCTCGCGTCGATCTATGGTCATCCGTTGGTCGTGAGCGGTCAGATGCGTCTTGCGGACGCGGACGGCAAGGTGACGAGCGGCGGCAACACGTATGACCGCGGTCGGTTGCTGGCGGTGAACACGGGTCAGTGGCGCGTGGGATTCCGTCGGAATCTGATGATCGAGACGGAGCGCGACATCCAGAAGCGGCAGAACGTGATGGTGGTGAGCATGCGTCTGGGCTTCGCGGAACGTTCGGGCAACCGTGCGACCGCGACGCACACGGCGCTGACTTACAACATCTCGCACTGAGGGTGACGATTCGTAGGGGCGGTTCGCGAACCGCCCCTACATGCCGAGTGCGCCATGACCGGGCATCCGCTGCGGTCTCGCTAACCCTCCCCCTTGATGTCCAAGGGGGAAAAAGGGGGTTTAGCGTCGATGGAAGGGGGTGTTGCGGTGAACTCGTGCATCCCCTGCGTGCTGCGCTTTGCTTGCACGCGTCCCCTTCGCGGAGCGAAGGGGAGGGTACTAAATTCAAAAAAGGAGAAATAAGAGATGACGGATTCTGAAGCGCCGGTTGGGGTGCTTAATCTGTATGCAAAGCCGACGGATTTGAAGGGTCGGCTAGGGATTGCTGATACGAGTCACGACTCGGTGTTGTGGCATCTTCTGCATGTGGCGAGTCGAGTGGTCGACGGCCACTGTGGTCGTAACTTCTATGTGAGCTCGGAGTCGAAGCGGTTCGATGTTTCGGACCGGTTGCGGGTGCATGTGGACGATCTGATCGAGGTGTCGCAGATTGTGGAGGATTGGGACGGCGACGGTGTGTATGAGCGGACGCGACATCGGTCGGAGCTGCTTCTGTATCCGCTGGATACGAATCCGCAGTCGGCGCACGGGGTGCCGTTTCACACGGTGCGAGTTAGCCCGAAGCGGTCGAATTCGTGTTTTCCGCTGGGTCGTGCCCGAGTGTCGGTTACGGGACGATGGGGATACCGGTCGCACGTTGTGTCGCTGGATGCGTATACCGACGACAGCGGCTCGCCGGTGAGCAAGGCGTCGAAGTCGATCAAGGTCGATGATGCGCGGAACATCTCTGCGGGCCACACGATCCTGGTCGACCACGAACAGATGTTTGTCCGGCAGGTCGGCGCTTCGGTGTTGAACGTCGAGCGCGGCGTCAACGGGAGCATGGCGGCGGAGCATCTGGACGGTTCGCTGATCAAGGCGGTGCAGTTCCCGGCGGAGGTCGTCGAGGCAACGGTGCTGACGGCGGTGGACCGGTGGCGACGTCGGGACGGCGTGGCGAGAACGGACGATGTTGCGGCGGGAGCATCGCGTTCGCTTTATGACCCGTCGGGCGACGTGAAGCGGTTGCTTGCGCCGTATCGAAGGGTGTCGATCTGAGATGTCAGGAACGGAGGTGTACGACATATGGATCCACGCGAAGTATTGCTGGAGATGGATCTTGAGGATTTGGCTGGGCGAGGCAGGCCGCGCGTTCAGAAAAGGTCTTCGAGAGATGATGACAAGCCAGAGGAGACGGATCTTCTGGCGCAGGTGAAGCGTCTGAGGTCGACGGTTGAGGGAGATCACGATGCGCGGTTGCGCGGTATCGAGATCAACATCCGTTGGTTGATGGTGCTGGTCGGCGGCGAGGTGTTGGCGATCGTGGGTTTTGCGATCAGTTCGACGGCTGGCGTTTAGGGGGAGGCACGAAAGAGATGAAGATGAGCGAACGGGAAGGCAACGGCGTGTTCAAGCGGATCGGGCGCGTAGTTGGTGCGCCTTTTGGGCGTGGTGGAGAAGGTGATCAATCGGACGGCATTGAGCGGCGCGGGTATTCCTCGCGAAGGGTCGTCGAACGGATCGGAATCCCGCTAGCGAGCAGGGATGATGTTGATTGGGCGCCGGCGCGGTATGGGGAGTACTACGCGCGCTCGACGGCGGTTCACGCTGCGGTGCGGGTGTTGGCCGAGGCGGTTAGTCGGCCTCCGCTGGAGGTCTGGCAGCGGCGGAGTCCGGGATCCGAGTTGGAGTTGGCAGGCGCGGGCCATCCGTTGCAGCGGTTGTTGGAGCGCCCCAACGCGGTCTGGGACGGCGGGCAGTTGCTGCGAGTGACTGAGAGCCGGTTGGCGCTGTGGGGTTCGGGGTATGTGGCGCTGGCTCGCGACGGGGACGGCGTGCCGTATGAGATGTGGGCATTGCGACCTGACGAGGTGCATGTTGTCGGAAGCGATGAAGACCGCACGGTGCGCGGCTTCATTCATCAGACGGCCGACGACCGAGTGGCGTATCTGCCAGAGGAGATGCTGTGGTACCGGCGGTTCAACCCGATGCGCGGGTTGGCAGGATTCTCGTCGATGGCGCCAGCGCGGGCGGCGGTCGATATGGGTGCCGAGGCGTTGCGGTTCAATCGTCGCTTCTATGTGCACTCGGCGATGCCGTCGGATCTGGTGATAACGACGGACAACAACGCAAACCCGTACGAGATCGAACGGTTGATGGAGATCTGGGATACTCGCCTGGTGGATCCGGATAAGGCGCACCGACCGGTCGTGTTGAGCGGCGGAGTGGACATGAAGCGGTTGGGTTCGAACCAATCGGAGATGGAGTTCATCGCCGCGTTGCAGTGGTCGGTCGAGGAGGTATCACGGGCGTTCGGCGTGCCGAAGGTGTTCCTGAGCGAGTTCGAGGATGCGACGTTGGCGAACGTGCGGACGATGGAGCAGTTCCTGTGGCGCAACACGATCATCCCGGAGTTGAAGTCGCTCGAGGACGGCATCAACCATCGTCTCACGCCGTACTTCGAAAACTTCCCGAACGAGTTGAATGTGCGCTTCAACCTCTCGGATGTCGAAGCGGTTCAGGAGTCGCAGTCTGATCGGGCAGACCGGCTGGCGACGCTGGTCGGTGCGGGGATCATGACGGTTGCGGAGGCGCGTCGGGAGCTGGATGTTTGAGGGGGTTCATCACACGTAAAGCCTGAGGGGCGGTTCGTGAACCGCCCCTCAGGCTTTATATGCAACGCCCGCACAGTTTGAGGGAGCGTACCCGATATGAGTCGGTTATCCACATTCCCACCTGTAGTTCCATGCTCTGCATGTTTTTTTTGGTTACTGGCCTGCCGTTCGAATCGGTGTCCGTGTAATAGTGCCATCTTTTGCAAGTTGATTTCACTTTTCTACACTTTGGTGGAGGCATATAACTGTTGTGGTGTGGCGGAGGAATCAGATCGGATTCGCCAAGCAACGAAACCCCTGCGACCGATACCAAATTGAACGCGGGCTCTATGCAGAGTTGTTCCATGCCCGTCCCACTTGTGGTGGGTGTGAAGTGAGAGTCGGCAGTGCTGTTGGACGCATCAACTATCACGATCACAGCGGCAATTACTGCCAACACGAAACCAAAAATCGTTAACTTGTGTGCCGTTATTACTAACTCTAAAATGTTAGTACAAGCCATCGAATCCGATTATCGAAATGCAATTCTGGCTCGCTCTGATATAGACTAGCATGCAGTGTCAGATGAGTCAAGGAGAGTTCTTGAGTAACACATCATATACCGACTGGATCGCCAACATCCCTCCACGGTTAACAGATCTAAGGTGTGTTGTAACCTTGAACAAGTTGCGGTTGCGTGTTTCAAGACTTGTGCTTGGTGTGGTGATCAGTGCGGCGGTAGCATGCGGATGCGTGATTTCCGATGGCGATAATGAACTTGAATCGAATTCTCTTGAAACGTCTACCGCGATTGAGTCTGAATCCGACGCTAAAGCACCTGTGGAAGGCGGGGTTAGTATCGATGTAGTGGAGGAAACAAGCTCTGAGGAATTCGTTGATGTGGCGAACACAACGGTTCTTGAAAAAGCAGTTGTTCCGCGATTGGATAACACCCTATACGTCAATGCCGATATTGGTTGCGATGCCGCAGATCCTGCCTATGAACATGGATTTGACACTCGATCGGCAAACTTGTTCACGATCGTTCCTGAGATACATGCGGGGCTGTTGTCTCATTCTCCCGACGGGACAGAGATACGCCTCGAGCTCGCAGAGGATTATGCCGTCAGGGATGACTTTACTTCGTACGAGTTTCGACTCCGTGATGGTCTGAAATTCAGCGATGGCAGTCCCCTGACTGCGTTGGACGTGAAATGGAGTTGGGAGCGTGCGTTCCTACGGGCGAATGGCTATGGCCGTGCAAACGACGTGTTTGGTTCGATCGTAGGTGCCGACACAATGAAGGGGAACGACAACACGTTGAGTGGTATTCAAGCACTAGACGACGAACGATTGGCGGTGCAACTGAAGAACCCGCGATACGATTTCACGTCACTGCTGGCAGATCCAGTGGCATCGGTATTGAAAGCCGAAAACGTGATGCAGTGGCCGATCGAGTGGGATAACTCAACTGGCATGACCGAATCGGAAAATCCATTTACCGCGGCTTCAATGCCAGTAGGCGCCGGTCCATTCAAACTAATCGAATATACAACCCACCTTCCAACGATAACTTGCCAGTTGGCTAGGAACGAACATTACTGGAGGGGGCCTTCAAAACTGGAACGGATAGTATCCGTCACAGATTTTCAACCATATGACGCATCGGGTTCGTTTATTGAAGACGAAGCGGTTTTCAATATGGCGTTGATAGACTATTATTTGGAAGGGTTTGCAGACAGTGAACCTTCACAAGACGATGAAGGCGACATACTAGGTAAACCGCTACTTGCCACCGACGCTCCGCGTACATGGTTTTTGATATTTAACCCAGGTCACCCGCCGTTCGATGATGTCGCATTCAGGCGAGCATTGGTTGCAGGTTCTGACGTTGGCGAAGTATTTCCTTACGCGAGTGCGGATAGTCTCCGGCTAGTGCCTCCTTCTGTGGCACAAACCGATGCTGAAATTGAGAGTATCCGCTTCGATATCGACGCGGCACACACTGAACTCGCGAAGTCAGAATATTCGCAATCTGGCGACGGCTTCAACGTTGAATTTGGCTCGGATGGATTGGCCAGAGCGGTGCTTCCACCGTTGTTCGATCAATGGTATGAAAAGTTTGGAACGGACATCGTATTTGTTAGTCGTGAAGTGGAAGACGGTCCCGAGATTGCCGAAAGTCACGATGTAGAAGACGAACCCGTTATTTCCGAACCCATGCGACTGGTTTTGTTGTCCCCTCAGTATCCAGATTCACATGCGGTGTTACGGACTTTCATTGCACCGTTCGGTGAAGGTAACTCGGTAGGAGAGTTAGTGGAAGTTGAGAATATGATCAAGGATGCTGTTGAGGAAAGTGATGCCGACACTCGCTCATTGAAATACGCTGAGATCGAGCAATACATCATCGATCAAGCCTTGGCATTGCCACTTCGTATCGATGAATATCGTTTCGAATTCCGGGTGCAACCATGGGTGAATGGGCTCGAATTTCCAATGTACGGAGGTTCTGCCTTCTACAGTGTTCGGATGGAAACGTCGACTGACCCACAAATCGAAAAGACACAGAGATCAGAGATTCAAGTCCAATCGAATTCGCTATACACCGCGTCCGAAGGCTCGGGCGACGTGTCCACCGTGGATCCGAGACGAGGCGTAACCGGTGATGTTTTGTTTGTGGATGCTGTTGACTGCGGTATTCCAGATCCAGCAATCGACGACGCAAGCGAGTTACGGTCGTCGACTGATTTCGTCTTAGTTTCGGAGATACACGCAGGTTTGATGGAGATTGCTCCTTCAACCAATGACATCGTGCCGGCACTGGTAGAAAGTTATTCGTTAGGTGAAAACGGGGTAACGTACGTGTTTAATTTGAGGAAAGATCTCAAGTTCAGTGATGGAAGTCCCCTGACGGCCGTGGATGTGAAATGGAGCTGGGAACGTGCGTTGCGCGAATCTACAACTACTAGCCGAGCCAACGATGTTTTCGGATCAATTCTTGGGGCTCGCGATGTTAGCGATTCGGGAGGCGAGCTGATCGGTGTTAAAGTCGTAGATGAATTGTCCATTCTAGTGCAATTAGAGGATCCTCGACCTGATTTCCCGTTGTTGTTGGCTGATCCGATTGCATCAGTATTGAAGCGAAATAATGTTGAAAATTGGGCTTACACGTGGACTCAGTTCTCATCAATTCGGCGTAGTGGTCGGTCGTCCAACCGATCCGAACTACCAGTCGGTGCAGGTCCGTTCAGACTTGCAGTACACGACCCGGAGCATGTCTCCACGAGGTGCTCCTTGGTTAGGAACGAACACTACTGGGGCGAACCGCCAAGACTCGACGCGATTGTGCCAGTAACCCAGCTTTACGAGGAATTCGGGATTATCAAGGCAAGGTCGATATACACAGACGCGTTCCGTAAAGAGACGATCGACTACTATTTTTCGAGTCTTGCGTATGAAGACGGACACGATCACACGGCACATGCACACGAAGACCGGCCAGGGGTATCAGTGCTTGCGGTCGATCCACCCCAACTAATCCTCTTGATATTCAATCCTGCGCATCCGCCGTTTGACGATGTTGCATTTCGGCGCGCTTTTGTGGCAGGTACTGATCGTGAATCGTTGTACGGACATCCAGTCGTAACCGGCGGGTATATCGTGCCAAAGAGCATCTCGAAATTCGAAGGATCTGTCGGTGAATTCGAGTTTCGTCCAAACTTCGCCGACCAAGAATTCGCGGGATCAAAGTACAGCGGAAAAGCGGGTGACTACGAGGTTCAATTTAACGTGTCAGGGCCGGGCAATATCGTCGAGGGTTTAATCGATCAATGGGATTCACGTTTCGGATTGAACGTCAATCCCATTGGCGAAGGAGTCGACGGCTCCAACAAAGGCCTGATTGATCCAAAATCTAACACTATTCAGATGATCTTCACGACTTTGCAGTATCCGGATCCGCACGCGGTGTTGCGAGAATTCATCGCACCGTTTGGTGACGGCAACTCTGTTGGCGAATTGGCGATCGTCGGGAAGATGATCAACGAAGCTAGTGCCACGCAAGACGCCGCCGACCGTGCCGCGCGATACGCCGCGATTGAACAGTACATCATTGACCAGGCGCTCGCGTATCCTATCCGCGTGGATGAGTATCATTCAGATATGCGCGTCCAACCGTGGGTACACGGGCTATCGTTTCCACAGTACGGTGCTTCCCGATATCGCGATGTGTGGTTCGATGAGACGGCTCCGAAGCGGCAGTTGCCCGGGCAAGAATGACTCGTTGCGGTTGAGTTTGACGAAGGTTCGGGTCGGATCAAGGTTGCCCCGACAAGTTTCAAGCATTCTGATTGGAAGGCAGCTGTTTGGAAGTCAGCGTCGTACGTGAACGCGGAAACGTTTGGTTTTGGTTGTATACGGGACTTCACCCTATGGCGTCTGCGAATCCCTCACCGTAGCCCTTTCCATGAACTGAGAGGGGATAGTCTTGTCGCGTCGAAATGATCTTGATTTTTGGGGTAGCACAGACTGAGGTCATGGATGTGCGTCTGGCGCGCGGGCTGATCGGGAGAACCGACAAGATTTGCGATGCGTACGAGTAACATGATGCGACGAAATAATCTCAGTGGGTTTGTTGCGTTGTTGACGGTGTTTGTACTGGCGTTGTCGGGATTCGGATTGGCGTGTAGCGGTGGGGGACCTCCGACCGAATCGCCTGGCGACGCTGGTCGGTGCGGGGATCATGAGCGTGGGGGAGGCGCGTCGGGAGCTGGATGTTTGAGGGGGTAAAAAAGCCGCACCCTCGTCGAGGGTGCGGCTTATGCCAAGGCGCCGGGTCCGGCGACGTTTGCTAGTCATCCAGACGACTCTCCGCCCAGTAGCACTTTTCTTCTTGTCGCAGCGTGCTTGCCACCAACTTCTGTCCGGGGTGCGAATCCATTTACAGCCGTTGGCGTAACGCCATTACCAAATTAGGTCGTTTTGCAACGTGGCGTTAGTGACCGCTTCTCGAACCACAACTCATCCGATCACAGAATCGCTTTTGTTCCCGTGGTCGCCAAGTGATGTCGAGAACGTCTCAGGGATCGTTACACGCTCTTCCACTCCAACGACTCCCTAGACTGTCGCTGGAGTCGCAGCAAGGATTTTAAACGGGCCGCCTTCCTGTGGCGGATCGATGTCCGCAACGTTGGCCCTCCAAGCAGTCGGAGCGACAGCTGTCACCGCGATCACCAAAATGTTCATAAGAGCCCTGTATTCGGTCATTGCTGACCTCCTTAATCTAAGGCCATGACATTCTCTATCAGGATGTCACGTTCATGTACCTTAGCAGAACAATGGCGAAAAGAGCCGATAAATCCTTGCAAATACCCGAAAGTCGTAACATTCGACAGAATTCAGCGCGGATATGGCGAATTCGGAGGGTGTTGGCGAATCATGCAGTGTTGATTTGCGTGTTAGAACCGCCAAGACTTACGAAGCGTATGAGTAACATGGTGCGACGAGATAATCTCATCGGGTTAGTCGCGTTGTCGGCAGTGTTTGCGCTGACGGGATTTGGATCGGCGTGCAGCGGCGGGGAGCCTCAGACCGGCGCGCCTGATCCTACGGTCTCGGCGATGCTGGAGGGTGTCGAGGTCGATAAGTCGTTGCGGCCGACGGTGGAGGGGGTGACGGTGGTGCAAGGGTTGGATCGTAGCGGCCCAGTCAGCGGTGGCGTTTTGGCGGCGCCGATGACTGTGTGCCCGCCACCGGATCCGGCGATCGATGCGGCTTCAGAGTGGCACGATTTGGGTTCGCCACCGTTGGTGACTGAGATTCACGCGGGTTTGACGCGGATAGTGGATGATCCGGTTGCACCGTTCGAGCTGGAGTTGGCGGAGTCGTACAACGTTGATTCGACTGGGTTGGAGTATGAGTTCGTGTTGCGCAACGATTTGAAGTTCAGCGATGGCAGTCCGTTGACGAGCGGGGATTTTAAGTGGAGCTGGGAACGCGCTCTCAAGAAGTCCGAGGCCGGTAGTCGAGCTAGAGACGTGCTGGGTCTGGTGGACGGAGCACAAGAAATCGTGTTGGGCGACAGCGAAGAACTTCACGGAGTCGTGGCGATCGATGATCGTACGTTGAAGGTTCGCCTCACCAATCCACGAGCCGACTTTCCCGCACTTTTAGCGGACCCAGTCGCATCCGTCTTAAAGCGGGAAAACGCCGAAAGTTGGCCAATCGAGTGGTACAACTCGGGCATGGTTATCGGAGGCGGGAGGTTTAACCAGGAGAGTTTGCCAGTCGGTGCCGGACCATTCAAACTCATTGATCACTGGGATCAATCCGAACCGAACCGCTGCGCGATTGCGCGGAATCCGCACTATTGGGGAGAACCCGCGTATCTTGACGGGGTTTGGTACCGGCCAGACACCACGGAAATGGAAAGGCATGAAGAAGGAGGTTGGGTAGTGATCGGAACCGATCCGCTCGCGTTTGTGGAGGAATCCACCGACTTCGAGGAGTTGGCGAACCGTTACATAGTAGAAGATCTTGACAACATCGCTGAATCCGAACCGACGGTAGAGCCCATAGAAGGTATCGAGGTCGAAGGGGCCGAGCAAAACGTCGCCATCTTCCCTTCGACTTACGTCTTCGCGGTCCTCAACGCCGCCGCGCCGCCTTTCGACGACGTTCACTTTGGACGCGCAGCAGCGTCGTATTCGCAACTGACGACGTACATCGGAAATATCGATCACAACGCACGTCTGATCACCGAGGAGTTGACCACGTTGGAACCAACCGCCGAGTTTGTTCGTTACGACGAAGAGGTGGCGAAGTCAGCGTTGGCAGCTTCGAAATACGCGGACCATGACGACTCTTGGAAGGCAGTCGTTTTGTATTCACACGGTTTTAGAAAGGTTTTCGCTGACCATCCCTCATTCGTCGAATGGGCGGAGGCGCTCAACCTAGACTTGGAGGAAGATGACTTCGGAGTGCCAGTGCTTGACGACTTCGATGGGCGGCACAACAACAAATTCCACATTCGAATTTACAGCGTGCCTCCTGCCTATCCCGACCCGGTCACAATACTCCGATCGTTGACCGCCCCATTCGGCAAGCTCAATCGGGCACCCGAATTCGTCACACTCGACGCCATGCTTGCCGAGGCCGCCACCGAACGCGACTCCGTCAAACGTCACGAACTTTACCTCGAGATTGAACAATACGTCGCCGAACAAGCGCTCGTCATACCGATTGCGGTCCTGCCCGAGCCGGTTTACTTCCGTTCGCACGCGTGGGTCCACGACCTCAAACCACCGAAATACCCGGGCAGCATTTTCCACAAGGTATGGCTCGACGAGACAGCGCCGAAACGGGAGTTGCCTAAGCCATGAGGTACATGCGATTGAAGATAGTGGTCTCCTTGATGGTGCTCGGGTTGGCGTTGTCGGGATTCGGAATTGCGTGTAACGGCGGGGAGTCTCCGACTGAATCGGCAGGGACTCCCGACGTTGCGGAGACTGCGACGCCCGATCCGACGGTTTCGGCGATGATGGAGGGTGTGGAGGTCGATAAATCGTTGCCGCCGACGGTGGAGGGGGTGACGATTGTCGAGCCGCTCAACCCGACCGGGCCGAGACGTGGCGGTGTTCTATCGGCGCCAATGACGATGTGTCCGCCGCCGGATCCGGCGATCGATCACGCTTCATCTCAGTTCGATTTCAGTTCACCATCGCTGGTGACGGAAATTCATGCGGGTTTGGCGCGGATCGTGGACGATTCGGTTGCGCCATTCGAGTTGGAGTTGGCGGACTCGTACAACGTCGATTTGACCGGGCTGGAGTATGAGTTCGTGTTGCGGAACGATTTGAAGTTCAGCGATGGGACTCCGTTGACGAGCGGTGATTTTAAGTGGAGCTGGGAACGAGCATTGAAGAAGTCGGACGCGGGAAGCAGAGCGCGGGATGTGTTCGGATTAGTCGAAGGAGCGGATGCGGTAATTTTGCGTGAGAGCGATGACCTCACGGGTGTGATGGCGATAGATGATCGGACGTTGCGCGTGCGATTGACGAATCCGCGCGCTGATTTTCCCGCGTTGCTCGCTGACCCGGTTGCGTCGGTGTTGAAGAAGGACAACGCGCTTAGTTGGGGCATCCAGTGGTCCAATTCTGGCTCGTGGAGCATGACCGTTCCTTTTAGCGAATGGAACATGCCTGTGGGTGCTGGGCCGTTTCGGTTAGTTGACTATTGGAACGAAGTAACCGGGGCGCGCTGCCCGATCGCAAGGAATCCGCATTACTGGGGAGAACCTGCGTATCTGGATGGAGTATGGTTCAGGGCCGATTTGACTGAATGGGAAAGTTCAGACGACGGTTGGTACACATTGCCGATTGATCCGATGACTTTCGTCCAAGAAGCGACTGATTTCGAAGAGTTGTATCACTACACCTTTGTTGAGGTCTTCGAGGACTTGGAAGAACCAGAGGGCGAAGAATCGGGTGAAAACGTCAGTCTGCCGGACGTGATCGAGGTTGAAGGTGCGATCGAAGATCTCGCAGACGTTGCGCCGACGTTCGTTTTTGCGGTTTTGAATGCGGCGGCACCACCGTTCGACGACGTACATTTCAGGAGGGCGGCTGCGGCCATAGCGCAGTTGGCGACTTTCGGCGGGTTGGCGGACGATGATGCGAGACTAATCACAAGCGAGTTGACGACGCTTGAACCGACCGCTGATTTCATTCGTCATGACCCGGGGTATGCGCAGGTGGAGTTGTCGGCGTCCGGATACTCGGGCGAAGAAAAACCGTGGGAAGTCGGCGTTTTAAATACGGTTGGGGCCATTTATACCGACGTCAACGAAACGTCGTTCCGTTCTTGGGCACAGGAACTAAATCTAGAGCTAAACGTTGATCATTTCGGAGTGTCGACATTGGATGAATTCGGCGGGCGGAGGAACAACCAATATCGCTTACGAATGTTCGCCGTATCTCCGGTGTATCCGGATCCTGTGGCGGTGCTACGCTCGCTGTCGGCCCCGTTCGGCAAGATAAACCGCGCACCTGAGTTCGTGGAGTTGGATGCGATGTTGGCGGATGCGGCAACGGAGCGAGATTCCGTAAGGCGGCACGAGAAGTATCTGGCGATCGAGGACTATATCGCTAATCAAGCCTTGGTGATACCGATTGCGGTCGTGTCGTCACCGAACGAGTATCGTTACCATCCTTGGGTCCACGATCTGAAGCCGCCGAAGTATCCGGGCAGTATTTTCCACAAGGTCTGGCTTGACGAGACAGCGCCGAAGCGGGAGTTGCCGGGGCCATAATTGGGCGAGGTGGTTGAGATCTGATTGAGGTTAATCGACGATTTCGAAGCCTTGGGTTTGGTAGTTGGAGTCGGATGCGGAAACGGTGTGCTCGATTTTCTCTGGGTGCCCGCGTCCGCGGGGATGACGTGTCGTCCGCGGGTGTGACGTGTCGTCCGCCGCGATGACGTGTCGTTCGCGGGTGTGACGTGGTAGTGGTGGGAGTGAGGCGGTGCTCGGTCGAATAACGTGGTTGTGGCCGCAGACGAGATGATGGTTGTGCATCACATTCGGCTTCGCCTCGCTTAACCACACCCGTCCGCGAGAATGTCTGGATTTGATGGAATTGATTGATAAACAATAATGTTTGGTATTGGTGTAATCTACGGAGCTATTGGATGGGTCGCATATTGTCGGCGATGGCATTGTGCGATCAGGCCGCTCCGAACGAAAAGGCGAGAGAATAGGCAGCGTACAAGATGACGGAATTCAACGACGCGATTGCTGTGTACTACAAGCTGACAGAGAGCGGTGAGTTGTCTTGGGACATCTTGGGTGCTGGGGCTGGTTGGCATGCCTCCATCAATGATCGCACTTGTGTCGTGACGCAGGGTGGCGGCGCACAGGTCTCATTCATCTACAAAGGAATGAGGCGAAGCCGTAGCGGGATCAACGAAACCTCGAGGCGGCTTAGCCGGATGTTGGAAGACAAATTCCCGGTTCCCGGAGCAGTACCGGATGGTGAATTCTTCTCTGAGTTTGTAAAGGGATTGACGGACAGTGAGGAGCCGTGATCTCACCGATGACCGTCTAGCCGACTAGTTGGAAGCCGGCAGCTAGTCTCCGTCGATGCCTACGATGCGGCCGCCTACGTTGCGGAAACGGTTGATGGTGGGGTTGGTGTCGATGGCGTCGGGAATGCCGTAGGGTTGGGGGCTGTCGGCGAGTTGGTTTGACTGGGTTGGCGCGGACGGAGTCGGTTGGGTGAATTGGGTAGGTGTTGGCGCAGGACGCGGTGCGGGTGTCGGGTTGGTGGCGGGCGAAGAGGCCGGTGTGGTTGGTGTTCCGGATGCGGGTGAATTTGTTGGGGTTGCTTGTTGGAGTTGGACGCGGATTTCTGGGCCGTAGACGTTTTGGAAGGCGGGGCGCAGCTTGCCTCTGGTTTCGTCGTTCATCCACATGTCGCGGAGCCGTTTGGTGGCGCTGGCGTATTTGGGTTGGAGAATGAGGACGCCGTCGTCGTTGGGTCCGATGAAGTTGGCTTGTGCGAATGCGGTTCGAACAGGTCTTCCGGCGACTTTTTCGATTGCGTCGAGGATGGGTGAGCCGGTTGCCGCATCTGCCGCCGCATCGGGTGCGGATTCAGGTGCGCGAGCGGGTTGCTGCCGCGGTGGTTGTGCTTGTTGTGGTGCGCGGGCAGGTTGGCGGCGTGGTTGCTGAGCGGGGGCAAGGGTTGCCACTGGTTGCGGCGTTGGTGGTGATGCGATGGCTCTGAGGGCGGCGATTTCGAGGGATAGAGGTGATGATGCTTCGCCGAAGCGTTCGTTGTGTCCGAAGATGGTGATGGCGTGGAGCATCTGCTCGGAGGAGGCCTGCATGGCCTCGGATTCGAGTTCGGGTGCGTCGCCGAGTTGTCCGTAAAGCGAGGTGATGCCGTGTTTGGCGAGAAGTGCGCCGCGGAGTGCGGAGATGGTGCTGTCGCGCAGGCCTTTTAGTTCGGCACCGCGTCCGGCTTCCTCTTCGACGATCTCGAGGGCGCGTTTGGAGTCTTGCGTGAGGACCGCGCTGGCGAGGTTGCGGGCGGAGGAGGTGTCGCCGATCCCGAGTAGCTCGCGGGCATGTTCCTCGGTGATTTCACCGGTGCCGTACGAAACGGCGAGTTGCTCGAGGAGGTTTTCTGCATCTCGGAGGGACCCCCATGCGGATCGGGCGACGAGTTCTAGGACGGCGGGTTCGCATTCGATCCCCTCTTCGTCGCAGATGAGGATTAGGCGTCCGATGACGTCGTCGGGAGTGAGGCGTCGGAAGTCGAAGCGCTGGCAGCGGGAGATGATGGTAGCCGGGACGCGGTGGATGTCGGTCGTGGCGAGGATCATGACGACCTGAGGTGGTGGCTCTTCGAGCGTCTTCAACAGGGCGTTGAATGCCTCGGTCGTGAGCATGTGGACTTCGTCGATGATGTAGACCTTGAACTGGCCGACGGTGGGACGAAGGAGGACGCGTTCTCGCAGGTCTCGGATGTCGCCAACGCCGCGGTTGGATGCGGCGTCGATCTCGATGAGGTCCATGTACCGACCCTCGTCGATGGCGATTGCGGCAGCGGTATCGGGGAGCGGGTCGCCGTGTTCGTCGAGTTCGGCGTTGATAGCTTTGGCCAGGATGCGGGCGGTGGAGGTCTTACCGACACCGCGGGGTCCGGTGAAGAGATATGCGTGGGCGACGCGCTCAGTCATCACTGCGCGGCGCAGCGTGTCGGTGATGTGTTCTTGTCCGACGACGTCGCTGAAACGGGTAGGTCGCCACTTTCGATAGAAGACGGTGCTCATGCTGGGATGAATATGTGGGCTCGGATTACGTCTTCATGATATGCGTGCATCGGCGAGTCGCGAGGTGAGCGATGGTAGCTGAGGCTAAGGCGTGGACAACGTTTCTAGGTATCCGAGAGGATCCGTGCGGTGACACGCATTCGTAGTACTGGAAGTAACAGCAGTTAAGAGTTGTGAAACGACATTGGTAGGTTAGGGACACGAGATCGTCCCGTGCTCCCGAAGCCCCATCATCGATAAGGGGTGGCACCATGAAAAGCGGGCGGATGGTGTGGTGGATGAGCCGAAGAATTTCAGGTACGCAGGCGTGGAGGTGGACGATGTTGCTGGTCGCTATTGCGATATTCGGGATACTTCCATTTGTTTCGGACGTTTCGTCAGGTCGTCGCCACGCGGTTGCCGACATGTCGGTCTCTTACAGCGTTATCGCCGAATCGTGTCCAGATGACGTCGAAGAGGGTGACGACTTCAGAATCGTGTTGACAGCGACGATGACGGCGGCCACAGTGACATCAGGCCGATCGATGGCTACTGGTACACCTTGGCCCGGTCGGCCGACGAGTCGGACTACGAGTATCTGTATGGCAAACACCAAAAGGCAAACGAGTATCAACGCCGAACGAGCCGGATGGGTCGGGATTTTCACACATTGGAAGACAACTACTCCGAGAAAACGGAGCGGTTCGTGGTGTATTTCAACAACAAAAGCGATGGTGGGATGGATGCCGAGTGCTTAGTGACGATCATCGACGATGATGGCGCGGGAGTAATGAGTGTGGTGATCCTTTCGTGGCCTGCCGATGGTGAGGCGTATCGCGTTGGCGAAGACATAGTGTTCAAGCTGACTTTCAACGAGGAAGTGTACGTGGATGGGTATGTGAGTTTGAGTATTCAAGTTGGTGACAGACCCGAATCTTGGCGCCCCGCCGTGTTCAATGGCTACGACACTGATGCTCTCGTTTTCAGATATCGAGTGCGGCCTGGCGACCTCGACCTCGACGGCGTAAGCGTCAACGATGGAGGTTTCATCGGCGGGCTCCCACAAGGAATTTTGGGTGTCGGCACGATCCGGGCGTTGAACGGCGATTTCGTAGCCAATGGGTGGTATCGCGGCATGGACGACCATCCGGGTCACAAGGTTGATGGCACTCGTTAGGTAGGGGTTTCAGCGTTTTCAGGAGGTTCGGAGATGAAGAGAGTCAAATTGTTGGTTTGCAGCGATCGACGAGATATGGGAGTTGGTGCCGATGGGTTGCGGTGGCCGTTCTTCTGTGGATTTATTGGTGTTTTGGTTGCGGCAGTTGTTGGTTTTACGTCGACAACTATGGCTCGGGCGGAATTCTCCGTTGCCAACCACGTTCATGTTGAGGCGTGCCCGGGCCCGGTGACCGAGGGCGAATTGTTTCGGATAGTTTTGTCTAGCCAGCAAGATGGTGTTATTGGGCCGGATGTCATGCCGATCGAGGGCTACTGGTACACGCACGCGGATACTGCCGATGGTTCGGACTACGAGTATCTCCACGCGGCACACCAACGAGCGAATGAGTCCCAGCGTCGCACGGGTCGTATGGATAGGAACTTCAGCACTTTGGACGATCACTATTCGGAGGGTCGGGAGCAGTTCGAGGTTTATTTCAACAACAAGAGCGACTCGGGCGATGATGCATCTTGTACGGTGACGATCATCGACGACGACGGCTTGGGGGCAACGGACGTGAGGATCATTTCGCGTCCGGCGGATGGTGAAGCGTATCGGGTAGGCGAGGACATCTTGATCGAGATGGGGTTCAGCCAACCGGTCTACATTGATGGCGACGTTCGGTTGAGCATTCGGGTTGGCGATGGCGATTCAAACTGGCGTGGCGCTAGTTTCGCCTGGTACAACGGATATGGAGTGGTGTTCGCCTATCGAGTTCAGCCCGGGGATATGGATTTCGACGGTATCGCCGTCGATAACGGCGGGTTCGCTGGCAGTTCGAGATACGGTTTCGTAGGCGGCGGTTCGTTGCGAGCGGTTAAAGGTGGGTATGTGATCAACCAGTGGTATCGGGGTGTTGGCGACCAAGCGGGTCACCGGGTGGATGGCAACCGGACGTAAAGATCTTGTGCCTCAGGTGGCGTGACCGATCGCCGGTCTCGGCATGTGGATAACCGGAGTGGAGATTCTTTGAACGCGAATGTTCTGGTGCCTATTGACGCGTTGGAAGATAATGGCGATATGCCGGAAGCACCCGACCTCTATGTACTGCGAGAGTATCTAGCGCCGCGTATCAAAGGCGAGGTGGTCGATTCTGCGAGCGAGTTGCGGCCTTTGGTGGTGAGGAACCTGGTTGGGGTGCCGCTGGTGGAGGACATATCAAGTCGTGTGATTGAAGGTCTGGATCGGAAGGGCAAGCTGTTGTTGATGTCGTTGTCTGGCGGTGTTTCGATGGTGATCAGTCCGATGCTCACGGGCGATCTATCGTTGGTCGAATCGAACAAGAAGGTATTGAAGTCGACCATTTTGACGATGAATTTAGGTGGTGGGATGCAGCTGCGCTACTCGGATGCAAAGCGGATGGGGCAGATCTACTACGTTGGATCGGACAAAGTCGGTGAGATAACGCGAGTTGCGGATCAGGGTCCGGACGTGTTGGACGAGCCGTTGAGCTTGGCAGAATTTCAAACTGCGTTGAAACGGTTTCGCGGCGAAGTTAAGGGTGTTTTGACTCGTGGTGAATTGATCGCGGGAATTGGTAACGCGTATGCAGATGAGGTGTTGTGGGCAGCCGGCATCTATCCCTTTAGGAAAGTTTCGAGGTTCTCCGTAGAAGAGGTAAGCCGATTGCACGACGCAGTGTACGGCGTGCCTCGTCAAGCTGTCGAAACGCTGCGGAATATATTCGGCCCACGCCATCCGCGGAAGGACCGGAAATTCCTTAGCGTACATGGCAAGCCGGGTTCGAGTTGCCCGCGATGTGGTTCGACGGTCAGCTCGGTGAAATCTCGGCAACGAGACACGAACTTTTGTCGAAAATGTCAACCCGGCAGCATGTTTGATTGAACGGGGATCGTGATTTGGGCAGGTTGTGATTTTGTAGAATTTGACGTATAGCGATTATGGGCTTGAATTCCAAGTTTTCGCTCGTCCAATCGCCTTGAATCGGAACGGATTTGTTCGAACTTAACGACATCTCTCAATACAGCGGCATCCTGCGCGACATCGCGTTCGTTGTCGTCTGCGTGGCGGTGACGGTCGTAGCGTTGTTGACCCTTGGTGCCGTGCGCAAGGCCGTGCGGCGATTGAACGAGGCGATGGACCGTGTCGACAACTTGCTTGACTCGGTGGTTGCGGCTCGCGACACGATTTCGGATCTACGAGATCGAGTCCGGAGTCGGACTGGCATGGGTTCGGCGGATTCAGGTGGCGGCTTCAATGTAGTTGCGTGGCTGCTGTCACCATTGAGTTACGTGATCAATCGCCGAATGCGCGAACGATCCCGTACACGTTCGGAATCGAGGTCTGAAGACAGGGACGACGAAAATCGGCGAGGATGAGTTTCTCGTCGAAACTGAAATCAAAGAAACGGAGACGAATCATGGCAAACGGTGGAGATAGTTTTTTAGCAGGTGCAATTCTAGGCGGCATCGCGGGTTTCGCGGTCGGTATCCTACTGGCACCGAAATCGGGCGCCGAGATGCGTGCTGACCTGATGGATCGCAGCGACGCCGCACGCGAACAGATTTGGGACCGAACCGGTTCGGCTCGCGAGCAGTTCATGGACCGATCGAGTGGCGCACGCGAACAGATGGAAGAGCTGTTGGACTCGACGAGCCAGCGTCTCGAGGAGATACGGACCGAGGCGGCGAATGTTGCTTCGACACTTCGCCAACGGGTCAGCAGGAATTCGTCGCCGGATGCGGAGAGCATGCCGGTGATGGCCGAGTTCGAGTCGGCACCGCAGTCTGACGACGAAGACCGCGTTTAACAGACAAGAAAAAATGGTCGACTAGCTCCTGCCGATGCGGCGCGTCGTCGGGAGCTTGTCGGGACATGTACCAATAGGTTGGAGATGTGATGTCCAGCGGCGAACGGGCACTCGTAGTGGTGCCATCAGATGACCCGGCTCAGTGTCAAGGGTCACCTCGGATGGCGGAGCTTAGTGCGATCGCGGATGTAAGGATATTTCCGACGCGCTGCGACAGCTTCGACCTGCAGATTGAGCGCGCGCAGGGAGCGACAACGATCATCAACTCCCGGAGCTATCTCGAGTGGCGTTCGGAAGCGTTTGAACTGCTGCCGGAGTTGCGGTTCATCTCGGTCTGCGGGATCGGCACCGATTCCATCGACTTGGAGGCTGCTAGGGAGCGCGGAATCACGGTGTCGAACATCCCTGGAAAGACGGCGCCGGTAGTGGCCGAACATGCGTTTGGATTGATGTTCGCAGCGGCGAAACGTGCGGCTTGGTATACCGAGATGACGCGGCAGGGCCACTGGGTGAAACAGGATGGCGTGTTCTTGGGCGATAAAACAGTCGGAATCGTGGGTACGGGCAATATCGGCGCAGAGATGGCGCGGATCTGTAACGCGTTTGGCATGAACGTGATTGCTTACACGTTCAATCCTTCGGATGAGCGCGCAGAGAGGTTGGGCGTTCGGTTTGTGGAGCTCGATGAGCTGATGGCCTCATCGGATGTGATTACGATCCACACGAAGCTCACGCCGGATTCTGAGAAGATGATCGGCGCTCATGAGATCGGCCTGATGAAGCCGGAAGCGATACTAGTGAACGTGGCTCGTGGTCCGATCGTCGATGAGGCAGCATTGGTCGAGGCGTTGAATGCGGGTCGGATAAGCGGCGCAGCGTTGGATGTTTTCGAGAACGAGCCGTTGCCTGAGGGCAGCCCGATCATGGAGTGTGAGCAGGTGATTTTGACGCCTCATATTGCGGATATGACGCCCGAAGGATTGGATCTGCTCAACCAAGGCGTCGTAGAGAACACGTTGGCGTATTTGAATGGATCGCCGATCAACGTCGTCAACTGATCTGAAGGAGCAACTGAAATGATTGCGATACGCGAACTGCTTCAAGGAGACGCGGAGAGCGTGTTGACGTTGGATCAGGAGATTCGAGGTCCAGATCGATCGGTGACGTGGGATCAGTACGTTGGCAGGGTACTGGACATCATTGCGTTGGATTCGTTGGAGTATGCGCCGTGGGGTTGCTTCGTGGCAGTGGATGAAGGTCGAGACGGCGAGATCGTGGCGTTCTTGATGTCCGAGCGACAGACGGCGTCGTATGGATTGCCGCCGGGCGTGCGAGTTGTAGCGATGGCGGTGCACCCGGACTATCGCCGGCAGGGTGTCGGCTCGCAGTTGATTGATGCGTTGACACAGAAGGCGAAGGCAGATGGGTTGAGCAACATGTTTTCGGTGCTGTTGGATGAAGATGAGCGTGATGCATCGTTCTTGGAGCGCAACGGCTTTTCCGGGGCGCATTTCAAGGTGTTCACGAAAGAGATATAGAAGTGGGGCGCAACCCTTGTCATTTCCGAGACGGAGAGAGTCAGAGTCTGGACGCGGCGTTAGTGTCGCATCCGCGGCGTGAGTCGTTGCTGATTCGCGAGCGATTGGTTGAGGGGGTGAACACGGGGATAACATCTCAGCACGGTCTGATAGCCCACGGACGCGGCGAGGCTTTTGATTATCTGATCGGCGAACGGACGCGGGATTTTGCCGAGACGGCGATCCGCGCGGCGGCGGCGGCGATGTTGCTGGCTGAACGTCCGGTGATTTCCGTGAACGGGAACGCGGCGGCATTGGTGCCGGGGGATCTGGTGAGGTTGTCAGAGGTGACGGGCGCGCCATTGGAGATCAACATTTTTCACCACAGCGAAGAGCGTGTTGCCGCTATGGCGGAGCACTTGCGAGGATTCGGCGCGGTCGATGTCTTGGAGCCGACCAAGGAGGCGGTGATTGTCACGCTGAGCAGCGATCGACGATATGTGAATCCTGACGGAATCGCTCGAGCAGATGTGGTTTTCGTGCCGCTCGAGGATGGTGATAGGTGTGGCGCGCTGCGGGCGGCTGGGAAGTCGGTGATCGCGGTTGATCTTAATCCGATGTCACGCACATCGCGCGATGCGTCGATCACCATCGTCGACAACGTAGTGCGGGTGGTTCCGCTGATGATCGCGCGAGTCGCCGAGCTGGGGCCGAGTTTGGATGGGTTGAAGCTGCGTCGTGACATCGAGAACTATGTCCACGCTTCGATATTGGCCGACGCCGAGCTTGCTATTCGTTCGGGTGACTCGGAACGCTGAGGCGCGGCCGACACCGTTCAGTTAAGTTTTTCTGTTAAACCTAGAATGTTGACTGTCGCCCTGATGTTGATGGGCGAAACTTCATCTATGCGTCGTCGTAACAACGAGCAAAGGATCGGGGACCAAGTGGTTCGCGTTCCCCGAGCTGCCCAATCAGTCCCCGTAGACGTTCCAGTAGCGCCGCGCTCGGTTTCAGTTCGCGGTATCGCGTCACCGATGTCGCTGATCTATGGATTCTTCATCATCGACCTGATCGGCACTGGTTTATTGTTGCTGCCGATATCGAGCAAGGCTCCGGGGTTTGCGAACCCGCTAACGTGTCTTTTCACTGCGACAACTTCGGTGACGGTTACCGGGTTGGTGACGGTGGACACGCTTGAGCATTGGACGTTTTTTGGACAAACGGTGATTTTGACGCTGATATTTATTGGCGGGTTGGGTTTCATGACGGGCGCGGCGTTTCTTATCATCATCGTGGGGCAAGAACTAAGGTTGCAGAACCGATTGATAGTGCGTGAAGGTCTCGGTTGGGGTGAACTTGGCGGGATCACGACATTGGTGCGGAACGTCGTTCTGTTCGCGGTAACGGCGCAGTTGATCGGCGTCGTTGTACTTTGGGTTTACTGGACGTTTGTCCGCAACCTGTGGGAAGGGTTCGATTTCTGGCACACGGTGTGGCTCGCGTTTTTCCACGGGGTCTCGGCTTTTAACAACGCTGGGATCGAGGTTTTGCCTAACGATGTTGTTGGTGGCGACAGTTTGCAGGGATTCGCCGCGGACTACTTCACATTGTTCGTGATCGCGTCGTTGATCTTCCTCGGAGGCACCGGGTACGTGTTGTGGAGCGATGTTTGGCGCAAAAAGAGCTTCCGATGGTTGCGGTTGGAGAGCAAGTTGATCTTGATCGGCACGTTTGGACTTTTGATGGCGGGGTTCATCACCTTCGCGATCGGCGAATGGAGCAATCCGGGGACCTCTGGGAACAGCAGCGTGGTACAAAAGATTGCAGACGCTTATTTCCACTCGATTTCGGCGCGGACTGCCGGGTTCTCCATCATCGACTACGGTCAAGCGTCGAGCGCGACCGACACCGCGACGGAGGTGTTGATGTTCATAGGAGGGGTTTCGGGAACCACTGCTGGCGGCATCAAGGTAAACACGTTCATGGTGATGGTGGTCGCGGCGTTCGTGACGATGACAGGCAGGAACAACATCAATATCTTCCGGAGTCACATCCGGCCGTCTACGGTTCAGCGCGCGTTGGTACTCGGTGGGGTATCGGCAGCGATCGTGGTGATCATGGCATATTTGGCCTTGCAATTGCAATCGGACCTGCCAACAAGGGATGTGTTGTTCCAAGTGGTTTCGGCGGCGGCGACGGTAGGTTTGGATACTGGAATAACCTCAAAACTGAACGGGCCGACGCAAGTTCTTGTGATCTTCGCGATGTTCTTAGGTCGATTCGGTCCGTTGTCGTTGGCGCTGTTGATGGCGGGTCGCCTAGTTGATCAGCGATATTCGCTCCCTTCTGAAGAGGTTAGAATCGGTTAATCTCGAATTTTGAACCTCCAGACGCGTCTGTATCGGGAGCCATGAGATGGCAGCACAAAACATAATGGTCGCCGGCATTGGCCGATTCGGCTCACAGCTGGCTACCAGTCTGTTCCAGCAGGGGCACGACGTTCTTGCTATCGACAACGATCAATCGAGGATTCAAGACTTGATTGGGCGAGTGACTTATTCGGTTGCTGGAGATGCAACCGATGAGATATTGATGCGAGACCTGGGGGTCGCGAATTTCGACGTTGCGATCGTTGCGATTGGACGGAACGTCGAATCCAGCATCATGACTGCGGTGCTGTTGCGTTCGTTCGAAATCCCTATGGTGGTGGCGCGCGCCAGAAACCGGCTTCATGCCGAGACGTTGCAGCGTATTGGTTGCCAGCGGGTGATCAATGCCGAGGAACAGGCGGGAATGCGGTTGGCGGAGACCCTGTTTTCGCCAAATGTTTCCGACTACCTTTCGTTAGGCAGCGATCAGGGCATCAGCAGATTGCGAATTCCCGAGCGGTTCACTGGGAAGACCTTGCGTGATGCAGGGTTCACGGAGTTCAATGATCAGAGCCATCTTTCCGTCATGGCGTTGATCCGGGATCAAAACGCGCGAATGATCCCCGATCTTGACGAACGTGTGAGAACCGCGGATGAGATAGTAGTTTCGGGTAGCAAAGAATTAGTTGACGAGTTGGCGACGTGAGTTACGCGCGCGTCATGTGTCTCGTCCGAGGCGACGACAGCGATCCTGAAGTCATCGCGACCGCGGTGGCTCTCTCGAATGGGAGTCATCGAAGCATCCGTTTCGTGTACGTTATTGTTGTGGATCGCAGGTTTGAATTAGCTTCACCAAACCTCGCGAAATACGCCGAAGGAGAGCGGATATTGCTCAACGCCGAGCAAAGTTCCGGCTTACGGAACGAAACGCTGGGATCGATCTTGCAGGCACGTTCGATCGGTCAGGTGTTGGTGCGTGAGGCGATGGATTTTGATGCCGAAGTAGTTGTATTGTCGGCGAAAATCATCTCGACAATGAACTCAAAGAGGATCGATTCGGATTCTGAGTATCTGATCGCAAACGCGCCCTGTACGGTGATTTTGGTCCGAGATGCGATTGAGGAATTTGGTTCGTCTAATGGTCTTCCTGCCAAACGTTCGGAGGGTGTCATTGTTTAAGGTCGGGCAAAGTGGGGCCCGTGAATTCGACGCGTTGACGCAAGGGCATGCGATCTGAACCTGAGAACTTCCAGATGAGAGTGGTAATCGCAGGACATGATCGATTGGGCATCGTGATGGCCAACCTCCTCAGCGAGGCAGGTCACGACGTTTTGATTGTCGAAGAAGATGGTCGGCGCATCCGTTCGTTTCCGAGCGACCTGTTGGCGCGTCCAAACGTGGAGGTGCTGGAGGCTAGACCAACACAGGACGAGACAATGGTGGCGATGGATATTCGAGGTGCAGACTTGTTCGTGGCCGCGTTACGTACCCCGGCGGACAATGGTTTGGCGGCGCTCAAGGCCAAGATTACGTATGGTGTCGATCAAGTTATTGCCGTAGTGACGAATGACGCGTTGGGTACGATATACGAGCGATTTGGGATTCGAACGGTGAATCCGTACACGTTGGCGCTGTCGGATTTGCGTGACACGCTTAATATGGAAGTCGACGGCGATGGCCGGTTTGGCTCGGCTGCGCCGCAGTGATCTCGCGCAAAACAATGGACGGACTTCGATGTATGTCATGATCGTCGGATGCGGTGCGTTGGGCACGCGCATCGCTTATTCACAGGTCCATGCCGGCAACGAGGTGTTGATGCTCGATACCGACGAAAGTCGCGTGTCGATGATTCAGAAATCCTTGGGCAACGTGTCGATGTCCGGCGACGCGACTGAGGAGTTCACGCTGTACAACGCGGGTGTCGACCGGTGCGACGCGTTCATCGCGACGACTGGCGATGACGCCGTGAACCTGGCATCGTGCCAGTTGGCGAAGTTTACGTTCAACGTCGACGCGGTAGTTTCGATAGTGAACGACAGCACGGATACGAACCTGTTCCTCGCCGCGGGAGTCGACTCGGTTGTGAGCCGAACAGATGTTATCTTGGCGAACCTCGCGGGGACGTTGCTTGACCATCCGATGGTCGAGTTGATGACGCTGAACGATCGGAATGAGAAGTTGGTGTCGATGAGGATCCCGGCGACCGCACGTTCGGTGGGGAATCGCTTCCGGGATCTGGCGTTGCCGTACGGGATCATCATCGCGTTGATCGTTTCGAGTGTTGGATCGCCATTTGTTCCGAACGAAGACACGGTGATTCTCGGTGGCGAGGAAGTGATTGCGTCCTGCCCGTTAGAGGCGTTGGACGAATTGGCTTACGTATTGACCGGACAAAGGTTCTCGTCGCTTGTCACGTAAACGCATCTCGCACCTTGGCCCTGAGGGGACTTTCACCGACCAAGCGTGCCATGTTTACGCGCCTGCGGATTGGGAGCGGGTCGGATATCCAGAAATGCATCAAGTAGTAGGCGCGCTCGTCGACGGCGAGGTCGACGAGGCGATAGTGCCGATCGAGAATAGCGTCGGCGGCGCGGTTATCGACATTGTGGACTTCTTGGTCGGGACGGCAAACGTTCAGATCAAGGGCGAATTGTTGTTGGGCATCGAGCAATGTTTGATCGCCCATCCCGGCGTCGATCCGTCTGAGATCAAAGTGGTCAGATCGAAACCCGAAGCGTTGTCTCAGTGCCGCAAGTACTTGGACGCTCATCTTCCGGACGCGGTTCGCATCGCCACCGCTAGCACGGTTGAGGCTGTCAGCATGGTGAAGAGCGGGACGCGTGAAGTGTCAGCTGTAGGCCCTCGACGGGCGGCGGATCTAGCCGGGTTGCCGGTGATCAAATCCGGGATTCAAGACGGTCAAAACAACGTGACCCGGTTCGTGATGCTCGCGTCTAGAGACCATGAACCTACGGGTGCGGACAAAACGAGCATCGTGTTTAGTTTCATGAACCGGGACACGCCGGGGCAGCTGTACATGGCTCTGGAACCATTTGCACGTCGGAATATCAACCTGACGAAGATCGAATCGCGACCCACGGGTGAAGAACTCGGCAACTACGTATTCCTGTTGGATTTCCTGGGGCATCGGATGGATCCCGAGATCGCTGAGACGTTGAAGGAGCTGCGGGAGTTGGCGCCGATGGTAAAGGTTCTTGGTTCGTATCCGTTGGCGCCCAAGGTTCATTGAAGACGGGTATCAAAGCCACCTTCTGACCCGTTTACAGTACTGGTCGTAAGCAAAGCCGATGGTGCCGCGGAGACGGCCTTCTTCCCTCGGAATGGTGTACCAGTTGAAGACGATGAAAGACGGGATTGTGGCCAGAATTATTGCGAGCGAGTTAGCGGCACACCCGATGCCGAAAATTGCGATCAACATCGCGAGGTAAGCGGGATTTCGAGACGTAGCGTAGATACCGTCTGTGACCAGGTTCGCAGTCGGTTTGCCGACGTTAAAGCTTTCGCCCTGACGACGGAAAGCGAGGATCGAGACGGTGAACATGAGTATTGCGATGGCGATGATAATGCCACCGCTGATGTTGTTCCACGGTTCTTGCAGCGGTTCGAACGCCCAGATGGTGTTGTGTACAACGCCGGCGATGATGGTGCAAAGCGCGGGAATTACTGGTGGCAGTCGGAGAAAACGTTTCATCGGTTAGTGATTCTGATCCAATCGTATGCAGTTGTGGTTGTGCGATATGCTAGACGAATCTACCATCCGAATGTATCAAGAAAGAGTTGGGGATGTCCACTAAAGACGCCGTAGCCTACCGTTCCCGAGTGAAGTTGGAGAGGATCAAAGGTCCGTACCGGATAGCGCACGTGCCGATCGACGGCCCGGTCAAGTTCGGCGTTCATTCGGAGGTCGCCGAGCACTACGGGGTCAGTCCTGATATTTCTGAGCCGCACGCGACGACGCTGGACTACATCGTCGCTGCGACAAGCGGTTGAATGACCGGAACGTTCGGCGGCGCCCTTGAGGCGCGCGGTATCCCGGCAGGCGAAGGCTACCTCGAATCCGACACCATCGGAGAGATCGAGAAGGAAGGCAACGTCCTAGTCATCAAGCGCATCCACATCACCTACAAGCTGAAGATCGATTCGGAGTTGCTGGAGGAGAAGCGGGAGGCGATCGATCGAGTGATGAGGGTGCACCACAACTCGTGCCCGGTCTATCGAAGTATTTCGGGGAGTATTGGGATCACAGCGGAGTTGGAGACGGCGTGAGGGGGTTGGGTTTCGTGCCCTTAGAAGCGAAGCAAACAAAAATCCCTCTCTCCCTTTTTTCAAGGAGAGAGGGATTATTTCCGTTAACCCGTTAACTAACCTGCTGAATCAGCTCGATCCTGATATCGCCGGGGGCGGCGATGAAGCCGATTTTGCGACCGTCGGGCAGGGCGATCGGACCTTCTTTTAGCTCAGCACCCAATGCGACGAGGCGGGCTACGTCCGCATCCATGTCGTCTGTGTCGAAGCCGAAGTGCTCTAGCCCGTAGTGGGCGTTGGCGTCGGCCGGGCCGAGCATCTCACCGGTGCGTTCGCTGGAGATGTTGATCGCTAGTCCACCTTCGGTCTGGGTGACGATGAAGCGGTCGCCGAAGTCTCGAACCGTGTCGGACATGATTTGGACTTTGAAGGCCTCGACGAACCAGTCGGCGGTCTTCTTGGGGTCGGATGACTTCAGGTGGATGTGGTTGACCAAGTATGGCATGTGCTGTTTCTCCATTGATTTCTAGCGCAATTTCTTAATTTTAAGCGAATTCGAAACCGCTTCGACGTAACCGAAGGCGTCGGAAGACCGTGGATCAGTTCAGCTGGCTTCGTCGACGAGTTCGATGAGGTCGCGGGCTCGTTTGTTGCCTTGCTGGCCTTTGGCGGCGATGCCTTCTTCGAACATCTGGAGACAGAAGGGGCAGGAGACGGCGACGGTGTCGGCATCTGTTTCGAGGAAATGGTCGGTGCGGATATGGTTGACGCGGGTGCCGGATTCTTCCATCCACATCCGTCCCCCGCCGGCGCCGCAGCAGAACCCTTGCGAACGGCATTGCGACATCTCGCTAAGTTCAATGCCGGCGACGGCGTTGGCGATGTTTCGAGGTTCGTCGTAAATGTCGTTGTGGCGACCAAGGTAGCAGGAGTCGTGGTAGGTGACACTGCCACTGGCGCATCCACCGTTCGCACCTTCTTGCGTGACGGCTTCCTTGTCTGACATCTTTAGCCGACCGTCAGAGATCAGGCGATCGACGAACTCTGTGTAGTGCAAGACCTCAACGTCCCAATCAGTTGCGATGGTCTCAGCGACTTGGGAGTATTCATTGCGCATGGTGTTGAAGCAGTGGGGGCAGGTAGTCAAGATGGTCTTGATGCCGTAGCCGTTGACGGTTTGGATGTTCTGACCGGCGAGGATCTGAAACAGGTATTCGTTGCCCATTCGGCGTGCAGGATCGCCGGTACAAGTCTCTTGCGATGCGAGCACGGCGAAGTTGACGTTGGCTTTCTTGAGGACGGATGCCATGGCGCGGGTTACGCTGACGCCGCGTTCAACGAGTGCGCCGGTGCATCCGACCCAGAACAGGACTTCCGGATTCGGATTTGCGTCGATGGTCGGCACATCGTCCATGCCATCGATCCACGATTCTCTGGTTAGCGTAGTGCCGCTCCAAGGATGACCACGCTGTTCCATCGATTGCAGAGCCGACATCGCGGTGTCGGGGGCAGATGCCTGCTCGAGCATCAGGTATCTCCGCATGTCGACGATGGAGTCGATGTGCGAGATTCCGACGGGACATGCTTCCACGCAGGCGGCGCAAGTGGTGCATGACCAGAGGACCTCTTCTCCGATGGTTTCGCTGACCATTGACGTCGATGGTGGCGGCGGTGGTTCGCCCAGCGACGCGGCTCCGAATATTTCCGGCGCGCGCTGTTCCATGTAACCGCGCATGTCTTGTATGACTTTCCGCGGAGAAAGCGGTTTGCCTGAAGCCCACGCCGGACAGTTGTCTTGGCATCGACCGCAATTGGTGCAGGCGTCGTAGCTAAGCATCTGTTGCCAAGTCAGATCTTTAAGATCGGAAGCGCCGAACGACTCCAGTGTTTCGAAATCGCCCATCGGTTTGAGCGCGCCGCGCGGTCGTAAGGGGCGGAGATAGATGTTCAGGGACGAGACGATGATGTGAGACAGCTTGCTGAAGCTGATGGCCGCATATGCGAGGCCGATGGCGAAGATGGCTGCGTGGGTCCACCAGAGGACTTTGTGCACTGAAATCATGGAGTCGCGCGAAATTCCCATGGCCTCGAAAAGATTTGCGAATAGCCATCCAACCGGTGACCAAAGCGCATCTGACGGCGCGTAAAGGTGGGAGTTCGGATTCAGTTCGGTTGCTCCGATACGCAGACCTTCGAGCGCAAAACCGGTGACTACCAGCAGGAGAAGGTACGCGAGGATGACCGAATCGTCGGCGAACGAGTTAATCCGCTCAGGTTTGACGACGTACCGGCGCCAGTACGCCATGGCGATGCCGATGAGCGCGAGCACACCTCCGAAGACGTCCCAGACAAAGCTGGTCTGAAGTCGGAAATATGCGGTGGGGAATTTGACGCCTAGGTATTCCTCGAAATTGAACTCGATCGCGGCGATGGTTGTCGCCAGCAGTAGCACGGCAAATCCCCAAAAGATAGCGAAGTGCATGACGCTGGCGTAGCGTTCTCGCCGCGGGTGGAACTTTCCGTGTCCGCCCAAACCGAACGCGCCGGTGCGGAGAAATTCCCGAACGCGCTCGCCGTGGGAACCGAGTTCGTCGTACTTAGCCCCGACGCGCCAGAATTGGATCCGGCGGTACAGGCCATAGGCGATGAATGCGATAGATATCGGCGCGATGAGGTAGACGATCGCGCCGAGGAGAGGGTATCCGATGTTCCAGAAATCGGTGCGTCCCGCGACTTCAAGCATTCTCGCAATGTTACGCGCGAAGAGGTCACGAGTGCATCATCGGCGTTCGACGGCGATGTTTCTCGATGTTCTAAGCGCGGCCGATGTGATACTCGTTGGTATTGTCGAGGATGCGTTGCAAAAGCTCGAGCGATTCGACTCGTTGAGGGTACTCTGTGCCCCAGTGCTCCTTGAGTTTGTCGACGACTGCGCTAAATTTCATCGGCTCGTTGCCGTTAACAATCAGGATGCGGAAAACTGCCTCTAACACAGACATCGTGGGAGTAATGAACTGCACTTTTCCCGGGCAGGTGCGAGAAGCGTTGTAGATGCTCGCCTCTGTGGTGGTGCCAGGCACGACCGGCTTGCCTTCGGGGTATCGCCTACACAGTCGGCACTCCCCGGACCAGCACAATCGTTGCCATACCCTGAAGAGGTAGGATTCGCCGGCATCCTCATGGGATTGTTCGTTGACCGCGTAAAGAACGTCGGCAAAGGAATTGCTGACCGCGGTTTCTTGGTTGGTTTCGGCACCAGATGTCATTCGACCCATCCTGATTCGTCTACGGCGATTTACTAATATACGTTGCTGGGAGGATGATGGTTGCTATTTTCAAGTTCAATCGTCGATCGGCTCGCTCAATAGATCGTCATCCGGCCACTCCAGCATCTCGACTTTGATTTCCGATCCTGCGGCCACTGTTGCGACATCATGCGGACAGATCGCCAAACCGCGGGCGTATGCCATCGAGTGCAGGGCCCCAGAACTTTGGTTCCCGGTTGATCGGGCGCGGAAGTTGCCGTCGTCGTCGCGATAGACTTCGACACGAGCGTATACGCGCCTGCCGTCGTGGTTATGGACGGGGTCGTCGAGAGTTGCAATGATTGATGGCTTGGGCAGAGGTTTTTTGCCGAGCATGACACGAATGGCAGGACGACCAAACTGTTCGAACGCGACCATCGCGCTTACTGGATTGCCAGGCAGTCCGAGATGGGGGACTTTGCGACCATCAGGAGCGTTCAATGCGCCGAACGCCAGAGGTTTGGCGGGTCGCATCCGCACTGACCATAGGGCGATCTCTCCGCCCTTCGCAAGGACGTCTTTGACGACGTCATAATCACCTTTTGATACTCCAGCCGAAGTCACCACCATGTCGTACTTGACGGCTTCTTCGAGCAGACCTTCGAGCGATTCGATACTGTCGCGAGCGATGCCGATGATTTCCGCGACGGCTCCATATTTCTCCGACATCGCGGCGATGCTGAAGGCGTTGGAATTGTAGATCTTGCCCGGGCCGCGTTCTTCGCCCGGATCGACCAACTCGTCGCCAGTCGAGACGATCGCGATGATCGGCCGACGAATTGCTTTGACGGATATTCTGCCCAGCGACGCTGCTACACCGATAACGCCCGGCGTAATCTCGGTGCCTTTGGCGACCACGGTTGCGCCGCTTTGGACGTCTTCACCAGCTAGTCGGATATTCTCGCCGGGTTCTGCGCCGGTTTGAATGCCGATCTCAGATATCTCTCCCCCGTCTTTGCGTCTGTCATCTTCGTCCGTGTCTTCGAACGGTACGACCGCGTCGGCGCCTTCAGGAACCGGTGCTCCGGTCATAATCCGTACGGCAGTCCCATGAGCTACTGGTTGAGTAGGAACATCACCTGCGGCAACGTAGCCTTTGACAGGCAAAACTACGGCGTTGTACTTCGATGCCGACGACACATCTTCGGTGCGAATGGCGTAACCGTCCATCGCGGAGTTCGCCAAAGGAGGAATGTCGAAATCGGCAACGAGGTTTTCGTCAAGTGTGAGTCCGAGCGCCTCGAGGAGCGGTACATCTACAGATGGCAAGGACTGGAAGTATGAAAGTATGCGGTCGCGTGCATCTTCGACGCTGAGCATCTCGGCATCGTAGTGGTGGCGATGGGGCCGTTCAAGAGTGGGCGATTGATGAGTTTGTGTGGTCATTGAGTGCGGGGCGTAACCCCGATCCTTTCCCGTCAAGCGGGTGAGATGCCGAGTTTAGCTTCGGAGCGTAACCCCAAGTTCGTGTTCGAGTCGTCGGACGATTTGTTCTTCGGCTCGAGCTATTTGTTCGGAGGTTAGAGTTCGCGTGTCGGATTGGTAGATGACGCGGATGCCGATCGATTTCTGACCTTCATCCACGCCGCCGCCTTCGTAAACATCGAAGACCGACGCGGACTTGACGAGTCGGTTTTGCTGGCAGATCTGCACGGCATCGCCGACGCGGACACTGCTGTCGGCAACCAAAGCCAAGTCGCGTTGAGAGCCGGGGTATCGCGGATAGGGAGTGTAGTTGTCAGCGCGGGTTTTGTCGGCGACGATTACGCGGAGCGCTTCCATGTCGAGTTCGAACATGACCGCTCCCGCGCTTTCCGCTTCGAACCGTTCCCAAATCGCCGTGTCTACGATGCCGACGGTGCCGATAGGGGTACCTTTGCGGTCGGCGGTGACCACTTCCGCGGCCTTGCCTTGGGCGTAGGTCGTGTCTTCCAGGGGGATGAATTTGGCATCGACACCGAGCGATTGCAGGACCTGTTCTATTGCACCTTTGGCATCGTAGAAGTCGAAATCGTGGGCACCGCGGTCCCAGAGAGAATCTCCTCGTGGTCCGGTAAGGACACCCGTCAATTGCTCGGTTTGCAGGGGAAGGGGGGCGTTAGAGTTTGAGTCCGTCTCGAAAACTAATCCGGTTTCGAACAGTGCCACAGGCCCGCGCCAAGTCCGAGTGTTGCGGGCAGCGGAATCCAATGTCGGCGCACGCAGTGACCGGCGCAGCGTCGCGTGCTGGCTAGAAACGGGGTTCTCTAATTTGACACCTTTGGCAACACCGTCTTTTGATGGTCGCCGCGGTGGCGGAGGTGCTTTGTCTTCGAGTTCGTCGGAGATCGCTGCGTAGGTGAATGTCTGGCGCATACCGTAGGCGGACAACGCGTCGACCACACGGCGGCGGAAGACGTGTGTCGCACCGGGTTCCCAACGTGGGACGCGCCCGGCAACACGCGTGGCAGGCAGATCATCGTATCCGATGATGCGCGCCAGCTCTTCGACGAGGTCTTCTGGTATGGCGATGTCGGAACGCCAGTACGGGATTGCAACGCGCCACCCATCCGGCCCATCGTCGGGCAACGGTTCAATCTCAAAACCTAGCGACTTGAGCGTAGCTTCGATCTGTTGGACCGGGTATTCGACTCCCATGACGCGGGCGATGTGGTTGCGCGTCAAGTCGACGTGTTCCTGCTCAGATCCCTTGCCCGGCCACTCGTCGATCAGCCCGGGGGCGATCTCTCCTCCTGCGACTTCTTGGATGATGCGGAGGCATCGTTTGATACCGATTTCGGCGAGGCCCGCGCGTAGTCCCTTTTCGAAACGCAAAGTCGCCTCGCTGCGCATGCCCAGGAGACCGGCCGTCCTCCGATTGTTCTGCGGATTGAAGTTGGCGGATTCGAGGAAGATGTTGACGGTTGATTCGGTGATCTCAGAGTTCTCGCCGCCCATGATGCCTGCCAGACCTATGCCACCATCCGGATCGGCAATGAGTAATGTTTCGTTGTCGAGTTTGCGGTTGACACCGTCGAGAGTGGTAAGAACTTCGCCTTCGGCGGCGCGCCGGACAATTACATGGTGATCGGTTACTTTGTCGTAGTCGAAGGCGTGCAGTGGTTGCCCTAGTTCGAACATCACGAAGTTCGTGGCGTCGACAATGTTGTTAACTGGACGTTGGCCAATGGCTTGGAGACGCTCTTGAAGCCACGCAGGAGATGGCCCGATGTTGACCCTCCGAACTAAAGCGCCAACGTACCGAGGAGACAGATCGCCGTCGACGACGGTTACCTTGGCAAGCGTGTCGACGTGGGATCCCGTAGTCGGATAGTTGAGAGACGGCATCTGAAGCGTCTCACCGGTAAGCGCAGCGACGTCTCGGGCGACGCCGACCACTCCGAGGCAGTCGGGTCGATTAGGTGTCAACTCGATGTCTAGAACCGCGTCTCCGATCAAATCGCCGATGGGCGTGCCGATAACTGAGTTTTCGGGAAGCACGAGTATGCCGTCGTGGTTTTCGCCGATACCGAGTTCCTTCTCGGAACAGACCATGCCGGATGATTCGACACCCCGGATCTTCGATCGTCGCAGGCGACGCGTCTTGCCGGGTTCATCACTGTATGCATCAAATAACTCGGCGCCGATTGAAGCGTAAGCGATCTTTTGGCCCTTGGCGACGTTCGGAGCACCGCAGACCACTTCGTGGACACCCTCACCGTCGTCGACGTGAACTAATCTGAGGCGATCCGCGTTGGGGTGTGGCGCCACGTTTAGGACTTCGCCAACGACAACGTTGTCGATGTGACGGAAACGCTCTATCGAATCGACTTCATTGCCGGCCATCGTGAGGCGATGGGCGAGTTCGTCAATGTCGATGTTGATATCGACATAACCGCGGAGCCATGAGAGGGGTACTTTCATCAGGAGGTGCTATCGGATCGGTTTAGAACTGGCTGAGGAAGCGCAGATCGTTCGAGAAGAAGTGTCGTATGTCTTCGATGTTGTAGCGAAGCATGGCGATGCGTTCAGGACCCATGCCGAAAGCGAACCCGGTGTATTTCTCGGGGTCGTATCCGACACCTTCAAGCACTTTCGGATGCACCATGCCTGCACCCATGATCTCGACCCATCGGCCGTCCCAATCCACGGAGACGTCAACTCCAGGTTCCACGAAAGGGAAGTAATCGCAGCGGAATCGGATCTTGCGCTGGGTTCCAAAGATGCGGCGGGCGAATTCGTAGAGGGTGCCCTTCAGGTCGGACATCGTCACGCGCTCGTCCACCGCCAAGCCTTCGATCTGATGGAACTGCCACTCATGCGTGGCGTCGGTGGCTTCATGCCGGAAGCATAGGCCGGGCGAGACGATGCGAACCGGCGGTTCCTGCTTCTCCATGGTTCGGATCTGCATGGGGGAAGTCTGTGTTCGCAGAAGGACGCGGTCGTCGGAGTTGCGGTCGATCCACAATGTGTCTTGTAGGTCGCGGGCAGGATGATCAGGCGGCACGTTGAGCATGTCGAAGTTGTATTTTTCGAGCTCTACAATCGGCCCTTCGACGGTCTGGAAACCCATGTCGTTGAAGACTTCAAGGATCTCGCGCATCATCATCTCGGAAGGATGAAGGCCGCCGAGGTTGGATCGTCTTCCTGGCAAGGTAATGTCGATAGCGTCAGCAGGAGCCGGATCGCGTGTCGACTGCGAAACGAGTTGGGCAGCCTCATCGAAAGCGTTAGTGAGGCGGGTTTTTAGTCGATTGAGGTCGGCGCCGGCCTCGCGTCGAGTTTCGGGTGGTAGGGTGCCGACGGAACGGAGTCGCGTTGAAAGGACGCCACGACGTCCGAGATACTCAACACGCCATTCTTCGATCTCAGTTTCGGACTTCGCCGCGGCCAGCGAATCTAAGGCCGCGCGCTCCAACTCTTGCGTTGATGCGGGTGAAGCTTCCGGCATCAACGAACCTCCAGTCGAGTGATATTTTTTTCCGACATCATGAACGATTCAATCGCTGAGTTTGCTTAAGTTGAAAGTATAAACCTGTCGGAATCTCGGCAATGGTAAAACCGCCAGCAACGCCGTATCATGGGCGCATGAGCAACGAGAACACGATTCCGATATCCAAGGTATTAGTCACGGGCATGAGCGGCCT
>CBDHEH010000003.1:0-1952755 GCA_965261995.1 Dehalococcoidia bacterium
GGCCTTTGGCGGCGATGCCTTCTTCGAACATCTGGAGACAGAAGGGGCAGGAGACGGCGACGGTGTCGGCATCTGTTTCGAGGAAATGGTCGGTGCGGATATGGTTGACGCGGGTGCCGGATTCTTCCATCCACATCCGTCCCCCGCCGGCGCCGCAGCAGAACCCTTGCGAACGGCATTGCGACATCTCGCTAAGTTCAATGCCGGCGACGGCGTTGGCGATGTTTCGAGGTTCGTCGTAAATGTCGTTGTGGCGACCAAGGTAGCAGGAGTCGTGGTAGGTGACACTGCCACTGGCGCATCCACCGTTCGCACCTTCTTGCGTGACGGCTTCCTTGTCTGACATCTTTAGCCGACCGTCAGAGATCAGGCGATCGACGAACTCTGTGTAGTGCAAGACCTCAACGTCCCAATCAGTTGCGATGGTCTCAGCGACTTGGGAGTATTCATTGCGCATGGTGTTGAAGCAGTGGGGGCAGGTAGTCAAGATGGTCTTGATGCCGTAGCCGTTGACGGTTTGGATGTTCTGACCGGCGAGGATCTGAAACAGGTATTCGTTGCCCATTCGGCGTGCAGGATCGCCGGTACAAGTCTCTTGCGATGCGAGCACGGCGAAGTTGACGTTGGCTTTCTTGAGGACGGATGCCATGGCGCGGGTTACGCTGACGCCGCGTTCAACGAGTGCGCCGGTGCATCCGACCCAGAACAGGACTTCCGGATTCGGATTTGCGTCGATGGTCGGCACATCGTCCATGCCATCGATCCACGATTCTCTGGTTAGCGTAGTGCCGCTCCAAGGATGACCACGCTGTTCCATCGATTGCAGAGCCGACATCGCGGTGTCGGGGGCAGATGCCTGCTCGAGCATCAGGTATCTCCGCATGTCGACGATGGAGTCGATGTGCGAGATTCCGACGGGACATGCTTCCACGCAGGCGGCGCAAGTGGTGCATGACCAGAGGACCTCTTCTCCGATGGTTTCGCTGACCATTGACGTCGATGGTGGCGGCGGTGGTTCGCCCAGCGACGCGGCTCCGAATATTTCCGGCGCGCGCTGTTCCATGTAACCGCGCATGTCTTGTATGACTTTCCGCGGAGAAAGCGGTTTGCCTGAAGCCCACGCCGGACAGTTGTCTTGGCATCGACCGCAATTGGTGCAGGCGTCGTAGCTAAGCATCTGTTGCCAAGTCAGATCTTTAAGATCGGAAGCGCCGAACGACTCCAGTGTTTCGAAATCGCCCATCGGTTTGAGCGCGCCGCGCGGTCGTAAGGGGCGGAGATAGATGTTCAGGGACGAGACGATGATGTGAGACAGCTTGCTGAAGCTGATGGCCGCATATGCGAGGCCGATGGCGAAGATGGCTGCGTGGGTCCACCAGAGGACTTTGTGCACTGAAATCATGGAGTCGCGCGAAATTCCCATGGCCTCGAAAAGATTTGCGAATAGCCATCCAACCGGTGACCAAAGCGCATCTGACGGCGCGTAAAGGTGGGAGTTCGGATTCAGTTCGGTTGCTCCGATACGCAGACCTTCGAGCGCAAAACCGGTGACTACCAGCAGGAGAAGGTACGCGAGGATGACCGAATCGTCGGCGAACGAGTTAATCCGCTCAGGTTTGACGACGTACCGGCGCCAGTACGCCATGGCGATGCCGATGAGCGCGAGCACACCTCCGAAGACGTCCCAGACAAAGCTGGTCTGAAGTCGGAAATATGCGGTGGGGAATTTGACGCCTAGGTATTCCTCGAAATTGAACTCGATCGCGGCGATGGTTGTCGCCAGCAGTAGCACGGCAAATCCCCAAAAGATAGCGAAGTGCATGACGCTGGCGTAGCGTTCTCGCCGCGGGTGGAACTTTCCGTGTCCGCCCAAACCGAACGCGCCGGTGCGGAGAAATTCCCGAACGCGCTCGCCGTGGGAACCGAGTTCGTCGTACTTAGCCCCGACGCGCCAGAATTGGATCCGGCGGTACAGGCCATAGGCGATGAATGCGATAGATATCGGCGCGATGAGGTAGACGATCGCGCCGAGGAGAGGGTATCCGATGTTCCAGAAATCGGTGCGTCCCGCGACTTCAAGCATTCTCGCAATGTTACGCGCGAAGAGGTCACGAGTGCATCATCGGCGTTCGACGGCGATGTTTCTCGATGTTCTAAGCGCGGCCGATGTGATACTCGTTGGTATTGTCGAGGATGCGTTGCAAAAGCTCGAGCGATTCGACTCGTTGAGGGTACTCTGTGCCCCAGTGCTCCTTGAGTTTGTCGACGACTGCGCTAAATTTCATCGGCTCGTTGCCGTTAACAATCAGGATGCGGAAAACTGCCTCTAACACAGACATCGTGGGAGTAATGAACTGCACTTTTCCCGGGCAGGTGCGAGAAGCGTTGTAGATGCTCGCCTCTGTGGTGGTGCCAGGCACGACCGGCTTGCCTTCGGGGTATCGCCTACACAGTCGGCACTCCCCGGACCAGCACAATCGTTGCCATACCCTGAAGAGGTAGGATTCGCCGGCATCCTCATGGGATTGTTCGTTGACCGCGTAAAGAACGTCGGCAAAGGAATTGCTGACCGCGGTTTCTTGGTTGGTTTCGGCACCAGATGTCATTCGACCCATCCTGATTCGTCTACGGCGATTTACTAATATACGTTGCTGGGAGGATGATGGTTGCTATTTTCAAGTTCAATCGTCGATCGGCTCGCTCAATAGATCGTCATCCGGCCACTCCAGCATCTCGACTTTGATTTCCGATCCTGCGGCCACTGTTGCGACATCATGCGGACAGATCGCCAAACCGCGGGCGTATGCCATCGAGTGCAGGGCCCCAGAACTTTGGTTCCCGGTTGATCGGGCGCGGAAGTTGCCGTCGTCGTCGCGATAGACTTCGACACGAGCGTATACGCGCCTGCCGTCGTGGTTATGGACGGGGTCGTCGAGAGTTGCAATGATTGATGGCTTGGGCAGAGGTTTTTTGCCGAGCATGACACGAATGGCAGGACGACCAAACTGTTCGAACGCGACCATCGCGCTTACTGGATTGCCAGGCAGTCCGAGATGGGGGACTTTGCGACCATCAGGAGCGTTCAATGCGCCGAACGCCAGAGGTTTGGCGGGTCGCATCCGCACTGACCATAGGGCGATCTCTCCGCCCTTCGCAAGGACGTCTTTGACGACGTCATAATCACCTTTTGATACTCCAGCCGAAGTCACCACCATGTCGTACTTGACGGCTTCTTCGAGCAGACCTTCGAGCGATTCGATACTGTCGCGAGCGATGCCGATGATTTCCGCGACGGCTCCATATTTCTCCGACATCGCGGCGATGCTGAAGGCGTTGGAATTGTAGATCTTGCCCGGGCCGCGTTCTTCGCCCGGATCGACCAACTCGTCGCCAGTCGAGACGATCGCGATGATCGGCCGACGAATTGCTTTGACGGATATTCTGCCCAGCGACGCTGCTACACCGATAACGCCCGGCGTAATCTCGGTGCCTTTGGCGACCACGGTTGCGCCGCTTTGGACGTCTTCACCAGCTAGTCGGATATTCTCGCCGGGTTCTGCGCCGGTTTGAATGCCGATCTCAGATATCTCTCCCCCGTCTTTGCGTCTGTCATCTTCGTCCGTGTCTTCGAACGGTACGACCGCGTCGGCGCCTTCAGGAACCGGTGCTCCGGTCATAATCCGTACGGCAGTCCCATGAGCTACTGGTTGAGTAGGAACATCACCTGCGGCAACGTAGCCTTTGACAGGCAAAACTACGGCGTTGTACTTCGATGCCGACGACACATCTTCGGTGCGAATGGCGTAACCGTCCATCGCGGAGTTCGCCAAAGGAGGAATGTCGAAATCGGCAACGAGGTTTTCGTCAAGTGTGAGTCCGAGCGCCTCGAGGAGCGGTACATCTACAGATGGCAAGGACTGGAAGTATGAAAGTATGCGGTCGCGTGCATCTTCGACGCTGAGCATCTCGGCATCGTAGTGGTGGCGATGGGGCCGTTCAAGAGTGGGCGATTGATGAGTTTGTGTGGTCATTGAGTGCGGGGCGTAACCCCGATCCTTTCCCGTCAAGCGGGTGAGATGCCGAGTTTAGCTTCGGAGCGTAACCCCAAGTTCGTGTTCGAGTCGTCGGACGATTTGTTCTTCGGCTCGAGCTATTTGTTCGGAGGTTAGAGTTCGCGTGTCGGATTGGTAGATGACGCGGATGCCGATCGATTTCTGACCTTCATCCACGCCGCCGCCTTCGTAAACATCGAAGACCGACGCGGACTTGACGAGTCGGTTTTGCTGGCAGATCTGCACGGCATCGCCGACGCGGACACTGCTGTCGGCAACCAAAGCCAAGTCGCGTTGAGAGCCGGGGTATCGCGGATAGGGAGTGTAGTTGTCAGCGCGGGTTTTGTCGGCGACGATTACGCGGAGCGCTTCCATGTCGAGTTCGAACATGACCGCTCCCGCGCTTTCCGCTTCGAACCGTTCCCAAATCGCCGTGTCTACGATGCCGACGGTGCCGATAGGGGTACCTTTGCGGTCGGCGGTGACCACTTCCGCGGCCTTGCCTTGGGCGTAGGTCGTGTCTTCCAGGGGGATGAATTTGGCATCGACACCGAGCGATTGCAGGACCTGTTCTATTGCACCTTTGGCATCGTAGAAGTCGAAATCGTGGGCACCGCGGTCCCAGAGAGAATCTCCTCGTGGTCCGGTAAGGACACCCGTCAATTGCTCGGTTTGCAGGGGAAGGGGGGCGTTAGAGTTTGAGTCCGTCTCGAAAACTAATCCGGTTTCGAACAGTGCCACAGGCCCGCGCCAAGTCCGAGTGTTGCGGGCAGCGGAATCCAATGTCGGCGCACGCAGTGACCGGCGCAGCGTCGCGTGCTGGCTAGAAACGGGGTTCTCTAATTTGACACCTTTGGCAACACCGTCTTTTGATGGTCGCCGCGGTGGCGGAGGTGCTTTGTCTTCGAGTTCGTCGGAGATCGCTGCGTAGGTGAATGTCTGGCGCATACCGTAGGCGGACAACGCGTCGACCACACGGCGGCGGAAGACGTGTGTCGCACCGGGTTCCCAACGTGGGACGCGCCCGGCAACACGCGTGGCAGGCAGATCATCGTATCCGATGATGCGCGCCAGCTCTTCGACGAGGTCTTCTGGTATGGCGATGTCGGAACGCCAGTACGGGATTGCAACGCGCCACCCATCCGGCCCATCGTCGGGCAACGGTTCAATCTCAAAACCTAGCGACTTGAGCGTAGCTTCGATCTGTTGGACCGGGTATTCGACTCCCATGACGCGGGCGATGTGGTTGCGCGTCAAGTCGACGTGTTCCTGCTCAGATCCCTTGCCCGGCCACTCGTCGATCAGCCCGGGGGCGATCTCTCCTCCTGCGACTTCTTGGATGATGCGGAGGCATCGTTTGATACCGATTTCGGCGAGGCCCGCGCGTAGTCCCTTTTCGAAACGCAAAGTCGCCTCGCTGCGCATGCCCAGGAGACCGGCCGTCCTCCGATTGTTCTGCGGATTGAAGTTGGCGGATTCGAGGAAGATGTTGACGGTTGATTCGGTGATCTCAGAGTTCTCGCCGCCCATGATGCCTGCCAGACCTATGCCACCATCCGGATCGGCAATGAGTAATGTTTCGTTGTCGAGTTTGCGGTTGACACCGTCGAGAGTGGTAAGAACTTCGCCTTCGGCGGCGCGCCGGACAATTACATGGTGATCGGTTACTTTGTCGTAGTCGAAGGCGTGCAGTGGTTGCCCTAGTTCGAACATCACGAAGTTCGTGGCGTCGACAATGTTGTTAACTGGACGTTGGCCAATGGCTTGGAGACGCTCTTGAAGCCACGCAGGAGATGGCCCGATGTTGACCCTCCGAACTAAAGCGCCAACGTACCGAGGAGACAGATCGCCGTCGACGACGGTTACCTTGGCAAGCGTGTCGACGTGGGATCCCGTAGTCGGATAGTTGAGAGACGGCATCTGAAGCGTCTCACCGGTAAGCGCAGCGACGTCTCGGGCGACGCCGACCACTCCGAGGCAGTCGGGTCGATTAGGTGTCAACTCGATGTCTAGAACCGCGTCTCCGATCAAATCGCCGATGGGCGTGCCGATAACTGAGTTTTCGGGAAGCACGAGTATGCCGTCGTGGTTTTCGCCGATACCGAGTTCCTTCTCGGAACAGACCATGCCGGATGATTCGACACCCCGGATCTTCGATCGTCGCAGGCGACGCGTCTTGCCGGGTTCATCACTGTATGCATCAAATAACTCGGCGCCGATTGAAGCGTAAGCGATCTTTTGGCCCTTGGCGACGTTCGGAGCACCGCAGACCACTTCGTGGACACCCTCACCGTCGTCGACGTGAACTAATCTGAGGCGATCCGCGTTGGGGTGTGGCGCCACGTTTAGGACTTCGCCAACGACAACGTTGTCGATGTGACGGAAACGCTCTATCGAATCGACTTCATTGCCGGCCATCGTGAGGCGATGGGCGAGTTCGTCAATGTCGATGTTGATATCGACATAACCGCGGAGCCATGAGAGGGGTACTTTCATCAGGAGGTGCTATCGGATCGGTTTAGAACTGGCTGAGGAAGCGCAGATCGTTCGAGAAGAAGTGTCGTATGTCTTCGATGTTGTAGCGAAGCATGGCGATGCGTTCAGGACCCATGCCGAAAGCGAACCCGGTGTATTTCTCGGGGTCGTATCCGACACCTTCAAGCACTTTCGGATGCACCATGCCTGCACCCATGATCTCGACCCATCGGCCGTCCCAATCCACGGAGACGTCAACTCCAGGTTCCACGAAAGGGAAGTAATCGCAGCGGAATCGGATCTTGCGCTGGGTTCCAAAGATGCGGCGGGCGAATTCGTAGAGGGTGCCCTTCAGGTCGGACATCGTCACGCGCTCGTCCACCGCCAAGCCTTCGATCTGATGGAACTGCCACTCATGCGTGGCGTCGGTGGCTTCATGCCGGAAGCATAGGCCGGGCGAGACGATGCGAACCGGCGGTTCCTGCTTCTCCATGGTTCGGATCTGCATGGGGGAAGTCTGTGTTCGCAGAAGGACGCGGTCGTCGGAGTTGCGGTCGATCCACAATGTGTCTTGTAGGTCGCGGGCAGGATGATCAGGCGGCACGTTGAGCATGTCGAAGTTGTATTTTTCGAGCTCTACAATCGGCCCTTCGACGGTCTGGAAACCCATGTCGTTGAAGACTTCAAGGATCTCGCGCATCATCATCTCGGAAGGATGAAGGCCGCCGAGGTTGGATCGTCTTCCTGGCAAGGTAATGTCGATAGCGTCAGCAGGAGCCGGATCGCGTGTCGACTGCGAAACGAGTTGGGCAGCCTCATCGAAAGCGTTAGTGAGGCGGGTTTTTAGTCGATTGAGGTCGGCGCCGGCCTCGCGTCGAGTTTCGGGTGGTAGGGTGCCGACGGAACGGAGTCGCGTTGAAAGGACGCCACGACGTCCGAGATACTCAACACGCCATTCTTCGATCTCAGTTTCGGACTTCGCCGCGGCCAGCGAATCTAAGGCCGCGCGCTCCAACTCTTGCGTTGATGCGGGTGAAGCTTCCGGCATCAACGAACCTCCAGTCGAGTGATATTTTTTTCCGACATCATGAACGATTCAATCGCTGAGTTTGCTTAAGTTGAAAGTATAAACCTGTCGGAATCTCGGCAATGGTAAAACCCGCAGCAACGCCGTATCATGGGCGCATGAGCAACGAGAACACGATTCCGATATCCAAGGTATTAGTCACGGGCATGAGCGGCCTCATCGGAGGCGTTGCCGGTCGCGAGTTGTCGCAGCGCGGGTATGCGGTGTCCGCACTCAATCGTCAAGACGTTCCCGGCTACCCAACGACGCGTGCGAGCATCACCGAGCCAGACGCTATTCGTCCAGCTTTTGAAGGCGTAGATTGCGTGGTCCACATGGCCGCGTACTTGGGCCCATCCGACGCGTCCCAACTCTCCGTCAACATCGAGGGCACCTTCAACGTCTACGAAGCGGCAAAAAATGCAGGTGTCAAACGCTTCGTCTTCGGCAGTTCCGGCGCTACGCAGATGCGATACGAGGTCGACGAGCCATTCGTATCCATGGTTGAGGCACGCTACGACGATATCCCCGAACCGAAACCGCGCGTCTATCACTCATCACCGCCAAGGCCAGGCAACATGTACGGAGTCGCCAAGCTCGCAGGGGAGGCGATGGGCCGTTATTACTCCGAATCGCATACGATGTCGGTTATCTGCATCAGATTAGGGCGAGTGACCGCGGAAAACGAACCGGATTCACCGCGTAACGCCGCTGTCTATCTGAGCCACCGAGACGCGGCGCAGATCGTCTGGCGATGCGTCGAAGCGCCAGCAGATGTTCGCTACGGGATCGTCTACGGCGTCTCCGACAACCGTACGCGTTTCCGCGATCTCGAACACACTAACGCTCTCGTCGGATACGTGCCAGAAGACGGAGCGGAGTGGTGATAGCGTTGTAAATGCTTGGCTCTGAAACACAGGTTGCACCAGTCATGACTACTAAAACCACAGTTGAATTCGACGAAGACGTCGCTGATTTCCTCAACGAAGAATGTCGACGCCAAAACAAGCCGATCGGACAAGTCGTCAACGAAGTCGTACGCCGGCAAATGCCACCCGCGGGCGCAAGCGAAAAAGACCACAAACCATACCGCGTCCAGCCTTTTGAAGGGGGGTTCGCCCCAGGCGTCGATCCGACTAAGATTAATCAGCTCTATGACCAATTGGAAATCGACGCTTTCATTGAAAAAGAAAATAGAAGCAATCTTTGATAATCCCAGACATCAATCTATTAATCTACGCATACAACGAATCGGCACCGGGCCACCAAATCGCCCGAAGATGGTGGGAATATCTACTGAACGGCTCTGAACCCGTCGGCCTGCCATGGATGGTTGTTGCAGGTTTCGTCAGGATTTCGACCAATTCCAGTGCAATCCCACGTCCGCTGACTCCTGCTCGGGCGCTCAACCACGTCAAGGAATGGCTCGAACGCCCGCATATCTCTACGATTGATCCCGGCGGTACACATTTCGAACTCTTCGCTCGAAACATCAATCACACTGGAACCGGCGGTAACTTAGTCACCGACGCGCACATCGCCGCGATCGCGATCGAGCACGAAGCAGAGCTACATTCCGCTGATTCAGACTTCGGTCGTTTCCCCGGGCTCTGTTGGCACAATCCGTTGCGACAAGCGTCAGCGCGTTAAACTATCCGCGTCCCGATCGGTTTTCCCTCTGCACACTTGACCAGTGCCCCGCGTACGCGCCCGTCGATGATGTGCGCCGATTTCGTCCCGCCTAACGATTCGATGCAGGCCTCCAACTTGGGTATCATCCCGCCGCCCGCAACGCCACTGTTGATCAATTCCACTGCTTGACGCTTGGTCATCTGCGGAATGATCCGACCGCGCATATCTAAGACACCTTCAACGTCCGTCTGAAAAACCATCGATTTGGCTCTTAGAGCACGCGCCAAGTGGCCAGCCGCGGTGTCGGCGTTGATGTTCAGTATCTGGTCCGTCAGCGAGGTCGCTTCGAGGTTGAGAGCGGCAGGACCGACTACTGGAATTCGTCCGGAATCGACAATCACTTGCACCGGGCCCGGGTTGGTCGTCTCAATCCTGCCCACATAACCCAGTTCAGGATCTTGGGCAACGGCGCTGAACATACCGTCCGAGACACCGGACACGCTGACTGCTGGCGCTCCGGCCCGGACAATCTCGGCCACGAGATTGGAGTTGACAAGACCAGTGAGGACGGCTACTGCCACCTCAAGCGTTGCGGCATCTGTGACCCGCAACCCGCGCACGAATTGCGAACGGACGCCCTGCTTCGAGACCCACTCGGAGATGGTCTTACCGCCGCCATGCACGACGACGGGCCGCATCCCCCGCTTCCACAACTCGACGACATCATCGATCGTCGAGTCCCCTTCGCCGAGCGTCGAGCCGCCGATCTTGACTACGATGCAATCTTGGTCAGGCATTACGTGGTGTACGCCGAGTTGAAGACTACGTACTCCTCGGTGAGATCGCAGCCCCACGCTTCGCCAAAGCCGTCGCCGCAGTTCAGGTTTGTGCGTAGCTCGACCTCATGTTGGTCGAGGGCCGCAATCACGCTCTGGGGGTTGTAGGCGATGGCCTTGCCCTCGGCCACGATCTGGATACCGTTGACATAGATTTCAATCTTCGATTCGACGAGCGGGATGCCGGTCTTGCCGACGGCCATCATGATTCGGCCCCAGTTGGGGTCGCGACCGTAGACCGCGGTTCGGACGAGCAGTGAAGCGGCGACGGATCGCGCAGCTTTACGGGCATCAACGTCGGATTCTGCGCCTTCGACCACGGCGGTAATCAAGTGCCGGGCACCTTCTCCATCGCGTGCCAATTCGATCGCGAGGTGGCGGTTCACTAGCTTGACGGCGCTTGCGAACTTGGACGAATCCGCATCGCCACCAGAAACGCGCGGGCTGCCAGACGCGCCGTTGGCGAGTATCGCCACCGTGTCGTTCGTACTCTGATCACCGTCGATATCTATCTGGTTGAAACTCAGCGTTACAGCCTCGGAGAGCGTCGACTGAAGGAAGGCTTGATCGACATCGGCGTCCGTCGAGATGAAACACAGCATCGTCGCCATGTTGGGATGAATCATCCCCGCGCCTTTGGCACAACCGCCGACGGTGACCGTCGATCCATCGCTAGCCGCATACTGAACCGCGATTTGCTTGGCGTGTGTGTCGGTGGTCATTATCGCCTTGGCGAACTCCGAACCCGCTTCGTCGCCATAGCGAACATCGATCTGCGGTACATAGTCCCGGATGATGTTCATCGGGAGTTCGACTCCGATGACACCGGTCGAAGCGACAAGCACTTCGTCGGCATTGACGCCAAGTTGACCGGCCGCGATTGTGGCCACGTCCCGAGCGTCCAACAGGCCTTGTTCGCCGACGGAGCAATTGGCGCAACCACTGTTAGCGATGACCGCGCGGGCGGAACCTCGAGCAACCACGTCTTTGGAGACCGTGACAGACGGCGAAACGACGCTGTTCTGAGTAAATGTGCCGGCGACGGTGCAATCTCGATCCGAGTAGAGCAGACCTAGGTCGTACTTGTCCTCGCCAGGCGTCTTGATGCCGGCGAATACACCGCCGGCTTGGAATCCTTGTGCTGTGGCGACCCCGCCGCCTTCGACAATCGTCAAATCTGTATCGTTAGACATTGCTCACATCTCAACCGACGCAAATTGCGCGGTCCGCCTTGGATTGGTTACTCTTCGAAGGCTCGAATTGCCCTATGAAATAGACTTTATAAGAGAGAAGCCATCGTCTGAATTGGCACTGTATTTTTCTGGTCGGGATCGTCGAAATGCTCCAAACTCACAACGCAGATGTTCTTGTCGCAGGTCAAGGTGCCGCCGCCTTCGCCGCCGCACTCTACGCCGCAAGATACCAACTTAGCACCGTCATCGCCTCCGAGTCGTTCGGCGGCGAAACGGCAATCGGTGGATTGATCGAGAACTACCCCGGCACGCCCGACATCGACGGCTTCGACCTGATGCTGAAATTCAAGGAGCAGGTCGACAAGCTAGAGGTCCCCACAATCTCGCGCAACCTTGAAGCGGTTGAGCAGCATGATGGCCGTTTCGTCTGCACGCTCGAAGGCGGCGATATCGTCGACGCCGGTTCCGTAATCCTCTGCGTCGGACGGGAACGGCGCACCCTCGGACTGCCCATGGAAGCCGAGTGGACCGGCAAAGGCGTCTCCTACTGCTCGACGTGCGACGCGCCTCTCTACCGAAACAAGGAGGCCGCAGCAGTAGTCGGCGGGGGAAACGCTGCCACTGAAGGCGCAATCCTCCTCTCCCGCTACGCCAAACACGTCTACCTAATCTACCGCGGAGAAGAACTCTGGCGACCAGAGCCGATACAACTTAAAGTCCTCTCTCAGATCCCCAACGTCCGCGTTCTCCTAAACACCAACGTCACCGAACTCATCGGAACCGACCTCGCAGGACTAACCGGCATCCGCATCTCCCGTCCGATGAACGACAACGAGAAGAACGAGATTCACGCGGAACAGACCGAGCCGATGAATAAGTCTCGCGAAGACGACCATGGCAAAGACGTCATCAGCCTCGACGGCATCTTCATCGAAGCCGGCGCAGACCCCAGACTCGAGGTCCCGAACATGCTCGGCCTAGACCTCAACCCCGAGACTCAAGAAGTCCACGTAGACCGCGGCCAACGAACTAGCGTTCCCGGCATCTATGCCGCGGGCGACCTTACCGACGGGACATCACTCAAGCAGACAGTAACCGCAGCCTCGCAAGGCGCAATTGCGGCACTCTCCGCCTACGGCTACGTCCTCGCTGGCGAGCACCACTACGAGGCGGCATAGCAATGTCACTTTACCCACTCCATTCCGCGAGAAAGTGACACCAACGTCCCCTCTCCCGCTGGGCGGAAGAGGGTCAGGGTGAGGGCAAATCAATGAGAGCCCCTATCAGCACAACATCCGAGGAACGTCTGGTAACCGCGCCAGACATCCCGCACGTCGAACCGCAACTCGGCACGGTCGCTGTCCTCTACACCAAACCAGAGACGGTGTTGTCCGACTACTCCGACCTTATGGACCTTGCCGGCTACCAAGACTCGCTGACACTCGAAATCCCAACGCTGCTCAAAGTAAACATCTCTTGGCAGCACTACTACCCGGCGTGTTCCACCGCGCCATGGCAGATCGAAGGCGTGGCAAACAAGCTTCGTGCCGACGGCTTCGACGACCTTACCGCGGCCCACAACGGCACAGTGGTTGTAGACCCGATCGAAGGCCGCATCAAGAATAAGCACGCCACAGTAGAAGACCGCCTCGACATTCCACACGTCATCCTAGACAAGCCAGAGATGGAGTGGGTGCGGTACATGCCGAAGGCCGAGATGCTCGTGCTCAACGACATCTACAGAGACGGCATCTACATCCCTGAGATGATGCTCGGCACCAACATCGTCCAGTTGCCCACCGTGAAAACCCACGTCTTCACTCAGATGACCGGCGCCATGAAGAACGCATTTGGCGGTCTGCTGCATCGATACCGCCACTGGACACACGCCCAGATCCACGAAACTCTCGTCGACCTCCTCCAAATCCAACGCGAAATCCACAGCGGCCTCTTCGCTGTCATGGACGGCACATTTGCGGGTGATGGACCAGGCCCCCGTGCCATGCGGATCCACAACAAAAACATCATCCTCGCCTCCGCCGACCAAGTGGCCATCGACGCCGTCGCTGCAAAACTGATGGGCTTCGACCCCATGTCGATACCGAAAATCCGCATCGCCCACGAAATGGGTCTCGGCATCGGCGACCCGAACGACATCGAAATCAAAGGCGACGACATCGCAAACGTCAAATGGGACTTCTCACCGAACGAGAACACCTTCGCCTCTCGCGGCCAGAAAATGATCTACTGGGGCCCGCTAAAGCCGTTGGAAGGCATGCTGCTGAGGTCGCCCATCACCCCCTGGGCGTTCGTCGCCTCCAACCTCTACCACAACGAATTCTGGCTTCGCTTCATTGGGCGCAAGCGCGTCGCAGATGCGCTGAAGACGCCTTGGGGCGAGTTGTTCAAAAAGTACTGAACCAGTCATTTCGCGCCTGCCAACTCGATTGACGCTAAAACGCATATGAGTTAATCTAAAGGGACTGGCGGTCATGCCTTTTTGGCCTTACCGCTGTCCGATTTCTCGGCCCCGTGGTGTAGTGGTCTAACACGCCTCCCTGTCAAGGAGGAGATCGGCAGTTCAAATCTGCTCGGGGTCGCCACTTCTCTCCGTTCGCCAACAAAGCTACAATTCGTAGCGTCGCGCCCGATTTTGCACCCCGACGGACCTAACCCCATGAGACTCTTCGAAGCCGCATTTCCGTTCGCCGATGATGCCCTCGCCCTCCCCGTCGAGGACATCGACACCGCCGCCAAATACTACGCCGATGCCTTCGGTCTCACCGAAGTTGAACGACACGAAAACCCCGTACCAACCGTCATCATGGAGCGAGATGGTACCCGCATCGGCTTCGCCGTCAACGGCGGCGACCCAACCCAAGACGGAGCCGCCATCCGAGTGACCGACGCCCAACGTGCCAAAGACGAGATCGAAGCCAACGGCGTGGAAACCGGCAACTGGCGCATCGACGAGCGCGACGGCCAAAAACTCCAAGTCTTCTTCGTAGTAGCTCCCGACGGCCTCTGCTTCTACTTCCACCAACCGATCGACTGATCCTCAACGCACGCCGAACGGATCCGCCAAACTTGTCCGCTCTCGCTGGGATTCCCGTATCATTCCCTCAGGAATGCAAGGAGTCTCCCGTTGAAAATCACCGATCTAAAGTGCGCCATCATCGGCGATAACCCCATCGTCCGTATCACCACCGACGCCGGCATCGAAGGCCTAGGCCAAGCTGAATGGACCAAACCCTACTTAAAGCCGTTCGTTCTCTACTACCGAGATGCGATCCTGGGCCAAGACCCTACCGACGTCGAGCGTGTCATAAGCCGTATCCGCAGGTTAGGTAGCTTCAAGCCGTGGGGCGCTGCGGTCAGTGCGATCGAAGTTGCATTGTGGGACATTGCCGGAAAAGCTGCTGGAGTGCCCGTCTACAAACTCCTCGGCGGCAAGGTGCGTGACAAGGTGCGGGTTTACAACGGCGGCATTCGTGTGCCGTTGAAGGGCAACGATCCCGAGCACTTCGCCGAGAACATGGCCGAGATGAAGGAGTTTAAAGAGGGCTTCTCCATCATCAAGCAGGGCATCTCGTTCCACTCCCAAATGGCCGCCGAAGTCCCAAACTATTTCTACGGCGAACTCCCCAAATACGACGGCCCGCCACGTGGTGGCGTACGTCCACCAGTCGGCGGACCGCTCACCGAGCAAGGCCTGAAACACACCATCGCCTGCGTCGAAGCCATGAAAGACGTGCTCGGCGACGAGGTCGGACTAGCCCTCGACTGCGGCCCTGGAATGACCGTCCACGACACCCTCCGACTCGCCAAAGCCCTCGAACCGCTCAACATCATGTGGCTCGAAGACACTATCACCGGCGACTACACACCCTACGTGCTGCCCGAGCTATTCCGCGAGGTGCAGATGCAGACCTCCACACCGATCCACACGGGCGAGCAGATATACCTCCGCCAAAACTTCAAAGACCTCATCGAATCCAAAGCCGTTCGAGTAATCGGTCCCGATCCCCTCGACGTCGGAGGGATCGCCGAGCTCAAGTGGATCGCCGAGTTCGCCGACATGCACGGCATCATGATGGCGCCCCACGGCGTCGCCGACGGCATCATCGGTATCGCCGCCCACGTCCACTTGGCAGCAACACTTCCGCGCAACTACATCGCGTTCGAGTACCCCGCCGGCAAACCCGAATGGTGGTACGACATCATGGATGGCCTGCCCGACCCCATCGTCGAAGACAGCCACATCAAAGTCTGGGACACTCCCGGCCTAGGCGTCGAATTCAACGTCCCAGCCGCGAAAAAATACCTAGCGGACGAAGATAAGGACTTCTTCGACTAGACCACTGAAAACGGTCTCCTGCGCATCAAATCCTTGCGTCATGTCGATCTAACGGCCCGTCCCAACGCAACAGTTTCCCATCCGCGGTAACCAATGTAGCACCGAACGTCATCGCCGTTGCCACAATTATCCGATCAGCCGGGTCGTTCGGCATATCGCCAAACAACTCGACCGATGCTACCGCTATTTCGCCTGTCAAAGGCAGCTCTTGAATCCCGTCGGCAATAACTCGTTCTCGCCACGCGTTCGCTGAACTGACAAAATCCAATTTGCCTTTAGACACCAGCATCGCGACTTCCCAGAATGTAAACGCTGAAACGTACAACATCCCGTTTCGAGTTGCCTCATCCAGAATCTCTCTGGCCCGCATTCCTAGTCGCGGATGCGCGCTGCGTAGCCAAATCAACGCGTTGGTATCGAGAACAACGGTCAATTCATCGCGTTCCACTCAACGTCTATTGGAGAAATGATGTCGCCCTTATACGTGATCATTCCGCGCATGGCACCAAACATAGATTTCCGTCGCTCACGAGCCGGGATCAACTCCGCGACCGGGACGCCGCGCTTAGTGATAACCACCCGCTCGCCAGTCTCTGCCACCTCATCCATGATCTTCAAGCACTTAGCCTTGAACTCCGACGCTTTATAAGTCGTCATTTTCGATCTCCTTTACCGTCGTACCCGTAATACTCGTCCATTGGATCAGAATCTTTCATCGCGTCCCACTCAACATCGATCGGCGAGATGATGTCGCCCAATATCTTGATCTTTCCTTTGTCAACGCCGTACATCGATTTCGGCCGATCTTTGATCGGTGTAACCTTCACCAGCGGAATTCCTCGCTTTGTTACCACCACGCCTTGGCCCGTCTCCGCGATTTCGTCGATGATCTTGAGACACTTGGCTTTGAATTCGGAAGCCATGTAATTCTGCATGGAACCACCTCTTATGCATTGATCATGACCATAGTCATGACTATAGTCATTTAGCTTAACACACCCGCATCCCAAACCTCTCAGCTGCCAAACCCCCGCCAGTACCGCCGACCTTCCCACCTCACCATCGTCCCCCAACCAGGCGGACTCAGATGGCTACCCAATACCGTGATTCCTTCACTCTCCGCTTTGTCGAGGACCTCATGCCTAACCTTCATCGCCTCCGCCGGATCAGTATCGAGAGCAAACGGCAAATCAGTATCCGTCGCGTGCATCGGGTTGATCAAAATGTCACCCACAAACAGTGCCCGATCCTTACCCGAAGACAACATTAAAGCCATGTGACCAGGCGTATGCCCCGGCGTTGGTATCGCCGTCACACCCAGCGCAAGCTCCGTCTCGCCATCCATGAGATCCAAAACCCCGATCTCCTCCAATGGAATCACGCTCCGCTCGATCGGCTCCATACCAAATTCGCTGTCATCATCCGGAACCGTGAAGTGATCCCAATCCGCTCGATGAACTGCGTACCGAGCGTTCGGGAACGTCGGAACATCACTCGTTGACGGATCGATGTTCCAACCGACGTGATCGGCGTGTAGATGCGACATGAACACCGTATCGATCTCGTCAGTCTTCACACCCTTACGCACAAAGTCGTCCATCAACTCTGCTGAAGTATCCGAACCCAACATCTTCCCATGCGGACCAAATCCCGTGTCCGCAATCACATTCTTCCCATCTGACGACATCACGAACACGCCAAGATTCATTAGGAAGTGCTTACCCGAAAAACACTCAGGAAAGATGTCGTAGTAGTGCGACCAATGCTCCAACGGTGTCTCAGGGAACATCATCCTGGGATCGAAAACGACGTTGCCGTCGCTAAGCGAGGTCACGCGTATCGAGCCGACGTTGAGAATCTCCGTATTCAAGAGTCACATTCCTTTCCAGTAACGCCTGCCTTGCCATCGAACCATTGTCCCCCAGCCGGGTGGGCTGAGATGGCTGCCCAACACGATCATGTTCTCCTGTTCTGCCATATCCAAGAGATGGTGACGAGTTGCAATGCCTTGCGCCTTATCCGTGTCCGGCCAGTAGGTCAATTCAGTGTCGGAGGCATGCATCGGCGAGCCCAAAACGTCGCCGATGAGCAGGGCGCGCTCGCGGCCCGATGAGATGAGAAGACTCATGTGACCCGGTGTGTGCCCAGGAGTATGGATGGCGGTGATGCCTGGAGCGAGCTCGGTTTCTCCCTCCATCAGATCCAAAACGCCGGCCTCGTCCAGCGGGATCGCGCTACGCTTCACGGCATCGCCACGAAAATCCGCAAGAACCTCTTCTTGCGTAAAGTGCTCCCAGTCCGCTCGGTGAACCGTGTAACGTGCGTTCTCGAACGTCGGCTTTGAGAGATCTTCAGGTCGCGTGTTCCAGCCAACATGGTCCCCATGTAGATGGGTCAAGAAAACCGTGTCGACCTCATCCGTCCCGATGCCCTTGCGCTCGAAATCGTTCATCAAGTCCGCCGGCGTGTCGGCGCCCAGCATCTGGCCATGCGGCCCAAACCCCGTATCTGCCACCAGCGTCTTGCCTGCCGAACGCATCAAAAATACGCCGAGATTCAGCAAGAAATATGGCTTGGAGAAATACTCCGGGAATATGTCGTAATACTGTTCCCAATGCTCAAGCGGCGTCTCTGGAAACGTAATACGAGGGTCGAAAATTACTCGACCATCGCTCAGCGATGTAATCGCGATGTCACCGACATTGAGGACGTCGTTTGGCATCGCTACAGTTTAGCAACTTCGACGTCGAGTTGGTTACCCGCTACTGCCCGCCAAGGCACTCCGCAGAGTTCGCGACCGCTTCGTCAAACGCTGGATTGACGGCAGCCAATCCAGATGCGTAGAGCGACTGGTCAACCTTGTCGAGAATGCACATCGCGGACGCATCGTTAATCTCGGAGCCGTCAGGGATCCCTGAAACCTCGATATCACACGTTTGTGACCCGAAGAGCAGCGAAACTAAATCGCCAGCTTTTGCGTTGTTGCGGGAACCGATCTGAGTGAACGCCCGAACGGATGTCTGGGAAGGCTCGGCGGCGTTGTCAAGCTCGTCGAGCAGGCACGACAGTTGAGCGTTTTCGACATTGCCAAGGCTCGTCGGCAGGTTGAGGAAGTCGGTGGAGGTACCGCAATCGTTGAAGGTTGATGCGACCTCAAAGTGCTCCTCGTTGGTCGGAACCCAAATCCGGTCTAGGAACACTTCCCCGAATTTGATCGGTCCCAACGCGTCGACCACACAACGAGCGGCACCTCCCGTCATCGTCGAGGCATCCTCCATCTGGTGACCGATGTCGCCTTGACGGCACTTGATGTCGGCGATCATGAAGGGCGTGAAATTGGTGAAGAACGTCTCCATTGCCGCGCGGTCGGCAGTTTCAGGCTGCACAACCGGCGCGAAGTAGCTCACGGCACCGAGTTCGTCAACCATGCACTCCTGCACATCGATGAAGGTTTTGCCAGAGCCGATCGGGGTTCGGTTCGGTTGGTTGGTGAACAAGGCCGCCTCAAACTCTTCCCGTTCAGCCGTGTCGAGGCAGAAGTGAGCAGTGATCCACTGTTCGGACACGTTGGTAGCGTCGAAAATACCGAATAGCGGCTTGAGCGTCGGGTCTTCCAGCGTCTCGCCGATGCATGACAAGGTGTCGGAAGAGAGATTTGCGCCGATGATATTGATCCTGCCGGCGGCGATATTGCGCTTGGTTGTTTCGCTCAAACACTCGTCGAATTGATTCAGCAGAGTGAGCGGCGGTTGAGAGCCGATGGTGAAGAACTGCTCGAGTTGCTCAGTGCCGCCCGCGTAGGCGGTCATGCAGGTGACTTCTCCCGCCGGGAGAGCTCCCAAGAAGCCCTTGACGTCGGTTACATAGTCGACGAGGACGGGATCGAACCCCGCCGAGTCGGCGTCGTAATTTTTAGCTTCGGCCGTCGCTTGGACCAGCAGGTCGTCGGCGACTTGGGTAGCGGCGAAGAATGCGGCTTCGGGATCGGTCCCGTTGATCAAGATGACGTCGAAGGTTAAGGTTGCGTTGGCCGGGATTACCGGGGGCGATCCGGCGGTGCCGTAGGCGAGATCGGGGGGAATGACGACGCGGCGGCGTTCGCCGACCTTCATCTGAGTGATGGTGATCTGCCAACCGGGAATGACGGCGTTGACGGGGAAGACGGCGGGTTCGGAGCGGGTGTAGGAGCTATCGAATATGCAGCCGTCTTCGAGCCATCCGGTGTATTGGACATCGACCTCCCAGGTGAGCTGGGGTTTGGCGCCGTGGCCCTCTTGGATGGTGACGAATTGCAGACCGTTAGGGTCCGTGGAGTATTCGCTTTCGGCGATCTCATCGAATTGCGGCGCCTGCGCCGGATATGCATTGTTCAAACAAGTCGAACCCCACTGATCGAACGCCGTCGCGAGAACATCGTCTTTGGTTATCTCACCATTGCTTGCGGATGTTTCGTCAGATATATCGATAGTCGGCGCTGGCACCGTAGGCGTGAGAACCGCTTCTGTGGGTTCCGGCGTGGGAGCAGGTTCGGTCGATTGGGGCGAAGGCGGCACGGCGGTCGGTTCGTCATCGTCCCCGCAGCCAACGGCGAAGACCAAAACCGAGGCTAACGCCAATGCGGCGACCGGGAGGCCGACGCGAGTGGTGAGCATCATGCGAACTGGCTGTGCAGAGGTTGAAGCGTGCGATAGATCGATGCTAGACAATGGGGGACGGCTCGGAATTTGGGATCGATTGACGGACTGTGTAGCGGATCGGATCAGCGCCAAGCCGTGAATGTGCAGTCGCTCAATGCTATAAAGTGCTCCTTTGATTGCCCTGCGTTGTGCCTGCCCCAACCCTCGCATCACATGCTCTGCTGCCAGTACTTTGCGCTTAGCTTCTCGCGCCCTCTTTATATGTTGGAGAGCATCGTGGAGGGGATGTGTGCACAACCACCGTCATTCCGGCGATAGCCGGCGCTTCAGCGGACGGAACGTCCATCCAGAGGGGAAGGGCAACGGGAGTGTGTCAAGCCATCTGCGCCGAAACCAGTTGGGTGTACAGTCCGCCACGAGACAGCAGTTGATCGTGTGTTCCTTGCTCGACGACTTGGCCCTCGTCAAGCACCAGAATGTTGTCTGCGTTGCGTATCGTCGACAGCCGATGTGCGATCACGACGGTTGTTCTGCCTTCCATCAAGCGATCGAGGGCATCTCGAACGGCGGTTTCGCTTATGGCGTCGAGGTGGGATGTGGCTTCGTCGAGAATGAGGAGTGGTGCGTTCTTGAGGATGGCGCGGGCGATCGCGATCCTTTGCCTCTGACCGCCCGAAAGTTGCATGCCGCGCTCTCCGACCTCTGTGTCGTAGCCGTCGGGGAAGGAATCGATGAAGTCGGCCGCGTTGGCCTGTCTTGCGGCCTCCTCGACCTCCTGATCGGTGGCGTTTTGGTGACCGAGACGAATGTTCTCGCGGATGGTGTTGTTGAAGAGGTAGGTGTCTTGAGCGACTAGTGCCATGCGGCTGCGGAGGTCGTCGAGCCTGAACTGGTTTAGTCGGTTGCCCTGCAACGCGATGTCGCCGCGGTCAGGATCCCAAAAGCGCATCATGAGATATGCGATCGTGGTTTTGCCGGCACCGGAACGTCCAACGATGGCTACGGTGTTGCCTGACCCGATGTCCAAGGAGACGTTGGCGAGGGCTTGGGGATCGCCTTGCGAGTAGGCGAATTCCACTTGCTCGAATTCGACGGAGGGAGTTGGGCCGACCTGGATGGCGTGGGACCCCCTCTTAATCTCCCCCTGGGAGGGGGAGGGGTAAAAAGGTTTCGTGACGGGGGCGCCGGTTGGAATGACGGGGGCGTTTGCGGGAATGACGTGGGACCCCCTCTTAATCTCCCCCTGGGAGGGGGAGGGGTAAAAAGGTTTCGTGACGGAGCTGGCGGCGGGAATGCCGGGGCCGTCTTGGACGGGGACGGGTTCGTCGTGGATGGCGAGTATACGGCGGGATGCGGCGAGGGTCTCCATCATCTGCTTCATGGTGCGGGCCAGTTCGGTGATTGGGCTGAACGAGGCTAGTGCGAGCACGCTGACGAGGGGGAGGTGCGTCCGCTCGATCTGTCCTTCGAGCACCAGCCAGACACCCATCGCCAAGACTGCCAAGCCGCCGAGGCCCATCATGGCCTCCATGAACCCGATTTGGAACGCCTGCGATTTCTGGAACCTGACAAGATGTCCGGCGTAGTCCCACCCTTTTTGGGTCAACTCATCGGTGCGGTCGGCCCCACGTCCGAAGGCGGTGATCTCGCGCATGCCTTGAATACTGTCGACCATGTAGGCGTGGATGTCGCCCATGCGGCCGCGGATCTCGTCTCCGAGTCGCTCGATGCGAGTGTTGGCGAAGAATGGGCTGATGGCTACGGCGATGAGGAAGGGTGCGAGCACGGCGGCGATGGGCCAAGCGATGACGGTGAGCGCGATGAGCAGGCCGCTGGGTATCAGGATTGCGACGATCATCGGTGAGACGGCGTGGCCGAAGAAGAACTCGACGGTCTCGACGTCGCCTCCGACGACGCTGACGAAGTCGCCCGAACGACGACGGACCATGTATGCGGGTGCGAGCGGTTCGAGCTTCTCGTAGAGGTCGATCCGCATGCGTGCCAACAGTTTGAAGGCCATGTCGTGCGCCTGCCACGACTCGAGATAGAAGAGTAGGGCCGACAGCGGGGCTAGAGTGCACACGAGGATGACCAGAGTGGTCAAAGGTTCTTCTCGGAAGACGGCACCGACGAGCAACGCGGTAAATGCGCCGAGGATGATGACGGAGCCGTGATTGAGCATCCCGAGAGCGACGGTGACGAGGAACTGCCATTTGACTGGTCGGACCAGTCCCAATAGTCGCATCCAAACGGACCAGGACTTGATGTTTATCGCTTCTTCGTCTGGGGATGGGCGTGATGAAGGCCCGTGGTGGTGGCCGATGTTGAGGTTTGGGAGTTCGGGCGCATGATGGACCGCCGGTTGGGCAGGCGGTTCTAAACCCCCTTTAATTCCCCCTTGGACATCAAGGGGGAGGGTTTTTCGAGGGTCTGCCTGCGTCTGCTGGCGCATGAGGCCGGCATAAGTCCCATCGGCGGCCAACAACTCGGCGTGGGTTCCGATTTCTACTGCTTGGCCGTCGTCTAGCACGAGGATGCGATCGGCGTTGATGACGCTTGAGAGTCGGTGCGCGATGACGAGCGTGGTGCGATTTTCCATCAATCGGTCGAGTGCGTCTTGGATGACTGCCTCATTCTCGGCATCGACGCTGGAGAGCGCTTCGTCGAGCAGGAGGATTGGTGCGTCCCTGAGTAGCGCGCGTGCGATCGCCAAGCGTTGGCGCTGGCCACCTGAGAGGCGCACGGCCCGTTCGCCAACTACGGTCTCGTATCCATGCGGCAGGCGCGAGATAAAGTCGTGGGCATTTGCCGCGCGGGCGGCTTCCTCCAACTCTTGCGGGGTAGCGTCTGGTTTTCCGAAACGCAGATTGTCGGCGACCGTCCCGTGGAACAGGTAGGTGTCTTGAGTGACGACCGAGATGTTGTCCCTGATCGTGCCGAGTGGTAGATCGCGCAGGTCGTGACCGCCGAGTTTTATTGCGCCCGATTGTGGGTCGTGGAACCGGTACATCAACCACACCAGCGTCGACTTGCCGGCCCCGCTAGCACCGACGACGCCGAGCGTCTCGCCTTTACGTAGTTCGAACGACACGTCTTCTAGCGCCGCTCGGTGACCTCCGTCATACCCGAACGTAACACCTTCGAATGTAACCTCTGGTGCAATCTCGGTCACTGGTACTTCCGACGTTGTTTCCGGTTCGAGGATTGCGACCGGTTCGTCGAGGATGCCAAACACGCTCTGCGCCGCGGATAGCGTCGCCATTCCTTGGTGGTAGAGGTTCACGAGCTCGCGCATCGGTCGGAACACCTCGACGCCGAGCATCAGCACGATCAACAACGGCCGAAGGTCCATATCTCCGTTGCTGACGCGAATCGCGCCGACGGCCAGAGCGACCGCGGCGCCGGTGGCCATGAATAGAATCGACGTTCCGCTTGTCGCCTGATTTGCGGCGACGACGCCCATGGTGCTCCGGTAAAGGCTGTTGATCCGCTGCTCCAACTCCTTGCCACGCTGCTTGCTCTGTCCGAACGACTTCAGCGTCGCCAGCCCCTGCACGCTGTCCAGAAACTCCGAACCCAATTCGCCGTAAGACCTTCGGCGTCGATAGCTGTTGTTGCGATTCCAGCGATGGAACACCGCGGGCACTGCGAGAGTGGCGAGTGCAAAGGCGAGGAAGATGAGCGCGATGTAGAGATCGAGCGTGACCATGTAGGCGAAGATGGCGATGGGGGCGATTGCGGAGACGATGATCTGGGAGAGATATTGTCCGAAGAAGGTCTCCAGTCGCTCGATTCCCTCGACCAACGTCAGCACAAGGTCGCCGGTCCGGTTCCGATCCGCAAAACCCGGACCAAGTTTCAGCGCGTGGTCGTATGCCTCTTCCCGTAGCCTGATCTTGACGACGTTCGCCGTGTGGTGACTGACGGCGTTCTGCCAGTATTGGAAGAGACTGCGCACCAGGATCAGCGCGGCGATACTCAACAGCGGCATGGCCAAAGTCGAGAAGCTCGCCTGTCCGGAAAGGACGCGGTAGATGATGACGCCCGAGACGGCGAGGCGCGAGACTCCGGCACCGACGGCGATCAAACCAAGGACCGCCGCGATGGCGATGCGGAGCCTTACTCCTTGCGTTAGTCCGAATAGTCGGGGTTCAAAATACATTAGTCGGGCACTTCCATGGCGTCAATTGTGCCAGTCACGAGCAATCCCGCGCCAGATGGTATCGACGGTATGTTCAATCATCTCCGCCGATTCAGCGACGCCCAAGATGTGACTGGCCAGGATGGAGCCGAGGATCGCATGGGCGGCCACCGCGAGATCGGCGTCGGCGCGTATCTCGCCGCGTTCTATGCCGCGTTTGAGCAGGGTGATTACGTCGTCTCTGCGGGGTCGTATTATGCGTTGTCGGAATAACTCGATTAGCTGGGGGTTGCGACGCTCTTCGACGAGGAGGGCGCCGATCATGGCGAAGCCGGGGCCACGTTCGAGCATCCCGATGCTACGCGTCCCGAGGCTGCGGACGAACATCTCGACGATGTCGGCGCGGGTGTCACCGGTATCTGGCGGTGGTCCGAGTTCGTCTTTCAAGGCCCCGACGGCCGCGGCGACGAGTTCCTCTTTGGTGGTGTAACGTCGGTAGATCGTCGTCTTTCCGACGCCGGCTTCGGCCGCGACTCGCTCGACCGATAGTCCGGCGTACCCATGCTCGGTCAGTAGCTTCAGAGTGGTTTGCAGGATAGCCTGGTCGGCTTCGGGGTCGCGGGGGCGGCCGGGTTGCTTGCGCGCACTTGCGTGCGGTTCTATAGGTCGATGGCTCATGCGTGGGCCCTCACCCTGGGACCCCCTCTTAATCTCCCCCTGGGAGGGGAGGGAGATGGCTCGCGGGCCCGGGGACGGTTGTTGGTTGCGGGGGGAGTTGGGGTTTTGAACTAGGATGTGAAGGATTTTGAAGGATGGGTAAGGATGGGGTGTTGTGTTGTTTGGGTACTGCGGTGAATTTCGGGCATCCCCCTGCTCGCTGCGCTCGCGTCCCCCTTCGCTTTGCGAAGGGGGAGGGAGATGGCGTGCTTTGTTTTTCTCTGGGTTCCCGCGTCCGCGGGAATGACGTGGTGGTTGCAGGAATGACGGTTGTTGCGGGAATGACGTGGTGGTTGCTAAGGTCTCTCATCGACAAGGTGTCGTGCGGGCATGAACCTTGCGACGAGGATTGCGCCGCCGACTGCCATCGCGGCGGCGACTAGCACTGCGATGCCAAGTGCGTCGGTGAAGCCGGACTTCGCGGCGCTGATCAGGCCAACGGCAATCTCGGGCGGCTGCATCGATGCGATCTTTAACGTTGCGCCAATGGAGTCGCTAATGGAGGCGTCGAACGCGCCCGCCGCCGTGGGCTCCATCTTCCCGCTATAGACCGTGTTGATGACGGATCCGATAACTGCTACTCCGAAGGCGCCAGCCACCTGCCGGGTGACGTCGTTCATCGCCGATGCGACGCCGGCGTTGGCCTCCGGAACAGCTCCCATGACCGAGTCGGTTGACGGCGCCATGACGTTGCCCATGCTGAAGGCCAGGAAGAAGAAGGTGCCGCCGATGATCCAGTAGTTGGTGTCGATCTGCCAAAACGAGATCGTGACGAAAATCACAGCCAGACCGACGAGACCTGCCGCGACCACCTTGTTGGTGCCTAATTTGCCGACGAAACGATGGCTGCTACCGGCTCCAGCGGCCATTCCCAGCGCGATCGGGGCCATTCTCAACCCGGCCTCGAGCGGCGTAAAGCCCTGCACGAACTGCAAGTACTGCGTCATCCCGAAGATCATGCCGAAGAGGGAGAAGAACCCCAGCGCTATCGCTCCAGCACCGGCAGAGAATCTTGGATTTTTGAAGTACGCGAGGTTGAGCATCGGATGGTCGGTCTTGGACTCCCAATAAAGGAAGGTTGCGACGAGCATTGCGCCGCCCAGCAGTCCGGAGATGACGAATGGGTTGGCCCAACCATGCGCCGGGGCCTCGATAATGAAGTAGACCAAGGTCGTGATGGCAGTTATCGACAGCAGCGCGCCCGGGATGTCGAGCGATTTCGGATGCGGGTCGCGGCTTTCCGGGACCAGGATCAACCCGGCGACGATGGCGATTGCGATGATGGGGATGTTGACGAAAAACACTGAGCCCCACCAGAAGTTTTCGAGTAGCACTCCACCGGTTAGCGGACCGATACCGATGCCGAGACCGGCCACTCCGGCCCAGATGCCGATGGCCTTGCCGCGCTCCTCACGAGGGAACACATCGGTAAGTATCGACAGCGTAGACGGCATGATCAATGCCCCGCCGATCCCCATCAACGCCCGTGCCGTGATCAGCTGCGCGCTCGAATCCGCGTACGCCGCAAACAGGCTCGACAGCCCGAAGATCACAAGCCCCACCTGAAGCGCCCGCTTGCGACCGAACCGGTCTCCCAGCGAACCCATCGTCAGCAGCAGGCCAGCGAACACCAGGATGTATGCATCCACCATCCACTGCAGCGACGTTGCCGACGCGCTGAATTCTCGCTGCAGAGTCGGAATGGCGACGTTGAGGATCGTATTGTCTAGCCCGATGATGAGCAGGCTCATGGATAGAATGCCAAGTATCCACCATCGACGTTTGTAGACGGTCGAGTGCACACTTTCGTTGATTTCTTCCATCGCGACGCTCCCCGCTATTTCATGACGCTACCGTATCGTATTTATGTCATACCCGTGGTTCCAGCGGGACAGCGCTGCGTATAGCTATTCGGAGAGATGGCAAGGTGGTGACCTTCGGCATCAACCGCCCTTGCACCTCCCCTCTGGATTCCGGCTTTCGCCGGAATGACGGTGGTTGCGCACGCCAAGAATCGACCGCGTTTTGTCCCGGTCAGGAGTTCGCCCAGTGGCGGTAGGCCAGGGCAGGTACGATAGCCCCATGTCGCAACAACCCCACAAGCAGCTGTCGATGGTGATCGACGAGGTCGCAGTTAGCCGATTGTCGGATGTGCCGCTGCCAGCGGGGTATGTGATGCGCGCCTATCGTGCCGGCGACGCGCCCAGTTGGGCCGACACCCTCCAAAAGGGGGGATTTACCGAGTGGACCGAGAATCGCGTCCTCGAGTATCTGGAGGACCCCGAACGGCGCGCTGGCTCTCGCATCGTCGAGTACAGCGGAGCGATCGTAGCCGCCACATTCGCATCGCAAACCCCACCCTCCCCTTCGCGCAGCGAAGGGGACGTGTGCGAAGCACGCAGGGGATGCCCGAAATCTGAAGGCGGCGTACTAGACTTCGTCGTGACGCACCCCGATCATCGTGGTCGGGGTTTGGCGAGAGGTACTTGCACGGAGGTGTCCAGGTTTCTGGTCGCTCGAGGGTGCAAGGCGGTGTCGCTTAGCACGGACGACTGGAGGTTGCCGGCGATCCACATCTATCTATCAATGGGGTTCAAACCGTCATTCCCGCGGACGCGGGAACCCAGCGAAAACCAAAACGACATGCCCGACCGTTGGGCGACCGTCTACCAAATGCTGAAGGAGGCAGGATATGACCACTCTTAGACTCGGGCTAGCTGGCTTGGGCCACGGCGATACGCTGTTGCAGGCCAATGATCCCGAACATGCACTACCCATCCGAGTAACGGCGCTGTGCGACGTCAATGAAGCGCGGCTCGAAGCGGCGTCGAACAGGCACGGCATCGACGCGGTTACAACTGATTTCGACGAGTTGGCGGCGCGCGACGATGTGGACATCATCGGGATTTATACGCCGGGTCCGCTCCATGCACGCCAGATAGTGGCGGCGTTGGACAACGGCAAGCACGTCATGGTGACCAAGTCGATGGTCTACACGATGGCCGAGGCGGCCCGCGTGGTCGAGGCCGTGGACCGCACCGGATTGGTGCTGCTCGTCACGCAGTCGATGCGCGGTCGGTTGGACCTCATCGATGCGAAACGAGCGTGCGACGCCGGGGAGATCGGCGAGCCCTTCATGGCCGAGGCCTCTTACGTTCACGACCTGCGGCCTGTCTACAAGCGCACCCCGTGGCGCACGACCATGCCGCAGGACCTCATACTCGGCGGAGCCTGCCATCCCATAGACCTGCTGCGCTGGTTCATGGGCGACATCGAGGAGGTCCACTGCGTCGGACTGCGCAGCGGTGTCGCACCGGAGTATCCGCAGGAGGACTGCTTCTTCATCAACGTGAAATTCGCGAGCGGCAAGATCGGGCGCGTCGCAAATCTACTCGGCATGGTGCACCCCGCGGGCGAGCGGGCGAACAGTCTCACCGTCTATGGCACTAAGGGCACGATCCGAGATAACGTCAAGACGCTGGATGCTGATGGCGACCTGCCTTACCGCGAATACCGGGGCGAATACCGGGGGGAGTATCACACCCACTTGCCGCCGCACGCCGGACACCACGGCGAGATGATGGTCATGTTGCGTCACATGGCCGACTGCATCCTGAACGGCACGCAACCATGGGTAGGAGCGCGAGAGGGTGCCAAAGTAGTTGCGACGGGCCTCGCATGTTGGGAATCTCTTCGCACGGGAATGCCGGTCAAGGTGCGTAACGAGTTCTGATTGGGTACCTAACGGAGAAGGGCATCGAGTTCTTGGAGTCGTCGATGAAGATGCCGGTAAAACCCGGTGGTTGGTCAACGGTGGGCGGGGCGTTTCAGACCGCCCGCGGGACGAAAGACAGATCAACGGGTGGAACGCCCGCGCCGAGGTTGCAGGTGCCACACGTGCGCGGACGCCAAATGGCCCCTCTGCTCCCCTTCCCCTATTGGCGGGCGTTCCGCCCGTTGATCTGTGACTATAGGCAGGTCGCCAGACCGCCTCAGACGTTGCGCTTGACATAAGAAGCGATCTGGCGATTGCCCTCATTTGATCGAGTTTCGTCTGGTGCGTCGCATTGCGCCGCCCGCGACTAAGGTGGCCAAACCGACGATCAGGATCCAGAACACGACCATCGGCGCCGCCGGCGCGCCGCCGCCGGTTTCAGGAAGACCAGACGCATCGTCTGCATCCGTAACTTCCGTCGGCAACGGCGCGGGCGATCCGGTGGTACCCACGGCAACCGTCGCGGGAACTGAGCTGAGGTTTCCGCAAACCTGGGCGCCGGTAGCAGCCGATATCCGCACCCGGCTCGACTGGATCGTGAGTGAATCGTCCGCGTTGATCGCGACTATGGACAGGCCGGAGATGTTCGACCGCAGAGTGTCTGGGAGCGGAATGCACACTTCAACGGCGGTGTTTAGTCCGTACGACGAAACGCTGGTGTTGGAGGCGTCGACGGCCGAAATCTCGTACCAGTTACCGCCAAGCGTGTAGCGCTGGTAGGTCTTGCCCTCGTTCGACGCCGACCCGCCTTCGGAGATGCGAAGACCCACGACCTCGCCGTTCGGCACGGCGCCCGGACCCGCCTTCAGCGATGAAGTGTCTCCAGTGAACGTGCCGCCGCCCTCAGGCGTGAAGACCTCGTACTGGTTGCCGTCGGGGTCGGTGAGAATCGACGGGATGGTGCCCGCCGGGTTGCGCGGCTCCGGTGTCGGTTCGACCTCCGCCGATGACCGCCGGACCGTAATGCCAAACGTGGTCGCGCACCTGACTTCGTCCGTCAGCGGCGCTCGACACGCAGAGAACGGCGTAGCCACACTGACGGTGTAGTTTCCAGCCCGGTCCGGTGCTGTGTATGAAACCTCACTATCGTTCCCTTCGAAATTTCCACCCGCGTTGTCGTCGCTCCACAGGAATCCGATGCCGTCGCCGAGCGCGTTCGCTTTGATGTCCTGCGCTCCGTAAATGTCCACGCTTAATGTAACGCGATCGCCCGGACTGACCGTGACGGATCTGATCGTCGACTCGATGCGAGAAATCCGCGCGCGCCGTGTTGATCGTGAGACTCGTCGTAGTCGTCAAGGCCTGAGTCGTCGCCTCGGTCTGTCTAGGAGTGGCATACGCGACGGTGTCGGTTTCAGGGTCTTTGATCGACGAGCCCGACGAATAAACCAACATGCTCGACGCCTGCGAAACTCGGTTGGGCGCCGGGTCGGTTTCCTGAAGCGTGTAGACGAAGTAGAGCGTGCTGTCCTGGCTGCCTTCTACGTAGGAGGCGTACCGGGTCTCGTCGCCGAGTTGGAAGCTGAGTTGAGGAGTTCCTTCGACCACGACGTCGCGGTCGAACTGGGCTTCGAATCGCAACTCGTCGCCGGCCGTGTACAACTGTCCCTCTTGAGTCACGAATCTCATGCCAACGATGCTCGGCTTCGGATTCAGGACGAACTCGAAACCGACCATACATTCGTCGAGACCCAGACAGAATTCGAAATCGCTGCCGTGCCATCCTCTGAGTGCGCTCGGCAACTCCACGTCGGCTCCTTCCGGGAGAATGAAAGATTCAGTTGCCGCCGTTGCTCCACCCTCAACCTCGACCACATCTGACACGGCTCCGTCTTCGACGATCTTGCCGATGAAGCTATATGGCGCGCCCTCGCGCACGTGGAACTGCTTCATCGTTGGGGGGTCGTTAGTGTCGTTGGGGTCGTCCACCACGGAAACGCCGATCTGGAACGGTGATCCGGGGTTGGAGTCCAACTGGATGGTGTCCAAGTTGGTCAGACCCGCGAACAGCCCGCTGGGCAGACTCAACATCTCGTTGTCGTTGAGGAGCACCTGTCGCAAAGCGGTCATATCGGAGAGGACACCACTGTCCAAAGACTCGATCTCGTTGTCGTTCAAGAACAAGATCTGCACCGCGCTGAGCCCATCGAACGCATCTTCGTCGACGGTGGCGATTTCGTTGCCCTCGAACGACAGGAAATACAGATCTGAGAGGCCGTTGAACGCGTTGGCGTTCAGTGACGTGATCCCGGTGCTCTGGAATTCCAAACCGTACAAATTGTTCAGGTTAGTTATGCCTGCCGCAACACTCGTCAAATCAGGGTTGTTGCTGACCTTCAACGATCGCATCGTGCCGGCGGGAAGCGAACTCAGTATCCTGGACCCGTCGCCGGTCAAACCAGTGTTGTCGAGTTCAAGGATCTGTAATCCAGCCGTCGCATCGTAGGTTGCGCCGTGGGTGTGGTTGATCCCGAGCACCGGGTCTCCGGGCCGGCGGTAAAAGACGTCATTGGTATTAGCCGTTGATTTCGTGAAACGCGCGAACGATGCACCCGTTACAGCACTGTCAAACGTCGCATCGCGGATAACCATGCGCTCGATATATGTCGGAATGGCAGCAAGGACGTCTTCGGTCACGCTGAGCCCATCCCAACCGAACGAGAAGTCGAAAAGAATGGGGAAGCTGTCGGCGGCGGCGAAGTCGTCGATCAGCAGTTCCCATGCGGTCTTCTCCTCGTCCGTAACTACGATCCCCAGGTCGATGCCTCCGAGACCTAAACGGTACGCGTATTTTAGGTGACTTTGTGTCCCCAAAATCTCACAACCACCCGTACGACGCCCGAATGCGGATAGGACATCGTTCAGCTTTCCACTTTGAATCCAAGTTTCGGAAAAGGGATTGTTGTCGAACGTGAAACGGAGCATGCAATTGTTGGGGGAACTCTCGCTGGCGTCATCGACAAAGCTCGTCACAAAGGCGTCGGGAAGCTGCGTCAGGGCGTTGTTGTGCAGGTGGAAATTCAACAACGCGTTATTGCTTGCCAAACCGATGCCTTCAATCGATTGAATACGGTTGTCGTTCAGGTACAGGTCAAACAATATGGGGTTATTGTTGAAAAACCCGCTTGGCAGCGAAGTCAAGTTGTTGTGGCCCAATCGCACTTCGTACAGGCCGGGGTTGTTGTCCAGCAAACCGCTAGGTAAGGACGAAATCTGGTTTCTGTGCAGTCGCAGTTGGCCCAATCCCTGGAGATTATCCAAAAGGCCGGATGGCAACGTAGATAGATTGTTGTCGTTCAAGTTCAAGCGAGTCATCGACGTATTTGAACCGGTCAAACCATCGGCGGTCATCTTGTCGAACAACCCCGATGGCAACGATTCGAGCTCGTTGAAGTGAAGAGTGATCTGCCGCGGGGACGTGCCGTCAAACAGACCGACGGGCAACGTCCGGAGCTTGTTGTAGCTGAGGTGGACGCTGTCCAACGCCGTCATGCCATCGAACGCGTCCGCGTCGATCGACGCGATGTCGTTGCCGACGAAATCGACCCTTTCCAAACTGCCGCCGCCTTCGAACCCGTCGAACCAATCCGCGTCGATGCTCGTCAAATAGTTGCCGTCCGCGGCGAGGACTTCAAGGTTCGGCAATCCTGCGAAGATGCCGGCGGGTAAATCTGTAAGGTTGTTTCGTCCAATTCGGAGCTCTGTCAACGCGTCTAGACCGTCAAAGATGTCCGCGGGAAGCTCTTCCAGCGAGTTTCTTTGGAACCTCAACTTGAGGATATTCGTCATCCCCGCGAAGTCGCCAGATTTGAGCGAAATCAGCGTCGGGTAGTCCTCAACCGAAAAATCGGTCAAGCTTAGAAGGTTAGCGTCCGTGAAGTTTTCACACGCTTTGTCTCCCAGCCAGTCAATAATTGCTAACTGAACTTCGGGCGTCCGATCGCAGATGCCTTGGTCCACCTGTGCGTTCGCAACACGGGCCGGCGCGTTCTTCGACCCGATCCCCGAAACACCCAACACCAACGCGACGGCGACAAAGATCACCACCGCCAAGCCCAAATTCGGGTACTAACGGCCCATCAACAGTACTTTTGTATCTGACCAGATTGATTTAGACGCTTTTGGGGTCATTCAACGCTCCAGATTACCCTCGTATCCCGAACGCGGGCCGTTCGAAGTACTATTGTCAGTTTTGTTACGGCGGATTTGTTGTTACTTACACGTTATTCGAATACGTTCAGGTGGTGGACTGCACGGTTCATTCCAACCGCTGCAAAGTCGACTGAGAGTGCCGCGTACGCCCAAACGCGCGCTTAGCACTTCCGCCGCAAAAAGAGAAAATCGCAGCGAACCGCCTCGCCCGGAGTCCTCTGAGTTGCCGCCTCAACGCCGACCCACGTTGCTGCGGCACCAACGTCTCGTTCAGCGCTCGCCGCGAAACGACCGATTCCTCGGCGTCGAACGCAACCTCCGCGAGTCATCTTTGCAAAGTGAATACTCCGACGAAAAGAGAACCGACTCTTCGGTCAACGCGAATAGAGGGGGCTAACCCGATAGCGTCGAACCGGTCGAAGTCCATTCATGAAATCACGCAGCCTTTTTACGCGTCTCCAACCCCGCCCTTCCCCTCTGGATTCCGGCTTTCGCCGGAATGACGGGCGTTGTGCACACCTCCCACTCCGGGGCGGGAGCCGGTATGTGACACCGGCATGAAAGGCATATTCACATTCATCCTCATCTCGTTTGGACTAGCGTGGCTCCCTTGGCAGATCGTACTGGTATTCGAACCTGACCCCGGTCCGCGGCTCTTCGAGATCGTCAGCCCGCTGGTAGGTTGGTCGCCTGCTATCGCCGCCTTCGTAGTCAGAAAGTGGGTCACCCGCGAAGGCTTCGCAGACGTGGGCCTAAAACCTAACCTAACCCAGTGGCGCTACTACTCCCGATGGCGCTACTACGTGGGCGGATGGCTGCTACCACTTCTGGTCGTCGTCTTCATCGTCCTCGTGTCGATAGTTCTGGGAATAAGCGAGCCACACTTCAACGTTGGCCGCTTGCCCAATTTCGCGATGCAGTTGACCATTGCCGCGTTGATAGGAATGTTCGGCATCCTAGGCGCAGAGTTCGGCTGGCGTGGTTACCTCCAACTCCGACTTTTTGCCAACAATCCTTGGGCCCACCAACCCCTTCTCGCCGCCGTGGCAACGGGCATCATCTGGTCGGGCTGGCACCACGTCCAAATGAACCGCTTAGACTACGACTTCCCGGACCAACCGTTTCTCGGAATGCTGGTCGTCACCATCACCTTCATATTGCACTCGATCATCTTTGGCTGGCTACGCGTGAAAACCGGAAGCATCTGGGCGCCGAGCCTAGCCCACGCCACGGCCAACACGGTCGGCGGAACCTACATCTCCGTGCTTTTTGGCGGACTTTGGAACGACCCAAACTGGATCTTCGTCAGCTTCATCGGCATCCTAGCGTGGATCCCACTGGGAATCCTGTGCGGTTGGATTGTGATGACCAGCCAACTCAAAGGCGAATTTTCCGACAACCACACATAGGCACCAATATCCAGCTGCGACTGGTCTTACACCTGAACCCGATTGCCTTCGTCGAGGTAAGTCGAATTCCCTACCTTGGTGACGGTGACCTGCTGTTGGTAGTCATCGAGTTCGGCGGTGTGCGCGACTGTCCGCTGCTCATCATCTGACGGATCGCGTTCCCGGTGACCTCGGATGCGGAAAGCCAGGTCCGATGTGACGAGCTCCGAGGTTTCGATGGCGGCTCTGTACATCCGCAACGAGACCGCGGCGAGGGGAGCGGTTGCGCAGCAGGGCCGCTACTGGCAGCGGCACATGCAACGGGCGAAGGGCAGACAAAAGCGCGGGAAAGTGCGACAAAAAGTGGGGGAGATACTTGCATCAACCTTTAAAAACACATACTATTCAACACTTGTTCGGAAGCCGTTCAACACTCGGACAGATGCGATTGAACACTTATATGGATGCGATTGAACACTCGAACGGGTGCGAAACAGATGTTCGACCGACCGAAACGGTGGCAAAAAGCCGGATAACGGCGATTGATCTACAAGAAGCTTGGTACAGGAAACGCTCGTTGCTAATCAAATCCGTATCGATCGATACACCCGCGACCGCCGCGAAGAGCTACGAGAAACGATCCGTTCGGCGAGGCATGCGGGATCCTGTGAAACCGCGGAAGACGCTCCGCCTCCTGTTGCCCGTGTGGGCGGTGCTGACGGCGGTCCTGGTTCTCGCCGCATTTCTCGTGACGCCTCCGGCAGAGCGTGTCGCGGCGCGGGACGGCGACGGCCGCGGGTAAGCTCGTTGTGGTTCCGAGCGTGGTCGAGGCCGGGCAGACGACCCTCGCGGTGAGCTTCCACGTGGATCCGATGGATCTTGAGGTGGTGATCGAGTACAGCGAGCACTTCACCCCTGAGGGCGATGCCTGCGACACCGCCGGGACAGTCGGCGCCACTCAGGCCGCCGTGGCGCCCACGTGGGTCACGCTCAACGCCTGCACGGTCGGGGAAGGCTATGTGCGGCTGGTCGATTCGGCTACCGGAAACGTGATCAAGAATGTGAGCGTGACCGTCGATCCTCCGGGGGCGCCCAGACAGCAAGCGGTCTCGGTGACGATCGACGGCCTCGACTCTGGGGAGCTGGTGCCGGGCGGTTCGGGAGACCGTTTCTCGGTAAGTGTCACTGGACTGGAAGCACATAGAGAACACAATTTGTTCACGGTAGTGCTGAACAGCACCAGCGCGGCGTTCAACCGAGGCTGCACCACATTCAGAGAATCCCATTCCATCGTCGGCCTCACTTCGTCCACCGTGAATTACACCGTCTACGGATGTGTGGCGCGATCGGCGCTTATCTGGTCGTGGGTGGAAGATGTGGGCGGTACATCCCTCGATTCGACCGGGGTTCTGGACAACCCCGTAGATATCGCGGACCCGAAGGTGAGCTTCGGTGACGACGAGTATTCCGTGGACGAAGAGGATGAGGATGGGGTAACCGTCACCGTCGAACTCAGCCATCCGAGCAGCAACAACATCGAGATCCCGATAGACTTTGCCGGAACGGCTGAGAGAACGGACGACTACGTTGTCGAAGGCCTGTCGTCCGACGACACTCTGACCTTCTCCGATCTCAGCACGTCGGAGGAGTTCACCATCGTGCCCAACGATGATGATGATTTCGTCAACGAGACGGTGAATCTGAGCTTCGGCACTCTGCCGTCCACCGTTATGGGCACAGAATCGCCGTCGAGCGCGACTGTGACGATAGAAGACCCGGGCCCGTTGGAGGCGAGCTTCGACGATTTCGAGTATTCCGTGGACGAAGGGGATGACGTGACTGTCACGGTCAATCTCAGCCGGGCGAGCAGCGAGGACATCGACATACCGGTCACAGTGTCGAGGGACCGGGCCGAGAGCGGCGACTACGATGTGCGCGGTCTAACCAACGGCACATTGACCATCGAAGCGGATGAAACGTCGGCGTCCTTCACCATCGATGCAGGCGAGGACTCCGACCGCGACGACGAGACGTTGGACCTCGACTTCGGCTCACTGCCGTCCGGAGTTGACGAAGGCGCTACTTCGAGCGCCACGGTCACTATATTGGACGACGAGATCGTGTTGGTGAGTTTCGAGGAGTCTTCTTACTCGGTGGACGAAGCCCATTACATCGGGATCAAGGTTGAGCTGAACGGGCGCAAGAGCCGGGAACTGGACATACCGATAGAGATTAGCGGCGATGCCGATAGCGACTATTACGACGTAGACGGCCTGATCGACGATATTTTGACCATCCCGGCGTGGCATGAAGACGAGACTTTCTGGATCGACACGTACGAAGACGACAACCTAGTCGACAACACCGTGGAACTGGAGTTCGGCCGTCTGCCATCAGGCGTGGGACGGGTATCGCCATCGAGCGCGGATGTCACGATACTTGAGCCAGCGGGGATTAGCTTCGGCGAGTCGGCCTATTCGGTGGTGGAAGGCGGGGACGTGACCGTCACCGTCGAACTGAGCCGCGCGAGCAGCCAGCGCCTGGACATACCGATAACCGTGTCGAGGGTCACGGCCGAGAGCACGGACTACGAAGTGACGGGTCTGACGAACGGCAGGCTGAGGTTCGAAGCGGGGGACACGTCGAAAACATTCGACATCGAGACCAACGTCGACGCTGATGTCCTCGACGAGAGGGTGGATCTGAGGTTCGGCGCGCTGCCGGACGGGGTGGTCGCCGGGACGCCGTCAACATCGACAGTCACGATCGAGGAGCAGATTACGGCCAGCTTCGGCGAGTCGTCGTATTCGATCGTGGAAGGCGAGGACCTGACCGTCACCGTCGAACTGAGCCGCGCGAGCGGCCAGCGCCTCGACATACCGGTAACTGTGTCGAGGGGCACGGCCGAGAGCACGGACTACGACGTGACCGGACTGACGAACGGCAGGCTGAGGTTCGAAGCGGGAGACACGTCTAAGACTTTCGACATAGAGACCGACGTCGACGTCGGTCTTTTCGACGAGACTTTGAACCTCAGGTTCGGCACGCTGCCGGACGGGGTGGTCGCCGGGACGCCGTCAACATCGACAGTCACGATCGAGGAGCAGATTACGGCCAGCTTCGGCGAGTCGTCGTATTCGATCGTGGAAGGCGAGGACCTGACCGTCACCGTCGAACTGAGCCGCGCGAGCGGCCAGCGCCTCGACATACCGGTAACTGTGTCGAGGGGCACGGCCGAGAGCACGGACTACGACGTGACCGGACTGACGAACGGCAGGCTGAGGTTCGAAGCGGGAGACACGTCTAAGACTTTCGACATAGAGACCGACGTCGACGTCGATCTTTTCGACGAGACTTTGAACCTCAGGTTCGGCACGCTGCCGGACGGAGTGGTCGCCGGGACGCCGTCCACCGCGACGGTCACGATCGAGGAGCAGATTACGGCCAGCTTCGGCGAGTCGTCGTATTCGATCGTGGAAGGCGAGGACCTGATCGTCACCGTCGAACTGAGCCGCGCGAGCGGCCAGCGCCTGGACATACCGATCACGGTGTCGAGGGGCACGGCCGAACCTGGGGACTACGACGTGACCGGGCTGACGAACGGCAGGCTGAGGTTCGAAGCGGGAGACACGTCTAAGACTTTCGACATCGAGACAGACGTCGACTCCGATCTTTTCGACGAGACTTTGAACCTCAGGTTCGGCACGCTGCCGGACGGAGTGGTCGCCGGGACGCCGTCAACATCGACGGTCACGATCGAGGAGCAGATTACGGCCAGCTTCGGCGAGTCGTCGTATTCGATCGTGGAAGGCGAGGACCTGACCGTCACCGTCGAACTGAGCCGCGCGAGCGGCCAGCGCCTGGACATACCGATCACGGTGTCGAGGGGCACGGCCGAACCTGGGGACTACGACGTGACCGGGCTGACGAACGGCAGGCTGAGGTTCGAAGCGGGGGACACGTCTAAGACTTTCGAGATAGAGACAGACGTCGACTCCGATCTTTTCGACGAGAGGTTGAATCTCAGGTTCGGCACGCTGCCGGACGGGGTGGTCGACGGGACGCCGTCAACATCGGCTGTCACGATCGAGGAGATGAATGTTTCCCCTACGTTCGACGAAGTCGGGAGCCCCGCTCGGACGGTGGCGGAGAACACGGTGTCCGCCACCGCCGTCGGAAGCCCGGTCACGGCCTCGGATGCCGATGATGATGATGCCCTGACGTATTCGCTCTCCGGCTCCGACGCCGGGGCGTTCAGGATCGGTCGCATCAGCGGGCAGATCCGGACTTTCGCCCCCTTGAATTTCGAGAGCAAGGACAGCTACGCGGTCACCGTCACCGCCGACGACGGCAACGGCGGCACCGCCAGCATCGACGTCACGATCAACGTCAACGACGTCAACGAACCTCCAGCCAAGCCATCTGTTCCAACCGTGACGACTAACGGCGAGACGAGCCTGAACGTCTCTTGGTCGGCGCCCATCAACACCGGCCCGGCTATCAACGACTACGACGTTCAATATCGCGTCGGCGACAGCGGATCGTTCACGAGTTTCGCTCACACGGGCACCGCCACCCAGACGACCATCTCTGGCCTCGATCCAGACACCGCCTACGAGGTACAAGTGCGGGCGAAGAACCCCGAGGGGACGAGCAGCTGGTCGGATTCGGGAACCGGGTCAACAGACGCGGGTCCAATGCCGCCCCCTGATGCTCCCACCGGCCTGCGCGCCAACGGACATCTCGACAGTGACGGCAACGTGAAGCTACGCTGGGATGCCGTCGACGGAGCGACCGGTTACAACGTGCGATACGCCGAGGAGGTCTGTATGCAAACGGACATCGACTACGACGACAATGGCACCAATGAAGTCTTATGCGACCTTGGCAGTCCGCCATTGTGGACCACTATCATGGAACAGGACATCACGACCGAGGAATTGACGATAAACGGTGCAACTGTTCTGGAGACGAGCCTCAATTTCACGCCGCCAGACCCGATCCGCAACCCTGTCATATTCAACACTCTGAATATCTTGGCCTTTCCTTCTGTTCCTTGGCCGCTCTACCGTGTCGAGGTACGGGCTGTGGTGGCGGACTCTTCCGAGTGGTCGGACTTCGTTCTAGTCTTCCCGACCGCCGAGCCTCCCGGGGTCGACGCTCGTTTCGCAACCTACCACCAGAACGACCATGTAGACGCGACGAACGGCAGCCACGAGTACGGGTACACCATTTGCAAAGGCACGATAACGACTGAGGTCGCGTGGGGTTGGAGTACCGACGTGCAGGGCGAGCTCGTACGAGACGATGATACGGTGACCGCCATCGCAGCGGACATCGAAGCCGCGATCGAAAAGTGGGAGACGGTCGTCCGCTGGGTGACCAGCGGTGCCAACATCGTCTCGACGACGGCCACGGTATCTGAGACGTGCCCTGAAGATGACGCAGTCCAGTTCATTCCTGACGGCGAAGTAGAGGAATTTTGCACTCGCTCGGATGCGCTGGGATGCCAACCTCCCAACACGTTTAGCATGTTCCTAAGGCACAATCCGGAGATGCGCGAGTCCTCCGGCAAGATCGAACTCACTAGCTGGGACGCGATGTCCAACGGCTGCTCGTATCTGCATAAAATCGTGATGCACGAGGCAGGACACGTTTTCGGTCTGGCCCACCCGCAGACCCCGCAAGCTGCTATGTTTCGCAGTACGTCCGGTTGGCAAGATTCGTTCTGCGAACCCCAGATATACGACATCTTGGCCATGATGGCGAACTACCAGTCGAGATGAAGAGGTCAGTCATGCATTTCCGTTTCGTAACGTCCACGGTCTTCCTCGTTGCTCTCGCGTTGACATCCTACGCCTGCGGCGATGAAAAGCCGGCACCCGCGCTGGTCTCCGCTACTGCGCCGAGTGTCACCCCTGTAGCTGCGTCGGTCTCCACACCCACTCCGACATCTGTGCCTGGTCAGATCATGGTGTCTACCCCGACCTTAACATCCTCTCTCGTACTGATGCCCACGCCAACTGCCACTTCTGTACCAGTGCAGACACCCATGCCGACCTCCGTGCCTGCCCTGACTCCGACCTCTGTGCCTACACCTTTACCCGGTACTGCAACGGTGTCAAACCCAACACTAGTTCCCGTCCCGACGCAGACAGTGACACTCGCCACTGCACCGACCTACCTAGCAGAGGAAATACCACCTTGCACGCCGGTTCCCGGATCTCTGGTGGACCCGTGCGAACCGGTCACGGATTGGGCCACGACAACAGAGTCAGACGGCCTCATCCTCGTCGAACCGCCTCTGCATATAGATGATCTCCTCAACGGCTCACCGACAACGCCGATCTACACGACGCACATAGTGCTGCGCGGTACGTACATGCCCGGAACGGTGCGCTGCACGTCCGGACACCGCAACCGGTATCCTTCTTACGTTAGCCTTGGTCTCTTAGGGGATGCGTTCTTCATCTACTGCTTCGCCGACGTGCGCGTAAACGCCTATCTCCTCGGCACTGGACCTTCCACCCTAACCGTGATCGTGTATAGAAGTCTCTATGCTTATCGAGGCGATGATGACGAAGACTATGGACTGGGGCAACTCGAGAGCCGAAGGCTCGCGTACGAGCGTGCGCTGTCCGAGGGTGGTCGGTTCGAGTTCGACGAACCGGTCCGTGGATACCAGCCGCCAGGCGGGGCCGTGGGCCCTCTCCACATCGGATATTTGCAGAGCGGTCCCGCGGCGACTGGCCCTCCGGGCGGGATCGGCGGCAGGGAGTTCGTAATGTTCATCAGACCCTCACGTAGCCTGTCCGTTGAGGTAATGACAGTTCGTTACACGTGGGAGGTGGAGTGGCGCGAGGACGACATGGTGGTCGCCATTCATCCATTCAATGAGTCACTGGAGATGGAGCTCCCAGCGCTCAAGCAGGCGGTGACCGCGGCCCACCAGGCGCGCGTGGCGGCGAACGGCGGACGCATCGGCGCCGACACCGACCTTCCCATGCTGGTCAGCGACGTCAACCAGCTGCGTGATTACTACACCGCGGTCGGCGCCTACGACACCGGTGTTCCCGCTCCCACCCAACCGCCGCCCCCATGCGGCCTCGCCGTGCCGGACCAGGCCGACAACCCCGGCCTGATGCGCGACTGCGTCAACCTGCTCGCCGCCAAGGACGCGCTAAGAGGCACAGCGGCGCTCAACTGGAGCGTCGACACTCCCATCTCCCGCTGGGACGGCGTGACGTTGGGGGGAACGCCCCGCCGGGTCACCCATCTGCTGCTGACATCCAAAGACCTCACCGGCACGATCCCGCCGGATCTGGGCCGGCTCGACGGCCTGGAGTTTCTGCGGCTCAGCTCCAATCAGCTGACCGGCGAGATACCGGCAGCGTTGGGCAGCCTCGCCAATCTGCGAAGCCTGCTCGTCAGCGACAACCGGCTGACGGGCGCCGTTCCGCCGGAGCTTGGCGGTTTGTCCAGTTTGGAGGAGCTCTGGCTCCACAGGAACCGTCTGAATGGAGAGATTCCGGCGGCGCTGGGGGACCTCGGCAGCCTGCGGAAGTTGACCCTTGCGGGCAACCGTCTGTCCGGCGCCATCCCGTCGGATCTGGGAGACCTGTCGAATCTGGAGGATCTGTGGCTCAACTACAATCAGCTGACCGGTGAGATACCAGCCGCGTTGGGCAACCTGTCCAATCTGCAGAGATTGCTTCTGGGCAACAACCAGCTGACCGGTGAAATACCAGCCGCGTTGGGCGACCTGTCCAATCTGCAGAGATTGCTTCTGGGCAACAACCAGCTGACCGGCTGCATCCCGCCCGCTCTCCAGAACGTCGACGACAACGACCTCGACACCCTCGGGCTTCAGGACTGCGCGGCACCGTAGCGAGTGTCGGCGCGGGCGATATCGTCGGCATGATGGCGAACTACCAGTCGCGATGACGAGATCAAGCATGGTTATCCGTATTGTCATTTTCGGCGTTTTCCTCGCCGCCAACCACACATAGGCACCGATATCCAGCTGCGACCGGTCCTACAGCCAACTACAACCAAACCCGATTGCCTTCGTCGAGATAAACCGAATCCCCCACTGTCGTGACGGTGACCTGCTGTCGGTAGTCACCGAGTTCGGCGGTGTGCGTGACTGTCCGCGGTTCGATATCCGGTGGAGCATCTCCGGTGGCGAGTGCTTCGTGGAGGACGCGTCCGTCCATGTTTTCTCCGCCGGGCAGGCCGAGGAGGTGGAGGATCGTGGGGGCGATGTCGATGTTGCCGGTTGGGGTGTCGATGACGGTTGCTGGTTGGAATCTTGGGCCGCGGGCGATGAGGGTGTTGTGCAACTCGTGTCGGCTCATTCCGCCGTGCGTGCCGACGCCGACGGGCCCTCCCCAGGATGCCGTTTGCCCGGGAAAACCGGCGTCGTTGGGCGTGGAGTTCCAGGCGAAGGACATGGTGAGGTCGGGACTCCGGTCGGCACTTTGGGGACCTTCGATGTTGGCGATGCTTGCGGGGAGCGTGCCGGGCACTGGGCCGACGCGTTCCGATGCCAGCAACGCGCCGCACCATGGCTGCTGCGCGAGCCATGCTGCGAGCGAGCTGATCTTTCTCTGGGTTCCCGCGTCCGCGGGAATGACGGGGGCGTCCGCGGGGATGACGGGGTGCGCGTAGAAGAGCGTCGCTCCGCCGTTTGGTGCGACTAAAACGGAGACGGGTTTGTTTGTCTCTGGGTTCCCGCGTCCGCGGGAATGACGGGGGGCGCCGCCGGAAAGACGGGGGTCTCCGCGGGAAAGACGGGGGTCTCCGCGGGAAAGACGGGGGTCTCCGCGGGAAAGACGGGGGTCTCCGGGGGAATGACGGGGGGCGCCGCTGGGGAAGCCCGCTGCCTGCAACTCGGCCTCCACGTCCACGATCTGGTCGATGGTGGCATACCCGTGATCGGAGACGACTATGACGTCGGTCTCGTCCAAGTTGCCGTTGCGCTCCAGCCATGCGATGATGCGTCCGAACTGCTCGTCGGCCGCGGCGAGGGCGGAGTTGGAGAGGATGGACCCAACGCCCGCCTTGTGGTTAGAGCTGTCCGGCTCGGAGAACCAGATCAGCGCAACCGCTGGACTTCGTTCCGCCAGCACGTACTCGGTGAGCACCTTCGCCCCGTGCTCCATCTGCGAAACCGTTGATGGTTCTTGGGGAGTCTCCTTAGCTGGCCACGGGCCGAAGCGTTCAACGATCTCGTCATGCAGATCGCGAGGCATGCAGAACTCCGGATGGATCGTGGCACCGCCCAGTGTCTCGGCTCGCGGGTTTTGAACGTAGGCGTTTCCCGAGGTGCCGACGCCCACGGCGATGAATTCTTGCCCGTGTGCGTGCAGGATGTCGGCCAGAGTCGGCGTGAGCAGAACGTCTCCGGTGCGCTCGGCCACTCGGGCGAGTTGGGGCTCCATGGCTTCCAAGATGTTGTGCGGATCGTAGTCGCGCATGACGACGGTGTTGCCGGCCAGTCCGTGCGCGCCGGGATGACGGCCGGTGACGAGGCTGGCGACGTTGATGCGGGTGACGGTGGGAAAGACAGGATGGTTTCTGGCAAAGGTGACGCCACCTTCGGCGAAGGCGGCGAGATTCGGCGCGAGGTCGGCGCGGACCTGCGATGGTTGGAGTCCGTCGAATGCGACTATGAGAACGCGGGTCACTGGTTACATGTCCTATCTGTTGAGTCCCTATCTGCTGAGCCAACTCTAACCGAAAAGGCGACTCGAAAAAGGTTGCAGTTGCCTACCGATGCGCCCGGTACCCGGCTGAAAATCTGGCGACAAAATTCGGCGAAAGAATTACGAAATTCCTCATAAAATCGCTGGAAAGCGTCGGATTCAGAATACATAATATTGCAACCGACGAATTTCGTGTCGGAACCCCGTCTGATAATCAGGGGAGAATCAAGCCATGGCCGACTACGCGAGCTTGACCCGCCGTATTGACGACGGCGAGGTAATCATCTTGGATGGTGCCATCGGAACGGAGCTCCAGTCGATGGGCGTGCCCATGCACCCGGCCGCGTGGTGCGGCCCCGGCAACTACACGCATCCGGCCACCGTCCGAAAGATGCACGAGCGTTATATCCGGGCGGGCGCAGACATCATTACGACCAATACCTTCAACACCATACGCCCGGCGCTGGAGGCTTCGGGGTATCCAGATCTGGTGCGGGAGATCAACGTGCGCGCAGTCGACGCGGCAGTGGAAGCAAGAGCACGGGTCGATGTCGACAGGTCCGTGTACATAGCAGGAGCGATCTCGTGCCGCATCCCCGTCCGCGACGGTAGAACCGGAACACTTCTGGGCGGAACCGGTTTCGGTTATGGCGCCAGCCTCTCGGCGGAGGAATTGAGAGCGTACTCCTATGAGCAGGCGGACATCTTGGCGGAGTCGGGCGTGGACTTCTTCATCATGGAGAACATGTGGGCGGACAACGAGTCGAGAATGATCGCCGCCGAGGCCGCGAAGGCTACCGGTCTGCCGGTCTGGGTCGGTTTCACCGCCTCCGTAGCATCTGACACTCAGGAGGTCAGGATGAGTTTCGGTGACGAGCGCAGTGCTTACAGCAGCGGCATGGGGATGCCGATGTGGACTTCAAGCTGGCGAACAATCAACTACGACATGACGCTCGCCGAAGGCGTCGCCGAGGTCGCATCGCTGAATCCGGACGCGATCAGCGTGTTCCACAGCCGGATATCTGAGACCACTGCGGCCCTTCAGGTCGTCCTTGACCAGTGGTCCGGCACCGTTGTCCTCTATCCTGATGCCGGCAGAACCGACTACCTCACGACGTGGCAGGACAGCAGCGTCGCCAACGAAGAGACTGCGGATGAGTTGACGCAGGAGGCCGCCAAGTGGGTCGGAATGGGAGCCCAAGTCATCGGCACATGCTGCGGCTTCGGCGCCAACTACACCAAAGCCCTGAAGACAGCCTTGCCCGCCCGCGTCAATGGACAATGATGATGGGGGACATCCCCCGCTCGCATCACGTCGCTTACTTGCGCTCCTTTAAACTTCGTAAAGGAGTGAGAATGGTGACAGGAGGTACCGCACATGGAATCGAGACCGTTGGTGGTAGTAGGCGCGGGAATATCGGGAACGGCCGCCGCCATCGAAGCGGCCAGGGCCGGTGTGCAGGTCACCCTCATCGACGAAAATCCCGTTCCGACCTCCATGATGGGGCAGAACGTCCCATTGTTCTTCGGCCAACGGTTCGAGGGCGCGCTGAACGACCGGGCCGTGATGATGGAGCGCGTGACTGCGGCCAACGAAGCTCTGGGTGAAGCTGAAGAAGCAGGAGTAGACATCCAGCTTGGCACGTGCGTTTGGGGCGCCTTCCGCATTGGGGAAAACAGCAGGGTTCTGGATGGACCGCAGATCGGTCTCGCCAATCACGAGCGGTCATGGATGATGAAGTACGATCGGCTCATCGTAGCATCGGGCTCCCGGGATTTGGGTATCGGATTTGCAGGTTGGAACCTCGGCGGAGCGATGGGGGCCAACGGCGCACACTCGCTGATGAGCCGGTATCAAGCCCTGTCCTCGCAGCGCATGGTGATTTTGGGCGGGGGCAACCTCGGCCTCAACACCGCAAAGATGGCGCTGAACAACGGCATCGAGGTTGCCGCTATCGTCGAGGCTTCATCCTCCATCCGCGGCGACAAAGCACTCGTCACCGCTTTGCAGCATAAGGGCGTAGAGTTCTTCACCTCACATACCGTTACGGAAGCGGTAGGCACAGACGGCGATATCGAGTCCATCGAGCTGGTCGAGATTGATGAAAATAACCGGCCCATCTCTGGAACTGAAAAAATAATCTCTGCCGACACCGTCTGCCTCGCCATCGGCCTCGTGCCTAACATCGAGCTCCCCTACCTCCTCGACTGCAAGCTCAGCTTCAACTTCCAACTCGGAGGTTGGATACCCGAGCACGACGACTGGATGCGGACCAGCATCGAAAGTGTGTTCGTCGCGGGAGACGCCGCAGGTTTCCACGACGCAATGATCCTAGATCCTGAGACCGCCCGTAATCAAGGCCGTATAGCCGGATTCGCCGCCGCCGAATCGCTCGGCGCTAGTACCACAGGGTTTCCCCCGTTGACGGGGGAAATGTCCGAAGGACAAGGGGGGCGGGCGGCATTTTCGAATGCTGCGTCATCGCCCACGGAAGTACACACGGGCTGGAAGAAATGGCTGGAGTCATTCGCCAATGCTGGTGGGCAAGATGTCATCGCTTGCCAGTGCGAGGAGGTCACGCGTGCCGAAATCATTGGCTTGCAACCTCCGCGGTATCTGGAGTGGGGGTCAGAGCAGATGAGTCGTCGGAGCTTACAGACTCAGCTCGAGGACAATCCTGTCAACCCCAACCAGATCAAGCGTCTGACAAGGGCCGGAACGGGCATCTGCCAAGGGAGAAATTGCCGAGAGCAGGTCGCATTGCTGCTCGCCGAAGAGTCGAATACCGACATCTCAGAAGTGCCCTTGATGACCTATCGTCCGCCGGTACGTCCGCTTCCGCTAAACGTCATGTGGCCTGACGACGAGACCGAACAGGTGCGCAACGAATGGCCCAAGTGGTTCAGCCCAAACAACAAGGTGCTGGGATAGGAATGCATCATGCCCGCGGACAGAGCAGACATAGTCGTCATCGGCGGCGGCGTATCAGGCCTGAGTTCTGCCTATTACCTAGCCAAGGCGGGTTGCGATGTCGTAGTCGTCGAAAAGGGAATGGTGGGTGGCGAGGCATCCGGGCGAAACGGCGGAATGATCAGCGAACGGACCGACGAACCCGCGCTAGTACCTTTGGCTGTCGAATCGATAAAGCTGTGGGCAACGCTGGACGACGAGCTGGGATACCCCACTGAGTTCGTACACCAGGGCAGGGCTCAAGTCGGCGTATCGGAAGAGGAAATGGGCGACATCTTCTCGGAGCGAGACGAAGCGCTTCGCCACGGCATCAGCGTGGAATCCCTTGACCCTTCGGAGATTCAGGACCTGATACCCGGAATAACCGCCCGGACACTTGGCGGACTCTTCTTCGCCAACGGCGGGCACGCCAATCCTCAACGGTCGGTCCAAGCATTCGCATGGGCTTTTCAAGACTTAGGAGGCAGGCTCTACCAGAACACCGCGGTCACCGGATTCCAAGTCGCCGCCGACCGGGTCACATCGGTAGAGACGACCGCCGGCCCGATCGCGACCGATATCGTTGTGGCCGCCGCCGGGCCACAGACCGCGTTGTTGGCCGAGATGGTCGGCGTAAAGGTACCCGTCGCTCCCGCAAGAGTCGAGATACTCGCGACCGCTCCCCTTGATCCACTCTTCGATATCGCCCTAGTCGGGAACGGACTCTACGGACGTCAGGCCGCTAGGGGCAATCTGCTGTTTGGTGGGGGAGCCCACGAGTGGACCGACGTCGGCCTGACCACCGATCCCGCCAAGCCCAACACTCCCCTAATCAGGAACATCGCCAGACGCCTCGCAGAGCTGCTCCCCGGAGTGGCCGACGTCCCCGTAATCCGAACTTGGGCCGGGATCGTCGAACAAACACCGGACTACGTACCCATCATCGACTTCTTGGGCAGCCCAAGCAACTACATCGTCATCACCGCCTCCGCCCACGGATTCGGCATCGCACCCGCCACCGGCAAAGTAGTCAGCGAACTCGTGCTCCACGGCAAGTCGAGCATCGACATCAGCGGTCTCGGGCTGGGTCGATTCTCCGACCTCGCCCCAGACTGGCGCGAGCAGCGTGGTTGGGTCTCGGCCCCTCGACGGTCCTCGGCGTCATCTACGGAGTGACGTCTGGCGCCGCTGATCCGGTGCTGGTCTACACGAAGCATGAACGTGCCAACCAAGGCGATTCGATTTCCGGTGCAACTGTGGGCTCTGGCGTGCTGACCGGATCGCCGTACACGATTTCCAATTTGACCAACGGTACCGAGTACGAGGTCCAGGTGCAGGCGATGAACACCCTGACGGAGTTCGGCGAATGGTCGATGTCGCAGTTCGTCACACCCGTCGCCTCGGCGCTGCCGGTAATCGACGCTCCGTCGCTGCCGACGCTGTCGTCGACCACTTCGACCAGCGTTTCGTTCGCGTGGACCGCGGTCACGGGCACCGAGAAATACGGCGTGCAGATCCGGACCGGCACCGGCGTGTGGGACGGACCCCACGAGGTGCTTACCGGAACGAGCTACACCGCCGCCGCACTGTCCCCGGACACTCGCTACGAGTTCCAGGTGGCGGCCTACGGCGACGGTACGACGCGCCGCGCCGCGTGGGGCGACTGGTCCCCATCGCTGGAGGCCGACACCGCCGTCGACCCGACGCCGCAGACGTGCGTCACGGATCTCGGTAGCATCGAAGGCGCCTCGTACGGATCCGCGGACGGCGAATGGACCGCCGACTGCGACTCTACGCACCGCACCGGAAGATACGCGAAGTTCTTCACCTTCGAGATCCCGGCCGAAGCGGAGGTCACCATCGAGCTGGTCGGCAGCGAGGATCCGTTCCTGTTCCTGCTCGAAGGTTCGGGCACATCCGGCCGCATCCTCAAGAAGAACGACGACAGCCGCGACTCCACGCTCGGCTGGACGAACTCCAGGATCGTGCGCACGCTTGCGGCGGGGACCTACACCGCCGAGGCCACGACTTTCAACAACAACACGACCGGAACGTTCAACCTCGCCGTGGACAACGAGCTCTACGAGCCCACCGAACCGACCCACGTCGACGCGACCGGCGACGACGGCGAGATCGTCGTGGCGTGGAACCCGCCCGTCAGAAACGGCGGAGAGCCGGTCACAGACTACCGGGTCCAGTACGGGACCGCTTCCAACGGATCGGCCTGGACGCCGACCGGCTGGCAGTCCACGTTCCTCGCCCATACGAAGACGATCACTGGTCTCGACAACGGCACCACCTACTACGTCGCGGTGCAGGGCCGAAACGACGTCGACCCCGTCGACGGCGACGGAGCCTTGTCCGAGCCCATCACCGCAGTGCCGGTAGCACAAGGTGCGCCTGGTGCGCCTTCGAACGTTGAGCTGATAGTCAGGGACCGGGAGATCGAGGTCGATTGGGACGCGCCGACTTCCGACGGAGGTTCGCCAGTGACTGGGCACCAGTTCCGCTACCGGGTGCACGGCACGCAATCTTGGACCGAAACCGCGGAGTACACGAACGGGTCGAGAGCCGGCAGGTCGGTGAGCCCCACGATACCGCTGGCCGACAGGGTGATAGACGGACTGACGAACGGCACGTCGTACGACGTCGAGGTCCATGTCAGTAACAGCAACGGATACGGTCCTTGGGCCGCGCCTCCGACGCAGTGGGCCGCGCCGGCCACGCCGACAATCGAAATCACCGATCTGAATGACGCTATGCTCCAGGTTGGCGACCAAACAAGTTTTTCCGTGCGAGCGTCCAACTTGGCGAGTACGGGCATCTACACGGTCAGCGTTTCGACGAACAGTAGCGACGAGAACGAGAACGTTTTGAAATTCGGCGCATGCGACTTCGACGGTCCGAACGAGACGGAGCTTTATTCGGGCGACGGGGCGGTAGCCTTGATGATCCGGCGAATGACCGTATCCGGGTGCGCCGACGGAGCCGACTACCTGATAGCGAAACTCGTCCAAGGAAGCAACGAAATTGCCAGCGCCTCCCGATCGATCTCGGTCGCCGACATGAATAATACGGCGGGCACCGCTTGGCGCACCCATCTGTCTTCAGGTTCCGGCGCGGGCGCCGAATCCGGCAGATACGGATACGACCGTGGAACGGAAGACGCATACGGCGTGTTCCAAGGTGCCTTCGGATCCATCTTCGACGGGACGTTCACTTTCGCGACTCGGAGCTACCGCATCGATCATTTGAAATGGGACGCCGCCGATGACGAGTTAAGCGTCCGGTTCTCGCAGTGCCTCGCGCATTCCGAAATCCGCCAGATTCAGATCGGAAGCGAGGTGTATCTCACGGTTTCGGATCACACCTGGTCCGTCCAGGAATGCGTCGCCGACCGGAACCAACCGCAGACGTTGACCTACAGCGCGCCCAACAATTCCATGCCCAGTGGTCAGACCGCCGCGGTCATCCTGACCTTCGCCAACAACGACGCAGTGCTCCCGCCTGTTGATGCGCCCGACGGCGTGACCGTCGGTAGCGCGACGACCGACAGCATCGAAATCATCTGGTTGGCCGCAGACTACTCCGACAAATACAAGACGCGTATTCAAAAAATCGGAGCAAGTTCGTGGGCCTACGCTGAAACTACCGATCTGACGCATACCTTCACTACTCTCGAAAGCGGCAAAGAGTATCGTTTCCAAGTTCAATCGAACGGCGACGGCACGAATAGAACAGACGGATGGGGAGACTGGACGGACGAGATGACGAGCTACACGCATCCGTCTCAACCTGCCCTACCCACCGACATTCGGGCGAACGGAAAATCCCCCGCCGTTGGGGTAGCTCTGATTCGTTGGGCACCTGTTGAGGGTGCGACAAGCTATCGCATTCAGCACAAGGAGGCGGGTTCAAACCCTTGGCCCGCCGACAACGATTTCCTCCCTTCGCCCGGGAACGAGCTGACGATATCAGGCGTGACGTTTGCCCAATCCGCTGTTCCAGGGTTGACGAGTGAATCGGACCACCAATTCCGGGTCCGATCAGTTGCTACGGTCGGCAACCTGCACAGCCTGTCCGACTGGTCCGACGAAGAAGTGTGGGCATGGGTTTCCGTAAACCTAGTTCCTGATTCGAGATGGTATTTCACCGCTTTTCCTAACGGGCTCTATGAGTTCACGATTTGCGATGGCACGTTCGGTTCCCTCGGCACCCAATGGTCTAGGGAAATCGAAACCGGGATCGAAACATGGCAAGAGGCAGTCACGTGGTTGAAACCGAACGGCGATAACATCATCCGAACCACTAAGATCGCCACGGGCGATTGCGTTGACGGAAGAGAATTTAGCAACAACGTCGTTAAGGGGATCAACGGCGAAGGCGATTTCCGAGTGGCCTGCTTCGGTACCAGCGATGAACAAATTCTGACTGACGAACAGGAGGATGCAACCGCCTGCACCAGACAATCAAGCAACGGGTTGGTCAGGTCGATTTTTTTCTACACCGGCAGCTATTGGAACCCCGCAGACAGCACTCCCGATTGTTCCGACGTGCATCGGTTCGCTGCCCACGAGGCCGGTCACGCGCTCGGTTATAGACCGCACTTGACAGGCGGTCATTATCTGATGCTGAAAGATGTGCCCACCGACATTTGCGAACCTACGGCCTCCGACGCCTTGGCGTTGATGGCGTTGTATCAACTCACGAATTGATCTCGAAAGATAGGGAATGAACATCGTGAATGCAATGAAGAACTGGAACAAATTCTCAAGCACGTACCTCGTGATGCTGGCGATTTTCGCTGTGGTTGCTTGCAACGGACGAGACACAATGAACGGACGAGACACAATGTCGGAAGGCGATTATTTCGTCGAGAGGGTCCAGCCTTGTTCGAATCCTGTAGTCTCCGATCGCGACCCGTGCCATCATCCGCCGATTTCCGAATTCTCCGATGAATCAGACGGATCGAGTGCCAGCGGCCCTGGATTCGACCCGTTCGCGGTCGACGATCTGGTTGCCCACGGTCTTTTAGGCAGGTCCCCCGGTCAAAACAGCCACGTTGTCGTTAGAGGAATCACGTTGCCAAATACTTTGCGTTGTTCGATCTATCCGGATTTGTATCCGCCCTACAGGGAAAAAAAAGCGTTCCACAAAGCGAGGTCTGTTGCTTGCTTCGCGGATATCGAGGTTCAAGACTATCTGTTCGGCGAAGGACCGAACCGGATCACGTTGAGAATGGTTTCGTTATGGAACCAATACTGGGACAGCGACCCGGATGAACCGTTGACCGATGCGGAATTGTCTGAATGGGCGGCCAACGCCGAAACTCGCTTGGTCGAATTGATTAATTCGCGGTATATCGGACGGGAGTGGGTTTTCGGGATCACACCATCGGGTCACAACATCGCCCATATGGCTTGGGAAGTGGAAACCGCTTGGGCTGTGGAACAGGATGAGCACGGCGACGTGCTGGTGGTGTCGCGATACGTGCGCGACATCGAGTTGAGGATCGAAAAAGTCGGAAAATTGGATCCACGTCTGTTCGGTGTCGCCGCAGCGGATCCAGAAGCGAGTCGGCGGGAACTGTTGGAAAGGCTCGCACTTACCGACGAGAAACTCGCAAAACTCAGATGGCCGATCCAAGACTTCGAAGAAAAAGTGATCGCGTTTTTCGAGAATGAGCCGCAAGAATATGGTTCGGGAAGATATTCAAACTTGAACCCAGAGTACGAGTGGAAGGACCCGACCAACATTGTCACAGACATTTTCGACTTGCACGACCACTATCGTGACGATCTCGGAGCGTTCGACGGTGTAAGCGCCACCCCGGCGGTTGTGTCTCCCGCTCCCGGAGAACCACATCCTTATCCACCGCCACCCACACCGACGAACGTCGAACACACGACAGACATCGTTGACCCGCAACAATGATTGGTTGATCCGAACTGCTGAAACTCCTAAAAGGAAAAGTTTTCAAATGAGAGCAATGCACATCACGTCCCCCATCCTCATCCCCGCCGTGGCATTCCTGCTCCTGGCGGCGATAGCGGTCGGCTACCAGGTAGCTTCGGCCCAGAACCCGGTCGAGCCGGACGCCGCTGACACGCCTTCGGCCCCGACCGGCTTGACCGCCAGCTGGGACGTGAACGGCGTTCTTCTGGAGTGGGACGATCCGGCCGACGACACGATCGAAGGCTACCGGATCTGGCGGCGCTACCACCGCGACAGCCACGAGTCTTCGAGCCGTCCTCCGGTGGACGACGAGCTCGAGATGCACGTGCGCCACACGGGCGAAGCCGAGAACCATTTCCACGACGGTGTGGCCGTCGACTTCGAGGCGGTCTACGGATACGCGGTGAGCGCCATCGGCGCGGACGATCTGGTGTCGGAGCTTTCCTCGGAGGTGATCGTGACGACGCCGAGCCGTCCGGGCCAGGAGCCCGACGAGGTCGAGGGTCTGACCGCCGAGTTCGTGGACGGCGACGTCGTGCTGACCTGGCGTCAGCACTCCGACGAGACGATCACGGGCTTCCACATCAGCCGCACGTCCGAGGACGATCCCGACGGCGGCCACTGGATCCATCTGACGAATTCGGACCACACGACAACGTCGTACATCGACTACCACGGGCTCGAGCACGGCTCCGCGTACGTCTACACCGTCAGCGCGCAGAACGAGAACGGCGCGGGCCAGCACTCGGACGCGGCGCGTGTCGAGACGGTGGTGAAGCCGGTCGCCGATGCGACCCCCGAGGCCGACGGCGATCCGCCGTCCGCGCCCGCCAACGTGAGCGCCGAGATGAGTTTCGTCGACGGCTCCCACAAGGTCGTCCTCAGCTGGGACGAGCACGCTTCGGACCAAGGCGTGACGGATTGGGTCATCACCCGCTGGGACCCTGAGACGAACGTCAACCGAGGGCACACCCGGATCGGCGGCCTCGATCACACCTACACCGAGCACGAGGATCTGAACGTCGCACGTTCCACGACGTACTCCTACACCGTGCACGCCGTCAACGAACACGGCCATGGAGAGTACTCGGACCGCGTCACGGTAACCACCGGGCACGAGGAAGCGGCACCCGAACCCGCGGCAACGCCCACGGGCCAGTGATCAACCGGCCTAGGCATTGAGTGACGGCGAATCGAGCATCGACATCAGTGGTCTCGGGCTGGCGCGATTCTCTCACCTTGCCCCCGACTGGCGCGTGCAGCGCGGCTGGGTAACAACTCGCGGGAGGTCCTGACCTCCGCGCTGCCAATACGGCGCGGTCGAACTAAACGGAAGTGTTGGTGGGCCGGGGCGTGCCAAATTGCGAACTTTTCGGTGGGAGGTCTTGTTATAGGGTACGGGTTATTCTAGCTAGGAACGGCAGCGCCGTCGTGCCCAACCCGTCCTGTGGAAAGGCACACTGGCCAAGGTGACCGTAGTCGCCGTCCGGAATAGCAACGCCGCCGTCCTCAGCCTCTAGGGGACGGACTCCGACACGGCTGGGCGAGGGTATCGCCTGGCGCGAGTTGCTGTCCGATAGTAGTGTGAAGGGCGGTTGTCCGGCGGAGTCAAGTCAGGCAGTGCGACCCGATAAGGAAGGTGGGCGATTGTGAGTGTGGTGACAGCATTGGTGGTCCTTGCGGCCATCGGCTTGCTGTTCGTGATGAACCCGGGCGGGGCAATCGCCGAAAGCGGTTTTCCTGACTTCCGGGAGTTGGACCCGAAGCTGGCGGTCTGGGGCTTCGGCACGATATGCATAGTCGTGGCGCAGTTGCTAATTATCGTGTTGTGGGTGTGGTCCAAGTTCCGGCCCGCCCAAGCGATCGAGAAGGCGACGGAGGCGGATCGGTTCCGATGGAGCTCGGGAATCCCGCAGCCCGATCCAATGCCCGCGGCGGCGGTATCTGCGCTTGAAGGCCACATGATATGGAGCCCGACGATGCTGGCCTCCATCATCGAGATGTGCCAACGGGGCACGCTGCGAATCGAGGCCGTCGGAACACGGGTCGGCTTCCTGTATCGGCTGTCTCGGCAGGCTCCCGTCCAGTATGAGTGGGAGCGAACGATATGCGAAAGCATGCCGACGCGTGCCACGACGGTTGATGCGCTCTATGACGCGATGAAGAAGCGCGAGGATGCCATCGGCGACCAGATCGGGGAGTATCTGCAGCATCGGGGCCTTTTCCATGACAATCCGGTGCGAGCCCGGAGGGATAACGTCGACGATGGAATCGGATGGGGAATGCTGGCCGGCGTCTTGATGGGCGTTGGCAGCGGACTTTTGGCGGCGCAATGGCTGGAGCAGTGGTGGGCGAACGTCCTGATCGGCGTGTTCACAGGCATCTTCTACTTGATGATGGCGCCGGAGATACGAACGGGCATGGTACCGACAACGCAGAGGGGAGCGCAGGAGATAGGTCAGTGGCTCGGCTGGCAGGAGACGATGACCGCAGCTGCCCCGACCGATGCCCGGAACCAAGCTGATTCCATATTGCCCTATGTCGTGGCGATGAATGTGGCCCAGCCATGGCTCAACGTCTCGGACTCGGCTCCGCCGTGGTTCGGATCCGGCAGCCCTTTCTCCCTGCAGGGTGCCGACCTGGACGCGGCCTATCACGGTTTCATGCACGCGCCGGAGTGGTACCTGGGCGGACGGTCGGGCGATGCGGCGAAAGCGGCCGCGGGAATGGGTTACGAGGTAGAGCTTGAGATGCTCGGATCGGAGTCGCCGGATACCGGGACGTCCGTGCAGAGGGAGAGCGTCGACGAAATCCACGACGTAGCGCGTGAGGCGGATTCACCGCGCAGATCTCTGGAAGGTGCGCTGTCACCGCCATCGGTCGGGTACCAACAGTACGGGGACGCAAGAGTGATTGAGGAACCGAAGAGCGGCGGGTGCCTCCGCGGGTGCTTCATGTGGGTGGTGAGCCTGTTGGGCATAGGGGCGTTGGTCTTGGTCGTGCTGTTCAGCCTCGACGTGGTATCGCCGCGCGTCAAGCCGTGTTCCTTGGAGTCGCCCGGTATCCCCACCCCAGCACAGATTGCGGTGGCCGGCGACCTGTTTCGCGATGAATGCGTGAAGGTCAGTGGCACGGTCGTGTTCCAAGACGCCGACGAGCTAGTGGTGGAGATGAATCGGGGCGAGTACGTGCAACGAGTTAACGTCCACGACCCGTCGGAGATCCTCGAAGCAATCCCTCCGGGCCGCGTGGTGACCCTGGCTGGGCGGCTCAAAGTGGAGGAGGACGGGACATACGCAGTCCACTTCGTACCGGACCATGGATCGAACCGGGGGTGGTGGCGGAACCTCCGGGAGAACATCCAAGGGTTGTTCTAGGTGGTTGTGGGTGGGACAGCCATTAGTGATGGCTTTCCTACGATGTCGGGTCACGATGTCGGTTAGGGAGCCATCCCATCCAGGAAGAAGAGCAGGGAGCTTGACAGTACCAGTCCTGGACCAGGTTCTCAAGGAGGACCAGCGTCTTCAACGGGGTCACTGAGTCTTGATTTCGGTCCCATTGGGTCTAAGAGTGGAGCCAAAGGATGGGCCCAATGTCCTAGGGGGACGTTCCGCCGCTGTGGGTTCCGGCTTTCGCCGGAATGACGTTGGGGCGTGACAAGTGTTGGTGGAGCTGAGGGGGCTCGAACCCCTGACCTCATCAATGCCATTGACGCGCTCTCCCAACTGAGCTACAGCCCCACTTTGAAGGGATGGGCATGGCGACTGATATTGAATATACCGGTTGTCGCGATGCCGCGTAGCTTTTAATTCTAATGCTGTTGGTGTTGACTGGTCTAAACCCTCATTCATTCCCCCTTGGGCACCAAGGGGGAGGGGAAAAACCTCCCCTTCGCGGAGCGAAGGGGATGCGTGCAAGCGAAGCGTCGCACGCAGGGGATGCACGAAACATCACCACCTTCCTACCCCCCCCCCCCCTTTCATTCCCTCTTGAACATCAAGGGGGAGGGAATGATTGCGTGCTTTGTTTTTCTCTGGGTTCCCGCGTCCGCGGGAATGACGGCGGGAGCGCGGGAATGACGGATCTAAACCCCCTTTTATCCCCCCTTGAACATCAAGGGGGAGGGATTCATCGGAAGGTGGATTTTGTGCGACGGAGGGCTTCGTTCCAACCGGCCATGAGGCGTATGCGTTCGCTTTGGGACATGTCGGGTTCGTAGCGATGGGCGCAGCGCCAGAGGTCGGCGAGTTCGCGCTCGGATCGCCAGATGCCGGCGGCGCGTCCGGCGAGGAATGCGGCGCCGAGGGCGGTGGTCTCGTCGACCGCGGAGACTTCGATTGGACGGTCGAGGAGGTCGGCTTGGAACTGCATGAGGAAGGGGTTGCGGGTCTGTCCGCCGTCGACGCGGAGGACGCGCTCACGGCGATTGCCGCGCCGGGGAAGTCGGAGTTGAGAGTCCATGATGTCGACGACCTCTTTGACTTGGTAGGCGGTGGATTCGAGGGCGGCGCGGATGATGTGGTCTCTGGTAGTGCCGCGGCTGATGCCGGTTATAGATGCACGGGCATGGGGATCCCAGTGGGGAGAACCCAGCCCGGAGAATGCCGGAACGAGATAGACGCCGCCATTGTCGCCGAGCATGACGGCGATGTCGGATGATTCGGCGGCGTCGCCGATGATGCCGAGTCCGTCTCGGAGCCATTGCGTGGTGGCGCCGGTGTTGAATATCGAAGCCTCGAGCGCGTAGGTCTTCGCAGCGCCGGTCTGCCAGCCAACGGTGAAGAGGAGACCTGCGTTGGCCTGATCGAGATCTGACGTAGACATATCGCCGGAACCCGAAGCCCCCGTAAAGAGATCAACGTTCGCTCCGCCGTTGGCGAGGAGGAAGGCGCCGGTGCCGTAGGTGCACTTCATGTCGCCTCTGGTGAAGCAGGCCTGGCCGTAGAGCGCGGCGTGCTGGTCGCCGGCGACTCCGGTGATAGGAATTTCGCGACCGAAGATCGAAGCGTGGGTCGTGGTGAAGTTGCCCGCCGACGACATCGGGGTCGGCAAGGCAGTTTCAGGGATGCCGAAAATCTCCAGCAGGTCCGGGTCCCACGTCAGGTCGTGGATGTTTAGAAGCATCGTTCGGGATGCATTGGTGACGTCGGTCAGGTGCGGGACGTCGTCGCGGGGAGCGTCTGAGATGCGTCCCGAACGCTCTCCACGCGATAGCTGGTCGATCAGCCAAGCGTCAACCGTCCCGAATCGGACATCGCCGTTTTCGGCGCGGGCTTGAAGATTCGGGATCGGCAGGTGGTCGAGCATCCAACGCATCTTCGACGCAGAGAAGTACGGATCGACGATGAGTCCGGTGCGCGACCAGATGTCATCTGCTAGTCCGGCGTCGCTGATCCCGTTGCAGATTTCGGCGGTGCGGTGGTCTTGCCAGACGATGGCGTTCGACAGTGGCCGTCCTGTCGAACTCTCCCAGATGACGGTGGTTTCGCGCTGATTGGCGATGCCTATGGCCGCGATGTCGTCGACCGCGGCATTGGCCTCATGCAGGGCTTGCCGAGCGACGCCGATGGCCGTATCTGCGATCTCGACCGGGTCATGCTCCACCCACCCGGATCGCGGGAAGATCTGCGTCAGCTCTTTCTGCGCGGAGCCGAGAGGTTGCGCCGCTTCGTCGAAGACGATGGCACGCGTCGACGTCGTGCCCTGGTCGATGGTGAGGATTAGTGGCATGGCGACGGGTTGTTCTAAACCCCCTTAAATTCTCCCTTGGTCATCAAGGGGAGGGTATAGGGTCTACCCGAAGAGCGGATTGTTACCGCCGAATGCGTCGATGGCGGTGCCGGTCACCGCGGAGGATTTGTGCGAGGCGAGGAAGACGGCCAGATTGGCGATCTCCGATGGCAGCATCAGATTTGGATTGTCCTGCCGCCCTCGGTTGTTGAATGCTTCGCGGTATCCTTCGGTGTCGGTGCCGCCCGGGCAGATGGCGTTGACGTTGATGCCGTGTTCGTGGAGCTCGGCGGCGAGGGATTGGGTGAGACTGATCAAGGCCGTTTTGGTGACGCGATACGCGCTGCGTCCGCGTGCGCCGGATCGCCCTCCAATGCTGGAGATGTTGATGATGTTGCCGCTGCCTTGCTCGATCATCGTCGGCATCACGGCCTTTGTCAGCATCGCGGCCGCGTTGAGATTCACCTCGATAACGTCGTACCAGGTGTAATCACCAAGGTCGACAAGGTCGATACGGGGATGGATGATGGCGGCGTTATTGACTAGGATGTCGATCCTGCCGAACTTGGCCAAGACGGCGGGGACGACGCCAGCGACCTGCGCCCGATCTGTGAAGTCAGACTGGCACACAAGCGCCTCAGCGCCGATTTCACGGACCTGTTCCGCAGTGGCCTCTAGCTCAGACAAAGTACGCCCAGTAACCGCGACGTTAGCACCTTCATGCGCGAAGGCATAAGCGCATGCCCTGCCGATGCCCTTCGACCCGCCAGTGACGAGCGCTAGTTTTCCTTGAAATTCGCCGCTCATCGCTGAACCCTTCCGCTGACGTTGCCACCTGCGACGCTCATTACTTCACTCACGGAGACCAGATTGAAATCGCCATGGAAGGTGTGAGCAAGGGCGGAGGCCGCAGCCGCGAATTCCAAGGTTTGAGCCGAGGTCCAACCATCCTGCAAGTTGCCATAGATGAGGCCTGCCGAGAATGCATCGCCGCCACCGACGCGGTCGACGATGCGGACCGAGTATTTCGGGGCCATTAGGATCTCGTTGCCGTCGTAGTAGATAGCCGACCAATCGTTGTCGTCTGCCGACTGCGATTCTCGGAGCGTGATGCCTACCTGCTCGAACTCAAACTCTTCGACGAGGCGATTCACCACCGGTTCGTACGCAGTTGCGTCGATCTCGCCGCTGGTCACGTCTACACCTTCGGGAGCAACGCCCAATGACATCTCAGCATCTTCCTCATTGCCGATCGCAACATCGACGTACTTCATCATCGGCCGCATCACCGCTTGGGCCTCCGCGGGAGACCAGAGGTTTTTTCTGTAGTTCATGTCCGCCGAAACGGTGAGCCCCATCGATTTCGCGATCGACGCGGCTTCATCGCAGGCCTGGGCCGCCGATTTGGAGATTGCCGGTGTAATGCCAGTGAAGTGGAACCAGTCTTTGCCATCGAAGATGCGCTCCCATTCGATCTCGCCGGGCTGCAACTCGGCGATCGAGGACGCGGCGCGGTCGTAGATGACTTTGGATGCCCGCATGGCAGCGCCGTTTTCGAGGTAGTAGGTTCCTAGCCTTTGGCCTTGCCGAAGAATCTCCGAAGTGTCGACGCCCCATTGGCGGACGTAGTTGATGCATGCCTGACCAATGTCGTTGTCCGGCAGCGCGGTGACGTAGATCGATTCGAAGCCGAAGTTGGCCAGCGAGACCGCAACGTTGCATTCGCCGCCGCCGTACGTGACCTCAAACTCGCGAGCTTGGGTGAAACGCTCGCGGCGGTTCGTCGCGAGACGCAACATGATCTCGCCGAACGTTACGACTGATGGCATTGATTGAATCTCCTCGGGTCTTACTGCGGGTTGAAGTTGTCAGTTTCTAATAGAAAGTGGCGTTGTCGTCATCATTTTTTTCACCACCGGCTCCGGCCGTTACGTTTGCAAGTTCAGTATCGACGGCGGACTTCAAGAGGCGAACATCGGAAGCGATAGGGAACCAAGTCATGCCCTGTTGAATACGGCGAGCGGCCTCATTGCCGTCGATGCAGTGGATTCCCGTGGCGACGCCGTGACGTGTGCCCGCGGCGACGACGGTTTCGACTGCTTTCAGGTGGTCGGGGTGCTTGTTGTCGAGACCAGTTGGGACGCCGAGGGAACTCGCTAGATCGTTAGGTCCGACGAAGCAGACGTCCAAGTCGGGAACCTCCATGATTTTGTCGATGCGGTCGACCGCCCGCCAATCCTCGATCATACAGACGACCATGATGATGTCGTTGGCCTTTGCGTAGTAGTCGCTTCCGTAGACAAGTTGGCCGCGGGTGGAACCGATACCGCGGAGACCACGCGGTCGGTATTTCGCAGCCACCACCGCGCGTTCGGCCTCTTCCTCATTCTTCACGTCGGGCACCACAATGCCAGTGAATCCGATGTCGAGAACGCGTTTCACCCAAATCGGGTCATTGCTCGGAATCCTCGCGAACATCGGTTTGCCAGATCCATTGCCAGCGCGGAGGCAGTGCACCGCGGTCGATACGTCGATCGCGTTGTGCTCGAAATCGAGTGTTACCCAGTCGAACTCGGTGGTGTGGAGCAGAGTCTCGACCACTGAGGGATCGCCGCTTGCCGACCACGTGCCGAGCGACGGCATGTTTTGGGCGAGTTTCGCCTTTACTGGGTTGACGTCCATGTTCCTAACTTCTCAAGATTCCACGCGAAATGAGATTAACACAACGAGATTGCGGGGACGATATGAGCAAGCGATAGACTCGATATCGTCGACGAGAGAAACGGTTCCAGGAGATATGGAATGGCACGGCACTCCAAGCTTGAAGTTCTGAACGCGATGCATCAAATTGGCGTTGTCCCGGTGTTCTACAACGGTGACATCGAGAAAGTCCAAAACATCGCCCGCGCCTGCGTCGCTGGTGGAATCCGGGTCTTGGAATTCACGAACCGCGGTGATCACGCTTGGGAGGTGTTTTCGAGCTTGGACAGGTTCTGCGCCGCGGAGTTGCCCGACGCGATATTGGGTGCCGGATCGGTGCTCGACGCGGGTACCGCTTCGATTTACATCAGCAACGGCGCGAGTTTCATCGTGGGACCGGTTACCAATCCCGACGTCGCGAAGGTCTGCAACCGCCGGAAGGTGCCTTACATCCCGGGCTGCGGTACGGCTTCGGAGATTTCGGCTGCCGAAGAACTTGGGGCCGACATCGTCAAGATCTTCCCCGGTTCGGCGGTTGGCGGACCAGGTTTCGTCAGAGACGTCTTGGCACCAATGCCGTGGTCTTCGATCATGCCTACCGGCGGTGTAGACATCACCGAGGAATCGTTGCGCCCCTGGTTTGAAGCCGGCGTTTGTGCTGTGGGGATGGGTTCACGGCTCGCTTCAAGCGACGTCGTGGCCAACGGGGACTGGGACACTCTGGAGACGCGCAGCCGTGATGTGGTGGCTTTGATCCGTCAGATACGGGGCGGTTAAGTCCGCGAAGCGTACGATTTCAGGCTAATGAATGTACATGACGCAGAAACAGTGATAAGCCGTTGTACATATCGATCCAGACATGTACAAAAATATTGCTGTAGTTGTACATGTCAAGTTCATCTATCGATGAAATGAACCATGTACTCCATGTCGACGGACTGACCAATGAGGATGTCGATGAGGTCGTGGTTCCTGAAAAGCTGGTGCCGGCCGGATTTGATGCGCTCCAACATGCCAGCTCTGGTGAGCGCCTCCAAGCGCGAACGTGCCGTGGCCCGGGTCACACCTTCAACTTCCTGCACCATTCTCGTGGTTATGTAAGGACGCATGAATAGCAGGTCCATCAGTTGCTCGGATGAAGCGGTGGGAGCGTCCACCCTCGCTCGCTCGGCGAACTCCTTGCGCAACTCCCTGATCCTTATCAAATCGTTGCGCCCTTCCTCGGCCACTTCCCTTATGCCAGCCAAGATGTAGCGGATCCATCCTTCCCACGCGCCTGATTCGGTAACGGCACGCAGTCCGGCGTAGTACTCGCGGCGGCGGCGGAGGAAGTAACGGCTGAGATACAGGACGGGTTGATCCAATAATCCCCTGTACATCAGATAAAGGATGTTGATGATGCGACCTGTCCTACCGTTGCCGTCCGGGAACGGATGTATGGCTTCGAACTGGTAATGCATGATCGCCATCTTGATGATCGGATCCAAACCAGTCATGTTCTCGTTCGCGAATTCGATCAGGTTTTCCAAGAGGCGGAGCAGGGTAGGCTTCCCGAACGGCGGCGTGTAGACCACGAATCGAATGCGCGGATCGCCGATGACGACCGCGGAGTCTCGCACATCAACCTGGGTGCCCAGAATCTGGCTGCAAGTGTCGACGAACAGCTGGATATCCAATTCCGGACGACTCGATAACCGATCGACAGCCATCGAAAGCGCGGGGCGGTATCGGGCCGCTTCCTTGGTGGCATCGGTAGCACGTTCATTGCCAACTGCCATGAACCTGAACAACTCGTCGCTCGTGGTGTTGACGTTCTCGATCTCCGAGCTGGCCACCGCCTCCGTGATCGCGAAGGCGTCGATCAGCAATTGGGGATTGGGCACGCTGAGTGCGGTCCCATTGAGGTTCGCCAGCGCGCGGCTGGCCAAATTGAGTTCCCGCATCACACCAGTCGTCTCGATTTCGATCGCTGGTGGTAGCGGTGGAAGTTCGTTGTAAGGTTGCTTCGGATCAAACGGTGACATGCAACCCGCCCAGTTGATCGCTGATATGTATAAATCTATCCCTTAAATTATACATATCGTTCGCGATATGTACGACCATCGTACCAACTCGCTTCTATATGTTCGATTTCTCATGATTTTTGTACACGTTGTCAGCGACGTGTACAACGGCTATACCCATCCGTGTCGACATGTGCGAATTCGCGTGTGTTTTTGCACACGTCGATGCCGAATTTATGTCAGCTAGTCAATCTTTGGCACAAGCTGCTTCAAGGGCACGGTCGAAGTCCACAACCCAAGGGCCGTTGGTGTCGATGCATACCGATGCGCTCATTCCGTCCAGCAACTCAACCTCACGCTCCCCATCCAGCGCGATCGTGCCTCGGGTAGCTCGAATGTTTATCGTTTCGCCGGGGACGATAACCCGCCAACCTTCGATCGGCACGTCGCGCACCATTCCGGGCGCAATGGGTGCGGTCGATGTCGATGTGCCGGAACTGCCCGGCGGCGGGAACTCGATGTGAAGCCCGCGCGGTTCATCAAGACCGATCAGCGCCAGCCTGGCACCGATAGATGCGATGCCTATGCTGGACGCCTCTGCGCGCGTCAGAAACACTGAGTCGAGAGTTCCGACGTCCCATAGCGCCCGGGCGCCGACCATCGTTTGACGCGAAACTGCCGCGTCTACGAGCGCAATATCGCGCAGTTCACCATTGACGAATATGTTGATCTTTTTCGAACGGCGGCAGACGCGGTCGCGGACTGACTGATCCGCTGCAACAGTTGCGGCCGCGATACCGGCGAGTGTTCCTTCGATCTCCTTGGGGAAGACATTGTTGGTGCCGGTCGATATCGGCGCCATCGGCACGTCGCCGCATCCTTTGGCGACCAATCGATTCGTCCCGTCGCCGCCCAGGGTTACGATGCAATCCGCGCCGGCGTCGCGCATGATGCGGGCGGCGAGTGTCGAATCGTTCTGGCTTCCGGATGGAGTCTGTGTAATGAACTCCGAATGCATCCCATCTTGGGTATCCGCCATAGCGGCGCGCGCCAATCCGGCCATATCCGGCATGACGATGACTTTGGTGACGCCGTGGGATTGGAGGCCGGCGAATACTCGGCGAAGCGTGTTCGATTTTTCTTGGTTGGAGACGACTCGCCCCTGCGCAACTAACCGCCGAATGTCTTTGCCGGCTGCTGGGTTTGCGATTATGCCTACGGTGGGCATGTTGATCATGCTCGCGTTCGTTGACGGTTAGCGACGGCAGGAGCGAGCATCTCTGCCAGAAATCTCGCTGGTAGATCCAACTCATCTTCGATCTGTTGCTTGCACGAAACGCCGGTGATAGCGAACTGCGTATCTGCGCTGGCACTGCGCAGCGCTGGGAACAGGCGGTCTTCGCCGACTTGCTGCGCGACGTCATAGTGTTCCTTTGCGTATCCGAAGGAACCTGCCATACCGCAACATCCGGCATTGATGAGTTCGGCGCGGTAATTAGGCGGTAGGTTGAGAGCGGCGACCGCTTGCGTAGTTCCAATGAGGGCGCGCTCGTGGCAGTGAACGTGAAGGAGTATCTCGGCAGCCGACTCGTTCCATTGGATCTGCTGGGCCCCGTCGTTGTGGGTCGCGACGAGAACCTCTTCGAGCATCATTGATGCATTAGCGACGACTTTGGCGTTTGGATCCGAACCAAGGAGATCGGGATATTCGTCTTTTAGGGTCAAGATGCAACTGCTTTCGCAGCCGACGATCTTGGCTCCCGCATCAACGTATGGCTTCAGGATGGCGATATTTTCCTTGGCGTTTTCGATCGCGGAATCCAAGAGTCCGGACGATACCATCGTGCGTCCGCAACATACTCGGTCAGCCAATTGAACACGGTAACCAAGCGCCTCGAGCAGTTGCACGGCAGCTATCCCAGATTCTGGGTGGTTGAAGTTCATGAAAGTGTCGTGGAACAGCACGATGTCGCCGCGTGAACCTGTCGTGTTCGGCTGCCGACGCTTGAACCATTGCTCAAACGTTTGGCTCACGATTTTCGGCAATTTACGCCGTCGGTCGATACTCAGGAATTTCTCCGATGCCCATCGCGCCGGAGCAGATCGATTTAAGACGTTGGCGAGTGGTGCGAGCGGACCAGGTGCCAGAGAATTCAATCTATGGATGTTCGCCACCAAGCGCGACCGCAGCGGGACTGAGTGTGTCTGGTAGTAGAGATCAAGAAACTCGTACTTGATCTTCGCCATGTCAACGTTCGAGGGGCACTCAGATTTACACGACTTGCACTCGAGGCACAGGTCAAGGACCTCGAACATTCGCTCCGAACGGATTTCGTCAATGGGTAATGCGCCGGACATCGCCGCTCGCAACGCGTTGGCACGGCCGCGAGTGGAGTGCTCTTCTTCTCGTGTCGCCATGTACGACGGACACATCGCTCCGGCGTTGACTTTCCGGCAGGCACCCACGCCGTTGCATCGTTCGATGGCGCCGGCAAACCCGCCGTCGGCGCTCCAATCGAGTTTGGTTGCGATGGTTTCAGTGGAATAGTCCTCGCCGTAACGGAGGTTCTCACGCATATCGGGAGTATCGAACACTTTGCCCGGATTCATGATGCCATCTGGATCGAACAACCCTTTTACTTCACGGAAATGTTCGACCAACTCGGGCCCGAACATCTTCTCAGCCCACGCTCCACGAACGATGCCGTCGCCGTGTTCACCGCTCAACGAACCGCCGAATTCGAGAACGAGATCGGATATCTCGTTGGCGATGTCGTACATCCGGTCGATGCCCGTGGATTTCTTCAGATTGACGAGCGGACGGATGTGGAGGCATCCCACACTGGCGTGACCGTAGTATCCGGCTTCGGTGCCATGCCGTTTGACAATCTCGTCGAATCGTTCGACGTACTCCGGCAAACGATCGGGTGAAACTGCGGTGTCTTCGACGAATGGCAGGGGCTTGGCGTCGCCCTCTACGTTCATCATCAGGCCGAGTCCCGCTTCACGCATGGCCCAAACTTGTCGTTGCTCAGCAGGCTCAAGCAGGAGAGTTACGGCGTAGGTTGCGGTATCGCGCTTGATAGCGTTGCTGAATGCAGCTAGTTTGGAGCGTGTTTCGGAGATGTGTTCGCCAGTCATCTCGACGACTAGGATGTCCGATGGGTCTTCTTGCAGGAACCCGAGACCTCGTGAGAATCCGAGTGATTTGCGGGCTTGGCTGATGATGATCTCGCCGATGTGCTCCACCGCGCTCACGTCGTGCTCGAGGGTCGCAACAGTGGCTTCCATGGTCTCGCGCAAAGTGCGAAAGTGGAGGACGGCTAAACCCTTGGACTTTGGGATGTCCCAGAGTTTCAATCGAGCATCAGTCACTGCGGCAAGCGTTCCTTCGGAACCGACCATCACTTGTGTAAGGTCGATGATGGGGCCGTCGGTGATCGGGGAGTATACGCGGTCGATGTTGTAACCACCGACGCGTCGCAATATCTTAGGGAAGCGCCGGTCGATTTCGCCAGCCGCACGGTCCGCGATGCCGGGTGTACCCCGGTATATCTGACCTTCTAAATTGGAGAGCGACATCTTGCCTTCGAGTTGGGGCGCGGTCAGGGCTTGGAAGGAAGCCCGCGAACCATCTGACAGGACAACGGACATCTGCTGGACTTGGTCGACGGTTTTTCCGTAGATTATGGAGTGCGAGCCGCAAGAGTTGTTGCCCATCGCACCGCCGATGTTGGCGCGCGACGACGTGCTCGGATCAGGTGTGAAGTATTTGCCGGTGTGGGCTACTCGACGGTTGAGCTCGTCGATCGTGATACCGGGCTGAGTGTGCACCCATCCTTCTTCACCATTGACCTCGATGACATCGTGCATGTATTTCGAGAAATCGATGACGACTCCACGGTTGACAGTCTGCCCCGACAAGCCGGTGCCGCCACCTCTCGGCAACACGGAAACTCCGGCTCGGGCACACGTCTCGATGGTTGCGCTAACGTCGTCCGAGTCGTAGGGCATGACAACGCCAAGTGGAGTCATCTTGTAGATGGAGGCGTCGGTAGAGTACATCTGCCGCGCGTAACGGTCGAACCGGACTTCGCCAGCGACCGATTGTTTTAGCTCTTCGGCGAGTTGGGATCGGGTCGATCTGCTGGTGGCAGTCACGCCGCCGCCTCGTCATGGCCGTCGTGGTCGTCTGCTGATTGCGGCAGGACTACCGACGCGATCACGCTGAGGACTAGCACCGCGATCACGATCGCCAGGGAACCGAGTGTGATGGTGATCGAAATCTGATCGTTGGGAACTCCGAGGGAGTGGATCAAGTCGTGGAACTGATCGTGCAATCCGGTTTCGACGATGATTTTGACGCCGATGAACGCGAGTATGGCAGCAAGGCCGTAAGAGAGGAATCGGAAGATGTTGACCAACCCCTCGAGAAGGAAAAACAGGGGGCGCATCCCAAGTACAGCCATCGCGTTGGAGGACCAGATGATGAACTGGTTCTTGCTGATACCGACGACGGTGGGGATCGAGTCGATGGCGAAGACGACGTCGGTCGTCGCGAGGACGATGACCACGAGGGCGAACGGGGTTGCCGCTCGGATGCCGTTCTTGACTGTAAGAAAGTTGTGTCCGTCGAACTCCTCGGAGACCGGCATAACCTTCCTGAACATCCGGACGACGATGTTCTTGGAGGGGTCGACCTCGGCGTCGTGGCTGGCGATCAGTTTGTATGCCGTGTAAATGAGGAGGGCGGCGAGAACGTAAAGTATCGGCTCGAACACCGCGATGATGCCGATGGCGAAGAAGATGAATACGGCCCGGGCGATGAGGGCGCCCACGATGCCGAACAGCAACGCCCGAGATCGGAAGAGGTCGGGCAAGGCGAAATAGTTGAAGATGACGAGGAATACAAACAGGTTGTCGATACTCAAGGCGCGTTCGGCGACGTACGCGGTGGCGTACTCGATGCCGAGTTCGCTGCCACCTGCGATGAATACCCAAACTCCAACTGCTGCCGCTACCAACGTCCAGAAGATCGTCAACAGCGTCGCCTCGCGCATGCCGACGTGGTGGTCCTTGCCGCTGAGTACGACGAGGTCGATGAGGAGTAATACGAAGACTCCGACCGTGAACGCCAACAAGATGGCTAGACTGTCGAAGTATCCTTCCACGATGGAGATTTCTCTCTAACTAGCCGAATCTAGTTACGTAAACGGTGAACAAGGTTGGTTGACCAGTTCAGGAGAAACGCTCAGAAAATCGCAGCGACCGAAAAATCCTGCGAGCCAGCCGGAGCTTTGACGGTGACTTGATCGCCGATTTTGCACCCGAGGATTGCGCTCCCAAGAGGCGAGATGTCTGAGATCTTGTTGCGCAGAGGGTTGGCCTCATTCGCGGCTACAACTTGGTAGTCAACGTTCATGCCGGATCCACTCTTGGACAAGGTGACCCAAGAACCGATCTGAACTTCGTCGTTGACGCGGTCAGATTCTTCGATGATGGTAGCGACTTTAAGCGTCGATTCCAAGCGGTTGATCTGCGCCTGAACCATTCCCTGGTTCTCTCTGGCGGCTTCGAGCGGAGAGTTTTCGCGAACGTCACCGCTTGCCGCAGCGCGCTCGATTTCTTCGGCCAATCGAACCGTCTCGTTTCGCAGCACTCCAAGCCGGTTGACCATTTCGTCGTAGCCTTGGCGAGTGATCTGGACTTCGCTATTGCGTCGGCGCATAGCGGTGCCACGTACCGCGTTGAGCGTGGGTTTGCGGACCCGGATGTGTGGCGCTAAGCTGATGTCGATGTAGCCCTTTTTCTTGGTGTAGTTCAAGAAATCTTTGACCGCGGCGACGCGTTGCTTGTTGGCATCAGATGCGCTGGTGCCGAAGGTTTCGGAATATGGGCTCACGTCGGAAGGTCGGAGCGACGTCAAAATGTAGGTGCCGCCGATCCAACGGGCGAACTTGGTCAGTTCGGGATGAACCATACGCTTCTTCTCATCCGCGATTGTCATGACGTACTCGGTTATCGCGTCTTGGACGGTGAATCCTTCGGGAGCGGTTGAGACAGCGGGATCGTCGGTCTGGATTACCAAGGTGTTTTCCTCAATGACGGCTAGTGGCCAGGAGTACGAGAAATCGGCGGGCGCAAGTTAGCGAGCCGATTCGGGAGAAGACGCATACTTCTAGTGTACGAGAATGGCGGATTCATTGCAAAAGCAGCCTTGCTTCGCGTCAACGTGCTGAGCGATGCATCGACGTGCCTTAATTGGCGACCGGATAAGGGTCGATGTAAACGACCGCCTCCCCGGTCATAACTTCTGTGCCCGATTGGTTGACGCACTGAACCGCCAGTTTGACGATCGGCTTATCTTCGCGAACGGAAACAACCTCGCAGCGGGTTGTCACCTCGTCACCGATATAGACCGGGTTGATGAAGTTCACGTTCAATCCCAAGAAGATGATTGTGGCGTCTCGGCCTGCCATCTCGACGCCCAGTACTGCCGATACCATCCCGACCAATAGCGCCCCGTGGGCGATGCGCCGTCCAAATCTGGTGTTCGAGGCATAACCTTCGTCGAGGTGAAGCGGTTGCGTGTCACCGCTCAATTTGGCAAACTCGTGAACCGTTTCATCGGTTAGCACGCGGCTCACTGATGCCGTCGATCCGACCTTGAAGTTGTTGGAGACGTTCGTCATCTGATTTGCTTTCCTAGTTGACTGTGGGCGGGGATTAAGAACGTTGGGCAATGTACGAACCCACGATAACTAGGATCGCGCCGAACCACAATTCGGGGCCGATGTTCTCGCCGAGAATCAACCAAGACAGTATCGCGGTGGTGATCGGGGACGTTAGGGAGATGAGTGAAACTCGGCTGGGGAGATAGTTTTTGAGAAGCCATGTCTGCGCCAAAAAAGCGAATCCGGCGATGATTATTCCTTGATAAAAGAGTGACAACGCAAGGACAAGGGTCAGTTTGATAGGGTCCGTTTCGAATATCAACGAGCCAATGAGGAACGTAACCGAGCCGAAGATACCTTGTGCCATTAGCAGTTTGACGAGGGTGATACTCTGTCCAAGCTGCGAGAGGTAGACCTGTCGCAGGCCGAGGAGAACCGCAGAGCACATGATGAGCAGGTCGCCCAGCCATGGGTTAAGGGCATCTATGGCTTCAGTGCCACCGAAGATGCTCCGCACGAAGAGTGCGGCGGCGCCCGTGTAGGCGACAAAGGCTCCGATTACGCGGCGTTTCGAAAGATTGTCGTTGGGAACGAAGAAATGCGCGAATACCCCGGCCCATAGAGGGAACGTCGTGATCAAGACTCCGGTGTGCCCGGCAGTCGTGTTGTACTGGCCGAGATTCATGAACGCGGTCTGAACTGAGAAGAGGATGCCGAGGACTAAGAGCGGAAAAAGTTCGGATCGAGTGACTTTGAAGCTCTGGCGGGTGATTAGAGCCCAGATCATCACGACGATCATCCCCAAGATGAAACGCGCGAATCCGAGCCGTAACGGGGGCGAGTCTTCGAGTCCCGCTTTCACCGCGATCGGCAGACCGGCCCACAGGGAGGCAAGAGAAAAAGCTAAACCGCCAGCGCGAAGCGTAAGCGGTCTGCGAGGGTCGGTCGAGGCGGAACGCGACGGCTCGGGTTCGGCGTCCTCGGATTCTGTCGGAGTGGTCAGTCTTCCAACCGTTTCAGGTACTGACCAACCCAATCGAAGTCGACGAAATCAACGTAAGCGTCCATTAACGCTTTGGTGACCGGGCCGGGCACTTGCCCGTCGTCGACCTTCGACCCTTGTACCGTGGTTACAGGGCAAATGCACAGCGATGTTGATGTGAGGAATACTTCGTCGGCGGTCGTAGCGTCGAACATGTCTAGATCGGTCTCTTCGACATCCAATTCGATCTCACGAGCGAGTTCTATCGCCGTTTCACGGGAGATGCCGCCGAGAACGAACTGCGCCTTCGGGGTGTAGGCAACTCCGTTTTTGACGACGAAAATGTTGGAACCGATCCCCTCGGTAAGGAAGCCACGGTTGTCGAGAAGTACGGCCCATGCCTCAGGGTCGTACTCCTTCGCCTCCATGTCGGCCATGATGAGGTTTAGGTAGTTGTGGGACTTGGCTCGAGGGCTAAGCGCTTCGGGACTGACACGGCGCGTAGACGGGACCCACACGTCGATCCCGTCGCGGTACAGTCGTGCTCGTGGCCCGAGCGGTAAGGGCGTACATTCGATGATGACTGTTGGTCCACCGTCGGTAGCCCACATGTCGCCACCCACTAGATCGACGCCTCGAGAAACGCGCTGTCCGACCCAATAGTCATCCTCGTCGCCGAGGAGTTTCAGATTCTGCTCGACCACCTGCAAGGTGGCGTCTCGCATCTCTTCTTTGGTTATTCCGGGATCGATGCGGACGTAGGCGAGCGAATTGTAGAAACGGTCGAGATGTTCTTCGAGCTTGAAGATTCGGTGTCCGAACGTTCGAGTCATATCGAATACGGCGTCGCCATATTTGAAACCGCGATCTCGGAACGGGACTAAGGCTTGACTTTCGGGCACGATCTCGCCGTTGAAATAGGCGACGCGTTCGTTCTCACGTTCAATAGGCATTTTGGAGACCATTTTCGGATTTTCCCATCGTCTAGAGTTATGTTACAGCCCGCGCGACGTATTAGAGATCGTAGAGTCCTTTGGGTTCGCTAGAATCTCTAAGTTCGATGGAACAACAAATCGCCCCAAATAAGATCGACGCTGCGGACACGCATGCGTTCGACGAAGCGCCTCGCGAAGTCAACGCGGCGACTGTTGATCGCGCACCTTCGGTGCCCGAATGGGATCCGAACATCAACATTCGTTTCGGCGGTCGGGGAAAGAGCCGAGCTTCATCCGCGGATGAGCATCGCGGAACCGATGCCCCGGCACTGCGTCCGCGAATAGACACCATAAACATCCTGCTTGGCGTCATCCTCTTGTTGGCTCTGGTCCTCCGCATGACCGGTACCGACTGGGACCAAGGCGGTTTGTATCACCCCGACGAACGCGATTTCCTCGGACGCGCGGAACGGCTCGACTTCTCGCAGTTGACCGAGCCGGGGCTATTGGGCGTCGAATCTCGCCTCAATCCCCGCTGGTTCAACTACGGCAGCTTGCCTTTGTATGTGTTGTCCGGGCTTAAATCGTTGGCGTCGCCATTCACCGATCAGGACTGGAACTTGTTCGACCTGCGTTTTCCGGGTCGAAATTTGGCGGCTATAGCGGACACGATCACGGTCTTGTTCGTATTCCTGTTGGCTACACGACTCGTTGGCGATCGGCGCGCAGGGTTGATCGCGGCGTTGCTCGCCGCGATGGCGGTGATACATATCCAGAACGCGCACTACACCGCGGTCGATGCGCCGATGACGATGTTCATCATCGCGACGATCTACTTCTCGACGCGTCTGGTCCAAGAGCGCAGACAGAAAGACGCGTTACTTGCGGGCGTGATGCTTGGTTTGGCGATAGCAACGAAGTTCTCCGCAGCACCCGTTGCGCTCGCCTTGTGCACCGCGCATCTCCTGCTGCTCATAGGTCCGAGCATCGTTTCTCGCAGTGCTCCAAACGTGACGCCAAGTGACGTGAAGTTCGTGTTGCGTTACGCGGTTTTGTCCGGATCTGCGGCGTTGATCGCATTGTTGGTGACGCAGCCATACATGATTATCGACTGGAGCACCTATTTCTCGAACGTTTATCAACAGTCGGAGATGGTGCGCCGGACGATCGATTTGGCATTTACGCGTCAGTACATCGACACTCCTGCATTCCTTTACCAGATTCGGCAGCTATCGACTTGGGGATTGGGCATTTCGTTGGGTATTGCCGTTTGGTTGGGACTAATTTGGGCGTTGGCTCGGACGGTCGTCAAGCGCGACCTCGCGTTCGTTGTTGTCTTGTCGTTCCTCATTCCGTATCTGGTCGTCAACGGGCAGTTTGAAGTGAAGTTTTTGCGTTACATGCTTCCGGCCACGCCGCTGTTGATTGTTTTTACTGGCGGTGCCGTCTGGTGGGTTTACACCTGGGTCATTCCCAGAATTCACCGAGTTGCCCGCGTCGGCTTGTACGCGTTAGGAGCGATCGCGTTCCTTTTCCTCGCCCACTACACGATCGCGTATCTTAACGTGTTTACCGGGCCACATCCAGCGCAGGAAGTTTCCAGATATTTGAAGGAGAATGCTGGCACTGGCACAGTGGTGATACAGGAGCACTGGGAAGAAGGCATACCGAATATCCCGGGCTTCTACATGCATGAAAAGCTGCCGATGTACGAGAACGACACCAGTTCGAAGTTCACGACGGTTGCGCGACGGATGGAAGGCGCCAACTATTTCGTGCTGTTCAGCAACCGACTTGCCGCGACGATCCCGCGGTTGCCTGAGAGATATCCGGTGTCGTCTCGTTTCTACGAGATGCTCTTCAGCGGTGAGTTGGGCTACGAGGTGGTGTACTCATCGGTCAGAGTTCCGGAGTTTATGGGAGTTGTCTATTGGGATGATCCTTATGCTCGCGTGCCGTTCGATGTCCCTGATGGTTACGGCAAACCACGCGGCGATGTCTACAACTGGGATTGGTTCGGATGGGCGGACGAAAGTTTCACCGTGTACGAGCATCCGCACGCGATTGTTTTCCAGAACGTCGAGAAGCTGAGTCAGATCAGATTGCTCAGTCGACTCTATCGAGATGGTCGCCCTGACGAACTCAACCGCGTGCTTACCGGCGGCATTGGTCTCGTTTACGACGATGCTCAGGCACAGACGCAGCAATCCGGCGATAGTTGGAACGCGATATATTTCCTCGAGGCTCTGCCGAATCAGTTCGCGTGGTTGGTTTGGCTCGTTGCCGTTCAACTGATTTCGTTAGCCGCCGTTCCACTGACATACGTCGTCTTCAGACCATTGAGCGATCGGGGTTACCTCTTCAGCAAGCCATTGGGGCTTTTGATCGTCGCCACGATCGCATGGTTGTTGGCCAGTTCAGGAATTCTGGGATTCAGCGCGCTTAGCGTCGGGATTTCCATTGCCTGCTTGGCCGCGATTTCTATGGTTATCTTTTGGCGGATAGGTGAAGAGATCATCGTCTTCGCCAAAGCCCACATGAGGACGATTGCCATCGCCGAGGCCATTTTCTTAATCGCATTCTTGGCGTTCTTCTTGATCCGGTTGGCGAATCCCGACCTCTGGCACGCTTGGCGCGGCGGCGAGAAGCCGATGGACTTCGCGTACCTGAATGCGATTACTCGCTCGACGATCATGCCGCCGTACGATCCGTGGTTCGCCGGCGGTTACCTCAACTACTACTACTACGGTCAGTTCATCATTGCCTCGTTGATCCGAATCACTGGTATCGTACCGACCGTGGCGTATAACTTGGCGGTGCCGCTGATATTCGCGCTGTCTGCGGGAGCCATCTACACCGTCGCGTACAACCTTGTCGCGATGTCCATGCGCGCCCGTGGTGCGATACGTTTGGGCAACGTTCCGATAATGTTCGGCCTGATTGCCGCGGTGTTAGCACTGGTAGCCGCGAACATCGATGGTTTAGTGCAAGTCGCAACTGGTCTTTACGACTCGATGATCACCGGAGGAGAATTTCCGCGGTTCGACTATTGGCGGAGCACGCGGATATTCGAACACGGGACGGGCGGCAACGAAATCACCGAGTTCCCATTTTTCACGTTCTTGTATGCGGATCTGCATGCCCACATGATTGCGATTCCATTCGCGGTATTGGCGTTGGGCTTGGCGATCTCGGCGTTTCTAAGGGCCGGAATGGAGCGATTGTCTCGCTTTGAGACGCTGGTCTCGTTAGCAATCTTGGGTATGGTGGTCGGTTCGCTTCGGCTCATCAACTCGTGGGACTACCCGACGCAGCTTCTCCTAGCCGCAGGTTTCATCTTCGCTGGCGAGTTCCTTTACGGGCACCGCGGCAAGTTGGTCGGCATAGCCCACGCGATCGGTAAGATTGCGGTCGTCGGCATCGTCGGATATGTCGTGTATCTGCCGTTCCATGCCAATTTCGAGCTATTCAACAATGGCATCGAACCGAGCAAGTTCCAGACCGCGCTTTGGAGATATCTGGCCATTCACGCCTTCTTCGTGTTCGCGATCGGTTCATGGTTGCTCGTCGAATGGCAACGCGGAACCTTCCGTTTCAGATCGATACTCGAGAAGATCAGGACCGAATTCGGCTACCCGAATTGGGCGCCGTCGTTGATTACGATCGCGTTTTTGGTGGTGTGGCTCGCGGTCGTCGTTTCGTATCCGAACTTCATTACTGTGGTGGCGACGCTAAGCGGCGCCGCGATACTCGGACTAACTGGATTGTTGGCGTACCTTCGAAGGCACCCCGAACAGCGCTACATCATCGTCACGGTTGGCCTTGTCCTCATGTCGCTCTTCATCGCTGCCGGAGTCGACCTGATAACCGTCAAGAACGACATCGGCCGACAGAACACCATCTTCAAGTTCTACATCCAAGCTTGGTGGCTGTTGGCGATCGCGGCAACATTCGCGGTTTGGCGCTTGTGGGACGTGGGGGCGTTCGTGACGAAGCAGATGTCGGGTCTGAAATTCGCTTGGCTCTCTACCTTTGGCCTCTTGGCTGTTGGAGTGTTGATATACCCAGTAATGGCCACCGATGTCAGGCTCGACGACCGATTCAACGACATTGGCCCTGGTGTCGACGGCGAGGCGTATATGGACAGTGGTGTCTATACCACCAGAGGCGTCGAAATCGAGTTCGCCTCTGACCTTCCGGGCATCGAGTGGCTTCGAGAAAATGTTGACGGTTCGCCCGTCGTAGTGGAAGCGCAATGGGATCTATACACGTGGGCTAACCGCGTCTCGATCTATACCGGGCTCCCTACGGTTCTCGGTTGGGATTGGCACCAGACGCAACAACGGCACGACTATCGGTGGGAGGTGCAACGTCGACGGAACGCGGTCAACAACTTTTACACGACACGGGAAATCGAAGAAGCCCGTGAATTCCTGGACGAATTCGGCGTTCGGTACGTTTATGTCGGCGAACTGGAACGGGGTGCTTACCCTAGTAGCGGAATCGCTAAGTTTGATGACATGCCCGAACTCAACCTCCATCCGGTCTTCGAGCAGGGTCCCGTGAAAATATATGAATACAGGGGTTGAGCCAACTTCGAGTTCACACAGGATGAGCACGCCGATGATAAAGAACGTTTCGCGTGCCTTAAAGGCCGCGGTCGATTTCGTCATGCCGATCGCTTGCGTAAACTGCGGAACCGAAGGATCATTCCTGTGCGATTCATGCATGGCAAACGCCCCAAAGTTACCGAACAATACATGCATGAAATGCGCGGAACAGACCGCCGAACATGTCAGGCTTTGCGGTGAATGCGCGACTTTGCCGCCGCCTCTTGACAGATTGGTGCCGATATACCGATACGGCGGGCCGGTGCGAAGCGCCGTGCACGCGTTGAAGTATCGTCACATCACCGCCATCGCGCCCACCATGTCAAAGCTGATGTCGCAGTCCACCTTCACGAGTCGGGCAAAGCTTGATTGCGTTGCGCCAACCCCGATGCATGTCGATCGATTGCGCGAGCGTGGATACAATCAAGCAGCCCTGCTCGCCCAGAACGTCGCTGAGAACCTACAGCTTCGATACATCGAAGACGGACTTGCCAAGACCCGCCCGACGCCGTCACAGGTTGAATTAACTCGCCAGGAGCGAGCATTTTCGCTCAGAAATGCGTTCTCAGCCAACTACGACTTCGACGACGCGCACGTATTACTTATTGACGATGTATGCACCACCGGAAACACTTTGATGAACTGCGCCGCAGCCTTGAAACGCGCTGGTGCTCGAAGAGTGTCGGCGGTCGTGTTTGCGAAGGAATTGATGAGTTCGGAATCTACGGATGAAACGTTGTGATACGTAATATCAAAACGGTACTATTCGACGTCTACGGCACGTTGGCGACGTGGTATCCGGACCGCTACGTATTGCACTCTAGAGCGGCGCGAATGTTTGGAATTGAAGTCACCAAAGAGGGTGTTGACGCGGGATACGCGGTCGCCGAGGCCTACATGACGCGGCAGAACGCGCAGGCCCCGATCCGCCTAATGACTGACGCTGAGCGCGGTCAATTCTTCGCACGCTTTGAGCAGATGGTGTTGCAGGGATGCGGTATTGACGTTGACCTTCAATTGGCCGATAAGATTTGGCAAGAGGTCGCCAAGCAAGAGTACGAGCTTGTGTTGTTCGATGATGTTTTGGACAATCTAAAAGACCTCCGTGACCAAGGTTTCATCGTTGGCATCGTCTCAAACGTTGTTAGCGCCGGATCGGAACTCGCGGAGCAGCTAGGACTATCAGATAGCATCGACTTTGCGGTAACTAGCAGTGAGGTGGGCGTCGAAAAACCGGATCGACGGATCTTCGTTGAAGCGTTGGAGCGCGCGGGCGACACGCCGCCCGATGCCGCCATCATGGTTGGGGACCAAATCGAATCCGACGTGAAAGGTGCGGTCGGCGCCGGCATTCAACCGGTGTTGCTCGATCGCAACGACATTCATGTCGGCTTCGCCGAACATCCGCGGATTTCATGTCTTCAAGAGCTTCATTCGATACTTTCCGACCAATGACTTTAAGAGATCGAGCGAACGGAACAATAATCAGATGATGAACAAAACCCAACGACTTCAACGCTGGTACGACGACAACGAGACCGCCGACAGCCTATTGTTCGGCGAGTTCATGCACCTCGGTGCCAACCAGACCATCCTGACGGTCGGTCTGCACGGTGTCGAGCCAGACAAAAACTCAGTCGTCCTCGATCTAGCCTGCGCGGTCGGCGGCAATGCTCGCTGGTTAGCGTCGCTCTATGACTGCACGGTTTTCGGCAACGACATCGACAAGGATGCGATCGCAACCGCGAATGACCTGGCCCAAATCGAGGGCATCGGTGATCGCTGCAACTTCATCGTGGCACCCGTTGAGAACACTGGGCTTGACGACAGCTCCATTGACCTCGTCGTTTCAACCGACATATACGACATCGACGAAGTAGCGAGAGTCCTCAAACCAGGTGGACGCTTTCTGCTTAGCGCCTTGTTCCGTCTAGGCGCTGAGACACCCGACGAAATCGCCGCTAAACACGGCCTCGAGGTCGAGCTACGCCGCGACATCACTGAACTCGCACAGACCTTCCTTCACTCCAAAGAGGAAGAGGCACTGCTGCTTCAGAAATCCAACATCATCACCGATCGCCAGCTCATCACCGTCATCAACAACGCCTTGCGCCGTCGTGGCGGGCATCACATGCTAGTGAGATGGCGTAAGGAGGCGTAACTTGTGTGGCCAGTGACATTCACATCGATTGCATTTACACCAGCGGTGCCAAACTAGGTAGATACCTTGCTATACCATGACGTTACGTACCAAGGAGAGCCACAATGCCAACCGAGGATCAAGAGAACCAACAGATTGCCGAATCGTTCGAGAAAAAAGAAGCTGGCATCGCAGACTTGATGGACTTTTACGAAAAGGTTGAAGGCGTATATGCCCAAGCCTCGTCATATACGTACCAACCTCCGGCTTCTTACGTTTCAGATTCGACGAATGTCGCGGTAAATGATGCCCACTTGGGGTGAAATCCTTCATCAACTGAACGGAACAGTTGTCCCGCCCGCCGGACCAGATTTCGACGGGGTACGTAGGGGTTACCTCCGGCAACTGAGTCAAGCGACGGGGCGGGCCGCCATTCTCTACGCTTCCGCGTGGTTCGAATCTCGGCCGATACCTCCCGCGGATCTGCAAGTTTCGACTCCAGATGTAGGAGGCATCATGGAAGCTGTCTCGAATATTCAGGGGAGGGAACTAGATCTCATCATCCATAGCCCAGGCGGATCGGCGGAAGCAGCTGAATCCATCGTCGAATACCTTCGACAGAGGTTTGAACACATCAGAGTCATCGTGCCAGTATCAGCTATGTCCGCGGCGACGATGATAGCCCTTTCTGCAGACGAAATCGTCATGGGCCAACATTCGCAATTGGGTCCAATCGATCCACAATTCATCATTTCCACCCCAGAAGGCGCCCGGTCGGCACCGGCCAAAGCGATCCTCAATCAATTTGAACTCGCCAAAGCAGAATGCAAAAATCCCGAAAATTTGGCTGCGTGGCTGCCGATTTTACGCACCTATTCTCCGGGGTTGTTGACGCAATGCGTCGATTCTCGGAAATTCGCGTCTGAAATGGTCGCGGGGTGGTTGCGACGGTACATGTTCAATGGTGAACAAGATGCGGAAGGCAAATCAAGAATAATTGCCGATTGGTTTGCCGACTATGAGTCATTTGGTTCGCACGCACGGCGGGTCGGCAGAGATGATGCCCGCAAAATAGATGTGAGGGTAACTGACCTCGAAGCCGATGATGTGCTCCAAGATTTGGTTCTTTCAGTACACCATGCGACTATGCACACTTTTTCTGGTACGCCGGCAACCAAGATCATTGAAAATGACTTGGGGCGCGCTTGGATCCGGAGCAGCGCAATAGGAATGCCGTTGCCGGTACCTATGGCTCTTCAGCCGGTTCCAAACACCCCTGCGGAGTCGCCGCAAAAACTTACCCGCCAACCAAAACGAGCCGAGCGACGTCGACAAGAGCGCGAACGGCGCAAGCAGAAGTAGGCTCACCGGAGCTCCGCGAACACTTCAAAGCTGAATCTAAAATCGTGTGCGCTCTTGTTGGTTGGTGACGCCAAAATGGCTAGTGACTAAACGAGCATCTACGGATAGATCGCGAGCGTCTCGAGCCCTGTAGCTTCCGGCAATCCGAGCATCAGGTTCATGTTCTGAACTCCGGCGCCAGCGGCACCCTTGACCAAGTTGTCGAGCGCGGTTACTACGATGAGACGTCCGCTGTAGGCGTCTACGTTCACGTTGATCAGGATGTGGTTGCTGCCCCATGTCTCCTTGGTTGACGGAGCTGACGCCACGACCCGAACGAACGGTTCGCCGGCGTAGAAATCGCGGTACATCTGCCTCGCTTCGTCTTGGGAGACTTCGCTCTTCAAGGTCGCGTAGTGGGTGCCCAGTATTCCTCGGGTCATCGGTGCCAGATGCGGGACGAAGGTCACTTTAACCTCGCCATGACTTGAGAGAGCGCTTAGTTCTTGCGCCATTTCGGGCATGTGGCGATGCCCGCTCAATCCATAGGCCAACATGTTGTCGTTGATTTCGTTGAAGTTGTACGCAATGTCGCCTTTGCGGCCTGCGCCAGACACACCAGATTTTGAGTCGCTGATGATATCGGTTTCGACGATGTCTGCGTCGAATGCGGGTGCTAGTCCGAGGATGGTGCCTGTCGGGTAGCAGCCGGGGTTGGCGATCAAACGACTGCGCTTGACGTCTTCGCGGTGCAGTTCCGGCATCCCGTAGACTGCGTTCTCGATGTACTGAGGACACGGGTGCGCCGTCTTGTACCAGGTCTCGAAGACGTTGACGTCTTTCAGACGGAAATCGGCGCTGATGTCGACGCATCGCATGTCTTCTTCGATGAATGGACTCAACGCCTCGGCGCTGGCGGCGTGCGGCAATGCGGAAAAGACGAAGTCGATCGAGCCGTCCAATACCGGCGATATCGTCATGTCGGCGTCGAGGAGATGTGGGAAGACTTCGCTGAGTTGCTTGCCCGCGGCACTTCTGCCGGTGACCTGGGCGACCTCGACGTCCGGGTGTCGGTGCAGAATGCGCGCCAACTCCGAACCGGCGTATCCGGTTACGTTGATGATGCCGACACGGGTCTTGGACATCGCTACTTTTCGCCTCTCGTGCTTAACGAATATTCGGTAGGAAGTGTTTTTGATTCTATTCTGACGGCCGTCGGCGTTGTTTGACGTATTCGACGACCGCGTGGATGCCGTCCGGAGGTGCGCCGAGTTCGATTGCTAGTTGGATGTCCGTTGCAGCGAGGTCGTCTTGGCCGAGCGCGGTGCGTGCCACCGCACGGTTACCCAATGCATCAGAGTTTTCAGGTTCCAAATCTAGCGCCCGATCGAGACTTATTGCCGCTTGCTCGAAAAATCCCATACTTAGATACGCAGTTCCGAGATTGAAATGGATCGTAGCGTTTTCAGGATCGAGCCACGCGGCTTCCTCAAAATCCCGTGCCGCCGCGTCCGGTTGCCCAAGCTGCGCGGACTTCAATCCGCGTGCGAAGAATTCCGCTGATGTGGTAGGTTCAGACATTGAGCGCCACCGCTTGCCACTTTGCCGTTGACACAGATTTAAGGATAAGCGTCGACCCATGAAACTCGCACTGATCGGCCAATCTGCGTTCGGTAAATCGATTCTCGAGAAATTGTCGGACCGAGCGGAACACGAGATAGTTGGAGTTTTCGCCGCTCCAGACACCCGCCGGAGCAGGGAACCGCTTGCCGCCGCGGCTGACGAGTTGGAGTTACCGGTTTGGCAGTTCAATCGAATGCGTGACCAAGAGTGCATCGATGTTTTCCGCTCACTCGATGCCGACCTATGCGTGATGGCATACGTGACCGACATCGTCCCGAACGAGATGATCGACGCACCAATCCGCGGCACGATCCAGTACCATCCTTCGCTCCTACCACTCCATCGCGGACCAAGCTCCATCAACTGGGCGATCATCAACGGCGACGCGGAAACGGGGCTGTCGATATTCTGGCCTGACGAAGGTCTGGACACGGGCCCGATCTTGCTGCAAAAACGCGTCGATATCGGCCCCGACGACTCCGTTGGATCACTATATTTCAATCACCTCTATCCGATGGGCATCGAAGCGATCCTCGAGTCGATCGATCTCGTTGCCGATGGCGCAACACCGCGCATTGTGCAGGACGAGTCGGCGGCAACATACGAAGGCTGGTGCGGAACAGACGATGGGCACATCGATTGGGCACAGGAGGTATCGACAGTCCACAACCTGATTCGAGGTTGCGATCCGCAGCCCGGCGCGTGGTCGAAGCTGAATGACGAAAAGGTCGCGTTGTTCGGAAGCTCCGTTAATTCGTCAGTCGGTGAATCCGCCCAACCTGGCACGGTCCTAACAGTCGATCCCATCGGGATGACCGTAGCCACTGGCGACGGTTCGGTCAAGATAAAGCGGGCTCGCGTCGGGCGTGGTCCGAAATCGGCAGTGAGCGAGAGCGGGTTCTCGGTTGGCGACCGTTTCAGTTAACTCGGAACCAATCAATCATCAGATCGGTCAATCGGTCCGGTGCTTCTAACTGCACTACGTGACCACAGTTTTCGATGATCTCGAGATGGGCTCCGGGGATTGTTGCGAGGGCGCGCGTGCTGTGACGCGTCGGGATGATCAGATCGGAGTCACCCCAAACCAACAATGTGGATGCCGTGACCTTAGCGACATCTTCGGCATCTAACAGATCGCGTTGGCCGCGCCAACCGGCAAAGCTGCGCAATCCCTGATGAAACGCATCGATAGCGAGGTTCCGATTGCCTACTTGAAAGTGCATCTCTTTCCACAGATCGCGCTCGTGGGACGGCCCGGATTTCTGCGCCTCGAGGCGATCGAAGAAGAAATGCCGGTCTCGTCTGGAGTCGTATCTCACGAACCTTCGCAACGCTGGGAGAGACGCCAACTTGAGGAGCCAATTCAACCCGCGACCAAAACCGGGCGATGACACCAAGACGGCGCGCTTGAAGCGCGCCGGTTCGCGGGTCATCGCCCCTACAGACCCTAACGCGCCCATCGAGTGACCTGCGATGTCGGTTGCTTCGATGCCTAGCTCATTCATCACCCCCAAAATCACATCCGCGATCTGCATCCGCGGAGCATAGATGTGATTTGGTATGTCCGACATACCAAACATCGGCACATCCGGAACTATTACCCGATGGTCGCCAGCAAGCACCGCGATCTGTCGATGCCAAGCCGGGCCCCCGCTGCCGGCGCCATGCACCAAAACCACCGGTGGGCCGTCTCCAAACTCCATGACATGGATTCGTTTGAATTCACCCGCCGACACGTACCGTCCTTCGTACCGCAGATTCGACAGCGACATCAACTGATCCCCGGCCGCGCGGATGCGCTCAAGGCTTTCATGTCGATCCGATATCGCCTGTTGAGACGCGAGTTCCAATGTGAAATTACCTATCCGAACGCGATGCGTCGAAATACGTCGGGTCTAGAATTGGGGTTGCATGACATTATCGGTTAGAACAACTGAATCTGAAGCATCACGGTCCCAATCCGAGGCCGTAGTGGAACCCATGCTTTTGGAAGCCGAAAGGTTGCTTGAATTCGACCGGGTGCGGGACTTGCTCGCCGCCGAAGCGCGGTTCTACATGTCACGCGAGGTCGTTCGTGAGTCTCGACCTTTGCGGCATCCAGACGATGTCGCCCGTCTCCAAGATGAGACGGCAGAGGCCGTGCATCTTTTGAATAGTAAGGGAGACATCGGATTAGCGGGAATGCGTGATCCGCGTGAACCTCTCCGTCGCGCCATGCTTGGCGGGATGCTCAACGGGTCCGAGCTCTTGACGCTCTGCGGCATATTCCAATCGATGTGGATCGCTCGCTCGACGGTGATGATGCTCGAACAGGAATTGCCGCTACTCGTAGAAATGGCATCACATATCCAAGACCTTCGGTCGGTTCGATCGCCGATCGTCGAAGCGTTATCAGATTCTGGAGACGTTCTCGACAGTGCCACGCCGCGATTGGGCCAACTTCGAGAGCGATCACGCAACGCCTACCAACGCGCGATGCGGACGATGGAACGCTTCACCGCCGCGCGCGACACTCACCGGTCGGCTCTGCAATCAAACGTGGTCGCGTCCCGCGGTGACCGTCTCGTGCTCGAGGTGAAGTCGTCTGAACGTCAAATGGTCCCTGGTGTCATCCACGACGTCTCGGCGAGCGGCCAAACCGTATTCATTGAGCCCTTCCAAGTCGTCAACAATACGAACGAATGGCGGCAGGCGGCAATCGAATCAGAGAAGGAAGAAGAGCGCGTTCTGCGAAAGTTTTCACGCGCCGTTGCGGCTCACGGGGAGGACGCCATGGTTTCATTGCAAGCCGCGGCGAACCTCGATGCCGCTGTAGCAAGAGGCCGTTTGTCGTTAAAAATAGGTGGCGTCCGCCCCTCAACTGATCTTGATTCCGCTTCAATTGAAGACGTAAGCCTTTCGTTGATCGAGGCGCGCCACCCACTGCTGGGTGACGAAGCTGTCCCGATATCCGTTCGTTTGGATGCTAAGCGACGGGGTCTCGTCATCACAGGACCCAACACCGGCGGCAAAACGGTCGCCATCAAGACGCTCGGACTTATGGCGCTCATGCATCAAACTGGAATCCAGATTCCAGTGCGAGAAGCGTCTGTGTTGCCCGTATTCGACGGCGTTTACGCTGACATCGGCGACGCGCAGAGCATCGACCGGTCAGTGTCAACGTTTTCATCCCACATGGAACGAGTCATCAAGATCATCGACCGGGCGACTGACAACTCGCTCGTCTTGCTCGACGAACTCGGAACCGGCACGGATCCTGAAGAGGGTTCCGCGCTCGCCCGCGCCATCCTCGGCTGCTTGGTTGGCAACGGCGTGTGGACATGTGTCACCACTCACCATCGCCAAGTCGCGGAGTTCGCCGCCACACACGACAATCTCGCCAACGCATCGGTCGAACTCGATCCCGATACGATGCTCCCAAACTACCGGGTTGTGATGGATCTACCCGGGCAGAGCTACGCCATGCAGGTCGCGAAACGACTCGGTTTAGAGCAGCCCGTCCTCGACCATGCCGAGACGATGCTAGATCCGCTACGGTCGCAGACAGAAAGTCTGCTGAAGTCTCTGCAGCGGGAACGAGACCATGTCCGCGTACTTCAAGAGGAAGTCGCCATTGAGCGGTCTGAGGCGGAAAAGATGCGCGCGGAAGCGACGGCACACTTGCAGAGCGCCGCACAAGAACGCGACAAATCGATAGAGCAAACGCGTGATCAACTGAGGCAAGAGGCGCAGCGAGTCCGTCGCCAACTACGTCGGTTGATGCAGGAAGCCGAGCGCGGGCAGAGTTGGCGTGAGGCAAACCAGACTGCCACCAACATCGGGCGTGAAATCAGCGACGACGATTGGATGGTGAGTACTGATTCAGAAGCCAATACAAGCGTTAGCAGACCTAGGGGCAAAAAGAGAAAGTCGGTTCCTGACAGCGCACCAAGGTTCTCGATCGGAGACAGCGTGCGGGTCGAGAGTCTTGGAGTCACCGGTGAGATTGTCGAATTGGACCGGGCCAACCGTGCGGTGATCATGTCGGGCAACATGCGTTTTCAGGCGCGTCCTCATATGATGACGCTAGTCAAATCCGCCGAAGTCACACCGACTTCAGATCGGTCGCAGTCCTACAGCTCAGGACCTCCAAGAATCGCTCATCTTGCCGACGCGGCAGGGGATCTAGATGTGCGCGGCTCGCGCGTGCACATGGTCGAATCGATGATCCCGCAGTTCATCGATCGCGCATTCATGCAGGGATTGACCAGCGTGCGCATCATCCACGGCGACGGAACCGGCGCATTGCGCCAAGCAATCCGCGACGTATTGTCCCGCCATACGCACGTCGAATCATTTCAACCCGCGCCTCGTAACGCCGGCGGCAACGGCGTCACGGTAGCCATACTCGAGTAAGTCACGTTCGCGACGCGGATTGCGAATTCATTTCAATTTACGATAGTGATTTGTGTCAGATTGATCTCGGCGCGAATGCCACTCAATGGTGGCGAGATGATCCGGAATCAACAGAACCTAAACCCGAAATATGATCTCGCGGGTGGCGCTGTCGAAATTCTTCCTAGCAACTCTGCTACTGATCGCTGTTTGTCTTGGGTCATCGTTTCCGTCTCACCGAACCGAAACGGTTAAGGCTCAGGCGACTGGGATATGCGAGCGATCGTCATCGGTTCGCTCGGCCATCCTTAGGCAATTGGATAACGTCTCATGCGATGAGGTTACGAACGCGGATTTGGCTTCGATAGAATTTTTGTGGATTCCTTTTTTCTTCGGTGGTTTGGCAACGGGTGATCTCGACGGCCTATCCGGATTGGAGTTCCTAGGTATAAGCGGCGACAATTTTACGTCGTTCCCGGAAGCAGTCTTCCAAGATCTAAACAGTTTGGAATACCTGTACGTGCGTGATGGCGCTGCGACAGAACTAGCAGCAGACAGTTTCTCAGGTCTTGCTGGTTTGCAAACTCTCGTTTTTTCCGGTCCTCGTGTCACAACCTTGGATTCGGGCGCGTTCAACGGGCTAACCAATTTGGTGTCGCTCGGTTTGTTTGTCGACGAACTCACGTCGATCAACGAGGATACCTTTAGCGTATTGAGTGGATCGACTGAATTTGAGAACCTGAGAATCTCAGGCGACAGTATCGCTACCATTGCCACGAACGCGTTTGACGACCTGACCAACCTCGACTACCTCAACATCAGAGCAGATGCATTGACCACAATCCAAGCAGGCATGTTCACCGGATTGGGCAATCTGACATGGTTAATATTCCGAGGGGAGACCGTTACAACCGTCGATCCGGGAGCTTTCAGCGGCATCGGGGAATCGGTTGACGACGAAGTGAGAGACGAAGAAGAAGACTATGGTGTCATTTTCTTGGTGTTGGACTCGCTAGTGACGTTGCAAGCGAATACGTTTTCGGGTTTGGCCAATCTTGAAAGGTTGGCTATCGGGGGTGACATGCTCGTGACACTTGAACCAGATGTGTTCAATGGGCTGACGAGCCTCGAAGTGCTCTACTTAGACGGCGGGGCGATCGCTACCGTCCCGTCAGGAGTCTTCGATGACTTACCAACAGAATTGTCGACCCTTCGCCTCAACCGCGGCGGCAAGGAGATATTGGGGTCTGGATTCCTCAGCGAGTTGCCTGGTGTGGAAGCCATCGACGTGTGGGATGAGAGCTTGACTACGATCAAGGCAGGGTTTTTCAGCGGGTTGGGTACGCTCAAACGGCTTTTATTTGACGACGCGGGCAATATCACGAGGGTGGAACGTGGCGCGTTTGCTGGGTTGACTGAGTTGACAAAACTCGACTTGAGCAACAACAAAATCACAACCCTTCCCGACGGCGTTTTCAGCGATTTGCAGAAGTTGGAGGTTCTGGAGCTCGGCGGCAATCCGCTCGTCAGCCTCCCGGCCGAATTTATAGCTTCCCCACCATGTTGGATAACAACGTTTGACATCAGTGGCCAAGGGTTCAAAAAGATTCCGATGGCGGTGGTCGATGGTGTCGAGTACAACATCCTGAGCACCCTTCCGCAACCTGGCGTGAATGGATGTGGTCCGGACGATGGCATCAGACATCTGATCTTGGATGACATTCCGATGGCGCAAGACGACTTGGATTTGATCGAACCGTACAAGGTGTTGGAAACGTTATCGTTAGCGAATACTCGGATCACGGCGGAGCAGGCGATTAATGTCCGACGTGGTCAAGACCTCGTGACGCTGAAGAGCCTCGACCTGTCGCACAACGATCTCAGTGCATTGAATTCACCGGATCAGCGTGCGGGGTTGGGCGTGGTCGTCGGGCGCTTGGTCAATCTGGAGGAGCTGTATCTCGCGGGCACGGGTATTGATGGCGACACGGCCTTGGTGATCGTTCAGAACCTCAACCCCAACATCGTAGAGTTCTCGCTTGCAGAAAACAACCTCGTGGAATGGAACCACCCTGATCTCGCGAATGATCTGACACCTGCATGGGACAGGTTGTGGGATCGATGGGATCTCATCGACCTCTCGGATACGGCGATCAATTCACAAGCCGCGGGAGCTATCGTGCCTTACATTGAGCGGACACACGAAGGGCTCCCGGAAGAAGGATTTGACGAGTTAGTCGGATCTAGATTCAACGCTAGGGTAACTTTGGATCTTTCCAAAAACTATCTGACTCGTTTTGGATCGGGATGGTTGCGGGATTGGGAGTTTGTGAACGTTATCGACCTTTCATGCAACGAATTGACGACCTTGAGACCTCAATGGTTTTTGCCCGTATCGCGATACCTCGACGAGTTGCGGTTGGATGGCAACCCGTTGAGTTCGCAGTTCGATTCCGATGCGTTTGGGGCCGTGTTGCCTGACAGCTATGTCAGCGCCGGGTCGTTCAGAAGATGTGATCGTACCGATTACACGATCCCGAAGAGCGTCGCCAGAGTGCAGCGGTTGGAGCCGTCGATTAGGGGTGTTGCCATCAATCCAGGAAGGACTGTGAGGCTTGAGGTGGATGTTTTCGGGAGGCAAGACATTCTCGACAACTCGCTGGCGGATTCGGTCTTCATCCTCTGGGACGACGGGCGTGTTGGTGGCACCTTTAGCGGAACGGGTAGACAAGTCGAATACACCGCTCCCTCAACGCCAGGTAACTACACAATCATTGCCCGAGTGAGCACCGAACAGTGCTATGGTGACTTTGAGCAATGCACCGCGCGCTTTGCGATAAAGGTGAACCGCAGAACCATCGCCGAAAGTGTCGATACTGTCCCGATCAACCCCGCAGGCGTGATACCGACCATCCTCACCGACCCTGACGGCACAGCGTACGAAGTCTTCACCCCGGTAGAAGGTGGTGAATACGTAGGTGACGGCTTCAATCTTGCGGCCTCCGCCGGCGCAGTGCCAAACGGCGAGGTCATCGGAATCAGTATTTTGAGAGGCGAATCGGCATCCAACGTTGGACAGACGCATCATCGATACACGATCGCTGGCGATTGGTATAACGTCAGCGTAGTTGATGGTGGCGGGGAACCAATTTCTGATTACCGTCTAAATCAACCAACTCAGGTGTGCATACCCTTGCCGCTCGATCTTCGAGGCAATGTCGACGACGTCGCAATCGTGTCGATGCATCCCAAATCTGGCGATGAAAACTTTACGGTTCTAACGAGCCGCGTGCGGTTGACGAAGGAAGGTTCAACGCAGGTGTGCGGCAGTCTGAGCGCATTGCCGGCTAACATCGCGGCTGCCAAACTCGGTGCCCCGAGCGCGTTGCCGATAGTGGATGAAAACCAAACGAACGATGCCGCAACACCGGACACGGGCGGACGTCGACCACCACTCGGCGCCATCATCGCTCTAATGCTATTGGGCACCACCGCTGCGCTATTCGGGGCGAGTTACATCCGCAAAGCTCGTCACCGCTCCTCAGTATTCCCGCATTCGCGGGAATGACGGAGCTAAACCACCTTTTATTCCCCCTTGGACATTATTAAGGAGGAGGGAAATTCGACGATACGGCTAGGTTAGCGCTTCCGTATCGACCACCCGAGCCCTCAACTGTCCGCAACCGGCATCGATATCGATACCCTTTTCGATTCGCACCGTAGAGGGCACACCATAGCGCCGAAGGACGTTTTGGAAGCGGTCGGCCTGGTCGCGACTGGTGCGCTGATACGGCCCATCGGCCGTCGGGTTTACGGGTATGAGATTGACGTGGCATAGCATGCCGTTTAGGTGTTCACCTAGCTTGCGGGCATGTCCGGTGGTGTCGTTTTGGCCCGACAAGAGGACGTATTCAAAGAAGATGCGACGGTCGGTGATCTCGACGTATTGACGACAGGCGGCTAGTAGCGTCGACAAGGGGTAACGGCGGTTAATCGGCATCGTTTCCGACCGGGTCTCATCGTCGGGAGCGTGAAGCGAAACCGCCAAGTTGATCTGGATATTCTCGCCGGCCAGCTGCAGTATCTGGGGGACCAACCCTACTGTCGAAAGGGTGATGTGCCGAGCGCCTATCGCTAACCCGTTCGCGTCGTTGATCGTGCGAACTGCCGACATTGAGTTGTCGTAGTTCGCCAAAGGCTCACCCATGCCCATGAAGACGACGTTGGTTACGCCTTGGACGCTACCGAGGTCACGCTCGCCGGTATCAACTTCAGCGCGGTCTTCGGCAAGGGCGATGCGTTGCATGAAAATGATTTGGGCGACGATCTCGCCGGCGGTTAGTTGCCTACGGAAGCCTTGCTGGCCCGTGGCGCAAAAGGTGCAGCCCAACGCGCATCCGGCTTGGGTGGAGACACAGACGGTTTTGCGCGCCTTGCGGTGGTTATCGCCCGTATAACGCATCAATACGGTCTCGACCAGTTCGCCATCTGGCAGACGGAACAAGGCTTTGTCGGTCGAACCATCGGCAGAGGTCAGGTGATAGACCTTTTCAATCGGATCAGCCGTGTAGCGTTCCGCCAGTTGAGCGCGCAATGCTTTAGGTAGTGTAGTGACCTGTTCGAAGTCGAGGATGCACTCGCGATGAAGCGCCTGCCATATCTGCTTCGCACGGAATCGGGATTGGCCGAGCGAGTCAACCACTTCGCGCTCAAGTTCGGAGCGGGAGAGGTCTAAGATGATGGGTTTCGTCTGCGTTGGTACGGCGGTTTCGAGGGTCATGAAGTTAATGCTAACGGGTGGCTAGGAACAGGTTGCGGTTGTTGCGTACACCTAACCGAGCATCATTTCGCCAATACGAGTTTTTGGCGTAGATGCCGACTGTACAATCCCTTGAAGTATGACCAGCTCAACGAACAAACTCTACTTCGGCGATAACCTCGACATCCTCCGTGAAAACGTCGCAGATGAGAGCGTCGACCTTATTTATCTCGATCCGCCCTTCAACTCCAACGCCACCTACAACGTTTTGTTCCGCGAACGTAGCGGCCAAGACTCCGCCGCTCAGATAACCGCCTTCGAGGACACTTGGACGTGGAGCATCGAGTCCGAGATCGCCTTCCAAGACGTGGTTACGTCAGGTCCTGAAAAACTCGGCGACCTACTCCAAGCGATGCGGAGATTCCTCGGTCAGAACGACATGATGGCATACCTGACTATGATGGCCCAGCGAATGGCCGAACTGCACCGCGTACTAAAACCGACGGGCAGCGTATACCTTCACTGTGACCCTACCGCGAGCCATTACCTCAAACTTATGCTGGACGCCGTTTTTGGGAATGGAAATTACAAAAATGAAATTGTATGGAAGAGGTCGTCTGCGCACAACGACTCAGGCACATGCGGAAGAACACACGACATCATTTTTCTCTACACCAAGGATCGACTGAAGTTGACATGGAACAATCAGTACCAAGAATATGACGCTAGTTATGTTGAATCACATTATCGACGCAAAACCGAAGATGGGAGAATCTATCGAACCGACAATCTGACTGCGACGAGTTTGAGTGGCGGCGGGTACGAGTATGAATGGAATGGCGTTACTAGATTATGGCGGTCCCCGCGCGAGACTATGGAGCGCTTGCATAACGATGGACGTATCCACTACACGCGGAACGGTGTCGCCGAGTACATCCGTTTTCTTGACGAAATGCCGGGCGTGCCTCTACAAGATTTGTGGACAGATCTGCCTCCCATAAACTCGCAAGCCAAAGAACGCCTTGGCTTCCAAACCCAAAAACCCGAGGCCCTGCTCGAACGCATCATTAACGCATCCAGCAACGAAGGCGATGTGGTACTGGACCCGTTCTGTGGTTGCGGCACCGCAATCGCCGTCGCCGAGAGACTCAAGCGCAGGTGGATAGGCATAGACATCACTCACGTGGCGATATCCCTAATGAAGAGTCGACTCCGAGATACATTTAACTCCGATCTTTCCGACTACGACGTAATAGGCGTGCCCCAAGACGTCGAAAGCGCAGGGGCTCTCGCCGTCGAAAGCGAACACGACGGACGCTATCAATTCGAATACTGGGCGTTGGGACTGGTGGATGCACGACCAACAAACAAAGGCCGCAGGGGCGCCGACTCCGGCATAGACGGGTATATCAACTTCTTCGACGACAACAGCGGGCAGGCGAAACGCATCATCGTGCAGGTCAAGAGCGGGAACGTCCGCCGCGACATGATCGCCATGCTCACGGGCGACATGGCCCGTGAAAACGCGGAGATCGGGTTGTTTATTACGCTAAACCAGCCTACTCGCCCCATGATTCAAGAAGCGACCTCAGCTGGCATTTACACCCCCGAACACTACCCCGATCATCACTATCCGCGTGTCCAGATACTCACCATCGAGGATCTGCTGTCAGGCACTCAAGCCGAATACCCGCGCTTCGCGCCCGACGCCACATTTGCTCGCGCTCCGAGACGACGCAGTTCGGCTGCTTCGGATAGGTTGATGGATTGATCAAACTACTGCAAGCTCCCTACAATTCACTGCGATTTGGTACGCCAGCCGCCCGCGCCAAACACTTGTAGCTCCCATTGATGGAGTGCATAAGGCCGGAATTTGTGTCAATGCCCTCGTTGGCCTTCACCCACTCTTCACACACTACACATCGGTAAAGGTCTGTAAGTCCTCCTCCATCAACAGGAACGTCCCAACGGTATTTCCACGAGTCTGGTCGCCGATTGTTGCGCCAAATGCGCTCTAGCCAGTCGGGTACAGCCATCCCTGCAAACTGGAACACTATGCGCACTTCTCGGCGCGTCAGAAAGCTACGTCCCACTATTGTCACGACTGTGTCGTTATAGTGATCCCGCAACAACAGTGCCGCGCGCCGTAAGCAATTGACTGCGCGCCTATGAAATCTGCCTGTTCTTTCGATATAGGCATTGTCGACAAATATCAAGACGGCGCGATTGTAGTCTCCGTCGAATTCCGCTTTCTCTGCGTCGGCAAACCATTGATCGGCATCGAATTCTTCGGTCGCCTTTTTTGCCGCCACGATACGTTCGGCATCCCGTTCTTCGTTGGTGTCCCACAAATGCAAGACGTTGTCCAACACGATACGCTCAAACGTTTTCGGTCGCGCCGCGACTACAAGGTTGCTGTGCCCAGGGTAATACCAAGATTCGGAGGACATCGCGGAGTTCAAACCCCGTCGTCTGAGGAGTTCACGACCTTCTCGGTATCCGTCGTCGCTACCGTCGCAATAGGGATGCGCGATATGGACGAGATCATGTGTCGTCCTGTCCTGCCACAACTCCTCGTGGTCAGCAACGCAGTCATACTCCAGATGGACGCTGCAACATTTCGGCACCTTATGAGCCGAATCATCTCGTTCCGAATATTCTCGGTGATTCAAAAATGTAAAATGCCACAATTGTTCACAAAATATGCCACGACCATTCCATTTCACTGGAATCAGCTGTGGGTTTGCCGTTCTGAACTTGGCGAGAAGCGAGGGATCAGAACTCCCGCCCGTCGCGTGTGCAATGACACGTTGATCATTCTTCGGTAACATGTAATCTTCCTTATGGGAATATCTAAACTCAATGTCGACTTTTATGAAACTCGTGATGGAGTTTCAAGTAACCATTATAGTAGCATATCGTGAACTGGCACATGACCCCGATTTTTGATGGAGTGTAGGAGAATCTGCTGCTTGAGTAGCAGTGCAAACACAAGGGTTTCTCCTACGGCATGTGGCGTCGCCCCTTATGCTCCCCCTTGCTCCGTTGCGTCATGCAAAAGAGGGAGGTGATGCGCTAAGGTGGTCTCGATTAGGCCGATTAGGCCCTACTCGCCCCTTGTGCACAAACTCAAAGAGCTTACTCTGGCGGGTTCATCGAGGCTTTGACCCGTGCCGCATAACCGAAGGCGAGTCTGCCTACTTAACCACCACGACATGCCCGACTCTGAAGTGCTCCAGCGCGTCTTCATTGACCTCGATGCCCAAACCCGGCGCGTCCGGAACGGTGACATATCCATCGGTTTGGGAGAAGAATGGATCGGTCAGCGCGCTCCGCACCGGATGAATAGTCTGGTCGAACTCGGTCACGGGTTCGTTGACGAAGGGTTCCTTCGAGTGCGCGGGCGGTGCTTGCGAGATGGTCGCGAGGACGTGAAGAATGGCGGCGAGGCTGATGTGAGTGTTGAAGAAGTGAGGGATGAACTGCACGTTGAAAGCTTCTGCCATAGCCGCGCAGAGTTTCAGTTCGGAGATGCCACCAACGTTGACGATCTCTGGCTGGATCATGTCGAATATCCGCCCTCGCAGCAGACGAGCGACATCGCGGCGTGTACTCGCCGACTCGCCGCCAGCAGTCGGGACCGGTGATTTGGTGGTAATGAGCAGGTTGTCGTCCAAAGCGCGCGACGAGGTGGGTTCTTCGAACCATGTGACATTGGCGTCGGCGATTCGGCGGGACATCGTTATCGCGGTGGCGGGATCGTATGCCTCGTTAGCGTCGACCATGATGCGGATGTTGTCGCCAACATGACGGCGAAGGGCGTGGACACGATCGACGTCTTCGTCGAGGGAGAGACCGCCGATCTTCATCTTCATGCCGGTGAAACCGGCTTCGGCGTGTTCTCGCGCCTCGTCGAGGAGATCAGACCAAGTGGGATCGTTGACGTCGTTCTCTGTGTAGAAGAGGCCGGTGGCGTAGGTGCAGATCTTGTCTCGGATTTTGCCGCCGAGTAGCTCGTAAACCGGCAAACCGCGTGCCTTGCCCACCAAGTCGTGCAGCGCCATGTCAACCGCGCTGGCGATATTGGATGCGATACCGGCGTAACCGCCTCCTTGATATCGCGTGTTGACGATCGATTGCCAGATGCTCCCAAAGTTCTCGGGGTTCATCCCGATTACGCCTTGAGCAACGTCTGCGAATCCAGCGGCGTCGACACCGGTCTCGCCCCATCCGTACGTTCCATCATCGGCGACTACACGAACCGCTAAAGTACCGCGCGATGTCTTCCAACCCATTGACGACTTGTAGGGAGCGTCGATCTTGCCGACGAGTTGATGGATTTCGATGCGTTCGATTTTCATGTTGATGGTTACGATCTATCGGACTACTATCGCGTCGCCTTGGCGGAAGTGGTTTAAGGCATCTTCGTCGATTTCGATGCCAAGACCCGGTTTGTCCGGGACCGCGACGTGGCTGTCGGTCTGCTTGAATATCGGGTCCGTGAGCGATTCTCTTACTGGGTGCGGCGTCTGGTCGAACTCGGTCACCGGTTCATTGACATACGGCTCTTTGGGATGAGCCGGAGGTGACTGTGCGACGGTTGCGAGAGTGTGAAGAATGGCGGCGAAGCTAATGCCAGTGTTCCAGAAGTGCGGCACGAATCCGACGTTGCACGCCTCGGCCATGGACGCCGAGAGTTTCAACTCCGAAATGCCGCCGACGTTTACGATCTCTGGTTGGATGATGTCGAATACGCGGTTTTTAAGCAACCGAGCAACTTCTCGCCGTGTGCTCGCCGACTCACCGCCGGACGTGGGCACTGGCGAGCGGCTCGTGACTAGCAGATTGTCCTCATCAGCCCGTGAAGAGCACGGCTCTTCGAACCATGTCACGTCGGCGTCGGCGATCCGATGCGCGGCTTGGATGGCAGTCATCGGGTCATACGCCTCGTTGGCATCGACCATAACACGGATTTCGTCTCCGATTTGACGTCGAAGCGCGTGCACACGGTCAATGTCATCTTTCAACGTCAAACCACCGATCTTCATCTTCATCCCCGTAAATCCTTCGTCGACGTAGCCCTGTGCCTCTTCAAGAAAGTCAGACCACGTCTTGTCTTCCAGATCGGAAGGGACGTAGTAGAGACCCGTCGCGTAGGTGCAGATTCGATCGCGCACCTTTCCGCCGAGAAGTTCGTAGACAGGCAACCCACGGGCACGGCCGACTAGGTCGTGCAGCGCCATATCGATGGCGCTCGCGATGTTGGACGCTGGCCCGGCGTATCCACCGCTTTGGTAACGCGGGTTGATTATCGATTGCCAAATGGCACCGATGCGCTCTGGGTTTTGCCCGATCAGTGAGGCGGCAGTTCCGGCCAACGCGTCGGCACCAATACCGGTTTCGCCCCAACCGTAAGCTCCGTTGTCGGCGATGATCCGGACAACTTGAGTTGCCCGTTCGTCCGTCCAGCGCTGGGACCAACCGAACGGCTCATCGAGTTTGCCAACTAAGGGATGAATCTCGATGCGTTCGATCTTCATGTGAGTTGGCGCCAATCGTCATCGAGCCCGGCGAAGCGTTCATGCAAGGCGTCCACGAATGCGCCGTCAATGGCTAACGCATCGTCCAGAGTCTCGATGTTCGATGCCATGTGCCGCGGGTTCTTCGTGCCGATGATTGCCACGTGAATCTCTGGGTGGGCAAGCGTGAAGCCCATCGCCGCCACTATCGGCTCGTCCGGCTCGCCTGGCACTTTACCCGCCGATTGAACCGCTTGACATCGCTGCAGGTATGTGTTGTCGTAGCCGCGCCGCGAGCTGGACATGCCAGACTTCGCCATACCCCAAGTCGCGCCGGCGATAGGGCGCTTGACGATCACACCGATGCCGTTTTTGGCACATTTTTCAAGCAAACCTGACGAGAAGGCGCGTTGTTCGACCACGTTGAAACTGGTCTGCAACGTTGCGAAAACACCGGAGTCTACCGCCCAATGCGCGGCTTCGTTGTCACCCGAGTAGCCGATCATCCGCGTCTTGCCCGCGTCTCGTGCGTCCTCGAGCGCACGGATGATATCGCCCTTTTCGAGGTCCGGAATGCCGCAAGAGTGAAGTTGTACGAGGTCGACGTAGTCCGTGTTCAGACGGCGCAGGCTTCGATCGACGGAATCGCGGACGGTTTCGTAAGTCCAATCGCTGCCATTCAATCCATCGCCGCGGGCATGGCCTGCCTTGGTCACGAGGACGTATTCGTCCCTCCGGTTGGCGACCGTACGACCAATCAACTCTTCTGAAATGCCGTAACAGGCCGCGGTATCGAGGAAGTTGATACCCAAGTCGAGCGCGTTGTTTAAGACGTTCCCGGCTTGCTCGACGTCGTCGAAATCTAGCTCAGATCCAATTTCCGCCAATCCGGCACCCAATCTAGATACCGTGTAGCCCGTTTTTCCAAAATCCACTGTCTGCACGTGTTCTCTCCTTCTGCAGTTAGAAAACTGCTCTAATCATCTATTGGTGTCAGGCCAAATCACTTTCGCGGTCCATGCCCCTTCAAAGCAAGTGCCGTCGTTCAACACCGCGTCTCTCATGATGCACCGATACATGTTCGTGTTGCTGAAGTTCGCATTCCGTAGATCCGCACCTGCCAAGCTAGTGCGGAATAACGCGGCATCGCTGAGGTCTGCCTCGACGAATTTTGTTCGCCTGGCCCATCCCTCTGAGAGGTCTGCGCCACGCAAGCACGCACCTGTAAGATCAGCGTTGTCTAGGATCACTCTCGCCAAGTTCCAACCTGCGAAGTTCATACCCGCCAAATCCGCGCCGGAAAGGTCTAGGCGTTCCGCCGGATTCTCTGCCCGCCAATCGTCAACGGCGGCAGCGCCCATCTTGACGGCTTGTAGGTGTTGTTGGTTCAATTTGCGGTGGAGGAGGTGGATTTGCTTCAAAGGGTGTGGGTCAGCGGCCACACTCGCCAAATGTTAATCGATTCACATCGTTCCAACTTCAGCTTTGTCGATGGCGGACGGTGAAACAAATATGAAACAAATATTTTTTACCTTGAACTCAATTGGCGCTTACCCGCGCCTGTGCGATTCGATCAGTTTCAGGAGAGACGAAAACGATGGCAAACGCCGATGATGTGATCAAGTTGATGGAGGAAACGGGTGCGAAATGGTTAGACCTGCGTTTCACTGACGTCCCAGGCACTTGGCAACACGTATCCTTCCCGAAACACGAGGTCACTGAAGACCTATTCGCCGAAGGCACCGGATTTGACGGCTCCAGCATCCGAGGATTCCAGACCATTGACGAATCCGACATGCTGCTGGTTCCCGACGCTTCAACCGTCGCTGTTGACCCGTTCATCCCGAACACCCTTTCAATCGTCGCCGACATCCGCGACCCGATCACGGGAGCGTCATACGACCGCAGCCCTCGTCACGTCGCGGCCAAGGCCGAGGCGTATCTAGAGTCCACCGGTTATGGCGACACATCGATTTGGGGACCCGAAGCTGAGTTCTTCATCTTCGACAGCGTCTCCTACGGTGGCGCTTCAAACTCGGCGCACTATGAAGTCGATTCTGAAGAGGCGATCTGGAATACCGGCAACGCCACAGATTTGTCGGGCGAAGGGCCGAACCTAGGTCACAAGATCCGTCACAAGGGCGGTTACTTCCCCGCTCCGCCGTCGGACACCCAAACCCTGATCCGGCACGACGCCTGTGAGGCAATGGCGGCATTCGGCATTGAGATCGAAAAGCATCACCACGAGGTCGCGACCGCTGGACAAGGCGAGATCAACTGGAAGGCTTCACCTCTGAAACAAGCGGCCGACTTTGTGATGGCATACAAGTACTGCCTGAAGAACACCGCAACCAAATACGGCAAGACCGCCACGTTCATGCCCAAGCCGCTGTTCGAAGACAACGGAACCGGCATGCACGTGCACCAGTCGATCTGGAAAGACGACGTGCCAGTGTTCGCCGGCGACGGATACGTCGGGATGAGCGAGATGGCAATGGCCTATATCGGCGGCCTTCTGAAACACGGCCCGGCGCTGATGGCGTTGGTCGCACCAAGCAGCAACTCGTACAAGCGCCTGGTTCCCGGTTTCGAGGCACCGACGATCCTGGCTTTGTCGGCACGCAACCGCTCGGCTGCGGCACGCATTCCCATGTATTCGAACTCCCCGAGAGCCAAGCGAGTCGAGTTCCGGCCTCCGGACCCGACCTGCAACCCGTACCTCGCGTTCTCAGCGATGCTCATGGCCGGTCTCGACGGTATCGATACTGGAGCAGACCCCGGAGAGCCAATGCAGGAGGACTTGTACGAGGTCGATCCCTCGACGCTCAATCAGGTTCCGGGAAACTTGGCCGACGCGCTCGACGCATTGGAAGCGGACCACGAGTTCCTGCTCAAAGGCGGAGTCTTCACCCCCGAACTGCTCGAAGCCCACATCAACTTCAAACGCGAGACCGAAGTCGACGCAGTTCGCCTGCGCCCGCACCCCTACGAGTTCTTCCTCAGCTACGACGCATAGTCAAACTTAGCGACGAAAGAGTGATCGAGACGCCCCGGACCAGGTCCGGGGCGTCTCTTTTTGTTGACTGAGCGTGTCCGGATCGAGAAACGATTCTCGGAATCAAAAGAATGAATAATGAATCATTTTTCGTTCATGGCGAGTAACAGACTCGGAAATGATTACCGGCTCATTGAAATGAATGAAGGTTCATTGTTTTGGCGCCAGGACGGTTTGATTAATGAATCTTGGTTCATTAAAATGAATGAAGGTTCATTAAGGTGCCGAGAAAAATCCAATGTTAACCACTCATGCGTTGCGCAGACTGTTATCCCGACTTGACGGCGAACCGGCCGATGCTTTGGAGTCGGAGACTCTTGAGTTCAAGTCGGGGAAGGCAAGTGGACGCGAAGCAATCAGATCTCAATTGCGCGCCATCCGAGAATCGGTAGTCGGATTCGCCAATGCGAATGGCGGCACTCTCGTCCTCGGCGTTGCTGACCGCGCGGCGTCTCGAGCCGATGCGGTAGTAGGCGTTGTCGGCCTCGATGCGGAGGGGATCAAAAACAGCATTTACGACGGCACTGATCCACCGATCCTCGTCGATATTGAAGAGTTGAGTGAACCGGAAGGGCGTGTGTTGATGATTCGAGTCCCTCGCGGTATCCCGCCACACACGACTACCGAGGGAGTAGCCAAGATCCGAGTTGGCAAGACCACGAAGCCATTGACGGGTTCGAATCTGGCACGAATGAAACTTGTGTCGGGCAACAACGACCCCACAGCGGAGATCGTTCCCGGTGCCTTCTCTGAACTCATAGATCCGCTGCAAGTGGATCGATTGCGCAGATTAATCGTCCAAGAGGATACCGGCAGTGGTCTCAACGCTCTAGGAGACGTCGAGTTGCTCGATGCACTCGAATTGACTGCTGGATCTGATGTGACGTTCGCGGCTGTATTGTTGGTGGGGCGCAAAGCGGCCATCAGACGAGCGGTGCCTCAACATGAGCTAACGATCGCACGGTTCACGGACGAGATTGAGTACGACTACCGCCGCGATCTTCGCGTCCCGCTACTGGAACTCCTTGAGGAAGTTCGTTCCTTTGCAGATGCCAATGCGCGTGTTGACATAATTGGAACGGCCGGTTTTCGCCAACTGGACGTCCCCGACTTCAACTGGTGGGTGATCAGAGAGGCGCTGTTGAACGCGTTGGTGCACCGCGACTATTTCCTTGGCGCATCAATCCACATGAACCTATTTGCCGACCGATTAGAGATCACAAGTCCAGGAGGGTTCATCGGCGGAGTTTCCCCACACAATGTAATTCGGCACGCCCCAGTCCGTCGCAACCCCTTGCTGGCAGATGTGATGCAATCAGTCGGCGTCGTGAATCGCGCCGGATTGGGAGTCGATCGAATATTCCGTGATCAACTGCGGCTCGGCAAGCGATTCCCGTTCTACGATGCCAAAGAATCGTACGTACGGCTGGTGCTCCACAAAAATACACACCGCGATTTCGTGAGGTTCGTCGACGAGCAAGCTATCCAGGGGCAAGAAATAAGCCTTGACGACTTGATCGTTTTGAGAAGCCTGATCGACCGGGGTCGTATCAACCGCAGATCAGCCGCGGATGTCCTCAACCTGCCTGAAAACAACGCTTCTCAAAGGTTAGTTTCTCTTCGCGAACGAGGTCACATTTCCGTGACGGGAAGAGGCGACTCAGCGACCTACCGACTCAGCGACAACCTCGCACATTGGGCGAGTCATCGCGGCAACGAGGGTGTTAAGCCAAGAACGGAGGGCGAGTTGCGCGACCACATTCTCGCGGTCATTGCCGAACGAGGTGCGGTCACCAATGCGGATATCCGGCGTATCAGTGACTCATCAAGAAGCGAGGTCGTCAGACTGACGCGCGCGATGCGCGAAGAAGGTTTGATCGAGGTGAGAGGGAAGGGCAGAGGCGCCCACTATGTCCTGCCCACGTAGTTCACGCGTCCCAAACCTCGCCGAACAACCGCAACCAGTTCCCGCCCAAAATCTTCACCACGTCCTCATCCGAATAACCGCGATTCAACAACGATTCCGACATGATCGGCAACTGATCCGGAGTCTTTAGCGCATCCGGATACTGGTCGTACCACGGCAGCGGAGCCCCGTTGTCGGGCGTGAACGTCGAAGGATACTTCGTGCCCTGCTGCCCGCCTATGAACTTCCAAAACTCTTCCGGCTGGTCTTGGGTGTGGTCGGTTCCAAGAGCCACATGGTCTACACCGACCATTTCGACTAGATGGTCTATCGCATCGAGGTAGTCGTTGAGTTGAGCGGTCGAGGTGTTGCGGAGGAAGCCGCGAATGCAGGTAGCGCCGATCACGCCGCCTTTTTCGGCCATCGTCTTGATGGCTAGGTCGGTCTTGTTGCGGCGATGGTCGAAGTAGGATTTGGCATTCGCGTGCGTGATGGCGACCGGCTTCTCCGAAACCTCGATACTCTCTTGGGTCGTCGCGATGCCGACGTGCGAAAGATCCAGAAGTATGCCGAGCCGGTTCATCTCCTGGACGGCGTCGATCCCAAAGTTCGTCAGGCCGCCGTCCTGCCTCTCCATGCACCCGTCACCAAGCAGATTGCGTTCGTGATAGGTGACTTGCATGATGCGGACGCCTAGTTTGTGAAACAGTGCCAGTCGGTCGAGATCATTCTCGATCGGCGAGGTGTTTTGCCAACCAAAGATGATGCCGGTCTTGCCTTCACGCTTCGCTCGATGGATGTCATCGACAGTTTCGACCAGCAGGATCTGGTCAGATCTCTCACGCAACCGCACGTACCACTTTGCGATGAGGTCGAGCGTCTCTTCGTAGCCTTCCCAAGTGGCTTGGGTCGCGTTGATAGCTGCTACGCCGCCGGTGTTAAGGCTTTCGTAGACTGCGTCGTTGTCCCAGTTGCTAACGTTGAGCGCGTCGATGACGACTGAGGCGTCGTACAGTTTTCGGGCATGTGTTGCTTCGGTGCTCATGACATCTCCCGGCCAGTTGCTTACGGAATGTGTCGAAGTTTACGACGCGCGAATGACTTCGGAGATTCCATTTAAACTTCAACCTAGCAATCAAGGCGTCCCAGCCATCTGATCCAAAACCATCGCGGAGAGTAGAGACATGCAGCAGACAGCAATTTCGACGAACGGCACAGCGGATTCGGCATTCATGCCGGTGGAAGCCGCGGAGATGAATCGAGCATCGGCAGCTAGCCCAGCGGTCTGGTTGGCGGGTGATCCAGTGGATTTGAAGCCGTGGATGGGCCGCGGTGCGGCGGGCATCGTGACCAACACCGTAGTGCTGAACGACATGGTGAAAAAGTACGGGCAGATGACCGAGGTCATTCAGCGCTACCTCGACATCACCGACAAGAAGGTCGCGGTTGAGATCGACGGCCATTCGACTCAGGAACTGCTCGACGTCGGCGAAGTATTCACCAAGATGTCCGATCAGGTCATCCTCAAGATACCCTGCTCCGTAAACGCCCTCGGTGCCTTCGCAGAACTCAAAAAAGCCGGGGTAGAAACCTTCTGCACAACCGTGTTTACTGTCAACCAAGCGGTTGCCGTCGCCCAAGCCGGCGTCGACCACGTACTACCCTTCTGCGAGCCATACCGCGATGTTTCGGGCGACCCAACTGCATTGGTCCGTGACCTGCGCGACATCTTCGCCGACTGGGCGCAACGCCCTCACATCACCGCCGCGCTGGTGCGTTCCAAGGACACCGCGGAGGCCGCCCTACGCGACGGCGCTGACGGCATCATCGTGTTTTGGCCCATCTTCGAGGAGATGCTACAGGCGAAATTCACTGACGAGTGGAACACCACATTCCTCAACGAATGGAACGAGATGTACGACGCCGGACTGTTAGAGGGTGTGCCTTACAGCAAGCACTGAACCCTCGCATCAGTACGAAGTCGACCTACAGCGCAATAATCCCGTAACCCGCGTCTACCGGTATGATGGCGCCGGTGATCCCGCTCGCCATCTCGCTTAGGAGAAAGAGGGCGGTGTCGCCTACTTCGCGGTGGGTGATGTTGCGTTTTAGCGGCGAGCGGTCGCGGTGCGCTCCGGTCATGTCGCGGAAGCCGGGGATGCTTCGGGCGGCGAGGGTGGGCAACGGTCCTGCTGAGATCGCATTGACCCGTACGTTGCGATCACCGAACTCGGCGGCGAGTTGGCGGACTTCGTTCTCGAGGGCGGCTTTGGCGGTGCCCATGATGTTGTAGCCGGGGTAGACGCGTTGTGAGGCGTCGAAGGTCATCGTCAGAGCGGCTCCGCCGTTGGTCATGAGTGGGACGGCGCGTGCGACTACGGGCATGAGGGTGTATGCGCTAGTCTCGAGCGCGGTTCGGAAGCCTTGGCGACCGGTGGATGAGAAGTCTCCGCCGAGATCGTCGCGGTCTGCGTAGGCTACGGAGTGGACGACGAAATCGACGCTTCCCCACTTTTCGCCGACTTGATCGTAGACGGACTGCACGTCGCCGTCGTCGGTGGCGTCGCACTCGATTAGTAGCGGGTCTTCAAGCGCCGAGACTGTTTTCGAGACGGGGGCCAACAGCCGTTCGTTGAGATACGTGAAAGCGAGTTCTGCGCCCGCTTCGATGAGGCGCTCGGATATCGCCCACGCGATGCTACGCTGGTTGGCCACGCCAAATACGACGCCGCGTTTGCCTGAAAAGTCGATTGAAACCGCCATCTGTCTCCTCAATGGGTGTTGCGCCCGCGGTGTCGGCGGGCTATTTTTCGATCGTTGCTCAGATAAAGACTATACGCGGCGTAGATCGTACCGTATGTTGAAAACTGCGCAGGAAAATCGCACGTAACTAGTAAACGTTGGGCAGCTCAGTGTCGGTGATCAATCAAGATCACGAACGAGTTGCCGACTAACAGGAAATTTTGGGAAGAGGACTTCATCAGATGAAAAAGTATTCGGGTATTCTCCTAGGCGTCACCGCCGTATCGATCCTAGCCGTTGTTGGTGTCTTCGCCGGCATCGCCGCGCGGTCCGGAGGCGATGATGGTGGTGAGCATTCGTTCTCCGAGAACATTGACGATGCGTGACCGTTTTGCCGGTCGCTAGACAAGACGACTACCAAACCTCTCAGAATGAAGCCGCCGTGCCCCTCCCATCGGCGGTTTCGTTCGTTTATGGGGACTGTCAGTCTTGCACTTCATCGAGCGTGACCGGTCGGTTTTCGCGCGCTGCGAGCTGGCTGGCGCGGGCGAATTTATAGGTCTCGCGAGAATCGGCGGCTGACATGTTTGGTTGACCGCCTTCGAGAATGCATCTGACGAATTCGTAGGTGCATTGCTTGAACGATTCGCCCCAATCGGCGTTGATCTCGTCTTCGGTGACGCGAGTCATCTCGCCGTCGGAGTAGTAGGTGAGTGGCGGGGTGTCGTAGAGCATTTTGGCGGAGCATCGGTTGACCCAGATGATGCCGCGGGTGCCGCTCAATTCGAACCATTCATCGCCGGGGTAGTAGTCGGATCTGACGACCATGTCGTTGCTTGCGTGTTGCTCCCAGGAGCCGTGAGTTCTGCCGCCTTCGTATGACCACGAAACTAGGAGCGGCGAGTCGTTCTCGTAACCCTCGTCGGTGTACGAGGTGCGGATCCAGGCGAAGACTTGTTCGGGCTCGCCGAGGAACCATCGGCCCATCGCGAAGATGTGGTAGCCGTAGTCAAGGATGGCTTTGCCGACGCCGTTGATCGCTTGGTCGTAGCGCCACGCGATGGATGAGTCGGGGATGTCCCAGCCATATTTGCGGTGTCCGTTGACGGTTTTCACGCGCATCGAGACGGGATCCCCGATCACGCCGTCGTCGAGCATCTGTTTGGCTCGGGCGATGGGTTCGTAGTATGCGAAGTTCTCAAAGACGCGGAAAAGCTTTTCGGATTTGTTGGCGGCTTCAACGATGGCGTTGCAATCGTTGAGAGTGATGGCCATGGGTTTTTGGAGGCTGACGTGTTTGCCGGCGTCTAGCGCGTCGACTACCATCTGGGCGTGCATCGAGTGCGGAGTCAGCACTTCGACGGCATCGACGTTCGGATCGTCGAGCATCGCCCGGTAATCGGTGTATGCCTTGTCGGCACCCCATTCGGTTGCCCGGTTTACGGCGACACCTGGACCGTTGTCGGCAACGGCATAGATGCGAGCATCCGGGTTGTTTCGATATGCGGGCGAGTGAAGGTCGGCAATCTTGCCGGCGCCGATGATTCCGATGTTTAGCATGGGGGTCACCTGTTCGTGTGCGATCCATCCCGCCGGTGCAAATGCGCCGGTTCCCAGTACTTGAACGGTTCCGTCAACGATGCCTCATCGACTTCGATGCCTAGGCCGGGTGCGTCGGAGAGGATGACTTTGCCGGGTTCGAGTTTTGGTTGGACGGGAAAAACTTCGTCGTCGTAGAAGTTGAGGCCGGGTTCTCCGACGGAGTGTCGGATCTCGAGCCAGGAGAAGTTGGGGATGGCGGATGCGAAGTGGGAGGTTGCGGCGACGCAGATGGGTCCCAGGGGATTGTGAGGCATGAAGTCGATGTAGTGCGCCTCTGCCCATCCAGCGACCTTCATGGCCTCGGTGAATCCCCCGACGTTGCAGATGTCGAGGCGTGCGTAGTTGGTGAGCCCGCGCTCGATGTAAGGGAGGAACTGCCACTTGGAGGCGAATTCTTCGCCGATTGCGAACGGCACGTCCGTGAGTTTTCGAAGCTCTTCGTAGGCTTCGGGCGACTCGTCTCGGATCGGTTCTTCGAGGAAGTCGAGAGTGTGGGCAGGCAACATCTGGCAGAACGATGCTGCCTCGGCAACGGACAAGCGGTGGTGGTAGTCGATACCAATGACTGGTTCGAGCCCCAGGGTTTCTCTAACTTTGATGAGCGCCTCGGCCGTCCCGGCAATGGATTCTCGTGGCTCAAAGAGGTTGGGGTCGCCAGTTGTCTGAAGAAGCAGACGCATGGCTTTGAATCCCTCGTCCCAAATTGCTATGCACATCTCGACGACTTCTTCAATCGTCGAACCTCCGCCTGAGGCGAAGGTGGGAACCCAATCACGTTGCTTGCCGCCTAGAAGCTCGTAAACGGGGACGCCCAGTTTCTTGCCGACGATGTCGTGGAGGGCGATGTCGATAGCGGAGATTGCGCCCGTGATCGTCCGACCACCCTCGAAATATTGCCCCCGATACATCTCCTGCCAGATGCGGCCTCGCTGCATGGGGTCTCGTCCGATGAGCCATTCACGGAAGTGATCGACCATCCCGCTGACGGCGAGTTCACGGCTCGAAAATCCGGATTCTCCCCATCCGTAGATGCCCTCGTCGGTCTCGACCTTCACGAGCATCTGGTTTCGATGACCGATCCGAACCGGGTAGTTCTTGATGTTGGTGATTTTCATCGGGGGAAACGTGTTGTTGGGCGCTGGATTCCGGCCTTCGCAGGAATGACGTTCGGGGCTACCAGTTGGTGTGCGATCCATCGCGGCGGTGGAGGTGGGGGGCTTCCCAGAACTTGAAGGGTTCGGTTAGGGATGCTTCGTCGACTTCGATGCCGAGGCCGGGGGCGTTGTCGTCGAGGATAATGCGGCCGGGTTCGATGGTGGGTTGGACGGGGAAGACGTCGCTCTGGTAGAAGTTGGTGTCGGGTTCGCCGACGGAGTGTCGGATTTCGAGCCAGGAGAAGTTTGGGATGGCGGCGGCGAAGTGGGAGGTTGCAGCGACGCAAATAGGGCCGAGGGGGTTGTGGGGCATCATGTCGATGTAGTGGGCTTCGGCCCATCCGGCGACTTTCATGGCTTCGGTGAATCCGCCGACGTTGCAGATGTCGAGTCGGGCGTAGTTGGTGAGGCCCTTCTCGATGTAGGGCAGGAACTGCCACTTGGAGGCGAATTCTTCGCCGATTGCGAAGGGGACGACGGTGAGTTTGCGGAGCTCTTCGTAGGCTTCTGGGGATTCGTCTCGGATGGGTTCTTCGATGAAGTCGAGGGTGTGAGCGGGCATCATCTGGAGGAAGGATGCGGATTCGGCGACGGATAGTCGGTGGTGGTAGTCGATGCCGACGACGGGCTCGAGTCCGAGGACTTCGCGGGCCTTGATGAGCGCTTCGGCGGTGGGGGCGATGGATTCGCGGGGTTCGAATAGGGTAGGATCGTTTGCTTCGCCAATGGTCTGGAGATTCAAGCGCATGGCTTTGAAGCCTTGGTCCCAGATGGCTTTGCCCATGGCGGCGACTTCATCGGCAGTCGATCCGCCGCCGGATGCGAAGGTCGGGATCCAGTCTCGCTGCTTGCCGCCGAGGAGTTGGTATACGGGGACGCCGAGTTTCTTTCCGGCGATGTCGTGCAGGGCGATGTCGATGGCTGATATTGCGCCGGTGATGGTGCGTCCGCCCTCGAAGTACTGACCGCGGTACATCTCTTGCCAGATGCGACCGCGTCGCATGGGGTCTTGCCCGATGAGCCACTCTCGGAAGTGGTCTACCATGCCGCTGACGGCGAGTTCGCGGCCGGAGAACCCGGATTCGCCCCAACCGTAGATGCCTTCGTCGGTCTCGATCTTGACGAGCATCTGGTTGCGTTGCCCGATCCATACCGGGTAGTTTTTGATGTCGGTGATTTTCATCGGTGTATCTGCCTTTGCGGGCTCATGGAAGACTGATTGTGCATTGGTGCGCTAGAGAGTCTAGCACTGGAGGATGTAAAGGTTGATGTTGTTGCGGGATGTGGAACTGAGGGGGTATTTGGGATTGAGTAGGTGCGCGAACGGGCGCAACTCCCCCCAACTCCCCCATCGTTCCCTTCCTAGCTCAAACCGGCGCCACGTAGTCCACGAATACTGGACTCGTCCAAGCCATCTCCATATCCGATTGCGTCACCCGAACCCAGTACGGATTGATACCAGGTCTCGGCGCATCGTCTACAACCCGAAACTCAACACGATCTGGCCCCGGTTCTGGCGCCAACTCCACCGTGACCTTCCGGTCCAACTCCCCGAGGTCGATGACTCTCGGGCCGTCGGCAAGAGCACCAAGCGTGGTCGGTATTCGCACCCGATCCGCCGTCGCATACGTGATTCGACGCGCTCCATCCTCGCCATGTCCTCCGTACTGCGAACTGGCGATCACATCGCTACTCAACGCAACCTCAATCTCCGTGTCATCGTCGCCATCCACATCCAGCAGCAACCCGCTCCGATAACCGCACGCCCAAGATTCCCAACCAACTCTCGAATCTGTCGCTTCCACGATCTTGGACCGTGGACTATCAAACCGGATCTTCTTGACACCATTGATCGATCCACCAGACGTCTTCACCGAACCTTCCCAAACAACACCGGAATAGCTAGTCCGCCGACTCGCTCCCTCCCACGTAACGCGCACAAGATTTGCGGACGTGCCTTGCGTCATGTCCTCGCAGTGCAACAACTCCAACCCCCGAAACAGCTCGACTCGCTCCAACGGACCCGTGCCGAGGATCTTCACTGATATTTCAGGTGACGCCGCCGTCGAGTACTCCGATCCCATCATGTGGCCATCTGCCGAGACAGCGGCCACGATCCGAACGCCAGAAGTCGCATACACCCGCCGCGCCTTCATCCCCGCCAAAACCGCGTCCAGTGTCAACTCAGTCGCATACACGCCCGTCAACCCGGCCTTCTGATAACGCCTCAACTGATGACCGGGCTGATCATCGCCTGGCCGACCCGTATAGCAATCGCTGCCACCGATGAAACCCATCTTGTAGTTCCGCTCAATCGACTCCCTCAGAAACCACTCGAACTGACCGTGCGTCGACGTGATCTCGAGAGCTGGCTCGATCGCCGGCTCGTGGTACTGGAGGTCGGCGGCAATCCCACCAACGTGAGGCGTAACCACGATATCCGAGTATCGGAACTCCGCATGCATCTCCCGCACATGCGGCAGATCTGTCTCGAGGTCCCAATCATCGATGTGATCGGCGTGCGCCGAGCGACGCAACTCTTGATCGAACCGTCGGAAATACACGTTGTGATGTCCGCCCCGGTCAGTGGTCGCCGACCACTCGTATCCCGGCAGCGGCACGAACCTACCCGGTTCGTAGTGTTCTCGTTCCGCTTGCTGCTGCACATCGTAAGCACCCGTTGAGATCGCCGGATCGTTGCGCTGAAAACCCGCGAAATGTATGCCTGCCACATCCCGAGCGTATTGGAAAAAGTCGGCGATCTTGTACGGATCGACCACCTGACCACCATGCGGGTCGCCCCAGTAAAGGCGCAACTGCGACTGCGTCTCAGTTGCAACAATCGGATTGCTCACACCCTCCAGTCCGGCATCCTCTTCACGAGCCACCACCCGATGCTCACCCGTCTCAGTGATCCGACATCCGTCGATCCAAACGACACCCCCGCACGCCTCGTCAAACTCCACCTGACCAGCACCAATTGCGATTCCGGCACCACTGATCGAGACACTGCCTCGATACCGGCTCGCCGGATTGCCCCAACGGTCCTCCGCCTTCACGCTGATGCTAAACTCCTCACCGGCAACCGCGTCCGAAGGCGCAACCACAACCAACCGCACCGCGTCACCCCCAACGACCGACAACTCAGGCCGTGCAGCTATCGGAACGAAATCCCCCGAGGCATCCACATCCACCTCGATCCAGAAATAACGCCGAACCTCGATAAACGTCTGACTCCGAGAACCCGGCCCACCACCAGATCGATCCCCGAAAGTAACCAAAACCTCCTCACCCTCCACCAGCGCCCGACCAGTATTCACCAAATTGACCGCAGTCAAATCCACAACTTGAGTAGTAACCTCCGCACCAGCTGGCCCCGCGACATTCAAATAATCCGCACCCTTAGGATCCTGGACCTGCGGCAACCCCCAATCCGTATCCGAATCGGTCCCGATCCGAACCACTCCACCGCTATCCAACCCAACGGCACCAACAACGAAAACTAACCGCCAAGTTCCGAACTCCCCCGCAACCACATCCCCCACATCCAACAACCGAGCGCTCCCTACATCGTCACTAACCCGCTCAGCCAACCCAATCGGATCCATCGACTCTGACATGTTCAAATCTCCCCGGATGACGACGCAAACGCGCACCAATCATCATCCAACACCACGTATTATCACCCGTAATCGGCAACGCGGCGCGACAACCTTGGGGCGGGTTTGAAACTCGCCCGACGCGCGCGAGGTAGGCACGCGGACGAGGGAACGGATTTAATGTAAGGGGAAGCCCTAGGCAGCCCCCCTAAACCATCACCTGGCCACCATCACATTGAATCGTCTGACCCGTGATGTTCCGTGCATCCTCCGAGGCCAAGAAAGCAGCCAAAGCCCCGATATCGGAAGGCGTCTGCGGCCGACCGAGCGGAATAACCTCCGCGGCTGCTTCTTCAAACACATCCAAGTGCGCCCGACCGCTAACGTCTGGATCGCCCATCGCATCCCGCCGTTCCATCCACTCCTGGTGGAATGCCGTCCAGATCCGGCCCGGCGCGATCGCATTCGCGTTGATGTTGTCAGTGGCGTATTCCCGAGCCAATGCCTGCGTGTAGGCGATGACCGCCATCTTCGTAGTGGCGTAGTATGCCGTCACGTAACGAGCCGCCCTCGCCGCCACGGACGAAATATTGATGATCTTCCCGTACTGCTGCTCCCGCATCTGGGGCAAAATCGCTTCCGTGACATCCGATAATCCCTTCACATTCACCTTCCAAGTAAACTCCCAGTCAACATCGCGCCACTCGACTCCAGTCGAACCCGGCGCGCCCGAAACACCAGCATTGTTGGCGAGAATATCGATGCGTCCCGCCGATTCGTACGCAATCGCCACGCTGTCGGAGATGCTTTGCTGATCGGTGACGTCCATATGCACCGCGTAACCCTTCGAACCCAGCTCCTCAACCCTCGCAACGGCCGCTGCCGCGTTGTCGTCGTTGAGGTCCGCAATGATGATGTTGGCACCCTGTCCAGCCATCCGCTCGACAATGCCCAAACCCAAACCTTGGCCTCCACCAGTAACCAGAGCGGTGCGTCCTGTGAGATCAGCTAGCATGTTGCAATTGTTCCTTGTACGATTGCCCCGTGAGGGCGTCGTTTCCGATTGAGATGGTGCATAATTCTAGCACCGCGCAATCTCGCAACTACCCACGAGAAAACGGACGCAAAACCAACGGAGATTCAGAGCCTTGTCACTGCCACCTGACCACGTCACAAACTACGAACCAGTGCCCGGATGGGCAAAAGTCCCGCACGGCATCTGGATGCGCGAAGCGACCGCAGTGACCGTCGACTCCAACGACCGCGTCTACGTCTTCAACCGCGGTAACGTCCCCGTCCTCGTCTTCGATCCAGACGGAAATCTGGTCGACATGTGGGGCAACGACAATCCGGAAGGCTCGGTCCGAACCACCGAAGACCCCTACGGCAACCGCCTCCAGTTCTGGGATACCTGGTTCATGCGCGCCCACGGCATCTCCACCGACCACGAGGACAACCTCTGGCTCGTCGACGATATCGGCAACAAGATCCGCAAATACACCACCTCAGGCGAGCTTTTATTGACCATCGGCACCGGCGAAGACGTTCCCCGCGAGAGCGGCAAGATGTTCAACCGGCCCACCGATGCCGCAGTCAACCCCGCAACTGGCGACGTCTTCATCTCCGACGGCTATGGCAACTCCCGCATTCACCGCATGGACGCGGAAGGCAACCACATCCTGTCGTGGGGTGAGTCCGGCACCGACAACGGCAAATTCAACCTTCCTCACAACATCGCAATCCTCGACGACGACCTCGTAATCGTCTGCGACCGCGAAAGCCACCGCGTCCAAGTCTTCACCACCGAAGGCGAATTCGTCCGCCAATGGCCCGTCCACAAAGCCTGCGCCATCGATGTCGTCGGCAAAGGCGCGGACGCCACCGTCTTCGTCGGAGAGCAGGGCCCCGCGCCGGTTCAACGCGGCGTCGCCAACATCGGCAACTGCGTCAGCGTATTCGACTGGGAAGGCAACCTGCTTGACCGCTTCGGCAACCCCCACTTCGGACAAGACCCCGACCAGTTCCTCTGGCCCCACAGCGTAGCCGTCGACTCAAAAGGCGATGTCTACATCGCCGAAGTTTCCTTCGTAGAGTGGGGCCGCCATCAGGACCCGCAAGTCGATAACCCGGCTAGCCTGCGGAAGTGGCGGCGCAAAAACTAAACGTCCAACACTAGGTCTACACGGTTGACTCGCTGGGGTCAAAACTATGTAATTTGTAAAGCGCACTATCCAAATTACATAGTGTTTCCGCCGTGAAACCATGCAGATTGAAAGTAGTACTTTCAATCTGCATGGTTCTCAAAGCTGATTAGCGCAATGAACCACTCGAATCACCGGCGTCGAACCCGTTCAGCAATTTGGGTAGACCATTCAACGTAGCGACCTCAGCATCGCTTCGTGATTGACCCCTACTGCCGCCGTAGATCACAGCTTTGTCCTTGATGTCGGGTACCAGCTTTGCGACGCGATTGAGCCCGTCGAAGTAGCTCGACGATATCGTCGCCCCTGACTTGACCTCCATCGCACTCAACCCGTATCCGGTCTGATACAGCAGGTCGCATTCCAATCCCTGTGCGTCTCGGTAGAAAGACAGATTGGCCTGCCGTCCCTGATTGAAACGATGTTTCAGAGTCTCCGCGACAACCGCGTTCTCAAACAAATATCCACGTAGTGGATGGGTCGCGATCTGACCGGCATGTTCGATCCCGATCAGATAACTTGCCAAACCGACATCGTAGAAATACAGCTTTGGCGATCTGATCAGTCGCTTCCCAATGTTGGAGTGAAATGGTTGGAGCCGATAAACGATGTAACTCGTTTCCAACACAGTCAACCACTCCCGTGCCGTAGTGTGTGTCACTCCGGCATCCGACCCCAACGAAGAGAGATTCAACAACTGACCGACCCGTCCTGCGCACAAGCGAACAAAACGGCGAAAGTTCGAGAGATTGCGGATCTCGCTCAATTGACGGACGTCGCGCTCAACGTAGGTCTCAAAGTAGTCGCCCAGTGTTTGTATAGGGTCGAGCCCTTGATCGTGAATACGAGGGTAGAAACCCGTGTGGAGAACATCGTCAATCTCTCTGCTCGCTCCCGTTCGCCGTCTCTCGGACAACGAAAACGGCAATAGACGCAGTAAGGCCGTGCGTCCGGCAAGTGATTGACTTACCGCTGCCGAGAGATTGAATTGTTCGCTGCCGGTGAGGACGAACAACCCGTTGCGCCCCGACTCGTCGCCGATCACTTGCAAATAAGAAAGAAGATCGGGGACGCGTTGTATTTCATCGATGATGGCACCGTCATTGAACTGTGCAAGGAACGCTCGCGGGTCGGATTCCGCGAACTCGCGCACGTCTGGGGCCTCCATGTTGACGTACTCGAGGTTTGGGAACGCGGTCCTGCACAGCGTCGTCTTGCCGGATTGGCGCGGTCCGGTGACTGTTACGAACGGGTATTTGTCGAACAGCGAGATTAAGTGGGGAGTGATGTCACGCCTGATCATGCCTTCGATTGTATCTGGAATCTGTGCAAATTGAAAGTAACACTTTTAATTTGAATGATGATACGGCATTATTTGTATGCAGATTGAAAGTGTTACTTTCAATCTGCACGATGTTCAAACTCAAAACCTGCAGATACACCAGCCCGCACTCCCATCGCCCAACATCCCGCACCCGCGTTAGTCGTTATCAGTAGTCCATTCCACATACCGCTCCAAAATCCCCCGCGCCTCCTCCACCCGCTCCTCCGGTGCCATCAACCGAACCGGCAACATCGAAACTCCTAGAAACGCAATCCCGTCTGACATCACCGTGCAAGGGCAACCTTCGTTGCGGACCAATCCGGCCCAGGTTTCAGCGGTAAGCTGGTCCGGCGCGGTGGCGAACTCGACCCATCGGTCTCGCATGTTAGTTGGCGGCGCCGACCTGCATCTCCACGTTGCGTTCGCCGACGATGGCAGCGAGCTGGGAGTGCAGTTCTTGGGTAGGTTCGACGTTGAAGAATGGAAAGTCCATCGAGACAGTCTTGCCGGCGATCGAGAGTTTGGCCAGCACCTTGCCGTCGCCTTTGTGCTCGCCCAACGCAAGCAGCACTTCATGAATCAACTCGCGGGAAGGCGATGCGTCACCGTCGCAGTCGAACAATATCGTTACTGCCGGTTCATCAGGCGAGGCGATGTTAGGTACTTCCATGTGACCACCGTTGGTGTGCGTCGCGGCTGGATGCGAACGCGATTCTTCATGATACGGCGCGCCGTTCGCATGTCCGTTCGCCGTTTGACCGTTTGTCGAACCATTTCTGCGGCCGTTCGAACGCGGTACTGCCGTATTGGCGCCGTTTTGTGCATTCGCAGCTTCGGGCGATGGCACATAACCCTCCGCGCTGGTGACATCGACAGACGCGACCCCATTGAACATGCGAATCGAACCGCGGACCGTTGCGTAGACGTTCTCATGCCAGATGTTAAAGGTGCGGTCGAGTGTGTTCGACCAGACGGTGAGATCGATTTCGTCGTCTAGGAGCGCCATCTTCGCGGCGATGAACGGACTTCCGTTGCGGGTGGTGCGACGGTCGATCGCAACGATCTTGCCGATGACCGTTACGCGTGACCCTTCCATGCTCAGCTTTTCGTGGCTCGCATACACGATCGCGTTTGGAGCCTCGTGTTCGATAGCAGCGCGCTTTGCCGCTTCCTCCTCACTTTCGGTGATCACTAACCCAAAGAGCTCCTTCTCCCACTCGCGCAACGTCGTGATCTCGACGCCGCCGTTCTCTTCCGGCGGATCAAACGCGATGCCAAGGAACGATTCATTCGAATCGGAACCGCCGAACATCGAATGTTGCCCTGACGAGCGAGCGGCGCCGGTCTTGCGCATATGGGCGACAAGTTGCCCGGCCTGATCCAACAGCTGTTGGCGCGGAGCCATGGCATCGAAGGCTCCGGCTTTGACAAGGCAGCTGAGGGAGGCTTCGGGAGGAGTATTCTCCGCTAGACGGTCGCAGAAATCGGCGATGTCGGCGAACGGACCTTTGCCGTCGCCATCGCGGATCTCGACAATTTCGTTCACCGTTGCGGGGCCGACGCCTCGGATTGACGCGAGCCCGTATCGCACTGCGCCGTGCTCGCCGACGTTCTCGTCCACGGTGAACGAGGTCTTAGATACGTTGATATCTGGTGGCAACACTTCGATGCCACGCTTCTTCGCTTCCGAAATGCACCTCTGGACGCGCTCTGGCGCACCGGCGAACGAATCGAGCATCGCGACGAAATACTCGATGGGGTAGTTGGCTTTGAAATAAGTCGTCCAGTACGTGATGTACGCGTACGAGACGGCGTGGGCTTTGTTAAACCCATACCCCGCGAACGGCAGGATGTACGTGAAGAGGTCGCGCCCTTCCTGCTCAGAATGGCCCTTCTTGATCGCCCCATCGACGAACTTCCGCTCTTCCTCCCGCATGATCGCCGGCACCTTCTTGCCCATCGCCTTCCGCAAAATGTCCGCCTCACCAAGCGTGTATCCAGCGAAATCCTGCGCGGTCAACATGACCTGGTCCTGATAGACAATCACGCCGTACGTGCTGTCCAGCAGATGCGCGATGCTCGGATGTGGATACTCGATTGGTTGTCGGCCATGCTTGCGAGCGATCAGACTATCGATGTGCTGCATCGGGCCGGGGCGATACAACGCAATCATGGCCGCCACATCTTCGATGGATGTCGGCTTCAACTCCTTGATGTAGCGCGTCATCCCGCCGCCCTCGAGCTGGAACGAACCGAAGGTGTCGCCTTCGGCCATCAGATCGAACGTCGCCTTATCGTCCAACGGCACTTCGTAGATGTCGATCTCTTCGCCGCGGTTTTCGGCGATTATCTTGAGACAGCGGTCCAAGACCGCGAGGTTCGTCAACCCCAAGAAGTCCCACTTGAGCAGCCCGGCGAATTCGATCTGGTACATCGAGAACTGAGTCGCTGCAAGCCCGTTATCGTTGCTTTTCTGCGGGCGCTGCAAGGCCGTGTAGTTAACCAGCGGTTCGTCAGAGATAACGATCCCGGCCGCATGGGTGCTGACGTTCCGGACCCGCCCCTCGACTCCCATCGCCTTCTCGAGCACCTCGGCGGCCGTCGTGTTCTGGCGTATAAGCTGCTGCAACTCGACGCTCTGTTCGCGCAGCGATCCGAGGCTGAACTCGCGGGGCGGCGCTTCGTCTTCATCGTCGTTGTTCGATACCGGAGAATGGTTAGCGACGGCACGAACTAGCTTGTTGCAAGCATCGCTGATTTCGGCGTTGTCGATCGCTCCGTCTTCCATCACTCGCGCCGCGTCCCGAATCGCCGCCCGTGCCTTCATCGTGCCGAATGTAGTTATCTGCGCAACCCGTTCCGGGCCATATTGTTCGAGGCAGTACTGAATTACCTCCCCACGTCGGTCGTCGGCGAACTCCATGTCGATGTCCGGCATCTCACGCCGCTCGACATTCAAGAACCGCTCGAAGAAAAGTCCGTAGGGCAGCGGGTCAAAGTCTGTTACCTGCAGGCAATAGAGCACTAGGCTCGATGCCGCCGAACCCCGAACAGTAGACAGAATGCCTTCGCGCTTGACGAATCGGAAGATGTCCCAGACCACGAGGAAGTAGTCTGCGAAGTCCGTCTCTTCGATGATGTAGAGCTCTTTTTCGAGCCGTTCCTTGACCGCTTCCGAAATCTCCCCGAAACGATCCATCGCCCCTTCGTAGCAGATCCGGCGGAGATACTCAGCAGATGAGGATTTGTCCGGCGTCGGGAACTGCGGCAGCTTCGTGCGGCGCTGAGTAAGCTCCAAGTCGCACCGCTCGGCAATCGCCAGCGTGTTGCGAAGAGCTTGCGGATGCTCAGGAAACACCGCCGCCATCTCCGCCGCCGACTTGACGTAGTAGCTCTGATCCTCCATCCGCAATCGTCGCGGATCAGCCAATTTGCTCGAAGTCACGATGCAAGTCAGCGTGTCCTGATGCGGCGCATCCTCCGGGTAGACGTAGTGGCAATCATTGGTCACCACCATTTCGATGCCCATCTCGTCAGACAGTTGACACACGGCGTTGTTGACATCGTCCTGCCCGGGCACCCCCTCGTGATGCATCAACTCGAGGTAATACCGGTCGCCGAACACCTCTTTGTACCAACCCGCAGTCTCCCGCGCCGATGAGAGATCACCGCCCATGCGTAAAACGTCCCGCGCCAACTCGCCCGACAGACACCCGGACAGAACGACCACGCCCTCCGAATACTCAGCCAACAAATCGCGGTCGACACGCGGCCGGTAGTAAAACCCTTCCAGATGCGCCTTGCTCGCAAGCTGAAGCAGGTTGCGATAACCAGTCAGATTCTCCGCCAGCAACGTGATGTGTGGCTGCGACCCACCACTCGCGCCCTCCGCCGCCGTCCGCTCATGCCGCGATCCGAAGGCAACATACCCCTCCATCCCGATGATCGGCTTGATACCCGCCGACTTCGCTGCCTTGTAAAAATCGATCGCGGCGTAAACGTTGCCATGGTCCGTCAGCGCCATCGCCGGCTGACCAAGCTCGGCGGCTCGATTGACCATGTCCTCGACATGACCGTATCCGTCGAGAAGCGAATACTCGGAGTGATTGTGAAGATGTACGAACTCGTCCGACAACCTTGAACCTACACCTCCGAGCTGGTTGGGAAAACTTGGCGACTAACCATCGTTAATTCGATCAATACAGTATAGCCACGACTTCGGTATCGTCGCGACGCCTCCGCGCCCGGTAGGGGCAGGTTTCAAACCTGCCCCTACGTCACGACTCGCAATCCCGGCCCACCCGACAATCCAGTCCCCGCGCATACCGAATCCGTGTAACCTATGCGGCAGTGAAATCCGACCTTGAGTGACAAGCCATGACACTACCCACCCTAGAGCAACTCGAACAAGATCCCTACGCCGCATTAGGCGTCCGGAAATTCATCAACGCAACCTGCCACCACACCGTCATGGGCGGCACCCTCATTCCCGATACAACCCTCAAGGCGATGCGAACCGCCGCCAACGACTTTGTCGACCTCAAAGAGCTGCAAAAAGCCGCCGGAAAGGTCATCTCCGAAATCACCCACGCTGATGACGGCTACATCGTCTCCGGTTGCGCCGCCGGTCTGATGGTCTCCGCCGCCGCAATCATCACCGGCACCGACGAAGCCTTGATCGAGCAACTGCCATACGTCCAAGGCGGCCAAGTCCCATGCGTCGCCAAACGCTTCGCACGAGCCAAAAACTACAAAGGCGACGAATACGTCAACCACGGCTACGCCATGGCCGTCAAAACCGCCGGCGTCAAGTTCGTCGAAATCGGCGAACCTGACCCAGATGGCCGCCCAACAAAAGTCGTCACCGCCGAGGAGTACGACCAGGCATTCGTCGACAACCCCGACGCCAAGATGGTCTACTGGGTCGGCTACGCTCCCCCCGAAGACATCGCACTCGAAGACGTCATCGACATCGCACACGCCCACGGCGCACGCGTCATCATCGACGCCTCGAACTGCCTCCCGCCGCGCGAAAACCTCTACCGCTTCATCGACATCGGCGCCGACGTCGTCTGCTACAGCGGCGGCAAGGGCATCCAAGGACCCCAAGGCTCCGGCATCATCGCCGGCGACCAAGACCTCATCGACGCCATCGCCATGCAGTCCGCCCCCTCGCACGGCATCGGCAGAGTCGCCAAAGTCTCCAAAGAAGAAGTCGTCGGACAAGTCGCATCCTTCATCTGGTGGGCAAACCAAGACGACGAGGAGCGCCTCACCGAGCACCACCGCAAGACCGCCATGCTCCACACCGGCGTCACCGACCTCGCCATGGTTGCCGGCTCCTACATCGAGTTCCCCGACGAAGACAACCGACCCATGCCCAACGTCCACGTCGAAGTCGACCCCGCCACCGGCAAAGACGCCCAGTGGCTCATCGACGAACTCCGCAACGGCGACCCCGCAATCGCCACCTCGGGCCACGCAACCAATCCCCAGATCGTGAGGATCGACGTCCGCATTTGCGAGGAAGCGGAGATCGCGGAGATCTCGCGGCGGTTGAGCGAGATATTGGGGTAGGGGGCGCGAGCGAGCGGAGCAATGCGAGCGGGGTGTTGGTGATTTTCGTGCATCCCCTGCGTGCTGCGCACGCGTCCCCTTCGCTGCGCGAAGGGGAGGTTTGGTTGTAGACGCGTGAAAAGCCCGGGACGGTATTTAACCCGGTCTTTTGGCGTGAACGATCTTGGATTTGCGCCTCCGCCGAAATTCGGCGGAGGCTGCGTAGATCGTAGTAACGAATTGGTCTGTTACCAACAGTCCAATACTGGCGCTTGCTTCGCGAAGAGGATAGCGCCAGGATCTGATCTCGGATGGAAGCGGATGCCGGAGCACCAGCCAAATTCTTCCGCACGCGTCGTGAAATGCCAACTTCCACGACATGACCCTCACCGGCGGTAAGACCGGTGGTGCCAATCACTAGGTTGGACCCTAGCTCACGCCGTCGTCGCTCCCTTGCAACTAAAAGGGATTGACTTAACACGCGTCCACGAAGTACCGACCGGCCCGCACCGACTCTGGCTGAGTCGTTTGGTTTGTATTGCGACGACTGCATCGTCCGCCGCGACCGGTCTATCATGCGAAGTTCGTTTCTCGCGCAACCAAAACAAGACGACCCATTGGAGCCCCGCAACTTCTGGCGGGGTGGGGTGGGGAGGTGTTGCCTGCGCCTTGAGCTAGACGCGAACAATGTCGGGCGGGTTTGGGCCGTGCGGCTTTTTCCCCCGACGTGGCCACCGATGGAGTCGATGACTTTGCTGTTGTCCATATCTGCCGTCAACGCAGTTCCTTTATTCCCTCGTCAAGCCTTGGCTTGAAGTGTGCCCAGATCCGTCGATCCGAGATCAATTTGTACAAGGACAATGTTAGTACGGACGTAAGGTACGTGTCAAGTGTTGAGTTGGGAAGTACGGAAATGAAGCTGAAAAGGGGATGTTTTGAAATTGGGGTACTTTGGGAAACACCTGAACTATGATGCGATGTGCCCTCACCCTAGCCCTCTCCCGCCGAGCGGGAGAGGGGACACGTTGTTACGTTTTGGGGGTGTTGCTGCGATGGCGTTGGGAGTGGTGGTCGTTTGAACTAAGATGCGAAAGATTGGAAAGGATTGGAAGGATGGGGTGGTGTGTTGTTCGGGTACTGCGGTGATGGCGGGGTGTTCGTGTAGACCGTCCCGCGCCCCTTGGCCGCCCGGTTGCCCTCACACGGGGACTCCCTTTTAATCTCCCCCCTGGGAGGAGAGGGGGATGGCTCGCGGGAGAGGGGAGGTGTTGTTGCTTGAGGGGTTACTGCTACGAGGTGGGGGGAGGCGTTGCTGCGAAGGGGGAGCGAAGTTTTTAGCGGCGGTTGGTTGGCGGGTTCCAGGTGTTGATGGCGTGGCGTTCTAGGGCTCGGGTTTGGGTGTCGCCGGTGGTGAATACTACGGTGAAGGTTAGGTGGTCGCGGAAGTCTTGGAGGTGGTTTCGGAGTTCGGGATTGGTTTCGTCGCTGATGTGGTCGAGGAGACGGCGTCGGATGCAGGTTGTGGACATTCCGACGTAGGCGCAGGTGTCGGTGGATTCGCCGTACTCGGGTGGTTCCCAGATGGCGTAGACGCCCTGTCGGTCGCGTGGTAGCTGTTGGACTTGGGCGCGGGTGAAAGGGCGCGGGTTGCGTTGGAGTTGGAGGAGGAGGGCGAAGGGGGTGGGGTTGGGCATTGAACTAGGATGCGAAGGATGAGGAAGGATTGGAAGGATGGGTATCGGTTGTTTGGGGCATTGGTTGGTAGGTTGCGTTGGCGGTTTACGGTACGTTGCTAAGTCGTGGTGGGTTAAACTGAGTTTATTGGATTTCAAGTGGATTGCGGCGTTGCATGATCACGTCAGAACACATAGAGACTGCTCGCAAATTCTTGGTCGATGCGGATCGAGAGTTTGAAGAAGGGGACATTCTTCAGGCCTCGGAGAAGTTGTGGGGTGCTGCGTCTCACGTTGTGCTGGCTCAGATGCGACATCGGGGTATCACGCCATCGGGGCACAAGGCGACGGTTGATGCGGTTGAACTGATTGGGGAGGATTACGAAGATCCGTCGTTGCGCCCGTTGTTCACATCTGCGGAGATGTTGCACGCGAATTTCTACCACGGCTTTCTAGACGATGAGAGGTTTCGAGAGCAACGGGAGCTAACGCGACAATTTGTTGAGCGCGTGTTGGCATTTACGGATTGACGGGCGCGTCAGGTTAGGGTGGTTTGTTCGGGGGATTGGGTGGCGTTGAGGATGTTTTGCCACTCGGAGACTAGTTGGTTGTAGATGTAGGCGTTGCGGGGTTGGTTTAGGTTGTCGTAGTGGTTGTAGAGGATGCGGGCTAGGCGTTCGATGGAGTCAATGTTTCCGGCCATGCGCCTGCCGACTTCGCCGCAACCGGGGATGCCTAGACCGTCTTCGTTGCTGGTGTCGAGGTGGTATGCCATCCTCATGCAACCTTCCCATGCGGTGATGTCGGTCATGGGATATCTGCGTTCGGGGTGGTATTCGGAGATTGGGTGTAGTTGGACATCGCCGTGTTCGGCTTTGATGAGGTTGTGAATGTTGGCGATGTCGGAGACCGAGATGTTTTTAGCTCGGGCGATGTTGTCTGCTTCACCGTAGGTTCCTTCGTTAACACCGAGAGTTTTCAACCAGTCGACGCAGAACCGAGTGATGCGATCGAGTTCTCCTTCTTCCCGATCAAAATACGTGCCGATGACACGGTTGATTTGTTGGAGGGCTTGACGGACTGTAACAGTTTCGCCGGAGATGGTTTCGACGCTCTTGTATTTTGAATAGATCTCCATACCGGGGCCGATAGCGGCTTGGGGCAGGTCGGCAGGCGTAATGTGTCCCCCGCTTGTTAGTCGGTTTAGAGCGGTTGGTAAATCAGCATCTAGTTCATTGAAGAACTCTTGTCGAGTCACGGTTGAGGCGTTTTTGGGACGCGGTCGGCAAACTAGGACAACCGATGAAGCAAGGGCATTCGAACCGATTTGACGAGGGCGTCCTGTTCTCTCAGTTCTCACCGGCCAAGTCCTAACAATCTGAAATCCCGCTTCCAAAATGGAATTGAGCATAGTCTCCCACCCGGTTGAGACGTGTCCATTACTTTGTCCATCTTGTTGCTTGTATGCATAAAACAAAGAAGAAGGAAATTCGGTGCTGCAGTTTTGCCTTATGAGTTGCGATGTTTTGAACACCAATTCTTCAAATCGTCGTCTTGAATCGCTGAATCGAGGCGCTGCGATCATCTCTTCAGATTTGGGAGTCAGTAAACCAGCGAAAAGATCAGGAAAGGCATCGCGCAACAAGGGACGCAACCAAACGTAAAAAAAATCGGATAAATCAGCGTATCCGATATTGTCGTAATACGGCGGATCAGTCACAATTATTGACTTTTGAAAGTTGTATTTGGCTGACGATGCGTCCTGTTGAAAAGCGTTACCTTCATGAGACTCCGAAGGTAAACGTTCGACTGCCTTTGCTATCCATTCGATTTGAGCCATCCAGTTTTGTGTTTTACCGGAAAATGCATTTGCTTCGGCGAAATCCCATATCATTCCGATCGCCTGTCGACCGAAAACGCCGGCAACTTTGTCGCCAGCGTTTTGCCATCTCGCATGGCCACAACCGCTATCTGCAGTTTTACTTATTGCCAATGTCAAGTACGTCGAAAGGGTTTCGGCATACTCCTCGTCATTTTTGAGCTTGAGGATTTCGGCTCGGACTTCGGGAATTAGATCGCTAAATGTAGTAAGTGTGAGTAACTGTCTTTCAGTGAAAAGTTGATGCCACGATTCAACGCCATAGCCTTTAATCGGCAATCCAAGGGCACGTTCCTGCAATCGGCCGGTTGGTACCCAGTTTGGATGGGCTTCAAAGGCGTTGGATGTTTGAAGTTCATCTGGAGACAGATACAGCCTTCCACGATTTCCGTCGGCGACAATCGCGATCATGACTTGCCCGATCTTGCCCGATCTAGCTCGCTCACGAACGTAATCTAATTTGACGGTGTTACCGCAAGCTATACACGTAGCGTCTCGGCGACTGACCGTCGGCGTTTTTGGGACACCTTCGGGGTGACGTTGAACGCGGAATTCTACCGTCGCGGACTCGCGGTTAATTATTGGCTTAACCCAATTCAAGTTGTTTCGTTTCTTGGAAAGTTGGAAAGTTTTCATCATGGGCATATCGATGCCGCATGCGGGGTTGGCGCAGGGGATAGTTCGTGCCCAAAGCCACGCGATGACGGTGGCTTTAGTTCCGTCCGTCAGGTCGGCTTGGGGATAGAGATGGCCGATGCGTTTGAATGCCTCGTCGCGCATCCATTTTCCGTAGTATCGGATATCGTCGGCTAGACCTGTGGCACCTCGCCAGGGAACTTGCTGCTTGTTCCTGCCCTTGCCGGTAGTGAAGCCCATCGGGTCCGCATCGGGATTGATTGGCGGTTGGTTTGCGATCTTGGGAGGCAGTTCGATGAGAGCTTTGGTGATTAAAACGGCGACGGGGTTGAGGTCTGAGCCGACGGCCTCCAGTCCCAGTCTTTGTGCTTCGAGTGGTATGGAGCCGCCACCGCAGAAGGGGTCGTGAACGGTGGGTGCGTTATCGCGCAGATAGTTGAGTACTTCGGCTGGTTTTGCGGGTGCGGATTCGCCGCGCGATCTGGCGACGGATCGAGCGATTTCATCGCGGGCTTGTGCGAGGAGTTTTTCGTCGTTTGAGTTTTCCCATTTGACGAGTTGTTCGATCAGATCGTGCAGTTCTTGACGTTTGGCGTTTTGACTCGCAATATCGGGAAATTCGTCTGGACATGAAGACGGGTCATCGACCATCGAAGCGAATATGACGGCTCGGCAGGCGGCTAGAGGTCTCCGTGCCCACCATACATGGAGAGTCGATGGGTGGCCGTGTCGGATGGATTTTTCGCGTGTGGATTCTTTATTTATCGCGTCAAGGGGTAGGTCGACTTCGATGAGTTTTTTGCGGTATGTGGTTTGTGTGGTGGAGGGCATGTCAGATGGTTTCGATGTTGATGGTTTCAATGTTCTCGAAGTCTCTGCGGTTGTTGGTCAAAAGGGTGAGGCCGTGAAGGACAGCGGTACATCCGATCATGAGGTCGAAGTCAGGAACGCGTATGCGTCGGAGTTGCAACTTGGCTCGCTCTCGTCCAAAGAGCTTGCAGATGTCGTGGTTCAATCCGACAACGGTCATCCGGCTCAAAAAACCGTTGAGATTCTCCTCGGCGCGTTGGGGGTTTCGCGAGCGGAATACGCCGTGGTAGAGTTCTGCCACTGAGATGACGCTGATGCCGATGCCCTGGTGTGTCAGTGGTTGCAACCGATCGATAACGGGTTGCGCGCCCCGGAGGTAGTGGATAGCCCAGTCGGAATCGACGAGGTAGTTCAAGATACTTCGGCGAAAGGCTCGTGTCGCGAGTTCGCGATGCGGAGTTCGCGAACCTCATCAATGAGCTTTTCTCCGTCGACGAGGTCGGCCCAACTACCGGCGCTGGCTTTGAATAAGTCGGCGTTTTGGTTTGAACTTGGGGAATCGGCAACGGATAGAACGACCGTTGAGCCATCCTCGATGTCAAGCGGAACGGCGGGCTTGAATACCCCGTTCGAGTAGGTGGCTGTGAATCGGCTTTCTGCCATGAATGAGTTGCCTGCGACGTTACACGGAGATTCTATCAGGTTTGGATTTACGGTTGAAATTCGCTACGAATAGCGGCGTGATACGACGGCGCGGCTGGCGTAAATGTCTTCGATTAGTTTGTCGCAATCGATCGTGTCTTTCCATGCTCCAAAGGTCTCTCTGAGTGCGGCTCGTCGCTCTTCGAGCGAGCGCGGTTGGTCGGGTTCGACGGTCAGCTTTACCTGTGCGCCTTCTTGGAGGTTGAGGGGTGCGGAGGGTTTGAGAACGCCGTCGGAGTAAATTGCGGTGGTTTGTTGGAGCATTGAACGTGAATATCTTAGTGCAGGCTATTTTGTCACCTGTTGAGTATATGTGTTGGAAGCAAACCCGTATCTGAGATTTCATCCACTCCCCGACTCATCGATCTGTAGCTCGAGTTGTAGAGCGTCGCCGTTTTCGCGGACAGCGCGGAGAGTGTGTTGGGAGAATCCTCCCGCTTTGGATGCGGAGACTGTGATGGTGACGGTGACGTCTCCGCCGTCGTCGGTGAGGTTGCGGATAATTTCGTTCTGAATGCCGGAAATGGCGTCCAGGGAGATATCACCTTGTAGTTGTTTAGTGGCGGTGATTTGGGATGGGCCTGCAGGGGGTGGTGTTGGTAGTGGCGCGTCTTCGGCGCCGTCGATATCGGAGTGAGGGTCAGAAGGTGCGTCAACGGGTCCTTCAGAGATTTCCTCGACCTCAACCGACTTTTGAAGCGCTGCCATTTCGGGTTCGACGATAAGTCCGGAAACATCGTAGAGCGTGTTGGTGTAAGAGGACCCGATGGGTTCTTTGAATCGGAGGTTTTCGTATTTGTCGCCTTCGTAATGGTCGGAGTATCCGAATTCGCCATTTAAGGTGCCGCGTTCGATGGCGTTTTGCAGGACGGATTTGTTGCGGAGGCGGGGAAGGTAGACGTGGTTGGTGAAAAGTTCCCAGAGTCCATCGATGGTGATGTGGTCGTTTCCGTTGTCCCAGATGTATGTTTTGAGGTATCGAGCTAGCTGTGAAGGTGCGATTTCATCCACAAATTTTTCGTCGGCAACTAGCTTTTCGTCGGCGGAACGGACGATTTCGCTTGTTTCGGTTGCCGAAGTCACGGCCGGATTCAGGGTGTATTCGCCTTGTTGGGGGTTACGTTGTGACGGAGCGATGACCCATCGGTATGCGCGGGTGAGGTCGTTGTGGAGTTGAGTTCGAGTATTGCGGATGTTGGCGGAAACTTCGGCAATTCGCGTTCCGGACAAGATGAGTCTGTCTTCCCCGTTGAGCATGGAGTCCCATGCGAGATGTGATTTTGCAGTTCGGCGCAAGGCGCGGATTTCGTCAGATTTGGCGGTGATGAAGACGACGGTGTTGCGTCTGATTCGGGCGGCCTCGCCCCGGTTGAGGATGATTTCTTCGATGAATGGCGTTGCGCTATCGGTGTCGGACGAACGGGTTTTCAGGTTTTTGTCGGGATCAATGACGATGAAGCGGACCGTATCGGTGTCAGGGATATTGGCTGATGATTGTGGACAGAGGATTACGTTTCTGTTGCCACGAACGGCTTGTTCGAGTTGTTGGATGATGAAGTTGTCTGCTACTTCGTTCGAAGTCGCCTCGACCCTGTCGGTGTGGACTTTGTTCAGGTTTTCTTCGGTGTGGAAATAGAATTGGGAGTTTTCTTGATGGAGGTAGTAGAGTTTGCCGGTGATCTCGTTGCGTGCTTCGTTGTAGACGGAGGTGCTTTCGGTGGGTTGGACAACTCCGAGTCGGATCAGGTTTTGGTCGAGCCCGCGGATTGCTTTGCCTGGGACGGAACCGAGGAATACCGTGCGAGTGATGCGCTTTGCGGCTCCGCCGACTGCCAACCATCGTTCTTTTTGGTTGTCGAGTTCGTCGGTGCGGGAGTTAACGCCGTCTATTTCGGATGCGACGGGTCCCCACCTGCCGGGTAGAAGTTTGATGAACTCTTCGCTAAGGTTTTGGTCGTCGAGTGGTAGATTTGCGGGGAGGATCAGAGGATCCGGAGTTTGAGATGCGTAAAGTCGCTTGATCCAGAGTGCCATCAATCGCAGGACACCCCTGGTGCGTTGGAAATTGTGGATCGTCGACCAGTCGTTGTATAGGCGGTCGAAGATTTCGGGGTGGATGGGGTAGCACTGTTCGAGACGATCGCGGTAAGAGGTTTCGGCGGCGTGGTCGGGGTATTCGCGGCGAGTGCGGCGGTACATTGCGGCGAATTTGTTGCAGGTTTCGGATAGTGCTTCAGGATTTTTCGGGTCTTCGAAGAGACGGCGTCGGACGACTTCGAATGCTTCGGTGGTTTCGAGTGGTGCGTGGACGGCTTCAATGCGACCGAAGACGCGTTCTAGCCGGCTGAGGGCTTGGTACCCGAGGTCGCCACCGGCTTCTTCTTCGGATTCGGGCAATGTGACGATGAGCGCTACGTTTGGATTGCGGCGGGCCGATTCGCTGAGGGCTTGGATGAATGTGTAGACCGAGCCTACTCGATCTTCGGAGACATTGCGAACGTAAGCAACGAGTTCGTCGCATAGGACGACGGCAGGCCCGACGTGTTGGAATAGCGCGTCGAGTTGGGCGCCGCCGGGAGCGGTTCCTTGTCGGGCGGCTTCGCCGACGACGTTGTAGGCTTCTTGGCCGCCGAGTTGATATGCCATTTGCCCCCATAGTGTGTTTAGGGGGTCGCCATCAATGGTCGTACCGGTGTCAGTTTCGGCAAGGTAGGTGCCGATGAGTACTGCGACTTGGGCGTTTCGGGCCCCTTCGGGTTCGACTTCGGCTTTGCCGAAGACTTGGCTAAGCTCTCTGGCTGTGCGGTCGTCGTCTTGTTTTATAAGGTTGGCTAGTTCAGTCGAACGCGTCACCAGGTGGTACAGGGCGATCAGTGAGTGGGTCTTGCCGCCGCCAAAGCCGGTTTTGGTCTGGATGACGGGATCGCCGGGTTTGCCGTTGATGCGTTTGAGGGTGTTGACGAGTAGGGTTTGTATGCCTTCAGTGAGGTAGGTTCGGCGGAAGAACTCTACAGGGTCGTTGTATTCGGCATATCGGGCAGTGCCGTCGTGGACCTCTTGGAGGTCGGCTGCAAACACCGCTTGGGTTATCTCGCCCGAGAGTATGTCGGGGTGCGGGTTGATGACGTCCCGCCAAGGCTTTAGTCCGGTGTTAGTGTTTTGGCGCGGTTTGGGTTTAGGTGCGGGTTCGGTAGGTTCGGGGACGGTGATGGTGGGGGTGGGTGAAGATTCGGGAGCCGGTTGAGGAGCTAGGTTTGGTTGGATTAGGGATTCACGGATCTCTTCGACAGCAGACTTTTGTGTCGAGGCTTCTATTTGATCTAGGACTTCCGCGATTTGGGTCAAGGCAGATACGACGTGATACGTGTCGAGGTCACCAGTGTTGGGGTGTGCGACAGCGTTTCGGCTATCGGCGATTGTTCTGAGTTGATTGCGGGTGCTTGGTTTGTGGCCAAATACTGATGCGAAACATTGATCCCAGTTGGCGTTGTTTTCGATAATCCACGAGAAATTATTAATGTCTATCGTGGCTCCCAAGTTTCCGCGGTTCCTTGTGAGATCCCGTTCAAAAAACTGTCGGCCGTCTGAATGCAGAGCGCGGAGAACAGCAGCTTTTTTATCGGTGGTGTCTGCTTCCTCTAGTTGCTGGACGATGAATGACCGCATCGCATCGCGGTAGATATCTAAGCCGTCGTTCAGAGCTCGAGAGTTTGGGCGTTGGGTAATTGTCACGGTATGGGATTTCTCGTAGGCGCGAGGTTTGATTCTAGCAATGAACTCGTCTGTGCTCTTCTGGCTCCCGCCCATTCCCCAACGATGGTAACGTGAATTTGCAAAGCCCATCTTGCAAGTAACCCACCCATGACCGCCTCAGATTTCAATCCCTACGCCCACTACCAGGAACTCATGATCCCCATGCGCGACGGCGTCCGCCTCGCCGCGGATGCACACTTCCCGGTCGACGACGACGGTGAAGCCATCACCGATCCCGCACCCGTCCTCCTCGTCCGCACCTCCTACGACAAGTCCAAAGACGAGTGGGACACCGTCCGTGACTACTACCCCCGCCACGGCTACATCTTCGTCAACCAAGACCTCCGCTCACGCTTCAAGTCCGAGGGCGACGGCCGCTACTACCACACCTGCAACCCGTGGGAGGGCGAAGACGGTTTCGACACCATCGAGTGGATCGCCAGGCAACCTTGGTGCAACGGCAAGATCGGCACCCTCGGAAGCTCCCACCGCGGCATCGTCCAGACCGTCGCCGCCCTCCACCGGCCTCCTCACCTCGTCGCCCAGTGGGTCGAACAAGCGCCCACCAACATCTACGCCCACGAGGCGCGAGAGGGCGGTGCGATGTGCTTCCACATGGCCGCCGCGATCCACAATCACGCCCTCGACTCCCACGAGCTACGCGACAACGAAGAGGGCGTCCTCGCGGTCGCTGCAACGTTCCAGAACATGCGCGAGTTCCTGTCCAACACCCCTTGGAAACGCGGCGAAACCGCTCTGTCTCACGCCCCAAGCCTCGAGGAAACCCTCTTCAACTACTACACCAGCGGCGATTACGACGAGTGGTGGGCCAACGAAAACAACGACCAGACGCCATACCTCGACCGCCACGCCGACATCCCCGTGATCCTCACCGGCGGTTGGTGGGACCCGTTCGCAGGTGGCACCGCCGACCTCTTCGTCGACCTGACCCGGCGCAACAAGAACCCGACCCACATGGTCTTCGGCCCATGGGCCCACGGAACCCAACGCACCGACGCCACCCACGAGGGCGATGTCGATTTCGGACCCGACGCGCAGTGGGGGATGTCGAAATTCAACCCCATCCGCCGAAGATGGTTCGACCGCTGGCTCAAAGACGAACAGAACGGCGTCGAAGACGATCCCCCGATCCTGCTCTTCGTTATGGGCGGAGGCGACGGCACCAAGAACGCCGACGGACGCCTGAACCACGGAGGATATTGGCGAACCGAGCAAGAGTGGCCGCTCGCCCGAATGCAATCGACGAACTTCTACCTCCATCCGGACGGCACCCTTAACACCGACCACCCCCCTTCGCAAAGCGAAGGGGGCGCGAGCGATGCGAGCGGGGGATGCCCGACGACCACAGATAACGCCTCCATAACCTACACCTTCGATCCCGACAACCCGGTCCCAACCCTCGGCGGAAACGTAGCCGGCTTCAGCGTCATCGACAAACCCGAAGAAGGCGGTCCAACATTCGAAGAGGCTCCACCTCCGGGAGAACAAGCCGACACTATCCTCCAACACTCATACTCCTTGGTAACGCCCGGTCCCATGCACCAACGCGAGCAACCAGGATTGATGGCCTGCTCCGAACCCTATCCGCTACTCTCGGAACGCCCAGACGTCATCACGTTCCAGACCGACCCGCTAACCGAAGACCTAGAAATCACCGGCCCAATCGAGGTCAATCTCTACGTCTCCTCCGACGCTCCCGACACCGACTTCACCGCCAAACTCCTAGACATCTACCCGCCGAACGAAGACTACCCCGACGGCTACCACATGAACCTGTGCGACTCCATCCTCCGCACACGATACCGAAATTCATGGACCGAACCCGAGATGATGTCTAAGAACAAGGTCTACCCCATCACCGTCCTCTTGACTCCGACAAGCAACCTCTTCAAAGCCGGCCATCGCATCCGCGTCGACATCTCCAGCAGCAATTTCCCCCGCTTCGACATCAACCCCAACACCGGCGAACCAATCGGCCGCCACACCCACACCCAACCCGCCCAAAACACGCTGCATCTAGATAAGGCACACCCCTCGCACATCACCCTCCCTGTGATTCCCTAGACCTCCCCTTCGCGTGCTGTGCGTAACTACCGTCATTTCGGCTCACTACGCCCGTCATTCCGGCGAAAGCCGGAATCCAGAAGGAAGGGCAACGGGGACGCGCCCCAGATCTGGGCTCTAAACTATCCCACCGCGCCGCGCCTAGCCGGTTCCTTGCGCTTAGATCCAGTTGAGGGGTTTTGAGCTCAAGCAGCGGCGGTAGCTTCGATCTCAAACATCAGTGGGGGGATGGCGAGCCGGGTGACACCGAGCAAGGTCATTGGAGGAGCGGCGTTGAGCGGTCCAAATCGGGCGCCGAGAAGGTCGAAGTTCTTCACGGCTTCATCCACGTCTGTGGCATATATATTGAGCCGTATGATGTTGGCAAGACCCATGTCGGCGGCGCTCAGGACGGCCTCGAGGTTGTCGAGGGCGAGCGTCATTTGGCCCCGCATGTCCCCGGCGTGTTGCGGGTTACCTTCGGCATCGACCGAGGTCTGACCTGCACAGACCAATTGCCGACTTGCTCCATCGATGATTTCTGCTTGGTTGTAGCCCAAATTCAGCGACCACGGCCATGGGTTAACAGGTGTTCTATTCATACGATGTGATTCCCTATCAATGTTTTTCATCCGAAAACTCAATTTTAGTTGCCGGTCAAACAGATTGAGGATTTCTCCGGTGCCCTTCCAAGACCCTCCTCGCGTACGTCAACACTCGCCAACGCAGCAGTGCACCCCTGGCGGGCGCAAGTCCGAGGTGTTAGGTCTTCGCCGCGCATGTGTAAATGCACCTAAAACACCACTCGATTCAAATGCAACCGACCATTCGGTTCACTACGAAAACCTCGAAACCTCTCTCCCAACAGTCCGAATAGCCTCCCGCCGAAGCACCCGATGCTCCGGCTTCCTCAACTCAAAATCCTCTCCCAAAATCCCCTCGGCAACACCCCGCGCCTTACCCAGCGTCTCCAGATCGTCAAAACGCGCGAACCGCCATCCGCTCCATCCGCTCTGAACCTCCGCCAAATTCCTGCCCGGACCCCGAAGCTCCAAATCCTTCTGCGCCAAATCGAACCCGTCCGAACTCTCTACCAACGCCTGCAACCTAGCCTGCGCAATCTCACCCTCCGCGTCCGACACCAAGATGCACGTCCCAGGGTGCTCGCCACGCCCAACGCGCCCTCGGATCTGATGCAACTGCGACATCCCGAAATGGTCCGCCGTCATGATCATCATCACCGTCGCGTTCGGAATATCCACACCAACCTCGATCACCGGCGTCGCAACCAAAACGTCGATCTCACGACTACGAAACGTCTCCATCACCGACTGCTTCTCCGACAAGCTCATCCGCCCGTGAAGTAACCCGACCTTCAAGTCCGCAAACTCCTGCTTCGCTAGACGATCGTACTCCACAACCGCAGACGCGCCCGCAACATTCTCCGAAGGATCGATCAACGGACAAACCACGAACGCCTGCCGCCCCTGCCGCACTTCGCTTCTAATCTCCGCGTAACCCTTCGCAACATCGAACGGCGTCTGCGCCCACCGCGTCGCAATTGGATTTCGGCCGCGAGGCATCGCCCGCAGCGTAGACAGCTCCATCTCCCCGTACATCGTCATGTGCAACGTCCGCGGTATCGGCGTCGCCGACATCGCCAGCATGTGCGGCCGCGGCGTTCGATTCGTCAGCATCGCCCGCTGCTCAGTCCCAAACCGTTGCTGCTCGTCCACCACCACCAATGCCAGCCGATCGAAATCGACCGCGTCCTGCAACAAAGCATGCGTCCCAACAATCAGATCAACCTCCCCATCCCGACACATCACCTGCATCGTCCGCTTCTCACGCGGCGTCAAGCTGCCCGTCAATAGTCCAACCCGCAAATCTCGATCCCGACCCTCGACTCGGTAGAGCGGCGATTCATAGACAGAACCATACGTACTCAACCCTTCCCGACACTCGAGAAGATCCAGCAAGCTGATGAAATGCTGCTCCGCCAGCACCTCCGTCGGCGCCATCATCGCCGCCTGCATCCCGTTCGCGCCCGAAGCGGCAAGCATCGCCGCAATCGCCACCACCGTCTTACCGCTGCCCACCTCCCCTTGGAGCAAACGCGCCATCGGATAACCGGAGACTAAGTCAGCGAGGATCGTGTCGATGCTTTCTCGCTGGTCGCTGGTGAGTTCAAAACCCAGTGAACCAACGAAGCGCGCCACCAAATCATGATCGGGGACGACCTTGACAGCCTGTACCGAGTCGCGCCATCTGGCGCGTCGGCGTATCGCGGCTATCTGGTTGTAAAGGAACTCATCGAACGCCAATCGACGGATCGCTCGTCCGATCTGCGGGTTCGCCGCCGGTCGATGCATGATCTCGATCGCGTCCGCGAGCCTGACGAGTTGATACTCGTTTCGGATCGCATCAGGAAGCGGTTCCTCAACGAAACGTAATCCACTATCGAGGCACTGCATCACACCGTTGCGAACCGTCCGCTGGTTAACCCCCGCACTTAGCGGATACACCGGCACCAAAGCCCCCGCATGAACAAAACCCCGCTGGTTTGTGCGACCGCCACGCGTCACATCGTCATACTCCGGATTCTCCATCGTCGGACGCCCCCGATAATCGCCAACTTTTCCACTAACCACGATCCGATCACCAGCCTGCCAGCGCGCCGCCATATAAGGCATGTTGAACCATGTAATTCCCAACACCCCGGTCCCGTCCTTGATACGAACGCGCGCCGACCCGTTTCGCCCGCCAAACCGCTGCGTTTCGGAACTCACAACATCCCCAACAATGGTCGCCTCTTCACCAGCAACCAGATCGACGACATTCGAGTGCTGCGAGTAGTCGATCATCCGCAACGGAAAATGCCAAAGCACGTCGCGCAACGTCGCCAACCCAAGGGTTTCAAAAGCGCGCTTAGTAGCCGGATGGAGGAACGGAAGCGACACAACCGTCGCATCAAGTCCTTCCGGCGGTTTAACTGCCGGACGACTTTCGGCCTGCGAGGCCGGGGGCGGTTTCGCCTTGGTGCGAGCTGGCGACGGTTTCGACTGTTGTGACGATGGCGGAGCCGTAACCGGCTTATCCGGACCTCTTCGAGTGCCGTGGAGACGTCGATAGGCAGCCGCAGCCCAAGTTTTTCGCTCCTGCGGTGAAAGAGCGGCGTAACGCTGACCATTCATCGGCGGCAACGTTCGTATCTGCCCCGCGATACGACTCAAATTCGGCCACATCTTGTCGAGGCCACCACCCACGACCGCGCTGTTATTGAAGCCATACTTGGCCTCGAGTTTCAGGACGCTTAAGAGTGTCTTGGTCTGGCGTTCAACGACCGGGTCGGGCATGTAGGAATGGTACGAAATACTTCCGGTAGGGGCATGTTTCAAACCTGCCTCGACTAACTAACTAACCGTCTCTCACCAAGAAGCGGCGAGGCCGACGGTTCCCGTCCCCAAGTGCGAGCCAATCGCCGGACCGATATTGGCCGTAATCGCCATGCCACCCGGTGCCACATGACCCTTCAGATCTTCAAGAACGTCTTCCGCCTCTGCTTCCGAGGAAGAATCCGTGCGCAAAACGGCCAAATTCGTCAAGGGAGCGTGCTCTTCCACAACCGCAGAGACCAGTTTTGACATCGCTCGACGATGCGATCGCGGCTTCGCCAGAACCTCCACTTCACCGTCCACAATCGTCAACACCGGCCGAATGTTCAGAATATTCGCCATCAACGCCTGCGCGCCTTTGAGCCTCCCGCCCCGTTTGAGGTACTCAAGCGTGTCTGGCGTGCCGGCAAACTGGACCCTCGGAACCATGTTGCGAGCCGTCGACAGCGCGTCGGTGAAGCTGCCACCATCGTCGATGACCTGTTTCGCGGCCAATGCAATCCAACCGGTCGCCATCGAGGCGCTCCGAGAGTCGACGTGCTTGATCCGCTCGCCGCTCGGGTCCGCCTGCTCGGCGCCCGCAACCGCAGATGCATACGTGCCGCTGACCGCCGAAGAGATATGAATGGAAACGATCTCGTCGTTCTCCTCGAGCAGTTCGTCGTAGACCGTCTTGAAATCCCCCGGTGATGGTTGCGACGTAGTAGGAAACACGTCCTTATCGCGCGCCAAACGAGCGTAGAAATCCTCGGTCGTGATGCCGACGCCGTCTCTAAACTCCTCCTCGCCGAACCTCACGAATGCGGCCACGATGGTGACGCCGGTCTGCTCGACGAGTTGCGACGGAATGTCGGCTGTGCTGTCGGTTACTACTGCGATGCTCACGAGTTCCCTCCCTAGGTTCGACACGGTTGTCTACGAGATGCTTGAAACTACGGTACACCATTTAGCAAAGGCATATGAGACAGGGTATTTGCGGACACAGATTTCGGGGAAATAAAGGACTATCGTGACCAATCTATTGTTGAATCGCCATCATGCCATCAATTCAAAACCTGCCGCGGTGGTATAGCCTGCGCCGATTGCGGCAGCGACGTGCGCGCCAAGGCCGCGGCTACCACGAGATCGTCAGGCATCGTCGACAACGGCAGATGCGTCGGGGTCGTTTCAAGCGCGGCTGTCTACGCCTCGCATACCAGATCCCGGTAACCATCCTAGCCGCCCTCGGCTTCGTCGTCATCATCATGCACAGCGGCGATCGTCGACTCTTGACACCGGAAGAGATCGCAACCGCCGGCTTCGGCTACAACCTCACGTCCTTCGAGGTGCGTCACATCCCGGCCAAGTGGTTACACCGACTAAACTCGGCCCTGCCCTGGGTCGAAATCGACGACGAGATACGGATGGCGCACCTCGACCGATACCCCGATCTAGCTCGTGAGCTGCGGTCGGCAAGGGACGATTTGAAGTCGGCCCTCGCCCGCGGAGACGCAACCGCCATCTCCATCGCCGAATCTCAAATCGACGCACTCATCGCCGAGCGCAACCGAATCCGCGACGCCGTCGAGGAGCTACTCGAAGCAGCCATATCTACCGAACTCATCAAACTCGGACTGCATCAAAACGGCGAATTCATCTGGCCGCCAGTCGACTTCCGCATCGACGACACCCCACACGTCTTCGTGACATCGCCCCGAGACGAAATCCAACGAGATTCCGTGAGGCTACTACGCCCCGACCTCACCGAGCAAGAAAAGCAGCAGATGGAGGACCACGTATTCGAAACCGCAGACCTCGCATCAGTCGTGCTACCAACCGGCGGCCTCGCCTCCTTCCCAAATCTCGTCCCCTCCGACTACAGCCTCCAATCGCTGCTTGAAGTCTCCGCCCACGAATGGCTCCACGCCTACCTCTTGTTTCATCCCCTCGGTCGAGCCTACTGGTCGAACGGCGACATGACCTCCCTGAACGAGACACTAGCCAGTCGCTTCGGCCAAGAAGTAGGGCGTACCGTCTACAACCAGCTAACCGGTGAAGACGTCAAGGTCTTGGAGCCCCCGTACACCCCCCACGACGACTCCAATGAGGACGACCCCTCCGAGGATAACGAAGATGAAAATGGGACGAATACCTCCTCGGAAGAGTTCGACCCCCGCGAATACCTCCACGACACCAGACTCCAAACCGAGCAACTACTAGACCAAGGCAAAATCCAAGAAGCCGAAGCCTACATGGAAGACCGACGACAAACCCTAGTTGAAAACGGCCACAACATCCGCAAAATCAACCAAGCCTACTTCGCCTTCCACGGCACCTACGCCGACAGCCCATCCTCAACCAGCAACCTAGCCACCCACATCTGGAAACTCAGACAACAAACCCCCAACATCGGCCAACTAGTAAAAACCCTCCAAACCATCACCACCTACGGCCATTTCCTCCAACTCCTAGACACCCATGGCGTCGAACGGTGACCTCGCGTTCCCCTAGCAGACCGATGCTCATCCCCTCTCCCGCTGGGCGGGTGAGGGCCCAGGGCGGTGTGGGGCATCCGCCTTTCGCGCAAGCCCCCGTCATTCCCGCCCCCGCACGTAGGCGCCTCAACGGACGGAACGTCCATCCACACCTACATTGCGAAATGCAGCAACAATCGTGAAGCACGCGCACGGATCGGCACTGATGCTAAACTACGGTGACGCAAACAGACTTCGAAGGAGGAGTCAGGATGTTTAATGTCAGAAACTTAGCCCTCGTGCTACTGGGCGTCGTCAGTCTGACGGCAGCAGCATGTGGCAGTGAGACAATCGTTGAGGTGACCGTCGAACGCGAGGTCATCCGCACCGTCGAGGTGGAAGTCCCGGTCGAGATCGAGAGGGAGGTGGTGCGCGAGGTCGTCAAGGAGGTCGCGGTCGAAGTCCCGATTGAGAAGGAAGTTATCCGCGAGGTCGTCAAAGAAGTTCCGGTCGAGGTCGAGAAGGAGGTCCTGCGCGAAGTTGTGAAGGAGGTCGCGGTCGAAGTCGTCGTCACGGCCACCGCTCAGATCACCGCCATCGACGCACCCGTAATGAAGGTTGATATCGAAGGCGTCTCTCGAGGCGCAGGCGACGATGTTGAACCCTCAGGCGTGTTGGTTGCCGCCATCGCCAACTCATACTTCATGAACTCCAGCCCGCGCTACTGCCCGGCGTGTTCGGTCACGGCCCGAACGGGCGCTACTGAGACGTTGCTAGAAGCGGTACGCGCTGATGACGGCACGGTCGCTCTTGGTCCGTTGCTTGCCAGCGACTGGGCGATGTCGGACGACGGTGTCTCCTACACCGACTTCACGTTGCGCGAAGGCGTGCAGTTCCACGGTGGATATGGCGAGATGACTGCCGTCGACGTGGCGTTCTCATGGAACGACGCCAACCCCAAGATCCAGCCCGACAGCATCCACGACACCGGCGGCGACCTCGCCAACCTGGTGCGAGAAGTTGAAGTTATCGACGACTACAAGGTCCGATTCCACTGGGTAGCTTTCGGTGGTCACGCACTGTTGCAGTACGTGAGTAATTTCTGGGAAGGCATCTCGATCTTCTCCGTGAGCTTCTTCAATGAAGTCGGCCCGGAAGGCATGCGTACGCAACTAATCGGTACGGGACCTTTCGAGGTAGATCAATGGATCCAACATTCTGGCGTTTTCCTGAACGCTGTTGATAACCACTGGCGAAAGCGCCCGTACGTTGAACGGGCTAACGTGCTTCACATCACCGAAGCAAGCACCCGCAAAGCGATGCTGAAAACTGGGCAAGCTCAGATCGGCGAACTTCCGTTGACAGACTGGAACGAGATGTTTGCAGAAGGCTACTCGCAGGCTCCTGAAGGTTTCTGGGGCGACAGCTCGTTCGTATTCTCAGGTAACTACTGGGAAGACAAACTCGCCATCGGGGGCGACCCATTCACGAGTGACGAAGCGGGCGATCTGCTGTTCAAGCCGCCGCTAGACACTGCGCTGCCTTGGATTGGCGACCCCGCCATTCCCGAGACGATGGAGAGCTCTCAGAAGGTCCGCACCGCCATGGCGATGGCAATCGACCGCGAAAAGTTGATGACCGCGTTGACCGACGGATATGGGCGTGTCTCCTACGCTCCCGGCTGGGACACTAACCACCCGTTCTACAAGAGCGAATGGGACGTCCCGTATGACGTTGACGCGGCCAAGGCGCTGTTGGCGGAAGCCGGGCAGGCCGATGGTTTCGACGTTGAATGGTGGGCCGGCCCCGCCGCCGGTTCCGGCGAATCGATACAAGAAGCCATCGGAATCGAGTGGTTGGCGAACCTGAACATCAACAGCACGTTCGACAAGCAGAACTACTCGTCATTCCGACCATCTTTGGTTAACCGGACAAACAAGAAGATCTTCTTCAGCGGTGGCGACGCATGGGCACCGCCGACCTGGCCGAAAGACTTGAACGCCACGTCGCTGTCACGTCCCGGCGGCTACAACCGCGCCATGGAGATTCCGATATTCGCGGAAACTCACCTCGCGATGGCTGGTGAAGCGGATGCCGCAAAACTGCGGGAACTGGTCACCGCGATGTTCGACTGGAACCGCGAGTGGATGGTCTGGGTTAGCGTATACCAGAGCCCGGTTGCCACGTTGTACAACCCCAGCCTGATATCCGAATGGCAGATGCTACCGGAAGGCAAGGGTGTGCTCGGCCGAATGAACAGCTTGGAGTGGGTACGCCTCGGCAACTGAGCCCGTTCACAAGCTGAAACTACCCGAATTGCGCTCAGAGAACCAAGGGCGGTTGAGCCAACCGCCCTTGGTTACACGCATCTGCACCCATCGCGTTTGACGGGCCATAAATGCAGCGTTTCATAATCCGTAGAATCTTCGCTTCGTTGATCGCGATGTTTCTCGTCACGATCATCGTATTCTCGCTGTCGCGACTGGTCGGCGATCCTTTGGCAATGCTCGTGTCGGAAGGCGGATACGGCATTTCTGAAAGTGCCCTCCAAGTCCAACGCGAAAAACTACATCTCGATAAACCGGTGCCGCTTCAATACTTCTTCTGGCTGACCGACGTGTTACGCGGCGATCTAGGGCATGACCTGTCTGATGGCTTCCCCGTAGCTCAGAAAATCCGAGAGAAAATCGCTGCCACCGTCCAACTAGGCGTTTCGGCTTGGATCTTGGCTACTATCTTCGGCCTCTCTTTCGGCATGATTTCCGCCGTCAAACGTGGCACCCTTCTTGACTATGCCGTACGCCTGATCGCCAATCTAGGCATCACCCTTCCCGCCTTTTACGTCGGGATCATGGCAATCCTTATATTTGCCGTCACCCTTGACTGGGTCCCAGTGACCGTCATAGGAACCATCGGGTCTGATGACCCCCTCGATCAGTTCAAAGCCATGATTCTCCCCGTAGTGACCTTGGCTTGGGGAGCTGCCGCAGGGTATATGCGCTTGATGCGTTCCGCGATGCTCGAAGTCCTCGATTCCGAATACATAAAACTCGCACGAGCCAAGGGTGTCGGCTCGCCGAAGATCATTTGGAAACACGCCCTGCGAAATTCTCTCATCGTTCCCATCACAGTCTCGGCGTTGCTGCTTTGGAACTTCGTCACGGGAACCGTCGTGGTCGAGGCTGTTTTTGCCTGGCCTGGAATTGGATTGCTCGCCCTCGAAGCGGTTGTTAACAACAATTTGAATCTGGTCGTCGGGACAACGCTCCTTGTGGGAATCGTATTGATCGCCGCAAACCTCGTCGCCGACTTGCTTTACGTCCTAGTTGACCCGCGTATCAGGCTGAGCTGAATCTCATGGCGACCGAACACCAGTTACCGGACTATGCGCGTACGGGCACGTCGCTGCCAGCACCCGTGCGGTCTGTCTTGCGGGCCCCAATTACCGTCTACGACTTTCTGCGACGGTATCCGATAATTTGGGCGGTTGTGCTCGCGTTGCTGGTAGTGCTAGCTGCGTTCGCCCCTATGATCGCCACGCACGACCCGATCCGAGATGCCGACTTCACTCGTGTTCGTAATCCACCGATATGGCTAGAGGGCGGTGCCCCAGAGTTCTGGCTCGGAACAGATCAAATAGGACGCGACCTCTGGAGCCGTCTGTTATACGGCGGGAGAGCCTCGCTTATGGTCGTTGCAGTGGGAATGACCAGCGGGATGATTATCGGTACTTCACTGGGACTCGCCGCAGGCTTCATCGGCGGCATCGTCGACGAAATCATCATGCGCCTCGTCGACGCTTGGATCGCATTGCCATTCATCATGATCGCCCTCGTCATTAAAATCGTTCTTGGAACTTCGTTCACGATCATGTTCTTAATCCTCGTACTCATCTCATGGGTCGGATTCGTCCGTCCCATACGAGGAGAGGTCCTATCCCTACGTGAACGTGACTACGTCGCCTCTGCCCGTATCGCCGGTGCCTCAGGCTTCAGAATCGCCATGCGGCACATTCTTCCCGGCGTCAGTAGCACCGTCATCGTTCTCGCAACCCTCGGCGCCGGAGGACTGGTACTCGCCGAAGCCACACTCTCATACCTCGGCGTCGGCATTCCGCAACCAACGCCCACATGGGGCAACATGATCTCGGACGGACGCAGCTTCCTCGATACCGCTTGGTGGATCTCAACGATGCCGGGGATCGCGATATTCCTGCTGGTGTTGTCTATTAACTTCATCGGCGACTGGTTACGTGACCGTTGGGATCCGCAGTTGCGGCAATTGTGAATCCGCCGCCTGATCTAGTGGCGATTGGACATGTGACGTGGGATGTGTTGCCCGGCGACCTTGCGGATCGGGAAGCGGGAGGTGCCGTTGCCTTTGCCGCCGTAACCGCAGCACGATTTGGCGTTCAAGCGGCAATGGTCACTTCATGCGCCGCCGACTACCCATTGCCGGAAGTCTTGGCGTCTGAACACTCGACTGTCCGCGTGCCGTCCGCGCACACATCCACGTTCGAGAATCGGTACGATCATCGAGGCGATCGAGTGCAGGTGCTCCATCGCCGAGGAGGCGACATATCGATCGACGACATCCCGGAGGCATGGCGAAGTCCCAATATGCTCTTCGTCGGACCACTTACACAGGAGTTGCCAGTCGATTGCTTGGGTTGGTTTCGGCCGCGTGTCTCTTGCGTTGTTCCGCAGGGGTGGTTGCGATCTTGGGACCAACCGCTACCGTCGGTGGTCGACGTATCGAAATCACCGCCGGTTGGCATGAGCACAGGTTGGGACATCTGCGTAATTTCGGAATCGGAGGTCGATAAAGACTCACTGGCAGAATGGCGCAATCTGGCACTCAACTTGGTCGTCACCAAAGGAAGCGACGGCGCCGAACTGCACGTTCGCGGTACCAATCAACCGGTCCAAGTACCATCGTTCGCGCCCGCCGTTGACGGAGCGGGTCTCGACACAACTGGAGCAGGTGATGTCTTCGCCGCCGCGATGTTGATCCGCTACGCCGCAACCGGTGATGCGGAGGCATCCGCTGAATATGCGTCAGCTTCCGCCGCATTATCCACACGCGCCCCGAGTTGGAGTGCGGTGGAAATGCTGAGTCCAGCGACGCTGAGAAGCTCTACGCGCTGAAGCGGAATGGTGGGTACCGATCCGTGACCAGGAACACTGCGTACGCAGTTACTCTGAGCGCCCAACGCATGGTTCCGACGATGTAGTTGAAGAGCCATCGAGGGTATCGGCCAGTGATGAGTATCGCCGCCCACGCGATAGCGACGATTGGGATGGCAATCGCAAACAGACCTAGTAACACGAAGTAGTGTGGAGTCGCCAAGAACCATTTGAATAGGGGCAAGAAACGTCTCAATCTCGTTTCGTCGTCAGGGTATTGCATATCGAGATGGACCGACTGCGATTCGTCAGCGGAAGGGTACTCGTCCACACAAAACGTCACGTATGCCGTGATTCGTGCCTCGAGCCCCGCCAGGGCCAACTGATGGTGGAACATCCAGTGCGGATATCGCTTCCTGAAGAGGATCATCAAAAACGGAGCCAAGGTAATGTGGCCGACACCGACAGCCAACGCAAGTACGAGAACCGGTATTGCCAAAACCCATCTGAAAGTCGTCGTGAGTCGGTTCCTGTAGCCGTCGCCGTATTCGACGATGAGTTGAACTGGGTAACGGTCCGTCATGTCCGTAAGCTACCCGATCAACCTCGCGATATCGGCTTGTCGCCGACATCACAGGGTTGGTATAGACAACGGTCTCGCCGCTAGTTCAGGCTGAACGGCGGGTATCGGTCAGTGGTGAGCAGGAATGCGTAGGCCGCAACGCGATAGGTCCATCGAGAAACACCGACGTTGAAGTCGAACAGGGCCTTGGGATACGTGCCGGTGATGATGATCGCCAGCCACGCAATAAAGGTCAGTATGGCCGATATGATCGACAGGATGTAGATCACGATGAAGTGTGGGATCGCTAAAATCCACTTCACCAATGGCAGGAAACGGTTTAGTTCCGCCTCGGCGTCGGGATAGGTGATATCAAGCTGCGCCGACTGCTCCTCGTCCGTGGATGGATATTCATCCATTTGTAACGATGCGTAAGCGGTGACTCTTGCCGAGAATTTGGCGTACTGCAGTTGGTAGTCGAAGAACCAACGCGGGTATTTCTTCCTGAAGAGGATCATCGGCAGAGTCGCTAAAATCAATCCGCCTGCAAGCGCTAACACCACCAAGCTCGGGATCATCAGGATCCATCTGAAGAGGGACGTTAGCCGATTGCGCGTTCCGTCTTTGTAATCGACGTTGTACTGAACCGGATATTCATCGTTCATTCCATCGTTCTGTTGATCGTCCATAGGGGGCCTCCTTTGGCGGTGCGCCCGCGCTTGATCGCAGGGCTCCGCAATCAGTCGAAATTCAATCGACCGGAACGTATCAAGAACCTTACCAGTTAACTGAATGTACTGGTTTTCGGTTATTCGTTGAAGGATTTAGGCGATTGACAGATTGGAAGCGGTGGAATTGCGTAGAAATCGTGTTGATGCTTCAATAGGACCATCACCAGTAACAGTCGTGATCGTTCTTGGCGATTCCGGCATGGCGATTTGCAGGTCATATCATAGGGTTGGCTGTTGAAGAATCGGTAAAGGCGGCCGACGAAATTCGGCAACACAACAGGGGGAGTCAAGGAGATGAACGAACTCGGCAATCGAGCGCAACGAGCGGCGGCGATGTTGAAGGCGAAGGGACATACGATCGGCGTATCAGAGTCGTCGGGTGGCGGGTTGGTCTCGGCATGTCTGCTGGCGGTGCCCGGCGCTTCGGCGTATTTCATCGGCGGCGCGGTGACGTACACGCGTACATCCCATAAAGGGTTTTTGGGTGTGCCGGATGAATCGCTTGCGGGCATCAGGTCGTCGACCGAAGAGTATGCTTCGTTAAACGCGCGTTCGGTACGTGAGGTTTTGGGTACGACTTGGGGGCTTGCGGAGACGGGCGCGAGCGGTCCGACGGGCAATCGATATGGTGATGCCGCGGGTCACACCTGCGTCGCGGTTTCGGGACCGGTGGAGCGAACGATCACGCTTGAGACGGGTGAGTCGGACCGCGAGTCCAACATGTGGGCGTTCGTGGATGCGGCGTTTGGACTGTTGGAAGAGTGTCTGAGAGAAGCTGACTGATCCGCATTGCGGGCACACCCGTCATCGTCAACGAAACTGTTTTGGACGTTGGTTCTCTTGGGCGAGACTTGCGGTTTCGTCGATTCGCCGTGCGCGGGTCGCTTCACGTTTAGCGGTCAAAATCCACTCTAAGACCGCTCGTTTGACCCACCTCGGGAACGCCTCGAAATTCCCAGCGGAACCGGGATGTTCGGCGAATTCAGTTTCTAAGTCGGGCGGGATTTCGAGATTTTCGGCGGCGTCAAGCGCGTTCCATGTGCCATCAATCTTGGCGGCCTCGACCTTGGCGATGCCCGGCGCCATCATCAATCCGGCTCTCGTGAGTCTTGAGACGCGGTCTTTGTTCGATTTAGACCAGTTGGAACCTCTTCGACGCGGCGCGAACCAGAGCATGGAGCGTTCGTCGTTGAGCGATTTAGTTCGGCTGTCGATCCATCCGTAGCAGAGCGCCTCTTCAACCGTTGCGTCGTAACCGACCGATGGCATGCGACTCGTTTTCTTGAATGTCACCAGCCAGACGCCTTCGTTGCGATTGTGGTTCTCGGCGAGCCAAGCGCGCCATGCGAGGCGAGTTTCGCATTGGACAGAGTTTGCGGGTGCGGTCATGTTGCGGTTTTCGCGTCGAGTTATGTCATTTGGCGTTGAACCGGCTCTTTGAACGGTCCCTCGATGTTTGCCAGTTCGTCAAATGTTCCCCGCTGCACAATCCGCCCCGACTGCAGGACATAAATGCGTTCGGCTTTGAGGATAGTGGAGACGGTGTGCGATGACGATGCGAGCAACGTACTTTTGCCAGAACCAGACTCCCCACGGCCGCGACTAACTCGCCCGGCCGGACTTCGAACGAAACGTCGATGTTCAGCGGACTGCCTTAAGAGTAGCCGACGCTCACGTGATCGCAACGGATGTGACCACCCAAAATACCCGTGACCCCGAAACGTCGTCGTATCCGATTGATCGGCAGACATCCGATGATTACCGTAATCGTCAACGATGCGAGCCCGATTGCGACGCTCAACCAAGCGAGCGTTGTGTCGTGCAGAAATAACAAACCAAGGATAGGCAACATAAACACCGTTGTCAGGTGCGTTGGCGACCACGCCGGATGTCTGATCATGCGAATGCTGGAGGACAGCACCCGCAAGACGAACCAATTCAGCAACAATGGCTGGAATCTCTCGTTTTGCTGCTGCCGACATCCAGCTATGTTGACGTTACTGTTGCTGAACACCAAAGCTGCAGAGGACGAGTTCAATCGACGCAAAGCAAAACGCGAGTATGGAGTCAGATTGGATGTAGCGACGAGTATTGTAATTGGTGTAGACTCTGTTCCGCGCACGAAGTGGGACGAAGAAGTTGTACGAAATCAATCGAGAACGAATGCGGAACGACAACAACCTTGAAGAACGGTACGAAATTATTCAAGCACCAACGACGGGGGTGTTCGTTTGAACGCTGATCCACGATTTGAATCCGATTCGGAAGAGGAGGAACGCCCCAACGTCCTGAGGAGGATCGAGAGCCACGTTCAAGGCCGGGTTTTGGCCGGATTGCTTGAGTTGGTTCCGTTGCTCGTGACCATAATCGTCGTGGTTTACCTCGTCGGCAAGACCGACGAATTATTCAGAACCCTACCATTCATCGAAGGCAAGCCTTGGGACTTTACCGGTATCGGGCTAATCATTCTGGGTTTTATTTTCTACATCATCGGCTTGATAGCCCTTTCGAGGTTGGGCCAAGGTGTGTTAAACATTGTCCACAAGTTGTTGAACTTCGTTCCGGTGGTGAAGACTCTGTACGGCGTTACGGCACAAGCGATGGCTTCAGTAGGCTCTTCGGCGAATTTCAGCCGTGTCGTGTTCATCGAGTGGCCGCGTGACGGGATGGTGGCAATGGGATTCGTCACCGGACGGGCTCGGGCGCCAGGTAGTGAGGAGGATCTAGTATCCGTCTACGTACCAACTGTGCCAAATCCGACGTCAGGAAATATGGCATTTGTATTGGAAGATGACATAGTCGAAACCGATATCACAGTTGAGGATGCGATGAAGCTGATCTTTTCCGGCGGTATCGTGTTGCCAGAATCGATTTCGATGGCAAGAATGCCACGTCCTCCTAGAACCTCGGACAGTTTTGTTGGCAGATATGATCGAGATGCGTAATTGACGCACTCGCTGCAGCGACTGCGCGACTGTAAAATGTACGTTCGCAGAAGTGCGAATGAAGCGGATTCATATAACCTGAAGTACCCTAGGCTTAAGGGGGTGTTGAACCGATGGAAATTAACACAGAACGAGTGGGCAATGCGCTGGTAGTAATGCCCAGCGAAAATCGAGTGGACGGCACGAACGCCCGGGATTTTCAAGTTGGTTTGGAGGAGGCGATCGATGAAACTGATCGGTCGGTTGTGTTCGATGCCGAGACGCTGACCTATATCAGTAGCGCAGGTCTGCGGGCAATTTTGTTGGTTGTCAAGTCGATCAACCGGCAAGGTGGCAAATTCGCCGTGTGCTCGCTGTCGGACCCGATCCGGGAAATTTTCTCGATCAGCGGGTTTGACAACATCATTCCCATCGAAGCGACACGCGGTGAAGCAATTAACGCCGTCAAGTGACCGTCTTTTCCGCTGGCGTGAATCGCAACCGGGGGAAGACCAGCCTCGATAATTCGTCAGTGCGCGATTCGGAGAAAATTTCTTAGGTCCGATGCGGAACGCCTCAAAAAAAATCTTGGTCGTCGACGACGAACCAGATCTCGAACCGCTCGTACTCCAGCGAATGCGTCGGAACATCCGTAGCGGCGAATACGAGTTTGTCTTTGCCCACGACGGCGTCGAAGCACTCGAAATGCTGATCGCCGACAAAGATATCGATTTGGTCGTGTCGGACATCAACATGCCTCGAATGGACGGTTTGACACTGCTGCAGCAGATCCAAGAGGTCACGCCCAACATTCGTGCCATCATTATCTCGGCATATGGTGACATGGAGAACATCCGAACCGCGATGAACCGCGGCGCGTTTGATTTTGTGACGAAACCCCTCGACTTCCAAGACTTGAGGTTGACGATCCAACGGACGCTGCAACATCTTGACGAGTGGCGGGATGCCTTACAGTCGAGAGACAAATTGGTAGCGTTGCAAAACGAACTCGATGTCGCAAATAGCATTCAACAATCCGTTCTTCCGGCGAGCTTCCCGCTGAGCGATCAATATGAGATCTACGGATCAATGCAGCCTGCGCGTAACGTCGGTGGCGACTTCTTCGATGTCCAGATTTTACGGGGCGGCAAGATTGGGCTAGCGATCGCCGACGTCTCTGATAAGGGAATGCCGGCGGCTCTGTTCATGATGTCGAGCCGGATGTTGTTGAAGGGTGCGGGGCAAAGGTTCGAACACCCCGGCGAGGCTTTGGCGGAAGTCAACGACCTGCTTGATGCCGAAAATGAAGCCTCGATGTTCGTCACGCTCTTCTACGCGATCTACGATCCTCAAACTTCACAATTCATTTACGCCAACGGCGGCCACAATGAGCCGATAATAGTCCATCCGGGCGGACGGACCACGATTATAAGTCCGACAGGTGGCACCGCCCTAGGTATCTTGCCCGGGCTGGAGTATCGCGAATCCAAACTCAAACTCGAATCCGGCGACACGGTGATCCTCTACACCGACGGGATAACCGAAGCATTCAACGCGGAAGGTGAGCTGTTCGGCATGGATCGACTGCGACAGGTATTCCAAGATAGACAACCGACGAACGCCCAAGAAGCCAGTGCGATGGTGTTTGATGCGGTTAACGAATTCGCTGGCGAAGAACCGCAATCCGATGATCAGGCGTGCTTGGTCTTTAGACACGTGTAGTTACACCGCCCCATGAGCGTACGAACTTCAGTCGAATTTATGCCCGACATCGGCGAACTCGAAGCGATCCAAAAAACCATTGGGTCGATTTCCGAGCGGGGGGAATGGACGCCAGACCTGACCTATCAGATCGAGCTGATCGTCGAAGAACTGTGCATCAATGTCATTAACCACGGTCAGGTTGACGGCACCCAACCCATAAGAGTCGAGATTGTTTCCGATGACGATTTCATAAAAATCGAAATCTTGGACAATGGGCGGGCGTTCGATCCGACAAAAGACGCGGCAACGCCATCGCAAATCACCTCGATCGAAGACAGCGAAATCGGTGGATGGGGAGTGCATCTGGCGCACACGTTTTCAGATGAGATGCACTATCGTCGCGTCGACGACATGAACTGTTTGACACTTGTTAAACGGAGGACGGGTTGACAGTCCGTCGCCCTGTTACTGCTTTTTCAGGGTTGGCCGCGTTACGGGCGGCGATTGCAATTGTCTGGCTAGTCGCACTCCTAAGTTGTTCGAACGCAGACGAAGCAACCGTTTCGCCGATCGAAACGATTGATTTCGAAAAGGAACTGACTGGCAACAACTCGGGTTCGAGGACCGGATCAGATGGCGCCAATGAACGCAACGGCGTCACAGACGGGAGAATATTATTCGGTCAATCGGCGGCTTTTACCGGTCCGGCATCTGATTTGGGTGTGGGTATGCGGACGGGCATCCTGATGGCGTTCAATGAAGCAAACATGGCGGGCGGAGTGCATGGTCGCACGCTTGAATTGGCATTTCGCGATGACGCATACGAACCAGAGGCGGCGATCGCAAACACGTCGACGCTGATTCAGCAAGATAAGGTGTTCGCGCTCGTCGGAGCCGTTGGAACGCCGACTTCGCGATCTGCGGTGCCAGTTGCCGCCGCGGCAGGTGTTCCGTACGTGGCGCCGTTCACCGGGGCCGAGTTTTTAAGAAGTCCCAGCTACGAACATATTTTGAACGTTCGCGCCTCTTACTACCAAGAGACCGCCGAAATGGTGAATCGTTTATTGACCGACCTCGGGATCACTCGAATCGCGGTAATGTATCAAGACGATTCTTTCGGACGAGCCGGCTATCAAGGCGTGCGCATCGCATTGGCAGATCTCGGGATGGAACCAGTCGCGATTGGCATCTACCCTCGCAACACCAAGGCGATCAAGACCGCACTTCTGGACTTGCGGCAAGGCGAGCCGGAAGCGGTAATAATGATCGGTGCATATGAACCGGTGGCGCATTTGATTTCATGGGCTCGTCACACCGGCTTCAATCCGGAATTCATGACGGTGTCGTTCGTCGGTAGCAACGCCTTGGCGAGGGAGTTGGGGGAGCACGGCAAAGGCGTTTACGTCACGCAGGTGGTACCCTTCCCTTGGGACGCATCGGTACCCATCGTTGCAGACTATCTATACGCTCTGGAAATACATGCTCCGGGTGACGAACCTGGGTTCGTTTCCTTAGAGGGTTACATCGCTGGCAGATTTGTTACCGAGGTTGTCAAAAGCTGCGGCCGCGACATCACCAGATCTTGCTTCCTGCAGAATCTGCGAAATGGCCAAGTTGTTGACCTAGGTGGTTTCCAGCTGCAGTTCGGAGAAGATGACAGCCAAGGTTCAAACGAAGTATTTTTGACCGTCATCGGCGAAGACGGAGAATACCAACCGATCGAGGCAATGGTCGAACGACAACATTGATTGCTCAAGCCAGAGGACTGCTCGAAGGCCGTTTCCGTCTGTCTGCGCAGATGTACGTGGGCATCGGGGCCGCGGTCGCTTTGACGCTGAGTGCGAGCTTGGTGGCATGGCTTTCGTTCAACGCGATCGGGCACGCCAACAATCGAGTTCGTGAAGAGAGCGTGCCGGAGATGGTGGCTTCATTCGGTATCGCTCAATATACGGGTGTGCTGGCGGCGGCGGCACCTCGATTGACCGCCGCGTTGACGACCGCGGAATTCAACCAGGTCGTGGCTGAGATCGACGCCACCAAAACGCTCTTCGAACAGCAACTCGAATCGCTGACGGCTGCCGGTGATGGTGGGCAGAGGTTGACACGCATCCGACAATACGCGGATCGACTCACGCAAAGTGTCGAGCAGATCAAAGCCGACAAGCAAGAACTCTTGGAGCTTCGCAATCGAACCACGGCCATCAGCATCGAACTGTCACTCCTGCAGCAAAGGCTGGATGACATTTTGATCCCGGCTATCGATGATCAACTCTTCTATACGATGACTGGGTACCGCGAGCTCGGTCGAGCACCCGTGTCGCAAAGCGAACATTTTTCGGAGACCGAATTTTATCGCTACCGAAACGTTGCCGATTTACAGTCGGCTGCCAACAACGCGACCCAATTGTTGGCCAGCGCCTTTACCGTCTCCGATGCAGCATTCATCGAACCTTTGCGAGAACGGGCTGAGGCTGCTCGTAGCCGTATCGAACGTAGCCTTTCGGTGTTGCGAAGCACCGAATACGCGCAGGTTTTGGCACTTATATTTGATCGGCTTTTCGAAGTTGCACTCGGTGAAGACAGCGGCTTCGAGTTGCTGGCGCGCCAGCATGAACTAACCGACCGACAACACGAACTTTTGGAACTGAATCGACAAGTGGCGGTGTTGCTCGTCGAAGACGTTGACAACTTGGTCCAATCTGCCGAGACCACCGTGAGCTTGGAATCGGATGTCGCCGAGCAATCGATCTGGCAAGGCCGTGTTTTCTTGGTGGTGATCAGCGTGCTCAGCATCGTGGGCGCGTTTCTGATCACTTGGTTGTTCGTCGGTAAGGTGCTGCTGCGCCGTATCCAAACGCTTTCGAATCGAATGCTCCGCATGGCGGACGGCGACCTCGAATCGAAGGTCGAGATCGGTGGGCGCGACGAGGTGGCAGAGATGGCGGATGCGTTGGAGGTGTTCCGTCAACACGCGCTTGAGGTTCAACGATTGAACTTGGTTGAGCAACTCGCCAACGAATTGCAAGGCAAGAACGATGAGCTTGAACGTGTATTGAACGACCTGCATGATGCTCAGGATCAGATCATCGTGCAAGGCAAGTTGGCCGCGTTGGGTGAGTTGACCGCGGGTGTCGCCCACGAAATCAGGAACCCGCTCAATTTTGTCAATAACTTCTCTGAGGCATCCGAGGAGTTATTGGAGGAACTCAAAGAGGTCCTCGAAGAGTCTTCCGCAGACATCGACAAAGAGCAGCTGGATTACATCGAAGAGATCACCGGGGACTTAACCGGCAACCTCGTTCGTATCAAAACGCACGGCGAACGAGCGAACCGCATCGTTCACGGCATGCTAGACATGGGGCGTGAATCCACCGATCTTCAGGAGACGGACCTTAACAATCTCATCGAAGAGTACGCGCAGCTCGCCTACCACAGCGGTAGGGCGACCGACCCCGATATGAATTTAGAGATCAAATCGAGTTTCGATCCCGAAGTGCCCTCAATCCAAGCCATATCGCAAGACCTAGGGCGAGTTTTCTTGAACCTGGTCACCAACGCGTGGCACGCAACAGAGGACAAACGAGACATGCTCCGTGAGCAAGACCTCGAAGCCGCACGGGACTATATCCCTGGCGTGTCCATCAGCACACGTTCGGTTGGCGATGAGATCGAGATCCGATTCCGCGACAACGGCACCGGAATGCCCGAAGAAGTCGTCGAGAAGATTTTCAACCCCTTCTTCACGACGAAGGCGACCAACCGAGGAACCGGTTTGGGGCTTTCACTCTCGATGGACATCATCCGGAGCCACGGCGGCAGTATCGAGGTCGATACCGAGCCCGGTGAATACACCGAGTTCCAGATCACGCTACCGAAGACTCGTTACATTGCGGGAGCGACCGTTCCGCTAGTTGCGGACGCTGGCGCCGCTGACGACGACGACCAATAATCGCTTATTCCGGGGAGCCTGAAACTACTTACGGCTAATCCCGATTGATCATGGGATTGCGTCCTAGCGATCCGTGATTCGCCTATCTATTGCATCAACGCATGGTGAATCTCGAACGGTAGATTTCCTAGAATTCTGGGTAATCACCAAAAAAAAACTTTTCTAGACGGGGTTTCCCTTGCAGACCAGCTTCCCTCTGAACGCGCGCGCCGTTGCCGTTTTGGCACTCGTCGCGACGTTGGCGTTCACATTGGTATACCCAGCAACCGACCAAAGAGCCGTCGCACAAACCACCGTCGATATTTGCGATAGAACCCCTCAAATCGAAGAGGCCATTCTTAGAAAAATCACTGAAAACAATCAAGGCACACGCCCTGCATGCGAAGCAGTAACCGACGAACAACTCGCAGCAATCACCTCCATCGACGTCAGCGGTGATCGCTTGGGATCGGTGGTTACAGGTTTAATGGCCGGTGATTTGTCTGACTTAACCGGTCTAGGATCGTTCGCCGCGTCAAACAGCCGCATCGGCATGATCCCAGAAGGGTTTTTCGCAGATAATTCCGCCCTCACAAGCATCGATCTCGCCGTCGCCCAAATCAAGTCCGATGACGAGGTCGACGGACTCCCCGCCGCGCTGTTCGATCACCTGACAGGTCTCAACTCTCTGCGCCTGGAACGCAACTACTTCATGTCGATGCCCCCCGCATTGTCGGCAACGAGCATGGCGAAACTCACCGAACTCTGGACGTTCACGATCGGGATGGACTGGCCGAACCATTGGCATTTCCAAACCTTGCCTACGGATTGGATCAAGAGTATTCCCACCGGCCTGACGGAGCTGAAATTGGGAAACATCAGGTTAAGCAATACTGATGCCCAGTACATTGCCGAAAACTTCACGAAACTCATGAAATTCGAGTTCGATTATCAGGATCTGACTTTTGCAAAGTTCACGGTTTTGATGGATGCATTGGTCGATATTTCCACCACCATGGCACCGATGGATGATTTACACATGACCGCCTCAGGAGACGCCAAGTCTGGATGCGTCACGGGCTCAAACCCCAACTCGATCGGATCTTGGTATAGCGACAACCCAACGGAGATTGCGGCGTTCAAAACGGCATTGTCGGGTTTGCGCGTCAACAAATTGACGATCTTCGATCCCCGGATCACCGCGGTCGCCGCCGAAGACATCCTCGGTACCATTGACAAGCCGTACACATCCGAGATCCACTTTGAATGCGGCAGCATGGATGGTTTCGCTGGCAATTCCTTGGTGGGTTACACGAATCTACAGCAACTCCAGGTGCGTTACAGCGATTTGACCGTGGATGATTTCCAGTCGATTGTTTCAAACCTAAACATCAACAACAGCTGGATCACACAGCTGGATCTCCATGGGAACGATTTCGACGGAGGCGACTCTTACGTCGACCTAACCTTGTTCGATTTTCGGATATCTTGGATTCGCTGCGGACTTTGGATTACGACGACTACTTTTCTTGCGAGGGTCCTTGGATCGCCGACTACGAGACTGCCGGGTTCTGGCTTCAAGGCAGGGTGTATTCCATCACTCCTGGCACGCAGGTCAAACCGTTCATTGTCGTATCACCAATACCGACTGAAGAACCCGAAGACTGTGTCGAGCCCGTAGAACCCGAACCCGTCGCCCAAGAAGAAGAAGAGGTGGAAACCGAACCGAACTGGCCGCCAGCGACAATAATGAGCATCGAACCCGCCGTGAACACGATAAAGATTTGGACCGGCAGAGACGTCGTCTTGAGCACGAACGTCTACGGCGTCCAAAACATCCTCGACAACAGGTTGGCGGACGCCGTCAGCCCCGACGACGTCTGGTTTGAATGGGAAGAGGAAAACAGCAGAAACGACTTCACTGAATCAACAAACCAAACAATCCGAATCAATAATCTCCCCGATGACCGCGAGGTCATGTACCAGGTTCCCAGCGTCCCTGGCAACTACCGCGTCAGCGTAAATGTGCCTTTCGCAGCCCACTGTAAAGGCCCAAGGGCCGAAATCGGAGAAACCGAAGAGGAAGCCATTGCTCGCTGCTCGGCCGAATTTGAATTGATTGTACGGAACCAACGCGACACAACACGCGACCTTCCAGCTCCGGTCAACCCCGAAGGCGTCACACCCAAATCCGTCACCAACAGCCGAGGCCAATCCTGCCCAACCTTCACTCCGGAAGAAGGTGGCACCCTAGCCGGCAACGGCTACGCAGTCGCGGCACTCCCCGGCGCCGTCCAAAACAACGAAGCGATCTCCATCTGCGTTGACAAGACCGGCCCCGCAAGCAACGCTGGCCAGACACAGCAACGCTTCACTCTCCACGGAGACGCATACGCGATCAGCGTTTACGACATCAACGGCCGCAGTCTCTCAAACTACAGCTTTAACCTGCCGATCGAGGCGTGCATCCAACTGCCCGAAGCATTAAGAACCCGCATCGCAGACGTTGACTTGACCGTGATCAACGGAGATAGAAGCCTAACACTCTTGCAATCCACCACGACCTTCTCACCAAGCGGCATCACGATTTGCGGCAACCTGGGAGAGCTGCCATCGAAAGTCGCCGTCGGGGCAAAAGGTGCACCGCCGCCGCTCCCGTCACCAACGGTCGAGGACGAACTCCCTGATACCGGAGCGACGGCCCCGCCGATCCGGTGGGTCCTCCTCGCAATGGTTATCGGCCTCGCCGCGACTACGTTGAACCTAGTGACGTCTCGACGTGGCCGACGTCGAAGCTGACGCTAGCGTAGGCTCGCCAAAACTCTCAACTCAACGGCGTCGCAACACCAGATACGCGAACGCTCCCAACGCTGCAAGACCGGCAAGAAGCAGGATCACGATCAGCGTTGATCTGTCCCGACTCGCGGCCGCGATGCCCGTCAGTGCGTTCCTTATCCGCGGCACGGCAGCTTGGATGCCGGTCACCTCAGGCGGTTCGACGGTCGGAGGCGCTGGCGGCGGGGTCGGCACCACAGTGGGCGAAGGTGTCGCAGTTGGCGTCGGAGAGTTGGTCGGTGTTGGGCTGGCCGTCGGCGTGGGCTCTGGGGTAAAGGTCGGTGTCGGCGTAGCCGTTGCGGTCGCCGTGGCCGTACGAGTGGGCGTCGGTGTATGTGTTGCCGTTGGTGTGAACATGGCGGTCGCTGTTGGGGTGTTAGTAGGTGTGTGCGTCGGGGTTTCGGTCGGGGTGTGACTTGGTATCGGCGTAGGTGTTGAGGTAGCTGTAGGTGTATTCGTCGGAATTGGCGAGGGCGTCTCCGTCGGAGTCGATGTCGGCAGTGGCGTCGGCGTGTCAGTTGGCACGAGAGTATGAGTCGGTGTCGCAGTAGCTGGCCGCTCGCGGTCCGGTGCTTGCGCCGGCTCCCGCTGCGGGATCGGAGTCGATGTCGGTGGGGCCGGGACGGGAGTAGGCGACGGGGGAATCGCGGCAGTTGGCGTCGGCGATGGTACCGGAGTAGGCGTCCGAGTTGGACGCGGCCTTGGCGTCGATGTCGACGTCGGTTCTGGTGGTGGCGGTGGTTCTGGCGGTCCCGACGGTGTCGGAGTCCGCGTTGCCGTCGGCGTGGGCGACGATGTCGGAGTCCGGGTCGGCGTGGGCGACGATGTCGGAGTCCGGGTCGGCGTGGGCGACGATGTCGGAGTCCGGGTCGGCGTCGCCGTGGCGTTGGACGTGGGCGTGATCGTTGGCGTAGGTGTTGGCGTCCCTTGTGGCGGTGTCCCTCCGGCGATTGCACAAGCAACGTTCGAAGTCGCAATGACCGGTTGCTGGCTCAAATCCGCGTGTCTTCCTAGCAATTGGACGCGGTAACAGTATCTTTGGTCGGACTGGACATTAACGTCCGTGAAACTGGTGATGATTGGTCCGAGGTAATCGGCGTCCCAATGGCCGCTACCTTTGGAAAGAAGCTCATTCTCGTTCAGGCCGCGGGAATGTTGAAGCCCGCGCGTGTTTGAGGGGTTGCACTCCCATGAAATGCGAACGCCTTCAGGATCGGTAACGACAGTGATTGTGAACGGGTCTCCGAGATTGCACGTCCCTTGGGTATCGACATGATCGGCCTCCTCAACCCACCGTTCCAACCGTGACGCAACCACTCCGTCTCTGCCTACCTCCGGTTTTTCCGGAACGCTAGCCGCATCGGCACCCGAACCCAATTCGAGCGCGATAAATCCGGTCAGCATTGTCACAAACCCCAATGCCGCCAGCAAGTAGGTCTTGATAGCGAGTCCTTTAATCTGACGCATGGTCTCCGTTAAATATCAATTGGGAGAACACTGTTGCGCGTCCTCCTTCCGCCCAACCTGACACCCCAAAAAATGAGCCGACAACGTAATCTTCCGTCTACTTTGACTGGGCCAACTTCGCGTTGCTACGCGAATGCGCGTTCGGAAAATCGACAGAAACATCGGTTTAATGGGAACGAAGAAGCATTAATCTTCCTCTTCGACAAAATGATCGATAGGTAAAGTCATGATGAACTCGGCAAACTCGCCGACTTCGGTCTCAACCGTCACGTCGCCGCCCGCCCGCCTCGTGACATCGCTCGCCACTGGCAAACCTAGGCCTGCACCTAGCGCGCCCTGACGGGTCGAAAAGAACGGATCGAAAATTCGCGGCAAGGCATCGTCAGCGATCCCCGTGCCGTTGTCCCGGAACCTGATCTCAACTTCCTCACCTATCCTACGCGTATTCACCACCAACGACGGTTCATAGGAATCCCTGGCCGTTGCCTGTTTTGACAGCATCGCGAAGCAAGCGTTTGAAACCAAATTCTTGATCGCTTCACCAAAATCGTTCGCAGACAACATGATGATTCCGACATTCGGATCAAGATTGAACTTGGGATGTACCTCTCCCGCCTCCGCGTGCTCCATGTGGAACGAGATGCACGACGACTGAACCGCCATCCGTAACACCGTGTTCAACTCCGTAGGCTCAGGGACTCCACCCACAACACCAAGTCCCCGCATCCGGTCGACGATCGTCAGCACTCTCGACCCGTTTTCTCGCACCCTGTTCAAACTATCCGCTAACTCATCCCTCACCTCCTCAATATTCGTGAAATCTTGCTCCGAAAGTTTGTCCCGATGCTCATGTATGATCTCGGACAACTCCTCAAAAAGCTCCAGAGAACCCTCCGAGAAGTTCTTCACGAAGTTAAGCGGGTTGCTGATCTCGTGCGCCACACCAGATACGATATCGCCCAATGCTGCGAGCTTCTCGTTGGCGACCAATCGAGCTTGCATCCGTGTTAGTTCTTCGTTCGCCAACCGCAACTCCTCGTAAAGCTGCTCCACAAGGTTTAGCCGCTGGACTTCAAGCGCCTGCCGGCGGAACACCTCCAACGCACCCGCTAACTCGCCAATCTCATCCGCCCCGACCTCAGGCATCGGAGTCTCTAGATCACCGCGCGCCATAAGTTGCATACGTTCGGAAAGGTTGGACAGTCGTCGAAGAATACCGTTACCAACCCAAATCCAAGCGGCAATCGTAGCCGCAACCACGCTAGCAACGCTGATCACTGCCAGCAGAAGCCGGCCTTGGTCGAAGCTCTGTCCGGCCGAGTCGAGGTTCGCAGATGATTCGGCGCTCGCGTTCGACACCAAATCCGACACCGCATCATCCAACAACTCGCTTGTCGCATCGAACGAACTCGCCAACTCTTGAATCCTCGTTTCAATCAATAATTGCCGTCCGCGCACGGCAAACGCACCAGAATCCCCTCCGGCAAGATCGGCAAGCTCCTGCGCCACTCCGGCCGTTGATGCACCCAAGAACTCACCCCACAACCCGTCCAAATCTTCCTGATCTCTTGCCGCCAACGCCCTACCTAGCAACCCGTACGCCCGCGCATCTGCCCCAGATTCCAATTGAACATTGATCAGACGCGACTGAATCTCCGCCGCTGCCGAATTTGCTTCCAATAGTGCATCACGGTTGATTTCCAACTCATCGATCACTCCCGCCAAATCAAACGCCGCGTCGTGTACCTCTTCCGCATCGGTTGCTAGCGCCGGAACACCCCCGACTATCGCCAATTCATCCTCGAGCCGATTGAGAATGTCGGCCACCGATTCGCCCCGGGAACCATTGACCTCGGTCTCAGGATCGGAGAGAAAACTCAACCCCAAGGACCTTAAACGTGACGATTCCCGATCCGCGGACCATGCGGCATCCAGAGAAGGAACCGATTCGGAACTGATGCGAAAACTGAGATCGCCGCTTTGTTCGAAGTAATAGATACCGACCGCGCTAGACACCAACGTCAACAAAACCGCGAAACCCAAGGCGATGTACAGACGTGTGCCGATACGTCGCCAGCGGTCGATGAAAAAACTCATACCCTAAATCGTACCAAAGCGCAGCGCCTAGCGTCGCGGGTTGGCCAATGCCCTCGGTGTACTCGGGAGTGGGGCAAACCGCTTCGTCTTGCGGTCACTTCACAGTTGACGGAGCCGAGGGTCCCAACGGTCGCGCAGCCAGTCGCCGATGAAGTTGACCGACATCACGATCAGTAGGATAGCCAATCCAGGGAACACCGCCATCCACCAGGCGGTATTGAGGTACTGACGAGCATCGGACACCATGTTGCCCCAAGTCGGTATGTTGGACGGCACGCCGGCACCAAGGAAGGATAGGCCCGCCTCGGTAAGGATTAGTCCGCCGACGCGTAGCGTGATTAGGACTACGACAGTGTTGACCAGGCCGGGTGTGAGGTGTCGCCACATGATCCGAAAGTCAGACCCGCCAGCCACTCGGGAGTATGCGACGTAGTCCCTTGTCTTCAGGGATAAGACTTCGGCGCGCACGTTTCGGACCACGCCAGCCCATGTGGCGAGTATCAGGAGGACGAGAAGCACTGAGACGCTCTGACCGAATACGATGGCGGCGAGGATGGCGATCAGCAGGAACGGGAGTGCGTTCCAGACGTCGACGAGGCGCATCATCAGTTCGTCGAAGAGCTTCCCGTAGAAGCCGGAGACCATGCCGAGAGATGTGCCCACGGAAACTCCGATGACGAGAGAGATGGCGGCGACGACAAGGGAGATGCGTGCACCGTACATGATGCGCGTCAGGATGTCGCGGCCCAGGTGGTCGGCGCCGAGTATGTAGCGGTCCGTGATGCGCTCATTTTCTTCGTAGAACTCGTTGTACCAGATAGGTGGAGCCTGGCGTGCCCTAAGGTTCTGCTCGTCTTGTCCGAAAGGTGCGAGCCAAGGCGCGGAGACGGCCATGAATATGAGCCCGGCTACTATCACCAGAGGTAGTAGTGGCCAGCGACGGAGGACGTATCCGACTCTACTGACGAAGCCGCGATCGTCCGACTTTTCCGGCGAATGCGTTGTGGAGGTTGCGCTTGCGGCGTCGGTAGCCATTGGTTAGTCGTATCTGATCCGAGGGTCGACGAACAGGTAGAGCATGTCGGCCAGGAAGCTGCCGGCGACGTAGAGGATGGCGAACATGAAGATGACACCCGTCAAAAGCGGGAAGTCGTTATTGTGGATCGAGTCGACAGCCAGCCTACCGACGCCAGGCCATGCGAAGACCGCTTCGACGATCACGGAACCCTCGAGGAATCCGATCAGTATCAACGCAGAAACGGTGATCGGAGGGATCAGAGCGTTTCGGAAGGCGTGTTTCCAGATGACGGTGTTGACATTGACGCCTTTGGCTCGTGCAAGTTTGACGAACTCGGAGTCGAGTACCTCGAGCATTGAGGAGCGGGTGAGTCGCAGATAGCTGGCGGCTGGCAACAACCCGAGTGTGATCATTGGTAAGGCCAAGGCCTCGACTTGGTGTGGCCAAAACGGTTTATCTACCGGGCGGCCTCCCGGCGGGAGCCAGTCGAGGGTTACCGCGAAGATCAAAATGCCGACGATGCCCATAAAGAAGGCGGGAGTGGCTTGACCCAAGAGAGCGAAAGTACGCCCTAAGTAGTCCCACACGGTTCCGCGGGCGATCGCGGATACGACGCCGAGGGGTATTCCGATGAGTGTGGCGAGGACGAATGCGGCGATGCCGAGTTGGATCGTGGCGCCGAGTTTTTCGAAGACGACGGTCCGGACGTCACGCTCAGCTAGGAGGGTTACGCCGAAATCGCCAGTGACGACTCTTCCAAGCCAGATGAAGTATTGAACGATTAGAGGTCTATCGAGACCGAGTTTCTCGGAGAGTGCGGCGATCTGCTCTTCGCTCATGCCGTAGCCGCCGGGCTTGGCGTAGAGGAGCAGGGGATCGCCTGCCATGCGCGATAGGACGAAAACTATGAGTGTCGCTGCAACGAGCGACATGATTGCAAAGACGAAGCGTTGGGCGAGAAATTTCCGCATGTGATTTTGCGTCTGTCACCGAAGAAAAGCGACCCCACAGTTGGAGACGCGTCACAAGACGATGATACGCGACGCTGGGTGGTGGCACATGGCCGAGGCGACTTCATATCGCCTCGGCCATGAAGCCTACTTCGCTTTAGCGCTGGACGAGTTTGATGTTCTCGAACTCGTTTGAGCTAGCGAATGCAGACGATGTCCCGACCCACTCTGCGATGGAGTTGGGGTTGAAGACTGTCAGCACGGGGACCTGAACGGTGCCGGCGAAAATCATCTGGTCGTAGAGGTAGTCGACCAGTTCGGTGTTCAAGCGGATGCGCTCGGCGGGGTCGCCTTCGATCGCCACGGCCTTGAAGGTGTCAGCGATCGCGGGGATCTCGATACCACAACCGAAGCCGCCGCGAGTGAAGCTGGTCTCGGTGAGACCGTGCGGCCAGTCGAACGGAATGGCGGTGGAGCCTTCGTCACAATCACCCGCGTACGGGATCGTGTTGGTCCGGCCAACCAAGCTCGGGCGGATGATGGAGTATGCGGACTTGAAGACCTGCAGGTCCATATCGGGCCAGAGTTCTTTCCACATTCCGGCGATGGCATCGTTCAACTCAGCGTTAGTGCCGCTGGAGCCGCCGAGTTCGCCACCGGTCCAGATACCGATCGGGAACCTGCCGGTAGGCCATGCGGTGTTGGCCATGTGCTCGAGGGCCTCATCCGGGTTGTACGGGATCAACCACTCGTCTTTGAAGTAGCTCGCGGTGGTGTCGACGTACTCGACAGAGCCAACGGTGCCGAAGCCGTCGAGAATGGTCTCGACGAGGAGTTCGCGGTCGATGGCCTTGGCCAGCGCCCAGCGGACGTCCCGGGCTTCTTCCATGTCGCCTGGCTGCTTGCCGGGGATATTGCATCCGACCCACGGTAGGTCGTGGACGCAGTAACCGGAAGCTGTGCGGTTGAGCGGCTCTCCGGTGCGGGCGTGGTTCTCTTCCCAGTAGTTACCGGAGAAGATGACCTGGTGCACACGACCGGAACGGGTGATGCTCTCAGCCTTGAAACCGCTCTCCACCAACGGGCGGATGTCCTTTAGGGGGACGGCGTCGGCGATGTCAGCATCGCCGGTGCGGAGGAAGGCTACACGGCTTGAGGGCTCGGGGACCTCAGTGAAGCGGAGGGTCTGGATCTCGGGGGTCGCGAACCAGTGGTCGTAGTCGACTGCGGAGAGGACCGCTCGGTCGTCTTGGACCCATTCAACTACCTCAAAGGGGCCAGTGGAGACGATGTTCTCACGTAGCCACTCGACGCCATTCTGGTCGTGGGCGGCCTTTGAGAAGAATGTGGTTCCCTGTGCCTGTTCGTTCAGGAAGTTACCGTTCCAGCGGGGGTCGAAACCACCCTCAGTGAAGTTGAACTGCACGGTGTAGTCGTCGATCTTGGCGGTCTCGCCGAAGATGGCGGCGAAGTCGCCGGCCTGACCGTGGATGCTGGTCGGGTTGGTGTTTGCGTTGGAGTCGTTCATCGTGAAGACGACATCGTCAGCGGTGAAGCCGCCGTAGCCGTCGTGGAAGATGACATCCTCTCGAAGGTTGATGGTGGCCATGGAGAGGTCAGGAGCTAGTTCCCAATCGAGGGCTAGCTTGCCGACAGTTCGGCCGTCGTCGTCGACTGCGAAGAGTCCTTCGCCAACACCCCAGTACTGCATAGCTTCGACCGGCGCCTGTGCGCTGCCGAGGCCAACGCCCGGTGCGATGTTGAAGACTGCGACTCTGATCTCGCCGTACTCGTGATTGGGTTGCGGCGCGGGTTCGATCGCTTGGATGGGTAGCGGAGTAGCCGTCGGAATCGGGGTTGCGGTCGCAACCTCAACGATGGTTCGAGTGACTTCGACCCGAACCTCTCGGACGACTTCCTTTTCGATCTCAACCGGAACTTCAACCTCGACTTCGCGGATGACTTCCCTTTCGATTTCGACCGGTACTTCGATCTCTACCTCACGAACGACTTCCCTTTCGACTTCGACGGGAACTTCAACCTGAACCGTCCGAATCACTTCACGTTCAACAGTGACCTCGACGATTTTTTCCGTGGTACATGCGAACGCGGCGATTGCGACGAATCCGGCTAAAGCCGCGAGTGCAAATCTTTTTGAGACCATGGTCCCTCCTATGTGCGTTTTCGTAATTCGCAACCTTCAATTATATTTCTTGATAAAACAGGGCGTCAGGATCGCGACTTAACTGCCGGTGATATCGCGTATTCGTCGAAAACGCGAGAAATGTTTCGTGTTTCGTCGTCAAATCGGACTAATGACATCCAAAACGGGTCAATAACCGTCGCCGAGAGCGTTGGCAAGCATACCGGGCAAGGCCACAAACCTCTGAATTGCGCCGAACGGTCGTGTTTATCGAGGTTTTACGACAACGTGGCGTTCCGAGCCTTGACCTTCGCTCTCGGTAACGACTTGCGCGTTGTCTGACAACGCCATGTGGACTATGCGACGTTCTTCTGGGGTCATCGGGTCCAGTGATTTCGCCCTTCCGCGCGATGCGGAACGAGCGGCACTCTCTGCGATGGTGTGGAGTTTTTGGGTCCGGCGCAACTGGTAACGTTCGACGTCGATGATGATGTTGGCGCGTTGCTCGATACGCCGGTTTACGAGCATCCTTACGATGAACTGCACGTCACGCAAGGTTTCCCCCCGGCGGCCGATGAGCAATCCACTGTCTTCACCTTCAATTTCGAACACGACCGACCCGTCGCGCAATTCGTCTAGAACATATGCCTCAACGTCGACGCTCATCGTCGAGATGAGGTAAGACAATATCTCCCCGGTGACGGTTTCGAGCTCGGAGCGGTCTTGGATCGGTTCTGTCTGAGGTTCAGGTCTCCGTTCGCGTACGATCGCCGCGGGCGCAGATGTCTCGACGTCGCCTGAACGACCTCGAGTCTCAACCTCTTGTCGCCGTGATTGACGTTCTCGCTGATCGGGATTGCGTTGGGAGCGTTGCCGATTGGTTGAAGTTTGGCGGTTTCGTCGCGGTTGCGGTCGTTGTCGCTCGCGTCGTTGTCTCGGCTCTTCGTGGTCTTGCTCGTCGCGTTGTGTATCTTGCTCTTGACGTCTTGGACGCGTTTGCCGCTGCCGACGTTCGGGCTGCTGTCGTTCGGTCTGTCGTCGTTGCCGCTGTGGTCGAGGGCGTTCCGGTTCCGCAACGCCAGTCGCCTCGTCCATTTGTTGCTGACGCTCCTCGACCTCCCGCGCTTCTTCAGCCAAAACGTCCGAAAGTTTGGCGACTTCGATTTCTGCGAGCGCGCCGCCGAGGCCGAAAATCCCAGCCCGGCCCGGGTTCAACACTCTAATGTCGACGTCTTCGAGCTCGGCGTCGAGTGTTTCGAGCGCGACGGCGGTTGCCTCTTGTACGTTCTTGCCTGTGAATATCCGTCGAATCGTCATCTAGGAACTCCTCATCGTCCATATCGTCGTTTTGGTTTTTCTCCGCGAGGTCAGTTTTCATTGCTATCGCCTGCGCTCGCGTCTCTGCCGTGCCGAGGTAAAGTTTTCCAAGCAGCTCAATCGGCTGCTTCCCGCCAACGAAGTATTGGATTACGACGCCGACGATGTTCGATAGCAATATGTAAATACCCAGGCCCGCTGGGAATTGGTAGGTGAAGACGCCGATCATCACTGGCATCATCCATTGCATGATCCGCTGCTGGGATTGCTGACGCTCGTCGACGGCTACCGTTGACGTCATCTTGGTAGTGATGAACATCGAGGCGCCCACGAGCACTGGCAGTAAGAAGTTGAGCGGCAAATAGACCTGCGACACCGTGTCTGCGAGATCGATGCCGAGGAAAATCCGGCTGAAGGGAACGTCTGCGCTGGCCGGGTTCCACGCGTAGAAAGAGGCGGACAGATTTGCCATGCCTTCAGGTGTTGTCGGCATCGTTCGGATGATGGCGCGGTAGAAACCGATCCAGATGGGCATCTGGATCACCATCGGCCCTAAGCAACCGATGGGGTTAACGCCGGCTTCGCGGTAAAGACCCATCGATTCACTCGATTGCGCGCGGCGACTTTCTGGGTCTTTCTTGTCCTTGAATTTTTCCTGGATCGCCTTCATCCGCGGCTGCAATAATTGCAGCTTCTTCATCTGGCGGGTTTGACGGATGGTGAGCGGTATCATCAACACTCGCACGATTACCGTGAAGACGATGATGCTCACGCCATAGTTGAGAAATAGGTAGTGATACAACAGCGCCAGCGAGTTGATCATCGGGCGCATGATGCCCTGATCCCATAGCAAACCGATGAGTTCCATCAGGAATTGCCTCCATCAACTTGGGACCGGATATCGACAGTGATCAACCGCATCGACCACCATCCTTCAAGACGACGCATCCCTGCAACGTCTGATCACTGGGCGAGAACCACTTGAGTTCGCCGTCGAGCGTGTGTACATAGACAAGGTCGTTGAGGAGAACCGGTGCTGATTTGACGGCGCTATCGGTTGGGAATGTGCCGACTACCTGACCGTCGTTGACGTTCAACACGTGAACGCCGTCATCTCCAGACGGTACTGCGAGGACCCGTTGAGTGAAATCATTGCGTACTCGATCGAAGAGTAGCGGAGCGCCGACAATTTGTCCGTCGATTATCGTCTGCCAGATCGGGTTGCCGTTCGAGATGTTGAGGGCGTGCACATGGCCGCCTAGGGTTGCGACATATATCGCGCCGTTCGCGTCGTCAGGTATCGCTTTTGCCCAAACCCACGCGCCGGCGTCGAACTGCCAATCTGGGCTTTGCGACCTCGTGTTGAGCCGGTAGAACCGGCCCGACAGATCGCCAAAATATATCGCGCCATCGTGGAACAACACGGGACCGGCAATGGCGCCTTCCGATTTGTATGACCACTTTACTCGGTCACCGAGGTCACCTTCAGCGAGGTCAATGGCGTATAGCGTTCCTTTGTCCGTGCCAACGTACGCGGTGTTCGATGCGTTGTCGACCGCCACCTCGCCCCAGACTTCGCCGTCCAATGGCGTTCGCCATGCGACGCGGCGACCAGCGATGGGGTCGGCGTTCAGTGCGTAGAGGTAGCCGGGAGGATCTCGTTCTCCGTCAACTGGCCCGGTTCCTTGCAACAGAAGGCCGTTGTCGGTTGACGTCAATTTGCCGACCAATTTTGCGCGCAGGCGGTAGCCACCCGAGTTCCAGGCGATCGCACCGCTATCGGCGGAAACGCCAAATATCTCGCCATCGCAATCGCTGCCAGCGCAGGTGTAACCCGACGCGTAAACGGTGCCGTCTTGGACAATCGGCGAACCGTAGATAGCGCCGAGTCCCTTGGGCTTTTTGCGAACCCCGTCGAGTTCGAACGGGTAGAGCCAATCGACGTCATAGGCGTGGCTGACCGCGTCGACCCGGACTAGGACGCCTTCGACGTTGCCGACGTATATGAAGTCATCGTCTGCGACTGGAGACGACCAACGACCTTGTGGCGTTAGATCGTTCAAGCAAGCTGTCAATGAAGCGGCGCTAAGAACCAAGAGCAGGAGCGCGACAATACCGCGTCGTCGGATTCTCTCGCCGAATGTGTGCTTCATCGACCGAGGGTCTCCGCACTATTGGTTGGCGATATAGAGCCTTCGTCGATACTGGATGCTGGACTTGGGACGAGGTCCAGTCCCCCGGTTGTGAACGGGTTGCAACGGGCAATTCGTTTGATTCCCAACCACGAACCTTTGAGAACTCCGTGCGCTTCAATTGCTTCAGCGGTGTATTCCGAGCAGGTGGGTTGGTAGATGCACGAACTTGGCAGGTACGGAGATACCGCGAGTTTGTAGCCCTTGATGAGCATGAGCGCAGCTTTTTTGATCACGCGTTCACCTCGAAGCTCGGGCACGTCTTGCGCCGCGGCGAGTGTGGTCGCCAGACTCTAAGCGCTTCACCAATGTTTCCACCGATTGCGCCAATCGTTCGGACGTTGCATCCGACGCTGCCGGGAAGGCATATATGACGTAGTCCCATCCTCTAGGGTGGTCCGTTTGGTTGACAATCGTCCGGAGCCGTCGCTTGATGCGATTTCGCGTTACCGCGCCGCCGACACGTTTTGGAATGGCGAAGCCGTAATGCGGTTCGGAGTCCGGGGATCCCGTGTCAGCCGCAGTGATTGAAATCAGAGCGTCTCGGGCCCGATTGCCGTCTCTCAGTACTCTTCGGAACTCCTCGCGACGGCGCAACCGTCGATGCTTCGAGAGCCCCATATGTGTTCATTTTTGGTTGCCGCTTAATGCGGCGTTAGCCGAGCGAAGGGACGAACTCAAACAGCTAGGCGCTTGCGACCTCGAGCACGTCGGCGCGCCAAAACCGCCCGCCCGCCCTTGGACGCCATCCGAGATCGGAAGCCGTGGACGCGCGCACGTCGGCGCTTTTTGGGTTGGTAAGTTCGCTTAGGCATGGTTCATTAGGTCGCAAATGTTGATTGTAACACCGGCGAATCCTTGGCCGAACCATCGTATGCGAAACCAAAATCGGCATCAAATTCGCATCGCGACGCGTGCCGTCAGTGTTTATCTGTCGTCTTCGAAACCCTCGCCATCGAGGACGATGCGCAGGCGGTCTGACGCTTCGTTGAGTTTGGCCAACTCCTCCGGAGGGATTTCGGTTTCGAGTGCGCCCAGGTTGTCTCGCATCTGGTCGGCGGTGTCGGCGCCGGAAATTGAGATGGTGATTTCGGGGTGAGAGAGCACCCATGCCTGCGCGACTTGTGCGGGTGTGGCGCCAATGGTTTTGGCGACTTCTGCGTTCACTCGAATGACGTCTGCGGCGCGGCCTCGCATTATGCGATCAAAGGCGTGCGATCTTCGGTTGCCCCAAATTGTTCCGCGGGATGGCATGCGGTCTGGTGAGTAGTCGCCGGAGAGCAGGCCGACCCCGAGTGGGCTGTAGGCCATGATGCCGAGGCCAGTAGTGCGAACCATGGGGAACATCTCGTTCTCGAGTTCTCGGTACAACATGCTGTAGGGGTTTTGTACGGTGACCAGGTTGCCGGCGTTGATGCGATCCTGCACGCGCAGAGTCTGGACAACCTGCCAGGCTTGGTAGTTGCACAGACCGGTGTAGCGGATCTTGCCGTCGCGCACGAGGTCTTCTAGCGCGCGGGTTCGTTCTTCGTAGCCGACCGTCTCGTCGAAGTGGTGGATCAGGTAGACGTCGATGCGGTCGGTTTGCAACCTTTTAAGGGATCGTTCGACCTCTCGCATGATGTGCCAACGCGAGGTGTTGCGGTCGTTGACGGCTGCGGCGACGGGGCTCGAGACTTTGGAGGTGATGACGATGTCGTCGCGGTCGCCGCGGTCTTGCATCACCTCGCCGAGAATGATTTCGGATGTTCCGGCTCGTCGACGGTCGTCGCCCAGACCGTAGATGTTGGCGCAGTCGATGAGGTTCAATCCACCGTCGAGAGCGGCGGCGATTGTTTTCTTCGCTTCGTCGGCATCGTTTTGGCCTCTGAAACCGAGTCCCAAAGCCATGCGCGTCACCATGACGCCGCCTTTGCCGAAATTCACGTACTCTCGTTGCATCTAGTAAGTAATCCTTCTTGATAGGTCGCTCGACGCCCGTTTGCGTTCTTGTTTGCGTTAGGGAAGTTCGATTTCGACTTCTAGCTCGGCGCCGATCGAACGATACCAATCTATAACCTCGCGGTGGTACGGGATGCCTTCGTGGAGCCTTTTCTCGGTTTCCTCGCCCTCGATTAGTCCGGGGTACAGGACGCGTTCATGGCCGGCCGCGGGTGGTGTATTGGCGAGGCGTTCGAGGGCTTCGTCCATGTTGTCGAGGAAGTCGTCTTGGTCGCAGAAGGCTTCGATCTGGAAGGCGGCGAAGAAGTGGTATCCGCCGGTGTATTCGGAGCCAGTCCCGGCTAGGCTGGTTCCCGACAACGTTTGACACATGATGGCGCAGACAGCGCCGTATCCGTAGCCTTTGTGCGAACCGTTTTCGCGGGTTCCTCCGAAGGGCAGGAGGTAGTATTCGTCCGGCGGCATGACTCGATCTTCGAAAGTGTTGCCGTCGGTGTCGGTTATCCAATTGGGTTCGAGTTCTATACCGATGCGGCGTGCCAAACCGATCTTGTTGTTGGCGATCTGTGTGGAGGCGATGTCGAAGAGGAATGGGGCTTGACTACGGGAAGGTGCCGCCCAGGCGATGGGGTTGGTGCCAAGCCGAGGTTCGGCTCCAAACGTCGGGACCATGCCGCCAGTTCGACGAGGGCCGGCAAAGTGGCCGCCGGTCATGCAGAGTCCGATCATTCCTTGTTTGGCGGCCTGTGCGGCGTAGTATCCGCACCCGCCGAGATGCCCGGAGTCGAATGCGGTGACTGCGCCGGTCCCGTATTCCTTCGCTTTGTCGACAGCGATCTGCATCATCTGGGCGCCGATGTGAATGCCCAAAGCGCCATCGGCGTCGACATTCGCGGTCGTCGCGGTCTCGCGAACCGTTTTGAGTTGCGGTCGAGGATTGAGCGAGCCGGCCATGTATGACTGGACGTAGTTGCGCATCATGTTTGATACGCCGTGAGTCTCAACGGCTCGGAGGTCGTTGGTGATGAGGACGTCGGTGCAGGCTTTGGCACCGGCTTCGTCTAAACCGCAGCGCATGAATAGTGCCTCGGTGCTGGCCCTCATGCGGTCGGCCTCGACGAATACCTGATCTTCTTCTGGGACGTGGAACTGTTCCAACACGACTTTGTCGCTCCTGTAGCTTGTCAATCTGTGCGCAGTTTAACGCAGGGGGGTGGGGGAAGCGGTGTGCTTTGTTTTTTTCTGGGTTCCCGCGTCCGCGGGAATGACGGGGGCTTGCGGGAATGACGGGGTAGCCCGCGGGAATGACGGGGGTGGTGGTTTTCGTGCATCCCCTGCGTGCTGCGCACGCGTCCCCTTCGCTCCGCGAAGGGGAGGTTGATGCGGCGTGCTTTGTTTTCCTCTGGGTTCCCGCGTCCGCGGGAATGACGGATAGACGCGTAAAAAGCCCGGGACGGTATTTAACCCGGTCTTTTGGCGTGAACGATCTTGGATTTGCGCCTCGACCGAATTTCGGTGGAGGCTACGTAGATCGTTGTTACGAATTGGTCTGTTACCAACAGTCCAATACTGGCGCACACTTCGCGAAAAGGATGGCGCCAGGATGTGGTCTCGGATGGAAACGGAAGCCGGAACACCGGCCAAAATCTTCCGCACGCGTCGTGAAACACCAACTTCCACGACATGACCCTCACCGCTGGTTAAGGCGATGGTGACAATCACTAGGTTGGACCCTAGCTCACGCCGTCGTCGCTCCCTTGCGACTAAAAGGGATTGACTTAATACGCGTCCGCGACCGCCCGACAGACCCTCACCGACTCTGGTTGAGCCGTTTGGTTTGTATTGCGGCGTCTGCAACATACGCCGCGATCTGTCTTTGCTGCGAAGATCGCATCTCGCGCAACCAAAGTAAGACGACCCAATGGAGCCCCGCAACTTCTGGCGGGGTGGGGTGGGGAGCTGTCGCGTACGCCTTGAGCTAGACGCGAACAATGCCGGGCGGTTTTCACCCCCGACGTGGTCACCGATGGTGTCGATGACTTTGTTCTTGTCTGTATATGCCTTCAACGCACTAACTTTATTCCCTCGCCAAACCTTGGCTTGATAGGTGTCCAGATCCGTCGATCCGAGACCAATTTGTACAAGGAAAATGCTAGTACAAGTGCGCGGTACTTGTCAAGTGTTGAGTTGGGAAGTACGGATATTTAGCTGAATAGGGGGTGTTTTGAAATTGGGGTACTTTGGGAAACACCTGAACTAGGATGCGAAAGATTGGGAAGGATGGGGTACTGCGGTGAAGGTGGGGGTTGTTGCGGTGATTAAGGGGGTGGTTGTTTGGGTGGGGGCCGCGCCCCTTGGCCGCCCGGTTGCCCTCACCCTGGGACCCCCTCTTAATCTCCCCCTGGGAGGGGAGGGAGATGGCTCGCGGGAGAGGGGACACGTTGTTAGTTGTTTTGAGGGTGTTGCAGTGATGGGGTTGGGGGTGTTGGTGGTTGTTGTCTGAACCGCGGATTACGCTGATGTTCGCAGATGGGCTGTGATGCCCCGCTCCCTTTTGTCCCAATCGTTGTCGGTGTGGGGGATTGAGGGTGGTTTGGGTGGTGGCCCGCTGCGCTACGGGCCCTCGCCTTGGGACCCCCTCTTAATCTCCCCCTTGGGAGGGGGAGGGGAATGGCTCGCGGGAGAGGGGGGATGTCCATAGGGGTTGACGGTTATGGCCGGAGAACAGGCGGCGATGTGGCATGGTGGTTTTCGTGCTGGGTTGGCGTTTGTCGACGGTTTCCCGCCTCGTTGGTACTCCAAACATACAGGGGGTGGGGTTCCCCTCTTCCGTCAAATTTGAAACCCTGAAAAGCGCGATGATTTACATCACACCCCTATTTCTTTCGGTAGGCGATAGCGGTGAACGGGACGATACATCGTTTAGCAAGTGAAGCGTGGCTCAAAACTACACGCCTGTTCGGTCAGGAGGCAACTAAACATGAACGACCCACATGTCGTTGCATTGATATACGACGTGGAGCACGAGGAATCGGTTGACTACGGTTCGGCGGAGACTGTCGAGGAGGAACGAAGCACGTTTCGCCTCACTCTCCAAGACGGTGAAGCCCGTTTTGAACTCAAGGAAAATTATGCGAGTCCCCGACAAGCACGAAAGGCTATTCAACCGTTTATCGAGCAGTGGGAATTGAGGACCTCGCTTGCTTACGGCCCCGGCAATTTCGCCTTGAGGTTTAAACGCCCTGAAATGATTGATCGCGATCCCGAACCGGGCGTAATTTCAGTGTCCGCGGGTGCGGCCCATTTCATTTTTACTATCAGCACCCCAAGCGTAACGGTATCCAGGCAATACCCACGGCCTCCGGTCGAAAGTCGTATGAAAATTGACTGCCCCGAAGTTCGGACCATGCTGCACAGGTACATGGGCTATAGCCAAGGATGCGAACCTCTTGCTTCGATGGCCTATTTTTGCAGCGATGTATTTGTTTACCGGCTCGGCGACGGCCTGAAGGACAGTGCAATAAAGCACAGTATTAGCGGCAAGCTTGTCAAAAAAGTCCGCAAGTTGGCCTCAGAAAAAGGCGGAGACCAAAGTAGGAAGCAGGACGGAATCGACGATCCGCTGACCCATGAAGAAACCCAATTTCTGAAGAGGGCGGTGACGGCGATGATTTTGCGAGCCGCCATCGTGGCGGCAGATCCAGATCAATCGATGGATTTTATAGATTCTGGTAATCTGCAACAGATTTCGCCGTGAACGACGAGAGGTCTTCGATTGTGACGCATCGCGCGTGGCTTGATGCGGAATTTGCCGAGCTGCCGGACGTGGTTGGTTTGTGGGTGGGCAAGACGTGCAATTTAGATGAGGTTTCACACAGATTGTTGCAAATTCCACAAAACGATCGTTGCGGCTTGATTGAAACTCTGCGATCAGCGTCTCGGCCCTGATATCCGCAAAAAAAAGATGGGTTGCGTTGTTTGCGTTTTTGGGCGTTGGTTAGCGTGTTGGGGTGGTGGGTTGTCAAGGGTGTTTTCGGTGAGGGAGGGGGTTGGTGGTTTGGGTGGAGCCGCACCCCATGGCCGCCCGGTTGCCCTCACCCTGGGACCCCCTCTTAATCTCCCCCTCGGGAGGGGGAGGGGAATGGCTCGCGGGAGAGGGGACACGTTGTTGTTGATTCGGGGGACTTCTGCGACGGGGGTGTTGCGGTGAATTTCGGGCATCCCCCTGCTCGCTGCGCTCGCGTCCCCCTTCGCTGCGCGAAGGGGGGTGGGTGGTTGGTGCGGTACTGGGGGGGATTTCGGGTGTTCCTTGCGTGTTGCGCTTGGCTTGCACGTGTCCTCTTCGCGGAGCGAAGGGGAGGTCTCCCTCCCGTCTCCGTGGCGCGGGTCGATGTTAGATGCCACGCGCGGATCGTTTTACGATCGCCGCAGGCCTGGGGCTAGGAGCATTGCTAGGAGGACTAGGGGGGTGCCGCCGATGGCGCTGATTATTAGGGTTGGTTCGTTGCCGATTAGGGCGGAGAGGGTTCCGCCGAAGGTCCAGCCTAGGGGGAATAGGCCCATGCCGATGGCGTATAGGGACATTACTCGGCCTCGCATTTCGCCTTTGGCTTCGCGTTGGAAGAGGTGGGTGATGGCGTTCACCCAGAACATGCCGGCGATGCCCATGAGGAACAGCAATGCGAGCGTGAGAGGGTAGATGCGGGAGAAGCCGAAGCCGATCATGGCGAAGTCCCAGACGAAGCTGGAGACGATGATGATCCAGATGATGCGTCGGGGTAGTCCGAAGATGGCGATGATTATGCTGCCGATGGCGAGTCCCAAGCCGAGTACGGTGGACATGACGCCGAAACCGACGGCTCCGACGTCGAGGATCTTGGTGGCGTATTCGGGCATGAGGGGGAAGATGGCGACGCCGAAGATGTTGTTGGAGGCGTTCATAACGAACAACCAAGGAAGGACGGGAGATCTGCGGGCGTAGGCGATGCCCTGTTTGAGGCTCTCGTAGTAGGGGGGTCTGTCTTCGGTTTCGGTCGCGCGGTCAGCCCCCTTTGTCCTTCGGACATTTCCCCCGCGAGCGGGGGAAACCCTAGCGGTTCTTCCCAAGGGTGCGTTGAGGATGAAGATTGCACCGAGGAGGTATATGGCGGCGATTATTGCGTATGCCAAGTCGGCACCGGCGGATGCGATGATCCATCCGACGATTACGGGTCCGGTCATCTCGCCGGCGTTTTGTCCCATCATGACGAGCGCGGTGGCCCTCGACAGTGAGCGTGCGGGTATGAGATCGGCGAGGTAGGCCCAGAATGCGGGCATTGCGAATGAGACGACGGTCCCGGCGGCGAGTGCGAGTGCGAGCATGTGCCACGGCTCGATGATGTCGAGGGCGATGAGAATGGCCTGGACGATGGAGACGATGGCCAGGGCGACGCGGACGAATGCGAGGAGTTTGCGCTTGTCGAGGCGGTCGACGATGGGTCCGGCGAAGATAGGGAGGATGAGGATGGGTATGGAGCGCATGCCGGAGACGAGCCCGACCCAGAGGTTGGAGTCGGTGAGGGCGTACATGACCCACGATTGGGCTGCGGTTCGGGCGACGGCGCCGATGTCGTAGAGGGCTTCGGATGCTAGGAGGCGCGCGAAGCCGGGGATTGCGAGGACGCGGAGGACGCGTGGGGGGCGGCGGCGTGGGGCCGTTCGGGGGTGAGTGGGCACTTCGGGTGATAGTCGGCAGGTGGGCAATAAGGCACTTGGGGGTTAGGTTTGATTATCGAAAGTTGGAGGGCCGGGTTAGGTTGATCAGTCTTATCTAGCTGTCATCACCGACGGTTACCGGCTGGGCGGAGCCGTTGACTTGACCCAACATCTCAAATTTGACTACCTGTTGATCGGGTTGCTCAGTGTGTGCGATCGTTCGGTGAACCGCTTTGGTATAGGTAGGTGCGAACTTGAATCTGCACTCCTGGTATGCCATCACATCGGCGAGCGACGGATTTCAATCCAACTTCATATTCGCCTGAATTTCCGAATTCAGGCCATGACGGATATTGCTGGATCTTGTCCTGTAGCGCTCGGTAACGCGTGATAGTTCGTTTTTTACCCATTAGAATTGTTTTCCGTCCAACCTTTGTACGAGCGATCACCCGAAATGGCACCCGATAAATTTGCATTAATCTCTTCTGTGGAACGGTACTTCGCTCGGGTCAACGAGCTCTTCGAGAACGATGAAGGCACTGACGAATTGTCGTTTTACGGAGCATTCGAGGTTTTGTTCAACGACATCGGGGCAACGCTCGACCCAAGAGTTATGTGCGTCAACATTCTCCGTGATCGAGGTGCAGGGCACCCTGATTTCGGGTTTTTCACTGCTGATCAACCTTCGCACGGCGACGGTCAACAAAGTTATCAAATGCCGGATCGCGGCGTTGTTGAGGTCAAACCGTCATCTGATGACTCTTGGTTGACAGCCGAGAGCAGCCAAGTGAGTCGGTACTGGGCGCTGTACCGACAAGTGTTAGTGACCAACTTCCGCGACTTCGTGTTGATTGGTGAAAACTCCGCGGGACAACCAGTCAAACTCGAGACACTCCGCCTAGCAAACTCGAAGCGTGAATTCAGGCAGCAGTCAAAGCACCCAAAACGGTTCGCCAATCGGGTCGGGGTCGCACTCGGAGAGTACCTGTCGCGAGCGTTTTCATACCAAAAATCGATTACCGAACCGAGTGAGCTGGCGTGGTTGCTGGCTTCGTACGCACGTGAGGCCCGCGTTCGGGTTGAAAATTCCGAAGATCGGGTACCTTTGCTTGCCCTCAGATCCGCATTGGAGCAGTCTCTAGGGGTCCAGTTCGAGGGGGACGATGGGCCAGCATTCTTTAGAACTACGTTAGTTCAAACCCTGTTTTACGGTGTGTTTTCAGCTTGGGTTTTGTGGTCTCGTTCTCCATCGACAGATTCTGATGACGAATTTGATTGGCACAAAGCCGTTTGGCATCTACGGTCCCCAGTGTTAAGTTCTCTTTTTCAGCAACTTTCGCAACCCGATCGTTTGAGACATCTCGGCGTAGTCGAGTTACTGGATTGGGCTGGTGCCGCTTTGAATCGAGTAGATCGATCCGAATTTTTTGACAATTTCGAACAAGGGCGAGCAGTGCAATATTTCTATGAACCCTTTTTGGAAGCATTCGATCCAGATTTGCGCAGGCAACTTGGCGTTTGGTACACACCGCCAGAAATCGTTAAGTACATGGTTACGCGTGTCGACTTGGCATTAAAAAATGATTTGGGAATTGCCGAGGGGTTGGCAGCAGATCACGTGTACGTGTTAGATCCCTGCTGTGGAACCGGTTCATTTCTCGCTCAAGTGTTGCATCAAATTTCAGAAAATCTGCAGGGCCTGGGCTTAAAGGCACTAATCGGGCCGAAAATTCTCCAAGCAGCAAAAACACGCGTTTTTGGCTTTGAGATCATGCCAGCACCCTTCGTGGTCGCGAAGATGCAGATGGAATTGACTTTGCTCAACCTTGGGACACATAGTGCGGATGAACCTGATGAAAATACTGCCATATTTTTGACCAATGCATTGACTGGATGGACCGCAGCTGAACATGATCCGTCCCCGTTTCCAGAACTTGAGGAGGAACGGGAACGCGCAACGCAAGTGAAACAGGACGCTCCGATTCTCGTAGTCCTTGGAAACCCTCCTTACAACGGGTTCGCGGGCATCCCTGTCGACGAGGAGCAGGAGCTTTCCGCCGCTTATCGCACGACCAATACCGCCAAAAAACCAGAAGGGCAAGGATTAAACGATTTGTACGTTCGATTTTTCCGAATTGCCGAACGACGCATCACGGAAAGTACAGGCCAAGGGATTGTGTGTTTCATTTCAAACTATTCTTGGTTGGATGGTTTGTCATTTCCGGGTATGCGAGAACGTTTCATGAGCGTGTTCGACGAGATTCGAATTGACAACCTAAACGGCGGTTTGCGCACCGGGAATAAGACGCCGACTGGGGAACCAGATGCCAGCGTATTCACGGTACCGAATAATTCACAAGGTATCAGTGTGGGCACGGCAGTCGCGACATTGATTCGGAAATTCGATCACAAACCGACCACCTCCATCCAATATCGGGATCTTTGGGGCCGGGCAAAACGCCGACAATTGATTGATACGGCAATGAGTAAACCGTCAGATATCTATGACAGATATGAACCCATCGTAGAACTTGGATTACCGTTCAAAAAGATTGACAAGACTGGTCATTGGTTTGAATGGCCAGCAATCACTCAATTGTTACCAAATTCATTTCCTGGCGTAAAGACTAGTCGGGATTTATTTCTTGTCGATATTGACCTTGGCACTTTACGGTCCCGTGTCGAAATGTATTTTGATCCCGGTGTGTCTCACGATCAAATCGAGAGTGAATTCCCGTCCGCGATGAGAGACCTTTCTAAATTGCCTGCAGATCATGGCCGTACGGTTCGGGATACGTTGTTGTCGATGGGTGGGCCAACACCGGAAGGTTTCATCCGATACACTTATCGACCGTTTGACGATCGTTGGATTTATTGGGATGAACGCTGGCGGTTGCTCGGGCGTCCCCGCTCTGATTACCGCCGACAAATTGATGAGCGGAACTTATGGATCGAGGCACGCCAGCGTCAAGCGCAAGCTGATTTTACGCGCGGGACTCTAGTACGCCACCTTAGCGATAATTTCTCCAACGGTTTATCGCACTTTATTCCGTTGATGCTGTCAGAAGGCGCGCTCGAAAAACCATCTGGTTCAAAATCGTTCAGGCCCAATCTGACTAAAACCGCAATAGACTACGCAGAACGGTTGGGATTTGATGCCGAGGTTCTTTTTTTTCACGCGTTGGCCGTTTTGCATGGTCCCAATTACCGATCGTACTACGCAAATACGTTGCGGCTTGACTGGCCTCACATACCGCTTCCTGGGTGGCCTGAAGGCGGCGACGAATTCGCTTGTGAATACATAGAGACTTCGTCAGAATTTGGTCGACGGCTTGCGGAATTGCTTGAATCTGACAAACCGGTCCATCGAGTGACCACCGGAGAATTAGAACCTCAATTGAAATCAATTGCTGTGCCAACTACTCGCCACGGTCAACCCATGACAGGTGCGGAATTTGATCTAGTGAGCGATTGGGGTCGTTTGAAATCAAATCAAACTGTGAGGCCGGGTCGAGGAAATTTCGTCATTCGAGATTATACAGCGCGTGAATCTAAAACTTTAGAGCGTTTTGTCCCTGTTTTTGGGGAATCGACTGTTGATGTTTATTTGAACGAAAGGGCGTATTGGTGCAACGTCCCTGCGGCTGTATGGAATTACAAATTGGGGGGTCATCAGGTTCTCAAGAAATGGCTATCCTATCGTAGTAAAGAACTTCTCAAAAGATCTCTTTACCCGCAAGAAGTTCAACATTTTACGAACGTTGCTCGTAAGATCGCCGCGATATTAGAACTCTTGGACGATTATGCAGTTCAGGTTGAGGATGAATTTGGGATTGTGATTTGACTGGAGCCAACCTGGCCACCGACGGATAGCATGCGATTCCGTTTAAAGACTAAGAAAGGGGTGTGGTCATCTCTTCTCGCCGTCTTTCCGCTGTTAGTAGGCCTTGGCCGGAAAATCGGGATGGATGGCGGAATGACTCAGGATTATTCTTTACGCCCGACGAAACCCCGGCGATGCGATGTAGGCGATGCTGGGGATGGCGAAGCTGGCGATGGCGGAGGTGAATAGGGCGGTGTCGTTGGTGGTGAAGTGGGCGATGGCGCCGCCGAGGTAGAGGACGGCGTTGGCACGTGTCGCCATGCGGGGTTGGACGATGTCGTTAAGGAATGTGACGAATGATGGCCATGCGAAGGCTATGGCGAGTCCGGTAAACAGCGTGAGGACGGCTTGGTGCCAGGGTCGCATGGCGCCAGTGCCGATGAGGATCGCTTGGATGATGGCGAGCACGCCGATGCATGCCCTCATGGCGGCGACGAGAAATCGGTGGTTGACGTGATTGCCGATGTATGCGGCGACGGCGGGGCTGAGGAAGGATGGGATGGCGCGGAATGCGGCGACTGCGCCTACCCAGAGGCTCGACCCTGTGAGGTCGTAAGCGACCCAGGACTGTGCTGCGACGCGGGCGAGTACGCCGATGTCGACGACGGCTTCGGAAGCGACGATCCAGGTGAAGCCACGATCGAAGAGTTGGTGGAGTACGTCTGCGCCGCGCTTGTTGACGTTGCTGAGAATTGACTGGGAGGAGCTTTGTGCCGGTTCGCGCAATGCTGAGACGTGGATCGAGTTGTCAGGTGGGGTTCGTCGAGTTGCGGTGCCCCCTTTGTCCTTCGGACATTTCCCCCGCGAGCGGGGGAAAACCTGGGATTCTGCAACGTTTTATCAATGCAAGCACGCGCGCGATTTCAGATTGCAATAATCCGGGCGTGGGATTCATCCCTTTTCGTCACCGTTTGCGAACGATGTAGGGTTCGACGCCGTTTTCGTCGATGGTGACGCCGAGTCCGGGGCGGTCAGGTAGTTGGAACGCGCCGTCGGTGAGTGTCCAACCAGTGTCCGATGCGTCTCGGAGGAGGTTTGAAAGGCCGCCTTGGAATTCTTGGAGGATTTCCGGCGACCCAACGGCGGCGCACTGGAGCGTGGCGGCTTGGAAGACGGAGACGCCGTTACCCATGTGCGGCGTCGTGGGGATGTCGACGCTTGTCGCGAGGTCGCGTTGGCGGATGAAGTCGCTGATGCTGGTTCTGCCGATGTCGGGTTGGTAGATGTCGAAGATTGGTTCGGGTGTCAGCCAGTCGTTAAGTTGGTAGGTCGTGCGGAAGTGTTCGCCGATTGCGATGGGTGAGCCGTCGGCGCGATGCAGTGAGCGATGTCCGGCGAGGTCTTCTGGTTGGAGCGGGCACTCGAAGAAGCGGAGGTTGCGATCGCCGAATTCGTTTTTGGCGGAGATTGCGTCATCGAGGTCGCACATCCAGAGGGTGTCTACCATCCATTGCTCGACGTCGGGTGCGCCGTGGATTAGGGCGTCGATTTCTTGGAGTGCGGCGGGAATGTCGCCGGACTGGAAGATTTTCGCGCCTTGAATGCCTTGGTCGGCGAGGGATTTGGCTTGGGTGATGCGTTCGTCGAGCGTAGCGCGTCGGAGACCGGAGAGGTAGACGGGGATGTTAGTGCGGTAGTCGTCGCCGAGAAGCGCGGCGACTGGTGCATGGTTGCGTATTCCTAAGGCGTCCCAGATAGCGATGTCGAGAGCGGCGAGTGCGTCCATCCAGTAACCGGAGTTGACGCCGCGGCCGCGTTGGGAGTCGTAGACGAAGTCCCAGAGTGCGGTTGGGTTTTCGAATTCCCGGTTTAGGACCATCTCGGAGATGGCGGCGTCGAGCATGACGCAGACGATTTCTGGCGCAATTGGGGTGTTGGATTCGCCCCAACCGGTGTAGAGGTCGGCGAGTTCGACGCGAACCAGCGGCGTCTCAACCATGGTGGCGTAGACGGTTTGCCAACCGGATTTGAATTCGTACCGGGCCTGAGACGGTGTCGCCGAACGAGCTTCGTTTTGGCGGCGGTATTGCTCCCAATAACCGGGGGTGTCGGGGAAGGCGAGGTGCGCGGTGCGGATCTCGCGGATGGTGAAGGAGAGGTCGTATGTGCTCATAGGGACTTCAGGTGTTGGCTCAGAGCTTGCTTGATGTCGATGATGGTTTGGTCGTCTAGGTCGCCTTTTTCGTTGGCTATGTCGATTTGAGCGAGAGCGAGGGCGGCATAGGCGCGGGAGGTGTGAGGGTTGAGTTGCGCGGTGGTTTGGAGATGTTTGCGGATGGTTTCGAGGTCTCCACGAATGTAGGGGCCGGATATGGCGTCGGGAAGTCCGTCGCGGGTGATGGCATCGATGGTTGATTGGAGCATTGGTGAGAGCATTTTCAGCGCGCGGTCGCGGTCGATGCCGGCGTGTTGCCAGAGTTCGGCGGAGATGCCGACGAGGCCGGCGAGGAGTCCACATGCCAATACGGCGGATGCGTGGTACGCGGCGTGGGCGGTTTCGCCTTCGATGGCGAATGTGTTGCTGTTGTGGATGCGGGCGAAGGATTGGAGCCATGTCGTCAGCGCTTCGTCATGGCAGTCGATGGCGTACCCAATGTTGGAGAGCCGATCGGGATTACCGTATCCGGGAAATGTCTGTAAGGGATGGAATCCGGCTATTGATGCCCCGGCGTTTTGGGCTGTTTCAAGCACGGAAAGGGTAAGGGCACCGGAGCAGTGGATGACGTGATGATGTGGTTGCCACGGGATGTTGTCGCAGACGGATTTGATTGCGGAGTCGCTGGTGGTTATGAAGACGAGATCGGCGAGGTCGGCTACTTGGGCTGCGTTGTCTACGACAGCGATGTTGGGGGAGCGTATCGACAACCATTCGCGATGTTCTGGTCGGCGGGATGAGGCTGCGACGACCTCGCCGGTCGGGAAGCTAGCCGATGCGAATGAAGAGCCGACGCGTCCGGCGCCGATAATGCCGATTTTGGGATTTTCGTGTTCCACTTAGAGGAGTTCGGATTCGGGTGTTGTTGATGCCGCGGAGAGGGGGATTTTCTGCGATAATTGTTTGAATCACAGTATCGCATCAGATTTGGGTCGCTTCAGTCATACTCGGTTCGGCAGGCGTTCATGGACGTCTTTGATTTTGGACGCGCGGGGCGAGTTGAGGCGTCGGGACGGCGTGGTAGATAGTGTGCGATCAGGCCACCAACAGAGGAGTATCTGACGATATGCAGCTACCCATCGGAATGCAAACCCTCCCTCCCGCGTACGGTTACGACGATGTAGCGATTGTGCCGGGGGACGAGACGGTTAACCCGGACATGACGGATGTGTCGACGAGTTTCGACGGCTTCGGTATCGATATCCCGTTCATGGCTTCGGCGATGGATAGCGTGGTGGATACGAAGTTTGCAGTGAAGATGTCGGATGCCGGTGGTGTTGCGGTGATGAACATGGATGGCTTGCATACCCGATACGAGGATACGGAGGAGATCTATCGAGACATCGCGGCGGTTGCCCGTGACGAGGCTACGGAGTTGTTGCAGAAGGTCTACTCGAAGCCGATAGATCCTAGGTTGGTTGGTCAGCGAGTGGTTGAGATCAAGGAAGGTGGTGGGAAGGCTGCGGTGTCGTTTGTTCCGCAGACGGCGAAGCGACATGCACCGATGGCGGCGGATGCGGGAGCGGACATGGTCGTGGTACAGGGGACGGTGATCACGCGACGGCATCGGTCAAAGAATAGCCCGGTTGGTCTTGTGCTCTCCGAGTTGGTTAGGGATGTCGGAGTGCCGGTGGTGGTTGGTAATACGGTGAGTTACTCGGTTACTAAGGAGCTGATGGAAGAGGGAGTGCACGGGATATTGGTAGGGGTTGGTCCTGGTTCGGCGTGTACGAGCCGTGAGGTTTTGGGTATCGGAGTGCCACAGGTGACAGCGACGATGGAGTGTGTGGCGGCGAGGAACGACTACTTCAAGGAGACGGGACGGTATGTTTCGATCGTCACGGATGGTGGTATCCGAACTGGAGGCGACGTTTGCAAGTCGGTGGCCTGTGGCGCCGATGCGGTGATGATCGGGAGCCCGTTCGCCAAGACGGAGGAGGCTCCGGCGAGTGGTATGCACTGGGGGATGGCGACGTGGCACGACTCGCTGCCGCGGGGGACGCGCATCGATCTGGGTGTCCAGTATTCGCTACAGGATCTGCTGTTCGGGCCTTCGTCGACATCGGATGGAACATTGAATTTGGTGGGCGCATTGCAGGTTTGCATGGGATACGTCGGTGCCGAGACGATCCGGGAGATGCACGGCGCGCGGATGGTGTATGCGCCGGCGATCAAGACTGAAGGCAAAATCTACCAGATGGCCGGAGCGTAGTTAGCGCGGTCGGTAGAGTTCGGATCGAATCAGCTGGGGGTATAAGTCGCGATGCAATTGCCTGACGTAGGCTCGTTGCCGTCGCCGTTAGATGGCATCAAGGTATTGGACTGTTCGCAGATCTTGGCGGGTCCGTATTGTTCGATGCTGTTGGCGGATATGGGCGCGGATGTGGTGAAGATTGAGAAGCCTGGTGGCGGTGATGACACGCGGCGGATGGGACCGCCGTTCTTGGAGGGCGAATCGGCGGCGTTCTTGGCGATGAACCGGAACAAGCGCAGCGTGGTCTTGGACTTCAAGAACCCCGATGGCGTTGCGGCGATGCACCGGATGCTGGCGGATGCGGATGTGATTATCGAGAACTACCGCGCCGGTGTCATGGGTCGATTGGGACTGGACTACGATGCGGTTCGCGAGTTGAATCCAGGGATCATCTACTGCTCGATATCTGGTTTTGGTCGGACCGGGCCGTATGCTGAGCGTGCGGGTTTTGATTTGATCGCGCAAGGGATGAGCGGGGTGATGAGTTTCACGGGGATTCCGGGATCGCCTCCGGTGAAGGTTGGCGTTCCGATGGCGGACTTGAACGCTGGTCTTTATTCGGCGTATGGGATTCTGTCGGCGTACATCCACAGATTGAAGTCGGGCGAAGGGCAATATCTGGAAGTCAGCATCATGGAGGCGGCTCTGGCGTACACGGTGTGGGAGTCGGCCAGTTACTTCGCTACGGGCAACGTTCCGCCGCCATTGGGGTCGGCGCATCGGCTATCGGCACCGTATCAGGCGTTGCGAACAGCGGACGGGCACATCACGATTGGCGCTCCGAATCAATCGAACTGGGAGCGATTGTGCCAGGCGATTGGTCGGGATGATCTGCTGGAGGTCCAGAAGTACTCGGACAACGCTGGTCGTTTGATGAACCGGGAGTCGTTGGAGAAGGACTTGGAGGAGACGTTCGGGACGCGGACGACGAGGGAGTGGTGCGAGGTTTTGGATGCGTCCGGAGTGCCGGCGGGTCCGATCTACAACATGGAGCAGGTCTGGGCGGATGAGCAGGTGCGGGCGCGAGAGATGGATGTAACTTTGCAGCATCCGTTGGTTGGGACGACGCGGAATATCGGATTGGCGGCGAAGCTGTATGGGTCACCGGGGCGGATACATAGTCCGGCGCCGCTGATGGGTCAGCACACGCGGGAAGTGTTGGGCGAGACGGGATTCAGCGACGCGGAGATAGAGGGGTTGATCGCTTCGGGGGCGGCTCAGGCGGTTTGAGTTCCGAGTTGCTTACTCGGATATCGTGCGGATGTAGTTGACGAGGTGCCAGATCTCGTCGCTGGTGAGGCTTCCTAGTTGGGCGACCATTGGAGTTCCTTCGATACCGTCTGCGATGAAGCTGTAGAGTTCGTTGTCGGTGTGGAGGGGTACGTGAATGGCTAGGTCTGCTGGCGGAGGGTTGAGGGCAAGGCCCGCGGGTCCGTCGCCTATGCCGGTGTCTCCGTGGCAAGTTGCGCAGGTCGTGGTGTATGCGGTGCGTCCTATTTCGACGGATTCTTGGTTAAGAGGGTAGGGGTTGCCTTTTCCTTCGGTCGGAAGACCAATTCCGATGGTGAGCGCGTTGAGCATAACGGCGAATCCGATGAATGCAGTGATGATTGCGATGCTGTGATACGGCTTGAAATCAGTCCGAATAGGTTTGGTCCTAATCGATGTGGTGATGAGAAAGATGACGCCGATGATGGCGATGATGACGCCGAAAGCCGACATGGCGGTTTGTGGCGACGGTCGTATGAGGTCTGATGCGAAAGTTGGTGAAGTAGCGGAGAATCGGGTGGAGACGTGGGAGTCGAATGCGTCGGAGCGGACGACGGTGACGTCGAGCTGATATGCTCCGGCGATGCCGATGGTGATGTCGCCGAGGTGCCATTCACCAGGTGATGGGTTTTCAAGCGGGAAGAAGTACTCGCCGAAGTCGTCATCGAGGTACTTAATGCGGCCGCGGACTGCGTCGGCATGGAGGAACGGTGTGCCGTCGTGGTTGGTGATGTTGACGGTCAGGGTGTTGCTGCCGGTGTTGCCCGGGTCCAATTTGACGTCGATGGTGGCGCTGGAGACAGTTTCGGTGTGACTGATATAGTCGACGATGCCGATGCCGTTGCGCTCAGCGTATTGGCGGGCGGGTTCAAGGCTGGCGAGTCCGGCGGTGGCGAGCAGGACGGCAAAGGCGATCGCGAGTTCAACGGTGATGTAACGGGTCAGCGTGCGCGTATTGGCGGGTTCGGAACTAAAGGATTTCGTGACAGTGCGGTTGTTTTTGATGGCGATGCCAATTAGGAGAACGAGAAGCAGGACTTTGGCACCGAGGACTCTTCCGTAAGGTGTGTTGAGCGCCTCCGGGATCGTAACTTGCATCATGGATGAGACGATGCCAGACGCGACGAGGATGATAGTGGCGAAGATCGCGAGGGGTGCGAAATTGGCGGCGAGTTGAAGGAATGTGGCGTGAGATGACTGGTTTCCGGATCGAATTGCGTGGATGGACGCTGTGGCTAGGAACGCGATACCGCCGACCCAGATGGTTGCGGAGACGATGTGGACTAGGTCGGTAGCGATTCCAAACCATCGAATGTCGCTGGGCGTTGCGGCGTTGTGGCTGGTAAGCGAAATCAGGAGGAGGTAAACGCCGCCTAGGGCGATGGCGGCGATGCCGAAAAAGGTTTCGGTGGACAAAGGTAGTTCTTCGACTTCATCGGGATTTAGCATTCGGCGTGTGCGTTGGATGGAGTGGTAAGCAACGAAGAGGGCCAAGGCGGCCAGGACGGCGGCGGTTAAGCGCCATGACCAGAATCGGCCCCAATCACTCTGAGTTACGACGTCGATAATCTGCGTCGGATTGATCGCGAACACGGCAACATCGTAGGCGATGGCGGTTTGGAGTAGGAGTTGAGCGGATTGGGCGAGGATGACGATGACGATAGCGCCGAGAGCTACGGTGGCAAACCGTCTGCTGCTGCGTTGTGCGAACGAGAGGTTGTGATACCGGTCTCCGGCACGGGCGATGCGGGTAGCGATGACGAGTTCGAAGAATAGGCCGCCGACGAATACTGCGATGCCGATGTAGATGATCCACCGGATGATCGGATCGGCGGGCGACTGAAGTAATGGTTGCTCCTCGACGTTGGCAGGTGTGGTGGAGCCGAGCGGTTCGCCGACGGCAAAGAGGAACGATCCGGTTACTTTGTGGCCGTCGACGGACGAGACATTTCGCCAAACGACGGTGTAGGTGCCATTTTCGAGGTTTGCAAGCGGGACCCACATTGCGGTGGGCTCCGTAGGGTCGAATACTGGTTCGCCAGCGGATACGTTCGTACCGTCGGCAGCGATAACCATGATGTTGCTGAACGCAGGTTCGATAGGTTCAGTGAACCAGATGATGACGCGCTCGGGTGCTGAATCTAGCTCTTCGGATGGTTGAGGTGAGGATTCTCGGAGATTGGCGTGCGCGGAAACGGTTTGGTCAATGAGGAACGTAGAGAAGCAGATGAGCAGCGCGACTATGACGGAGATCGTCGGTATCGATCGCATCCGCGTAGTCATGACGTGGTGGTTATTCCCCGTCGTTGGTGTTTTCGTTTTGCTGTCGCAGTCGCCGGAGGCGTCTTTCGCGTTGTGCGATTCGGCGTTTCTTACCACTGGACCAAGCCAAGAAACTCATCAGAACGACGAACGAGACGATGGCGATGACGGTTCCGATCTCGTCCCAAATGCCAACGGCGCCGTGGAGCAGGATTGTTGTCATATGAAAAGCCCGCGGCGGGTGACGTCGACATTGAATGATGTCGAGGTGTGGTTAAGTAGGTTCAAGAGCGTCTTGTGGCAATGGTAATGGCGAAGACGCTCAACCCGGTGGCGATGACTCCGAAAATGATGCCGATGATGCCTATGGTCATGCCAACGGAGGCGGTCGAAGACGTGGTGTTGAGATTTGTTTCGAGATCCTGAACGGAGTCGAGCGCGCCTTGTGCGGCGTTTTGTACTTCACGGTTACTCTCCAAGACGATCGGGAATTGGATCGCGTCGGATGGCACTACGGTATCGAAGGTGTCTGGTCCTGAGTCAAAGGATTCGTCAATGGCGTTGCCTTCGATAGATCCGACGAAGCGCATGCGGTAGTCACCAGGCGCCGTGGGAATAAACTTGGCGGTGTAGTGACCCGGGTCGGAAAATACCTCTGTCAGCGGCATCGTCCGTGCCGCATCAGTGGAGATGTGGGTCAATTCGACCTGCAACGTGGAACCTAGACCACTGACGCGGTCGGTCGTGGGCATCGCTTCGGCGGTTACATGCGGTGTCTCGGCATCGAGCATCGACGTCATCCCGGATGTCATGGATGACAAGGGGCCGCTCATGATCACGGCGTTTTGGGATTCGTGATTCGACCACACGACGGTGTCGCCGACATTCACTGCGAGTTTGGCGGGCATGAGTTGATCTTCCATGATCATGATGGATTGATCTTCGACGTGATCCGTCGTTTCGGCGGAGACGGAGATGGTTCCTTCTTGGTCGCCAGGGTGAACGTGGTACGGGATCTCGATGCCGCTAAGTTCGTCGGTGATTTCGAATTCGAAGTTTTCCGAGCGTCCCAATCCGGGAGAGATGAACACGGCACCGTGGGTTAGGACATCAACATCGGCGGTTCTGCTGCGTGGCTGCGAGTCATGGTCTTCCGCCTCCATTTTCGTCTCCATCATCGAATCGTCTTCCGCCGCTTCGTGGTTCGCGGCGCGGGTCACGACTAAGGAAACGCCGTTGAGTTGGCCCTCGTATGCGGGTTCAATCAGAAAACCGACGACGAGGTTGTAATCCCCGACGTCGCGACCTTCGTGCGCAGAGACCGGAGAGGCGAGAGTTGCAGTTACGATGCCAACCGCTGCGATCAGCAAGATGGCTATGGTCTGGGTTCGAGATTGAAGGAGGCGTATTTGAAGCATGTCCTGAATTGAGTTTTGGCGCGCGAATACGGATACGTGGTCGTTCGAGGAGCGGATGTCAGTGGTGTGGTGTCGATACCGCGGACTACGTTGGCCGCCGTTTTGCGATGGTTTTTTAGGCCCGGGCGTAGTCGGGACGGTATGCGGTCTGCAGCGTGCGGAGATCGAAGCCTTCGGGTTGTGCTCCGACAGCGTAGTCGTAAAGAGCTGCTTTGAAGATGCCTTCGAGGGCTTGCACTGTCGCGAATGCGAGTCCGACGAGCAATATACCGACGATGATGCCGACGACCGGCACGATCAGGAAGAGCAGTATCGCAGGAATGGCGGCGGCTAGGATTGCCAGGATATAAACGAGCATGAAGCCAAAGGATGCGGTGATCTGACGTCCCCACGTCTCTCGGATGATGCTGGCGGAGCGTTTGATGGAGGATATGGGGCCTTCATTTTCGGAAACCATGACTGGGATCACGAAGAAGGTCATGAATTCCCAAACGCCTTCGATCATGCTGTAGATCATTCGAACGAAGAAGTTGTCGGTCTGGGATCGGAGCACCCGGAAAAGTGTTCCGACAATTGCGGAGATGACGGCCCAAAGGAAGATGTGATGGATGTGTTTCGTTGCGTGGCTAATTCCGGACATGACGTTCGGGTCGCCACCACGGAGTCTCTCGAGAGCGGCGGAAATGAGCGCGGCGTTGAAGAAAGTGGTGATGAAGTAGGCGATGAGGATCATTACCCCGAACGAGACCAGATTACCGCTTTCGGCAACGCCGGCCGCCAAACCTGCGAACGCGAGGATTAGCAAACCCATTCCAGACATGACTGGGAAGAGGATGAGTTCGCGGTCCATCATCAGGACGTTCCAACTCATCTTCATCAGTTCGAAAGTGTGTCCGATGGTCGCAAACATGAGGCAGATTTACTCCTAATCGTCCAGTTGGAATCAGGGACGATATTCATTCAGAATGGTACTACACACCAGAAAATTGACTGGACGATGGCATGGTACCTAGCGCATACAGTGAACATATGGAAGCGGCGAGTGTGGCTGCGCTCGCAGCCAGCGACGTTTTGATGGCTAGATTCAATGCCGGAGTAGAGAATCTGGAGAGTTGGGAAAAATCACCTGGTGCATTGGTGACTGAGGCGGATCTCGAATCGGATCAGGCGATCGCGCAGGTGCTAAGAGATTCTGGTTGCGGCGGCGTGATCATATCGGAAGAGAGCAATGTTGATTTGGGAGGAGGTGGGATCGACGGAGATCGGAAGATCGAGTGGTTGATTGATCCGTTGTGCGGAACGGTTCCGTTCAGCACGGGGATGAATCATTGGGGTGTGAACATTGCGATGCGCGCTGACGGCGAGTTGGTTGTCGGTGCGCTGGCTACGCCAACCGGTGGGACGTTGTTAACGTCTGAGCTCGGTTCAGGTGTGAAAGTGAATGGCGAAAGCCTGAGCGTCGCTGAGTCGGATCGGGATTTGGGTGAGGTGACGGTCGGTTTGGAGGTGGATGGGCAGCATGTCTGGCGATCGTTGCTGAGTTCAGGCGGACTAGACTGGGTGACGCGTGTGTTTCAGACGAACAGTTTCGCTTCGGCTGCGTATCCTTTGATGCTCGTGGTAACTGGTCGGATGGCTGCGGTGGTGTTTTATCGGATCGAACCGATGCACGTCGCTGCGGGATCGCTCGCGGCGATGATGCTCGGTGCGAGGGTGACTGACGGCGTCGGTCTACCACTCGACTGGTCGCGAAACGATGAGATACCAATAGTGGTGGCTGGATGGCCCCGTGCTCACGATCAGTTGATCGAAGTGATGAACCGGTAAGACTAGTTGCCAATCAGGTGCGCGGCAGTACCGGACAGCATTGTTTCGGTGCTTCCGGGGAAGGGAGCGGTACTGAAGACGGCGTTTCCCAGCATGATCATAGTGGCAACGCCACCGTTGGATTGCGCTTGAGAGATCGAGGCTTTCACGCGGTCGTCCATCAACAGGCCGCTGGATTCGGCGAATCTCAATGCGAGGGCGATGAGTCGAGCGAAAGTGATGCTTGAACCGTTGTCGATTGCTTTTTGGATTGTGGACAGTGCTTGGTCGGCGGCGCCGTTTATCAGCTGGTGTCTTTCGTGGTCCGCCAGTATCTCGCTTGTACGGATCTTTCCGAAGTAGCGCCAGTGGACGGGTGTCGGCGGCAAGTCGATGGAGGTGGCTGCCAACGGGTGGCCGACCTTGGTTTTTACCAAACAGCCGCCGTTGTACTGAGAGCAGACGTCGCCAAGTCCAGTAAGGTTTCGGACCTCTGCAACGTGCGCGATCATGGCGAGGTCGTCTCTGGAGCTGCCGAGATTAAGCAGGTCGTTGGCGGCGATGAGAGCGGCGAATGTTGCGGCGCCGCTAAGGCCGAACCCGCTACTCAACGGCAAGTTCGAGGTGATGTCGACATTGAAGGAAATTTTGGCAACATCGCGAAGGGCGCTGGATACGGTTGGGAAATCAATGGACTTGCCGTTGAAATAGACCTTGGTAGCCGCATCGTCGGAACGTGTCAGTACGACGTTGACGCCGTCTCGGACGGTGAATCCCCAACCCAGCGAATGCATCTTCTCGGGATCGTCGTGGGCGATGATTTTGAAGAGGCCGGAGATGTTTCCGGGCGCGAACGCCTTAGCAACGTCGCGCGTTGATTGAATTGCCGCCATTTAATCCCGGTGAAAGAAGATGCTAGATGTATCGCCAATCGTTAGGCGGTAAATACTATCCCACGCAAAGCGTTGGCTTCGTCGCTGGCCATGAATGCGACGATCTCGGCGACATCATTGGGATTTGTAAGCGATGCAACGGATTGTTCGACTTGAGATTGAGGTTGTTCGGTAATTGCGCCGGTGGACCTGAGTTGGGCGATCTTGAGTGGCGTTTCGACGGAACCTGGTGCGAAGTCGTTGACGCGGATGCCCTGAGTTTCGAGGTATTGCTGCATGACCATCGTGAAGCCATGGACTCCGCCTTTGCTGGCGCCGTATGCATATGACGAAGACCCGCCTTTGACCCCCGCGCCGGATGCGGTTAGGAGGATCGTGCCGCGATTGGGGCCGGGTTTCTTGAGCATCTCGGTGACGACGTATTTGGCGACGAGGTAGGTGCCACGCAGGTTGATGTCGAGCACCGTGTCCCAAGTCTTTTCGGGGAAGCCTTCAAGCGGGATAGACGCACCTTGGAGGACGCCGGCGAAGTGACAAAGGACATCGATGTCGCCGAGCCACGACTTGGCGGCGATTACGGTACCTGACACGTTTGCTTCATCACGGACATCGCAGCTCCAGAATCTGGAGTTGCCACCGTTGTCGTTGATCTCTATTGCGGTGTTGTTGCCGTCTTCGTTATTGTCGAAGATTGCTACTTCGGCGCCTAGCTGAGCGAGGCGAATGGCGGAGGCGCGGCCGATGCCGGTTGCACCACCGGTTACAATGCATCTCTTGCCGGTTAGGTCTGCAGGCATTTTCAACTCCTAAATGACTACTACCGATTCTAGTCGCGCGTGGCTGCGTTTCAGTCCCAAATCACCCCAGCGATTTGGGCAGCTTTGCGAATTCCCGCGGCCGCGGCGGGTATCTGTTCGTCAGGATAGTGTTCGACGGTCACGGTGATGTCAGGTGCGGTTTCTTGCAGGCGGGAGAGGAGAGTCACATTGTCGAGGAGCGCGTTGGGAGCACCGATGACTTCTTCCTCGAAATGGGGCAGCAAGGCATCGACGATGGTGAAATCTTTGGCGTCGCAACCGACGATTTCGTCGGCCATGAGGTCGATGCATTCGTTGATCAGCGACGTCGTGTCGTATGCGATTTCGAGTGATCCAACCAGGTTTACGGGATCGACGTTGAAACCGAGTGCCGGCATGCCGACCGCGTCAAAGAAATCTCGTACACGTTGGGGGGTATAGAGGGGGCACACAACGCCTGCTTCGACGACGAGTTTGATGCCTTCGGAGTCGGCGACCACACAGGCCTGTTGCGCGCTGGCGACAAGATTGTCAAAGGTTGCTTGCGAACGGTTTTCGGGATGAGGCAACCACGCACCATTCGGGTTGTGGCTTCCGGGACGGAAATAAGTGGTGGGGCAGGTCATCTTGGCGGAGAGCCGAATTGTGTCTTCGAGGAACTTGACGGTCCATTTCCGTTGGTCTTCGTCGGCGCTGCAAAGACCGCCGCCGTACGCGCCGCGCGTCATGGGCATGTTGAGGCCGTGGGCAGTGTAGAGCGATTTGATGTTCTCTATATCGCGGTCGTCTTCTGCCGATGGGTCGGAGATGGTGAGAAGGGCGGAGACGAAACCGTTATCAGAGACCATTTTGACCTGATCTTCAGTGACATTGAGCCAGTCGCCTTTTACGAAGCCGGCAACACCTAGAAGCATGATTCAGCGCCTTTCACTGCGATTCACGGTGATAATTCAGCCGTGGTTATCTTTCAATGGTATCCCCGCTTACGTTGTGCGAAGTGTTGATTGATTCGATGTGGATTCGGTACGATTCAAGCAGCGGTAAAGAAGATATTGGGCGAGTCGATGTCGGTGAGCGTACAGACAGCTTTGGCGCGCGTACAGACGAATTTTCAAGCCGGAAACCGAAATCAGGTGGTTGAGTTCACGCCGTGGCCATGACAGTTCCAGAACCTCGGGAACTAGGGGATGTACTTTCTGAGGTAACCGACTTATTGGAGGTCGGCGGCGTTTCGGTTGCGATGAAGCGATTGGACCCATTGCGCCATGCCGATCTGGCGGCGGTAGTGGCGGAACTCTCGGAAGATCATCTGCGGCAGCTGTTGCATCGCATGTCGAATGAGGCGATCGCGGATGTGCTGGACTATCTTGACGTGGATCGAGGGTCTCGGGTATTCAATGCAATTCCGGAGACGCGACGACCAACAGTTTTAGACGAGACATCCCCCGAGGTCGCGACTGATCTGTTGCACCGGATCGCGTGGGATGAGGCGGCGCAGACGCTGGTCCGGATGCGGAATCTCAACATCATCGGTGATTTGCTGATCCACGATGACGATGATGCCGGCGGATTGATGTCGCCGTCGTTTGGCAAACTGCGAGAATATTGGACGGTTCGTCACGCGCTGCGTGTGTTGCGTCAGATGGAGTTGGATCCAGAGATGTTGCGGGAGTTGTTCGCGGTCGATGCGCACGACACGTTGGTGGGCCGGATGGAATTATCGGAGCTAATGTTCGCGCCACCGAATGCGACGATCAGCGAGGTGATGAACCGGGACGTGATTTCAGTCTCGGCGACGGAGGACCAGGAAAGCGCGGTACGTTTGATGCAACGCTATCGATTGCCGAGCATACCGGTTACGAACACCCGGCGTCAGCTTCAGGGGGTGATCACGTCGAACAGTTTGGTGGAGATTGCGGAGCAGGAAGCGACGGAGGACATGTTCCGCCTATTCGGTGTGGGCGGCAGCATCGCAACTGGATATGACGTCCGTGAGGCGATGCGAAATCGGTTGCCGTGGTTGGTGTTGAACCTTTTCACGGTGATGTCGGCTGGGTTTGTTTTGAGTTTGTTCCAACCGACGCTAGACGCGATGACGTTGTTGGCGGCGTTCTTGCCAGTGGTGATGGGACAGGCCGGAATCGCAGGAACTCAGACGGTGACGATCATCGTCCGTTCGATGGCGCTGGGAGAGCGTTCATTGTCGAACGTCTGGCGACTTTTGGTGTTTGAGTTAGTCCTTTCTTTAGTTCAAAGTGTGGCGGTTGGTGGAATTCTCGGCGTCATAGTTCACCTCTGGAAAGACGACTGGGCGTTGACCGTTTTGGTCACGTTGTCGCTCGTGATGAATTTGATACTAGCGGCGTTGGCCGGGGTGTTGGTGCCGATGTTCATGCGGTTGATTCGCATCGACCCGGCGATGGCATCGGCGGTCATTGTGACGACTGCGACCGATATTTGCGGCATCGTGATGTACCTGGGGTTGGCGAGTATCTTCCTGTCTTGGCTGGTCGGTTGATCGTCGTCAGTTGTTTTCGATGAATGCGGTTGCGACGTGGCGCCGTTGGATCTTGCCGGTCGCGGTGCGCGGCAATTCGTCAGCGAAGTAGATGACGTCGGGGACTTTGAAGTCGGCTAAACGCTCGCGGCAGAAATCTTGGATGTCCTTTTGTTCGCAATCGTCGCGAAGGACTACTGCGGCCTGGACACATTCGCCGTACATCTCGTCGGGAGCCGCGAAGCAGACCGCCTCGGCGACTGCAGGGTGCTCCAAAAGAGCGGCATCAACTTCGAGCGGAGAGATTTTTTCACCGCCGCGGTTGATGAGTTCTTTCAGGCGGCCAGTCAGGGTGAGGTAGCCGCCGGCGTCGAGAATGCCTTGATCGCCGGTGCGGAACCATCCGCCTACGAACGCGTCGGCATTAGCTTCTTCGTTGTTGTGGTAACCCCACATGACGTTTTCGCCCTTGATGACGACTTCGCCGCGTTCGCCGTTGTCCGCCAACTCGCCGGTGTTTTCGTCAGCCATAATGGCGACTTCAACGCCAGTCGCTTGTCCGACCGTGCCCGGGAAACGCGCTCCGGGAGGCAACGGGCTGCTGGACATCTGGTGCGAGGCCTCGGTCATACCGTATGCCTCGAGGACTGGCGCGCCGAAACGGTTTTCGAGGGCGTCGAATACGGTGGGAGCGAGTGCGGCGGAGCAGGAGCGGATGATGCGGAAAGATTCGTGGGGCGCGTTGTCTTCATCAGCGCGCGTCAGGAGTATTTGGTGGATGGTTGGTACCGCGGAGTACCAAGTGGACCCCGAATCTGATTGCTGTTTCCAGAAGGAGCTGGCGGAGAATCTTGGAGGGACTACGACGGTGCCGCCGGAGTTGAGAGTTGACAGGCACGCTCCGATGAGTCCGTGGACATGGAAGAGCGGCATCACGATCAGCGATGTGTCGTCTGGAGTCAGGGCATAGGTGTTTTTGATGTTGTCGATGGACTTCATCAGATTTAGATGTCGGAGCGGGACGCCTTTGGGTCGGCTAGTCGTGCCGGAGGTGTGAAGGAATAGAGCGATGTCGGCCTCGGCCGGGGATAGAGCGTCGCTCTTCGAAGTGAGTTCGACTCCGTTTGCAGAAAGGGTTACTCGGAGGTGGCCATTGGAGGAGCTGAGGTCGGCTTCGATGGTTTTGATGCCGAGATGGGCCGCAGCTTCACGTGCGGGATGGGCGCCGTTTGGGAGAATGGCGACGCGCGCACCGGCGTCTTCCATGAAGAAGGTGAACTCGTCGGTGGTGTACGCGGGATTGAGCGGTGCGGCGATGGCGCCGGCGCGGGCTACGGCAAGGAAGGTGGCGACGAATTCGTATCCGTTGATGAGGACGATAGAAACGGGGACGCCGGGTTTGACGCCGTTTGCAGCCAAGATGTCTGCAAGGCGGTCGATCTCGGTATCGAGTTCGTCGTATGACCATGATCCAATGTCGGGCGCGATGACGGCGATGTCGGATCCGGATGATGGTTGCAGGAGAGAATTCAGGGTGTTCGTGTCGGACACTGTGGGCTCCGATTGATTCGCTCGGGGTTCCGAGCACGATGTAGTTCGTGAGAATTTTAACGTTTTGGCGCGTCAGTTGCGGAGGACGATTAGGAAGCGCTCCAACCCGGCGTAGTCGCGGTGGATCTGGATCTCGACTTCGGGCACTGATTCGCGAGCGGTTTCGAGGCAGGATGCGACCACTGGCGGATCGATCTCGATGAATGCGGCGGTTGGGCCGTCGCCGTGGAGCAGTTTGGGAAGTGACTGGATCAGGGGACGCAATACGTTCATACCGTCAGGTCCGCCATCTAATGCTTGTCGTGGCTCCCAATCTCGGATTTCGGGTTGGAGGTCGTCGAGGGTATGCGTTTGGATGTACGGAGGGTTGGAGACGATGATGTCGAAGCTGGTGCGTGTTCTTTGCTCTGTCGCATCTTCGACGGTGAAATGGACGTTGACTTCGTGATGTGATGCGTTGATCTTGGCGAGTTCGAGGGCATCGGTGCTGATGTCGGTGGCGGTGATGTTGGCGTTTGGGAGTTGCTTGGCTAACGTGATGGCGATGATTCCGGAACCCGTGCCGATGTCGCAGATGTTGGGTTGAACGATGTGGTTTTGTTCGACGAAGTTGGTGCAGAGGTCAATGAGCAATTCGGTTTCGGGTCGCGGTATGAGTACACGCTGGTCGACTCTGAATGTTCGACCATAGAACTCTCTTTCACCGAGGATGTAGGCGAGTGGTTCGCGAGTGGCGCGGCGGGTTAGGAGATGAATAAGCTGTTGTGCCGCGGGTTCCGGGAGTTGATCCGCGTGACCGGATAGGAGTTGCTCTTGGGTTAAGCCGCATGCGTGCTGGAGCATTGTCCGAGCTTCGATAGGGGCTTCGTCGGGGGGGATTCCGGCGTTGAGGAGTTTGGATGTGGTTGTGCGGATCGCTTCCGCTATTGTCGGCAACGGGATTGCTGAGTTATGTCGCGGAGGCGGCTTGGATTTTGCGAGTCTGCTCGACCTGCTGCAGAGCGTCTACGAACTCGTCGATCTCTCCATCGAGGATTTTCGGGAGGTTGTGACTGGTGAAGTTGATGCGGTGGTCGGTGACTCGTGATTGCGGGAAGTTGTAGGTGCGGATTTTCTCTGAGCGGTCGCCTGACCCTACTTGTGCTTTTCGATTTGCGGCTTGTTCAGATGCGCGGCGGCGCAACTCCATGTCCCAGAGGCGGGCTCGGAGGATGTCCATGGCCTGCATCTTGTTTTGGAGTTGGGAGCGCTCGTTCTGACATTGGGCCACGATTCCGGTCGGTTCGTGGGTGATCCGGACGGCGGTTGCGACTTTGTTGACGTTTTGACCGCCGTGACCGCCGGCGTGAAAGATGTCGATCTTGATGTCCTTGTCGTCGATCTCGACGTCGAGGTCTTCGGCTTTAGGTAGAACGGCGACTGTTGCGGCAGAGGTGTGGATTCGTCCTTGAGAATCGGTTTGCGGGACGCGTTGCACTCGGTGAGTGCCGCTTTCGTGTTTGAGGCGCGGGTATGCTCCCTCGCCTTCGATCTCGAAGACGACCTCTTTGATGCCGCCAATGCCGGTGTCGTTTAAGGAGAGGACGGAGGTCTTCCAACCGTGAAGTTCGGCGAAGCGCTGGTACATGCGGTAGAGCTCGTTTGCGAAGAGGCCGGCTTCTTCGCCACCGGTGCCGGCTCGGATTTCGAGGACGGCGTCAGCGTCGTCCGTTTCGTCGCGCGGAATGAGTGCGACCTGTATCTCATCGATTAGTTCATCGTGCCGTGCCTGTTGATCGCGAGTGATATCGCGTGCCATCTCGAGCATCTCGTCGTCGGTCTCTTCGGCGAGGATGGTTTGGGCGTCGGTGATTTCTTCGAGGACGGCATCGAACTCGTCGCGGAGACGAACGAGCGCGGAGATGCGTGCGTATTCTCTTCCGAGACGCTGCATCTTGATGCGATCGGAGACGATGTCGGGTTGGGACATCTGCGTTTCGAGCTCGGTTTGTCGCTCGGCCGCGGCTTGAAGGCTGGCTCGGAGTCGATCTTCGACGGTTACGTTTTCGGGCATTACGAGGTCGCGCCTGTGGAACTGCCAATGGAACTGGCGATGGTTGTGGCGTCTAGCGTGATCATATCTTGGTCACCGTCGGACTGTAACGGTTTGACGGCGGCGACGCCTTGCTCGAGTTCGCGGTTGCCGATAATGATGGCGAATTTTGCATTGGCGCGGTTGGCGTATCGCATCTGTGCACGCATCGATTTGCCGGCAGGGGCCACCAAGATTGATAGGCCAAGAGTTCGTAACTCGGCGGCGATGGATGCGGCGCGATTGGTTGCGGTTTCGCCGACGTGGACCATCACGGCATTCAAAAGTGATTCTTCAACGTTGAGCGATTCTTGGCGTTGGACCTCCAGGATGATGCGTTCGATGCCGGAACCGAAGCCGACTCCAGGTGTTGGGTTGCCGCCGAGGATGCCGATGAGTGGGTCGTATCGGCCACCGCCGAAGAGTGATGTTTGGCTTCCTTCGGCGGACGGTTCGAATTCGAAGACGGTTCGGTTGTAGTAGTCCAAGCCACGGACAAGAGTGTGGTCGATTCGGTAGTTGAAGTTGGTGTAGGCGGTTTTTAATCCGTCCAACAGGGTTAACAGGTTTTCCCAGTGGTTTTGCGCTTCGTCCGAGAGGTAGTCCAATGATTTCGGTGCGTCGGCGCTGAGCTTTTGGGTTGCGGGTTCTTTGGAGTCGAGGAGACGGAGCGGAGCTCGTTCGAGGCGGTCGCGGTCGACTTTGGGCAGGTCGTTGGCGTATTTGGCGTAGTGGTTTCGGAGGTTGTCGACGTAGGTGGTCCGAGTATCTGGGTCGCCAATCGAGTTGATGCGGACCGTGACGTCTGATAAGCCAAGCGCGGTGATGTAGCGGAGCCCGATCTCGATAATTTCGGCGTCGACGATTGGCGATGGGTCGCCGATGGCCTCGCACCCGAATTGGTGGTGTTGGCGATATCGGCCGGCCTGCGGTCGGTCGTATCGGAACATGGGAGCGATGTAGAAGAGGCGGACCGGTTGCGGCAGATTGTGCATTCCGTGCTCGATGTACGAGCGGCAGACGGGCGCGGTGCCTTCGGGACGCAGAGTTAGCGACTCGCCGCCGAGATCGTCGAAGGAGTACATTTCTTTCTGGACGATGTCGGTCTCGTTGCCGACGCCGCGGCGGAATAGGCCGGTATTCTCAAAAATCGGCGTATCGATCTGCTGGTATCCGAACTGGCGCGCGGTGTTGATGGCGGTATTCTTGACCGCGTTCCAGAGGGATTGATCGTCCGGGAGGATGTCGGCGACGCCGCGAGGCGCTCGGTAGTTTTGTTGCTCAGCCATTCCTCACCGATTCTACGCTCCCGCAACTTAGGGAGACAGACGCGTGAAAAGCCCGGGACGGTATTTAACCCGGTCTTTTGTCGTGAACGATCTTGGATTTGCGCCTCCGTCGCTGAGCGACGGAGGCTTCGTAGATCGTAGTTGTGAATTGGTCTGCTACCAGCAGTCCAATGAAGGCGCTCGGCTCGCGAGAGAATGAGCGCCAGGACTTGGCCCCGAAAGGGAACGGATGCCGGAACACCGGCCGAAATCTTCCGCACGCGTTGTGAATCGCCACAATCCACAACATGCCCCTCACCACTGGTTAAGGTGGTGGTGACAATCACTAGGTTGGAACCTAACTCACGCCGTCGTCTCTCCCATGCAACGAAATGGGATTGACTTAACACGCGTCCACGCTGTACCAACCGGCCCTCACCGACTCTGGCGGAGTCGTTTGGCTCGTATTGCGACATAGGCACACTATGCCGCGACCGGTCTATTCTGCGAACACCGTTTCTCGCGCAACCAGAGTATGACGACCCGTTGGATCCCGCCTTCGGGCGGGGCGGGGTGAGGGGACGTTGCTTACGTTTTGAGCTGGACGCGAACAATGCCGGGCGGATAGTTCCCCCGTCGTGACCACCGATGGTGTCGATGGTTTTGCTCTTGCCTGTAGATGCCGTCAACGCGTTGTCCTGATTCCTCTCGTCAAGTCCGGCTTGATGTGGTGCCCAGATCCGTTGACCCGGGGCCAAAAATGTATACAAGGAAAATACTAGTACAGGTGCACGGTACTTGTCAAATATTGAGTTGGGGGAAGGGGGATTTCAAATTGGGGTACAAATTGGGAAACATTTGAACTATGATGTGAATGATTGGTAAGGATGGAAAGGATGGGGGTGTTGTGGGAGGGGGTTGTTGCGGTGAATGGGGGGGGGGGTGGTGGTTTGGGGGGTGGCCCGCGCCCCATGGCCGCCCGGTTGCCCTCACCCTGGGACCCCCTCTTAATCTCCCCCTGGGAGGGGGAGGGGAATGGCTCGCGGGAGAGGGGACACGTTGTTGTGGGAGGGGGTGTTGCGGTGAATGGGGGGAGGGTGTCTGAACCGCGGATTACGCTGATATTCGCAGATGGGCTATGATGCCCCGCTCCCTTTTGTCCCAATCGTTGTCGGTGTTGGGTGTGGTTTGGGTGGTGGCCCGCGCCCCATGGCCGCCCGGTTGCCCTCACCCTGGGACCCCCTCTTAATCTCCCCCTGGGAGGGGGGAGGGGAATGGCTCGCGGGAGAGGGGACACGTTGTTGGTTGTTGGGGGACTTCTGCGACGGGGGTGGGTTGGGGGGTGGTAGGGGCGGTTCGCGAACCGCCCCTACGGGTTGGCGAAGGGAGAGGGGACGTGTTGTTGTGGGAGGGGATGTTGCGGTGAATGTCGGGCATCCCCCTGCTCGCTGCGCTCGCGTCCCCCTTCGCTTTGCGAAGGGGGGTAAATGGCGTGCTTTGTTTTTCGCTGGATTCCCGCGTCCGCGGGAATGACGTGGGGTCCGGGGGAATGGGGTGGGGCGAGTGGGGGTGGGGTGGGGTTAGTCGCGCCATCTGGGGTCGCGACGTTGTGCTCTGCGGAGTCTTGCGAGGGTTTTGGGCGTGTAGGTGATGATTCCCCATTCGCGTTTGGTGGCGCGGTGTTCGGCGAAGGCGTAGGCGAGTGCGTCTGCTTTATCGGGACTTTGTCTGCCGTGACCTTTGATGATTTCTTTGGATTCCAATAGCAACTGCCCTCGTGCGTTGTATCGGTAGGTGAGGGACGCCAACTGCGAGATCAATTCGGGATCGTTGGGTATGGATATTTGACCGTCTGCGAATCGTTGACGTAGTCCGTCGAAGATTTGTGCTCGAAGGTTGCCGTATTTGTTGGGGTCGTCGGAGCGTGATCCGCCGTTGATTCCGGTGGTGATGAACTTCTTATCTTGTTTGAGGGTGTCAAGGACACCGGCACCGATACCGACTTCGTCGATCATGACGTGTCGGACTTTGAACTCGTCTGCGACGGTGATGACTCGACCGGTGGTGTTTACGAGATCGGATTTACGCAGTTCTTCGATGTGTAGGACTCGCATACCGTGGCGGACGATGATGACGGTCTTGTCGTCGCCGAACCTTGCGATGTCGAGACCGACGATGGGTTTGTCGTCTGGTTGTACGACGTGTGGCCGCTTGACTGCGGCCTCGACGTCGCGGAGTGGTATGAGGGTGTCGTTTGCGGCTTCGGGGAATTGTCCGAGAACTCGGGTCTGGAAGACGGAAGATTGAGGACCGTATTCGTTAAAGGTGCTGAGTGCCCATAGGGGCGTTGATAGGCCAAGTGGGATGCGGGAATTGGCGTGGTTTGTTTTTCCCTGGGTTCCCGCGTCCGCGGGAATGACGTGGGCGTCCGCGGGAATGACGGTATTCTCCGCGGGCATGACGGTATTCTCCGCGGGCATGACGGTGTTGTCGGCGGGAATGATAGGATCGGCGTGGTTTGCTTTTCTCTGGGTTCCCGCGTCCGCGGGAATGACGTGGGCGGGGTCGGGATACTCCATGTCGGCGATGTTGTTGGCGGTGATGCCTGCTTCAGTGAATGCTGGCGTATCGAATGCTGAAATATGGACGGTGTGGTATCCCTTGCGGTTCTTGTGGAATGCGTCGTAGAAAGTGCCAGCTAAACCGTGCGGGTTGCCGATCAACAATAGTTTTGCGTTTTGGGTGGTTAGGATTCCGGAGATTGCGTAGTAGATGAATTCGTCGACTCCTGATGCTTCGTCGACGATGACGAGGATGTTTCCGCTGTGGAATCCTTGGAACCGGTCTTCGGTGTTGGTGGAGAATCCGTATGCGTATCGGTTGGATGCGAAGTCGAGCCGTGTGCGGGTCAACTTTCCGCCGATTGTGTCTCGGCGTGGCATGTATAGCTGGCGAATCTCGCGCCAAAGCAGTTCTTTGACCTGGCGCTCGGATGGTGCGGTGGTGATGACGATGGCGTTGTCGTAAGACATCAGCCACCAAAGGACGGCAACTGCGGCGGTGAAGGTTTTACCGGCTCCGTTGCATGATCGGACAGCGACTTTTCTGTTGTGTGCGATAGCGGAAAGGATGTCGCGCTGTTTTCCCCAGGGCTCAACTCCAAGGACGTGCTTGGCGAATTTGTTTGGGTTCGCTCGGAATAGGCGTTGGTTGTGGAGCTGGTCGTCTTTTGGCGGGACGGGCTTGCGTGCGGCGACAGAACGGTTAGGGTTCTTGGGCTTGGTTCCCGCGTCCGCGGGAATGACGGAGTTGGGTTGTTTGGGAACGAAGTCGTAGGGGTTTTGGCTGGACGTGCTTCTGTGCCGGGGTTTGCGTTGGTTTCGCGGGATACGTCGTTTGTAGGGGTGTTTTCCTGGCATGTTCGCCTTGATTGTCGTGTGCCAGGGGATTCAACACACGTGTATGTGATGTCAACGGTTGTGTAGCATCGATCGGGTTTCGAAAATGAAACACTGTACGAATGTATTGAATAATAGCATTAAGGGATTTTTTGGGAAACAGGTGTGTGTGAATTGGGTTTGGGGGCGTTGTTTGAACTAGGATGCGAAAGATTGGGAATGATGGAAAGGATGGGTTGTTTTAGGTGGGGGTACTGCGGTGATGTTGGGGTGGTTGTTTGGGTGGTAGCCGCCCCTTGGCCGCCCTGTTGCCCTCACCCTGGGACCCCCTCTTAATCTCCCCCTGGGAAGGGGAGGGAGATGGCTCGCGGGAGAGGGGACGGTTGTTGTGGGAGGGGGTGTTGCGGTGATGGGGGTTGTTGTCTGAATTGGGATCGGTGGGATTTTATGGGGGATTTTTGGGATTTGGTGTTGGTTGTTGGGGGTGATGCGCTGAGGATTGCCACCTTATCTGGTGTAGGGGCGTTGACGGCGTACACTGAAACTGATGACGACGAGCATGGTACAGACCCGTTCTGCGGGTGTGCGACGACTTGCATCGCGGCGGAGCGGTTGGACAGACAGTGGATCGGGATTGATCTGTCGCCAATGGCGGTGAAGCTGGTTGAGCAACGGGCTCGGAATGAGCTTGGGTTGATGGGTGGTGTTCAGGCTATCGCGCGGTCGGATATTCCGAAGCGGACGGACCGTGAACCGGCTCCGCCGTTGAGCGAGTCGAAGGTGGTGCTTTACGGCACTCAGAGCGGGAACTGCAATGGGTGTGGGACGCATTTCTTGCCGCAGCATTTGACGGTGGACCACATCATTGCGCGGTCGAAGGGCGGGACTGATCATCTGGACAACTTGCAGCTGCTTTGTGGGCACTGCAACTCGTTGAAGGGGGATCGTCCGATGGAGTATTTGCGGGCGCGGTTGGTTGGGGCGAGAGTGCGCCGTGTGACGTGCTCCGTCTGCAGGGCGTGCGTGGGACTGGATTCGAACCCGCGCGACGATTGCAAGCTGGTTGCTAGTCAGCCGCGTCCACAATTCCGCCACTTTCACTTGCTACCCATTCGGGTTATCGCTGGATAAACAAAGATATCAACAACGATGGACCGACATCATGTCAACGCGACCTCAATAAGCAGTAACTCTTCGGCAACTACATCGCAAACGTGTTCGTAATGTGCAAGGTATGACCCGTGATCTTTCAAAGCACTGTTGGATAGGTCCTCTGCTTCGCTGCCGCCGGCGTGTCCTTGAACCTTCGAGCGGATCTTTTGAACTGTCCTCAAACCCGAAAGTCTTTGATTTTCCTCAAGTTCGTCGTTGGCTCGAAGCAATTTCTCGATCAGTGAGATGCTGCGTTCCTCGGTTTCGAAATTGATATCTTGCGCGTCCAATAGCGGACGAATCGCTTTGGTTTTGAACCCTTCGACAACCAACTGAGCGAGATTCATGAATTCTTGTCCCCATTCTGCGCGGCTCGCAGAAATTGGCGCATTAGTACTTGTCAGAAGTTGACCACCGCGGTTCGTCCACCAATCCGGATCTGATCGATCCCAACGCGCAATGATGTCTCGGATGCGGATCAAAGGTCTGGGTTCATCAGCGATTAATGCTTTGAAATCGCGATCAATGACGCGTTGCGAAAGGCCAGCCTTTGGTGGTTCATTGAAACTTTTCCAATATACCTGCTCTGAATAGGGCAAGTCGCGCAGATCGCAAATATATACGTGAACCTGTCCAGCATCATTTAAGTCGTACTCCTTTAAAGACCATGCGTTGCGGCACCTTATGCCAGTATCATCGACGGTGTATTTTTCTCGATCGGCCTTGTATTTGGCAAGCACTTCAGGGTTAAAGAACGCAGGGGAGGTTTCATAGGGTAACGAATTTTCCGCGGCTTGGAAATAATTCGTTGAGCTAGTTGGGTCGGTTGAGACAGTAGTAATTGTGCCATTACGCCAGTCATTGATTGTGAACTCTACGTATGGTCCTGAAGTATTGCGTCGGAATTGATTCATAAGGCCTTTCACGATTTCGTTCTTGTCTCGTGATGGTTTTAGGATTTGGACCCCCCTAGTGTATGAAGCTTTTGCCGGATCGATCTTCTGACGGAATGCTATGCCACCTTCCAAGTATTTTGTTTTCTCTGGTTCGTCGGGCCATCGATCGAAATCGCCGCGACGAAGCAGAATGAAATCGAATATCAACACTAACGCTGAACGCGTGGCGGTAAGATATTGCTCGAGCGGTTCTCGGGCAACTGTGACGAATCCTTGATACGAATTGCCGTTGGATTCGGTTGAGACGGTTGCGACGTGTTCGAGATCGCCTGACTCGTCGTATTTGCAGAAAGCGCTTTCGGAATCTAGCCAATGACCTTCGTTAACATGAATGAATTCTTGTAAGACTTCGGGGTAAGTGGCGTCGTCTCGTTTGGATCCGTCGAATGACCTCAGGTAAACAAGCGGAGGAGTATGTGAGTTAGGAAGTGAGGACCAAATGGTATCTCGTTCGATGATGAAGAGGTCGTTTGGATCATAAGAATACGTTGCTCGCGGTGAATCGTGATTTGTGCGCCAATGAAGCAGGGACTCGCTGTCAAGTTCGGCAAGACTATTTTCATCGATGATCACACCATGAATGAACGTATGTGAGTGAAACGCGTGCACGATGATCTCGTCGGTGCCCAAATTGTCGTAGAGCAGATCAACGAACTGATCGGCTCGCAACCATTTATCGAAGTCGTCAGCGTCGACGGGTGGCACGTTGAGTTCTTGGAGACGCCTCCACAATTGTGAGTGATTGTAGTTAGCCATATGCACCTCTTGATATTAGACGAGTGCGGTATTCGTTATATCAATGATACCTGACGCGATGTTCGGAAAACAAAAAGGAGTGTAGATCAGGATGTTGGGGCTGTTCTAGAGGGTGTTGATTTCGGTTAGTAGAGTGGAGAGGTTGTTTTGGATGATTTCCCAGACGGTGCGGGTGGTGATGTTGTCGTATTCGCGGATTCCGTGGTTGCGGAAGTCGATGATCCGGGAGCCGGTTGTGGGGTTGAGCCTCCCGTTGGCCCCTCTGGATTCCGGCTTTCGCCGGAATGACGGACGGCTGGCGCTTCGCCGATGATTTCGAATTGGCGTTCGATTGCGGATGGGTTAAGGGAAGCTGTCGACGGCTGCGAGCGACCTCCCGGCCCCACCCCGTGCATACCCCGCTCGCGTCGCTTCGCTTGCTCGCGCCCCTTTCGCTCTGCGAAAGGGGCATTTGCGTAACCTCGCCTATGATGGCTTCTGGGCCAGTTCGCGGGAGTTTCCCGTTGCCCTTCCCCTCTGGATGGACGTTCCGTCCGCTGAAGCGCTGGCTTTCGCGAGAATGACGGCCGCTGGCGCTTCGTCGATGATTTCGAATTGGCGTTCGACTGCGGAGGGGGTGAGGGAAGCTGTCGACGGCTGCGAGCGGCCTCCCGGCGGCCCATCCGCCCTGTCACCCTCACCCTAGCCCTCTCCCATCGAGGGAGAGGGGATTTGCTCCCCCGGGCATACCCCGCTCGCATCGCTTCGCTTGCTCGCGCCCCTTTCGCAGAGCGAAAGGGGCAGGCGTGCTCACATCAGTGTTCGTTGGTTTCGTTTAGGGCTTGTTGGATGGTTTGTAGGACGCCTTCGATGTTGTTGATGACTTCGTTGTTCCAGATGCGGATGACTCGGTAGCCGTGTTGGTTTAGGCGTTGGGTGCGGAGTTGGTCTTGGGTTCTTCGTTGGTCGTGTTGGCCGCCGTCTAGTTCGATTGCTAGTTTGTGGCTGGGGCAGGCGAAGTCTACGATTGCGTTTTCGATGACGTATTGTCGGACGAAGCGGTGGCCGTCTAGTTTTCTGGTTCGGAGGTGTTGCCAGAGGGTGTGCTCGGCGTCGGTGGGGTCGTTTCGCATTTGGCGCGCGAAGTGTTTTAGTTGGGGTTTTGTGTGTGGCATGGGGTGGATGGTACAGGGGTGCGAGGGGTTGGTTATTGTTTGGTGGCGGAGGTGGTGCGTTGCTGCGCCGGACCGCCCCCAGCCGCCCCGGGCATACCCCGCTCGCATCGCTGCGCTCGCTCGCGCCCCTTTCGCAGAGCGAAAGGGGCGGTTGCGTAACCTCGCCTATGATGGATTCTGGGTCAGTTCGCGGGAGTTTCCCCGTTGCCCTTCCCCTCTGGATGGACGTTCCGCCCGCTGAAGCGCTGGCTTTCGCCGGATTGACGGTCGCTTCGCACCGTCACGGACATCCCCTGCGTTCGCTTCGAATTGCGAAGGGGAGGGTGTTTAAGGCTGTTTGAGGAGGTTGGTGACTTGTCGGAGCAGGTCTGGGAGATTGTTTTCGATGATTCCCCAGACAGTTCGGTCTAGGATGTCTCGGTATCGGTGTGCGAGGATGTTTCGAAAGCCGATGATTTGTGGGTGGTTGCCCAACAGTGCGGCGATGGCTTCGTCTTTGGCGGCGATGATGTTGGTTGCCTCGCCGATGATCAGGAATTGACGTTCAACTGCGGCTCGGGTCACCCAGTCGCCCTCGAATTCTTCGAACGACTTGTCGAGAGTAACTTCGATGATGCGTTCGGCGGCTTGTTGGATGTCTGCGAGGTATGTTTTGATTTCAGTGTCCATAGACAGGTTGGCGGGTTTCGTCGACGGATGCGCGGAAGTATGGGTTTTCGATTGCTTTGTCTTCGACAAGATCGATTGAGCGTCCGAAGATTGATTGGAGGTCGTTGAGGAGGCCGAAGTATGCGTCGGCGTGTTTGCCGGGCGGCAAAAGTTGAATTTCGACCAGAAAGTCGATGTCGCTGGTGTCGGGGTTGAAGTCGCCGACGGCTGCGGAGCCGAAGACTTCTAGCCGTTTGACGTGGTGGCGTCGGCAGATTTCGGCGAGTTGGTCGGCGTGGTTTGCGATTAGGGGGATCATGGCGGTGGGTGTTGTAATTCGTAGGATATCGCAGGGGTGCTTCGCGGGCATGCCCCCTTTGTCCTTCGGACATTTCCCCCGTAAACGGGGGCAACCCTGCATCCCGTCTGCCCCGGGCATCCCCTGCGTTCGCTGCGCTCCGCGTCCCCTTCGCTGCGCGAAGAGGAGGGTAAAGGGCGTGATTTGTTTTTCTCTGGGTTCCCGCGTGCGCGGGAATGACGGATAGCTTGCGGGAATGACGGTACAGGTTGGGGAACGGGGATGTCTCCGCCCCGTGCATCCCCTGCGTTCGCTTCGCTCCGCCTCCCCTTCGCTTTGCGAAGGGGAGGGTAAACGGTGTGATTTGTTTTTCTCTGGGTTCCCGCGTGCGCGGGAATGACGGGCTAACCCGCGGGAATGACGTTGGCTTGCGGTAATGACGGGGGAGGATGGGGAAGTGCGTTTTGATAGACTCTGGGATACAGAGTCGGGGCATGGCGTAGCTTGGTAGCGCACTTGACTGGGGGTCAAGAGGTCACAGGTTCAAATCCTGTTGCCCCGACCATTCTTTTTGGGAAGACCCCGCACCAACGCGTCCGCGATATTGCGTCGATTATTTCGCTTGGATGACGCCCGTGGGCAGTGAACTTGGGCTTACCCGAGTCGGCGCGCCTTTCGAACTGCTGGTTGCAAAACTAAGAACACTAGCGCCGCGATGAACATGAGGACGGTGCCGGCGATTAGGACGGGTTGGTAGGTGCCGAGTTGGTCGAAGGTGTAGCCGGCGGCGACGGGGGCGATGATGAGGGATAGGTTGTAGATGGGTGCCATCATGCCGCGGATGGTGGCGTATCGGGCGCGTCCGAAGAGGTCGCCGACGATGGCCCAGTTGAGCGAGCTGCCGGCTTCGGAGCCGGTGAAGAGCAGCATTGCCATGAAGATGGGCCAGGTGCCTTCCACCAGAGTCATTAACAGCAAGCTGACGGCGGACGCGCTGTAGAGGATTGTGAGTAGAAGTGGTCGCCCAACGCGGTCGCTGATGTATCCCGTGAACAAGATTACGGGTACTGCGGATAGGGAAATAAGGCCGACGAGGTTTGCGGATGTCTGTTGTGTTTCGCCGCGCCATACGAGGATGGGTATGAAGTGGAGGAAGATGGTTCCGTGGACCGACATTCGCAATGTGGTCGCCAACACCAATATCCAGAACGACGGGGTTTTCAACGCCTGCTTGGTGGTGAAATCTCCTTCTGCGTTCGCATTTGAGCCGGACGTTTGAGCATCGTCGGCTTGCTCAGCCGCTGATGACTGGTTCTGGGCTCTTTTGTTTCTGCGAAGTCGGCGCCGCATGTGAAACAGGGAAACGCCACCATCAGGGTTGAGGCCCATGCTTTCGGGCGATCGCCGGAATAGGAAAGCTAGTGGCGCAATGAAGACGATCAGTGCGGCACCGATGATCCAAGAGGTTGTCTGCCAACCGAGGTTTAAGACGCCAACGGATATTAGCGGAATCATGATTGCGCCGCCAGCCCGAAAAGCGGCGCTGTTGATGGACATGACAAGTCCGCGATAGCGAATGAACCAAGTGTTGAGAGCGGCGGTGGTGGCCTGCATGAATGACGTCGATGATCCGATGGAGATGACGAAGAGATATATGAGCATGAATGCGATATATGTCTCCGCCTGCGACAGGATTATGTAGCCGACGCCGGTGATGATGGTGCCGCCCAAGATGAGGGGCATGTAACCGAATCTGTCGAGTGCCCATCCGGTGATGGGTCCGAGGACTCCGTTTTCGGCCCGTGCGAGCGCGAACGCGAGCGAGGTCTGCCAATACGTGATCCCGAGCGATTCGGATACGGGGATGAAGAAGACGGCGAATCCTTGCCAGACGATGGTGCCGCCGAAGGCATTCATCAGGGATGCGCCGGCGAGCATGTACCAGCCGTAGTAGTATCGGACGCCCTGCATGCGGGAGCGTCGCGGCGGAGTCCGGAGATTCACGCGTCGGGCCCGAAAATTTCAACGCCCGCAGTTGACGGGTCGATAGATTCGCGCCTGGACAGCCGCTTTGGCCACGCTTTGGCTAGTCGGTCGTACATGGCGATGTTGACGGTCATGCCGAGGTTTAGGGATGCCATCGTCGGGATCATGACCTTGTGTGCGCATTGGTCGAGGATTTCGTCGGAGAGTACTCCGTTTTCGGGACCGAAGACGTAGCAGGCGCGTTCGGGGTGTTTGAAGTCCATAAGAGTTGACGCGTCGTCGCAGAGTTCGATGCCGACAACGGTGGTGCTTTCTGGGACTGCATCGAGCAGATTTTTGGACTTGATGACCGGGATGTGTCGGAAGGATCGCATCGGATCGGTGGTCAGTTTCGAAAGCCGGATACTTGGTGTTTCGCCGCCGATGATCACCAATCTAGCGTCGAAGCAGAACGCGGCGCGGAGCGCGTGGCCGACGTTTACAGGGTCGGTCGGTCGGTCGAGTCCGATGCAAGCGAAGCCGCGTTCGGCGCGCATTGATGGTCGATCCACGTATCGGTCGTGTCGCGGGCGTTTTTTGTGATTCGCGGATTGGTTTTCGGTGTGCATGGGAGTGCCCTCACCCTAGCCCTCTCCCGACTAGCGGGAGAGGGGACACGTGGAGGTGGGAGAAGTTACTTCTTCGTGAGGAGGAGAATTATTCATAAGTACAGTGGCACAGAGCCGAAGGGCAGGTTTGAAACCTGCCCCTACAAGTTAGGCGATTGGGGGTCTGTGTTTGTGCCAACCGGCGAGTTCTTCGTAGGCGTGGCCTGTTCGGAGGACGGTGGATTCGTCGAATGCGTGGCCGGTGATCATCAGTCCGATGGGCATGTTGGAGGAATCGAATCCGCACATTACGGAGAGCGATGGCTCACCGGTGACGTCGAATATGGATGTAAAGAGCGGAATCTCGGCGCCTTTTTCGGCGATGGCTTCGCCGGGCGCGGGTGTGCATTCGGCGATGGTGTGGGTGCGGACCGGCACCGTTGGCGTAGCGATGACGTCGACGTGTTTGGTTGCCTCGGCCATTGCGACGGAGAAGGCTTGGCGAGCGCGTTGGGCGCGGACGTAGTCGACGGCGGGCATCGCGAGCGCGGATTGGATGCGGCTCCGAACTGCCGGGGTGTAGTCGTCTGCGTGTTCGGCGAGCAGTTTTTCGTGGACCGAGGTGGCTTCGGCTAAGGTGATGATCATATTGATCGACCTGCCGTTCGACACCCAATCCATAGGCACGGAAACGATCTCGGCACCGTTATTGGCCAGTAACTCGATTGCGGTGTTGACGGCGGCGGCAACTTCTGGATCGACGATGTCGGAGTCGAAGAAGTAGTGTTCGGGGACGCCGATACGCAATCCGTCGACACCCTTATCGAGGTCTGCCGCGAAGTTGGGAACAGGGCGTGTAGATGACGCGATGTCGAGTGGGTCGTGCCCGGCGATTGCGTTGAGCATGTGGGCGCAATCTGCGGTTCGACGGGTCATTGGTCCCACGTGGTCGCAACTCCAACAGAGGTCGAGGACGCCAGTACGGGGTACACGGCCGTATGTAGGTTTCAACCCTGCGATGCCGCACAGGGAAGCGGGCATCCGGATGCTTCCGCCGGTGTCGGAACCGAGGGCACCATAGACCATGCCCGCGGCGACGCCCGCGCCAGATCCGCTGCTTGATCCGCCGGTAATCTTGTCGGTGTCCCACGGGTTACGGGCATCTCCGGTGTAGGGATTTACGCCAGCCGCACCGAAAGCGAACTCGACGAGGTTGGTCTTGCCGATGGAGATTGCGCCGGCGCGGTTCAAACGGTCTGTGACGGTTGCATCTTGCGCGGCGATGTTGGATTGGAGGACTTTCGAGCCGCCGGTGGTGACTTTGCCAGCGACATCGACGAGGTCTTTCAGACCGATCGGGATACCGTGCATCGGGCCCAAGTAGCGACCATCCGCGATTTCTCTTTCGGCTTTGGTAGCGGCTGCGAGAGCTTCATCTTGCCAGATGTCGAGAAAGGCGTTTAGCTTGGGGTTGAGAGCCGCGGTGCGTTCCAGCGCGATCTCGGTGATATCGACGGGTGAAACTGACCCATCTTTTATTTTCGGAGCTAGCTCGTGGATCGAATCGAATGCCAACTCTTCGCGTTTGTTGCTCATCGGTCAGTCCTTTCGCTGGGATCGACGCTTGGGACGACGGGATTGAACACGTTGGAGGGTTCGTGGGCTTGATAATCGATGGCGCGTACGACGTCGAAGGCCAGATAGAGCGAGTCGCCCCACGTCGCCGCAAGTTGCGCGTGATCTTTAGAGATCGGAATCCCGACGCGGCCACCGGCGTTGGCGATGTCTTCGGCGCGTTGGCTTGTGTTGGGGCGTTGTTTTGATTTGGACATGATACGAGTTCGCATCGATTGACGTGAGCCAGCCGATCACGTTTTCTATCCTTATATATGTACGGAAGTTGGTGTGTTAGCAGGATACATGTGCAGTCGAGATTTTCGGCTTGCGCGCAAGGGTTCCAGATTGGGATAGTATGCACCCCCAAAAACAGATTGCAGGGATGGTTGTTTCGGCTCTAGATTCAGCCATTGCAGCAGACGCGTTGCCAGAGATTGGCGAAGTTACTCCGACGGTGGAGCGGCCGAAGATTGCAGAGCACGGCGACTACAGCACGAGCATTGCGCTGGCGCTGGCATCGAGCATGCGAATGGCGCCGCGCGATATAGCGATCAAGATCGCGGAATCGGTTGAGAAGTCGTCGATGGTTTGCGATGTGAGCATCGCGGGACCTGGATTCATTAACTTCCGTCTGGATGACGAATGGCTGCGATCGCAGGTCAATGTGATCCGCGAGAAAGGTGTGGAGTTCGCGCATTCCGACATCGGTGCGGGTCAGAAGGTCCAGGTCGAGTTCGTGAGTGTGAACCCTACCGGGCCGTTGCATATCGGGCATGTACGGGGCGCGGTAATCGGCAACGGCATCGCCAACATCTTGGATGCCGCGGGCTTCGATGTCCAGCGCGAGTACTACGTTAACGACGCTGGCAACCAGATGCGCATCTTCATGGAATCGGCATACGTTCGTTTCATGCAGGCCGCCGGGAAAGATGCTGAATTGGGCGCGGAGTCGTATCCGGGCGAATTTGTTGTAGACCTCGGTGCCGAGTTGTACGCCGAGTTTGGCGATTCGGTGGTTGAGATGGACAAGGGTGACGCGATTGGCGTTATCGGCAAAACGGCCTTGGATCGCACGTTGGCAAACATTCACGGCACGCTGGCAATGATGGGAATTGAGTATGACGAGTGGTTCAGCGAGAGATCTTTGATAGATGGCGATGATTTCAACGAATCGCTGGAACTGCTGAGGGAACGCGGGTTCATCTCGGAGCGCGAGGGAGCGTTGTGGTTCTTGGGCACCAAGGTGGGGCTCGAGAGCGATAGCGTGATCATTCGTTCCTTGGAGCGCGGTCCTTCGTATTTCGGGACGGATATCGCGTACCACTACAACAAGTTCGTGAAGCGTGGTTTCGATCGCGTGATCAACGTTTGGGGTGCAGACCACCACGGACATATTGCGAGAATGAAGGCGGTGGTCGATTCGCTGGGGGTCGATCCTGACATTCTGACGATCATCATCAACCAGATCGTGAACTTCAAAGAGGGCGCCGAGACGGTCAGGTTCAGCAAGCGTAACGACAATTTCATTGGTGCAGATGAGTTGTTGGAAGCGGTTGGTGCCGACGCGTGCCACTACATCTTCTTGGAGCGCACTCCGGGCACGCACATGGAGTTCGATCTTGAGTTGGCGAAAGCGGAGACATCGGAGAATCCGGTCTTTTATGTGCAGTACGCGCATGCGCGGCTGTGCGCGGTGTTGCGCGCCGCGAAGGAGCGCGGTATCGAATTTGAGGATGGTGACGTTGGTCTGTTGACCGAGGAACGCGAGTTCGCGCTGATGCGTCGGTTGAACGAGTTGCCCGATGTAATTGCTAGATCGGCGGAAATGTTGGAGCCACATCACATGCCGCGCTTCGCATACGAGGTGGCGCGTGAGTTGCAGCGCTTCTACGAGGCCTGTCGCGTGATCTCGAGCGAACCGGCGGATGCGGAGTTGACCAAGGCTAGGTTGTTGTTGGTTGACGCGGCGCGCATCGTGCTTGAGGGCACGCTCAACATCATGGGGATGAACGCGCCCGAGCGAATGTAGCTCCGGGACAGCTAAAGTTGGTTGTCTTCAGTCGAAGACCGCTTGTAACGTTCGATGCGGTTAACGTAACTGAGTGCGGCGCGTTTCTGGAGATCCTGATGTCTAGCCCGAAGCCGGCCGATGGCCTTGCCGGGAACGCCGCGGATCAATTGGTTTTCATCGAACTTGGCGTTTTCGGGGATCACGGAGCCCGCCGCAACTAGGCACCCATTTCCCACAACGACGCCGTCGTTGAGCACTGATCCGTTGCCGAGCAGGCAGCCGTCGCCAATCGTCTTGCCGTGGCACACGACGCCGTGGCCTATCGTCACACCATCGCCGATTGTTGCATCGTCATCGGCGTGGATGACGGAGTTGTCTTGGACATTGGACCCGGAACCGATAGTGATGGTTCCGCTGTCGGCTCGGATTACCGCTCCGGGCCAGACGCTTGATCGAGGTCCGACGCGCACGTCTCCGATTAACGTAGCTTGAGTGCTGACGAATGCGGTCTCGTCTACTTGTGGGGCGAGGCCGTCGAGTTCAAGGAGCATTACTGTGCGTTCAACTCGCTGGGAAGCATCGGGAAATTGAGTTCGACGTCGGATTCCTTGAATGGTTCGTTTCCATCGAACTCGAATGTTTCGATTGACTTGACAGCAATGCCTTCGGGGTCGCCCAAGCAGAACTGGAACTCGATGCCTTGATCAAGTTCGCTGACAGGACCGTGAATGATGTTGATGAATTTCCCGCCTTCCAAGATATCGACGGAGCGTGAACGGGATGTGACGAGTTTCACGTAAAGTTGCTCACCTTCAGGTACTGGTTCACCGTTTACGTACGCGGTTCCCGTGAAAATGTTCGGTAGTGCGGGTGGTGGACCGAGAGGAGCGTCTCCTATGGTGTCCGGGTTTACCTCGAGATCGGGGCAATCCAATTCTGCGGTACTGACGCCCACCTCGGGCTCCAGTGTCGCCGTATCTTCTTCGGATTCGGACGTGCAGGCGAAGACCGCAGCGAGCGCAACGATCGAAATCGCCACGATCAGGTTGACGAACGAAGGTTTTAGGGCGGTGAGGTTTTTCATAGTTCTGGTGGTGTCAGCTTCCAATTGGCCGATTGCTCGTAGGCGTGCGCGATCTGCAGCGCGGTGCGGTCGCCCAGTTGAGGCGCGACTACCTGCAATCCGACTGGCAGACCTTCGGATAGGCCGCAGGGAACCGATATTCCGGGAAGCCCAGCGATGTTGACCGGTATGGTGCAGACGTCGCTGAGATACATCTGGAACGGGTCCTGCGTTTTTTCACCGAGCTCGAAGGCTACGGTCGGTGATGTCGGCATGACTAGAGCATCGAACTTTTGGAAGGCGTCTTGGAACTCTCGCCGGATGAGAGTCCTGACTTGCTGCGCTTTCTTGTAGTAGGCGTCGTAGTACCCGGCTGAGAGTGCATACGTTCCGATGAGTATGCGCCGTTTCACTTCTGGGCCAAATCCGCTGCCTCTTGTTGCTTCGATAGATTCGCGAGCGTTTGGTTCACCTTCAATCGACATTCCGTACTTGACGCCATCGAAACGGGCGAGGTTGGCGGACGCTTCGGAAGGAGCAATGATGTAGTAGACGGCGAGCGCGTGATCGGTGAGCGGAAGGTTGGTTTCTTCGACGATTGCGCCCAATCCTTCGAGGACGGCTATCGATGCATCGAATGCGGAGCGCACGCCGGGCTCGATGCCTTCGACTAGGTATTCCCGGGGAACGCCGATGCGCTTTCCATCGATGTCGCGATCCAGGTATTCCGTGAAATCTAAGTCGAGATCTAGTGACGTCGAGTCCAGGTGGTCGCGCCCGGAGATTGTGTTTGCGGTGTCCGCGCAGTCGGCGACGGTTCTTGCGATGGGTCCGATTTGGTCGAGCGATGAGCCGAATGCGATGAGTCCGTATCTACTCACGGTGCCGTATGTCGGTTTGAATCCGACGACGCCACAGAGCGATGCTGGTTGTCGGATGCTGCCCCCAGTGTCCGATCCGAGAGCAATTGCGGTTTCACCCGCCGCGACTGCCGCCGCCGCTCCTCCGCTGGAACCGCCGGGCACGCGGTTATTGCCCCAAGGGTTGATGACCGGGCCGAATGCGGAGTTTTCGTTCGACGACCCCATGGCGAATTCGTCGAGGTTGCCTTTGCCGAGGATGATTGCTCCGGCATCTTTGAGTCGCGAGACGACAGTGGCATCGAATGGCGGGACGTATCCGTCCAAGATTTTGGAAGCTGCGGTGGTGCGGATGCCGTTTGTGGAGATGTTGTCCTTGATGAGGAATGGGATGCCGGTTAGGGCTGAGGCTTCCCCGGTTTGGAGCATCTCGTCTGCGGCGTCTGCTTGGGCGACGATGTGATCTTCGTCCAGGACCGTAAGGAAGGCGTGTGTGTGTTTGTCGACTTCCTTGATGCGTTGCAGGTGTGCAAGTGCGGTTTCGCGGACGGTCGTCTCGCCGGTTTCATACTTGGCGCGCATCTCGCGCGCCGACGCGTGGGTCTCGGGGCTGGGTTCTGTCATCGTGGGAAACGCATTCTGGTGGCAGCAAGCGTCAGCGGGTAAAGGGTCATTCCATTACTGGTCTGACACGGACGAATTCGCCATCTACGAACGGTGCATTAGCGAGGGTTTGCTCGCGATCGAGGGCCGGCATCTCTTCGTCGTCACGCATCACAGAGTGCGCGTCGGTAGTGTGGCCGGTCGGCGGCACTCCCTCGGTGTCGAGTTCTGCCAGCGTCTGGAAGTGGGCGAGGATATCTGACAGTTGGCTTCGCATCGTCTCGACTTCATCGTCATCGATGCGGAGAGCCGCTAAGCGTGCAATGTGTCGGACGTCGTCTTCCGTCAGCAATGGTGAGTTCATAGCGCTTGTGTTCGGGTTGGTGTCACAAACGAAGATTCTATATGTGGGCGAATCTGTGCGGTTTCGGGTTGGGACGCTCACGAAATAGTCGAATGTTGGATACACTTTTCATGTGCCGAACCTCCTTAACAACGCTCGTCTCTCCCGACGGTGAGTAAGCGCCGTCGATACATCTTCGTCACGGGCGGCGTGACCAGCTCTTTGGGTAAGGGCATCGCCTGCGCATCTATCGGGCGAATGCTCAAGAATCGAGGGTTGCGGGTCACCATCCTCAAGCTCGATCCCTATCTGAACGTTGACCCCGGCACGATGTCGCCTCTCGAACACGGCGAGGTCTTCGTAACCATGGATGGTAGCGAAACGGATCTGGACCTGGGGCACTACGAACGCTTTTTGAACCAGGACTTCACGATCCTGTCGAACGTGACCGCGGGGCAAATCTACAACGAGCTGTTGGACAAGGAACGTATGGGTTCGGAGTTTTTGGGCGAGACGGTGCAGGTGGTGCCGCATCTTGTGAGCGCGGTTGCTCGGCGGATCAAGAAGTTGGGGGAGAGCGAGGACGCGGATGTGGTGATCGTTGAGGTCGGCGGCACGGTCGGTGACATGGAGGCGGAGGCGTTTATCGAGGCGGTGCGTTGGATGCGAGACATGGAGGGACGCCAAAACTCGTTTTCAATCCACCTCACGTTGGTTCCTTTGCTGAAACCGACAAACGAGTTGAAGACGAAGCCGACGCAGCACAGTGTCCGTGCGCTCCGAGCGTTGGGAATCCAACCGGATGCGATTCTCTGTCGTCTGAATGATCCGACGGATTCGGAGGAAGAGGCGGAGAGCCTGAAGGACAAGATCAGTCTTCACTGCGGGGTGCCGCGTGACGCCATCATCTATCTCCCAACTCTGGGCAATGTCTACGCGGTTCCTGGTTGGTTGGAAAAACAGGGATTGGCAGAGGTGATCATGGATCGCCTCGGATTCGAGCGGCGGGATCCGGTGGTGCCACCCGTGTGGAAGGCGTTGGCGGATAAGCCGAACTTGGCAAACGACGGCGAAGGTTCGTTTGTCTACGACAGCGACATGGAGCGAGTTTCCATCGCGATCGTGGGCAAATACACGAGCCTCCAAGACTCTTACCTCTCGGTAGTTGAAGCATTGCGCCACGCGGAGTTGAACCAAGGTATCCGCATCGATCTCGAATGGACGCCGTCGGAGCTGATCGAGGAGAATGGCGCAGATCGCTATCTCTCGAAGGCGCAGGGCATTGTGGTTCCGGGCGGTTTCGATAAGCGCGGGACCGAGGGCATGATCCAGACCGCGCAGTACGCTCGTGAACGGGAGATACCGTATCTGGGCCTGTGCCTGGGCTTGCAGATGATGATCATCGAATTCGCCCGCCACGTCGCGGGTATCGAAGAAGCGGATTCGACGGAGTTCGATGCGGCAGCGTCGGAACCGGTGATCGCGCTGATGGAGGAACAGAAGAAGGTTACCGAGATCGGCGGGACGATGCGACTCGGTGCGTATTCCTGCGTTCTCACACCGGGCACCAGAGCCTACGAGGCTTACGCGATGGCTAAGAACGGCAGCGAGAAGCACAACGGTACCTTCAAGATCAACGAGCGCCATCGCCATCGGTTCGAGTACAACAACGCGTATCGGGATCGTTTGGAGGGTCTAGGGCTCCTGAGCAGCGGGATGAATCTGGAGTTGTCGTTGGTCGAAATTGCCGAGATCTCTGATCACCCGTTCATGTTGGGCAGTCAGTTCCATCCGGAGTTCAGGTCTCGTCCTGAACAGCCGCATCCGTTGTTCGATCTCTTCGTGCGTTACGCGCGTCAGTTCCGACCCGACGGCACGCAGCACCAACTTTTCGCGAGCGCGGTGTCCGTCGGAAGTTGACGCCGACGCGACGTGGGCACAATCAACAGGGCTTTCCATCTCGCGCCATCTGCATGATTTGACTCGCTATCGTTGATTCATATAAACTTTCTCGCAGAACGCGGATTGCCATGCGCGGTGTGGTGTGAACAAACGGCAGATGGGGAAGATTGGCGGGCAGGCAGCCGCTCCACTCGGAGATTAATCGCAGAGAAGCGATCCCTCACTTTAGTTATTCGCTAAGTCCTAACGCGAAGGTGCTTAATGACACGTACCCCTATTGATACGTCGATTCCAGTTGATCAGAACGGACAACGGAGGCAAGTTGCAATTGCCCCGAACCCCGTCCCACGTCAGCAAGAACGATTGAGTCCAGACACCCTGGGCAACCTTGGAGCCATGACCAACGCTGAGTTGATGGTGGAAGCAAGGACCATCGGCCTCGTCGATATCCCGCAACGTCGCACTGAGCTGGCTTTGCAGATTCTCCTGGCAAATTCAGAAGCTACAGGCATCGCAATCGGTGCTGGCATTCTCGATGTGCACGACAAGGGTTACGGGTTTCTGCGACCACCCGGAGGCAGTGGCACCGATGACGACATCTACGTTCCCAATGGGCTGCTTCGCAAGAGCGGCATGCGACAAGGCGATTTCATCGTCGGTCCGGTGCGGTCGCAAGGCGAACGCACTCGCGGACGTGGCAACAACCCGTTGCTGTGGCCGGAGTTGGTGAACGGTCGCGACATCGAATTTGCGCGTCGTCGCCCGCGTTTCGAGCATCTGACCGTTGTTTACCCTGACAAGCAGCTGACGCTCGAGACGGCTCCGAACAAGCTGAACAGTAGAGTCATCGACATCATCGCACCGATCGGCAAGGGCCAGCGCGCACTTATCGTGGCTCCGCCCAAGGCCGGCAAGACGGTGATCTTGAAAGACATCGCACACGCCGTAGCTGAGAATTACCCTTCGATCCACATCATCGTCGCATTGATCGGCGAGCGGCCTGAAGAAGTAACCGACATGCGCCGGACGGTGAAGGGCGAGGTCTACTCCTCGACATTCGATGAGCAGGTTGAGCATCAATGTGAGACGTCAGACCGGGCACTGTACCGGGCGAAGCGACTCGTCGAATCCGGCGAGGACGTGTTGTTAGTGCTCGACAGCCTGACCCGCCTCGCACGCGCCTTCAACGTGAAGCTGCCGAGCAGCGGCAAGACGTTGTCGGGTGGTATGGATCCGTTGGCGCTCTACCCGCCGAAGCAATTCTTCGGCGCGGCGCGGAACTGTGAAGAGGGCGGTAGCCTGACCATCGTCGCGACCGCACTGGTCGAGACCGGCAGCCGTTTGGACGACTTGATCTACGAAGAGTTCAAAGGCACCGGCAACATGGAACTCCACCTCGACCGCACGATGTCGGATCGCAGGATCTACCCGGCGGTTTCGATGGAACGCAGTGGCACCCGCCACGAAGAGTTATTGCAGAGCCCAGAAACTCTGCGACAGGTCTGGTTGTTGCGTCGGATGCTCTCGTTGCTGCAACAGCAGTCTTCGAATGGCAATAACCCCACTGAGGCGACCGAGCGTATCTTGGAACGCTTGGCGCGGTCGAAGGACAACGCGACGTTCCTGCGGAGCATCACCGAGAAATAGGGGGCGCAATCGTCCCTGATCGCTTCCATTCGAGCGGATAGAAACCGCTTCTGTTCGCGCGATGGAACAAAACCCACGTCGTCAACGTTTATCTTTATGAACGCGGCCCGATGTTGACACGATGAAAACGTCATTCGTCCGTCGCATGTTGCCTGATGAAGGTGACAGTTTCGCCAATCTGGAATAAACGTTGATGAAAATCCCAAGGCACAAAAATTGGAACCTGTTGGGTTTGGTGCTTTTCGTCGCGGTTTTGTTCGGCGTGTTCGCGTTGCAGGTTTCGGGAAACGGGGTGCAACGAGCGGATGCAGCGACCGGGGTGATTGACGCTCTAAACGTTGGCACATGCCTCGCAACCGACGCCTCCATTTTCGAAGACGAGTCTTGCCACCTTTCCAATCGGTCCGATGGTTGGGAAATCCGAGACGAGATCGAGGACGTGCGGACGCTCTACGCGACGTATGCCCACGATCCAAAGACGGGGTGGGATGAACCTCGAGCGATTCTCGAAGATACCGACCTCCTAAAGATCAGCATCTACGACCCCGACCGTGACAAGCGGACCGGCGTGCTCGTCAGAGGCGAAGGTCATTCCGAAATCGTCGGCGCATTGGCGGAGATAAGAAGGCTACTGCGAAACCGCGATCTCATCGCCGCCGACGAAGATACCGAATTCGAATCGGGAACTCGACTCACCGTCCGCGACTCAAGCGGGATTGCTACGATCCAAACTTCAGGCAGCCGAACGCTCAACTTTGAGTACGGCTCCAGCTACAAGCCGATGGACGGTGACAGCAACATCCGCTTCTTCGGATGCGTAACCGATCTTTCTACCTGCTCACTGTCGAGTAGCGGCGACGACAATTTGACCGACGTTAGCAGTTCACTCGAAGTCGACGAAGACCGGATCTCCGGCAGCGTAACCCCGTCAGTCGCGCCTTGGCTTGCCGTCAATGCCAGCGTGCCGGCGAGCAAAAACGTCTTGATCTACGCCATCTACTACGAGACGAGCGGGCGCGAATCGATGCTCGGCGACGAGTCTTACTACCACTGCACAAACGGCGACGATCCGAAACGCGAGCGAAACGATGTCTGGAGATGCGGTAGCAGCGAAGCGGACGAGCGCGATTTGCAGTCCGACGTTCAATACACAAGCAACGAAATCGACGACAACGACCAACTGCTCCTGCGCGCGCGTTCAGACGGCGACGAAGATTCGGTCAATCTTTACGTAACCGAGACGGGCCTTTTCACCGGCAGATACGAAGGCTACGTACGTCTTACCGACCCGAACGGCGATGGTCGATACGAAGGCCGCAACTCATCGGCCACCGACTGGGGGCTAATGGTCCGCGACGGTTCGGGCAGCAGTGAACGCGATGCCGCAGTGGTCGGTGTGGGAAATGGACCTGTAACGATCGAGTACCGAGACACCAACGGTCGCCGACGAACTTTGCGTATCGAGGTCGATAACGCACCGCCGCGGATCGACATTGAGCACCCGCGGCACGCATCTTCCAGCGACGACCATTCACCCGACTTTATTGGATCGTTCGAGGACAACGACTCCGGTCTTGCGCGCGATTCGTTCCGACTGGTCGTCGACAACGACGCGGATGCTTCCCGAAACTCCGACTTCGCCCTCGATGGCATCGTACCGAGTTTTACAGTCCGTGGCAGCGGACCGGGTGGGAGCGTTCAGCGCCAAAACGACTACGTCGGATACAGCACTTCGGGAGACGATACCTTCGGCGTCATCGACCCGCGCCGACTTTTCGACCTCGGCGATGACTCCTGCAGCCGCAACCAAAATCGGTGCTTCATCGAAGCCGACCACTACAACGATGGCGCCAGTTCAGGCCGTTTCGACGATTCGATCCGGTTGCGGTTGCAAGGCGATGATCTCGAGTTCGGCGTAGACTTCCAAGCCTTTGTCGTCGACCTCGCTGGCAACGTTGGATTCTCCGATGCCGACCAAAGCGCCCCGTACTTCATTAACGATCTTGGGGAGGAAGATGCCCACGATCGATACGCGCCCAACGTTTTGGGATATCTTTCCGCGCACATCATCGGCCTTGATGAGAAGGACCCGGAGATTAGCACCACGCGATCGGCGACCGGCTACTACGGTCGTGACCGCGATGATCAGCCCATACCCGACCGGCGCGGCGTGATGCTCGTCTTCGACGGGCCTATCAATTCCTCTTCCATCGGGTTGAGCACGTTCTACGTTGAGTTGGATGACGGTTCGGAGGCCGAGGTCGTGGATGTCGATGTCGACGAAGAATATGTCTTTTTGAAGTTGGCGGACGAGCTCGATTCGGATGAGACGCCGTATGTTGGCATCGCGGCTGGCGAGAGCATCCGTGACTTCGCCGGCAACATCACGTCGGGTCGGGAGTTGCAACGATTCGAAGCGAACGACGGCATTTCGCCGCATTTGACGGTCACCTTGAGCGGCGGATCGGGCAGGGGAGAGGACCGCGAAGGGCCGGATCGACTGACGAACAGCATCATCAATATTCATGTCGCATCGGACGAACCGTTGCAGGGAACGCCGACCGTCGTAGTCGTTTGTGAAAGTCTGAGTTGGGAGGAGACGGTCAATGGTCGCAAGATCGAGTACGACCTTGACGATTTCATTGCGAACCGCCACGGCGCCTTCAACGGCAAGCCGCGCGAGGTATCGGGCACTGACTACACCTGCGGATACAACTCTGACCGAGACAACCCGGGCGATCCATTCCAGCCGACCGAAATGTCGATGAATTCACGACCCGGCGAGAACTGGGAAATCCAGTGGCGCAACTCGCGCAGTGGCGGCGCATCGCTCGAAGATGGTCGGCTCCGAGTCGTGGCGTTTGCGCGCGACCGTTCACGGCACGTCCGAAGTGGTCAGTACGTACAAAGCTGGGGCGCATCTTCGACAGACTTCAACTTGGACACCGAGTTCGAATCGCCATTGCGACCGGGTGGCGGCGAAGTGCAACCCGACGACAACGCGACCACCACCGAACTGCGTCCCTTCATCTTCATCGAATTCAACGAACCGACCACCGTCATCCTTGACAGCGTGACACTGGACGGGGTCGAGATTAAAGACGACTTCACGAACCAGGAGACGAACCGCTTCGTCTATTGGCCGCCGAGCATGTCGCGCGGAGAGCACGAGATCGTCGTCGAGGCGACTGACGCCGCGGGCAACCCGTTGGAGTTCGATCTCGATTTCGTCTCTACTCAGCGAGGCGACTTCGTTCTGGACCTCGTCACTGGCTGGAACGCCGTATCAGTGCCGGCCGATCCTATAGATACCAACATCGAAACGGTATTCACCAATCCCGCAATCCAAGCGGTTATCGGGTGGGATACAGAAGGATGGCGCGTTGCGGTACGCCGAGACGGCGTCTGGGAATCGAGCCAAACGTTCGGAACTCTAACTGGCATCCGGGCTCGCTACGGTTACTGGGTGAAATCTGAATCCTTTGTGCAGCAGCGCGTCGCGCTCCGCGGCACCATCAGACGCAGCGACGGCGTAGTCCCCAGCCTCTACGAAATCCCCACTCTAAACGGCTGGAACTTCGTCGGCGTAGTCGACAACGACGGTGACCAGACCGAAGACCACTTCGGCGTCTCCCTCCGCGACAGCCAAGACGTTCCCGTGACCGCACGCGACTACCTAGGATCAAACTTCATCCGAGCCTACACCTGGGACGCCACCTTCAACCGCTTCGACACCCTCCGCCCAATCGACACCATGAGGATTGGAGACGGAATCTGGGTCTTCTACGGAGGCGGCATCGCGCCGTAGAGAAGCGGATGTGGTGGTGGTGCGGTCGTCATCCAACTCGGTGACGCGATAATGGAAATGTAGGTGGTTAGACGATGTCCCGATCGACGGTTATCGAGCTTGAAACCACGGCACCGGGCTACATCGTTTACCTATGATAGAGTTACACGCCGAACATGTGGCCATTCGCTTTGCGTCACAATGGGCCAACGTGTGATTAGGTCGAAAAACGCAATGGCAGTTGAGATACAAGACGTTGTTAAGGCGAATCTGGTCTTGGTTGGTCTTCGGTTGCTCAATTCTCCCGAACAGATCGAGCGCTTTGGCAAGGCGATTCGCTCGGATGTCCAGATAGCAGGGGCTGGTTTAGTCGCGAATATCGCTTCCGGCTTAACAGAACCCGGCCTCACGCTTGGTCTAAATAGGGATCGGATCACGCTGGATCTGTCTCAATCGAGGTCTACCGTTAATCGCGAATATCCCTCGCGCGGGGATCTGAGCAGGTTGGCTGAGGTGGCTTGGCAAGCAATCGACAACACAGACCTTACGGAACGTCCTTATCTGGCGTTTGGATTCAATATCGAGATGATTTTTGACCAAGACTCACAGCCTTCCGCATTCGGTTATCTGTCGGCAAAACTCTTCGACGGGCAACCGCTTGGCAACGAGGGTTGGAATTTCGTAGGCGGCGCTGGCAGGCTCATCTTCGATGACAACGGACGAAGTTGGACATTTAACTTAGAGCCAAGGTTCAATAACCCGACAGAATCAAGGGTGTTTTTGGGCGGCAATTTGCACTTTGGGAGACATCCTCTGCCAAACGAAACCGAAATAGTAGGGTTCCTAGAGGAGGTTTGGGACAAGAGCCACGCTTTTGTGGAGCGGTTGGACAACAAAGATGATCACGAAAATTGAACCAACTACATCTTCGACATTCAATCGACACGGAGTTAACCCGAACTCGATTGTTCTGTTGGGGATAGAAGACGAACGAGATGATTTTGCAATCGCTGTTGATCCGTACACGGGAGATTACCTTCAGACTGACGATGTCGAATACAAGATTGTTGGATCCGGCCCGATTTCGGTAGACGTCGCGGGTAGCAATCTGGTAATCCATGAGCCACCATCACCTATGTCTGGAGTTACCCTTCTTTCTGGAATTGTTGGCAACCGTTGGGACCAGTATCCAAACACACCGATGTCGGCCGAGCATAGCTTCGCCGCGATGGCGAATTGCCAGATTTTCGACTACGGCAATCTTGCGCCGATCAGCCAATACAGCCATCCTGTTTGGCGGTTCGTGTCTAATCCCGGCGTGGTCGGTACCGTGCCATCCGAAAACTTGACAGATTCGGGACACACGATCGCAGGGAAGTGGGGGGTGTTCGATCGAAAATCCGCAGTTATCCGCGAGGTGGTTGCCGACTATCTTGGCCGAGATCGTCTTGCTGGCCAACTTTGGACCAGCTTCGAATTCGATGCCGTTGAGGACGGAATGGAACATCCGGCTGAGGGAATCATCGCTGAATCATTGCGGACGCAAAGTCACCATCAGATCGTGGACTGGCTCGGAGGGTTCTGTAAGGACGCTTCGCAGCCGAGTTTCGCTGCGTCGGTTCTTCGTTGCGTCGGACGTGACGAGAGCTTGGGGAACGTTACCTGGCGCGTAGGATTAGTCCGCGACTGCTTGAATATGGACGATGTGGAGATCAGGGACGCTGCGGTGCAAGCAGCGGAATCGTGGGCTGACTTCGAATTGGCCAGTGTGCTTGAGGCACATTCTGAGCCAGAGCCATGGCTTCGACAATACATCGTCGACGTTGTCAATGACCTAGCCGGCTAGAGTATGTTCTTGGCTCGCAAGATATCGCGCGCAAAATGGGAGAGCAAGCGGGGTTTATCGGTTGATGAGATCCCTGCTGACGGCGTAACCGTTGACCTTAAGACTCAACAGAATTCACTTTCGTTTTGGCGGTGTCCAAGCGAAGAACAAAGTGATCTCGAAAACGCAGCTTTAGCGATAGCTGCTGGACGCGACACCGTGGACCGGCTCGACATGGTTTGGTTACCAGATGACGAGCTAGAAGGCGACGGCCTAACCTTGAGCAACACGAAAGGGCGAACCCCGGTACCTGAGTTGACAGACCTGCACGTCGATGTCACTCGGCTTGATTACGTGCGGCTCGGTAATGTAGCCCGTAGCGTCGTCGCTGCTTTAGAAGCAAACCGATACCTCCGAATTCCAAAAGCGCGCGTCAAGCAATTGCTTGTAGAAGCTGTAAATCAAGACCGAATAAATCTCGACGACCTCAACCACAAGCTACGCGAAGAGGTCGCGAGTTAGGCGCACTCACCAGTGACGTCGGTTCCCCGAGATTGTCCGGTTGTATTTAGCAACCGCGCAACACCCCACCCCACTCCTCCTCCTACAATCCATCCCCTCTCACCCCCACTTCATTCCCCCGAGCACCACGCCGTTATCGTGTAAGCGCGGACCGGGGTTGCGAGGTGACGGGTATCCCCTCTCCCCACCGTGGGAGAGGGCTAGGGTGAGGGGGCCCGGGCGGAAATGGGGAGTGCGGGCGGGTGCAGCGACCAATGTCGCATCCGGCAATCGACACGTTGGTTGTTCCGCGACCCATGTCCTCCCCGATACCCTCACCCTAGCCCTCTCCCATGCAGGGAGAGGGGAGACGCACCCCATCCCCACCCAACAAACGACAACAACTTTCCGCGAAATCGGTTGGTAAACGCGTTGTGGTGCATTGAATCGGATTCGTCTGGATTCGTATATTCGGGAACATGAACGCCAAATGGCGAACTTTTGTGTATGCGAGCGAGCGATCGCTTGCGTCTGAAGGTCAGCTTGAGGCGAGGTTCTATCGACAAATACGGTGACCCACAAGACAGTGAGTGAGATCCGCATGAGAGAGAGAATTAGCATGAAATCGAAGATGCTGGGTGCGCTGGCACTCTTTACGCTAATCGGCGCGCTGTTTATATTGCAGTCGGCAGGAACAGGTCCGCCAACCGTGGATGCGGCGACCGGCACGATCGACGCGTTGAACGTGGGGACATGTTTGACGACGGACGGGGCGCTTTTCGAAGATGAGGATTGCGGCCTCCACGGTGACGGTACCGAAGCCACGGAAAACGTATCTTGGGAAGTCCGAGACGAGGTCATTGAGGTTTCGGACCTCTACGCCACCTACGCCTACGACCCGAAGACGGCATCCGACGAACCTAGGATCATCCTCGCGGGCTCTGACCTGATCAAGATCAGTATTGCTGACACCGGACGCGACAAGCGGACCGGGGTTTTGATTAGAGGGGCTTCGAACGACGCTGAGGAAATTGGCGACGACGACACCGCTGGAACCTTGGGCAAGCTGATTAGGGATGATTTGGACGAAGACGGTCTCGACGCACCGCTCGGCGCAGCAGATGAAACCACAGGGGATAGAGACATCGTCTTTAGTTCGCACGAAGCTGCAAGTGATGGTATCTGGGTTTACAACGGAGCTGCCCAAAACGTAACTGATTCGACGATCGCCAATAGCGGCAATGTAACGCTGAACTTCAATCGCGACGGGAGCCCATCGACAACTCCGGACGTCGCAGACGATGATTTCAAGTTCGCGCCAATGGACATCGATGGCACAATCCGGTTCTACGGGTGTGCGGCCGCAACGGGGGTAAGCGATTGCGACGCGAACGATGCCACAATTGACGTCCTCGACGAAATCGAAGTTGACGAAGATGCGTCCCAAGGCAACGCTGGTGGCAACACGGCTCCTTGGCTTGGCGTCAACGCAAGCGTCGGTGCTGGCAAGGATCTAGTAATCCTCGCGATCTACTACCAGACCAGCGAGGCAGAAAACCTGATCGGCGGGCAAGCGTACTGTGAGGACGATCTTCTAGATGATGACAGCTGTCCGGCGGGCACAACGGTCAATAACATGACCGACGATGTGGTCTACACCGATGACGAGATCGACGACAACGACGCTTTGGTAGTCCGAGCCAAGTCAGACGGCGACGAGCAATCGGTCAACCTCTACTTGTCCGAGACCGACCTCTTCACCGGTCGATACGAAGGCTACCTCCGCCTATCCGACTCCAACGGTGACGGTCGACAAGAAGAAGATACCGAAACGACCGAGTTAGAAGACGAGAGGAAAGACTGGGGTTACCAAGTCAAAGACGGCGCCGGTGAATCCGACAGCGATGCCGACGTTGCTGTCCTCGGCGTCGAGAGCGGTCCGGTGACTATCGAATACGTTGACACCGACGGTCGAACCCGCACCCTCCGCATCGAGATCGACAACCAGCCACCGGCAGTGCAGATCACCAGCCCGGCCCACAACACGGCCAGCGACGACCACTCGCCAGACTTCAACGGTTCGCTGGAAGACACCGACTCCGGTCTGGTAGCCGAATCGTTCCGGTTGGTAGTCGACAACGACGCCGACGGCGAGGAGAACGACGACTACGTCGTCAAAACTCCGCCGGCACCTGAGGCGGTGAGCGGACCGGTCGAAGGTATTTCCCACGCTGGCGAACTTATAGCTGGTGCAGGCACAGGATTTGCAGCTGAGATCGGAATGGTCTTGGCGACCCACCTCTATGACATCGGCGACGACAATTGTGGTGATAACAAGAAGTGCCACATCACATCGGATGATTACGACGACGGTGACACCGCCGCGACGTTCTCCGACACGTTACGCCTCAACTTGCAGGACGGCAATGATGATGCCGTAACGCGAGACGCTGAGTTCGAGGTCGACTTCCAGGCTTACGTCATGGACATGGCCGGTAACGTCGGCTACTCCGACTCCGATCCTTCGGCCCCGCGCATCATCAATGACCTTGGCGAAGACTTAGCCGATGGTCGTGATGTACCGAACGTCTTCGGTTACTACTCGGCACACATCCTCTTGCTCGACGAGAAGGACCCAGTGGTCATCATGGACCAGTCGGCGACCGGTTTCTACGGCCTGAACGACGATGACGACCCGATCGCAGATCGATCGTCCGTCATGGTTGCGTTCGATGGACCGCTAGACTCGGGTTCGATCTCGACCAACACCTTCTCGGTGGCGCTCGACAAGGACAACGACGCGCAGATCACTGACGTTGATGTTGACGGCAACTACGTCTTCCTCAAGTTGCAGGATCAGCTCGATTCCGATGCGACTCCGATGGTGTCCATCGCCGAGGGAGAAGGCGTCGAGGACCGGGCCGGCAACCAGACGTTGTCGAACGAGTTCGGCGAGATCACGGTCAACGATGGCATCACGCCTCAGCTGTCCGTGTCCCTCAGCGGCGGTTCAGGCATTGGTACCGGCGACGAAGGTCCCGAGAAGCTGACCAAGAACCAGATCACGATCCAGGTCGAGTCTGACGAAGACCTCCAAGGTTCACCGCGAATCATGGTCGTCTGCAGCAGCCTCAGCTGGAAGGAAGGCAACCTCAACTACGACATCGACGACTTCGTCGCAAACCGCGACGGCCCGTCCCAGGACGAGCCTGGTGAGACGCCAGACTTGACTGAAAAACCGGCGGCCAACACCAAAACTGGCGAAAACGACTACGAATACACCTGCGGTTACGACGCGGACGACGACAACTTCGAAGACGACTTCGTTCCTGTCAAGGTAGCCTCGCTGAACCGCCCGGGCAACGTCTGGGAATTCACTTGGACGCAAGACGACACACTCGAAGACGGTTCGATCACCGCAGTAGCGTTCGGTCGTGACAAGTCTCGCTACATGAACATCGAGGAACAGAACGTCAACAGCTGGGGCTCAGCTTCGGCTGCGTTCGCACTCGACCGCGACCTGTTGTCACCGATGGAAGACGGCGGCGGAGACCTGCAGCCGGCCGACGGTGGCACCTCGAAAGAGTCGCGACCGTTCATCCTGATCGAGTTCTCAGGAGAGGCGACCACAGTAACGCTTGACAGCGTCGAACTTGACGACATCGAGATCAACGACCAGTTCGAAGAGCCGAACGCAAACCGCTTCGTCTACTGGCCCGCGACCATCTCGCAGGGCGACCACGAGGTCGAGGTCGAGGCCACCGATGCCGCTGGCAACGAAGTAGCCTTCGACTACGCCTTCGAGGTAGTAGAGCGCGGAGACTTCGTGATCGAACTCCAGGCCGGTTGGAACGCCATCTCGGTGCCCGCCAGCCCGGTCGACACCGCTATCGGCTCGGTCTTCACCGACGCGGCCATCACGACCGTCATCGGTTGGGACACCCAAGGCTGGCGCATCGCAGTGCGACGCGACGGCGTTTGGGAATCGAACCAGCAGTATGGCGCATTGAACGACATTCAAGCGAAGTACGGCTACTGGGTGAAGTCCGACAGGTTCGTGAACCAACCCGTGGCGCTACAGGGCCCGATTGGCCGTGACGCTGGCTCACCAGGGACACCGATCGGCATCGACACGGTGCCCGGATGGAACTTCGTGGGCGTGATCGACCAAGACGGCGACCAGACGGAAGGCGACTTCGGTATCGGCCTGTTGAGCGGCACGACACCAGTCACCGCAGAGGAATACCTCGGTTCCAACTACGTGCGAGCGTACTCATGGGACCCGACCTTCAGCCGGTTCGAAGTGATCCGTCCAATCGACGTGATGACCATCGGCGCTGGCGTGTGGGTCTACTTCGAAGGCGGCATCGCACCGTAAGCACCTCTTTCCCCTCTCTCGCTCGGCGGGAGAGGGCTAGGGTGAGGGCAACAACATTCAACGGGCGCATCTCGGAAAACCGGGGTGCGCCCGTTAGAGTTTGTTGGGGAATGGCGGCTTAAAATCGGCTAAACGATTTATTGAGGGTTTACGCGCGCACAGAACTTTGGGTATCATATACTTTTCATGGCACGCCGCGCGCGGTTGCGCGTTGGCGCGCTTGCAAGTAATATGCAAACATCGCACAGATCCGGACAGAGGGCGTATCGGGCTTGGAACGGCACATTTGTCGACAAGGCTCGTTCACGATCGTGCCGGGAAAGTAAGCAGGAGGACTGAAGCGTGCAGCTTTCAGCGAGAATCTTGACAGCACTGGCCGTGCTCGCATTTGTCGTCGGCGTAGCCGTCGGCACCAAAGGTGCGACGGACGACGTCAGCGCAGCTACCGGAACGATCGATGCTTTGAACGTCGGAACGTGCACCACCACAAACGCGGACGCGTTCGATGCCGATTTGTACGACAACGCAGATGACGGCGCGTTGAGCGCATTGTGCTCTCAACTTGATGCGTTTTACCAGCAGGATCCACTCACGGACATGATCGAGGTCGATACGCTATACGCGACCTACGCTCACGACCCCAGCACCGCCGCTGAAGCGCCCCGTGCAATCCTCACCGACGGTGACCTGCTAATGATCAGCATCACCGACTCAGCACGAGACCGCAGGGACCCGGTTGTGATTACCACGGCGCAGACCACGCTGGCAAGCCCCGGTAATAACGGTTTCATTGACAACACTGATACCCCTCCCATCACAATCTTTACACTTTTGCCGGACACCGCCCCTGAGGATGCGGTCGATGACAGTTTCGACGCTAAAGCAATCGTCGCCGAAGTGGTTGGAGTCGACGACGAAAACTTGCCGGCCCTCGAGCAGCTAGTTGAATTTGATGGCGCAGTTGACTTGGGTGACGCCAACAATCCCTCATCGACCTACATGAACTCAGGAACATACGAAATCATCTGGGAACGGGAAACTGTCGGAGAAGGCGATTTCAAGCCCATCGCGCCGGATGGGGTGGTGAAGTTCTTTGGTCGCATCGACGATGGTCTCGCTGCAGACACCGGAGGCGGTGACGACGTAACGGGCTTCGGCCCGTTCCAGGACCTTGGATCAAACATCACCCTCGACGAAGACGTGATCTCTGGCGAGCCCGACTCGCCGCCAGTTATGACGTTGAACATCAGCGTTCCCGACTCCGCAGGCGCAAACCAAGGCGTCCAAATCCAAGTCATCTACTACGAGACCAGCGGGATCGAATTCATCCTCGGCGGAGAACCCTGCGTCGACGATCCGCACCTCTCAGATGATGCCCGCGAGTTCGCGACCGCGGCCTGCACGAGCGATGAAACTGAGGCAGAAGTTTACGATTCCTACGTCCTCCACGCCGAATCCGACGAAGACGCGGCCGATGACAAGAAGCACCTCGCATTGCAGGAGACCGGCCGATTCACCGGCGTCTTCCAAGGCATGTTGCGGTTGACCGATGCGGACGGTAACGGCGGAGCAATTGACGATGAACGCGAGCAAGACCCTGCAGTACACGAAAACTGGGGACGCGCAAAGACGCAAGGCGCTTACGACGTAGCGGCAGCACTGGATGACAGGCTCACCACCGCCGTCTTGGGCGTCGGCAATGGCCCGGTAGAGATCACCTACAGGGACACCGACGGCCAGAACCGGTCCTACCAGATTGAGATCGACATCCTGCCGCCGACCATCACGGTCGATTCACCCGAACACGAGGGCCGAAGCGACGACGAGAAGCCGGCATTCATCGGCACCTTCAACGACAGCGATTCCGGTTTGGCAGCAAACTCGTTCCAACTGGACGTCGACAACTCGAACGACCCTGGTGACGAAAACACAATCATCATCAGCGTGCCCGCTGCCGTCTCGAGCGAGGGCGATGAACAAGTCCAACGAAGGCAGGACTACATTGGCTTCGGTGACGATCCGTTGAACGTATATGGTCTGATCGCCCTCGATGAAACCGTATTGACCAACGGCGTCTACAAGGTCGAAGACGATCCTGAAGATTCGGACCGTGCACCTGCTCACTACTCGCTCGAAGCAGACGACTTTGACGACGGTGCACCCGACGGCGAGTTCAATGGCGAGCTCGAGATCGACTTCGACGAGTTCTTGGACGCCACCACTGACTTCGATGGCTTTAACAACGCCGTCGACTTCCAGGCGCTCGTACGAGACCTCGCCGGTAACGTCGGATTCTCCGACAGCGACCCGACCGCTCCGCGCTTCATCAACGCCCTCGGCGAAGAGGAAGTAGACGACCGCGATCCTGACGGCGAGACGCACAACGTTATCGGTGTTTACTCACGCCACGTTGTCTACATCGACGAGATCGACCCATCCATTGAAATGGATGCCTCGGTTACCGGTTTCTACGGTCTTGACGACGACGACATCCCAGTTCGAGATCGCTCGGCTGTAATGGTCGTGTTCGACAACTCCGTTAATGACGAATTGATCGATACCGGCACATTCTCGTTGCAACACGATGAAACCACCGCGATCGAGATCGTTGACGTCGACGTTGAAGGCAGACTCGTATTCCTGCAACTTGGCGAGGAGCTAGCATCTGACGCCACTCCAACCTTGGCGATCTCTGAAGGTCGCGAAGTTCAAGACTTGGCCGGCAACCTGTTGACCTGGCAGGAAGAGGACGCCGAGCCCTTCATGGTCCAAGATGGAATCCTCCCGGTCTTCTCGGTGACCCTGAGCGGCGGCTCTGGTACTGGCGTGGGCTCCGAAAGCCCGTCCAGGCTCACCAGCGCGGCGATGGACATCGCGATCGAATCGGACGAGGACGTCAATGGTTCGCCAAAGGTTTCCATAGTCTGTTCCGACATCGAGTGGCCAGACGGCGACGACACGAACGCTCTCGCCGACTTCGTCAGCAACCGCACCGGCTACGACGAAATGGGTAACGAATCAACAGACATGTTGAGGTGTGGCGGCGACGATAACCCAGAAGACTTCCGAGAGTCGGCGTCACTGGCTCGCCCAGGTAACAACTGGGTCTACGCATGGCGCAACGCCTCGGACGAATCCCCGGCGCAGCACTTGAACGACGGCAATATGGTTGTCGTGGTATGGGGTCGTGACCGCTCGACTTTCGACGAGCACACGGCCGATCTCTGCCCCGGTACCGAGTGTGAGAACTGGGGTTCACAAACCGTTGAGTTCACTCTCGACAGCATCCTCAACAGCCCGTTGAATGCTGACGGCTCCGGCGGCAGCGTACAACCGGAAGCCGACTCCGAGGTCAAAGAGCCCCGGCCGTTCGTCTACCTCGACTTTGCTGGCGAGAACACCTCCGTTGAGGTGACCGAGCTATTGGTTGACGGTGAGGACGTCCTAGGCGAGCTAGACAGCGTTGGAGACAACCGCTTCCTCTACTGGCCTGCGAAGCTCGAATTCGGCACTCACACGGTCGAGTTCGATGCTCGCGACGCAGCCGACAATGAGCCGACCGGTAGAAAATCGTTCGAGTTCGACGTAACTGCTCGCGACCCGTTCGTGATCGACCTCACCGCAGGTTGGAACGCCATATCGTTCCCGGCCAACCCGAAAGTCACCGCGCTAGACGCCGTCTTCACCGAGGAAGCCGTCGACCGAGTAGTTGGTTGGAACCCGCTGAGTTCAACCGGCCCGTGGAGCATCGCTACCCGCATCGATGGTGTCTGGACGACCAGTGCGAACTTCGCACCGCTCACCGACATCGTAGTGCGCTACGGATACTGGGTACACTCCATGGCCTTCACTGAACAGAGCGTCGACCTGCAAGGTCAGCTGGACCGCGAGTCTGGTGACAACCCGACCCCAGTCGGCATCATCACGGTGCCAGGTTGGAACTTCGTCGGCGTCGTCGACCAAGACGGCGACCAGACCGAGGACAACTTCGGCGACACACTGCAAGACAGCGAAGACGCCGACGTGAACGCCGACGACTACATGCCAGGCTTCCGCCAGGCATACACCTGGGACGCCATAGCCAACGGCTACCGCGTGCTAGACGGCGGCGACGACATGGTCATCGGCAAAGGCATCTGGGTATTCTTCCCAGACGGCGACACCGTAGCCCCGTAAAACGGCTCAAACCCGCAACCTGACCCCCTCCCGTCCAACGAGAGGGGGCCACAAGGGAAACGCCCCCGTGCAAACACGGGGGCGTTTTGGTGTGAACTAGGGCGATGTCTGAACTGTGATTTATGTGATTTGAATGATGGGTTATGATTTGAGTGTTTTGCGAGCCGCGCTTGGACAATGGGTAAGTGGATGATCGATCGGAGGTATTTGCACTCCGAATTGACTGGCGGAGTCATCGGTTGCGCGATGGAGGTGCATTCGGCGCTGGGATCGGGTTTTCAAGAGGTGGTTTATCAAAGGTCGCTGGCAGCGGAGATGCTGGACCGCGGCATCTCATTCAGCCGTGAGCACGAGATGCCGATCTTCTACAAGGGACTGCAAGTTGGGACGCGGCGTGTGGACTTCCTCGTCGAGGGCGTCGTGGCGGTGGAACTTAAGGCTTTGATCAAATTAGAGGACATCCATCTGGCGCAGGGGATCAACTACTTGGAGGCGTACGATCTGGACGTCGGTCTTCTGATCAACTTTGGAGGAAGGAGCTTGGAGGTGAAGCGCTTGAGCAACAAGAAGCGTCGAGAGTTTTGGAGGCGAGGTGGTGTGTGCGGCTCATAGTCCATCACTCAAATCACATAAATCACAGTTCAGACGATTGCGCTAGTTCTCAACTGTTTGCAGGAAATTCATTGACAGGGCGCGCGGAGTGGCATATATTCGGTATCATATAGTTTTCAGGGCGTGCCTACGGACGTGTGGTTCGTTGCGCGTCTTGAGAGTGCTATGGAAACATCCGGGCAAGACCGCTTTGACTTGGGCGATACATTCGCCAGAGTCTACGTGTCGGGTATCGAACCGGTAGAGAGATAGATACAGGAGGACTGCAGCTGTGCAGCTTTCATCGAGAATCTTGACGGCTCTGGCCGTGCTGATACTTGCCGTTGCGGTGGTGGCGGTGCGAGCCGGCTCACCGGGTACGGTAGAAGCGGCTACCGGAACGATCGACGTGCTCAACGTCGGCACTTGCTACACCACGGACACCGAGGTGTTTGAAGTGGGCGACTGTGACGACGGAGACTCGAATACCGAAGCAGACGGAAACGTAGGTTACGAGGTCGCAGATCGTGACGAGGTCGCTGAGGCGGGAACCGTCTACGCAACCTACGCCCACGACCCCAAGACGGCGCCAGACAGCCCACGAGCCGTGTTGGAAAACTCTAACCTGATCAAGATCAGCATCTCCGACTCCGGACGTGACCGGCGAACGCCGGTACTGTTGCCTGCCGGCGACGCACTGCACGAGGACGACGCAAACTGCGATCCATGTGAATTCTCCCGCGCTGACGATCCCACAACGCCTCTCATCGACGAGAGCGGATATCTGCAGAGGATTCAAGAGGAATACCCAGACATCACGGCGGTGGCAGAGGCCTCGATGTCGTGGCAGCAGAGGACGGTAGGCACCCCTACCCAGTTCAATATCACTGGCCCGGGTAACGAGACCGGTATCACAATCATCAGAGACGCTGCCGTTACTCCCGTGGTGCCTTACCTGCCGATGGACGTTGAAGACGATTCATTGATCTCCTTCTGGGGACGGATCACACAAGCGGGTACTACCGGCGGTTTGATAAACCTGCAAGCCCATCTGGATCTTGACGAAGACGTCGGATCCGGTGGCACCGAAGCTGAAGAAAAACAAGACGTTGCGCCTTGGTTGAGCGTCAACAAGACGATCCCAGCTAACGCAACGATCGAACTGATGTACATCGTCTACCACACGAGCGAGTGGGAAACCTTGATCGGCGGCAACACAGAAGCCGACTACGCCGATATTACCGACGCGTCGGTGCCAGATTTCTCGAATGCCGAAGAAAAGGCTCTATCTAGCCTGGTAGTCGAAGCCCGAGCCGACGGTCGCGACGGCAGCTGGAACCTGTGGTTGTATGAGACTGGACGTTTCACTGGGCGATACGAAGGCTACCTCAAACTCACTGACGAGAACGGTGCCAGCACCGCTGACGACGGTTGGGGATTGGACGTCGGTCACGCTACCGGCTACGGTGATGGTTCTGAAGAAACAGATAGTGGCAAACCAGCCGTAATCGGCGTTGAGAGCGGACCGGTGGTCATCGCATACAAGGACACCGACGGTTCGAACAAGTTGCTTGAAATCGAGATCGACACGGTTCCGCCGGCGATTGTGATCGATTCTCCTGCTCACAAATCGCAAGGACAAGACACGTCGCCTGAATTCGCAGGCTCATTCTCGGACCGCGATTCTGGTCTGCGCGAAGACTCCTTCGCACTGTACGTCGACCACGAAGTAGACGACAATGAAAACGGCGGCAAAGGTGGAGATACTCTCGCCTTAGATCTGCGTGTGTCCCCAGGCGATATTGGATACGGCGTGGTTTTGGCAGACGGTGCCGCTGACGAGGTCGTCGAGACCGTCGGAGACTACGTCGGATACTCCGCGGACGCGCCAACTTACGCAGTCGTCCAACACGATAAGGTCTTCGGCCTTCCGAGCGACGATGACGAAGACCCTAGGCGCACGGTGGAAGCCGACAACTTTGACGACGGCGACAACGACGGCGCGTTCGGTCAATCTGTCCGAATCGATTTCGATCTCGCTCGGGACGAAACCTACAACCACACGATCGACTTCCAAGCTGTGGTAGCCGACGTTGCCGGTAACCTCGGGTTCTCGGACAGCGACAACGATGGGCCTCGCTTCATCAACGAACTTGGCGAAGAGACGGACGACCGGGAGACTCACCGATACAACGTAATCGGTTGGTATGCCCGTCACATCTTCTTCCTCGACGAAACCGATCCCGAGATCTACCAAGAGCAGACGGTGACCGGTTTCTACGGCGAGGACTCTGACGACGAACCGCAGGTTAACCGCTCCGGAATATTGGTGGCGTTCGACAAGGCGGTAGATGCCGATTCGATCGGTGTCGACACCTTCGCAGTAACCCTAGACACCGCAGGCACACAGGAAGTCAGTGTCATCGACGTCGACGTCGATGGGCGAGCGGTCTACTTGCTGCTCGAATCTGAGCTTGCTTCCAATGCCCGGCCATACGTCGACATCCCGGCTGGCGAGTGGGTCTCCGACCCGGCTGGTAACCGCTTAACCGGTGGCGACCAGAAACCCTTTGAGACCAAGGACGGCATTACGCCGATCTTGATCGTGACATTGGCTGGCGGTTCGGGCTCTGGCGAAGGCGACGAGGGACCCTCGAAGCTGACGAACGGCGCAATAATTGCCAGCATCTCTGCCGATGAAGAGATTAGCTCCACGCCTTCACTGGTCGTGGTCTGCTCCGGCATCGGTTGGGATCCTGACGCTGACGGTGAAAACACCAAGGACCTCGACACGTTAGTCGGTAACCGCAGTGGCGGTCTCGACAACGGCAGCGCAAACTTCAACGACCTTGACGCATACGACTGTGGCTACGATGATGGTCGGAACCCTGACCTCCAACAGCTACAGTCCTACTCGCGACCTGGTTTGACCTGGGAATACGAGTGGGTTAACTTGACTGGTGCCAGGAAGCTCGAAGACGGCAAGCTGACGGTCGTGGCATTCGCCCGAGACCGACAGTCCTACGCGAGCTTGGGCGCCGAGCGGGTCAATGACGACCCGGCGCAAGCCGACACCTACAACTGGGGTGCCGCTACGGTCGAGTTCCGATACGACACCACGTTGGACGCACCGATACCAACGCCTGAAGACGAAGCAACCGTCACCGAGTCCCGACCATTCGTGTTGCTCGCATACGAAGACGCAGTCACCGTGGGAATCGACGAGTTCGAGATCGACGGCACGGTCCAAGAGATCAGCAGCATTGGTGGCAACCGCTACCTCTACTGGCCAGAAGCACTCGGCCTCGGCACGCACGAAGTCTCTGTTGACGCTACCGACGCAGCCGGTAACGAAGACACCTTCGACTACAGCTTCAAGGTCGCCGAGCGCTCGGCATTCAACATGAAACTGATCGCCGGTTGGAACGCTGTTTCACTGCCTGCTAACCCGATGGACAACGCCATCGAAAGCGTCTTCACCGAAGGCGTCATCGACATGGTTGCCGGTTGGGACGCAAGCGATCCTGAAAAGCCGTGGAGCATCGCTACACGGATGGAGGACGAATGGTCGACGCATGAGGAATTCGCAACCTTGAACAAGGTCCACGCCCAGTACGGCTACTGGGTGCACGCCCAAGGCTTCGTCACCCAACGTGTCCGGCTCGTCGGCGGCATCAACCGCACCGACCCCGAGATCACCCCGCCAGACCTAGTGTCGATCCCGACACTCGCAGGTTGGAACTTCGTCGGCGTCATCGACCAAGATGGCGACCAGACTGAAGACAACTTCGGCGAGGCATTGGCCAACGGCGACAATGCAGTTGAAGCCGGTGACTACCTAGGCAGCAACAAGCGCGCCTACACCTGGGATGCAGTCCGCAGTGAATTCCAGATCCTCGACGACGACGACGACGTCGAAATCGGCGACGGCATCTGGGTCTACTACGGCCCCGGCATCGCCCCGTAAGGCACAAGCCAAAAGAGCTTCCCGTCTCCCCCTAACCGGACGAAGGGAACAAAAAGAAAACGCCCCCGTGGAAACACCGGGGCGTTTTCTTTTGAACTAGGATGCGAAGGATTGGGAAAGATGGGAAGGATTGAAGTTCGTGGAGATACTTCAAGGGAAACGCAAATTGATGGCTATGCGACACCCCCCCCCCCTTCGCAAAGCGAAGGGGGACGCGAGCGCAGCGAGCAGGGGGATGCCCGTAATTCACCGCAACCCCCCACCTCATTCCCACAACTCCCCACGTCATTGCCGCAAGCCCTCCGTCATTCCCGCGGACGCGGGAACCCAGAGAAAAACAAAACACCCCACCCTTCCCCGAGCCCTCACCCTAACCCTCTCCCGTCCAACGGGAGAGGGGACGACCTCCCCCCCTTCGCAAAGCGAAGGGGGACGCGAGCGCAGCGAGCAGGGGGATGCCCGTAATTCACCCCACCACCCCACCCCAAAAAGCCGAATCATCAGCCTGTTTCCCAATTTGTACCCCAATTTGAAACAAAGCCCTGTACCAGCACATATATGGTACTTCCCAACTGTACTTCCCACTTTTACTTGACACGTACCCCGATGTTGTACTAGCATTTTCCTTGTACAAATTGGTCTCGGATCGACGGATCTGGACACCTATCAAGCCAGAGCTTGACGAGGGAATCAAGGTAGTGCGTTGAAGGCATATACAGGCAAGAACAACATCATCGACACCATCGGTGATCACGTCGGGGGCAACCGCCGCCCGATTTTGTTCGCGTCTAGCTCAAGACGCAGGCAACACCTCCCCGCCCCACCCCGCCAAGAGATGCGGGGCACCAATGGGTCGTCTTATTTTGGTTGCGCGAGAAACGATCTTCGCAGCATAGACCGATCGCGGCGTACGGTGCAGACGCCGCATTACGAACCAAACGGCTCAGCCAGAGCCGGTGAGGGTCGGTCGGTAGTTCGTGGACGCGTGTTAAGTCAATCCCTTTTAGTTGCAAGGGAGCGACGACGGCGTGAGCCGGGTTACAACCCGGTGATTGACACCACCGCCTTAACCAGCGGTGAGGGTCATGTCGTGAAGGATGGTACTTCACGACGCGTGCGGAAGATTTTGGCCGGTGTTCCGGCATCCGTTGTCATTCGGGACCAGATCCTGGCGCTATCCTTTTCGCGAAGCAAGCGCCAGTATTGGACTGCTGGTAACAGACCAATTCGTAACTACGATCTACGCAGCCTCCACCGAAATTCGGTGGAGGCGCAAATCCAAGATCGTTCACGCCAAAAGACCGGGTTAAATACCGTCCCGGGCTTTTCACGCGTCTACAACAAACCTCCCCTTCGCGCAGCGAAGGGGACGCGTGCGCAGCACGCAGGGGATGCCCGAAATTCACCACCCCTCCGTCATTCCCGCAAGCCTTACGTCATTCCCGCGGACGCGGGAACCCAGTAAAAACAAAGCACACCGCCAAACCTCCCCTTCGCGCAGCGAAGGGGACGCGTGCGCAGCACGCAGGGGATGCCCGAAAACCACCACCCCCCCCCTTCGAAGCTCCGAACACCAAGACAACGCATCCCATCATCCCCCCACCCCCTCGGTCATTCCCGCAAGCCATCCGTCATTCCCGCGGACTACCCCGTCATTCCCGCGGACTACCCCGTCATTCCCGCGGACGCGGGAACCCAGAAAAAACAAAGCACACCGCTTAACCTCCCCTTCGCGCAGCGAAGGGGACGCGTGCGCAGCACGCAGGGGATGCCCGAAAACCACCAACACCGCCCCTTCGAAGCTCCGAACACCAAGACAACCCCTCCATCATCCCCCCACCCCTCCGTCATTCCCGCGGACTACCCCGTCATTCCCGCGGACTACCCCGTCATTCCCGCGGACGCGGGAACCCAGTAAAAACAAAGCACACCGCCAAACCTCCCCTTCGCGGAGCGAAGGGGACGCGTGCGCAGCACGCAGGGGATGCCCGAAAACCACCAACCCCCCCCTTCGAAGCTCCGAACACCAAGACAACCCCTCCATCATCCCCCCACCCCCTCCGTCATTCCCGCAAGCCTTACGTCATTCCCGCAAGCCTTACGTCATTCCCGCGGACGCGGGAACCCAGCAAAAACAAAGCACACCGCCAAACCTCCCCTTCGCGGAGCGAAGGGGACGCGTGCGCAGCACGCAGGGGATGCCCGAAAACCACCAACACCGCCCCTTCGAAGCTCCGAACACCAAGACAAAGCATCTCATCATTCCCATCACTCAAATCACATAAATCACAGTTCAGACGATTGCGCTAGTTCTCAACCGTTTGCGAGAATTTCATTGACAGGGCGCGCGGAGTGGCATATATTCGGTATCATATAGTTTTCAGGGCGTGCCTACGGACGTGTGGTTCGTTGCGCGTCTTGAGAGTGCTATGGAAACATCCGGGCAAGACCGCTTTGACTTGGGCGATACATTCGCCAGAGTCTACGTGTCGGGTATCGAACCGGTAGAGAGATAGATACAGGAGGACTGCAGCTGTGCAGCTTTCATCGAGAATCTTGACGGCTCTGGCCGTGCTGATACTTGCCGTTGCGGTGGTGGCGGTGCGAGCCGGCTCACCGGGTACGGTACAAGCGGCTACCGGGGATATTGGCGTGCTCAACGTCGGCACCTGCTACACCACTGATGACGATGCCTTCGGCGTCGGAGATTGTGATGACGGTGACGGCAATGCAGCCGATACTGACGCAGAAGGCTACAGCGTCGGTGGGCGTGACAGCATCTCCGAGGTCGACAACGTCTTTGCCACCTACGCCATCGACCCGAAGACATCGGGCGATCAGCCACGCGCAATCCTTAAGAACGCCGATCTCATTAAGATCAGCATCGACGACAAGGGCAGGGACAAGCGCACCGGGAAAATCTACCGGGTTGGAGAATCGAACACCGCGCTCACAGCTAATCATTTCTCCGTTCCACAAACCATCGTGATTGAGACGGCCGTTGGTGACGACGACGTGATGGCGATTTACGGTACCCCAACCGCCACCGAACCACCGCGGGATCTGGTGGAGCTATCGAGCGAAACCGCCTATTTCGACCGTATACAGGGAGACGCCAACTCAGGGGTAATCACTACCTCTGGTGACGCTCAATTCAGACTGCGCGCCGCTGACAGCACGGAACACCCGATGGCGCCGGATGGCGATGTTTATTGGTTCGGAACGGTGACGACAGCTAACACTCTCGAGAATACGCTGGTCGACCTCAGCAACTACATCGACCGAGACGAGGACTTTAGCCCTGGTGAGCAAGACTCGATCGCCCCGTGGATGCGCGTGACGGCCGCATTGCCAGCCAACATCAACATCAATGTCCAGTTCATCTATTACGAAACCAGCGAATACGAAAGGCTGATCGGTGGCAATAAGAAGTCTGATTACGGACTAGAGGACGACGAGCGCAACGCTTCCCCTGTTTTCTTCGAAGACGAAAACGCCGATGACGCTGACGACCAAGACGCATTGATCCTCCGTGTGAGTTCCGACGGGAACACCCCGACGCAAAATCTCCACCTGAGGGAGAAGTCAGATGACCGATTCTCCGGCATCTACGAGGGATACGTTCGCCTGACCGACGCTGATGGTGACGGTTCGGTCGACGAAAATCCTGATACTGAGCTCATCGAGCTTGAGCCTAAAGACAACTGGGGACTGGCTACGGGTGACGCAACAGGTCACGAGGATGACGAATACGCAATCATCGGTGTTGAGAGCGGCCCGGTCACGATCACATACAAGGACTCGAACGGCGACACCAACACGATCTCGATCACCATCGACAAAGACGCACCGAGTATCCAGGTCGATACGCCGATCGACGGCACCGCCAGCACCGACGACTCGCCCGAACTGATCGGTTCGTTCATCGATGGTGGCGGCTCTGGTCTGCGCGAGGAATCGTTCAAGATCTACGCCGACAACAGGCCGGACAGCAAAGACGACTCGACTGCGGTTTGGGAATTGGGTGTGTTGGGTGCTATAGACGCCGACAAACCTGGAAATCGAGCTGACAGTGGTCATGTCTGTATCGACACCGACGATGAAGACGCGATGTCGGGTTATCAGGAATGCGACGCCGTTGCATCATCCGCTTCGTTGCGAGCTCAATACTTCGGCTACAGGACCGGCGCGGAGACGTTTGGCATCATTCACAGTGCAGACATCTATCACGACCCGGACGGATTCACTACGACCGAGGGAGAGGATCACGACACATACAAGACCGCGGACGCGGAACAGTTCGAAGACGGCGATGTTGAAGGCGAGTTCGACACCATCGTTCGTATCGACTTCCCGCAGAGCCCAGAAGACGACGGTCGCTACAACAACATCATCGACATCCAAGCTGTCGTGATCGACATCGCCGGTAACATCGGTTTCTCCGACGCCGACCCGAGCGCTCCGACCTTCATCCACGACCTCGGCACCGCTAAGGATCGAGACGACGATGACAAGCACAACGTCTTGGGTTGGTTCTCACGCCACGTCTACTACCTCGACGACGTCAATCCTTACTTCAAGGAAGACCAGTCGGCCACCGGTTTCTTCATCGACGCCGACGGCGACGAGTCGATCAACAACTCCGGCGTGATGGTCGTGTTCGACGGCCCGCTAGACCCAGCGACAGTCGGCATCGGCTCCTTCGACGTAGCACTCGACGCACCAGGCGGCGACGCAACGGTTGTGGACGCTGCCGTAGACGGCAAGAAGGTCTACCTCTTGCTCGAGGAAGAGTTGGCACCCGACTCAACGCCTAGCGTTGGGCTGGCATCCGGCCAAGCGATCTCCGACCTTGCAGGTAACGAGTCGACCGACCGACGCCTAGACGGCATCGAGTTGAGCGACGGTATCCTGCCGACATTCTTAGTTACGCTAAGCGGCGGCACCGGCCTCAACGAGGACGTTGACGGCGAAGGCCCGACCGAGCTCACAAAGTCAGGGATCAAGCTATCGATCGCCGCCAACGAGACCATCCAAGGCGCTCCGCAGTTCGCAGTCGTCTGCTCGAACCTCCATTGGGATGACGACGCGGAAGGTACAAGCCCCGGCAAGTTCGCTTCGAACCGCACCGGCGCATTCACCACCACTGAAATCAATGGCGCAGGTCCGGATGAAACCAACCACACGGATGACGAAGCCGTCCCGAGTGATGATGGTGAAATCTCGGACCGCAGGACCATGTGTCCCGATGGCGACGACTCGGAAGAAGACCTTGATGACTACTTCGACGTAGCGCGATCCAACGCTCACCGGCGTGCTGGCAACAACTGGGAATTCGACTGGTCCAACCTGTCGGACAACCAGGAACTTGCTAACGGCGATCTCGTAGTCATCGTATGGGGCCGCGACCGCAGCTCCTACATGCGCGGCGACGACCGAGTATTGAACTACTCGGCCTCCACCGCGGACTTCGCCTACGACACCGATCTCAAGGCAGCTTGGGAAGAAAGCGGCGAACTCGTACCGGCCAAAGACGAAGATGTCTTTGAAGTGCGACCGTTCGTCCTGCTGGACTTCGGTGGCGAAGGCACCTCAGTTGATGTCACGACCTTCGAGGTCGACGGCGTCGACTACACGGCAGACGTGCAAGAGTTGGAAGACAACGAATTTGTATGGTGGCCCGAGCCTCTGGCTATCGGCACCTACGAGGTCTACGTCGAAGCCAACGACGCTGCCGACAACCAAGAAGACGACACCTACAGCTTCGAGGTCAAGGAACGGGCTCCGTTCGTTCTCGACCTGCTCGCAGGTTGGAACTCGATCTCGTTCCCCGCGAACCCAGTCGACCGTGCACTGCACGCAGTGTTCACCAACACCGCTATCGACCAGGTCATCGGTTGGAACGTAACCGAACCAGTCAGCCCGTGGCGCATGGCGACACGAGTAGACGGTGTCTGGACCACCAGCGAAGATGTAGCAACGCTCAACGACGTTGAAGCTCGCTACGGCTACTGGGTCCACTCACAAGGCTTCATCACGCAAGCCGTGGACCTCGCAGGCAAGGGCGACCGTGCAACTGACGGTCAACCCAACCCGGCGAACATCCCGACTGATGAAGGCTGGAACTTCGTAGGCGTCGTAGACGTTGACGGCGACCAGACGCAAGATGATGCAGGCGAGACGTTGCGCAACAGCAACAACGACCCCATCACTGCGGCTGAGTACCTCGGCAACTACATCCGTGCCTACACCTGGTCCCACATCAACAACACGTGGGACGTCCTCAAGAACGACGAAGGCATCGTGATTGGCAGCGGCGTCTGGGTCTACTACACAGCAGGCCACGACATCGCACCATAAGCGATACCCTCAAGTCGCAAGACTGAGATCGCACGCTACGCCCCTCGGGAAACCGAGGGGCGTACGTGTTTGTTGGACCTCCCCCCAACCCGCCATTCATATACTTGAATCCAACCATGGACCCACAGCTCCAATCAAACGCCAAAGAGTTACGCGGACGCATCGCGCAGATCGTGAGGCATCTTTGACCTCGCCAAAAAGCAATCGCAAATCTCCCTCCTGGAAAAGCAGACTCTGGATCCCGGCTTCTGGTCCGACCACCAAAAAGCACAAGCCCGCATGCAGTCCTTGACCGCCCTAAAGGATCAAGTCACCGCCTGGGAAACACTCCAACGCCGATCAGACGACTTGGTAGAGCTAATCGAGCTGGCGGACGACGAGTCTGACGACGTGATGTTGACCCAGCTCTCCCTCGATGCCAAGAGTTTGAACACCGATCTATCGGACCAAGAATTCCGATTGCAGTTGAACGGAAAGCATGACGCAAGACCAGCGATAGTCTCAGTGAAACAAGGCGCCGGCGGCGTCGACGCCCAGGATTGGTCAGAGATGTTGCTGCGAATGTACCTACGGTGGAGCGAACAAGCCGGCTACGATGCCGATGTCCTCGACTTCACACCGGGGGAGGAAGCAGGAATCAAGTCTGCGGCGGTCCGAGTTACCGGTGACCACGCCTACGGATATATGAGATCCGAACGCGGTGTCCATCGGCTAGTACGGCTATCACCCTTCGATTCAGGGAATCGACGTCACACAAGTTTCGCACTGGTCGAGGTGTATCCCGAACCCGACGATGCTGATGAAATTGAGATCGATCCAACGGAAGTTCGCATGGAGGCCTTTCGGGCAAGCGGACACGGCGGACAGAGCGTGCAAAAGAACTCAACCGCAGTTCGCCTGACGCACGCACCAACCGGCATCGTGGTTTCGGTCCAAAACGAACGTTCGCAAGCCCAAAACCGCCAAGTTGCGATGAAGATATTGCTCGCCCGAGTCACCGATGTTGAGAATCAAAAACGGGCGGCCGAACAAGCTAAGCTCAAGGGCGACCACATTTCGGCAGAATTCGGACGCCAAGTGCGTAGCTACGTCTTGCATCCCTACCAGATGGTGAAGGACCACCGCACCGACTATGAAGTATCGGATGCTCGTGGCGTGTTGGAAGGCGATTTGGACGGGTTTCTCAAGGCATATCTTCAATCCTCGATCGCCAGTTAGTTGATGGCTCAAATACGAATGATCGACCCCGATTCCAACGCAGCGCAAATTGTCGAGCAACCGACGACGTAGTTTTGGACGTCAATCTGATACGACATCGCAAACTCGCAATCCAAAGTGAGTTGTTGATTCGTAAGAATAATCAGGCAGTCAGAAATCGAAGTGATAGCTGGAGATAGCAGATGAAGATAGCCCGTTTCCTAGGTGTATCGTTGATCGCCGCGGTTGCATTGTTTTCCGCAGCGTGTACAAGCGAACCAGAACCGACGCAAACACCCTTACCCGAGCCAACCGCGACGCTGGTGCCGACCGTTGTTTCGACACCGCCTCCGACCCGGGCCGAACGCCCGACTCCGAGTTCAGGTGAGACGAAAGTCGCCCCCGAGCTGCTTCAAACACCGGAGAGTACCGGCGATGAGGAGCGAAGCGGTGGGGTGTTCCGTCGGCTGTGGTCAGACCCGCCGACGTTGGATCCTGCTTTGGTAACAGATGGCACATCGTACGGCATCGTGATCGAACTGTTCAGCGGTCTTGTCAAGCTGACCGGCGAATCGGACGAACCCATTGCGATGGATCTTGCGGAGAGTTATTCGGTCAGCAATGGTGGGAAAACCTATAAGTTCATACTCAAGGATGACCTGAAGTTCAGCGATGGTTCGCCCGTCACGGCTTCGGACTTCAAGTGGTCGTGGGAAAGAGCGGCGGCGCCGGACACCGAGTCGCCGATCGTCGACGAGTTTTTGGGTGACATCGTAGGTGTGCAGGCGATCATCGACGGCGACGCCACTACGGCCGACGGCATTGAGGTGATTGATGACCACACGTTGCAAGTTACGATCGATGCGCCGAAACCGTATTTCATCGCCAAGCTGACCTACCCGATAGCGTTCGTAGTCAACGCCGACAATGTCACGTCCGGTGGCGAAAACTGGACAGATTCTCTTGTAGGCACGGGCCCATTCATCTTGAAGAGCTACAGCATCGGCGAACGCATGGTGTTGTCGAAGAACCCGAATTACTGGGGCGATTCCGCGTACCTCGATGAAGTGCACCTCCTCTTGGCCGGCGGCTCCGCGATGGCGATGTACGAGAACGATGAGATCGACATCACCGGTATCGGCCTCTCAGACCTAGAACGCGTTTCTGATCCTACCGAGGAGATCTCAAAGGATGTGATCGAGGTCCCGCCGTCGTTCAGCACCAGTTACATCGGTTTCAACATGGAAGAGGCGCCGTTCGACGATGCGCATTTCCGACGTGCACTTAACTTCGCAGTGGACAAGCAGCTGGTTGCGCAGGCAGTATTCTCTGACTTGGTGCGACCTGCGACGGGCGTGATACCACCAGGTTTCGTCGGTTTCAATTCGGATCTCGACGGGTTGAGTTTCGATGAGGAGAAGGCGAAGGAAGAGCTCGCGTTGTCGAAATACGCCGATCCCGATACTAGACCTCGCATCGTGATAACTCTACCCGGCACGGGCGGCTCGCCTAGTCTGACGACCGAGGTGGTTGCCGACATGTGGCGCCGAACCTTGGAAGTTGATGTCGAGATACAGCAGGTCGAGTGGGCGACGTTTTTGCAGGACTTGCACCGCAACCGACTGCAGGCGTTTTCGTTAGCCTGGCAGGCCGACTATCCGGACCCGCACACATTCGTCGATGTGCTCTTCAGGACGGGCAGTTCAATCAACAACACGAACTACTCCAACCCTGAGGTTGACGCATTGCTCGAGGAGGCGAACGTTGAAGCCGATCCGGTGCGTAGGATCGAGTTGTACCAAGAAGCCGAAGAGATCATCGTGGAGGATGCGGCTTGGTTGCCGTTGTGGTGGGGCGTGGAAGGCAAGGTTCTGGTGAAACAGCACATCGAAGGATTGAAGTTCCCGCCGTTGTCCGTGCCGATTTATCAATACGTCTGGATAGATGGTTGATCTAGACGGGTTTCCGTCTACAAACAAGGTTGGTTAGGTGAGATCGTTGATTTCACCTAACCAATCGTGAAGTCGATCAGAATTTCCCATTTTTGGATCGTGGTTTGATACCGTGTATCTAAGTTGGGAATCTGAAAATCTGAAGTGAAGAAAGCGCAAAGAGCGATGAAATACGTACGAAGATTGATGATTGCCTGGCTTGTTGTCGCGGTGATGATTGCAATCGGTTGCAGTGCGGACGAACCAACTCCCGTGCCCCCGACCGCCACATCGGTCCCCGAACCCACTGCTACACAGATCCCAACGACGGTGCCGGAGGTTCAGCGAACCAGTTCTGGCGTCGCACCGACTGCGACGGCCATCGCAGCAGCCACATCTACTGCAGTTGCAGAAGCTACTGCGTCTGCCGCGGCACAAGCAACCGTCGCAGCTGAGGAGACGGCCACGGCTGCTTCGCAGGCAGCTGAGGAAGCCGATGACCGCGAATTCGATGCGCGGAGGGGAGGCGTTTTCCGTCTATTGGGTTCGGATCCGGTTACGTTCGATCCGGCCTTGACCACTGACAGTACCTCCTACGACATCACATTGCAGTTGTTCAGCGGTTTGACGAGACTGACCGATGATCCGAACAATCCAATCGTGACGGATTTGGCCGAGAGCTTTACCGTCAGCTCTGATGGGACGGTCTACCGTTTCGTGCTACGCGAAGGTCTGGTGTTCAATGACGGCAGCCCGGTAACGGCGTTCGACTTCAAGTGGTCGTGGGAACGGGCGGCGTCGCCCGAGACGGGTTCGCCGATCGTGAAGGAGTTTCTCGGTGACATCGTCGGGATCAACGACATCGTCGACGGTAATGCCACTTCTGCAGAAGGGATCACCGTCATCGATGATCTCACGTTGGAAGTCAAGATCGATAGTCCCAAACCGTATTTCATTGCCAAATTGACCTACCCAGTCACCTTCGTGGTCAGTCGTGAGAACATTGAATCGGGAGGTGAGACCTGGGCCGATGAACCGATTGGAACTGGTCCGTTCGTTTTGAAATCGTACGAAATTGGAGTAAGCATGGTTCTTGCTCGCAACGAGAACTACTGGGATACGCCCGCGTTTTTGGATGAGGTGCAATTCAATCTGGCTGGAGGCTCGGCGATGGCGATGTACGAAAACGAAGAGATACACTTCACCGGGATTCCGCAGGCCTCTTACGAACGGGTATTGGATCCGAACGAAGATATATCGCAAGACGTTGTCGACGTGCCGCCAGAGTTTTTTACGTCTTACATCGGCTTCAACGTCAAGCAAGAACCGTTCGACGATGTGCACTTCCGAAGGGCACTAAATTACGCGGTCGACAAGGAGCTCATCGCAGAGGCAGTGCTGAATAATCGAGCGAAGCCCGCGTACGGTCCGATTCCTCCAGGATTCGTAGGATTCAATCCCGACCTTGAGGGATTGAAGTTTGATGCCGAAAAAGCCCAGGAAGAACTGGCGATGTCGAAGTACGCAGACCCCGAATCGCGGCCTCGCATCGTGTTCACAACTCAGGGCACGGGAGGTTCACCATCGACCTTCCTTCTGGCGGTCGCAGACATGTGGGCGCGAATTCTCGGAGTTGAGGTCGAGTTCCAAGAAGTTGAATGGGCGACGTTCTTGCAGGAAATCGACAATTACCGTCTCCAAGTCTTCGCATTGGCATGGAGTCCCGATTACCCGGATCCCCATACCTTTGTCGACGTGTTGTTCCGCAGTGACAGCACCATCAATTCGACCCAGTACTCGAACGCTGAAGTAGATGCTTTGCTCGACGAGGCGACTACAGAGCCTGATCCAACGCGACGAGTTCAGCTCTACCAACAAGCGGAGCAGATAATCGTCAACGAGGCAGCGTGGGTGCCGATGTGGTGGGGCACTGAGGGCAAGATTCTGGTAAATCGACGCGTGAACGGATTCCGAATCTCGCCGCTTGGCAGTTACTCCTTGAAGGATGTATGGATCGACAAGGAGATCGATTTCTAGGCGACTCGATGCAAGATTTTACGGGCGTCCGATGCTGTCGTTGAGAGATGCGGCGCTGAATGCTAGCATTTGAAGCGCAATGCTGATCTACATTTCCCGACGACTGCTTTGGACGCCCGTATTGTTGTTCGTCGCCGGATTGTTTATTTTCTCACTCGGTTCCGTTGCACCAGGCGATCCCGCGGAATTGATGGCGGGTCAGCGGGCGGACCCAGAAGCTATAGCGCGCATCCGTGACCGGCTTGGCCTCAACGACCCTTTCCTCGTGCAGTACACCCGCTACGCTGCTAACGCATTGAAAGGCGATTTCGGCGAGAGTTACCGATATCGCGGTCGCGATGTGATCGAGCTATTGGGACCGAAACTGCGCGTTTCGCTGGAATTGAATATCGTTTCCTACCTGGTGACTCTCCTCATTGGATTGCCACTCGGGTTCTGGGCCGCGATGCGTCAAGGGACTTGGAAAGACCCGACGATGACGACTTTCATGCTCCTCGTCTACGCATTACCGGTGTTCTTTACCGCACCGTTCTTGATCTTGGTTTTCGCGCTGTGGTTAGATTGGATTCCGGTGTCGGGATGGTCAGGCATGTTCTCGACGCATGCGATCTTGCCGGCCTTCACGATTGGCTTACCCGGCGGATTTGTCTTCATGAGATACATGCGGGCATCTACGCTGGATGTGTTGGGTCAGGAATATGTGCGAACGGCTCATGGCAAAGGCATGGGTCACATGACGGTCAACCGAAGACACATCGCCCGGAACGCGTTATTGCCGATAGTAACGATCTTGGGATTTTCACTTGCTGGTTTGTTCGGCGGTTCTCTGATCGTTGAGTTGATCTATGGAATCCCGGGCGTATCACGGTTGGCCTTGGAGGCGGTTTTCCAACGCGACTATCCGGTGCTGACGACATTAACGTTGCTCGGCGCGACGATGCTCGCTATTGCCAACTTGGTCGCAGACATCATGTACTCGTTAATCGATCCGAGGATAAGGTTACGAGCGTGAAATGAATCAGTCTGAATCTGCGACAACAGCGCAAACCGAACCATCGCAGTTACTTGAGGTAGATGCGCCTGACAGCTTCCTCCGACACGCGTGGTCCGAGTTGCGGAAGCGTAAGCTGGCTCTGATCGCAGTTTGCGTGCTCTTGTTTCTCTACACGCTCGGCATCTTGGCTCCGGTTGTCGCTACACACGATTACTCTGAGACCAATCTCGCCAAAACGCAAGCAGGACCAGACGCCGAAAACTGGTTGGGCACTGATCGTTTGGGCAGGGACATTTTCACGCGGGTCGTCTGGGGGATTCAGACGACGATCATACTCACTGTAATCACAATATTGACGGCCAGCGTTTTCCTTGGCTTGGCTTTGGGGATGGCGGCAGGCTATTTGCGCGGCATCGTGGACATCATCACCATGAGAACAGGGGAGGTGGTCGCTGTTGTTCCTGATTTCCTTTTGGTGCTGATAATCGCTGCCACTGTACGGCCCAGGATCAAAGAGTTCGGATATTGGATTGAGGACAACACGTTCATTTCCGGGGTCAATTCGTCCGGCGCCGTCGATTACATTGTTTTGGGTTTGGCTTTTCTACCGCTTTCGTGGTTCGGAGCGATGCGACTGATACGAGGTCAGACGCTCGCAATTCGCGATGCGCCTTATGTCGACGCGGCCCGGTCGATGGGGGTGGGAACTCCGACAATCTTGTTGCGGCATGTCTTGCCAAACGTGATTACGCCACTGATCGTGAGTGTCAGCTTTGGAATGGGCGCAGTCGCGCTCGGCGAGGTCGTAGCCAGTTTCTTCGGTATCGGGGTGCAACCGCCGCGACCAAGTTTGGGGGTAATGATTGGGGACGTGACCGCAAGAACGGGCAGTGCGGCGGTCGAGACCTTGCGGAGCCATCCAGAGCAGTTGCTATCGCCGATTGTGGTGGTTTGGCTGATGATATTCTGCTGGAACATACTCGGTGACGCGTTGAATGACATCCTGAATCCGCGCGCACGTTGATCGGAGTTCGGTTCAATGAATGGCAAGTTGAAGGTGGGATTGGCGTGTAATGGGCATTACATGCAGCGCGGGATCAAACAACATGAAGTTGAGCGCCTCAAGGAGTTCTCGACCTTTGAGTGGAGGGAGTTCAACGAGAGCTCGGACTGGTACTCGCCGCCGGTTTCGTCGTCCGAGGTCAATTCGAAATTCATCGATTTCGCCTCGACTCTAGATGCATTGATTGTGTGCCACGGCTCGCCTCGGATTACCGGGGAGATTCTCGACGCAGCACCATCGCTGCGGTTGGTCGGAGAGTTAGAGGGTGATCGGTTTGCCCAGCGCATTGACGTGGCAGCTTGCGCCGAACGGGGCGTCAAGGCGGTGGACACTACTCACGCTTCGAGCCTTCCAGTTTCGGAGTGGGCACTGGCGATGATGATGATGGGATTGAAGAAGGTCGGAGCGCATTACCGTCGGATGATTACCGATCAGGAGTGGGGAACGGGTCAACAGCGGAGGATGGAGCCGGACTTCCAGATGATGGGCGACTTGACTGGTCGGACCGTTGGTCTGATCGGAGGCGGATACATCGCTCGGCGCTTGATCGAGTTGTTGTTGCCGTTCCGAGTCGAAATCCTATTGCATGACCCTTACTTGCCGCGAGAAGTGGCTTCGGCGATGAAATTCACAATGACATCGTTGGAGAATGTCATGAGCATGCCAGACGTTGTGGTCTGCTTGGTGCCGCACACGCCAGCGACTGAGGGGATGTTGGGAGCGGAGCAGCTATCTTGGATACGGCCGGGGGCGGTGTTTGTAAACGTTTCGCGTGGACAGGTGGTGCAATCGGACGCGCTGATTGATCGACTTCGCAAGAACGACATCTATGCGTGCCTTGACGTGTTCGATCCTGAACCAGTACCCACCGATTCGCCGATTCGCGGCTTGTGGAATGTTTTCTTGACGCCGCACATCGCGAGCACCACGGATGGCACGGGGATTTCGTTCTTCGGCGAGATGATCGATGAGTTGGAACGTTTCAGTCTCGGTCACGACACCAAACATGACCTGATGGTGAGGACGCTGGCGAATCGACGCGGTGAATCGCCGGGCAATCTTGACGCGGTGCGGTGAGCAACGGCTTTGGCGCTGTCCGGGTTTACGTTGCCACTTGCTTGCTAACATGTAAGGCGTACGCAATTCCGCCCATTTGTTAGCAGGTGAACACCGTGTCAAAGATCGATCCTTACTCGTCTTCATATTTCCAGTCGCGCCGATCCGCAGTGATGGCGCGCAACGGAGCGGTGGCTACGAGCCAACCGTTGGCGGCCCAGGCAGGACTGCGCATCTTGCTCGATGGCGGCAACGCAGTTGATGCGGCGGTGGCGATGGCGGCGGCGTTGAACGTGGTTGAGCCCGGCTCAACGGGTATCGGTGGTGACATGTTTGCGCTCATTTGGAACAAGGATGAGCGAAAGGTCGTGGCACTTAACGGTAGCGGGCGCTCCGGAGCGGCGGCGAACCCGGATGATGTGCGCAAGGCGGGGTTCGATTCGATACCGAATGAGTTGGATGGTTGTGCATTTTCGGTGAGCGTGCCAGGCACGGTGCATGGTTGGGAGACGGCACTAGCGCACTACGGTCGGATGACGCTTGCGGAGGTGCTGAGGCCTGCTATCGACTATGCGATGAACGGTTATCCGGTGTCAGAGGTAATTGCTAACGGCTGGAAAGGATGCGAAACGAAGCTGAGTCATCGACCATCGGGCGCGGAGATGTTGCCGATTGGCGGCCGTGCTCCGATGTGCGGAGAGGTGGCCGCATTGCCGGAGCTAGGCGGATCGTTGCAGGTGATTGCGGAGGGCGGCAGTGAAGCCTACTACAAGGGAGATATCGGCAAAAAAATCGCCGCGTATGTGCAGCAAGAGGGTGGTTGGTTAACGGAGGAGGATTTGACGTCGCATCATTCGGATTGGGACGAGGCAATACACACGAACTACCGCGGAGTGGAGGTCTGGGAATGCCCGCCGAACGGCCAAGGGATCGCCGCGCTGATGGCGCTGAACATCGCCGAGGGGTTCGACATCGGAGGGATGGGATATCAATCAGTCGATGCCTACCATCATTTGATCGAATCGATGCGTTTGGGATACGAGGATGCTTTGCAGTACGTGGCAGATCCGCGAGTTGCTGAGGTGCCGATTGGGCCGCTGCTGACCAAGGAATACGGCGATCGACGGCGGTCTAGTATCGACTCGATGCAAGCGCATTCGAATGTTTCTTACGGAGACCCGATGGGTGGAGGCGATACGATCTACTGCACGGCGGTCGATGGTGACGGTAACGCGTGCTCGTTGATCAACAGCCTGTTTGCCGGATTCGGCTCTGGACTGGTCGTGCCGGGCACCGGCATTGCGTTGCAGAACCGCGGTTCGCTGTTCTCGTTTGACTCTGACCACCCTAACTATCTGGAAGGTCGGAAGCGGCCGTATCAGACCATCATTCCGGCAATGGCGACCCGTGGCGACGAGATGTGGTTGTCGTTCGGTGTGATGGGCGGGTTCCAACAGCCGCAGGGTCATCTTCAGGTCATCTCGAACATGGTCGACTTTGGCATGGATTCGCAGAAGGCGTTGGACGCGTTGCGCTTTAGCATCGATGTGCAGGGCGACAAGAGCGTGAAGGTCGAGGAAGACCTCGACGACTCGGTTGTTTCAGCGTTGCGGAAGCGTGGGCACAATGTCCTGGTTCAGCGAGCCTACGAGCGCACGGGATTCGGCGGTGGCCAAGTAGTCTCTCGTGATGCCGAAACAGGCGTGCTTTGCGCTGGTACCGAACCGCGCAAGGATGGGTCCGCCTTGGGGTGGTAGCCGTTCGGCTACATACGGTTGCGGCGGAACACGAAAACGCTCGCCAGTAGACCTGCGATTAGCAGGGCGGATGCTTCTAGTGGTCCGTTGCCATTCGAGTTGCAGAGGCCGCCGGAGCTGGTTGGCTCGTCGGCAGGGGTTGGGTCTTCAGGCGCGGGTTGTTCCGTCGGCTCTTCGCTCGCGGTCGCTTTGACTAGAACCTCTGGCGCTTCCGTCGGGATCGCGGTGGGCGCAGGCGGGACTGGGGTGACGGTCGGTTCTGGGGTGGGTTCAGCTCCGGTTTCACCAACGGCGATGCCGCCTTCGACAGGGGTCAAGGTGAGGAGTTTGTATCCGGACGTTTCGGTGGCCTCGACTTCGGGGGTTGGAGTTGGAGTCGGCGGGACGTACGCGTCGGCGCCGATTTTATCTCGCCACTCGTTGTCGAGTTGTTGAAGTGTCTTGCCGTAGACGTTCCGAATGGCGATGTCTCCGCTGCGTCCTTCGCCAATCGACTCTAGCGTCTCGGCTATCTTGTCGGCACCGTAGGTCTCGATGAGGTACTCGACGAAGTCGCGACTCTGGCCGTATGAGACGATGACGAGATTTGGGTCGCCGGGGAAGGATTGGAGTCGAGTGAAGGGGATGAGTCTTTGCGTGTCGACGGCCCAATCGAGGAAGTAGACGTAGGAGAGGCCCTTGTCTAGGTTTCCGAATTCGGCGAGGCCTTCATTGAGCCATAGAGGAACGAGGGCGGTGCTGCCGCCGGCGGCTCTCCCGACGAGGATGTGGGTTAGTTCGTGGGTGAGGGTGCCGATATCTCGGCTGCCGGAAAGGACGAGGACGACGCTGTGGTCGAAGAATGCTTGACCTTCGGTGATGAGTTCTCGGCTGATCGTGGCGCTGCGGGCGCTGACGGCTCCGATCATCTCGGCGTTGTTGTTGTAGAGCGTGACGACGATGGGCGTCTCGATCTCGCTGCCGGTGATGGGACCCATCATCTCCATGGATTCCTTCGCCGCTTCGGCGAGACGTTCGGCGCGGACCTGCACGGGTCCGTGGTAGTAGACGTAAATGGGACCACGGCTCACGACATCCCACTCGTATCGGGAGTCGAGCATGATTTGGCTGTACTGTTCCGAGAGGTATTCGTTGCCTTCTTCGTCGATGGCTTCAAAGACGAAATCGACAGTCGTGCCGGGAGGGATGTAGCGTGCCGAGGTGTTGACGCGCCATATCAACTCGCCATCGAAGAGCGATTCAGAAACCTCGTCGACGTCGAGATAGTCGTATTGACCAGTGGTTATGGGCCCGGTGGTGAACCTGACCCGGACATCGTCGATCTCGATGTCGCTCTCGAAGCTGGTGTAGAAGCGTATGTCTTCCGGGAAGTTGCTCTCGAGACCGCCGTCGAGGAAACGCACCGGAGAGTTTTCTTCGGTGTTCTGAGCGGTCGTTGGTTGATCGCTATTTAAGGCGACGAGCGTCGCGATTAGCGCGATGGCGACGGCGATGACGGTAAGTTGGGATGCCCTATTCATTGCTCAAGGTATTTGGTGCGAATGGCGTTACTTTAGGAGTTACGCCTGCGCGGTGTAGTTGGACGTATTGCGACGTATCTATAAGGGTAAGTCAGTAGGCGTTGCGCCATTCAGACCAGAAGCGGTAGAAGGCGCTGAGGGGGGTGCCGATGGCCAGAATCCACAAGCCCCAGATAGGTTGGCCGATGATCAGTGTGACGGTCATGATGACGACACGTTCCGGTCGAGTGAGAAATCCGGAGGTGCCTTGGTAGCCGAGGCCTTCGGCGCGAGCGCGGATGTAGCTGACCATGATCGAGCCGACGAATGCGACGAATGCCAGGATGATAGCTTCGCGACGGAAGGTCTCGGTGGCGGAGAAGTGGATGAGGAGGCCAAGGAGCAGAGCGGCCTCGGAGAGCCGATCGAAGGTCGAATCGAGGAGTGCGCCTTTGTCGGAGACCTTGCCAGTACGACGCGCGATTGCGCCGTCGATCATGTCGAAGAGTGCGGCGGGGATGCTGACGAGGCCGGCGATCAGGAAGTGGCCGGTGGCGGCGAATCCCGCGGCAACGACGGCGATGAGGAAGCCCGCGATGGTCGCGGCATTGGCGTTGAAGCCGATGGCTACGAGAGCGCCAGAGACCGGCTCTTCAAACCATCGCGCGATCGCCGCGCGGGCCGATTTGCGGAGCTTTTGAAGTCCGCTCTCGGGTTCAGCCACTGCTGGCTCGTTGTTCGTAGGCGGCGTACGGCACCTGTGCGTTCGCGACGACCTGGTGGTAGTAATCGACTACATCGTCCGCAACGCGCGCCCATCCGAAGCGTTGAACCTTTGCGCGCCCGTTTTCGATGAGGCGTTGTCGCAGGCCCGGCTCCTCGATCAGCCGACGTATCGCCTTGGCAATCGCGTATTCGTCTCCGACGTCGACGAGCAGAGCGTCTTCTTCGTGGTCGGCGACGCCTTCAAAGCCCAGAATGCGGGAAGCCACTATCGGAGCGCCCGACGCCATCGCCTCGATGAGCACCAGCCCAAAACTCTCCTGCCCCGTGTTCGGAGCACAGAAGATGTCGGCGTGCTGGTAGTAGCCGGGAAGCTCAGTGTCCGTTACCGGACCGGCAAAGATGACATCGTCGATCCCGCGTTCGCCCATCATTCGATACGATTCCCGGTCGGGGACACCCGCGCCGACGACAATGAGGCGAAGGTTGGGGAATCGCCATCGCAAGGTGCTGTACGCGCCGAGCAAGTATCGCAGACCCTTGCGCTTCTCACCGACTCGCCCCACAAAGACGATGTTGATGGCGTCGTCTCTGAACTCGCTGGGTTTGGGGCTTGGCTGTTCGAATTTCGGAACGTCTATGCCGTTGGGGATGATGGTGTACTTGTCAGGAAAATACTTGTCCGCGTACGCCTTCGCCGCCTTCGAGACCGCGATGCGGCCGTGCAGCTTCTCCGCCACCAACGTGAAGAACGGCTTGCCCGCCAGATACCCAGGGTGAATATTCTCGCTGTACGCGTGAAAGGTGCCGACCGTCGGCCACGGAGAGAACCAGCTGGCGGTGGTCGCCAAGAACGGCATCAGCGGCTCGTGAATATGGACGATATCGAAACGCTCGGTGGTAAGCACCCGCCGCATGTGCCGAGCCGCCTTCACGCTCATCGAGATGCGGGACACAGATCCACCGGCGGCGAACGGAACGCTACCGCCCAGCGGCACCACCTCCAACCCACTCACATCCGGCGCAGTCTGCGGTCGAGACCGAGGAGCGAACAGAACCACCTCATTGCCCCGTCGGGAAAGCTCCCTGCTGAGGCTCGCCATGTGCGCCACTACCCCGCCATGGTAAGAGAGGTCGTATGGGGAGATCTGAGCGATTCGCATTAGAGATTCTCAGCTACCGCGAACGTTGACCGCGTTTTGGAAATACGGTTGCTGTCGGTACATACGGTTGCTGTCGGTACATCATACCAACTCTGTATAGGGTTTTGGCGAAGGAAAGACTAGGGGTTTCGGGTTTAGAGCGTGGGAGGATGATTGTGTATCCATGGGTGGTTTTGTTCGAAGGCCGCTGAGGCGGCGAGGACGGTTTCTTCGTCGTATTTTCTACCGATAATCTGCAAGCCGACCGGTAAGCCTTGGGGAGTGAAGCCTGCAGGTACGGATGCCGCGGGGGATCCGGTTGCGTTGGCGTGCATGGTGAAGGCGCCGTTCCAGAACTGCTCGGGGTAGGACGAGGTGCCGGTGATGCTGCCGGGGAATGGTTCGTTGACGAAGGCGGGAAAGCGGGCGACTGGTGCGAGGACGAGATCGTAGGTGGCGAACACGTCGTCGAAGATCGCCTTTAGCTCGTTGATGCGGCCCAGAGCGGCGGCGTAGTCGGCGGTTGTGACTTGCGAACCCTTTTCGACCCAGAAACGGGCGTATTCGGTCATCTGGTCGCCGTATTGGGGGAGATATTTCCCGTAGCTGTTGTAAGCGGTGGCAGATTGGATGATACCGAACGAGTCGTACGGCTCGAGGAGGGTGATATCAATCTCGTCGACGGTGCAGCCGAGGTCTTGGAAGGCGAGTGCTGCTTGATGCGTTATACGTGCGACGTCAGGGTCAACATCTGCGAAGCCGAAGTCGGGGCTCCACGCGATGCGGAGGCCGTCGATTGGGCGTTCTGTGGCGGCGATGAAATCGGGCGGTATGCTGCGGATGGAGATGGGGTCTCGGCGGTCGAAGCCGGCCATGGTTTGGAGAAGCAGGGCGGCGTCTTTGACGCTTCGTGCGATGGGCCCGGGTTGTCCGAAGAAATTAGGCGCTGGCGGTCCGGGAATGCCGGAGTATCCGGAGACCCGTCCGAGGGTTGGTTTGATCGCGTAAGTGCCGCAGAAGTTTGAGGGTATTCGGAGTGATCCACCGCCGTCGCCTCCGGTGGCGATGGGAGCGAGATGTGCAGCAACGGCGGCCGCGGCACCACCGCTGGAGCCTCCGGGTGTGCGGGTGGTGTCCCACGGGTTTTTGCCGGTAATGCCGAGTGAGTTTTCGCAGGTGCCGACAAAGCCGAGTTCGGAGCAGTTAGTTTTTCCGAGGATGATGCCTCCGGCCTGGAGGATGCGGTCGAGGAACGCGGCGTTATTCAGCGGGACATGGTCTTTGAAGATGATCGACCCGCTGGTGGTACGGATGCCGGCAGTCATCTGGTTGTCTTTGATGGGGATGGGTAGTCCATGGAGAGGGCCGAGGTCGTCGCCGCGCATGATGGCGTCTTCGGCGGATTTGGCCTGTTCGATGGCGATGTCGTGGGTGACGAGGAGGAAAGCGTTAAGTTGATGGTCGACGTCATCGATGCGCTTTAGAAAGAGTTCGGTGAGCTCGACGGGTGAGACCTGTTTTGATTTGATGAGATCGAGCAGGTCGGTGGCGGATCGGTATGCGAGGTTTTGGTCGGGCATGGTGGTGGTTTTCGGGCATCCCCTGCGTGCTGCGCACGCCTCCCCTTCGCTCCGCGAAGGGGAGGAAAAGGGCGTGCTTTGTTTTTCTCTGGGTTCCCGCGTCCGCGGGAATGACGGGGTAGTCCGCGGGAATGACGGATTGACGCGTGAAAAGCCCGGGGCGGTTTTAACCCGGTCTTTTGGCGTGAACGATCTTGGATTTGCGCCTCCACCGAATTTCGGTGGAGGCTACGTAGATCGTTTTTACGAATTGGTCTGTTACCAACAGTCCAATGCTGGCGCTCTTCTCTAGAAAGTGATAGCGCCAGGATCAGGTCCCGAATGACAACGGATGCCGGAACACCGGCCAAAATCTTCCGCACGCGTTGTGAAGTACCAACATCCACAACATGACCCTCACCACTGGTTAAGGTGGTGGTGTCAATCACCGGGTTGTAACCCGGCTCACGCCGTCGTCGCTCTCTTGCAACTAAAAGAGATTGACTTAACACGCGTCCGCGACCCCCCGACCGGCCCTCACCGACTCTGGTTGAGTCGTTTGGTTCGTGCTGCGACGACTGCACTGTCCGCCGCGACCGGTCTTTACTGCGAAGATCGCATCTCGCGCAACCAAAACAAGACGACCCAATGGAGCCCCGCAACTTCTGGCGGGGTGGGGTGGGGAGGTGTTGCCTGCGCTTTGAGCTAGACACGAACAATGTCGGGCGGCTGTCGCCCCCGACGTGATCACCGATGGTGTCGATGATGTTGTTCTTGCCTGTATATGCCTTCAACGCACTACCTTGATTCCCTCGTCAAACCTTGGCTTGATAGGTGTCCAGATCCGTCGATCCGAGACCAATTTGTACAAGGAAAATGCTAGTACAAAATCGGGGTACGTGTCAAGTAAAAGTGGGAAGTACAGTTGGGAAGTACCATATATGTGCTGGTACAGGGCTTTGTTTCAAATTGGGGTACAAATTGGGAAACAGGCTGATGATTCGGTTTTTGGGGTGGGGTGTTGGGAATGGCGTGCTTTGTTTTTCGCTGGGTTCCCGCGTCCGCGGGAATGACGTGGCGGGGGTACTGCGGTGAATTACGGGCATCCCCCTGCTCGCTGCGCTCGCGTCCCCCTTCGCGGAGCGAAGGGGGGGGAATCGTTGTTTAGTAACGGTATTTTTCGTTGCGGCGTTGCTCTCGCTTGAGTCTGGCGAGGGTTTTTGCGTTGTATATCTTGATTCCCTTGCGATGCTTGGTGGCTTGGTGCTCGGCGAAGGCGTAAGCGAGTGCGTCGGCTTTGTCGGGGCTTTGCATCCCGTGTGATTTGATGACGTCTTTGGATTCGAGTAGTAGCTGGCCACGCGCGTTGTAGCGGTATGTGAGTGCTGCGACTTGTGAGATCAATTCGGGATCGTTGGGGATTGAAATATCACCGTCGGCGAATCGCTGGCGTAGTCCGTCGAAGATTTGGGCGCGTAGGTTGCCGTATTTTTCGGCGTCGTCCGCTCGTGCGCCGCCGTTGAGTCCGGTGGTGAGGAAAGTTCGATCTTTTTTGAGGGTGTCGAGTACACCGGCGCCGATACCGACTTCGTCGACGATGATGTGTTTGACTTTGAACTCTTTGGCGACGGTGATGACTCTGCCGGTGGTGTTTACGAGGTCTGATTTACGCAGCTCCTCGATGTGTAGTACTCGGATACCTTCACGAACGATGATGACGGTTTTGTCGTCGCCGAATCGTGCGATGTCGACTCCCAAGATTGGTTTGTTGTCGGGCTGTACGACGTGTGGCCGCTTGACTGCGGCCTCGACGTCACGCAACGGTATAAGAGTGTCGTTTGCTTCTTCGGGGAAATCGCCGAGTACGCGCGTTTGGTAAACGGAAGACTGGGGACCGTATTGTTTGAATGACCTTAGCGCCCAATTTGGCGTAGATAATCCGTACGGGATTTTGGGTGGGGCGGGGTTTATGTTTCCCTGGGTTCCCGCGTCCGCGGGAATGACGGTGTTGTCGGCGGGAATGACGTCGGGGTCGGTGACGGGGTCTGGAAATTCGATGTTTTCGATGTTTTCGGCGGTGATTCCGGCTTCTTTGAACGCTGGTGTGTCGAAAGCGGATATATGTTCGGTGTGGTATTCAGAGCGGTTTTTGTGGAACGCGTCGTAGAACGTACCGGCTAAACCGTGGGGATTTCCGATCAGCAATAGTTTGGCGTTCTGCGTGGTCAAGATTCCGGATATGGCGTAGTAGATGAATTCGTCGACACCTGATGCTTCGTCGACGATAACGAGGATGTTTCCGCTGTGGAAACCTTGGAATCGGTCTTCGGTGTTGGTGGAGAATCCGTAAGCATATCGGTTGGGAGCGAAGTCTAGTCGGGTGCGGGTCAACTTGCCGCCGATCTTGTCTCGGTGTGGCATGTATAGGTGGCGTATCTCGCGCCAAAGCAATTCTTTGACCTGGCGTTCGGATGGAGCGGTGGTGATGACGATGGCGTTGTCGTACGACATCAGCCACCAAAGGACGGCAACTGCGGCGGTGAAAGTCTTACCTGCGCCGTTGCAGGATCGGACGGCGACCTGTTGGTTTACTGCGAGTGCGTTGAGGATGTCGCGTTGTTTTTGCCAAGGCTCGACGTTTAAGACGCGTTCGGCGAATTTGAGCGGGTCGGTTCTGAACGCCCATTGTTTGTCGATGCGGTCGTCTTTGGGCGGTTTTGGTTTGCGCGCGGCGACGGAACGGTTCGGATTCTTGGGCTTGGTTCCCGCGTCCGCGGGAATGACGGAGTCGGGCTTGGCGATCTCCAAGTACGGGTTCTTGAGGGCCGCGGGTTTAGTCTGACGCTTGCGCTTGTGGCGCGGGATACGTCGGTTGTATGGGAATTTGTTGTTAGGCGCGTTCATGTTGAGTATGCGCGCCGTTTGAGAGAGTTTGGGTGAACGCAATGTTAGCAGGTGCTCGGATTGAGCATGGATTGGGGTGTTAGGAGGTCTTTTAGCGAGTTTGACGGTTTTATGAACGAATTGTTGGGAAAGGTTGTTGGGAAACAAGTTTTAGGAAGTTTATGGACGTTATTGGGGCGTATACTCCGTGTGAGAGAAAATTTAGTTTGTGCTTTGTCTGAAGGAGGCAGTATTGTTGGGACGCTCTTGATTTTTCGGTCGTTAGATGGAAGAATGGATATACGGGCTGTGGGTGAACACGAACTATGGGTGGTGGATCAATCAACTGAGGGACTAAACGTGCCTGTTGAGAAGGCGTTGGGTGTGTTCTTGAACTATGATGCGAAGGATTGGGAATGATGTGAATGATGGGGTGTTTTAGGAGGGGGTACTGCCGTGATGATGGGGGTGGTTGTTTTGGTGATAGCCGCCCCTTGGCCGCCCTGTTGTCCTCACCCTAGCCCTCTCCCGCCGAGCGGGAGTGGGCACGGTTGTTGTGAGGGTGTCGATGATGGGGGCGGGTTAGGATTAGGGACTCCACATTGCTACACTGAATCGCAAGCCGCGATGGCTTAGCGGTCACTGGCACGTTGAGACTGGGAAAATTGACGACTGGCAAATCAACCCGAGGGGTAATGGGCGAAACTAATCGCGAAGAAGCGGTAAACGTCGTGCTGGCTCAATTGCTCACGAGACGCGGGGTCCCGGCTCGTGCTGAGCGGCGTAGCCGACAAGGTGCGCCGGATGTGCGGATTGATTTGGCCAGCGGTGACGAGATCATCCTGGAGTGCAAATACGCAGGATCATCGGGTCAGATGGAGAGTCAGCTGAACGGGCGTCTGGGGAGTTTTGGCGAGACATTCGGTATTTTGGGAGTTGTGTACCCTGACCGATTGCAACACGAGGTAGATGTCGAATCGTGTCTTGAAGCCGCCGGGGATATTCAGTGGTGGTTGCACGGTTCGAGGGGCAAGGTTGACGCGAACCGACGCGTTCGCAACGGAGCTGTCGCCGATCTCGCGGACCACTTGCGCATCCTGCCTTTGGAGATCGAGGGCGTCGATCGTGTGCAGGCTGCCGCCGGCATCGTGGGTATCGCCCTCGAAGAATCGGCGAACCGGATTTCGACCCACGCGCGAATCTCGCGTCGAGTATCCGAGATCATCGCGGCGTCAGATCAGGAGAGGAATCGCGCTGCTGCCCTACGCATAGCAAGCTTGGTGCTATTCAACGCGCTGGCATTCCAAGAACGCCTGACTGCCGTCGATAATGACGTTGCCACGGTGGACGAGGCGTTGAGACGCAAACTCGATGGCTTGCACAATGCTTGGCGGTACATTTGCAACGAGATCGACTATGTACCTGTCTTCGACTTGGCCGGCAACATCGTTGATGTGCTTAAAGATGGCCCACCTGAAGTACAACTGCCGGTGATCGAGCCATTAGCACGGGCAGTTAGGGATACGCGCAAGTTGGAGGGACACGACCTATCTGGCCGATTGTTCCACACCCTGTTGACCGATGCCAAGTTTTCGGGTGCGTACTACACATCAGTTCCGGCTGCAACGTTGTTGTCGCGTCTCGTGTTTCACGAATGGCCTGAACATGTTGACTGGTCGGACCACGAGTTTCCGGCTTCGCTAAATGTCGCTGATCTCGCCTGCGGCACTGGAACACTCTTGATGGCTGTGGCTTCCGAAGTCGAGCGCAAACATCGGGCCGCGGGAGGATCTGAATCCGCCGCTCTTCACAAAGCCATGGTCGAGCAGGCGTTACACGGTTACGACGTTCAGCTTTCGGCGGTGCATTTCGCCGCCACCAGCCTTGCGATGCTCAATCCGGACATCCAGTTTGATCGCATGAATCTCTTTGTTATGCCGTTGGGCGCAGAAGGTTCGAACGTCCTTCTGGGTTCGTTGGAGTTTTTGAACACAAGTGAGGCGGCGGTCCAGTTCGCGCTTTCGGACCCGGATTTTGGTACGAGCTTACGGGATGCCGGGCAAGTGTACGGCGGCGGTTGGCGCGGTGTCGACGCAGGAGTAACCGCAACCTTGCCTGAACTCGATTTGGCGATAATGAATCCGCCATTCACCCGTTCCGTCGGTGGGAATTTGTTATTCGGCAGCTTGCCCAGAGGGGAACGAACTCAGCTGCAACGCGAGTTGTCGCGCCGTTTGAGATCGATGCAGGCATCCTCAACCGCGGGACTTGGGGCGGCCTTCGTAGCGGCGGCATCGCCAAAGCTGCGTCCGGGCGAAGGGCGTTTGGCGCTTGTATTGCCAGTGACGGTTTGCACCGGGCCGTCTTGGTCGCAGACGCGGGCGTTGATAGAGAACGACTATTTGCTAGACGTGGTGGTTGCTTCGCACGATCCTGCGCGTTGGAACTTTTCGGACAGCACAGATTTGTCTGAAGCCCTATTGATCGCAACGCGGCGACCTGCGAATGGAGATGGCGCAGAACATCGGACCACTTTCGTAAATCTTTGGCAGAACCCGAATGGAGTGTTGGATGCGCATCGTGTGGCGGAAGTAATCAACACAACGCGGCCGGCGAGGATTGAGGATACGGGCACTGCCCTTCTTGAGCTTGACGGGGAACACGTAGGCGAAGTGTTTTCGATTCCGGAATCGAAACTAAAGGGCAAGCAGTGGGTCGGTGTGCAGTTCGCCCGCGCCGATGTCGTTCGGAGCGCGTTGAGGCTGTTGGAAGATAGTGAAGTTTGGGTTCCCGGTGAAGCTGGTGTCGGTAGCATACCGATGTGTCGGTTGGATGAGATTGGGGAGATTGGGCCGGATGTCCGAGACGTTCGCGACGGATTCGAACCGACCGAAACTGTAACGGCGTACCCGATGGTCGAAAACCACGACACGAACGTGCGACGCAAGTTAACCACTAGTCCAGACAAGTACCTTGCGCCGTTAGTTACGGCGCGACCCGGGCGACGCCTCAAGCCCCTGGATTCGCTCTGGTCGAAAGCGGGTCGATTACTGGTCGCGGAGCGTCTTCGATTGAACACTGCCAGGATTGTCGCGATGACCACCGAATCTGAAGTCCTCTCTAACGTTTGGTGGCCGATCAAAACTGAATCTCATTCCTCGGAAAAAGCTATTGCGGCGTTTTTGAATAGCAGCGTGGGGTTGCTCGCGTTCCTCACGATCCGCAACACCACGGAGGGCAACTGGGTCAAGTTCAAGAAAACCGATCTGAAAGAACTGCCGATTCTCGACCCACGCGAGATCTCGCCTGATCAGCTTCAAGCGCTGTCAGACCTGTTCGATCGATTGGCGGATGCAGAGTTTGAACGGTTGCCGGGGATGGCTGATTGTCCGGCGCGGGTTGCGTTGGATGATGGGATGTCGAAGATTCTGGGGTTGCCGGACTTGGGGACGTTGCGGGTGTTGTTGGCTTCGGAGCCGGTCGTTTGTGGTCGGGGGTTGTGAAACGTCAATCATCGGCATGTGAATTCAGTTCGTTTGCACTGGCACATTGATCATATTTAACCCTCGTGAATTGAAGAATTCTTGCAACTTCGTCGTGTAGTTGGCATGAGCTTCAACGTCGACGACCAGTGAAAGTTCCTTGCCGGCTTTAGTCAACGCGACGCCATGCAAGTTGAATTCTTGGTTTGGGTCAGAACCGTTGATTGGTACGAGAGCCCAAGTGCTGTCTTGGTAGGTGAACGGGAGAGGTACGCTTGGCGGGTTCTTCACAATCGCGAGGCCGTACGCGTTGTGGTACGAGTTGTAGTCGCTGATGATCAATCCGTATTCATTTAACTCATTAAGCGTGTCGAAGGAGAGCCCAAACGGTCTCAATGAATTGGCGGCCGCGTCAGAGCCAAGTGAAAGCACGCGCACGTCCATTACGTGCTGGGCACCTCGGTTGCCAATTACTCTGGCGGAAACAGCCAGCGAGCACAGCAGTCTAAATTTAAGAGCTGTGGCTTGATCCATGTCGCGCAGAATGCTCAGCGCTTTGAGCGACGTGCTCCCAGGTTGTTTGACTTCCCCTGCGAGAATCTTCGCATATATTATGCGCTTGTCATTCGATGAAACTTCGCCGACGTCACCAAATATCCGCGAATACAACTCGACGTCGGGTTCGACGTCGGATACTTGATCATCGCCGAGAATCTCGCTTGCGATCTTGATGGTGGCGATGCCGTTTTCCAGTTTTTGCGTCTGTTCGTACTCGAATGTGCGTCTTGCCACACTCGCGGAACCAGACTCCTCGAATCGTTGGAGTTGGTCTTGCGCCATTTCTAGAGTGTCGTCAAGGTCGTCAACCATCTCCGCTGCTGTTTCTGGTTGGGGCAGTTGAGACGCGTTTCCGCGGTTGGCAAATCGTTGTTGGATTTTGGAAAATACGGGGCCGAAAACTCGGGCGCCGATTTCGGCGACCTTTAGCCATCCGGATATTTGTTCTGGTTCCATCCCGCAGATTCTAGATACTTCGATTGGTCGTTGCCTAATGTTGGCGGTTGATTGTGCGAACCAACGACGGTGTGCAACCAGCGAAACCGCCGTTTATAGAAGGATTTAATCGGAGGCCCCCACGGATCAATTCCGTGGCCGGCTTTGACCCTCTCCCAAATGTGGGAGAGGGGACACTTGATGGCTCAGGCATGGGCCGCTCCATCGCGGGATCGTTGCCAGATTACGTCAACGGATTTGCCGGCGAGTTTCATGTACAAGGCGTCGGGGGATAGGTCGATTTCGGTGCCCCCAAAGCAGGGCGTCATCGTCAACGATTCTGACGTTTTGGAAGGAGGATGGATCGTGCCATGCCGCAAATACGCCTTTACCTACGAGGTGGGAAAGGTCGATTTCGCCTTCCTCGCCATCTTCGAACTTGATCCAGATGCGGTAGTTGCCGCGCGCCTCGACCGCTGTTGGTCTGATCATTGTGCGCGGGTTCTTTGGTTGTGGTCGTGATCTGTGTTTGGGGGTGATGAGAATATGCTAACGATGCGGCTTGGACGGAAGTGCGGTTTGGAATGCGGGTGCGCTTTTGCCGTTGGATGTTGCCCGCGAACGGAGGCTACCCTACCGCCCCTTGGCCGCCCGGTCCCCCTCACCCTGGGAACCCCTCTGTATCTCCCCTTTTGAAAGGGGAGGGAAATGGCTCGGGGAGAGGGGATGCGTTGTTGCGGAGGTAGGGTTTGTTGCGGTGAAGAAGGTATGGTTGATTGCCGTTCCGCGCGCCGTGGCCGCCCCGTGGCCGCCCCGTGGCCGCCTTGGGGCCGTTTGCGCGGAAGTGCTGTGGGTGAGGTTTGTGCATCCCCTGCGTGCGGCGCTTCGCTCGCACGCGTCCCCTTCGCTTTGCGAAGGGGAGGATTTGTTGTTTGCTCTTTCGGGGCGTTTATTAGAAAATATAGGAAGTTAATGGTGTTTGATGGAACTTTGCAGGTCTCCTCTTTGGAACCTCTGGGTTCCGTGAATGTGCGGTCTCAACGCCTACAAGGAGTCTCGAGCATGGCCAATCTCAAGGTGCGCGATGTCGCTGAACGTCTCGACGTCAGTAGCAAGACGGTCTACAAGTGGCTGCGTGAGGGGCTGATACCGGCCAGCCGGTTGGGTAAGAGTTGGATCATCTCGGAGGAGGCGCTGCAAGCGGCGCTGGCTCCCGGCTCCAACCGCCCCTTGGCGAGCGCCGTAGTCAATCAGGGCGCAGATGCGCCGCCATCAAGCTCACTCGTGAGCCCAACACCAGCGTCACGATTGCGTGACGCAGAACCGATAGCCTCGGTCAAACCTTTTGAAAGGAGATCCCCTGTGGGTCGTATCAATGTTGCAGTCGTTGGCCTGGGGAACTGTGCCTCATCGCTCATCCAAGGCATCCACAAATACAGCGAGGTGGATGACAACTCCGCCGTGGTGCCCGGCGTGATGCACAACGTTCTCGGCGGTTACACCATCGGCGATGTCAACGTCGTCGCCGCCTTCGACATCGACAAGGAGAAGGTCGGCATCGACATCAACGAAGCCATCTTCGCCAACACCAACAACGCTCTCCAGTTCCACGACGTGCCTCGTGCTGGCATCCCGGTGGATCGTGGAATGACGCACGACGGGATCGGCCAGTATCTGGAAGATGTGGTCGAGAAGGCTCCGGGTTCGACGGCCGACATCGTGGGAATTCTGCGCGACCGTGAAGTGGATGTAGTGATCAACTATCTGCCGGTGGGTTCAGAGCAGGCCACCAAGTGGTATGTGGAGCAGGTCCTCGCGGCCGGCTGCGCGTTCGTCAACTGCATCCCAGTCTTCATCGCGAGCGAGCGATATTGGCAGAAGCGATTCGAGGACAAAGGAGTGCCGATCGTCGGCGATGACATCAAGTCGCAAGTCGGCGCAACCATCATCCACCGCGTGCTCGCTCGATTATTTGAGGACCGCGGAGTTCGCCTCGACCGCACCTATCAGCTGAACTTCGGCGGCAACACCGACTTCTACAACATGCTCGAGCGGTCTCGGCTGGTCTCGAAGAAGATCTCGAAGACGCAGTCCGTGCAGTCGCAGCTGGAAAAAGAGCTGCCGACGGACGACGTTCACATCGGCCCCAGCGACCACGTCCCGTGGCTCGAAGACCGCAAATGGGCCTACATCCGACTCGAAGGAACGTCGTGGGGCGACGTCCCATTGAATGTCGAATTGAAGCTCGAAGTTGAAGATAGCCCGAACTCTGCGGGAGTCGCGATCGACGCGATTCGATCGGCGAAGATCGCGATGGACAAGGGTGTCAGCGGCGCAGTGGAGCCGGCATCGGCCTACTTCATGAAATCTCCTCCGGTGCAGATGCGCGACGACGATGCGCGGCGGGCAGTGATCGAGTTTGCGGAGAACGGGGTGGTTAGCTAGGGCGCGAAGGATAGGCTATGATTTGACGGACTGGAGACGTTGTCAGGATAAGAAGACAACGTCGGGAGCAAACGAGATGAAAGCAAGGATCCCTCTGGTTCTGACCCCCCAGCCTGAAGGGGTTACACGGTTACTTCTCCATTGCTGGCTGAGTTGATAACCGAGGGGGATACCGTGTCCGAGGCACTGGCGAATGCGGAGGACGCATTCGCGGCGGTTGTGGAGATCTATGAGGATAACGGCCGGTTGTTTAGATTCGCAATCACATAGCGTTTAGCGAGGGTTCGAACATGGGTACATTCAACTGGCCATTGCGGATTTCCAGTATGGACGGTGAGCAATCCCGGGAAATAGAGGCGACGGTTGATACTGGCGCCGCGTATACCACGTTGCCAGCTAGCCTGCTACATGAGATAGGCGTTGAGCCAAGGGGAAAGCGCAGGTTTTTGTTGGCCGACGGGCGCCGGATCGATATGAACTACGGTGAAGCGAGGGCGAGCGTTAACGGAGAGGACGTGACGACCTTGGTGGTATTTGGGGAAGATGAAGCCCCAGCTTTGCTTGGCGCCTACACTCTGGAAGGACTTGCCTTGGCGGTGGATCCAGTAGAACAGCGATTGGTTCCAACCCACCTCATCATGTATTAGGACAACGAATTATTTGGAAGTTTCGTTGTGGCGTGGCCGATGTTGGAAGGGTTAGCCGCTAGGTGCGGTGACGTGGATGCCGCATTCTTTGGCGTCGGGATCTGATTCCCACCACCAGCGACCGGAGCGCTCGTCTTCGCCGGGTTTGACGGCTCGGGTGCAGGGGGCGCAGCCGATGGAGGGGAAGCCTTTGTCGTGGAGGATGTTGTAGGGGACTTTGTGGTCGATGGCGTATTGCCGGATCTGTTCGGCGGTCCAGTTGGCGACGGGGTTGATTTTGTAGGCGTCGTGGGCGAGGTCTTTTTCGACGATGGCGATCTCGGATCGCTTCATGCCTTGGTCGCGGCGGAGACCGGTGATCCAGGCATCGGCTTCGCTCAGAGCTTTATTGAGGGGGTTGACCTTGCGGATTTCGCAACAGAGTTTGCGATTGTTAACGCCCTTGTAAAAGAGGTTCATGCCGTGTTGCCGGATCATGCGTCCGACTTCCCGTACGTCTGGATAGTGGACCTCGACCTCGGTGTTGTAGTGCCGAGCGATGCGGTCCATGAGATCGTACGTCTCTTCGAAGAGACGCATCGTGTCGAGGGTGGCGAGTCGGGCTTTGGGGTTGATGTTCCAGAACATGTCGAATATCGCCATGCCGTCGACGGCGAAGGAAGACATCTGGATGGCGCGATCGCCGAAGGTGTCGTCGGCCCATTGGAGAATCTCAGAGGGATGCGCGTCTTCGAGCTGTTGGTTGATTTCGGCGAGTTCCTCGTCGGAGAAGCGATCGAGGACGCGAGGTTTCTCCAAATCGATCTCGATCGGCTCGTAAGATGCGATCTCAGCATTGGCGAGTGTCAAGTCGTAGTCTCTCAATTCTGGGATGGATTACGGTTTGATTCGGTTTGGTTTGATGTTTGGTATGGGGCAAAAAAATACCCCTGCGTCGTGATTTGCAGGGGCATGCGGGCCGCGTATTGTGGATTTGGACCAGTTTTACGCTTTGAAAGGTGCATCTAACCCCGGCACGGGGCTGATACAAGGACACTCTGCGGTTCGAGACCGCTCGGTTAGAAAGGACATTCCACGCGTCATTATACCTTGCGGTCGAGTCGTGTGACTCAGTGTTCTAGTCCGTTCGGATTTAGAATGGATTCTAACTTGGGCGATTGTCAGAAGGCACCCGCGGAATTTGGAGGTTCACCTCGATGGCGACTATGACCGAAGCACCGATCACGGGCGAGCGTATCGAGGAGTTGCAGAGCATCGCGAGCGAGCATCTTTTCATGCACGCGCAACAGGTTGACGACTGGCGGGGCCAGCTCAAGATTTTCATTAAAGGCGAGGGCGCGTGGGTGGAGGACATCGAGGGGAATCGATTGTTGGATGCGTTGGGCGGTCTTTGGTACAAGGCGGCGGGGTATGGCCGGCGACAGATCGCGGATGCGATGTACGAGCAATTGATGGCGATCGAGACACCGCCGGCGAACTCGGCGACGCCTACGCAGATCGAGTTGGCAGGCCGGATCGCGTCGTTGTATCACGACAAGGATGCGCGCACGTTTTTCGTGTCGGGAGGTTCGGAGGCGGTCGAGACGGCGGTGAAGATGGCGAAGAAGTATCAGGCGCTGACCGGTAAGGCAGGAGCATTCAAGGTCATCTCGCGTCGGTATTCGTATCATGGTGCGACGGCGATGGCGGTCAGTCTCGGGCGGAGTCCGTCCGCAGACCCTTGCGGCCCGGAGATGCCGGGTGTGATTCATGTGACGAACTGGGATTCGTATCGGTTGCCGTTTGATGGTGACCCGGTGGATGTGGCGATTCGCTGCGCGAACGAGTTCGAAGTGGCGATCAAGCACAATGGTCCGGATTCGGTTGCGGCGATGATTGCGGAGCCGATCTCGGCAGCGGCGGGCATTCATGTTCCGCCAGCGGAGTATTGGCAGCGGTTGCGGGAGATTGCGGATCAGTATGACGTGGTGCTGATTGCCGACGAAGTGATCACGGGATTCGGGCGGACTGGAGAATATTTCGCGCCGATGAATTGGGATGTGAAGCCGGATATCACGACGGTGGCAAAGTCACTGACTAGTGGTTACTCGCCGTTGGGCGCGGCGATCGCGTCGAAGAAGATCGCGGATGCGTTCCAAGGCGGTGCGGACCAAACGTTTAGGCATTTGGTTACGTTCGGCGGGCATCCGGTGAGTACTGCAGCCGCGTTGGCGAATCTGGACGTCTTTGAGCAGGAAGATTTGGTGGGCAATAGTCGTCGGATGGGTGATTATCTGTACGACGAGTTGCAGCGGTTGCGGGATCACGAGATCGTCGGTGATGTGCGAGGTGGGTTGGGGCTTCTAGCTGCCGTTGAGTTGGTTCAGGATCGGGATAACAAGACGCCGTTTCCGGCGAGCGCGGGTTTGGCGAAGCGAATGCCGCCGTTGCTGTTCGAGAATGGCTTGGTTACGTTCCGGGCTGGTGACACGATCGCGCTGTGTCCACCGCTGATGGTCGATAAGGACGAGGTCGATTACATCGTCGATGCCATCGATCGCTCGTTGGCGACGATCAGCCGCGAGCTTGGCGTTGCCTAGAACCTTAAAGGGGTGAACTTGGCGTTGATTTTTGCACCGAAGGATATTATCTGATATTGTGCATACACACGCGCCGCGCGAATCGATTAGTCGCGTCGGCTTTGTGTGTGCAACATGTAAAACCGCAACGCAGGTGTTCCCACATCACGACTAGCGTTACATCCTTAAGAACCCCGACGAGCATCTAAACGAAGCTAGGGAGAGGTATCAATATGGCAGAGATGACAACTGCTGCAATGGAAGAGCGCGAGCACATGCTCGAAGACGCGGCGGAGGTTGACGCTGACGGGTTTGGCCCGTCGGCCGCGTCGTCAGAGATCGTGTTGGATGTGAAGGATCTGCAGACGCACTTCGCGACGCGTTGGGGCACAGTCAAGGCCGTTGACGGCATTAGTTACAGCGTTCGCCGCGGCGAGACTCTTGGTGTCGTCGGTGAATCTGGTTCGGGTAAATCTGTGACCGCGCTGTCGATCATGCGCTTGGTGCCTTCGCCTCCGGGTCATATCGTTGGCGGCGAGGTGATTTTGAACGGTCGCAACTTGCTGGATCTTTCAGAGCGCGAGATGACGCAAGTGCGGGGCGGTGAAGTGTCGATGATCTTGCAGGACCCGATGACGGCTCTGAACCCGGTGTTCACGGTTGAGAACCAGGTGGGTGAGGCGATTAGGATCCACCAGAAACTACATGGCAAGGACCTCTGGGACTCGATTGTTGACGCGCTGCGCAAAGTTCGAATCCCGGCGCCGGAGTCTCGAGCAAAGGACTATCCGCACCAGTTGTCTGGCGGCATGCGCCAGCGCGTAGTCGGTGCGATCGGTATTTCGACGAACCCTGACGTGATTATTGCCGACGAGCCAACGACGTCGCTCGATGTGACGATTCAGGCGGCATATCTAAGGCTGCTGCGGCAGATTCAGCGAGAGGCTGGGGTGGGCATTATCTTCATAACGCACGACTTCGGCATCGTTGCCAAGATGTGCGACCGCGTTGCGGTCATGTACGCGGGGCGTATCGTCGAGACCGCTGATGTTCGGACGATCTTTAACGAGCCGTTGCACGAGTACACGAAGGCGTTGATCACCTCGGTCCCGAAGCTCGAAGAGAAGACGGGTCGGTTACCGCAGATCGAAGGACAGCCGCCGTTGCTCTACAACCTGCCGGAGGGCGATGCATTCGCTCCTCGGTCGCCGTTGGAGTTCAGCGAAGAGGACGCGTTGGTTCGGCCGGATCTGGTAGAAGTTTCGCCTGGGCACATGGTTCAAATGTCACGGGCTTCAGTGGCAGATTTCGACAAGTACAAGCATTTGGTGTCTTACGGATGATCCTGCCGGAACGTACCAACGAACACAACGGTTGAAGAGGAAATTCACATATGGCTAGCAACACGATGACCCCAACGGTGATCCCGGATGCTCCGGGCGCATCGAATCCGTCTGACGCGATACTGCAGGTCCGCGGCCTGCGAAAGTGGTTTGACGTCGGAGGACGTTTTTTGGGCCTTGGTCAGCGAAGCTGGTTGAAGGCGATCGATGACGTCAATTTCGACGTGCGCGCGAGTCAGACGTTTGGGCTGGTGGGCGAATCGGGTTGCGGTAAGACGACAACGCTGAAGGTAATCTTGGGGTTGGAAGTGCCGACCGAAGGCAACATTTTTTGGGAAGGCGAAGATGTCGTGAACATGACACGTGCCGGTCGGCGCGAGTTCAGGCGTTCGGTACAAGCGGTATTCCAAGACCCATGGTCGTCGTTGAATCCTCGGATGAGAGTGCAGGCGATCGTCGGAGAGCCGCTTGAGATCGCGACCACGATGTCGCGGCAGGAGATTCGGGACCGCGTGGGCGATTTGCTCGTAGAAGTTGGCTTGAACCCGTATCAGATGAACCTCTATCCGCACGAGTTCTCGGGTGGTCAGAGGCAACGCATCGGAATCGCACGGGCGCTGGCGCTAAACCCGAAGTTAATCTGTTTGGACGAGCCGGTGTCGGCCCTTGACGTTTCGATTCGTGCACAGATCATGAACCTTTTGGTTGATCTGCAGAACGAGCACGGCTTGGCGTATCTGTTGGTGGCGCACAACTTGGCGACGGTGAGGTATATGTGCCACGAGATGGCGGTGATGTATCTCGGCGTCATCCAGGAGATGGGCGACACCGAAGCGATCTTCAGCAACCCGCTTCACCTGTACACGAACGCGCTGATCTCTGCCGCGTTGCCGTCGCACCCGGACATCACTCGAGATGAGATCATCCTGCCTGGTGAGGTCGTGTCGCCGATTGACCCACCGGAGGGCGACGTTTTCATGACGCGGACGCCGATTGAGGTCGATCACTCCCATCAGTGGGCATCCATGCGTCCGCCATTGGTGGAGAAGGAAGCCAACCACTGGGTTGTGGATACACCTTGGAGCTTGGCGACGGACGAGGCTTTGCGAGCCTCGATCTACGACGAGGAAGCCGAGATTCGGAAGAGCGAAGAGGAACGGCTCCGATTGGCGGCTGAGAACTGAACGCCCATTCCGACGCGGAAGAAGCTAAAACGGGGCGTGTGCTTTAACTGGCACACGCCTTTTTTATTTAATCGATTTATCGGAGATTCGAGTTGGAAATTCGTTGGCTCCCAAGCCAGACAACTTCGACTCGATTGACACGATCTCATGCCACACATCTTGAAAACCTTTTGACAAGTCTCGCGAGTGAGCGCTCGTGTACGGTTCAGATCTGGATCATAGTTCGAATCCAGTTGAGTGGGCCAGAGTGTACTGTACTGCGAACTTTCCGGTGGGAGGTCCCAATATAAGGAGTCTGGCTCGGTGGGCCTAAGGGGGCTGTAGAGCGAGATCTTGAGGAGGTACTGTCGATGTAAGTCCAGTAGGGATGTCGCTGAGGTTCCCTAACGGCGTGGTTCCCACCGGAAGAAGCGGACGCCAACGAGTAGCCCAGCCACCAGCCACCCGGCCATCACCAGCAGGTGCCCCCACTCGAAACCTGTGCCCGTCTCAGCCAAGAACGACGTGTGCAGCGCGAGGGCGAAGTGCCGGATGGGAAAGATGTTGGCGAGGGTCGTGAGCCACTGCGGGGCCCCGTCCATCGGAATGAACACGTCCGAAATGAACAGGAGGGGCAGAATCGAAGCGTTCACAATGGCCGGCGCTGCATTCGCGTTGGGGATAATCGCCGTGATTGCCAGTCCGAGCGCACAGAACGTGGCGGCTCCGGCCATCAGTGCTAGGAGGAACGCTGCCAGAGTGTTCGTCGGAACGTCTACGTCGTAGAACAGCACGCCAGCCCCCGTAACCATCACGACCAGCAGGGTCGCAATGAGCACGGAGTGGGCTATCCGTCCGAACAGGTACGACCAACCAGGCAACGGCGTGCCCCGGACCCGCTTGAGCAAGCCCCCATCCCTGGAGAAGCAGATGCCCATGGCGACGTTGGAGTAGCAGGCGCCCACCACCGCAAAGACAACGATCCCCGGCACGAAGAAGTTTGCGGTATTCACCGGCTCGCCCTTCTCGTCGGTCCCCCCGTCGCCGAACACCACATTGAAGACCACCAGGAACATCAAGGGAAACACGATGGTGAAGAACGCCGCGGCGGGGTTGCGCCAGAAGGCGGTGTTTTCGTAGCGAATCTGCCTCAGAGCGAGTGCGAAGGCGTTCATGCTTCCCTGCTGTCCTGCTCGGGAGAGTCGATGAGCTCGAGGAACAGGTCCTCTAGTGACGGGCGCGTGACCGACAGTTCCTCGAGCTCGATCCCCTGTTCCACGGCCCAGCCCGTGAGGTGGTGCAGGCTATGGGTCGGCGCGGCCGCCGTGATGGTGTACCGGCCATCGTCGTCTGTGGGCACGACGGTGAGGTCTTTGGGCAGGCGGGCAGAGCCGGGCGGCACCCGAAACTTGATAGTCGTAGACCTATCTTTGTCCAGCAATTGGTCCACCGCGCCCTCTGCGACGATCTTCCCCTCGCCGATGATCGCGACGCGGTCGGCCAGGGTCTCAGCCTCCTCCATGTAGTGGGTCGTGAGCACCACTGTCTTGCCAAGGGACTTGAGATTCCGGACCATCTCCCATGCGCCGCGGCGCGCTGAAGGGTCGAACCCTGAGGTCGGTTCGTCGAGGAACAGTAGCTCTGGGTCTCCCGCCAGGCCGATGGCAACGTCCAGCCGCCGCTGCTGGCCTCCGGACAGACGTCTCACGCGGGCGCGGCGCTGCTCGCTCAGCCCGACTGCGTCCAGGATTTCATCGAGGGGCAGCGGGTGAGGGAAGTAGCCGCGGAAGAGGTCGATCGTCTCCTCAACGGACAGGTATGGCTCCACGCCTGTCGACTGCAGCACGATGCCGATACGCTGCTTGAGAGCGCGTTGGCCTCGCCCAGGGTCGTAGCCTAGGACCGACACCTCGCCAGCAGTCTTGTCTAGATGTCCCTCCAGTATCTCCACGATCGTCGTCTTTCCGGCGCCATTGGGACCGAGCAGCGCGAACACTTCCCCCTTCGACACGCGTAGGTCTACGTCCCGCACCGCCTCTGTCTTACCGTAAGACTTGCGGAGGCCGCGGACTTCAATCGCCAGCGTGGGAGATGCCTGGGTCTTCGACATTGAGATACTCCAAGGGTAGCGATTTCTTGTTGATACTATGTTCCGGCTGCCAACTCAGCGCTCTCTCTAGGTTGGAGAGATACTCGGCGAACGCGCGACGTCCTGTCGGTGTCGCCTCTACCCATGTGCGCGGCTTTGAGTCCAGGAACTCCTTGGTGGTGACCAGATAATCGGCGGCTTCGAGCTTTCGCAGATGGGTCGTCAGGTTGCCGCCAGTCAAGCCGAGCGTCTGCTGAATGAACCCGTAGGCCAGCCGGTCCCCTTCGGGCTGGGAGACCAGCATAGTCATCATCCGCAGCCGGGTGGGCTGGTGGATGGTCTCGTTGAGGACGATGGGTTCGTCGGTCAATGGACCTTGCTCTTACGTATCCACCACGCACCCAGGGCCACCACGACCAGCATCAATCCCGCCGACACCAACATAACCTCGGCGCTGTCCATGAGGTAGTTGGGAATGTAGAACGCTGCTGCAAACCCTACGCCCACCACCGCCAACACCGGGCGGTGCATGATGCCAAACAGGATGTATGCTAGGGACACTATGCCCAGGACGACGCCCGGTATGTTGTCCCCGTTTTCGGCATTCCACATTCCCGCCGCCGCCGGAATGAGAAACACCGCTATAACCACCGCGAGCCAGTAGAGGAACACCCGAATGCCAGCGCTGCGAGCGGCGTCCCCGGGCGCGATCTTCCTGCCGGCCCGGCGTCCTATGATCCCGCTTCCCACCATCCCCGGCACCATCAGGACGCCCCACAGCACCCCGAAAATCCACGGGCTGCGCTCTGCGAATTCGGATGCCAGCGTCAGGATGGCGTACTGCGAGCCGACTCCCAACGAGGTTATCGCGGCCCAGAGTAAGGTTATCGTCGCCGTTCCGGCGACGTACATGGAGCTCCGCGTCCTGTCCATCGTCTCGTGGATGATGCGCCAACTCTCTTCGGGTGTGTCCGCCCGCGTCTCGCCGTCCGATATGTTCATTGCGCACCTCCTTGTCGTTGCGTAGGTCGGGGCATGAAAACCACGCACTTGACTCTGCCCACGCTTATTAGCAATAACCATATCACAAACTAGTTTGCATTGCAAACAAAAGAGCCGCATTGTCAAGGGCGGCGAGAAAGTGAACCAAATTGGGAGCCGGGCAGGGTTAGGTCAGGAGCGGGGATCCCCAGTTCTGGAGCGAGTCAGGAGTCGTCCGGCTCGCCCGCGATCTGGGCGGCGGCGGTTTCCCGGCGGTGCCGGAGACGGTAGCTGTCACCGTTCATCTCCAGGATGTGGACGTGATGAGTGAGCCGCAAAGGACCGGCTGTCGACTTCGCGCATCCAATGATGCCGGCAAGGTTCAGGAGGTACCGCGAGGTTTCGTTCGGGTCCGCTCCGCGTGTTCGAGGTCGACGTCGCTGCTAGCACATGATCACCGATCCGTCTCTCGAAACCCGAGCGCCGCCGAAGCGACAGCCTCCGCGAAGAGGTTTTGGGCACCACCCGAATTCGAAGGTGCTCCGGCTCCAGCCCTCGAAGATCGCCTCAAGGTTTCTGGGGCAGATGTTTTTGAACGCCTCTGCCGCCCCAGATGTTCCGGAATGCGGCGCCTGATGTAGCGGCGCCTAGTGTTTTGGACCCCGCCGGTCTTCCGAAGCAGATCCGAGATCTCCATGCGCGCGGCTGACGCGTCTGGCGCAGCTTGGTTTCGAGGAGTCCAGAGGCGCGGCTGCCGACATGATCGTCGGGCATTCGCCAAGGCCCGATTTGAACGATTATCCTTTTGGGACCTCGTCGGCGACTTCATCATTCGAACACCGGGACTCTGTCAGCGTTTTGACGAGTCGCCTCCGATCTCGGCCGTTGCCGTCGGCATGGTTTCATAACAGCGATCGAGGTGTATGGTGTTGACTCATCGACGGCGAACGGCGCCGCCGATCCTGCCCATGATTGTGAAACCGTCCGAGAAAAAAGCCTCGTCGACCGCGCTTTCGGAGTGCGTCACGGGATTGGACGTCGCGCCAATGCAAGATCATCGCCATGAATGACGAATCGCAATAGTGATAACTGAAGTGATAAACGTGCCGACGATTCGGCGTTTTCAAAGCGAAATATACAACATTCGTGGCTCCCAGGCCAGGATTCGAACCTGGATTAGAGGATTCAAAGTCCCCGGTCCTACCATTAGACGACCTGGGAAAGAGCCTAGATTCAAGGATATATTCCGCCTTGGCGCGGACGGTTCGGCCGAGATGGTGCGATGTGACTAAACCGCGATCCGGTTGGCCAATTCGATGGCGGTTGCTAGCGTATTCGCGCGTTCGGTGACGGAAGCTGCGGAGTCACAACCCGGCGAGTTCGTGTTGACGAGGAACTTGGTGTTGGGGAGCGCGCTCCGGAGGTCGGCAGCGAACTCTATTGGTTGTGGTTGGTTGATGGCGATTATGGTCGCGTCGCCGATTCTTAGAGCGGTTAAGCTACCGTCGTCGGATTGCGCGGATTTGATTGGCGCGTTGCGGCGAGCGATGGCGTTTGGCACTGCTCGAATTACCTGCGTGGCTAACAGGATTCCGAAGGCTTGGGCGTCAGACCATGTTCTTTCCGCATGGGACGCATTGGTGTTGCCGTTCCACCAATCGAAGGGGCGAATGTCTGACGATGCGCCTTGGATGAAGATGGCGGTGTCGACGCCCGCTTGCTCAAGCGCGGAGGATGCGACGCCGGGATAGTCAGCGGTCCATTCCTGAGTGTTCCCGACGACGGTTGCTGGACACGCGAAGTTGTAGAGGAGGCATCTGATGTGGTCATCCGATGTTTGAATAACGGTTAGCTGGAGGGATTCGCGTTCAGCTTCGAGTCGTTCCGATCGGTTGGGATTCGCGAAGCAGCTTAGGTTGGGGAGAATCGCCGAAACGGTGCCGACCGCTGCGGGTTCCAAAGTGAGTGATGCTTCAAGTGCCGCGCCGGCGACGATGTCGGGTAGGTAGTTGACGTAGTTGGTGTATTCGGATGGTTGGTCTACCTTGTCGCGCCACAAGGGCGGTGATGTTCCGTTGGCGGTGCTCGTGATGATTACGTTGGACCGCGGGATGTCGGTAACTCGTGAAATCGCGCGAATGAGGCGTTGGCGTAACGAGTCTGAGATCCCCCAGACGTCGAGTGAAACGAGGACCGCTGTTTCCCCGTAGCTCTTTAAGACGGCGCATCTGACGAGTAAGTCGTCGTTGATGCCGCGAGCGGGACGATCCGCGAACTCCGGGCCAGAGATAGTGAATCCGATTGGGGGAGTGATCGGGAATTGCGAGACGCCAACGTGAAGCAGGTTATCGACGGATGGGATGTTCAATTGTGATGCGCCCGCTTGGGTAAGATTGCATTAATTGTGCACCTTCGAGGTGCGTTGAATCCCTCAGATCAGACCGATAGGATCGAGTCCATGTCCTTTGCAGAGTCATCCCGACATCTCTTGGAGGTCAAGAACCTCGAGACGCAGTTTCACACCGATTACGGTGTGGTTCGTGCCGTCGATGGCGTTGACCTGCACATTGATGAAGGCGAGACAGTTGGACTGGTCGGCGAATCGGGATGTGGTAAAAGCGTAGCGGCGCTGTCGATCGTTAGGCTGGTGCCAGACCCGCCAGGGCGGATAGTTGGTGGGCAGGTCGTTTTCGAAGGAACTGATTTGTTACGTCTCGATATGCGAGAGATGCGGCATGTGCGCGGAGCGAAGATTGGGATCATCTTTCAGGAGCCGTTGTCATCGCTCAACCCAGTCTTGTCGATTGAGCGGCAGATCGTTGAGCCGTTGCAGGAGCACCTTGGGATGACGAGACGTCAGGCAGCGGCTCGGGCGTCGGAGCTTCTGGACATGGTGGGCATCCCGGATCCGTCAGCACGGATCCGAGATTATCCGCACATGATGAGTGGCGGCCAACGGCAACGCATCATGATCGCCATCGCGCTGAGTTGCAACCCGCGGCTGTTGATCGCCGATGAGGCGACGACGGCGTTGGATGTGACGATACAGGCGCAGATATTGGAGTTGATGAAGGATCTGACTGAGCAGTTCGGGACTGCTCTGTTGATGATCACGCACAACCTCGGCGTAGTTGCTCGGTACGCGGACCGCGTCTGTGTGATGTATGCCGGGAAGATAAGGGAGATGGCACCGTCGGAAGAGTTGTACGGCAACCCGAAGCATCCCTACACATTGGGACTATTGGGTTCGGTGCCCCGGTTGGATGCCCGTCGTGATACCGGGAAGCTGACGCAGATACCGGGCGATGTACCCGATCCGACGCGGATGCCGCGCGGGTGCGCATTCAATCCGCGTTGCGACTATGCGGTTGAGAAGTGTGCGGTGGAGGATCCGTGGATGGAGGAAGTTGGGGAGGGGCACGTTGCGGCGTGTTGGGAGTGGGGGAAGGTGGGGAAGGTTGTATCCCCGGCGTCATAGGTGTGTTTACAATCCAACTCAAGCTTGTAACTGGCACGAACGGACACGAAATCAATGGCACTAGATGAGTTAGCGGCGACTATCGAGATGATCAAAGGACGAATCGATGGACATCGAACTTCGCTCGCGGCGAATGAGACGAGGACACGTCAGGTTCTGATCGACCCATTGCTTTCCGCGTTGGGTTGGGATGTGAGCGACCCAGATCAGGTTGAACTTGAGTACGACGTTCGAGGTCGGCGGGCGGACTATGCTCTGTTGGTCAACTCAAATCCGGTCGCTGTGATCGAAGCCAAGCGATTAGGTCATCAACTTGTCGACGACAACACGATGCAGGTCATGAATTACGCCAATACCGCTGGGATTGAGTACATGGTAGTTACGAATGGTGATGAGTGGAAAATGTATTCGGTGTTCGAACGTGGGGCAATTGAAGAACGCGTGATTATGGAGTTAGACATCGGAAGCGAGGTGTCATATGTAAACGCCCTTAAGTCGCTCTCGTTGTGGCGAGCGAATGTTGGTTCGGGATCTCAGCCAGTTGCTGCCAATCAGCCAGTCTTCGACGCGCTGGGATCAGATAATCCGCCGCAGAATCACGAGGAGTATCAGTCAACCCAAACTGAATCGCCCACGGTATCAGCTCTAGAGGATGAAGGCTGGGTGACACTGGACAAAGTCGGTTTTCAAACACACGATCGTTGGCCTAAAAATTCAGTGCTACCGGGTGGGCAATCTGAAAAAACGCCAAGCTATCGAGATTTGTGGATCAAGGTGGCGGAATGGTTACTTGAAACTAGAGGGCAAACGCTTTGGGAGGAGTGTTTTGATCGATATGTCGGTAGGTCGCCAGATGAGTTGTCGCGCAAGCATTCAGCACGTCAACTTTCCAACGGTTTCTGGATTAGCGTCGATTACACCACAGTAGAGCATGGCGAAAACATTAAGGGTTCGCTGTGCCACTTTGGTGTGGATTTGCGGAGTATTGGGGTGAGATTCGACTAGCGTGTGACAAGCCAACCGAAATGAGGTTGGATAGGGGTACTAAATCCGTTGATGGCATTGGGTAAACTCTGAAGCAAGGGGTTATGGAAACTTGGCAACGATGGCGTTTGATACTTACAGGGCGGTTCAGGATCTTAAGAAGATTGGACTCGAAGAGAAGCAATCAGCGGCGATCGTCGCCGTGATTCGTTGGGCGGTCACCGGGCAATACACTAGCTACGCGAAGTGATTCTCAAAGTCGGGCGTTGCCGCGGCTTCTGAATGCACCGATGTCGTCATGCAGCCCGTTGCCGAGGATTGGTGAATTTCCGAAGCCCTATGTGATCGGTGTTACAACTTCTGACAGCTTGTTACCTAGCGATTGATGCATTTTTATGCCTTCTGAACTCTTAGTCGAGACAATAGCAATGCTCAAGCAGCGGATTGATCTCCGTCGTGAGTATTTGGCGCGTAACGAAGTGCCGACGCGGCAGATGTTGATTGATCCGTTGCTCAGGGCGTTGGGTTGGGACTTCGAAGATAGAGATCGAGTGAGTTTAGAGCATCCGTCGGGGCGCGGTCGGATGGATTACGCACTCATCGTAGCAGGTCGGTTACGGGTTGCGGTCGAGGCCAAACGCTACGGGGTGGAGTTGACAGGTGGAATGCGGGATCAGGCTTACGGCTATGCACGGCTGAGTGGCTCGAAATACGCAGTCGTGACGAACGGAAACCGGTGGGAGATGTTCGATACTTCGAGACATTGGACGCATGCGGTAGCCAATATAGGCGAAACCGAGATCGGGACTGATAATCTGTATAAGTGCGCGGAGGAACTGTACAAGATATCGTTCCGACAGTTGGAATCGGAACTGTTCTTCCGGATACCCAGAGCTGAATCGGCCTGAAAATGAGTATCGACTGAGCTGAGCGGAGTTATCCATGACGATTGGACAAGAACGTCGCGAGCAGGCGAATGCCAATGGAGCACCTGCGAATGAGTGGTCGTCGCTGGTTTCGGTGTACCCCGAGTTGCTTGGGCCCGAACCGACGGTGATCCGATTTCCGAACGGAGATAAACGTGAGGCCGGCACGTGGCATGACATGTATGCCCAAGTGGCATCTTGGCTCGTGTTGCAAAGGAAGATCGATGAACCTATTCCCATGCCGGTGAGTTCGTCTCGCTATCTTGTAAACCTTTTGCCACAGCATGAATATGAGAGGTTTGATCGGAGTTTCGAGTTGCCAAATGGGATGTGGTTGGAAGGCGGCGGCAATTCGCAATTGGTGTTGGATCGGACAGTGATGCTGTTAGAGATGTTTGAGATCGATCCCGCCTCGGTTGACGTATATCTTGAGCAGCGCGGTGAAGACGGTTGGATTCGTTAGCAATCCATGGCAACCCACAATGTTCGATTTAGTCGTGATGGTCGCTCGCACTCCCCAGTAGCAGAGACCACCTCCCATGCCACCGCGGTCGCCTCGCCGCGTGACGCGGTTAGGGCGATGGCGTCGATGGGCGAAATAGCGGCGGTCAACCTCAGTGCGGTGCCGTTGCTTACGGTGCGGGATTTGAATGTGCATTTCCCGATTACTCGTGGTGTCATTCTGCAGCAGACTGTTGGGCATATTCGAGCGGTGAATGGGGTGTCGTTTCATGTGAATCCGGGTGAGACGTTGGGGATCGTGGGGGAGAGCGGTTCGGGGAAGACTACGGTGGCGCGGGCGGTAATCCAGTTGCAAAGGCCGACTTCTGGGAGTGTGGTATTCAAAGGCGATGAGCTTGTGGGGGCGTCTTCGGAGGTATTGCGTGGAGCGCGTCGGAATATGAGCTTGGTGTTTCAGGACCCGTATGGGTCGCTCAATCCGAGGATGCGAGCGGGAAATATCGTAGGAGAGCCGCTGCGCGCTCACCACGTCTTTGAGTCGAAGAACGAGTATCTGGAGCGTGTGGCTGAATTGTTCCAGATGGTCGGTATGCATCCGGCAGTGGCCAGCCGGTATCCGCATCAGTTTTCGGGCGGGCAACGTCAACGGATAGCCATCGCTCGGGCGTTGGCGGCGAATCCGCAATTGGTGTTGCTGGACGAGCCAGTGTCGGCGTTGGACGTTTCGATCCAGGCGCAGGTAATAAACCTGCTTGAGGACCTGCAGGACGAACACCAGTTGGCGTACGTCTTCGTCGCGCACGATCTTTCGGTGGTACGACACACGGCGCACCGGACGGCGGTGATGTATCTGGGCAAGATAATGGAGATCGCGGATGGCGATGAGATCTACGACAACCCGCTGCATCCTTACACGCAGGCGTTGCTATCGGCCGCGCCGATGCCCGACCCGGTGTTGGAACGCAAGCGAGAACGGATTGTGTTGACGGGCGACATACCAAGTCCGGCGAATCCACCTTCGGGTTGCGTATTCAGGACGCGATGTCCCATCGCGATCGCCGAATGCGCGGAGGTGGTGCCTCAGATGCGGAGCACTGGGTCACTGACGAAGCGGCACGAGGTGGCGTGTATCAGAGTGGAGTTTTAGGCTCTTGGGGCCCCCTTTGTCCTGCGGACAATTCCCACGTGAACGGGGGAAACCCTGGCCTCGCCCCTCTGGATTCGCGACTACGCGGGCACGACGCATCCTTCAAGAGTGTGATGCACGTTGCTCCGAATTGTTTATCGAAGCGTGTAAAACGGTACGGGAATAGGATAAAATCGGTTGCCATTAATGACATGAATCCAAATATGGAGGATTGAGATGGCTGTTGCGACGAAATCCGTCGTGGGCGAATTCCAAGAGCAGGGATTCGTAAAGGTTAAGGGTGTTCTTGACCCGACGACGGTGCTCGACCCGATCATCGAGGAATATGAAGGCGTCCTCGACCACCTAGCGCGTGACCTTTATGAAGACGGTGAGATCGTATCCGAATATAAGGAGTTGCCGTTCGACGCCCGCATCTTGAAGATCTATCAAGAGACTGGCAGGCAGCACGCGCAGTATTTCGACTTTTCGCTGCCGTTCCAAGACGTCAAGGAGGACACTCCTTGCTGGTTCGGACCTGCGGTATTCAAGGCTTTCGTCAATGAAAACTTGTTGGACGTGATCGAACAGTTGATCGGACCGGAGATCTCATCCAACCCGGTTCAGCATGTTCGCATCAAGCCGCCGGAAAAGTACTTGCCGAAGACCGAGCAAGGTCAACCACTCATCGGCGCCACGCTTTGGCATCAAGACCACGGTGTCGTTGTGCCTGAGGCGGATGACACCAACATGGTTACCGTTTGGTTCGCATTGACGGACACACCGGTCGAGTCAGGTCCATTGAACGTGGTTCCGCGCACGCACCGCGGCGATCTTTTGACGCACTGCGACAGCTACGCGCACAACACGACGATGGTCCAGGGTCGGCAGATTCCCGAGAAGCTGTTCCCGTACCAAGCTGCGACGCCGTTGCCGACCGAGCGCGGTGATGTGGTCTTCATGCACAAGCGAACGGTGCACGGTTCGCTGTCGAACCTTAGCGAAAACATGCGCTGGTCGTTTGACCTTCGTTACCACAACACCGGTGCGCACTCCGGTAGAGTTGCGTTCCCAGATTTCGTCGCGCGAAGTCGATCCAACCCTGATTCCGAGCTGCGAGATCCAGTCAAGTGGCACGAGATGTGGATGGATTGCCGCAGGAAGATGTCGAAGATCAACCAAGGCGGACAATTCGACATTCCGTTCGGCCGTTGGGAAGACGGCCACCCCGACTGCGAGAACTAGCAGTCGTTAACCCAATTGGTTTTTGCACCCCTCTCGATTGGAGAGGGGTGCCCAACCGCTGGTCGGATAGTTTAGATCCCTGATCTAAGGCGCATCCCCGTTGCCCGGCCGCTCTGGATTCCGGCTTTCGCCGGAATGACGGACGATATGCATCTCTCCCGTTTGACGGGAGGGGTTAACGGTATTGACGCCCAACCTCGGTTCAATTCCGGTCTGCCATCGCGGTCGTCGATTCGTCGGTCGCGACCTCTGGTAGAAGCAACTGCGAATCCTCACGGATGGCGTCCGGGAACGTGAACTCGACGCCGTATTCAGCGGAACGGGCTCTGACGGTGTAGGTATCGCAGTTGTCGCGGTCCCTAGGGTTGAAGTTCCAAGTCATCTCGTATTCCGAGATTTGGAATGTTTCTGGATGCACTGTGATGCTGATTTCGCGATTCAACCCTCGACTCCACCGAGGGTTTGGTTCATCAATTGAGATTGTGATCTTCACACTGGCGGCGGTCCGCGAAATGACGGTGTAATCGGATTCGTTCGCATAGACGTTGATGTCCGCGAGCGATTGAAGCAGAGATGAGAACCCACCCCTGAACGTTGTCGCGTCGGACACTCGTTCCGCACCCACATCGCTCCAATTGCGTCCTCGCCTTAACCACCACTCGCTTGCGGACCAATCGGCCGGGTTGCCGATGTAGTAGTAACGGTCGTTTCCATCGAGGAAGTGGCGCCAAATCGCCAGATATGGTCGCAGATTGGCCAATTCGAGTTGAGCCCAACCGAAGTCGTGGTTTCCACGACATCCGGGCCAATCGCCTTTGATCTCGAAGCTCAAAGATTCGGCGTCCATTATCGCCGCATGGGCGCGACGGAGCAGCGATTTAGCCGACAGTTCCTGAGGTTCGGACGGGTCGTTCAACTCGTCGTTGAAGACGATCAGTTCGAGTACCTGATCGAAGCTCATTCCGGGTTGTATTAGGTGGTGCGAATAGAGTTTGAAAAGACCGTGATCCATCCCATCGATGTTGGTGTAGTCGAGCGCATCGTAGCTCATCAGACTGGTGCGGTCGTGGTGACGATGTTCCATGTTTGTCAAGGCGTGCAGAAGTTCGTGTCTCGTTGTCGCGCGGATCGAATGTTCCCGCCACACTTCGTCGTCCAACCTGCTCAACCAGATGGCGATGTTGCTCGCCGTGACGCGCCCATCCACCTCATCGAAAATGGTTTGTGCGCACCCGCCAAAATCGATGCAATCAAGGCCGGTAAAGTCGGCATCTTCTCTGGCGACGCCAGTGTGGATCGTGAGTTGCGCCTCTCCTTTGGTCGGCACGGATTCGAACTCCAGATTTAGGAACGATCCGAGATCTTCTAGGCTTTCGTTGAGAATCTCAATGTAGTCTGGGTCGCCGTGTGTCCAAAATTTGATCGTTTCGCCAATGGGCCACTTGGTGATGTAGGTTTGGTCCCAGCCCGCGCATCCGATGCCCAGATCGTCCGCTTCGTCCTGCTCGTTCGTTTTGGGGTCAAGGTTCGAGGTGTCGCTGAAGCAGTCCCAAACCTCGCGCTCAACGCCAATAATCCGTTCGGGGACGATGGCCAGCAATGATTTAGGTTCGTCGGCGCCGTAGTCGAAGCGCAGATCGGTATCGCCACGGGGTAGCCGCAATACGTGGTGCACTACGGTTGGATAGACGTCGGTACCTCGGTTAACTGTGATCTCATCCCCACAGTCTTCGAGAACTGTTTCGTCCAACATGCATTGAATAGTTACATTGGAGGGTTCATCGGTACCGTTGTTCATCAGGGTCATTTCGAACTCAACGTTGGCCGAACCGTCGCTCCAGTAACCGACGATGGCGGGATCTGAGATCCGATTGAGCGTCCAGACCTGCTCTGGGACGACTGGCGCAGTAATCGTCTCTTCGATTACGTTGAAGTCGCCCCAGCGAAAGGTGTCTTCGTCCTCGACGGCGAAAATGCGCGTCGGGGTTTCGCCGATGGGAAGCCAAACGCGAAGTTCGGACGTAGTTTTTTCGCCCGCCGCGATTGCGTCGGACTGCGTCGAGGTTGAGCAATCCCAGGTCCATTCGGCGTTACATTCGATGCCGATGTAGAACGTGTTGGCGTCGTCAACTCCGGCATTCTCGACCTCAACCATCATGGACATCAGGGCGTTGCCTTCGCCATCCCATCCCAAGCTCTCGGTGGCGACCACTTCGAGGCGCAGGTCGATGAATTCGACCTTGAGCGAGAGGTCGACAGTGTTGTTGTCAAACTCGGCTTCGATGGTCGACGTGGAGACCGTGAATGAGAATTGGTACGAGCCGGTTCGGAGTTGGATTGGGAGGGACACATTGGTTCTTTTGTTGGTCCCCAGTGTGGGTATCTCGCCGTCGTAAACTTGCTCGCCCGAGACATCACCGTCGATATTCATCCATGCACTGGTTAGCGTCAAATCTCGAGCGACGAGAACGCCTGAGTTGGTGATATTGACATCGAACTCTACGATGCTGCCGCGTTTGATTCGGGACTCAGCGATCAACACAGCGATGTCAGCGCCGGCGACTGAGAAGGATTTCGACATTTCCGATTCACCGAGGACGACCCGAACCGTGCGTTCTCCCGGCGCCACAGCGAAGTCGAAGGTGAAACTTACCGACTCTCCGTCCGGCAATGTGGTCAAGATGTATCCGAGTTGCAGGTCGCCGTCGTCGAGTTGGTATTCGACACGCTCCACGCCGGAGAAGTCAGTACCGGTGGAGTTGCTGATGGTGACCAGCGCTTGGTAGTTTACGGCGGTCGATGACTTGCCAACGCGAGTGATGATGAGGTCTTGGATCGTTATACCACTGGATGCGGGCTGGGCGCTGGCAGTCGCGTTGAAGGTGACGACGATCAAACCGGTGGCGAGCGAGAGCGTCAAGAACACCGCCACCGATGTTAGAGATGCGCGCCGAGTCCTCAGATATTCGGCGAACGTTGACATCGTTTAGTCGTGGCCCCGTTGCCGGACCGCTTCGTAGAGCGCGATGGCGGCGCTGACGGAGGCATTTAGCGAAGCCAGTTGCCCGTGCATGGGAATGGAGATGGTACCGGTGCAGTTTTCTAGCGACAGCCGCGAAACCCCTCTTTCCTCAGATCCGACTACGATGGCGGTGGGCGCCGCGAAGTCTGCGTCGGTGCAGTCGGTATCGACGACCAGTGTAACTTTTGCGGGATCAGGGGTTGTCATTTACGGCGTATGGACAGGAGCGAGTGAAAGGTGAGCGATCGCATCGGCTTCAAGGTCCGATGCGTATTCGATTCTCAGATTTGACGAGTTTTTTGGAATCTCAGTCATGAAGCTACCTTCTAGTGTTTCGCCAGATTCGATGGTGTCATTGAACGGTTTGCTAGTCGGGCCAATTATGAACGGGTTTCCGTTCCCGTTCATCGAGTATTCCTTCACCCCTCGTCCACGGACCCGGAAGTTGTCGTTTTTCAAGATGATTTTCGAACCCGTTGGCCCGATATTGGTTGCTTCCATAAACACGCGGACGAAATGGAAGCCAGGGTCAGCTCTCCAATATGTGAAGAGCCCGAATTCATCGAAGTAATCGACATCGAACACTCTAAGGCGCAGATTCCCAACGATCAAATATGATCCGAACGGAGATGGGCGCGCGGAAGAACTAAGTTCGATCACTGGAATCGGCGTTGGCGTGTACGTGGCGGTGGGGGTTGGCGTTTCTGTTGGGTCTGGCGTAGGAATCGGTGTTTGGGTTGGTGTACGAGTAACGGTTGGTGTGGGCGTAATCGTCGGAGTGTTGGTCACTGTCGGGGTGGGTGTGATTGTCGGTGTGTTAGTTTCTGTTGGCGTCGATGTCGGTGTCGTCGGTAGATTGACCTTGCTAAGATTCGTCAGATTAGGTTCGAGTGACAGATGGGCAACGGCGACTTGATCAAGGTCAGTACCGTAATGCAGTGCAAGATCCGTTGCCGCGTCAGGAATCTCCGTGATGAAGTTTCCTGTCACGGTCCTCCCCGAATCTATGGTGTGGTTCAAAGGGCTCACTGATGGACCGATCAAGAAGGGGTTACCGTTGCCGTTGATTGCATTAGCGTTGATGCCGTCGCCGCGAACCCGGAAGTTGCCATCTTCGACCCTTACGACAGATCCCTGGGAACCTAGATTGGTCGCTTCTAGTTTGATGCGGATAAATTGGTTTCCCGGATCCGCTTCGTAGTACAAATATCCTGTGTCTTTCCAGCCGCGTTCGACCTCCGACACCCTCAGGCCTAAGTTGCCAACAACTATTTGAGCACCGAATATTCCTGGCCTGCCCCGGGAAGTGCGAAACACCTGTGGAATCGGCGTGGGAGTTGGCGTAAGGGTAGGCGTGTTCGTAGGACTCGGAGTATGGGTGGGTGTGCTTGTTGGAACTGGAGTTTTAGTCGGAGTATTCGTAGGAATCGGAGTGTTAGTCGGAGTGCTCGCCGGAATTGGAGTGCTCGTAGGAATCGGAGTGTTAGTTGGAGTGCTCGTCGGAACTGGCGTGTTAGTCGGCGTGCTCGTCGGAACTAGGGTGTTCGTCGGCGTGTTCGTTGGAATTGGTGTGTTCGTCGGCGTGTTCGTCGGAAACGGTGTGTGAGTCGACGTGTTCGTCGCGTTCGAAGTGGGGCTCGGCGTGTGATTAGGGCTTGGTGATAGTGATTCAATTTGTTTTGTCGGAGGATCAAACGTCATGGTGGATTGCGAGCATGCCACGGAGATGCAAAATGAGAACGAAATCGCGAAGGCCAGCGCCCGCGTGATGTTCGACACTTTGATGCCTCCTTGGGTTCAGTATTGCGTTCGTGCCGCAGTCGTCAGTTCGTAAACAAGCCACAAAAGGACGGGCGCGGAAACGAGTTCCGCGCCGAATCGGATCGCCGGTTGATTATGGAATTCAAGGTTGGCTAAACCGCTTGTGGCAAAAATCGAATTATACTCACACGCTGTGAAAACCCAAGCACCGCAACGGACAAGTTGACCAACCGTGATCGAGCTTCTTGACCAATTCATTGAGTTTCTTAGAGGGAACGAACCGAGAAGACGAACTAGATTCCCGAATGCCTTCCGTTTGCGGGTTTTGAAACGGCAACGCGGCAAGTGTGGGTATTGTGGCAACAAACTTCAACCGCACGGTAAATCGTTCGATATTGATCACATCATTCCGGTTTCGGCAGGTGGTGGCGACGAAGCTTCCAACCTTCAAGCCCTTTGCAAGAAGTGCAACAGATGGAAATCTGATCACACTGATGACGAGTTTAGGGAACGCATCAAGCTCGGTCGCAGAATCCTCAACCGGAAGGAGCAACGACTTTCTAGGAAGCTCTTGGAAAAAATAATCCGCGTCACCGACATGCATGAAGCCGCAAAACGGCGGAAATCGTTCAGATTGCGCAAGCGTGTTTTGAGATTGCTGGTGTTTTTGTCGCTGCTCATCATATCGATCGCGACTGCATTTTCGACGTGGCGAAATTACCCAAATTTCTTGGGTGTGGCGTTTCTGGGGTTGGCGGCTTTTTACGTTTTGTTGTTGCTGGTGATTATTTGGCGCGCTAACAAGAAAAAATTTTTCCGGTGGAGACCGGGCGGGCACTGAATTATTCCATCGTCCCGCTGAACGGCTATTCGATACAGGATGCAAAAACGGATTTCATGCATTGCCTCGTTGCCGGACCGCTTCGTAGAGCGCGATGGCGGCGCTAACGGAGGCATTCAGCGAGGCCAATTGTCCGTGCATGGGGATGGAGATGGTACCGGTGCAGTTTTCTAGCGACAGCCGCGAAACCCCTCTTTCCTCAGATCCGACTACGATGGCGGTGGGAATTGTTAAGTCGGCTTGGGTGTAGTCGGTGTCGGCGTCGACAGCTAGGGCTAGGGTTTGCAGGCCGAGGGTATTTAGGTACTCGATGGTGCGATGGATGTTGACGACGCGGGAGACGGGGGTGTGCATCAATGCGCCGGCGGAGGCTCGGATCGCACCGGGGCTGATGCCCGCGGCTCGGCGTTGCGGGATGATGATGCCGTGACCTCCGGCAGAGTCCAAAGTGCGAGCGATGGCTCCAAGGTTGTGGGGATCGACGATGCCGTCTAATACGACGACGAGAGGTACTTGCGATCTGCGGTCGGCTTCTAAGATGATGTCTTCGACATTGACGTACCGGGTGTCGGGCAAGACCGCGATTACACCTTGGCTTTTCTTGGTTTGAGATTGGCGGTCAATTTCTCGGCGGTGGAGACGTTCAACCTCGATGCCAGCGGTTTCCGCGAGCGAGAATATCTCCTGAATCTGCGTCCCGACATCGATGCCATCGGCGATCAACAGCCGTTCGATGTTGCGTTCGGATCGCAGGGCTTCCAATACCGCACGGCGTCCTTCGACGGTGTTTGCGTGTACCTTGCGTGCTCTGGCGTAACGACTCATTGTTGATGACTGAATGTGGCGATGCGTACCAAAGGTTGGCATACAATCGCTTGATATGCGGGTCGATTACCGAAAGCAACGAATCGATCAAAGGAGACCCGTCATAGGACTACCACATTCTATTTCCAATGATGTCGCGGACGCGGTGATGGAGTTGATGCGAACGCGTAGGAGTATACGCGAGTTCGATGATCGTCCCGTCCCGCGTGAAATGCTGGATCAGATCGTCGAAGCGGCGAGTTGGGCGCCGAATCATCGACACACCGAACCTTGGCGGTTCGTGGTACTTGAGAAAGATGGTGCGGCCCGCACAAAGGTCGCAGATCTCGTCTACGAATGGACTTGGAACTACGTCAAGAATCCAAATCCCGAACGGCGCGCGAAGAGTTCGGCAGAAGCTCGCGATGAGGTATTGGAAACTCCGATACTCATGCTCGCATATTCGGTTCCAGGATCTAACGAAGAGATAACGGAAGAGAACTTCGCCGCGACGTGTTGCGCCGCCCAGAACATGTTACTGATGGCGCACGCCATCGGGCTTGCCGTCGGATGGTCGACCGGGCGAGTCTGCAAGAACGAAGAAGTCCATAAAGCAGTTGGTGCCGAGGAGAATTGGGCGGTCGTAGGCGCGTTTTTCATCGGATTCCCGCTATCTATACCGGAAGCAGAACGCAAACCGGTAAGCGAAATCTGTACCTACTTGAATTAGCTGATCGAAGAATCGATCGATTCACCAAAACAGGAGATCAATTGATGACAGGAAGCAATTTGTATCTGAACTACGTCAACGGCCAATGGGTTCCGGCGTCGACTGGCAAAGTTTCTCAAAGCGTCAACCCGGCTGACTTGGATGACGTTATCGGAGATTTCCAGGCATCGAACGCGGTTGATGCGGAAGGCGCGGTTGGCGCGGCGGCGGATTCAGCGCGCGTATGGGGTTCGATGTCGGCGTTGGCGCGTGGCGGCCTCTTGTTGGCGGCAGCGGACTACTTGAATCAAAATTCGGAACGCTATGCACAAGCGATAACGCGGGAGTGCGGCAAGGCGATTGTCGAGGCTCGAGGTGAGGTCGGCCGCGCCGTCGCATTGTTGCAGTACTTCGGCGTCGAAGGATCGAACCCTGTAGGCGACGTCGTTCCGTCGGTTGATCCGAACATTCTTCTCTACACCAAGCGTGTGCCGATCGGCGTCGTGTCGCTGATCACACCTTGGAACTTCCCGCTGGCGATACCGATCTGGAAGATGGCTCCGGCATTGGTTTATGGCAACACAATCGTGCTCAAGCCAGCATCGGCAACTCCGCGCCTCGGCGTCTTGATCGCAGAGATGTGGGACGCAGTGGGTTTGCCTCCGGGCGTTTTTAATCTCATCACGGGTTCTGGAGGTGCGGTTGGTGATGCGCTCGTCAGTTCTGCCGGCGTTTCGGCGGTCTCGTTTACTGGCTCGACATCGATTGGCATGGGCATCGCGGCGAAAGCGGCGAGCAGTGGCGTGAAATACCAACTCGAGATGGGTGGCAAGAATCCGGTCATTGTGATGCCAGATGCCGATCTCGAGCAGGCCGCTCAGGTCACGGTCGACGGTGCGATGAAATACTCGGGGCAAAAGTGCACCGCTACTTCGCGGGCAATCGTGATTGGCAATGTGATCGAGGATTTCACCGATCTCGTTGTGGAGAAGACCGAGGCGTTGGCGGTGGGACCGGGCGCGCAAGAGGCATCTGTGATCGTGCCAGTAATCGACGAGGCGTCGCGCCAGAACATAGTGCAATCAGTTGAGCGAGGTGTCAGCGACGGCGGGAACGTGCTCACTGGCGGCGGCGTGCCCGCGGGCGGCGCGTACGACAGCGGGACATACGTGGAGCCGACGGTTCTCTCGAAGGTTTCACCGAACGATTTCGTTGCCTGTGAGGAAATATTCGGCCCCGTGCTCGGCATCATCCCGGCCGCAGATATCGACGACGCCATCGGGATCGCGAACGACGTGCGTTATGGTCTCAGCGCGGGTATTTTCACTCGTAATCTGAACGCTGCGATGCAGTTTGCAGACCGAATCGAGGCCGGAATCGTAAAGGTTAACGGCGAAACCGCAGGCGTTGAGCCTCAGGTTCCGTTCGGCGGGATGAAGTCATCGAGCAGCGGTTCGCGTGAACAGGGTAAAGCAGCGATCGAGTTCTTCACCGAGACGAAGACGATTTACGTGAATCAAAGCGCGAGCTAACTGCGTATCCGGGTTCAATGCTGCGAGTTCGGAGATATCGGACGGCGAACACGGATTGAGTGCAAGTAATTCGAACTCGATGGAGCGATATAGGTACGGAATTTCGGCGCGATAGTTGCGTTGCTACATCGCGTTCGTTAAGATTCGCTGTTAAAGTGCACACTATCCATACGTGGTTGGAAATCCAAGAGGAAACATGATGGTACTTGCGCAAACCAAGACTGATTCAGATCTGGTTGCCCACCTGTTGCGCCGCGCTGGCTTCGGCGCTGACCGATCTGAAATAGAACGTTACGCTGGGAAGTCGTACGACGAAATTGTCGACGATCTCGTCCATCCCGAGCGGTTCGCTCAAGTCGAAGACGACTTGTTGGGACGCTTCTATCCCCACCTAGCCGCGAACAAAGACAACGCCGCAGTCTGGAATGGTCGTTGGCTGTTCAGGATGGTCAACACTGAGCGTCCGTTGCAAGAGAAGATGGCGCTGTTCTGGCATGGCATTTTGGCGACTGGTTGGACGAAGAGCGAGCACACACCAAGCATGGTCAATCACATCCAGATGCTCCGGGACAACGGATTGGCAAACTTCAGGACGATTCTGCTGGAACTGTCGAGAGACCCGGCGATGATCTTCTGGCTCGACAACAACGAAAATCACGGAGCTGCGATCAACGAGAACTATGGTCGAGAGATCCTGGAACTGTTTTCGATGGGTATCGGAAACTACACCGAGGACGACATCAAGAATGCGGCACGAGCGTTCACGGGCTGGACTTTCACGCAGCCGCTACCGCTCTATCCGTTTGGTCACTTCGAAGCCGAATTCACGTACCGAGAAGAAGACCACGACGCCGGCGAGAAGGAGTTCCTAGGGCACAAGGGCAACTTCAACGGCGAGGACATCATCGACATCATCGCTCGGCAAGAGGCGACGGCGAGGTTCATCGCTCGTCACCTCTACACATACTTTGTGGCCGACGAGGCCCAGGTTCCGGCATGGAGCATCCAACCGCCGCAAGACCCGGACGCGATCCAGACTTTGGTCGATGCGTGGATGGAGTCGGACGCAGATATCCGTCATGTGGTCAGTACGATGCTGAAGTCGGAGTATTTCAAAAGCGCACGCATGAAACGCGTCAAGTCGCCGACCGAGTTCGTGTCCAACGTCCTCAAGATCTCCGGCGACTACCGAGAAGTTGACATAGGCCTGGAAAGTTTCCAAGGTACGCTCGTAGCGATGGGGCAAACGCTGATGGACCCGCCGTCCGTGGAAGGTTGGCATACAGGTAAGGAGTGGATTGACGGCGGCACGCTGACTGAACGCGTGAACTTTGCGATCAACACGTTGGCGGACACGTCGAAGCCGGGTGTTCAGAACATCTTGGATTCGTTGCGGGATTTGGACGGCCCTCGGACGCCTGAGAAGTTCGTGGACACGGTTCTCGTGCATCTTTGCCGTTTGCAGGTTGATGAAGCGACGCGTGAGGCGCTTGTCGCTCACGCCTATGAAGAAGGCGACTTGGCATTCGATTCCGAAAGCCAAGAAGAAAAGGCTATGGATCGAGTCTTGAGGATGATCACTCTCGCGGTTTCGACTCGCGAGTTCCAGTTTGAGTAAGCGAGTACCCCCTATGAATCTCCCCCTGAGATGGGGAGGGAAAAGACTCTCCCATGTACGGGGAGGGCACGGGTTAAAAGCAATAAATCGGAGCAACTGAAATGGCACTGAACGGCAACGGCAACGGGACGAACGGGAAGCAAAAGGAACCCGTGTTGGTGGTTATCCAACTGTCTGGCGGCAACGACTTCATGAACACGGTGGTTCCATACACCGAGGGTATGTATTACGACGTGCGGCCGCTCGTCGGGATTGCTGAGGACGAGGTGATTCCGATCACCGACAAAGTTGGATTCCACCCGCGTGCGACGGCGCTGAAGGAGATATGGGACGAGGGGAAGGTGGCGATCGTTCAAGGGATCGGTTACGCGAACTCGAGCCGATCTCATTTCCGAGCGATGGACATTTGGCACACGTGCGAACCGGACACCATCGCGACCGAAGGATGGTTGGCGAAGGTCATCCGCGAGTTCGACCCGAACAGTGAAAACCCGGTAACGGCGGTGAATTTTGGCCGGGGATTGCCCCGAGCTTTGGCGGCGCCGAATGTGACCGCGACCTCGATCGGGGACCTCGACAACTATGGACTGATGTCTAGCATCGAAGTTGCGGACGAACGCGACGAGAACCTTGAGATCTTCAAGCGGATGTACACACCCGCGGTCGGTTCGGGCCTAGTGATGGACTATCTCGGGCAGACCGGTCGCGACGTTCTCAGGGGTGCCGACATGCTCGCGGTAGCTCCGGGTATGTATAAGTCGAACGTCGAGCATGCGGACAACCCGATTGCGCAGGCGCTTCGCGACGTTGTGCGTGTGCATACCGCAAACCTGGGTACGCGGATTTTCTACACGAACCACTTGGGGTACGACCACCATGCGCAGGAAATGCCGGCCCACAACAAACTGATCGGCGAACTGTCGGAGGCGATCCGCGACTTCTTGCAGGATCTCCGCGATCACGACGCGGCAGAAGAAGTGACGATATTAGTCTTCACGGAGTTTGGTCGACGCATCAAGGACAATGGTTCTGGTACTGACCACGGCTCCGGTGGCGGCGCGTTCCTCATCGGAGACAACGTCAAGGGCGGTCTCTATTCCGAGTATCCGCCACTCGATCGACCGAGTTGGTTGAATGACGAAGACCTTCGACACACCTACGACTTCCGCGGGATGTACGGAACGATCCTCGAGCAGTGGTTCGGGTTGGACCCAGTGCCCATCGTTGGAGGTAGTTTCGAACAGCTCCAACCATATGAGAAGACGTTGGTCTAAACCATCGACGGCTTAGTAAATCAGGTAAACACCGGGAGGGTTTGACCGTGAGTGAAAACGGCAATGGCTCGATGAACGGGACGAATGGCAGGCCGCATGCGCTCCTGCGCGCAGGTTTCCCGTTTTATACGACGCTTGGGATGCGTCGCGTGACCACGTATCCGATGGATGTCGTGGTAGGCAACGAGGATCGTCTCTATGTGTTGAACCGAACTGACGGCCAAGGCGGTCAGATTCGGCGCATCAACTGGGACGACGATGACCTGGACATATTCGGGTCCAACTTCGTGTGGCCGGTTCAGATGATTCGTGATGCCGACGAGAACGTCTACGTCTCGGATGAAGGGAACCACACGATAACCGTTTGGCGACCTTCGGACGGTGAGTTGCTTGATACGTGGGGGACGCACGGAAGCGACCCCGGCCAACTCAATCGACCATCCGGGTTGGCTTGGGACAACGATGGCAACATGGTCGTGGTGGACACGGAGAACCACCGGGTGCAGAAATTCACGTCATCGGGTGAATACATCAGCGGATTTGGCGAGTTCGGCACTAACGACGGACAGTTCAACTACCCGTGGGGTGTGGGAATCGATCCATACGACGGATCAATCTACGTCTCCGACTGGCGTAATGACCGGCTCCAAAAGTTCGACGCCGACGGCGACCCAATCTGGACAGTCGGATCGAGCGGTGAAGATATCGGCGAGTTCAATCGACCTGCCGGTGTGACGGTCGACCGGCATGGCGACGTGTACGTGGCCGACCGTGGCAATCACCGAGTCCAGCAATTCGATCTGAACGGCCGCTACGTTGACCGCTTCATTGGCGACGGGATTTTGTCGAAGAGCGGCAGGATCTACATCTCTTCGAGCACCACGGTGTTACGCAACCGTGAATCGGCGCAGCTGGAGATCACACGGCGGCTACGCGGTCCCGCGATGATGCGATTCCACAACGACCCCAACCGAGGCGACCTGATGTACATCGCCGACTTTGGTTGCCACCGCATCCAGGTCTACCGCAAAGAGGCGTATGAGCTGTCGGCGGAGGATATCGCGCCAGTTCCGACTGCACCTACGCTTTACACCGTTTAGGTAAACGTTCTCGGAAGCCGATCATTTGGATTGGGACTGACTGTCAACGCAGTCCCAACTTGCTCTCTATTCCCGCGAACACATCGTTCGCGATCTCAAGCGCACGTTCAGCGTCCAGCGCGTCGTAAGCCTCGCAAGGCGCGCCGCCGGGAAGAGTCTGCGGGTATCGAGCGCCGATGTAGTGCTTGTCCAACAATCCGGCGACCGATTTCACGAACTCGAATGACGGGTCAAATGCTTTCGCGTCCTCGCAAAGGTCCGCCAAAGCGTGTCCCCAGACGTGCTCGGCACCGTGGGTATAGATAAAGGCGACAACGGCCTTCTCTGCCGCCTGGTGGGCCAAGAAACAGGCCAGTGCGTGTCTTCCGCCCTCTGCATTGGCCACGGCTGCGTCCAAGTCGTGTTTCGATTGCACGAGCCAGCTGCGCGGCACACGGTTCAGCGAAGAGTAGTCGGTCATGACGATCCTTACGGAATTGGGATTGAAGGGATTGAATGTACGGTCGTGTGGCTCAATACAACTGGTCGCCGTATTGTTGTGCCCGAATCAGCAACGGGTCGATTTCTGCTAGCTCGAAAAACTCCGACTCAGTGAAGACGTGAAACGTCGTACCTACCGCAGGGCGGAGGTGAGTGACCCAAAAGTCGGATCGCCGGTGGTACGGTTCATCAGTCTCTTGCACCACTACCAGCTCGAGGGTCGTATCCGGTTTGGTTGGTTCGCCGCTCACCAGATCGCCGATGAGGATCATGCGCGTCATTCCTAACTGCGGCATCTCTTCGACGAAACGCTGCATCTCGGCCTCGATCATCCGTCGGCGTTGCCGGCCAAAGCCGAACATCATGGGGGACATGGGATAACCCTCTTTGACGTTGTTTACGTTCCAACCAAGGCTAACAGTGAAAACAACAAAAAAGAGGCGGGTGGCACCACCGGGACAGGCTTGGTTTTGCCTATCCGAGTGATGCCACCCGCCGGGAGGTGCCTCGACCGAGATCAGAGGTCACTCCGCATATTTAACTTCTTGACACTTGGGCGAACCCATGTGAAAGGAAGGTTTTTGGGGGATCTCGTCTAAGTCGAGACACCTCTCATACGGCTATATGCCATTACCTAGACGTCCCTCCTTTCGTTTAGTATCCGGCTCGTGACACGATTGCCACCGCCTCGGCAAACCGTCAGGGAGGTTCACCGGCACGCTAATTATAGCGGATGACACATCCCTGTCAATGACAGTACGAAGGATGGTGTCGTCCTGCTGTTCGCCGCGTTGCGGCGTAGAGCTCGGCGGTTAACCGAGTTCTTTTGCCAGGGTCTCGGCATCCGCCTTCGAGAGAATTCGGAATACCTTGTTGCCAGCTGGCGACAAGCCTTGCACGGCCTTGCGACCATTTTTCATCGTGACGATCTCAGGGTTCTGGACCGGCACCGTGGCCTTTTCCTTGACCGAGTATGCAGTAATCTCCATGCTCTTCCTCGTTTCCTGTAGCTACAATACAGCCGAGTTTGAACCAACTCGGTATGCGCCTAGATTATAGAAATCGCTTCAAAAGTTGGGAAACACCGCACGCGTTTAAACGGCGAATTGCCCCGATTGTGCTCCGCTTGGAGACCCTAGTCCGGTCACGCGACCATTTTTGCGAACGAAGTTTTGATCCTGTCGGCGGCTTCATCTAACGCGGACTCTGCTGCGTGGATGTGACCCGGTTGGCAGTTGAAACCGTGTAGAACGCCTTCGTAACGGGTCAATCTGGTGTCAACGCCTGCTTTTTGCATGGCTGCCGCGTAATCTTCGGCTTCATCGCGGAGCACGTCGCATTCGGCGACTATGACGGTCGCATCGGGCAGTCCGCTGAGATCCTCGGCTCGAATTGGTGATGCATAGGGATCTGATCCATTGCCATCCGGGCCGAGATATTGTTCCCAAAACCACTGCATCCCAATCTTGGTGAGTCCGTATCCGTCGGCGAACTCATCGTAGGACGGGCGAGTGAAGTCGTGGTCGATGACCGGACAGAATAGGACTTGGTGCGAGATCTTGGGTTCGCCTCTATCGCGCGCCATCTGTGCAACGGAGGCAGACAAGTTACCACCCGCGGATGTGCCGGCAACCGCCATCATGGATGGATCGCCACCGAACTCGGCAGCATTGGCAACGGCCCACTGAGCGGCCGCGTAACAGTCCTCGGCGGCCCCGGGGAACCGTGCTTCCGGTGCCAACCGATATTGCACGGAGATCGCGATCGCACCAACTCGGTTCGCCAAACCCCGTGAGGTCGGACCTTCCAGTTCGTAACTCCTAATCGTCCAACCTCCGCCATGGAAGATCATGACTACAGGGTAAGGCGGTTCAACCCCCTCCGGAATATAGATGCGTAGAGGAACTTCGCCGCCCGGACCGTCAAACTTTCGCCTGATGACCTTGCGAACAGGTTCGATAGCCGGTTTCAAGACTTGACTGCGCGCATCTGACGCGGCTCGCAATTCTTCCGGCGTGCATTCGCCAGCGGCAGGCCCACCGAGTTCTGCCCCTTTTTTCATGAAATCAACAGTTTCGGGGTGGAGGCGTGGATCGTACATTGGTGTGTTCTCCGTAGGTGTTAATCGACCCAATGGGGGATCGATTTAGAACCAGTTCTGTTTGTCAACTAAGTTACGTAAGGGTTCTCCGGCGGCAAATCGGCGCATGTTGTCGGCCACGACTTCGTAACGACGCTCGCCGAGGTGGCGACCTTCGTCGGCTGCTATGTGCGGCGTGAGAATGGTATTTGGCGCATCCCAAAGCGGATGGTCAGCGGGTAGCGGTTCGATTTCATAAACATCTAAACCGGCACCGCCGATGATTCCGTTTCTCAATGCATCGTTGAGGTCATCGAGCTTCGTGGTCATGCCGCGTCCGATATTGACGAAGATCGCCGTGTTCTTCATCAGCGCAAACTTGCTGGCATCAAACAGCCCTTCGGTCTGTGGCGTATGAGGGATTGTCAAGACCACGAAATCGGCTTGCGGCAGCACATCGTCTAGCTCGGACGGATCCCGCATGTCGTTGACGTGATCTCGGGCTCCTGGTGATTCCCAACGCGCGTCTACGCCGACGACATTACAACCGAAGGCCTGGCACAAACGAGCCGTCTCGGAGCCGATTCCGCCAACGCCGATTATTGCAACGGTTGATTCGGGCAAGAAGATGTTGTTGTACTGGTCGCCGAGTAGTTTGTCCCAGTTTCGGTCGCGTTGCTGGTCGCGATAGACGTTTAGATGCTTGGTGAACGAAAGCATCATGGCTACGATGTGCACTGAGATGTGATCGTTATAGATCTCGCGGAAGTTTGAAACTTTAACTGGGTGAGCGATCAACTCGTCGAAGTAGTAGCCAGCTGGCGGCGCTGCGGCGGGCGCCTGCAGCCATCGGAGTTTCGGTGCTGCGGCGACCAATCTCGGGTTCATCGTGCCAAACGCAGCATCGGCGTTGGCAAGCTCCGCGACCGCCTCATCCTCGCTCATCGGCGCAACCAAGTTGGCGTCAGGAACCGAGTCCTGTAACCTCGTCATGAAATCAACGTTGTGCTGCGAATTCGGGGGCAGGAAGACCATCTTGAACGACATCTGCGCACTTAACCTCTGTTTTGGTGTTGGATTTCGTTGCGCCGGTCGATGTCGCGAACGCATCCTCGACCGGTTAAATCGCACTAACGCAATGATACAGAGCAACGAATACTTGATTGGGATAACCTGTAGGCAAGGCTAGTCGGTTCCAGGTAGGCACTGCTAGGTGTCATCGCCACAACGGGACCGTTGGTCCTGCAGTTGCGAAAATTTCGAGACAATCCATTGCAGATACGTGATTTCCAGATAGACGTCGACCCGACGACCTTCGATTCGCCGCACTGCATCGTGACTTTGCGACCGTGGGTGAATGTGGGTAATGTGGGACGGATTGTGGTGAATCGGCTCGGTCGAATCTATGGCGCGAAGAAAATAGGGGAGTTGACGCGGCCGGGTAAGTTCTATGACCACACCCGCTATCGGCCTCGCATACGTATGAGACGTGGCGAGCGGACTTTCCGGATACCGAACACCGAGGTTACCGCGGCGCGAGTTCCGGATGGCCGAGATTTGATGTTTGTCAAGATGCTGGAACCGCACGCTTGGGCGGAAGACTTCAACGACTCGATTCTCGAGCTGCTTCAAGCCTTCAACGTCGAACGTTACGTGCTGGTTGGGTCGATGTATGACTCGGTTCCGCACACGAGGCCATTGAAGGTCACAGGTTCCGCACGGGGTTGGGAGCCGCCGGGCCGATTCAACGACGGCGTGCGACTTGGCAGAAGCCGATACGAAGGGCCGACTTCGATGGCGTCGCAACTAACCGAGTTGGCGCGGACCCAACTTCACTTGGAAACGCTATCGATGATTGCGCACCTGCCGCTCTATCTGAAGCTGGATAACGACTACGTCGGAGCGGCGCGTGTGCTGTCGGTGTTGTCGGAGATTTACGACGTGCCTAGGGATCGGATGCCGGAGATTCGTATGGGCGAGACGCAGTACTCTCAAGTCCAAATTTCGAGTTCGGACAATCCGCGTCTAGCGCAGTTGGTAGCTCGTTTAGAGCTGGAATACGACGGTGAAGAGGTGGAGCCGACTGAGGAAGATGAGATCGAACTTTCGCCGGAACTGGAAGAGTTCCTGCAGGATCTCTCGCGCGGTTGGGATGAGGACGAAGGGCGTCGGTGAGAACGGACGCTGGTCAACCTAAATGTGCAGACCAACGCCCAATCTTGACGAATGAACTGGTCAGAGTTCTTTAACTTCGACGCCGGCTAACTGTTCGACGTAGCGCAGGATACCCGAGTGGTCGTTTCTGCCGTCGCCGCCAACCACGAGCGAGGTCAAGACCTGCTGCAAGTTAGAAGTTACTTGCAACGGCACGTTCAACGCGCGCGCAGTTTCCATCGCGTTGTTGATGTCTTTGTAGTGGAGTTCGATTCGGAATCCCGGTTCGAAATTCCTGCTGATCATCATTGGCGCTTTGGCGTTCATCACGTTCGAGCCCGCGAGTCCGCCTTGGATGGCTTCGAATACGGTCTGTGGATTGACGCCAGCCGCAGTCGCCAGCACCAGTGCTTCGGCCAATCCGTGAATGTTGGCACCAACCACGATCTGGTTCGCCAACTTCGTCACATTGCCGGCCCCGTGGGCGCCACACAGCACTGCCGACTTGCCGACAATATCGAACAGCGGTTTCGCCCGTTCGAAATCAGCGGCACCACCGCCGACCATGATTGCGAGGTCGCCGGAGATTGCAAATGGTTCCCCACCTGAAACCGGAGCGTCGAGGAAGTTGATGTTCTTGCTAGCTAGGCCTGAACCGAGTTCTTGCGAAACACCCGGTGCGATCGACGACATGTCGACGACCAAGTCACCTTCGGAAGCCCCGTCGATTACACCGCCTTCACCCAGGATCGCCTGACGTGCCTGCGGTCCATCCTGGACCATCGTGATCACGATGTCGGTTTTGCTCGCGACGTCCGCGCTAGAACTCCCGGCTGAAGCGCCTGCTGCCACCATTTCCTCGATTGGATCAGGGAATATGTCATAGACCGTTACGTCGTATCCCGCGTTGATCAGGTTTTTGGCCATGGGTTTGCCCATGATCCCTAGCCCGATAAAACCGATTTTCTCTGCCATGTCGATGCTCCTCTTAAAGTCGGCATAGGTATTCGTCGCCCGATATCTTCGCTTCGGTCGATTCATATGTCGCGCCAACTCTCGATGGTAAAACCGCGAGTGTTCCGCAATCCCCTAATCGTCTTCCTTCCAGAAACGCTCTTCTTCGAAGTGATAATTGGTGCCAGCGTACCGTTCTTTGACATCCTCAATCATCCCCGGATGACCGCACGCGTAGATAACGGTGTCAGCAGGGTCCAGTCCGCGATCCTTCACGAACCCTTCAACCAATGTGTTGATGCGGCCCTTGGCCCCCTGCCACTCGCGGTTACGGTCCTCGTCTGGACGACTTACAGACCCGAAGAATTCGATTTTCTCGTGCGCGCTTGCCAGATTGGACAATTCGACGTCGTACCCGAATTCGTCCAGGTAGCTCGCGCCTTCCAGCACGTAGAAACGGTAGTCGTCACGCCCAATCGGGGCGTCAGCGTTCCAATCTGGATCGTTCAAAAACTTCCTCAGCATCGAGACATATGGGACGATTCCAGTGACGGTCCCGACCATGACATGGTTCTTGAATTCGGGTTTGAATACGAAGATTCCCTTCGCCCTCGGGCGCAGCGTCAATTCCGTGCCCACTGACAGGTCGAACAACACTGGTGTGAGGTTGCCGTCGGGTGGCGGCACGAGTTCGACGAACAGTTCAATCTCGGCTTCGTCTGGTGATGATGCGATCGAATACGGACGCTCAATCCCTTCCGCCCCAATGGTGCAGTACTGACCGGGCTTGAACATAAACGATTGAGCAGGCTTTAACCAGATCTTCCAGAGGTCCTCGGTTAGATCTACTCGTCGCGTAATCTCGCATGTGGTGAACCGACCTCTTATCGTCGGCCTCTGCGTCTCTCTCTGCTGTGTCATCTCACCTCTCGAATTAAACGTATCGCGAGAATCAGGTTACAACATGCCCAAGATCGCCCCGTTGGGAATTATTCGGGCGCTGGTGATACCATGATTTCACGATTTCTATACAGAATTCCTATCGCTGGAACCACCTCGAAATCGAAAAACATCCGTCGTCTTTGATCAGGGAGACCGAAATGGCAGGCCCAACTCCTGGAGTTGCGTACAGTATCACCATCCGCGCCGAGTACCCGAACCGGCCAGGCATGTTGGGATTGATTACGTCAGCCATCGGTACTTGCGGTGGCGACGCTGCAGCGATCGACGTCGTGTCTACCAATGGCGGTAAGATGACTCGTGATTTCACCGTCAACACTTCCGGCGAGGACCATTCGAACCGTGTAATCGAGGCGATCGACTCCATCGAAGACGTTTCGGTAAACAGCGTATCCGACGCAACGTTCCTTATGCACGTTGGCGGCAAGATCGAGATGCGATCCACCGTCCCGGTGACGACGCGCGACGACATGTCCAAGGCTTATACACCGGGCGTAGGTCGCGTCTGCATGGCGATTCACGAAGATCCAGACGCGGTCTGGGCGTTGACCGGCAAAGGCCACACTGTTGCTGTCGTAACCGACGGCTCGGCAGTCCTAGGCCTCGGCGACATCGGCGCCGCCGCTTCTCTCCCAGTTATGGAAGGTAAAGCCTTGCTTTTCAAGGAATTCGGGCGCGTCGACGCCTGGCCCATTTGTTTAGATACCAACGACCCTGATGAAATTGTTTCGATCGTCACCGCTATCGCGCCGGGATTCGGCGGTATCAACCTCGAAGACATCAGTGCCCCTCGCTGTTTCCAAATCGAAGAGCAGCTCAAAGAACGACTGGACATCCCAATTTTTCACGACGATCAACACGGCACAGCAGTTGTCGTGCTCGCTGGACTCATCAACGCGCTGAATATAGTCGGTAAATCGCCGGAATCTCTGAAAACGGTCGTTCTGGGCGCTGGCGCTTCGGGAACCGCTTGCACCAAGATACTGCTCTATTACGGGGTCAAAGACATCATTGGCTTCGACCGCCAAGGTGCCTTGTCTCGAGACCGGAACTACGACGACAATGTGATGAAGCAGTGGTTCGCAGACAATACAAACCCAGACAACGTCAGCGGTAGCCTGACCGAATGCATCAAAGGCGCAGACTTCGTGCTCGGTCTCGCTGGCCCCGGCCTTCTAACGCGCGGCCAAGTCGCCACCATGGCTGACAACGCGATCGTTTTCGCGTTGTCGAATCCTGACCCGGAGATCATGCCCGAGGACATCCCTGACAACGTCAGCATCATGGCCACCGGCCGCACCGACTACCCCAACCAGATCAACAACTCACTCTGTTTCCCCGGTCTGTTCCGCGGTGTACTCGACGTGCGAGCCTCCGACATCAACGAGGAAATGAAGATCGCCGCAGCGCAGGCGATTGCCGAAGTGATTCCAGACGAGCACATGGGCCCCGACTTCATCATCCCTAGCGTGTTTGACCGTAACGTCGCGCGCAACGTCGCCCAACGCGTCGCCATTGCTGCCCAAAATTCCGGCGTTGCCCGCCGCCGACGAAGGCAGACCGACGAGGTCTATGCCACCATGCGATCGCGGTAATCCCGACGTCTTCCGAGAATCGTCTAGAACCTAATTCATGAGTTACGACGCGATAGTCATTGGCGGCGGGATTAGCGGCTGTGCCACGGCATACTATCTCTCATCTGCAGGCCATTCCGTCGCCTTGATCGAGAAGGATTCACTAGCCGCCCACGCATCCGGCTTCGCGTTTGGCTCCCTTCACACGAGGTTCCAACCGCCGCCCGGGAGTCCCCCGGTCGAATGGTTCCGCGCAGAATCGATAGAGCTGCATCACGAATTGGCGGAAATCCTTCCCGAACAGTCTGGTGTCGACTACCACTTCGTAGAAAAGGCGGGCTTGGTATTGGCATTCGACGAATCCGAAGCCGCGCAGCTGAAACCTTCAGGTGTCGCCGGCTTTCTTCGCGACGAGTGGCCAGAAAACCGACTTGACGTTCGATGGCTAGCGTATGGGGAGTTCAGTCACATCGAAGCACGCATCTCAACAGAAGCTATCGGAGCCTTGTATCTAGGCGGTACCAGAGAGATATCCCCAGGCGGTTTCACCAACGCGTTGTGGGCGGCGGCAGAACGCAACGGCGCGACGATGATCAATGCCGAGGTGTCGGAAGTTAACATCGCAAACGGCATCGTCTCCGGCGTGACCACAACCGACGCCACAATTTCCACCGATATCGTCGTATTGGCCGCCGGGGCATGGAGCCGAACGTTGCTGAACCAAGGCGCATCGACATCTCACATTGATCTACCAGTCTTTCCATTGAAGGGTGAAATACTGCGTTACGATCTCGGCGACGAACCTCCCCTTCCTGTCTCGCTCTGGTGGGGTTCAGACTACGCGTCCTCTAAACCAGACGGACTGCTTCATGTCGGAACAACCCACACCGACTCGGGATTCGACGAGAACCCGTCAGAATCAGGGCGCGGCACAATCCGACGTTCAGCCGAACATGCGCTCCCATTCCTTGGACAAAAAGAGAACTCGCAACATACCGCCTGTCTGCGTCCTACATCTTTGGACGGCCTACCGATCATCGGTGAGATACCAGATGCAAAAGGCCTCATCGCCGCCACCGGCGGCGGCCCCATCGGCATTGAATTGGGACCCGCCATTGGGAAACTCGCCGCCAATATCGCCGCCGGGCAAAGCGATAACGGTTCAAGATACGGCGAGTTCAGCCCTGCTCGTTTCGCGTGATAGCATCGATTCTTAAGATCAAATCGGTAGATATCACTGGAGTGAGCAAACCGCTAACTTCCCCCTCGAACCAATAATGGCCTTTAATTCAGTCCCGTGTGGCTGGCAAGGCGCGAACCAAACCCAAATGTCGGTGCATCACCGTGTCTACGCTTAGACACGACTGATCCAACGAAATTGAAACGCCCTCGTCCGCCCATGACGAGGGCGTTTTACTAGGAACTCCATCCAAGGTCTACACTCCTTGGCCCGCACCAAAATCGGATGACCGACATCGAACACAACCAAGAGCGCACCTTGATGACCGGCGTTGAGGTGCGTCGTGCATTGGCCCGTATGGCCCACGAGATTATTGAGCGCAACCAAGGCGCCCACAACCTCGTTATCGCCGGAATCCCCACCCGCGGAAAGCATCTCTCCATTCGTCTGGCTGATCTCATCGAACGATTCGAATCGGTTCGCCCACGCACGGCGATCCTAGACCCGTCCGACTTCCGCGACGACGCCAACCGCCGACAAATCAACAGCTCAAACGGCGCGATCACATCGAACGGCATGGACGATGTCGACATTACGGGCACGCGCGTCGTCGTCGTAGACGACGTCTTTTATACCGGCCGGACCGCCCGCGCGGCGCTGGACGCCCTGATGCAATCGGGCAGACCCGCCTACGTTCAACTCGCGGCCCTGATCAACCGCGGACACCGCGAACTTCCAATCAATCCCGATTTCGTTGGACGGAACGTCCCAACTTCCCGATCGGAACGCGTCCTCGTTCGTCTCCAAGAGGTAGACGGCGAAGATCGCGTTGCGCTGTCAAGAGCCAATGCGTCGATGCAAAATCGAAGTGCCGGTAAGTGATCACCACCTTGACCACCGCGAATCAGTCGGGCGCTACGCCGTTGACCACGGATTCCAAGCACCTCCTTGATGTCGATTCCCTTTCCACCGAACAAATCCAAAACCTACGCTCACGCGCCATTGAGTTCCGCCAACTTCGCGCTTCTCGGCCGTTCAAATCAGATTCCTTGCGGGGCGGTTCGGTCTACACCCTGTTCTTCGAGAACAGCACGCGCACCCGCGTGTCCTTCGAGCACGCTGGGAAAGCCCTCGGTGCCGACGTTATCAACATCTCTGCTTCCACCAGCAGCGTCAATAAAGGTGAATCGCTCCTCAACACGGTGCTTACGCTCGATGCCATGGGCATCGACGCGCTGATTGTTCGCCACCCACATTCTGGCGCGCCGCACTTCATCGCCCGTCATGTCAACGCGGTGGTCATCAACGCTGGCGACGGTGCTCACGGTCATCCCACTCAAGCCCTCCTAGATGTCCTGACGTTGCAAGATCATCTCGGCGATCTCAAGGGTGCGAAACTTGCACTGATCGGCGACATCCTCTACTCCAGAGTTGCACGATCCGACATCATCGCTTTCCGGAAAATGGGCGTCGAAATCGCTATCGCCGGACCGCCGACTCTGCTTCCCCAAGGCTGGACTCCCGGCCCCAACTCCTTGGGCGTTCCGGACACCGAGGTAACCGTCCACGAATCCGTAGAAGACGCCATCCGCGATGCCGATGCCATCATGTGTCTGCGCTTGCAACTCGAGCGTCAAACCTCCGGACTGCTACCCGACGTCAATGAATATTCACGCGTCTGGGGCATTAATGCCCAACGAGTGGCATTGGCCAAACCGGGCGCTCCAGTGATGCATCCGGGTCCGATGAACGAAGGTCTAGAAATTAGCACCGATATCGCTCACGGTGCCTTGAGCCTAGTGGAAAACCAAGTCGAGAACGGTGTGGCAATGCGCATGGCAGTGTTGGAACACTACTGCGGCCCCACAAGAGAGATACCGTGAGCCAGCAACCGCGACCAATAGTGATCCGAAACGGTCGGGTAATCGATCCGTCTCAAGGAATCGACACCATCGCTGACGTCGTCGTGATGGGAGGCGTGGTCGTCGGCATCGATTCGCCGGGTGCAACCCAGCTGTCGGATGGTTGGATCGAATTCGATGCCTCAGACAAGATCGTCGCCCCCGGCTTCATCGACCTCCATACCCATTTGCGAACCCCTGGCCAAGAGTGGAAGGAGGACCCGAAGACGGCATCCGACGCCGCGGCGCGCGGAGGCTTCACCACCATTTGCGCCATGCCGAACACTTACCCCGCACAGGACAACGCTTCGGTAGTCGGGGAGTTGATGCAACGCTGCGCATCCGAATCTACTGTTCGAGTCCGCCCCATCGGCGCCATCACCAAAGGTCGAAAAGGCCACGAGTTGGCCCCCATGCACGAACTCGCCGACGCTGGCGCAGTCGGTTTCTCCGACGACGGCGACCCTGTCATGTCGCCCCACTTGATGCGCCAAGCATTAGCCTACTCGTCCGACCTTGATCTGCCAATCATCAACCACGCCGAAGACCGCGGCCTCGTCTCCGAATGGGACATGAACGAAGGCGTCGTCGCGACTCATCTCGGACTGCGTGGTATCCCCAACAGCGCCGAATCGATGATGATCGCCCGCGACATCGAGCTTGCGCGCATCGCCAATGGTCGCCTACACGTGCCTCACGTCTCAACCGCCGAATCTGTCCGATTAATCCGCCGAGCGAGGGACGCATCGATCAACGTCACTGCGGAGGTCACACCTCATCACCTTGCGCTGACCGAGCAATGGGTTTACGGCGAACACGGTAATGTGCCGACGATGCTACATCCAAACGCGTACAACACCAACGCTAAGATGGCGCCTCCACTACGATCCGAAGAGGACCGCTTAGCCTTGATCGAGGGCTTAGCCGACGGAACCATCGACGCCATCGGCACGGACCATGCCCCGCACGCTGACACCGACAAGGTCTGCACCTTTACCGAAGCAGCGAACGGCATCATCGGACTCGAGACTGCTCTCCCGTTAGCCATCGGCGTGGCGGCGATCAACTTGAACCTCGTGATCGAACGACTAACTGTCGGTCCGAGCGCAATACTCGGCGACACTACCATCGGCACGCTCAAACCCGGTGCAAAAGCCGACGTGATCATCATCGACACCGACGCCGAGTGGCAAGTCGACCGCACGACTCTCGGATCCAAAAGCCGCAACACCCCGTTATTCGCTAGCAATGTCAAAGGCCGCGTTGTGGCCACGTTCGTCGGTGGCGCGAAAATCTGGGATGCCTACCTAAACGGAGCATCGGATGTCTAGCGAGACCCGCGGCCCAACACTCCTCGCGTTGAGCGACGGCTCCGTCTTCCGGGGCCGCAGATTAGGCGCTCAGACTGACACTGTCGGTCTCGTCGTATTCAATACGTCGATGACCGGTTACGAGGAGATGCTCACGGACCCTTCTTACGGCGGCCAAATCCTCGTCCCCACGTACCCGCTCATCGGCAATTACGGCATCAACCTCAAAGATGCCGAATCCAAACGAATCCAGGTCAAGGGCTTCGTGGTCCGCGACGACTGTGACGCACCCTCGCACCCTTATGCCGAGATGACGGTCCACGAATACCTCGAAACCAACGGCATCGCCGGGGTTTCGGGCGTCGATACTCGGGCCATCACCCGCCGGATTCGATCAACCGGCGTCATGATGGGCGCGATTGTCCAGGGCGATGATACCGCCGCGGCGAACACCGTGTTAGGAGCTGCACAGTGGTATGGCGACCACGACTGGGTAGAAGAGGTCGCCACGGAAGAAGAGTTCGATTGGAACGGCGATGGCACCACCGGAACGCGTCCGGCGGAAGAACTGATTATTAGATCCCAACGGTCAGGTATTGAAACCGAGGTCAATGATCGTAACCGGCCTCTCCGAATCGCCGTCATCGACTTCGGAGTCAAGTGGAACATCCTTCGAAGCATGATGGCTCGAAACTGCCAGGTCAAAGTCTTCCCATGCGACGTGACAGCATCCGAGGTTCGATCTTTCAATCCCGACGGCATCGTACTATCTCCAGGCCCCGGTGACCCGGCCGTTCTCGACGGGCCCGTAGAAACGATTCGCGATCTCTCCGACCTGAATGGCGACGGTGCGAAATCGATTCCAACCTTGGGGATCTGCCTCGGTCATCAACTAGTAGCCCGCGCGCTTGGCGCGGACACATTCATGCTCCACTTCGGGCACCGAGGTGGCAATCAACCCGTGCAAGACGTCAGAACTGGTCGCGTCTACGTAACCGCACACAACCACGGATACGCCGTCGATCCCGACAAACTCCCTGACCGCCCAGGCGTAAACGTGACCCACATCAACCTCAACGACAACACCGTTGAAGGATTGGCCGACGAAACCCACGGCATCATGACGATCCAGTTCCATTCCGAGGCGTCGCCCGGCCCCCACGACAGCGAGATGATCTTCGACGAGTTCGTGGCCGCAGTCAAGCAACGCGTCAACAACAATTAACGGACTCTCATGCCCCGCAACGAACAACTGAAAAAGGTTCTGGTAATCGGTTCCGGTCCCATTGTCATCGGTCAAGCCGCAGAGTTCGATTACGCCGGTACCCAAGCCTGCAAGTCGCTCCGCGAAGAAGGCGTTGAGGTCGTTCTCGTCAATTCCAATCCAGCGACCATCATGACCGATGAAGACGTCGCCGATCGCGTCTATATCGAACCCCTAACTGTTCCTGTCATTCAACGCATCATCGAACGCGAAAAACCCGACGGCATCCTCGGCACTCTCGGCGGACAGACCGGACTAAACCTCACCGTCGAGTTGGAGGAAGCCGGTGCCCTCAAAGACGTCGTCGTAATGGGCACCAAGACCGAAAGCATCCGCAAAGCCGAAGACCGAGAGCTCTTCGCGTCCTTCATGGAGGAGATTGGCGAGCCCATTTCATACGGCATCGCGGTAACAACAACCGACGCCGCTGAAAAAGCCGCCGAAGAGATTGGCTATCCCATCGTCGTCCGCCCCGCCTACACTTTGGGAGGTACCGGTGGCGGTGTCGCCAACGATGTCGATGAACTTCGCGAGATCGCCGAATCCGGCCTCGCCGCATCACTCGTCGGTCAAGTTCTCATCGAAAGATCCCTCCTCGGTTGGAAGGAGATCGAGTATGAGGTGATGCGCGACAGCGCCGGAAACGTCATCACTGTCTGCAACATGGAGAATTTCGATCCGATGGGCGTACACACCGGCGATTCCATCGTCGTAGCTCCCAGCCAGACGCTAACCGACAAAGACTACCAACGCCTCCGAACCGCTGCGTTGCACATCATCGATGGGCTCAAGATCGAAGGTGGATGTAACGTCCAATTCGCCTACCGCCCCGGCAAGGAAGTCGGCGAACAACTCGGCGAAGGCTCCCGTTACGACGACGATGGCCCGATGTACTACGTCATTGAAGTCAACCCCAGAGTTTCTCGCTCTTCCGCGCTGGCCAGCAAAGCCACCGGATATCCGATCGCCCGCGTTGCAGCGAAGGTTGCACTCGGTTTGCATCTCGACGAGATCAGCAACGTCGTAACCGGCAAAACCCGGGCTGCATTCGAACCTGCCCTCGACTACTGCGTCGCAAAAATACCCCGCTGGCCCTTCGACAAATTCGGTGGCGGAGACCGTTCACTCGGTACTCAGATGAAGGCCACCGGCGAAGTGATGGCGATCGACCGCAGCTTCGAAGCCGCGCTCATGAAAGCGATCCGTTCTCTTGAAGACGGTAAACGCTCCCTCCGCTGGGAAGACCCGGAGTGGCGAAACAAAGGACTTCCGGACGTCGACCTTTCTGGTGATGACATGCGACTATGGAAGCTCGCGTTCAGACTTCGCACCGGTTCTACACCCGAAGAACTGACGCTCACGACCGGCATTGACCTATGGTTCACTCGATCTCTGGCGCGCATCGTCGACATGGAGCGAAGGCTGCGCGAATCCGAATACCTGAGCGCCGACCTGCTCTGGGACGCAAAACGCATCGGATTAACCGACGAAGACATCGCCGAGTTCTCCGACCTCGGCCTCGCTGAACGCGTACGTGAGACGCGTCGAGACCTCGGCATCGTTCCCGTCTACAAGATGGTTGACACTTGCGCGGGCGAATTTGAAGCTACGACGCCATACTTCTACAGCACCTACGAAGAAGAGAACGAAGCCGAACCCATCGGTGTAGACTCCGCGATTGTCATCGGTTCGGGACCGATACGCATCGGTCAGGGCATCGAGTTCGATTACTGTTCAGTCCACGCCGCGTGGGCCCTCCAGAGCGAAGGCATCCGCGCCGTGATGATCAACTCCAACCCGGAGACCGTATCGACAGATTTCGACACCTCGGACCGCCTCTATTTCGAACCGCTTGACGACGAGAGCGTGCGCGACATCATCGACAACGAGATGGGCAACGGCGCTACCAAGAGCGATACGGCTGTTCCGCCGAAGATCGTCGTTCAATTTGGTGGGCAGACGGCGATCAACCTGTCTCAGTCGTTGAACGCTGCCGGATTACAAGATCTCATTCTCGGCTCCGACCCGGATGTCATCGACAATGCGACCGACCGCGGTCGCTTTGAGCAGTTGGCGGCGTCGAACGGATTGCCGTTGCCACCAGGCGGAACGGCCACGAATACCGAGACTGCGTTGGCTCTGGCCGAAAACCTCGGGTACCCCGTCTTAGTTCGTCCTAGCTACGTCCTCGGTGGACGCGCTATGGAGATCGTTGACAACAGCAGCGAACTGGAACGCTACTTCAACCGCGCGCTCCGTGCAGCCCCTGGCCAGACGATCCTAGTCGATCGCTACTTCCAAGGCATCGAAGTCGAAGTCGACGCCGTCTGTGACGGGCAAGACGTCTTGATCCCTGGCGTCATGCAGCACATCGAACGCGCCGGCGTACACTCCGGCGACTCATTCGCCGTATATCCTGCAATCTGGTTGAGCGGAGACGAAATCGAAACCATCGTCGATTACACCCGACGCATCGGGCGCATGCTCAACGTGCGGGGTCTCATGAACATCCAATACGTCATCACCGGTGGCGGGACCTACCGCAGCAACGCCGCCGATCCGGGACGTTCAGACGCCGATGTCGATGACAGCGAAACCTTCATCATCGAAGTCAACCCTCGCTCCTCGCGCACCATCCCGTTCATCTCCAAAGTCACCGGCATCCCCATGATCAAGATCGCCACCCAAGTCATGCTTGGCAAGCAACTGCGCGATCTGGAGTGGGGCACTGGACTCATGCCTCGCAAGGATCTCGTGGCCGTCAAAGCGCCTGTTTTCTCCATGTCCAAACTCACCAGCGTCGACACCTTTCTCGGCCCCGAGATGAAGTCAACCGGCGAAGTAATGGGCATCGACCGATCATACGTGCCCGCCGTCACAAAAGCACTCATCGCATCTTCACACTCCATCGATCGAGACGATAACGTCCTCCTGAGCATCGCCGACTCCGCGAAACCCGACGCCGAACGACTCGTCCGGATCCTCGGCGATAACGGGCACACCATCTACGCAACATCCGGCACTGCAAGTTTCGTGAAAAGCCTCGGTTATCCAGTCATCGAAGTTGAGCGTCTTCTTTCCAGCAACAAGGCCAACGTCGTGACCGTCATCAACGACGGTATTGTCCAAGCGGTGGTCAACGTCCCAACTGGGGGCCGAGCGGCCGAACAAGACGGTTTCTACATCCGGCGAGCCGCCGTAGAGCGCCGCATCCCCTGTTTCACATCTATCGACACCGCCCGCTGCGCCGTAGAAGCCGTCTACGCCACGAATACGACGGCCAACTCAGACGGCGGCATCAACGTCATGACCCTGAGCGAATACGTCAGCGGTTGAAGGATAAATCCGATCCTATCGGGCAGCGAACTGAACGCTTAGTTTGCCCGTTTCGCCATGACCGTCAACCAGATCCTCGGAACCGATTCGATTTCCATCTCTTTAAAGACCTGATTGAGTGATTTCTGAAGTGCGTCCCGACCCTTGCCGAGAGGGACTCCAGGCATGATGCCTTCGATCCAGTCCTTGAATCCGCTGATGTGGTAAAAACCGACCTCTGGCACCTGCACTCGGAAATCCTCACGTCGCACTACTTCAAACCCAGCTTCATTCAACAGCTCTTCATATTCTTCAGGAGTGAGCTGTCGACGTGCTCCAGTTTTGTCGGCATTCTTGTCTGGAAACATCCCATGGTCTCTGCGCAACGTCCGAAGTGAACGCATCATCCATCGGCGATAAAAATCGTGCGATTCAGGCGGATGCGAACCTTCGAAAAACGAGGTGTTGAATGCCAGGATCCCGCCCGGTCGCAATCGATCGCGGATCTGTTTCAGCAACATCGCTTTGTCGTTGACGTAATGGATCGAGTTGCAATAAATGACCGCATCGACTTGTTCATTGACCGATGTGGCCAAGTTCTGGACCTCGGAATGCACAAATCGGACCACGGCTTCCTTACGTCCGCCAAGGTCCTCTACCGCAGACTTCAGCGCCGACGCCGAGTGATCTACGGCGTATATGATGGTCTCTTTGGTACCGTTTAGGCGATCTAGGATTAGCTTGGTAATGCCGCCGGTCCCGCAACCCAAATCGATAATCTTATGTTGGTTGAACACGCCAGACATGTCGACTAGCTGAGAGTTGACACTGCGGTAGAAAGGTTGCGACGAAAACTGGATGAACGAGTATTCGTCCGAGTTGTGGGCGATTTCTGGATTCGGCATCAAAACCTCGACGTTGCTGGTTGACTGATGGATGAGGCGAGCCTGAGTAAGGTCAACCACATATTTTATCAGGGAAATCGATTTGTTGTCCATACGTCGTTTAACCATCATCGCGGCCGTGAACGCGCTCGGATTGGTTCTCGGCGTCGCATGTTCCTCAAACGAAGACGTCCCACTGGTGCACGCCGCCGCATCGCTTGTCGACGTCTTGGAGGCAGTCGCAACCGAATACGAAACAAAAACTGGCGAGAAAGTTCGTTACAACTTTGCTGGCTCAAAACTGATAGCAAATCAAATCATCGCAGGTGCACCCGCCAATGCCGTCATACTCGCCGGTAAGACTCCCATCGATAAACTCGTTGACGCGGAAAAAGTGATGGAAAACGAGATCGCACACATACTGTCAAATCGCTTGGTCGTAGTTAAACCTTCATCCTCGGCAGCATCGCACCAAGACCCGTTTCAGTTGGTCGGGGCCGGGAAGATCGCGATGCCTGATCCCGCGACCGCGCCAGCAGGCGAGTATTTTGAAGCCGCGCTCGGCGAACTTGGCCTACTAGACTCGTTGCAGGATCAAATAGTGCCGACGCTCGACGTACGTGCCGCCCTCGCCGCCGCCGCATCCGGTAACGTGGCGTACGCTTTCGTGTATCGAACCGATGCCTTGTCGACCACCGGCGTCGAGATCGCGTTCGGGATCAACGGAATGTCCGAGACGACGAAACCGAAATACTATGCAGCGCCGATATCAGGCGACGGATCTGCCGTTGACTTCATCGAGTTTCTGCGATTGCCAGCAGCGCTCGCAATATTTGAACAACACGGCTTTGAGCAGTAGAAACATGAGCGGCAGTGCAATTGCTTGACGTAACCCTGTTGTCGCTGCAGACGGCGTTGGTCGCAACCGTCAGCATGGCGGTGCCGGCCTTCCTCGTAGCTAATTACCTAGTTCGAAACACAGGCCGAGTCGCATTCACGCTCGACCTACTCGTGTCGATGCCCCTCGCGTTGCCACCCGTCGCGGTCGGGTTCATGCTGCTCTGGTTCTTCGGCGCCACTGGCCCACTCGGCTCGCTTTCGGAGGGTTTGGCGTTTAGCTGGATGGCAATGTCCGTAGCGTCAGCCGTCGTTTCATTCCCGTTGGTGGTGCGCGCATTCGTTGCGGGACTCGCCGAGGTCGACCCGCGTTTGGTCTTCGCGGCGCGCAATCTCGGCGCCGGACGAATACGCGCTACGTGGGACATCACCTTGCCTTTGGCGAAACGCGGAATCGCCGCCGGACTGCTTTTAGGCTTCGTTCGATCGTTCGCCGAATTTGGAGCAACAATCGTCTTCGCAGGAAACATTCCCGGTAGTACGCAAGGACTGCCCAGCGCCATTTTTTCGCGCATCTCTGCGGGCGATTTTTCCGGTGCCTGGTCACTAGCTGCGGTGTCGATAGTTATCGGAGGTATCGCCTTGGCGATACACAATAGGCTCGTCTCTCGACATCGCAACCGCCAAAATCCCCGGAGCGTTTCGAATGACTGATCACGACGTTCCCTTCCTCGATTTCGATCTGCGCATCAGCCATGGTGATTTCACGCTCGATGCCTCAGGTGAATTCTCGAACGGCATCACGGCGGTGTTCGGACCGTCGGGAGCGGGTAAATCTACCCTATTGGCGTGTCTGGCTGGGATGGTCACGCCCGACGATGGCTACGTAATGATGGGCGGTGAGACGATATTTTCATCGACCCAGCGATTGAGACGTTCGCCACAATCGTTTCGCACGGCGATTGTGTTCCAGGACGGAATGCTGTTTCCTCACAAGACCGTGAGGCAGAACATCGAGTACGGGTACCGACTGACGCCGCCCGAACTTCGCGTAATCGACCCCGATGAGCTATGTCGGTTGCTGCAGATACAGGGACTACTGAATCGATTTCCAGATTCATTATCCGGAGGTGAACGCCAGCGGGTGGCGCTTGCACGCGGTGTCGCGACTTCACCCCGTCTCCTTCTACTGGACGAGCCCGTCGCATCTTTGGACATCCGATTGCGTAATGAAGTTGTGTCGTATCTGAGACAGGTCCACGAGCGATACGGTATCCCGATGGTCTACGTCTCGCATTCGTTGTCAGACGTTATGGCGCTGGCGCGGAACGCATTGGTTCTCGATCAAGGGCGCGTGAAATCGTTCGGACCGGTGGTCGACTTGGTAGCTGAGGTAGCGTCCACCACGAGGATAGGGCGAGACGACATCGACAATCTCTACGGTGGGACAGTTTCCGAAAGTGGGGCAATCCGTATCGGTGGAATCGAATTGATCGCGCGATCTGGTGATTACCAACTTGGGCAACGGGTTGCCGCATCGATCAGTGCTTCCGACATCATGTTGGCGTTGCAGCGACCAGACGCGATCAGCGCGCGGAATATTCTGCACGGTATCGTTCAGCGCGTCGAAGTCGGAGAATTCGCCGCGTTCGCCTTTGTCGATGCGGGCATCGAGTTCGTGGTCGAGTTGACCTCGGATGCCGTCGAAGCGCTCGATCTGCAAAGCGGCGTCGAGGTTTACGTTCTCTTTAAGTCGAGCAGCATAACGATCACGGCTGGGTGACGCCAAGTCCGACTGGGCAATGTACGGCAAGGACGCACTTGTCGCATAAGGGTTTCTTTTTGCAGATGCGGGCGACGTGGTAATCGATCAAGGCGTGGTACTCGTTAAACAGGTATGCGTCAGGCGGAAGGTAGTCGTGGAAGATCTGCTGGTAGGCCGAGTAGCTCTTTCCCTGGATTTTCCAGCCCAACCTTTCGAGGATGCGGCGCGTGTAAACGTCGACGACGAAAGTTGGCTTGTTTGCGCCGTACAAGATGATGTCATCTGCAGTCTCTTCTCCGATACCCCAAACCGAGAGCAGTTGAGTTCGCATTTCCTCGATCGGCAGCGCGAAGAGGTTTTCCAGATCGCCATCGTGTCGCGACAGGATGAAATCTGCGAATTCCTTGAGTTTGCGGGTCTTCGCCTTGTAGTAGCCGGATGGTCGTACCAAGTCGTGCATCGTGTCGTCCGGGGTGTCGGCGATCGCTTTGAACGACCACACGTCGGCGTCTCGCAAGTTGATCAATGCCCGTTCGGTATTGGACCATGAAATGTTCTGGACCAATATCGCGCCGATAACCATCTCGAACGATCCGCCGTGGACGGTCGGCCACCAATGGCGCGGCCCGTAAGCGTCGTACAGCGCCGTGAACAACCACTCGATGTCTTCGCGTCTGGGTTCGACCGGTTCTCGAGCGTGCGGGTCGGAACGAACGTGGCTGAAGTTGTAGATAATTTCAGGTGGTGTATGCATCAAACTTGTGAGGATACGAAATGACGGTCGTTGCTTCCGCCCGAATGTCGGAGAGATTGCGCCTTGGGCGCTCTAGATCTGGCAGTTGTGTTTGTGTGGGACTTGATCCAGACCCGACCAAGATGCCGATCGATGACGTGTTCGAGTTCAATCGTGCGATCATTGACGCGACCCAGGACTTGGTCGCCGCTTACAAACCGCAATATGCATTCTATGAAGCGATGGGGATCGCGGGTCTCGAGGCACTGGAAAAGACGATCGGCCACATTCGCGATGTAGCTCCGCATGCGTTCGTATTGGCCGATGCGAAACGCGGAGATATAGGCAACACGGCGGAGGCGTACGCCAAGGCGATGTTCGAGTTTTGGGATGTTGATGCCTGCACAGTGTATGCGTACCAAGGTTGGGAATCGATCTCGCCGTTCTTGGAGTATCGCGGACGTGGCGTGTTCGTTGTATGCCGGACCTCGAACCCAAGCTCGATCGAGGTGCAGGACATCGTTGATGCCAGAACCGGCAAAATGGTTTACGAGATCGTGGCGGACCAGGTGATTTCTCAGTCGGACGGTTCCAATGTGGGACTCGTTGTTGGCGCAACATTTCCCAACGAATTGGCGTCTCTGCGGGCGACATATCCTGATGTTCCGTTCTTGATTCCTGGCGTCGGCGCGCAGGGTGGCGATGCGACTGAGACGGCGAGGCTTGGAGGTGAGGCGATCCTTATCAACTCGTCTCGTGGCATCATCTACGCTTCCCAATCGAAGTCCGATTTCGATCAATCGGCGCGCGTAGCCGTCGAACAGTTGCGAGCCGACATTGCACTTGGCCGAGGATAAAACTGGTGAGTTCTACGGTGCGAAAAGACCGCGAAGTTGTGCCGTTCGAGGTGGGGGATCTGGTTGCATTGCGAAAACCCCATCCCTGCGGATCGAGAGAGTGGGAGGTCTATCGAATCGGCGCGGATATCGGTCTTGTTTGCTCGGGTTGTAAGCGTCGAGTGATGCTCGAGCGACCTTTGGTGCAACGTCGAATGAAGTCGCGAATCCCTGCCGCTGAGCGGGTTAGGGGATCGGGGTTATAGGTGGTTTTCGGGCATCCCCGGCGTGCTTCGCACGCGTCCCCTTCGCGGAGCGAAGGGGAGGTCAATGAGATTCGTAGTAGAGTATGTGGATAGGTGTTCTGACCAACGATTTGTGCACGTTTGGGAGGGGTACCGCACCAGGCAACCGCAGCAAAGCCAAGGAGATGTCCGTCATGCTGGAGGTGGAGATTCACCAGATTACAGTTGGGCGTGACGGTTCCGCCGAGCGTTGCCTGATCCTGCGACCGAAAGATCACGAAGATCGACGCGTTTGTCCCATCATCATTGGTGCGAACGAAGCAGCGGCGATCGTTGCACCGACCAGTGATGCTCCGGCCACTCGACCGATGACGCATGACTTGTTGTTAAATTCCATCACGGAACTTGGTGGCAAGGTTCAACACGTGTACGTCCGCGGTCTGAACAAATCTACGTTCTTCGCGGATATCAGTGTTCGATTCGGGGAAGAGGTGATTGTGTTGGATGCTCGGCCGTCGGACTCGATAGCTTTGGCGGTGAGGGCACGCGTTCCCATTTACATGGCTGAAGATGTCATGGAACAGGTCGATACCGACATTCAAGGGCGCCGAAGCACGGAAGAACAGTCGCGCCTCGCGGCTCGTGAGAAGCAATTCGAAGAGGCGGCTACTCCGGTCACTCCTGAGCAGCGCGAAAAGTTGAGCGCCTTCACCGAGTTCATGGAGTCGTTGACCCTGGACGATGACGGTGACGAGGTGGCAGGCAGGTAGTTTTTACCGGCCTTCCAAGATGAAATCGGCGACGCGTTCGCCGATGATCATCGACGTAACGTTCGTATTCGCGCGAATGCAATCTGGCATGTTGGACGCGTCTGCGACCTTCAAGTTCTGCAGTCCCTTGACATTGCCGTACTGATCGAGCACCACCATTTCGTCGGTGTCTGGTCCCATTTTGCAGGTTCCCGACGCGTGGTGGCTAGTACCGACTCCGCGCATGATGAACTCGGTGAGGAGATCGTCTGAGGCGAGTTCCTCGCTAGTCGGCGCCACGAGCTCTTCGATGATTTCGCCGTACGGTGCCTGTTCACCTATCTTGACGCATAGGCGAACCGCTTCCCTCATGCGTTCCTTGTCAAACTCGGCATCGAGCAAGTTGTAATCGAGATGGGGTTGGACGTGCGGATCAGTTGATTGCAGCTTGACTTCCCCGGCCGATTCGGCGAGATAGAGGGCGGAGATCATTGAAATCCCGATCGGTTGCGTGTTGGATATCAGATACACACCTTCTTGCGTGGCGCAGGAGAGGGGATGGATGAACATGTCGTTGCGCCATTTCGATCCTTCGCAGGTGAATTTGAGGTTGACCTGGATCTTGGGCGCTAACGGATCTTGTCGGAAATCTGACTTGGTCCGCCAAGTGGTGGATATCTGCGGGTGATCGCGCAGATTTTGGCCGACGCCCGGCGAATCTAGTTTCAGAGGAATGCCCATCTGGTTGATGTGATCCGCAGGGCCGACGCCCGAAAGCATGAGTATTTGGGGCGAACCAAGGGCGCCGGCCGAGAGAACGACCTGATCGGCGTGGACGTCGAAGAGTTCTCCGCCAGATTCGACGGTTGCTCCGATGGCGCGGTTGCCGTCGAACAGCAGCCGGTGGACGAGGCAATCGGCTCGGATTGTGAGATTCATTCGATGTCGAGATTGCGACAGGTATCCGATGTTGGTGCTCCATCGGACGCCGTTCGGGTTGTTGAACGGTGGTGGCCCAACGCCAGTGGTGTCGGGATCGTTGGCGTCTTGGTAGCGGGGATATCCGAGAGCTTGGCAGGCCTCGACGAATGCGTCCTGATCCTCGTTCCACTCTTCCGGCTTCCACCGGCGACACAGAATCGGGCCTTCGGTGCCGTGGTAGTCGTCGGAAAAGTCGGTGTCGGTCTCGATGCGCCTGAAGTAGGGCATGAGTTTCTGGAACGCCCATTCGTCGTTGCCCCACTCAGCCCAATTGTCGTAATCTTCGGGCAGACCTCGGAGAAAGATCTGGGCGTTTACGGAGCTGGATCCGCCGACGAGTTTTCCGCGGGGAACCTGCATTTCGGGATTGAGGTCGTTAGCGCGGGCGGTGAAGTTCCAGTTGTGCTTGCTGTCTTTGCCGAATGCGCGGGCCCAGATGTTGCGGTCGAAGCCGTATCCGAGTTTGATCTCCATCGGGAGGTCGTCGATGTTTGGGTAGTCTGGACCGGCTTCGAGGAGGAGCACCGAGACGTTGGGGTCTTCGCTGAGGCGGGTAGCGACGATGGCGCCTGCGGAACCGGCACCGATGACGATGAAGTCGTATTTCATTGGAATGTCTCCGAGGATAAGTTTCGAGTCAATCGTTGCGAATACGTTATCGCATGGGGTGGGGTGGGGTTGTGGGTGTAGGTGAATTTCGTGCATCCCTCTGCTCGTTGCGCTCGCGTCCCCTTTCGCTTTGCGAAGGGGGTGTGGGTGGTAGGAGCTGTTCGCGAACCGCCCCTACGGGTTGGACGAATGGACAGGGGATGGTTGTTGTGGGAGGGGTTAATGCGGTGATGGTGGGTCGGATCGTGCGACGTTGCTGCCAACGACGACTTGGTCAATTGTCGTGATATCTGCGCGCGTCCGGGCTGATCTCGGCGCAGCTCCCAGCGATTATTGCTTCGGCGAAGGCGGGTCGCCCGTCGCCTGATAATGCACAACTCACGCAATCGGTGGGCTTGAGCGATTCTTAACTATCAACATCAGCACGGAATTTCATTTAGTGTTTACGTATCGTTCAAAAATAACCCTTGGTCTTAAAATTCACTTGCCCAAGCCCGCGAATCGCACCCGATCCATTCGCCATTCGCACTGGCTCGCCACAACTGCCGTGCTGGCGATTGCGTTCGCCGCGGCCATGTTCGTATATTCGATTGGACCTGCAACGAACGATCGCGAAGTTCGCGCCCAGGACGGCAACGCCGCTTCAACCGATGTCACCGTTATACCTCGCCCGCCTGTCGAGACGCCCTACGATGCCGACAAAACGACCCCGTCACCCGACGACGGCCGACGGACCATCGTCGCTCCGCCCTATCCTGATTACCCCACTGGCAGCATCACGGGCGTCGGTTCCGTGGCTTTGGACTGGGACGACGTCCCGACCGCCCTGTCGTACGCGGTGCAGGTCCATACCGGAACCGCTTGGACGCTGCTGCCTTGGAACGACGTAACCATCCAGTTCTCCGGAACCAGCGCACAGATCGACAACCTCCCGAACTACGACACCTACTACCTGCGCCTCCGAGCCGAGAACTCCGCCGGAAACTCCCCATGGTCTGGATTCGCCGTGATCGTAAACGACGCGACGGGCCAAGCGACCTCGACGCCAGCTGCCACGGCTACGCAAGAGCCGGCTCCGACGGCAACACAAGAGCCGGCTCCGACGGCAACGCAAGCACCAGTCGCGACCTCTACGCCGACTGTGACATCCATGGCGACGGCTACGCCGACGCAGGATCCAAGCATAATCGATCCTCCGCCCGGTTCGTGCAACGATTATTTGACTGCCCCGAGCGGGTCGTCTGGCCGTTCTCCGGAAGAATGCAGCTATCCGAAGCTTGGAGTGGGGCTGGAGTCGAGGGTCTGCAGATACGACACGTCCCTGGGCGAAACTGGCAGTCGGGGTGCGAACTCGCAGTTCGATCCCCTTACTGTCGAACGGATCCAGGTCTACGTTCTTCTGACCGAAGACCTATATCTTGCGGACATCATGGAATGGATATCGGAACGTGAAAGTAATTCTAGTAATTACAATGCGTATAGACACGATGTGAACGGCCGATGGCTCGTGGTCTGGTACGCGCCGATACCGCTGCTCGGGGAGCTGTCCAGACGCTCGGACGTCAGAGCGGTCGAATTGGTACCCCAACCTCGACGTGAAGCGCAATCCTCTGCGAATTCCGGGTGGACGCCGACCGTGGCTCCGTTTGTTCATGGCGCCGAACCTTGGCTGGCTCTCACGCCCGCTGTCGACGGAGACGGAGTGAAGGTGGGAATCATCGACTTCGGTTTCGACGGCATCCAGGAGTTGTTGCGTTCCAAAGGAATCACGGCGATCCCGACGGTCAACTGCGTTTTCGACGACGGTCCCGGTGATGACGACTTCTTCTGCGAACCTGGTCTGCACGGGGAAAGTCACGAAGCGCATGGAGCGCATGTCGCATAGGCGCTGTTGAGCATCGCGCCGAACGTTGATCTGTACCTAGCGCGGATTGGGAAGGGTCGAACTGTGAGATCAACCACCGAATGGTTGATGGCGGTGTTGGAAGCCCCCGTGGGCATTCCGGAATTAGAAGAACCGGTGGATGTGATCAACGCATCGCTGGGCTATGATTTCGACAGCGGCACAGCCGGCGTACCCGACAACGACGCAAGCGTCTTGGCCTCCATCGCCACCGCGGTGGCAGGCGGGGCAGTTTGGGTGAATTCGGCGGGCAACCGAGCGCAGTGGAAAAATGTCTTCCACGTCGATGTTCCGAATGCGCCCAACGAATACAGTTCTCAATGGGACAACGACTGGTTGCAGATGGACGACGGGATAGACTTCGTGCCGGTCGAACTTGAGCAGTCGAATGCGGATGTGAAATTTCGACTGCGATGGGGCGACGAGGATCCAAACGATCCGCCGCGTCTCCACCTTTTCGCCTGCGACAACAATGGCTGCACAGCCACTCGGAAGGTAGGGACCAACGCCCCTTTTGGCGCCAGGATAAAGCAACTCGAATGGAGCGCTGATTCTCAACGCGCCTCGGAGGTGTTTCTTCGGGTTTGCCGAGAGCCGAACGGTGGCGACGTGTCGTGGGTGGAGATGGACGCTTCTTCGCTGATTGCCGATTTTCCCAGCATCCCGGGAGGTTACCGCAGCCTGAACTCCGCCGCGGAGAGCAAATCGTTGGGAATGCTGGCGGTCGGAGCGGCGGTTGCGGATGTCCGCGGCAACCGCGTCAGTTATGAATTGAACGATGGCAGTTCCCGCGGTCCGACCGCCGACGAAAGACCCAAGCCTGACGTGGTCGGGGTCAACGACGAACCGTCGTCGCTGCTGGCGACCCAAGTGGTGGCTACCAAAATCGCCGAAGGAATTGCCAACCCGAGCCACGACGGTCGCTGGAGAGGCACCAGCCAAGCCGCACCCCATGTGGCGGGACTGGTGGCGCTCGCGATACAGATGATACGGGACGGCCTAATTGCGGATGAGCCGTCTTCCAATGCGAATTCGCCCGAAGATATCGTCACCTTCATTAAGGACCGCGCCGTCTTCCAGCCTTCGACCTCCGACGACCCCCACGGAGCAAACAGCGATCCCAACAATTCTTGGGGGCACGGTTTCGCGAAGCTTCCCGCTCCCACGCCGACGCCCACGCCCTCACCTACGCCAACGGTAACTCCAACCAACACACCAACACCTTCGCCGACGGCCACACCCGAACCGACTGGCTCCGTTTGGACAGACGATGATGACAATGACGGCTACGTCGAGGTCGGTGACAGGGTGCTTTTCGAGGGCACGTACGATGTGAACGGCGGTTGGGGATACCTCGACCCGTCGCACCACTTCAAAGAGAACTCCAATTGCCAGGACGATTTCGACGACCGCGCGACGCAGAGATGGTCGGGCACCATCCGCAATCATTTCTACGCTTGCACCGCTGGCAACGGCCACATGATCCTGCGCGATTCGGTGCATGACGAGGAGATCGCGAGTGTCGGTGTCCGTGTACAAAATCCGCCGACGGCGACGAACACCCCGGTGCCTCCGACGGCCACCCCGGTGCCTCCGACGGCCACCCCGGTGCCGACGCCGATTCCAAGTACCGGCTCGTTGGTCGCGAGGCCCTCCACCATCAAAGTGGGAGAAGAGACGGAGGTGACGTCTGAATGGGATCTGCCCGTCGGCTACAGCTCGCGTTTGAGCTACACCGGTGAGGTCAGCATCAACTGTTCCAACCGTTCCGACGACGACAATCTTGCTCGCAGCGACCACAGCGGCACATACGTCTACGCGCTGGAAGGTTGCTCCGCCGGGCGTGCGCGGGTGCAGCTTCTGAGGATGCCGGACCGAGTGGTGCTCGCCACGATCTACATCAGGGTGGATCCGGCGGATGTGCCGGAGCCGACCAACCTGCGACACGGCGCGGGCGCGAACTGGCTCAACTTTGTGTGGGACGCGCCGTCGGGCTACAGCAACTTCAAGGCCAAGTTCGACTCCAGAGCCGAGGAGACGATCTCCAGGACGACTTACTTCGTCAGCGGACTGGACGAAGGGACCGCGTACCGTTTGGGAGTGAGAACGCTCGCGGACGACGGACGCGTCAGCGACGAGGTGTCACTGTACGTCGAGACCGACTGCGACCTCGAGTGCTTCAGGAACCGCCAGAACCGGCAGGCAACGGCGGCCCGAGAATTCGGAGACGGGATACACCGCGTGGGAATGGAGATCGTCGCGGGGACTTACCTCATAGGTGCTCAGGCCGAAGGACAGACCTGCGAGTGGGCACGGCTAGTCAATTTGGACGGAACTGAGGGCCAGGTCGTTGAGCAGGGAACGTGGGTGGAAAACTCTTCGGTGGTTCTCGGCGGGGGCGACGTGGCGTTCTACACTTCCGGTTGCGGGACTTGGGGGTTAACGGAATAACATCGGAGTAGTTCAGAGCGGGCGGGAGACTGAGCGTCGGTCTCCCGCTTTCAACGGTCGGGAGGGTATTGCATTGTCTGAATTGACTGACGGATTGATATTATCTGAACGCATCTTTGGATCAGATTTAATTCTCGTCATCATCACCGCGGTCGCGCTATTTGCTCCATTCGCCGCGTACTCGTCATGGCGATCTTCGAACTCGAAGAAATTCGCTATCTACGGCGCAGTGTATTCGTTGCTGATGTTGATGCCGGGGATTTGGCTGGTGTTGAAACTCCGAGGAGTTTCGCTGCACAGACGGTTGATCGTTCTTGGATACAGCTTCGTTTACGTCGTTTGGTTGATTGGCATAGTGTTGTGGATGTTTTTCATCGGACTGGTTAGAATGCTTTCGAACCGTATTTTCGAAGCCGATACTGCGACTCAGGGTTGGTTCATAGTAGCGACATCCGTTGCAAGCGGTGTGATCTGGTCAATGTCAGTGTGGCGAACATCAAGCTTGAAAGAGGCTACTGGTGACGATCTGCTCAACTTCGCGCGCATCGAACCCTTCGTGTCTTATTTGGTCTGCATCATTTCAATCATTGCAGCTGTTGCAGTGTTGACACAAGATCGAACAACGGAAGGGACTATAGCGCCGTTTGCGGCTATGGCGGTGTTGGTTAACGGCTGGATGTTGGTGCGGATCCCATTCTTTGTCCGAAACGAGATTCGACGTCGGTCAGAAGACGCTATGATGCGAGCAGCTACCTTGGCCGAAGCAAATCGTCGTCATCGGTGGTAACACCGACCACATAGGAGAGCGACTATGAGCCGACACCGGATGAGTTTCGCCGGCAACTATGTCATCGCGTCTGCGTCTAGGCAGGCGTGCGGATGGTTCATCGAGTTGCTGATTATGTTCGTGTGGTTAGTGTTTGGGTTAGGAGGAGGGCTGCGATTGGTGGCCGAGTTGGTGCTCTACCCGATTTGGCCGGTGCTTGAAACAACCCGCGATCCAATGATCCCGGTCGCCGTGTTGCTCGCGCTGGCAGCTTGGATGATCGTTTGGATGGCGACGACAACTGTACTGTCGACGTTCACGGGAATGACGCTAGGCAAGGTCGTCGCCGGAACCAAGGTGGTGAAACGTGACGGTACGAAAGCCGGCCCCTTTCGGATGTTGCTGCGGGAGTTGGTGGGCAAAGGAATGTTTATACCTTGCATCGCCCAAATTTTGTGGCTTGTGAACGCCCTGTTGGTGTTCGGCTCAGGCGAGCAACGTGGGCTTTGGGATTGTTTGGCGGGGACGATGGTGGTCGAGAGGGATTGAGGGGAACCCGGCAAACCCGTCCCCTCAACCGGCAGGCAACGGCGGCCCGGGAATTCGGGGACGGGATACACCGCGTGGGAACGGAGATCGTCGCGGGCACCTACGTTATCGGTGCGCAGGCCGAAGGACAGACCTGCGAGTGGGCGCGGATGATCCGCTTGGACGGAACTGAGGGCCAGGTCGTGGAGCAGGGAAGGTGGGCGGAAAACTTTTCGGTGGTCATCGGTGGGGGCGCGGTTGTTGCGACGTTTGCTGGAACGGAGTCTTAAACGGGATATGCTCGGTGTCCGTTCTCTATCTACGACTTACCGTTGCTATCATTTCCTTCGTTGATGAGTGCGCCGCGTTAATCCGATACGGCGTCGCGCATCGACAAACAAGCCGGAGTGAACAAGGCCATGAGGGTCTCATTCGGGCACGCCGACGACGGCATGAGACGCTTGTCGAGGAGAGTTGCTGAGTTGCAGACGCACAAACCGATCGATCCGATCAGGTTCGAAGTTATCAGGAATGCCCTCGTGGAGGCGACCGAAGAGATGGCGTCTGCTCTCCGTCGCAGCGCGTACTCGACCAACATCAAGACGCGGCACGATTTTTCGTGTGCGATTTTTGACCTGAAGATGCGCACCGTGGCGCAGTCGTTCAGTCAGCCCAATCACCTCGGGTCGCTGGTGGAGACGATCCCGAGAGCCCTCAATGCCTATGGGATAACCGATCTCCATGAAGGTGACGCGCTTCTGGTCAATCTTCCTTATACCGGCGGGGTTCATCTGAATGACATCACTCTCATATCGCCGGTATTTCATCGGGGAAACCTCGTCGGATACGTCGCGAGCCTTGCGCATCATGTGGATGTTGGCGGAGGTGCACCAGCGAGCATCGGCGCGTTTCGCGAGATTTACCAAGAGGGCATTATCATTCCGCCGGTGAAGTTCGTCCGCGGTGGTGAAATCAATCGTGACGTTTTCGATCTGGTTCTTGCTCAAGTCAGAGCGAAGCGAGAGACCGCGGGCGACTTCCGTGCCCAGATCGCGGCGAACAATACCGGCATCCGTCGGCTGACATCGCTGTTGGATCGTATGGGACCGGATACGGTCAGAGGCTACATAGACGAGTTGATTGAGTACACGGATCGCCGTACTAAGTCTGAATTGGCGAAATTGCCGCACGGCGTCTTCAAAAGTACGGGATACATGGACAGCGACGGTTACAGCGATGACCCGGTCAAGCTAGTGGTCAAAGTGACCATCAATGACGATGGTTTGCTGTTCGACTTCACGGGAACAGATGAGCAGAGACGGGCACCGGTCAATTCGACATTCGCCCAGACCCACTCCGGCGTCGCGTTCGTTCTCAAGTGCCTCATAGAACCGGACGTTCCGGTCAATACTGGTTTTTATCGCAACGTGCACATGATTGCCCCTGAAGGAACGGTGGTCAACTGTACCGAACCGTTCCCGGTAGTTGGTGGTTGGGAGACGCAGCTTCGTCTCACCGAGGTCATACTTCGGGCGTTGGCGGATGCCATACCCGAAAGGGTGCCCGCGGGAACTGAAGGCATGATCTGCCATTCTGGTTTCGGTGGTTTCGATCCGTATCGAAACGAGAACTACTGTTTTCTCGAAACGATCGCCGGAGGTTACGGTGCACGGGCGACTAGCGACGGTCCAGATGCCGTCCAACCTCACGGCAAAAACACAGCCAACGCGCCCATTGAGGAGACCGAAGTCAACTATCCGGTGCGAATAACTCGATACGAGCTTGTTGAGGACTCTGAAGGTCCGGGTCGGCACCGCGGCGGATTGGGACTGCGTCGCGACTACCTATTCCCCGACCACGAGGCCTCATTCACGATCCTTGCGGACCGCGAGCGATGGGGACCGCATGGACTTTTTGGAGGGCTGCCCGGCGAAAAGGCTCAATATGTTCTCAATCCCGAATCTGAGGCTTTGGAGCTGGGTTCGAAGGTTACGATCCAACTCGCGGAAGGCGATGTTGTCAGCTACCGCACCTGTGGCGGAGGTGGCTACGGACCGCCCGAAGAACGCGATCCCGACGATGTGTTGCGTGATGTCAGAGACGGAAGGATTAGCCCAGAACGCGCTCGAAAATTCTACTGGGTAGCGGTCGACACCGAGTCGTGGACGGTTGATGTTGAAGCGACGTCTAATCTCCGGGCACGCCGTCTGGAAGAACGAGAATCCTTCCAGTGAACGATCAGTATCGCCTCGGCGTAGATATCGGCGGCACCTTCACCGACGCCATTCTCCTCAACGAAAGCACCGGCGAGATACGAACTGGCAAGGTGCCAACCACTCCCGCCGACCCATCCGGGGGTTTCCTCCGAGTGGTCAACAGAATGCTTGATGATGGTGATGATTATGGCCGGGTTGGGCCAGAAACGGTCAAATACGTTGTGCACGGAACCACTGTCGCAACAAACGCGATTATCGAGGGCAACCTAGCAAAAACGGCGTTCATCACTACCGACGGATTTCGTGATCTTCTAGAGATTCAAACTGGGATCCGTCCCAGGTTGTACGACCTGCAGTTCGAGAAGTTGCGGCCTTTAGTACCTCGTTATCTGTGCTTCGGTGTGCCTGAAAGATTGGATTTCCGGGGCGACGTCTTGCTTCCTTTGGATGAAGGGGCAACGAGGCAACTAGTCGAGGAGTTACGGGATGAGGGCGTTGAATCGGTAGCCGTATGCCTGCTGCATTCGTACATCAACTCGGAGCACGAAGAACGGATTGGCGAGATTCTCGATGAGTCGCTGCCGACGGTCCTTTACTCGCTGTCATCGGCAGTTGCGCCGGAATTCAGGGAGTATTTCCGAGCCAGTACCACAGTCATCAACGCGGCGATTCGCCCGGTAGTTTCACGGTATCTAGGGAAGATCAAATCGCGTGTCGAAGGTTCCGGAGTAACCGGTGAGTTGTTGGTGATGCAGAGCAACGGCGGCGTTCTCACGTTCGAAGCGGCTATGGAACGACCGGTTTTCATGGTTGAGTCGGGCCCCGCAGCTGGCGTGATCGCAGCCAATCATCTAGGCAAAACCCTTGGGCACGAGAACGTCATTTCGTTTGACATGGGTGGAACAACCGCAAAGGCTGGACTTGTCGAAAACGGGAGGCCGCGGGTGACCAAAGATTACGAAGTGGGAGGGACCGCGGCGAACATCGAGCATGGAGCGCGTGGTTCGGGTTACCCCATTCGTACCCCGGTCATAGATTTGGTGGAGATCGGTACTGGCGGCGGGTCGATCGCGTGGATTGATTCCGGCGGCATTCTGCGAGTAGGACCGCATAGCGCCGGCGCAAATCCCGGACCAGTTTGCTACGCGCAGGGCGGAACAGAACCCACCATCACCGACGCGAATTTGGTTCTCGGTCGGATATCTTCCGACTATTTTCTCGGCGGCGAGATTCGGCTTGATGTCGACGCGGCGCGTCGGGCGATCCAAACCCAGTGCGCTGAACCGCTGAATATGGACGTGGACGAAGTCGCTGTTGGGATCGTCGAGATCGCCAACAACGCCATGGTTAGTGCGCTGCGGCGAGTTTCAGTGCAACGCGGCTACGATCCGAGGGACTTTCTGCTCGTGGCTTTTGGTGGAGCGGGTCCTGTTCATGCTAACCGTTTGGCGGAGGAGCTCGAGATCCCTACTGTTCTGGTGCCCATGAGTCCGGGCACGACTTCGGCTATGGGGTTGTTGGTAACGGACATCAGACACGACTACTCGGTTGCGCTGATACAGCGGGTCGATCTCTTTGAGATCGAAGCTGCCAAAGCGCACTTGCAACGCATGAAATCCGAGGGAGAAGCGGCTCTGGTGCGGGAGGGAATCGCGGGCGAGGATATGCGTTTCATTCGTCAAGCAGATATGCGGTATGTCGGACAAAGTTACGAACTGACCGTACCGCTGTCAGATGAAGAGTTAACGTTAGACGCGATCGCGGGAGTGTTGGATCGTTTCCACCAAGAACACGAGCGGGTTTATGGCTTCAATGCGGGTGGGGAACCTGTCGAGTTCGTTGCATTGCGTTTGAGCGCGGTGGGTTTGATTCCGGAACCTAAAGTGCGAGAGATTACCGCATCTGGGCACGGAGCGTCGGCTGCGATAAAGGGTACGCGGAAGGTCTATTTTGCGGAGCGCGGCGGACGGGTGGATTGCTCGATTTATGACCGTTACATGCTGGGGTCAGGAGATGAGGTTGAGGGGCCGGCGATTGTCGAGGAGGTAGATTCGACGGTGGTGGTTCATCCGGGATGGCGAGCCGTCGTGGACGGGTATGGCAATCTCTTTCTGTCAGTTTTGTAGTTGAAAATCGGGAAATTATCGAAATCAGATTTCAACCTCCTTTACGCTCGGCACAGAGTTCTAGGGCGGTCTGCTCAGCCTTTTCGCCAATGACGTCGCGGATGATTTCGTCTAAGGGGCGGCGGTCGATAAGAGGTTTTGCGGATCGGTAGGCGGTTTCGAGTGTGAATTCTGCGGCGGCGATCGATACGCTGTCGTCGTCGTTGATCGTGAAGCAGACCTTGTCTTTGGGTTTGATTCCGAGGAATCGGCGGTCGTTCTGTGCCGAAGCGGAGACCGATTGAGGAGGGTCGATCGAGTTCGGATTATGCCGCCGGTGTGTGGGCGATTGTCGATGCAGATATGCGGAAGTTGTCAGTTGGGAGCGATTGGGTTCGCTAGTTTTGCGGCGGGAGTGAAATTTCGACTTCGTCCAAGTCGTAGATTCCGAAACTCTCCAAGTATTCCCGCAGGAATTTCAGGTTCGCGTCGAGGACCAAAATGACGCCGAATTCTTCGGCGGCAGCAGCATACGCCGGCGCGATTTCGGATCTGTAGTCATCCAGACGTGGTTCCAACATGTGGAGATACGGTTCGATGGGCTCGTCTGGCGGGTAAAGATGCAGAAAACCCCAGGAGATGATTATTTCCCCGTCTTCGCGCCGCTGTACGTCGCCCACCCCATTTACTCTCCAGACTTCGACGGCGTTGTTTTGATTCAATCCGACCACAACGACAAACTCACTACCTTCCCACGTATCACCGACATACGATGCCAAATCGTCAAGATGCTCGCTCGTTTTATAAAAGTCAGGGTTTTCGGGGGTGTGTAGGATGAAAACCGGGGGGTGAAGGGTCAAAAGTTCCGGACCACGTCCAACCAAATATTCCCGAACTTCGAAATCCGCATAGCAACCCAACTCGCGGTTCAAAGTTGTGATCCCGTCGCTGCCGAATTTGAGGTTGGTTTCGTGCAATGCGCAACGTGTGGAGCCGGGTCGGAAAACGCCCCTAGCAAAAAAGTGCGGGATGTAATTGTCCCCCCATGCACGTTTTTGGCTAGTCATGAGTTGAAACGACATCCGCATCTCTTCTCGCAAAGTTGGGGGCGGGTAATATGGTGTTTTTCGTCCTTGTCCTGTCACGTGCACAGAACGGACAGAATCCGGATGTACAAATTGGACCGTCCTGTTATAACTCCAGGCGCGGCGTTCGCACGGGTCGATCGACGAACCGTCAACGGGTGAGCATGGTTCCACGGTTGCTTCGAGATATGAAACTGATGGATCGTCGGACGTGGTTCCGGTTGGTGTTGCCTGATCAAGAGTCGTGGTCGGCGGAGGTGGAGTCGCCGATTCGTCTTCCGCCTCGTCAGCAGGCGCGGATTTTTCGTCAACCGGCGTCACAGAGGCCTCCGGTGACGGAATTGTGTTGCCGCATGCCGCGGCGCAGAAGGCTGCTACGGAGACAGCGATTATTATCGTGAGTTTCATTTGGAACTCGACATTCTTTGTTCGTTAATCTTCGTTCGTCTATGTAGTTGACGCACATCGATCGGCATTTGTTCCCTTGAATATCGAAATCCTAGTCGCGAGTTTGGAGAATGGGTCGGCACTCTGCAACTCGCTGGGAATGCCTCCTTTGTTCTTCGGACATTTCCCGCAAGCGGCGGCAAGCCGACCGCGATGCCCATCTGGGTTCTAGTCGAAAGTCGCCAGTCGCGGTAGCGCGGTGCACATAACGGTTCGAAGTGAACGCGGTTTTTTGATGCCTGACGAGCGGACTTCGAAGAGTGTGCACAGTATCATCCCGGTCTTAGCGCGATTGACCATGATCGGTTGGTTCGTTGGCGTGAGCATCGCTGGCGGAGCCTTGAGCGGTTGATTAGTTGCGTCATCCGTGGCGCGTTAGGGTCGTTCGATCCGGATGCCGCCAAATCGCCTCACGGCGACAGGCATTCCGGATCTCATCCGAAGACGCGTCTTGCGAAGCGCCCAGGATATCGTGGTAGATGAATGGCTGGTTCTGGTCGCGCTGGGTAGTTGGCTTCAAAACCAGATGTTACGGCAGGCGTGTTTTGCCGAGATGCTTGTGGCACAAATTGGCGCTGTTTCGCGACTCCTGCGTCTCGCTACGCGCCTCCCCCCTCTTAATCACCCCTCTGAGAGAGTTCTTTGCACGACCTCACAAACGACGGATTCACGGTCAGAACATGTGCGCTTTCCCGTTGCACCGCCCCTCTGGATTCCGGCTTTTGCCGGAATGACGGTAGTTGTGGACAGGTCGCTGAGAGCGGGAGGAGATTCCTCGGCTTCGCTCGGAATGACAGAGGTTTTGCGGCGATTGTTAAGCTAGTTCAGGAGCGATTAATAACCTCAAGACGGTTGAGTAGCTGGCTGACCTGTTCGGCTAGGCGTTGTATTTCGTCGGGTTCCATCCAGTGTTCGTAGAAGTTGATGTGCAGGAGGTTTGCAGCGTTGAACAGATCGACCAATCCTTTGTCACCGGTTTCGTTGACGAGATTTCGCACGATCTGGTAGAAGTGGGCATGAGAGTCGTGTTGCCAACTGTGTTGTTGTGCAGTGGCTTTGAGAGCTTGTGCGGCGGCGCCCCAGAACTTTTCGGATGCTTGCACTAGGTCGCCAGCTTGCAACTCAACCTGCGCTTGATCGAAAAGCGTGGATGAAACAGAGCGGTATCGTTCTACTGTGGTCATAGTTATAACGATTGTAGCAGTCTTCCCTTTTACCCTCAAACAGGCTCTCTACATATGGCGAAGATGGTATACCCCTGCGCCTCGCTACGCTGGCCGCGTCCGCCTCTTCTGTTGCGCAAAGGGTGCTTGCACAACCTCACATACGACGGATTCACGGTCAGATCACGTGCGCCTTCCCCTCGCCCGGCCCCTCTGGATTCCGGCTTTCGCCGGAATGACGGTGGTTGTGCACAGCACCCGTAAAGAGGGAGTAAATTCCCTGGCTTCGCTCGGAAGTCAAAGATTTTGTAGAGGTCTGGCGAGCGGAGTAACTCTGCCGGAGCGCTACCCTTCTGGTTACACGCCTACTGGTTCTTTGCACAACCTCACTTACGACGGATCAACGGTCAGATTTTGTGCGTTCCCCGTTGCCCGGCCCCTCTGGATTCCGGCTTTCGCCGGAATGACGGTGATTACGCACAGCACTCCTACGCGGGTACGACGTGGGTTTTGCAATGGCATCGCTTGCGCCGGAATGATGACGGTTTTGGTTGCTTATAATTATTTGAAGTGAAGGCGGGTTTTTTGATGCCTGACGAGCGGACTCCGAAGAGTGTGCCTAGTATCATCCCGGTCTTAGCGCGATTAACCATGATCGGTTGGTTCGTTGGCGTGAGTATCGCCGGCGGTGCCTTGATCGGATGGTGGTTAGATGGACTAGTCGGTAGCGCACCGTTGCTGCTGGTGGTCGGGATCCTACTCGGGGTCGCAGTTGCGCTGGTCGGCATGGTGCGGATGTTGTCTGACTTCGGTAAATCGCGGAGTTAGGCTGTCTCGCGTCTCGACCTTCCGGCGACTTGATTGCAAGATGACGATCGAACCGAATCAACAGTCAGGGGGAGAGTTTGCTCTCATCCCCTAAAGCGATAGCCATAGCGGTTTTCCTACTCGCTGTGGCGCTTATTTCGGTATTGGGCGGTGCCCTCGGCGCGGCGTTTGGTGGTGGATTCTTGGGCGGTGCCGTCCCACTAATTCAGATTCCTTCAGAGCTTGTGGCGGAGATCGGTGGCTACAAGCTGGTTAATACGGTGGTGATGTTTGCGGCGGCGATGCTGGTGTTGGTGTTGTTGACTTGGCTGGCGACGCGGAGGCTGTCGGATGTGCCGGGTCGGTGGCAGGCGATCATGGAGATGCTGTACGAGTTCTTCATCGGACTGGCGGAGTCGACTTCGGGCAAGACGGGACGGATCTTCATTCCGGTGGCGACCGCTATCTTCCTAGTGGTCCTGTTCTCTAACTGGTTGGGCGTTTTGCCGATAGTGGGGACGATAGGTCGGGTGGAGACGACGACGGAGTTTTTCTTCCACAAGTTGGAGGCGAAGCTGGAAGAGGGTCATGTGGAGGAGCTGATAGAGGGGTTGCATCACGACGTCGAGTCGAGTGGTGAAGGTTTGGGTCAGTTCATCGAGGCGCACGCGGAGAGTGAGGACCTGCAGAAGTATCTCGGCAAGACGCTGGAGACGTATGGTGATCAGCGGTTTGTGGTGTTTGATGGTGGTGGCGTGCGGATATTGCCGCTTGGTCGGGGCGAGGATTACAAGCTGACGTTGATCGATATCTTGGCTTACGACGTTGCGGATCCGGTGCATCCGACGGCGGAGGATGTGGCGAAGATTGCGCAGCGTGTGGACGCGAGCGTGGCGCCGGGTGCGGTTCCGAGCACGGAGTTTTACATCGAAAACCCGGGCGAGTATGCGGGGATGGAGGGTAAGCGTGTTGGGTTGCTGGTGCCTTATCTGCGGGGTTCGAGCACGGACTTGAATATGACGTTGGCGATTGCGTTGTTTGCGATGGTGAGTGTGCAGTTCTGGGGTATCAAGACGTTGGGAATCGGTGGTTACTGGGACAAGTTCATTGGCAACCCGTTTAAGCGGAATCCAATCGATCTCTTCGTCGGCGTGCTTGAACTTGTGGGCGAGTTCATCAAGATCATCAGCTTCACGTTCCGTCTATTCGGCAACATGTTTGCGGGCGAGATATTACTGATCGCGATGGGCTTCCTATTCCCGTTGATCGGCATGATTCCGTTCATCGGTCTGGAGCTCTTCGTGGGCTTCATCCAAGCGATAATCTTCTCGGTCTTGACGCTGATGTTCGGTGCGTTTGCGATCATGCCGCACCACCATCCAGAAGGCGATCACGCCGAAGGTGCGGAGGGACATTGATGAAGTACTGCACGACGGACAATTGGAATGCTTGGCAATTGATTTCTGCCCCAGACATAGTCGCCAAACGCGGCGCTAAGGGCACCTACAAATTTGGCATACTGCGTGCGACTTGCAGAGCAACGTCGAGCGCGTGTGAAGAACCCTCGACCCGGTCTGAAGGACCGAGCGTCGAGCTCAACGACAATCGAGACCAGGAGGTCTAAGACAATGGAGACTGATTGGACGCCACTCGGAGCGGGACTTGCGATCGGGGCGGGAGCCCTGGGACCGGGCCTTGGCATCGGCATGCTGGCAGGCAAGGCGATGGAAGCGCTCGGCCGAAACCCTGACGCCGCGGACGCGATTCGGCAGAACATGATTCTTGCCATTGCGTTCACGGAAGCCATCGCGATCTACGCATTGGTCGTCGCCATCATCACGCTGTTCGTTTAATCTGCACCTCGCCGGCGATTCGGCGGACGGCTCGGCTGAAACGATAGTCGATGCCATTAATTCCGCCGACGCTGCGGTGCAACGAATAGCTCGATGTAGAACGATTCGGAGATTCTCATGGATGCATTGGGAATAGACCTGCCCCGCTTATTGACCTTTTTGATCGGGTTTACGGTCATCGCGGTCTTCTTGCGGATGTTCCTGTACGGGCCGATAATCCGTATGTTGGATCAACGCGCCGAGCGCATCCGCGACAGCTTGGCCGCGGCAGAACGGGCGAGCGCGGAAGCTGCGTCGTCCGCGGAGCGCGTCGAGCAGGAGCTGGTGAATGCTCGTGGTCAAGGTCAGGCGTTAATCGCCGAGGCTCGTGACGCGGCGTCGCGGTTGAAGGATCAAGAGGCCGAGCGCACGCGTGCTCAGGTCGACGAGATGCTTGACCGGGCGCGAGCGGAGATTCGTCGCGAGCGAGAAGCTGCGGTCGAGGAGGTGCGCCGCGAATTTGCGGGCATTGCGATCTTGGCTGCCGAGCGTATCGTGGAGCAGTCTCTTGATGAGGGTGCACACCGTGAACTCATTGACCGCGTCTTGGACGAAGGCCTTGACGCCCGGCGCAATTGAACGAAAAACTCGACGGAAGATTTAACTAGCTCACATGGCATCAACTTCAGTCAGAAGATACGCACAGGCCGCATTCGCGATCGCGATTGAGCGGGATGCGCTTGACGTTTGGCAACGCGACCTTGCAAAGGCGCGAGGCATATTTACCGAATCGGATGTCCAAGCGTTCATGGCTGCGCCGTCGGTGCCCGACAACGTCAAACTCGACGGTATCCAGACGTTGCTGAGCGACGTCGATCCGTTGGTGCGTAATCTAGTTTCCCTCATGACCACCAACGGCGATATCGAACGGTTCGGCGGGTTCTGCGACACATTTAGCGAACTCACTGACGATCACTTGGGAATAGGCCGAGCCCAGATCACGACTGCGGTTCCGTTGGATGATGCCCGGCGCGACCGCATCGTCAACAACCTGCAAGAAATGACCGGGTACGAGCGGATCGAAGTGTTGGAACATGTTGATCCGGAGATTATTGGTGGGGTCGTCGCACGGGTGGGCGACCGACTATTTGATGGAAGTACGCGGGCGAGATTGCGTTCGATGCAGGAATCGCTTGCACAGCGGCCAATTTCGGGATGATTTATCTCGATGAGAAGTAAGAGACGCCAAATATGCGGAGCGGGATATTCCCGCTCACACTCTAAGGAGAGCTAATTCGATGACAACCGCAGGGCAAGATATTGCTTCAGTGATCAAGCGTCAGATCGAAGAGTTCGGTGGCGAACTCACGATGGTAGACGTTGGTACTGTCGTCGAAGCGGGCGACGGTATTGCTCGGATCCATGGACTGGCTGGCGTCCGTCTAAACGAAATCCTCCAGTTCCCGAACGACATTCTCGGCCTTGCGCTCAACTTGGAAGAGGAATCGGTCGGCGCGGTGATCATGGGCGACTACCTGCGGATCCGTGAAGGAGACGAGGTACGGTCAACAGGCCGAATTCTTGAGGTGCCGGTCGGTGACGATCTACTAGGTCGTGTGGTCGACCCGCTGGGCAGGCCGTTGGACGGTCAACCCGCGCCGCGCACGACAGAGACATTGCCGATCGAGAAGATCGCCCCCGGTGTCATTTCACGTCAACCGGTGAATCAACCGGTGCAGTTCGGCGTCAAGGTCGTTGACGCGATGGTCCCTGTTGGCCGTGGCCAGCGCGAACTCGTCATCGGAGACCGCTCGACGGGCAAGACCTCGATCTGTGTCGACGCGATCATCAACCAACGTGACTCTGACATGATCGGCGTTTACGTGGCGATTGGCCAGAAGGCGTCAAAAGTCGCTGGCATTGTGCAGCGATTGGCCGACCAAGGAGCGCTCGACAACACGGTTATCGTCGCTGCCAACGCGTCGGATCCGGCGGCGACACAGTTCTTGGCTCCTTATGCTGGTTGCACGATGGCCGAGTATTTCATGTCCAAAGGACGAGACGTCCTCATCGTCTATGACGATCTCTCGAAGCACGCGTGGGCGTATCGCCAGATGTCGCTCCTGTTAAAGCGCCCTCCTGGACGTGAAGCCTATCCCGGTGACGTCTTTTATTTGCACTCTCGGCTGCTCGAACGAGCGGCGCGCATGTCGTCAGAATTCGGCGGAGGTTCAATCACCGCGCTGCCGATCATCGAGACTCTCGCAGGAGACGTTTCGGCGTACATCCCGACGAACGTCATCTCCATCACTGACGGGCAGCTCTTCTTGGAGCCAGACCTTTTCAATGCCGGGATCCGACCTGCGGTCAACTCCGGTATTTCGGTTACCCGAGTAGGGTCATCGGCGCAGCGACGCGGGATGAAATCTGTAGCCGGCAGCCTGAAGACAGAAATGGCGCAGTTCGACTCCTTGGCCACGTTCGCTCAGTTTGGCGCAGAAGACCTCGATCCGGTCACCAGGCGCCAGTTGGCACGTGGTGAGCGCTTCCGCGAGCTATTGAAGCAGGACGAGAACTCTCCGATCTCGTACGAGAACATGGTCGCACTCTTCCATGTTGCCAACGAAGGTGCGCTGGACGATGTGGACGTTGAGAACGTGCGCGACTTCGAAGGGCAATGGTACGACTACATGGCGGCGAACCTGCCGGAAGTGTTGTCGGCGATCAGTGATACGGGTGAACTCAGCAATGAGAACGCCGATCGATTGATGGAAGCCGTTTCGGCGTTCAAGCAAACTGCCAGTTTAGTGGCCGCTTAGCAGCAAGGAACCGATGGCTCAGATATGCCAAGCCTGAAGGACATACGCGACCGAATTCGGTCTGTAAGCAACACCGCGAAAATCACCAGCGCGATGCAGTTGATTGCGGCGTCTCGTATGCAACGCGCCCAGCAGATGGTGCGAAACGGTCGTCCATACGCTGACCAGATGCGCGAAGTGTTGTCGCACTTGGTGATGCGGTTGGAAGCCGAAGATGAGACGCTCGACCCGTTGCTTCAAATACGTCCAAATCAGCGTGAGCTGCTAGTGTTGATCACTCCTGATCGCGGACTGGCTGGCGCGTTGGTGAGCAACATCCTGCGCGTGGCGGCGCAAGAGTTGCGCGAAGCCGAGGTGCCGGTTGACACGGTCGGGATTGGCCGTAAAGGTGAGAGATTCGTGGCCCGGACCGGGCAGTCATTAGTCGCGAGCTTCTCCGTGGGCGACCGTCCGTCTTTAGCGGAAACGCTTGGTATCTCTTCATTTGTGATCGACCGCTATCGTTCTGGTGACGTGGACTCCGTTAAATTGATCTACGCCCAGTTCGTTAATACCTCAGTCCAGCGGCCGGTCAATCTGCAACTGCTTCCCATCGCATCAACGACTTCTGGATCAGGTTCAGACGATGTTCCGGCGTTGTATCTCGATTACATCTATGAGCCGTCGCCGGCAGAAGTCCTGGCTAATATCGCCCCTCGTTATGTCGAGACGCAGGTCTACCACGCGATCCTTGAAGCGCAAGCGAGCGAACACTCAGCCCGCATGATCGCGATGCAGAACGCGACAGACAACGCGAACGAATTGGTCGAGGATTTGACCTTGGATCTGAACAAAGCACGGCAAGAAGCCATAACCGGCGAGTTGCTCGACATCGTGGGCGGTGTCGCTGGCGTGCAAGGTTGAGGTTGCAACTTTTCCAAACGAAGAAACACCGGTCTGACAATACAAGACCACAATCGAGGAAATTCGCCCCGCCGAACGTAAGGCAGGGCAATACCAAATAGGAGCCTGACGCAAATGGCACAAGGTAGCAAAGGCAAAGTAGTCCAAGTTATCGGCACGGTTGTCGACGTCGCATTCCCGCCGGACGATCTTCCACTGATTTACAGCAGTTTGGAAGTCGACAACGAGGGCGAGCGATTGGTGCTCGAAGTCGAGCAACACGTTGGCAACAACTGGGCGCGATGTCTTGCACTCGGCACAACCGACGGTTTGGCGCGCGGAGTCGAAGCCGTTGACACGGGTCGTCCGGTCGCAGTGCCGGTCGGAGAACACTCGCTGGGTCGCATATTTAACGTGCTTGGCGAGGCGATCGATGGTGGCGAGCAAGTTCCAGCCGACGCCGAGAGACTGCCGATCCACCGTCAACCACCGACGTTCGCAGAGCAATCCGGTACCACTGAAATTCTGGAGACGGGTATTAAGGTCTTGGATCTGATCACGCCGTTCCCGCGTGGTGGCAAGGTGGGCGCTTACGGAGGTGCGGGTGTTGGCAAGACGGTAATCATCACCGAGCTGATCCGAAATATCGCCCAGGAGCACTCTGGCGTATCCGTGTTTGCAGGCGTGGGTGAGCGGTCCCGTGAAGGTAACGACCTTTGGCACGAGATGAATGAGTCGGGCGTCATCGGTTCTACCGCTCTCGTGTTCGGGCAGATGAATGAACCGCCGGGCACGCGTGCTCGGATCGCGTTGACCGGCCTCACGATGGCGGAGTATTTCCGTGACGAACGCGGACAGGACGTGTTGCTGTTCGTCGACAATGTCTATCGCTACATCCTGGCTGGCATGGAAGTGTCGGCACTGCTCGGGAGAATGCCGTCGGCGGTTGGATACCAACCGACACTGGCCACTGAAATCGGTGATTTGATGGAGCGCATCACCTCAACCCAAGCCGGCTCGATAACATCGTTCCAAGCCGTCTACGTGCCGGCAGACGACTATACCGACCCCGGCATCGTGACGACGTTCGGTCACTTGGACGCCAACGTGTCGCTCGAACGTGCGCTCGCCGCGCAGGCACTCTTCCCGGCGGTTGATCCGTTGGCGTCGAACTCTCGGATTTTGGAACCCGCGGTAGTGGGTCAGGACCACTACGCCGCCGCGTTCGGCGTCAAGCGTGTATTGCAGCGTTACAAGGACCTGCAAGACGTAATCGCAATTCTCGGCATTGAAGAGCTTTCGGACGAGGATCAGTTGACGGTTTCTCGCGCTCGCAAGATCCAGCGCTTCCTGACACAGCCATTCTTCGTTGGTGAGGTGTTTACCGGATTGCCCGGCGTCTACGTCAGCCGCGAAGAAACGGTCAAAGGTTTCATGCAGATATTGAACGGCGATCACGACGATTTGCCCGAGCAGGCATTCTACATGGTTGGCCCAATCGAAGATGCCGTTACCAAGGGTAGGGCGATGCAAGCGCAAGACGCTGCATAAGCACCGCTCCAGCTCTGGAACCGTATCAACAAGGAATTTAGAGAGCAGTCATGGCTCGCATGAATCTCAACATAGTGACCGCTGAACGGGAGACGTTTTCTGGCGGTGTGGACTACGTTTCCGCGCCGGGCGCCGACGGTGAGTTGACGGTTCTACCATCACACGCTGCGCTGATGACGACATTAGTTCCGGGCGAGATGCGTTTCGGCGCTGACGGCGAGGAGCAGAGTGTCTTGGTTACGGGCGGTTTCATGGAAGTGTTGGCGGACAATATCACGGTACTGGCCGATGCCGCCGAACGCGAGGATGAAATCGACGAGGACCGTGCTGCGGAGGCGGCGCTTCGGGCGCAAGAGCGAATTAATACGCACGGTTCCGATCTTGACATGGAGCAGGCTCTCGCATCGTTGCGCCGAGCGCAGATCAGACTGCGATTCGCGCAACGACGGCGGCGAAGAGAACGCTGATCGCATTTCCGAGACTACTCGGCCTTCGCTCCGGCGTCCAAGTGATAGCTATCTGGCCGGCTGACGTTTACCTAAATCAGCTCATTACGGCGCACCGGGTAGCGATTGACATGGCACTCCGTCGTTGTTGCCATCTAACCTGTGTGGATCCGAGTTCGGTCCGCCAGCTTGGATGAAAAACTGGTTGGCTTCGGGCCAAGTTTCGAAATCGCTGCAATTTACGTCGTTGCCAAAGCCGGCGTCTTCTCGCCAATGCCGATTTAAACGGTTGAGCACTCGCAGCGTGTTGTCCAAAGGCGGCAGCGTTTCGCAAGGACGGTTGTCGAGGTCGCGGTCCAATCCGTACAGATTTGCGTTCGGCTGGTCATAGATTTCGAAAAAGTGTTCTGCCTCGTCGCGGTGTTGGAAGTCGTCGCAAACGACATCGAAGTCTTCGTGGGTTAGACGACCGTCGGGCATGATGCCTTCACAAGGGATACCATTGCGGTTTGAATCGAGCGCATACAGCGGATCGATCGATCCGCTGTGCTCTTCGAAGTAACTGTTTGCCGCATCCCAAGTAGCGAAGTCATCACATGTGATGTCGGGAACCGCGAATTGGTCCGAGTCGTCAGCACCAAGTGCGCCGTTTGCATACAGGAGAACGGCGAGTGCAAGCACTCCGCAACCGAGGACGATTACGGCACCAAGCAAACTCGATCTAAAAAACCAACCTGATGACGTTTGTCTTGAAGTCGGAAATTCCCTCGAGGCATAGCCGCGCAACGATGTTTCGTGTTGAGTTTGCATGCCCGAAAAAGCTGATGACCGCACACAAAGAATTAACAATTTGACTGAAATGTGAATGCGACCCTTCATAATACATTGATACCGTGATACTCATACATTGAGACCGTGATATTCATACTTGCCAGCGCTATCCGCCGCAAGGATTAGCATGGGAGAATGTGTCACGAGAATGGATGGTCGCGCCAAGCCTAGATTGGAAAACGATTCGACGATGAAAATCACCGATGTGGACATATTCAGGATGCGCACCCCGGTGCACAAGACGGCGGGGACGAACTGGATGTTCGTGCGCATCACTTCCGACACTGGCGACTACGGATGGCGAGAAGCGAGTACCCAATATAAAGATGCAGGCGTGGCTGCCGAGATCAATGATTTCGCGAAATATCTGGTTGGCAAAGATCCGTTTCAGATCGAACACATCTGGACGTCGTTACACCGTCGCGTAACTTGGACGGGCGGCGCGGTGACGATGAGCGCGATCAGTGGTATCGACCTCGCGCTGAACGACCTGAAAGCGAAAGCGCTCGGGATTCCCGTGTACGAATTATTGGGCGGCAAGGTGCGGGACAATATCCGGGCGTACGCGAACGGGTGGTTCGATCCGAGCGATGACGACGAAACCGACTCCGGAGCTAAAACCGTCGATGATTATCGGCGTCGTTCAGCCGAGTTGGTTGACGAGGGATGGCGGGCGGTCAAGTTCTATCCGTTTTACGGACCACAGGTGATTACGCCGGATCGATTGCAACACGGCGTCGAATTGGTGAAGGCGGTGCGAGAATCCGTAGGGCCGTCAGTCGAGGTCGCGTGCGATGTTCGAGGTCGCCTTGACGCCTGGAGCGCGGAACGTGCCGCCAGAGCGATCGAAAAATATGACATCGCTTGGTTGGAAGAGCCGATACTTTGGGACAACATCGACGCGCTCGCGGCATTGGCGAAACGTGTCAACATCCCAATTTCGACCGGTGAACAGCTGTATGGGAGGTGGGATTTCAGGCCGTTGCTGGAGTCGCACGCGGCGAGCATTATTCAACCGGACATCTGTCATGCTGGCGGCATCACGGAACTTCGCAAGATTGCTGCTGCCGCCGAGACCCACTACGTTTCAGTGGCTCCGCACAACTCTAACGGTCCGATATCGACGGTCGCGAGTCTGCATCTGGATCTGACGATGCCAAATGCGTTTATGCAGGAGATATTCGTCAGTTTCCTTGGCGCATACGAGCAGGTGCTAACGAACATGATCCCGATCGCCGATGGTCACGCGACCGTGCCCGATGGGCCGGGATGGGGCACCGAAATCGATGTCGAAGCACTAGAGCGGTTCCCTCCATGCGACTACGTCACCGTCGAAAGCGAGCCATACCTAGCCTTCTAGGTCACGCATCACCGACGAAAATCGTAAATTGAATTGGGTCGATCGATGCATATTGTGGCTGCAATGGTGACTTTGCATATTCACGCGTCGGCGTCGCTGAAGGATAAACGGCGCGTGATTCATTCCGTGGTTTCGAAATTACGAAATCGGTTCTCGGTATCCGCAGCCGAGGTCGCAGCCAACGATTCATGGCAGTCGGCGACGATCGGCATCGCGATCGTCGGCGGAGATTTGCGGACGTTGGAGCAAATAATGGAGCGTGCTCTGTCGTTCGTCGAAAGCGCAGCGCCGGAAGCCGAAGTGATAGGCGTGGAAACGGACCAGTGGTCGTTCGGCGTTGTTTCCGATTCGTCGTCCGATGCGGCGGAATTACCAGATTTTTGACAACAAAAAACGGTTCGGCGGCATTCAGCTACCGAACCGTTTTTTATGTGCTGAGCTCCGGGCAGCTCAGCGACTTGCTGAATTAGGCAACCTTGGCGACCGCAGTGGCGCGTTCGCGTTGCAGGTTGGCCAAGATGTCGCGTGCCTGCGCCGGGCTGATGGTGCGAGTGCACTGGATGCATTTGAGCGTAACGCCGTCAAGACCTCGTCCGAACTGGACGTCGCCCTGGCATGTGGGGCACTGGCGGGGGAATATCGCAGATTGTTTCATATTGCTTGTCTCCATTCTTGAGATTGCGGTTCGACGGGGCGGTTAGAGGTTCTTGATTAAAAAGCCCCGATTCTCGACCGGGGCTTCAATTGGGAGTGAGTTTCGTAAGTCGCTCCGCTCTCGATTGCCCCAGTCGTCAAGCGGCTGGTTGTTCGATCCTTCGGGTTAGTAGCTCTCGTGCCTGATGACGGTCGATAAGTCGCGTACATTGCAGACACTTGAGGGTCGGTCCCTCGAGCCTGACGGCGAACAGAATGTCGCCTTGACAATGTGGACAACGCTTTTCGTAGATGATCGTCATGTCGGTTTCGGAGGGCCTCGTGATCTAGATTCTTGGTTCTCGGTGTATCGGTGGATACACTTATTTGGGTGGTTCGGGAATTCGCCGGGGCTTTCGCCCGCAAGGTTGTTTTCGCCGAATGAAGACTTTTTAATACATGTCCAACGGGTTTGTCAAGCGATTTTTGCAAGATTTCGTAATTTTCTCGTTGCCTTACCATGATTTCTTGGTTTTGGTGGTGGATTTCGTCAAACTTGACACTAAGCGTATCACGTATATTACTATGAAATACAGTATGATTCAAGTGAGCGCTGATCGCGGACCCGACGGTGATCGTCTCATTTCGTTCATGGAGTTAGTGTGACACAGAGATACGAAGAGGAACAGAACACGGATGCAGGGGCATCGATCCCCAATGCAGACGCATTCGTTCGTCTCGTGAACAAAATCGCGGCCCAAGCGGCGCGTCGTGAGATGGTACGACGGGCGCAGGAAGCTGAGCGCAACCAAAACCGGCGCAGGGTACGTGTGCGGATCGGCGGACGCGGAGATGCGTTGTACATCATCAGCATCGCGGCGAAACTCGCCGAGATGCATCCACAGACCTTGCGCAAATACGACCGAGAAGGTTTGGTGAGCCCATCACGGACTCAAGGAAGTAGGCGGCTTTACTCAGAGGAAGACCTTGAACGGCTCCAAATCGTGCGCCGACTTTCCGAAGATTTGGGCTTGAATCTCAACGGTGTCGGACTAGTGCTCGAGCTGGTTCAACATATGCGGGGCATGTTGGAAGTGCTTGAGCAGAGCGAGGATTTGACGAACTCCGCGTCGGCTAAAGCGGTTGCCGACGAGATAAAGGTGATCCTGACATATCTGGGGGTCGAATGATCTTGTTGAATGGATCGGAAATGTACGAACGATGGGGACCGCGCACGCGGAAGACGGCGCGTAGTGTGTTACGCAACGTACGTGCTTCCAGGATGCAGCGTCGACTGAACGCGAAATGTAACGAGTTGCAATCGCAATTGGACGACGCACACGCCGAATTGAAACAAATCGAATCTGAACGCGACGAAATACGTCAAATAGTTGCCGAATATGAATTGCAGTTGCGCCACCTCAGATCAGAGATTCAACGGGCGCACAGTGACGCTCAACGCAGCAAACGATCGGCTGCCCAGGATGAAATGGAAGCGGTCTCAAAGGCAAAGTTAGAGGTCGCGAAGCGCATTATGACGGTTGCAGACGACTTCACCAGCGCGATCGAGGTCGCCGAGGATCAAAAAATGGATCCGCGGTGGTTTGACGGTTTCAAAGCCATGGCCGAAAAAATCGATAACTGCCTTGTGTCGGAAGGGTATCGACGATTCGAGTCACTTGGCGAGGATATGGATCCTTCTAGGCACGAAGCGTTGGCCACGATGCCGACATCCGACGAAGACGCCGGAAAGGTGATTCAGGTCATCGAGGCCGGTTACGAGGACGCCGCAACTTCGAAAGTAGTGCGGGTCGCCAAGGTGTTAGTAGGTAGACAATCGGGCGACGCGTAAACCGTTTTGAATAGACAGCAGTGACAAGCCAACGGTCGACATTCGACATTGGCGAATAGAAAGGCAAAAAGAAATAATGGCAAGAGCTATCGGCATCGATTTGGGAACCACCAACTCGGCAATGGCGTACATGAGTGCGGGAGAACCGGAAATCATTGAGAACTCGGAGGGGCAGCGCATCACGCCCTCCGTGGTGGCGATGAACATCAAGACCGGTGAACGACTAATTGGAAATATGGCGCGCCGCCAGGCCGTCACCAACCCTGAGCACACCGTCTACTCCGCGAAACGTTTCATCGGGCGTCGTTTCGACGATGAGTTGGTGCGATCCGACCAAGAACGCGTGCCATTTAAATTGGCGCCAGTTGAAAATGGCGATGTTGGCGTTGAGTTCGACGGTGCGGTGCGGCCACCGGCCGAGATTTCGTCAATGCTCTTGGCGCGGTTGAAGCAGGATGCGGAGGAAAGGCTCGGCGAGCCGGTTACTCAAGCGGTGATTACCGTGCCGGCATATTTCAATGATGCGCAAAGAGAGGCTACGCGAATTGCGGGTACCATCGCAGGGTTGGAGGTGCTTCGCATTGTCAACGAACCGACCGCGGCGGCGCTGGCTTACGGACTGGAAAAGCAAGGCGATCGCACGATTGCGGTCTACGACCTCGGTGGCGGCACGTTCGATATCACGATCCTGCACGTAGGTGACGGCGTGTTCGAAGTTAAGAGCACGAACGGCGATACCCACCTGGGTGGTGATGATTTCGATTCGCGGCTTGTCGAGTATCTCGTCGATGAATTCAAAAAGAAAGAGTTCATGGATCCAAGCACCGACCCGTCCGCGGCGCAACGGTTGCGCCTAGCCGCAGAGGAAGCAAAAATCGAGCTTTCCTCGGTCACGAGTGCAGAGATCAACCTGCCGTTCATCTCTGCTGACCAGAGCGGCCCCAAGCACTTAGTGCAGACGCTAACGCGAGCCAAGTTGGAAGCGTTGACCGCGGATTTGGTTGAGAAGACGGTCGCGCCGTGTGAAAATGCGATACGCGATGCTGGAGTCTCACCATCTGATATCGACGATGTGATTCTCGCCGGTGGAATGACGCGCATGCCGTCAGTTATCAGTCGGGTAAAGGAGATCTTCGGCAAGGAGCCGAACCGCACGATTAACCCGGACGAGGTCGTTGCTCTTGGAGCGGCGCTTCAGGCTGGCGTTTTGCAGGGAGATGTGACCGGGATCTTGCTGCTTGACGTGACACCTTTGACGTGGGGCATCGAGACGCTAGGTGGAGTTAGAACAGAATTGATCTCGCGGAATACGACGATTCCGACTTCAAAGTCAGACACGTTCACGACCGCGGCTGACGGGCAGTCTTCGGTTGAGATTCACGTCTTGCAGGGCGAACGCCCGATGGCGGCCGACAACACGTCGGTTGGTCGTTTTGCGCTTGACGGGATCGCGCCGGCGCCACGAGGGGTGCCGCAAGTCGAGGTCTCTTTCGACATCGACGCAAACGGGATCATCACGGTGACTGCCCAGGACAAGGCGACGCAGCGAGAGCAGCACATCACCGTGACTGGTCGATCCGGGATGTCGGACGACGATATCAAGGCGAAGGTCAGCGAAGCAGAAGAGAATGCGGAAGCTGACCGACAGCGCCGAGAAGCGGTCGACGCTCGGAATCTCGCTGAATCGTCTGCGTACCAAGCCGACAAGCTGATCGAGGAACACGCAGAACGTTTGCCGGACGAAGTCAAGTCGGACATTCAATCTAAAGCATCGGAAGTTCGCACGGTGCTCGCCGACGAAACCGCGGACGCTGAGCGCGTCAAAGCGGCATCGGAAGCGTTGCAACAGGCGATGATGGCTGCTGGCCAGCACATTCATGCTGGTGCGGCTGCGGGCGCTGCGCCGGGTCCTGATGCACCAGGTGGAGACCCCGGTCAGGAACCTCCGGGAGACGACACCGTGGAGGGGCGGTTCAGAGAGGTTTAGCGTTCGGTTTCTTCCGTGAACACCCCTCTCTCGTAGTCCGAGAGAGGGGTTTTTGTTTGTTTTGCTAATTGCTGCGCGTCGCGTCAAGCGTTAAAGGTCGAAGCGCGGGAATATGTGCCTTTTGATTTCGGCAATCGCCGAGTCGTTGTGGTTGACGATGTCGTTACGGATGTCGGGGTCGATGCGGTATTCGCCTGGGTCGGGGAAGGTGGTGAGGTCTGAGAGGGAGGTGAAGGATTCAGGGATAGCGTCTGGAAGTTCGAGGTTGGCCATTGTCGCGAGGTCCATGGTCCATGCTCTGGCTACGGCTGTCATGTCGTAGCCGCCGCCTCCGACTGCAATCCATGGGCAGTCGAGTTCGTTTGCGAGGGCGGCGAATTTCCGGACAGCTAGGTTGTGGCCTTGGGTTGTGAGGGATAGGTGCGCGAGGGGGTCGTTGCGATGAGTGTCGATTCCGAGCTGCGTGAAGATGAGGTCGGGTTCGAATGCTCTGGCGAGATCGGGGATGATGGCGTCGAAGGCTTGGTGCCATAGCTGGTCGTCGGTGTACGGAGCTAGGGGTATGTTGACGCTGTGGCCTTCGCCTTCGCCGATGCCGGTTTCGTTTGGCCCACCGGTTCCGGGGAAGAGCCATTGGCCGGATTCGTGGATGGATACGGTCATGGTGCGGTCAGTGTCGTAGAGCCCGGCCTGGACGCCGTCGCCGTGGTGCACGTCGATGTCGACGTAGAAGACTCGGAGGCCTTGGGCGTTGAGGTGCTTGATTGCGATTACGGCGTCGTTGAAGATTCCGAAACCAGAGGCGCGGTCGTGCATGGCGTGGTGGTGCATGCCGCCGGCGGGGGCGAATGCGTTTTTGGTTTGGCCGTTGAGGATGCGTTCGGCGGCTAGCATGGCACCACCGGCGGCGAGGGCGGCGTGGCGGTACATGCCGGGGCGTGGCGGGTTGTCGCCGGGACCGAAGCCGAATTGATTCATGCCGGGGACGATTGCGCCGGCGTCGATGGCTTTGACGACGTCGATGTAATCGGTGTCGTGGAAGATGGCAATCTCGTCGTCGGTGGCTAGACGGGGGGATTCGTTGACGACGTTGTCAGCGTCGAGGAGGCCGACGCTGCGCATGAGTTCGTGCATGTGCATGAGCCTTATGGGGCGCATGGGGTGCGTCGGGCTGAGGACGTGTTGCGACTGCTCGTGGGAGTAGATGAACGAGGTGGTGTGGATCGCGGAGGCCATCACGGATTGATGTTACCGCGACGGGTGACGTTCAGGCTTTGAAGCGTCGGTACATTAACGCCAGGAATCCAAGTCCGAGGACGAGAAACACGATTATGGCACTGGGTTTGACGGTTGGCCACTCTTCGTCGGGGCTGCCGGTGAAGTAGACGCTGGATGGTGTGGGGATTGGGGTTGCCGCTGGTGGTTGTTCGGGAGCGACGGTTGCTTGAGGTTGGAGTTCGGATGTTCTTGGCGCTGAAGTGGCTAGAACTACGGGTTCGGGTTGCGGTGTGGGGATGGCATCGGTCTGGCGATTGGCGCCCGTCACTTCCGTGTTTAGGGTGCCGGTTTCGATGGTGGGTAGTCCGGGGATGGTAGCTGGTAGGTCGGTTTGTATGTCGATGATCCGTTCGACGGAGTTGCCGACTGGTGATAACCGCCATTCGCGTCGCCACTCGTTCTCGATCTGGGTCAAAGTGCCGCCGAAGACGGTTTGCATGGCCTGGTCGACGTCGTTTCCGGCGTCGAGTTCGTCGAGAAGTTTGCCGACGGAATCGCGTCCGTGGTTTTCGAGGAGGAAACCTACGAAGTCGGCGGATTGGGTGTAGAAGCGATGGATGTCGTCGCGGAGGCCGGGCACCGAATCCATCTTTGCGAATTCGCTCACGTTTCCGGAGCGGACGAGGGGTGCGAAATCTCGAGATGGCTTTCGACGATCGCCGGTTTCCCAGAAGCTGGAGTTGCCTTCGTTCAACCATCCCGGAGCGGCGGTTGCGTAAGGGGAGGTCAATTTGCGGGCGAAGATAAGGTGGGTCATTTCGTGGACGAGGACCTCGGCGGACGGTGAGGACATGATCGTGAGGTTGTATTCGTCGTATGCGAAGCCGCCGAAATAGGTCCCGTCGGTTGCGGCTTGGCTGATGCGGGGTCCGTGGCGAGTGAGTTCTTGGAGGTTGGGGAAGATGACGGCTCGGTATCGGGGACTGTCGGTGACGCCGAGGGCGGAGTTGATCTCGGGGAGGCGCGACGCGACGCGGGAGTGGAGGTTTTCGATTGATCTGCGGTTGAGGCCGTAGTAGACGATTTCTAGGAGGTCGTCGGAGACTCGTTGCCAATCGTGGGCGGTGCCGAGGTGCTCTACGACGTAGGTGTTGGACGAGTAGATGTCGTTGTCGACGGAAACGAATTCGAAGCGAACGTCGAAGATGGTTCCGGGCGGGAAGTAGGAAGGAGAATGGACGTCGATTTCGCCGGAGGCTGTCAGGCGCTCCTTCTGTTCGAAATCGACGTAGCGGTAGGAAGCGACTTTGTCTTCGCCGTGCGGTTTGACCCAGAGGCGCGCCTCTTTGATTTCGGCGTCGATGTCGACTTCGATATCAACGGTGATTTTGTCTGAGAGGGTGACGTGGTGGGTGACGATTTCGTTTCCGACGGGCCGTGGTGATTGAGCCAAGGCGGGAACTGAGACGAAGAAAACGAACCCGATCACCGCCGTCATTGCGATGAGCAACGATAACGCTCCGGTTTGCGATATTTTGGTGCGTGTCAGGCGCATGGAATCGTGAAATCTTGGCGACGTGGTAGGTCGGCGCGACTTTCGGTCGCTGTATATGAATACGCTAGGGGGTTGATGACAGATTTTATGCTGGTTGCTGTAAAGTGATCTCGGCGATGTTGCGCGAGATAGAAAGGCGAGCAGATGCGTTACTACCAGTTCTTGACCGGGGATGAGGTGCATGTCGGTGTTGAGGCCGCCGATGGCGTGGTGACCGACTTGACGTCGATTACCGCGGAGGCCGATTCGACGCTGTCGTTGTTCAAGGCGGCGCACCTTGGCGGTGTGAGTATCGACGACGTGGCGAGGGGGATCTTGAAACGCGGCGGAGGCGGGGAGATGTCGGTGTCGGATCTGTGCTCCGGCGACGGGGATGCCCGTTTGCTGCCGCCGATCTTCGCGCCGGAGGTCTGGGCCTTCGGGGTTACGTATATGGACAGCATGCGGGAGCGGCAGGCCGAGAGTGGTTCGCCGGACGTCTATGCGCTGGTCTACAACGCCGACCGGCCGGAGGCGTTTTTCAAGGCCACGGCCGAGCGGTTGGTCTCGCCCGGCGATGCGGTCGGTATCCGTGCCGATTCGGAGTGGGATGTTCCCGAGCCCGAGCTGGCCTTCGTGCTCTATGAAGGTGAGATCGTGGCCTACACCGTCGGGAACGACATGAGCAGCCGCTCGATCGAGGGCGCAAACCCGCTCTATCTCCCGCAGGCCAAGGTCTACGACCGGTCGTGCGCCATCGGGCCGTGCATTGCGACGCCCGAGGTTCTTGGCGACGCGCAAAAGCTGGATGTCGGACTCCAGATTGAGCGTGACGGTGAGGTGGCGTTCGATGGATCGTCGAACACCTCTCTGATGAAGCGAGACTGTAACTACCTGGCGGACTGGTTGCAGCGCCACAATCAGGTTCCGAACGGGACGACGGTGTGCACGGGGACGGGGACGATCCCGCCGCCGGAGTTCACGTTGGCGGAGGGTGATGTGGTGAGCATATCGATTGCCGGGATCGGGACGTTGGTGAATTCGGTGGTGGTGGTGTAGGCTAAGCCCTCTCCCCACGTCATTCCCGCGCAACCCTACGTCATTCCCGCGGACGCGGGAACCCAGGGAAAACAAAGTATGCCGCTTACCGCACCCTTCACGAACCGAAGCAACCCCAAGGAACGCCCTTCCAAGGCGAGATTCAGAGACGTTCCCGCAGAGAATGCCCGCCAGCGCCCAAGTAATGATGTCCACCCCCAACCTCTACCGACAAGAAATCCCCTACTCCGAACTCCCCGACTACAATGCCGCATTAACCCCACCGTTAGACGTCCACGACGGCTTCTACCACGTGTCGAATAGGCCCGGCCACGGGCCACCAAATAAACCCCGACTACATAGCCGCCGGCCCCGACAAATCGCTGATTGACTAATGTCCCAATGTGATTCATGCGAAGGACTGAAATCAGCGATCGGCGAAAATTCCCCCGCTGGGGTAGCGGAACCGGCAGTCAAGGTTCCGAGGTCCCCGCTTACTCATAAACCTTGGGTCGTCCAATAGGGGATGAAGGACGGGGGCAACAGAGGTTTGTCGTGCTGCTGACCCGCTAAAATACAGACATCCCTAACTTCAAGAATCCACATCATGAACAGCAACGTTTCAGAACCAACCCAAATCGGTCGAACGTCCAACCACTCAGGGGCAGATTTTCGTCGTTGCGCATTGCAAGTAAACCCGCGCCATTACGCCGAAAATTTTCGGGGAAGCGCGATTGACGGCGACCCGGAAAAGTACGCGCAGACGGTCGTCGAAACAGCAAGCGACCTCGGAATATCTGTGCTGGCGATCACGGATCACAATTGTGTTGACGACGTGCCGGAGTTCGAACGAGCCGCCGCTGACTTTGACATCACGATATTTCCCGGTTTTGAGATCACATCTTCCGAAGGCATCCACATACTTTGCATTTACGCGCCTTCAACCGACTTGCAAGGACTTGAACGGAATCTTGGCGAATTTGGTATCCGACAACCTGGCAGCTCTTCTGAGTTGTCGAACAAGACTTTTGGTCAGATATTGGAGGCAGTCCGCGAACAAGGCGGCGTGACCGTTGCGTCTCACGTTTCATCGGCCAACGGGTTATTCACCGTCTTGCAAGGTAAACCACGAATTCGAGCTTGGCAGGACGCCAATCTGCATGCCATTCAAATACCGGGTCCGATCGATGATCTACCAATCGATATACGCCGGATCGCAACAAATAAGGATCCAAATTATCATCGAAAGCGAGTTGCATCAGAAAATCTCGCGGTCGCAATAATTAATGCAAAAGATGTTGCGCAACCAAGCGATTTACGCGATCTTGCGGCGACATGTTGGATCAAAATGTCGGAAGTCTCGATTGAAGGCCTTAGACAAGCTTTTTTGGATCCGGAGTCAAGGATTCGTCTGAACGGTGACCCCAAACCTGATGAACATACCGAACTTGTACGAGTCGGCTGGACAGGCGGATTCCTTGACGGCGTAGTCGTGGATTTCAATCCGAACTTGAACGTTTTGATTGGTGGCCGCGGTGCAGGTAAATCGACTGTGATCGAAAGTCTTAGGTACGTACTAAATTTGCGCCCGATTGGCGATGATGCCGACGAAATTCATACGACAATGATCCGACGCGTGCTACGAAGTGGGACGAAAATCTCCCTCAAGGTTCGTTCCTATCGCCCTACGCAACGAGAATTTGTCATTGAGCGCACAATTCCTAATCCGCCAGTGATCCGAGATGAAAGCGGTCAGATTTCAAACCTGACCCCTCAAGACATAATTCCCAACGTCGAAGTATACGGACAACATGAAATCGCAGAATTGGCAACCCGGCGCGAAAAACGTACCGCTTTACTTAATCGCTTTGTGCCCGATGACGGTTCGGTCACTCGGAGAAAAGTCGATTTGCTCCGCGAACTGGCGAACACTCGACGGTCGTTGATTGATGTCGATGACGAAATCCGGCAGATAGACGAAATGATGTCCACTTTGCCGGTTCTCGAAGAGACCCTTAAACGTTTCCAAGAAGCCGGTCTCGAAGATCGCTTGCAAGAACGCAGTATGCTGGTACGCGAAGAAAGAGTGCTGGAATCCGTTCCTGAACGCATACAAATCTTCCGAGACCACCTTGAATCCCTAAAACAAGAATTACCGATTGACAGAGCATTTCTCTCTGACGTAGCACTGGGAGAACTACCCGGAAAAAACATCCTTGCAGACGCAGGTCGAATACTAATTCGCCTTGAAACTGATCTCCAAATAATCACGAAAATGTTCGAATCCGCCATCGAAAGAGCGATAGAAAATGTTGCCGATGTCCGGCTCCGGTGGAACGAGAGGGAAAGCGATGTTCAGGACAGATACCAAAAAATCCTCCGCGAATTGCAAAAATCGGCTGTTGATGCTGAAGAGTTTATCGAATTACGAAAAAAGATAGAAAGATTACGCCCGATTCGTGAGCGACGACCTCTGCTGGCACAAATTCGGAGCGAGCATTCTGACAGGCGAAAAAGGTTACTTGCTGAATGGGAGGACATCAAGGCAACACAATTCCGCGCTTTGGATCGAACCGCAAAAAAGATCAGCATGAAGTTACGCGACCGCGTCAAGATCGAAGTAGGTACTTCCGGTGATCGCGACCGGTTGTTCGAGTTGTTGAGGGACGAGATAGGGGGGCGACTGTCCGAGGCATTCGAGAAGATAGGACAAAAGACCGATTTTTCCTTACGCGAGTTTTCCGAAGTTTGTCGACGTGGACCTCAACAAATCCAAAGTGCGTACTCTATCCCGCCGGCCCAAGCAGAACGGATTGCTTCTTTGTCGACCGATGTTTTGATGAAAATCGAAGAACTGGAGTTACCGTCTACCACCGAGATCAGTCTCAATACCGGATCTTTCGGTGCCCCTCCCGTGTGGCAGAAACTTGATGATCTATCAGCTGGGCAGAAAGCCACATCCATATTATTGCTATTATTGCTTGATTCCGACGCTCCTTTGGTCATTGATCAACCCGAAGACGATCTCGACAACCGCTTCATCACCGAAGGCGTAGTGCCTAGGATGCGAGATGAAAAGCGGCGACGGCAATTCGTGTTTTCAACTCATAACGCCAACATACCCGTCCTCGGCGATGCCGAACTCATCTTGGGATTAACAGCCAAAGGTGACGCTGAATCTGGACATGCGACGATACAACAAGAACACTGCGGCTCAATCGACGACAGAGCTGTACGAGAGTTAGTTGAGGACGTTCTTGAAGGCGGCAAATACGCGTTCGAAACACGACGATTGAAGTACGGATTTTAGGCAACAAAATGAACATCGTCGAGTTGTTAGAAATCATTCGTAACGGCGAAAACTCAAAGACCGAGTTCAAACGAGACGATGTGCATCCTGACGATCTAGCCAAGGAGATGTCAGCTCTCGTCAACTTTGAGGGTGGGTATATCTTACTCGGGGTCGAAGATTCTGGGACGATCTCAGGACTGACCCGAGGCAGGCAATTGACGGAAGAATGGTTGATGAATGTTTGCAACAACAACATTCAGCCGAGCGTAGCACCTTTGTGGTCGACAGTATCCATCGACGAGAAACACGTTGGAATCGTCGAATTACCGGCCGACAGCCCAGGCAAACCACACAAAGCTAAACGCGGTCGTGCGTGGGTAACATTCGTCCGTAGAGGAAGTACTGCACGAGAAGCATCGCGAGAAGAAGAAGGCAGGCTATATCAAGAAGCGCAGTTGATGCGATTCGACATAATGCCAGTCATGGACACGTCGTTAGAAAGTTTAGATCGACGGAGGCTTGAGAACTACTTTCGCGTCGTGCTGAGTCGCGATGCGCCACGTCGAAACGACACAGAAGCGTGGCAAAGAATTTTAGTCAACATTGACATTTTGGCGGAACGGGGAGGCCAGACACTGTCAACAGCAGCTGGCCTCCTATTGTTCGGTGATAATCCTAATCGCCGCATGCCTCAAGCTGGCATAACAGCTGCGTCATTTCCAGGCACAGAAAAAGGCTACTCAACGATTGATGAAGAATTAATACGAGGTCCGTTAGTTTCGGAACTGTCTAGTTCAAGAAGAAGCGCCGTGGAAAAGGGGGTAATTGACAGGGCGGTTGATTTCGTTGTCCGAAACATGGGTGGCGTTTCATGGTTGGAAGGTGGACGCAGGCGGCGGAAGAGATCCTACCCTTTGGCCGCAATTCGAGAATCAATTGTCAATGCGGTTGCACATCGCGACTACACGCTCGCCGGGACTGACATCGAAGTGTCCATGTACAAGGACCGTCTAGAGGTGATTTCACCTGGTCGTTTGCCGAACGGTGTGACGGTAGAAAAGATGTCTGAGGGATTGCGGTCGGCGAGGAACGAACTTCTCAAAGAAATTCTTCGGGACTACGGATACGTCGAACACTTCGGTTTGGGCGTTCGAAGGCGGATTATCGGAGGAATGCGTGAACACAACGGTACCGCGCCGGATCTCATCGAAGACGAAAACCGCTTTACTGTCCGTCTGTGGAAAAACTCACAGCCGACATGAACCCGATCGTTGCGTCCTCTGGGTTAGATTTCATCTAAGAATCTCGGATGTCGCCCCTCATTTCCCCTCAACCCGCCTACTAGGCACCCAAATCCCCCGCCCCTCCAACCCATGCCGCCATCATTCCCCCATCCAACTCCCCCAGTACGCACCGCCACACACAAACCACCCAATTCGAACCCACCACCAACCACTGGCTCCCCCCCACAACGCACTGTCAGGCGCAATCTGCGCCATATCCAAACCCCCAATCCCCAGTCCGCCTCCCCCAACAAACGGGATCAGGCAGCGAAGCGTCACCTCTCCTGATCGATGCGAAACTCGACCGCATCAACAGGATCGGGCGGCGGTATCGGATACCGTTCCGCCTCGTAGACCTCAACCTGATTGACAAGCAGATCGAGTTCATCTCCTTCCGGCGTACCAACCGGAGCGCCGAAAATCGCATCAATGCGGCCAAGGAGCGGCCACCACCAAAACAACCACCCCCAACATCACCGCAACACCCCCTCCTAAAACACCCCCTCCTTTCCATCCTTCCCAATCCTTCGCATCCTAGTTCAAACCCACACCGATCGGGACAAAACGGGCGGGGCGTCACAGCCCATCAGCGAAAATCAGCGCAATCCGCGGTTCAGACAACGCCCCATCCCAGTCCACACACACCTGTTTCCCAAAAACATTTCCCCAAATAACCTCTTTGTGCTAGCACACTCAATCTATAAATCACCTTCAACATCCTACCGATGGTACGCTACTAAAGACATATCCAACGCGTGTGTTGAATCCCTTGGCGCGCATACCCAACATGAACGCGCCTAACAACAAATTCCCATACAACCGACGTATCCCGCGCCACAAGCGCAAGCGTCAACCTAAGTCCGCGGCCCTCAAAAACCCGTACTTGGAAGTCGCCAAACCCGACTCCGTCATTCCCGCGGACGCGGGAACCAAGCCCAAGAATCTCAACCGATCCGTCGCCGCGCGCAAACCAAAACCGCCTAAAGACGACGTACGAGGCCGCCAATCCACGTACGCGAAGAAACCCGTCAATTTCGCACAACACGTCTTACAAGTCCGACCTTGGCAGAAACAGCAGGACATCCTCAACGCCGTCGCAAATCACAGAAAAGTCGCCGTCAGGTCCTGCAACGCAGCCGGCAAGACTTTCACCGCCGCCGTAACCGTACTTTGGTGGTTGATGTCTTACGACAACGCCATCGTCATCACCACCGCACCATCCGAACGCCAGGTCAAAGAATTGCTTTGGCGCGAAATACGCATGCTATACATGCCACACCGCGACAAAATCGGCGGAAAATTGACCCGAACACGCCTAGACTTCGCAGCCAACCGCTATGCATACGGGTTCTCTACTAACACCGAAGACCGGTTCCAAGGTTTCCACAGCGGAAACATCCTCGTCATCGTCGACGAGGCATCCGGAGTAGACGAATTCATCTACTACGCCATCACCGGAATCCTTACCACACAGAATGCCAAACTATTGATGATCGGAAACCCACACGGTTTAGCCGGAACTTTCTACGACGCTTTCCACAAGAGCCGCAAAGAGTTCCACACCGTACACATATCCGCTTTCGACACACCAGCTTTCACAGACGCCGGAATCACCGCCGACAATATCGCGGACCTAGAATATCCAGACCCCGTCACCGACACCGCCGTCATTCCCGCGGACGCGGGAACCCAGGGAAAAACAAACCACGCCAATTCCCGCATCCCACTCGGTCTATCAACGCCGTTGTGGGCACTCGGCACTTTCAACCAATACGGTCCACAATCTTCCGTTTATCAGACCCGCGTCCTCGGCGAGTTCCCCGAAGAAGCTAACGACACCCTAATACCGTTGCGCGACGTCGAGGCCGCAGTTAGACGACCACACGTCGTTCAACCCGACGACAAACCAATCATGGGAGTCGACATCGCTAGATTCGGCGACGACAAAACCGTCATCATCATCCGAAAAGGCATGCTAGTGGTCCACATCGAGGAGCTGCGTAAATCAGACCTCGTAAACACCACCGGACGAGTCATCACCGCCGCTAAAGACTTCAAGGTGAAAGACATCATCGTCGACGAGGTCGGAATCGGTGCCGGGGTACTCGATACCCTCAAAGTCGACAGTCAATTCCAAACCACCGGATTCAACGGCGGCGCACGTGCCGACCACGTCGACAAATACCTAAACCTACGCGCTCAAATCTTCGACGGACTCAAACAACGATTCGCAGACGGTGACATCTCAATCCCCAACGATCCCGAACTGATCTCGCAGTTGGCATCACTTACGTACCGATACAACGCCAGAGGTCAGTTAATGCTCGAATCAAAGGACGTGATCAAATCACACGGCATGCAAAGCCCCGACAAAGCCGACGCCTTAGCGTACGCCTTCGCCGAACACTACGCCACAAAACATCACGTCGGAATGATGTTCTACACCGAGAAAACGCTTAGAAACCTCCGCCGACACCAACGATTCGACCGCCGTTGGCGTTGGTAAACAACGATTCCCCCCCCCTTCGCTCCGCGAAGGGGGACGCGAGCACAGCGAGCAGGGGGATGCCCGTAATTCACCGCAGTACCCCCGCCACGTCATTCCCGCGGACGCGGGAATCCAGAGAAAAGCAAAGCACGCCATTTCCACCCAAACAACCAACACGCCCTTCACCGCAACACCCCCTCCCACAACAACGTGTCCCCTCTCCCGCGAGCCAATCCCCTCCCCCTCCCGAGGGGGAGATTAAGAGGGGGTCCCAGGGTGAGGGCAACCGGGCGGCCAAGGGGTGCGGCTCCTCCCAAACCACCACCCCCCAACCCGTCGCAGAAGTCCCTCCAACAACCAACAACGTGTCCCCTCTCCCGCTCGGCGGGAGAGGGTTAGGGTGAGGGCACAACCGCATCATAGTTCAGGTGTTTCCCAAAGTACCCCAATTTCAAAATGCCCCCTTTTCAGCTAAATATCCGTACTTCCCAACTCAACACTTGACAGGTACCGCGCACTTGTACTAGCATGTTCCTTGTACAAATTGGTCTCGGATCGACGGATCTGGACACCTATCAAGCCAAGGTTTGGCGAGGGAATAAAGTTAGTGCGTTGAAGGCATATACAGACAAGAACAAAGTCATCGACACCATCGGTGACCACGTCGGGGGTGAAAACCGCCCGGCATTGTTCGCGTCTAGCTCAAGGCGTACGCGACAGCTCCCCACCCCACCCCGCCAGAAGTTGCGGGGCTCCATTGGGTCGTCTTACTTTGGTTGCGCGAGATGCGATCTTCGCAGCAAAGACAGATCGCGGCGTATGTTGCAGACGCCGCAATACAAACCAAACGGCTCAACCAGAGTCGGTGAGGGTCTGTCGGGCGGTCGCGGACGCGTGTTAAGTCAATCCCTTTTAGTCGCAAGGGAGCGACGACGGCGTGAGCTAGGGTCCAACCTAGTGATTGTCACCACCACCTTAACCAGTGGTGAGGGGCATGTTGTGGAAATTGGTGTTTCACAACGCGTGCGGAAGATTTGCGCCGGTGTTCCGGCATCCGTTTCCATTCGGGACCAGATCCTGACGCTATCCTTTTCGCGAAGTCAGCGTCAGTATTGGACTGTTGGTAACAGACCAATTCGTAAAAACGATCTACGTAGCCTCCACCGAAATTCGGTGGAGGCGCAAATCCAAGATCGTTCACGCCAAAAGACCGGGTTAAATACCGTCCCGGGCTTTTCACGCGTCTATACGTCATTCCCGCGGACGCGGGAACCCAGGAAAAAACAAAGCACACCGCTTCCCCCCCTTCGCTTTGCGAAGGGGGACGCGAGCGCAGCGAGCAGGGGGATGCCCGAAATTCACCGCAGTTACCTCTCAACCAACAACGTGTCCCCACCCCCGTCATTCCCGCGTACTACCCCGTCATTCCCGCGGACGCGGGAACCCAGAGAAAAACAAAGCACGCCGTTTACCCCACCCCCCGCCATCCCCCGTTCCAATCGCCTGCGATTGCGCTTAGTTACGTTTAAGATTAGAGGTTGCGATGTGTGGGGGTATGGGGTGTGCTGTAGTCAGATATCGAGGTTCTCTTGGCTCAAACCGCAGAAATACTTGGGGAGACGACGGAAACGGACGTCGATGCTTCTTTCGTGCAGGATTTCGCCCGGAAGGTTCGGGAGAATGTGCAACGGGTTTTCGTTGGTAAGGGTGATGCGATAGATCTTGCGATCATCGCGATGCTCGGTCGTGGTCATGTGTTGTTCGAGGATGTGCCGGGGACGGGGAAGACGACGCTGGCGAAGACGATTGCGGCTTCGTTGGGGTTGGACTTCAATCGGATCCAATTCACGCCGGATTTGGTGCCTTCGGATGTGTTGGGAGTGAATATCTACAATGCCGGCTTGGGGTCTTTCGAGTTCAAAGAGGGTCCGATCTTCACGCAGATATTGTTGGCGGATGAGATCAATCGGGCGACGCCGCGGACGCAGTCGGCGCTGTTGGAGGCGATGCAGGAGCAGCAGGTTTCGGTCGACGGAACGACGATGCGATTGAGTTCGCCGTTTCTGGTTTTGGCGACGTTGAATCCGGTGGAGATGGAGGGCACGTTCATGTTGCCGGAGGCGCAGCTGGACCGCTTCTTGTTGAAGCTGTCGATTGGGTATCCGTCGGACGAGGAGGAGTCGGTGATGCTTCAGCGATTCCAGACCGGCGACGGAACGATATCGGTGGATGTGGTTGCAGATGCTGCGGATGTCGAACGGGCACGGGAAGTAGTGGAGCAGGTGCGAGTGGCGGACCATGTGAGGGAGTATCTCGTGGCAGTGGTGAGGGCGACGCGGAACAACGCGCAGATTCGATTGGGCGCGAGCCCGCGGGCGTCTTTGGCGTTGCAACATGCGGCGCAGGCACGGGCGGCGATCCATGGCCGCGACTACGCGATGCCGGACGATATCAAGATCTTGGCGTCGGCCGTGCTTTCGCATCGGGTGATTCTGGAGTCGAGCATGCAGATGCGGCGTCGAGAAGCGGCGCAGGTGATCGAGGAAGTTGTGGCGCAGGTGCCGGTGCCGATCGAGCGGTGAGATGAATTGTGCCCTCACCCCCGGATCAAGTCCGGGGCAGGCTCTGGCCCTCTCCCGCCGAGCGGGCGAGGGGATCGAATGTTGCATCGAACGTCCCCGCTTTGAAGGGCGATCAAGCGGCGTGCTTTTCTTTTTTCTGGGTTCCCGCGTCCGCGGGAATGACGGTGGTGTGCGCGGGAATGACGGCGGTGTGCGCAGGAATGACGTTGGTGTTGTCGGGAATGACGTTGGCGTTGGCGGGAATGGCGTGAGGATTGCGAGGTTGAGGTATTGATCAATCCAATGATGAGGACGTTCCGCGAGAAGCGGACGCGGGATCTGCGTGCGCCGGATGTTATCGGCGAGTTGTTCATGTTGTTGATGATTGTGGTGATCGGCGTTGGAGCCGGGACCGGTTCGGCATTGGTCGTGGGATTGGGTACGACGGCGTTTGTGATTTCGGCGGGTGGGACGCTGTGGTCGAAGTTGTCGTTGGCAGAGGTGGCGTACGGTGCGCAGCCATCGGACTCTCATGCGTTTGTGGGTGATGAGATCGAGATCGTGATGACGCTGGAGAATCGGAAGCCGTTGCCGATACCTTGGGTGCAGATCATTGAGTTTTTGCCGACGGGTATGACGCCGTTGAGCGACGAGAATATTAAGCGTCGAGCGTATGCGGGCGGGAGCGAGATCGTGGAGACGACGAGTTTGGCGGGTTACGAGCGGATTCGCTTCCGGCATCACGTTCGCGCGCATCATCGGGGGCACTACTCGATCGGGCCGACGGAGCTGCGGAGCGGGGATTTGTTTGGGCTGTTCGGGACGGTCCGCCGAGATTCGAGGTCTGAGCACGGGATCACGGTGTATCCGCGGATAGTGCCGTTGGAGGGTTGGGAGTTGCCGGCGGCCAAGCCGATGGGAGACATATTGGCTCGCAACATGCTGTTGGATGACCCGTCTCGGCCGCGGAGCGCGCGCGACTATCGTCCTGGCGATCCGTTGAAGAGGATCGATTGGAAGTTGAGTGCGAAGCGTGACGAGTTGACGGTGAGGACGTACGACCAGAGTGTGAGTAACGACGTGGTGGTGATGCTGGAGTCGCGGACGGTTGACTACGCTTGGCACGGGTACAAGTACGATGTGCTGGAGTCGGCGATTACGGGAGCGGCATCGATCGCGGTTCGATGCGCGGATCTGGGATATCGCGTGGCGTTGGTTGCGAACGGGGTTCGTCCGACGCGCGGAGTGATGTCGGTAGTAACTGCTGGAGATGGACCGCATCACATCAGGATGATATTGGAGGCGCTGTCATTCGTGCAGCCGTTGTCGTTCACGGCGTTGGACGCGTTGGCGATGGATCGGGGAGCGCAGGCGATATCGAGTGGTTCGTCGATCATCATGGTGGCGGGATTTTTGACGGAGCCAGTGGTGTCGTATCTGCATCACGAATTACGCGAGGGTCACCGGGTTTCGATTGCGTGGGTAGGACGCGAGGAGCCGCCGCAGGTTACGGGAATACGGGTTGTCGATGCGCGGGAGACGTTCAAGATCGATGAAGACGCCGAAGATCTGATGATGTCGATTGTTGACGAACAGATCGAGATGAATTCTCGGATGAATCTCCCGACGCGCGAGTACGACCATGTCTGAATGGCGCAATCAGGTGGTGTTTACCGCGATTGCGGTGGCAGAGAGCGTAATTGTCTTCACGATTTTGGCGGTCATCGGCGCAGGGTTGAGTCTGGAATACACGCCGCTGCACTGGAGCACGGTGTTGCTGGTGTATTTGGTCGGGATGGTGGCATCTTGGGTCGTTGGCGGATTGCGCGGCGGTGTTGCGACCGTGGCGTTGATCTACGGCGCGGCGGGACTTGCGACGATATACGCGGCGATGGCGACGACGCGTTTAGAGGACGGGTTCAACTTTGATCTGGCTTGGGTCTATCACCTGTTCAATCGGGATTTGACTGGCGAAGGTGTTGCCGCGTTGTTGATGGGGTTGATCGCGACGGTGCTGATATGGCGTCGGTCGTCGACGATCGTTCGGGATGATCGCGACGCGCCGGACCATTTGAAGCGGATCTTCAAGCGTGGGTTGGTGCTGCTGGCGATCGGGTTGATCATTGATGAAATCGCGTCGACTGAGCTAGGTTTAGCGCAGCTGCTCATTCCGTATTTCATCGCTACATTGGGAGGAATGGCGGTGGCGCGTTTGCCAGAAGATTCGCGGGTCGCCGGCAGGTGGACGCGGATCATACTCGTGGCGTTGGGTGGGTTCCTCGGGACTGGTTTGATTGCCGGGTATTTCGGAGGTCGGTATGGATACGCGGGGTTAAATGCGCTCTGGGTCGTATGGGGTTGGACGGTGGATGCGATCTTGTGGTTGTTGTACTGGCCGTTGACGGCGGTTGGTTGGATCATCGGATGGATCATCGAGTTGTTGCAGTCGCTGTTTGCGGGTGAACCGGTGGAGCAGGAGGAACAGCAAGGGCAAGGAGAGCGTCCGGAGTTTGGCGAGCGCGAGGCCGGAGAGGCGGCCAACAACGATTGGGTCGAGGCGGTCTTGGAGGCGTTGCAGTGGCCCTTGACGTTTTTGCTTTTGTTCGCGGTGCTGATCATCGCGGCGTTGGCATATCGACGAATTGTGAGGCGATTGTCGCGGGACGATGGAGTCGAGCGCGAGACGATCAAGGATGAGGTGGATGAGGTGTCATACTGGGATCTTCTTAAGGGGTTGTTGCCGGAATGGATGACGCGACAGGGTCAACCTCGGCACCTGTGGAGGTATCCGGATGAACCGGGAATCCGGGAGGTGTTCATGTTGTATTTCGAGACTTTGGAGATGGCGTTGGCGCGCGGCATGGAGTTCAACTCGCGTCTTACGCCAACGGAGCGACAACCGGAGTTGATGTTTTTGCTTGACGGTGCGCCGATTGGGGACATCACGTCGAGATTCAACGCGGCGTGTTACGGCAATCTGCCGACTGAGGAATCCCAGGTGGAGTCGTTGAGGTCGCGGTTGGCCTCGGCGGTAGAGGCGTTGGATGCGCGGCGAAAGGAAGCTGGCGAGGAGCCGGGGACAGCGCGACAACCGGTCAGTTAAGCGCTTCCATCGTCGTCGCCGCCGATGGTGATGACACGCAGGAGGTTCGTGCTTCCCGTCTGGCGGATGGGGACACCCGCAACAAGGACGATGGTGTCGGAGTCTTTTGCGAATCCGAGTTCTTTCGCTAGGTTGGCGGCGTAACTGAACATCTGGTCGAGTTCGGAAAGCGATTCGGCGAGAATTGGTATGACTCCCCACCGCATGGAGAGGTTGTTGAGTGTTTTTTGGTTTGGGGAGAGCGCGATTATTGGTGTCCGTGGTCGGAATGCGGCGACGCGATCGGCGGTGGTTCCGGTCTCTGTGAAGGTCAAGATGGCTTTGGAGCGAAGGGTGTCGGCGGTTCGTGCGGCATCGAAGGCGATGATCGAGTTGATCTGTGCGTGTCGGCCCTCTTTGTCGATGATTGCCATGCGTCGGTTGCGAAGCATTGCGCTGTCGAGGTATCGTTCGGCCATTTTGGAGACGCGGGCCATGAATTTGACGGCGGCTACGGGATAGTCGCCGACGGAGGTTTCGGCGGAGAGCATAACGGCGTCGGTACCGTCGCGGACGGCGTTGTAGACGTCGGTGGATTCGGCGCGCGTCGGGTAGGGGTTGTCACGCATCGACTCGAGCATCTGGGTTGCAGTGATGACGGGTTTGCCGACTTCGTTGGCCATTCGGATCATGCGTTTCTGGGTTGTCGGGACGAGGTGCAGGGGCATCTCGACGCCGAGGTCGCCGCGGGCGACCATGATCACGTCGGTTTCGTCAAGAATCTCGTTAAGGTTGTCGACGGCTTCTTTGATTTCGATCTTTGCGACCAAAACAGGGTTGCGTCCGGCGTCGGCTAGCCATTTGCGGACGGCTCTGAGATCGTCGCGATTTCGGATATAGGAGAGACCGACGAAATCGACATCGGCTTTGACGGCAAATTCGAGGGCGGCGACGGTTTCGTCGGTGAAGTAGTCGAGCGTCGATGTGTTGCCTGGCGCAGTTACGGCTTTATCTGATTGGATCAAGCCGCCGCGACGGACAGTACAGTGAATTTCTACGCGTTCAACTTTGTCGACTCGGAGCTCGACGGCGCCTTCGTCGATGAGGATGCGTGCTCTCGGTCTGATGTCGTGGTGCAGGCCGGCGGGCCATACGGTGCCGCGTTCGGCTGTAGTGTGAATGCGTTCTGCGGTAAGGACGAACTTGTCACGCGTATTGACGAGTATGCCTTCTCGTCCGCTTTGTCTGACGGCTTGTTCGGGGTGCACGGTGCCGATGCGGTACTTGGGTCCCGGGAGGTCGGCTAGGATGCCGACGTGGACACCGATCTGCTGCGCGGCTTCGCGCACAGCGGCGACGTATTCGGAGTGATCTTCGGGACTGCCGTGTGAGAGGTTGAGACGCGCGACAGACATCCCGGCGCGAATGAGTTGGCGCGCTCTGTTGACATTGCCGGTGGCGGGCCCGATGGTGCACACGATACGGGTCCGCGGCAGGTTTTTGACGAAGGGCGGGAGCTGTTGCATGGGTTAAGCGAAATCTCCGAATGTGAATTACGTCTCGGTTTAATGTACAACGCGCAGTGACGTGCATCTTCGACGACCTTGAAAAATCGGGTGAATTCAACGTGATTTGTTTCTTTTGATATGATTAAGTTAGATAGGTGTGTAATGGCGCACGCCTAATGGGAAACATGGGGGGAGCCCGAGATTTGAATACGTTTGAAGCCCTGCTCGCGTTGCAAGAGATCGATCAGGGATTGCTGCGCCAGCGGCAATCTTACTCGCAGATCGCGCTCGATCTGCAGGACAAAGCGAATCGACTGAAGGCTCTACGCGAGAAGTGTGAACAGGCCAAGCGTTCGCAGATGCAAGCAGAGGTAGCGATGAAGCGGATGGAGTTGGAACGGGCGTCGGAGAATCAGAGTCGTGCGGAGATGGAGGAGCTGCTGTACAGCGGCACGGAGGTTACGAATCCTCGTGACTACTACCGGATGGAGTTGCGTGTGCAGGAGCATGCGAACCGTATAGACGCGATCGATCAACGTATGGAGCCGATCAAGACCGCGGCTAATGAGGCGCGTGAGGTGCATTCGGACTTGCAGATCCAACTCGAAGAGATGGAAGATACGTGGGTTGAGCAAAAGCGGGTAGGGACAAGTGAACAGGCTCGGATATCAGAGCAGTACAACGAAGCCCTCAAGCATCGGAATGAAACGGCGGGATCGATTCCGTCGGGCCATTTGGGGGAGTACACCCGGTTGTTCAAGAGCAACGGCGGGATGGCCGTCACGATGGTGGAACGCGACATCTGTGTGGGTTGTTCAGAACGCGTATCGATGGGTGAGTTGAACGTGCTCAAGCAAGCCGATGATCCGATTTTGTGTCACTGCGGGAAGTATTTGATCACACTCAGCACGGACTAAACTGCGATGCGCGCCATCGGTTACGTCCAAGTTCGTGGAACTTTCAACGGTGAGACGTCTCTGGACGGTGAACATTTAAGGGACATGGTCGGATCGATCGGCGATGCTGCTGGATCGTGGGGCCAAATATCTGAGATCGAGAGTCGCCTGAAGAGTTCGACTGGCGATCCGATTCAGCAAATCGTAGATTTTTGCCGTACTGGTGGGCACCGTCTCATGACGATTTTGAGCCCGCAATCCGAGGACTCGTTGTATTCGACGGTTGAGGCGGAGTTGAACGCTTCGATGGGCACGGCGTTTCAACAGCAAATTCCTGAGGAGTTTGGGGACCGGCAGTTTGCGGAGTTGATGGAGCGCTTGGAGGGTCGGCATGGACAACCAGCACTGGTGGTAATCCCAAATGCGACTCATCTCGCTCCGGACCTGGAGATGCTGGTGGAGCGTCTGCTGTATATTAGGCGTTCTGGTTCGGATGCGATCTGTACGGACATCGAGATGCCAGACCCGTTGCAGAGCGGCGAGGAGTTGTTGGGTTTGCGTGGCGAGCCAGACTGGTTGCGGAAACGGATTCGAGAGAGGATCCGCGAGAAGGCTTCGCGAGGAAAGGTTCTTGGGCGGACGCCATATGGTTATCGATGCGGGGCGGATGGGACGCTCAAACCGGTTGCGGAAGAAGCGCAGGTGGTTAGGCAGATCTACGACTGGTACATAGGCGAAGAAGGAGAGCCGGATCAGGATGGCGAGATCGTTCGCAACGGAATGGGGATGCGTCTGATCGCGCAACAGTTAGCAGCGGACGGTGTCCCCACACGCACCGGCAAACCGTGGTCAACGGCTACAGTGTCAATCATTTTGAAGAACCGCGTTTACGTCGGGACCTACACGAGATATGGCTTTTTGGTGTCGGGAAATCACGAGCCGATTATTAGCAGGTCAATGTTCCGCAATGCTCAGGACGCGTTGGTTGTCAAGCAACGCCAGCGTCGGTTGTCGAAAACGGAAGATCCGTTCTTGCTTGGCGGATTGTTGCGGTGTGGTCAGTGCGGCCACGGTGTTCCGGGACTGACGCGGCGCCGGAGTTGGCGGCGCCAAGACGATACGACGGCTAGCAAGACCTATCGGTATTACGAGTTCTACGAGTGTCAACATCGGCGAGCGGCGAAGAATGGCAGTGGCGATGGTTTGACGTGTCCACGGTGGCGGGCGGACGAATTGGATGGCGAGGTTAGGAAGGCGATAGGTGGGTGGTTGCCGGAGACGGTGAAACGCATTAGACCGATTGAAACGGAGTTGTCTTCGGAGGAAAAGCTGGAGAACGCCGAGAAGACTTTTTTGAGCGAAGCTCGGGTGGTTTCTACGGGTCGTGGCGATTTGGAGAATCTCGAGCCGTTCCTGTCGGAAATCAAAAGAATTCGCAGGTTGGTGGAGCAAGAGAAGCGGATCAGTGATGAAAATGGTTCGACCGGTAATGGGAAGGTGCCGCGGGAGCGGATGACACGGGATTTGATCGCTGATGTCGTCGGTTCTGACGACGTGTTGAAGGCGAGGGAGGCTCTGTCTGCGCTAGTGGACGATGTGGTGGTTACGGAAGATTCGGTGACGGTGCAGCCACGGGTGTCGGCGTAGTTTAAGACCGCCGTTGTCGCCGCGATGTTAGTCTGAGGTCAAAGCGAGGCGGACGGGCGACCGCTGCGGGTCGGCGAAAGCTGGCTTGGTGGAGGAAAGTCCGAGCACCGACGGACAGGAGCGCCTGCTAACGGCAGGGCGGGGTAACCCGACGGAAAGTGCAACAGAAAGAATACCGCCTGGGTGGGCGCGTTTAGGTGCGCGTATATTCAGGTAAGGGCGAACGGGTGCGGTAAGAGCGCACCGCGTCGGCGGTAACGTCGGCGGCATTGCAAACCCCGCTCGGTGCAAGGCCAAATAGGGGAGCGTTAAGATGAGTGTCCGCATCAGCTCCCGGGTAGGCCGCTAGAGGTCACGGGCGACCGTGATCGGAGATGGATGGTCGCACAGGGCGATTGGTTGAGGGAAGAAGGCTGCAAAGCCGTAAACCTCGCTGGAGCCTGGACAGAACTCGGCTTATAGTCCGCCTCGCTGTGGAATCGTCGGTTCCTGTTTATCCGTGCGCGGACGATGTCAACACCGCCTAAATCGCTCTATAGTTTTTGTTGCGTACGGGATGCATCGTGTAAACGAGGCGAGGTGTTTGGATCATATCTCGACCTGAACGACATTCTCCGTTGATCCGGTTGCCACGTTGATAATCTGATCCGACGCGATTCGGATGGATAAAATACCAAGTTGAGTTGCTCGGTGAATCGCACAAGCAATGTGTTGAGGACGAAGGACACAGACAAGTGATGACGCCCGGATCGCAAAAGCGAATAGATGTGAACGTACTAAATCCTGAAGAGATTTTCGGTCAACAAATCCACTACCAAATCCCAAAGTTTCAGCGAAGATACATTTGGAACAAAGAAAAACATTGGGAACCCTTGTGGGCAGATGTTCGACGCGTTGCGGAACAGGTACTTGCGGGGCACGGCGCGAGTCCCCACTTCTTGGGCGCCGTAGTGTTGCAGCACATGCAAAAAGGTAGCGGGCAAACACAGACGCGGCTTGTTGTTGATGGTCAACAGAGACTGACGACTTTGCAGATCCTGATCGACGCCACCTACAGGTCGTACTCCTGCACCGACTTCGTACCAGACAAACCCTTGTCCGGATTTGTTTGGAACCAAGAAAAACGATCGGATGACAATCCTGATCATGTTTTCAAAGTTTGGCCCACGGTCATCGACCAGCCGTCCTATCGCCAAGCGCTGTCAGATGACCCGGTGGACGACTTAGATTCCCCGATAATGCAAGCCCACGAATTTTTCCGGAATGAGACCGCGAAATGGCTCGCAATCGAAAAAGGAGACGTTGAGAACCGCACTAATGCGTTATGCCAGGTGCTTTCGAGTTTGTTGCATCTAGTTGTGATAGACCTCACACCGACCGACAATCCACATGTCATTTTCGAATCATTAAACGCAAGGGGAGAATCGCTGCTTGAATCGGATTTGATCAAAAATATGGTGATGTACGAAGCTGATCGTTCCGGTATCTTGCATGGAACCAAAAACGCCGATTGGTTGTGGGATTTCAACGATAGGTGGTGGGCGACTGAGGTTGGACGAGGCAGGATCAAACAACCGCGTATCGACATCTTTTTGAATCAGTGGCTGATAATGCGGACCGCAAAGTTTGTGGCGAGCGACGACGTGTTTTCCACGTTCCGTCGTCTTTGCACAGACGACAACCGACTTCCAATTCATCAAATCGCCATGGACATCAAGGATATCGGTGATAACTACCGATCTATCGAAACGGAAAAACTGGCGGATGACTTCCGGTCAGTCAAAAACATCATGCCGTTTTTGTATAGACGGAAGATATTGCAGATTGGCGTGGTCACGCCGGTATTGCTGTGGTTGCTTTCATCGAACATTCCCGACGGACAACTGGAAAAAAGCATCGGAGCCCTCGAGAGCCATATGGTGCGGAGAACGATAATGCTACATCGCACTGCGGGACTTAATCGGACGTACATTGAATTGATCGGCGTGTTGCAAGAATCTGATCCACAGACCGCAGGCGACACAATCACGAGGTTTTTGTTGAGAAAAGATTCCAACGTCGCGTCTTGGCCGACCGACGCCGAACTAGAGTTCGCGTTTGTAAATCACAACGTTTATCGCGGGTTGACTCGAGGACGTTTACGGTTGGTGTTGGAGGGTATCGAGCAGGGATTGCGTACAGCCATGGCGGAAGAACAAAACGTGCCGCGCAATCTGACAATTGAGCATCTCATGCCACAATCGTGGCGCGAAAACTATCCGCTGGCAGATGGCATCGATGAGGATGAACGCGAAGGCATGATCCACACAATCGGAAACTTGACATTAGTGAATCGTCCTCTAAATTCAGCGATGTCGAATGCGCCGTGGATCGGCAAACGCGAGGAGCTCAAAAAACACAGCACTTTGTTCCTCAACAAAGAATTAGTCGACGATACCAGGCGAATGACTTGGGACGAAGTTGCGATTGAGGAACGAGCGAGGCGGCTCTGCAAAGCGGCGATCAAGGTCTGGCCGTACGCCGACGCATTTTAAGACGGAATGCCTGCGTTAAGATGAGTGTCCGCATCAGCTCCCGGGTAGGCCGCTAGAGGTCACGGGCGACCGTGATGGGAGATGGATGGTCGCACAGGGCGATTGGTTGAGGGAAGAAGGCTGCAAAGCCGTAAACCTCGCTGGAGCCTGGACAGAACTCGGCTTATAGTCCGCCTCGCTTATCAGTTATGTCGCATCCAACTGATGTCGCGTGGTTGGCTTTTTTTGTCGCTGACTAACACCTTGTAAGATCGACCAGTTGCTGATTTTTTGAAGTAAACACGTGCGGTTTTGTTAGGAGTCGACTCCAGCCAATCCGTCATTTTGACTCTCTTGGCCTTTACCTCGGTCGGTCGATCATTGATGTTTTTTAACAGTGTAAAGAGACTGGTTCTCGAACGCGAATCCGTGATTTTGTCGGAACTGTCCTTTACAAATTCGATTTCTGGCAAGAAATCTTCGATCAGACCATTTGAAAGATGTCGTTCTCGCGAGATTACTCGTTTATGCCGCTCGTCCAAGCGTTCCAATTTCTCTTCGTAGTCTATTTTGACTTTTTGGACTTGATCTTCGCGTTCTTCCGCTCCTAATTCTATCAATTCGTCAATCTGGTCTTTATATTGCCGCTCGACGGCTTGAACGGCTCGTCGATTTCGAGTTTGTTCATCAGTGACGCTCGCTTGATATCGTGACTGTATTGCTTCCATCGTTTTTGCGTGACGGGCACGTTCTAGTTGGAGGACACTATCGACGAGTTCCTCGAAATTGATTTGGACGTCTGCTAGGTTTTGCTCGTTCTCAATCCTCTGAGAAACCAACTCTTGGTGAGATTCGAATTCTTGTTTCGCTTCGACGTGGGTCAAGGACCTCAAGTGTTGTTGCTTAAGGTCGGCAATTTCACTCTCGTGGTTGATCTGTAACAGTGCATGGTCGCGGCGGTATTTCGCTCTTTCGGTTTCAAGAGCCTTGTTGAATTGTGAGTAAAGGTCCTCAGCGTATCCGTTTAATTCGCTGATGGCGCGCGGCAGTTCGCCGTTGAGTCGATGCAACTCCAACCAAGGTAAGAAAATAATCTTGATCCGTCTCGCTAATCGGCTGACGAGATTGAAGCGTCGCTTGTTTTCAGACTTCGGTTCGTTGTCGGTAGCGTCGTAGAACAAGGATCCGAACATAAGGCATTGGGTTTGTCGTCGGTTTGTCGTCTGTTTTTGTGCGTCCGTACTGCTCAATCAACGACTTCGAGCGTGGCGATGCGCGGTACGTGGATGTCTAGGGATGCGCGCATAAATTGGTAGACGGCGTCGGTCATGGGGACGCATTCGGGACATTCTTCGTTGGTGCCGGCGTTGTATTTGATCTTCATGTAGTCGTCGGTGAGTTCGACGAGCTCTAGGGAGCCACCTTCTGAGGCGACCATGATGCCGATGTTGTCGATGACCATGTTTATCGAAGGATCTGCCGTCTTCATGATTGGATTCCTTGTAGGGCCTACGTTTTTCGTGATTCTAATGGAGGCGTTGCGCAAACCATAGTGTTCAGCCGTCTACGCGTAGGTTGACGTTTGAAATTTGTTGTTGGATTTCTGCGACGACTTCGTTGCGTTTCTTGCCCCATCCTCGGTTGAGGGCTTCGATGAGTCGCGCTTCGGTGAGGTTGGCCAAGGGTTGCGGGACGCGGTTAGCGCGGCCGATTTCGTTGGCTAGGCGCACGTCTTTGGCACCGAGTTCAAGGTAGAAGGTGAATTCGGTGTCATCGAAGTCTTCGGGTGGGCGTTGGAAGCCATGGAAGGGCCGGTTCTTGCCACCGGTGCCTTCGTGGATTGCTTTAACGAGGACGTCGAGTTCGACACCTGCTTTGACGCCTGCGGTGACGACTTCCATGCGTGCCATTCCAACGATGGCGCCGAAGAGTTGGTTGCTGAGTTTGCAGATAGTGCCGGTTCCTAGACCGCCGCAGTACTGGACTTTGTCTCCCATGGCGTCGAGCGTGGGTTTGATGTGGTCGTAAGCGTCACGATCTCCGCCGACGTAGACCGAGAGGTCACGTTCCATGGCGCCGATTACGCCGCCGCTTACTGGCGTGTCGAGGAACGTGATGCCTTGGTCGGCGTATCTCGCGTGGAGGGATCTGACCATTTCCAGTGAGTTGGAGGTGCAGTCGATGACGATGGTGCCTTCGTCGACTCCTTCCGTGACGCCGTCGTCGCCGAAACTGACGGCGTCGACGTGTTGCGGCATTGGTAGGCATGTGACGACGAGGTCCTTGCCCGCAGCGGCCTCGGCGGGTGTGTCGGCCCAATTTGCGCCGCCTTCGAGCATGTCGGTGGCGGCTTCGGGATTGAGGTCGTGGACGGTGAACTCATCGGCGGCGGTCATCATGTGTTTAGCCATGGGTTTGCCCATGTGACCGATGCCGATCCATGCGATTTTCATGAAGGTTGTCTCCGTTCGGGGTTGTCTTTCCGCGTTGTCAGTTTAATTGGCGGAGGCGCGGGTCGAAGCGGTCTCGGAACCAATCGCCGAGGAAGTTGAAGGCGAGTACCGTGAGCATGATGGCGAGTCCGGGGAAGAATGATATCCACCATTCGGTGTAGATGTAGTTGCGTCCTTCGGCAACCATCACGCCCCATGCGGGAGTGGGCGGCGGGATGCCGACGCCAAGGAACGAGAGGCTGGCTTCGGTGAGGATTAGGGAGCCGAGTCTGAGTGTTGTGACAACGATGACGGTGTTGATGAGGCCAGGCATGACGTGGCGGTACATGATTCGCCAGACGCTTGCGCCAGCCACCAGAGATGCAGCAACGTAGTCCAGGGTTTTTAAGCTTAAGGTTTCCGCGCGGGCTTGGCGCGCTACGCCGTTCCAACTAAATATCGTGAGAAGGATGATGACCAGAGCGAAGGACTGTCCGTAGACGATGACCGTTACGAGGGCGACCAAAATGAAAGGCACCGCGAAGGTAAAGTCGACGATGCGCATCAGTATCTCGTCGACGGTGCCGCTAAGGTAACCAGCGACGAGTCCGACTAGCAACCCAAAGATGGTGCCGATGGACAATACGATCGTTGCGATAAGGAGTGAAATCCGCGCCCCGTGAATGATACGGGTCAGCATGTCGCGGCCGAGTGGATCAGTGCCGAGGATATGCTCCGAAGAACCCCCTTCCTGCCACATCGGGGGTATGTTGCGGGAGAGGAGCTCGTCTTTTTCGGGGTCGTAAGGTGTAAGAAGCTCGGCGAAGATCGCGGCTATCAACAATAGTGCGATTAGGAAGATAGGCAAAAGCGGCCACGTGCGGATCACTCGCCGCGCCGTCTGCCAGAACGGTGAGCGGGTGTCAGTTGCGGTTTCGGTTGATACGGGGGCTGTGACTGTGCTGGAGATGTCGTTCACGGTTTCACTCCAGCCTGATACGCGGGTCGGCGACAGCGTATAGCAAGTCTATGAACAGCGCCATTCCAGCGTATGCGAGGGTGATGACGCAGACGATGGCGGTTAGCACAGGGAAGTCGAGTTGAAGCACGGATGTCACCGCCAAACTACCGAGGCCGGGCCATGAAAAGATGGTTTCGGTGATGACGGCGCCGGTAATCAGTCCGGCGAGGAGCAATCCGGCGTAGGTCAAGGATGGCAACAGAGCGTTGCGGAAGGCGTGTTTCCAGATGATGATCGAGTTGTCGACGCCTTTGGCTCGTGCGAATTTTATGAACTCTGAATCGAGTACTTCGAGCATCGCGGAGCGCGTGAGTCGGAGAAAGCTTGATGCGAAGAGCCAACCGAGGGTTATGGAGGGCAGGATGTAGTGTTCCCAACCTCCACGGCGAGCGACCGGCAACCATCCGAGATTGACGCTAAAAATGAGGACAAGGACGATGCCCAACCAGAACACGGGTGCGGCTTGGCCTACGAGTGCGAATGTCCGGCCGATGTAGTCAAGCAACGAGCCACGTTTGAGAGCTGATAGCACGCCCAATGGGATGCCGGTTAGGACGGAGAAGAGGAACGAACCGAAGGCAAGTTCCAGCGTTGCGGGAATGCGTTCGGTGACGACGTCCAGAGATGGCCTCCGCTGGCGTACCGACTCGCCGAAGTCGCCGGTTACAGCGTTGGCGAGCCAGATGATGTATTGCTGCCAGATTGGCTTGTCGAGCCCGAGTTCAACGCCCCAGGCGTCCCATTCTTCTTGTGTGCTTTGTTCGCTGAGGAATAGGTGACGCGGGTCGCCGGCCTGTCGAGACATGACAAACACGAAGATCGTCGTAGCAAGCATCAGCACGATGCTGTAGGTTATTCGCCTTGCGAAGAAGGTCTTCATCTTTGCTGACCAAAGGGCACTGGATTAGCCGACCTTTCGTCCACGATCGCACGAAGTCAAGGTAACGGTATGAGCGGCACTTACGCTATCAGGCGGGGACGGAGGTGCTCCGTCCCCGCCAAACGAGAATACACGCCTTAATTTTGACCGGTGTTATCGGTCTAAGAGCATGGTTTCGAACGAGTTGGGACCGTTCTCGTTGTGACGGTAAGGTTTCCAACTCAGGATTTCGGGGCCTAAGACGTACCACTTGACCAGTTCGACCACGGGTATCTCGATGGCGATGTTGTTTACGTAGTCTTCGATCTCGGTGTTCAAAGCTGCGAGCTCTACTTGTTGGCTGTTATCTAGTGCCAAGTATCGAGTGTCCCAATCCTTCATCGTCTCGTACGGCAACTCACCGCCCGAGTTCCAGCCGCGGCCGTGACGCCATCGTCCGTATTTGGCTCCGTAGTGTCCGTTTGCGGCGCTATTGATGAAGTGCCACGGGATGTCTATTGAGCGGTCAACTAGGGTTGGTCGTCTTGCCGAGTATGCGGTGTTCTCGATCTGAACGTCGATGCCTACATCACGCCATTGACCGGCGATTGCTACACCGACTTCGGGGTTGACAAACGGGCTGTCCGACGGGACCCAGAAGCCCATCTCGAAGCCGTCGGGGTAACCCGCTTCTGCGAGCAACGCTTTGGCGCCTTCAGGGTCGTACTCAACGAACCAACGATCCTGCCAGTAAGGAGTGTCCTGCTCGAAACCGGTGTGGGTGTAGATCGGTTTGCCTAGGCCGGTAAGGATGCTGTTGTTGATCAGGCCACGGTCAAGAGCCATCGAGAGAGCTCGGCGGACCATGTTTGCGTTCTCGTCGTCCGGGCCGGTTCCGATCCAGGGATGGTCGTCGTCAGGTTTGAACCCGGGCCGCGGCTCGATCGGCTCATCAGTCAAATGGTTTTGGTCGGTCCAGAAGTTTCCACCGAAGTAGATGGCTTGACCTCCAAGTCCAGCGTTGATCTGAATACGGCGACCGCGTGAACGGTTCTCGGTGTTCAAGACCAGTGAACTCGGTATCTGCGCCAAATGGACTTCGCCAGTTGACAATGCGGCGGCGGCCTGCGAGGGTTCACGGATCTCGATGATACGCAGCGTGTCAGCAAGCGGCGATGCGCGCCAGTGGTCCAGCACCGCATTCGCTACCAGCTCGTCATTACCGACGTGCTTGACAACTTGCCAAGGACCGCTACCGTGCGGCGTTAGGATGGCTTGTGCCTCGCCCATCTCGTCGTAAACCCGCTTGCTGTGGACGCCGACCTGCCCGTTCTCATTGCCGATGTAGTAGAAAAAGTTCGGGTCAAAGCGCATCGGGTTAATCGTGCAGGAGAATACGGTATCGCTGATGGTCAAGCAGTCCCAAGCGGTGGCGTCGGGTCCACCAAAGGTTGGTGCGCGGGCTGCGCGGCTGCCTTCTTTGCCGGCGTCGGTAAACGTGTGGACGACGTCCTCCGCGGTCAACGGACCCCAGTCGACGTCAACGCCGCGGAACTTGATGCCATCGCGAATGTTGAACGTGATGGTGTCACCGTCGACGTCCCATCCGGTGGCAATGCCAGAGTTACCTGCAAGACCGTACGATGGTGGCGGAGCATCCCGGTCGGTGCGGATCAATGTCTCGGTGATACCCCAGACGTGGAGTTTCCAGTATTCGGGCGAAGGTTGTGCCGATGGAAGGTATAGCGGCGGCGGCACGTAAACGGTTGCGACGATTATTTCGCCACCGGAGCGGCGAGGCGCTTCGACTTGTCGTTCGACGACGACGGTTTGGACGACGGGTTTCTCAACCTCGACGACCGTTTCCTTCTCGACGACAACGGTTTGGATCATCGTCTCGCCTTCGACGATGACTTCTCTCTCGACGACGACGGTTTGGACGACCCTCTCACCTTCGACGACGACTTCTTTTTCGACGACGACGGTTTGAGGAACGGCCACTTCGACTCGTTTTTCGACGACGACCGTTTGCACAACGGTCTCGGTGCTGCCGCAGGCGAGGGCTGTAGCGGTTGCCACGACTGCCACAAGGGTCAGCAGGATTAAGCTGGCCCACCTATAACGGGTAAATGGGTTCATTTTGGCGCTCCTTGTCAGAATGAACGACTCGGTTGCTGTTTGGCTCGGTTTCGGCGCAGACGCGTCGAAACCGAGCCAAATCATGCCAAGATGTTACTTGAAATGTTGATATAGCGCCGTTCATAGTTCGGAAATCGGAAAATTCTGTCGTAGACATGCAAAAGCTGCAAATCCGAGGCGAGGAATATGGTGACAGCGCCAATTGACGGCGCCCGAGCGGTGTATCCTTTGGGCCAATAAATCCGTCAACAGGGGTTGGTGTAGGTAACAAATGTTGGGGCGACCGAACGTTTGGAGATCACGTATCGAGGGCAACATGTACGAACTTGAAGTTGTGAATCCAGTTTCGCCGCAGCGAGGCGAGGTAAGTGCGTTTCCGTATGCTCCTCGTCCATCGAACTTGAAGGACAAGGTGATCGGTTTGATGTGGAACGGGAAGGCGCACGGGGACGATGCGTTGAAGCGGGCTGGCGATCTAATCAAACAAGCAGAGCCGTCAGTAGATGTTCGGTTTTACTCGGGGGCGTTGCCGTTTCCGGACCCGTTGAGGTCGAAGGCGATTTCGGAGATCGATGTCGCGATTGGCTGTACGGCTGACTGAGGGAGCTGCACGTCGTGGCTTGTCTACGACATGGTTGAGTTGGAGAAAGCGGGAGTTCCGACCGTTGTGATCCTCTCGAACGGTTTCCAGCAGGATGCTGACGCGAGCGCGAAGGCGTTTGGGATGGGGCCGATACCGCGGGTGGAGGTGCCGTTGGTCTACAACAACATCACTACGGATCAGGCGGTCGCGCAGACCGATCCGGTGGTGGACGAGATCATGGAGTTGTTGACGAAGGGAATTACAGGGGAGGAAATTGAGAATCAAGCTCTTCAGGATGCTCAGGTGAAACGGTTTAGTTTCAAGGGTGAGGATCAGTTCGGAGCGCTCGACGCGTTCAACAAGGAGTTTTTGGATCGTGATTGGGGTGATGGTTTTCCGCTGATACCTCCGACGGCGGAGAAGGTCGAGCGGATGTTGACTGGGACGACGTTGGATGCGGAGGATGTGGTTTGTACGTTGCCGCCGGGTAACGGGATCGTGACGGTTCAGAAGATCGCGGTCAACTGTGTGATGGCGGGTTGCGAACCGGAGCATTTGCCGGTGGTTGTCGCGGCGTGCAAGGCGATATCGAGCATGGAGCCGTTCGAGGTGCGCGGGTTGCTGATGTCGACGTCGGCGGGTGCTCCGTTGATAGTGGTGAATGGTCCAATACGGAACGAAATCGGGTTGAACTACCGTCGTGCGACGTTGGGTCCTGGCAAGATGTCGAAGGTGAATGTCACCATCGGCAGAGCGTTCACGTTGACGCTCAAGAATGGTGGGCATTGGTATCCCGGCGTTTTGGACATGGATACGATCGGGACGCCTCGAAAGTTCAGTTTCTGCATTGCGGAGAACGAGGAAGATTCGCCGTGGGACCCGTTCCATGTTGAGAAAGGCTATCGTCCTGAGCAGAACGTCGTGTCGATATTTCCTTCCGGTGGTGAGCACGACCACGGCAACCAAGGTGTCGACACTGCGGATGGGTTGTTGAAATCGTTAGCGGCGTCGTGTCCGGCGTCGAGCTCGCATATTGCGAACCTTCATGGTGAATTGGATGAATCGCCAGGTGGGGCGACGTTGATATTGTTGGCTCCGGCTCACGCGCGGCCGATTGCGGGTTCGGGTTACACGAAGAGTGCGGCTAAGGAGTTTTTACATCATCACGTGAAGGCTCCGGCGAGCGACATGGTTGCGCATTTCAATGTGCCGGAGAAGGTTCGATACGAGTGGCGCTGGTTGTACGATTTGCCGCCTTGGGAGCAGGAACGGGTGATGTTGCATGGGCAACACGATTCGGGCCGCTACTTCATCGTGTGTGTTGGGGCCGATGATCGGGCTAAGAATTTGATCATTGGTTCAGGAACACCGGGGATGGCGGAGATTACGGATCGGGCATAGGCGCAAACCCACTTGCAGGGTTGGTGATCTGTGTCGGCCGCGCCAACGGGCGCAATCGCAACGTACCGTGCGCCATCGTCGAATCAGTTCTGCGGATCGGGATTCCGTTATGGTTAGTTAGTGGTTGGTTGTCGGTTAGGACGAAAGATGTGCGGAAAACGAACAATGAAAACGGAGGAAACGGTTTGATTGTAACGGGAGAGAATCAGGGAGTAGAGCGCGCTACAGGTGCGGCGGTGTCGGTGCGCGGTGTGTACAAGTTGTTCGGAGGAGATATAGACGCTGGGTTAGCGATGGCGCAAGACGGTTCGAGCAAGGGCGAGATTCAGGAGGCAACTGGGTCGGTGTTGGCGCTCTCGGATGTTTCGTTCGATGCGGCCCAAGGGGAGATATTCGTGGTGATGGGGTTATCGGGGTGTGGCAAGTCGACTTTAATCCGCTGCATCAATCGATTGATTGAGGCCGATCGTGGCGAGATCTGGATCGGCGAAGATGAGGTGCGGTCGATGAGTGACGAAGAGTTGTTGCAGATGCGAAGGTCCAAGTTGGCGATGGTATTCCAGCACTTCGGTTTGATGCCGCATCGTAGTGTGATTGATAACGTGTCTTGGGGCTTGGAATTGGGCGGTGTCGGGAGGCGCACACGTCGGGCGCGCGCATCGGAGGCATTGGAGGCTGTAGGGCTTGGTGGCTGGGAACGCAATATGCCCGACGAATTGAGTGGCGGCATGAAGCAGCGAGTAGGTTTGGCCCGTGCATTCGCGATGGATGCTCCGGTGATGTTGATGGACGAACCGTTCAGTGCGTTGGACCCGGTGATACGTCGTGACCTGCAGGAAGAGTTGGTGCAGACGCAGGCGTCGATGCGCAAGACGATCATCTTCATCACACATGACCTGAGCGAGGCTGCCAACATAGGTGATCGCATTGCGATAATGCGTGACGGAGCGATCATCCAATCGGGGACGCCGACGGACGTTGTGTTGCATCCGAAGAACGCATTCGTTCGAGACTTCACGAAGGATGTGCGGCAGTTCTCGTTGATGACCGCAGATTCGGTGATGAGCGAGGCCACCCACGTCGTGCTAGCGGACAGCGACGTTACAGAGGTTCAGGAGAAACTGATCGAAGACGATATGGGGTATGCCCTGGTCGTAGATCAAGATGGGCGTTACATCGGAACTGCCCGATTGCAGCGCATCAACTCTGCTGTCCGAAGGGGTATAGGGAAGATTGGCGATGTGACTCTGTCAGTCGATCCGTCGGTGCGTCGGGACATGGTGCTGGACGAGTTAGTGCCATTTGGTCTACGTTCGGATCACTCGGTTCCGGTTTTGGACGACGGCGGTGTTTTGATCGGCGAAGTGGAGTTGGAAGTGCTCGCTGGTGTAATGGACCCGGCGACTGACACTAACGGTAACGGATCTGGGTAACTTGCCAGGAGAACTGTCGATGGATAGTGGAACAACTGAAGATCGGTTGAGCGAACAAGAAATGGCCTCGTCGAACGGCTGGCTTGCGATGATTCCGTATTGGGTGCGTTGGACGGCAATCCCGGTATTGATCACGGTTGTGATCGTCGGTATCGGTTGGGAGGGAGGTCGCGAGTTCCCGGACGAATTCGACTACGGGAGGGATATCGGCCTGCGGATCGACCAAATCATCGACTGGATGAAGGTGAATCTAAATTTCATTTTCAGCTTCATCAAGAATGCGCTATTGACTGCGCTGATCTGGCTTGAGAACCGGTTGATCTGGATTCCGTGGCCGGCGTTCATCGCAGGTATCGGCGTTCTGGGATGGCGTATGGCCGGCATTCGCGTCGGTGTGTTCTCGGTGGCATCGTTGTTGGCGATCGCGGTATTCGGGTTGTGGGAGAGTGCAATGGAGACTGCGGCGTTGATCTTTGTGACGGTGACATTGTCGATTTTGATCGCGGTACCCGTCGGCGTTTGGGCATCTCAGAGCGACCGTTTGGACGCGATATTACGTCCGATTCTGGACGGAATGCAAACAATGCCGAGTTTCGTGTACCTTGTGCCGGCCATAGCGTTTTTCAGCCTCGGGAACGTTCCGGCGGTGTTCGCAACGTTGATTTACGCAGTGCCGCCAGCGGTGCGTCTGACGAATCTAGGTATTAGGCAGGTGCCCGAGGAGACGATTGAGGCAGCGACGTCGTTCGGCGCGACGAATTTGCAATTGTTGATGCGAGTGAAGATTCCGCTGGCGACTCCCACAATAATGGCGGGGGTTAACCAGACCACTTTGATGGCGCTTGCTATGGTGGTGATAGCATCATTGGTGGGTGCGGGTGGTTTAGGTGAAGATGTAAATCGAGCTTTGGGACGAATCGAGCCCGGTAACGCTTTCTTGGCGGGACTCGGGATCGTATTTCTCGCCATCATCATTGATCGCATCACGCAGGCGTTTGCTAAGCGTCAACGTGATGCGATGGGTATCTCGGACGTGGGAGGCACTACGGCTGGGTGATGGGTGGATATTCCCTCTGATTCGGTTGGACGCGTCTTCGCTTGTTCGCCGGCGCTGAGAATGCAAAACAACCAAGGAAAAAAGCAATGCTATTAATAGCGAAAAAACACGTCACGAATTCCGGCCTTTTGGCGCTCGTGCTGTTACTTGCGGGAATGAGTATCGTGGCGATGGCCTGCGGAACCGAAACCGTGGAGGTCACACGTGAAGTGCAAGTTGAAGTCGAGGTAACTCGAGAAGTAGAGAAACAGGTTGAAGTTGAGGTAATTCGTGAGGTTGAGAAGGAAGTGGTGGTTGAGAAAGAAGTAGTGGTCGAGAAAGAGGTAATGGTTGAGGTTACGGCTGAAGTCGAAAAGGAACCCATTATCTTCTCCGACTTGAACTGGACATCGTCTGAGATTCAAGTCCGAGTCGCAAAGTACATCGTGGAACACGGCTACGGCTACCCGACCGACACGGTCGCGGGCGACACGATTTCGCTCTTCGAAGGCCTGAAAAACAACGACACCGACGTCACGATGGAGATCTGGCTCCCTAACCAGCAAGAGGTTTGGGACGCTGCATTGGAGAGTGGCGTAGTTGTCGACGTCGGCAAGAGTCTTGAGGACAACTGGCAGGGATTCGTTGTCCCTCAGTACGTGAAGGATGCGAATCCGGGACTAGTGTCGGTTACAGACCTTCCGGCGCACATGGACTTGTTCGTGACTCCTGACTCGAACGGCAAAGCTCGGCTAGTGACCTGTATCCCAGGTTGGGCTTGCGAGGTCGTTAACGCTGAAAAAGTCGTAACTTACGGACTTGAAGACGTCGTCGAACTGGTCAACCCAGGTTCCGGAGCGGGCCTGTTCGCTGACCTGGAAGGTGCCTATGCTCGAGGCGACAATTGGGTCGGCTACCTTTGGGGACCTACCAAGCCGTCGGCAGAACTTGACCTTTACATCTTGGAAGAACCGGCTTACACAGAAGAGTGCTGGGCGGTCGACAAAGGTTGCGCGTACCCGACCGCAGAGATCAAGATCGCGGTCCACGAGACCCTCATCGATCGCGCGCCTGAACTCGTTCAGTTCTTCCGCCGTTGGGACTTTACGGCAGGAAGTCACATCGAAACCGAGGCGTGGATGACCGACAACAACGAGACGACGGACGCGGCGGCGGTCTACTACCTCCAGAACTTCGCCGACATTTGGGAAGAGTACGTTCCTGAGGACGTTGCAGCTCGCGTCAAAGATGCCCTTGCCCAAGAGGGTTAGGCCCGTCGTTTCATAGACACTGCCAGTGAGGCAACATTCGGCCCGGTCCTCCGTCGGAGGACCGGGCCGAACACGTTAATGAGACAAGTGAAAACTTGCTGGCAAGTTCAATAGCAAGAGTCAGAGGTTTGAAACTTCAGGCGATTGCATTGATATTGCTTGGGATGAGTGTTTTCGCTTTGGCCTGCGACACGGAAACCGTTGAGATCACCCGCGAAGTACAGGTCAAACTTGAAGTGACACGCGAGGTTGAGGTTGAGAAACAGATTCAGGTAGAGGTCACCCGTGAGGTAGAAGTTGTCGTCGTGGTCGAGAAGGAGGTCGTGGTCGAGAAAGAAGTAGTTGTTGAAATCACCACTCAGGTCGAAAAAGGGCTGATAACGTTTTCCGACCTCAACTGGACATCTGCTGAGATCCAGACGCGGATCGCGAAATATATCGTGGAGCACGGCTACGGTTACCCGACTGACACCGTCAGCGGAGATACGATCTCGATGTGGGAAGGCCTGATCAACAACGACACCGACGTGACGATGGAGATCTGGCTGCCGAACCAACAGGAGGTCTGGAACGAGGCATTAGAGACTGGCGTCGTCGTTGATGTTGGTAAGAGCCTTGAGGACAACTGGCAGGGTTTCGTGATTCCACAGTATGTGAAGGACGCAAACCCCGGGCTGGTCTCGGTCTCCGACATCCCAGATTACATGGATCTGTTCGTCACTCCCGACTCGAAGGGGAAGGCGCGACTGGTGACTTGCATACCGGGATGGGAGTGCGAGCGTGTGAACGCCGAAAAGATCGAGACCTATGGACTTGAGGACGCTGTCGAACTGGTAAACCCAGGCTCCGGCGCAGCGCTGTTCGCTGACCTTGAAGCTGCCTTTGCCCGCGGCGATAACTGGTTGGGCTACCTTTGGGGTCCGACCAAGCCGTCTGCGGAACTGGATCTCTACATTTTGGTAGAACCTCCGTACACGGACGCGTGCTGGGAGTCTGGCAAGGGATGCGCTTACCCCACTGCTGAAATCAAGATCGCTGTCCACGATTCGCTCATTGAGCGTGCACCCGAAGTTGTCCAGTTCTTCCGCCGATGGAATTTTCCTGCTTCGACACACATCGAAACAGAGGCGTGGATGAACGACAATAACGAGTCTTCCGATGCTGCAGCGATCTACTACCTTGAGAACTTTGAAGATGTATGGGGGTCATTCGTGTCACAAGACGTCGCAGCCCGAGTGAAAGAGGCGCTGGCGGGAGAGGGTTAGTCGCCGAGTTGCGTTTGCGAAGTTAGCGGTAAAACAAACGGCCCCGTCTCTTTGTGGAGTACGGGACCGTTTTCTACTGAGCCAGGTGTTGACGGAGTGGCGTTTTTAGTCGTAGATGCTGAAGTTCAACTCTTGCTGCGTGTGGACGTCGATGAGGGCTGAGCGTCCATTGTCGAAGTTCTCACGGTGGGCTTCGCGGACTGCGTTACCGATCTCGGTCGGATCAGTAACGGTGATTCCGCGCGCACCCATGCCTTCGGCGATCATGGCGTAGTCGCCGGTCATGTTGCCGGCGTTGTACTTCTCCATCGCGACTGGCAGCGACTTGTTGTAGCCGCCCATCGTGCCGTTGTTGAGGACGATGGTAGTGATCGGGTTGCCGGACCGGACTGAGGTTTCGATGTCGAGGCCGGACATTCCGAATGCAGCGTCTCCCATGAAGTTTACGCAGAAGCGCTCGGGCATGGCCATCTTGGCGCCGATCATGAGTCCGATGCCGTATCCGAGGTGCGTGCTCTTGCCCCAGCCGATGTAGGTGTGCGGGAGCGTTGCCGTGTAGAACGGCATCATCTGATCACGCGGGTGACCGGCATCGTGCGTCATCACGGTGTTCTCGTGGTCGACCGCGTCACCAATCTCCTTGAGCAGGCGGTAAGGGTTAATGGGGACCATGTCGGAGTTGAGTAGACCGTTCCAATCGGCTTCCCATTCGGCTCGGACCTGAGCGACCGACTCTTGAACGGAGGTATCGCCGCGGCGACCTTCTTCGCCGATGCGTCCCTTGATCTCGTCAATCAGGAGTCGGAGCGTCTCGCCCGCGTCGCCAACCAGACCGAGGTCGGTAGCGTACTCCTTCGAGATGTCAGCGGGATTGTTGGTGCAGTGGATTAGGAACTTGCCCTGGGGTAGGTCGATGCCGTAGTTGGTGACCGTTAGGCTGGCGCCAATTGCGAACAGGACATCGGACTCCTTGAGCCAAGTCCAGACGGGTTTGGGCGCGGTGCGGTTTGCCGCTCCGAGCGCGAGTGGGTGGCGTTCATCGATGGCGCTCTTGCCCGGCATGGTGGTCATGACCGGAATCTGCGTAAGTTCTGCGAGTTCGAGTAACTCGGCGGTGGCACCGGCGTGGAGCACGCCTTGGCCGGCCCAGATCGCGGGCATTCGGGCACCGAGCAGCTTGTCGGCCGCGTCCTTGATGTCGCTTGCGGAAGGCGCGAAGACGTGCTTGGACGTGGGGCGATAGTTGTCAACAGCGCCATCGGGAACATCAGCTACCATGCCGTCGCGATGTATCTCTACCATCACTGGGCCAGGTCGTCCGTTTTTCAGCGCTTCGGTTGCTCGTCGCATTAGAGGCGCGATGGAATCGGAGGTGGTAACGGAAGCGGCGAACTTCGTGATGTGTTGGTAGTTTCGGGTGCCGCTGAAGGTGGGAGCGACGTCGCTCTTATAATTCCCGGGCCCGTCCGGCAGGAACAGCACTGGTACGCTGTCGGCCCATGCTTGCGCAAATCCGCCGAAAGCGTTTTCGACTCCGGGTCCGCCTTGGCACGCGAATACGCCGTATTTACCTTGAGATGCCATCAATCGGGAGTAGCCGTCGGCGGCCATGATCCCGCCTCGCTCCTGGCGGAAGACGATGGGGCGGATTCCTTCCTTAGCCACGGCTTCGATGATTGGGTTTGAAGGGAAACAGGCGAGCCATTCGAACCCTTCTTTCTTGAGTATTTTGGCAACCGCTTCGTAGCCGTTCATAGGTCAACGTCCCTTCCTACGGACAATGTAATAACGAGGACACCGCGACAGCGCGCGTTCATTCCCCAAACAACAAAGTTTAAGCGTGAATCGACATCAACGGGGGGATTGGGATTCTGGAGAGGGGATAGAATCGATTCATGTTTGCTGACCTTTCTGAACTTCGATGTGGAGCAAGTGGTTGCATCAAAAAAATATCGAACGAAGTAACTGCGCGTTGTTGTATTGCATCGAGCCGTTCGGATTGCTTAGCGTAATAATCACTCAGGGACGCTACGCGCGTTGCGGCGTCGAATCGAGCGGTTTTAATCGCTCACGTAGATTCGATGTCACGTGGCGAATACTGGCTCACCCATGGTTTCTTTGAGATCGTGAAGGACGAAAATATGTTGCGTGAGATACACGACGAATTCGAGTACAGGCCTCAAGGCAGACAGCCCCTCGGCATCGGAAAGGTCAACATCAAGGTTGTTGGCGTCGGTGGCGGCGGGTCTAACGCCGTTAACCGTATGTATAGCGATCCGATCGACACGGTCGACTACATCGTTATGAACACCGACGCTCAGGCGTTGGAGTTGGCGACGGTTCCGACCGGTCTGCGGGTTGGTGATACAACCGCCCGGGGTATGGGTGTTGGAGGCGACCCTTCACAGGGCCGTATCTGCCACGAAGAAAACCGCGAGGAGATCGCTGAGGTTTTAGATGGCGCGGATCTGGTATTCGTTACCGCTGGCATGGGTGGTGGAACTGGCACGGGCGGTGCACCGGTGGTAGCTCAGATCGCGAAGCAGATAGGCGCTCTTACGATTGGCGTCTGCACCATGCCTTTCAGCTTCGAGGGCACGCACCGAACGGCGAAGGCCGAAGAGGGCGTCGCTGAGCTGCAGAAATATGTCGACACACTGATCCGTATCCCGAACGATCGATTGCTCGACGCCGCGGCGCCCGACACGACGACGCAAGAAGCGTGGCGAATGGCCGACAAGGTCTTGAAGGACGGCGTAGAGGGTATCGCACGAGTAATCATCGAGCCGGGCGAGGTCAACTTGGACTTCGCGGATGTGCGTGCGGTGATGACGAATGCGGGTCCGGCGTGGATGGGCGTGGGTCAGGCTTCTGACTCGGAGCCTGGCGGTTCGCTGGAAGCGGTTCAGCAAGCGCTTGAGAGCCCGTTGCTGGATGTCGATATCACGGGTGCTCAACGCGCGTTGGTAAACATCACCGGTGGCCCGTCGATGCGCATGTACAGCGTGCAGGAAATCTCAAGCATCGTCCAGAGCAAGATGACGGCGCAGTCCAACATCATCCTCGGAACTGCTCGTCAGCCGAACATGGGTCCCAATATCAGAGTGATCGTGATCGCGACTGGTTTCCCGACCGACGAAGAGCAGCGAGTGATGGACACCAAGATGATCGAAAAGGCGATCGAGGATCCCGAATCGATGAAGATCCCGCCGTTCCTACGCAACCACATGTTGCAGTTGGAAAAGCGTGGCAGAAACCGCTGAAGCTACAGTAGCAAACAGGTTTTCAACCGCGTCGTCTGAAGTTCAGGCGACGCGGTTGTTGTCTATATAGTCCCAGTTGAAGTTCATTCCCAAACCGTGTCCCTGAGGTAGGAGTACGTTGCCATCATCGTCCATCGGATCGCAGGGGGAGTTTAGATACGGTGGGGTCGCTTCGTAGTCGAATTCCGGTCTGAGCAATCCGCGTTCGTAAAAGAGACATGTCTCTTCGGTGGTGGCGCCCAAGATCGCCGAGTTGCCAAACCACCCGCCGTGCATCTCGCACGGGACGCCGAACGCTTCATAGACGTCGACCGCTTTCTTGCAAGCAGTGATGCCGCCGAAATTGACATCGATTCTTCCGATGTCGGAAGCGCCCTGTACGATCCACTCTGCCCGAGAGTAGTGCATCCAAGTCGCGTGTTCCGGGGCACAGACCGCGATGTCTAGCTCATTGCATAGACGGCGGTACGGCTCCACGCGGAACTCGTGCATGGGGTGTTCGAGGAAGTAGTATCCGAGGTTTTCGAGCTCGCGTCCGACGTAGATCGATTCGTCGAGGGTGTAGATGCCCCACGGATCGAGCATCAGCGTCATCTCGTCGCCGACGGCGTCTCGAACGGCTTCGCAGACTTCGATGTCTTGTTTCGGAAACGCCGGACGTCGTGGCGCGGGTTGATTGGTTGTCGGGTTCCAATAGATATAGGCGTGTACCTTGAACGCCGTGTAGCCCTGTGCTTTACATTCGAGCGCGAACTTGGCGTAGTCTTCTGGCGTCCCCATGTTTGGGAAGGTGCTGGCATAAGCCCGGACTTTTTCGCGGGCTTTCCCCATGAGCTGCGAAACCGACATGCCGGCGTATCTGCCGGCGAGGTCCCAGAGCGCGCAATCGAGGTTGCCAATCAGCGATTCGTGGAAACTATGGTTGTCTCGCATCAGGTTCCAAAGATGCTCACGACTCAATGGATCTTCACCAACGAGGAGATCTTTCACCATAGTCTCGACCTCCGAAGGGAATGCGCCTTGGAAGTATCCGCCCATACCGCCGGTGTTGTAACCGCTAACGCCTTCGTCGGTAGAGATCTTCGTGATGGCGTGAGTGGACGGTTGCGGATCGTCGCGCCATTGGCCGTAACCCCACTTTGTCCCGACGTTGTTGCTCTGGCTCTTGAAGGTGATGACTTCGATGTCGGTGATGCGCATTGCGGGCCTCGGATCTCAGTATGACTGCGGCGAGTGATAGGTCGCCCACTACTTTATCTGGAACCGCGGCGACTAGGGTTCTTGGTTTCGGAGGACGCGCCGTAGTCCGCCGACGATGAGCGGCGAGTTACCCATGAGCACAGCGCCGAAGTAGGCACCTGCGACGCTGTTTGCGTTCGTAACGAAATCGGCGGCGAACGTGGCGTCTTTGAAAAGGACGAATCCAACGTACGCGCCTATGACGCCGAACACTAGGGACAGAGCGATTTCTAATGGTGTCACTTCGTTAACCGATGTGCCGTACCGCTTTACTAAGGCGAAACCCAAAGTGGCGCCGACGGCTTGCATCACGACGGCATTGATCATCAAAAATGTGGTGCTGCCCGCAAATACCCAGGTGGTCACCATGACTGAGCCAAGGACGTAAAGGCCGAAACCACCGACGGACGAGAGAAAAAACGCAGCTGCGAGTTGCACGATGTATGCGCCGATTTTGTAGTTGCCACGCCAGATCAGGTACGCGAGGAACGCGGCGAACGCGATCAGCAAGGCGAGGGGAATGTATTCAGAGAAATGAGTTTGCATATAGTCCGATCAGCGATCCGGAGTTCAAATTCAACGCGGCAAAGCGTCGAGAATAGCGTTCGCGTGCGCGGTCGGTCCGTTGATCCGTGGATCGGCGACCACTGTGAACGCTTCGGCCAAACGCTCGGATAGTGCGTCGGTTGCGGGAACCGCGGCGAAGCGGTACTGAGGCAATAATCGGTTAATTCGGTCAGCCAACGGGCCTTTGCGAGACCTTTCGAGAGCCGTCCTCGCCGATGCACCGAGTTCAACGATGGCGACCTTGGCTCGAAAGTCGCAGTTGGCACTGCCGTTTAGATATTCGCTGATGGTTTTGCCGATGTCCTTCGTGGCTTCGATATAAACCGGTTCGTCATCATGAATCACGGCGATAACGCCAGTTTTGCGTCCCAGCATCCACGCGCTATCTTCGGTCATTGGCAGCGTGTCGCCTTCAATCAATCGCTTGTAGAGTGGCTCCCACTTGCCGAGATGGGCTGGTGTGAAAAGGGACATTGTGCATCTTTGGTCTAGAACTCGGGTATGAAGCTGTGAACTCCGCTTGTAGGGAACATGCTATCAACTGTCGCGACTGCACCTGGACGGTGTTCGTGGGCACGCCCCGCACGTTGCAGGTCGGCGAGATAGTGGGCACCCATGTAGATGGCGCCTAGGGACGCGACGGGAAGCGTCAAGTCCGGCGTTTGGTCGGTCACCTCACATACCGCCTTGCCGTTAGAGTCGACGCGTAGCGCGTAAGTTCCTTGTGTCCATGGGCAGAATTCATCTGCGAGTTTGATGACGACCTCGCCGGCTGCTGAGTATGTGCGCCCGGTCAAAGCCTTGATCGGATCGAGAATTCGTATCCAGAGGGAGTCGTAGGGTTCCAACGAAAGTTTGCGCGGGTCGGCGAGAAGCCACAGCAATTTGGACTTCTTCGGGTGGTGGTGCACTACCTCACCTGCCAAGTCGATGTCGAGCAAGAATCGCCACAATGCGGCCTCTGCGGCGGTGGTGGAGGCGACCAGTTCGATTACCCGTACCGTGTTGTACGAGTGCATCGCTTCCATCTTGTGCTCGATTCGGTAGGCCGCATATCCAAGGGCTTCAGTGCCTTCGCGGTACACAACGCAGAATGTCCTTCGCCTGCCAAATCCGGGTATCCGGCGACGGTAGTAAATCCAATCCCAATCTGCTTTAGTCCGGAGCATCATTCCGATGGTTTTTTCGGCGGTTCTGTTCCACACGACAGGCGCGACTTTCTCCATTGTCGCAACGTCGGCAAAACGAATCTCGCCCTTAACCTTTGGGGTAGCGCGGAATCTTCCGTTTCGTCCGTCGATCTTGGCGAAGACGGTCTCGCCCGAGATGCCGAATCCGAAGCGACCGTAGATGTTGCTTTCGCTTGCCCAAAGCCCGGCGATCGGGTAACCAGCGTCGCGTCCTTCGATCAGGAGCCTCCGCATCATTTCTCGTAGGATGCCGCGGCGCGTATGGGTCGGTAAGACTGCGACGTCAGTAACGCCGAAAAAATCAGATTTCCCGCCTGGAACGGTCAATTCGTACGGTTCCCACAACGTCGTGCCGACGATGTCATCGCCTTCGAACGCGCACACCGTTCGATGCATCGGGTCGTCGATTTTCCGATATTCCAACTCTCCTTCTTGGGGCAGGAAATGCCCACTGAATCCTCGCGACTCGGCTACCGAAAACGGCAAACGTTCGTGTTCGCGTGCCGGTCGAAACTCGATGCCAATTAGTCTGTCGGAATGAGGGTTCAAGGCTTTGGATTCTCTACTGTGCGATCTAAGTATTAAAAGTGATACGGGTTCCATCCGGCGGGATTTGTCCTGAAGATGGCATCCGCGCGCAACGCTGCATCTGGAGTTCGAGCCGAGCCGTCGACCAGTCCGATGTTCGTTAGCATCGAGCATTCGACCGCGCCTGTGTACATTGCTGCGAGTTCGGCCTCATTCATGACGAGGTCTGGGGTTGCGGACGTTTCTCGACAGGTTGCGCCTTCGGCACCGAACTCAATTGCGAGGGTCTGCGGCTCTTTGGTTTCAGCGTCGACGATCTGCAAGATGAGCGAATCTTCGACAGCGTAAGTACGACGCTCCAACATCGCAGGAATGTCGAGGATTTTCATCCAGATGGCATCGACAAGCTTGCGACGTAGCCGCCGTGGCTCTGCCAACATCCAAACTAGCGGGTCGTCGACTGGTCGCGCGTGAGCGATGACATCATCGACCAGCTCTTGGTCGAACAGGTAACGCCACAGCGCGGCATGTGCGGCATCGGTTGCGGCCACTGCCTCGACGACGTGCATCGTGCCCTTGAATTCGTCGTGGGGATCCTTCTCGATCTTGTACCGAGCGTATGCCAGCGCGTCGTCACCTTCCTTGTAGATGACGAAGAATTCGTCCTTGGTGTTGACGGGATGGATCTCGTATAGCCACCGTTTCGCCGTTCGCGTTATCATTCCGGTTCGATTGGGCCGAGTCCGTTCGTAGGCTTCGGTCATCAAAGGGATTGCTTCATCACGTTCGAGCTTGACGTAGTGACCGGACCATTCCGGTGCGTGCTCGTAACTCGTATGTCGCAGGTCGATGTGCCATTCGTGGGCTGGCATCGTGTTTCCGTAGCCGTAGCGACCGTATAAGAGGCTTTGGCTGGCCCAGAGGATCGATGCGACGTCGCCGCGCTCGCGGGCGTCGTAGTGAATGCGCTCCATAATGCGGCGCTGGATGCCGAGGCGTCGGTGCGTCGGTGCGGTGGTGATGTAGCCGATGCCGGCAACCGGGACTTGCGCGCCGCCAGGCAGCGTCATATCAAAGGAGTCGACCCCGCCCGAACCCGCCATCGTGTCGCCATCCATGCACACTAGCAACCGGTCGATCTCGACACGGTGAGCGCGCATGAATGCGGTGCTTTCGGGATCTGTGTGGTCGCCGAGGCTCCCCCTAACGGCGATGCGCCACTGGAGAAACTCTTCGTCTCTTACTTGTCGAATTTCCATCTCGGAATCGGTCGAACACATGGATCAAGGATTGCTTTAAAGGCGATTGAGCCTGACAATCAACAATACAATCGTCACCTGTTTTGCATGCTTGAAAACGCCGTTGAATCGTCTGTGCTCACGTCCTTGGAAGCGGAATTCCTCGGGCGTATCGGGGCGCGCATCATTCACCAGCGCAGCACGTCATCGACTATGGATGGCGCGCGTAAGTTGGTCGAAGAGACCGACGATTTGAGCTGTCTGGACGGCACGGTGATAATCGCAGACGAGCAGACGACGGGGAGAGGTCGATTCGGTCGAAGTTGGGATTCGAGTCGTGGTGACGACATTTTGGCTTCAGTAATTTTGAGCCCGCGCTTGGCCATCACGGGCGGATTGACAACGATGGCCTCGTTGGCGGCGGTGATGACGGTCGATGAATTAGCGGCGTGCAATTCTTCGATCAAATGGCCGAACGATGTGTTGGTTGACGGTAAAAAGATCTGCGGTGTCATCGCGGAGAGCTCGACAACGGGTAGTTCTTTCGTCGGCGTTATTGGGATCGGATTGAACGTAAATCGTCTCGCTACCGACAACGTCCGTCAGGAATACTCCGCCACCAGCATTCGTGAGATCTTGGGTCTCGAAAAGGAAATCGATAGGCGCGAGGTCGTGCGTGCGTTGTTGGCTAAATTGAACGAGCTCTACGACGCATTGGTGCGCGGCGAATCGATCATGCCCGAATGGCGAGATAAGTTGAGGGTGTTGGGTTCATTTGTCGAAGTAACAATGGCTTCTGAGCAAAACGTTGGGGAGGTTATTTCCGGCGTCGCTGAGGATGTTGATGAATTTGGTCGACTGCTAATCCGGGAACCGAACGGCAATCTTCGCGCGGTGGCCGCTGGGGAAGTGACGACGAGGATCGAACAAGATGACCATTGAGCAACGAATTTCAGTCCGCGTGACGCCGCGCTCATCAGTGGACGAGGTCGTTGGATGGAATGCCGAATCGAATGTGTTGTCGATGCGCGTCAAGGCGTCGCCAATAAACAACGCCGCGAACGAGGCCACCATCAAGGTGATTTCTAAGGCGTTAAAGGTGCCGAAGTCCAAGATCCGGATCGTTGGCGGAGCCAAGTCGCGCGACAAGGTCGTCGCGATTGACGATGGCCCGTCAGTTTTGGCGCGTTTGAAGGTTGGATGAACTTCAGTCGCTATCTTCAGAGACCGGGCCCCATCCTTGCATGAGGTCTGGTCTGCGCGCGATCGTCCGCTCCGCCGCGATGCGTTTTCGATACCGCTCGACCTCGTGCCGATTGCCGTTGAGAAGCACCTCGGGTGCGCGGTGACCACGAAATTCAGGAGGACGTGTGTAAACCGGACCCTCGAGCATCCCACCACTCGCGGTTGAGAACGACTCGTGAAGGGCGGATTCGTCGCCACCAAGTGCTCCAGGGATGAGACGAGTCACGGAATCTATAACGGCCATTGCCGGTATCTCGCCACCGGTCATGACGAAGTCGCCGACGCTAATCTCCACATCGACGTACTCTTCGATAAACCGCTCATCTACCCCTTCGTAGTGACCGCAAACCAGAGTGACTGCAGTCAGACTTGAAAGGTCATGAGCGATCTGGTGGCTCATTGGGCTACCTTGGGGTGACATCAGGATCGACTTGGGTTGATGACTAGGTGGATACTGATCATTGATGGAGTCGACGGCTTTGGCCAGTGGTGGTGCCATCAACACCATACCGGGGCCGCCGCCGTAGGGCGGCGCATCGACGCTGCGATGTTTGTCGGTGGTGAAGTCGCGCGGGTTGACGAATTCGATCTTGACTATCCCGTTCGCCGCGGCGCGCCCGATGATGCTTGACGTAACCGGACCGTCAAACATCTCAGGGAACAGCGTTACGACATGGAACTTCACGGGTGATGGGTTCGTTTCAATGAGGATGATGGTGTCGTTCGATCGGGTGGTCGCCCTGATGAGTATCACGGATGATCTCGACTGCGTGGGGCAGAACCGGTAACACTACCTCCAATGTTTCGATCGCACCATTGGGATTGCCGGGAAGGTTGACGATGAGCGTGCGTGTTGCGACGCCTGCGACGGCGCGCGAGAGCATCGCCATGGGTGTGACTCGTAGGGATTCGGCTCGCATCGCTTCAGAAAGTCCCGGCACCTCATATTCGATGACCAACATAGTGGCTTCTGGCATCACATCGCGCGGGCCCAAACCGGTGCCACCGGTGGTCAGGACCAGTTCGATGTCGGGTTGAGTTGCCCACGCGCGAAGTCGTTCAATCAACCTTTCTTGGTCATCAGGTTCTAATGACCGTTCCGTTAGCGCGTGATTGTGCTGAGCCATCAATGCGATGACGGCGTCACCACCTATGTCCTGCCGTTCGCCTGCGAAACCAGAATCGCTGCTGGTCAATACTGCGTATTTGATGCTCTTAGCCATTGGACGGGAGGGCGATGTGTTGTTCCGATGATAATGCTCCCTGAACGCGTACTACGATATGGAATCGCGAGAAGGCTGAATCCTAGAATCCGAAGTCAGAACCCAAAATATCTAAGTTGGATAGCGCAATTGACCAATGTTCAATCTTTGCCGCGTGGTTTTGGGCACAAGCGGAAAAATTCGCCGCGGCTTGGCTACATGATTGTGAATGGCCAATTGGCAACGACCAAAATGAGCACAGACACATCTGGAAGCAACCCGGACTTTCACGAGCCTGTCATGCTTTCTGAGGTATTGGATGCCCTTCATATCATTCCGGGAGGGCGTTATTTAGACGCGACGGTCGGTGAAGGTGGTCACGCCCGCGCTATTCTCCATGCGGCTTCGCCGGGTGGTCAGCTACTCGGTATCGATGCTGATCCGGAGGCCATCGCTTCAGCTGAGAAACGCCTAGAGCAGTTCGGTTCTTCCGTTCGATTGGTCAACGATAACTTCGTTGAGATGCAAGCGGTCGCAACGCGTTACGGATTTGCGCCTGTGCACGGGGTATTGATGGATCTTGGTGTATCGTCGCTGCAACTCGATCGCGAGGAGCGTGGGTTTTCGTTTCGCCGCTCAGATCCGCTAGACATGCGGTTCGCCAAAAACGGCGAGTTGGATGCGAGCCAGATCGTGAACACCTACTCGGAACGCGAGTTGGGCGATCTGATCTTCAAGTATGGTGACGAGCGTGCATCCCGTCGAATAGCGTCGGCCATCGTCAGAAATCGGCCGATTAGAGATGCGCAGCAACTCGCTGAGATCATATCGGCGGTTAAGCCACGCGGCCGTCGCCACATCCACTCGGCCACTCAGACATTTCAGGCATTGAGGATCGCGGTAAACGATGAAATGACCGCGTTGGGGATCGGATTGGAACAAGCAGTGAATGTCATGGGAATGGGCGGTCTGATGGTGGTGATTTCTTACCATTCAATAGAAGACAGGATAGTGAAAAACTTCATTCGCACCGCCGCATCGGACTGTATCTGCGATGCCGAAAGCCGCCGCTCTCCCGTATGCACGTGTAACCACGTGCCCACGTTGGAGCCGGTTATCAAGGGTGCATTGATGCCAACGGCATCGGAGGTTGAAGCGAATCCCCGCAGTCGGAGCGCCAAACTTAGGGTAGCTAGGCGGATCTGACAGCAATCGAGCTGCGATCCGCACAAACGAAGGAGCGTCGAACCAGATGTACAACGAGGACATTCGACTCGCTATCGATGTCGGTAGCAGCAAAGTCTGTAGCGTAGTGATTCGACGGGATAACTACAACGAACCGGAAATTCTGGCGATCGACGTGTTACCCAGCGAATCGATCCACGATGGCGACGTTATGGATCGAAACGAAGCCACAGCGGCCGTCCGAGCGTCAGTGAGCGAAGTTTCCGACCAATGCTCACTCAACTTCACTAAGGCGTACGTCGGATTCGGTGGTAAACACGTTGGTTCGTATTCAGGCTGGGGTAAAGTTTCAGGGTTTGATTTCGCCGCCGGGGTGACCGAGGAAGATATCGTTGAAGCGGTGCGGCAAGCAGCATCCCAAAGGGTGGAATCGACCGACCATCTTCTATATGCGACACCCACTTCTTATCGTGTCGACGATGACACCGAGTTTCGCAAGCCGCCTGTTGGAATGCATCCCGACAGCTTGGAAGTGCAAGCGCTATTGGTGGTTTCAGACATGGCTCACTACCGAACGGTGTTCGACGCCGTTCGCAGCGCTGGCGTGACACCCATCCACGGTGGTTCCACTCTAGTCGCCGAGGCTGAGTATCTGCTTAGCGCCTACGAGCGTGACGCCGGGGTGGTGCTGATCGACATCGGCGGTAGCGATACCGAGATCGCGGTCTATCACCATGGCCAAGCGGTACTGTTCACTTCATTGCCCATCGGCGGTTTTCATTTCACCAACGACATCGCGTATGCATACGAGTTGCCATTCGAAAACGCAGAAGCGGTCAAACTGGCCGCCGGGACGTTAGTCGGTGACGCTATGGGTTTCGACGATGAGATCGACCCGACGGCGTTAACCGGTTCCGAGCGGGTGCTGGACGTCGAACGTTCATTGACGAGGGTGTCAGTTTCGAATCTGCTCAAAGAGAGAGCGGATGAGACAATGGCGATGTATAAATCCCGTATTTCCCAAGTGCCTGGGCTGCCCGAAACCGACTTCCTGACGGTGGTATTCACCGGGGGTGGTTCCAAGTTGAGTGGAATAACAACCTTCTCGAAATTGGCGATGGGACTACGGGGCCGTGTTGAGGTGCGCAAGCCTACTGGTATTAAAAGCCTGCCAGATGACGTAAGCGATCCGGCGATGTCTGGCGCAATCTGCATGGCTATGCGCGCTTTGGATCGAATAGATCGCGACAACCACATCGAACGTAAACCCATAACGATCTTACACTCGCCACCAACGGAGCCGGAACCGGAACTGGAACCCGCGAAAGCTGCACCGGGTGTCGGCGCTCGGATACGTTCATTGCTGGGTCGATAAACGGTCTTCAGCAGCAATCAATACTCACCGGGAGGGCCCACGTTGGCACTGAACCGCTGGGTGTAAAGTTAGACTGAACGGCACGGGGCATTTTTGACACGTTTCGGTTGGTTGGATAGACGCAACGGCTGATGGCTCGCGTGTCAAAGGACGTATCGGTTCAAGTTGTCAACATCGTTATCAACGTCGATCAGACGTAGACGAAATCCGTCAGTCAACATCAAGGTGGTTGGAGTTGGCGGCGGCGGCTCCAACGCGCTTACCCGAATGTACCGAAGTCGCATTCCTAGCGTCGAATACATTGCGGCGAATACTGACGCTCAGGCACTGGCGCATACGGAAGCGTCGATGCGGCTTCGCGTCGGCGACCGCATAGCCGGTGGTTTGGGTGTCGGCGGTAATCCCCAGATCGGACGGGAATGTTTCTTGGACAGCCGCGAAGAGATTCGCGAAGTCTTGGCGGGCGCCGACCTGGTTTTTGTTGCCGCCGGAATGGGGGGTGGCACCGGGACGGGTGGGGCACCGGTAGTCGCCAACATTGCCAAGCGGGAGTTGGGATGTCTAACCATCGGAGTGGTAACAAAACCGTTTCCCTTCGAGGGGTACCAGCGTGACAAACAAGCGGCGGAGGGATTGGCTCGCCTCGCAGAGGAAGTCGACACGATGATCGTCATCCCGAACGAGCGCCTCTTGTTGGTCTCGGCACCGGACACCTCAGTTGAGGTAGCGTTCCGGATGGCCGACGAGGTGTTGCGACAAGGAATTCAGTCGATTACAGAGTTGTTGTTGCTGCCGGGAGAGATCAACTTGGATTTCGCTGATCTGCGGACCGTGATGCGAGACGCCGGACCAGCTTGGATGGCGATTGGAAAGGGAAACGGTATCGACCGCGCAGACGCTGCCATATCCTCGGTGCTTCGTTCCCCACTGCTCGAAGTCAAAATCGATGGTGCGACCGGAGTGCTGTTGAACATTACGAGTGGTCCAGACCTGATGATGGCCGAGGTCCGCAAGATATCCGAAACGGTTAAACAACAGGTGCATCCCAACGCCGAGATCATCTTTGGGACAACGCAGGACCTGCGAATGGAAAACGAGCTGAAGATCACGATCATCGCGACGGGTTTCGAAGACATATCAGATGTCGACGCGTTCGGCGAAAAAACGGTCGAGAGGGCAGAGTCCGAGATGCAATCCCGTAGCGATGCTAACCGGCGAATTTCGGATCGTTCCCTAGAACGCGAGTATCAGCGTTTCACGAAAGATCGTCAGTAGCCGTCTTACACGCTACGATCCACGTCACATTGCCCATTCATGGCACGTCTATATCGTCGTGCGCGACGTGAAGTCGACGCGGAATCGCCCTTTCGCGTTTGTTTCAAGTTCTTTACAAATCTCCAAAACGTCGAAAAAGTGACGCCCCATGACAAGTGAGATGTTGTATATTTTGCGCTACGAGCACTAGATATAGTGTTGGCGAGTTGGTAAAACACAATGGAGAGGCTTCCAACGAAGACGTGAAGCACATCTACGATGCATTGCCCAAACTGCAGACATCCGGACACGAGAGTGATCGAAACTCGGGTGAGGGACGAGTCGGTTCGACGTCGGCGTGAATGTAACGACTGCTCGTTTCGATTCACAACGCTAGAACGTGTGTACAATACAAAGCTGATGGTTGAGAAACGAAGCGGCAAGTTGGAGCAGTTTTCTGATGCTAAGCTCACGCGGAGCATCGAGATCGCCTGCGCCAAGCGCTATTTGCCGGTTGGAGCCATCGAGGAGATTGTGGACGACATCCATGAACGAGCCTTTGGCAGCGGGCGGGAGCGCATCGAATCTGGCGTTATTGGTCAGATGGTGCTCAACCGACTCATGTCGCTCGACCATGTGGCGTACATGCGTTTTGCATCCGTTTACAAGGACTTCGACGATGTCGATCGTTTTACCGCCGAAGTGAGCAATCTCGAACAGACAGAGTCGCAGGAGGCTCAACTGCAAGGTGCCTTGTTGCCCAGCCTTACTTCCCTAGGCAACGGCTCGCCGGCTCGCCGCAACTGAATTTTTTGAGAATTATTGAACTATTAGGTTGTTTGACGAAACGTGACAAATTGGTGAATGGAAATGGCTCAAATTACAGCTAGCAAATGGATCCTCGATGTCGCTGATGACGGATTCTCGCCAACGGAGATCTCCGAAAACGCGAAGGTCATTCTTGAGAAGCGATATTTGCTCCGCGACAAAAAAGGCAGTATCGTTGAAGATGCTCAGGGCATGTTCCGACGGGTCGCTTACGCGGTCGCGAAAGGCGACACGCTTTACGGCGCAACCCCGGACCGGGTAGATCAGATCGCAGATCGGTTCTATGAGTTGATGGCAAGCTTGGATTTTCTGCCCAATTCGCCCACAATGATGAATGCGGGCACGGGCCAAGGAACGCTATCTGCCTGTTTCGTGTTGCCATTGAAGGACACGATGGAAGGCATCACTCGGGCATCCCATGATCAAGCGATGGTGCAGAAGTTCGGCGGGGGCACTGGATTCTCGCTGTCCGAACTACGACCCAAAGGATTTTCAATCTCCACGACCCATGGCAAAGCATGTGGGCCAGTTGAGACTTTGCGATATCTCTCAGCGACCTCGAAGCTCGTCACGCAGGGCGGTAAACGCGACGGCGCCAACATGGCAGTGATGGACGTCCATCACCCTGACATCCTCGAGTTCATTTCTTGCAAGAGCACAGAGGGAGACATCCACAACTTCAACATCTCCGTCGGCGCATCCGACGAATTCATGCGCGCCGTAGCCGACGGCACCGACTACTCGCTTTATTTCCGCGAAAACCCCGCAGATCCATACAGCGAATTGGCAGAAGTGGACCGTCTGAATGCCCGCGACGTGTTCGACAAGATAATCGACGGCGCATGGCGAAACGGCGAACCGGGAATGATCTTCCTTGACGAAGTTAACCGCAACAGCCCGGTTAAAGACATCGGATTGATAACTTCTACGAATCCCTGCGGCGAGCAACCATTGCTGCCTTACGAATCCTGCAACTTGGGTTCGATCAACTTAGCCAGGTTCGTTATTGGCCAACTTGCCCAAGGGATTATCGAACGTAGCCCAGCGCAACTCGATCTGCTGCGTCCCGAATACGCCGGCATCCAAGCCCATGCCCTGCGGAAACTGCCTGGCATCGATTGGGACCGCCTAGGTCAATCCGTCAAACTGGCAGTCCATTTCCTTGACAACACCATAGACGTCAACGAGTACGCGATTCCCGAGATCAGGGCAATGAACCTGCAAACCCGCAAGATTGGTTTGGGCGTCATGGGATTCGCTGACATGCTCGTCAGCTTGGGCATCCCGTACGACTCGCCTGAGGCCGTTGCGATCGGTCGAGATGTGATGCGACACATCATGGAGCAAGCCGATATTGCTTCGGCAGAACTCGCTGAGGTGCGCGGACCTTACGGCGCATGGCACGAAAACGGCGTATCGCACCCGCGTGTTCGCAACGCTTGCCGATTGACCGTTGCGCCGACCGGCACGATCTCGATGATCGCCGGTTGTTCAAGCGGCATCGAACCGATTTTCTCGCTCGCCTACCGCAAGCACAACATTCTTGGCGGCGACACTACTCTTATCTATGCCGATTCAAATTTTGAACGAGTAGTCAGAGAACGCGGTTGCTACAGTCGCGACCTTTTGGACGCGCTATCCGACGGAGATTCGTTGCAGGATCGCCTCGACGTTGATGACGATGTGAAGGACCTCTTCCATGTCGCATCCGACATCTCACCTAGAGATCACGTTCTGATGCAAGCGGCGTTCCAAGAAAGCGTCGACGCCGGGATCTCCAAGACCATTAACTTCCCCAACGAAGCAACCAAAGGTGATGTCGAGGAAGCCTACATGTTGGCATGGCAGACGCGTTGCAAAGGCATCACCGTATATCGCGCGGGTAGTCGAGAAAAAGAGGTTCTGACCGCAGGAACTAGCGCAAACGCAAACGCAGACAGTTTCGGCAATTCTGAGAATGGTGAAGCATCGATCGAAAACGGCGTGGTCAAATACGTCAATCGCATGCCCCGTCCCGCGGTGCTCGAATCAAAGACTATGCAGGTTGCGACCGGACGCGGGAAGATCTACATCACGTTGTCATTCACGAGCGATGGTCACGTGTTCGAGGTCTTCACCAATCACGGCAAGGCCGGTGGCAACGACAGCGCGATGGCGGAGGCACTCTCGCGCATGATCTCGCTATCGCTCCGCTCCGGAGTATCGCCCAATGATGTCGCGGACCAACTCCGATACATCGTCGACAACCCAATAGTCGTTGGCGGACAACACATCTACTCGGTTCCCGATGCCATCGCACAAGTGCTGCAAGAGCATGCCTTTTCGCCACCGCAGGGAATCATGTCCAGTGGCGTCGATTCCAGCCAGATCGCCTTGCTCAATCCGCCGAGATCCGACGAAGTCGGCATGCCGCAGGTTGCACCAAGCGCTGCCAACAGCGCGCCGTTCGCGGAGAGTTGCCCAGAATGTTTCGCTCCGAACATGGCGTTCGAAGAGGGTTGCATGAAGTGCTACTCGTGCGGCTACAGCAAGTGCTGATCCAAACTTAACTCGAGTACATCTCGTCAAAACTTGCTGAGGGCCGCCGACTAGTGAACGAATCCACGAAACCCTTGTTGGCCCTCACATTGGGCGACCCCTCCGGCATCGGGCCCGAGGTCGTTGTCAAAGCGCTCGCCGACCCTGCCGTCAACGAATCTGCGCGCATGTTCGTGGTCGGCACCGAACAGGCCGTTGGTCAGGCGACCGCTGGTACCGGTATCGACCTCCCAATCGAGTGCATCGACGTGCCTGAAGAAACCCCGGGGCGCACCGATGTGATCTCAGTACTAAGCGTCGGAGATTACGAAGATGTCGAGTTCCCACAGGGTGAACACTCCGCCGACTCCGGCCGTGCGTCCCACCTCTGGGTCGAAACCGCAGCGAAGTTGTGCCTTGCCGGCGACATCGATGCGATGGTGACCGCCCCGGTGAACAAAGAATCGTGGCAAATGTCAGGCGCCGTCGACCTCGGACATCAAGAGGTCTTTAAACGCCTCACCGATAGTTCAACCGTCTACACAATGCTCGTCAGCGGCATCTTGCGATGTATGCATTTGTCAACACACAAATCACTTCCCGAAGCCTGTGCGTTCGTCACGACAGAAAACATCGTGAGGGCTGTGCGTATCACCGACGAGCACTTCAAACGCTGGGGCTTCCGCAACCCGCGAATCGCCGTTGCCGCGTTGAATCCACATGCCAGCGACAATGGTCTAATCGGCGACACGGAAGCGACCGAAATTTCCCCAGCGATCGACCTCGCGCGATTAGAAGGCATCAATGCCACCGGACCGCACCCCGCCGATTCAGTTTTCAATCAAGCAATTGATGGGATGTACGACGTAGTCGTTGTCATGTACCACGACCAAGGCCACATCCCCATCAAAGTCCACGGTTTCGAAGAATCGGTCTCCGTGAACCTTGGCATCCCTTTCATCCGAACATCCGTCGACCACGGCACCGCGTTCGACATCGCAGGAAAGAACCTCGCCCAATCCACCAGCATGGTCGAGGCCATCAAACTCGGCGTTGCTTTAGCCACACAACGTGGCATCGCCTAAATCTCATCAGCTGCCCGTCGAAAGATAGTGCTTCACACCGAAGCGCCAGACCTGCAGCGACAACACCAAAACAGCGACACCGATTACTGGCGCCACGTATTGGAACCATATCGGCGTTCCAAGCGGATCCGGTACTCCCATAATCGCCAACGCAGGGAAGTAACTGACAGTTGCCAAAGGAATCCCGAACGTGAAAAAATCTCGGAACCACTTCCGGTAGATATTGATCGGATACTGTGTGGTCTCGACTCCGCCGTACGTCATTGTGTTCATCATCTCGAGTGTTTCCGTGGTCCAAAACGCCAGCGTCGCCTGGAACACGATCAAACTGGCAAATAGAGAAGCACCCCCAATTACCGATGCCACCAGCAACGCGGTGCTCGGCAATGTCCAATGCAGATCCAATCCCGTCGACGCCCAAATCAAAGCCACAATCCCAGGTGTCAACCGACTTATCCGCCGCAACGTCAACTCCTGACCCGCAAGCTGCAGCGCCGTCGACCTAGGCCGCAGTAGCAATCGATCAAAGTCGCCCGATTTCACCATATCCCCAAACAGGTCGAATCCAGTAGTCAACGCATCGGCAACGGCGAAAGAAATGTTCACGATCCCGTAGATGAACGCCACTTGGTAAACATTCCAGTTCTGCAGCGATCCGAACCTATCGAACAGGATCAATATCGCCGCAAACTCCCCCGCGGTAACGATCAATCGCCCGCCAAGCTGCATCAGAAACGACGCTCGATACTGCATCTGAGCGCGCACCGACACCATAAGGAAGCGCCCGTAAACATACAGCGAATCGGCCACGTTTAACCTCCCTGCACCACGACTCGCCGCAGCGCACGAGACATCGCGATCCGTCCCGCAACCACAAACGCCACGATCCAAAACAGCTGATGCGCCAGGTGTTGCGGAAGTTCAGATGCCGGAATGTGTCCCAAATACAACCGGTACGGCGTGTCGACCAAACCCCTGAACGGCATTGCATTGATCAACGGCTGCGTCCAATCCGGAAACAGCGGCAACGGCACCAACATCCCAGAGAAAATCAACACCAATCCGAAAGTGAGCTGCGCAATACCGTCGCCCGTGATCGTCCATAGCATCGTCACATTGAGGAATGTCGTGATCGCGCTGCTCAACACGATCGCCGCACACATCGAGACCACGAACGCCGCCCCGGCCGCCAAAGACGCCGGCGGCGCCATACCCATCACGATGGACGCAAAAACCAACAAAGGAATCGATCGCATCAGCATCGGTGCCGTCCGCCAAGCCAGCGCGCGGCTCATCCAATACGAATGAAGGTCCACTGGTCGGACCAACTCGTACCCAATCCCACCTGACCGGATCAACGCCCGTAGGTCCGTATCGATATTCCAAGGCAACGCCGCAAGAAAAGCCTGACCCAGCCAGATATAGGTCTCAACGTCACGACCACTCATCGGCTGCTCAGTAGTCGTCGAACTGTAGAAAGCCTGAAAAATCATCACGCGAATCATCCCCCAGACGATCTGCGTCACCAATCCAGCCAATGCCGCCGACCGATACTGCAGCAGACTTCGAAACCGCGCGCTGATGACCGCCCAATAGCTAACCAACGCCGTTTCCTTCATAGAAGCGAGCGATGAGCTCCTCGATCGGCGGATTCTCCACGAACAAGTCTTCAACGTCGTTTTGAGCAGTGAAATCCGATATCAACGCCGCGGCTGAAATCCGCTTCGGGTCGAACCTGATATGAACTCGCCGACCGTTCAGCATCGCCAGTTGCGCCGCCGGGTGCACCTGCGGTGTGCCAACGTCCGTCATCTCAACCACCAGCGATCGTTCGAATCCCATCTGCTGGCGCAACGCTTCCAGGCCACCGTCGTAAAGCAACTTACCGCTGTTGATGATCATCAACCGATCACAGATCGCCTCGATGTCGTCCATATCGTGCGTCGTCAAAATAACCGTCGTTCCGCGCTCTTGGTTGAACCGCTTGATGAACTGCCGAAACGCTACCTTCGAAACTGCATCCATGCCTATAGTCGGTTCATCAAGGAACAGCAATTTCGGCGAATGTAGCAACGCCCCCGCCAAATCGCAACGCATGCGCTGACCCAAACTCAACTGCCGAACCGGAGTGTCAAGACAAGATTCGATGTCCATCACCGCAACAAACTCATCGCGATTCTTGACATATTCCTGCCTTGGCACCCGATAGATATCCCGTAAAAGATCGAACGACTCGATCACAGGGAGATCCCACCAAAGCTGCGTTCGCTGTCCGAACACCACGCCAAGGTCACCGACATGCCGGCTACGTTCCTTCCACGGGACCCGACCCAATATCTCGCACCGACCAGAATCCGGCACCAAGATGCCCGACATCACCTTTACGGTCGTTGATTTGCCCGCTCCATTCGGCCCGACGTAACCCAACAACTCCCCGGAATCGATCTCAAACGAAACTCCGTCGAGCGCCCTCACTGTTTCGTATCGACGACGCGCTAAACCCCGCAGAGCACCCCAGACTCCCGTGTCACGCTGCGACACTCGAAAATGCTTCACTAGGTCTTCAACTACTACCTGCGGCATCGGTTCAATAGTCACTCATTTGATCACGTCCGAATTTGACGCATCTATCGAACCGTATAATCATCACCGTCTGAATCTCGTGTTTTTGCGCCGAAACGGACTTCGTCAAACAACACTCAAGAGGCACCCAATTGAACGTCTCATTCATCGGCGGCGGTGTGATGGCCGAGGCCATTATCTCCGGAATGAAGTCAGCCGGGCTCGACGTGAATATCACGGTCAGCGAACCGATAACTGAACGCGCATCCTACCTCGCCGAGACATACGACGTCAAAGTCGCGGCCAACAACATTCAAGCCGTGGTAGACGCGAATCTTGTTGTCCTCGCCGTTAAACCTCAGCAACTTGGTGATGTGGCAGGGGAGATCCGCGATTATGTACCAAACCTCTACCAAGTCACCTTCATGTCGATAATGGCCGGCGTCCAAACCAAGACGATCGTAAACCAGATTGGATGCGATCGCGTAATTCGCATCATGGCCAACACACCTGCCCAAGTCGGTATTGGCGCCACCGCGTGGATAGCGTCTCCAGCCGTCTCGTCCGAAATGCGCGAATTCGCCGCCAAAATGCTCGAATCATTCGGCGAACAGGTCTACTTTGACGACGAAAAACTCGTCGACATCGCAACCGCACTCAGCGCCAGCGGCCCCGCGTACGTCTTTGTCTTCATCGAGGCGCTCGTCGACGGTGCCGTTCAACTCGGAATGACCAACACCGACGCCCGAGCCTTAGCCATCCAGATGGTGTTGGGCAGTGCCGCGCTCGCCAAGGAAACTGGCAAACACCCCGCAGAACTCCGCAACATGGTCACTTCACCAGGTGGAACCACCGCGGCCGCGTTACATGCAATGGAGCTGGGTGGTTTTCGCAAGGCATCTATCGACGCCGTCCTCGCCGCGTACGAGCGCGGCGAAGAACTTGCCAAGTTGACAGAACAGTAACCTCGGACGACCGTCGATAGCCGCATCGGGGTTGAAATATACTTGATTGTTTGGCGCGTAAGCCCGTGCACTCCGACTCGTTCGGATTGGGATGCGCCGCTACACCCAGTCCAGTACACCGCCGCCGCAGGAATCGTAACGTCATGAATCCGACTGAGATGCTGAAGACCCGCCCAACGGCGCAGATCGACGACTTTCAGCCGGGCGATACCGTCACCGTCAACATGGTTATCCGTGAAGGCGACCGCGAGCGTGTCCAAGCCTTCCAGGGCAACGTCATCGTTGGTCGATACCGTGACAGTAAGGTGCCCAATCCCGGTTCCACCTTCAAAGTTCGGCGCGTGTCTTACGGAATTGGCGTCGAACGCATCGTTCCGTTCCACAGCCCGACACTCGAATCCGTCAAGGTAACCCGCCGCGGCAAGGTCCGCCGCTCCCGCCTTTACTACCTCCGAGGCCTTACTGGTCGCCACGCCCGCATCAAGGAACGACGCTGACATCCACCGCGTCGCTTGCTTGTTGTCGATCTGACCGACGTTCGACTCCGTCGGGACAACTAACCTTTGTGTTACGCGGGTATGTGCCACAACGCGTCGGCTTGTGTTCCCCATATTCGCGCCGTTGAGGACGCATCAAACCATGTTCGCCGAAGTCGCAGTTGACTTCTCAGATCGAGACCGCCGCCGGACGTACACGTACTCCGTGCCCAAAGGCACCACCGTGCAACCGGGCGATCTCGTGTGGGTTCCGTTCGGTTATCGCCCGATTCAAGGCATCGCAACGTCAGTCGCCGAGACCACCACAACCGAGAACCCGCGCTCAATCGATAGCGTCGTCGAAGACGGCCCTTTTATCTCGCAACACCTCCTCGACACCGCGCTCTGGATCGCAGACCACTATCGAACCAACATCTTTCGTGCGTGCGTCGCAATGCTCCCACCCGGCGCCAATCAGCAACTCCACATCTGGGTGTCCAGAAGCGAACTGGCAAGCCGCGTCGATCAACTCCTAACCGGCATCTCAATTTCCGCCGACCAACACACCGTTCTCAACGATATTCCTACTCAAGGCCGTGTTCGTCGCGATCGCTTAGTTAGGAAAATCGGCAGATCCAACGAGCGAAACCTCGACGCCTTGGTTAGGGCCGGAATCGCAGTGGAAGAATCGACATGGGAACGACCGCGGGCGAATGCAGTTTTCAAATCCCACATCGCGCTCGCTGATAACGAACACGGTGCCGACGAGATAATCGAGAAATATCTCAAGAGGCGCGCCCACCGTAGAGCGGACCTAGTTCGGCACCTGGCGTCGATCGCCCACGCGATCCCGCGTGCCGAGTTGACGAGAGAGTTCGGGGCTCACACCGTTAAAGCCGTACTCGACGACGAAGTCGTACAAGTAGAACAGGTGCAAGTAGAACGCGACCCGCTCGCCGACTATGCGGTCCAAGACGCCATCATTCATGACCTAACACCTGAACAGCGCGCCGCCGCTGACGCAATCTCCGAAAGCATCGAAACCTGCACCACAGGCGAATTCCTGCTTTTCGGAGTTACGGGCAGCGGCAAGACCGAGGTATATCTCCGCGCCGTCGAAAAATGCATCGAAGTCGGGCGCCGCGCGATCATCATGGTGCCGGAAATCGCCATGACGCCGCAGACGTTGCAGCGTTTCGCCAGCAGATTTCCCGGCGAGATTGCCCTTCAACACTCCGGACTATCCATCGGCCAGCGCTTCGACCAGTGGCATCAGACCAAATCAGGACGCTACAGCGTCGTCATCGGTTCCCGTTCGAGCATCTTCGCACCCGTCGACAACTTGGGTTTAGTCGTAATCGATGAGGAGCACGAGTGGACCTTCAAGCAGAGCGACCGCGCCCCCAGGTATCACGCCCGCAATGTCGCCGAAAGACTGTGCACAGAGTCCGGCGCAACGTTAGTCCTCGGCAGCGCAACACCGGACATCGGCACCTATCGGCGCGCAATCGACGCCAGTGCACCCGACTGCGTTACCCTGCTGCGGCTCCCACGTCGCATCAACGAAGCTATCCGCACGGTGCAGTCGGCAGCACGTCCAAACGGCCCAAGCATCCCAAATGCCGGTTACGCAGAATCTCAAATCGTGGACATGCGGATCGAACTTCAAGATGGTCACCGCGAAATGCTCAGCAGACCTCTGTTAAATGCCTTGAGAGCCAACGTCGATCGCGGCGAGAAATCGATCCTCTTCATCAACCGACGAGGCAGCGCATCGTTCGTCCAATGCGTTTCGTGCGGCACCATCCGAACCTGCCCTAACTGTCAAACTCCACTGACGTTACATCGGAGCCCCCGCAGCGGAGTAGGAAGCCGGCTCCAATGCCACTACTGCAGTTACTCAATCGGTGCAGCGCGGCAATGCCGTAACTGTGGCGGTACCGGCGTCGCTCGCCGAGCCGCAGGAACCGAAGGCGTCGAAGAGGCGGTTCGCGGATTCTTCCCAAATACGCCAATTCTCAGATGGGATTCCGATACCGCCCGCAACGCTGCAGAGCACTCCAAATTGCTCAACGAGTTCCAGAGCGACGGCAACCATATTCTTATCGGCACTCAGATGGTCGCCAAAGGATTAGACATCCCCACCGTATCCCTCGTCGGTGTCATCGCCGCCGACATTGGCCTAGCCATTCCGAGCTTCAGATCCGCCGAACGCACATTCCAGATACTTTCCCAAGTCACCGGTAGAGCAGGGCGGGCCGACACCCCCGGTGTCGCCATCATCCAGACTTTCCAACCCGACCACTTCGCCATCGCCGCCGCCGCCAATCAAGACTTCGAAGGCTTTTTTAGCCAAGAGATCGAAACTAGGAGACGATACCTCTTGCCACCGTTCACTGGGTACGCAAAAATCTCCTACGGCGCATTCGACAATCAAGACGCTGAGATGGAAGCACGCAGTGTCCGCACCCGCATCGACCAACACGTTGAGAACGATCCCTCATCAAACATTGAGGTTGCCGGTCCCTCGCCATCATTCCCCGCACGCCTAGCCGGACGCTACCGCTGGCAAATCCTCCTAAAGGGCCAAGACCTAACGCAAATCCTAGACCAGGTCCCCCTAGGCCCAGGTTGGACCACCGACATCGACCCCATCGAAATGAACTGACTCCCCTTCGCCGAGCGAAGGGGATGCGTGCAAGCGAAGCGCAACACGCAGGGGATGCACGAAAATCACCGCAACAACCGTCGCCGCTTTCTCGATCCGATCCGTAGGTAGGGGTGGTTCGCGAACCACCCCTGCCAGCCAAATCACCGATGCCCCGAGCATCACCAACCCTCGCGCCCAAGGTTAGAATTTCCTACACGCGATGACTATCCGAGAAATCCGCAAATTCCCAGACCCGATTCTACGGCGCAAATGCCGCGTCGTCCGACGGATCGATGACGATGTCCGCAAGCTGGCAACCGACATGGTCGAAACCCTCATCGATGCCGATGGCGTCGGATTAGCAGCCAACCAAGTCGGTGTCCTTAAACGCGTGATCGCAATACACCTGCCTGAGGAAGATCCCTATTGGCTAGTCAACCCCGAAATCGTTAAACAACAAGGCCAACGCGAGATCGACGAGGGTTGCCTTTCATTACCCGGATACGTCGGGCTCGTCACGAGGTCTGTCAGCATAACCGCACGGGCTCTCGATCAGGACGGTTCGAAATGGCGAGTCTCTGCTGAAGAATTGCTAGCCCAAGCGCTTGAGCACGAAATCGACCACTTGAACGGCATCATGTTCATGGACCATCTCCTCGAACACGAACGACTACGTGAGGTTGGGGAAGAGCCTGATGACGGTGAAACGCACCTTCACGATGTCGACTACAACATCGAAGCACATGTCGCGGACGGGGATCACCACCATGACCGCGATGAACCACCTGAACTTCTCGTAGCCAAAGCGAAGCTGAGCGAGGTTACGCCCGGTCATTCGATGTCCGAATTGGCTTACGACCTTCAAGAACGGGATCGAAACTCAGTTGAGGACAGCCCAGGTACGGGTTAAACGCGGGAATGAATGGTGCGGCAGCGCAGGGAGGATGACGAGGCCTCGATGCTATACTTTGGTGTTTGAGGCTTCGATTCACCGAGTTGTATCGAAGTCATTTTTGTGACTAACGCCTAGACGATTGTCAGGGCTCACGGACAGACTACATTCACAGTGGACAGCGACCCGCAAAATGACCGCATAGCGCGGGACCATGCGCCAGTACGGCTGGATCTGTGCTATTTCGGTTGATGACAAGTGGCTCGTGATCTAAGAGGTCTAGTCTTCGTAGCGGCGCTCGTTATCATCGCCGCCGTTGTCATTGCGATTCCTCGCATCAATTTTAGTGTCGTCAACTTCGAATTCGATCGCGGCAACGACGACGCGTTTCTAGGTCTCAGTTTAGGGCTCGACCTGCAGGGCGGCACGCACCTCGTCTACGACATCGTCGCGGAAGACGGCGAGGCACCGACCGCGGAAGACGTAGAGGCCATCCGAACCATCATCGAACGCCGCGTAAACGCATTCGGTGTTAGCGAACCAACCGTCCAAGTACTCGGCAATCCACCGAATCGCATCCTCATACAGCTGCCCGGACAGAGCGAATCATCGTTGAACTTGGCTCTCGACGGCAGCGACGTAACGATCGAAAACATCGAAGATTTCTTCACGGCCGAACTTGCGAAACAAGGCGTCGATATTTTCGAAAACGAAGACGGCTCATTGATCGTCACGTTCGACGATTTCGACGGTCGCGACGCAGATGTGTGGCGAACCCAGTTCCAAGAAAAGTTTCCGACCACAATACGGGCCACGTTCGAGTACGAAATCGTTGTTCCCGAGGTCGAGGAACAACTTGACACCGATGCCGACACGGATGCCGATTCACACGCTGAGGGCGACGACGGCGATGCCGACGCTGAAACCGATGCGGAAGGTGAACACGTCGATGACGAAGACGCGGCCGACCCTGGAACCGAAGACGAGACGACTCAACTCCCAGACCCCATCCGCGTTGCGCCTACAAGAGAAGACGTCCAAGCCGCATTCGAAGCATCTGGTTTTTCGGATGTCGCGGTGAGTGATGGAACCGACACGCTTCTGTTCCTGACCGACGAAGGCGGCGGGTTCCGCCAAGCTGACGCCATCTACTTCGAGGCCGAATATACGGGCCGGTTGCAAGAACGAACCGTTGATGACGAGGGCAACATCCTCCCCTCCGACGTCGAGAATCTGACACGGCAACTCGCCGATGTTGGTAACTTCGCATCGTTGCGCACCCCGGGTAGCGTCTTGCAATGGACCGTCTCTGGTGGTGTTCAAGAAGCCAAGGCCTTGATCGGATCGACCGCTCAGCTCGAGTTCAGAGAGCGCCAATGCGGGCCGATAGTGCCGCCAAACGACGTGCCGGTCGAAGAGTGGCCGCCGGACGGCTTATCTGGCACGGAGTGGCTGCTGCTGAGATGCTCGTCACCGCTCTATTTCACCGAACAGGCGACCAACATATCGGCTGACGACCTCGAGGACGCTTTCCCGTCGATTGAAGGCACGCCTCCTGCGCCAGTGGTGACGATCGTATTCAACGAATCTGGTCGCGAAGCCTTCTTTGAAGTTACTGGCCGGGTTGCGAGAAACCGCGACGTATTGGCGATCTACCTCGACAATGTAGAGCTAGTGGCGCCGACCGTTAACACGCAAGGTGGACAAGGCATCGCCGACGGTCGTGCGATCATCTCTGGCGGAGATTTCACCGCCGAACGAGTGAGAACTTTAGCGATCCAGCTTCGCTCTGGCGCATTGCCGGCGGAATTGGAGCTGTCCGAGGAACGAAGCGTCGACGCCATCTTGGGTGCCGAATCGCTGCAGCGAAGTCTCGTGGCTGGCGGTATCGGCATGGTGTTGCTGGTGATCTTCATGATCTCGTACTACAAGGTGCCGGGCATTGTGGCGAGTATCTCGTTGGCATCCTACCTCGTCATGTTGCTTGCGATCTTTAAGCTTGTGCCGGTGACAATGACGCTGTCCGGTGCGGCCGCCATTATCTTGTCGCTCGGATTTGCGGTAGATGCGAATGTCCTCATTGCGGAACGTGCGAAGGAAGAGTTACGGGCGGGGCGAGATCTCTTGGCCGCTCTGAATACTGGCTTCGAGCGCGCGTGGCCTTCGATTCGAGACGGCAACATCTCGACGATTATCACCGCGGTGGTGCTGTTCTGGTTTGGCGACCGATTTAGCACCAGCATCATGCAGGGATTTGCCTTGACGCTAGGGATCGGCGTGCTGCTGAGCATGTTCACGGCCTTCTTCGCGAGCAGGCTCATGTTGCGACTCATTGCGCGGACTGCTGTCGGCAAAGCTACGGGCGCATTCGTGCCGGTAGCGGACCCGGGGGCGCAGTCCTAAAGGGCTCGGAAAACAACGATGGATTTTGTAGCACTGCGCAAGATATTCCTCCCGATCTCGGCGGTCTTAGCCGTGATCTCAGTCGTGCTGCTATTCACGCCAGGGCTCAACTTGGGCATCGACTTCGTCTCCGGAACTAGCACAACGTACGACTTTTCTGGCGAGGACCCGGGATCAGACGCCGTGAACGACGCGCTCGTCGCGTCCGGGCATCCCGAAGCCATAGTTCAAAATCTCGGCGAAGGACAGTACCTGGTCCGGACCAACGATTTGGGCAATGAAGGCAAGAATGTCATCGACGCTGAATTGACGGCTCTCACGGGTACCGAACCGACAACCCTTGAGACGGTTACGGTCGGGGCATCGGTGGCTGAGGGTACGGTGCGCAACGCCATCACCGCGGTCGTTGTCGCGGCAGTGTTCGTGATGCTGTACATCATGTACGCCTTCAGAACGGTTCCCGGTTCGTACCGTTACGCAATTTCGGCTGTGATCGCGTTACTCCACGACGTACTGATCGTCCTAGGGCTTTTTGCCGTTCTTGGCGTCGTCCTGAGCGTCCAAGTGAATGCCATCTTCATCGTCGGAGTTCTGACGGTTATCGGTTACTCGGTCAACGACACCATCGTTATTTTTGACCGTGTGCGCGAAAACGTATTGCTGGTACCTTCGAGGGATTTCCGCGTCACCGTCAACTCTTCGATCAGAGAGTCGATAATCCGGTCGTTGGGCACGAGCCTCACGACTACGACCGTGATTCTTGCGATGCTGCTGTTCGGTGGCCAAAGCCTCCGAGACTTCCTCATCGTCCTATTGTTGGGTGTCATCATCGGTACCTACTCATCGATCTTCGTAGCAGCTCAAGTCCTGGTTTCGTGGGATGAGGGTGCGCTCAGACGATTCACCCGAATGTTGCCTCGACTCCGCCGTCGTACGAGTTGATAGCGTTATCGCGTTTCCAACGCGGTTTTACACTTTCACTAACTAAGTGCCCTGCCTCAGGGCAGTCGCGACCAACTCGGACGGACGGTGTTTGAATGTTTATCGGTGCACATGTATCAACCAACGGCGGTGTCGACAAGGCCATTGACCGCGCAATAGACATCGGCGCCGAGTGCATGCAAATCTTCGCCGCGTCGCCGCGTATGTGGCGAGTAACAGCCATCAAAGACAAGCCGCTCCAAAACTACCGCGAAAAGATGGCGGAGAGCGGTCTTGGCCCCACGATCGTTCACGCGAAATACCTAACCGCTCTCGGATCCCCGAATCCCGAACTCGTCGAAAAGAGCCGTACTTCTCTCGCCGAAGAATTAACCCAAACCGAGCGTCTAGGGGCATTGGGATTGGTGTTTCACCCGGCAAGCCACCGTGGCGCTGGGTTGGAAGCCGTTTTCCAGCAGTTCGTAGAAGGTGTCAATATCGTGCTCGACGCAGCACCCGGCGACGCATTGCTGATGTTGGAGACATCGGCTGGCTCTGGTGACCACATCGGGTCGAAATTTGAGGAATTGGGGCGTCTCATCAAAGCCATCGACAATCCACGAGTGGCGACTTGCTTCGACACGCAACACGTCTGGGCATCCGGTTACAACATCGTCTCCAAGGATGGTCTCGATGAAACCATGGAAGAGTTCGATCGCGAGATTGGTCTCGACCGGCTACGCAGCGTCCACGCCAACGATTCGATGCGCGAGCGCGGGTCTTCCGTAGACCGACACGACAATATCGGTGAAGGACTAATCGGTCGAGATGGGTTCGTGAACATCCTCTCCCATCCTGCATTCGCAGATGTGCCGTTCTATTTGGAAGTGCCGGGTTTCGAGAAAGACGGCCCCGACAAACCCAACGTTGATGCACTGAAGGCGATCAGGGAAGAGGTGTCTTCCTAATGGTTGCCGAAATTCCGGGATGACATATCGAGTATCGCCCGAAGAGTTCGATGGAATCGTTCTCGATGCGCTCGAGCAGCTCGCTCCCGAGTTTTACGAGCGACTGCAAATCGAGAATGTCGACATAGTCGTCGAACAGGAACCTACGTTCGCCAAACTCGTCGAACTTGGCCTCGAACCTGACGAGACACTTTATGGGCTGTCCGAAGGGGTTTCGCTGGCAGACGGCGGCTCGCACACCGCGTCGTTGCCATCCAAGATAACGATCTACCAACGCCCCATCGAGGACGCGATACGGTCTCATGACGAACTTCGCGAAGAGGTCCGCAAAACCGTGTGGCATGAAGTCGGCCACTTTCTCGGATTCGAAGAAGATGAAGTGGCAGAGATGGGATTGGGATAAGTGCGCTGTTAAAGCCGCTCCGTCGCAAACAACCCGTCTCTCAAGACAATCGCTCTGTCGCCGTACGAAATTGTTGCGGAGCGGAACGCCCGCAACACTGCAATAAATCGCAACATACGCGAATCGTCCTCATGCACCTCCGCTTGGTAGGCGGGAGCGCCCCAAAAGGTGTGTTGCGAACCTAGCAGGATCGTTTGTTCGAGTTCCGTTAATGCCTTGTCGAATGTCTCTCGAGATCGTTCGTTCAACGGGGCATTGTGACGATCGGCAAACCACACAGATAGCAAAATCTCGCCATTCGGCCCGTTTTCGAGATCGGAGACAAGAAACGGTCCTTGCTGGCTTGAAAACAGATTTTCAACAGGTTCTCCAGCCGCGGCTGTCTCTCTCAATGCGGCCTGCAAAGACCTGAAGAGCGATGACAGGTTTGAGACTTTGAACGGTCGCTGATGCAACGCCAATGTGAGCTTGTTCGGGGTCGGCGTCATCTCAGTTTCCTCATGTCGCCAACGCGCATTGTCACATTGTCACGGTCGAGCTGTTCAAGCAATGCGAGCGAATATTTCCGGCTTGTGCCGAGCAGATCGCGGACGTCATTGATCGAGATCTCAGAGTTGGACCGACAATAATCGATTACTGTGTCGAGCATCTCGTCGTATACTTCGGCCGCAAATATGACATCGGGTCCAGCGCTGACGACGTCTCGGCGATCGGCCAGCGCGCCCAACAGCTCCGCATCGATCTTGTTCCAAGCTGGAGGCGAGTAACGATGCTCCCGCAACACGCCCAAGAACCGATCCACCTCGCCTTGTTGCGCTTCGGTGAAACCAATATGGTGATCTGATTTGCGCACCACCGCACCATCTTGGAAGATCATATCGTCGTCTGCCAGTTGTTGGACAATCGCGTCAAAGCCGACAGCAGGGATCCCGAGGCGGTTTCTTAGTTCCTGACGCGGCATGCCTCGACGCAGAGGGTAACGACGATGGTAATCAGCTAGGGCGTCGATGGCTTGGCGCTGTACAGATGCTAGGTCTGATCGCAAAATATGAAGCGATCCAACGCCCTCGGTTAGGCGGGTTATCTCCTCGCTCTCGATCAATCCAGCGAGTTCATCGTCGACGTCGTTCCGCGACATGTGCGCCGCTTCCGCGATCTGTGCGGCGTTAGCGATGCCTAGACGGTTCAGCGAGTGCTTAATGACGTCCTCGGATCGACCTTCAGACAGTATCTGTAAGTGCTCTAGGACGTCAGGATCGTTACGTCGGTGACGTGGCGCATCCATCACCAACGCGACCCCACCACCAAGTGTGTCGTTGCTGTCGCGCAAGACGAAATGGTCACCGTTCGCGATCGGGCGCGCCGCGTTCATCTTTATCTGCGCCCAACCGCGTTCTCCGGAAGTCAACTGGTTCGCTCCGAGCAACCGGACGGTCGCCGGTTCTTCCCAAGTGCCTGCGAAAAGTGTGACGTGGTGGTTGTGTTGGATGGAGCGTTTGACCGTTGAGATCGCTCTCAACGATGCGTCGAACACCGAAGTCGTCTTGAACTGCCCCCGTTTTACGAGTGCTTCCCCGCGTTCGATTTCGGCGTGAGAGATTCCACTAACGCTGACCGCGACGCGGGTGCCGGGCAGCGCAACTTTGATTTCTGAATTGTGGCTCTGCAGTCCTCGGATTCGAGCGTTCTCTCCTGATGGCAGAAGTGCTACTTCGTCACCGACCGTCAATTCTCCGCCATCTAGGGTGCCCGTCACAACGGCGCCGAAACCCGCAACGCTGAACGAACGATCTATGAACAATCGAGGCCGTCCATTGCTAGCGCGATGCGGTTTGGCTTGGACAAAGTCCGCGATCATTTGCCGTAGCTGGTCGATACCATCGCCGGTTTCGGACGAGATTGCAACCATTGGGGAGCCTTCGAGAGACGTGCCTTCCAACATTTCGGAAACCTCGATCTCGATAAGTTCGATCAAGTCAGAATCGGCGATATCCGATTTCGTGATCACGACGATTCCATCACTAACCTCCAGCAGATCTAAGATTGCCAAATGTTCGCGTGTTTGCGGCATTGGCCCTTCATCGCCGGCAACGACCAACAGAGCTAGATCGAAACCTCCCGCACCCATGAGCATCGTTTTCACGAATCTCTCGTGACCGGGTACGTCGACAATGCTAACTACGCCGACATCTCCCAAATCGAGCCACGCGAACCCGAGTTCAATGGTCATTCCGCGTGCTTTTTCCGCGTCCAATCGGTCCGGATCGATTCCGGACAATTTTTCAATGAGCGTGGACTTGCCGTGATCTACGTGGCCAGCCGTTCCAACGACGAACATGATGCTTGCGGGTTTTGACTCCTCGGATTTGTCGATAAGTATGGATTATCGAACGAATCTTGGGATCGGTCATTTCGCTCGCGTGGACGTGCGGAGTGATCCAGAAACTACTTCAAGTTCGCAGCTCGAGACGAATTACAAGAACGAGGGGGAACTCTCGCCAGAACACACCAGATAACGGCGATTTCGCTTCCGAGTAGGCTTCTGGCGGGAAGCGCGGTTCTTCGAATGCGGTCAACGCAAAACCACAATCTAGGAAGACCCGAAGAAGTTCACTTATCGGTCGATGGAAATAACGGTGAGGCATTGGTTGCCCCGATATGCCGATCCCGAGGTACGGTCGCGTGCGCAAATAGTCGGGCACCCAAACGGCGAAACGTTCTTCAACGCCATCGGCTGTGAATTCGCGTTCCAATGTGTTGCGAGTGCCGTCCGAGTTGAAAACGGGATGAAGGACGCTGAACACGAACCTCCCGCCTGGCTTCACCAAGCGCGCCAGGGATCGTGCCAACGGCGAGATAACCGCCATGTCCATCAATCCCATGGTGCAAACCGCGGCATCGAAAGGCGCATGGGTGAATGCCGTCATTTCCTCGATGTCTGCGGCATTAGAAACTTGGTAATCGATACGGTCTTCATATCCAATTGAACGTTGCTTCGCTATTTCGATGAACACGCGCGAGTGGTCAAAAGCGACAATATTCGCGCCGCGATCCGCCATTCGTCGGGTGAACCGCCCGGCGCCGCAAGCGATATCCAGTACTCTTTCGCCCGGGTGCAGATCCAACAGTCGCTCCTGCGTCGGCTCGATCAGATAGTCCTGCGCGGTATTCCCGTCGCCGATTTTGTCATCCCACCAACCAGCGATCTCATCCCAGATTTCGACAGCTTCGTCGAGGTGTTCGGGGAAATCGATTGCGCCTGGATCGGATACGTCCGAATTACCGATATTCATGGCATGATCAAACTTCGTCGGAATCCAGTATGAATTGCTCAAAGACACTATTGCCCAACAATCGTCCTCGGCGAGTGAGCCTGATTCTGTCGCCGGCGTGTTCGATCAAACCAGCTTTGGTCAACTCATCGATTTCGGTTCGGTATTGAGTCCGCAACGCCGCCCCGAAGCTGTTATGAAAACCTGCATCCGACACGCCTTCGGCTAACCGCATGCCCAGCATCATCGTTTCCGACATCGCCATGGAGGGCGATGTGATCTCCACAAAGTCAATGGCGGATTCACCCTCAACGATGGCGAACGGCCTGACATCATCCTCGCATGATGCCTCACCCACCCTTTCGATGTATCGTCGCGGCGATTTCATGTTTGCGAACCGTTTGCCGAACATCGAAGAATGGGCACCAGGCCCAACACCGAGGTATGGTTTGTTGAGCCAATATGCTAAGTTGTGTTGCGACCGATAACCCGGTTTTGCCCAGTTCGATATCTCGTAGTGTTCGTATCCGGCATCACCAAGTAAATCCATGGCCAACTCGTACATGTCGGCCGCCAGATCATCGCTCGGCGTTCGCACGGTTCCGCGTTGAACATCACGATGCAACGGAGTGCCAAGTTCGACTTGCAGACCGTACAGTGAAAGATGCTCTGTGCCAAGATCGATCGCCCGTTGCAAAGTGTTTTCCCAGACCGCGATCGATTGATTCGGCAGTCCGAACATCAAGTCGATGCTGATGTTGTCGAACCCCGCACCGCGCGCTGACTTGACCGCGCGGGCGGCATCATCCGAAGTGTGCCTTCGCGACAACGCGGCGAGTATCGGGTCTTGGAATGATTGGACTCCGATGCTAATGCGGTTGAAACCAGCATCGAGCCATCCATTCGATTTGACGCGATCAACGTCGTCCGGATTCGCTTCCAAAGTGATTTCCGCATCGGACACGATCTGCATCGAACGGTCGATACGGTCAAAGAGCCGCGTAATCGATTCGCTCGGCAAGTACGAAGGGGTTCCGCCACCGAAGAAGATCGTCACCACATCCGGCCCGTCCAGACGCTTTCCCCACAGTTCGATCTCGGTGGATAACGCATCGACGAACGGAGGCATCAAGCTCTCGATGCCTTCGTAGGTGTTGAAGTCACAATAGTTGCACTTCGAAAGGCAGAACGGAATGTGGACGTAAAGCGCAATCGGCGCGTCCAATTCCTCGGTTGCGGTTGACACCTCATCGAGGGTTGATCGACCAATGGGAGAGATTGACATGTTGATAGCTGCGCGCCTCCCCACGCGTCGCAGGGCCGCAGATCAAGGAGGCGTCCAGAGGCTACCCGATGATGGTTGACCGCCGGAGGAACCAGCATTCGGCGCTTGACGAGATTGCATTTCGGCGCGTTCCATCATCTCGCGGCGCGCCTCTTCCATCTTCGCACGAAGCCAACGCTCAAGTTGGTCGAGTTCGGGCGGCGACACGATGAATCGTTCTATCCGATCGGGTATCGGCAATTGTTCCGATACCGCAAACACCACAGCTGCATCGTCGTCGCCGATCGCGTCGTTCAATCGTTTCTGGAGATACTCATCCCGAGCACCGGCAGCCTCGACCTGCCCGGACTGCACGGTTTCTCGCACCTTGGCGGATACTAGGTTCTGCGAAGCACACTGACCCCAATCTATCAACTCCGCTAGCAGTTCGGCATCTTCAAACTCCTCGACTACCGCGCCGGCCGCAGCTAATCCTCGTACCACGGTGCTTGCTTGCGGATTCATCTGCTGCAGCTGAACCATGGCATCTTCGCCTCGCCCGGTAACTGTTTCGATGAACACACGCCTGATAGCACCAGACGTCATAGCTTGGCGATCTAACTGAGCCTTGACCGCTGCCCAGTAGTTCGACAGCATCGCGTCGTAACCTTCGAGACCGGGGAAGGGTTGCACAAGTCGGACGATGAAGAGAGAGCGAGCCATTGCGTATGCCTTTCGTTGTTAACGATTTGATTCCCGAGACGTCGGATCAAACACGAAACTAAACCGAGAACAAGAAGTTCGCCATGTCCCCGTCTGCAAAGGCGTAACTCTTACCTTCTTGCCGCAACAATCCCTGTTTGCGCGCTTCCAACATGTTACCGCAGCGCAGGAAGTCCTCGTATGCCACCACTTCAGCGCGTATGAACCCGCGTTCCATGTCGGAATGCACCAAGCCAGCTGCCTTAGGAGCGGATGCTCCGGCAGGGAAGTGCCACGCTCGCACCTCGCGATCGGAAGCGGTGTAGAAGGTTTGCGTGTTCAGGCATCTTAGAGATGCGTCCATTAGCGCTTCACTGTCGTCACGTTCGATGCCGAGATCCATGCGAAGCTCCGTAGCTTCGTCGTCGCTCATGCCGCGCAATTCTTCCTCGATGGTTCCACATATGGGCACTAATTGGGTTTCTGGATCGATCACCGATCCTCCCAGATTGTGAACCGCTTCTGATTTCAATTCAACGGCATCCATACCGATTTCATCCTCGCCGACATTCACTGCGACTACCAACGGCAACGCGCTGAGCACCAAGGTATTGGAAATGACTCGAGCTTCGGCCTCGTCCAACTGCATCGACCTGATTGGTGTTCCGCCTTCCAAACTGCTCTGGACATGTTTGAGTGCTTCGATATTGGCCAGCGCTTGAACTCGTTCGGAAGATTTCATGGCTTTGAAGCCTGATTCAACGCGTTCGATACGCCGATCAACAAGCGCGATGTCCGCGAAAAGTATCTCGAATATCAGCTTTCCAAGATCGCGCAGCCAATCGATCGATCCATCGGGATGCGGAGTTGCAGGGTCTTCGAATTTCCTGACAACCGCCAGCAACGCACGGGATTTTTGCAGCGAATTGACGGTTTCGCGAGGCAATATCGCACCCGACGTATAGTCGACGGGCATATCCCAGAACGTCATCTCGGCGCGCACCTTGCTTCGAGCTTTGAATGCGGTATCGAGATAGTCCAGTCGAGCGTCAGGTTTCGCTCCGACGCCGATGTTGACAGATTTGGCAGCGCCGTACGAACCCTTGTCTACCGATCCGCGCGTCAACGCGTTGAATATCGTGGTTTTACCTGAAGCGGCGAGGCCGATGATGGCTGTGGACATAAGGTGGTGACGGTTCAAATTCGCGTGATGGGTAAGATTCGATTATAGAAATTGAGATCAAAGCGGATTTCATCTCTTCGGCAAGTGAGACTCGCAGATACGAGCTCGTCGGATTGGATTATTCTGGATTCCCATGATCAGGCTGATACACGGTGACGATGAGTTCACCATCGCCAATTCGCTGGAGGCGCATCTCAACGCGCTCGGACCTCCAGATTTGCGCGCCCCTAACGTGACCGTTTTCGAGGGGCCAAACGTCCGCATGGCTGAAGCATTCGCGGCGGCGCTGATTTCCCCGTTCCTCACCGATCGTAGGGCAGTCGTCATTAAGGGGATGTTGAAAGCGATGGACACGCGCGGTGAGCGTGTGAGACCAGACTGGGAATCATTTACCGACAAGGTTGCCGCCGAGGCTGGCCAGATCACCAACGATCTCATCTTTGTCGAAAATGTCCTCCTTCGCATGACATCCCGACCACTGAAGACCTTGGCGTCTTTCGCCGAGGTCGAAACGCATCGAGTGCCAGATCGCCGAGAACGCGGCGAGTGGATCCGTCGACGCTTGGAATTTCATGGCGTACGTGCATCTGCGGCTGCGATAAGTAGGTTCAATGATCTCGGCGGCGACGACGTTCGCCGGCTCGATAGCGAGATCCAGAAACTGGCGATTTATTCCAACGGACGCGATCTGCAACCTGCCGACATCGATCTCATGGTGGCGGATACGAGCCAAGATCGCATCTTCAACGTAATGGATTCCATCATCGAAAACCGCCACAATCTCGCGTTGAGCGGTGTTCAGAACCTGATCGCCAACGGAGAATCGATCGAAGGGATTTTCTCTCTGCTGACAAGGCAGGTTCGTATATTGATCGTCGCGGCACACCTATTGGAAAGGGGTGCAAGCAATGCGCAGGTAGGTCAACGGTTACGAATCAACATGAACTGGTTGGTGGACAAGACCTGCAAACAGGCGTCGCGGATCGGTTCGCGACGCTTGCAAGCGATGCATCTCCACATGCTGGATGTCGATACGAGCATCAAGACGGGACGCGCCGATCGTCGTCTCGCAGTGGAAATGTTGGTTTCCGGACTAGTCGGGCGTTGAGGCGCGGATTGACGTTCATCTTCCACGCGGCGACCAACCTGAAATCTATCGAACGTACAGATTCGTATCCTTGAATTAGGCATGATCAGAAAATTCCAAACTGCTTTGATATTGGCCGGACTGTTGGCACTGTCGTCCGTTGCCGCCGTTGGCATTTCGGCGTGTCAACAAGCGGAACCGACGCCAACTCCGACCGAGGTGCCGCCGACGCCGACCGAGATCGTGATGTTGCAACCGTTCAGTACGCCGACAATGGCGCCTGAACCAACCGCGACGTCGACCGTGACTCCGACCGCCACGATCACACCGACTCCTGCAACGCGAGAAACCGTGAGCATGTATTCCGCCGCGCACCGTACTCTGGACCGCGGAGAATTCAAGGATGCGGAACGACGTTTTTCGACGATCGTGGAGATCGAGCCTGATTTTTCACGTGCGTGGGCAGGGCGAGGACGAGCAAGAATGATGCAGGGCGAGTTTGATGACGCGATGGTTGATTACGACCGTGCGATATCGTTGCGCCCCAAAGTTGGTTCCATCTACGGTGAACGCGCTCTGGTAAGGGTTTCAATGGGCGATTTTGAAGGCGCCAAACGAGACGCATTGCGCGGACTCGAAATAGACGATGAACTAGTAAATGCCCATCTCGTCATGGGTCGGGTACGAGCGACCGAAAACGACTACGATTCCGCATCCGAGCATTTCCGCACCGCGATAAAGCTCGCGCCCGAAGACGGTGGAGTTTATTGGTGGCGCGGCAGGTATCACCGTGACATACTCCTCGACGGCGCAGCAGCGTATTCCGACTTCACTTACGCGATTGAACTGCAGCCGGCGCAAGCCACGTATTTCTTGGACCGCGGCATCTTGCTTGCCCGCGTCGGGAATTTCGCGGAAGCCAAACACGACTTGCTTGAGGCGATTTCCCTTTCGCAAGATCCCAAGTTGCCAAGAGCGATTGAAAGCGCCGAAAGTTGGCTTGAGATCATAGAAGATCGAGCGCCAGGCATCGAACCGGTCGTTCCGCCGTCAGCTCCGCCACCTGTCGATTGAGTGCGCGCCACTCAGACGGCACGGATGATCTTTTGCTAGGGACGATTCGGTTACTGGATACTCAGGCCAAGCGGCACACGTAAATCATCTCTTCACTCTCGCTGTCCAATGGCGAACCATCGAAATCACCGAATATTTCGATCAATCGCAAACCTGCATTCCCAAGCATGTCCAAGACTTGGTCGTGATGCAGGTACCTAAATTCAACCTGCAATTCCTCCCGATCGATCAACCGACCTTGTGAGTCGAGAGTTTCGATGATCTGGGTGCAGTGGTTGGTCTGGGCCGCAGTGTCAAACTCGTTGATTCCCGTGAGGACGTGTCTGATACCTGGGTCATCGTCCTCGATTACGCCTAGCAGGAACTTCTCGCCGGGTTCGCCGTTGATCAAGTCATCGCTTGGGTAGAAAAGGTTGAAGATGCACACTGCGTCGGGTGCCATGTGCAGCGCGCAACGTTTGAGTGCCTCGAGTTGTGATTCCGCGTCGGTAACGAGAGCGAGGGTGTGCGCCGGAATGATGACGAGATCGAAATCCTTTTTTCCCAGATCCAGTCCACACATGTCAGCTTCAATCAGTTCTATTGATCCGACCACCGGCGCATCGCCTAATTTCTGACGAGCCCGATCAAGCATTGGTCGATTGAGATCGACACCGACAACATCGTGACCCATGACCGCCGCCGGGATTGCGATGCGACCAGTGCCGACTCCGAGTTCGAGAACCGATCCGCCCGATCTGTCGATGGCGTTCAGGTAGAACTCCAACTCGCCTTCAGGCGCCGCTTCGTAGAATATGTCGTAACGCTCGGCCCATCGGACGTAGTCCATTGCATCGTCAATCGGAACCAAGTTGTTTACACTATCCTTTAGCGTTGCGTCTTGAAGGGCAGGAGCCTGATCGAGACGCAGTTGATCGGTATCGAATCTCTAGTTAAACACGGGTTGTGCGAGATTGCCCAAGTCATTAGCATCACGACAAGACCGCCTAGGCACCGAGACCGCGTTCCTCACTTTGGCGCGCGCACGGGAGCTTGAAGCCCAAGGCCGGCACATAGTTCATCTCGAAATCGGCGAACCCGACTTCGACACGCCTGAGCACATCAAGGACGCAGCAAAAAAAGCCCTTGACGACGGGTTCACTCACTATGGCCCATCTCCGGGCGAGATGCCGGCAAGGGAGGCGATCGCCGCACACCAAACCGAACGTCAGGGATATGACATCGCTCCGGATCGGATCATCGTCACGCCGGGCGGTAAACCGGTGATGTTCTTCTCGATACTCGCGCTGATCGAAGAAGGCGACGAGGTCATCTATCCAAACCCTGGCTTCCCCATCTACGAGTCCATGATCAACTACGCGGGCGGCACCGCAGTACCGATACCGCTCGAGGAACGATTCGACTTTTCGCTGGACGTTGACCGATTGGAATCCTTGGTTACTGACAACACCAAGTTGCTAATCGTCAACTCCCCTAATAACCCTTGCGGAAGCGTGATATCTGACGGAGACATAGAGCGCATCGCTAGAATCGCCGTCGAAAATGACCTCGTGGTGCTCTCAGACGAGATCTACAAGGACATGTACTACTCGGGCTCGCACACCTCGATCACAGAGTTCGACGGCTTGGTTGAGCGGACCATCATCCTTGACGGTTTCTCAAAGAGCTACGCTATGACAGGTTGGAGGCTTGGCTACGGAGTATTCCCGGAGTTCATGATGGACGCGGTGACCAAGTTGATGACCAATAGCGTGTCGTGCACATCGGTCGCGATTCAGATGGCCGGCATTGCAGCACTTCAAGGACCGCAGGATTCAGTTTCGGATATGATGACCGAATTCCGCATTCGGCGTGACCTTGTTGTCGATGGGATGAACAATCTTCCTGGCGTAACGTGCCGCACCCCTGGTGGTGCGTTCTACGCCTTCCCGAATATCAGTGGAACGGGTCTCGACAGTCGCACCTTCGCGGATCGCGCGATGGACGAGGCTGGCGTCGCGTTGCTTTCAGGGACAGCGTTCGGGGAGTATGGCGACGGGTACATCCGCATCTCGTTCGCGAACTCGCAAGACAACCTTCGCCTAGCGATTGACCGCTTGGGCGAGATGCTGTCGTAGCTCGGCATTCCTCACTCAGCAACAGGGCCAGGCGATAGCGGGTTCACGACCGGTACACCGCACGCTTTCATCAAATCGCGCGTGTTCGCCTTAGCAATGGCACGCAACACATGTAGGGTGTTGCGCCGCACTTGCTTTTGAACGGCTGAGACAACAATTTGTGAATTCTCGTCTATCAATCCCCAAAATGGTGGAAGTTCGGCATGCGCGATCAAGTTCTGCGGAGCCATTATGTAGTGGAAATCGGCGCAGGCGAGGAAGGCCGGATCGTGAAATTTGGTTGAAAACCGAGCTAGGCTACGCTGCTTTGCCGCCAATCGTTGCTCGATCTCTTTTTCGTCCCGCAACGCGGTGGTATAGGCGGGATGTTCGCGCCAATCCGACCCGTCATGAGCGGATGCGACGGCATGATCTCTCGCGTCGTTGAGGACCGTGGACGTCAGATTTGCGGCGTCCTGAAGTGCCGTTAGTTGGACTAATGCTTGTTTGCGGTCTTCATCGGTCTTGTCATCTCGACGGAGGTCGGCTCGCGAAGATTTGACCTCCACGATGTAAACGACGTTGTTTTTGCCGACTCCGACTAGATCGACTATCCGCCCGCCCGGTCCTTCCAACTTGACTTCCATCCCAATCGCGCGACACCCGGCGACCGCGTGTAACCACTGCCATGCGGCCCACTTCCACTCGTAGGTCAGATCAGTCTCGGTGCGAGATTTCAGTACGCGTGACGGTGCGATGTCGCTGTTGGCGACATCGGTTGATTTTGTCTGTTCCTCTGATTCCGGCATTTTCCGTGAACTGGACAATTGTCAAAATTAATTTTTTCCAAGACTTGTATTTTACTAGAAACGACGTGCTATGATGGTAGTTGAACAGAAGTGCTATCCGACATCGAGCCCATCGTAACGGAATTGGAGACTGACATGACGATCATACGAGATGGACGAAATACTAAAGAGGCTAAGGACTTCACGATTGTTGGAGTCGGCGGAGCCGGTGCCAAGTCTGCAACCGAACTCGCAAAGGTGCTGGGAAGTCCCGATGATGTGATATCTGTTGATCGCGAGATGGATGACCTGCGTTCGGTCAACGTTGGACGGCGCATCGCGATCGGCTACCCAGTATTCGTCCGCAGCCAAGAAGGCGAATCCGACGACGACATCGCCGATGTGAGCGACTTGTTCCGCCTAAAAACCGCAATCGGTAAACCGCCTATCGTCTTCGTGATGGCTGGCCTTGGCGGTAACACGACGTTGGAGCTCATGCCCTCAGTGATCCGTACCGCTATGTCCACCGGTGCGACAGTGTTGACCATCGCCACCTTGCCATTCGCTTTCGAAGGTCGCACACGTTCAAACATTGCAGGAATCGCGTTGGACCGAATTCAGTCGACCGGATGTCCGTTGGCGATGGTTGACGCAGATACCGCGTTGTCGAACGTGGCTATTGCCGGAGACCTCGCTTCAGAACTTGCGGCGGCAAAAGCTCGAGTGGTCATGAACGTTTTGTCGGCTTCCAGCGTGTCAACGCTTGGCACACTCAATACCGCGCCAGAACAGCTCGACGCGATTAGCGGCACCGGGCCAACGTTCATCTCGTACGCGTCATGCGAAGACGTTGTCGATTATCGGAAAGCGACTCGTGAGGCAATCAAAAACCCGATAACCTCTGGCCTCGATTTGAGTGAAGCCGACCGTGTAAGCGTTATCGTCGCAGGTCCGCGAGACATGTCTATCAAAGCGTTGAATTCGGCCATCGCGATCGTTCAGGGAGAGACTTCAGAGGACGCGGTTTTGTCGACGTCCTTCGTGGCAAATGCTGATGCATCCAAAGGAAATCGCATGAGGATCAGCATTTTGGCGGGGAAACGGTTGGAGCAACCAGTACCCGTCGCCACCGCTGCAAGTGAACATGTAGGCGCCTTAGAGTCGCCCGATACTCCAAACGTCGGTGGTTCAAGGTCGATCGGAGATGACGTTGACGACCTATTTGGTGCGCCGGATTGGTTGATCGACAATCCGAGTGAACAGGAGCGGGTGCCCGTACTGCTGTAATTCGATCCCTATCCGCCATTTTGTGCGCTCACGTTCGGCAAATCTGTGAGCCACTATTGGAACGGCAGGGAAGGACGTCGTTGACTAAACGATTGCGTTGGCGTGCCGGGTTCGATGCCTCCTTACCCAGGTGACGCCCCAACCGCAACGATATTCTCCTTCCCCGCCGATCGTTCCTTAGGGACCGACCTTCCCGGGACCTGCAGGGTCGTGGACTGTCAAATGCTTTGCGATCGTGTCGTTGAATTTCAACTCGGAGTCGTCTTCCGGTTGGAATCCGAGCACTCGACGCGCGTTTTCTAACGACCAGAATGAGCGTGCGTTTGCGCTCAGACCATAAACAACTACCCAAGGTACGCCATGTTCGTTGGTGATGTCGGGTGTTTCGATGGCTTTGGCGAAAAGCTGCTGGAGGTCGCGCTCGCTGAAATGTGCGCCCAAACCGCGTTTGTATGTCGATTGCGGGGTTCCGCCGTGCAACGGGTCGGGATTGCCCATCAATGCCTCCGCATCGGTTTCGCGAGGATTCCCGATTCTGACCTGCACGACTTCGAGTTTGCGACCGAATGCGCCGCACGCGTACGGGTGAGCAAGAAGCTCGTATGCAGCCTTCGCCCAACCGTAGAAGTTGTCGGACAAGGGCACCTCGTCTTCGAAAACCATCTCCTTCTGGCGGTTGTGGATTAGGGCGTGTTCGTACCAGTCAGCAGCGTGATTCGAGCTTGCGACCACGATCCGCCTCACCCCTCCGTCATAGGCGCAACGATAGACGTTGTTCGCCATCTGAACATTTTCCAACTCGGGAGCGAACCGATCGATCTGGGGTACCGCATCGCCGTATACACCGCCGGGGCTTGAACGCTTGTAAGCGAGGTGGATGACCGCATCTTGTCCGTCAAAGTGCTGTTGGTATTGAGATCGATCTGTATCGATCAGGTCAACGATCTCGACCCCTTCCACTGAATTTCCACTCGCATCAGTGTCCATCGCGTCGATGAGCGTCAGATCGTACCGATCGCGGTATGTCTTGAGCATCTGCGCCGCGATGTAACCGCTAGCGCCGGTTAACAGAACTTTCAATTTGTTTGGCACGTCTCAACCTCCTTGCCAAGGTCGCGGCGGGCCATACAAACTATCAATCGTCCTGTTGCAGACCGCGCGGCGTAAGCTTCTCGTCTGAAGACAACGTTATCGCGTACGTCCCGACCATGAGATCGTGCAAAGCCCTATTGTCGTGCCGAAGTATGAACAAGTAGCCGATATAGAAGATTGCGGTCGAAACGATGGTCGACAGCGCTCGACCGAACGCCAACGGAATGCCAGGAATGTTGCCACGCGCGTCCAACACGTAGACGTTTACGATGCGTTTGCCGACGGTGGTACCAAATAGACCCACAAGCATTCCGTTGTAAACGGTCGTAACAGCGAATGCGAGTGCTAAACCAGCAAACACATCGAATACGGACTGAGGTTCCAAATCGGTGGAGCTCGTCGATCTGATTGACGGTGACCCGTCTCCCAAAACCGGCGTAGCGGTTGGCAGTGCAATCTGTTCGCTCGCGTTCTCAAGTTCAGCAGTTAATGCGTCGTAGTCGATGTACGGCCGCCCGAGAATGAACGGAAACATGAGGCTCAGAATGACTATGGTGATCGCATTGTCGATCAAGTAGGCGATAACTCTGCGACCAAAACCAGCCGGAGGTCCAAAACGGGTTACTGTATCTGGGTGACCCCGATCTGTTTCGGTTTCAGAATCAGTTTCTGCGTAATAGGGGGGACGTTGATATTCCCATTGAGGCTCCGGTTCGGCTTGGTCAGAACTAGGGGATTGCCATTGCGGTTCATCCTTCGCCGTGGCATCTGGTTCTGCGCTTGACCAGACCGGTTCCGCCTCAGATTTAGCCTCCGCCGAAAATTCGCCAGTGCCCGCTGGCTCATACTGCGGCCGAGGGTGACCAAGCAATATGTTGCGGAGGTCGTCTGGATGCGGTCTGTTTTTTGCCGACGCATCCGATCTGTTCATGTCGGACGCGGAACGGTCGTCTATCGAATCAGGCATAACGTCAATTATGCGAAACCTCGCGCGGGCATGAGCGACAATTGCGCGATACCCCTCATCGTCATTTTGATCGAACGGAGCAATGATGACCGCATCTCAAGACACCGCAACGTCGTACGCCGGGAAGGTGCGCGCACCGGAGTTTCCAGACGGACTCGAGTGGATCAACGCACCAGAGTCGGTAAAGCTCACCGATCTGCGCGGCAAGATCGTGATCCTCGACTTCTGGACCTACTGTTGAATTAACTGCATGCACATACTTCCGCAGTTGCGGAAGCTGGAAATGAAATACGCCGACACGCTCTTCGTAATCGGCGTTCACTCGGCGAAATTCGATACCGAACGCGCCACGGAGAATGTGCGTGCCGCGGTAAACCGATACAACGTCAATCATCCCGTCGTCAACGATGTCGAGCTGCAAGTGATGTCGGCATTCGCCGCACGGGCGTGGCCGACTCTAATGTTCGTCGATCCAGAAGGAAAAGTCATCGGTAGGCATGAAGGCGAGTTCCAATTTGAGGCCATGGACCGCGTATTGACGGTAATGGTTGAGGAGTTCGATCGCGCTGGTGTACTCAACCGCGCTCCGGTGCCTTTCGAGTACGGTTCGGAATCCGAGAGTCACGGTGCATTGTCCTTTCCTGGGAAGGTGCTCGCTGCTGACGACGGCAAGCTGTTCATCGCCGACTCGAACCATCATCGAGTGATCATCGCCGACGAAGACGGCATGATTACTGAGATCATCGGTAACGGCGAGAGTCCGTTGGCGGTTGAATCTTTCGATCCGCAACCAGGTGTCCTCAACCCAATTGGCAGCGAATGGGACTACGACACGTCGTTGTTCGACAATCCGCAGGGCATGGCGCTTGATGGCGACACACTCTATGTGGCGGACGCAGGCACTCACACGATAATGCGCATTGATTTGAAGGCGCGCAAGGTTGTGGTTGTAGCTGGCACAGGTGAGCAGTCATTGATACGGCACACAGGTGGAGAGGCGACTTCGTTCCCTCTGAATTCACCGTACGACCTTGAGTTCGCGAACGGGGTTCTTTATATCGCCATGGCGGGAGCGCACCAACTTTGGCAGATGGATGTCAATGCTGGCATGATCGAACCGTTCGCAGGGACTGGTGCCGAGAACATCGTAGACGGCCTCCGAATGGACGCCTTGCTCGCCCAGCCTTATGGGTTGGCTCTCGACGGGAACAATCTCTTTTTCGCCGATTCGGAAACCAGCTCGATCCGCGTTGCTAAGATCGGCGAAGGCGGACGCGTCATCACGCTGACGGGCACTGGGTTATTCGCGTTCGGCGATTCTGATGGGATCGGTAAAAAGGCCTTGTTGCAACACCCGCAAGATGTTGCGGTGGCACCTGACGCGATATTTATCGCCGACACCTACAACCACAAGATCAAACGCATGGAGTTGTCGACCCTACGAGTCACCACTGTCGCCGGCGACGGCACTCAAGGATCGACGGACGGCGAGGCGATGCAAGCCAGTTTCGATGAGCCGGCCGGAATCTCCTACCGAGACGGGATCGTCTACGTGGCGGACACGAACAATCACCGGATTAGGAAATTCGACGTTGAACTTGGGACCGTCACCACGGTCGAGTTGACTGGTGTTTGAAAGAGGATTACCGTGCCGAATCGCTTAGCGCAAGAGATGTCCCCGTATCTGCTCCAGCACAAGGACAACCCTGTTGATTGGTACCCATGGGGCGAGGAGGCACTGTCGAAGGCGAAAGAGCTTGACCGGCCGATATTCCTGAGTGTCGGCTATTCGGCGTGCCATTGGTGCCACGTCATGGAGCGTGAATCGTTCGAGAACGGTGAGATCGCCGCTTTGATGAACGACCTGTTCGTGAATATCAAGGTCGATCGCGAGGAGCGTCCAGATGTCGATTCGATCTACATGTCGGCAGTCCAGTCGATGACTGGGCACGGGGGATGGCCGATGTCCGTCTTCCTCTCGCCCGACGGCAAACCGTTCTACGGAGGGACATATTTCCCGAACGAGGATCGCGGCGGCATGCCATCGTTTCCACGGATTTTGACCGCAGTCGCGGAAGCCTACCGCGAACGACGGGATGAGATCGAGCAAAGCTCAACTCGGATCGTCAACACCATATCGTCGCAATCGAGCGCCCGAATGAGCGTCGAACCGATTGCACAGGCGATGTTCTACTCGGCGTACCGCCACTTGGCACCAGAGTTCGATTGGCAGCACGGCGGAATTGGGTTGCAGCCGAAGTTCCCGCAGCCGATGATGTACGAGTTCCTGCTCACGCACGCGGAGTTGCAGGACAATGGTGCCGCGCAAGAGTTCGTGGACTTGACGCTGACGAAGATCGCACGCGGTGGGATTTACGACCAGGTCGGCGGCGGATTCCATCGATACTCGGTCGACTCGATTTGGTTGGTCCCGCACTTCGAAAAGATGCTCTACGATAACGGTCAACTTGCGAATCTCTATTTGCATGCGTGGCAGCGGACGGATAATCCGTTCTTCGCCAAGATCGTTGAGGAGACTCTGAACTATCTGGATCGCGAGATGCGGCACAGGCCAAGCGGAGCGTTCTACTCCGCGACGGACGCGGATTCGGAAGGGGAAGAGGGCAAGTTCTTTGTGTGGCAGACGCCGGAGATGGAGCAAGTGCTGGGGTCAGAGTTGGCTCGGGTGGCGATGGTCTATTGGGATGCGGCGCGGACCGGGAACTTCGAGGGTCAGAACATCCTCAACATGCACAGATCCGACGATTCGGCAGCGTCGGAACTTGGGATATCCGTCGACGAGTTGGCATCGAAGATCGGCGAGGCAAAGCGGCTACTGTATGCCGCGCGGCTGCGTCGCGTGCCGCCGATGACGGATGACAAAGTTATCGCTTCGTGGAACGCATTGGTCATGCGCGCGTTCGCCGAGGCTGGTACCGCATTCAACCGGGAAGATTGGGTTGCTGTCGCGGTTCAAAACGCAGAGTTCATATTCGAGCGTTTGGTGCGGGACGATGGACGTTTGATGCGGAGTTGCAAGGCTGATTCGGATGTGCCAGCAAGCATTCTTGGCTTCCTAGAGGATTACGCGTATCTTGCGGACTCGCTTACACATCTATACCAAGCCACGTTCGACGTCCAATGGTTGGAACGGGCAGAGGAATTGTGTGACGCGATGATTGAGTTGTTTTGGAACTCGGCTGACGGTATCTTCTACGACACTGGTTCGGATCAAGAGGCGTTGATAGTCAGACCTCGAGACACGTTCGACAACGCTCAGCCTTGTGGCGGTTCCGCAGCTTCGTTGGCACTCTTGCGCTGTGCCGAGTTTACGGGCAACGTCGATTTGGAACGCATCGGCGCGGCCAACTTGCGTTCGATGCGCGACCTGATGGAACGGGCGCCTTCCGCTTTTTCATGGTGGTTGCAGGCGGCTCAGTTTTATGCCAATCCGATTAAGCAGGTTGTCATTGTCGGCGAGCGTGGGAATACGGAGACTGAGGCGTTGCTGGCGGAAGCGCGAAAGGGTTTCAATCCCGATCGCATCGTGGCACTGTTGACGCCCGGAGATGAAGATGGCGAGAAGTCCCTCCCACTCTTTGAGGGTAGGCGGATGATTGACGGACTACCAACGGCATACGTCTGTCGGAACTATGCGTGCGAGTTGCCGGTGAATGACGTCGAGGCATTGCAAGCGCAGTTGAACCAGAACAACTGATAGAATCTCAGGCACGACGCAATCTGTCGTAAAAAATACATCCGCGACGCAAGCGGACGATTCAGCCGCGACTTCCGCGGAATCGAACACAAACGACGAGTGCCTGATGCCCATCTACGAATACAAGTGCGAAAACGGCCACGTCTTCGAGGAGATGCAAAGTTTCTCGTCGGAACCGATCGACTCGTGCGGCGACTGCGGTACTCCCGCAACCAGGATGATGTCGGTGCCGATGGTGTTGTACAAGGGATCGGGCTTTTACACCACCGACTACGGTCGAAATGGATCGGGGTCGAAATCTAGATCCGAATCCAACTCCGAATCCTCTTCTTCTTCTGACTCGAAGCCTAAAGAGAAGGCTAAGAGCAAGTCTTCGTCGTCCGATTCTTCTGACTAATGCGAGTGGCGTCGATTGCGCTTCGTAATTCAACGTACTACAGGAGCTCGGGTCACCGTCGAAGGAGAGACGACGGGCGAGATTGAGAAGGGCTTGGTGATCCTCGTCGGTGTCACGCACGACGATGAGCAAGCCGATATCGATTACTTGGTCAACAAGACTGTCAACCTGCGGATATTCAGCGCAGTTGATGGGATATCCGGGTTCGATCTGTCGTTAATGGACGTGGGCGGTTCGGTCTTGCTCATTAGCCAGTTCACACTGTTCGCAGATACACGCAAGGGGCGGCGACCAGGTTTCACCGCGTCGGCGCCGGGCGATGTCGCGAGTCCGATTTTCGAAGATGTGGCCAAGGCGTTCGAGGATGCTGGTGTGGGCGTGCAGCTAGGGGTGTTTGGGGCGATGATGAATGTCGAACTTGTCAACGAAGGACCGGCGACGTTTCTATTGGATTCAGTGGATCGCCACCGTTCGAGGCGACGAGGATAGTCGTGGTTAAGCGACGCTGAAATCTAGGGAGATGTCGAGGGCGGCGACGGAGTGGGTGAGTTCGCCGACTGAGATGATGTCGACGCCGGTTTCCGCGATTTCTCGGACGTTGGTTAGAGTGACGTTGCCGGATGCTTCTAGGAGGGATTGGCCTACGCGGTCGATGACAGCTGCGCGCATGGCGTCGGGCGACATGTTGTCGAGCATGACGATGTCGGCGCCAGCATTCATTGCGTCGAGGGCGGCGGGAATGGTTTCTACTTCGATCTCGATCTTCATCGAGAAGGGTGCATTGGCTCGGGCGTGACGGACGACGTCGCCGATGGAGAGTCCTTGTGATGTCATCGCGGCGATGTGGTTGTCTTTGATGAGGATGCAGTCGGCGAGAGACATGCGGTGGTTGCCGCCTCCGCCGGTGAGGACGCTGTACTTGTCGAGTAGACGGAGGCCGGGGACGGTTTTGCGGGTGTCGACGATGGTGGCGTTGGTGCCTTGGATGGCGGCGACGTATTTGGCGGTTAGGGTTGCGATGCCGCTCATTCGTTGGAGGAGGTTGAGGGCGGTTCGCTCGGCGCTGAGAATCGCTGCGGCTTGTCCGTCGACGGTTGCGATCGCCATTCCGGGTTCGACTGGATCGCCATCTTGGAGATGGGAATCGAATTTGGCTTCGGGATCCAGGGTCCGGAAGGGTTCTGCTGCGACTTGGATTCCGGCGATGATTCCGGGTTGTTTGGCCACGAGGCGCGCGGTTGCCTGAACATCGGATGCGCCGACGGTGGCGTTGGTGGTGGCGTCGTTAAAGGCCGAGTCTTCTTCGAGCGCGGTTAGAACGACGCGTCGGATGTGGTTGGTCGAGAGGGGCATGCGCCCTGGCCTCAACTTTGTTGGGCGAGGAACTCTTCGAGGACTTCCTCGGAGAAATCGGCGTTGGTGAAGACTTTTGCCACGTCGTCGAGATCTTCGAGTTCGTCGAGAAGCCGCAGGTTTTGGACGGCTTGCGATTTTTCGAGGCTGACGGTGTTGTTGGGGATCATCGCCAATTCGGCGGATTCGATCCGGATGTTGTCGAAGGCTTCAAGCTCGGTCTTGGCTTTGGCGAACTCGTTGAAGGGGAAGGTGATGCTGATGAGTTCGTCTTCGATTTCGACGTCTTCGGCTCCGATGTCCATGACCTCGAGGGCGATCTCTTCAGGGTCTGCGCCTTCGACTTCGAGGGTGACGAGACCTTTTTGTTCGAAGTTCCATGAGACGGAACCGTTGGCAGCTAGGTTGCCGCCGCCGCGGGTGATCTTGGAGCGGATGCCGGAAGCGGCGCGGTTGCGGTTGTCGGTGAGGGTTTGGATGATGAATCCGGTGCCGCCGGGACCGTATGCTTCGTAGACCAGTTCTTCGAGCGCGTTGCCGTCAGCACCTTTGCCGGAGCCTTTGGCGATGGCGCGTTCGATATTGTCCTTCGGCATGTTCTGAGACTTGGCGTTGTCGACGGCCAATCTCAGACGGAAGTTCATAACCGGGTCGGGCGCGCCTTCCCGCGCGGCTACGGTGATTTCGCGCGTTAGCTTAGTGAAGAGCTGACCGCGCTTGGCGTCGGCCGCGCCCTTCTTGTGCTTGATCGTGCTCCACTTTGAATGGCCTGACATTTACGTCCTCCTCTCCTCATGAAGCGGTACCGGGTATGTCGACGCGAACTCTATTCGACGTCGATCCCAGCGCGCATGTTTGATTTGGTTGCCGCGACCCGCAAAAGTGACTGCATGGCGTGGACAACTCGGCCTCGGCGTCCAATCACTTTTCCTTTGTCGGCGTCGGCTACCTTCAGGTTGATGTTTAGGCGACCGTCGCCCCACTGCGAGCGAACTTCGACGGCATCGGGTTCATCGACGAGTGCGCGTGCGATGTAACCGATCATATCGCGCATCTGGGCTTCGCCTTCGATTTCGCCGATGTCTTCGTCCGGTTCGTCGTCGCCTTCCGGCTCGTCGTAAGATTCGTCGATTTCCGGTTGGTCGTCCTCGTAGTCGTCTTGCGACTCGTCGTCCTCGTAATCGTCTTGTGATTCGTCTTCGGCTAGAGTCTCTTCAGCCATGATTTCGACGACCGGTTCGTCTTCGACGATTTCGTCGTCGACATATTCGTCAACTACTTCGTCGTTATCGGGTTGGCGTTGATCTTCACGCATTGGCCGTGACCTTGACCTTTTCCAAGATGCCTTTGGCCTTGAGCATTCGTTCAACTGGCTCTGACGGCTGTGCGCCTTTTCGGAGCCATGCGAGGGTCTTCTCCTCGTCGAAATCGATCTGCGGCGGGTCAGGGAAGGGGTCGTAGAAGCCGACTTGTTCGATGTATCTGCCGGCTGCGGCGTTGCGCTGATCGGCGATCACGATGCGGTAGTACGGACGACCGCGTGAGCCGATTCTCTTGAGTCTGATTCGAACCATGTATCTCCAAGCGGGTTCTTTGGGCGATGTGTCTATCGCGAAGGTAGTGTGAGGCGCCATTTGGAATTTACAGAGGCGCTAAGTTTCGATTTTATCGCACGACGGGTGCGCGCGTATCTGCACCGTCAGGTGATGCGTTGTTTGAACTAGGATGCGAAGGTTGTGGAATGATGGGAATGATCGGGTATTGTGGGAGGTGAGGCGTTCCGGTGAATTTCGTGCATCCCCTGCGTGCTGCGCTTCGCTTGCACGCGTCCCCTTCGCACAGCGAAGGGGAGAGGGCGGTGATTTGCTAGGCTTTGATTTGAGGGGTATTAGGTTGTATTCGAAGGGGATGTCGTATTGCTTGTGACAGTTCTGTTTTTTGCTGGGGCGCGGGAACGCGTTGGGACTGGGCGCGTCGTTGTTGAGATTGATAGCGGGGTTTGTTTGGGTGATGCGGTTGATGGGGCTTTGGGGTTGGTTGGCGGGGGTGTTGCGTTGCCTTCTAATGTGATGTTGGCTCGGAATGGGGTTTATGTGGATCGGTCGGTGGAGGTCTTTGATGGGGATGAGGTTGCGGTTATTCCTCCGGTTAGTGGTGGTGCGGGTGGTGATGATGGTTCGGCGCGGGTTTGGGTTACGGGGGATGCGATTGATGGGGATGAGGTGGTGAGGTTGGTGGGGTCGGATCGGGTTGGTGCAGTGGTGGTGTTTCATGGGATTACGCGGGATCATAATGAGGGGCGAAGGGTGTTGTGGTTGGAGTACGAGGCGTATTCTCCGATGGCGGAGGATGTGATGTCGCAGATCGTGGGTGAGATGCGAGAGAAGTGGGAGATCGGGCAGGTGGCGGTCTGTCATCGGACGGGTCGGGTCGATATCGGGGAGACGAGCATGGTGTTGGCGGTGAGTGCGGCGCATCGACGTCCGGCTTTTGAGTCGGCGTTGTATTTCATCGACCGGTTGAAGGAGGTGGTGCCGATTTGGAAGAAGGAGTATTTCGAGGGTGGTGAGGTTTGGATTGGGGAGACGCCGGGGTAGGGGGGGGTTGATTTCGTGCATCCCCTGCGTTCTCGCTTCGCTCGTCCGCGTCCCCTTCGCAAAGCGAAGGGGAGGTGTTGGCGGTTGTATTCTGGAGGTTGTTCTAGTTGATCCAAATTGCGCTGGGCGTGTTTTTTTGCGCCGCTTGAATCGTGCTGATGACCCTTACTGAAACAGCTGTTGATAATGTCGTGCAGGTGACCGATCTGGTCAAGTTGTACGACGAATTGCGCGCGGTTGATGGAATCAGTTTTTCGGTTAAGCGGGGAGAGACGTTTGGGTTGCTGGGTCCGAATGGTGCTGGGAAGACGACGACGATGCGGATGATGGCGGGGCTTTCGCCGGCTACTTCGGGGTCGATTTTTGTTGCCGGGTTGGATGTCAATAGGTCGGGTAGAGATGTGCGGAATGAGATCGGTGTGGTGACGCAGCATGATGGGTTGGACAATTCGTTGGTGGTGCATCGGAACTTGGAGCTGCACGGGTATTTGGCCGGGTTGTCGTATCGGGATGCGATCGAGCGGACGAAGGAGGTTCTGGGGTTTTTCAACCTTGAGGGTCGGGCGAATGCGAGCATCCATACGCTGTCGGGCGGTATGAAGCGACGGTTGGCGATCGCGCGGGCGATGATGTCGAGTCCGCAGTTGCTCGTGATGGACGAGCCGACTACGGGTCTGGACCCGCAGAGTCGGAATCGAGTTTGGGAGCAGCTAGGGGCGCTGAAGGAGGCGGGGGTGACGATCATCATGTCAACGCATTACATGATCGAGGCGGAGACGCTTTGCGACCGTTTGGCGATTATGGATCACGGGAACATCCTCGACATCGGGGAGCCTGGCGAGGTGGTTCAGCATCATGTTGGTGCGGAGGTGGCGGTGCTCAACTTGAGCGAGAAAGTGACGCGTGAAGAACGGGCGGTTTTGAGACGTCGGTTGGAGGAGGAGAAGCGGAACTATAGCGAGGTGGGTCCGCGGATTTTGGTGACGGCACCGCGTGATACCAAACCGGATGTTTCGACGCTCATCGGGTTGGCGAAGATGCGCGTGACTTATCGTCCGGCGCACTTGGAGGACGTCTTCTTGGTGCTTACGGGCAAGGAGATGAGGGACGAATGAGCACGGAGGTTGCATTCTTCACTCAGACGCGGGCGGAGCTCAATACGATCGCGGGGATTCGCTTTCGGAGTATCTCGGCGTTGTGGCTGCGGCACTGGTTCGCGTTCATCCGGTTCTGGAAGTACGCCGTGGCGTTCATGTTCATCGAGCCGGTGGTGATGATGATCGGCGTTGGCGTCGGTATCGGGCGATTGGTGCCGACGGTGCCGGGTACGGACATCCCATATCCGGAGTTCGTTGCGCCGGGGATCATTGTGGGGAGTGCGATGTTCGTGCCGATGGTTGAGTGTTCGATGGGGGTCTACAACCGGATGGAGGCGCAGCTGTACGACACTCAGCTGACGACCCCGCTGTCGGTGTTCGAGGTGTTGATCGCGGATATTTCGTTCGGTGTGACTCGAGCGTTGATTAGCATGGTGTCGATAACGACGATCGCATTGGTATTCGGTTGGATCAACGAGTGGACGGTGGTGTTTGTGATTATTCCGGTGTTGTTGGTATCGGTGCTGTTCGGGGGCGTCGGGTTCTTGTTCTCGTCGACGGCGCCGCACGTTGCCTTCGTGACGCTGGTGTTCACGGTCGTGGGGACGCCGATGTTCATGTTCGGCGGCATCTTCTACCCGTTCTCGGTATTGCCGACGTGGGCGCAGGCGATATCGAAATTTATTCCGTTGGCGCCGGCGGTGAATTTGAGCCGGGCATTTGCGACGAACAATATTACGGGCGAACTGGTGTGGGACTTTGTGTACCTCGTCGGAATGATCGCGGTGGTGCTGCCGTTGGCGTATGTGTTGTTGAGGCGGAAGCTGATCTCGTGAGGGGTAGAATGGGTATCATGCGCGGAGGGTTCGCATAGAGGCCTAGTGCGCCCGCCTGCTAAGCGGGTTGGGGGTGATGAGCCCCCTCGCGGGTTCGAATCCCGCACCCTCCGCCATCCGATTGTTTCACTGCGTCCCAAATCGCATCATTTGATGGCGTTTTGTCTCCGGTTTCCAGTTCGAAATCCGAGTTGCGAACTTTCATGAACTGTCATTGAGCGTCACGTCCTATCGGCTGCATTGTGATAACGCGGTTCACACGAAGCGCGTCAACGGCCGAGGTCGTGATCGATGGGGCGATTTCAACCAGTTTTCGCGTGACGTTGGGCGGATTCTCAATCGGGGTCGGCCTGCATCTCGTGGGTGTCATGGACGGTGGCCTACGAACACACGCCAGATACGGCGACTTCCGGCCATCGCGCCAAGAAAACACGACGATTTGACGCTAAATTCATTCCATGAGAGAATGATGCCAGCCAAATGATGTGCAAAACACCCGCTCGTTGGTGGTAAGGATCCACTGACCGCAAAGCCGGGTAGTCCCCTAGGAGGTCGCTAAGTGGCTAAGGCAAAAAAAGTCTTCGTGATTGGTATGGACGGCATGATGTTTCCAATGTGGCAACGCTTCTGCGACGAAGGACTCACGCCTAACCTCAAGAGGATGGGTGATGAAGGTGTAGCAACGGAGTCCTACTGCGCGCTCCCCACATGGACGCCGACCAACTGGGCAACGTTGATGACCGGTGCCAACACAGGGACTCACACGGTCTCGCGATGGTTCCTGAATTCGCCATCGCCGCGAGACACGCAGTCCACGTTGTCGGCATTTATGGGAAATGCGGTGAAAGCCGAGACTATATTTGAGGCGACATCGAAGGCGGGACTGAAGAGCGTCGCGGTCCACTACCCCGCGTCCGGCCCTGCCCGCACCGAATTGGAATACAAAGTCGACGGCTTCGGCCATCCCGGTTTTGGTACGAGCCCCTTCGAGATTACCCCCGCTCACGGGTACACCACCGTCGACGGCATCGGGAATAGCTACAAAATAGACCTCCAACCAGGCGCGTCATGGTCGGAACCTCTTACAAAGGGTTCGGGTGCACAGGAGTTCCCCTTCCCGATCATCACGAAGAAAGAGGGGCAGAACAAGCAATTTGTCGGACTCGCGATCGACTCGGAAGGCAACGGTCTCGACACCGTCGCGTTGTTTTCCAAGCGTGATGCGTCAACCGAGTTGGGAAGAGCAAGAGTCGGGGAATGGAGCGATTGGATCACGTGCGATTTCACATTGATAGACGAGGGTAACGTGCCCGCGGTGTTCCGATTCAAGCTCTTAGAAATGGCGCCAGACGGCAGCACGCTGCGTCTCTATCGCTCTCAGGTCACCTACGCCACCGGATTCACGGAACCGGCAGAACTGGCCGAGGAGTTGACTTCGAAATTCGGACCATATCCCGAGCACGCCTCTCATATGCCATACACGTGGGGACTGTCCGATCTTCAGACTGCTTTCGACGAAATCGAGTATCAGTGCGAGTGGTTCGGCGACGTGGCCAACTATCTACTGCATGAGAAGGATTTCTCCCTCTTCTATACCCACATCCATCTTTTCGACTACTTCAATCACCATTTCATCGCCGATGTGGACCCAGAGGGCCCGGGATACGATCCTGAGAAGGCGAAAGTGGGGTGGTCGGCCTACCGCGAGGCTTACAAGATTTGCGATCGGCTGTTCGCCAAGTTGCTTGATGCCGCCGATGAGGACACGGCGATCCTCATCGTCTCCGATCACGCCGTATACCCTCAGATCAGAGCGACTGACGTCTTCAAACTGTTGGAGGACAACGGGCTGCTGGTATTCAAGGAAGGATTTTCGAAACGATTCAATCCGAACGAGGATTTCGATCAGGTCGACATGGACCGAACCAAGATATTCCTTACCCCCCTTCGTAGTTTTGAGCTTTTCATCAACGCACCTGAAGGGTCTCCGGAGTACAAGCAGATTGAGCGGGAAACAGTGACGCTGCTCAGGAGTTGGGTCGACGAGGAGAGAGGCCAGAGTCCGATCGCGGTCGCTCTGCCCAAGGTCCACGCGTCGCTATTGGGTTTTTGGGGCGAGCAGTGCGGTGACGTCGTGTTCATCATGGAGGATGGCTACGTGGGAGGCTATCCGAGCTCGGAAGCCGAATCCAGCGCCGATCCTTACGTATGGGCACCAGCCGCGTACGGCGGCCACCACGGCCCGTACCTGCCAACGGCTAGGACAGAGACATCGTCGAACATGGCGATCTTCATCGGTAGAGGTCCTGGACTCAAACAAGGCTACATCCGCCCCGTCGATGAACTCGGATTCATGCACCAAAGAGACGTGGTTTCCATCGTGAGTCATTTGCTGGAGATTGACCCCCCGGCACAGGCCCAGGGCCAACTCCCGCGAGACTTTCTTGAACACGTCGAGCCAGTCTACGAGCGGCCTGCCGAACTACCAGCGTGGGAGAAAGGAACCGACGCAGACGGTTTTGGCGACCGCGTGTGGACTCAAGGGGGCGACATGGTGGCCGGGTTCTTCGCCGGCGAGCAGGCTGCGCCGGAACGAGGAGTCAATTAGGTCTTTGGTTCTCATCATGTAGAATACCAGCACGACTAATCGCGTCAACCGCGCAGGAGGAAGCTTGATGAAAAACGCCATTCGTGTTGCATCAGTTACGTTAATCGCAGTTCTGACCCTGGCGATCGCCGCCTGTGGTGAGGACGAACCCGCGCCTACCGCCGTTCCCGAGCCGGTTGCCGCTCCCACCGCGACGGCGCAGCCGCAACCTACCGCTGCCCCTGCTGCGACGGAGGCACCGGCAGCAACTCCGACCCAAGCGCCACCCACCGACTCGGTTTACAGGGGCGGTCAATTCATCTTTGGGATACGGGCGAACTTCCCTCCGAAGTGGGACATGACCCAGGACTCCGTGTTCTCATCACCGCAGCACCTCGCTCGGCACTACAACGGTCTCTTACAGTTCTCGGCGCGCGACGGCTCCACAGTAATTCCCTCACTGGCCACAGAATGGGAAATCGAAGGAGATGCGACGGAGTTCACGCTGACCATAGCGTCCGATCTCGTATGGCACGACGACACGGCCGTGACGGTCGATGACATAGTGTGGTCCGTCGCTCGATGGGCCGACCCGCCTGAGGGGATCCAGTTGCCAAGGGTAGCCGGCTTCCGGAGCATAACCGATGTCACGGCAATAGATTCCGACACGCTTAAGATCACGATCGAGGCAACCAACGTCGGCTTCCTGCTTGAATTGGCAGACCCGTGGCACGTCATGGTGCCGCGCCACATAGCGGAAGACGGTATCGACGCACCCGAAAAGGTCATTGGCACAGGGCCATGGGTAATTGACACTTATGAGCGTGATAACTTCGTCTCGTCCGTGCCTAATCCGAACTATCACCGCAATGCGCCTGACGGCAGTCCATTTCCTTATCTGGACGCGATAACCTCGATCCAATTTCCTGAGAACGAGAGCGCTATCGCAGCCCTGAAGACTGGTCGCATCGACCTTTTGAGCGAACAGAACGTCGAAAACACGTTCAATATGGAGAAGGAACAAGGCGACGCTTTGGTGTACCAGCAGTGGATCAACCCTGGTTTAACCCGCCTTGCGCTCAACAATACCAAGCCTCCGTTTGATGATGTGCGGGCGCGGGAGGCGATCTACCTTGCCATCGACCGCCTAGTTTTGCTCGACATCCTTCAAACACCCGGTCTCCCCCAGACCAACAAACCTGCCAGCTTCTTCGGATCGACCGACCCAGCCTGGGACGACGTGCCAAAGCTCTTTGGGTACGATCCGGCAACGCGCGATGAGGCCCTCGCCAAGGCGAAGCAACTCGCGGAGGAGTCCGGATTGATGGAATTCGACGGCGAGTTGAATATCCTCGTTAACAAGGGAGGCACACCTCAGGCTGAGGTCATCCAACAGCTACTTGACGAGTCCCTTGGTCTAAGCGTCGGGCTGGACGTGACCGACACCGGCGCAATGTTCACTCGATTCGCCGAGGGTGACTTCGACTTGGGCCGATACGGCACTGGCGTTCTTCACCTCAGCCCCATGTCGCAGATCCTTGCCGATTGGGCTCCCGGCGCCGGTCGCAACTACGGCTGGGAGGCCCCTCAAAACTGGCTTGATCTGTTCGAGGAAGCAAAGCGGACGTTACAAGGCCCCGTATTGAACGAGATCTTTGCCGAGATGGATCGGATTATGCGCGAGGAATGGATTCCTTCCGTTCCCCTGGAACGAGTATCCGGTTCATCCGTGATTGCAAAGACCTACGTGATGAACTTCGACGCTTTGCCAGGGTGCAAGTTCAAGTGCTTCCAACTCGAAGACATCTGGATGACAGATGATGCGCCGACGGGCCGTTAAACGCCCCTCAATCCGATGAAACCAAGAGCTCTGTACCGGGTGCTAGGGGCATCGCGCTCCCAGCCCGGCACAGGACTTGCCAATCTACGGTGAAGGGAGCCGTTTAACTTCATGCGAGCCTACGTCGCCCGGCGATTGCTCTTAATGATTCCCACCATTTTTTTGTTGGGGACGGTGCTGTTCTTCATGTTGCGCGTACTTCCGGGGGACGTTGCGGTTGGGCTTCTTACCACTGAGGAGGCATCTGCCACACCCGAGGAAATCGAAGAACTGCGGGAGTTCCTGGGTCTCAACGACCATCCCGTGGAACAGTACTTCCGCTGGATCGGCGAAGTCCTGAGCGGAGATCTGGGCGAGTCGCCCTTATTCGACGCATCCGTGACTTCAATCCTCTGGTCCAAAATGACCATCACTCTGGAACTCGCGATTATCGCTGTAGTAATCGCTTTAATATGGGCCTTGCCACTCGGCATTGTCGCGGCACTCACAAGAGGTTCCTGGGTCGATCAGTTGATACGAATTGTTACCACGGCGGGCATATCACTTCCCAACTTTTGGGTAGCAATCATGGTGCTCCTGTTGCTGGTTGCGTTTTTTGTCTGGAGTCCGCCAGTCCGGTATATCCGATTCACCGAGGACCCGATCGAGAACTTGAAGATGCTCCTGATCCCAGCAGCCGTCATAGGTTTTAGATCCGCCGCGGTCATCACGCGTATGACGAGATCCATGATGTTGGAAGTTATTAGCCAGGACTACATCAGGACAGCGCGCGCGAAAGGTCTCAGTCGGTGGAGTGTAACGGTCAGACACGCACTTCCCAATGCGTCGCTTCCGGTCTTAACACTTGCGGCTTTGTTGCTGGCGGGATTGGTCGACGGCGCTGTGGTTATCGAAGTCATCTTTAATCTGCCGGGATTGGGCCTGACTATTCGGGAGGCCATCACGCGCCGGGACTACGAACTAGTACAAGGAATCGTTCTGGTTATTGCCGTTTTCATGATGCTGTGGATCCTGGTAACTGATCTGCTTTACGCCTGGCTCGACCCTAGGATCAGATACTCATAGTGGCCGAGCAATTTTCAGACAACCCATCCGACAGTAGCGCCCGCGAGGATGCCGCCCTGTCTCGCATGCCATCAATGGATTGGTCGCCGCGCACCATGGGGCTAAGTGCAACCCAAACGGCATGGAAATTCGTCAAGGCCAATCCGGCGGGCGGGGTCGGCGGAGTAGTTTTGATTATTGTGACTCTCATGGCCGTATTCGCCAGTTTGATCACCCCTTTTAGATACGACAGGTCCGTCGGATCAAGGCTTTCTCCACCTGGATCAGAAGCGCGGGACGGCAGCACCATGGTTCTCGGGGGCGACGAGTCCGGCCGCGATGTCTTCACCCGAGCGTTGCATGGTGGTCGCACCTCCCTGTACGTCGGACTTGCCGCACCTTTTCTAGGCGTAGGTGTGGGCCTGCTTCTGGGCATTGCGAGCGCCTACTTTGGCGGAATAATCGATCTCATGACGCAACGTGTTGTCGACGCCCTTCTCATAGTGCCAGGGCTCGTACTCGCGATGGTGATTACCCTCTCACTGGGTTTTCTGGTTGAGATTGTGATCGTTGCCATTGCGATAAATATGGTTGGTGGCGTGTCAAGGGTCATTAGATCACACGCCCTTGTGCTGCGCGAGAGTCAGTATGTTGAAGCTCTCAGGGCAATGGGAGCTTCAAACACGCGCATCATAGTCAAACACCTGGTTCCCAACTCCTTCGCCCCGGCGATGGTCCTGTTTGCGGTGAGTGTTGGGGGCGCGATCACGACCGAAGCGTCGTTGAGTTTCCTCGGTCTTGGTGTCTCGCCGCCACGCCCCACATGGGGTGCGATGCTTTCGAACGCACAGCAGTTCTTCCGCACCGGCGTCCATATAGTCCTAGTCCCAGGAATTGCCATAGGCATCACGGTATTGGCCGTTAACCTCTTTGGAGACGCGCTGCGCGACACCTTGGACCCGCGACTCAGGGGCCGGAACTGATAGGAAGACCCCGCGCGATTGAATGCTGGGGGCAACGCAGATGACCGGGATCCTTCAACTAAAAGACCTACGCACATACTTTCGAGTCGACGATTCGATAGTTAAGGCAGTAGACGGTATCACCTACGAAGTCCAGGAAGGTGAAACGCTGGCCATCGTTGGTGAGAGCGGTTGCGGGAAATCGGTTTCGGCGCTCTCGATCATGCGACTCATAGCGAGCCCACCAGGTTGGATCGAAAGTGGTGAGGTGATTTTCGAAGGTCGCGATTTGCTTCAACTCAACGAGGAAGAGATCCAGCAGGTCCGAGGTGGCCAGATCGCCATGGTTTTCCAGGAGCCGATGACGTCCCTCAATCCTGTGTTATCCGTAGAGCGCCAGATCACTGAGGCGGTGCGGCTGCACCTCGGCATGACAGCCCGGCAAGCACGGCAGAGGGCTGTCGAACTCCTGGAGAATGTTGGGATTCCAGATCCGGAAGAGCAGCTTGGCCGATACCCGCATTTGTTCAGCGGCGGCATGCGTCAACGCCTCATGATTGCCATGGCGATAAGTTGCGAACCGAGGATCATAATCGCCGACGAGCCCACTACCGCGCTGGACGTTACGGTCCAGGCACAGATCCTGGATCTATTGAAAGATTTGTGCGAGGCAAGTGGCGTCGCCCTCATGATCATCACGCACAATCTAGGAGTCGTGGCCCGATATGCTGACCGGATTAATATCATGTATGCCGGACGGATCATAGAACAGGGAACGGCGAAAGAGATTTATAGAAATCCCAGCCATCCCTACACTTTAGGTCTTTTGCGCTCTATCCCAAGACTCGACGGAGTGAGGTCGGAGAAACTCGAACCCATCGTTGGTCAGCCTCCTGATCTGGCAGACTTGCCTTCAGGATGCCACTTCCATCCCAGGTGTCGATTCGCAGTTGACAGGTGCGCTAACGACTACCCGCAATTCGCGGATCTGGCTGGCACGCATAAATCCGCCTGTTGGGTCGCTGAAGAGTTGGTGGCGGGAGTTGCTCAATGACGCAACCGCCCACCCCTACGAATGATCGCACGTCAGAGCCGGTTCCGGCAGACGTACTTGTCGGCGTGGATGAACTGAAAGTCCATTTCCAGATCAGATCAGGGTTTGGTTTTTGGACCAAGTCCGGCGCAATTAAGGCTGTAGATGGAGTCTCGCTGCAGATCAATCGAGGAGAAACGCTTGGACTGGTCGGGGAAAGCGGGTGCGGCAAGACGACATTCGGCAGAGCATTGCTTCGCCTCGTGGACGCAACGTCGGGAAGGGTCCACTTTGGCGGAGTCGATATCACGACGGCCAAGGGCAGAGATTTGATCGGTTTCCGACGCAGGGCTCAAATCATATTCCAAGACCCATACAGCTCCCTGGACCCGCGGCAAAAAGTCGGCGACATCGTAGGCGAGCCCTTGCTTGTTCACAACCTGACAAAAACCCGGCGCCAGTACCGGGCTCGGGTCGCAGAACTTTTCGATCTCGTCGGTCTCAGTCCCGCTACCTCATCCCGGTTCCCGCATGAGTTCAGCGGTGGTCAGCGTCAGAGAATAGGCATTGCTCGAGCATTGGCAGTAACTCCGGAGTTCATCGTGTGTGATGAGCCGGTATCGGCACTCGACGTCTCCATCCAGGCACAGATCATCAACCTGCTCGAGGCTTTACAGGATGAACTGAATCTGACCTACCTATTCGTGGCTCACGACCTTTCCGTTGTCAGGCACATCTCCGATCGAATCGCGGTCATGTACCTCGGACACATCGTAGAGGTGGCAACTCCCGAGGTCCTTTACGGGCAACCGTCGCACCCTTACACCCGCGCGCTGATTTCGGCTGTCCCATTGCCCGACCCGGACATTGAAGCCGCCCGAGAACGTTCGCCTCTGGTTGGCGAGGTGCCTAGCCCGGTGAATCCCCCCTCAGGATGCGTATTTCATACCCGATGCCCAATCGCAGTCGACGATTGCTCCGCTGTTGTTCCGGAATTAAGAAACGTGGAGCAGGATCGCTCAGTTGCGTGCATCCGGGCTACCGGATATGGCGAATACTGAGAGGCCCGGACTTCAAATCAACGAGGTTTGACCAGGATCTAGCACGACCAAATTGTCCACGGATCCGCCGGACAGTCGTTTCGATCAGTGGATGCTTTACACGCTATTAAGTGATATGTTGGCGGCCCCAGCCTGGGATCCATGGAGGCAAATCGGGTGAGGCGAGCACGTCTCGAACGATTGATTGTTCGGTGTATCGCATAGATTGAGCTTCAAACATTCGCAAGTTCGAACGCCGACGTAGAGGCGGTTTCAAATCGTCTTTTCGCGTCTCAAGGCGATGCTGCTCCAAATGCGTATGCACCGAGATTCGATCGGGGAATGATGATTGTTTGATTGTGTCAGCTGACGAGCGCCGGGAATAAATCGAATTCGTGCTTTAATCTCCGTTTTCCACCAATCGGCCGATGAACAATACTCGCATCCGGTCGCACTGCGCATTGAGTCTGCGAACCAAAAACGGCAGACGCACCCTCCGGCAGTTCGATGTTGGTTGGAGTGAATGGGTGGTGTGGATGTTGATGGGTTTGGTGGGTCGAATCTGAAGATTTAACCCAACGAATTTACCGGGGAGATACTGCGGGAGCCGGGTAACCTTTCGACGGTTCTCAGCCCTTTGTGGCGCGGCAGACGAGGACCGGCCAGTGGAAGGCGATGTCGTCGTTGGGTAGTTCGTGAATGGCGTATTCTTGCTTCAGTTCGTCGGACGCGGTGATGAAGTCGTGGCGTAAGGATTCGGAGGTTTGTCGGGGCGTGCCGGATCGTTTCACCCAGTGGTTGAAGGTCATGTTGACTTGAGTTGCTTGGTTGTGGGTTATTTCGAATTCGGCATCGGTGATCAGTGTTGCCCATTGGGACGGGGAGGGCGCGGCGACGTGGGACGGATCGCGCTCGGCTTCTACTCGTTGGTGCCATTGAGCGAGTTCGTCGATTTCGGAGGTGGTGGTGTCGCAGAGGAGGAAGATGCCGGTGGGCTTTAGGATGCGGTGAACTTCGGAGAGGAACTTGGGGATGTCGTGGAAGTGATGGGCAGCGGTTCGGCAGGTTACGAGGTCGATGGATTCGTCGGGGTAGGGGATGTCGTGGGCTTCGATGATTTCGAAGCGAATGTTTCGGATGTTGCGGTCTTTGGCGATCTTGCGGGCTTGGTCGAGCATTCCTTCGGCGAAGTCGGAGGCGATGACAGTGTTGCAGAACTCGGCGATGGCGAAGGCGGTGAAGCCGGGTCCGGTTGCTATGTCGAGGGCCAATTGGTACCGGCCCATGGCGGCCAACTCCGTGATGATGCCCAAACTGTCGCTCGTCGCGTGGGGGGCGCTGACGGCGTAGTTGGCCGCTTGGCGGTTGAACTGCTCTTGGGCGTCGGCGGGTTGGTTGCTCATGAGAGGTGCTGCGTCATGAATTCGACGGTACGGTCCATCGAGATTGTTGCGGCGGTTTCGTCGTAGACCTCGGGGCGATCGTCGTTGCAGAATGCGTGCTGGGTGCCGTCGTAGATGAAGAATTTGTTTTCTACTCCGGCGGCGGTCAATCCGTCCCGGAGGTCGGGGACGGCGTCGGTTGCGTCGTCGTGCTCGGCGAAGTGGCCTTGGATCGGACACTGGATCGATGCGGCATCGGGGAGTCCAGTCGGCAGAACGCCGTAGAACGGTGCGCCGGCTTGGATTGCGCCGAGCGAGGCGAGGAGGAGGGTCATGCCACCGCCCATGCAGTATCCGAGGCATCCGACCTTGCCGGTGGAGTTTGCTTGGTGGGAGCGGAGATATTCCGCCGCGCCGACGAGGTCTTTGGACGCTTGCGGGATTTCGAGCTCGTGCATGAGGGTCATTGCATGTTCGGGTTCGGTTGCGGCCTCGCCGTGATACAGGTCTGGGGCGAGGGTGACGAAACCTCGGGCGGCGTAGCGATCAGCCATGTCCTTGATGTGCTGGACAAGCCCCCACCACTCCTGGATAACGAGCAGACCGGGTCCCGAGCCAGACGGCGGCAATGCGAGGTAACCCTTAGTTTCACCGCCGTTGCTGGGGTATTTGATCATCGAACCTGCCATATTGGTATTCCTCCGCGGTTTGGTCGCAATTTTGAGATGTTCGTCCGAATTCCAATGGAATAAGGTTTAGCACATGGAGAAGCTGCTCAGCGTCGCAATCGGTGGTGCTGCGGGTGCATTGGCCCGTTACGGCACCGTCGTCATCTATCAACGATATTCGCCGACAACGTTTCCGCTGGCGATCCTCACGGTTAACGTCCTCGGTTCGCTGCTCTTCGGCTTGGTTTGGGCGTATGCCGAAGACCGTGACTGGGTGTCTGAGAACATGCGTCTGCTGGTGTTGACGGGGTTCTTGGGATCGTTCACTACTTTTTCGACGTTTGCTTTTGATGAAGCGATGTTTTTCCGTAGTGGGAGCTGGGCGATATTTGTCGCGAATTTGCTCATCAGCAACGCGGCTGCGCTGGCGGCAGTGTTTGTGGGTTTCAGGATTGGGAAGGTAATCTAGGCGCAATCAGTTCCGGTGACAAAACTTGAACTCAATGGCGTGTCACGCCCATATCGCTGTGCATTATGGGTGACGACAATAAGGCGTCCGTGTTGACGCTGCCAAACCGCGCTGGGTTGTACATTTCGGTGTCGATGCTAGTTTCTCCGTCAACGACGTGCTCAGCGATTAGCAGCCCCGAGACGGGGTTGTAGGCGAACCCGCCGGAGTGGAAGTGCGCTCCGATGTAGAGGCCGTTCACTCCCGGTACAGGCCCGATGACCGGCTTGACGTCGTGCGCCAAGCTGATCAGTCCGACTGTGTGATTGTCCCATTGGGCATCTTCTAACAGGGCAGTCCGCTTCGCAAGGTTCTCCTCGATGAACGGCAGCGCGTCTGGATGTGGATCTAGCTCTCCAACGTCGAACTCAGGGCCGCGCATCTCATACGCGGGAACGTCGATCGAAGCGCCTACCAAAAGACGGTTGTCGTCGGTCGGTCGCACGTAGCCGTTAAGGATGTGATCATTAACCGCGGGCAGTCGTGGCGGTTCTTCAAATGGCATGGTGACGAACCGTTCGTGCACGAAGTTCTTGCACGGGATGCGAAATCCGACGAGCGAAAGCAGGTGGTTTGTCCATGCGTTGACGGCGCAGACGACCGCGTCCGCTGGCACCGTGCCGTTAACCGTTGTGACTTCGCGTACTCGGCCGCCACGCAACTCGAACCCGATCACCGGTTCGTTCTCTCGGATATCGACGCCCATGTCTTCCAGCTTTGCCTTAAGGGCGGCCACGTAATGGTGCGGTTCGGAGAACCCTGATCTGTGGTCCAGCACACCGATGTCGGTGGGTTTGGCTTTTAGGTCGGGGAACCGCTCGGTGATCTCGTCGCCGCGTAGGACGTCGAATTGGCCTCCGTTTCGTCGCCACATGTCACGCGTGGTCGTGCTCTGGGCAAACGCTTCCTCGGTGAAGAGATTCAGGCATCCGACTTGGTGGAAGTGGTAGCCGTCGATGATTCTGCTGAACCGCTCGAAAATGTCGAGGCTTATGGCCCGGGCGCGCACCTCGGTTTGCGTGGCCATCAGCATCGTGATGATGCCGCCGGCCTGAAGGCTGGAGCCGCCGCCCACGATGCCCTTGTCGACTACGGTGACGCGGTCAACACCCTTTTCGGCCAGATGGAAGGCGGTGCTCAGGCCGGTGACCCCGGCTCCGATAACGACAACAGATTGCGGTTTCTTGTTTCGCATGGGTTAACGATTCTATTCACTCTTCAGCGCGCGGCGTTCGGTTATCGACATCTGCCGCGTAGAATGACCGTAACCGCCTGCTTTGGAGCGGTCTACGCAATCTAATTTACGTGTGGAGGATTTGGGATGCCCGGAACAATGAATACATATCGACCGCCGATCATGGGAACTACCCACATGGTCTCCGCGGGTCACTATTTGGCGGCTTCCGCGGGGTATCGGATATTGGAGGAGGGAGGCAATGCGATTGATGCAGGGGTCGCTGCCGGCATCGCCATAAACGTGACGCTACCGAGCGCCACCAATTTCGGCGGTGTGGCGCCGATCGCGATCTATGATGCGGCGTCTGATGAGGTGGTGACGATCAGTGGACTTGGTCGCTGGCCGCGGGCGGCGAATATCGAGCACTTCAACGAGCATTACGGTGGTCAGATTCCTCCGGGAGTGTTGAGGACGGTGGTGCCGGCTGCGCCGGACGCGTGGCTGACGGCGATTGAGAAGTATGGGACGATGACTTTTGAGCAGGTTGTAGCTCCGGCGTTGGAGCTGGCGGAGAATGGTTTTGCGGTTTCCGCGTATTTGAGTGAGGGGTTGCAGACTACGGAGGACGATCACGAGGGCGGAGTGGCAATGTGGCCGTCGACGCGCGAAATCTATCTGCCGAACGGGCGGACTCCACGTGCTGGAGAGATTTTGGTGCAAAAGGATTTAGCGCGGACGTTCCGGCGGTTGATTGAGGCTGAGCAGGGGGCGTCGCATCTTGGCAGAGAGGCGGCGTTGGCGGCCGCGCGTGATCGGTTCTATCGGGGTGATATCGCGGAGGAGATGATTGCGTTTTCGGATAGTGAGGGTGGATGGATCACGATGGAGGACTTGGCGGAGTTCTCGGTGAGGGTCGAACCTCCGGTGTCGGGCGAGTTTCGCGACTACACGGTGTATACATGCAATGCTTGGTGTCAAGGTCCGGTAGTTGCCCAGACGCTCCAGATGCTCGAGGACGACGACCTCGCCGCGATGGGTCAAAACTCGACCGAGTACATCCATCTGGTGTCGCAGGCTCTGGACCTTGCATACGCGGATCGTCACGCGTACTACGGAGACCCCGATCTCGTTGATGTGCCGATCGAAGGTCTATTGTCCAAGGGATACACGCGGTCGAGGCGGGCGGATGTTGACATGACGGACGCTTTTCATGCGATGCCGGAGCCGGGCAACCCGTGGCCGTATCAGGGCGTATCTAGAAACGGTAGCGCTCCTGTGGCGATGGCGGCGACTTCCGGCGGAAGGATGCAGGACACGAGCTACGTGTGTGCGGTGGACCGATGGGGCAACGCATTCTCGGCGACGCCGAGTGATCCGCTCGCGCCGAGTCCGATTGTTCCAGGGCTAGGCATTCAGATGTCGTCGCGAGGTTCGCAGACTTGGCTTGACCCTGAACATCCATCGTGTCTCGAACCTTGGAAGCGGCCGCGGCTTACGCCCAATCCTGCGATTGCATTCAAGGACGGCAAGTTGTTCATGCCATTCGGTACGCCGGGTGGCGACACGCAATGCACGTCGATGGTCCAGCTATTCCTCAATGTCGCGGTTCACGGCATGGACCCACAGCAGGCTATCGAAGAGCCGCGTTTCGCAACATGGAACTTCCCAAACTCATTCTGGCCTCACACCTATTTTCCGGGTCGATTGGATCTTGAGGGACGGATCGACGCTGCGACTGCTGCAGAGCTGGTCGGCATGGGTCACGATGTTCACGTGCTGGCCGACTGGACGCCGACTGGTGGAGCGATGACCGCGATTGTCGTCGATCAGGAAACGGGCGTGTTGTCGGGCGGTGCAGACCCGCGCCGGGACAGCTACGCCATAGGGAGGTAACGGCGTTCCAGTTCCTTTTGCATTGGCAGGGAAAAAGCGAAACTACAATTCGTAGCAGTTTCAATATTGATCAGCCGACCGGAGTGGCACAATGCAACCGTTACCGATACGAGATCGTGGATACGCAAATCCCGAGTTCCTCGCGGAGACAGATTGGCTAGCTGATCGTATCTCTCATCCGAAACTGCGAGTGGTTGACGCGAGATTTCCGCAAGAATATGCTGCCGGCCACATAACGGGAGCGGTCAACTTGAATGGTTTTGGTGAGATTCCGAGGGCCGCCAACGGGGACATGTCCGAACCTGATGAGTTCGCTACTGTGGCAGGTAGGTTGGGTATCAGCGACGACATGACTGTGGTGGTGTACGACGCACCCAGTCAAATGGCGGGAATGGTTGCGTGGGCATTCCTTTACTACGGGCACTCGAAGGTGCGTATTCTGGACGGCGGTTTCGAGAAGTGGTCTGGTGAAGATAGGCAGATCTCGACCGAGGTCCCGGACTACCCAAGCGCCCAATACGTTGCAAATCCACAGGAGCCGATTTACTGTTCCCTCGAACACGCGAAGACAGCGGCGAACCAGTCGAATGCGGTGTTTTGGGACACGCGCACCTTGGAAGAATACGAAGGGACTGCTCGGTCGTGGGGCGCACCACCGCGGCTAGGTAGGATCCCAGGCGCTGTCCATCTCCCTTGGGAGGACATGATCGATCCGGATACGAAGACGTTGATGCCAGCAGACGAGTTGGGTGCTCTTCTGGTGTCGCGTGGCATCACTCCGGAGAGTGAAATCAATGCATATTGAGGCGGAGGTGCGCGGGCGTCGCTCGCGACTATCGTACTCAAGATTCTTGGCTATGAAAACGCGCGGACTTATGCCGGCTCATACTCCCAATGGGCTAGCCAGGAAGAGTTGCCGGTGGAATCAGGATAGGCACTGCCGAGCTCGTGCATCGTGCTAGGGCGAGGTTTATGCATCTTTGGGCGCGGCGTATCACGAGCTCGGAAAAGTTGGAAGTTTCGCAAACTCGCATCTGAAGATAGGTGTAGATTCACACTAGTCAAAACCGTACGTCTCATCCAGACAACCAATTGGAGCCGAACATGCCAAATCTAGATGAAAACCTCGCCTTCGCTTCCGCGACTGAGCTTCGAGCGCTGATCGCCGATGGGGAGATAACTTCCACTGAACTCACCGAGCTGTATCTCTCTCGCATCGAACGGCTGGACGACCAGCTCCATGCGTTCTTGACGGTGACACCGGAGATTGCGCTTGAACAGGCAGCGAAGGCCGATGCCGCGACCGCGAGGGGCGAGAGCCTTGGTCCGCTGCACGGTCTGCCGATATCGATCAAGGATCTTCAGATGACGAAGGGGGTTCGAACGACGGGAGGTTCGTTGGCTTACAAGGACCGGGTGCCCGACGCCAACGCCGCGTACATCGATAGCATTTTCGATGCGGGTGCGGTGATGCTCGGAAAGACGAACACACCTGAGTTTGGACACCTCGGCGCCTCCGACAACCGGCTCGGGCCGTCGTGCTCCAATCCGTGGAACCCTGAACGAACTTCTGGAGGATCTAGCGGAGGTGCGGGAGCCGGTATAGCCGCCGGACTCTCGGCGCTTGCTACCGGCGGAGACGGGGGCGGATCCATCCGTATTCCCGCCAGCTTCAACGGAATCTACGGGATCAAGCCAACGCAAGGGCGCGTGTCCAGTTACGCGGGAGTCGATGGTGCGCCAGCGGCGAACTTCTTTAGTCAACAAGGCCCGATGTCGCGGACGGTTGCGGATTCTGCTCTGCTCCTCGAGGTTATGGCTGGTTACGATGCTCGAGATCCTAGTTCGATGCGTGCGCCTGTACCGGATTTCAGTGCGGCCGTTGGACGCGGCATTGAGGGGCTGAAACTTGGATGGAGCCTCGGTTGGGGGTTTGCCGCCGTCGATCCTGAGGTCGCCGTAGGCGCCGAGGCGGGAGCGAAGGTTTTTGAAGAGCTGGGATGCACTGTTGATGAGTGCGATATCGTCTTGGATGCACCGTTCGATACTTGGTATGTGTTGTCGACGGCTAGTGCTATCGCAGCGAATGGGCACTTGCTCAAAGATCACGCGGATGATTTGACGTTTTACGTCCGGTACGGCTTGGATTACGGGAGCAAGTTGAGCGTCGTGGACTACGGGCGTGCAATCGGCGAACGCGATCGCATGATCCAGCAGTTCTGGGACCAGTTCGAGAAGTTCGATCTGCTGCTTTCGCCGACAATGGCTTGTACGGCGTTTGTGAATGAGCAGTATCCGGAAGAGATCGGGGGCGAACCGCCGACGGCTGTGCCGTGGTGGGGCTACTTGCCGCATACGCACCCGATCAACACCATCGGATTCACGGCGGCTAGCGTCCCATGCGGCTTCGATTCCGACGGGATGCCGATCGGGCTCCACATCGTCGGCAAACCCGGTGATGAGGAGACGGTGCTGGCGGCGTCTGCGGCGTTCGAAAAAGCGCGACCGTGGGCGCATCTCCGACCGATGGTGTCGTGAATGGGATCGTACCGATACGAAACTCCTATCGATAAGGAGCTAGTCGGCGAGCTCTTCGACTTTTGGCAATATATATTCGGGACTGAAGACCCTGACATACCCATCGGGGTCTTCCTCGGCGAAGAAGCCGATCACAATCGTCACGTCGCCCTCCTCGAGCGAGATGGCGATGTGCTGACTGGGACGTGCGGGATTATGACGCCGCGTGCCACGCCTAAGTTTGCTGGAATCGGCGAAGTAGCCACACGACCGGAGTATCGAGGACGCGGCATCGCAAACCGTCTCTGCCAACAAGCGCTCGACGAGTTTGCCGAACATGGTGGCGAAGTGGTTTTTCTCGGAACCACGAATCCTGGCGCAGCGCGCGTCTACCACCGTTTGGGTTGGCGGCGGATCGCTGGCACCACCGTATACGCCAACGTGACGACTGGCGATTCACCAGAGGAATATTTTGCCGACTACTTCCGCACGCCGTCCGAAGTGAGCATCGTCACTGGGGATGCCTCGCTCAGGGTTCCGATGATTCCCCTCCTCTTGACGCCGCACGACTGGCAGGTTCTCGACGGCAACCTACCCGAGCCGATGATTTCAACCCGTTACGCAAGACAGGATTCGTGTATGGGTTTGTGTCGGAAGTACTACTACCTTGTCAAATCCCCGTCATCCCCGCCGCGCACGTCATCCCCGCCGCCCAAGTCATCCCCGCGGACGCGGGGATCCAGATCGGACGCCCACTGGTTCGCGGCGAAGACTAACGATGGGCGGCTTGTCGGTATTGCGACTGCTTGGATCGATGGCGACAACATGTGCCATGTCGACGGCTTCATCCACAAACGGTTCAACGGTTCGTATGACCCTCTGATTGGTGCTGCCATCAAGTGGGGCGAACGGCATAACTCCGTTCGGTTCACCTCGAGGCTTTCGGTTGAAGATGAAGAGAAACGGGCGAATTTCGAGAAACTCGGGTTCCGTATTGGCTCATTGAATGGCACCTTCGCGGTCGGCGACCGCGACGTGCCCGCGCAAACAATGCTCCTAAACTAGCCTCTTTACCATCACAAACACTGGCACCTCGATCATCTCGCTGGATCCGTCGTCGTGCATCCGATTCCAACGGTCCATTATTGGGTCTCCACATTTCCGGTATCCCAGCCTGCGGTACAACCGAATCGCGTCTTTATTGTCGATCGTTACCTCTAGGTTGACTTCGTCCAAGTCTCTGCCTGCGGCAATGGCTTCGACTGCTTTTACCAATGCGGTGCCCACGCCGTTGCGCCGGAATGCCGGGCCAACATCGAGCGCGAAGAGGCGCAGTGATCCATTCCTCTGATGACGGCCTCCTCCAATGCTGACGGAACCGATTGCCCGGCCTTCTTTGACGGCTACGAGCAGCGTGCGGAATCCCATTCTGCTTTCCTCCAACCACCTTTCGATTTGTGCGGCACTAATCCCAGGGTCATGCGCATCGGACAATGATTCCAAGTCACAATCCGTCGCAAAGCGGATTTCAACCGCGTCCGGGTTAATTCCGACCTGTTTAGGCATCCCCGACCTCACGCCCCACTGGCTTCCCGCCTACGCGGGAATGACGGGATGTTGGTCAGTTCGGAGACGTGATCGATGACGTGATCCGGGGGTTGGAGATCGTTCGGGAATTGGCGGCCGCGCCTTACCCACGCAGTTTGCATGCCGAACCGTTTGGCTCCTTCGATGTCGGCTTGTGGGTTATCACCGACGAATAGGACTTGGTCGGGAGACGTGAGACCTGTCAGGTCGAATGCGTCGCGGAAGATCCTCGGGTCGGGTTTCCTGTAGCCAGCCTCTTCCGACACGATGATGAACGGAGCGAGCTGATCGAGACCCGCCGCCCGGCACGTCATGTGTTGCGTGGTGGAATTCCCGTTGGTGACAATGCCCCACGGCACGCCTCGCCGACTGAGGTCCGCGAGAAGCCCGTTATTTTCCGAGTCCGGTTGCACATGCCGCCCCATCTCCGATCGGTAGTAGGGCAGCAACGAATCCGGTTCGAGTCCCGCTTCAGGCCACTCGTCAACCCACCTTGCGAACATCTCATCGCGGGCGATAAAACCGTCTTGGTCCCAATGCACCATCCTCATCACCACTTCCTCACGCGACATCGTTGTTGTGTCCCGAAGACGTTCCTCGTAGAAACAGGAAGCGAATCGGGCGAATGCCCCTTCCCGGTCGATCAGGGTGTTGTCTAGGTCGAAAAGTACGCCGTGTGTGGGTTTATCCAATGTATTCCTCCGTTTTTGGAGTATGCATTAATCAGCGATTCGAATGGCATAATTCGGGAACGCACCTTGGAGGAGAACCTGTCAACATGCCTGCGTCCAACACCGAACCAGCCCTCTCGCCCTCGCTCTACCATCGCCAACTCATGGATGACACGCAGCCTTCGATGGCATTCGATGGCGGCGATGTCGGAGAATGGCAGGATCGTCTGCGCCCTAAAGTCCGCGAACTCGTCGGACTCCCTGACGGCGATCGCATCCCACTCAACCCGATCTCGATTTGGAAACGAGACCACCCTCACGGCACAATCGAGAAGATCGTATTCTCGAGCGAACCCGGTTCTGATGTCGTCGCGTTTCTTTGCCTGCCTGAGGATGCAAGTCCGCCGTATCCGTTCTTCATTTGTGTTCAGGGCCACACCACGGGGATGCACCACTCGATAGCAGTCGAGCGCGACGACAACAGTGTCCCCATGGAAGTTGCCGGTGATCGCGACTTCGGGTTGCAGTGCATGGAGCGAGGAATCGGAGCTCTGTGCATTGAGCAACGCTCGTTCGGCGAACGCCGGGAACAGGCGCAAGAGCAGGTCTCGACGCACGGATGTCACGACGCGGCGATGCATGCTTTGATGCTCGGACGAACGCTCATCGGTGAGCGCGTGTTCGACGTTGATCGAGGTCTCGACTATCTGGCGACGCGAGACGATGTCGACTGGTCGCGTATCGGCATCATGGGCAACTCTGGCGGCGGCACGATCAGTTTGTTCTCCGCGGCTCTATTGCCGCGCATCACTCACGCCATGCCTTCCTGCTACTTCAACACATTCCGCGATTCCATCATGTCGATCTATCACTGCGCCGACAACTATGTTCCCGGTCTACCTCAATACGCCGAGATGTCCGACGTTATGGGACTCTTCGCGCCGCGCCCCGTGGTTCTGGTCTGTGGTGCGGAGGACCCAATCTTCCCGGTCGAAGCCACGCGTCGCGCCTTCTCAGATCTGCAAAAGATCTATCGAGCGGCAGGTGCCCCCGATTACTGCCACCTGATCGTCGGGCAGGGCGGCCACCGGTTCTACGCGGACGATGCCTGGCCCGTCATGCTGCAGGAACTACGATGTTGAGGTAGACGCGTCGCGATGCTTCGACGAAGCCGAGTTTGGCGGCCACGCGCAGGGATGCCGCGTTGTCCTCCCCAGCGCTCCAAACGGGAACCCGCCCCCGTTCTCGAATGCAGTGCGCCACGATGCTCGCCGCGGATGTGGCGAATCCCCTTCCACGCCATGCTTCGTCGGTGAACACTCCGATATCGCCGTACCGGGCGGTCAAGGCGTTCGTGTGTGCGAGGGCCACCAACCTGTTATCCACCACGGCACCGGCCGCCGCCCCGTTCGTCAACAGGTCCTCGAAAGTAACGAACCCCATTCGATGCGGGTTGCTCTCATGCTCAGCGAGGAGGCCAGAATCCTCTAGGTCAAGCGGTCGAACTTCTGGAGTTGTGAACCGTTCAATTCGCCCGGGCAACGTGTGGTAGACGTCACCGTAGTGTCTGACTTGGAGGTTCGCATCTTGCTCAGTAAGAGCGGAGAGCGGAACGGCCAGATCCGCAGATACGTTCGGAGAGATAGATTGCCGACCCCACTCATCGAGCTCGCGCAGCAAACCCCATACGGCGTCAGGGTCGCTTCCGAAACACCACGGTTCCCGCGGTAATGAATGTGACTGGACGATCATGCCGTTGAATCTCGATACCGAACCTTCCACGTACGCGGATGCAAGACCACGCCTCAAGAGGTGGGTTGGAATCACGGTCTCCGGCGAATCCCCCAGTGCGTCCGCTACAAGGTCGCGTTCTCTCTGTGAATGCACCAGACCCATCGAACCCATCCTAAGCCAACGAAAGACTTTCGCGCAATCACCGTCATTCCATCGCCCCCACGTCATTCCCGCGCATGCGGGAATCCAGAGAAAACAGAGCACGCCGTTTCCGCGCAAGCGAAGTTCGCGGCATATCTGAATGCGTATCCGCCCTCCCGAACGGTTTTGCCAAGGGGCCTCCCTTCAGGATGACGTGCTCCCCGCCTGCTCCGCGAAGTGACGCTTTAACCGAGGGTAGAGCTTTCGGTAACGCTTATACGCCTTGCCATAGGCATCGGCGGTTTCACGATTGGGCTCGAGGCGGTCAAGCGGACGTATCCAAGCCCGACACCCCTCCGTGACCGTTGCGAACTCGCCACCACCGACCGCCGCAAGGATCGCCGCCCCGTACGGCGCACCGCCCGATGGTCCTACCCGAACAACCGGCACCCCGAGCACATCGGCCTGCATCTGCCGCCAGACCTGACTACGTGCGCCACCGCCTACCGCGACCGACGCGTCAGCGTTGACTCCCAACCGCCGCATCAACTCAAGCGAATCCCGTAACGCAAACGTCACGCCCTCCATCACCGCACACACGAGATGTCCGCGCTGGTGTCCGGCGTGGATTCCGACGAAGACTCCGCGTGCATTCGCGTCAGCATGCGGCGTGCGTTCTCCGGTCAGGTACGGCAAGAACGTCAGACCGTCCGCGCCCGGCACGACATCCGCGGCCTCGGCTATCAACTCGTCATATGTGGGCGGCATTCCTTGAGGCCCAACCAAAGCGCGACTGAACCACGCCAAAGCTGCACCGGCGGACAGAACGACTCCCATGAGATACCAAGTGTCTTCGATGGCGTGGTTGAACGAATGGATGCGCATGCCGGGATCGACTCGTGGGCGTTTGATCGGTGCCACGACAGCGCCGGAGGTGCCGATGGAGGTCTGCATCGTGCCTTGCTCGACAACGCCGGAGCCGACCGCGGCTGCGGCGTTATCCGCACCTCCGCCAACCACCGGTGTGCCAACCCGCAAACTCAATGCCTCCGCCGCGTCTGCGGTGAGTCCACCAGTTATGCTTGCGGAACCCCTAACGGGCGGGAGAATCGCCGGATCAATTTCCAGCGCGTCCGTCATCTCTTCCGACCAGCGGTGGTGCCGAACGTCGAATAGCAATGTGCCCGCAGCGTCGGAAGGATCCGTTGCCTTAACTCCAGTCATCAACAGCCGCACAAAATCCTTGGGCACCAACACCGTTCGCACTCTGTCGAACAAACCAGGCTCCTCGTCGCGCACCCACAGTAGCTTCGACGCTGTAAAGCCCTCAAGAGCAGGATTACCCACTAACCGGCGCAAACCCGTCTTGCCCACTCTGTCGGTGATGAAACGACACTGATCAGCAGTGCGAACGTCATTCCACAATATAGCCGGCCTAAGCACCTCGTCCGCATCGTCCAACAACACCGAGCTATGCATCTGGCCCGACAGTCCGATCGCCTTCACATCCCGGATATCGGCTTGCGCGCAAGCGGCACGGACTGCATCGATAGTGCCTTGCCACCAATCCGACGGATTCTGCTCCGACCATCCGGGTTGCGGGACAGATAGCTCTTGCGGAGCTTCGGCCTCTCCGACCACCGATCCGGACTCATCGACGATCAACGCTTTGATCGCAGTGGTGCCGACATCTATTCCTAGGTAATGCTGCGGCATGATTCTCTCCTACAGGAAGGCTACGGCATATCATAGACCGCACGCGGATTAGCCAACAAAAAAAGGGGGAACGGCGATGTATTTGGGGACACAATTCGGAGCGCGCCATGAAACGGATATCCGGCAGCTGGCGCAGCTAGGCGTCGAGCATGTCGACGTACCGCTCAAGGAGCATTGGAAAGAGTGGACCGTCGACCTCCTTGTGTCGTACCGGGAGAAATACGCCAAGTACGGGATCAACGTCGAGACCATACACTCGCCCCTGGGCTCAAGAGATGCCTTTACCAACGACATGTCCTATCTCTTCCTCGGCCCGAGTGACGAGAAGGAGCGGGAGTTGGACAGCCTATGCGAGATCATCCGCATGGCATCGGAAGCTGGACTAAGAGGACTGCTTTACAACATCACAATCCTCGGACATCTTCGCACGCCGCCACGATACGGCCGCGGCGGAGCGACCCTTTCGTCATTCAACTACGCCGATCTTGACCAGTCGTTGCCGGGGTTCGAGGGCGGGACAGCGGACGCCGACACCATGTGGGAGCGCATCGACTACTTCCTCGGCCGCATCATCCCCGTCGCCGAAGAGAACAAAATCCAAATGGCCTGCCACCCGCAGGACCCCGGCATCAAGCACAACGAATATCGCGGGGTAGCCCGCGTCATGGGCACCGTCGAGGGTCTCAAGAAGTTCGAGGCGATGCACGAAAGTCCTTACCACGGCTTCAACTTCTGCCAAGGCACCGTCTCCGAGATGCTCGAAAACCCCGGCGAAGAAATCTACGACATCATCCGCTACTTCGGAAGCCGCAAGAAGATCTTCAACGTCCACTTCCGCAACATCAAAGGCGGCGTGCTCGACTTCGTCGAAGTCTTCCCCGACGAGGGCGACATAGACATGCTCAAAGCCGCCCGTACCTACAAAGAAGTTGGCTACCCCTACATGCTCATGCCCGATCACGTCCCCGGCATCGACGGCGAAGAGGCGCACCAAGTCGGCTTCGCCTACTGCTACGGCTACATCCACGCCATCATTCAAGCGGTGAACGCCGAGAGGTAGAGCGTAGCGTAGGGCAGATTTCATGCATCCGACACGGCGGGCGGAGCTGGTCTGCCCGCCGTGTCTGGTGATGTCGGTATCTTACTCCGCCAAACACGCGGCACCATCATCATCACCGTCCGCGGTATCGGTGACCGGAACGAGAGAGACCGTATACGTCCCGATGTTGTCGACGCTCGTGTGCGGGGTGCCGACCTCAGCGTAGTAAGTGCCGGGGACGTGATGCCAAACGACCCCACGTTGCGGTGCGGATGTAACAGCGTCCGTCACATGGGAATCCGAGATCCTGATGTTCCATATGCCCACCCCTGCAGGCCCGTCGCTGACCTCGATCCGATAGCATCCCTCGGTTGCGATTTCGTATTTGAACACGTCTCGGTCATCCAACGACGCAAGACCCCAAGCGGGAATCAACGTGTTTTCAGAGCTTCCTACAGTCGACGAATGGGAGAGCCATGCCCATGTCTGTAGGTCTGGATCGTCGGGCGCAACATCGGATTCGATAGCAGCGGTTATGGAGTGGTTCGGTCGGAGCACGACACCCGGTTCAGTCCGGTGGTCGTCGGCGTGGTCGTCGGCACGAACGGATATCGTGTAGTGTCCTATTGCGGTTCGGTCCTGTCCCCCGGCACCGATGGCGAAGTAGTAGGTCCCGGACTCGTCGGGTCTGAAGAAAGCTCGAGCGAAGTTGCCGATGAAACCGCCGCGATCGTACTCGCCCAACAGTTTGACGTTCGCTTCGTTGACCAGTTCGAGGATGCTGGGGTCCACCAGGTGGTGGTCGACGAACTGGGGATCGAGGATGGTGCTGTCGGGTCCGTTGAAGGCGAGGTGCATGCGGTTGGTCGCTTCGATGATGTAACTCTTACCCACTGCGGCGTCGAAGCTGTACCAGTCCTTGCCCCCATCCTCATCGGTGAGTTCGCCGTGAGTGGCGATGAGCAGGTTTAGGTGGACCGCTCGATCGGCGTACGGGAAGTTCGTGGGCGTCGGCGTCGGTTCGTCGATGTCTTGGTCGGTCGGTTTGACGATGTGACCGGGGTCGTCGTCCAGTCCGTGGAAGATGCGGTTGATCCGACCGCTCGTCGTTTCGCTGCTCCACAGGCCGCCGTCCCTGTTTTGCGGGTTGTAGGTCATTCCGGTTCCCGGTCCGCCACTTTCCACGCTGACGCCGTCCTGATCGAGATCGTCGGCCCGCACCGTGTACCCGAAGACTACGGTGTCCGTGCCGTCACCTCGGAGCATCTTGGCCACTCTCCGGTTTTCTCCGACCTGCAGGTGGAGCCCGGCATAATCGGCCGTCGCGTCGGTCTGCGGGTTCGTATTGGTGACGGTGCCCGTGAAGTGAGCGGTTATCTCGATCGTGTCACCCACGCCGTACGCCGCAGCGGTATCCGGCGATTGGGAGGTTATCTCGAGTGCGTGTATGCCGACGCCGTCGTCGTCTACGATACTGACGACGCAGTCGGCGATCAGCGGTTCCCAGGCGATGTGGGCGAAGCGCACTCCGTATCTCTCGGTCGCCTCGGGGTACACGTCTTCCTGCGTGTGCAAAGTTCGTTCCATCGTCTTTGCGATGGGCAATCGTGCGCTGTTCACTTGCAAGACCGCTTCGAGGGGTTCGAAGTCGGTTTCGTCCGCAGTGATCGGATAGGTGAACCAATGGCCCCTCATGAAGGGAAATTCCGTCAAGAATCCGGGATACCGCGGTATCGGACCGTCAAGGTGTACGACGGCGGCAAAATCATCTCCTTCAATGACGGGCGACACCGGACATTCCAACTCGACGTGCGAGTCCACACTATTCGGTTCTGGATCTGCGGATGCGACGCTCGGATGGTACACGTGGGACGACCATATCGTGTCAAGTAAAACTGCGAACGCCAAAATGCTCAACATTGATAAGAGTGCATAAAGTCTCGCGCTTCTAATAATCCTGACCCCCAATCTTCCTCCACCAGAACTGAGTTTCGCCATAAAATTCGGCCTCCATGTTTTCAGGTTGTGAGTTCGTTTTTTGTAGGTGCCGTCCTTTCCGGCGCTACTCGAATCGAGTCCATTTCGAACTCACGACCGGTCTCAATTGATCCGAGAGCGTTATTGTTCGCGATTGCCATATGTAATAGATACGAAATATCTTGTGTATTAGTTCACTAATACTTCGTGTGCACAGATATGAGACCGGCATGAATGGAAGGAACCAGCAGGTTGTTGAAGGGAACCGTTCTTTACTATTGATGTGTTGAGGTCACGAAGATCCGAGTTCTAGACGGAATTTTCTTCCCGTTGGGTGCGGGAGGATAGAGAGAGGGATCATGCAGAGCAAAGCCGAAACTGTTGCCGAATATCTGGACGAACTTGACGACACGAGGCGCGACGCGATTTCAAGTGTTCGTGATATCGTCTTGTCGAACCTCCCGGAGGGATATGAGGAGATGATGCTGTTCGGCATGATCACATACGCCGTACCGCTCGCCACCTACCCCAAGACCTACAACAAGCAACCCCTCATGTACGCCGCCCTGGCATCTCAGAAACGCCACATGGCCGTCTACCTGACGAACGTCTATGGCGACGGATCGGTTGAAAGTTGGTTCCGAGAGCGTTACCTAGCCACCGGCAAACGACTCGACATGGGCAAGTCCTGCGTTCGCTTCCGCAAACTTGATGACCTGCCGCTTGAACTAGTCGGCGATGCCATCGCCTTAACTCCCGTCGACGAATTCATCAAGGTCTACGAGGCATCTCGACAAGGGAATCGTCGGAAATAACCGTGAAGGCTATCACCGGACCGCTATGCATGTTGCCTGATATCCCGGCGCTCGAACAGCACGAACGACAAGCCGATCAGAATTAACGACAACAGCGCTAACACCACCGCGTCAACCCAGTCCAATCCGTTGTTGAGTGGATCGTTTCCGAGGTAGTAGTGGAACGGCGTCAACCACGCCAAATCAGCGATGGCATCGTTGAGCGCTCCCAAAGAGTTGACCAAGTGGAAGACGACTGCCGCACCCGCCGCGCCATAGATTGCGATCGACGTGCGTCCCGTCCCTGCGCTCAGAGCCAACGCCAGAGAACCGAACACCAAACCCACGAGAACCTGCAACGTCGCCGTCGCCGCAATATTCCCAACCGACATCCCAAGGTCCGCAATCAACGAACCCAGCGCCACTCCCGCAAACGTCGCGAAACCGACCGCGGCCGCGAATAGCACCATCGGGATCGCTTTCTCGAACACGATCCTCGACCGGCTTATCGGATTGGCGAGCAGCATCCCCATCGTCCGCCGAGATTCCTCTCCTGCAAACGCCCCTGCACCCATAATCGCCGTAACGAGGATCACACCCACCGGTGCCATCAGGCCGAAGGTTTCGAGCGTGTACCAACCCTCGGGCGTGCTCATGTCACCTCCGCCGAACAGCGCGATCAACTGCTCCGGCAACTGCTCGAACGTAGTCAATGTCTCCGCAGGAATCGACGCATACATCGGACCCATCATCACGCCCATCATCAAGAACGCCACACCACACGTGATCAACAGCAGCGTCTGGTAGTCCGTGATCGTCTTCACCCAAATCGACGACACTCTCGCCGATCCCGCAAGCCGACCGATCAACCTGTTAAGCAGGGGATTACCTCGCACCCGATCCAACATCGTCGTCCCTACCGATTGCCCCTTCAAATCGCGGCGATTGAAACCGATGACCGACACCGCCAACAATGCCGCCGAAGCCGAAACCAATAACCCAATATGCCCCCAAGCCACACCGTTAGTAACCGGGTCACTACCGTCGAAGTAGTACCAAGGCAGGAACTTCCGCAGCCCGTCACCTCCCTCGACAAGTGGCAAAAAGCCAACCGCGAAGAAAGAGACCACCATGATCGCCGTCGCCACTCCCGTCGCCGTCCCCCGATTACCGGTCATCGCACCTATCGCCGTCGCCAGCATTCCGTAGAACAACGCATTCACGAACAGGTGCAGCGACAATGCCTCGACATCCAAACCCGCAATCTCGACTCCCAGAACCGCAGCGATCGGATGTATCGGCGCCCAAACCGCCACCGTCGCGAGCGCCACCAGCATCGCCAGCGAACCCGTCTTAGACAACAACACGAACGTGCGACTCTTCGGATTCGACAGCAATATATCCATTGTCCCGTCCCGCTCCTCACCAGCGATCGCCGACGCTCCCATCACCAGCGCGATCGCCGCAACCACCAATCCGCCCCAGGTCCCGAACACAACGTTGATCGCCAAGCCGCCCACGTCGATGTCATCCCCGATACCGACCAGTGACCTGAACGCTTCCGGCAACGAGGTATACACCGTCAGATCGATTTCGCGATACACCGACATCCCGAACAAGAGGAATAGCGTCAAGGTGACCGCCGTGATCGCCCATCCCAACCAGCGATCCCGCACCGTCTTCGAAAATACGTTCGATAGCGTCATCCCTGACCCTCCTCGTCCTCCTCGCCTTCGTGGTAGTACGTCAGGAATATCTCTTCCAGGTCGGCCTCGCTAGTTTTGATATCAGCGACTCCGTAGCGCTCGGTTGCCGTCGTCAGCAAATCTCCCATATTTCCTCCGAACGACATCTCAACGTGGTTGCCTTCAACCAACACGTTGCGCACACCCTCGACCGCCTCAAAGACTGCCGCCTCCGCTTCCGCATCGAGCACGAACTCGACCTGACGCATCGACTTCGACCTAAGTTCAGCAACCGATTCCACAGTTATCAGCCGGCCGTTCCGAATGATCCCAACGCGGTCCGCCACGCGTTGGACTTCCGACAACGTGTGACTCGACAAGAACACCGTCTTGCCCTCCTCAGACACCTCGCTCACCATCTTCTGAAACTCGCGCTGAACCAGCGGATCAAGCCCCGCTGTTGGTTCGTCCATGATCAGCAGGTCCGGACGATGCATAAACGCCTGTATCACTCCCACCTTCTGCCGGTTGCCCGTCGAAAGATCGCCGACCTTCCTCGACAGATCAGAATCGAGACGATCGGCCAAGTCATTGACATACGCCCAATCGACACCTCCCCGCATATTGGCGAAAAACGTCAACGTGTCCATGCCAGTGAGGTTCGGATACAGCGCAAGATCGCCCGGAATGTAGCCGATGCGCCGCCTAATCGCCACGGCGTCACCGTGCGTGTCCATTCCCAGGATCGTCGCACTCCCCGAAGTCGGCCGAATCTCATCCAGCAACGTCCTGATCGTCGTCGACTTCCCAGCACCGTTCGGACCTAGAAAACCAAAGACCTCGCCTTCCCGGACATCAAGATCCACGTCCTCAATGCCGAGCTGCTTCCCGTAATACTTCGTCAACCCGACGGTGTGTATGGCTGACCTTGACGAGCCTGCCTGCGAATCTGTTCTCGACGACATTTCGCCGTCCTCCTGAAGTTAAATTAGCACACGCAACGGCATTCGCGCGAAGGCGGGAACCTAGTGAAGCGGTTGTAGCACGGGGAGGCGATACTTCGGGGCTTACCCCGCGGCCGCGGTCACGCCCTCAGCCGAACTTACGACCTCGGAGTCGTGAAGCGCCTGAATTCTATCCTCGCCGTAACCGAGGATGTCTCGCAGTATCTCGGTGGTATGTTCGCCCACGAGCGGAGTCGAGCCGACGACCATCGGCGTCCGGTTGAACTTGATGGCCTTGCCGGTTACCCACATCGTGCCAGCAACGGGATCGGGGACCTCCATCATGACCTCGCGCTCGGTCAAGTGCGGGTCGCGGGCCGCCTGCGCCGTAGTGTTCACCGGAGAGCAGGGCACACCGTGGGCGGCGAGATGGTCTGCCGTTTGCTGCATATCCTCCCGTTGCGCAAACCACTCAGTCAATCCAACCTCTAGGGCCCCGGCGTTCTCCGAGCGCAGTGCGCGGGTTGCGAAGCGCGCGTCCGTCAGCCATTCACTCTTCTCCGTCGCCTCGCACAGCCGCACCCACATGGCATCATTCGTCGCGGCGATGACTATCCAGCCGTCCTGGGTCTGGTATGTGCCGCCAGTGCCACGCCCGTTACCCTCACGCGGCTGCTCGAACCCGTCGCCCAGATAGGCCGAGATGGGAATCTCGTTTACGGTGTATCCGGTGTCGGCGAGGCAGACTTCGATCTCCTGACCGATGCCTGAGAATTCACGCTCCCTAAGCGCGGCAAGCGCTCCGATCGTGGCATGAAGTGACGTAATCCGATCGATGAGCGGGAAGAATGTGCGGATCGGCGGGTCGTCTGGAAAGCCGGTGAGCGACATCAATCCGCCCATGGCTTGGCCTATCGGATCGAAACCCACTCGCTCCTTGTAGGGGCCGTACTGCCCATACGCGGAGGCGTTGATCATGATTATCCGAGAGTTCAGCTTCTTGAGCTCTTCGTATCCGAAACCCATCACCTCGATCGTGCCGGGCCTGAAGTTTTGGAGGAAGAAGTCCGATTCCTTCACGAGGTCGCGCAGCACAGCCTTCCCGTCGTCGGTCCGCAGGTTGATCGCGAGGCTCTTCTTGCCGGAGTTGTACTGGACCCAGTACGCACTCTGTCCGCGGACGCGCGGTCCGTTGCGACGGCTTTCGTCGCCGCTGAGCGACTCTATCTTGATGACCTCAGCGCCGAGCCGTGCGAACATCAACGCGCAACGCGGGCCCGCTTGGTAGCGTCCCAAGTCGAGGAGCCTGAGCCCCTCGAGCGGTGTCTTCAAATCCTTCATATCTAGTCCCTTCCCTTCCGGTCCAAGAACGGTTTGAAACCTTCCAGCACCGGAGTCGGTGCGAGTTCATTCACCTGTGCGTCCAACTCGTTCTCGTAGTGCGAGCGCCAGGGGTCACCGATGTCTCGAATGAGCAGGCGCTTCACACCCTGAACCATACGCGGGTCGTTGGCCGCGATCAAGCCCGCTAACTCCATCGCCTTGTCCATGAGCTGCATGCGCGTCACAAGGTGATTGAGCAGGCCCATCCGCAACGCTTCCTCGGCCTCGACGACGCGTGCGGTGAAGAGCAGCTCCTTGGCCATCGGCCAGCCGACCTGCTGAGGAAGGCTCCAGGTGGAGTTGACCCGACCATACTGCACCGCCAGGAAGCGGAAGCGAGCCTCTTCGGAGCCGACGCGCATGTCCAAGCTCGAGGCGAGCACTGCGCCGCCGCCGAAGGCGAGGCCGTTGATGGCGCCGATGGTGGGCTTCCTAGACGCGGCGATGTTCCATGCAAATTCGGCCCTCGCGGGATCCGAAAGCGGAGGATTATCCATCTTCGCCAACTCGGCCATCTCGTGGATATCGGCGCCGGCTGAGAAGGCTCGCTCGCCGGAGCCGGTGAAAATGATGGCGTGAACGTCATCGTCTTCGTCGAGCTGCCTGACGGCGGCGTTAATCTCGCCGGAGAGCTTGCGGTTCATGGCGTTGAGCACTTCGGGCCGATTGAGCGTGATGACGCCGACGTGGTCCTGGATGTCAAGAAGAAGGTGCTTGTAACTCAATCGCCGCTCCATTCGCTGCTGGTTGGTGCCATCATTAAAACCGCCTCAATACTCGTCAAGATGGTCACGATTGGGAATCGTACCACAAGAGGTCGGAAGTCTTGGTACTGCGAACAGCACCAGATAACCGACGTCGATCGGCAAACGATTAAAATAACCGAGCAAAATCCCCGATACCAACCCAGCACGAACCATGAATTTCAACCCACAAGACCACCTAGCAGCCACAGACCGCCGCGTCACATTGCTCGAACGCGGCGGGCAGCCTGCATCCGCGGTAACCCTCTCCCGCACCTTCGCCGCAACGGCCGATGACTTATGGGACATCGTGACCAATCCCGACCGCCTCCCACGCTGGTTCACGAACGTCACCGGCGACTTGCAGCTGAACGGCCAATTTCAGGTGCAGGACAACGCAAGCGGTGCCATCATCGCGTGTCAGCCAAACTCACACTTCGCCCTTACCTGGGAGTTCGGTGGAGATGTCGGTTGGGTCGAAGTGGACTTTGCCATCGAAGCGCCCGATGTCACGCGGTTGACCTTGACGCACACGGCTCACGTCTCGCCGCTTGGGGACACTTTTGGTCCCGGTGCTGCCGGTGTCGGTTGGGAGATGGCGTTCCTCGGTCTCGCGCTGCATATAGATAATCCCGCCGAACTCAAACCCGACGAGATGGAGTTCGTGACTTCACCTGAGGGCATCGCATTCATCACCGGAAGCAGCAACGGGTGGGCTCAAGCCGCCATCGAAGCCGGAACCGACCCCCAAACCGCCCAAACCGCAGCCAACCAAACCACCGCCTTCTACACCGGCGTACCGATCTAGGGTTGCCCCCGTTTACGGGGGAAATGTCCGAAGGACAAAGGGGGGCCGGCGCGACCCCATCACCGCGCATACCGCGCCTCCAACTCCGGCAACTCCGGGAACGGGGCGTGCGGCTCAGACTGATACCAATACGCAACCGACGCAATATCATCGGCGAGCGGCTGATACCGACTATTCGGCTCCGGCCACCAACCAAGAGCCTGAATCGTCACGCGCAGATCCTCCGCAAATCGAATCGGATCGAGGATGTGCCACCGATATAAGCTCCACTTCGGCGGACCTTCACTCCCCGCATGGTCGAGCACATTCCCCACATACGCCGTCGTATAAACCTCCGGGAACCCGTAACTCCCTAGGAAATAGTCCTCCGTACCAGTTCCGCAGATGGTGGGAAAATCGCCATCGCCATCCATATAAAACTTGATCTCACCCTCGCCGAACCAGCCGTCCGACAGCTGCGTCCAAGCCAAGAACGTACCCACATACTGACCTTGCCCCTGCACTCCGTCGAGGATCGTGTAGTCAGGATTCGACCGCTCAGTCACCGCCCGCCGCCATTGGGCGTGGAAATACCCCGCATTCTCCGCCACCAGAGTCTCCGCGTAGGTGATCTGGTAGAAGAGCCGAACATCCTCCTCCCACTCGTTCGTTATCGTCACGCGAGCGTGACCCCGAAACGGCATCGGCCAGTAGCAGTTCAGCGCCGATGTCGGATTGACGATCACCGCCAGCGAATTCACCGGCGCATAGAGATCGTGGCCGACCGCGAAGAAATCGGTCAAAGGCACCTCCACCGACGGCGTCTCCTCGCTATCCCAATAGAACCTGAGCACGCACCCACGCCCACTACCTCGCCACTCCCTTTGGGTAGTCATCCAAATGTGCTGGATCACCCCCGGCCCATCGACATCCATCAGCGTAGTCGACTCCCCCGACCTCAACCAGACATAAGGGCGGACTTTCCACCCCTGGCCTAAGGCTCTGGCTGGCGACGACACGGACCACTCTGGGCCTTCGGGATCTGGCACCGCCATGCCGCCCTTGCCCTTTTCGCCGGTGGGATTTTCGGCGGAGATTGAGCGGGTGCGTGCGTCGGTGATTAGCGGGAGGCCGCCTAGGCCCGAGTTCAATCCTGTTAAGTTGTCCACTGTGACAGATCCTCATTCGGCGGTTGTTTCGGAATCTGACGGTACTCTACTACGCAACGGAAACCTCCCCTTCGTTTCAGCGAAGGGGACGCGCCCGCTCTTCCCTCCCTTTCCAAGGGGAGATTCAGAGGGGTTCCGCAGGGGATGCACGGGGCCGGGCGGTTCGTTTGCCCCCGTTACCGGGGGAAATGCCCGAAGGGCAAAGGGGGCACCCGCGCCACCCCCGACGAATGAACTCACCCCGTCGTACGAACAGACCTCGCGCTCAAGCCAGCGGGGTCGGCGTAGAAGAGGCCGTCGGCGTTGGAGTAGCCGTCCCGATTGGCGTCGACGTGGGCGTCGGTGTCACCGTCGGTATTGGCGTCGGAGTCGGGTACTGTTCCCACATATTGATGCCAAGTTCCTGGATCATGTAGCGAATCATGCTCAAAATCGCGAAAACCAACCCACCTGAATCAGGGTGATCCAAGACCGCCTCTTGGCAACGCAACATGTCGTCTCGGTAAGTATCTTCCCGGTCGTGCGGAACGATCATACCCCACCATCTGGATTGGGTGAGGCTGCGAATCGGTCGAGTGGTCGTGACAATAAACGGGCACCCCGGCATGTCCACCAAGGCACGTTCAGCATCATTCCTGAACAACCTGTCCGCGTACGTCGACTGCGAGTTACCCAGCTTCATCCACTCCTCCATTATGTTGTCGACCAGCGGCGAGAACCAGAAACGTTCGACGACGACATCATCATTCAACAGAAATTCGGTGACCCCGTAACCTTCCCATCCTGACCTAAACGTCTGATTTACGATCGTGTAGCTCGCGTTCTCCTTCGTCGGTTCGGGCGTAGGCGTCGACCCTCCCTCAGGCTGCCCCTGAGCCTTCATCATCGCCGAGAACGCAATCGGCGCGCAAACAACAATCAACGCCAAAGCGCCAAACCAAGTTCCGTTCCGTTTCATCTCTACAAACCTATTTCGGGGACATCGACAACTTAGACGCTAATACATGGTGGTCAACTTGGTTGGAGGTGGGTGTGGATTGGAGGGGAGGTCAGCGAGCTTCAGCATCGGTGCCCACCGCCACCTCAAAGCGTGGCTGCCGGTCTGAATCTGACGGTACTGTACAACGCAACACTCGGGTTGCCCGAGGCGCCCGATCGATAGAATCGCCCCATGCCGACCTACTCCCATATAGAGACCTACCACAAAGAACTGGAAGACCTCATCCTCTCGGACACCAAAGCAGAGCTATAGTTTCCACCTCTTCAAAGCGAACTCTATGATCCGAACCTCCCGCTGTTCGATTTCGTGAATTGTCCACGCGGACTGGTCCGCGAGTTCTCGCTGAACCAAAAGTCCAGAATTCGAATAACTTGGTCGACCTTCCGGCTGCCACCTTTTTTCTTCAAATGGCTTGTTACCCATGCTGGTGTTCCAACTATTGGAAGCGAACGCGAGGTTACCAAGCCTGTGCAAGTTTTCTTGATGAAGTGTGGATTCGTCGTCCGACATTTCTTCCGACGGATTCTGAGCCCAGATATGCTCGACGCCAAAAGCAGCAGTCAGGAATTCCTCTTGCGTCGACAAAGCCAACGGCATATCACTCTTCTTTCTGAGATTGATCTCATACTCACTCATCAGGAATTTGGTGGTTCTTGATCCCAAGTCGCTGTAGAGGTCTTCAGAACTCAGGGACCGTACGAATTGTTGGTCGCTTTGATAATGGCGGTTCATCTTCCTTAATTCGTCAATCAGCTCGTCAAAACCCAACCGTCCTCGGTGTACTTGATATGCGACTCTATTGAACCACGACCCACCCGAGTCGCTTCGCAATCCACCCACTAAATAAACTCGAACGATGAACGCTTCAATTAACTTCAATATCTCTTCCATTTGGACTGGCATCGCTTCGTATCTTAACCACGACGCAATCAACAAAGGGAAAATATTGCCCATCCTTCCCGACATGAAAATTTTGCTTATCGTTCCACCATCTACAACATGTTGGTAAGCTCCGATGATGCGTTTAACTGCGAAGAAGGTTCGTTCAAGATCCTCTGCATACTCTAACGAATACTCGACGCAACTGCTGGGATCCATTATGAGCATCGTTCTGATGCGGTTCTTGAGGCTGTCCAGTGGACGAGTCGCTTCCTCGCCCGGATCAATGAAATTTATGAAGTGGTAGCGGTGTACGTCATCTTCGGTTAATCGAAGACGTTCCAAATGCCTAGTTCCGCTAACATCCTCGAAGTGACGATACATTCCGGAAAAGTGGCCGTTCAACTCCTCTAGTCGGCCAGCAATGGCATCTTCATCTTCGATTCCAAGGTAGGACGTGTGCATTAGGAAACTCTTGGTCTTCTCCAAATTACTTAGAGGTCGTCCCCTGTCGTTCACGGTCTCGAATATACGAATCGCATCAGCGTCCGAGTTGACCTGGTGTTGAATAAGTTGGAGATCGTCGATCTTGCGTTTGAGTTGCACCAAGAAATCTACATATTTCTGGGGTTCCCGCTCGCCCTCCTCGGTGAGTTTTTGACGGAAGTACGCCCTCGCTGACGCTAGCCGTCGCTGAGATTGTGTGTCGGTTGAAACGCTGAGAAAGTCGTTGTCGTCGATTACAACATGGTGGAAGAATTCACCGTCGGTGCCCAGCGGGTTCAATTTATAGTGACCGCCACTTTTGAGATAACTCTTCTCTAGGGCGATCACTTCACTCTGGAGGTCGTTGTCGCTCACCGTCTTCAATTGGGCGATAATTTCGCGAAGCAATATCAGCACCGTTGTCAAACGTTGCTGACCATCTATCACATCGAAACGATTCAAGGTCGCGACAGCTATTTCAGCGGTCTTTCCTGAATCTTTGAGAAGCACCGTACCGAAAAAATGCTTTTTTGAGGGGTCGAGGTAATACAAATCCTCCCAAAGATCCTCAAGATTCTTTTGTTCCCATGCGTAGTTTCTTTGGTAAACAGGGATGTCGAAAATCTGGTTTCCAACTAACAATCCGCTAAGACTTACAAGGCTTCCATCCATGGTCGCCACCTCTCGAAAACTTGATTCTCGAATATCAATGCACTCTCGATCGTACTTAACTCGTGAACAATTGACAACGGTACGCGGAAGTTTCCCGCGAACACTGATCCGACTCAACGTGTGTAGCAGGTAACGGATCGGCAGATCCGCCCGCGTTTCCCAGCGGCGGCGAAGTTGGCAACGTGTTGGATGCGCCAAACGGCGAAGCAGTGCTCATGTGCGCTACTCATTTCAGCCGTTGGGGCGAACATTTGATAGATTACTCAACGCCTCGTACAACTTGAACCTCACCCCGTCAACCGGTTGCCCGATCCATTTAAAACCGGAAAGGCTCTGTAGACCGCTTCGCTGTACCACTAGTTGATCTACGGCTGTATCCTTTCCGATGCGAACTCGCACCGAATAGCTGCCATCTTTGCTCATCCCTTCAATTGGAATTGTTGCACCGTACTCAGTTTCGATGCCGTTTATTTCTGCCAAAAGAGTTAGGCCGTAGACGCTTGTTTTGTAATGGGGGTATACATCCTTGGGTGTCCCAGCTTTGAATATCGGGTGCATCTTGATTCGCCTCTGGACCTTCTGACCATTTCTGTCTTCTTCGGGGTAGTTCTCCCAGATCGTGGCACCTATGCTACACATTATTTCTTCGTACAACTCCGAGACTGCTGCCGTCCAAGTCGTCGACTCGTGAGCTGTCGCGGCGGCGATCAATTCTGTTCCTTTTTGCTTGTAGCTGCCCGCTGCGCCATACCTCATTTGCGAACTATTAATGTCTTCATCAATGAACTGAATCAAGAAATCGAAATCCCTGTCCCAAAGTTCTTCGAGTAGCGACCTCAATTCTGGAATCTTCGCCAGACTCTTGGCGATCTCATGCTTGCCTTTAGGAGGTTCCTGGCCAACCAACACCACCAACGCCTTGATGGCGAGTTCAAAACTCAAACCGGTCAACATCGCCGCCACTCCTGACTCCTCCGTACGCTCAGCCGCGTCGAACATGCCCCAGCTACGAGAAAAGTACTCGTGAAGCAACGTCCTCTTCACAATCCAAGGATGAAAGTGCAATATCGTGTCAGTCATTCCACGATTTTAAAAATCGTCACAAGGTTCACTTCCGCAGCGTTGACCGATTCCCCATGAATCAACGCCAAATCCCAGTTCAGACAACTCCAAATGCAAATCCGCGAACTAACCAAATCCGACGCCCCCACCTAGCGCACTCGGAGACTACGTGCACTCAACGAGTACCCGACCGCCTACACTTGGCTACGTCTTAGGTGATCGGGGTTAATCGGTAATCTATATTCAGGCGCCCCTACCAATCGTACCCAGTACGTGTCGTCGACCGTCATTCCGTATCAACTTGCCGGATTTGCGCCACAACCGTTGCACTTCCCAAGTCCTCAGCAGTTGCATCACGAATCCCACGGGAATCAACGTGACTGACACAAAGATGAAGATCGACATCATGTGGAAAGTCCCGAGGGGATCGTACGGCAGAGCGATAAATCCTAGGATCGGTGTCATGAGAAGTATCGCAAGTCCGCTGTCGACGAAGGAGTTGGCGATCGGCCCGTCGTGAATAGTTAGCATGACGTGACTGTCGAACCACAAGAATGGCCCGTGATAGAACCACTGGAACGAAAGTCCGTACCGTACGGCATGGATCGCGTTGACCGTCACGGCCCAGAAATCGGGCACGAACGCCATCACCACGGCGCCGCCAATCAAGATCGACAAACCAATGAGTTGATCAACGACCCACGTCAGTTGTATAACGAACCACGGCAACAGCGAAACCCATAGTTGCACCATCAATCGGGTAGATTCAATTGAGTTACCTTGGAACATCAAGTGCCCAAGAAAGGGAAAAATCGCCGAGACGCCGCCGATGGCGGTAACGATCAGCGTCAACGCGAAAAATTCCAAGCTGCCGCGTTCGAGCAACTTGACTTTAAGGTAGTCCGCGTACACTCTCGATTCGGTGTTGAAAATTGGGTAGACCATTTGACGAACAATTGTAACTTAAAACATCCATTCATCAACCCCCAAACCAACCAACAACAAAATCCTGCCCATCTGCGAAAATCAGCGTAATCTGCGGTCAGACGACTATCCCCCATGCAAATCCGCGAACTAACCAAAACCGACGCACCCATATTCCGAAGCCTCCGACTACGAGCCTTGAAGGAATACCCCACGGTCTTCAGTTCCTCTTACGAGATCGAACGACACTGGCCCTTAGAGGCGTTCGCCGGTCGACTGCCCGACACCCCCGAATCCACAGATTCCTTCATCCTCGGCTGTTTCGTCGACGACAACCTTGTCGGCTCCATCGGATTCTTTCGACTTGAGCAACCCAAACTCTCGCACGTCGGTAGGATCGCCGAAGCGCACGTCGCCGCCGAGCACCAAGGCAGAGGATACGGCCGAGCACTAGTCGCCGCCGCTCTAAAACGGGCACGCCGCTTACCCGGACTCTCACTCATTCACCTAACCGCGACGACCACCAACGAACCCGCAATCTCGCTCTACACCTCCTTCGGCTTCGAGATTTACGGAACATCCCCACGCGCCATGCTCGTAGACGGCCACTACATCGACGAACACCTAATGGCCCTCAAACTCGACTAGCCTTCCCACTTCGTGACGCCGTAGTGGACCACACCCCCCAAACCAAAACCATCTACAAGACCCAAAATCACAACCCCTCTGCACAATCAGCGTAATCCGCGGTTCAGACAACACCCGCCCTTTCCCACAACAACCATCCCCCTCGTCGCAGAAATCCCATCTCCTGAAACACCACCCGAGTCGCAGAAGCACCCCCTCCCACAACAACCGTCCCCTCTCCCGCTCGGCGGGAGAGGGCTAGGGTGAGGGCACCGGGCGGCCAAGGGGCGGCCCCAGCCAACACCCGCAATCCCCGACAACGACAACGATTGAGACGAAAGGGTGCGGGGCATCATGGCCCATCAGCGAAAATCAGCGTAATCCGCGGTTCAGACAATAGACTGGCCGCTAGCGGCATTCGCCCCCCCCTCCCACAACAACCGTCCCCTCTCCCGCTCGGCGGGAGAGGGCTAGGGTGAGGGTAACGGGGCGGCCATGGGGTGCGGCCCCAAACCACCGTCCCCTCCATCACCGCAACACCTCCAACAACCAACACCAACCCAATAATCCCACCAAATCCACCCCACCCCAAAAACCGAATCATCAGCCTGTTTCCCAATTTGTACCCCAATTCAAAACAAAGCCCTGTACCAGCACATATATGGTACTTCCCAACTGTACTTCCCACTTTCACTTGACAGGTACCGCGATGTTGTACTAGCATTTTCCTTGTACAAATTGGTCTCGGATCGACGGATCTGGACACCTATCAAGCCAAGGTTTGACGAGGGAATCAAGGAACTGCGTTGAAGGCATATACAGACAAGAGCAAAATCATCGAAACCATCGATGATCTAGTCGGAGGTGAAAACCGCCCGACATTGTTCGCGTCTAGCTCAAGACGCAGGCAACACCTCCCCACCCCACCCCGCCACAAGATGCGGGGCTCCATTGGGTCGTCTTGTTTTGGTTGCGCGAGAAACGATCTTCGCAAAAAGGACCGGTCGCGGAGGATGATGCATTCGCCGCAATACGCACCAAACGACTCAGCCAGAGTCGGTGAGGGCCGGTCGGGACATCGTGGACGCGTATTAAGTCAATCCCTTTTAGTTGCAAGGGAGCGACGACGGCGTGAGCTAGGGTTCAACCTAGTGATTGTCACCACCAGTGTTACCGCTGGTGAGGGGCATGTTGTGGAATTTGGTATTTCACGACGCGTGCGGAAGATTTTGGCCGGTGTTCCGGCATCCGTTTCCTTCCGGGACCACATCCTGGCGCTATCACTCTCGCGAGCAAAGCGCCAGCATTGGACTGTTGGTAACAGACCAATTCGTAAAAACGATCTACGTAGCCTCCACCGAAATTCGGTGGAGGCGCAAATCCAAGATCGTTCACGCCAAAAGACCGGGTTAAATACCGCCCCGGGCTTTTCACGCGTCTATCCGTCATTCCCGCGGACGCGGGAACCCAGAAAAACAAAGCACGCCGCCACCCCACCCCCTAACCGACACCGTCAATGTTGTAGAACACAACCATGACTCTAGCGAAACCAACCGAAAGAACACGATGAAAATACTCGGCATATGCGGAAGCCTCCGGCAAGAGTCTTGGAATCTCAAGCTCCTGAAGAACCTGATCGACAAGACCACGGATAGGGGAGTGGAGTCGACGATTTTCGACCTGAACAACGTCCCAATGTTTCACCCGGACGTCGAGGCACAGGGCATACCGGCAGACGCGGAAGCCTTCCGAGATGCGGTTCGCGACGCAGACGCCGTAGTCATCGCCTGCCCCGAATACAACGGGTCCATGACCGCAACCCTCAAAAACGCCATCGAATGGCTCTCCCGTCGAGGCAACTTACTGAGCGGCAAGATCTTCTTCATCATCGGCACCGGCCCGGGACGCTCGGGATGTCCGCGGATGCACATGCACGCTTCCTACAGCATCGAGTCGGAAGGCGGATACGTCCTCCACCAGCCCCGTGTTCTACTTCCACACGTAGCGAACTTCATGGACGAAACCGGCACCATCACCGACCCGGAAGTAACGACCCTCCTAGACCAGGCCGCCGACAGCCTCATCTCGTTCACCGAACGGAATTCCAGCACCTGAAATCCGACTATTACAGCGTGGCGATTATGCCTTGTACACCCAGCCAAAAGGATTGAACATGTCTAGCATGTCACCAAAGATATCCCTTGTGCTCGCAACGGTCGCTGTTGCAGGGATAATATGGCTAGGATACGCACACATCACACATACGCATGGAACCACAAATACGCATGGAACAATGGATGTAAAGTCTGAACGGGTCGTCGTCACGGGTTTTCGAGACCTGCATGGTAGTACATCGAATTTCGGAGTCTCGTTTCGACCAGTGCAGGGCGTGGTGGACTACATGCTGACAGTTTATGACACAGATATCAGTGCTATGCCGCTCGGCGATGTTAGTTGGTCGGCGCATAGATGCCAACCCTATGATGAACGGGACTATTGTATAGACGCAGGTCCATATTTGACCGCCAGTAGCGATGTCGCTCATTCTAGTGGTATGTTGCCATACTGGTTCAGCATCATTGCCATGTTCCCAAATAGCGAATTTGAAAGCGAGCGATTTTGTTTCGATGGGTTTGCCCTCGATGCTAGTCATTGTCCTGATTCTGAAATAGACGGGTTGAGACTCGTTGAACGAGATGGAGAATGGATAGTTGAAAGGAAGATTCAATCGACGAACGAGAATTGATTTCGCTACACACAAGGTGTGTAAAAGGCATAATCGCCCTCAGTGTTGACAACATCGGCAACCGCTGATAACGTGATTCGAGAAGGCCAACCAAGTCTGGTGGTGCTCGATGATCGAGCACAGATAGGGAAAGCGGTGAGAATCCGCTGCGGAGGCGCCACTGTAATCGGGTAGCCCCTCGCTTGAGCCACTGTCCACGTATGGATGGGAAGGCGCGAGATGGGCGATGATCCGAAAGCCAGGAGACCTGCCGGATTTGGCTGAGCAGTCGCTCTTCGCCTACAGGGAGCGTCTCAGGTACAGGCTGGGTTGCTCAGAAGAGAACCCAAGATCTTTCCGGTGCAGTCCCTGTCGCGATTATGCGACGGGGATTTTTCTTTTGGGATCCGTAAGTTCCAGAGTGCCGCCCTTGCGCTCTGAACGAGGTAAATCGCGGGCCGGCAGATGGTCGGTACGACGCCGCGCGGGATGGCTGCGAGCCGTCTCGGAGATTCGTAACACCCCCGTTTTGGTGAAACTCGGTGTGGGATCGTCGGTATTGGCGGTCGTCGGATTGATGCTTGTGATCGTCGCCGCCGCGGTTGGGCCGTTCACCATTCCTCCTTCTCTGACGATCGGCATATTGCTCGAACATCTCGGAATGGCCGAGACATCGGCGTCCGACGCCGAACACGCGATCATCACGACGATTAGATTGCCGCGTATCCTGCTCGCGTTGGTAGTCGGTGCCGCGCTCGGAGTTTCCGGTGCAGTGATGCAGGGACTCTTCCGCAACCCGATGGCCGACCCGGGGATCATCGGCGTATCCGCAGGCGGTGCGCTCGGTGCCGTCATCGCGATAACGCTCGGACTCCACACAGTCATCGCCCTCGCGTTGCCCGCCATGTCATTCGCTGGAGCCGTTGGTGCACTGGTACTGGTTTATGTCGTCGCCTCGCTCGGCGGCCGATTCTCGATGGCCGTCCTTCTCTTGTCCGGCGTGGCGATCAGCGCCTTTATCGCTGCCATCATCTCCGCCATCATCCTCTTCACCTCAGACCTACAGGCGCAGCGTGAGATGCTCTTCTGGCTCGCCGGAGGACTCGGCGCATCGACGTGGAGCGACATCCGCATCTCAGCACCGCTAGTGCTGTTGGGCATCACGGTAGCGATCCTGCTGGCACGAGATCTGAATCTGCTCATGGTCAGCGAGGACGAAGCGCAAGCGTTGGGAGTGCGAGTGGTTCTGACTCGGAACGTTCTGCTCTTGGCTGCATCGCTAATCACAGGAGCCGCGGTTGCGTTCTCCGGGGCCATTGCCTTCGTCGGCCTGATAGCACCGCACACGCTGCGGTTAATAATCGGTGCCGATCACCGCGCGCTGATACCGCTCAGCGCAATCGGCGGTGGAATATTCCTGCTCGCCGCCGACACACTCGCCAGAGTAGCGATCGCCCCGGCGGAGATACCTGTCGGTGTGGTCACCGCGCTCGTTGGCGCCCCATTCTTTGTGCTGTTGCTGGCTCGTAACAAAGCCCGCGCATCAATGCTTTGAAACCCGAAAGGTTATGAATTGAAATCAATGTGGAAAGTCGGGTCAATCGCGATCCTGATAGCGATATTCATGAGCACGGCTCTAGCCGCGTGTAGCGCGGACCGGGAACCTACAGCGCAACCGACCTCGACACCGGTACCCACAGCTACACCCGAGCCGACCGCCACCCCCGTGCCTGAACCGACCGTGGTTCCGTATCCTGCCGTCTCCGGCATCGTGGATCCGACTAACCGAGGTTGGCCGCGGGAGGTCGAGTTGGCGGACGAGGTCGTTTCAATCGAAGAACCTCCGATGCGCGTACTGGCGTACTCGCTTGGCCACGACGAGATTCTCCTCGCGCTGATGAACACCGATCGTTTCGCGGCCGTTGGGCCTTTCACGGGTGACCCAGCTTATTCCAATGTGGCTGACCTGGCATCAGGTTTGCCGACCTTTGAGTCCGGCGTGGAAAACGTCTTGGCGGCTAATCCCGATCTGGTAGTGGCCTCTCGTTACACGGATGCCGACGTTGTCGGCCTCATCAAGGAAGCTGGAGTCACTGTGGCGCGCACCGTGCTTGACGGGTCGGCGTCAGGGAATATCGCAAACATCCTGCTAGTTGGCTACATGCTGGGCGTGGAGGAACGCGCGCTCGAGCTGGTGGAGGAGATCGAGGGTAAATTGGATTTGGTGGCCGAACGCGTACCGCCAATTGGCGACGCAGATAGGCCGACGGTCATCGCGACCACCAAATACGCCGACTCGATCTACGTCGCAGGAAGCGACACAACGGAGGGAGGAATCATCGAGGGAGGAGGCGGAATCAACGCCGCTGCCCGAGACGGTGTCGTAAGCCACCAGGTTGTCAGCATCGAATCGATAGCGGCGATGAATCCCGATGTGATCGTGATTGCCCAACCTGTCGTGTACGGGGCGAACGAGTACCGTGACGAGTTGCTGAACCATCCCGCGCTTGCGAGTGTTCCCGCGATCGTCAACAACGAGTTGCACCTAGTCGACTCACGGCAATACACCACGCTTTCACACTGGAACGTTCGGGGCATCGAGCACACGGCGCAACTCCTTTATCCGGGCCGATTCAACGACGTGACATTTGAAGATTTCGAGCCGTATAGCGGGGAGTGACGTTATGGCAGTAAACACAGACATCATGCCGATCATCGCCGATGAAGTGAGCGTCAGGCTGGGAGACACTCAGGCATTAGACGCGGTCTCGATCGAAGCTGAACCCGGGGAGATCCTGGGATTGATCGGTCCGAACGGCGCCGGCAAGAGCACGTTGCTGAGAGTACTCGCAGGTCTGACCCGGCCGGATTCCGGCTTGGTCAGGCTAGGCGGCACGCCATTGCGACGGATGAACGCTGGTGAACGCGCTCGACGCATCGCATACATGCCGCAGCACGACGCTAATCATGCCTTCACGGCTCTCGAAACGGTGCTCATGGGAAGGTATCCGCATCTAGGCCGGTTCGAACTTGAAGGCCGACGTGACCGCAAAATTGCACGCGCCGCCATGGAGCGGACCGAAACCGTCAGATTCGAAAGTCGACAACTAGATCGACTTTCGGGTGGCGAAAGGCAACGAGTTGTTCTAGCCCGCGCCTTGGCGCAACGCGCGGACGTGTTCTTACTCGACGAACCGTCGTCAAGCCTAGATTTGCGCTACCGATTGTCGATCATGGAGACGCTGCGAAAAGAGATCGAATTGCGCCAAGTCACGGTCGTCGTCGCCCTCCACGACGTGTTCCTCGCAGGTAGATATTGCGACCGATTGGCACTGATGTCGGATGGTGTCATAGATTCGGTCGGCGATCCCGGTGATGTGCTGACGTCCGACAATCTCAGACGCGTGTTTGGCGTCGAGACGACAGTCCGACGCGACCCGGAGACCGGCAGCCCGCAGGTGTGGCTTGTTGGACCAACCCCTTGAGTTGTCACCCGGACGTGTAGTTCATCGACGGAACTGATTTCAGTTGTATTGAGAGGCGATCATGACAGACACTGTTGACGCGACAAGAGAACCCCAGTCGGTCAAAGGGCCAAGAATCAAGAAGGGGCTTGTCGTCATCAATACCGGGAATGGCAAAGGCAAAACCACCGCCGCGCTCGGTGTCTTGTTCCGCGTTTGGGGTCGAGAGATGCGGATTGAGATGTTCCAATTCCTAAAACACACAGGAGCACGGTTCGGCGAGAAACGGGCTGCCGATAAGCTCGGCATTCCGATCAAAGCGATGGGCGATGGGTTCACATGGCGCTCCAAGGATATGGATCGCACTCAGGAACTGGCGCGTCAACAATGGGAGAACTGCAAGCAGGCGATCTTATCCGATCAACACGATGTGCTCATCTTGGACGAATTCACGTACCCACTTCACTACGGATGGGTTCCGGTAGAAGAAGTCATTGAGACGCTGAAACGGAAACCTCACATGATGCATGTGATCATCACCGGTCGATATGCGCCCGATGAACTCATCGAGTTCGCCGACCTCGTGACCGAGATGCGCGAAGTCAAGCATCCCTACCGAGAGCAGGGAATCAAAGCACAGCCCGGTCTGGAGTTCTAAGACTGACGTGAAACCATGCACGTTGCTCGGATCAAGTTGATTGCCTAATCTGAGTCGCTGATTCTTTTAACGTCTGAAGTTGGCTTTTCACTGAGTCGCTCGCGGTTCCGCGCTGCCTTGAATGCTTTGCGGTCTTTGATGGCGTCGAAGTGGACCTTGGCGAAGGTTGTGACGGTTGCTATGATGCCGCTGCCGCCTGCGGCGACGAAGAGTTCTGAGGATAGGCGGCACATGGTTGGTTTATCGGTTTCCGTTCAGGCGAGATCGCGGTTGTTGAAGCGCTGTAGGCCCACGGCGAAGGATATGGCGGCGATGGCTACGAGGACTAGGGCGTGCCAAGGGGTAATGCCGTTGATGAAGGGTTTATCGCCGATGTAGTAGTGGAGGATGGAGATGTATTTAAGGTCGGAGAGGGATTCGACGAGAGGGACGAGGATGTGGATGAGGTATCCGACGACGGCGATGGCTGCGGGGATGCCCATCGAGAGCGATTTGCTACCGGTTGCGGCACCGATGCTGAGGGCTAGGAAACCGGTGGCGTATGAGATCAGCAAGAGGCTGAGGGACATCTGGAGGAGTCCGGAGAGGGAGATCGAGTAGTCCATGATTACGGCGCCGAAAAGGAGACCGACGGCGACGGCAAGGGTTGGGAAGATGCAGTCGGTGGCGAGGGCGAGGCTCTTGTGGAGGTAGAGGTGGTTTCGGGTGATGGGGTTTCCCAGGAGTTGATCGAGTGTGTGACCGTGTTCCTCTGCGGCGATGGCACCCATGCCGCGGTTGATGGAGAAGGCGATCATGATGATGAGAGCGATTGCACTGTACGGGTCGGCGGTGAAGAAGCCCTCTGGTGTTGAGAACTCCGCAGCGCTGCCGATGAATGCTTTGAAGAAATCGGGAAGGTCTTCGATCATGCCGGCGAAGCTCGCGGCGACGTCGGGGAACAGGAGGGCGATGAGTGCACCGATGGCTAGTTGGCCGAGGGAGAAGAGGAGGGTGGAGCGTTGGCCGTCGCGGATGGTTTTTAGGAATATGTTGTTGTACATGGACGGATTTGAGCAACGCCTAATAAACTGAGTTTCATACTACACATCGGCACGGAGTGTCGAGTTGTAGCCCTGCTCCAACCGGTCAAGAGGACCGCATATCGAGAACCAAGATGGTTACGTCAACAAGGGGATAGTGACAGAAAGATGGTTGCGATATGCCGAACACAGTCCGTGACGCGTTGCGGTTGGCCCGCGACGAAGGTTGGTATGAAATCAGGACATCGGGCGGAGCCACCGTCAATTCAAGCATCCGAACAAACCGGGCAGAGTGACTATCGCTGGACACGCTCGTGAAGACATTCCCCCTAAAACTTGGAATAGTATCTTGAGACAATTGGGACTTAGATGATGGAAACGCCAAAAAGTGTGACCTACCACGTGCAGATCGAGGAAGGGCCGACTTCGTTTGGTGCTCAGATCGTGGAGTTGCCCGGGTGTTTCGCGGTTGCTCCGACGCGACCGGAAGTTATGCGTCGAATCCATGAAGCCGCGAGGTTGCATTTGTGCTCGATGGTGGAGGACGGTGAAGAGCTTCCCGTACCTGCTGAGGTCTCCGAGGAAGAATTTCAGTTGGTCTGACGGCTGTTGTCCTGTATTGTGCAAGCGCGGGTCACAGACCCGCCTCTACCAGATACGTGGTGGATCATGCTGAGTAGCCGTTACCGGGTTCGAGGGGGTTATTCGCCGGAGTAGTACTTCAAGAATGCGTCTTCTAGCGATGCGTGTTGGCTTTCGAAGGATTGGACGGGGTATTGGGCGGCGGTTTTGATGACGGAGTCCATGGCTCCTTCGCCGCTAACTGAGAGGTTGAAGCTGCGGTTGTCGGTGTGATCGGTGACGGCTATGCCTGGAAGGTTGTCGAACGTGTCGGATGAGATGGGTCCGGTAAAGGTGATTTTGGCGGTCCAAAGGCTTAGTTCGGTGAGGTGGGCGACGGTATCGATGGTTACCAATTCGCCGTCTCGGATGATGCCTACTCGGTCGCAGGTGGCTTCAACCTCGGACATGACATGGGAGGACATGAAGATGGTTTTACCCTGGGCCTTTTCCTCGTGGATCATTTTCTGGAATTCGTATTGGAGAAGGGGATCGAGGCCGGCGGTGGGTTCGTCGAGTATGAGGAGGTCGGGGTCGTTCATGAAGGCTTGGACGAGACCGATTTTCTGCTTGTTGCCTTTCGAAAGCTGGCCGATCTTGCGTGATAGGTCTAGTTTGTATCGTTCGCAGAGGGCTTCGAGTTTGGTGGGATCGGCGCTTCGTAGGTTAGTGAAGTATTCGGTGACGGTGGCGCCGGTCATGTGGTCGTATGTGACAAAATCGCCTGGCAGGTAGCCGACTCGTCGACGGATGTTGATGCCATCGTTTCGGGGCAACATACCGAAGACTGTAGCTTTGCCGGATGTGGGTCGAATGAAGTCGAGAATCAAACGGATGGTGGTGGTTTTACCTGCGCCGTTTGGGCCCAGGAGTCCGAATACCTCCCCTTGGTTGACTTCGAGGGAGAGGTCTTGGATGCCGACTACATCGCCGTAATGCTTGGTCAGGTTTTCCAGCTGAATTGCTGCGTGTCCGTTACCTTGCATTAGTTGAAAGATTGGGCCGGCGGACGAAACGCAGTTATCCGCCGACTTCCAACATGCGCTCTAAGGCCACTAGGGCGTGGCGTTTCGTGTCTGAGTCAACTTGAATGACGTTGATCCCGACGCCAGCCATGATTCCTTCGAGCACCCAGAGCACGTACGCCGGGTGAATCCGGTACATCGTGGCGCAAGGGCAGACCACGGGGTCTAGGCAGAAAACCCGTTTGTCCGGGTTATCGTCGCGGAGGCGATTGACCATGTTGATCTCGGTGCCGATGGCCCAAGAAGATCCCGCCGGTGCGCCTTCGACGGTCTTGCGGATGAACTCGGTCGATCCGTAAAAGTCGGCAGCGTCCACGACTTCGCGCACGCATTCGGGGTGGACCACTACGTTCACGTTGGGATCGTCTCGCCGCGCATCTTCGATCTGCCGAACCGTGAAGCGGGTGTGCACGGAGCAGTGGCCTTGCCAGAGGACGACTTTGCTGTTGTGTAGTTCAAATTCGGTCAGGCCGCCCATTGGTTTGAACGGATTCCAGACCATCATGTCTTCGGCAGGAATGCCCTTCGCTAGACCGGTGTTTCGACCGAGGTGCTGGTCAGGGAGGAACAAGATACGCTTACCGCGTTCAAGCGCCCAATTGTAGGCAGCGTCTGCGTTAGAAGAAGTGCAGACTAATCCGCCATTGCGCCCGCAGAGGGATTTGATGGAGGCGGTGGAGTTCATGTATGTGATGGGAATGATCTCTGCCATCCCATCTTCGCCTTCACCGAGTACCTCCATGAGGTCGTCCCAAGCGTCCTCCACATCGTCAATAGCGGCCATGTCGGCCATCGAGCATCCGGCCGCCATGTTCGGCAGTATGACGTGCTGATCATCATCGCTGAGAAGGTCCGCTGTTTCAGCCATAAAGTGGACACCACAGAAGATGATCCATTTCGCTTCTTTAGCGGCAGCGGCCTCTTTCGAAAGCAGATACGAGTCTCCTCGGAAATCGGCGAACTGAATGACGTCGTCCCGCTGGTAGTGGTGGCCGAGCACTACGGCTTTGGTGCCGATCTCTTTGCGAGCGTACCGTATGCCGGCTTCGACTTGCTCGGGCGACATCTTGAGGTACCGCGTCGGAACCTTCTGCCAACGCACGCCGGACTGGAACTCTTGCTCAAGCGTTTTGGTACGGAGATTCCCCTCGGTCTGACAGAACGCCGATTGTTCGAGTTCGGTGACCGGGATGATGGTTTTGGGTGTTGAGTTGATGGAGATCATGGTGCCTCCTCGAGTTTTCAGCCGATTAGTTTGTCGGCTGACCGACTAGCGACCACGGTGTCGCTTCGGTTACTTCGACGGTTATTGTCTCTCCGGTGCGGACGGCGCAATCCAAATGCGCACCATCGTCGACGTAGACGATCTTGTCGTTGCGGTTTCTTCCAAACATCCGACCACGTTTGCGGCCCTCCAGGAGGATGTCGGTCGACGTACCGACTAAGCCTGCGTGTTTCTCCGCTTGAATCGCACATTGTACAGCGTCGAGTCGCTGATGTCGTCGCTTTTTCTCGCTTTGGGCTACGGTATCGGGCAAACGACGGGATGCAACCGTCCCCGGCCGTTCGCTGTAAGCTGCGGAGTGAACCTTGTCGAAGCGGACGCGTTCAACGATGTCGATAGTGTTCTCGAACTGCTCTTCTTCTTCGCCCGGGAATCCCACGATGACATCCGTAGTCAAGGTTATGTCGTTACCGAGAATGTCGCGGATCTCGTCGATCTTCTCGAGATATTGGTCCCGGGTGTAGCCTCGCCGCATGTTAGCGAGAACAATGTCGTCGCCGGCTTGGAATGGGAGATTCACGGTTTCGCAGACTTTGGGCAGGTCGGCGATAGACTGAATGATCCGTGTCGACATGTCGTTTGGATGGGACGTGAGGAATCGGATGCGATCGATGCCGTCGACATCTTGGATGGCTTCCATGAGGTCGGCCAAGTCTTTGCGGTCGTCGAGATCGTGGCCGTAGGAATCGACGTTCTGACCGAGCAAAGTAATCTCTTTGACGCCGCGTTGGACGAGCATCTTAGCTTCGTCGACGAGTTCTGGAAGCAACCGACTGGTTTCGCGACCGCGCCGATAGGGAATGATGCAGAACGTGCAGAACTTGTCGCAGCCGTGTGTGATGGGGACGAATGTTGCGACCTTGGGATCATTGGGGACGAGGTTTGCCAAGCAGCCATCAAGGTCGCCGTTCTCAATGCCGTGGCGGAATGCAACAGTTTCGAGAATTGGATTGAAGTCCTGTGGGCGCGCCCACAGATCAACCTGAGGGAAGCGGCGTCGTAGGTCTGTGTCCGACGGTCCGACCATGCAACCCATAACCACGATCATGCGGTCAGGGTTTTGGTCCTTGACTTTCTTGAGCTTCCCCAGCATCCCGGTAGCCGTGTCCTCAGCAGTTTGGCGCACGACGCACGTATTGAGAACTACAACGTCGGCGTCTTCCGGCTTATCGCAAAGGTCAAGACCGAGACCCGACATGCCCGCGCCCAACCGTTCCGAGTCGGACATATTCATCTGACAACCGACGGTCCAAACGTTATAGGAGGGCATCGCGTTTTGAGTTTTTGGGGAGGTTCAAGGTCGTTGGCAACCCTGTAAATTCAATTTTACGCCCTCTCAGACGTAAATTTGGGTCGGTTTTCGAGTCATCCAGATGTTGCCATGTGGAACGAATTTAGCCAGACGTCTCCGACCGTGTCAAGCGGTAGATCGATCAGATCTGCGAAACATATGCGGTCACCACCAACGGTGCCGATTCGACTCGCCGAGACACTCGCGTTGGATGCTGCGTCCAACACGCTGTCAGCATCCGTGGGTGCACAGGTAATGATGATGCGAGACTGAGTTTCGCCGAACAACGCCGCCACCCAATCGTGAATCGTGGCATCGTGCACGATGGTTACGCCGATGTTCCCTTGAATCGCTGACTCTACGACCGCGACCGACATCCCGCCATGAGAGATATCGTGAGCCGATTTCATCAAACCTTTCGCAATCAGCGAACGGCAAAGTTGCTGAACTCTGACTTCCAATTCAAGGTCAAGTGCAGGTTGACCCGCGGTTTCGCGGTGAAAAACTGAAAGAGCTTCGCTGCCGGCCAGACCGTTGATGTTGTCCCACGGAGTGTCTGCACCGATGATCACTACCGCGTCGCCTTCGTCTCTAAACGCCGATTTCGCGTGGCGTTCGACGTCTTCCAAGACGCCGAGCGCGCCGATGATGGGTGTTGGTTGAACTGCCGATCCAGCCGATTCGTTGTAAAGGCTCGCGTTGCCGCTGACTACCGGAATGTTGAAGGCTCGGGCGGCTTCGGAGATGCCGGCGATGGCCTCTTGGAGCTGGTACTGGATATCTGGAGTTTCGGGATTGCCGAAGTTCAAGCCGTCGGTGAGCGCCACCGGCTCAGCGCCAACACACGATATGTTGCGGCACGCTTCGGCAACGGCGATCGCGGCTCCGACGCGGGGGGCAAGATAGACGAACCGGCCGTTTCCATCTGTGGAAACCGCCAAGGCACGTTGCGTTCCTTGGATGCGCAGCAATGCGGCGTCGCCACCTGGGGATACCACAGTGTTGTTTTGGACCTGATGGTCGTATTGCCGCCAGACGGAGTGCTTCGATGCGATGTTTGGCGTTGCGAGCAGTTCCAGCAACGCATCGTTAGGCGCTAAGTCGAGTTTGGGCAACGCGGACAGATCTCGATTTTGAAGCTCTTCTAACCACTTCGGTTTAGGCGTGTTGAACTGGTACTCAGGGGCATCGGTAAGAGTAACGATGGACGTCGACGATGCTTGCACGGGTCCGTCGGAGACGATGACCTGATTCCCCGACTCGAAGGTGCCAATGATCGCCGCGTCGAGGTCCCACTTCTCGAAAAGCTCAAAAAGTCGCTCTTCGTGACCAGGTTTGACGGCGAGAAGCATTCTTTCCTGCGATTCGGAGAGCATGACCTCGTAAGGCGACATCTCGTTTTCGCGGCGGGGTACCTTGGCAACGTCGATGTTGAGCCCGAGTTCGCTGCGCTCGGCCATCTCGACCGCCGCGCTGGTTATACCCGCGGCGCCGCAATCTTGCATTCCGACGATGCCTGGGAGTTGTATGGCTTCCAAGCAGGCTTCGATCAGGACTTTTTCTAGGAAGGGGTTGCCGACTTGAACCGCCGAGCGCATCTCGGCCTGTTCTTGGAAGGTTCGGGAGGCGAGACCCGACGCGCCGTGGATGCCGTCGCGACCGGTCTTTGCGCCGACAAGCACTAAGAGATCGCCGGGAGCGTCTGCGCTCGCGCTCATCAACTTCCCACCCTCTACGATACCGACGCACATGGCGTTGACGAGCGGGTTGCCGGAGTAAGAGGGATCGAACACGACCTCGCCGCCAACATTTGGAACGCCGATGCAATTGCCGTAGCCAGAAATGCCGGAGACGACACCGTTCAGCAGATACCGCTGTCTATCGTTGTCTGGAGGGCCGAACCGCAAGGAGTTCATCAACGCCATCGGTCGGGCGCCCATCGCGAGAATGTCTCGGACGATGCCACCCACGCCGGTTGCCGCGCCTTCGTATGGCTCGACCGCGGATGGGTGGTTGTGAGATTCGATCTTGAACGCCACCGCAAATCCATCTCCAATGTCGACGACGCCAGCGTTTTCAGCGCCGGGGGCGACCAACAAACGGTCAGAGGTGTTGGGAAGAGTGCGCAAGAGCGCCTTGGTGTGTTTGTATCCGCAATGCTCGCTCCAAAGAGCACCGAAGAGCCCGATCTCAAGCGGATTCGGCTCCCTGTTGAGTCGGTCGACGATGGCTTCGTATTCGGCGCGCGACAGCGCGACTTCGTCGAGTAGCTCTTGCGAGATTGGCGACAAGGTAATCAAGACTTACCGGCATCAACCGCGGCAGCGATGGATTGCCAAAGCGGATTGCCGTCGGAACTGCCGAGTAACGATTCGCAGGCCCGCTCCGGATGCGGCATCATGCCTAACACGTTGCCGCGTTCGTTGGTGATACCAGCGATGTTGTTTCGAGAGCCGTTAGGATTGGCTTCGGCCGACGCTTGATTTTCAGCGTCGACGTAACGAAACACAACACGCCCGTCGGCTTCGAGCCTCGCCACCGTTTCATCGTCGGCTTGGTAGTTGCCCTCGCCATGCGAAATCGGCATGGAGACAACATCGCCGGATGAGAATTGAGAGGTGAAGGGCGTTGAGGACGTCTCGACGCGTAGTGTTCCCGGCGAGCAACGGAACTCTAGATGGTCGTTGCGGATGAGTGCGCCGGGCAGGAGACCAGACTCGCAAAGGATTTGGAAACCGTTGCAACTACCAAAAACAAATCCGCCCTTTTCAGCGAAATTTTTGACGGCTCCCATGACCGGGGAGTGCGCGGCGACGGCACCGCAACGGAGATGATCGCCGTAAGAAAATCCCCCTGGGAGCAGTATTGCGTCGAAACCAGCGAGCGTTGGGTTTCGGTGCCAGACGTATTCGGCTTGGTAACCTAAAACGTCAGAAACGGCGTAGTGCATGTCGCGCTCGGACCACGAACCTGGGAAAACGACAATGCCGAACTTCATGCCGCGTTACGCCCTAGAAAAACGCTGAAAGATACCCGGGGAGAACGCGCCGAGATGCGCGTGCCGGGTGCTAAGCGTTTTTCTCGGTGGACTTGCGGCTCTTTCGCAGTTTTCCAGCAAGTTGCTTTTTGCGTGTGACCGACGGCGGTTCGAACGCCTTGCGCCGTCGCGCTTCGGAAATGATGCCTTCGTGCTGAACGCTGCGCGTGAAGCGTCGTAGCATCGCCTCGAAGCTCTCGCCTTCTCGGTTTCTTACCTCTACCAACTGAATTCGCTTCTCCTGTGTTCAAACCCGATGCAAACCTTCGCATCGGGAGTTCCTCTACCGTAAAGATGGTAACACCACCAGCTCAAACGTCACGGTTTTCGACATGGTTTTCAAATAACTCAAGTCCCTTTTTCAACCGTTCAATGGTTCGCTTCCGACCCAACACCTCGATCGATTCGAACAGCGGCGGCGCAATACGTTTTGCAGTGACCGCGACACGCAATGGTGTGAACAGTTGACCGGCCTTCAATCCTGTGGTTTCTGTGAGACCACGCAACACGCGCTCGATTACCTCGTCGGTGAACGGTTCAGTGGACGCCAATGCCTCAATGCTGGAATTCAGTGCCGTGGTGACCATCTCCGCGTCCATCCGTCTCCCGATCATTTCTTCGGGATTTGGGTGGACCTCGTCAACGAAGAGGAAATCTATGAGCGCAGCGACATCGGGCAACACCTTGATGCGTTCCCGAAGAACCGGCACCATCGCCTTCACGATGGCGCGATCGATGGGACGATCGATTTCGTCCAGCAGTCCCCCGTCCTCTTCAGGTCGTTCGAGACAGGGCATGATCATGTCGGTTAGGGCATCCTCATCGGCCGTCATGATGTGTTGCTGGTTCATCCACTCGAGCTTCTGCGCGCTGAACTTTGCGGGATGTGAAAGGATCCGCCCGATTTCAAAGCGCGACGCGATTTCGTCGCGGGTCATAATCTCCGTGTCATCTCCGGGCGACCATCCAAGGAGCGCGAGGTAGTTCAACACCGCGTCCGGGGTGTAACCCGCATCGCGATACTCAAGGGCCGACTGCGCGCCGTGTCGTTTGCTCAGTTTCGCTCCATCCTGCGCGGTTATCAACGGCACATGAACGTACTTTGGTGTGGGGATGTCGAGAGCCTGTTGGATCAAGACGTGACGAGGGCAACTCGGTATCCACTCCTCGCCGCGGATGACGTGCGTGATACCCATCTCGTAATCGTCAACCACATGCGCGAGGTGATACGTCGGGAATCCGTCGGACTTCAGGATGACGAAATCCTGGAGCAGCGATAGATCGAATTTCAACCGACCTCGCACCTCGTCCTCGATCTGCATTTCGCCGTGATCAGGGACTTTAAAGCGCACCACGACATCGAGACCTTTGTCTCGGGACTCTTGGATCTGTTCAGCCGTTCGGTAGCGCCCCCGATTGTCGTAGCCAGGAGCCTGGCCCGCTGCTTGTTGGCGTTGTCGCAATGCCGCTAACTCTTCTGACTGTGTGTCGTCGTAGTAGGCATCGCCAGCAGCGATCAATTTGTCTGCCGCATCCTGGTACAGCTGCAACCGCTCTGACTGTGTATACGGGGCATGAGGACCACCAATGTCCGGGCCTTCGTCGAGATCGAGGCCGAGCCAGTTCAACGATTCCTTGATGTGCCACTCGGCATCCGGGTCGTATCGGTTGCGGTCGGTGTCCTCGATGCGGAGGATGAACTGGCCGCCAGTCTTCCGAGCCAGGAACCAATCGTAGAGTGCGGTTCGGAGACCGCCGATATGCATCACTCCAGTCGGGCTGGGAGCAAAGCGTACGCGTGCAGGTGTTGAAGTGCTCATATCTTCAAATTTAGACGATTCAACTGCCGTATGCCGAACTTGATGGCGAACCAATCCGGTTCAATACGGATTCCAAGTCATCCGGCAGTGGAGATTGGAACACCATGGTTTCCCCAGTGATCGGGTGGTTGAAACCCAGGCGATGAGCGTGGAGGAACTGTCGACGTAGTTCGATTTCCGGCAACGAGATGCCGTAAACGGGGTCGCCGAGAATCGGGTACCCGATGGCTTGCATGTGCACGCGGATTTGGTGCGTTCTTCCGGTTTCGAGCTTGAGTTCAACCATCGACAGTGCCTTTCCTGCCGAATGAAATCCCGAGACGAGCATGAAACGGGTTCGCGCTGGCCTTCCGTTGTCGATAACGCTTTGGCGTGTACGAATCGTAGGGTGCCTCCCGATCGGCCGGTCAACGACACCCGCGCCCGGCGGCAACTTGCCCAATACCATAGCCAAATAGCGCCGTTCGACTTGCCGTGCTTTGATTGCGGCGGACAACATGTTGGCGGAATCGGCGTTTCGTGCGACGACCATCAGGCCAGATGTGTCAGCATCGAGCCGGTGCACGATGCCCGGGCGCTCGATAGGTTCGAGGTCCGCAAGCTCCGGGTATCGCGCCAAAAGCGCATTGACCAAGGTTCCATCCGTCCGACCGGCGCCGGCATGAACCGCCATTCCGACTGGCTTGTCAACGACGATCATATGATCATCGTCGTATACAACATTGATGTCGAGATTCTGCGGCACCGGAGGTACTTCATTCAAGGCGTCGCCGGGCAGGTCAAATTCGACGCGATCACCAGGATTGACCCTTATCGAAGGACTGTCTACAACACCGCCGTTAATTGAAGCGGCGCCGGATCGGATAAAGCGTTGCACTTCGGTGCGCGACAGGTCAGGCGATTCCTGCCGGAGCAAAAGGTCTAGGCGAATTGGAGGACTTTCGCCGTCTATTTCAAATTCGAGTGTCGGGGACATCGGAATCAACCCGGTGCAAAGTCCCATATCGCATCGCATCAGCGCATTGGTGACATTTGCCAGAGGCGTTCAGGCTTGCGGTCGTTGTGACGGCAACGGTGGAAGTCGCCTCATCTTGATCGCGGTTCATGAAGAAGTACCAGATCATCAACGCCATGCCAACCGATATTCCAGAATCGGCGACATTGAATATCGGCCACGGCCCGACGTCGATGAAGTCGGTGACGTAGCCCTGTTGCAACCTGTCCAATAGGTTGCCCAAGGCACCACCGAGTTGCAGGCCGAGCGCGAGACGGAGGATGAAGGATTTTGAACCTGTAGACCAGTAGACCCACAAGAGCACCCCAACCGCGAAGATTGCAACGAAACTCAATATGTTGCTGTGGCCTTGGAAGAGGCTAAAGGCGGTGCCGGTGTTGCGGGCATGCGTAAACCGCAGGAAGCCTTCGGCAGGCCAAGATTCTCCCCAGTCCAGCCACGCGATGATCAGCGATTTCGAGGATTGATCCAGCAATAGCACGACTAAAGCCAACACCCACAGCATCCAGCTTTTCTTCACCCAGAAATCCCACAATCTGTATGCGATGCGATTCATCGTCGATTGAGGGAGTTGGGCGGGAAGTGCGCTCTCGTTTCGGGAGAGCGGCAGGGGAAGGGCAAATTCGGGAGGATCGTTCGGTGGAGTGTGCATGTCCGTGCAACATTTGAGTATATTGCCCACCTCGGCTAGCCTGCGCAGGTAAGATTCACATTAGTAATCAACCGACTTGGTCAAATTGAGTTGCAGGAGCAAGCCAAACATGGAAGCCCGTGTAGATCTGCGTAGCGATACCGTAACCTTGCCGTCGCCCGAGATGCGACAAGCAATTGATGAAGCGGAACTCGGCGACGACGTTTACGGTGACGACCCCACCGTAAACGCCCTCGAAGCCAAGTCCGCCGAGATGCTCGGCAAAGAGGCTGGACTTTTCGTCACGTCGGGAACGCAAGGCAACTTGGTCTCGATGCTCGCCCACTGCGGCAGAGGAGACCAGGTTCTGGTCGGCGATAGGTCGCACATCTTCACGAATGAAGCAGGCGGTGCGAGCGTCTTGGGCAGCCTATTCCTCTACCCAGTCAAGACCGACCGATTTGGGTTCTTGGAACCCGACCTGATCCGAGCAGGAACCACTCGGACCGACTACCACGTCCCTCCGACGAAGCTGCTATGCATCGAGAACACCCACAACCAATCGAGCGGACAACCTCTAACTGCCGAACAGACACAGGTCATGTCTGACGCCGCTCGAGAGGGCGGGATGTCGGTGCATATTGACGGGGCGCGACTCTTCAATGCGTCCGTCAGCCTAGGAGTCGACGCCGCGGACCTGGCCGCACCGGCGGATTCGGCGACGTTCTGCCTATCAAAGGGTCTGTCGTGTCCGATCGGCAGCGTGGTTGTTGGCAGCGAAGATTTCATCGACCGTGCTCGACGATGGCGCAAGATGCTGGGCGCAGGAATGCGGCAGGTAGGCGTCGTCGCCGCCGCCGGAGTCTACGCCCTGGACAACATGATCGACCGTCTTTCCGAAGACCACAGCAACGCCAAGAAACTCGCTAAAGGTCTCGCCGACATCGACGGCATCAGCGTCGACCCCGAAGCGGTCAAGTCGAACATCGTCTACTTCAACATCCCACCCGGCAGCGGAACCTCGATCTCCGCCGACCTCAAGGATCGCGGCATCCTAGTCAACGCCGGCGACCCGGTGATGCGCATGGTCACCCACTACGGCATCTCTTCTGAGGATATCGATTACACGCTAGTGGCGATGCAAGAGCATTTCCGGCAGGCGGTTGCGGCGTAAACCCTTTGCAAAACGCCGTCATCCGGCGACCCCGTACGTCATTCAGGCGAAAGCCGGAATCCAGAATTGACGGGAGTCCAACTGTTGATGGTCAGCGTCGATGCCCGAATCATCCGTAAATAATCCTCCCGCCGCCGCATTCGCTGAAGTCTTGACGCGTTTCGCCGACGTAATCGCCGACAATTTCAGACAACCCGTTGACGCGTCGCCTGAGGACCAACTCAAGGGTCCCGTCGGAGAGTTGCTGCGTGGTCTGGGCGGGCTGCTCAATCTGGATGTCGGTTGGCGTACTGAAGTGCGTCCCGACGACGTTGACGGACGACCCGATATCGGTGTGCTTACTGATGGGTTGTTGTCCGGGCTAGTGGAGTTGAAACGTCCCGGTTTAGGCGCACGAGCGGAGCGATTCACTGGCGCAAATCGCCGTCAGTGGAATCGATTCGAGTCGTTACCAAACCTCATATACACAGACGGTTCGGAGTGGAGTCTCTATCGCACCGGCGAACTCAAGCACAGAGTAAGAGTTGCCGAAGATGTCAGTAGCGATGGTGCCAACTCTATCGATCCAAGCTCCGTCAGCGATCTGCGCGAGCTACTGATTGATTTTCTGCACTGGGACCCGATAGTTCCTAGCACAGCGGAGGGTTTGGCAACATTCCTAGCACCTTTGGCACGAGTGTTGCGCGATGAGGTCGATACTGCTTTGAAGCGTTCGGACAGCGCTTTGCAAGACCTGTTTGGTGAGTGGGGCGGGCTGCTATTCCCAGAAGGCGACCTCGATCAGTTCGCCGATGCATACGCGCAGACAGTGACATACGCCTTGCTCTTGGCTAAGTTTGAGGGTGCCGATCAGCTTCGACCTCTCATCGCGGCGGATGCTCTCAAACGCGAACACGCGTTGTTGGCGGATGCCCTGTTGCTACTCGAATCAGATCAGATTCGTGAAGAACTCAGAACGCCCATTGAGTTGCTGGAACGAGCGATTAGCGCAGTCGACGCAGTGGAAATAAAGATGGGCATCGACCCGTGGTTGTATTTCTACGAGCACTTCTTGGCGGAGTACGACCCGAAGTTACGCAAGGATCGAGGCGTCTACTACACCCCCGTCGAAGTAGTTCGTGCCCAAGTTCGGCTCGCTGATGAATTGCTGCGAACTCGCTTCAATAAGACATTGGGATTCGCCGCCGATGACGTCGTGGTGTTGGACCCCGCAGTCGGCACTGGAACCTATCCGCTTGCGGTGCTAGATCACGCCGCGGACGCTGTGCGAAGTCGTCTTGGCGACGGCGGAGTTGAGGGCAAGATACGCGGTTTAGCTGAACGTCTCCACGCGTTCGAGATTCTCGTTGGTGCGTACTCCGTCGCACATCTTCGCATATCGCAACGATTGCGAGACCTCAACGTCACCGACAGGCCGTCCAACGTCTATCTGACGGATACCCTGGAATCGCCCAACGGTCTGGCAGATTTCCCGGCAAGCATGATGCAGGCGAGCCTCACCGAAGAGCATAACCGCGCATTAAAGGTTAAGAAAGACACCCGCGTATTCGTGTGTCTCGGGAATCCGCCTTACGACCGCGAAGAGCGCGACCCAAGTGACGAATCAAGCCGTCGCAAAGGTGGATGGGTTAGATACGGCGATGAAGGATCCGATGAGACACCCATCTTGGAAGATTTCCTAAAACCTGCGCGCGACGCTGGTCTCGGCGTCCACATCAAGAATCTATACAACGACTACGTCTACTTCTGGCGTTGGGCACTGTGGAAGGTCTTCGATTCCACCGCCGATTCCGGCATTGTCTCATTCATCACCGCATCCTCTTACCTGCGCGGACCAGGGTTTGCGGGAATGAGACGCAAGATGCGTGAGGTCTTCGATGAACTTTGGATCATTGACCTAGAAGGCGACAGCATCGGAGCGCGCAAGACCGAGAACGTCTTTTCGATTCGGACTCCTGTCGCGATCGCCATCGGTTTGCGAGACGGTGAGCCCAAGCCCGAAACTCCTGCACAAGTTTGGAAGGTGAAGCTGACTGGTTCGGCCTCTGACAAACTCGCACAGCTCGATCACAGCGACTCGCTTGACAAATTCGATTGGCGCCTATGTTCAAGCGATTGGGACGCGCCGTTTTATCCCGCAGGAGTCGGGACATACTTCGATTGGCCGCTTGTGACAAACGTTTTCCCTTGGCAACACTCAGGAACTCAGCTTAAGCGAAAGTGGCCGATTGGAGAAACTCGCGACGTCCTCGCCAATCGGTGGCGAACTTTGACGCGGACGCCCAGCCTTGAGCGTTCAAGGGCTTTTGGAGAGACTAGTGACCGCAAAATAGAAGGTAGATATCGATCGCTTGATGACAGCGACGCGTTGATGTCGGCTATCGAAAACTTGGCTCCTGATTCACCGACACCCAAAGTAGTGCCTTATGCGTATCGATCGTTCGAGCGACAATGGATAATCAGAGATTCGCGAATCGGTGACCGGATGCGTCCCGAACTGTGGAGTTCGTACGGCGGCGACCAAGTTTACATTACAAGTCTGTTGACCGACGTGTTGGGCTCGGGCCCGGCAGCGACTGCGTCGGCTGAGATTCCAGACCTGCATCATTTCAGCGGACGAGGCGCAAAGGATGTCATTCCGCTATGGCGCGATGCGGATGCTACTGATCCCAATGTAACCAAAGGATTGCTCGATAGGTTGGGTGATGCGTTTGGTTGTCCAGTGACCGCGGAGCGGCTGTTCGCGTACGCGTTTGGAATCTTGGCACAACCTGCCTTCGTAGATCGTTTCTGGGATGAACTAGAGTTGCCACCACCGCGATTGCCGATAACGAAAAACGCGGACCTGTTCAATCGGGTAGCAGATCACGGCGCAGAACTTCTCTACCTGCACACCTACGGAAAGCGATTCGGTAGCGCAGACAACGATGGCTCAGTCCCACAGGGTTGTGCGGGTTGTGACGAGGGGGTTTCTAGGTACCCCGAGTCGTATGAGTATGATCGGACGAATGATGTTCTGCGGGTTGGCGATGGCGTTTTTTCACCAGTCAAACCAGAAGTTTGGGACTATTCCGTTTCTGGTATGCAGATAGTCAAGACATGGTTGGACCGACGAAGTTTGAGAGGTTCAGGTCGCAAATCATCACCCTTAGACAACATACGCCCCGTGCGTTGGGACTTCATCGAAGAGTTGCTAGAGTTGCTCTGGGTTTTGGAGCGCACCATCGAATTGCAACCAGTTGGTGCGGGATTGTTGGAAAAGGTCTGCGAGTCGGAACTATTTTCGGCAGCCGAGTTGCCCACTCCAAGCGCGACTGAGCGACGTGCACCGCGTAGACCTGTTTCTAACGTAGGTCAGGGGGAACTTGGCGCGTAGAGTGGAGGTTCAAGAATGCGTGTTGGAAAATCTCTGAAAGCATTTCGGAATGGCGTTCGGTCATTTGTTAATGCTCATCCGTTTTGCATTTCTTTTGCTATGGGCACCACTGGCACAGCTCTTTTGATATTTCCTATTGACAAAGAATTTTGGACGACTGTGTGGAGTTGGATCAGTCAAGGTGAATCCAATAGCGGGACGATACGCAACATAGGTTTGGTTCTCGCAGGGTTGGTCGCTCTTCCATTGGCTCTATGGCGTAGTTTCGTTGCGCAAAGTCAAGCCAGTGCAGCTCAGCGACAGGCATTCACAGCCCAAGAAGGACTTGCCAACGATCGTTATCAAAAAGGCGCAGAGATGCTTGGCAGCGACGTTCTTTCGGTCCGCATTGGCGGAATATACGCGCTGCGGAGCCTAGTAGACGATATGCCCCAAGTTTATGGAGCGCCAGTAAAACGTTTGTTGTGCGCTTTCATTCGAAACCCAACTGAGGATTCATCATTGTTGTTTAACCATGAATTTACCGACACCGGATTCACGTTACTCCGAGATGATGTGAAAGCCGCACTGGAGGCCGTTACAGTTCGAAGCGAAATGGATATCTTACGCGAGCGGGCGTCACGAATGAACCACGACTTAGTTCACTCTAACCTACAACGATTGGCGCTTTTAAATGGAAATTTCCGTAATTTCAATTTGTCGTCGGCGGATCTTTCCAACTCATTGCTTGCAAACGCCAATTTCACCGATGCGATTTTGGCTTTCACAGATTTATCAGATGCGGATATAGGTGGCGCTAATTTTGACCGGACGATGCTAAATGACTGCAATATCTCTGGTGCTAAATTTACCTCTGTAGCTTTGTTCCGAGGTCAAGCTGCCGGTAACATAGCAGCGCGCAACCTCACACAGGTGCAACTTGATTTGGCAGTAGCCGAACCTGACAATCCGCCTATTTTGGACGGGGTGATTGATGTGGAGACGGGCGAGCAGTTGATTTGGCGTGGCAGTGCACCATCAACGTAACGCTGACCCTCAAGCCAGTGCGTCACAATCGCCCGAACATCGTTAAAATAAGTCCCGGACCTGAACCCGGTTCAGCGCTATCAGCTGGTTAGACAACCGCTTGTTCAAAAGTGCACTTGCCGCGAAATCTCCACCGCCGTCCCGACTACCCCCGCCTCACCCCATACCCCTCCCCCCACCAACCCCGCAACCGCTCCGCGATCTGGCGCTCGGCACCGAGTTCTCCCGGCTCGTAAAACCGATTGCCGCGCACCTTCTCGGGCAGATTTTCCGCCGGCACGAAATTCCCTGGAGCATCGTGGGGGTACTCGTAGCCTTCGCCGTAACCGATCCGCTTCATTAACCCGGTTGGCGCGTTGCGGAGGTGCATCGGGACCGGTTCGTCGCGGTTTGCGCGGACATGTCCCAGAGCCTTGTCGATCGCCAGGTACGCGGAGTTCGATTTTGGCGCCGAGGCGAGAAAGATCGTCGCTTCGGCTAGCGGGATGCGACCCTCCGGCATGCCGACGAAACTGACGGCTTGCTGAGCCGCGACCGCGACCGCAAGGCCGTTTGGGTTCGCGAGTCCGATGTCTTCAGCCGCCGAGATGACTAACCTGCGGGCGATGAAGAGCGGATCTTCGCCAGCGTCGATCATTCTGGCTAGGTAGTAGATGGCGGCGTCCGGGTCGGAGGCCCGGATGCTCTTGATAAAGGCGGATATGGTGTCGTAGTGCATATCGCCGAGCCGGTCGTAACGAGATCGCTTCTCGATCGCCTGCTCGACCAACTCGACAGTGATATTTCGCTGTCCGTCTTCTTCGGCAGCCGAATCCACGGCTACCTCGACCGCGTTGAGTGCCGATCGCGCGTCGCCATTCGATGCCCTCAGCAGAAAAGATCGCGCCGCATCATCAAGAGTCGGATTGGCCGCAGCCAATCCGCGCTCCAGATCCCCGAGCGCCGCGTCGATGATTCGGTTCATGTCGGCATCTTCAAGCGGTTCGATGGTGTAGACACGGGTTCGCGAGAGTAGCGGAGCGTTCACCTCGAACGACGGATTTTCGGTGGTGGCTCCGATGAGGATGAAGGTTCCCGCTTCGACGTGGGGTAGCAGAGCGTCTTGCTGAGACTTTGAGAAGCGGTGGATCTCGTCGACGAAGAGGATCGTGCGAGTGCCCGTAGAACCGACGCGATGCTGCGCGTCTGCGGCTTCGCTTCGGATGTCGCGCACGCCGGAGGTGACGGCCGACATTTCGGCGAAGTAGCTCTTCGTCACGCCCGAAATCACCTGCGCGAGCGTTGTCTTGCCGCTGCCAGGAGGTCCCCACAGGATCATCGAGTGAAGCCGATCGCGCTCGATCATCCGTCTGACGACGCGCCCAGGTCCAACGAGTTTCTGTTGTCCGACGAATTCGTCGAGATTCCTCGGCCTCATGCGTGTCGCGAGAGGAGCTTGGCGATTTAGTATCGCCTTTCTTCGATCGTCGAAGAGCGTCATGACAGAACGTTAAACCACATCCGCACATCGCCGCGCTTTGGAGCGCCAAGGGTGCGGGTTATTGGTTTTGATGCGACTCAACCGAACCGGCCAGCGTCCGTAAGGCGTCGACGACGGTGTCGCGTTCTTCAGGCAATACGGTGCGCGGATCGAGGAAGTATCCCTCGTTTTCAATCCTGCCGATGATCGGCGGATCGAAGTTTCGGAGATGCTCGCCGATCGTTTCCGCCGGCAGTTCCAAGTTGATCATCAAGCGTTTCGTCGGCAACGTCTGGCCGGGCGCGCTGCCGCCACCGATGGCAGTCAGACCATCCACGACCTGAGATTCGATCTCCTGCGACCACAGCGTGGCTACTCTCTCCAATTCTTCTATCGACGCCGACATCATGCTGAGTATCGGCAGTTCTTCGGTCGCCGCGCCGCGGAGGTAGGAACGAAGCGTCGAGTTGAGTGCTGCGAGGGTCAACTTGTCGATGCGAACTGCTCGTGCGAGGGGGTGTCGTGAAACTCGACCGACCAGATCGGAGTCGCCCACGATGATGCCCGCTTGCGGCCCGCCGAGCAGCTTGTCGCCCGAAAACAGCGTCAGATGAGCTCCGGCATCGACCGATTCCTGCACTGTTGGTTCATGCTCAATGCCGTACATCGCCGTATCAATGAGGCATCCCGATCCGAGATCGTGGAGCACTGGAATGTCATGGCGATTGGCGACTTCAACGATTTCCGAAAGCGGGTCTTCGTGGACGAAGCCCGAGATGGCGAAGTTCGAGCGATGCACCTTCAGGATTGCTGACGTGTTAGGACCGATGGCAGCTTCGTAGTCTCGAGCGTAGGTGCGGTTCGTTGTGCCAACATCCACTAGGTTAGCGCCCGACTGCGCCATGACATCGGGGACTCGAAAACCGCCGCCGATCTCGACCGCTTCACTGCGCGAAACTAAGACGTCGCCGCCGTGGCCGGCAACGGTGCTGAGGGCGAGTAGGGCAGCGGCAGCGTTGTTGTTCACTGCGATGCCCGCTTCGGCCCCAGTAACGGTGCTCAAGATCGACGAGATGTGTTGATGTCGAGAACCGCGCCCGGCAACTCCAATGTCATATTCCAGATCTGAATACCCGAGAGCCGCGATCTGCGCCGCTCGCGCCGCGTCTTCGCTCAACGGCGCACGGCCCAAGTTCGTGTGGATGATGACACCTGTCGCATTGATGACCCGAGTCGGTGAAGGAGCCCATCGCCGAGACGCGTCATCGACGATGTCGCTGACCAATCGTTCGATTGCACCTTTGTGTGACGCTCCGCGACCATTGAGTATCGAGGTACGAATTGAGGCCACTCGCTGACGCGCCTGTTCAACGATGAAGGGTCGAGGGTAAATTTGCGCGAGTTCGATGAGTGCCGGGTCGGCCAGGAGCGAATCGACGCTCGGGAGCGTCCGAAGCAGCGATGCTACATCACGTTCATCTTGAGGGTTTTTAGGAGCCAAACCGGTGATTTATGGTGAAACCGCGTTGCGATTTCGACGAAACGCAATTCGTAGACGGCAGTTTGTGAAGTAGTAAAATATTCTACTTGCGGACTTCGCCTTGAACGATCTTGCGCATTCCGTTAAAACCGTCGATGATCACCATAGCTGTAACAGGGGGTATCGGGGCCGGCAAATCTGCGACCGTCAACATCTTGGAGCAGTTGGGTGCCCGCACGGTGAACGCTGATCTGCTTGGTCACGCCGCATACGCCAAAGGCACCGCTGGCTACTTTGAAGTGGTGGACGCTTTCGGCGAGCAAGTGATAGGGAACGACGGCGCGATTGATCGCAAGATCCTCGGAAACATCGTATTCGCCGACCCGAACAAACGCCTAGTACTTGAAACCATAGTTTGGTGTCGCATCCGCGAGATGCTCGTAGAAGCATTGGCACGGAACGCCGAAGACGGTGTTGCGTTGATCGTGATCGAAGCGGCAGTGCTTTACGAAGCTGGATGGGATGACCTTGCTGATCTCGTTTGGACCGTCGAAGCGTCATATCATCGAAGGTTGGCGCGCATCATAGAAATTACGGGATTGCCCGAACACGAGGTCCGTCGGCGCATTGACGCGCAATTCCCTCCTGAAACCAGAATTGAACGAGCAGAAACGACTATCTGTAACGATGGTGATTTGACCCAATTGGAGCAACGTGTCTCCGCATTGTGGGAAACGATCACCCAGAATTAGCACCGAATGGATGCCCAATGGCGACTGAGCAGATGTACAACCAGACGATTATCGAGGAGTACGTCATCACTGATGAACCGTACTATCTTCCTCTAGCGGACGAGATTGAGATCTTCGAAGCCGCATATCACCAGCGCGTGCCGGTGTTGCTCAAAGGCCCAACTGGAACCGGCAAGACGCGTTTCGTGGAGCACATGGCATGGCGATTGGGGGAGGAGCTAACCGTCGCCAATCCGGACGCCAAGGCCGGAGCCAGTTCCAATGGACATCCAGAATCCTTGCCGCTCGTAACCGTGGCATGTCACGAAGACCTCACTGCTTCTGACCTGATCGGTCGGTACTTACTAGATCGAGATGGAACCCGATGGCAGGACGGTCCGTTAACGCGCGCCGTTAAGTCAGGCGGCATTTGCTATCTCGACGAAGTCGTCGAAGCGAGGAAAGACACCACGGTGATCATCCACCCCCTGACCGACCACCGCCGGACGTTGACGATCGACAAACTGGGTTTAGTAATCGACGCCGCGGACGGTTTTTTGCTGGTGGTGTCGTACAACCCCGGATATCAGAACGCGGTCAAAGACCTCAAACACAGCACCCGCCAACGGTTTGTGGCTCTCGAGTTTGACTTTCCAAACGAAGAACAGGAATCTCAGATCATCGCCCACGAGGCGGGATGCGACAGCGAAAACGCCGGTCTGCTTGCCGCTTTGGGTGGGAAGATTCGTAATCTGCGAGAACACGGTTTGGAAGAAGGCGCGAGCACTCGCGTCTTGATCTACGCCGCCAAATTGATTAACGAGGGTATCAATCCTCGCCGTGCATGCCAAGTGGCGGTCACTTGGGGCATCACCGACGACGCACAAATCCAACGCAGTATCGACGAGGTTGTCTCGTCGATCTTCCCGTGAACAAAATCCCGGCATCTGAGTTCATGGCATACGCTAAGCGCAGACTGACACGTCCGCACATTGGCGAGTTGCCAGGTGAAACCGCTCCGCCCGAGGGGTTAGACCCGGGATTGCCAAGACGTAGAGCCGCTGTTGCGGTGCTGTTCACAGCGCGCGGCGACAACCCGACGATGCTCCTCATCAGGCGGGCCGCTCATCGCGGCAACCATCGGACGGAATGGGCTTTTCCGGGAGGCGTAGCGGAACCTGCCGACGAATCGCTACTCGCAACCGCGTTACGTGAGACCCATGAGGAAATTGGGGTCCCAGAGACACTGATCGACGCATGGGGACCCTTGCCAAAGGTGATCACCGGAACTGGCTTTGAAGTCTGGCCGTTCGCTGGGCAATTGTGCGAAAATGCACACTTAACGCTTGCGGAAGAAGAGGTTGGCGATTACGCGTATGTACCAGTTCTTCGCTTGGCCGACGCATCCGCGCGTCGGGAAATCACGCTGATGCGAGACGAAATTACGCGCAAGTGGGACGCGATCGAGCACGAAGGCAGAATCATCTGGGGCGCAACCGCAAGGATTATTCACAACACGATGTCGCATCTCGACATTGATGAGATAACCGATGACCCAATCCAATGAACAAATAATGTTGAACGTGCGGGCAGAGCTTGGGAGCTTCCCATCGCCCGTCCAGTCCAACTTCGACCGCGCCCGAGAAGCCCTCACGGGGCGACTGGCGGACGACAAGCTCGACGATTGGGCGCAGTTGGGTCTGACGATTTCGAAGCGCACCGTACGGTCGTGGGAAGCTGGAGCGGAACTCTTCAGCGCTTCGGCTAACGTGCAACGACAACTCCCTGCCGGGCAGTTCATTAGCTGGGTGAAGATTGGTGACCAGCTGTGCAGCGCTTCACCAAGTCTCGCGGTGGCTTACTTTCGCGCTAGCCCCGGCGCAATCGAGCGCCTTCGACCACGCTACATCGGCGACTGGGCACAATCATGCCGATCTCTTTACCGCGGCACGTGGAAATCATCCGCTCTTGCGTGCAAGCTGTTCGAGGCGACGCCACAACTCCTGGAATCACTTTCGTTCGATGAGCTCCGCCGCTTTGCCGAATTCTTGGAAGAGGTGTCACATCGTTCGTACGACATGGCCGGCGATGCGCTCGACACGGGGATTGACCTGTTCCCGCAATTAGGACGAGATGCGGGCGCGTTCATTGGGTTAGCAAACACCGTCGCCGACAATTCTTGGCGGCACGTCCAACCGATGTTTGACGCCGCTCAATATTCGCTCGTCGAGATGCCACGGGAGCAGCGCTCCAGCTTTATTTCGCTCGTCAATCGCCTCGCAACGAAAGAAGGCGTCGATCCATCCCGCGTCATCCGCGACGGCGCACGCGCCATCGGCGGCGTCGGGCACGAGTGGCGGGACACGATGATCGACCTGACGCACCGCATCGCGGCCGAAGGATCGGCGGAAGCATCATCAGCGTTTTTGACAACCGGACCGCGTGTGCTCGAACGCGTGACCTTCCCGCAACTCGTCGAGTGGCACGGGCGCGGAATGGAAGTACTGGGTGAGAAACCCAGCGCGGCAGAAGCCTATTTCAAGAACGAATCGGCGCCGTCTCACGAAATGCTCGACGCGTTGTCGTCAAGCGTTGAACTCGATCGTGTGCGTGAGATCATTCGCATGTACAGCCGTATGTTGGCTGGGCAGGAGATCGAGGTGCAGGCGGCTCAACAGCTGGTGGATAAGAATATTGGTTGGTTCCAAGGCGAACTACCTACGACCGAAGGGACCACGATTTATCTTCCCAAGGTCATCAACCGCCATCCGAGCAAAGACCGTAACTTCGCGTTCTACAAAGTCATCTCGACGCATCAGACCGGGCACATCGAGTTCGGGTCATTCCATTTCAGCTTCGAGCGCCCATCATCGTTGTTTACCGATCTTAGGCCGCAACTTACCGGCACAAACGGATCTGCTCTTGACGCAGTACCTAGTGAGATCGCAGAAAAGCCGGAAATGGAATCGCCGGCGACCACTAACGGCGCGCCGAAAGATACGGCAGGCGATGATCACTCGCCGATACCAATGAGCCGGTTCTTTGATCTGTTCCCGGATCGAAAGCTCGGCAATGACGCATTCACCATCTTCGAAAGCACGCGCGTAGATTCCAAAGTGATGGATGCGTATCGCGGCTTGGCTGTCAGCTTCAGATCGGTTCAAGACGACGCGCTGGGTTCTCGACCTGATATGACCGATCTACCTGCTCGCGAAGCACTCATCGAGTTCATGATCCGTATCAGCCTCGGGCAGTCTGCAAACCTAATCGCTCCAAAGCGCCACATGGAAGTGGCCCGGAAACTGCGACGTTTAATCCGGTTGATGCAGCAAGACGTTGCCATCGTCGAAGACGCCGCCGAAGCTACCATCCGCGCTTGTGCTTGGCTAACAGAAGTCAAGAACGAGGAGTTGGGTGAGGACGAGTTCGAAAATCTCGATGACGACGAGGAAGATGACGAGCAGCAAGGCGACGATGAGGAGGAAGACGACCTGCAGGGCATCATCCAAGCATTCATCGAGTCGATGCAACCCGGCGAAGGCGCGGGCGATGACGAAGAGTCGGCCGAAGAATCGGACGAGATGGATATGGGCGAAGATCAGGATTACTCGTCACCGCAAGAGGTCGACTACCGCGGCGAGTTCAAACCAGAACTATCGCAGTTGCTGTCTCAAGCACAGATGCAAATGATGGACGGTGCCGAGTTCGCGGACGATGACATGGGCGAGATGACCCCGCTGACGCAGGAGCAGCTCGAGGAGATGATGAAGAACTCCGCAGAACTCGACATACAAGAGGGGCAGGACGGCGAAGAGATGTCGCCTGAACTCGCGGAGATGCTCGAAAACCTGCTCAAAGAGATGCAGCGTCGCGACCCGCAGGCTCAAAGCCAATCCTCTGGACCGATGCAGCACGTCGACGAAGACGGCGGGCCGCTCACACCGACAGCGTCGGACCAATTCGTGTACGACGAATGGGACTTCCGCGCCAACGAGTACCGACCGCGCTGGTGTATGGTGCACGAGAAAGAGATGAGCAGCGGCGACACCAGCTTCTACCGCGACACTCTCCTCGAACGCGCGTCGCTCTTGACGATGATCAAGAAGCAGTTCGAACTCGTGATGCCCGAGATGTATCGCAAGCAAAAGCGGCTCGAAGATGGTGAGGAACTCGACTTCGACCCGATGCTTGAGGCCGTCATCGATCTCCGTGTCGGGACCACTCCAGACGAGAAAATATATTGGCGCCGCAACAAGACCGAGCGTTCCGTCGCGGTCGCCTTTCTCCTCGACATGTCCGCCTCCACCGCCGAGGCGATCGAAGAAGCCAAGCGTCCTAACGACGACTGGGGCGCGCCAGATGATCCGGTCGAATACATGGTCTGGCTACGATCGCGACGTACTGAAGGCCTTCGAAAGTCCTACAAGCGCATCGTTGATGTCGAGAAAGAAGGCGTGGTCCTCCTGATCAACGCTTTGGAAACCCTCGGCGACGACTACGGCATCTACGGTTTCTCGGGTTACGGGCGCGAGAACGTAGAGTTCTACGTGATCAAAGACCTCGACGAGAAATTCACCGAAGAGATACCCCGCCGCATCGACCGAATCGCGCCGCTCCACGCTACGCGCATGGGGCCATCGATTCGCCACGCCACGCAGAAGCTCGCGAACCAAGATTCCCGTTCCCGCTTCCTTTTCCTCATCTCCGACGGGCGGCCGCAAGATCGCGGCTACAGTCGAGAAGGCGTCGAGAAAGAATATGCGGTGCATGACACCCGCATGGCGTTATTGGAAGCCAAGCGCGAGGGGATCATACCGTTTTGCCTGACCGTCGACAAGCAGGGCCACGACTATCTCAAAGTCATGATGGACGACTTCAACTACGAGGTTCTCCCAGACGTCAGCATGCTGCCCCAACGCCTGTTGATGCTGTACAAGAGATTGACCACCTGATTCGGCGCATTTTGTGTCACCGCAACGCGCTTAATCCGCCATGGAGCAGCGCGGTAAAGGAAACGTGGTTCGTCGGCGGTTCGAGAATCGGAACAATTCGCGCTTCTGCTATTGGTAAACTTTCCAAGCAGACACGTCAATCCCACGAGTCCAAATCTGGACTCGTGGGATCTGTGATACCAACTGTCGGTACAAAGGGGACGGCCCAAATGAAGCTCTCTGCACGTAGTGTCAAATCGAAACGCACGACTTACGCGATGGCATTCGCAATAGCCGCGTCTATCGCTGTGATCGGCGCTTTCGGGTTCGCTACAGCCACGAATCTTGGCGGCGCGACAGTCATTGCCCAGGAACCCACCGGACTGATAAAGACGATCACGCCATCGACTAGCAATCTGTCGGTCAATCCTGGTGACACGGTCTCGCTTTCGATCAACGTGATCGGCCTTCAAGACGTCCGCGATCAAAGTCTAGGGTCCGACGTCACATTCAACTGGTCGGCCACCGGCGGCGAACTGCCACCGAACACTGAGGGCAATACCTCGGTTCGATACGCGGCGCCCGACAGCCCAGGTAACTACGTGGTTACCGTTTCGGCTGGTTCAAATTGCAGAGGCACTTGCACCACTTCGTTCGACATCTCGGTCCGACATCCCGGATCTATCGACGGTGTTGCCGGAACAGCTACGAACCCGCCCGGGGTGATTCCAACAGTACTCACCGACGGCGATGGTAACCAATACGAAGTCTTTACGCCGGAAGAGGGTGGCACATTCACCGGCCAAGGATTCTGGACAACCGCATCGACCGGCATCGTGCCTAACGCCGAATACATCGGCGTCAGAATGTTCGAAAACGGTTCCGCGTCCAACGCCGGCATGTCCGGCCATCGCTACACCCTCGGTGGCACCAAATACACCGTAGCCGCGATCGATAGCGAGCGCAATTCTGTTGCATCCTACCGTCTGAACGCCACCGTCGAGATCTGCATCCCAGTGCCGTCCCGAATGCGAGCGAATATTTCAAACGTGGAAATGATCGCGACCAGCGACGACGGCTCTCAGATTACGGTTCTATCTTCCTCGGTCCGCGTAGTACCTTCTCTTAGTGTTTGTGGCAACACCAGCACGCTTCCCGTAAACGTTGCTGCCGGCATACCTGGTTCACCACCGCCGATGCCCGAACCCACGCCAGACCCAGAGCCGGCATTACCCGCAACCGGTGGCGCAGGGCCAGAGTCAAATGTGGTGTTGATTTGGGCGTTGCTAATGGGAGTCGCACTAATCGCAACCGGCATATTCGCCGTGTCGCGACGACGTCGAAATAACTAGTCGATACTTCCTCCCGTTCGTCAACTGAACGGGAGGACCCCTCAATCTTCGCCGCTTATTGCCGATTGAGCTCGAACATTGCAAGCACCTTGTCGGCCCATTCCTTGTCGACTCTGATGATGTCCTGCGTCTCGTTCGCTACCGCATAGCGGTGATTGCCGTCCGGTGTAACGTCACCGATGACCATCGATGTGCGGTATACCTCGGTAAGCAATTCACGCACTTGAACTTCCCGGCGAATGTGGACGTAAGGTGCATCGCGGTCGACGCCGTACGGCACGTAATCAGCAAGATCGGCCACGTTGAGCACCTCCGCACCGTCGATCACCGGGTTGCCGAAGTGCGTCAGATAGTCCAGGATTACATCGTCGTCGGCGGCTTCTGTCCCTTTACATGGCGCGTCGACGGCCGGAAGATCGCAGACCACCCACTGGCCGCTCTCATCATCGATCGCGAATCCAGAGGTGACCTCGTTCGCGTCGAACAGCAAGACCTCGGTGGCCTCTGACGGATCCATCGTGAAGAACCACTCTGGGTACGGCGGTTCCTCGACCAATCGGAGCATGACATTGCCCCAAGAATAGTCAACCGTGTAGAGCTGATCGTAGCCGCTCTGGCTCGCGTAATGCGCGCCACCATCTGGCGTCAGGTCGCCCATCTCAACGGTCAGTTCCCGATCATCCCGCAATCGAACCGTAATCGACAGCAATGGGTCGTCCAATCCATAAAGCTCCGGATTGTCGATTGTCTTCTTCAGTTCTCGTTGCGAACGCGGTCCGCCGAGCAACTGCGTGATACCGCCCCACCGATAGAGGTCCGTTGGCACGTCCTTGTGGTCGTCGAAATACCACCGTCGCTGGTCTTCGCGGTAGTGCCAAGTTGTCGAATTCTCGCCGCTAGATATCGAGATGTTGCGCAGGTCGTCAGGCGAAATCGTGAAGAAGAACGGCGGTTGCTCCGCGCGCTCTTCCTGCCCCAGCTGCTTGACCACAATCGACGCACCGATCGCGATCCAACAAGCGGCGATCACCAGAACCAATGAGAACCTTAGGCTCATAGGTCAGCGTCTTCTCCACCAGGCCCAGATGCCCGCCAGTGCCACGAGAATCGGCATTAGCAGCCAACCGCTCCAACGGACGAAGTTCCGTTCCGAATCGGTCAGCACTAACTCTCGGAACGCCACCGTCTTCGGGCGCAGCGTAATGAGTTCGTAGTCATCCGCCAAGTAGTTCACTGCGTTCACAAATAAGTCACCGTTACGGGCCGAGCCGAAGTATGCGTTACTCGCGAAATCGGTGTCTCCAATCAGAACCATCTGCGTTGTAATCAATTGATCGTTCAAGGTGCGGGGACTACCACCAATCTCAGACACTGCCTCAACCGAAACCGCTATTGGATGCGGCCCGCCTTTGTCCTCTTCAACGTGGAACTCGATATTTTCGATGTCGGTTTCCGCCCAACTGTTCAGCGTGCTGATCGCAACCAACTCCTGCCGCACATAGGGTATTCCGCTGTCAGTTAACGGAATTGTCTGCGGGTCGATGGCGTAAGAAAACGAAGTCGACCCCGGCATGTAAAGGACGTCGAAATCCGCAGTCAACGGGTGCGCCGGCAATTGGCTGTTCGTGTTCTTAATCTGGAGGAACGACGGGTTAGGCGCAACATAGCTCGCGGTGTCGACCACCGTGCCGTCGCCTACCCCGATGCCGTAACGCGACAGGAAACCTTTGAAGGAGTCGGGGGTGATTTCAGGCTCGAACATCATCAAAATGCTTCCGCCCCGACGGCCGTACTCCAGCAATATGCTTTCTTCGGTTTCCGTCATGTCATTCGTCGGACCGGCGAATATGACAACCGCCGGTAGCAGGGTCGGGTCGTTCGTCTGTAGTCGTTGTCCTAACTCCTGCAACGTCTCGTTCGTGATGGCGTAGTTTTCGCGGGCGAGCGCACTCGCCGCCAACGAATATCCGCCGCCGCTGCGAGAAGTGTCCAACAGGTCCCGAACCGCGTGACCACTGATAAACGCAACCGTCTTCTGTTTGATCTGGTTAACGACCAGCAAGCCAGTGATGATGTCCTGCTCGGTGAAAACATTCGTGGTTTGGCTGGGATTGAGCCCCGGTATAACCTCTGTGCGCCGACTCTCCGTCGCCTCAATCGCCAATGACGGGAACTGAGTGATCCCGTACTCCGCAGCAACGTTCGGCTCAAGTTCCGGATCGACGAGCCTGAACGTCAACCGCTGCTCCGTAGAACGCCGCTTGAACTCGCTCAAAAGGTCTTCGGTGACGCGCCACGCCGCCTGCCGTTGCGGGGTGTTGCGACGGAAAAACGCAATCACCTCTATCGGTTCGCGGAGGAGCGAAAGCGTGTTTAATGTCTGGTCTGAGACGATGAATTGCTTCGTGCTCGTCGTGTCGACCCGCAGAAAGCCCGCAGGATCGGGTCGGTTTAACGACCAATGGATCACGAAGTTGACCAAAACAGCAATCGCGAGAAACGCGATCAGAACAATCGCCGTGTTCAGTCCGTATCGACCGCGCCGGCCAAATATCGCGTACCGAACCGCGTCAAACGAAATCGCGGCGTCGACGAGAAGCACCAGCAAGCCGATGCCCATGACGATGTATGAGTAAGTTTCGAGATCGCGGAGGAATATCCAGGTCAGTACGCCGAGAATCAATACCAACGTGCCGGCGAGGGCAAGGGCTTGCCGGACCGATCGCGCACTAGCCATGATCCGCTCGCGCAGCGGCGTATCGTCGACCAGTTCCGCCATCGTCGGGCGAATCTCTGGTATGTCTGGCATTTGACTGTCTTGAGTGGTCATGGAGATACGGTTACCGTGATGCGCTTAGTCCCAAAACGGACAACTTTAGCGCCATCGGCGAGTTTCCAGCGCAATCACCGTGAGCATCAAGAACACGGCGGTTAACGAGAGGTAGTAGACGACGTCGCCAACTGACAATATCCCGCGAGCGAAGTCAGCAAAATGCCCTGACTCGGCAACGCCGAAGCTATCGAGGTCAAAAACCGAGAATGATGCGCCGAGTTGCAACGCATCCAATACCTCCGAGGTAATGCCGGTGACCCGATCGGAAACGAAGTCGATGATCGTCAAACCGGTCAGCAATCCGGCGCCAACCACGAGCCCAACGATCTGGTTCGGACTCAACGCCGAAGCGAACAGACCGATTGCCAACGTCGCGGCCGCATAAAGTATCAAACCGAGGTAACCGGTCAATATCGGCCCAACATCCGGTATGCCGTAGACGAACAGCAGGATCACAAAGTAGAGCGACAATACGAGCATCGTCAGAACCGTGAAAAACGCCGAGAGGAACTTCCCGAGCACGATCTCGTACTCACGGACCGGCGAAGTGAGCAGTAGCTCCAATGTCCCGATCTTCTGCTCCTCTGCGAGCAAGCGCATCGTGATAGCCGGCGACATGAAGATCATGAAGAACACCGCACCAGCTAGGAATCCGCGGATTGACGCCTCCGAAAAAGCGTCGGAGACGGAAGCGACGAAAAAGAAGCCTGTGATCGCGAGGAACGCCGCCGACACCACATACGCCATCGGCGATGCGAAATACGTGCGAACCTCTTTGTTGGCGATGTACCAGATGAAACGCATGGCTCAGCCCAAATCCTCTTCGGTGGTCAGTTCCAAGAAGATCTCCTCCAATGTCAACGGTAATGGTGTCAGATTTACCAATCCCCAGCCATGCTCGATCACTTTGTTCGCGATAACCTCCGTGGCTTGCGCGTTCGGTCGCGCGTCCACGATCAGGGGAAGAGTGCCGTCTCGTTCCGCTCTCGCAACGCTCTCCGCACGATTGTCGCGGCGCGCATCGACGACCATTGGCAGGTCCCGCATCTCGCCAATCACGGCACGTGGTTCCGCACCGCGGATCGTCAACTCGATTCGTTCGGAGTGTTGGAGCCGTTCGGAAAGATTGTCCGGCCGATCATCCGCAACTATTCGACCGTCGTGGATCACCAATACCCGACGGCAAATCATACTCACCTCAGGAAGGATGTGAGAACTCAGCAGCAGTGTGTGATCCTCGCCCAATTCACTAATCAGCTCCCGCGTCTCAACAACCTGTATCGGGTCGATGCCAATCGTAGGTTCGTCGAGGATCAGCACATCCGGCTCGTGCAAAATCGCTTGAGCAATTCCTGTCCGTTGCCGAAACCCCTTTGAGAGTTTGCCGACGAGCGCGTCGCGATAGTCGTTCAGACGCACCGTATCGATGACCTTGGATACCCGCTCATTTATCCACGACCGATTCATTCCCCGCAACATTCCCATATAGGTCAGATAATCCGTCACCGTCATATCGAGATACAGGGGCACGGTTTCAGGCAGATATCCAATGTGCCGACGTGCGTCAAGAGAGTGGGAAACGATGTTGTACCCGGCCACGACCGCGTCGCCGCGGGTCGGCGGCGTGTATCCGGTCAAGACACGCATCGTCGTGGTCTTGCCAGCACCATTCGGACCCAAGAACCCAACGATCTCGCCCTTCAACACCTCAAACGAGACGTCGAGAACCGCCGGGTAGGGCCCGTAGTACTTCGACATGTGCTCAAGTTTGATCATGCTTTATGTTGCTTGCAACGGCTGTTTCGGTCACTCAGCGTGGGTTCATATACGCACGCATCGACTGTACAGTTTGAATCCTAGTCAAGCATAAAAGTTTAACAACCTGCGTGCCCGCAAAGCAGGCGGACTTTTCTTCGGATTGCAAGAAGTTGGCTACAATCATCGGTATCTACTCCCCAAGGGATTCGATATGGCAATCGCACTCGAAGATCTCGACGCCGCGTCTCGCGTCATATACCTAGACCACGCCGCCACCACGCCGGTTCGATCCGAGGTGCTCGAGGCGATGCTGCCGTACTTCAGTGAAGCGTTCGGCAACCCATCGAGCCTCTACGCCATAGCGGGCGAATCTCGCAACGCCATCGACGAGGCGAGAGCTCGCGTCGCATCGGTGTTGAATTGCCGCACGAGCGAAGTGGTTTTCACCGGCGGTGGCACCGAAGCCGACAACATGGCGGTTAAAGGAGTTGCTTCGACCTTCGAAGAACCTGGCGACATCATCATCTCCGAGATCGAGCACCACGCCATCATCCACGCCGCCGAGCAACTCGAAAAAGATGGACACCACGTCATAACCGTACCCGTGAATCGTTACGGTGTTGTCGATCCCGACGACGTGCGCTCGCGACTCGGTGACCGCGGCGCCATCGTCAGTATCATGTTCGCCAACAACGAAGTCGGCGCGGTAAACGACATCTCGGAAATCGCGAAACTCGCGAAGCAGCACGCACGAGAGAACGGCACCGACGTCGTAGTGCACACTGACGCGGTCCAAGCGTCCGGCAAGCTCTCGCTCGATGTCAAAACCTTAGGCGTCGACTTGTTGTCACTCTCGGCGCACAAAATCCACGGTCCGAAAGGCGTTGGAGTGTTGTACGCCCGGCGTGGCGTGAAGTTGGACGCACTAATCGCCGGTGGGGGACAAGAACGCCAACGTAGATCGGGCACCGAGAACGTGCCCGGCATCGTCGGAATGGGGTTGGCGCTGGCGCTAGCCGAAAACGAACGCCAGCAATTCTGCGAACGCACTCGTGCCCTCCGCGACCGCTTCTTGGAAGTCGTGACCGAGCGAATCCCTGCGGTGGTCGTCAACAATCATCCCGAAAACTGCCTGCCCCACATCGCGCACATTTCTGTTCCCGGCCTCGAAGGCGAACCGATGCTGCTCGGACTCGACTTCAAGGGGATATGCGCCTCAAGCGGTAGCGCATGCAGCTCCGCATCCGTCGAGCCTTCCCACGTGCTGCTCGGAATGGGCATGAGCTACGAACTAGCCGCCGGCAGCCTCAGATTCTCCTTCGGCAAAGATTCCATAGACGAGGATGTCGATTCCGCAGTCGACGCGTTGGCAGATGTCGTCAACCAACTCCGTGGCATGCCTTCGATGCGGGCGCAGCCCGCCGCGGTGTGAACCAAATTCCCGCCGGTACGTATGTATATTTGATACCTATACCACGGGACAACGGAGAACCAATCCAACGATGGCTAGCACAGAACGCCCTGAAAGTAGGGATGAAGACGATACGACCGTACAAGTGAGCGGCGAAAACTTCATCGACGGCGACGATGCTCGTGATTCCCACCCGACCGAGGTAGCCGCCGCTCTCCAATATGCAGAGCAGAACAAATACGACTACGGCCCCAAACTCCGCGACGCCGAGTTCCAATGGGAGATAAACGGCGTAGCGACGATGGACAATGGAATCTCTCGCGTTTTCATCGATTACACTCCTTCCGCTTCGTTCCGCGGCTCCTCAGGATCTGAGTTCATTGACGTCGATGCGTCGGGCGCCGTTCTAGCTCGACGACAGATACGGGTGCCGAAACAAAATCTTCCCGTAGTACTCGTTGCGCTGACCGTCGTCTCTCTTGTTGCCCTCGCCGTCGTCGAGGTGTTGCTCTGGGCAAACCCATTCGAATCGGGCCCCGAGCTTTACGTTGCCGGACGAACCCTCTGGATCCGCGCCGAACTCCCGCGCAGCCAACCTTACGTCGTTTACAACGCGCCTTCAAGCGCCGGCGACGTCAACCAGTGGGCCATCCAACCAGAAGGTCAAGGTACTGAAATCGTGATCGTTGAAACCGTGCTCACTAACCAGACCTCGGGAGCCGTCCGCATGGTCGTCGACGGTGAAGCAGCCGAGCTCCGCATCAAGGGAAGCATCGCGCTCAAACCCATCAACGTCATCGGTCGTTCTTACATCGTCGAATCGAGCCCTAACGACCGTTACTTGGACCCCGAATTCAGACTCATGTGGGGCGGCTTCACGCTCAACCAAGGGGAAGAGCTACGGGGGCACATCGTCTTCGAAGCTCCAATAGGAAGCGATTTCTCCGACTTCCGTTGGCTCGCTGGCGACACCGCCGTCGTTCGATACGAGTAGTTGCGCGAATCTTGCGGTTTCCGTATAATCGCGCCGCATGGTGCGTCACTCCACCTACACTAAGGTGGGCGAGGGCGATCGACGCGTTTGCCGAGGCACCTAGCGAATCAGCACATTCAGATGAGCATCACTTACATCGCCGCTCGCCTCGGGATGTTCATCCTCGTAGTTTGGCTCGCGACTACCGTCATCTTCTTCCTTCCCCGCATCGCTAGCGACCGCAACCCGGTCCGCGAACGCATGATCATGATGGCTGCCACGGGCAACCTCTCTACCGGAATGGAAAAGGTCGTCGCCGCGTATGAACGAGACTACGGTCTCGATCAACCGCTTTACCTGCAGTACATCAGGTACTTGAGCAGCGTTTTGCGAGGCGACCTCAACGTCTCATTGATCCGGCACCCATCGACCGTTTTGGATCTGATTTTTGACAGGATGCCTTGGACGCTCGGTTTGGTGGGAGTTTCGATCTTCATTTCGTTCGCGTTTGGTTCAATTTCGGGTGCTTTGCTGGCGTGGCCGGGCTCCCCACGGTTCTTAAAGGGAGTGCTGCCAATATTCCTCACCTTTGCACCGATTCCCTACTTCATGTTGGCTTTCTTCCTCATCCTCGTTTTCGCCTTCTCGTTGGGTTGGTTTCCGATCGCCGGCGCCTCAAAGGTCGGCACCATCTATGATGGCTGGACTATTCAAAGGATCTGGGACATCATTTACCACTCGATCTTGCCGGCGCTTTCCATCGTCCTTTCTCAAGTCGGATTTTGGGCGCTAGGCATGCGGGGAATGATGGTCACCACCGCCGGCGAAGACTACGTCACATTGGCGCAAATGCGTGGATTGAAGCCCGAACGCATCTTCAGCCAATACGGCATGCGCAACGCCATGTTGCCACAGCTGACATCTCTTGCTTTGGCGATGAGCCTTATCGTCTCCGGCGTCATCCTCGTCGAGTACATCTTCCGATACCCCGGCATGGGCTCATTGCTTTTCGACGCCATCGCCGGCTTCGACTACTTCGTCATCTACGGCGTCGTGCTGGTCCTCATCCTGTTCGTCGCGTCTGCCACACTGATTCTTGACTTGGTCTATCCACTGATTGACCCCCGGGTGCGGCGCACCGCTTGATGTTTATCCCGAACGGACATTAAACCCCACCATGCAAGATCCTAGCGTCGAAACGTCGCAGTCCTCTGCCGCGATACAAGCATCAGTCGAATCCGATTCTGGAAGCTCTTACGGCGCGCTGTCCCAGATCGGTTATTACCTGCTGCACGAGCGGATGTTATCGACCGGGCTTTTCATGCTCATTGCGATATTGGCTCTGTGGCTGGTCGGCGGACAATTAGTCGACCCAAAACTCGCTGACCCGATTTCAGGACCTCAACTGGCAGAACCTCAGGCCAAATACTGGCTTGGCACCGACTTCGTTGGCCGTCAAATTCTGCCGTTGATGATCCACGGCGCGCCTCTCACGCTCCGAATCGGACTCTACGCTGGAATCTTCGGACTCGGCGTCGGCATTATCCTTGGGTTCCTCGCAGGTTACATGCGAGGTACCATCGACGCAGTTGTCCGCGTTATCTCCGACGTATTCATCACCATCCCCAGTTTGGCGGTCCTTGTAGTGGTCGCTTCGACCCTGAAGACGGGATCGGGCTTATCAGTAAATGCGATGGGCTTGATCGTTGCGTCTCTTTCCTGGATGTGGCCGACGCGCGTCATCCGTTCCCAAGTGCTGAGCATGCGAGAGAGCAACTACGTCGAAGTGGCTCGCCTAAATGGAATGGGCGACCTCGAAATCATTTTCCGAGAACTCATGCCCAATCTCTTGCCGTTCCTCGCCGCAAGTTTCGTCGGCGCCATGGCGAGCGGCATCTTGGCCGCAGTTGGCCTCGAAGCCCTCGGTCTCGGACCCCAAAGCGAACCTACACTCGGGATGACCGTTTACTGGTCGATCTACTACGGAGCACTCCTCAGCAACTGGTGGTGGTGGTATGTTCCGCCGATCATCTTGCTCGCTTGGATATTCGTTACGCTCTACCTGATCGCATCCGGTCTCGATAAGTGGGCTAACCCGCGATTGAGGCAGAATCTGTGATGGCAGCACCGGTTCTTTCAATCCGTGATCTGCGCGTCTACTTCAACATCCGCGCCGGTACCGTCCGCGCCGTCGACGGTGTAGACCTCGACATCGCCGAAGGTGAGAGGATAGGACTCGTCGGCGAATCCGGCTCCGGAAAAACAACCACCGCTTTGGCGGTGATGCGCATGATCAAACCGCCCGGCGAGATCGCCGGCGGCACCATCTCACTTGACGGTCGCGATCTCGTCGAACTTTCCGAACCCGAGATGCGCGCAGTGCGCGGCAACGACATCGCAATGGTCCCGCAAGCCGCAATGAACGCGTTGAACCCGGTCCGCCGAATCCGCGACCAGATACTCGACGGCATCCGCGACCACGGCGTTAACGAGTCCCGCGAGCGGATGCAAGATCGCTTGACCACCCTCATGGCGCAGGTCGGACTCAACGTCAATGTCCTCAATCTCTACCCTCATGAACTCAGCGGAGGCATGAAACAGCGCGTAACCATCGCCATGGCAATTTCCCACAAACCGCGGCTCATCCTCGCCGATGAACCCACTAGTGCGCTAGACGTCGTCGTTCAGCGACAAGTCATGGAAACCTTGGAAGACGTCCGCAGCGAGATCGGTGCGGCAGTCATCCTCGTTGGCCACGACATGGGATTGATGGCACAGTTTGCGGACCGCATCGGAGTGATGTACGCCGGCAAACTCGTCGAGCTGGCCACCGTGGAACAAATCTTCGCAAACCCGCGGCATCCGTACACTCGTCTCCTAATATCCAGCCTCCCTGACACCGCCGGGAAGCGCCGACTCCAAGGCATCCCCGGGCTGCCGCCATCCCTGCTCGCCGTGCCTCCGGGATGTCCGTTCATGTCACGTTGTCCTGATGCTATGGACATCTGCGGCGTTGAGGTACCAGAGCTAGTCGGCGAAATCGACATGGTCTCTTGCCACCTGCACTCATCGGCGGTGGCCGCATGACACTGGCAACAGAAATGCCGACACCAAGCCCTGCGACCGGTACCGAGAGCAACTCTCTTCTGGAGCTGAGGAACGTCTCGCAGATCTTCCCATCGGGACCATTCTGGAACCGTGAATACAACCACGCGGTCAACGACGTCTCGTTTACTCTCGCCGATAAACCCGCGCTCATCACTGCGGTGGCAGGGGAGAGCGGAAGCGGAAAAACTACCCTCGGACGCATCATGCTGGGATTCCAACGACCGACGTCCGGGCAAGTGCTGTTTGCCGGGCGAGACGTTGGCGACATGAACGGCGGCGAGCGCAAACAATACCGACGACAAGTCCAAGCCATCTTCCAAGACCCGTTCTCGGTCTACAACCCCTTCTACAAGGTCGACCACATCTTCACCGTTGCCATCGCGCGCTTCAACTTGGCCTCCTCACGAGACGAAGCCCGCCATCTGATCGAAGAAGCGATCTCCGGCGTCGGTTTGCGTCCCTCCGAAACCCTCGGCCGCTACCCGCACCAGCTCAGTGGCGGGCAGCGTCAGCGCGTAATGGTCGCCAGATCGCTCCTTCTTAAACCGCAGGTGATCATCGCCGACGAGCCGGTGTCGATGGTCGACGCATCGCTGAGGGCGACAATCCTCGAAACCCTGCGGACCCTTAACCATGACCTCGGCATCGCCATCCTCTACATCACGCACGACCTCACAACCGCGTACCAAGTTGCAGACAACATCATGATCATGTACCGTGGCCACATTGTCGAGGCCGGCGACGTCGAACACGTCATAAACGACCCCAAACATCCTTACACGCGACTGCTGGTCCAATCGATACCGATGCCCGATCCGACCCGGCGTTGGGCCGACATGCGCGGCGTCAACGATCCACCGTTCTCCGGAATCGACGTAACGCAAAGTATGTGCCCGTTCGCAAACCGCTGCCCCGACGCACTCTCCGCTTGCGTTCAAGACGTCCCCAGCACCTACGAACTCGACGAACATCGCATTTCGAAGTGTTTTCTGTACCAAGATGCCGGACCAATCTCCAATCTCGACATCGCTTCGTATTTCAACGTTCGAGATTCGTCTTCATCTTCCAACGGAGCGAACGAAAACATGTAATACTAAATTTGGAACATTACGAACCAAAAAAACAGGCAATTGAAATCACCTAAGGAGGGTACCCAATGCTGAATTTGAAACGCATCGTGCCGATGCTCATATTGGCCGCGATGCTGTCATCTCTGACCTTCGCACTAGCGTGTGGCGGCGAGACGATCGTTCGCGAGACCGTCGTGGTCGAGAAAGAGGTCGTCAAGGAAGTCGAGGTCATCAAGGAGGTTGAAGTCGAGAAAGAAGTCGAGGTCGTAAAAGAGGTCGAGGTCGTCAAGGAGGTTGAAGTCGAGAAAGAGGTCGCAGTCGAGGTAACATCGACTCCCGTACCGCTCGGCTACCAAGACATCCCAAGAAACCGGACACTGATCATGGCCGGTCTCGGTGGTGAGCACCCCGGCGCCTTCACCGACATCGAGAACTTCAACGCCCACTCCGGCGGACTTTCGCGAAGCGGTCTTTATCAGGCCGGCAGCGAAGGACTGTTCTACTTCAACATGCTCACTGGCGAGCTTATCCCTTGGATGGCTACCGACTTTACGTACGACGATGACTACACCGGCGTAACCGTCAACATCCGTGATGGCGTGACGTGGAGCGACGGGACACCGTTCACCGCCCACGACGTCGCCTACACGCTCAACATGGCGAACACCAACGATAAGACAGCCCGACACGGCGCTGTTAACCAGTGGACCAAAGAAGCCTTTGCCATCGATGACCTCACGGCATACATCGAATTCACTGAGCCCGCGCCGCGCTATGTATGGGACTTGTTGATCTTCCGCGCCGACATCGGCGTACCGTGGATACCGAAGCACGTCTTCGAAGGTCAAGAAGACGTCTCCACTTTCACGCACTACGACCCCGCAAAGGGTTGGCCAGTGGTCACCGGTCCGTACCGATTGGTGTACACCGACGTTGAGAAGAAGATCTGGGACCGCAGAGACGACTGGTGGGGTTCTGAGATCGGATTTCGACCGATGCCCAAGGTCGAGCGCTTGATCTTCCTGCCCGGCATGAACGAAATCACAATGGCCCAGCTGTTGATCACCAACGAGATCGACATGGCCTTCTCGCTCACCGTGCCTAACTACAAGGCCGTCGTCGCGCAGAACCCGAACATGACGTCTCACTACTATGGCGAAGCACCATACGGATATGAAGACTGGTGGCCAGTAGGACTTGGTCTAAACACCAAGCGAGCACCGTTCGACAACAAGAACGTCCGATGGGCGATCTCCTACTCCATCAACCGCGAAGAAGTCATCGAATTCGGCTTCGGCGGCGGTCAGATCGTGCAGCAACTACCATGGCCGTACTACGCGCCCATGCAGAAATACCACGACGAAGTCGCGGACCTGCTCGAGACCTACAACACCAGCGAGTACAACCCCGAGAAATCGGCGGCGCTCATGGAAGGCGAAGGCTACACCCGAGACGGTGACGGCTTCTGGGTCAAAGACGGCGAACGCGTGAATATACACATCGTGACCTTCCCGCAGCACCCGTCAACCACGCCGGCCGCACCGGTCGTGACGCAGAACCTGCGACGAAACGGTTTCGATGCCAGCTTCTCGACCCCGACCGACTTCGTCGACCAGATCTTCCAAGGTAACGCCGACGCATTCATCTGGGGCCACGGCTCCATGGTCGACCCCGAACCGGTACTCAAGGGATACCGCTGCGAGCTCGTCACCGAAGGCGACACCGGATTCATCGCATACCCCGGCTTCTACCGCTGGTGTAACGAAGAGTTCGACGCTCACGTGCGCGAGATGAGCAAATTGCCGGAAAACAGCCCCGGAGTGCTCGCGCACTACCGCAAGGCGATGGAGATCTGGCTCCCCGAACTGCCCGACATCCCGCTAACATCGACAATCATCACGTTGCCGATGAACACGACGTACTGGGAAGAGGACTCATGGCCTCACAACGACAACCAGTACATCCACGAGGGATTCTGGCACCGCACAGGCCTTCACATCTTCCTTAACCTGGAACCTGTGGAGTAACCACCAACCGTTAACTCGGCGAACAGAAACGCCCCTTGGATCCCCTCCAAGGGGCGTTTTGGGTTGTTCCCGGCATCGCTCGAGTCGACCGTTTCGGCAACGTCGTATGTCGCGAACATCCGCATTGCCGTCCCCGGCTGAACTTTCGCCACGGGGTAAACGAGTCCTGCCGCTCTGCATCTAAAATCGCGTGCAGAGCCCATGACCACCTCTGACACCCAGACCGACACCAACTCGGCGCGCCCTAAATCTGCCCGTACCGGTCGCCGCCGCATGTCCCCCGGCCGTCGCCAATATCTCAAATTTAAGGCCAAACACGCCGATTCACTCCTCTTATTTCGTATGGGTGACTTCTACGAATGCTTCGACGAAGACGCCCACACCCTCTCCAAACTCCTCGATGTCGCACTCACTGCACGCGACATCGGCGGCGGACAGAAATCACCCCTCGCCGGCATCCCGTACCACTCCCTCGACACACACATCGGCCGACTCGTCGCGTCCGGCTTAAAGATCGCCATCGCCGAACAAACCACCACTGAACCCAACGCCGATGGCATCGTTGACAGGGCTGTGGTCCGCATTGTCACGCCCGGCACCGTTCTCGACCAATCCCTACTCGAACAGTCCAAACACAACTACCTCGTCGCCTGTGTTGCCGAGGGCCACCGCGCGGGGTTGTCATGGCTCGATGCATCTACCGGTGAGTTCGCTGCCATGGAGCTTCCAGCGGCAAACATCATCGACCACCTCGAGCGCCTTGAACCCGCCGAAATCCTCGTTGACACCGACGGTCGGACCCTCCTCGACGACATAACGGCCAACGATACCAACCGGAAATCCGCCTTAAGCAAAACCGTCATCCGATCTCTAGACGAATCAATCCTAGATCCCGAGCTCGCCGCCGACAGCCTGAAAAAACACTTCAACACCGACAACCTCGAACCCTTTGAACTCGACGGCCAACCACTAGCCACAATCGCCGCAGCAACAGCCATTGATTTTCTCGCCCAGACCCAAATTGGCCGCCTGCCCTTTATCACCACTCTCCGTCGCCATCGGCCCGACCGCTACATGTACATACCCGCGGCCGCACTCCGCGACCTAGAAATCCTAACCCCCACCATCGACGGCGGCCCAACACTCCTCTCCACCCTCGACACTACCCGCACGCCCATGGGTGCGCGCCTCCTCCGCGACTGGCTCTCCGCGCCGCTAACCGACCTCGACGAACTCAACACCCGTCAACTCGCCGTCAACACCCTCGTCAATGGCGCAACCCTTCGTTCCTCCCTCGACCAGACCCTATCTAACACCCCTGACCTCGCACGCCTCGTAAACCGCCTAGCCCTAGGCCAATCCGAACCTCGTGAACTCCGGGCGCTCTTCCGCGGTCTAGACAAAGCTCCCGTCCTCCGCGAACTGATCACCGACCAATACGAAACCAAATCCATTTCGCCCCTTTTCGAAGGCGTGGCCTCTCACGATGAAGTCCGCGAACTCATCGACCGCGCCATCGTCGAAGATCCACCGTTCCGCGTCTCCGACGGCGGCATGATCAAACCCGATTTCGACCACGACCTAGACAAGCTCCGTTCAACCGCATCCCGCGCCCGCGCCGGCATCGCCGCCATCGAATCCAAAGCCCGGGAATCATCCGGCATCCCCAACCTTAAAGTTGGACATAACCGCGTCTTCGGCTACTACATCGAAGTCTCCCGCTCACACCTCGGGAAAGTCCCGCCCGAATTCCAACGCCGCCAAACCCTTGTCAACGCCGAACGCTTCATCACTCCGGAGCTTAAAGACCTTGAAAATCAAGTTCTCCGCGCCGGCGACCAAATCAGCGAACTCGAACAGTCCATCTACCGCCGCGTGTGCCAGCAAGTCGCCGAACACGCCGCCGCGATTATGCGAACCGCAAACGCCATCGCCAACATCGACGTCTGCCTCGCCCTCGCCCGCATCGCCGCCGAGAACGACTGGACCATGCCCTTCCTCGACACTGGAGATACCCTCAAAATCGAAGACGGGCGCCATCCGGTAGTCGAACACGTCCTCGGCGCCGGACGCTTCGTCCCGAACGACATCGACGCCTCCAACTCTAAGCGCCAACTCCTAATCATCACCGGTCCCAACATGTCCGGCAAATCCACCTACATCCGGCAAGCCGCCATCCTCGTCATCCTCGCCCAGATCGGCAGCTTTGTCCCAGCAAAATCCGCCCGCATCGGCATCGTCGATCGCATCTTCACGCGCATCGGTGTTTCCGACGACATCGCCGGTGGACGTTCCACCTTCATGGTTGAGATGGTCGAAACCGCCGGAATCCTCAACCAAGCCACGCCCCGCTCACTCGCCATCCTCGACGAAATCGGCCGCGGCACCTCCACCTACGACGGACTGGCCATCGCCCGCTCCGTCGCCGAATTCATCCACAATAGTCCCGCGCTCGGCTGCAAAACCCTCTTCGCAACCCACTACCACGAGATGACCGAACTCGGCGACACCCTCCCACGCGCGAACAACCTCCGAGTAGCCGTAGCCGAAGAAGGCGACTCCATCCAGTTCCTCTACCGAATAGTGCAGGGCGGCGCCGACCGCTCCTACGGCATCCACGTCGCCATGCTCGCAGGAATGCCCGCTCCAGTTGTAGAACGCGCCCGAGAACTCCTAACCGAACTAGAAGCCCACTCCAACAACTCACTCGCGATCGACACACCAACCGACCACCTCCAACTAGACCTCTTCAACACCCCCAACAACACCGACTTCCTCCGCACCATCACCGAAATCGACACCGATAACCTTACCCCCATCGAGGCGTTGAACCGCCTTTTCGAACTGCAAAAGTCGGCCCGCGAGGAATTGAATTCGTGATGTTGCCAAACAGTTCAGTGCAAAAACACGTATACTTGATCTTTACATACGTATCTATTCGCTCCAACCAATCGATCGCATGAAACGAAAACTCACAATCACAGTGGATGAGGAACTCATACCCGTCGCCAAACGCTACGCCCGATCCCGCGGTGTGTCGTTATCGTCGCTGATCGAAGATTCCTTGCGGGAGACCACCGTCGAGCGATCGCAGTCGTTCGCTGCGCGGTGGAGGGGTAAGTTCCGACCGGCGGACCGAGATGACCCGCGTTACGACGCGCTTGCCAAAAAGTATCTTGAATGATTCTTCTCGACACCGATGTCCTCGTCGACATCGCGCTTGACCGCCTGCCACATTCTGAAGCAGCATTCATGCTCCTTGATCGCATTGAGCGGGGTAATGAGCCCGCATCCATCGCCTGGCACTCGGTTTCGAATCTTTACTACGTCGTAAAGCCAACGCGCGGCGACGCCATAACCCGCGAGTTCATTCGAGAGCTAACCGAATTCGTGCATGTCGCCGAAACCGACACCGCATCCATCCGATACGCTACCCAACTCCCGATGGCTGACTTCGAAGACGCTATGCAGGTAGCCGCCGCGCAAGCCTGCAATGCCCAATTCATCGTGACAAGAAATATCAGAGACTACCAACAATCCCCGATACCCGCCATCACGCCCCAACAAACCCTCCAACAACTCGCCTGATCCCTACTGGTGATCGATACAGATCACGCCGATTAACATCTAACATCGTGAAAGCACCAGTAACGCATCCTCTCGCCGACTGATTGTCGAATGCTCAACGTCATTTATTCTCTCCCGTTAGACGAGAGAGGGTTAGGGTGAGGGCCCAAGGAAATCAACCATGATCATCTCCGACATCAAAGTAACAACCTTCTCCTACACCTCCCACACCGTCCAGGACACCGACGGCCACACCCACCCCGGCGACCCCCACGACGCCACGACCGCGCTCCTCACCATCACCACCGAGGACGGCAACAGCGGCTACTCCTTCGGCGCCCCCGACGCCCTCCGGCCCAACATGATGGACAACTTCATCCGCAAAGTCCTCATGGGTCAAGACGCCACCGACCGCGAGCGCCTATGGCAGGCCATGGCCCGCTGGCAGCGCGGCAGCGGCGGATCCTTCAACGACCGCTCCCTCGGACTCGCCGAACTCGCTCTCTGGGACTGGTTCGGACGCAAAATCGACATGCCCGTCTGGAAAATCCTCGGCGGTATGCGCGACAAAGTCCCTGCTTACGGCTCTACGATGTGCGGCGACGAAATCGACAATGGTCTCGCCACCCCCGAAGACTACGGACGCTTCGGCGAGTGGCTCATCAACCGCGGTTACTCCGCCATCAAGCTCCACACCTGGATGCCCCCAGTCTCATTCGCCCCCTCCGTAAAGATGGACATCGCCGCATGCGCCGCCGTCCGTGAAGCCGTCGGCCCCGACGTCCCCCTCATGCTCGACGCCAACCACTGGTACTCCCGCACCGAAGCCCTCGAACTCGGCAAAGGCATCCAAGCCCTCAACTACTACTGGTACGAGGAGATGATGGACGAACACTCCATGTCCTCATACGTCTGGCTTGCCGACAACCTCGACATCCCTATCCTAGGACCCGAATTCGTCGAAGGCAAATTCCACTCCCGCGCCGAGTGGGCAATTCATGGAGCCGCCGACATCCTCCGCACAGGCGTCATGGACGTCGGAGGCATCGGTCCTTCCATGAAGATCTGCCACCTCGCCGAATCCCTCAACATGGACTGCGAAATCCACGGCGGCGGTCCTGGCAACCTAGCCGTCCTCGGAGGCTTCTTCAACGGCCGCTGGTACGAACGCGGCCTCCTACACCCATTCGTCGACTACGACGCAGCACCCGAATACCTAAACTCCATCATCGACCCCATGGGCGAAGACGGCCTAATCCACATGCCCACCAACCCCGGCCTAGGCGAAGACATCAACTTCGACTGGATTGCCAACCACACCATCAGCGAGCATTGAACCAACGCCATTCCGGCGAAAGCCGGAATCCAAAACCGCATTCAAACCGATTTCCCATTTCAGGATTGGGCTAGAGGGCGCGTTCATGTTGCTAGCAACTTCCCGGCCAAATGCTTGGACCGTCGGCTAGGTACTTGGTATCAGCTGATTTTGAACTCCGTCTTTCCGATCCCCTACGATCTACATTTCGAATGCAGAAATACAATGAATCAATAGAATTGCATTGATAAACTACAACGACATTGCCACATGCCAACACCACACTATCCTCCTCATGCGCCAGTTCACAACAACGACAACCCAACGCAACCAAGTCACTATCCCCGCCGAAGTCCGACGCACCCTCGGCATCAAACCTCGCGAAAAAGTCTCATTCACCATCGAGGACGACGGACACGTAACCATCGCTGCCGCCGAATTCACCATTGAAACGGCTTATGGGTCGGTGAAACCTGTCGACGACGGTCGGACCTTGGACCAAATCATCCGGGACGCCAAAGACGAAAAGGCCGAGAATACCGCCACGGAACTCCGTGAATCGTGAGGTTCCTAGACACCAACGTCATCCTCCGGTACCTCACACGGGACGACGAGCAGAAAGCGGAAGCCTGCTACCAACTCTTCCAAAAGGCAAGCAGGGGAGAGGAAACTTTGGTTACCAGTGAGGCCATCGTCGCCGAAGTCGTCTACGTCCTGAGTTCCCTACGCGCCGGATATCGGCTGAATCGCAGCGAAATTACGGCTCGTCTCTTCCCGATCATCATGATCCGAGGGCTCAGGATCCCACAAAAACAGATCTACGTAAACGCCCTTAACATCTACGCCTCCTCCTCATTCGACTTCGAAGACGCACTCGCTATCGCCCACATGCAGCAGCAAGACATCACCCAAATCTTCAGTTACGACAGAGATTTCGACTCAGTCCCCGGAATCCAGCGCCTCGAACCACAACTGACCAATATTACGTAAGAGACCACCGCACAACCGCCGTCTTTCTCGCGCATGCGGGAACCCAAAGGGGTAGACAGTAGCGAGGATTTCAATGCGCCCTAATATAATTGCATCGGGCAACGAGCAAGCCGAAATCGCAATCCACAGGAGCTACCGCAATGGCGTCGACAACATGGGCCTTCTTCAAAGGACAACAAGTCCCCCTGGAAGAAGCTAATGTTCGAGTCGACACCCACGCTCTCCACTACGGAACCGCCGCGTTTGAAGGCATCCGCGGAAACTGGAACGAAAAGCACGGCAAGGTCTACATCTTCCGTCTCCGTGAGCACTACGAACGCCTCCTCCGAGGCTGCAAAATCCTCCGTATGGAGCTTCCTTACTCCGTCGACGACCTCTGCCAAATCACCGTCGACCTACTCGAACGCAACGGCTTCGCCGAAGACGTCTACATCCGACCCCTCGCCTACAAGTCCGAACAAGCCGTCGCCAACCTACGCCTCCACCTGCTCGACAGCGATTTCACCTTAATGATCCAGCCCTTCGGCAACTACATCGATGCCGATGGCGCCATCAAATGCCAGACCTCATCCTGGCGTCGCCCCGACGACTCGATGATGCCCACCGGCGTCAAGATCACTGGCCTGTACACGACCTCCATCCTCGCAAAAACCGAGGCCGTAATGGCCGGTTTCGATGAAGCCATCCTCCTCAACCACGACGGCTCAGTCTCCGAAGGCAGCGGCGAGAATCTCTTCATGATTTACAACGGCGAGATCCACACCCCCTTTGAGACCGCCAACGCACTCCTCGGCATTACCCGCGACTCTGTCATGTCGCTGGCCAAAAAGGAACTCGGCATCGATGTTGTCCAGCGCCGCATCAACCGTAGCGAGCTCTACCTCGCCGACGAAGTCTTCCTGACCGGCACAGCCGCCCACCTCACACCCGTCGGAAGAATTGACAACCGCGACATCGGCGACGGCAACACTGGACCTTTAACCCAACAATTGCAAGACGTTTACTTCGAATGTGTAACCGGAAACAACGCCGACTACATGGACTGGTGCACGGGAGTCACTCCCGGCGGCGGATAACTATCGTCGGCCCAATGATCGGCCCAAAGGTCGCCACTATCTCCTCATGAGCGACCAAATCGAATCCGCCGCATCACTAATGGTGCGCGACTATCTCATCCTCGCGTTCCTCGTCAGCCTCGGCGGACTCCAAATCGCCGTCTCAATCAGCGGCATCCGAGGTCTCTGGCTATTACCAAACCAACTTCTAACCCGTGCCCTCGGCATCTTTCTCATCGTCGTCGGAATCGCCACCTACATCCTTACCCCACTCTGGATCGAAGGCCCATGGGCCGCCGGATCGGTAGCAGATGGAACCTCCGCCGGTCGTGAATGGGGGACAGCAGCGCTCAGCGAAATATCCGCGGCCCGCAACATCAACGACATCCACGGCGGAATGGCCGGTACCGCCTACTTCGCCTACTTCATCCTTGCCGCTGTACTAGCAACCCTCGCCGCCTCCATCATCGGCACGATTCAACAAAAACTCTCTACACCCATATCCGATCCACAACCCAGTGATGGCGAGAATTCCGACGGCTTAGAAGCACTCAAACAAACCGACCCTCTCGCCACGTTGATCGGGTCTCTCCGCATCCTTCGCCGAACCGGTATGGAAGATGCCCGCAAGGAGTTGCGGTCGGCTCATCGTTGGAGCATCCCTTCCCTTACCCGAAGGATGTGGAAAAATTAATCTTTTCGACAAAGAGATAGTGCTATGGCTCAACGGCTACGTCGGGCAGTCAATGGCGTTCGACCATTTCGCTCGCATCGTCGCCTCCGACTACCTCATGCCGTTGCTCTTTTCAGCGACCATCTTCGCTCTTTGGTTCGCTGGGCGCAACATTGCAGAACGCCGACGCTTCCAACGCGCAACGCTGATCGCCGCAACCGCAGTTGGCCTAAGCAATTTCGCCGTCGATATCTTCAATCGGAACTGGGATCGACCACGACCATTCGATGATCTCGGCGACGCGCTCCAGCTCATCTTCTACCGCTCCACCGATCCCTCATTTCCTGCCAACCCAATGGCGGTCGTCTTCTCAGTGGCCTTTGCTGTTTGGCTCGCTGATCGCCGAATCGGATGGGTCCTCATAACAGCCGCAATGATCTACTCAGTAATGCGGGTTTACGTCGGCACCTTCTATCCGACCGACGTCATCGGCGGCGCAATTGTAGGAATCCTCGCCGCGATGATCGCCTGGTTCCTATTCGAACTGCTGAAACCAATCCCCGAAATCGTCCTCCGCCTCATGCGGGGCATCGGCGTCGCGTGAACCTACCGACGTCGTCTCCGAGCTGAAATCCTCCGGAACGCCTCGCCGTACTCAAACGGCATCCCCTCAGCCACCGACTTGGCGCGATCCCTCATGCCACGGTCCGACCCCGATTGGCGAGTGAGACCCGGTACCTGACTGGCGTGTTTGCTCAAAGCGTCGATTCGATTGTCGATCGATGTCGTGATATCGACTACCGTGTTCGGATTGTCAGCATGCCAGAAAAATACGTCGCTAACGATGTACGGCTCGAGCCCCGTCTCAAGTTGCTCCGGAAAGTGAAGATGATCTCTTGCATAGGGATACACGGCGTCTTGCACGGTGATGCCCGTATTGCGATGGTCCCGGTGATTGAAACCGTTGAATCGGAAGGGGTCGTGCGTGAAAATCACGTCCGGACGATAAGTCCGGATCGCCTTAACGATGTCGCCCAGAAACCCGCGGTTCGTCTCCAACATCCCGTCCGGGTACGGCAACATGACAAGGTTCGTCACTCCGATCACCGCCGCAGCCTCCGCTTGCTCTTTGCGACGGATATCCACGATCTCCCCAGACCTCATCGACTCGTCGTTGCTACCACTGCTGCCCGTGGTGCACACAACGTATGAAATCTCGCACCCATTCCGGGCCCAAAGCGATGTGGTGCCGCCCGCCCCGATCTCAGCGTCATCGGGATGTGCACACACTACCATCGCCCGCTCAGGTATCTCATCGAAATGTTCGAGTTGCACTGCCTGTCTCTTCCCGTTAACCAAATCGGCCGCACGCCAAGTTGACATGCATCTGATTCATGATATCGACTCGTCGCTACATCCCACCGCACAAATAGACTCGAATCGACCGTCTGCCACAACCTGCGAGCCAACGCATTGAACCTGAAAAACAAAGACCCCGTAATCGCCGAAATAATCGCAGCCGAGGAAAGAAGACTCCGCGAAGAGATCGTTCTTATCGCGTCCGAGAACTACGCCAGTCGAGCCATACTCGAAGCCACCGGATCTGTCCTGACGAACAAATACGCCGAGGGCTATCCCGGCCGTCGTTACTACGCCGGCACCGAGAACGTCGACGCCGCAGAATCCCTCGCGATCGAACGTGCCAAGCAACTATTTGAAGGTGCCGAGCACGCAAACGTCCAGCCTCACAGCGGCTCTCAAGCGAACATGGCGGCATACTTCGCCGCCCTCGAGCCCGGCGACCGAGTCATGGGCATGTCACTCGATCACGGCGGACATCTCACCCACGGCTCCCCAGTAAACTTCTCCGGCCGCATATACGACTTCGTCCACTACGGTCTAGATGAAGAGACCGAAATGGTCGACTACGACGCAGTAGAGCGAATGGCGCACGAACTCAGACCTAAGATCATCGTCTCTGGGTATTCCGCATACTCCAGGACGATCGACTTCGAGCGGTTCGGCAACATAGCGGAAAGCGTCGGCGCGCTTCACCTCGCCGACATGGCCCACATCGCCGGACTCGTCGCCGCAGGCGTCCATCCGTCACCCGTCCCACATGCCGACATCGTTACGAGCACGACTCACAAAACGTTGCGCGGACCCCGCGGCGCAATGGCGCTCACAACCAAGGAGTGGGCGCGCAAATACGACTCTGCAGTATTCCCAAGAATGCAGGGCGGACCTATGGGTCACACAATCGCGGCTAAAGCAGTCGCGTATAAAGAAGCGCTGTCGGACGATTTCCAAGACTACGCACGCAACATCGTCAGCAACGCCGCCGCGCTTGCTGATGCGCTGTCGAACCGTGGAATGCGGATCGTCTCAGGCGGCACCGACAATCACCTCATGCTCGTCGACATGCGAGGAGTAGATGTCACCGGAGCTGCGGCGGAGGTCAAAATGCGGAGCGTCGGCATAGTCGCGAATAAGAACATGGTGCCGTTCGACCCCAACCCACCGCGCGTTACCAGCGGCGTGCGGATTGGCGTACCGTCGATCACCTCGCGCGGCATGGACACTGGGGACATGGAAACAGTAGCCGAATTCATCGTCGAATCGCTGCGGATTGAAGAAGACTCTTCGCAGCAACGCGAACTCGCCCAACGAGTGAAGGATTTCGCTAGTTCGTTCCCAGTTCCTGGCATCGATTCGTAAAGCCGACGCGCGCCGCAAACGGCGTGAAATTCAGTTTGAATACGGCCCGAATATATAATCGGGATTCATCGAATCCGTGCCATTCGCACGGATGATGGCGCGTTCATGAGACACCAAGTGGGTTGCAATTGAGAGACTACGAAATCGTGTGGGTACTAGGCAGCGGAGCCGGCGAAAAGGAAGGCGAAACTTCCGCCGATAAAATTCGCGCGCTTGTGGGGTCTCTTGGCGGAGAGGTCAGCGAAATAAATCCTTGGGGCAAGCGAAACTTGGCTTACCCAGTGGACAACAACACCGAAGGCTACTACATCGAAGCTCAGCTTAAGCTCGATCCTTCCAGTTCTCCCCAGTTGGAACAGGCCTGCAACGCCGACCGCGAAATTATTCGCCATTTGATTGTAAGGAAATGACAACCTTGCCATAACCTGTTGCTGATGTGGCGTCGAAAATACGACGACATACGTAGTAATTAATATGGAAGGCGAAAATTCCCAATGACTCTTAACCAGATACTTCTCATCGGCAACGCGGGTCGCGACGCCGAGCTAAGGTATACGCCCAACGGCGCCGCAGTGGCAAACTTCAGCATCGCCGTTAACCGTCGCTACCAAGTACGCGACGAAATGCGTGAAGACACCGAATGGTTCAACGTTGCCGCTTGGGAACGTCAAGCAGAGTTCGTAGCGGAACGCGTCAAGCGCGGCACCCGCGTGTTCGTCGATGGTCGACTCTCCACCCGACAGTACACCGCCGGTAACGGCGAAACTCGCACCAGCCTTGACGTCAACGCGAACCGCGTTATCGCGTTGACGCCCCGAGATAGCGGTGATGAAAACTTGGGCGGAGAATACCCGACGCGGGAAAACCGGCGACGCGAAGATGACGCACCTTCTCCGAATGGCAACGTATCGAACGGTCACGTAACATCTGAGTACGCGTCGGCAGCGACCATGCCACGACCAACCGCGCAGGTCGCCGACACCGACGATCTCGAAAACCTGCCTTGGTGATTTGCGATGAGCCTAAATCTGATACTCCTGATCGGCAACGCCGGTCGCGACGCCGAGTTGCGATACACGGCCAACGGGCGGGCCGTCACTAACTTCAGCATGGCGGTCAATCGAAGATACCAAGTCAATAACGAATGGCAAGAAGAAACCGAATGGTTCAACGTTGCGACTTGGGGGCAGCAAGCCGAAAATGTAGCGAACAGCGTCCGTCGCGGTGCTAGAGTGTTCGTCGAAGGTAGGCTTTCGACGCGCGAGTGGACCAACCAAGCTGGTGTCGCGCGGACCAGTTTAGAAGTCAACGCATTTAGAGTGATCAATCTGACTGGTCGGGAAGAAGGCGAAGAAGGCGGGTATGGGTCATATCCTCCGGCGCCCGAAACCGCACAACCGTATAGTGGCGGACAATCTCAACCGCCAGCGCAAGCAGCGCCTTCCGGAAACGAAGCTGGAGGTGGTTACGACCAACCAACCGACGGTGAAGATTTGGAAGACTTGCCTTGGTGAGACATATCGTTCGCGCATTCATGACTGACAATTGACTGATAACCGCAACTTCTTTCGGAGCAGCACGGAGACACAATGACAACAGGTTCTAGAACTCGACCGCAGTCCGGCAACCGCCGAGGAGGCGGAGGCGCAGGCGGGGGCGCATTCGGACGTCGCAGGCGCGGCAGGAATGTCCTTAAAGCCGAGGAAATCGACTACAAGGATGTCCAACTGATGCGTCGCTTTGTTAGCGAGCGCGGGAAGATCGTATCCGGTCAACGTATCGGTGTAACGGCCAAAAACCAACGCCGACTAGCGCGCGCCATCAAACGCGCACAACATCTCGCATTGATCCCCATGGCTCCGGACCACGTCTACGTCACCGGCGCGATCCAGACCGATGCACCTCGACCCCAAGAGTCAGAGGCCGTTGGCGAAGAATCGGCAGTCGAGGCATCCGAGCAGCAAGAGGCAGTCGTTTCACAAACTGAGGAAACTTCACAAACTGCGGAAACGGCCGTTGAAAACTCTGAGGAGACGCCGTCTGAGCCGGAGGTCGCTGAGCCAACGTCAGAAGCAGATTCGTCGGTAGACGAGACTTCGGACGATTAACGAGACGTCGTCGTGGCTCGTGCCATTAGGGTCGTGCCAACTGGGACCGAACGAGGTCTAGGCACGTAGAATAGCGTCTGTTCAACCGACGCTGATCCGCACTGAATACTAGAAATGGCGAACGAACAGGAACGCAGCACATTCTCCCACGCACCATTGGGTGGCTATAAAGCCGGTCAACGGAGCATTACCAATCGTCGCGGTGTTTCGCGTTTCGAGCTTATGCGACGTCGGGAACGTGCCGCGCTACGCAACCGGCCGTTCATCATCGGCGCGATCATCTTCGTCTTCCTCGTGCTCGCGATCCCTGCGTACGGATTCTATCGACAGTATGTCGAACCGCCAACCGAAATCGCCGTGAAGGTAGAAGACTCGGTATACACCCGTGGCGACATCGTCAACTACATCCGATTCTTCCAAAGATTGAGCGAGGACTTGGGCGTCCCGTTCGAGCTAGGCACCTCCGCTTTCGAAGCGATGCAGACGCTTCAATCAAACGAACTGGCATACCACCTGGCTCCGCGTTTTGGCATCACGGTCGAGCAGCAAGAGGTCGACGCTCAACTCGAAGCACTCCTCGGTTTTGTCGCCGAATCTACTACCGACGCTTCCATGCGTGAACATCGGTCCAACGTTGAAGAAACCAAAAAACAGTTCTTGAACCGCATTGGGCTCGACGAAGGGGTGTATCGCGATTTCATCCGCAAAGGCATGTTCAAAGAACGCCTCCGAGACGAACTCGGGAAAACGCTACCCCGTATTCAACCGCAAGCACAGGTCTACCAGATCGTGCTGCAAGATGTGAGCCAAGCGACTATCAACCGAATCGAACGAGACTTGGCGTCGGGCCGCACGGTAGGAGCGATCGTGTTGGACCTGTCTGAAGATCCAAACGTACAAAGAACCGGCGGGTACATCGGATGGTTGCCTCGAGGTGTGCGAACCGATCTCGATTCGATACTGTTTGGCCACAAAATTAATGAGGATGGCTCGGAAGGCGAACGTGTTCTTGCGTTGAATACGCTCAGCGGCGGCCGGTACGACGAGGCCTCGCAGCTTTGGACTGCGCAAATCGTTTCCGATTTCAGCGAAGCGCGCGAGATCGCGGACGACCACTTCAATATCTTGGCAAACCTGGAAGTGGATCGTTACATCAACGAGCACCGGTTCGAATTCGATACTGCGATCTCGTTAAACAGCGAGGTCTACGATTGGATCAACCGTCAGGTGCGCTCTAATGCCATCGTGGCCACCGCGACGCCAGTATCGCCGTTCACGTCGCTTGAAGATCTCAATCAATAGGCCGGACGCTAATAGATGGCAAACGATCGGCAATTGAACAGCCCTAGCATTGCTGGTGTAGGGCTGCTAGGCGCTGGCGTTGTTGGATCACAAGTGGCCCGAGTCTTGCTTCGTACCGACGCTGATTTCGGTCACGTGCTCGATCTGAATGGGATCTTGGTGCAAAACATGTCGCGCCAGCGAGATGGTGTGCCATTTGATCTCCTAACAACCGATCCCGAACAGGTGCTCGGCGACGACCGCAACGACATCATCGTAGAGGTTATGGGTGGAGAGGAACCGGCGCGTTCTTACATGGCCGCGGCGTTGAAGGCTGGCAAGCACGTCGTCACCGCTAACAAAGAGGCACTCGCGAAACATGGTGACGAACTGACCAACTTGGCGGTTGAGAATGGCGTCACCCTGTCTTACGAAGCCAGCGTTGGCGGTGGAATTCCAGTGCTGGCGGTGATCCAAGACAGCCTCAGTGCCAACCGGATCGAGAGCATTCGAGCCATCATAAACGGCACCACTAACTTCGTGCTCTCCTCGATGGAAGAGTCGGGAAGTTCATTCGAAGACGCGCTCGCCGAAGCACAATCCCTAGGATATGCAGAAGCCGACCCCACGGCGGACGTCGATGCTCACGATGCGGTATACAAGCTGTCGATCTTGACCCGATTAGCGTTTGGAGCATCCGCCAACCCGGACGCGATCCACCGTGAAGGCATTGGAAACATCGGCGCCAAAGATCTCCGTTACGCCGGTGCACTGGGATTCACCATCAAGCTGTTGGCTATTGCGCGTTCCGAATTGAGTGGAGTGCGGTGTCGTGTTCATCCGGCATTAGTACCCGTAGAAGTCCCGATGGCCAACGTTAACGGCGTCCTGAACGCGGTGGAGTTGAACGGAGATTTGTTGGGCCCGCTTTGGTTGCAGGGCAGGGGAGCAGGCGCCGGCCCAACGGCTAGCGCAGTCATGGGCGACGTTCTCCGAATCGCCAAAACCATGGTGGCGAAGAGCGACGACGAACAATCTACAAACAATGGCTCCGGAACCAGCGAACGCGAAGTCAATCCGGCCGTCATCGACATGGATGACCTTCAGGTTTGCTACTACGTGAGACTCGCAGCTATCGACCAGTTCGGCGTCCTCGCCAAGGTCGCAGGTGTCTTTGGCGATGCCCACATCAGTATCGCCTCAGTTCTGCAGTTCGATTCGGACGACGAGCGAGGTCTGGCTGACCTCGTCATAATGACCCACCCATCCCGCGAGGCCAATATGCAGGAAGCTGCAACGCGTCTGCGACAATTGGATGTTGTCGCATCGCTTGAAAATCTGATCCGCGTCGAAGATTACGACGAAGTTTAGCGGTCGACAACAATATGCAGGCGATGTCGACCTGCCAATGGAGAGGATACCGTGAACGGCACCGTCGGGGTCATCGAAAGATACAAAGAGTTTCTGCCGGTGAATGCGGACACCCCCATAATCACTATGGGTGAGGGCAGCACGCCCCTGGTGAAATCTACCAATATCGGCCCGTCCGTCGGTTGCGAAAATCTCTACTTCAAACTCGAAGGATCTAACCCGACCGGCTCTTTCAAAGACCGGGGCATGGTCATGGCTATCGCGAAAGCGCTAGAGGCCGGCCGCAAGCGCGTGATCTGTGCATCAACCGGCAACACCAGCGCTTCCGCCGCTGCCTACAGCGCTCGATTCAACCTGAAATCATTTGTCGTCGTCCCATCCGGCGAGATAGCTCTCGGTAAACTCGCTCAAGCGATGGCTTACGGTGCTCGAATCCTCGCCGTCGATGGCAACTTCGACGACGCATTGTCGATGGTTCGCGATCTTGCCACCGAACTCTCAATCGAGTTGGTCAATTCTCTCAATCCGTATCGGCTTGAGGGCCAAAAAACCGCGTCCTTTGAAATCTCAGACGCCCTCGGCGACTCCCCCGACATGATCTGCATTCCGGTAGGAAACGCCGGCAACATAACCGCCTACTGGAAGGGCTTCACCGAGTATCGAATCAACGAGCGCATCACCAAATTACCGCGCATGATGGGCTTCCAAGCCGCCGGCGCAGCGCCAATCGTCCGCGGCGAAAAAGTCGACGAACCCCAAACGATCGCCAGCGCAATCCGCATCGGCAATCCCGCAAGCTGGCAGCGAGCTGTGGACGCGCGCGACGAATCCGGCGGTAACATCGACGCGGTCACCGACGCAGAGATCATCGAGGCCTACATCCGGTTGGCCCGCGAAGAAGGCATTTTCTGCGAACCCGCATCTGCGGCGTCCGTCGCTGGTCTCATCAAACTTGCTTCCCAAGGCGAAGACCTCAAGAATCTGACCGCGGTCTGTATTTTGACTGGGATGGGGTTGAAAGACCCCACGACTGTCGAGAACCATGCGTTGGTCGAACTCGAGTACGTCGAAACAGACGTCGACCAAGTCGCCGCCCTGTTATCCAAGGACGCCGCGTAGCCGCTACCCAATGACCTGTGCCACAACTACCAGGATCGTTTCACCGACGTTCGACGACCTGACCAACGACTGGCAGCGGATTTACGAATCCATGCCGGCGAGTTCGGCGTTTGATTCTCTGGAATGGAACCGTATCTGGTGGGAGCACTTTGGTGGCGACTCCAAACTCATGCTGCGTTCGGTTGTTCGTCCCAATGGGACGACTGCGATTATTGCCCCGTTACGCCTCGACTCAAACAACGACGAAGGCGTCTGCACATTCCTTGGCGGAACCGATCTGGTGGACTACCTCGGTTTCAAGCACGATGCCGAACTACTTCCCGGCGATGTCCAAGACCTTCTCCAATCTCTTTACGACGATCCCGAAATATCTGCGCTAGTGCTGGAATCCCTACCTGAAGATTCGCACACCATCCACGCTGTCAAAGAAGTGGCAAGTGACATGGGATGGGAAGTCCATATCTGGGACGAAGGTGTGGCTCCACGCGTCGCTCTGCCGTCTTCTGTCGACGAGTATTTCGCATCGTTGACAAAGAAACACCGGCACGAGCTACGCCGCAAGCTTCGTCGTCTCGACAACGCCGGCGATGTCGAGCAACTCGAGCTGAAAACACCTAACGAAATCGAACAGGGAATGGATGATTTCATGGATCTCCACCGCGGCAGTTCGATCGACAAGAGCGAATTCATGACGCCGCAACGGGAGGCATTTTTTCGAGAAATCGCATTCAAACTCGCCGAAAAAGACATCAGCCGACTGTACTTCCTTACCATCAACGGCGAAAACGTCGCCACATCCCTGGCCTTCAAAATCGGCAACACAAAATACCTCTACAACAGTGGATACTCGCCGGATCGTTCTTGGCTCGCGGTCGGCCTGCTGAACCACGCCATCAACATCCTGGCGTCGATCCGAGAGGGCATCGAGGTGTACGATTTCATGCGCGGCGACGAACGATACAAGTACCATCTCGGCGCAGTCGACCGCCATATCTACACCGCGCGACTCGATAAACTCGATAAAAAGGCCTAGCGACTTGCTGCGCGCTCGCCCGCACGTCGCTCGAACGCAAACCGTGGATTCTCGATGCGTATCGCGGTAATCAGCGTGCACGGATGCCCGTGTATCCCGCCGGGTGGCACCGATGCTGGCGGTATGAATGTCTACGTTGACCAAGTTTCAACTCGATTAGCGCAGATGGGTCATGCGGTCAGGGTTTATTCCCGATCACACCTCGGGACCGGGATTGTGGACAACGATCGCGACTACGAGTTGGTCCATGTGCCAGTCGGCGAACTTGACGAGCCAAAAGAGCAACTTCCGGCCCTACTTCCCAAATTCGTCGCTGCCGTGACCGACGATGCTTCGATCAATCAATCCAACTTCGAAATCGTTGCTTCCCACTATTGGCTTTCGGGCGTGGTCGGCTGTCAGTTGTCTAGCGTTTGGGAGGTTCCTCATGTAACGAGTTTTCACACGCTCGCCAGCATCAAAAAGCAAGTTCGTCCCGAGGAGAATGAACCCGAGATCCGATTCATCAATGAAGCTCGAGTTGCGCGAGATGCCGACCAGATTGTCGTTTGGACGGAAGGCGAGGCTGCGCACATGATCGCCGAATTCGGATTGCCTAAGGAAAAACTCACCATCATGCCGCCCGGCGTAGACACAAACGCGTTTTCACCATCGCAAACGTCGACATCAACATGCAATCGACGACGCATCCTGTACGTCGGACGACTGGACGCTCTCAAAGGAGTCGATCTGCTCATCGACGCATTTGCGATCCTTGTCCACCGTGGACTGGACGTGGAGCTGCAAATCGTCGGTGGCGGAACTGCCGATGAGTTCCGGCGCGTACTAGGTCGCATCTCGAAACTGCGTCTGACGGATCGAGTGAAGTTACCGGGCGCGTTGCCGCAGTCCGACCTTCCAACGATCTATTCGAACGCGGACTGCATCGTTGCGCCATCGTTTCATGAAACCTTCGGGTTGGCGGTCCTTGAAGCCGCAGCATGCGGCACGCCGGCTGTAGCAGCCGATGTCGATGGGCTAAGGTCAATCGTGGTTGATAACGAGACTGGCTACTTGATCCGAGATCGGGACCCAGTCCTATATGCCGACAAGATCATTCAGATAGCCGGCAACCGAGAGTTGCGACAAACGATGTCGAACGCGGCTCGAAAACGGGCTGAAATATTTTCTTGGGATTCGACCGTGAACGGCCTCGTGGATGTCTACAATCGAGTTGTGGAACCGCGCCTATCGGCCGCGCCTCAACGATAATTGCCGTCTAACATCCCCATCGCCTTCGATGGTTTGGAGAGCGAACTGTGTATCTGCGCATTGAAGACCACGGCATCATCGGCGATCTCTATACCGCCGCGCTGGTCGGCGTGAACGGCACCATCGATTGGTTCTGTGCACCCCATTTCGACTCGCCCTCGATTTTCGCCTCGATTCTGGATGAAGAGAAGGGCGGTCATTTCTCACTGCAACCAGCCAATTACGATGTGCGCTCGACTCAGTACTATCTGCCTGAAACCAATGTTTTGGTCACGCACTTCACATCGGACGAAGGCGTTGCCCAAGTCGTCGACTTCATGCCGGTCCGAACCGGGTCCGCCGGCGATTCCGACCATGTGCTAATACGCCGCGTTACCGGGGTCCGAGGCAATCTGCACATGCAAATTGACTGTTCACCAAGATTTAACTATGGCAGAGACGAACACGACGCAGTCTACGTTGGTGAAAGTGTTCGCTTTGTCTCGCCTGACATTTCCCTCGAATATTGGAGCACCGTAACACCAAAAATAGTCGATAACGCGGTCAAAGTCGGGTTCGAGATTCAAGAGGGTCACACCGAATACATCGTTATCGACGCCGTTGAGCACATCGAACGAGCCGATAAATTCGACGCGGAACGTATCGAGCAACTCTTCGACACTACCGTTGCTTACTGGCGACGTTGGATAAACAAGTGCACCTACACCGGAAGATGGCGCGAGATGGTGCACCGCTCGGCCCTGATCCTGAAGCTATTGACCTACGATCCCACCGGCGCATTCGTCGCCGCACCCACCACTAGCCTGCCGGAACACCTCGGCGGTGTGCGCAACTGGGACTACCGCTACACCTGGATTCGCGACGCAGCATTCAGTGTCTACGGGCTTCTCAGAATCGGCCTCACCGATGAAGCGGGACGCTTCATGGAATGGTTGGAAGCTCGGTGTGCGGAGAGTGAAGACGACGGCACGTTGAAAATCATGTACGGCATCGACGGTAGCCACGACCTCGAAGAGCACACATTAACTCACTTGTCCGGATACATGAACTCGCAACCGGTACGCATCGGTAACGGCGCCGCCGACCAATTGCAGCTCGACATCTACGGTGAATTGATGGACGCCGTCTATCTGTCCAACAAATACCAAACCCCGATCTCATACGACTTCTGGTCCCACCTCCGGAGAATAATCAACTGGGTCTGCGACAACTGGCATCGAGCGGACGAAGGCATCTGGGAAGTACGTGGCGGTCGCGCGCACTTTGTCTACTCAAAGCTAATGTGCTGGGTCGCAATCGACCGCGGGATACGTCTAGCTGCGAAACGTTCGTTCCCCAGCGACACCGAACGATGGACCAGAGTGCGCGACGAGATTTACGAGGAGATAATCAAAAACGGCTGGAGCGACAACGTCCAAGCGTTCACTCAAGCCTATGGAAGGGACGCTTTAGACGCATCGAACCTCATCATGCCCATGGTGTTCTTCATGTCACCATCGGATCCACGCATGCTTAAGACACTCGACGCCATCCGAAAATCGCCATCCAACGGAGGGCTCGTCTACTCCAACCTTGTCTATCGATACAACTTGAACGAAACCGCTGACGGCTTGGAAGGCGAGGAAGGCACCTTCAACATGTGCACCTTCTGGCTCGTGGAGGCGCTAACTCGCGCCGGACGCAACGATCCCGCACGGCTTGAAGAAGCCCGGATGATGTTCGAGCACATGCTTGGATACGCCAATCATCTGGGACTGTATTCAGAGGAGATCGGGCCCAAAGGCGAGCACCTAGGCAACTTCCCACAGGCATTCACGCACTTGGCGCTCATATCCGCCGCCTTCAACCTCGACCGAGCGTTAGGCTCGAGAGCCTAGCTTTTGCCCAGTACCAAACCGTAGTACCGAACTTCAGAATAGGTGCGATAGCCAGCCGATTCGTAGATTCTGCGAGCCGGCGGATTCTCGGAGTCGACGTCCAACACCAGCGAGGTCGCCCCCTGCGCGATCAGTTGCTCGACCCCCGCATTGAAGATCGTCCAACCCAGTCGCTTTCCACGCATACTCGGGTGAACCCCGACCATCTCAACGCGTCCGTCGCCGTCGCTGAGAGTGATCCAGTTGTAGCCGGCCAACTGGCCATTTGATGCGTCCTCCAAAACGACTACCGGCGCGAAACCGTTCCGATCCGTATCGGCGGCCGTGCGATCGACGATCTCTTCGACAGTATTGGGTGAAAACCCCCAACTGCCGATGAAACATGCATTGTGAAGTTCAGTCACCGCGGCAGCTTCAGACATATCGGCATCACGAATAATGAACTCTGACGGAGCGGCCGACTCAGGCAGTTCCACATCGGTAACGCCGACACGCATCTTCAAGACGGTCCGAACGACTCCGAATCCCGCGGCTTCAAGTGCATCAGAGATAGATTTCGATTCGGTGTCCCGCACTGCAACGTGGATTTCGAACCGATCTTGATCCGAGAGTTCCGTGGCGCGTGCGACACCGTCTTGGAGCAACGAACCCAACACATCGTCGTGCCCCTCAACGGATGCGAAACCCACGAGAATCCTGCCGATGTTCAACTCGGGTTCGACAAGCGAATAACCGACGGGTGAACCATTTGCGTAACTGATCGACCATCGCCCTAGATCCGGATCCAATCGAGGATTGTTGACTGTCACCGCAAGCGTCGCTTCATTGGTCAGCGGCCATTCACGGTGTCCGTGAGGACCAGCCGCACGCAGGATTCGAAACAGTTCGGGTATGTTGCGGTGCGTGATTGTGCGAATTTTCATTTGGGACCTAGTTGTCGCGTCGTGCGTTTTGCGGATTCCGTAGCGTGTGGCATAATTGGTGTGCACATCCAAAATGCTAATGCTACGAACGGGAGTAGTATCGTATCGACGACAGCAGTAGAGAGTATCCGGTAGCTGAAAAGGATATGCATCGTCCGCGAGAACTCGCCCTGGAGCACGAGGCCCCAGCATCTGATTTTCCGAACCGGAACCCCGGATTAGTAAGGCCCCGCGGATTGCCACGTTAACGGCTGTAAATGAAGCGGGTTGAGAATCACGAACAACGTGCAAATCTCAACCAACCAAGGTGGTATCGCGGGAGCAGTCTCGTCCTTTCAAATCAAGGGACGAGATTTTTTATTTGAGCGACTGAAAATTGCACTGTAGAAGTTCGTGAGACGAGACAAAAGAAACGATATGGGAAAAACACTTACAGGCGGCGACATTGTTTGCGAGGCGCTTCTGAACGAAGGCGTCGATATCGTATTCGGCCTCCCTGGCGGCGCGATTCTGCCGTTGTACGGCGTGTTAGGCCGGTACCCTAAGCTCCGCCACGTGCTCGTACGACACGAACAAGGTGCAGCGCACGCGGCCGATGGTTACGCTCGCGCCTCGGGTAAAGTCGGCGTCGCATTCGCAACTTCTGGTCCCGGTGCGACTAATCTCATCACCGGGCTTGCCACGGCGATGATGGACTCGGTTCCAATCGTCGCAATAACCGGACAGGTCGGACGCGCCGCAATCGGCACAGACGCGTTCCAAGAGACTGACATCACCGGCGCGACTCTCCCCGTGACTAAGCACAACTATTTGATCACCCGAGTCGAAGACGTGGGGCCAACCGTACACGAGGCCTTCCATATCGCCCGAACCGGACGCCCCGGCCCGATCCTCATTGACATCCCAAAAGACGTGATGCAGGAGGCGGGTACCTACGACTACGAACGCGACAGTCAGATCAATCTGCCCGGCTACCGAATACCGACTACCGCACCCGATGAACAGATCGACGCGGCCGTGAAACTCATCAACGAAGCGGAGCGTCCGGTGTTCCTGGCCGGTCACGGCGTGATCATCTCTCGTGCCTTTGACGAATTGAAGGAACTCGCGGAAAAAGCGCAGATACCGGTTGTCACAACGCTTCTTGGTATCTCCGGCTTTCCCGAAAACCATCCGCTCCATGTCGGCTTCCCAGGTATGCACGGCGAAGCGTACGCGAGTTTGGCCCTTGACGACTCTGACCTGATCATTGCCGCAGGCAGTCGCTTCGACGACCGCATCGTTGGCAATGTCAACGAGTTCGCCACGAGGTCCAAAAAGATACACATCGACATCGACCCCGCCGAGATCGGTAAAGCGGTGCAGGTCGATGCCGCGGTTGTCGGCAACCTCAAACATGTGCTGGCACAGATAGTCCCCAAAGCCAATCGCGCCTCCCGGCCGGAATGGATACGGCACGTCGAGCAACTCAAATCCGATCACCCTTCCTTGCACATCCCTGAGACGGGCAACCTATCGGGCCAACATGTCGTCCGCGGCCTGTCGAACATCACGAAAGGCAAAGCAATCATCTGCACCGGAGTTGGCCAGCACCAGATGTGGGCGGCCCAACACTATAGGTTCACGGAACCCAACTCATGGCTTTGCTCTGGTGGTCTGGGCACGATGGGCTACGAGGTGCCTTCAGCTATCGGGGCGCAACTCGCATTGCCCGAGTCGCTCGTTTGGTCGATTTGTGGCGATGGCGGTTTCCAGATGACGATGATGGAGCTAGCGACCGCGGTTGAGAATCGACTGCCGGTTAAGTACGCCATCTTGAACAACAACCACCTTGGCATGATCACTCAGTGGCAAGAGCTTTTCTACATGGGCAACACCCAAGCCGATGCCTACACCGCAAACCCCGATTTCGTGAAGTTGGCGGATGCATTCGGCATGAAGGGCATGCGCGTCGATGACGTTGACGATGTTGAATCGGCGATCGAAGAAGCCAACGCCCATCCCGGCCCGGTCATCATCGACTTCGTCATTGAAAAGGTCGAACACGTCTACCCGATGATCCCTGCAGGTGGCAGTATCAAGGATCTGATGGAGGACACCAGAGTTTAAAATGTCCACGCAATCGAAATTTGAAGCCCGCACTGTAACCGCATTGGTCGAAGATAGGCCCGGTGTCCTCGCCCGAATCGCGGGCCTTTGCCGCCGCCGCGGCCTCAACATCGCGAGCCTGGCGGTCGGTCGCTCGGAAAAACCCGGACTTTCGCGCTTGACTTTCGTGCTCGAAGGGCCGCCGACTGTCGTGGATCAATGCGCCGCGCAATTGGAACGGCTTGTCAATGTGATCGAGGCACACGACATCACGAACATGAACCACATATGGCGTGAGCTGGCGCTCGTCAAGGTGGAAACCACCACCGAAACCCGCGTCGAGGTCCTCGAACTCAGCCGAGTTTTCCGCGCAAACATCATCGACATCGGCGCAAACAGCGTCACTTTGGAGTTGACTGGTGGGCGTGAAAAAATCGACTCACTGATCACGCTGTTGGACCGTTTCGGAATCAGGGAGGTGATGCGGACGGGCCGCGTTGCGGTCCTCCGCGGTACCCTCTTCGAGGGCGAAGAAGACGGTCAATTCCAAGCCAACCGAAATTGGGCCAATAGAGTCCCCCACGAGTACCACGTCACACCGGGCGTTTCCGGAAGCGTGTAAGGGATCAGCCGCGCGGTTAGTCCCTAAACCAAAACCTAGGAAGGTCAATAAACCAAATGCCGAAGCTTTACTACGATGCGGACATCGACGATTCGCCGTTGCGCGACAAAACCATAGCCGTAATCGGTTACGGTTCGCAAGGGCATGCCCACGCACTAAACCTCAAAGACAACGGCTTCAACGTCGTCATTGGACTCTACGAGGGCAGCAGTAGCCGCGAGAAAGCCGAGGCCGACGGCCTCGAGGTATTGAGCAACGCCGAAGCCGCCAAGCGCGCGGATCTGATCTCTTTCTGCCTACCGGACACGATCCAAGGCGGGGTCTACCGGGAAGATGTCGAACCCAACCTCACTCCAGGTAAGACACTCCTGTTCGCACACGGCTTCACGATCTTCTACGAGCAGATCAAACCGCCGGAAGATGTCGACGTCGTAATGATCGCACCCAAGGCACCTGGGCATCGAGTGCGTGCAGTCTTTGAACGTGGCCTTGGCGTACCATGTCTCGTCGCGATCGATCAAGATGCATCTGGCAACGCAATGGAGAACGCACTGGCGTACGGCAAGGGCGTGGGAGGCGGACGCGCCGGTATTCTTACGACCACCTTCAAAGAAGAGACTGAAACCGACCTGTTCGGCGAACAAGCGGTGCTTTGCGGCGGCGTAACCCAACTCATCAAGATGGGATACGAGGTCCTTACGGAAGCGGGTTACCAACCCGAATCTGCATACTTTGAAGTTCTCCATGAACTCAAACTCATCGTCGACCTAATCTACCAAGGCGGCCTCGAATACATGCGCTATTCAGTGAGCGAAACCGCCGAATATGGCGACTACAGCCGCGGTCCTCAGATCATCGACGATTCAGTGAAAGACAACATGCGACGCGTTTTGGACGACATCCAGTCCGGACGCTTTGCGCGCGAGTGGATCGCTGAAAACGATGAAGGTCTCCACCGCTTCAAGAGGATGCGAGAGGAAAACCTAGCGCACCCGGTCGAAGCAATTGGCAAGGAGTTGCGAGCGATGATGCCGTGGCTCGAATCCACAACCTAGTTGGATCAATCGATCAACACTAGCCGTTTCGGATGTTTCGGTGCTTACCGGAACACAGGAGCGACCAAATGACCACACAAACAGCAAACTCGGCAGACCAGGTAATCATCTTCGATACGACGCTGCGCGACGGAGAACAGTCAGCCGGCGCCGGATTGACCGTCGGCGAAAAGGTGCGCATCGCGCACCAACTCGGAAAGTTGAACGTCGATGTCATCGAAGCCGGTTTCGCCGGCAGTTCGCCTGGTGACTTCGAGGCCGTTCGCCGCATCTCTCATGAGGTCGAAGGGCCGGTGATCTGCTCACTAGCGCGGGCAGTACCCGTCGATATCGAAGCCGCAGCGCGCGCTCTTGAAGGCGCGGCAAAACCCCGGATTCACACCTTCATCTCATCGTCCGACGTTCATCTGATGCATCAGATGCGCCGAGACCAAGAGACGATCATGAACATGGCGGTCGATGCCGTGGAAAAAGCGAAGTCATACGTCGAAGATGTCGAATTTTCGCCGATGGATGCTTCACGCACCGCGCCCGAGTATCTCTACGCGATCTTGGAAGCTGCAATCAATGCCGGGGCGACAACTGTGAACGTACCCGACACCGTCGGATACTCCAACCCGGTGGAGTTTGGCGCCTTGATCAAAGGCGTTTTCGAGAACGTCTCCAACATCGACAAGGCGATCGTGAGTGTCCACTGCCATAACGATCTGGGCATGTCGGTAGCCAATTCGCTCGCGGCAATCGAAAACGGTGCCCGGCAAGTTGAAGGATGCGTAAACGGTCTAGGAGAACGCGCTGGCAACGCGGCCTTGGAAGAGGTCATGATGGCCATCGTGACTCGACCAGACCACTACGGCGTCTACACCGGCGTCAACATTCGCGAGATAAACCCCACTAGCCGCATGATCAGCAGCATTTTCGGCTTCCCGGTGCAGTACAACAAAGCCATCGTCGGCCAAAACGCGTTCCGACACTCTTCCGGTATTCACCAAGACGGGTACCTGAAAGAGCGCACCACCTTCGAGATCATGCGACCTGAAGATGTCGGATGGCGCGGCGAAACATTGGTGTTGGGAAAGCTGTCCGGCAGGGCAGGGCTACGCTCGAGACTGAGTGATTTGGGATACCAACTTACCGATGAGGAGTTGAGCAACATCTTCGTAGCATTCAAAGACCTCGCGGATAACAAACGCGAAGTCGCCGACGCCGATCTTGAAGCTTTGATGCGGGAGCAGCACCGGTATGCTGACACCAACCGCAGGTACCAACTTGGCAAAGTCCGCGTCGTCTGCGGCAATGACGAGATGCCCGCTGCGGAAGTGTCCATCACGACACCAGACAACGACGTCCGCAACGCATCTGCCGAAGGTACCGGCCCCGTTGACGCGGTTTGCAAAGCGATCGATTCCATCGTCGATATGGATGTAGAGTTGACCGAATTTTCGGTAAGCTCGGTAACCGAAGGCATCGACGCCCTCGGCGAAGTTACCATTCGTATCGAGCACGACGAGTCCACATACTCGGGCCGGGGCTCAGACACCGACATCGTCGTCGCCTCCGCAAAAGCGTACGTCAACGCCATTAACCGAGCTTTGATGATTAGCGAACTGGAAGGCGAACCGATATCCGCGACGGTCTGAGAGATATTCGTCCAGTTGGTCCGTTACCAACTTGTCAAAGGTTGACTAAACGCTTCAAATGATTCTGCTGGGAAATAGAACCGCCGTCTCCGAAGTTGAAACACGGCATCGCAGAACTAATCGGCGGACTTACGTCGTTGAGGTACTGTTGATCTTTGCCTTGTCGCTTGCGGCTCAATCAGCATTGGCTCGTTTCGGTGTGCCCGAACTTTGGGTGGACTTAGGGCTAGCGCTTCCATTGCTCTTCCTCGTCGTGCGAGCGTTTTCGGGTCGAACCCATGACATCGGTCGGACTGACAACTGGACGTTGATACCGGCTGCAATTTTCGCCGGCGGCTGGTTGACCTCAGTCTTTTGGGCCGCCGCTCCGCTGGTGGTCGATGTCGTATCCCATATTGCTTGGAGCATGGCGCTCGTCAGCGTCGCGTTCATAAAGGGCAACAACGGCGACAATAGATTCGGGTCGGCGCCCGATGGAGCCGTAGAACTAAAAGTGATTGCAAACGTCGGCTGACGGCCGGCACTGCCGGGCCGTGAGCCTAGCGCAAAATTTAGATAGCAGGTGGTTTATATGCCGAAGACGATGTTCGAAAAGATCTGGGATACGCACTTGGTTGCGGCACCCGAAGGCGAACCCGCTATCCTTTACATCGACCTACACTTGGTGCACGAAGTCACCTCGCCACAGGCTTTCGAGGGTTTGCGTCTCACCGGCCGTCCAGTACGACGCCCCGATCTAACGATCTCGACAGTAGACCACAACGTCCCAACCGACGAGACCCGCACCGAAGAAATCCGTGATCCGATCGCGCGGCAACAGGTTGAGGAACTTCGTAGGAACTGTGCCGATTTCGATATTACGCTCTACGATGTCGATTCAAGCGGTCAGGGCATCGTCCACGTTATCGGCCCCGAACAGGGTTACACCCAACCCGGCATGACGATCGTATGCGGCGACTCACACACTTCGACACACGGCGCCTTCGGCTCCCTCGCCTTCGGCATCGGCACATCCGAAGTCGAACACGTCTTAGCCACCCAAACCCTTCGCCAGCGCGTACCGAAGACCATGGAAGTCCGCTTCAATGGCGAACTCCCTGTCGGCGTCTCGGCCAAAGACATGATCCTCGCCACCATTGGACAGATGGGCACTGCTGGCGGAACCGGCCACGTAATCGAATACACTGGCGAGGCCATCCGCGCGCTAAACATGGAAGGTCGCATGACGATCTGCAACATGACCATCGAAGGCGGAGCCCGCGCCGGAATGATCGCGCCAGACGACACGACGTTCGAGTGGATGCGCGGACGCAATTTCGTCCCGCAGGGTGATGCCTTTGGTGCCGCATGCGATGAGTGGAGCCAATTGACAACTGACGACGGTGCCGAGTACGACACGTTGGTCGAAATCGACTGCGAAGAGCTAGAGCCCTACATAAGCTGGGGAACCAACCCCGGTCAAGTAGTTCGGGTTTCTGATTTCGTCCCTGGTCCCGACGACTTTGATGATCCCGCCGATCAAGAGTCTGCCCAACGCGCTCTTGAATACATGGCGCTCGATCCCGGTACCGCGATGCAAGACATCCGCCTTGACCGGGTTTTCATCGGCTCATGCACAAACGCTCGCCTCGAAGACCTTAGAGCAGCCGCGGCGATGGTTGAAGGCAAACGAGTCGCACAAAGCGTGCGCGCCCAAGTCATGCCAGGATCCACACTTACAAAATGGGCAGCGGAGCGAGAAGGTCTCTCAGAAATCTTCATCGACGCCGGATTCGAGTGGCGCGAGTCTGGATGCTCCATGTGTCTCGGCATGAATCCAGACATCCTCGTGCCCGGTGAGCGGTGCGCCTCCACATCAAACCGAAACTTCGAGGGACGACAAGGCAAGGGCGGACGAACCCACCTAGTTAGTCCCGCCATGGCCGCCGCCGCCGCAATCGCAGGCCACTTCGTCGACGTACGGGATTGGGACTGACGCGGCAAACGCGCCAGATTGAAACATGATGACACCATCCGAAGGATCGGAAAACCGCGGCCCTGATGAAGGCGCGAACAATGCCGATTCGAATTCCGATCGGACCGGCGGCATCTACCGTAGGCCGCGTCGTCGCACGAACCAAGACCTTCAAAACGGGGCACGTGTCTCTGATGAGGCGCAATCGGAACAACGCCCCGACAGTTCTGACCCCAGTAGCAGCATCTACACTCCGCCAAGACGTCGCCGTGTCCGTAGCGAAACCGAAGACCGCAAACCCGGAATATTTGGACGCCTTACCGGTCGCCAACGGCTCGACGAAATCCGCGTCGCTCGATACGAACCCTACACCTACGAGAGCAATGAGCAAAACGCCAAATGGGTCACCGTTGCGATGGGCGTCTGGTGCGTGGTTCTCATTTGGCTCGCATTCACCGACTATGGCAATTCCCAACGGTACCAAGATTGGATCGACCAAGGAATCACCGTCATTCCTCCGAGTCCCGACCTCGCCCAACAGATCGAACCAGCCGGTTCCTACGCGCAACGAGAGGGTGGTGAGGAGTTCAAATGCGCCTATCTGAGTGGAGGGTTGTCAACATCCGAGTGTCCCGATGGCGTATCGGACCCGATAGAGGTCTCAAACTTCGTCGATGAGCGCGGATTAGTGTGTTGGAACTACGACGATTACACACCAGGGACCACGCTGGAGATTCCCGACGATGAAGCGGTAACTACTGGGCTCGATACCGAAGCTTCCGAAACGGTCAGAATCTGCACAGCAGTTTGGACATCCTACGGTCTCTTGCGGTTCGCCGAACAAGCGGGATTAGATTGTCCCGATGTTGACGCCGTCGTTGCGTCGATTTCCACAGGTGCGTCCGAATATCCCGGATGCGAACGGGCATTGAGTTACGCCGAAGATTTCCAAGCCAGCCAAGACCGGTCAAGGCTGATCTGGCTCTTGGTCATCATCTCCGTCATCGTCGTTGCCTTCCCGTACCTCTCGCTCATTCACCGCGCTAGTCGAAACCTACTGCCCCTCCAGTCCGAGCAGCAAAAGCACGCTCCCGAATGGGCAGTGCTGCATCACTTCATACCGATAATGAACCTGTTCCGCCCCGGGCAAGTAATGAAGGAGATGTTCAAGGGCAGCGATCCCAATGTCAACACGGACGACGCGACGGCGTGGAAAAAACAAGGGAAGTTACGGGCGATCCTCGGTTTATGGTGGATCCTTTGGGTTGCAAGTTGGATATTCAATCCGATCACGGTACCCCGATTCGTCAACGCCCAATCCCTTCCCGAGTTGATTGAAGCCAACGACCTGCTATTATTGTCTGATGTTTTGCTAATTTTCCTTGGTGTTTCCGCAGTGTTGATGCTTCGGCAGCTGCACGCGATTCAAGAGATGAAATTTGAGAAGATCGGGTTGATCACTGTCACACCACCGCCACCGGTGGATCCGTTGGCAGAGGCGTTGAAGAAACAAGAAGAGCAACAACGCGCAAAGGAAGAAAGAAAAAATCGGCGAGGTCGATAAAAGCGGAATTGCTCGCATTGGAAGGTGAGATGGATAAATTCACGAAATTGAGCGGTAGGGTCGCCCCGTTGAATCGGGTGAACGTAGATACCGACCAGATAATTCCGAAACAGTTCCTCAAACGCATCGAGCGGACTGGTTTCGGTGAATACGCGTTTTTCGACTGGCGGTACCTGGAGGACGGCGTTCCCAATCCCGACTTCATTCTGAACGAAGCACGATACCAAGGAGCTTCCATCCTCGTCGCCGGCCGCAACTTCGGTTCTGGTTCTTCTCGTGAACACGCCCCTTGGGCCCTCAATGAGATGGGTTTCAGAGCAATCATCGCACCGAGTTTCGCAGATATCTTCCGAAACAACTGCATGCAGAACGGCATGGCGCCAGTCGTGTTGTCTCAAACCGAAGTCGACTACATTATGGGCAACGCGCTTAGAGGCGTCGGATACGAACTGACCGTGGATCTTGAAACACAGACTGTGTTTGACCACCATGGTTTCTCCGCGAAATTCGAGTTCGACCCCTTCCGTCGAAACTCCCTCATGAAGGGTCTTGACGACATCGGTATCACATTGCAAAACGGTGGAGCAATCGACCGTTTCGAAGCCGCTCGCTCACCTCGTTGGTAAGAGCGTTTACGCAGCCGGACGACTAAGCACTGAATCTTCGCGTCTGAAAGCGTTTCACACCAATCGAAACAACAACCAACATCTCAAAACGAAAGATACAACCATGGACATTCGTATAGCCGTGCTCGGCGGAGACGGCATCGGCCCCGAAGTGACTGCAGAATCCGTCAAAATACTTGACGCAATCGAACGTCGTTTCCATCACTCGTTTTCATTCGTCATGGGCGCATGTGGCGGACGCGCGATCGACGAGTTCGGCACGCCGCTTCCGGAAGAGACGCTAGACATTGTTAAGGGGTGCGATGCAGTGCTCTTTGGCGCGGTCGGAGGTCCAAAATGGGACGACCCGCAGGCAGAGACGCGTCCCGAAGACGGCATCTTGACGCTTCGCAAAGACCTGGACCTCTTTGCCAACCTTCGACCCGTGAAGGTATATCCACAGCTTATCGACGCTAGCCCACTTCGCCCAGAACGTCTCGAAGGCGTCGACATGGTAATCGTTCGTGAGTTGACGAGCGGACTCTACTTCGGCAAACCCAAGAAACGTTGGTCCAACTCCCGAGGCCGTTCCGCGGTAGACACCCTCACATATCGCGAACGCGAGGTCGAACGCGTTGCCCGCGTTGGATTCGAACTCGCTCGCGGTCGCCGCAAGCGACTCCACTCGCTTGACAAAATGAACGTCCTCGAGACCAGTCGGCTTTGGCGCGAGATCGTGACCGAGATCGGAGTCGAATATCCCGACGTCGAACTCATCCACATGCTGGCAGATAACGCTGCAATGCAACTCGTTACAAACCCGGCCGAATTTGATGTCGTAGTTACCGAGAACACCTTCGGCGACATTCTCTCTGACGAGGCCGCGGTTATCAGCGGATCGATGGGGATGCTACCCTCCGCTTCGCTGTCGTCGATACCGAGAACAATTAACAATCGCCGTCCGCGACGTGCCGGCAAACGTGCGCTGTACGAACCGATTCATGGCTCGGCACCTGACATTGCAGGGCAGGGCGTCGCAAATCCCATCGCGTCGATTCTTTCGACGGCTTTGATGCTCCGATATTCTTTCGCCCTCGACGACGAAGCGGACGCTATCGAAGGTGCCGTCGCCGCAGTCCTTGTCGACGGGGCCAGAACACCCGACTTGGCCACCCGACGAGGCGAGGCCATCGGCACATCGGATATGGGTGACGCCATCGCTGGACGCATCATCGGATAGACGCCCTGACACCGCCTCGCTTCTTTCAAGGAGCGGTCACGAAGAGGGCACGCGATCCTCGCGGTCCCCGAAAAACTCACTCGATGGGTAGAAATCCTGCCAAGCCCAGTCGAACGAACTGATAAACGGCACGCGTTGGAGGACGTTGCCCGCAAGCGGTCCTGTCACGGCCACCCCAGTTTCAACATCCCAAATTGATCCGGTCTGATCGTCCTCTAGTCGGCGTTCCAATTCAGATGCCGAAAACGTAAGTGTGCTCGGCGCATCCACCGCTCCCTCACGCAACTTGCGCGGAGCACGCAGGAAGATATGACCTTCACGCGACTCCCAATCGGCCCAAGCAACGACCTCGTGTGACCCGACATGGTGGTTCACTACGCCCGCCTGCGCGACGCTGCCGAAATAAAACCCGACCGCTTCACCACCGATATCAACCCCTAACACGAACGTACTCGCCGCCGGTTGGTGACCATACACGAACGTCGCGTTTCGCTCATCCACCAATACCAGAGTCTCTGGATGGCGTTCCTTCCAATTGCCGTATCGCAAAACCTCCGTCGGTAACAGTACCAGCGTTTCCCCTTCAAGTTCGCCTGATATGGCGGCTCCCCAAGGTTGCGACCATATCGAACTCGTCTCCCAGTCCCACCAAGTCATTGCGCCCTTGAACAACGCACCTTCATTCCCAAATGTATAGGTGTTCTCGCCGATCCTCCGGTCATGCACGAGACCGGTGTAGCAAAGTGGTCACCACGTCGCCAAGATCGGCACCCCACCAATCACGTCATTCACCATCTCTCGGAAACGCATCAATCCTACCGGCATCGCTCTCGATTCACCGTTGATATCGATTCCCATGACCAACTCCTCGTCAGCCAACGTCGATTCGGTGACAGTAACGTATTTCGGCGAATAGATCGGTGAAATCGCATCCCTAGGGAGCTTCTCCCTTTCATCGAACCCGGTGTCGATACGCAGATCTATCGATCTGACCTGCGGTTCGGGCCTCAACTCCTGATACGCCTCGATAGCGAAAGGCTCGACCACACCCGTTAAATCACCAACATCCGACTCGGACGCACGTTCGTCGCATGCAATCAAGACGACCGCTAAAACCGCGATTGCGATTGTCGCTGTTGCATTCCTGATCATTTCGATTTCGTCGCCAACGGGTGCTCGATTTAGGAAGTATCGTGGATACTGAACTTTGGACCCTGTCGCGTCCCCTGAATCACAAAAACTACAAAACCAAACAAACTCAAACCATGCTCCGAGACTTCCTTCCCGACCTCACCAACGAAGTAACCTCCACCAAGATCGTATCTGGTGCAATGGTCTACCGCGACCGCTGGAGCATTCCGCACATTATCGCAGACAACGGTTACGACGCCTTTTTCGCCCAAGGTTACGCAACCGCCGAAGACCGGCTTTGGCAGATGGACTTCGACCGCATGCGGTGCATCGGCCGCGCCGCCGAATACCTTGGTGCATCCGCGATTACCGAAGATACCCTGATGCGACAGCGCAATTTCGAGGCGGTGTCGCGCGCTGACTACGATCTCTGCAGTGACGATGCCAAAATTGCCCTCGATGCATATGCGGATGGCGTCAACGCGTTTATCGAATCTAAGAACGCATTGCCGTACGAGTACCAACTGCTCGGGACCGCTCCCGAGCCGTGGCAATCTTGGCACTGCATCGTCGTCTATAAGGTCCGCAACAGTGCCGAGGGCAGTTTCCAGGCCAAACTCTGGCGCGCCTCTCTCGCCGCTAAGATCGGCGCCGAACGAACCGCGAGGCTTTCACCCGGATATCAAAAAGGGTCGTACCTCACTGTGCCCCCCGGAGTCGTCTACGACGGACCAGCACAGAACGCCGTCGCAGAACTCCGTTCTATCGTGAGCGCAACCGCTCCGCTGAGGGAGGTCGACGGTGGTTCCAACGGGTGGGCCGTCTCTGGCGGCTTGACCGCATCTGGACTGCCCATGGTCGGAGGCGACTCACACCGCGGCCTAGAGATTCCCAACGTCTACTACCAAGTCCATATCCGCACGCCCGACTTCGACGTCCTCGGCCACTCGGTTCCCGGCATGCCGCTCGTTATGCACTTTGCGCATAACCGATACGTCGCTTGGGGTATGACACACGGCGGCGTCGATACCCAAGACCTGTTCGTCGAGCAACTTAGGCGCGCCGAGGGCGGTGTCGAATACCTGTTCCGCGGCGAATGGCGTAAGGCCGAATATTCGCGCCAGAATCTGGATGTCCGCGGCGACGAAATCCAATCCATCGAGGTCGTCAAGACTCATCACGGCCCGATCATCGCCGGAAGTGTCGACGCTGGCTGGGGAATCGCGCTTGCCGATCCCGGTTCCAACGGCGCAACGCCATGGGTCGATGCGACGCTCGACGCGATGAAGTGCAAAAACGCCGACGAGTTCGAGCAAGCTCTCAGCGGTTGGACCGACCGTGTCAACAACTACCCCTATGCCGACATCCACGGCAACTTTGGATACGCCTTAAAAGGTCGCATCCCCATCCGCGACGAAGTCAACGGTTGGGGCCCCGTCGAAGGATGGTCAGGGGAACACGAGTGGAAAGGCTACATCCCTGATGAAGACCTTCCTAGGTCTCGTAACCCGGAAACCGGATGGGCCGTAACGTGCAACCAACGCGTCGTCGGCGACGACTATCCCTACTTCCTCACCACGACCTTCGGCCCCGATTACCGAGCGCGCCGCATCATTTCCCACATCGAGGCGGCTAAGGCCAAAGGCGAGAAGCTCAACGTCGAAGACATGGCCGCTTTCCACGGCGACACCGACACCGTACCCGGAGCCAAACTGCTCGCACGCTTGGCCGACCTGGATCCCAGAGCCCTTGGCAACGATGCTGCTCGATCTGCGCTCGAAATCCTGCGCAACTGGAACGGCAGACTCGATGCCGATTCTGTCGGCGCCGTCATCTACAGCGCATTTAACGACGAGGTGTCACTAGGCCTGATGGAAGGAAACTACGACGTAGATCCCGACGAGTTCGCGGCCAAACCAGATTTCAACGCCATCGACCACCTTCGCCGACAACTCAAACCAGCCTTCATCAACGCACTCGAACGCGGTGTTGGTCGGGAATTTCTCGCACATGACACGACGGTAGGCAGTTTCATCGCCGACAGCCTCACCGCGGCAGCCGACAAACTCGTGCGAAGATTCGGCGCCGTCGACGCTGTCACCTGGGCCGAAGTGCATATTACAAAGCAAACACATCCACTTTCGGCAGTCTTCCCAGAAGTAGATGACGAACTGGACGCTCCAGCTATCGGCACTGCCGGAGATGGCGATGTCCCCTTCGCCACAGGATCACGCCCCTCGTGGAACTTCCGAACCGGCTCGGGACCAGTAAACCGATATCTACACGATCCTGCGAACTGGTCCGCCGGCCGATGGGTAGTGCCACTCGGCGTTTCGGGAAACGCGGGCAGCCCACATCGCCACGATCAACAGAGGTTTTGGGCAAACGTCGAAGGCATCCCGCAGCTTTTCGCCTGGGACCGCATCGAAACAACGGCGACTACGGTCCAGCATCTCCGCCCAGCGAAAAAGTGAGCATTTCGACGCACTAGCTCGCAATTCATCGTTCGTTCGGATAATACGCACAGTTAGTTACGAAATTCGTAACTAACGAAAAACGGCGCAATATGATCGAATAACATCGATGTTAGCTCATGTATCGGGTATCAGACGAGTGTAATCGTCATGAATTCCCGAATCATAGTTCGAACTGCATAGTTTCAATCCTGAAAAACAGCGTCGGAAACCGTCGCAAATTCGCTCGCAACGTTGTTTAATGGAAATATGGCGGTTGAGTGACCGCCTGGCAAAAAGACTTCCTTGAAAGGAGCATGACAAGTGAAACAGGCGTTGAACCAAGCTTTGCAGAGGCTGTCCCACGGCTTTGACACGAAGCTGGTGGGCGAGCGTGAAATGCAACACGCGACGCTATTGGGCGACTCGGTCGCGCGGATGCCGCACTACCCCGAACCCCGAAAACGACGCAATTCAGTCATCCCGACCTCGTCCAGTTTGTACTTCTAAACCAAGAAGCACACCGGTCAAGGGCGACGAAGCGTTAGCTTCACCCCTCTGAAAAAGTAGACGCCCCGCCAACCCGGCGGGGCGTCTTTGATTCAAGCGTCGCCGCAATTCGTCGTGTGACGATTGAGATTTCCCTTAGTGCCATTTCCTCTCATCTTCAACCGTCCTGACACTCCCGCGCTTCCGCGTCACCGCGGGACGAGCCCTGAGAGCCTCCTCGTTCACATCGATACCCAGCCCTGGTCCCGTCGGCAACTCGATGTACCCGTCCTCCGGTTCCAGATACCCGATCGTTACATCCCGCGAGACCGCCTCCACGCCGACCATGTACTCGTAGATCAAGAAGTTCGGCATTCCGGCCGATGCTTGAATCGCTGCTGCGCATCCGACCGATGTCGAGTTCCAGCCGTGCGGCGATACGCCGATGTAGAACGGTGCCGCCATCGCCGCTATCTGCGTCAACTCCCAGATACCTCCGGTGTTGCAGATGTCAGGGTTGATGATGTCCGCCGCTCGTGTCTCGCACACCTCACGGAATCCTGCTCGGGTATACAACGCCTCGCCAGTCACTACGGGTATCGTCGTGTTCTCTTTTACCTCTTTGATCGAAGGAATGCTGTCGGGAGGGCAGGGCTCCTCGAACCAGTACGGCTTCAAGGGCTCCAACTCCCGCGCCACACGTATCGCGTTCATCGGCGCTAACCGTCGGTGGACCTCGATCAACAACTCCACACTTGGCCCTACTGCCTCCCGCACCGCGGTCACCGTCCGCACCGCTTCATCCAAGACCTCGCGCGGTGGATACTCCGTCCACGGCCCGGGGAAGGGATCGAACTTCAACGCCTTGAAACCGCGCTCAGCCACCACTGTTGCCGCAATCTCCCCATACTCTTCCGGCGTTGACGCACCACCCGACCAACCGTTCGCATACAGCTTCAACCGCGGACGAACTGGCCCGCCGAGCAAGTCGTAAATCGGTCTCCCGGTCGCCTTGCCAACGATGTCCCACAACGCGATCTCGATGCCGCTCACGGCACAGTGCAGATCCATTCCTCCCCGTTTCGTCGCAAAGTCTTCGTGCACCACATGGAGGAAGTGCCTGATGTGGAACGGGTCCCGACCCTCCAGATAACGCGCGAGCTGCTTGACATGCTCCTCTACCTGAGTGTCACGGTCCGCCTGGGTATACGCTTCGCCCCAGCCAGTGATACCTTCATCCGTCTCGATCTTCACAAACAGGAAGTTCTTACCCGCGCCCGGATCCCAGAGAAACGTCTCGACATTAGATACTTTCATCTCAGATGCGTCCTTCGACTAACTCGACCTCGATATCGACTAGACGCAAGGTTAAGCGCTAACCTCAATCATTGCCGCAACACACTCCCGCTCCGAGAGCCGACACAAGAAAATCCGCCAAAATGCCGTTCCTGATTCCCAAGACCGTCCTCGCCAGCATGATCTCGCACGCCCTCGAAGCCGACCCCGAAGAGTGCTGCGGGGTCCTCATCGGAGACGACGACAAAGCCGAACAGGCGAGACGCATCAGAAACGCACATTCAGAACCGATCCGACGCTACGAGATGCCGCCGATGGACCTAATGCGCGCCGAATCCGAAGCCGAGGCGAAAGGTCGCAAAATCGTCGCCATCTACCACTCCCACACCCACACGCAAGCCTACCCTTCCCAAACCGACGTCAACAACGCCGTGCAATCATGGTGGACCGAGCCGTACTACGTGCTCATCTCCCTCGTTGAAAAGACCCGTCCCATCGTCCGCGCCTTCCGAATCTCGGATGATGCGTCGGTAACCGAAATCCCGATCGCGACCGATGGCCAGCCGTACGTCGAAGTGACGCGGTGATGCAGGAGCATCGGCAGCTCTTCGCCACCCCACTCGAATCAACCGTTAATCTCGTGCGAAAATTAGAAACTGTCCACATCGATATTTCTCACTGCGCATCTTGAGCACCAATTCTCCAAGACCTGAACACACTCTCCGAGATCAACCAATGCTGTTAATGGACGAGCCATTCAACCCTTCCCGAGAAGCGCCCAGCGCTGCTCAAGCCAGGGCATCCAATTTCCGGCTCAGATGGAAGAATTATCAGGGCAACGAAATCCAGCATTTCCAAGCCCACTTCAATGAAATCTGCGAAATCGTCGGACACGAGAATCCGCACGACGACCTTAACAACCACGACTTGGAATTCAATCAGCGCGTTCGAACGGCGACTGGTGCCCAGGGTGAAGCCGACGTTTTCCTCCGCGATCACTTCATCATGGAGTACAAAAAGCCGGGCCTAGACCTTGACGCGGCGTACAACCAAAATCTCAGATATCGCGACGGACTCGGCAATCCGCCGCTACTGATCGTAGCCGATTTTGAAACCATCCACATCCACACCAACTTCACCGGAACAGTCTCCGACACTTACACGATCACCCTCGACGACCTTCGAGACATTGAACAGAGCGCGACGCGGAAGAGTGCTTTAGGTGTCGTCAGCGCATCGCCACTGTCCGTCTACCAAGTCCTCCGCTACTGCTTCAACGAACCCGGGAATCTGAAGCCAACGCATACGCCCGACCAACTTACACGAGCGGCGGCCGAGGTATTCAGGAAAATCTCTGACGAACTCCAACGATACAACCCCAACAAAGACGCCGAAATTGCTCGGTTCCTTTCTCAACTTCTCTTCTGCATGTTTGCAAGCGACATTGGTCTATTGAAGAGACAGTTGATGACCGAATACACCGAAGAAGTGGGAGACTCACCGGCGGAAGTATTTCCGGCAAGATTGGATCAGTTGTTTGACTGGATGAACGAGGGAAACCGCATCGCCTCACCTCCTATCAAGCGTTTCAATGGCGGTCTCTTCGACGGCTCAAAAAACGATCTTGAGATTGTTACTTCCATCATGCCTCTCGTGCGTCAAGCTGATGCACTTAACTGGTCGCAAATCGAACCCGCCATCTTCGGAACTCTTTTTGAACGAATCTACAACCCGGAAAAAAGAGCACAACACGGGAGACATTACACCTCCAGGGCCGACATCGAGACTTTGATCGAACCTGTCGTCATGACACCACTCCGTAGAGATTGGGAAAACGTCAAATCCTCTATCAAGGCCGCCGACGCAGACCTAGCCACTGTGACAACCCAAGACTTCCTTGACCGATTGGGCAAAATTCGCATTCTCGACCCAGCCTGCGGCTCGGGCAACTTCCTATACGTCGCGTTGAACCTGTTGCACGGACTCGAACGCGGAGTCATCAGGTGGGCACTCGATTTTGGCATCGACCCGCCTGAGGCGCGCGTCCACCCGCGCCAACTTCTGGGTATCGAGATCGACGAATACGCCCACCAACTTGCAAGCGTAGTCGTATGGATCGGGCATCTCCAGAACGGAGCTCGCGTCGGCAACATCGAAGATCGCGACCCTATCCTCGACCCCCTAGATAACATCGATTGCCGCGACGCCATCATCGACGACTCCGGCCCCGAACCACGCCCCGCAGACTGGCCCGAAGTCGACTTCATCGTCGGCAATCCGCCATTCCTGGGCAACAAACGAATGCGCGAGGAAATGGGTGACGAGATAGTCGAACGCATTTATGGAGTTTGGGGCGACAATGTTCCCAACGGCGCCGACCTCTGCGCCTACTGGTTCGAAAAGTCGCGAATACAAATCGCCGAAGGAAATGCAAAACGAGCCGGCCTGCTCGCCACTCAAGCGATCCGCGGCGGCAGATCACGAGTCGTCCTACAAAACATCAAAGATTCCGGGGACATTTTCTTCGCGGAATCTGATCGTGATTGGTTGCTTGACGGTGCCGCCGTGCATACGTCGATGGTTGGCTTCGACGATGGTTCCGAGACGACGCGAGTACTCGACGGCGAAAACGTCGATCGAATCCACTCAGATCTATCTTCACGGAAAGCCGATCTCACTAAAGCGCAGCGACTGCGTGAGAACCAAGGAATCGCATTTCAAGGCGTCACACCGTTAGGACCGTTTGTAATTTCGGATGGCGAGGCTCGGGAAATGTTGACTGATGCGAACCCATCAGGAACGCCAAATTCGGACGTCATCAAGCCGTTCATCACAGCCCGGGACATTACGGAACGTCCCCGCGAACAATGGATTGTTGACTTTGGCCCCGATGCGCCTGTCGAATATGCACAGAGATTCAGCCTGCCGTTTCAACACGTCGAAACCAATGTCAAACCGGCCCGAACCGGTACGGCTCTCGACGCCGAAAAACCGTTTTGGGTTTTTCAACGGTCTCGCCCGGCGATGAGGCACGCCATCCAAGAATTGGATCGATTTATCGTCACGCCGAGAGTTTCAAAACATCGGGTTTTCAAATGGGTTTGCAAACCAGCATTACCCGATACTGGAGTCGAAGTATTTGCAACAGATGACGACTACACCATTGGTGTCTTGCAATCGCGCGTTCATGAGGTTTGGTCGCTCTCGATGGGCACTCAAGTTAGAGACAGAGAAAGCGGCTTCAGGTACACGCACACGACATGCTTCGAGACATTCCCGTTTCCCGAACCAACGGAAGACCAACGTGACGCAATCGCCGACATCGCCAAAACGCTCATGTGGCACCGCAAGAACGTGCTGACTCCGTTGGAAAACACGCCCGACCAAATGATCCGAAAGATGACGCTAACCAACGTCTACAACAACAACCACCGTTGGCTGCGAAGCGACCACGAAAAACTCAACCAAACTGTCTTCGATGCCTACGGCTGGTCCGAAGACCCTGCCGACCTCGACGACGATACCATCCTAGAACGCCTTCTCGAACTCAACCTCTCTCGCGAACCGGCTTGACGTTAACCGACCTGCCGGTACGATGACAGACTGCGTTCGCAACCAACGTACGGGCTTCATTGCTGCTGCTGTTGAGTCTGAATCCCCGCCGCGTCAAGTTCGGATGCGAAGTGCGATGTTTCCAACTGTTCTTGTAATTCGAAGATCGAACCCGACGGTTCGGGGTGCTTCGGAAACGGCATGACAACCGGCACCGGCTCCAAACGGGGCCTGTTCGTCGCCTCACCACGCAACATGTCTCCGGTCCAGGCTTCCCAATCAGAGACGCCGCTCAGAGGCCAAGCGTCAGCGGCCTGGTAACCCATCAACAACAGCCGGCGCGGGCGATCTGAGATGTTGGGAGCCGAGCCATGCAACGTCCGAACGTGATGAATCGAAACGCCCCCTGCCTTGATCCGTATCGGCACCGCCGCTTCCATGTCGAAATCTTTGTCTGAGACCGCACCGATAAAATACCCATCCTGATGATGGCTCAGCGCAGGACCTTTGTGCGATCCCGGGATCCCCATCAAACACCCGTTCTCGATCTCCATGTCGTCGAATGTGAGGCCGATCTCGAGGATGTCAGCGTTCGTCGCCGGGTAGAAACCCCAGTCGGTGTGCCACTCAACTTGGGCACCGCCGCCGGGCGCCTTCATGTTCAACTTGGTGTGATGCAGCTTGATGTTCGGCCCCAGAAGCTGCTCGATGATATCCAGCAACCCCTCCTTCCGCATCGCCGCCTCGTACACCGGATGCCTCGTGTGAGGTCCTTTGATGCGCCTTAGCTTAGGCGTCTCAACGCTGTGACCAGCCGCAAAGTCCAGATCGAACATCTCCGTGTGCTCGGTCAATTCCGCAGATTGTTGAACATACTCGTCGGTGACTTTCCGTAGCTGTTCAACCTCCTCCATGGAGAAGACATTATTCACACCGATGAATCCGTTCTTGTGAAACTCGGCTATCTGTTCGTCTGTCAGTTGGGAAGTTGTCGTGCCCATGGCTCCTAAGTCCTGATGACAATGTGTCGTAGTTGACCAAGCGTTCGATCGCCAACTACGTTGCGCGATGGTGCCGAATTATACGTTCAGAACTTTGAACGTCGCTACACCGATTTAACTGCCGCCCGCAACGCGCTGGTCAACTGACCGCGCCTCCCAATCACGATGCGATCCAACCCAAGCCAACTCGCCACCAATCGAAGCTCCAACGCCAATTTTCCGGCCACTTCATCCCCGTCGTATCCAGTCTCCGAGAACGCACTCGGTACCCGTAGAACACTCGCTTTTCGGTCCGCCTTCAGGTCGACGCGAGCAACGAAACTGTTGCCCATCAAAAATGGCAACACATAGTAGCCGTACTTGCGCTTTTTGACCGGCGTATAGATCTCAATCCGGTACTCGAAATCAAACAACCACTCCAGCCGGTCCCGAAACCAAGCGACCGGATCAAACGGCGACACGATCGCGCGAGCGTTTACTGGTTCTCGCGGCGCTTCGATCCCAGGCACCGCGAACATTTCAGAGTTGACACCGTCGACCCTTACCCGTTCCACCTCGCCGGCGTCAATCAGGTGCCCGATAGCCGCGGATGCGTCTGTTCGTTTGATCCGGTAGTAGTCCGCGCAATCCCCAATTGTGCCGATCCCGAGCGATCCGATCGCCAACCTCATCATCTCCCGATGCGCCTCAATCTTCGAGAGCGACCGTGCCGCTAATATCTCTGCCGGAACGACCCGCTCGAAAAGGTCGTATCTGCGAGCTGACCTGATGCGGTCCGAAACCGCCAAAACTCCTTGGTGCAGGGACGTTTCCAAAACGAGTTTCGCCGTCGATGTCGACCAGTGTCGCCCATACCGATCACCTTTGTCTTCGATGTCTGCAACCTCGAGAGGTCCCCGCCGCTCGATATCGTCGATGGTTGCCTCTAAGAGGCCAGGATGGTCAGTCATCACTTCGGCCCACTGGCGCCATGGCCGCCATTCCGCCATTCGATGTCGGATCACCGGCAAGTGGTCCATCGGGACGAACGATGCCACATGGACCGCGTATTCGAAAACGTTACGGGCTTCATACGCGTAACGGTGAAGCATCTCCAATGGATAATTGCCCAATCGGGAGAAGAACGGCATGTATTGGGCACGAGCCAGGACATTGATGGAGTCGATCTGCACGATATTCAACCGCCTCATCACGCGTTCGAAATCGTCGACATCTACAGATCCGACTTTCGGGCGCGGAATCGCGAAACCTTGAGCCGCCAGCGCGATGCTTCGCGCCTCGTCGATGCTGAACGTCCTCAGATCATCGGCCATGGGACGTTCCAATCCGGGTCCAACAATGGGAACGATCGATCCACAAGCATCTCTTTTCCGCGACGTACCAAGGAATCGATCTCGTGATCATCGAGCGTGTCGGTCAACGAAACTCGCAGTTCCGAGTTCGTGTCATCGAGCGTCGCGACGAATCTATCGAGGCCATGCAGCGTATCGTCGGAGTAGGGCATACCGTTGAACTCGAACATCACTGTTCGCCGCCTCGCCAACGGGTTGAAGGTCAATCCGTGATCAACCGCCCAAAGTTGATCGTCGGCATCCAAAAGGCAAGCCCCACCCTTGCGGTCCGCGTTGTTGACCAGCACGTCGAACATCGCGATCGGCAGGTAGTCGTCGAGACGTTCATCGCGCAGGTTGAAGTAGTGCTTGGTGAAATCGGCGTCGATGAACAGTTGCACGCTACCCACACCATGTGGCCCCTCTCGCACGACGGTCGGGGGAACCGCTGGCCATCCCAACGCATCGGCAACTACATAAGCTGACAACTCGCGATTGTGCAACGTGCCGTATGGGAAGTCTCGCAAGGGCCGTTCGCCCGCCGCAGGTTTGTAGATGCCGTACATCTCCTCTTCAGCATCCGCGAGCCGAACCACAAATACGTAGTTGGAACCGCCGGGGTGGAGTCCGATGCCGGTGATGGGCCATTCGCTCAGCCGGCGTTCGATCTCATGCCGACTCAACCCGGCGACCGAGTCGGATTGCATCTTCATGGCGTAGCGAAATTAGCCGCCTCAGATTTCGTTGAGAGGTTCAATCCTCATCGTCCATGAGCTGATCGACGATAGAGGCCCCAAGATCGATATCGTGACCGTTGCGACGTTCGCACACGTGGTCTTCGTCTGGGTTGATCGCGATGTGGCAATACGGGCAGATTGGCCGGCCAGCGGCGACAATGTCCATGCCGCGTTGAGCGATGAATACAGCTTGCTGATGGGAAAACCCGAACTGCAAAATTACGGGATCCGGATCTTCTTCGCCAGCCTCGATCTCGTCCAATCCGACACCGGCGGCGGCAAAGAGGAATACCTTCCTACCCGAGTCGTACTGCATCGCGATGCGTGCCGCTTTGAATTCGACTTCACCTTCCGAATCTGGTGGCAGATCGGAAAGGCTTCGATCGGCGATCTCTTCGTCTTGATCCATCTTCTCGAGCGCATTGCTCAGCGAGAAGGCGATGTTGTACAGCTGCTCTTTTTCGAGCCAGACTACCGCCGACCCGCGATCGCTGTTGGCGGTGATGTTGAAGGTTCGCTGCCCCGGCATACCAAATGTCAGGACCTGCAAATCGTCAACAATTCCAAGGTGAGTTGAGTGCTCCAAACTGAGTGTCTCCTTGACGTCGAAGCAAGCGCGTTTCCTGCCTCACCATCTTCGATGTCGTGATTGATTCTAGCAACATACTGCAAACGGTCGTCCCTGCTTGACGCAATTCTTGCATGCCCAATCGGGGTAATGTACGATTCTGAATTGAAGCAGGTTTCAACGGCGCGGCGGTCAACATGTCCGCCAATCGGAGACGGGTAGCCAAGATTTTCGACAAATCTCTCTGGGCGCACCCGACATCGCTCCGTAGCTTCTGGAAGAAAGCGCTCCTCGGTGTTCCGATTGGCGTTATTAGAACCAGACGGTGGCGAACCGATATCACGCAAGCAATGAGAGGCGTAGATCCCGAACCGGACTGTGCAAGATGGGTGGTACCGCGAGCAATACGCTAGGTCGATTGTTGACCCGGCGGCCCGTCCCATCGATCGAGGACGTGCGCCGTGAGTAACGTTACCGCACTCAGACCGCCCGTCCCCAAAATAGGACGGGCTTAATTTTGCCCAGGGATCCGCGAGAAATGCCAACGACCGAGACAGCCAATAGTTCCATAAACGTAGCGGCCGCCAAGACGGTTGAGATTTACGACACGACGCTGCGAGATGGCGCCCAACAAGAAGGCATCTCGCTGTCGGTGGAAGACAAACTTGCGATCACCAAGTTGCTTGACGACTTCGGCATCGACGTAATCGAAGGCGGTTACGCTGGGGCTACTCCAAAAGACCACGAGTATTTTGACCGCGTGCGAGATATCGAATTGAAGCACGCGCAGATCGCCGCGTTCGGGAATACGCGGCGTGCCGATGCAGATTGCGACGATGACATCACGATTCAGGCATTGCTCCAGACCGAGGCGCCAATCACAACCATCGTCGGTAAGGCCTCCGAGTATCAGGTCCGCGTCGTCTTGGAAACGACCGTCGAAGAAAACCTCGCGATGATTGCCGACTCCGTGTCGTACCTCAAATCGCATGGGAGACGGGTATTCTACGACGCCGAGCACTTCTTTGACGGCTACAAAGACAACGCCGACTACGCAGTCCGTTGCCTGCGCTCAGCGTACGATGCGGGGGCCGAGCGCTTGATATTGTGCGACACCAATGGCGGTACTTTGCCAAACGAGGTCGCGGATATCGTCGGCGAAGTCAAACGAACGCTGCCGGACGATGCCGTCTTGGGAATCCATACGCACAATGACACCGACACCGCCGTCGCCTCGGCGATGGAGGCATTCAGAGCAGGTGCGCACCAAATTCAAGGGTGCATCAACGGTTACGGCGAGCGAACTGGCAACGCCAACTTGGTCAGCGTAATTGGTAACTTAAACTTGAAGATGGGGATCGAAGCCGTGGTACCGGAGAAGTTGCCGGAACTGACGAGCGTCTCGAAATTCGTTTCCGATATTGTCAACCGTCGCCCGTTCCCATTCCAGCCGTATGTTGGCATCAGCGCCTTCGCCCACAAAGGCGGTCTTCACGCCGCCGCTACCGAAAAATCCTCGGCAGCGTACCAACATATCGAACCGAGTGTCGTCGGCAACGGAACGCGCATCACGATCTCCGAACTGTCAGGACGCGGCAATGTGATGCGGCTGATCCGTGACCTTGGTCTGGAGAGCGAATTAACCCGTGACGACGCGAGGCGAATCGTTGAGCATATCAAGCACCAAGAAGCTCTTGGTTTCGCATACGAAAACGCCGCCGCATCATTGGAACTTGTCGTGCTACGCAATCTACCGAACTACGAAGCGCCGTTCGAGCTGGTCGATTTCATGGTCATCGTAGAAAACCGCCGCCGAGCTTCTTACGGAGCTGGTTGGAGAGATGACGGCCGCGAACACCCCGTGTTGTCGGAAGCGACGGTGAAAATTCGAGTCGATGAGGAAATCTACCTCGAAGCCGCCGAGGGCAACGGGCCGGTGGACGCACTTAACCGGGGCCTGCGAAAAGCCATATCCGACGAACATCCCGAAATCAACAGCATCAACCTGACGGACTACAAGGTTCGCGTGGTAAACGAGACGTTGGGAACCGGCGCTTCGGTTCGCGTGTCGATTGAATCGGCTGCTGAAGGCGAAGTTTGGCGCACAGTCGGCGCGTCGACAAACGTCATCAACGCTAGCTGGATGGCACTTGCAGACTCGGCCGAGTGGTGGCTGAATCACAAATTGAGGCAAAAAAGCGCCGGCGCTTAACCTCGTTGATGGCCGCGGCGTGCATTCCACGGCCCGCGTCGCCATAGTTTGTTGATCTGGCTAGGCCGTCGAAACTGCACTGTTTCGGCGATAAACTGCATCGTCTTCGGATGCGCGCCGAGCATTATGCCTCGCCAATCTCGAAGATTCTTGAACGTTGCTGAGTCGTTTGCGTAGGGCTGAGACCAACCATCGAAATCCCGCCATTCCCCATCTGAGGCGAGAATCATCACCTCGCCGCCGGCTTCCCGCACGATGACCACTGCGGCGGCGAAATCCCACACCGCGGCGGTACCGCCAATCGCGTATTGATACAGACCGGTCCCAACGCTCGCCATCTCGTGGGAAGCGCTTCCGGTAACTCGGACATCGCCCGCATGGCCACGAAACCGTGTGTCGAACTTGAAGGCGCTCCGAGCGTTTCCCGGTAGCACCGACAACCGTCCGGAAACCGGTCTACCCAATTCGTCGGTTGGATCAAGCACACTCATCGTCTCGCCGTCCCGTTTCGTACCGCCGCCTAATCGTGCGTGCACTACAATCCCACCGTCGTCTGATGTTGGCCAAGGGCTCCAAACAGCGCCGACGATCGGTGATCCGCGGTGCATCAGCGCAACGGATACCGCATGGGTCATCGAACCGTTGACGTAGTTCGCAGTGCCATCGATGGGATCTACTGCCCAAACCAATTCCGCCGCCGGGTCAACTTCTTCCTTCTGATCTTCTTCACCCAAGAACTGGTGCTCGGGGAATCGTTCGGTAATGATGTCGGAGATGATGACTTGGGAATTCTTGTCGACATCGGTCACCAAGTCTCGGCCCGGTCTCCCGGTCTTCGATTCAATCTCCATCGGAGACGAGATTCGCCCCAAGACGTAGGCCCCGGCCTTGGAAGCCGCTTCAACGGCCACCGCTTCGAATTCTTCGAGTTTTGCGTCGTCGAACTGTTGCAACATTGTGCTCTGTGTCATGGGTGCCTTCGCGTCCGTTCTGTGGCGATGCATCTGACGGATTCGAACGCATCGTATCTTGAAGTTGGAATAGACTGAATCTTAATGAATGACATCAGTTGGGGTAGTCGTAAGAGCAAGGGAAAGTCCGCGACGACGAACAGAGATGAATAATCATCAATCGGTAAGAAAGCTGAAACGCGATCCGGGCATCGTTTCTCGCATGTACTTCACGATGCTGTTGATCGGTATCCTGTACGGTGTCTTTGCCTACGTGATGATGCGTCTTGGGATGCCGCTAGCGTTCGTCGGCGTCATCGTCCTCGGGTTTGCGATACTCCAATACTTCATGTCCGACCGCTTGGTGATGATGTCAACCGGCGCTAAAGAGGTCGCCGAAGATCAAGCGCCCAATCTTCACGCCATGATCCGCGAACTGGCGGACCGTTACGGTATGCCGATGCCGAAGGTCGCGATAATCGAATCCGCAATGCCGAACGCGTTCGCCACAGGACGAAACCCAAACAATGCCCTCGTAGCTGTCACCACCGGCATCCTCCAACGCCTGACTCGACGAGAGCTCAGGGCCGTCTTGGGTCACGAGTTGGCTCACGTCGCGAACGGCGACATGAAGGTTCTCGCAATCTCGAACTTCTTCGTTACGTTGACAAGTTTCTTGATGACGATGTTCTTCTTCAACATGTTGTTCGGCAGGCGTGACAGCGGCGGTGGATCCGCACCATTCATGATCGCGTACCTGGTGACGATACTCGTTTACTTCCTCGGAAAGTTGCTTGTGTTGGCCTTGACGCGTTATCGTGAATATGGTGCAGACCACACAGGCGCTGAAATCTCCGGCGACCCAGGTGGCCTAGCCGGTGCTTTACAGAAGATAGCAATGGGCATGGACTACATACCGGACCAAGACCTAAGGCGTCTGCAAACCGCTCAGGCATTCTTGTTTGCCCCCGCCCTCAGGGGGTTCGCCGGCAATATGTTTTCGACGCACCCACCAATCGAGGAGCGAATCGCTCGCCTCCGTGATCTAGAGGTTGAAATGCGCTACGGGTACGGTAACTGATGGGTTTATTCTCAGGTCGACGAAAGTCTGTCGATACGTTTTGGGATTCGATGTCATCCGTTTCTCAAATGATCAACGGGTTCAAACGAGATGGCGAGTCGGTCTCACCGAGACGCCAAGCAGGAGTTGTGTATCGTCACGACGACGGGGTCCCAGTATTGGCAGCCTTGTCCGATCAGTTGGACGGGATACTTTACGACGGTCCAGGAGCAACCAAAACGGCTTGGGAACTCAAAGACGATGACCACGGCATGCGTTGGGCGATCCTAAACGATGGCAATTTCTCAGACCTCTTGAGCTCCGTATTCACCGTATCCAACGCCATCAAAATGAACGGCGGAAGCCAAAACCTGCTCGCCGCCGTCTTTGAGTTCGATTTCTCCAACCACGCTGTCAACCATCAATCGATGGTTGGTTCGGGTTTCGTCCATGCATATCTGATTTACCGATACGACCGGAACAGCTACTATCCGTTCGTCCCGACAGGCGAAACCGCCGGGGAACGCGACCGCGAGACCGAGCGGATGTTGGGCACGGCAGTTCGCGGAGCCGGCTTGAAGACCGAAAACTCGCTTTCCGAGTGGCTCGGCCTCTGGGGCATACCGTTCTAAGCGCGGTGCGCCTAAGCATTGAAACCGTTACTCGCAGTAGCCTGTCCAGACAATGTCGCTCTGGATCAACTGACCGCCGAATGCGACAAAAACGATATCGCAACGGTAAACGTTGACGCGCAGTTTCCACCGAACGCCGCGGGGCTGTTGATCTACGCGCCGAACGACGCCTCATTTAACCTAAACGTCTCGACAACGGTGCAGCAGGCGATCCGTGCTCACGTGCCAGTGTTGGCTTCTGCAACAGGAATGCATCTGCTCAACACCGCACTCGACGGAGACAGTCCCCATGAAACCGCCTCTCACGCCCACGCCCACGCTGAGAGCGACGAACGACGACGCACATCGATTTTCCTGGCACCTGGCGCAAAAGTTTCGTCCACCATCGGCGGCTCGGGTTGGCTCAGTATCGAATGTGACCACAGGAACGGAATTTCACAAGCGGATTTGGCGGCGGATTTGATGGCTTCCGCGATCGCCGATGACCGCGTCGTGGAGGCCTTCGAGATGCCCGGCCACCTGTGGGTCATTGGGGTTCAGTGGGACATTTTCAGCGCGAATCCTATGCCGCGCGGATTTGATGCAGTTTGGATGGCGTTTATCGAGCGCGTAGCGGGCGAATAGTCGCATATATCGACGGAATTCATCCCTCGTTCAAGTGTGAACGCGTCATTATCCACTGTGTCGGGAATTGGGAAAGTTTAAAATCTTCCCTAGGTCAAACTCCGTTTTCGCGCGCCGTTTGCAGAGTGAATCTCCAGCGCGCGAAAAGGATCCAATCGACGAGTCTCATTAAGGTGAAATCGGCATGGTAATCGGCTCTAATTTGGGCGAAATCCGGACCATCGGCATCGAGGAAGAGATGCGATCTTCCTACCTCGACTACGCCATGAGCGTGATCGTGTCACGCGCGTTGCCCGACGTTCGCGACGGCCTCAAACCAGTCCAGCGCCGCATTCTCTACGCGATGCACGACCAAGGCATGCGCCCGGGTTCGTCTTACAAGAAGTGTGCGCGGTTGGTCGGCGATGTGTTGGGCAAATACCACCCTCACGGCGACTCCCCAGTCTACGAAGCGCTCGTCAGGATGGCGCAGCCGTTCTCGTTGCGTGAACCGTTGGTTGATGGGCAAGGTAACTTCGGCAGTGTCGACGGAGACCCGCCCGCGGCGATGCGCTACACCGAGTGCAAGCTGGCAGCGATCACCGAATACATGCTCGGCGACATCGACCGAGAAACCGTCGACTGGCAAGAGAACTTCGATCAGTCACTCAGAGAGCCATCGGTACTACCCGCGCGGCTGCCCAACCTGCTCGTCAACGGCGCCTCTGGCATCGCTGTCGGCATGGCAACCAACATTCCGCCGCACAATGTCGCTGAAGTTTGCGACGCGGTCGTAACACTCGTGCGAAACCCGAACACAACGGTCGACGAGTTGATGCAACACGTCAAAGGGCCAGATTTCCCGACGGGTGCTCACATCTGGGGTTCCGAGGGAATCAGGAATGCATACGCGAGCGGTCGAGGTCGGATTGTGGTTCAAGCGACCGGCGAGATCGAAGACATCGCCAAACAAGACCGCAAGCGCATAGTCTTCACCGAAATCCCGTTCCAAGTCAACAAATCTACGTTGATCCAACGTATCGCTGAGTTGATCAAAACGCGTCGGGTTGAGGGTGTATCCGAAGTGCGCGATGAATCAGATCGCCGCGGGATGCGCATCGTGCTCGAGCTCCGCCGAACCGCTTCACCTGCGATTGTCATGAACAATCTCTACAAGCACACCTCATTGCGGTCGTCGTTCTCCGTCAACATGATCGGTCTGGTCAAAGGCGCCCCGCGTGTATTGAACCTTCGCCAGGTTCTCCAGTACTACATCGAATTCCGCGAAGAAGTCGTCCGCCGACGTGCCGAATTCGATCTCAAAAAAGCACGCGCAAGGCTGGAAGTCTTAGAAGGACTTCGAATTGCCATTGACAACCTCGATCGGGTCATCCAAATAATCCGAGGATCCGCTGACGTCGAGGAAGCGCGCATCGGTCTAATTTCCGAATTCAGCTTTACGTTAGTCCAAGCCCAGGCCATTTTGGACATGCAGCTGCGCCGCTTGGCTGCCCTAGAACGAGAAAAGCTCGAGAACGAGTACAAAGAACTGCTCGGACTGGTGCAGCAGTTGGAGGCCCTATTGGCCGACCCTTCTAAGGTCAAATCAGAGGTGATCAAGGAGACGCACCAGTTAAAACGCAAGTACGGCAGCGAGCGTCGTACCGTTATCCATCAAGAAGAACTCGGAGAATTCAAGCGCGAGGACATCGAACCGCACGAAGACGTGGTCATCACGCTTACTCATGGCGGTTACATCAAACGCGTCAAACTAGACACGTACCGTAAGCAACATCGGGGTGGTAAAGGCGTCAGTAGCCAACGTTTGACGCGCGCTGACGACATCACCGGTTTCCTTCAAGTCGCAGACACCCACGACACGCTGCTATTCTTCACCGACCACGGCCGAGTTTACTCCTCTAGGGTGTACGAGTTGCCGCCAGACCAGTCACGGCAGTCGCGAGGCACATTGGTCCACAACTTGGGTTTCAACATTGGACCTGGGGAGACTGTGCGTCAAATGATGGTTGTCAGCGACATGCATGCGCCGGACACCTATCTTGCTTTGGCGACAAAGCACGGCGACGTCAAACGGATGACGCTTGATGCATTCGCAAACATCAATCGTGCCGGGCTCAACTGCTACAAACTCAAGCCGAAGGAAGAACTGATTTCCGTGGCGATGGCGCGCGACGATGACGACTTGATCATGGTCACCCAAAACGGGCAATCGATCCGGTTCCCGAGCAGCGACATCACATCCAGATCACGGATCGCGGGTGGCGTGCGCGGTATCAGATTGGACAAGGACGATGAAGTGGTGGGAATGGACGTCGTAGATGACGAAGGCTATCTGCTGATCATAGGGACCAAGGGACGCGGAAAACTTTCTGCGCTCCGTCACTATCGTGTGCAGGGACGCGGCGGTAGAGGCATCATCACGTTGAGTATCACTCGCAATACTGGCGATGTCGCAGCCGCAACCGTGATCGACGAAGCCTTGCGGCGAGACGACACCGGAAAACTCATGATCTTGACTTCCAGGGGTCAAATTGTCAGGACTACCTTGGCCGAGATCCGCGAAACGGGGCGTTCCGCTCAAGGCGTAAAGATAGTGTCGTTGGATCAGACTGACAGCGCTGCCGCGATTGCGATTGCGGAGAGAACCTAGTACCGGCACCCAGCGCGGAAGCATAGGCGCACTGCATCTTGGCGGATTGCGTTCGCGTTCATATAACCCGTTTGCCACTCTGAGCGCTTAAATGCTTGCCAAGTCAGGCCGTTGGATATACCGATATCGGTATCTAGTAGTTGCCGCTTGGGTCGTGTGTCTGCTGGCTATGTTGCCCGTTGCGCCACAGGTGCAGGACAAACTACTCCCCGGCGGTTTTTCCAGCGAAAACTATCAGTCGTACAAAGCCCAGAAACTCATTACCGAAACTTTCGATCTCGACCCGATATCCCTGCTGTTCGTTATCGACCATGAAAGAGCGGCGCCTTACTCCCCAAATTTCGATCATGAGGCGCGACGACTAATCGGGCAGATCGAATCGCATCCCAACGTTGCAAGCGTGCGATCGTATCTGACCGAACCCGGGTGGTTATCCGACGACGGCGAAATGGCATTGATCGAAGCTGGTCTGGATCTGGAGCTTGAAGACTCGCTCGTGGTTTTGGATGATATCTCGGGGCGAATCGATCAGGTCGATCTCAACGTCGTGATGACCGGAGCACCGCCGCTGTACCGCGATATCGTCGTGGCGAGCGGCGAAGACCTCCGACGAAGTGAGTTGGTTGCCTTCCCGCTCGCGGTGATCGCCTTGCTGCTGGTTTTTGGCACAGTCGTCGCGGCCGTGATGCCGGCAGCTGTGGGTGGCGTCGCAGTCGCTGTGGGTCTCGGCATCGTCTACTACGTCGCCGATTTTCGCGACATGTCGGTTCTCTCCTTCAACATCATCACCCTTCTAGGTATCGGAATGGGCATCGACTATTCACTCTTCTACGTCAATCGATTCAAAGAGGAGTTGGCGAAAGGTCATTCCGTTGCCGAAGCGGTCGAGAAGACTCAAGGGCGATCCGGAACCGCCATTCTGTTCTCCGGCGTAACCAGCGTCATCGGACTTGCATCATTGCTTCTCTTCGATTTGACGGTCTTGGATTCGATCGGTATCGGCGCCGTAATTGTGATTGCAATCGCACTTCTGTCGGCACAGACGTTGATGCCGGCGGTACTGAGTATCCTAGGGCACCGGATCAACCGGTTTCCGGTGCTGGTGTCAAGGCGATGGAGCGACCGCATGTGGTTGCGTATGGCGGACGGAGTGATGCGGCGTCCGTTGCTATTCTTGATCCCGACGGTGCTGTTGTTGGTTGCGCTCGCCGTCCCGTTCAAGGACATCCGCCCGGGTACCGTTGACGCGACCATCTTGCCCAAGAGGTACGAATCGCGTCAAGGTTTCGACCTGCTTCAGGAGAAATTCGGATGGGACATATCAACCGAGTTGACAGTCGCGTACACGTTTGAAGGCGACCCGTTCTCGGAAGATAACCTGACCGCGCTTTATGACTTCGGTAAGGCGCTGGAAAACTTGCCAACGGTGAATCGAGTTTCGAGCATCGTCAACCTGAGACCAACGCTTGGCGTAGCCGAATACCGTGAGCTATACACCCATCCCGAGGCGATCTACGATGCCGCGACGCTTCGACTCGTGAATGACAGCGTTCGTGACGGCATAGCTCTGTTCTACGTCAGCAGCGATCTTCACCCGTTCACCACGGAAGCCCAGGCTTTGGTAGACGATATCCGCGGGTTCGATGCGCTAGATAAGCCGAACGTCTACGTTGATGGTGGCGCTGCCCAAACCAATGACTTGATCAAATCTCTATACAGTCGGTTCCCAATCGTCGCCATCATCGTGATATTGCTGACTTTCGTTTCTTTGATGGTGCTCTTCAGGTCGATTGTCATACCGCTCAAAGCCGTTGTTTTGAACGTGTTGAGCATCTTGGCAAGTTTCGGCGCGCTGGTGTGGATTTTCCAACAAGGCAACCTGAGCGGTGTCTTAAACTTCGAACCACTGGGTGTCATCGACGCCACCACGCCGATCGTACTGTTCGCGATACTTTTTGGGTTGAGCATGGACTACGAGATATTCCTTTTGTCACGCGTCCGGGAGGCATACCTCGATACCGGGAGCAACCGCGAAAGCGTGAAGCTAGGACTGCAACGAAGCGGCACAATCATTACGGGCGCAGGATTGATCTTGATCGTCGTGGGTGCGAGTTTCGTGCTCGCCGAAGTCGTCGCGGTCAAAATGGTCGGCTTCGGTTTGGCTTTGGCGGTCTTCATCGACGTGACCATCGTTCGGATTCTGATTGCGCCAGCACTCATGCGACTGTTCGGCCGTTGGAACTGGTGGCTTCCGCATTGGCTCGATAGGCGATTGCCCAGGCTAAAAACGGAATGAATTCGTTGTTGGGAAAAGCTCCGGTAATTTTGATCGTGTTTCTCGCTCCGATGATCATTGCGTGCGCGGGTCAAGTCGAAACGAAGGAGCTACCGACACCACAACCGCCCGAACCTACGCCGTCGCCGCGGACATTGGTGCTGCCCGACGACGATGCATCGCATCCATCCCCGATTGAATGGTGGTACTACAACGGGCACCTGGTGTCAGACGATGGCGATCGATACTCGTTTCACTTCGTGATCTTCCAGACTCAATCTGGCGACCAACTCGACACTTTCGAATTCGGCCAGGCAGGTATCACCGATGTAGGTTCTGCGAATCATCACTTCATCGCTTCAGAAGGATTCGCCGCACTCGGCTCTGAGGAGAAAGTGGCAACCGAAAACCTGCTCAGATTGAATCTCGGCAACTTCGCCTTAGACATTGAATCTGACGGTTCTCACCTTTTCGACGCCCGAGACTCGCAAGCCGGAACCGGTATAAGTCTACGGACGCGAGCATCTGAAACCAAGATGTTGCATCAAGGCGTCGGATGGATGGATTGGCCGTTCGGTTGGACCTATTACTACTCGTATCCCCGCATGGTCGCAGAAGGGGTTGTGACGATCGACAACCGCGAGATAGACGTCTCCGGAGAAGTTTGGTTCGATCACCAATGGGGTGATTTCTTCGTGGTCGGCAAACCAGCGGGTTGGCAATGGTTTGCGCTGCATCTCGACGACGGAAGTTCGTTAATGGTCTCAGAAGTGCGAGGCGCGGATGGGCGTGTTCTCGCCACTGACGGCACTCTGATCGAGCCTGGTTCTCCGCAAAAAGTCTTGGAAGCAGAAAGAGATGGACTCCAGTTGGACGTTCTCGAGCATTGGACAAGCCCGCATACGGACGGCGAATATCCATCGGGTTGGCGACTTCGCGTCGAGAGTGCGGGTATCGATGTGAAACTAGCACCTACCGTCGCCGATCAAGAGATACCTGCAATGCAATACGGGAATCAGGCTGCCGCCTATTGGGAGGGAAGGGTAGACATTTTCGACACCGCCACTGGTCTCAACGTCGGCACCGCATTCGCAGAACTCTCGGGTTACGTCGATCCTGAGCCGCTGACTTGGCGAAAAGTCACGCCGTAGGAGGATGTTGAAAAACCCTCCTCCTTGATATCCGAGGAGAAAATGCACAAACCCTCCCCCTTGAAGTCCAAGGGGGAAATAAAGGGGGTTCAGATCCGTCAACAATTGCAACTTTCAGTTCGATAAACCCTGATGAGCACAGCAACCGCGGTATCGAGCAATGACGAATGGCTATAATTCCGCGCAGGAGATCGACGAGCAGAACAATGGCAAACACCGAAGTCACAGCGGATCTATTTCGAAGCGCATGGTCGAATTTCGCGACCGGCGTGACGGTGATTTCCACAATAGAAGCTGATGGCGGAGTCCACGGGATGACCGCGAACAGCGTGACGAGCGTGTCTCTTGAACCGCCACTAGCGTTGATCACGATCGCTCATGAACGAAACTCGTACCCCCTCGTCAAACAGAACGGTCGATTTGGAATCAGCGTATTGACCAACCGACAACGAGGTGTAGCTCGTCACTTTACGGTGCCGGATGAGGTCAGGAAGACCTTGCCGAAACCAGATTTTGAACCGTTGGGCGAGTCGATGGTTATCGCAGAATCTCTCACAGCGATGGATTGTCGGGTCGTTGATTCCGTTGAAGCCGGCGATCACACGATCTTCATCGCCAAACTTGAAGCCATTAGGATCAACGAAGGCGAACCATTGCTCTATTTCCGCAGCAGCTTCGCCGCGCTAGCCGACTGAAAACGACAAGACGCGGCATCTGGATTTCGCCGATGGGTCGATGTTGTAAAATCGTAGAGTTACTCCTTATCGATTCGTCGTCCAACTGTGCCGAAAAGACATGTCTGAAAACTACGCAATAATCGCCACCGGTGGCAAACAATATCGGGTTCGCACCGGCGATCAGCTGGATGTGGAAAAGTTGCCCTACCCCGAGGGAGACACGATCACCCTTGACGATGTGTTGCTGGCGTGCATAGACGGCGATGTCGAGGTCGGGACGCCCATGATCGAAGGGGCCCAAGTGATCGCGAAGGTGCTTGCACACGGGAGAGAACGCAAGAAGACGGTCTTCAAATACAAGAACAAAACGCGCTACCGCGTCAAGCGGGGTCACCGTCAATCCATCACATCATTAGAGATTACCGACATCGAGGTCTAATCGACCGGCATTCAACGCGGAGGCCGCATCATGGCACACAAGAAGGGTTCGGGAACATCTAGGAACGGCCGAGACAGCGCTGGCCGACGTCTAGGCGTGAAAACATTTGGTGGCGAGACGGTCACCGCAGGTTCAATATTGGTGCGTCAACGTGGCACGCGGTTCTTTGCCGGTGCCAACGTTGGGATGGGACGCGATCACACGCTTTTCTCCACGATTGACGGGACCGTCCGGTTCGACTTTGCCAGGAAAAACAAGCGGCGGATCAACGTCGACTTGATCGTGGCATAGATTGCATACGCAGAATTACTAGGACATCGCGAAATGAAGACCGACATTCACCCGACTTACCATCCTGAAGCCAGAGTTGTCTGTGCTTGCGGCGTTGAAGGCATGATCGTTGGCTCCACTAAAGAGGAGATTCGCGTCGAGGTCTGTAGCTCTTGCCATCCCTTCTGGACCGGCGAGCAGCGCATCGTGGACACCGAAGGACGCGTCGAACGACTGATGCGTCGTTACGGTATGCCAATGGCGGAGTAATTGCTCCCCTCGGTGTAAACCGACGAAATAAGAGCAGCAATTGAGCCGATCGATCAGGCCTTGGCTGCGAACTGGCGCAACCTTGATGCAAAGCGCTATTCAAATCGGGATGACCCGCGTGACATGTCCGATCTAGAAAAAACCAACGTTCCAACTCGGTTGTACGGCGGGCAGGCGATCATCGAAGGTGTGATGATCCGCGGCGCTCGATCCTGCGCAGTCTCGGTCCGGCGCGCCGACGGTTCGATTCACCAAGAAAACATCCCGCTACTAAGTTGGGCAAACGGGAAATTGCGCCGTGTACCGTTTGTGCGCGGCATTTTGGTTCTCATTGAAACCCTTGTAATCGGTATGCGCGCCTATACCATCGGTGCCAATCAGCAAATCAGAGATGCCGGGGAAGATGATGATGCCGAAATCGGATCCTTGGGCATGGGACTGATGACGGCGGTTGCGTTCGTGTTCGGGATCGGCCTGTTTTTCATATTGCCGCTGTTCATCTCAAGACCATTCGAAGAGCAGTCGGACTTCGTAGCCAACGTGATTGAAGGCGGGGCGCGGTTGGTTATCTTCCTCGTCTACATCTGGGCAATCGGCCTGATGAAAGACATCAAGCGAATGTACGGCTATCACGGCGCCGAACACATGACGATACATGCTTATGAGCGCGGTCTGCCGCTGATCCCTCGCGAGATCAGGAGATTTTCACCTGCTCACCCGCGCTGCGGCACGTCATTCCTGTTGACAGTCGTTGTCGTATCGATCATCGCTTTTATGTTCGTTCCCCGCGAGCAGTTGTGGATGCTCGTCGGATCTAGGATCGTCCTGATACCGCTGATCGCAGCCGCAAGTTACGAATTCATCCGCTTCACTGGCACTCACAGCGGAAATGTGTTCGCCGATCTGGTTGGACAACCGAATCTGTGGCTCCAGAAATTGACGACCGCGCAACCGGACGATGAGATGATCGAAATCGCAGTTTCAGCGATGCAATCAGCGATCGAAACGGATGAACGAGAGTTCGCTGGTTAACGCGCCTTTGGTGTTGAGACCGGGCCCTAACCTCAAATTCGTCTCGACTTAACGTGTCGGGTCATCGCCTGCGTCGCGCCAGTTCCGCCCAGACTTCGTCCAATGGGACACCTACAGACTCCAAAAGAGTCACGCAGTTGTAGAACAGGTCAGCCATCTCTGGAGCTACCGACTCGCGACTGCCGTCGGCTGCTGCCAATCCAGTTTCGCCGGCTTCTTCAATGACCTTCTGCGCGACACGCGACGTACCCGAAGCAAGCAGCTTCGCCGTGTAGGAATCTTCGGGCATGTCTACGGCGCGTTGATGGATGACATCGGCCAATTCGAGAAGAATGCCCGGTCCCACTCGTTGCGTCGATTCGCTATCCGCATCAACCGACTGGTGGAAGCAAGATTTCTCTCCGGTGTGACACGCCGCGCCAACCGGCTCCACCATCACCACCAACGCATCGCCATCACAGTCCAATTTGAGGTCGACTACGTTTAGGTAATCACCCGAGGTCGAACCCTTTTCCCACAAAGTTTTTCGACTGCGGCTGTAGAACCAAACATGAGGCCCCGCAATGGTGCGCATCAACGCCTCGCGGTTCATGTGCGCGACCATCAGAACCTCTTGAGTGCCCGCGTCTTGTACCACCGCCGTTATGAGGCCCCGGTCGTCGAATTGAATCATTTCATTGTTCCCCGCGTTGAGTCGGTTCAATGGATCAGCCGCATGGGCAACCCAGACTCGGCCATGTGAGATTTCACGTCTTGGATCCGTAAATCTCCGTAATGGAACAGGGAAGCCGCCAATACCGCGTCGGCTCCGCCGTCGGTTACCGCCTTCACAAAGTGGTCTAGCGTACCAGCTCCGCCGCTCGCTATCAAAGGGATCGATACCTGTGATGAGATTGTCCGGAGTAAGTCGCAATCATATCCCGTTTTTTGCCCATCTGCGTCCATGCTGGTCACGAGCAACTCGCCAGCTCCGAGTTCTGCGCCCATACGCGCCCACTTTATGACATCAATTGCAGTCGCTCTCCTGCCGCCATGAGTGTAGACCTGCCACAACGCTTCAGCAATGTCGCTGCTACCATCAGATCGCTGGAGCATCGCGGGCTCTCTAACCCTCTTGGCATCGATCGCCAGGACCACACACTGCGATCCAAACTCTTCCGCGCACTCCTCGATCAGCATCGGGTTCGCCAAGGCGGCGGAATTGACGCTAACTTTCTCAGCACCGGCTTCCAGCATGCGACGCATGTCTTCGCGTGATCGTATGCCCCCGCCAACCGTCAGCGGAATGAAGACTTCCGCAGACACGCGCTCGACTACGTCAACCATCGTGTCGCGGGCGTCGGATGAAGCCGTGATATCCAAGAACACGAGCTCGTCGGCGCCTTCAGAATCGTAGAAGTGCGCGAGCGCTGCCGGATCACCAGCGTCTCGAATGTCTACGAAACTGACGCCTTTAACCACTCTGCCCTGATCGACGTCTAGACAAGGAATGACCCGGTTTGTCAACATTGCTGATCGCTGAAAGGTGCCTAACGGCTAGTTCGACGGAGCCCGGCGTTTGCGATAGACGTGTACGTATCGTTGAACACCCAACGTCCGACGAGTGATCGGCGTCATGTCGTTTTCCGACGCCCACCGATCGACACGCGCAGCGTCAACTCGCTTCGATTTTGCCGGACCATTGTCGCCTCGGGCATCAGTCGAGAACCAATCTGCGATTAGCATCCACCCACCGGCGGGCAGCAATTTCGCCACCGAAGAAAACAGCCGTGCGGGGCTAGTTGTCTGGTGCAACGCATCAATTACGACGATCCCGTCCGTGTCGATTTCTGTCCCAGTCAAGTCATCCACATCAACACGGGTGAGAACCACGTTGGTAAGGTGAACTCGTTGCACTTCCACGTTGAGTTCATCAAGGATCTTTTGGTCGCTATCCAACGCGATCACGTTGCCGTCATAAACATACTTGGCGATCGGGATCGTGAGGCCGTTGACGTCGCCACCCAAAACCGCGACGTGTTGCGACCGGTGAATGGGCAACAGCGAGATAATGGCGTGCGGATCGATATGGTCGTTGAACGTGTGCCAGCTTGCGGTGGGTCTTGTGGTCAATTTGGTTCTCTCACGTCCGTTTTGGTCAGTAGTGTTGATTCGCCGTTAGTTAAATTGCTTGTTCGACCGATTTGATGGCGTCGGCCAAACTCAGGGAACCGGTGTATATCGCCATTCCGGTGATGGCGCCAGCGGCACCGATATCACGCAACCGCACGACATCTTCAACCGTCGCGATTCCGCCTGCAACCATAACTGGATATTCTATCCCGCTCACCACCTCGCTCACCGCGTCGAAGTTCGGATGGGACAACGTCCCGTCCCGAGCAGTGTCCGTGTAAATGAAGTTCCGAATTTTGCGCCGTTCGGACATTTCGACCAATAAATCCAAGGCAAGAAGCGATGTCTCGTTCAACCAACCTCGTGTCCGCACCACGCCGTCTTTGGCATCAACCGAAACGCAGACGCGTTCTTTGCCGAACGCTTCCGCGGTCGCTTGAACGGCGTCGGGTTCTTCGACCGCTGTAGTGCCAAAGATGACCATATTTACACCGATCTGCAATACCGCATCCGCGTCGTCCACGCTCCGTATTCCGCCGCCCATCTGAATAGGCACATCGACCGACCGTGCGACGCGGGCCACGGTTTCGGCGTTGATTCGTTGCCCATCTTTGGCACCATCTAGGTCGATCACATGCAATCGTTGTGCACCCATGTCAACCCAACGAAGAGCTGCATCCACCGGATCGTTGTCGAACACCGTCTCTTGCGCGTAATCGCCTTTAAACAGGCGTGCGCAACGACCATTTCGGATGTCTATGGCAGGGATGACTTGCATTGGCAATACACGTGCGCAGCAGGTGCTTATGGCCTCCGCCGCGCATACGCCAGGAACTTGGAGTAGATCTCCAGACCCGACCGACCGCTTTTTTCCGGGTGGAATTGAGTGCCCACGACATTGTCACGAACTACGGCCGCGCAAACTTCTATACCGTGTGGAGACGTAGCTGCGACATTGGACGCATCGTCCGCAACGCAGTGATAGGAGTGCACGAAGTAGAAATACGAGTCTTGTTCTATGCCTGAGAAGACAGGATGCCTCGCCACCACGTCGTCACGAAAGTGCACTTTATTCCAACCCATGTGCGGGACTTTCAATCGGCGTCCGTCGGAGCTGCCAGCGACGCTAGGGAACCGCACCACGCGACCGCGCAGCACCCCAAGTCCTGGCAAGTCGCCCTCTTCCGAGCTTTCGAAGAGGATCTGCATTCCTAGACACACGCACAGCAATGGCCTGCCCGAAGACGCGAAGTCCCGTATCGTCTCAATCAATTCGCGGTCGACGAGTTGCTGCATCACCGCGTCGTTCGCGCCGACCCCAGGGAGAATTGCCGCATCGGCCGAAGATATTTCGTCGGCCGAGGTAGTAACTACGGGATCTCCTCCGACAACGCGCACCGCCTTTTCGACGCTGTGGATGTTTGCCGCTCCAGTGTTGATGATGGCTAGACGAAATTCGTTCAACTTCCACGCCTCGTGCCAGTGACAATCTCCGTGGGCAAGTCGCGATCAACATATCGAGCCATCATGAAGATGCAATCTGAGAGACGATTCAACCAAACCAAGAGCTGCTCATTTCTCATCATTTCGTCGTCGAAGAGGGCGACCGCAGCGCGCTCCAAATCCCGAACCTTGCAACGGGCGAGATCAAGTGCGGCCGATCTTTGTGATGCGCCCGGGATAATGAACGCTCGAGGCAGTTCGACCTCGTCCTCCAATCGACGCAAGAGAACGTCAAGATCATCAACATGCTCTTTTCCGATGGTCTGGAAGTGTTCGTGCAGCTGATCAAGGTGCGCAATATCTGTCGTAAGTTCGGCGTTTGCGAGAAACATCAACCGCTGGTTTTCGAGCAGCGCGTCGTGGATGAAGTCGGAATTGCATAACGCCCGCGCCATACCTAGGGCGCTGACCGCTTCATCCCCAATGCCGCTTGCTTCCACTCGCCGACTCGATTTTGCGACTCGGCCTCCGTAGAGCAGCGACGTTTCACCGCTGTCTCCAAGCTTCGTGCTGATGGAATTCCTGACCAATTAGGTTGATATAAGATGAGTACCGATGACAGTCTCGATTCTATGTTGAGTGAAGGGCTCTACTGAAACCTCACCGCAAAAATCGACGCTCAAGACTCGACTAGCGAACGATATTTTCCTGTTCCTAGAGGTTGAATCCGAACACCATGACTATCGCCGAACACCAAGGCACGGTACCCATCAACACCGTGCGAGTGACGCCGAAAGCAGCATCCAAAGCTAGGGAGTTCGCTCTGAAAGCGGGCCGCGAGCAGTGCGCGATCAAGATCGCGGTGCAGGGCGGAGGTTGTTCAGGACTCCAATACGTCCTTGAACTGGTTGACGGGCCGGAAGAGACCGACAAGATAATCGTCGAAAACGGTATCGAGATCTATATTCCTAAACGCGCCTTCATCTTTCTGGCCGGAACGGTGTTGGATTTTTCCGATGGGTTGAACGGGCGCGGATTCGAGTTCCACAACCCTAACGCCAAGCGCACCTGCGGTTGCGGCGACTCTTTCGCCGTTTGAAGTCACCGCAATGGGCAGCGCCACGCCGCGCTGTGACGCGGCAAATCTCGAAAAAGCATTCTCCGCCTTTGCGACGCGCGGAGCGGCATATTTCGAACCGCAATTCGGGTCAACGTTCCGACATATCGGTCCAGACGCACTCGATCTGCTGCATCGGCTGACCACAAATTCATTGCTCGATCTCGCCGACGGATCGACGCGTCGAACGATTCTCACGAATGAAAAGGGACGCATCATCGATGTTCTCTGGGTGCTGAAACGATCGCAAAATGAATTGCTACTGGTTTCGGACGCCCCAAACGCGACTGAGATGATGCAGGGAATAGAACGGTTCACTATTATCGAGGACGCAGAACTCATCGATGAATCGGACAGATCGAAGCGTTGGTACGTGTTTGGTCCCAAGGCGTCTGAAGTCCTCGGCGAAGTTTTGCCAGAGTTGGATTTTTCTTCCACAGAAGTCGGGTCGATCCGCGGGATGGATGGAACCGAATGCGGAACGGTGTTGGCGCTGCGCACCGACGCCGCTGGGGCGACGTCATGGCTGGTGATCGCCGAGTTGGCAGCGGCGGATGAGGTGGTCTCCAGGCTTTCTCGCGCCGGGTTGAGTCCGGCACCAGATGAACTCTTCAGCCACGTCAGGATCGCGAATCGAGAGCCCATCGCCGGCAATGAATTGACAACAGAAGTAAACCCGCTCGAAGCCGGTTTGATGCATCTCATAGATTTCGACAAGGGTTGCTACGTCGGACAAGAAGTGATAGCTCGCCTCGATACCTACGACAAAGTCCAACGTTCCTTAGTCGGAATTACCCAAAAAGTCGACGCATCTTATCAGGGGCAGATGACAGCGGGTGAACGAATCCATTCCGACGACAGTGTCAGGAACGTGGGCTGGATTACGTCAATCGGGGGCGACGGCAGAAACGGCGAGTCGATCGGCCTTGCGTACTTAAGGAATTCGCACTGCGAGGTCGATCGGGCACTCACGACAACGGAAGGCGCAACTATAAGGGTGCTTCCGCGGACGCATCAAAGCGGTTAGAAATCGCGGTGGAGATGACTGGAGCGGGAGACGGGATTCGAACCCGCGACACCCTGCTTGGAAGGCAGGCACTCTACCACTGAGTTACTCCCGCGTCGCACCGATTAATTGTACCAGCAACGCAGTTTGAGACCTATTCTCGATGATTTGTAGAATTATCTGAGTCTGTAGTTCAGAACTGACTGGCTCATAAATGAAGACAACTGGATTCCGAACGGTCGTGCTGGGCACGCCGTGGCGCAATTTGACATACTGCATCGTCGAAACCGACGAAGGCATCACTGGCATCGGCGAGGCGAGAGTGCTGGGCAAAACCCACACCGTTTCCGAGTATCTGAGAGATGCCCAGCGCCACTTCATTGGACACGACCCATTCGACATTGAAGCACTCTATCGCCGGATGACGCTGCTGGACTTCGGGAAGGCCGGCGAAGTAGTCCACACCGGATTGGCATTGGTTGAACTGGCTTTTTGGGACATCATTGGCAAAGCCTGCAATCAACCCGTCTACAAACTTCTCGGCGGACAAGTAGCGAACCGCGTCCAAGCCTACGCAAACGGGTGGTACACAGTTGAACGTGAGCCGGAACAATTCGCCGCCGCCGCCCAACGCGTCATCGACCGCGGTTATCGAGCGATGAAGTTCGACCCGTTCGGGAACGGCGATCTGGAACTTGAGCGCAACGAATTCTACAAGTCGCTCGATCTCATCGAATCAGTCGCGTCCGTCGCTGGGACCCACGCGCAGATCATGATCGAGATGCACGGTCGTTTCGCTCCCCATCAAGCCCGAGAGATCGCCCGTCACATCGAACGATTCAATATCGGCTGGATCGAGGAACCCGTCCGACCAGGGGACATCCCGGCGCTCAAATCGGTTCGACAGCATACTAGCCTGCCGATCGCAACGGGCGAACGTCTGTACGGCGCTCCCGAATTTCGCGAGATCTGGGGTGCACAAACCGTCGACGTTATTCAACCAGACATCACGCAGTGCGGTGGCGTCTTAGAGGTCAAGAAAATCGCTTCCACGGCCGAGAGCTACTCGATCATGGTGGCTCCGCACAATGTGGGTGGCATCGTCTCGACAATGGCGGCCCTTCACCTCTGCTTGACGCTAAGAAACGTCAAAATACTTGAACATTTCAACGATTTTGCAGACCCACACGTGAAAAATGCCGGATCCAACTATCCGGAAGTAATTGATGGTTATTTTCCGATACCCGACAAACCGGGTTGGGGAATCGAACTGAACGAAGATTTCATTCGCTCACAAAAGCCGAACTACACCGACGCCGGAGTCATCGCAGACCCAGGGCTCAACATGTTCGAAAATTCCGAATGGGCGAAACGAGGTCAAAGCGATTGAAATATCGCCGTGACTATGCCTAAATACCAGTGCGAAAGCAACCGAAAGCTAGAAAAATTAAATGCAAAAAGAAGCAGTTTCTCACGAAAACCATTTGATCGAACCTCATGGCGGTGTTTTGGTCGACCTGCTAGTCGATGAAGCACGCCTTGCTGAACTGGACGCAGAGGTCGCTGACTTGCCGAAGTGGGTTCTCACGCCACGTCAACTTTGCGACATTGAACAACTGCTCACTGGAGCGTTTTCGCCGCTGACTGGGTTTCTGGGGCGTGAAGACTACGAGGGCGTCCGCGACGACATGCGACTTTCGGATGGAACGTTGTGGCCATTGCCAATAATGTTGGACCTTCCGGCCGAAATCGCAACCACTCTTGCGGCCGGTGATCGGTTGGCTCTAATGCACCCGGAGGGGGTTCTGATCGCCGTCTTGAACGTCGGTGATGTATGGGTGCCAGACAAAGCTGACGAAGCCGCGAAGGTTTTCGGCACCAAAGATGAATTCCACCCTGGCGTCAACGCTTTGATGAACCAGACCGCCGAATACTACGTCGGCGGGTCACTAGAGGGCGCGAGAGCTTCGCAACATCACACCTACGCAGGTTCGCGCCACACCCCGGCGCAGCTTCGAGCCGAGTTTGAAACGCTCGGATGGTCTCGTATCGTGGCGTTCCAGACGCGTAATCCGATGCATCGCGCCCACGTTGAACTGACACGCCGGGCCGCCGAGCAAGTGCAGGCAAACCTGTTGGTCCATCCAGTAGTTGGCTTGACGAAACCGGGTGATGTCGAGTACCACACTCGCGTGCGGTGTTACCGCGCGGTGCTCGAAGGATATGAAGAGAACTCCGCAACGCTTAGCCTGTTGCAGCTTGCCATGCGAATGGGTGGTCCTAGGGAGGCCGTTTGGCACGCGATCGTGCGAAAGAACTACGGTTGCACGCATTTCATCGTCGGCAGAGATCACGCCGGCCCTGGAAATGATCGCGACGGCAAACCGTTTTATGGCCCGTACGATGCCCAGACTATGGTCGAGAAGTATCGGGATGAACTCGGCATCGAAGTCGTTACATTCAATGAAGTCGTATATGACGGCGCGACCGATCGATACGTGACCCGCGATGAACTCAGCGATGATTCTGCAGTCATGAATCTCTCGGGAACCGATCTGCGCGACCGGCTCCAAAGCGGCGCCGAGATTCCAGAGTGGTTCTCATATCCTAGCGTGATCCGTGAACTACGCTCCTCTTATCCAACGTTGAGTGAACGGGGTTTTATGGTTCGGATTGCAGGTGGGTCCCCAGACGCGGATTCGTCTTTGGGAAATGCAATCGTCGAGATTCTGTTGGAAGAGGGGTCAAGGCCGGTTACGTTTTTGGATGATCTGGCGCTCGCGACCGACACTGTCAATCTTGTGGCCCGCGAAGTCACCAGGAATGGTGGTGCTGTAATATCCGTGTCGCGGGACGGCTCAGGCGAAGCGAACGGGCATGCACGGGATGTCGATGCAAGTGACAGCCTCGTCCTTTCTGTAAGACGCGAAGGTTCGAATAACACGGACGATGCGGCCGAGGTCGTGGTCGACGCAAATTCATCTGCCGGAGAAGGGGCAAACTTGGTAATATCGTGTTTGACTTCCCTTGGATTGATTTCTTGAATCGGTGGAGTTGTGTGCGACCGGTCAATGGATTCCAAAAAGGAACAATTAATCAGATATCGCTAGAATACGGACGCAAACGAATATCGGTTACTCCATTGAAAAGGATCCGCCGAAATCGTCCATAAATCGTCATCGGTAATGTGAACTTCTATGGTCAGCATTTTCGATGAAGCTTTGGCGAGTGTAAAATTGCGTGAGCGCTTGAGTTTAGCGAGCAATGGGGTAAACATGCAAATCGAAAACGTATCGTTGAGAGAAGTGCAAGAAGTTTGGGAGACAAACCACAGATACTCGGCAGCATCGCGCGCCCCGGAGATGGTGGCGCTGATCGACGCCTTAGCAAAGATGAACGTCGGTGAAGCCAAAGCGATTGGATACACTCGCGGAAGGAATCCGGCCAACGTAAAGTTACAGGTGCAAAAGGCAGCCAAAGTCGTCGGGAAAAATGTCCACGCGGTCATCGACGAAGATAACTTGCGGGTCATGTTCTCAGTTTTGGACAAACCCATGCGCAGGAGAAGGCGCACGAATTCTTAGCGCCTGCGGCTTGCCAACACCGACGCGTTCGATTTTCGGCCCGGATTCCGACCGCGCAATGTCCGACGCGACGGTTCAGGCCTTCAACCCAGTTGCTGGCCAACCAGCGAACCTAATCCATAGGTAATCGCTCCAGCGACTAATCCGACCGCAAGCATCCTGAGTGCGCCGTAAATCTTCCCGCTCCCTGACATCCAACCCAAACTTCCCCCGACCAATGCAAGCGCTGACGCAGAAGCGCCCGCGCTAATAATCGTCGAAGTCGTGCCGCCAAATCCGATCAGATAAGGTAGCAACGGCACAAACGCCCCGCCAGCAAACGCGACCAACGAGCTAATTGCGGCAACCGTTGGCGAACCGCCGAGATCATCAAGGTCGATCCCAAGCTCTTCACGCACGTGCATGTCCAGGGCTGTGTCGGGATTACTCATGATCCGCGCCGCCGCGGACTTCGATTCTTCGAGGGACAGACCCTTGGCATTGAGAATCTCCACAAGCTCCTCCTCTTCCTCATCGTGCCACAGGAGCAACTCGACTCTTTCCCATCTAACCAAGTTCTCGTTAAACTCGCGTTGCGAAACTACTGACACATACTCACCGGCAGCCATCGACAACGCGCCGCCTACTAAACCCGCGACACCCGCCAACACCACGATGCCAGGATCGGACGCACCAGCGGCCACGCCAAGAGTAAGGGTTGTGTTTGACACCAGTCCGTCGTTGAGGCCTAGCACCGCGGCGCGCAACGCACCCGAACGCGTCGCCAAAGAACCGTGCTCTACGTGTTTCCCTTCAGATGTGGTCTCGTGTGATAGCCGATCCAATATCTCCATACTCTCCACCGCTTCATCGCGAAGGTCGCGGCGGAGGAATTCATCACTTGACGTGCTCAACGTTCGGCGGAAATGACCCCGGAAAAATCCTGAGATGCGCGCCGAATTGAAAAACTTCGTCGCGAGTTTGAACAACCCCATCGAGATCGAATATCTACCGATTCGATGCTCGGGGAAGTCAGACGAGCTCGAATCCGACAATCGCATTGCGATCTCGGTTTGGACTTCCTGAAGCCTTTCGAAGTCGCGAATCAGTACTGGATCGTCGGATTCGTCCGCCAAAAAACCATAGACGGCGGCGTTTCTCAGTGATGATCGAATGAGTTCTCGGGTGTCGCGAGCATCAACCATCAATCGATCAGACCTTCAAATCCAACCATTAAACTGATCCGTCCAAAACTACATCGACGCACGCAGGTCTACCTGATGCGACAGCTTGGTCGATTGCGGGCTTGATGTCTTCGGCGCGCTCAACGCGAATGCCCAATCCACCATAAGCTTCTGCTTGCGCTTTGAAATCGAATGGTGTCGTAAAGTCCATCGCGTTGTAGATCTCAGGCGGCGGCATCTCATTGATGGTGTGATATACGTTCATATTCACCTTCAAGATGCGATAGGCCGCATTGTTACAAATCACGTAAGTAACTGGGATGTCGTAGTTGACCGCAGTCCAAAGGCCTTGAACCGTCATCATCGCACTGCCGTCGCCGACGATGCCGATAGTCGGATTCTCCGGATTCGCGAGCTTCATGCCCATGGTGGCTCCGATGCCCCAACCGATCGCACCGCCCCGTGCACCCATCATGTTGATGTCGCTTCGATGCGCTAAACCTTGGTGGACCATGCCAGTCGAAGAGATTGCGTCGCTGAACACGTTTGCACCGCGGGGTATCGCGTCACCAAGCGCTTTACCAAATGCCGCGGTTGAGATCGGCGATCGGTCCCATCCACTCGCCGCCAATTCCTCGAACGCTGCATTGCGAGCTTCGTTTTCAGCCGCGACCTTCTCGGCTCGGAGCTCCGCTGCTTCGACCGATTCGTCAGTCATTCGCCTACTGACGTCGATCTCGATTTCCGCCATTGCGTGGAGCGGAGAAGCCCAAATGCCGATGTCCGTCGGCTCTTTGCGCCCGATCTGACTTGCATCCGCGTCGATATGAATTAACGTGGTCTCAGGTCCGACAAAATTGCCCGATCGGTAGAAGAAGTCTTCAAACACCGGGCATCCTACGGCAAGGATTACGTCGGCGTTGTTTACGGCTGCTAGTCCTTCCTCCGACCTGAACGAAATCGCGCCGGACCAAAGCGGATGATCGGTTGGGAAGGGCATGTGACCCCCAACGTGGCCATAGACGCGCGTGCCGATAGTGTCTGCGAGAGACGCGGCGGCTTCAACCGCCCCGCTGGAGTAAACTCCGTCGCCGACGATCATCAATGGGTTTGACGCGTTGGCCAAGACTTTGGATGCTGACTCAACGGCCGCGGGTTCCGGCCTCGGTTCGCCGTGGATCGCGCTCGAAGGTTCGGTCGCGATGTCTGCGAATTCATCCATCGCGTTACCAGACAATGCGACGAAGACCGGACCGGTCGGAGGAGTGCGCGCTTCTTGGAAAGCCCGGCGCATTATCGACGGAACCTGTTCGGGATGCGTAATCTCGGCGCTCCACTTCGCGAACGGCGCAGCCATTTCAGCGAGGTCGCTACGGACATTCGCCTCGTGACGTATGTCCTTGTTTCCCGCGGTAATCACTACCGGGGAACCGGTTCGCTTTTGGTCGATCATCAAGCTGAAACCGTTGGCAAGACCATTATCGATGTGAAGGCTCACAAAGCCGACCTCACCGCTCGCCCTCGCATAGCCCTCAGCCATTCCGATAGCGACACCTTCCTGGACGACCATCAGATACTCGAGATCGGGATACTCGTGCAGAATCCCGATGAACGGCGCCTCGCTAGTGCCAGGGTTGCCGAAGATGTAACGAACCCCCTCTGCGCGGAGCATCTGCATGAACGCGTGTTTGCCTTGTAGTTTGGGGCTCATTTTTTACGTCTCCTCATGTTGGCAGACCAATGCCTGCTCCCAGTTGGCTTCTATTGCTCGTTCGATGCATCCAAAAGTACTCGCCGCAACTTATCTGCAACGATCTGAACCTCTTCATCGGAGAGGTTCAATGGATCAACCCAGAAATCGGGGATTTCCTCGAGGAATGAAAGGATCATGATGCGGTTCGGAGCTTTCAACATGCGCTCACCGATAACACTCTTGGGCGGACCCCGCCACGCGTCGTTCAACTTGATCACCGCGTGAGGTATGTAGTGGTTGTAGTCGTGAACCACTTCGGCGTCGACGCCGGGTATCTCAATGATCTGATCCACCACCGACTGCATCAATCTCGTGTATCGCCGGTTTTCCACTTCCTCATCTTCGTTGATGAAGGCTTCAACCGCGGCCATTATGCCGATAATCGATTCCTTCGACACCTTCTGAGCTCGGGCAACCGTCGCATTGGGTGCGTTGTTCAGCTTCGCGTACTTGATCCACTCCTCGCTGCCGAGCAAGAGGCCGGTAGCCTGCGGACCGCGGATGCCTTTGCCCCCGGAGAAAGAGACCAGATCCGCACCGGCCTCCACGAACTTTGTCAGGTTTTCGCGCGGAGGCAGACGGGAAGCGGCGTCGCACAAGAGCGGGAGGCCTTTGGTGTGAGCGATGTCTACCAGCGTTTCGATCGGTAACACGTTGTCGCCGCTGTAGGGCGATTCGAGGTGGATGATCGCCGCCGTCTTGTCTGTGATGGCGCGTTCAACCTCCTCCGCGGTGCAACCACCTTTGGAACCAATTTCAACGAAACGAGCTCCCGGCGTTAGGTACAGATGGTCGTAGCCGAAACGGTGGTTTCGTTGGATGATCAACTCGTTGGGAATGTCATCAGAAATTGGAAGTTGGAAGATGAGTTCGGGATCATCCTTAGCCATCGCCGCCGCGGTCTGGACAGTAAGACCGCCTGAGGCACCGCTCGTCACGGTGGCCGCGGGAACGCCAATGATCTCGGCGATCCGTTTGCCCGCCGCATCGATCAGTTCGTGCAACTCGACGAATGGATCCACCATCGCCATCATGGCGTTCATAGCTTCTGCTCTGGGCCGGGTCCCTGAGAACCGTGTGACCGGACCGCCGGCGTTGATAAGCGGCACAACACCCAAGCTCTCGAGGATTTTTTCGCCGCTGCTGTAATCCATCATGAAGGACTGACCTTTTAGTTTGTGTCGGTTCAGTTAGTCGTTGAGTGCCATTATCGTTGAAATCGATTCCGACGCGCATCTAAAGTGCGAATGTTGCGACGCGATGGTTACTGACGAATTCTTCATCCAGTTCAAAACCAAGTCCCGGCGTTTCAGGCGCAGTCAAGGCGCCATCGGCATTGACCAGAATCTCATGCTTCAGGCCGAACTGTTGAGCCTCCAAAGGCATCCAGTACTCGTAGAAATCGCAATTCAACACCGACATGATGACGTTCAGATTTCCTGCGTTCATCAGCGAATTTCCCGCGGTTCCGATCTCGCAGTTGACGTTGAAACCTTCGGCCATTCCGCACTGCTTCTTCAAGCCCGTGATGCCGATCTTCCGTACAGTGCCACGAAGCAACCGCGGCCATCCCTGTTCGAGCGCGCGTGCGGCGTCTTTGAACAGGAAGGGTGCCGAGTCGCTCATGTTTAATGGCGTTGCCAATGCCTGGGACAGGATTTGCACGGAGCGGAAGTCCTCCCACGGTACCGGATCTTCGAACCAGTAGAAGTCGTTTTCGTCAAGGGCACGCCCGATCTTCAAGGCCTTGCGTAGGTCGTAGCCATGGTTGGGATCGAGCATCAGCCGCATCTCGTCGCCAACTTCGCGTCGCACCGCGCCGACCATCTGAATAACTTCGTAAGTAGGCATCGCGCCGGGATGGATTTTGTAGGCACGAAATCCCTGCTCAGCCAGTTGTGCTGCTTCCGCGACGTAACCGTCGACGGTGGAGTTGCGCGGCGGATACGTCGCGTAGACCTCGGTCGTGCGTCGCGCCGTGCCTAGCATTTCGTGGACCGGCATGCCGGCGGATTTTCCCGCAGCGTCCCACATGGCGACATCGACGTGAGACCAAAGCGCGTGGATCGACGCGCCATGCCCGGCGAGACATGGCAATTGGTGCCAAAGCCATTCGCGGTCAGCGACATTCATTCCAACGAGTCGATCACCGAACGCCGATCGGAACGAGTTGATCGTCGATGCGCCGCCACCGCCGCGGTCGCCGATGTGTGCGTTGCCCTCCACGCCGGTGTCGGTGAAAAGGCGCAACACTCCCGCGGTCAGCTTGCCTCCCATGCCACCGCGGGCGTCATTGATGCTTAGGCGTGGGACATCGAACTCGATGACATCGATCTGGGCTTCGGCAATCTTCATCGACACGGTAACCTGCGTTTCGAGAATTAGTATTCAGTGTTGGTGATATTAACCCGCCGACCCCAAAAAGAATCGTCAATACGCGACCTTGTGAACATGTCCAATTCAGATGCCAACCCCAAGATCCAGATGTGGTCCGATTACATCGAAGATGTGCGTTCCGCTCACAACGTTCCAGGGATAGCAGTGGGCATCGTATGCGGCTCGGAACTAGCGTGGTTTCAGGGATTCGGCGAGACGGAGATCGGCAACGGAACAGCTCCGAATGAGCACAGTATCTTCAGAGTCGCCTCGAACACCAAGACGGTTACGGCGACAGCGTTGATGATCCTGCAACAGTCGTCGATGCTGTCTCTAGACGACCCCTTGCTTCTGTACATCCCCGAATTCACGTCGGCGGCAGGCATTGCCGGCGACCTTGAGGACGTGACGTTGCGACGCATGACCGCGCACTATGCGGGCCTAACGACCGAGCATCCAGCAACCGATTGGGACGCGCCGTCCTTCCCCACGATGCAGACCATGCTGGATCGCATTGATGAGGTCCAGATGGTCATTCCGCCCGACAGCGCTTGGAAATACTCCAACATGGCGTACGGTTTCCTCGGTGAGGTGGTCAGCAGATTGTCTGGCCAGTCGTACGAACGATTCGTGCAATCGGAGATATTGACACCGCTCGCAATGGGAGAGACGACCTTTGACAACGACGAAATCGCAGACGCGAATCGCGTCGTCGGGTACAGTCAGCCAGCGCCAGGATCCGAAGATCTGCGCGTGGCACCGTACTGCGATTTGAATGGGATCGCGTCGGCAGGGCAGATGATGACCAACGTCGCCGATCTGAAGAAATGGTTGGCGCACATCATGAGGACGGAGTCTGACGCGGGACCGCGGCTGATCGGTGCAAGTACCCGCCGAGAGATGCTGCATCCGGCGTATCTCGATGGAGGTTGGAACGTTGGGCAGTGCGTGGGTTGGCGCGCGACGAGATCAGGCGACAACGTGTATCACGGGCACGGCGGAGGAATCCACGGGTTTGGGACGCAGACGATGTTTCACGCTCCGTACCAGACTGGCGTGATTGTTCTGACAAATCTCTGGCCGAATCCAATCTCCGCCTCTTTAGCAACCACGATCCTAGACGCCGTCATTCAAGACTGGGACGAGATACCACCGGTTTCGCCGGAGCCGCATCACGAGGCACCGGCGTCTGACGAGGCTTCGGATTTGCGAGAGTTCGAGGGTGTGTATTTCACCGAGCCGGGTTTTTGGATGCGGATTACTGCAGTATCCAACGAAGAGTTGAGGTTCAGCGGGCACGAGGCGTCGCCGTATCTCTTGCATGCTCCAGCAACTGCGAGGTTGGTTTCAGGCGGGTCGTTCAAAGTCTTGGGCAACCGCGGTGCCGGGGAGACGATAACAATTGAAGATGGCGAGTTCCGTCTTGGTGGTTTCCGATATCACTTGGTTGATCAGGGTTAAGAAAGGGCAGGAATGTCGAAGATCTACGAAATAGCTGACGGGTTCGTCGATACGCTAGCGGAGCTGGATCCGATTGTGGCGACGTATCTAGGCGTGCCGGGTTATGACCATCTGATGCCGGACTACTCGCCGGAAGCATCAGAGCGATCGGACGCCGCGGAACGCGATGTGTTGAGACGGATCAAGGAAGAGTCGCCCGACTCGGTGCGTGAACGCAGATGCAGCGAGACGGTGCAGGAGGAGATGACGCGGTCGATTGATCAACATTCCGCCGGACTGCACTATTCGGGGATGAATATCCTTCATTCGCCGGTTCAGTCGTTGCGGCAGATTTTCGATTTGATGCCTCGGTCTTCGACGGCAGATTGGGAAAACATTGCTTCGAGGATGGAAGGCATCGCCGATTCGATTGCGACTTATCGGATTACGCTCGACGAGGGCAGGGGCAAAGGATTGACGACGTCGAAACGGCAAACCTCAGGTTGCATCGAACAGATTGAGACTTGGTTAGGGCAGGGAGATACGTTTCCGTTTTTCGACGGAATCGCGAAATCTGCTGGTTCGTCGGATGAGGTGAGCGAATCTTTGGAGCGTCGGTTGGCGGATGCTGCGACTTTGGCGAATGCCGCGTACTCGAATTTCGCGGGGTATCTGCGAAAGGATTATCTGCCCGCAGCGCGTAAGGGCGACGCGGTCGGCCGAGAGCATTACGCCTTGACATCGAGGTCGTACAACGGCATCGATTTGGACTTCGACGAGACCTACGAGTGGGGTTGGGAACAGCTGCGTTGGGTGCAGTCGGAGATGCGAAAAGCCGCCGACCAGATCAAGTCGGGGTCGTCGATTAACGAAGCAGTCGAGATTTTGGAGAGCGACCGGAAGCGTGCGATCGACGGTGTGGACGAGTTCAGAGACTGGATGCAGGACCTCCAAGACGCCACCATCGAGGACATGAACGGCACGCATTTCGACATTGCGGGCCCCGTTAAGAACATCGAGGCAATGATCGCTCCGCCCGGTGGAGCTTTGGCGATGTACTACACCGGCCCATCGGAGGATTTTTCGAGGCCGGGTCGGACTTGGTATCCAACGGGCGGCAAGACCTCTTTCCCGTTATGGCGAGAGGTTTCGATCGCATATCACGAAGGTGTGCCTGGGCACCACTTCCAGATCGCTACGACGATGACATTGTCGGACCAGCTCTCGCGATATCAGCGATTGCTGGCAGGGACCTCGGGATACGTCGAGGGATGGGCGCTCTATGCCGAGAGGTTGATGCATGAGCTTGGCTATCTGGAAAATCCCGACTACTACATGGGAATGCTGGACGCTCAGGCCTTGCGGTCGGTGCGCGTCATCATCGACATCGGGATGCACCTCGAAAAGCGGATTCCGGACGATTCCGAATACCACCCGGGCGAGGTTTGGACTCCCGACCTGGCGTTAGAGTTCATGCGCGACCGAGTGCATTTCCCGCCGGAGTTCGTCGCCAGCGAAATCGATCGCTACCTCGGCATCCCGGGTCAAGCGATTTCATACAAAGTAGGCGAACGCGTCTGGTTAGAGGCTCGTCAGCGGGCACGCGAAGTACAGGGAACCTCATTCGATTTGAAAGACTGGCACAACCGCGCGTTGGAGCTCGGACCGATGGGCTTAGCGCAGATGCAGCGCGAGATGTCTCAGATGTAATGGTTTTCTGATCGTGAAACCCATAACCCTAGAGCCGCGAAGCGTCCATATCCAAGCTGACAGGCGCTTGGTCTATCAGGTCTTGACGGCCTACGGTAACATGGGGCTCGACGGCTATGGGTCCGAAGTGATGGAGGATCATGGAGATCGGAAGTTGGTCGAATTTCACACGCCGTTGAAGATTCGAAAAAAGACGCATGTGGTGCGGAGCGTCGAGTGGGTGCAACTGACCGAACCGGAAAGGATCGATTTTTGGCTGGCCGAGGGGTATGAGGACAAGTCGATATTTGCGCTGAATCTCCTGGAGGATGCCTTCGCATTGGAAGCCCGCGACGGATGCACCGAGATGACGTACGAGAGCCGGTTCGCAGTCAAGACGCCCGTCATCGGATGGATATTGGCGCGAATGATGATCGCGCCGGTGATGCGCCGCCACATGGTGGATCATCTCGAAGACATTCGGGGATTATGTGAGGCTCGGGCCGAGAGGAGTCGGGTCTTTCCGCAGGTGGGGTGCTGGCATGGGGGTAAGTTGTAAGCGTGGGTGAACCATCGAATAAGATGACAGAGGCGAGGGATCGGCTATATGGTTGCGACTACAATGCAATCCGCCGAACAACGGCAAGTAGCGAGAGACTTCCTCGCAGTCTCGGATAGCGAGTTTGCGCGCGGCGACGTATCGCAAGGCGCCGAAAAGTTCCACCGCCACTTCTACCACGACTCGATGGAAGATTGGGAGCGTGATGCAGATCGCCCGTTGGTGCATGATTTTGGGCGGCGCGTGTTGGCGGTTGCTTGAAGGCACAAAAACGATCTGAAATCTGGCCTGCCAGTGCTTAACGAATGAAAGTAAAACGGCGAAAAATCGAACTGACGGAGCAACAGAAGGCTGATTTGGAGCGGTTGCGGAACATGCCTGACGACGAGATCGATACTTCGGATATTCCGGAGATCTTGGACTGGTCGAATACCAAGCGGGGAATGTTCTATGGACCGTCCGCCGACCAGATCGTGAAGTTCTCGAAGCGCGTGGAATAGCCGGTGATGCCGTCACCGGAGAAGTAGTTGGTTACGGCGGAAAATTGCCCAGATTCGGTCCATCTGCTGAGATCGAGTTTGTCAATATAAACGCCGTTGATGAACAACCAGCCTTCGTCTCCAAGGGCGATGATTCGGATGTGGTTGCTGCTCAGACTAGCCGTGGAGATATGAGAAGAATACTGCTCATCTAACCTTTCGGTCGCATCAGTATCGCCTAGTCGTAGGTGATGGTGCCATGTTCCGTTCTCTTCGATCAAGATGGCGTGAAACTCGTTGCCTCTACCGCTCCGTATCAAGAAACCATTGCTCCAATCTCCTAGCGATGAAGCGTAAGGATTGATGAAGGTCGCCTCAACGACCCCATCTGAAAGCGATACACGGGAGTCAAAAGTATCGATGAAGCCCGTATTGTGTATTTTGTGTTCGATGTTGCCGTCACGGGGACCAAACGCAATGGACAATCTGCGGATTGTGAAGTCTTCGAAGCGTGTCGATTTTCCCGCAATTCCGTCGTCTTGGAAATACGAACCTACTGCCGATACTGTGCCTTCACCAGTCAAGCCGCTCAAATCTAGGTTGGCCACATACGCGTCGTTAATAAACAGCCATCCTTCGGAACCATTTGTGATTATGCGTATGTGATTGCTACCGCCTGCTGTCGTGATGATGTGGTTAGAATATTCCGCAGCCAGATTCAGATCGTCAACACTCGCGTCTGAACGCAAATAGTGATACCAGCTGCCGTCGCTGTGAAGCACGACTACATGGAATTCGCCGCTGTAGTTGCCGCGGAAAATAAATCCATTACTCCAAGAGCCGACTTGTGGTGAGTATGGATTGAAAAAACGCGCCTCGATAATTCCGTTTGTCACTGGGGTTTGTGACTGGTGCTGCGCGATGAAATTAGGGTTGAATTCGATTGATCCGCTCTCAGGACCAAATACGTAACTCGATGTCTGCGTCGTCACCACACCCGGAGTCGGCACAGGCGTCGGAGGGGATGATTGACCAGCTTTCATCGCTGTAAGCCGGCTTGACAGAACATTAAATTTGATGGCGAAGCCAATACCTTGCGCTACATCTCCGCTGTATGCTGATGTGTTCATGCCGACGACTTCGCCTTCAGCGTTGACCAATGGCCCCCCGCTGTTGCCGGGGTTGAGCGCCGCGTCGGTCTGGATAGATGCAACGCCACGGATCAGTCTTAACGACGAAATGATGCCTTTGGTGATGGTCATACTCTCACCAAGGCCAAGACTCTCCAATGGATATCCCAGTGCTACAACCTCTTCACCCTCACGGACGGAAGTTGCGAATGGAAGCACGGTGAGAATGCGCGATGGAGTGATTTTGAGCAACGCAATGTCCCGTGTTGCGTCGGATGCGATGACGCGTGCCGCGAGTCGCGCGCCGCTATCGAAGACGACGGTGAGGCGCGACTGTCCGTTTATCACGTGTTCGTTCGTGAGGATGTAACCCGCACCATCGACGACGAATCCAGACCCGGAGCTAGTTGTACCTTCGATTCGCACTACCCCTGCTCTAACTTGCTCGACAACATCGGCGAGGGTTAGCTGTGTGTTAGGTGTAGAAATCGCCGTAGGTACAGCAGTATTGGTAGGTGTGGGGAGAGGGGTAGGGGTTGCGGTCGGAACATGAGTTGATGGACCGGTTGGGGTCGGACTAACTGTGGGGTTGATTACCGCCGCGACGGTCGCAACTGGAGTCGATGTTGACACGCGTTCGTCGCCAAACTCGTTTGACGAGGTTTGATCTGATTGGAAGGTGGCGAGTTTCAGCGCACCCCAACAGATCACGTTACCGTCCTGTCGGAGACCGCAAGTATGATCGCGGCCGCTACTGATTGATTTCAGCGTTTCTCCGACTGGAGGCGAAGCTTGTCCGTGATCGACCTGGCTCTCATTCGCCCCCCAGCAAACTGGCGTACCGTCTACTCGAAGCGCGCAAGTGTGGTTGACGCCACTGCTGATGGCATTAAATCGTTCATTGGGTGATGGTGAAGATTGACCATAGTCGTATTGGGAGTCGCCAGCGCCCCAACAAACAGGTGATCCGTCATCGCGCAAGGCGCAAGCGTGTGACCAACCGCTACTAATCGCGAGAAAGGCATGAGCGTGGTCGTGTGGCGGTGAAGCTTGACCGAAATCGAATTGTCCGTTTTCGACTCCCCAACACACGGGTCCCCCGGTTCGGCGGATCGCGCAAGTGTTAGAGAAACCGGCACTTACGGCCGAGAAACTCTGTATCGACGGGGGTGATGCCTGACCGAAATCGTACAAACCGCCAATTGATCCCCAACACGTTATCGTCCCGTCTTGACGCAAACCGCAAGTATGGAGAGCCGATACGCCGCTGCCAATGGATACAAAAACTTCGCTCTTGGGCGCGTTAACCTGGCCTTGATCTGTGTTCCCCCAACATGCGGTCGTACCGTTTTCGCGCAGTGCGCATGAATGGTAACGCCCGCTGGTTATCGAGACGAACCCTCTGTCTGCTGGAGGCACGGTCTGGCCGTGGTCGTGTGCAAACTCTCCGTCATTCGGCCAACAATCGATGGACCCATCTTCGCGCAACGCACAAGCGTGCCATGAACCGCTGCTGATGGCGACGTATCTGATGGGCGTTGGAGTCGCAGTAGGTGTTGCGGTTGGCGCGGGACTCGGTGATGGGCTCGGGGTGTGGGTTTGTGTTGGAGTGGGTAACGGTGTTTCAGTTGGTTTCGGAGTCGATGTTGACGTAGCTGTGCGGGTTGCGGTCGGTGTCGGTTTCGGCGTAGGTGTGTGCGTGGTCGTTGGTGCCGGAGTAGGAGTGAAAGTAGGGATTGGTAATCGCACTAGCGCGGGGGTCGCTGTTGGGGTTGGTTTTGGTGTTTGGGTAGGCGAGGTTGTAGGAGTCGGGATTGGTGCGGCCACACCGAAAACTATTTGTCGCTCTGCTATTAGGGTGGCGTCGCGATAAAGCTTTACATTGAAGTCATGAGTACCCGGTGGGCAGGAAGCCGGTACCCTTACCTCCCTACCGACATGGCTCTCTTCGGTTGATCCAATAGCAATGAGTTCACCCATTCCCGCCCCGACGCAACGGCTGTCAAAGACGGAGACCAAATAATAATATCGAGCACTTCCGCGAGCCAGATCGCTGAATCGAATATTCGCAATTCTCTCAAATCCGTGTTGGCCGTTTCGTGCCATGTCGATCGATATCGTCGGGTTCAATCGTGGCTGGTCAGGCGGGGCCAACAACGGTCTCGGAGTGGCCGTTGGCAATGGTGTATCCACTTCATCGGGCCAATAACTCACGATCAACGACGCACCGACAGCTAGAACTACGAACAGGATCAGGAAGACCAATATCCTGGCATTGGGCCCACTTTTCTGACTGGTGGCATCGCCACTCGGAGGCCCCGGCGGGCGATAGTTCGGACCGTCCGTTTGATTTGTATCGTGTTGACGCGCGCGCCTGTTACGCGTCTGTTCCCGGGTTCGAAATTCCGCGGTAAATCGTCGTGACTCTTCGCGCTTTCTCGTTTCAGTTTCGCGTCGCCGCTCCTCCTCCGCTTCCTGTTGTTTCCGTTCGCGCCGTTCCTGTTCCTCGCGCCTCATTTCCGCCTCAACACGTCGTTTTTCCCGTTGCGTACGTTCGCGTTCTTCCCGTATGCGTCGTTCCCTCGCCACTCGTTGCGTCCGTTCGTGTTCCTCCCGTATGCGCCGTTCCCTCGCCTCTCGTTCGCGTCGTTCTGCTTCTTGTTTTTGACGGTGTATTTCGGCCTCGCGTCGGGCTTGTTCGCGTCGTTTTGCTTCTTGTTTTTGGCGGCGTATTTTGGCTTCGCGTCGTGCTTGTTCTCGCTGTCTCTCCTGTTCTTGACGTTCGAATTCACGTCGGGCTGTTTCTTGGCGCGCTCGTTCTTCTTCAGCGAATCTTGAACGCATAAGGAAATAGTGTCGGTCGTAATCAGCCCTGAACTCGGGATCACTTAGTACGAAGTGAGCGATCCGCACTAGACTCATAAACGCAGACGCGGCCGGGTCGCCGGCGAAATTAGGGTTTTCCTCAATGGTTCGCTGACGATATAGGTAAGCGCGATCTATTTCCTCGAAAGTAGCGTTGATCGAGACTCCTAGGACGTCGTAAAGGTCAATGGCGCGTTCCAGTAACCACGGCAAGATACTCTCGCGGAATTCCTTGAACGGATTTATTTGCGAGCGTTGGTCTTCGTAGTAACGGGCGCGTTGAGCGATTTCGCGGTCGTGTTCGGCTCGTTTTTCCAGATCGCCTAGCGTTTCCCAAGCTCGGTTGACTAGTTGCATCATCCGCGACGCGTTGGGATCATTGTTTCGATCGGGATGCCATTCCATCGCCATCCGACGATAGGCGCGTCGAATATCCTCGTGCGACGCGTCGGATCGGACTCCGAGTATTTCGTAGTAGTCGAGTGGTTGGTTCTGATCGCGCATGTTGTTGATAGCCAACAATCCATGCTACGTGGAACGGATAAATGGCGTATCGAATGTGGCGAATATAGAGACAGTTTTACGCCAATAGCACTGCACGGTATGTCTCAACTCTGGAATTCCACCTGCGCGGGAACGACATTCGTCATTCGACCGAAACCCCTCCACCAAGCGAATCGGCGAGGAGATCAAACCTCGAGCTTCATCAACTCTTCCGCGAAAATAACGATGCCGTCATAATGCTCCCGAATATCACCCAACCCTCGTTCCAACGGACCATGCGTGGCGAAGGTGGGGCCCATGTGGGTTAGGAGTAGGGTTTTGACATTGGCGGTTTGGGCCATTTGGGCGGCGGCTATGGTTCCGGATTGTCCGTGGTCGAGACCTTGGGATTCGAGGGTGGATTGATTGTTTCCGCAGTTTGAGACTAGGATGTCGGCGTTGCGGGCGAGGTCGGTTACCGAGTCGCAGGGTTCGGTGTCGCCGGTGAAGACGATGGATTTGCCGGACGCGGTGTCGACGCGGTATGCGAGGGATTCTAGGTAGGGCTGGACGTGGGACGCACGGGCGGCGGTGACTTTCCACTTTTCAGCGGTTCTGACGATACCGGGTCCGATGTCTCGGGAGTTGACGACCGGTGGTCGGCGCGGAAGCGTGCCACCACGGTTGACGTATACATTCTGGCTAATTGGGAAATGGACTCTCGCGTACCAATCGTGGGCAAAAACGCCTTTCTCTTCGTCAAGGATGCCGTGGGTGAGGCGTTCGGTTGGCGGGGGTCCGTAGACGTTTAGGGTGTTTTCCTTGCCGATCGACTGGTCCCAACGGCAGAGAAGGAAGCAAGGGAAGTCGATGTCGTGGTCGAAGTGGTGGTGGGTGAAGAATAGGTTGTCGATGCGGGTGAGCCAGAGACCGGCTTTGACTAGTTTATGAGTCGTGGCCGGTCCACAGTCGAACATTAGGAATTCGCCGTCGACTTCGAGGACGGAGGAGGATCCGAAACGGAAGGGAGTCGGATGAGGTGTTCCGGCGCCTAGGATGTGGAGGGTTGGCATTGTCTGAACGAGTTCCGAATTCGGGCATCCCTTGCGAGGTCGCTTTGCTCCCTCGCGTCCCCTTCGCGCAGCGAAGGGGAGGTTAGATGTCCAGCTTCATCAATTCTTCGGCGTAGATTACTTGGCCGTTGTAGACCTCTCGGATGTCGCCGATGCCTTTTTCTAGGGGGCCGTGTTTTGCGATGTTGGGGCCCATGTGGACGAGGACGAGTTTTTTGACGCCGGCGGCTTCGGCCATGCGTCCGGCGCCGGTGGTTCCGCACTGCCCGTGAGCTTCGCCGTCCTCGGCCATGACCTCTTGGTCGTCCCAGCACATGCAGAGCATGACATCGGCGTCTTTGGCTAGGTTGATGACGGAGTCGCAGGGCTGGGTGTCGCCGGTGAAGACGATGGACTTTCCGCCTTTGGTGTCGAGTCGGTAGGCGAGAGAGTCGAGATAGGGCTGGACGTGCTCGGCCGGTGCAGCGGTTACTTCCCACTTGTCGGAGGTTGCGACGGTGCCGGGTCCGATGTCACGGGCATAGACGATGGGAGGTTTTCGAGGGAGCGTTCCGCCGCGGTTCTGATGGATCTTCTGGCTGAGTGGATGGTTTACGCGGGCGATCCAGTCGTGGGCGAAGATCCCCTCCTCTTTGTCGAGAACGCCGTGGGTGATGCGCTCAGTAAGGGTCGGCCCATACACGTTGAGGGTGTTTTCCTTGCCGATCGACTGATCCCAGCGGCAGAGGAGGAAGCAGGGGTAGTCGATGTCGTGATCGAAGTGGTGGTGGGTGAAGAATAGGTTGTCGATGTCCGTTGGCCAGAGGCCGGATTGGACGAGCTTATGGGTTGCGGCTGGTCCGCAGTCGAACATCATCTTCTCGCCATCGACGTCGGCGACGTACGCGGAGCCGAAGCGGGTTGGAGTCGGCGTCGGAGTGCCGGCGCCGAGGATGTGGAGGGAGGTGGGAAGTTTGGAGTTGGGCATGGGCTATTTGGGTGATGTTGTCGAATGCATGGACAATAGAGAACCTCAAAGATTCGGGCCACGTATTAGGTTACTGGAATCTGAACAGACGAAAAGACGTTCCCCATTATGAACCAACTCGCGATCCTCCTGGCGGCCATCATCGTGTCGATGGTTGCGATTACGGGGTGCAGCAACGATGAACCCAACTCCGGCGAGGAAGGTCGCTCGGGCACTAACTAGCATAGCCGTGAGGCGGAGTCAGGAGGGGATGGCGAGGAGTCGGGAACGCAGTTTGGGTTAGGCGATACCTTCGATGATGTTCGAGCTGGAGCGCGATTGATACTGTCCTATGACTCCGACGCCAATGCGTTCACAGGGACGGTCGAGAACACAACCGAGTCGAAGTTGAGCCAGGTGCGAGTAGAGGTTCATCCATCGAACGGGATAGAGTTGGGGCCAACCACGCCGGTTGATTTGGCGGCTGGAGAGATGGCAGAGGTGATGCTACGTGGTAGCAGTCAGTCGTTCGAGACTTGGAGTGCGCATCCGGAGGTTGGCGAGCGTGGCGCGATGGAGTCTGGTGAGGGAGGTGGCGAGCACGAGGGTGAAGGTTCGGAAGGGGAAGGGGAGCATGGGGGCGAGTCGGAAGGCGGGGAGCATCGGTAGGGACGGGCGCCGGAAGGTCATTGGCGGTTGCGTTGAATTTCTTGCCAAATGTCTTGGTCTGCGGGGACAAATGAGAGCGGGATGCGATTTTGTCTGTAAAAACGGGTTGTGAATCGTCTTTGCATGGCGTTTGCAGGCCGGTTGCCTCTCATGGATTCCATGACGCAGACAGCGTGTGAATTGCATGCGACCAATGAATTGAAGGGAAGATTCAATTGACATTCGGAGATGGCATCGCGCATGATGTTCACGGATGATGTGAGCTGAGCCAGAGCTTGTCTGCTCGCTGAGTTGTTGCTATCCGCACCGCTCTTCGCTTCCACGAGGATGATCGTTGCCTTGGGCCGTGAGTCGATCAAAACGACGACGTCACAGCGGCTGCGATCTCTGAAGAAATGCCGTACGCCTGAACGACGGCGTTCGAGATGGCGAGTTTTTAAGACAAGGTTGGGTTCAGGTAACGTCGTGAAATCGATGGACGTGTTGTCTTCTATGAAACGGGGTTGTGTCTCGACAGCGTTTGGGAAACTGATACGGTTCTCAACGTCTTGAAGCCAACTCATTAGATAGAAACAGGATCGTCTTGGTCAATTCGCGCCTCGATGACGCGCTGAGTGCGGTTCATTTGGTCGGCGATAGCCCAGTTGTGGTCGCGAGGGAAGTAGCCGTAGTCTTGGTTGAAATCAACCGTTTCGACTATTGAACCGTGTTCTGATTTATCGGTGGCAAAGTCGTAGACTGCGACTTCGGTTTCGTCGAGGTAGATGTCCTCGTCGCCGAGGGCGCCTTTGAGTTTCAAAGCCCGTTTACGTACGTCTTCATCAAGGGTGGATACCGCGACGAAGTTGCCGAGTTGCTCGACCATGTAGTGGCTGTGGGTTGTAATTAGGACGCGGAGGCCGGAGCGGACCATGAAGGCTAGGGCGGCTGCCATCTGCTGTTGGGCTTCGGGGTGAAGGTGGGCTTCGGGTTCGTCGATTATCAGGAGGTCGCCGTCCCGGACGAAACTGCGAATGAAGAGGACGATGGGAGCCAATTCGGTAACCATCGATGACGCGCGATCGAGAGGAACCGTTATCCCGTCTTTTTCGAATGTGAAGAAGGTGATACCGGCTGCCTCAATTACGTTGATTTTGCCGCGCAACACACTTTGCTCAAGGACTTCGGCAAGTTTGGTCACATTTGGACTTGAAGGAGTTCGTGTCGAACGAGAACTGAGCCTGACTAATGCCTGAAGAAACTCACTAGTCGCGAAACTGACTGCCAGTTGTTTGTCCGGTCCGATCAGGAACCGGTTGGTTGTGGCACGTTCAATCAGCGTCGCTGCCAATTCCCTATACGCGTCAATGAGTCCTGTTCTACCTGCTCGGAAATAATGCGGTGACGGGAAATTGATGACAGAAGTTTCCGCGAATTTACGGATTGCGAATTCATGATCAGTGGTGAGCACAAAACGGCCGTCAATTAACACTGGAGAATTCAGACCTTCTTCGATCTCGAGCGTAATTTCCACGACGCTCGACGGCCGGAAATTTATCTTTCTGTTATCCAGCAGTGAAAAGTTGATTCCATGGTGAGCGTCACGTACGGCGATACTCAATCGGTTTTCACCGGTTTCAGATTGCATCGTCAGTTGTCGCGGGTGGTCGACATCAAAGTAACGCGCGACGGCCTCGTTTGCGTATCGGATGTATCCCTTGAGAAACCGTTGCACTGCATGGGTCAAGTATGACCGAGTATCAAGACGAAAATAAGAAATCGGGATGTCCAAAACAGTGTCGGTACCACGATATTCGGGCACTCCATTCTGATCGTCTAACCACTGGCGCACGTCTTCGACGAATCGGTTAAATCTCTTATCTGCAAAGAAATCAGATGTATCAGTGCTAGCGTCAGCGGCGAACGGAATGAGAGACCGCGCGGGCGTCTTGGTCTGCAACACCGCATGCAAGAGCATTGCGAGATAGGTTTTGCCGGTGTTGCTTGGCCCCACGAAGACGGTCATCGGTTTAAACTCGATGTTTTTGGCTTCGGCTATGGGACCGAAGTTTTTGACATCGAGGATCAGGTTGGGACCGTGTAAGTCGATAGCCTTTTTATCTGTGGTTGGGGCAGTCATGACGGTTCAAGTTCGTTGATGCGAGTCTAACAATCTAGGGTTCGGACAGACGCTTCGGTGCGCGCGTTCACAGTGTGGTGTCAACATCCCTCCGATAAGATTGGAGTCGTGGCCCAGCAACGTTTCATACGAAATTTCTGCATCATCGCGCATGTCGATCATGGGAAGTCGACGTTGGCTGATCGGATGATTGAGTCGACGGGCACGGTGGCGGAGCGGGATATGGTGGAGCAGCATCTGGATACGATGGATCTGGAGCGGGAGCGGGGGATCACGATCAAGGCGCAGGCGGTGCGGTTGGCGTTTCCGTCGAGGGATGGGAACGAGTATCAGCTGAACTTGATCGATACTCCGGGGCATGTGGATTTTTCGTTTGAGGTTTCTCGGAGCCTGGCGGCTTGTGAGGCGGCGGTTTTGCTGATCGATGCGTCGCAGGGGATTCAGGCGCAGACGATGGCGAATGTGTATCTGGCGGTGGAGAACGATCTGGTGATCATTCCGGCGATCAACAAGATCGATATGCCTAACGCGGAGCCGGAACGAGTGGCGGCAGAAATGGTGGATACGTTCGGGTTCAGCGAAGATGAGATGCTGTGGGTGTCCGGTAAGACTGGTGAGGGTGTCGAGGAGTTGTTGGAACGGATCGTGGAGTTGACGCCTCCGCCGGAGGGCGATCTCGAGGAGCCGTTGCAGGCGCTGGTATTCGACAGCAAATACGACTCGTTCAAGGGCGTGGTGACTTATGTACGGGTACTTGATGGGGCGATCAAGGCTCGCGACCGGGCGAAGTTCATCGGTTCGGGTGCGCAGGGAGAGGTTTTGGAGGTTGGCTATTTTTCGCCGACCGTGATGCGGGCTCCGGAAGGGTTAAAGGCCGGTGAGGTGGGTTACGTGGCGACGGGTATCAAGGAGGTGAGTGACGTGATGGTCGGGGATACCATGACGCTGGTGAAAGAGCCGGCGTTAGAACCTCGGGTTAAGTATCAAGAGCAGAAGCCGATGGTGTTTACGGGGCTGTACCCTTCGGATGCCAACGACTTTGTCGAGTTGCGGGATGCGCTTGGGAAGTTGAGATTAAACGATGCGGCGCTGGCGTTTGAGTCGGAGTCGTCCTCGGCGTTGGGTTTCGGTTTCCGGTGCGGTTTCTTGGGGTTGTTGCACATGGAGGTGGTGCAGGAGCGGTTGGAGCGGGAGTACGAGATGGAGTTGATCACGACGGCTCCGAGCGTTGAGTTTCAAGTGATGCTCAACAATGGCGACATCATCTACGTGGATAATCCGTCGAAGTTGCCGGAGAAGCTGGACATCGCTGAGATTTTGGAACCTTGGGTCGATCTGTCGATCATCGTGCCGGTTGCGTATTACGGGAACGTGATGGAACTGGTGACGAATAAACGGGGCGTGTTCAAGCGTATGGAGTATTTGCAGGCGCAGGCAGCGGGTACAGGGAATGGCGCGGCGTCGATGAATGGTTCGGGCCGGAATGCGCGGGTGATGTTGGAGTACGAGGCTCCGCTTTCGGCGATCTTGGTCGACTTTCACGACATGTTGAAATCGGCGACGCAAGGTTACGCGTCGATGGACTATCAAGCATGTGGTTATCGCGCGGCGAGCATGGTGAAGCTGGACATCTTGGTGAACCACGAAGAGGTGGATGCGCTGAGTAACATCGTACACTCGTCGGAAGCTGCGGCGATGGGTCGGAAGTTGGCTTCGAAGCTGAAGGAGCTGATACCGCGTCAGATGTTTGCGGTGCCGATACAGGCGTCGGTGGGTGGGAAGATCGTCGCGCGGACCAATATCAGTGCGCTGCGGAAGAACGTTTTGGCCAAGTGCTACGGGGGAGACGTGACGCGCAAGCGGAAGTTGCTGGAGCAACAGAAGAGGGGCAAGAAGCGCCGCGCGAAGATGGTGGGCTCGGTAGAGGTTCCGCAGGAGGCCTTTATGGCCGTTCTGCAGCTACGCAACTGAGAGTTATTGGGCGATGGCGCCCCGTTCTAGAGTTGAGCGGCGAAGTCGACGATCATTTGGCGCATGGTCGGGTCTTTCGCGGCTTGGTGGAGCGTCGCACCGAACATGCCTTCAGGTACGCCGGCATCGTAGCGGTCTGCGTCAACGATCACTGCGTGAGTTGGGTTGTCGGCCATGCACTCGATGATGGCGTCAGTGAGCTGAATTTCGCCGCCGGCTCCTTGTTTTCGGCGCTTGAGGTAGTCGAAAACGACCGGCTCTAGCGCGTAGCGTCCGATGATCGCGAGGTTGCTCGGCGCGTCTTCGCGTGCGGGTTTTTCGACCATCTGGTCAATGGCGATTACGTTGGGCTCGACGGTCGGTCCCGCGACGATGCCTTTGGTGTGAACGTCGTCCCAGGAGGTTTCGGTTACTGCAATGACGTTTCCGCCGTAGCGGTCTCGTACGTCGAGGACCTGCGCTGTCGACGAGTGTTCGCCCCAGAGGATCTCGTCCGGGAGGATGACGACGAATGGTTCGTCGCCGACGAAACTGCGGGCGAGGAGGATTGCGTGTCCGAGGCCTAGCGGTTCGAGTTGCTTGATGGAGGAGATGCGTGCGCTGGCGGAGATGGCGACCATCTGATCGGCGAGCTCTTGGCGCCCGCTTGCGCGAAGTTTCAGCTCGAGGTCGGGCATGGAGTGAAAGTAGGAACCGACGCTTCGGGTGTCTTCAACGATGGCGATGTCGGTGATGCCGGCTTCTATGGCGTCTTCGACTGCGTGTTGGATCAGTGGTTTCTCCAAGACGGGCAACAGTGCTTTCGGTACGGTGCGGGTTACGGGAAGAAATCGGGTGCCGAGGCCGGCGACCGGGATCACGGCTTTGGTGATGACGGATTTTTCGTTTGCGATGACCATATGAATCGAGTCTAACCAAGTCATGTCAACCCTCTAAAGAGAACGGGTTTCACTTAGGAAGGATACGTAAGTGGAGGGTAGATGGTTTACGATTCAAAGATGCGGTCGTGCCAAGCGGGGAGCTAGCGGTGCCCTGAACCTGCAATCCGCTCAGCAGGGCCGGATTCCTCGTGGAGGTTTCGCAGTTCGAACCCCTGGCATTCTGATCTTGGTGTTGAGAGTCGGGTTCTTGCGCGGCAGAGTCCCGTGAACCCCGTCAGGTCCGGAAGGAAGCAGCGGTAAGCGGTCCACTTTGGGCGACGCAGGGTGATCTGATTCGAGTCGAGGCGTTTGTTACGTTCGGGCGAGAAGCCGAATTCGAGGTGCACGGCCGCATTACTGTTTTCTAACAGCGAATCTTCATCATGGCGCGTCAACGACTGGGACAGCACTTTTTGCGGGACCGATCGGTCGCGAGGAATATCGTTGACGCTGCGGGTATTTCGGTCAGCGACGTGGTCGTCGAGATCGGGCCCGGTGATGGCGCGTTGACAAGTCTGATCGTCGAGGAGGTTAGTTATTGCGGTGGCTCGGTGGTGCTCGTGGAGATAGATGTGAAGTTTGCCGAGCGGATGGCGGTCCGGTACCGTGACAACCCAGACGTGCGGGTGATTTCGGCCGACGCTCGGGATGTTGCTCTGGAGGACTTGCCTGAAATGAGTGGTGGACGGGATTACAAGGTGGTCGCGAACTTGCCGTACTACGCAGGGACGCCGATTGTGCGTGGTTTTCTGGAGCGCGAGTATCGACCGACGAGTTTGACCGTGATGTTGCAGCGCGAGGTGGCGCGGGACATGTGTGCGCAACCGGGGAAGATGAGTTTGTTGTCATTGGCAGTGCAGATCTACGCGTCGCCGAAGTCGCTGTTTACGGTGCCGCCGAGCGCATTTCGACCGCCACCGAAGGTTCATTCCACGGTGATTCAATTGACGCCGTTGGGTGAACCGTTGGTTTCGAGCGAGTTGGTTGACGATCTTTTCAAATTGGCACGATCGGCGTTTTTGGGACGTCGCAAGCAGTTGCATAATTCGTTGGCGAATGGGTTGGGGATGACGACGGACGAGGTGAAGGAGATGACGACGCGGGTCGGGATCGACAGCGAGCGACGGCCTGCTACTCTGAGCATCGATGAATGGTTATCGCTGTTGGAGGAGTGGCGAATGGTTCGAGACGCCGTTGTCGCTGGTGGCGATCGGAGGTAGGCGGTTGTGATCGTCGAACGAGCTTACGCAAAGTTGAATCTGACACTGGAGGTCATCCGAAAGCGGGACGACGGCTATCACGATTTGGCGTCGATTATTCAAACCGTCGATCTGCACGACGAGTTGGAGTTCGTTGAGGGTGATGGGATTGAGTTCGAGTGCTCGGATGCTTCGTTGGCGGGTGATGGAAACTTGGTCATGCTTACGGCTAAGGCGTTGCGCGATAAGACGGGTACAAGTTTTGGGGCTAGGATTGTGTTGCGGAAACGGATACCTGTAGCCGCGGGATTGGGTGGTGGATCGGCGGACGCGGCGGCGACTTTACGAGGTTTGAATCGATTGTGGGGATTGAGGATACCGGAACCGGAATTGGCTCAGGTTGGGGCTGAGGTTGGTTCGGATGTGCCGTTTTTGGTCAGTGGTGGGACGGGATTGGTTAGCGGGCGCGGTGAGGTGCTGGAGCGATTGCCGGAACCGGAGGTTGGTAGGTTGGTGATCGTTTCGCCAATCGTTGGCGAGGATGGTTCGGGAGTGAATAAGACGGCGCGGATGTTTGGATTGTTGACGCCTGCGACACATACTACGGGCAGTTTGACGCGGAAGCTGGCGGCGCGTATGTTGGATGGTCACGACTGTCACCCGGCCTTCATGTTCAATGTGTTTCAACAACTTGCTCCGCACGCGTTTCCCGGTTGGTCGGAGGCGTATGAGGGATTTGCGCGGCTTGGGGCATCGGACATCGTGTTGACCGGTGCAGGGCCGTCAATGTTTGCGATCGCGCCGAGCAAAGAGGTAGGTACCGCTTGGGCGTTGCTAGCAAAGGCGCGGTTGGAGTGCGAGGCGTTTTCGGTCGGATTAGCGCCGAAGATCGAGGTTGAATCGGATTAATGACGCCGGTGATGGACATACTCGCGGGGATGTTGTGTGGCACTTTGATGGGGTTGACAGCTTCGGCTCATGCGGCGGTCTTGTTTTCTGTCAGACCTCCGCAGTTGCTCCAGCGACGAATTGCAGAGAGTGGATCGACGAATTTGGTGACAATCATTGTGTTTGGGTTGGTGGTTTTGTGGACAACGGTGGGAGTTTTGGCGGCCTTGGTGGCGGATGCCGTGTTGTCGAGTACCGCGGAGTTGAGCGCGGTGCCGAGTTCGGAGTATCTATTCGCTGTTGTGCTCGTGTTGATTATCTTGGGTGCGCCGGCGGTGTTTTTTCTGCGGGATCGCTGGATGCATGGAGTGTTCAGTTTGCTATTGGCACTAGGAATTTACGGATTCCTGATACCGAACGCCGTGATCGCGCTGCAAAATCGGACGTGAGAGAATTCTGGCAACAAAGAGAGGGAAAAAGTCATGAGTAGTAGGAACAGGTTTGAAGGCAAGGTTGCTTTGCTGTCGGGTTCGGCGTCGTCGTTGAAAGGCGCAAGGATGGGCTTTGGCGGGTGCACGGCTTGGAAGATCTTGGAGGAGGGAGGGAAGGTTGTGATAACGGACATTCAGGATGATTTGGGAAACGCTGCTGCGGAACAAATGAGGAATGAAGGTTTTGACGCGATTTATTCGCATCTGAATGTCGTGGATGAAGCCAACTGGTCGGATGTTGTGGGGCAAACGGTGGAGAGGTTCGGGCGTATCGACATCTTGGTGAACCTTGCTGGTGCACAGGACCGCGGAACGTTGTACGAGGTTGATGTCGAGGAATGGCGTCGGGTGATGGAGATCAGCACGACGGGAATTTTGCTGGGGACACGGGCGGTGATACCGCCGATGAAAGAGGTTGGTGGAGGCGCCATCGTTAACCTGTCGTCGATGGCCGGGAAGTTCGCGGGCGAATATGGCTCGGCGTATGCGATGTCGCGTGCCGGGATGCTCCACTTCACGCGTGCCTCGGCGATTCAACTGGCGAAGTTTGGAATACGAGCGAACTCGGTGCTGCCCGGGTGGGTGCACACGCCGTTCACGAAGCACATTTACACCGAGGATTCAGAGCGCGAGTGGCGGTCGGAGAGGGTACCGTTGGGGCGTTGGGGCGAACCGGAAGAGGTTGCTGACGCCATATGTTTTTTGGCCTCGGATGAAGCGTCCTACATTACGGGGTCGGAGTTGTTGATTGATGGGGGAGTTACGGCGGGGTTCAAGGGGAATACGATGCCGGAGCGGGAGTGAGACGACGAATATCTAGGTCTCGATGTTGCAAGATCGAGACTTTTGCAATACCTCTGTGCCCTTCGTCAATGCTCTGGAACGCGCTGGTTGGGCTAATCAATTCACGGTTGGTCAAACCGGAAGCGACAACCTTTCTAAAACCCCTTTAGTTCCCCCTTGGACATCAAGGGGGAGGGAATTGCGGCGAGGACCCTCGTCCTCGGGCATCCCCCGCTCGCTTCGCCCGCGCCCCCTTCGTTTCACGAAGGGGGGAACCCGGTGATCGAGACGATCCATCCCATCATCTCTTCCACTTTCACAACACGTCTGGATCTTCACACTCTGCAGCGTGCTTTCCCTACACATCACCTCACACGTCTCGATCACCAATCGAACGGGACTTTGCCCTTTTAACCGCTTGTCGCAGTGATCACGTCGACCGCTGTGTCTGCATCCCGTATCAACCTTGCTTTCGATGTCGATTGGCGCCTTCTAGACACCGAGTCGCGTCGGCTGACGGTCTGCAATGCACAGGGCTGTTTTCACACCTCCTCGCTCCGGTGGACCGCTTAGGCGCGGTACGCCGGCTCGGTTCATCGACCGCATGTTCCAATCTGGATCGTGCCCGAAAGGCACGATTGTCACAGATCGGAATCCATGCTGATCACCGCTGACGTACCCGATCTCGATTAATGCTGGTCGCAGTGGTGATTGAAGGGAGCCAGCAGTCGATCTGCGCTTGTGACGGAGTACCTCGACCAAGAGGACATCCGTCCCCCCAACCATCTCGCGCTAACCGAGATCGGGGATCTGATTTCATCAAAGACTTGCGCAACACATGTCGAGTTCCGTGGTGGGCTCCGTCGGGTTTGACTTTGCAGAAGGTTTCACACCCCCAACCCGGCATCGCCTCCTTGTGGGACCCGGGAAATCACCGGTGTCCCTCGGAATGGTTCGCACTCTCGTGGCTTTCGCCCACGCCTCGCGTTCGCCTTCTGATTCAGATTATGGCACATATATATGTGAAATGCAAGTGGAGTCGTCTGTCCGTTCTTGTTCGGTTTCGGAGCCGTCCAAACGGTTTCGTAACCACTCTTCGGGGATCGGTTCGTCTGTTTCCATCCCTAGGGTCTGCCTGATGCGTTCCTCGTCGGTCAATCCGTCGTCGAAAAAGTCGAAGTTTGCGAATGAGACGGTTGAGGAGTCGGGGAATTCGGCAACAATTCGGACTTTCCCGCCGCGGGCTTTCACTTGTTTGGCGAAGGAAGTGAGAAGGAGATCTGCTTTTTGCTGCAAATCGAAGGTTTCTTCGCGGTTGGTGCCGAGTTTTCTGCCGACGATGTTACGGGATTTTCGAGCGGCATCACGGAGTTTTCGCCACGAAAGTTCTTCGGCGAGGATTTCTTGTGTGCGCTGTTCAATACCCTGCCGACGTTCAGCCGAAAGTTTACTGAGATGTTCTTCTAGTGTGGTCATGGTTCGCTCCATGGGTTTCAAAGGATTGCCAGGTGCTCTCCGTCCCGAGTACCTGCGATCTTGTCGAGTATAGGACGCACTTGCTAGGCGGTCCGTCAATCGGTTCTGAGGTCGAATAACACGAATGCGGCGAATGCTCTGCGGTCATCGCGGTCGACTTTTTTGAACTCACGAACCGTCAATCTTGTCGCCTCGATCAACTGGGCAACCGACCCCCGCGAGAACCGTTCGAAAGGGTCGTAATCTGCGAGATGTCGAACCCGCTGCATGGTTACGAACTGATCTGCGAAATCCTGAATTTCCTGGGGGAAATCCGCGAGTACGCGCTTGGGGCGCCGTTCAGTGCACTTTCTCTTGACCCGTCGATGATCTAAAGCTCGATACGTTTGTCGCCAAGCTTGCTTGGTTCGGGTTGATGATCGGTTACCAACCAGCAAGTCTGCTGCGTTGCGGGCCAAGACGTGGAACAACGCGTAGTACGTAGCGCTGACTGCTCTTCGCAGTTCGGCTTGCCTTGGTCTTCCGCGTCCGGTTCCGATTCTGCCGGAGGCGAGGTTGTCGGCGATTTCGAGAAGATGGTCGGGGTTCACATCACGTGCTGCTTGAACGTTCGCCACTCCTCGTGTCCGACGAACCATTGATCGGGGATGCCGGGGAAGCCTAGCTCTTCAGACCGATCCCAAATCTTCCTCGACAATCCGACGGTCCAAGACGGGTCCAATTTCTTCTGATCGCCTTTGAAGACGACGTAAGACCGCAGGTACCTCACACCGTCCTCATCGTATTTGGGCTTTACTACTATTGGGCCGAATTCGAGCTCGCCTTTGAAACGTTCATCCAGCAATCGCTGGAGCGTCTCCTTGATCTCGTTTGTTGCTTCGTCTATTGCTTCTTCGACCGGCATCGTCTAATTCCTTCACAAAGTGAATCGTTTCGCGCGATGTGTAGGTCCCATTATCGACTAAGAGAGGATACTCAAATCGAGGAGCCGCGGTTCCCTAAGCACCCTACCTCTGTCGGATTCTGTTTGGCCGTGTTTTAGACCGCCGCCACTGCTGCCTTAACGTCGTCGTAGGAGGGTTCGTTTAGGGGGGAGTCGGAGACCCATGACCAGCGGATTTTGCCGTCGGCGTCGATGACGAAGACGGAGCGTTGGGCTACGTTGTAGCCTTCAATGCCGGCGAGGTTGGCGAGGCCGACTCCGTAAGCGTCAACGGTGGCGCCGCCGAGGTCGCTGAGCAGCGGGAATGTGAGGTCGTTCTGGTTGGAGAATTCGGCTTGGGAGAACGGCGGGTCGACGGAGATGCCGAAGACTTTGCTGTTCATGTCGTTGAAGGCCGACAGGGAGTCGCGGAAGGTGCACATCTCGGTTTGGCAAACGCCGGTGAATGCGGCGGGGAAGAATGCGAGAACTACGCTCGAGCCGCGCTGATCGGATAGGGAGACCATCTCTCCGTCGGTGGATCTGAGGTTGAAGTCTGGGGCTTGGTCGCCCACGTTTACTGAGGCCATGTTTTGCTCCGTTGGTGGTGCTGCAGGTGGTTTACCAGTTGTGTTGGTAGTGTAGATTGACGTTAGCCATTTTAATGGATTCGGACTATCGTTAACTGAGAGATGCGGTTCGAACAGTCGCAGACTGAGTCACAGATTGAGGAAGCATAGTTGAGCAAGGACATCGGGAAGAAGCGGATTTTGATTGTGGGCGCTGGCGCCGTGGGCGGTTACATCGGCGGATGGCTTGCGCACACGGGTCACGACGTGGTGTTTGCAGATTCGTGGGCGGAACAAGTGGACACGATCAATTCTGACGGGATCCGGATCGAGGGTCCGCACGAGCCGTTTGTGTCGCATCCGCGGGCGTTCCACCTGCATCAGTCGCAAGCCTTGGCATTGGAGCCGCCGTTCGATTTGGCGTTTGTAGCCGTTAAGGCGTACGACACGCCGTGGGCGGCTCGATTTGCGGCGCGGTACGTGAAGGACGAAGGGTATTTTGTTTCGTCTCAGAACTGCATGCCCGATAGTGACATGGCGGACGCGGTGGGTGCGGAGCGGTGTATCGGATTGATAATGTCGTCGATCGCGGTTCGAGTTGGCGGGCCCGGGCTTGCGCAGCGTGCCGGGACTCAGCGTCGGCGCGATGTGGGCCACGTGGTGTTTAGAGCGGGGGAGCAAGACGGTTCGGACACAGAGCGTATTGCCGAGTTGATTGAGATTCTGGATCCGATCGACGCCGGCAAGACGACGGCGAATCTAAACGGCGAACGGTGGGCGAAACTGTGCCAGAACAGCATGGGTAACCCGGTGGTCGGAGCGACGATGTGCGGATCGGCAACGGTCGCGTCTTCGCCACGAGGTCGTGAGTTGCAGATTAGGTTGGCGTCGGAGTCGGCGAAAGTCGGACTGGCGTTGGGATTGGATGTAGTGAACTTTGGCGGGTCAGCGCCCGAGAGATGGGTGGCAGCATTGAGCGATGGTGAGATATACGAGGAGTTGGACAACATGATGGCGGAGTCCGCCGGAGCGTCTACTGGTGACTGGCATCCGTCGATGGGTCAGGACGTTGCCAACGGTCGCCCGTCGGAGATCGATTTCATGAATGGGCACGTATTGCGTAAGGGTAGAGAAGTGGGGGTTGAGACACCGGTGACGGCGGCGATTGTGGAAGCGATGCGGAGGGTCGACCGTGGCGATTTGCTGCCGAATGAATCGAACATTGAGATGATCTTGTCGAACGCTGGTTACTGATCTGCGTTTCGACAGATTGACGACACGCGAGTTTTGATTTCCGAACGCTCTCAGATGACGAATGCGGTCTCGCCGCGCGCAGAAACGCTGGTGGCGCTCGACTTGGAGACTACGGGGTTAAATTCGGCGTCGGATCGGATCATTGATGTCGGCGCAGTGAAGTTTCGTGGTGGCGAGCAGATCGGCGTCTTTCATTCGTTGATCAACCCGCGCAGGGCGTTGCCGGAGTTCATCGTTTCGCTGACGGGAATCACGCAGGCGGACGTGGATTCAGCGCCTTATTGGGACGCGATTCGTGATGACCTCGAAGCGTTTATCGGTGGGGCGCGTTTGGTAGGACACAATGTGGAGTTCGATGTCGGATTCCTGCGCTCGCACGGCATCAGGGTTGAGCAACTGAGCTACGATACGGAGCAGATGGCGCGGGTGTCGTTGCCGCAGGGTCCGGAGTTCGGATTGGGGCGTCTGGCGCAGCGGTTCGACGTCTTGCATGATGATCCGCACCGTGCGTTGTCGGATGCATTGGCGTCGAAGGATCTTTTTCTGATCTTTCTAGCGATGTTCGAGCAGTGGCCGGTGGGTTCCTTGGCGCGGATCGCACAACTGGGTTCCCGGGCTCGGTGGAGCGTGAGCGAGTTGGCGGCTAACATGGTGTCGGCGGGGGATGGGTTGGACGATGCGGTCGGTCGATTAGGCATCGATGAGACATCGTTGAGCGAACGGTTGCAGTTGCCTTCAAGGTTTACGTCGAGGGCCGAACCGGATGTTGATGAGGAAGGACAGCTATCTGACGAACATGTGGTTCAGACGGAGATGGCGTTCTTGCCGGGCGGCTTGGTTGAGACGACGATGCCGGCGTTCGAATCGCGGGAAGGGCAGCGGGAAATGGCGGTTGCGGTTGCGCGTGCGATCACTGGCAAGGAGAAGTTGATCGTCGAGGCTGGGACCGGTATCGGGAAGTCGTTGGCTTATCTATTGCCAGCGGCGTTGATGGTGGCTGGTCAAGGTGGCAAGGCGGTGATTTCGACGAATACATTGAACTTGCAGGAGCAGCTGTTAAACAAAGATTTCGCGACGGTGCGGGAGATTGTGCGGCAGGAGACGGGCGTCGAGTTGGATGCGGTGCAGTTGAAGGGACGTTCGAACTATTTGTGTGTTCAGCGTTGGCGGGATGCGGTAGCGCAGCCTAACCACGGGCAGTCGGATGCGCGGGTGCTTTCGCAGTGTCTGAATTGGCTTTCGGAGACGGAGACGGGAGACCGGGCTGAGCTGTCGTTGGGATGGGACACCGGTGTGTTCAGCCGACTGTCGGCAGAGGGATGTCCTCCGAGTATTACTGGAGGAGGGTTCCCATGTCAGGGTCCGCCGTGTTTCATGCTGAAGGCGCGGGCGAATGCGCATCAGGCGGACATATTGATCGTCAACCACGCGCTGTTGATCAGCGATATGACGGCGGAGAACAATATCTTGCCGCCGCATCAGGTGCTGGTGATTGATGAGGCACATCATCTGCGGGATGTTGCAACGCGGCATCTGGGCTTCGAAATTCGTGAGTCGCAGGTGATGGATGATTTGAGTGCGTTGACGCGGAGCGATGGGATGCTCCCGCGGTTGATCCGTCTTCGCTACGATGCGTGGCGGTGGCGAGGAAGTGTTGTCGTCGGTGCCGGAATTGCAGAGGCGGGTCATTGAAGCAGCAGACAAGGCTACGCTTGACGTAAGTCGCGTGTTCGACGCGTTGCGGGATATGACGACGTACGCGACGCGGCGCGAGCGGATTCGAGAGATGCGGATACTGGGGATGACGCGAATCAATCAAGAGTGGCGTCGAGGTGTTGACGAGCATTGGGTATCGCTGCATCCGGCGTTGAGCGCGGTTGTGACTGGTTTGCGCGCTCTGTTGGACTTGGCGTCCTCGGATGGTCAACCGGACGCGGCAGTGATAAACGTCAACGCGTTGTATGAGCGGTTGCAGGATGTGGATCGATGGTTGATGTCGCTGATCGAGCAGCCGGATGAGAATTTCGTCTATTGGAGTTCAGTGAACCAACGTCGCAATATGGAGTTGCATCTGAGCGGTGCACCGTTGGACGTGTCTGCCGAGTTGCGTGAGCGCTTGTTCAGCCAAGATCGGGCGCACGTTCTGACGGGTGCGACGATCAGCGACGGAGGTAGTTTTGAGCGAGCCCAAACGACATTGGGATTCGATGCGGATGAGACGCTGAACATCGGTTCGCCGTTCAATTTCAAGGAGGCGGCTCTGATACTGGTGCCGGAGGATATACCGCAACCGAACACGCCGGGTTACAACGAGGCGGTTACGAGTGCCATCCACGACATCGCGGAGGCGACGCAGGGGCGGACGCTGGCACTTTTCACTGCCAATTCGGCGTTGAATACGTCGCGGGACATTCTGTTCAATCGGTTCAAGAACGCCGAGACGCAGGTATTCGGTCAAGGCAGAGACGGACCGGCGTCACGGGTGATGCAGCTGTTGAACGACTCGGAGAATGCTGTGGCGTTGGGAGCGATGAGCCTTTGGGAAGGGATCGATTTACAGGATGCGTCGATCAATTCGTTGGTGATGACGAGGTTGCCATTCCCGGTTCCGAGGGATCCGATCCACGAGGCGCGTTCGGAGAATTTAGAAAATCCGTTCAATGGTTATTTCGTGCCGGAAGCGGTAACGAAGTTTCGTCAGGGTTTCGGTCGGTTGATCCGTTCACGGACTGACAGAGGGGTTTTTGTTGTGTTAGATAGACGGATCATCTCGAAGTCGTATGGGCGTTTGTTCCAGAAATCGATCCCTCAGGCAACTGTGCGGCGAGTGACGCTGGGGACGCTGTCGGACTATGTCGAGCGATGGTTGTCCGGAGTGCCGATTTGAATTTCGTATGGGCGTCGCAAATTGTCGAGACGCGAGGGACGGCAATGATGACGTTGGATCTGAAGCCGTTCGATCTCGAGCAGACGTTAGACGGTGGGCAAGCTTTCCGGTGGCACTCGTCCGGCGACGGTTCATACGGCGGTGTGTTGGGATCGAGGGTCGCGAGCGTATTGAGTGACGGTCGGCGGGTGACGGTTTCGTGCGAGGGCGGTGATACTGAAGGCGAGATGAAGGAATGTGTCGAGGATTATCTGCAGGCGGATTTGGACGTAGATGAGATTCGCAGGGTTCTTGGCTCCGAACCTGGTTATGGAGAGTGGGTTGCAGAGATGCCTTTGATTCGTGTGATGCGGCAGGAGCCGTGGGAGTGTTTGGCGGCGTTCATCTGTTCGCAGAACTCGAACATTCCCCGGATCAAGCAGATGGTGGCGGCCGCCGCGAGGTTGGGTAGGAGGATCGGCGAAGACGAGTGGGCCTACGAGTTTCCAGAACCGAGGGTTGTTGCCGATGCCGGAGAGGAGTATCTGCGTTCGGTGGGGCTAGGTTACCGAGCGAAGCATCTGTCACTCACGGCGCAAGCGGTGGTGAGTTGGGGAGATGATGCACTGGCTAGTCTAAGGACGGCGTCATATTCCGACGCTAAGGACGCTCTGATGGAGTTGCATGGCGTCGGTCCCAAAGTGGCAGATTGCGTTCTGGCCTATTCATTGGACAAGGGCGAGGCGTTCCCGGTCGATGTGCACGTTCGGAGAGCGGCGATACGTCTCTACGGCTTGGGTGAGGATGTCAAGAACGAGGCGGTCGGGGAGTGGGCGCGGGACCGATTTGGGAAGTATGCGGCTTGGGCGCAGTTGTACATGTTCCGGGATGAGATTAATCGTCGGCTAACCGGTTGATGATGTGACGTCGCTCGTCGTCGGCGTTTGAGATGGCGCCTTGGATGTGTAGCGCAAGTAGTTCGTCGAGTAGCTTGCCGATTATGGGGCCTTGTTCGACGCCTAGTGCGAGCAAGTCGTCGCCATTCAGGATAGTGCGGACGTGTCGGAGTCGATTTTGAAAGTCTTGGAGACGAGAGGTTACTGCGTTGTCGTTTTCGACGGCGATTGCGGCTTGGATGACGTCGTCTGGCAAGCGGATCAACGCACGATAAAGGTCGACGTCAGAGATGTCTTCTTGTCGGCATCTTTCGGAGATGCTGCGAGCTGAGCAGGTATGTTTGGCGGTGTCTGCCCAGTCGGTTGGCATCATCAAACGGTTTGTCAACGATGACAGCGTGTCAGGCGGCATTAGGTAGGCAAACGCGGCGAAACGTGCCAAATCGGATGCCGTGTTCGAGACATGACGGAATGCGTTCTGTGGAAAAGATGCGTCGATGCCGAGCGTTCTCAGCAATCCGGTTGCCGCCGCGAGCGCGACTATGGCTTCGAGATTCTCATGGGGAGCAAACCACATGCGAAATTCATTGAAAACTCTCTGGGGTGATTGATCCACCATGCGGCGAAGATCAACCACGGCGTCGGAGATTGACGACGCGGTCGCGGCTTCGAAATGGTGGTTGTATCTAGCAGCCAGACGGATGCCTCGCATTATCCGGAGCGGGTCTTCGCGGAAGGAATCTTTGTGGATGATGCGAAGGATGCCACGGTTGACGTCGCCCCGGCCTTGGAATGGATCGATGAGTCCGCCGAACCCGTTCGCATGGATGGGCATCGCCATCGCGTTGATCGCAAAGTCGCGCCTGCCGAGGTCTAGTTCGATGTCGTCGACGAGGATGATTTTGGGGAGCGAGCCGTAAGGTTCGTAGGTATCTGTGCGGGCCGATGCGACGTCGATGTTGAGGTGATCGAATTTCAGTTTCGCGGTGTGGTGCTGAGAGACCGATACGATTTCGCAGTTACTTATGTTGGCGGCTACCCCTTTGGCGAATTCCTGCGCATCACCGATGACAGTGATGTCGGGTGACGTCGAAATTTCGGGAAGCCGCGCGACTAAATCTCGCACCATGCCGCCGACCAAATAGATGTCAATGGACGTGGTTTCGGCGAAACGCGCGATCGAAAATAGGCATTTTGCGACATCGTTCGGTAGCTGGCCGGAGTGAATTAGGTCAGAGCACGACAATGGAAATTCGTTGGGTTGTGGGGCGTCGTTCGCCGCGTCAATGGCCTTCCGCATGATATTTGTCACAGCGTTCGATGGTTTTCGGTTTGGTTTGACTGGTAGAATCTCGGAGAGTTCAGGCAATTATCCGTTGGCAACGCGGTCATGATGGGACTAAGTATGTCTCCCAATCGACCGCCCACGAGAAAGGTCGGCCCGATATGACTAGCGACCTCCCGATCAAGATCGATGTATTCATCGACTACACCTGACCCTGGGTGCGCCAAGCTGGGATCTGGTTATCCCGGGTGAAACAGGAGATGGGTGACGACCTCGATATTACGTATCGTAGTTTCGCGCTCGAGCAGGTTAACTCAGAAAACGGACCGGAGTGGAAGGCCTGGGAGCAGGGGTCCGATTACGAGAGCCGAGGATTGTGGGCGCTTCGTGGTGGTATTGCTTCGCAGATGCAGGGTTGGGATGCTCACGACAAGTGGATGCTCGAGTTGCAGCATTTCAAGTTTGTTGAGCGGGGCGATATACGTGACCGACAACCGGTAGTAGACGCCGCGGCGCGCGCTGGCCTCGATTTGGAAAGGTTTGTGGCGGATCTCGATTCGCCGGACCGGCTTGCGGAGATCGGCCGAGACCACGAGGAAGCGATAGAGCAGGGGATTTTCGGGACGCCGACGTTCATCTTTGAGGACGGTACTGCGGCGTTCCTGAAGACGTTTACGCCACCTGAAGAGGAATCGTTGTCAGCGTTTGAGAACATGGTGGAGATGGCGCGGAGTCGACCGTATTTCGGTGAGTTGAAACGACCTCAACCGCCTTGGCCGCGAGGCGTCGAGGCGTAATCATTGGTGCTGGAGACGCAATCAGAAACGGATCTCGATGAGCTTGAAACCAGGCTCGGCGTAACATTCATCAACCGCAACCTGCTGAAGCAGGCGTTGACCCATGAGTCGTACGTGAACGAATGGGGCACCGAGGATGGTCGAGCAGAAATGCGCTCATATGAGCGGTTGGAGTTTCTCGGCGATGCGGTGCTGAACTTCACGGTTGCTAACGCGTTGTTTGAACAGTCGGGGAGTGCGAACGAAGGCGAACTGTCGATGGGCAGGGCTGACATCGTTTGCAAGGATTCGCTTGCAAAAGCGGCGAATCGACTAGATCTCGGCGAGTACATTCTTCGAGGCAAGGGTGAGACAACGTTCAGTCCGAATATTCGTGATTCGGTGTTGGAAGATTCGTTTGAGGCGATAATCGGTGCCATCCACATCGATCAAGGCTTTGATGCCGCTTGCCAGTTTGTGTTCGATCAGTTAGGGCATCAGATTGAGCACGTGGCCCTAAATGGGGTGGAAAAGGATCCGAAGTCTGCCTTTCAGGAGTTAGTACAGGGAGCGGGATTGAAGACGCCGCGTTACCAGACGGAAACTGTCAAAGTGGACTCGACCGGCGAACCGCAGTATCTGGCGCGTGCGATGGTAGGCGGGCGAGAGGTCGCTGTAGGCGTGGGTTTGAGCAAATCGAAGGCGCAGAAAAATGCGGCGGCGAAGGCACGCGTTATTTTTGCCGACGGTATTCCTGATGAATTCGCGAAACTGATCGCGCAAAGGGATAAGTCTGGTCGTGCACGTTCGAAATCCCAAGTGTCGGTGAGGTCGGATTCTCGAAGCTGGCGCCGCGTGGGCAATTGGTTGGGTATTTTGGGATTCCGCAAAGGCGACCAGACGGCGCGGCGACGGTTGGTTTATCGGCGATCCGACTAATGTCGTCTCGATATAGAGCATGCTCCGTTTACTAGGGCGAAACAAAAAGACATCGGAATCGTCGCAAGAGACGCGTCGGTCTTGGACCAACGTAGTCGGTGGCGTTTTTCGACGGTCGGAGATCGACGCGGATTTTTGGGAGGACTTGGAGGAGGCGCTGATCGTTGCGGATGTGGGGGTGGCGACATCGATGGAGCTCGTTGAGAAAGTTCAAGACGAGGCCAAGTGGCGGGGGGCGCGCACCCCGAACGCGGTGTACGAATTGTTGCGCTCTGAGATATCCAGCATGCTGGTCGATGAAGATTCTGCCGCCGGATTCGAAGAGGATGGTCCGGTGGCAGTGATGGTTGTAGGGGTGAATGGGTCAGGCAAAACTACCAGCATCGGCAAACTGGTTCAGGCGGCAAAGTCTGATGGACGTGTGCCTTTGATCGCAGCGGCTGATACTTTCCGCGCCGGGGCGATTTCCCAACTAGAGATTTGGGCCGAGCGAACTGGCACGATGGTTGTTTCTTCATCTGCAGGTGCCGATCCTGGTTCGGTTGTTTTTGATGCGCTAGGCGCGGCTAAATCCCGAGGCGCGGATTTCGTCGTAATTGATACCGCGGGAAGGTTGCATACCGCGCACAACCTGATGGAAGAACTCAAAAAGATGCGGCGAATTCTTGATCGCCACTCGGAAGATTTCACCCCGCGCGTATTGCTGGTGATCGATGGGAACACAGGACAGAATGGCGTCACACAGGCCAAGTTGTTTACCGAGGCTGTGGGTTGCGACGGGGTGATACTAACAAAGCTGGATAGCACCGCTAAGGGTGGTGTGATCTTGGCGATACGTGGCGAGATGGGGCTGCCGGTCAGATACATCGGGACGGGAGAGGGCATTGACGATATCGCGGTTTTTGATCCTCAGGCGTTTGCAGAAACGATCTTGCCGGCTGCGTAACTCGTAATGAGTTCGTGCTACAGCAGCAGATCGCTGCGAGTTGCTGATTTGGGTTAGTGAATCGATGTCCGATCTGATATTTTGGCTTCTGACGCTGTACGCGATCGGTCTGGCGGCGATGCCGATAGCCTATGTCGCGTTGCCGAATCTGACGGATCGCGGTTTCGGACTGACCAGGCCGATAGGGATGCTTCTGTTTGGGTCTGCGGTCTGGATGTTGAGTTTGCTGGGGGTGTTGCCGAATGCCGGATGGTCTTGGTGGTTGATCGCAGTGATCGTCGCTGTTGCTGGCTGGGGTTGGGTGATCTGGCGAGAACGTTCTGGTTTGGTGCGGTTCGTACGTCAACGATGGTTGCAACTGGTGTTGATCGAAGTGGTGTTCCTGGTTTTCTTCTTAGTGTTCGCAGTTGTCAAGGCGATGGACCCGGACATTTCGCACACCGAGAAGCCGATGGATCTGACGATGCTGAACGCCGTTGTCGGAGCCGAATACGCACCTCCGACAGATCTCTGGTTGAGCGGCTTTCCGATTGCCTACTACTACTTCGGGTATTGGATGTTTGGCGGGATTGCGCAGATGTCCGATGTGCAGCCGAGCGTGGCCTATAACCTCGCGCTTGCAACGATAGCGGCGTTGTCGGCGGCGGCAATATTTTCGCTCGTATCGAATCTGGTCCGGCGTGACGGAGCCACGACGCTGCAGATGATCGCCGGCGGATTGACTGCGGTGGTTCTGTTGTTGGTGATCTCGAATCTGAACGGATTCTGGGAACTGCTGTCCCTGGCAGGGATCGGATCTGAAGGTTTTTATGAATGGTTGGGCATCAAGGGGGTTGATTCAACGGACCCAGGAGGTGGTTGGCGTCCTCAAGGATTCTGGTGGTGGTGGGCGTCATCGCGGGTCATCAATCGTTTCGGGACCGACGGCAGCGAACTCGATTTCACGATTCAAGAGTTCCCGTTCTTCAGTCTGATGCTGGGCGACCTGCATCCGCACGTAATGTCGATCCCGTTTGTACTAACGTTGATTTCTGTGGCCGCCAACCTGCTGTTCTCCCGGATCAGATGGGGTTTCGGCTGGTTCAAGCGAAATCCACTCTCGACCGTAGTGATGATCGTCGCCGTCGGGTCGGCAGGATTCATCAACACATGGGACATGCTGTGGATGCTTCTCGGGGTCGGTGCGGTGGTTTACTTCAAGTCGTATCGCGACAACGGCCGGGGCCATTTGGCGGCTATTCGTTACGGCATGCCGCCATTTCTGCTTCTCGCCGCAATCGGAGCGGCATTCTTCGCGAACTACTACTTTGTGACGGCGCAAAGTCAGATCCAATTCCCGCCCATAATTCCCACGAAATACGCGACGCGCCCGATCCATTTCTTGACTGTTTGGGGCGGAATGATCGCAGTGATCGTCACGTTTGCAGGAGGAATCGTGGTTCCGACAGTGGCGCGCGAGTTGGCGATAATGCGGCGGGCCGCAGTTGGTTACGTGTTGCCGCCGATTGTGAGCGAGAAAATTCCTTGGATCATCTCCGTATCGTTGGTCACATTCCTTTATTTCGCTTGGATTGTTTCCCACTACGGGTTCAATGACAATGCCGCGGGAGCGGATCTGATCACCCGACTGCCGCTGTCCGCTCTGCTCGGAGTGGCGTTCGTTGCGTTATTCGTGACTACGTACCGTCGGGGGATGCGCGGCGCGGACGACGGTGCGCAGGTGTTGCTGGTGTTGATGACGATCTCGGCGCTGCTGCTTTACGTTGCGGAGCTATTCAGGTTGCATGACTTTTTCGGGGGCCGGCACAACACGGTTTTCAAGTTTTACTACGAGGTGTGGATATTCATGGCTGTGGCGGGCGGATACGGCGTTTACTACTGGATGCGGCGCCATCCGTCGTTTGTCGGTCGGTTGCGGTACATCAGCGCGGCTGGAGTATTCGTTGCCGCGTTGCTAATCGCGTTTTCCCTCTACTATCCATTCGCTGCGACGGCGACCAAAACGTCGGAGTCGGGCACCGAATTCACCCTCGACGGTCTCAAGTTCCTCGAATCCAGCGGCACCGCGATTCCGGAGGCCATGGACTGGATCCGTGAAAACGTTAGCAACGACGATGTGATCGTCGAGGCCGCGGGAACCAGTTACAGCAAATTTGGTCGTTTCTCAGGTTGGACGGGACGCCCGTCGATTCTCGGCTGGGCGCAGCATCAGAGCCAATGGCGCGGGGGAGACGAGTGGTGGATAGATCGCGATCGCGATCTTGAGCGTATCTACAACAGCGATGACGATTCCGAGACGCTCGAATTGGTTAACAAGTACGACGCGGACTACTTGGTCGTCAGTCCAAATGAACGCGAGAAATATACTGAGTTAGATGTCTCGAAATTCGATCGCATTGGTAGCCGTGTGTTTGAAAATCACGAAGTGATCATCTTCGCCCTGGGAGAGTAGGCTTGGATACGGCACATATTCGACCGGATGAGAATGCGGGGATGTCGACGGGAAGCGGTTCGGCGCGTGGCGGATGGGTCGATGGTGGTTGGACCGCGTTCTCAAAAGCTCCCCGATCGGTAGTTGACACCGCGACCCAAGTCGCTTTTTCGTTCTCACCTCGGGTTCAATACACGATCTATGCGTTGCTGTTCCTCGTCGGCTTAGGGATGCGGTTGGTCCGTTTGGGCGACATGGCGGTGCACCACGATGAAAGCCTGCACGGTTACTTTGGCTATCAGATTGCCATCGGCAACGAATACAACCACACGCCGTTGACACACGGCATGTTTTTGTTCGAACTGATCGCCGGCGTGTTCTTCCTCTTTGGCGATTCGGAGTTCACGTTGCGCCTCGGCATGGTGCTGTTCGGATCAGCGCTAATCCTTGTTCCGCTGCTCCTCCGCGGGCAACTTGGTGACATCGGCGCGTTGCTGACATCGGTGATGCTGACCTTCTCACCGGCGTTGTTTTACTTCTCTCGCTTTGCGCGCAACGACATATTGATGGCGTTTTTCGTCGCGTTGCTGGTTGTCGCGATGTGGCGATACATCGTCGAGCAACGATTCCGATGGTTCTACATTGCGGCGGCGGTGTTGGGGCTGGCAATGGCGACGAAGGAGACGGCGTACATCTTTGTCGTCATTTTCGCGGCCTATTTCGCTTGGGTAACGCGATACGAGATTCGGGAAATCATCTTGGGCAACATGAAGTTGAGCGAGATCAGCCCCGCTGGTCACATCCTGGTGTTGCTTGTCGGGTTATCCGCGCCGTTTTATGCCGCGGGCATCGCACTTTTCCAAAGCCTGTTTGGATTGACTTTGGCGGCGGTGGAGGGCACTCCAGGTGTCATCACAGGTGCTCCCGATGGTGCTGCGTCCACGGCGGTTGCGGCAGCGGCGACGCTGTTCACTTTCGGGATTGCAGTGGTAGTCGGAGCGTGGTGGAATTGGCGGCGATTCTGGGTAGCGTTGGCGATCTTCTGGGCCATCTACGCCGTCATCATGACGAATTTCGGAAGTCATTACCCGGGAGTGATCACCGGAGTATGGCAGTCGCTGGGGTACTGGCTCGCGCAGCACGACGTTCGGCGTGGTTCGCAACCTTGGTACTACTACTTAGTCATCAGTTCGATTTACGAATTCCTTCCCATGCTCTCGGCAGTCGGCATCGCGACCTACTACGCGATCCGAACCGGGTGGCGTTCGATAGGCTTGATCGCAATCAGCCTCGCCAGTTTCGCGATAACGACGGCGCTGCTGTACACGCAGTACTACCAAAACCCCGATCCGCCGTCGGACATCCTGATTCTGCCGTTCGTGGTTTTGGCCTACGTGACGTTGCTGCTCGTTCCTTTGACACTGAAGACGTCCGGTTTCGTCCGCTTCTTGATCTTCTGGTCATTCGCCACGTTTTTGGCGTTTTCAGCGGCTGGTGAGAAGATGCCGTGGTTGCTGGCGCAGCTAACGATTCCGTTTATTTTCTTGGCCGGACATGGTTTGGGGTCGTTGATCAGGTTCATCGACTGGAATGCGGTTTGGCGGCAACGCGGTTGGATGGTATTCGCATTGGTGCCGCTGTTCCTGATTGCGTTGTATCGGTTGTTGTTCTTCCAGTTCTACGACGATTTCGACATATCGAACTCGCGCGATTTGGGCCAATTTTTCGAGTTGTGGGCACTCATAGCATTCTGCGGAGTCGGTGTGTTGCTCGTGATTCAAACCGGCATGTCTCGCGGTTTCCGACAGGTGTTGTCCGTGGTTGCCGTGGCTTCAGTAGTCGTCATGTTTGCATTCACGGTCCGAGCGGCGTCGATCGCAGTCTATCAACATGGCGACATCGCCAAAGATATGCTCGTCTACACGCAGACGACGCAGGATTTGCATCAGACAGCCAAAGAGATTGATCTAGCCCGAGAACTGGCTTGGAACAAGAGCGAATTCAGTTTGGCGATCGATACGAGGGACGGTTTCGCGTGGCCTTGGAGCTGGTACCTTCGCGATTATGAAGGCGTGGGCTGGGTCAGTTTGAAAGACGAAGGAGCATCGATCAACGATACGCGGACTGTAGCGGTGATCAATGCAAAGAACAACGACGCCGTCAAAGATTCCCTGCCCGAAGGATTTGGCGAGGGTCGCCACATGATCCACCGATGGTGGTTCCCCGAGGTGTACAAGAACAAGACCCCGGCCGATGTTTGGAACGGGCTGACCAACCGTGAATTGTTGCGACCTATTGCGGATTTCTGGTTCCATCGCAAGTTGACGAAGGATATGGGTTACATCGACTCGTACGTCTATTTCCGAAATGACACTCCGCGAGCCCCGCTCCGATAGCCGCACAATGTTGGATGCGAATCACGGACCTCCAATGGCTATCGCGAAGTGATTAAGAGTCGCGCGTTTTGGGTCGGGCTTCTCGGTAGTGCCGCATTCTTGGGCGTAATGGTCTTCTTTTTCGTTGATTACGAAAAGGTGGGCGAGGTCCTAGCTAACGCCAACTACGCGTACACCGCGCCTGCATTGCTGCTCTACATTCTCGCGCTGTGGTTTCGGACAGTCAGGTGGCGATATCTGTTGGGGCCGATCACTGGCGGCCAAACCAAACGTGCGTTGTTCCCAGTGGTAGTCGTCGGCTATATGGCGAACAACTTGATACCGGTCCGGATCGGCGAGTTGATGAGGGCGTACTACCTGACTCTGCGCGAAGGTGTCAGCACGATGGCAACGTTCGGGACCGTGGCGCTTGAGCGCGCATCGGACGTTATCGCGCTGCTCCTGCTTGTCGCAATCGCCGTCGTGTTCGGTGCGATCGGGGTGCAGTCTACCCTCGGTTCGATAGCCGAAGATGTGCCTGGCGGATTGCCGGTGTTGGCGTTCGGGGCGTTGTTGCCCTTCATCGGCGTCTTTGCCGCCGTCGCATACGTGGTTATCGTTTCGCCGGCGAAGGTCCGAGGGATGTTGGCGGTGTTGTTGGGATTCCTGCCTCCGAGATTGCGCGCCCGTGTTGTCGGTACCGCGATGAATCTGATCGCGGGATTGACAGTGGTGCGGACTTGGCGGGGATTGGTAAAGGTGATAGTTCTCTCAATGCCGGTTTGGATCTCTGAGATCGGGATGTACTACGTGATCGCATTGGGGTTTGATGTCCGTTCGGCGTTCGACAGCGAGCTTCAATTCATCGCTGCGATCGTGGCATTTGGTACGGCTGCCAATCTAGCCGGCGTCTTGCCTTCGAGTGCTGGAAGTTGGGGACCGTTCGACTTCTTCGGCGCAGCCGCGTTAACGGCGTTGGGATTGGATGCAGAGATAGCCGCGGCGTACGCGTTGACGGTGCATGTGGTGTTGTGGGCTCCGGTGACCCTCGCCGGGGCGCTTTTGTTGCTGGCGGATCGAATCTCAATGGCAAATCTAGCCCGCGGTGCCCGCGCCGTTCGTAGACAAGGTGGAAGATCGGAAAAGCTCAATGAAGATTTTCAGCAACGCCATGCGGAGATGAACCCATGAGAATCGGTATCGTAGGTGCCGGTGCGGCCGGATTAGCCGCGGCATACGACCTTAGCCGTGCAGGACACGAGGTTACGGTTCACGAATCGGCCCCGTTCATCGGTGGGCAGGCTTCGACGATACCGGTTGGCGGGTATCCGTTGGAGCGTGGATATCACCACCTTTTCACCAACGATCGAGCGATTTTGGATTTAATGGATGAGCTCGGAATTGGCGATGCGATGCAATGGTATCCGTCGAACGTTGGCACCTTTGTCGACGGAGGGTTGCATCGCACGACGACGGCCTTCGATTTGTTGCGATTCAGTGCAATACCGATGTTTGAGCGAATCAGGATGGGGCTGTTCACTCTCCGCGTGCAACGTATCAAAGACTGGCAGAGCTTGGAGCCGTTTACGGCAGACGAGTGGTTAAGTGACAAGCTCGGCGGCAAGGCATACGACGTGCTATGGAACCCGCTGCTGCGGGGCAAGTTCGGTCGCTTCTACGGTGATGTCGGAATGCCGTGGTTCTGGTCGAAGATACACACTAGATTTGCCTCCCGCGAAGGATTGCTCGCGAAAGAGGTCCTTGGATATCCGACTGGAAGTTTCGACGTCGTATTCGACACGCTGGCCGACAAGATCAGGTCGCACGGTGGCGAAATTCGCACCGAAAATCCGGTTGTCAAGATCAGCCCGCGTGACGAGTCAGGGCAGGTAGTAGTCTCGTCCGTCTTCGAAGGCAAAGAGATGCATGAGTCTTACGACAGCGTATTGGCCACGGTCCCTTCGTTCTCGGCGCCGAGCATCTTGGAGAATTTGCCGGAAAATTACCTCGAGCGGTTGAAATCTGTCCAATATCTTGCGGCGGTGGTCGTGATATTGGAGCTGGACCGGGCGTTGACGGATTATTACTGGATGAATATCGCGTCTGACGATGTTCCGTTCTTAGGAATCATCGAGCACACGAATATGTTGCCGCGCGAGTGGTACAACGGCCGTCACGTCGTCTATCTGACGAACTATCTGCACCGACTAGACGAACTTTTTCAGTTGCCGCCGAACGAGCTGATCGACCTCTATTGCGAACATTTGCCGAAGTTCAATCCAGCCTTCGACCGATCGTGGATCAAGGATGTGCACTACAACTCAGTGAGTGCGGCACAGCCGATAATCGGCAAGGAATATGGGGCAAAAAAACCGTCGCATCGCACGCCATTCGAGCGCGTCTATCTTGCCAACACGACACAGATCTATCCAGAGGACCGAGGCACGAACTACTCGATCCGCATGGGCCGAGAAGTAGCGGAGATGATGTTGGACGATGCGAAGAAGGGTTGGACGGGATGGGCGTCGAACTAGCTGCGACGCAAGCGCTTTTCGCGTTTGTGTCCTGAGTTAACCTTTATGCGTGATTTGAAATCGAACGAGATATTGAGGAAACAGGAGTATTGAAGCATGGGCATCCTAGACGGCAAGGTAGCAATCATCACCGGTGCGGGCACCGGCATCGGCAAGGTTGCAGCGGACTTGTTCGCTGAGGCCGGCGCCGATTTGGTTCTCGCCGGAAGACGACAGGCACCCTTGGACGAGGTTGCGGCTCTTGCTCGGGAGCATGGTGTCGAGGTTGAGGTTAGGCCTACCGATCTGGAGGATGGCGACGCGGCAGCGGCGCTAGGGGCGTGGAGTCTGGAGCGGTTCGGAAAGGTCGACATCTTGGTCAATAACGCGGGGCACAGCAGTCGGGTGAGGTCGATGAGGTACGTGGGACCGGAGGAGTGGAACTCGGTTTTCAAGGTCAACGTGGAGGGTGTCTACCGGTTGACGCAGTCGGTTTTGGCGAACATGATCGACCGCAATACGGGGACGGTGATCACCGTCTCGTCGATGGCCGCATTGACTCCGGGACTATTGGGCGGTGCGCCGTACAGTGCGGCAAAGGCGGCATCGTTGAATATGATCCGTGGGATGAACGCGGAGTTGACCAAATTTGGTGTCCGAGCGTGCGCAATAATGCCGGGCGAAGTGGACACCCCGATACTGGAGAACCGTCCGCGTCCGCCTGATTCCGATGACCGTTCGACGATGATGCAACCTGAGGATATTGCGCAGGCGATTTTCTTGTGTGCCGCGATGCCGCAGCGGACGATTGTGGAGCAAGTTGTGATGATCCCGACGATGCGTCGTGACGTCTCGCGTGACATGGTTGCCGCCGAGAATGAAGGTTCCAATTAGTAACGCCACGGGCCATCATGACGCGCGCTAGTTGAGGATGCTCTGTTACGATTCCATCTAGACGGAATACGTGTTGGGGCGTAGCGATTAAATACGCCTTTGCCCGCCTTGCGAGAATGCCGGAGATAGATTGACGACAACTCAGCAACAAAGCCGCCCGAAGTTGCGGGACCGAATCCGCCGGGCACTTGAATCTCAACGCGCCGGCAAGGAACGAGCTCCGAGCATTACGGTTCTTTCTTCACTCCTCGCAGTTCAGGATGAGCTGCACTACATACCTGACGAGGCGATCGAAGAGGTGGCGATCTTCTGCGAATCGACGATCAACGACGTTTGGAGCGTGGCCTCGTTCTACACAAACTTCCGCTTCACGCCTCCAGGTCAGACCACGGTCGATGTATGTTGGGGGCCGACGTGCCATCTGATGGGGGCGCAGAAGGTGTTGGCGGCGGTGCAGGACGAGTTGGGTGTTGACACTGAAGAGACCAGTGAAGACGGCAAGATAACTTTGCGCTACAGCACCTGTTTGGGGGCTTGCGCTCAGGCGCCAGTCATCGCTAGGGACCATGTATTGACGGGTAGGACGAACCCGGAAGCGGCTCGAACCTTCGTCTCGGAATTAAGACAGGAGCTTGGGAATGGTATCGCGCATTGAAGCACCTGTAGACTCCTACGCGGTCGTGATGAGCCAGCAGACGCAGTATGCGCTGCTGCGGGCTCGGGCGCAGCAGCGATGGAGTGAATTGATAGGCGGCGATAAGCCGTGGGTGCGTGTTGGGCATGGAGCTTCTGGCCAAGCAGCCGGGGCACAAGCGGTGTTTGACGCTCTAAAACCGTATGGTCCGGACGGCTCGAACCAGATCAATATTTCCATGGTTGGAGCCCATGGACCGATGTATCTGGAGCCAGTGGTCGACGTCGTCGTACCGGAGGCGAATCGGATTTTCCACGCCAACGTGACGCCGGAAATGGTGCCAGAAATTGTGGCGCACTACGTTGACGGGAGAGAGCAGCACCCGTTGCACGAGTCGGCCTACGCATACGTGGGTCACCGCGATCGATACGTCATGGATCTCCCTGACTGGGAGAAGCTTCCGGCTAACGCCAACCAGAGGAAGATACTCACGGCGAACTTTGGGAACATCGATCCTCACGACATCCTCCAATACATTGCTCATGACGGTTACGCGGCGCTCAACAAAGCCCTTCTGTCGATGAAACCTGAAGATGTGATCGAAGAGGTCAAGACATCAGGTCTCCGCGGGCGTGGAGGAGCAGCTTTCCCGACTGGATTGAAGTGGTCATTCCTAGCGCCTAGCAAAGCACCAGTGAAGTATGTGCTTTGCAATTGCGAAGAGGGTGACCCTGGTGCGTTCAACGACAAGGGCATCTTGGAGAGTGATCCCCATCGGCTCATTGAAGGCCTGATCATCAATGGCTATGCGACCAACTCAACACACGGCGTGGTATTCATCCGTCAGGGCCACGACATTCCCATCGAGGCGACTCGCCGTGCGATAGACGAGGCCTACGAAAACGAGATTCTTGGCAAAAACATCTTGGGTTCCGAATTCTCATTTGATATGGAGGTATCGCTGACTGGGGATTCCTATGTTGCGGGCGAAGAGACGGCAATGATGGAGGCGATCGAGGGGAAACGCTCGACGCCGAGATACAAGCCGCCGTTCCCGGCACAGGTTGGACTTTTCCAAAAACCGACCAACATCAATAACGTCAAGACAATCGCTTATGTGCCCGGTATTGTGGCATCGGGTGGAAATGAGTTCAAAAACGTCGGTACCGAATCTTCGTCTGGCACGGCACTGGTGTGTCTGACCGGTCACATCAAGCGACCGGGTATGTACGAAGTTGAGATGGGATTGACGATACGCCAAGTTCTCGAGGATATCGGCGGCGGCGTTGCGGAGGGATCAGAGCGCATTAAGGTGTTGCAGACTGGTGGCCCGCTAGGGGGGGTGATGGGCGAGGATGCGTTTGACACTGAGATAGATTTCGATGCGATGGCGAAGTCGGGAGCTATCTTGGGTTCTGGCGGGATAATCGTCGGGGACGAAACAACCGACATCGTCGACCTAGTTCGCAACCTCATCGCATTCAATCAATTCGAATCGTGCGGCAAGTGTTTCCCTTGCCGACTTGGAAATACGCACATGTTGGACGTGTTTGACAGGTTGTGCAAAAACGAGGCGAAACCGGGCGATATGAAGTTGTTGGAGACGGTCGGCAACAACATGAAGATCGGTTCACTGTGCGGTCATGGCCAACTCGGTTACAACCCGGTTTCTTCAGCCATTAACTACTTTGGCGAGGAGTTCGAGAAGCGATTCAACGGCGAGTTGGAAAAGTCGGGGCCATTTGACGATGGTTCGATGATCTTGCCGAGTCGCACGCGCCCATGAAACCGTATCCGTTCAACGGCGGCGAAAGTAGATATGCCTGATCCCATCAAGTTCACGGTCGACGGACAGCAACTAGAGGCTGAACCCGGGCAGACGATCCTGCAAGCGGCGCTAGATGCCGGGATATATATTCCGTATCTCTGCTACTTCCCCCACATGAAACCGTACGGCGCGTGTCGCACCTGCGTGGTGGATACGGAGGCGAACGGTCGGAAGATGACGTTGGCCTCTTGCACCGCGATGCCGATGCCCGACATGGTTGTCGAGACGAAAAACGAATCGGTTAACGAACTTCGTCGCGGCATCATCGAACTGTTGATGTCTGAGCATCCCCACGGTTGTTTGACCTGCCACCGCATCGAGTTGTGCGGACCCCAGGACGTATGCCAGCGGCACGTAGACGTCACCGATCGGTGCACCATTTGCCCCAAGAACGAGCGGTGCGAACTTAAGGACACGGTCCGTTTGGTCGAATTGGACCTACGCACGCCGCTCAACTACAACCGACGAGATTTGCCGATCCACGCCGACGACCCGCTCTACGACCGCGACTACAACCTTTGCATAGTTTGCGCTCGATGCGTGCGCGTGTGTGAAGAGATCCGTGGCGACAATGCGCTGACACTGGTGGCGCGTTCCGGTGTATCCCTCGTCGGGACTTCGCATGGCACGTCGCTTATGGAATCGGGTTGCGAATTTTGCGGCGCATGCATCGACGTCTGTCCCACCGGCGCACTAGTGGAGCGTGAGTACAAGTGGGAAAAGGCGAGTCGCCAAGTCACCACTACTTGCACCAACTGCGCCGTCGGTTGTCAAATGATCGCCGAAGTGAACAAATTTGACAAGATAATTCGCTTCCGAGGCGATGTGAATGGCAAGGTCAATCAAGGGCAGGCTTGCTTCAAAGGTAAGTTTGGTTATGACTACCCGAATCATCGGTCGCGGTTGAAACGCGCCTATTTCAGGAAAGGCGGGGTCCTGACGAAGGCGAGTGTGGACGACGCGTTCAATGCAGCCGCGGAAGCGCTGTCGAAATACGAACCGCACGAGATCGCTGTCATTGCTTCGCCGAGGGGGAGCAACGAAGACAACTTCATCGCACAGAAATTCGCGCGGACTGCGCTTAAGACCAACAACGTCGATCACGCCCACAACTTCATCGATGATGTGATGCAACACGTATCCAATCGTTGGGACATCGGGCACACGAAGAGTTCGATCTGGGACATCGAAAACGCCAAGTCTGTCTTGGTCGTATCTGGGAACCCGACCGAGGATCAAAACGTCTTGGCGGTGCCCGTCAAACGGGCAGCAAGTCGTGGTGCCAAGATCGTGGTGATCGATCAACGAGAGACCGAGTTGACGCGTTACGCGGACCTCTGGTTGCGGCCACGGATTGGAACCGCCCACATGGCCGTCATGGGCATCGTGCGCGCGGTATTCGACGCAACGTTGGAGCAGGTCGATTACATCAACGAAAATACGACCAACGCCGAGGCATTCAAAGCCGCGTTGTGGGATTACGATCTCGGTAGGATCGCAGCATATTGCGAAGTCACGGTGGATGAGTTCGCCGAAGCCGCGGCCGCTCTAGCCAGTAGTCGAGAGATGGCGGTTTTGCTCGGCGCCGATACGGTGCCCAAAGTGAGGCACGACGCGCTGGTAGATGCGGTGATGAACCTGCGATTGCTCAATGGCACAACCGACGGTCCGGGCCAAGGGGTTTACCCACTCTATTTCGGCGCTAATGCCCGCGGATCGTCTCAGGTCGGTTGCCGTCCGTTGGATGCTGGCTCCCGTTCGGCGGCGCGCCTATGCGACGCGTGGGGGGTTGATTTCCCCGCGGGCGAGCCCAAGGGGGTGTCTGACATATTCGACGGTATGCGCGATGGCACTATCAAGGCAGCGATCGTGATGGGCGACGGTATCAACCCGACGGCACGACAGTTCGGCGACTTGAATGCGGCGCTAGGCTCGCTCGAGACACTTATCGTTTCGTCGGTGTTCGACAACGAAATCACCGCCAAAGCCGATATCGTGCTCGCGGCTGCGCCATTCTCTGAACAGACATCGACCATGACCAACATCGAATCGCGGGTGCAACTCGTACGGAAGGCCAGCGAGCCTCGGTTCGACGAGCTTGCCGGTTGGGAAGTGTTTTGTGGAGTGGCCAAAGCGATGGGAAGGTCGGAGTTCGGATACACAACCGCAAGCGAGATATTCGATGCGATCAGCACGACCATCTCCGAATATGCAGGGCTGAGCCACGACGCTCTTTCCAAAGGCGGCGTGATCGCTGCCTCATCGTCACAAAGCAGTGAGATCAAATCGAATTTTGAGATTACAGAACCAGATTTCTCGCCATTCGCCAGAGACGGCTTGTATTTTGCCCCGGGTCGCGTTCTTCACCAACCAGAGCGCGAAACCACGCTCGGAGAACGCAACTACCTGAACGTCATCGACCGGGTCGAATATATCGAGTTTCATCCGGATGATTTGGATCCCCTTGGCGTCACGGAAGGGGACACTGTCGTGGTGATGAAAGATATCGACGGTGAAATACTCGCTGAAGGCTTGGCAATGGTCTCCGATCACGCCTTGCGGGGCATCATCCAAACAACGACGCTTTTCGCCGAATTAGCTACATACATTGAAGAGTCCGAGTACCCGGACCCGTCTCCGACGGTGCCGAGCCTCGACGTACACCGTGTGACTCTCAAAGTCGTGGCCAGAGTTCGAGAACGTGAACTCTTGGCGGTTTGAAATCTCATCACCTCGATGATGTCCGCGAAGATGCGTTTGGATAGTAGAATCCTAAGAGAGTGGTTGTGAGAATGCGATGGGGTCGCGCCGCGTTGCGGCCGGCGTTTGAGTTCAAACAGAAACGGAGTAGAAAGATATGGCACATCCTATTGATGTCAATGACGCAGATTTCCAATCTGAGGTTCTTTCATCTGAAATTCCAGTCTTGGTAGACTTTTGGGCCGAGTGGTGCGGACCATGCAAGATGGTTGCGCCAGTGGTTGAAAAATTGGCGAACGATTACGATGGTGTAGTCAAATTCGCGAAGGTCGACGTTGACCAGAACCCGGGTCTATCTGGAACCTACGGCGTTCGGAGCATTCCGACGTTGCTTATCTTCCGAGACGGCAGTCCCGTTGAGCAAGTCGTTGGCGCAGTTCCTGAGAGCGTGTTGAAGGAAAAGCTTCAAGGCGTTCTTCAGATGGCTGCCTGAAAACCTGGGCAATCAAAAAGTTGAGAAGGGCGGTGGCAAAAACCGCCCTTTTCGTTTGTTTGGACCCGGTAGCACACAAATCCGAAACGAATTCGCTTTAGTATCGTGATGTGACAGTAGCGTGGGAGTGGATGGGTCCCGGTGGGCTTCACGGACTTCAAATCCGCTGGCGTGCATCCTTCGGTGTGCGCGGAGGGTTCGACTCCCTTGCACTCCCGCCAACGCATACAGTAATCGAGATCGAGTCAAAGGTACGGCGAGGAGTTACGCCATGAGATACGCAACGCTAGGGGATACCGGCATCAAGGTGTCTAGGATGGCGTTAGGGTGTTGGCCGTTCGCTGGTGGCCGGGTTTGGGGACCACAGGACGATAACGACTCAATTGCCGCGGTGTATGCCGCGCTCAATGCTGGTGTCAACTTTTTCGACACCGCAGAGGGATATTCGGACGATTCCAACTCGGAGGAAGTTCTCGGTCGTGCACTCGCGGGACGGCGAGGCGATGCCGTAATCGCGACCAAATTCAGCAGAACAGACCAAGATCCGCACGTTATCGCCGAAAGATGCGAAGCGAGCCTGCAAAGATTGGGGACCGACTACATCGACCTGTACCAGATCCATTGGCCCAACCACGATGTTCCGATCGCGGACACGATGGCGGAGCTGTTGAAGCTACAGGAAAGCGGCAAAGTGCGAGCTCTTGGTGTCTGCAACTTTGCGGTCCGAGATCTGTCAGACATCCTCGAGTGTGGCGCGATCGTAACCGATCAACTTCCGTACAACCTTCTGTGGCGCGCCCTGGAATTTGCGATCAAACCGACCTGCGTAGCCAACGACGTAGGTGTCATCTGCTACAGCCCATTGCAGCAAGGACTTTTGACCGGGCGCTACGCGACTGCAGACGATGTTCCACCGGGATTGTCTCGCAGCCGTCACTTTCACAAGGATCGAGAACAATCCGTCCACGGCGAGGATGGATGCGAAGAAGAGACATTTGCCGCGATAGCGGCCGTTTTACAGATCGCCGAAGACGCCGGAGAGCATCCGGCCAAGCTGTCATTGGCTTGGGCATTGGCGCAGGAAGGGGTCACCAGTCTATTGGTCGGAGCGCGCAATCCTGATGAGGTAGCACTCAACACGCCGAGCTTCGATTATGACCTCCCTGCCGATGTTGAGAACGCGTTATCTACTGCGACGGAAGAATTGAAGCAGATTCTCGGTCAAAACGCTGACTTTTGGCAGTCTCCTGGGCGGATGCGTTGATGGTAATCACGGCGCACGCGGAAATCGTCTGGTTAGTCGAAGTGGATATTTACGTCGGTCAACTGCCACAATGTATTAGTAGTGGATAGGCCGTAGGGGTGAATCACGTCGGGGTCGATCCAGACAGCCTGACCAGCAAATCATGACCGAAAAACCGAGAAGGCAAAGCCGCGACAAAACCTCTGACGAGTTGTACGGGGTATTTGCTGGTTTCAATGAAGCGTACGCCTCGAGCATATTGGAGGGGGACAGGGTGTCCCTTGCTTCAGATGGCGCCAACGGCCTCGAAACCGATTTCGAGTACGACGGTCTGCTCTGGGACCCTACGTTCGAGGTATCCTTCGCACCGGGCGTCAACGGTCACACTGACGAACTCATAGGTGACTCTCCGACCGATGTCATCGAAATTGTTGAGAATGTCACTCCGATTTCGAATGGCCGAGACTCAGACGCACAGGAAGCGACACCAGAGATCGCCGTCGAACAAGGCGTTTCGGTCGAACAAATCGTTCGCGTTGAGCGGTTGATCAATGCCATCCGGGAAGACGGTCATCAGGCCGCCGATATCGACCCACTGGGCATGATGCCTCGCACCGACGATCATCTGGGTCCTGAACGCTTCGGAGTGCTGCCGGAAACCCTTGCGGCTTCGTCTCGATTGCTCGCCGACGCCGACGATGAGATTCGCCAATGGTTGGCCAAACCGACGATCGGCGAAGCCATTGAAGAGTTGAAATCCTACTACTGCGGTTCAATCGGTTACGAATTCGACCACATCCATAGCGTCGAGGAGCGCCTTTGGCTTCAGGACGAAGTCGAAAATCAATCGGCCATGCAATTCATGACTGATGCCCAAAAACGTTATCAACTTGAACTCCTGACCAAGGTCGAAGGCTTCGAAAAGTACCTCCACGCGACGTTCCCCGGAAAACGCTGGTACAGCTTGGAGGGGTTGGATGCGTTGATACCGCTGATCGACCAAATAATCTTGCAATCGGCATTCAATGTCAAGCAAATCGTGATGGGCATGCCGCATCGCGGACGATTGAACACCTTGGCGCATCTGCTTGAACAGCCCTATGAATCTCTGCTAACCGGATTCTTGGAGGGCAGGTTCGCACACTTGGCAGCGATGGAAGCCGCTGGTTGGTTGACGGATGTGAAATACCACCTCGGTTCTCGAGCCGATGTCGACGTAAATCAGGATGGATTCACCGATATTCAGTTGCGATTGTTACCCAACCCGAGCCACTTAGAGATGGTGGATCCAGTTGTCTTGGGCGCTGTCAGATCAACACAAGACGCTGCCATCGAAGGCGACGACCCACATCTTGAGGCGATGGGGTTGTTGATACACGGAGACGCCGCGTTCGCCGGTCAAGGCATCGTAGCCGAATCCCTAAACCTGGTCAATCTCGACGGATACTCGGTCGGCGGTGCGATCCACGTCATCGCCAACAACCAGTTGGGCTTCACCACGGAGCCCGATGAAGGCTATTCAGGGCAATATTGTTCAGACATCGCGCGAGGTTACGAGGTTCCCGTTGTGCACGTCAACGCCGAAGACCTTGAAGCGTGTGCACTCGCCGCAAAGATGGCGGTGTCGTATCGGTTGAAGTTCCGTAAAGAGTTTGTCATCGACCTCGTCGGTTATCGTCGACATGGTCATAACGAGAACGATGAACCAAGTTTCACGCAACCGTTGGCGTATGGCAAGGTGGCACGACATCCGACGCTACGCGAAAAGTGGGCCGATCGTTTGGTCGCCGAGGAAGTTGTCTCGCAAGCAGATGTCGACGGATATGTTGCGGCTACGCAAGAAGCGCTAGGCACCGCGATGGCCGCCGTTGATGCGTCAGGTGCTGGGACCAGGCGACAGGAACCGCCGGATTTGGGACTGACGCCGGAAGGGATGCACGGCGAGGAGTATCCCGACACCTCAATCGACGAGGATCGTTTGGTCAAGCTCAATGAGCAGATCAGCACGATCCCGGATGACATCAATTTGCATCCGACGGTCGAACGCGTGTTTGCGCGCCGTGTTGAGATTGGTGCAGCCGGCGAAACAGGGATCGATTGGGCGCACGCCGAAGCGTTGGCTCTCGGTTCGGCGATGCAGGACGGTATCTCGGTGCGTTTGACTGGACAGGACTGCGCTAGGGGAACATTCAGCCAACGACATGCGGTGGTTTGGAACATTGAGACGGGCCGCAAATATTGTCCGTTGAAGCAGGTCGAAGGCGGCAATTTCTGGATCTACAACAGCCCGTTGTCGGAAGCTGGACCCGTCGGCTTCGAGCACGGTTACAGCGTTTTCACCGAATCGAGCCTAGTCATTTGGGAAGCACAGTTCGGAGATTTTGTCAACAACGCTCAAGCCATCATCGACGAAATGATCGTCTCGGCCAGGGAAAAATGGGGACAACGCCCCAACCTTGTAATGCTCCTGCCGCATGGATATGAAGGGCAGGGACCAAACCACTCCCACGCACATCTGGAACGCTTTCTCGACCTCGCTTCAAGCGGCAACATGCGCATCGCCAACCCAACAACATCCGCGCAGTATTTTCACCTTTTACGGTCTCAGGCCGCATTGCTCGGCGAGCCGGAAAGAGCGCGTCCACTGGTCGTCATGACGCCCAAGAGTTTGTTGCGGCATCCATTTGCGGCGTCTTCGATCAACGACTTCACCGAAGGCAGTTTCCGGCCAATCCGCAAGTTCACGCTGTCGAAATCCAATCCTGACAGTGTGAAGCGCGTGGTCCTGTGCAGCGGCAAGATTTTCGTCGATTTAGCTACGCATCCAAGGATCGCTGATGTCAAAGACATCGGAGTAATCGTGCTCGAGGAGTTGTACCCGTTCCCCGAGGAACTCCTAGTAGACGCGTTCGCGTCATTCGCCAACTACGAAGATGTTGTCTGGTTACAAGAAGAACCGCGCAACCGCGGGGCATGGGACTTTGTAAGAACTCCGATAGCTTCGATCGTTAAGAGTGGCGTGCGTTACATTGGTCGCCCGCGGAGCCCAAGCCCGGCTTCAGGTTCCAACTGGCTGCATCGACGCCAACAGGACAGGTTGATACGAATCGCCCTGAAACTCGACTCCTAGAAATAAGCAAAATCGGTCTGAAAATCAATCAGACGACACCAAAGCACCACGGATAGGACACACGGATACATGGAAGAGATAGTCGCACCAGATTTCGGCGAGTCGGTTTTCGAAGCATCGGTTGGGAAGTGGTTCAAAATCGCGGGCGAGCCAGTGAGCGTCGGAGAACCAATCGTTGAACTGCACACCGATAAAGCCGTGCAAGAGATCAACGCGGTGAAGAGCGGTGTCATCGGCACCATCTTGAAGGACGTGGACGATGTGGTACGACCGGGCGACGCGTTGTGCGAATTTAATTCCGAATCGGAGGCGCCGATCGCCGATGTGGATGTCACCGTCGGTGCCCGGACTGATGACGACGTGCCTTCGACGGAAGAAACGGAACCCCCAACTGCGTCCGTGTTGACGGAAGAGGTTATCGAGCGGAACGGGATCGAGGAAGAAGACGACGGATACGTCGATATCCAACTAAGTCCGTTCGTTGAGACCCCGCCCACATCGATTCTCGAATCCGCGACCGAAGAGGCCACAGAAGTCGCAGTCGCGGAAGCGGTGGTGGTCGCTGAAGAAGCGTCCGAACCGCAGGCACATGAAACGCCATTAGCCGAACCGGCGGTCGCTCCGCAAATCGCGGATCTACGCGACATCGAAGACGAAAAACCAGTGCGCCGCGAGCGCCTTTCCCGCCGTCGCTTGACGACTGCCCGACGAATGGCGCAGGTGCAAGCGGAAGCGGTGATGACGACGACCTACAACGAGGTCGATATGTACGAGGTCGTTCGCATCCGCCGGGAGTTCGGCGAACAGTTCATGGCGACAAACGGGGTCAAACTAGGTTTCATGTCGTTCTTCGTCAAGGCCGTGTTGAATGGTCTGAAGGCCTTCCCGATATTGAATTCGGAGCTGGATGGCGACGAACTCGTCTACAAGGAGTACTACGACGTTGGAGTCGCTGTTGCCAGCGACCATGGGTTGGTGGTGCCTGTAGTCCGAAACGCTGACAGCAAATCATTCGCTGAGATTGAACAGGAGATTCGCGGATTTGCGGAAAAGGCGAGAAGCGGGTCGTTCTCACTCGCTGATCTTGTCGGCGGTACCTTCACGATCACCAACGGCGGAGTATTTGGTTCGATGATGTCGACGCCGATTTTGAACCCGCCGCAGGTCGGAATCTTAGGCATGCACAACATCGTCGACAGACCAGTCGTAGTTAACGGGCAGATCGATATCCGGCCGATGATGTACTTAGCAGTGACCTACGACCATCGGGTCGTTGAAGGTGCGCACGCGGTCCAGTTCCTTACGACAATCAAGCGATCATTGGAATCGGCAGAACTCTTGATGCTGGCAAATTGAACTCGTTTGAGGTTCAATCTAAAGGCTGAAGTTCGCCTCTACCTTGTCAGCGATGTAGTTGCCGATGACCAGCGACGACGTGGCGCCGGGTGAAGGTGCATTAAGAACGTGTACCGCCGTCGCGCTTTCGTCGATGCGGAAATCGTCTAGGAGAGTGCCGTCGCCGTGGACCGCTTGGGCTCGTACGCCGGAGCCGCCGGGTGCGAGGTCCGATTTTTCCAAAGAAGGCATCAACTTTCGCAGACTGTTTAGGAAGACATCCTTGCGCAACGAGCGATTCATCTCCCAGAGTCCGACCTTCCAACTCTTGAGAGACATCTTCCAGAATCCGGGGAAGGTTACGGTGCGCCCGAAATCGACAAATGAAAAGTCGCGTTTGCGGTAGCCTTCGCGTTTCAGTGCCAAGACCGCGTTCGGGCCGGCTTCAACCCATCCCTTCATGGTCTGCGTCAAATGCACGCCGAGGAAGGGGAAAGACGGGTCCGGGACCGGATAGATCAGCCCCTTGACCATGTGCTCGCTCGACTTCGCGAGCGTGTAGTATTCGCCGCGGAATGGGACGATTCGCAATCCTGGATTGACGCCGCTCATTGCTGCGATCAAGTCGGAGTGAAGCCCTGCGCAGTTGACGAGGTATTTGGTTTCGATCTCTCCTGAGGTAGTCTCGATGGTGTAGTTGATTCCATCGGGGCCTCGTCCGTTCGGGCTGATGTTTTTGACTTCGGAGTTGAACCGAATTTCTCCGCCGAGAGATTGCACCTTCTCGCTGTAGACATCGGCAACCTTGCGATAGTCGACGATGCCGGTTTTGGGAGCATAGAGGGCCTTCGTGCCTTCGACAAACGGTTCGATCTCGCCCATCTCTTCGCGATCAACGATTCTCAGACCTTCGACGGCGTTGTTCGTGCCGCGTTCCCAAAGGTCTTCTAATCTCGCTTCTTCGGCAGGATTGGTGGCGACGATCAATTTGCCACATTCCCACACCGGAATCTCGTTGTCGAGACAGAACTGCGTCATGCTCGCGCGACCTTCGACGCAGAACCGGGCTTTAAACGACCCAGGCTTGTAGTAGATGCCGGAGTGGATAACGCCGCTGTTGTGACCCGATTGCTGTGATCCTGGTCCGTCGGCCTTTTCGACCACCGTGAGTTTCAACCCGGGCCGCCGCTGCAACAGCTCCATAGCTGTCGACAGCCCGATTAACCCCGCTCCGACGACGGTTACATCCTGCCGGCCGTTATTCAATTTTCAAGCCTCTCATTCAGAAATCGCGGGCGTCAAGCAACGAGTCGCTTGCGCGTTTTTGTCGGCGCATCAACGCTATCCCAAGTTTAGCAGTGGGGTTGCGGGCAGTAAGTTGCCGAAGGGTTTTATGCTGGATGTGTTGTGAACCGTGAAAACACCTCCGAGCTTCCGCGCCGCGTGAATCTTTTCGTGACCTGTTTGGTGGATCAGTTCATGCCAAACGTCGGCATGAGCGTCGTCAATATCTTGGAAGCACAAGGTATCGAGGTGCATTTCCCACCTGATCAGACTTGCTGCGGGCAACCAGCATTCAACAGCGGATTCCGAAGTGATGCGCGGCCGGTGGCTGCGAGGTTTTTGGACATCTTCGAAGCTACTGATGGCCCGATTGTGTGTCCCTCTGGTTCGTGTGCCGCCATGGTTCGCAACTTCTACCCCGATCTTTTTCGCGATTACCCTGAAGAGTTGGCCCGTGCCGCAAAGATCGCTCAACGTGTCTACGAAGTGACTGAGTTCATCGTGGATGTGCTCGGCATCGACGATCTCGACGTTAGCAAAAACATTGATGCCACTTACCATCGTTGCTGCCATCTATTGCGAGAATTGCATGTCGACGAGCAGCCGACAGCCCTGCTCGATAATGTTGATGGTTTGGAACTGAAACCGATGGTGCGCGACGAAGTGTGTTGCGGGTTCGGTGGCGCGTTTTCGGTCAAGATGTCTGATATCTCGACGGCGATGCTAGACGAAAAGTTGGACAACGTGTTGGCGACCGGCGCATCGACGCTCATCGCTGGTGATACCGGTTGCATCATGCACATGCAAGGCGGATTGCGTCGTCGTGGGTCCGATGTCCGAGTGGTACACATCGCCGAGTTGCTGGATACCCAGTCTGGTCTGGGCCGGGCCCAATAACGATGAAATCTACGACAAAAGCTTTTCGCAGGGAGGCATCTCGAGCTCTTGCCGACGTTCGCCTGCAACAGGCCCATGAAGTCGTCTACAACGGTTTTCACCGTGCGCGGTTATCGGCAGCCGGAGATACCGAGAACTGGGAGGCTCAACGTACCCTGGGCAAGGCGATCAAGGACCACACCATCGCCAACCTCGATTACTACTTGGACATGCTCGCCAACAATGTCGAGAAGAACGGCGGCAAGGTCTATTTCGCCAGCGACGCCACAGATGCGAACGCATACGTCCGAGGAATCGCCGAGAAGAACGACGTCCAGACGGTAATCAAGAGCAAATCTATGGTCTCAGAGGAGATGGGACTCAATCATGTCCTTGAAGCGGACGGCATCGAAGTCGTCGAGACCGATTTGGGCGAGTACATCGTTCAACTGGCCGGGGAGGCGCCGTACCACATCATCGCACCCGCCATTCACAAGACAAAGGCACAAGTAGCAGACCTCTTGGCGGAGGAGTCGAAGACAGAACGACGGGAAACCGCGGAAGAATTGACCCAACAGGCGCGAGAGATGTTACGAGGGGTGTTCCAGCGCGCCGACATGTCCGTAACGGGCGCTAATTTCGCGGTCGCGGAGACCGGTTCGATTGTGCTCGTCACCAACGAGGGCAACGGTAGGATGGCGACATCGATGCCGCGAATCCACGTTGCGGCGATGGGTATGGAGAAGCTAGTACCCTCGGCGGCGGACCTCAGCGCGATGCTGCGGATACTCATTCGATCGGCGACGGGTCAGCGCATCTCGGCATACGTGACTATGGTCAACGGACCGCGAGCGCACGATGAGGAAGACGGACCGGAGGAGTTTCACCTCGTAATCATGAACAACGGCAGGGACCGGTTGCTCCGCGACGATTCCTTGCGTGAGGCGCTGAACTGCATCCGTTGCGGTGCCTGCATGAACTCGTGTCCGGTGTATCGCAAAGTCGGTGGACACTCATACGGTTGGGTCTACCCGGGACCGATCGGATCCATCGTTTCGCCAGTATTGACCGGTCTCAAGGACGGGGCCAAGTTACCAGCCGCGTCATCGCTTTGCGGCGCTTGCCACGAAGTATGCCCGGTGAAAATCAACATCCCGCGGATGTTGCTCGAACTACGAGCACAAACGGCGGAAGGCGTGCCCGATCCGACGCAACGGGCGTCGGGTTTCGGAGAACGGATGACGTGGAAGGCTTGGCAGAAGGGCATGATGAGCCGATCTCGCTTCGAAGCTGGAGCGAGCATCGGCAAGCTGGTGACTGCCCCGATCAAGAAGGACGGCTGGCTCCGCAAGATGCCGCCGCCGGTCTCCGGTTGGACCGACAGTCGAGATTTCCCAGCGCCGGCATCAAAGTCATTCGGCAAGTGGTTCGCCCAGCGGAAACGAGACTAGATTGGTCGATTATTTCGTCGATAGCTCGACAGCGAGGAAATCATGAAAGACAACAGTTCACCAAGTGGCGCGGTACCCGTGCCCAGTATCCCGAGATACATCATCGGAATAATCGTCGGCGTTGTCTCTGTGGTTCTCGGCGCATTCTTCCTGACGGAACCAACTTGGTTAAGAATTCTGATATCGGTGCTCGGCGTGATCCAGTTGATCGTCTCCGCCTTCCATACGCGGCAGGTGATTCGGTACTTTTCCTCAAGATGAACCCTGATTAGCGAACCGATCATGGACCGCCACGAATTCTTATCAAACGTCAGCGCCGCGCTGGGGCGCGCTGAACCCCCGACCGATGTCGGACCTTCGCCGGTTCGCTATCCTGATCTGGCCGAAGCACAAGTCGCCGCAGAACAGACGCGTATTGATGTCGCCGCAAGATCGACCGAGCTTCTCGACGACGCGGCAGATGCCATGAAGACCGCCGGTTGGAAGGTCCACCGGGCGGAGACGATAGAGGATGTCGGGGACCTCATCGCTGAAATATGTCGAGACATCGGCGCGGACACCGCTTTGCGTTCCGGTCACGATGTCTTGGACGAAGCCCGCATCGATTCAGCTTTGGGGCGATCAGGCGTTGAGCTGAACAATATGACGCTGGAAGACGAGATGACGGATGAAGAGCGCGACGAGGTGCGGGAGGCGCATCGCGAAGAAGTCTTCCGCACGCACGTCGGCATTACTGGCGGCGACTACGTCATTGCCGAAACGGGGACACTTGTCATACACCCCAAGAAGGGCGTGTCAAGGCTGACTTCGTTAGCACCGCCCGTTCACATTGCGGTCATGAAGCGGGGACAAGTGCTACCTTCGCTCGATGAATTTTTCCTGCTCGAACATGTTGACCTCAACAGTGAAGACCGCCACGCGGCAATGAACCTGATTTCCGGGCCGTCGCGCACTGGCGACATCGAAGCGACCATCGTTCACGGCATCCATGGTCCGACTGAGACACACATTGTTCTGGTTGGTTGATCGAGACCCAGCGTCGCCGCCCATTAGGGGAGGCGCGCTGCTTAGGCGGAGATCGATACTCGCAAAGCCCGACAAGCTTGCTCGGTAGCCTTGGCGACAAGCGTCGCGGTCTCGGACATCGCGTCTTCAAGCGTCATGCAACAATCGAGAATGCTGAATGCGGCGTCGATGCCAAGCTCGTGCACCAATTCGTAACCATCGCCCAAGCTGCCGGAGATCGCAATCGTCGGAATGTTACGGGCTTTCGCTCGTTGTGCTACCGCCACAGGGGCTTTATTAAACACCGTGGATCGATCGGTCTGGCCTTCGCCAACGATCACGAGGGATGTGCCTTCAAGGCGTGCGTCCAAATCCAAAGCATCAATCACGATGTCCGCGCCGGGCCGTAGTCGAGCGTTAGTAAAGGCCATTAAACCAGCACCCAATCCGCCAGCGGCCCCTGCCCCGGGTACCTCCATCACGTCTTTTCCGAGATCGCGTAGCAGCAGACCTCCGAAACGATGGAGCGCATTGTCAAGATATTCAACCATCGCAGCATCGGCACCTTTTTGCGGGCCGAAGATTGCTGATGCGCCGGTCTCGCCGCACAACGGATTGTTTACATCACATGCCACGTCGATTGTCGATTCGGCGAGACGAGCGTCAAGCTCAGAAACGTCGATACTATGCAAATCGGCCAACGCGCCGCCGCCACGCACGAGCTCGTTGCCATCAGCGTCGAGCAGCTTTGCACCGAGCGCCTGCGCCATACCCGCACCACCATCACTCGTGGCACTCCCGCCGATGCCGATAATCAGATGGCGGTATCCGGCGTCAAGCGCGAGCGACATGAGTTGACCGACGCCGTACGTGGATGTGACGAGAGGATTTCGCTCTTCGGGTTTCAGCAGCGCTAGTCCGGATGATCTCGCCATCTCGATGACGGCGGTACGCCCATCGTCCAACGCGCCCCATACGACATCGATAGGTCGCCCTAACGGGTCGTCGACGGTGGCGGTCATGATCTCGCCGTCTGATGCGTCGACGAGCGACTGAAGGGTTCCATCACCTCCATCAGCGACGGGAACGAGCTGCGTCTCCGCTTCGGGCCATACACGGAGGACGCCCTCGCGCATTGCTTGGGCTATCTCGATGCCGCGCAGACTCTCTTTGAATTCTTGGGGTGCGATGACGATCTTCATTTGGCTTGACCCGTGTGCATGAATCTAGATTTTGACTTGGCGAGGTGGGACACGTCGAGATTCTCGGTGGACGATGTCGGTGACTTCGTTCACCGCGGCGTCCAACTGTCCTTCGTGATTGACGACTTGGTAATCGAATTCTGGCGATTTCGCAATCTCATGTTCCGCCGCTGCAAGCCTCGTTGCGATCTCAGATTGGCTGTTGAAACCTCGCCGTTCGATGCGCTGCTGCAAAACCGCCATGTCCGGCGGATGAATGAAGATCATCAACGCTTCAGGAGCGATTTCTTTGATCCGCAATGCACCCTGCAAATCGACCCGGATAATGACATGATTGCCGGCCGCGATCGCGTCTCTGACCTGCTGTTTGGGAACGCCGTAGTAGTTGCCGAAAACCCGGGCCCACTCGAGCAGTTCATCCGTCTCGATTCGACGTTGAAATTCTTCAACATTTAGGAAGTGGTGGTTTACGCCTTCACGCTCCCCCGGACGCGGGTCTCGAGTAGTGGCGGTAACCGTGAAGTGATAGTTCAGTCCGCGACCGGCCATGCCTTCGATGAGCACGTCTTTGCCAACGCCCGATGGGCCCGAGATCACAACGACGAGCGGATTGTATTCGCCGGAACCGACTGCGTCACCGCTTTCAGTCAACGATGCCGCCCAACGATTGCAATATGTCCCAAAACTCAGGGTACGAAATACTAGCGCAACTCGCGTCGACGACGCGTATCGGCTCTTCGGAGATCATGCCGGCGATACCTAGTGCCATCGCGATACGGTGATCATCTTGGCTCTGGTATGTTCCTCCGGCGATCCGTCCGGAGCCTACTATCGCCATGCCATCTTCACGAGCTTCGGCCTCAACACCAGCCGCAACGAGCCAATCGACGGTTGCGCTGATGCGGTCGGTTTCTTTGACGCGGAGTTCGGCGGCGTCGCGGATGATTGTCTCTTCCTCAGCCATCGCGGCGGCGACGGCGATGATCGGCACTTCGTCCATGAGCAACGGCATGATGCTGCCCGCCAATTCGGTGCCTCGGAGGTTGCTGGTCGTCGCAACGATGTCGGCCACTGGTTCGCCTGCGACGTCGCGTTCGTCAACGAGTTCGATATTTCCACCCATGTCTTGAAGCGCGGTGATGACACCGGCACGCGTCGGATTAATGCCGACCCCTTTGATCACGACCTCCGCGTTAGGGTGAATGAGTCCCGCAACGATCCAGAAGGCCGCACTTGAAATATCGCCGGGCACGTCGACATCGACACAACTGATCTGCGATTCGCCGACCGTGACGTCCAAACCGTCGACCTCGATATCTGCACCCATAGCCTTCAGCATCCGCTCCGTGTGATCACGCGACGCATCGGGTTGCACAATTCGAGTCTTGCCTTCAGCCCGCAATCCGGCCAACAGGATCGCCGACTTCAACTGCGCGCTGGCCACGGGCAAATCGTATTCGATGCCGCTCAGAGCGCCACCGTCAAATTCGAGCGGGGCTAACGTGTTGTTTTCCCGACCTCGGATGATCGCGCCCATCTCAGATAGCGGCTTAATAATTCGCCCCATCGGCCGCGTGCGAAGCGAATCGTCACCGGTCATGATCGATTTGAAATCGCGGCCAGCCAATATCCCTGACATTAACCGCATCGTCGTGCCGCTATTCCCTGCATCCAACACATCGTCGGCCGCGTGTAGACCGTCAATCCCGGCACCTTTAATCACCAACGTGTCGCCAGAGTCGGCGGACACGGTCGACCGATCAATATCCACGCCGAGGGCGCGCATGATCCCCATCGTCGAGGTGCAGTCGTCGCCGGGGGAAAAGTTCCTGACTGTCGCGTGGCCTTCGCCTATGGAATTGAGCATCACTGCTCGATGGGAGACAGATTTGTCGCCCGGTGCCACAACTTCGCCGGCCAATCTGCGTGGCCGACTAACCGTTAAATCCATTTTCCGAATACCTTTGGACGTGAAAAGCCGATTGTTGGGTTACAGCTTGCGGCGGTCGTACTTCGTCGGATCGTCTTTGTCCTTCGATCCGCGGAAAGCCTTCATGATGAACCCACCCATGAGCATCGACGCGGTCGCTTCGCCGCTACTGGGCAATTTTTCGGCCCGAGGGCCACTCGTCGGTGGAGCTGGTTGAATACCGAGATCTAGCCGTAGCCGGTTTTCCCAAGCGTTGACCAATAGGTCGGCCAAGGGACCGTTTGGATCGGAGACATCTTCTTCGCTCTCCAACATCGTTTTGATGTTCGCCAGTTTCAGGTTGATCTGATCGATCCAGTGGATGAGCATGTCGCGATTAGTCGATGCCATGCCATTGACCCAAGCCGGATCGTTCGCCATGGGCTGACTCATCGAAACGAAGTCCTTGCCAACGAATTTGCTTATCTCGTGCCACGAAGGCGAATCTGAGGCCGCGTTCAGCGCTGCGGCGGCGACAAAAGCGGGTACGCCGGAGACCGCTGCCGAAAAGCTGTCGTGCTCATCCGGATCCATAAACAATGGCCGCGCACCTAGGTCGTTGCAGATCCCCTGGACATCGCGCACCGCCGATGGTCGGCTCCGCGGATGCGGGATGATCGCATAAGGCGCGTGGGTGAAGAGATATGGCGAAGGTTCATCGCGCCCGGTTGCATCGGCCTTGACCAACGGGTGACCGCCGACGAACGAGGCATTGCTCGGTAGCAACTCTTCCGCCCAGTGAAGAATTGAGCGTTTGGTGCTGCACGTATCCGTAACAGTGACATTGTCCTTCAGGTAGGGAGCGATGTTTTCCATCGTCTCGTATGCCCGATTGACGGGCAGCGAGATGATAACGACGTCGGCATCGCGGACGGCCACGTCGAGGTTCCAAGGCGCATCGTCAACGGCCCCGATCTTCTCGGCCCTGGCGTGAACATCTTGGTCCGGATCGTAGCCGACGACGCGGTACTTCTTACCGTGCTCGACCTTTAAGCCGAGGCCAATGGATGCGCCTATTTGTCCGACGCCAATCAAGGTCACTTGTTTCATAACGGTCTCTCAGCCTGTCTTCGTGCAGTATTTCTTCTTGTTGGAGATAAAGATCGGCGAGCAGTTCCCACGCTCGAATGTAATCGCCTCAGTTTTCGTCAGTATTGCGAGTTCGTAGAAATTCGTCAAGTTCATCGATCATGGCCGACGGTTCCGGGTCTTCGGCGACGACTAACTCAGAGTCGTAACGCTCTTCGAGATTGCGGACGTATTCAACAGCCTTTGGCGTGTTGCGGAGCGCGTAGTCGACCCGTGTCGTAAAGTCTTCGGCTTCGCGTTCAAGTTCCGATGTTGCGACGGAGATATTTGCGAAGTTCTCAATCTCTTCGACGATCGCCAGCGTGATGGCCGGGTTCTGCGCCCCTTGCAAATAACGTGGCGCGTGACCCCAGATCGACACCGACTTTATTCCGCGTTCCGCCAAAGCCTCGATCGTCGCCGATGTCATGCCCGATGGACCTTCGTAGTTTGGACGACCGTATTCAACGTGTCCGTATTTTGATCCAAGATCCTCGTGGATCGTGGTGCTCATCACCACTGCCGAACGGGTATGCGGCACCTCGTCGAGCAAGGCGCCGACCGTAACCAACATCTCGACGTTCATCGCATTGGCAATATCAGCTACCAGTCTCGTGTACGTCCGCCATTTCAAGTGCGGTTCGTTGCCAATCAGGAACACGATGTCGGGCGAATCTTCGGACTCAGATTTGTGATAGAAAAACTCGTTCTTGGGCCATATAAGCCGCCGTCCGCCGTCCGCCGTATTCTCGACTACCGGTCGCTCCTCGGTGAAGATGTAAAAATCTTCGGCATCAATCTCGGCGAATTTTACGGCGCCGAGTTCTTGCGTCATGTGGTGGAGTGCGCGCGTCGCCGATTCGCCGGCGTCAGACCAGCCAGACCAAGCGCAGATCATCAACGTATTTTGGAGATCGGGCTGTTCAGCGATCAGCAGCTGGTCACTCAAATTGGTTGCTCCATCGGATCGAATGGGGGGGTCATGCGGCAAAGTTAGTGCAAGTCTAGCATCTATCAGCCTAGGGACTTCTCGGCGCCAAAGCAGGGCTGCCACGCGGTGTCATTGAGTCGCAGGAACTGGAGCCAACGGTGGGGATCGAACCCACGACCTGCAGTTTACGAAACTGCTGCTCTACCACTGAGCTACGTTGGCAGATTGACGCGCTGCAAACCTAATCAGAGCGCATATTCAATGTTAATTCAACGCTCGATTACGCCCCGATCCGCTCGTCGTCGGGGATAGTCCTCCGCTCTGCTTCGACCTCATCGAACCAGTTCTCCAAATCGACCAGCAATTTGGCTGCGCGGTCGGGTTGTTCGTCCCACAGATCGTGCAACTCCAACGGATCATCGACGATGTTGTAAAGCTCAGGACGTGGCGGATTGTCGATAATCCGCTCCGGTTCCGGCCAACGGGCGATGGACGTCACGCGCTCTGGTTCGTACTTGTAGGCGATGTCGAGCAGCACGTAATCATCAGCCAATTTCTGATCTGCAGGCGTTGCAGGTGGCATCGGTAGAGCAGGGCGTACCAGTTTCCAATCGCCGTCACGGACCGCCGCGTTGCTGATACCGACTGGCGAGTAAGCGTTCATCTGCCAAAAGCGTCGCGGCTCCGTACGTGGTGTCTCGCCCCTGAGTTGTGCCAACACTGAAGCGCCATCTAAGCGTCGCATCTCGGCGACGGGTTGCGCCTCCGCCATATCCATAAACGTCGGCAACCAATCGATGAAGTGCGTGAACTGATGATTCTCGACACCGCCGTCAAGACCAGATGGCCATCGAAGCACCATCGGCACTCTTACGCCGCCTTCGAGAACGGAACCCTTGGCACCGTTCAAACCGCAATTGAACCGCGTCGTGTCGCCTGTCCCACCCGGCGGAACATGGTCCCACCGCACGCCAAACGCCGGACCGTTGTCACAAGTGAACATGAAGACCGTGTCGTCGTAAAGCCCTTGCCGACGCAAAGTCTCAGATATCTGCTCCACGCCTCGATCCATCACCTCGATCATGGCGTACACAATTGCGACATCGACGGAGAAGCCGGCCTCGATATAAGGTGTCACGAACTTCTGTGGCGCGTGCAACGGTGTATGGGGAGCGTTGTACATAACGCTCAAGAAGAAGGGTTCGTCAGCGTGACGCTCGATAAATGTCGTTGCTTCCGATGTGAGCGCATCAGTCATGTACGTGCCATCCGACGGCACCATCGTTCCGTTGCAATCCATTTGATAGCGCCAATAGTCGGCCCAACCACCTCTGAAGCCTGCAAACTCGTCGAACCCGCGCGCGTTGGGATGATAACGCGGATCGAGAGCGCCGTTGTGCCACTTGCCAATGAGTCCCGTGGCGTAGCCGTTCGCTTTGAACACGTCACCCAAAGTCGTCTCACGCAACGCGATCCGGTCGTAACCCAAGGTCTCCTGCGGCGTTACAGCGCCAGTCCTGATGGGATATCTTCCTGTCAACAACGCCGCTCGCGACGGTGAACACACCGGGCTGCCGGTGTAGTTTTGGGAAAGGCCGACGCTTTCGCTGATCAACGAATCTAGGAACGGCGTCCGGACCCGTCCTTCGCTGAAGACGCCGAAGTCGCCGTAGCCCATATCATCGGCCACTATCAGGACAAAGTTCGGTCGTTTCATGATGGGTTCCTGACTGATTCGGCCATCGATTTCCTACGTTCCGGTGGGCCCGAAGCGCTCTGTTCTCACGTTTTCAGGCGGAATGCCGAGTTCGACGGCGAATTGAGCGGAGTTCTCAACGAAATCGCTGGGCCCGCAGATGTAGCAGAGTATCTCGCCTTCCGAACCCGGAACGATGCCGTCAAGAGTCGCGATGGTATCCCGCATCAAGTCGATGTCGACGCGTCGTCGTCTGCCGGTCCACCCGGGCGGTTGGTGACGAGTCAGCGTTTGCAGCACCGACAAATTCGGGTCCGCAGCATCCAAGTCACTTAACTCACCCCGATAGATGACGTGATGCTCTGTTCGCGAGGAGTAAAGGAGAACGGCGGGAATCTTGTCTGCGGAGCCAGAAGCCGCGCGGTGCCGGAGCATCGACATCAAAGGAACAACGCCCGAGCCACCGCCGACCAGCAACAGCTTCGCATTCGGCTTAGCGCGCCACGTGAACGGGCCCCCGATCGGTCCTCGTATCTCGATCTTGTCGTCGGTCTCTACGGCATAGTGGAAATATGGCGAAACCTCGCCGTCTTCGAGCAGTTCGATCGTGATGTCGATGCAACTCTCGCGCTCCGGCGGTGAGGCGATCGAGTACGAACGCTGCGCCTGGTAGCCATCCGGTGCAGTCAAGCGAACGTCGATGTGCTGACCTGCGACGAAGCGAAACGCACCGCGTTCAGGTTCAAGCATGAACGTCTTGACATCTACCGTCTCGTGCTTGATCGCTTTGACCGACGCCAACTGCCAGCCTTGATTCAACGCCGTTTTTGCCATATGTTTAAGGCTCCGACTATGCCCCGCGATTGCGGTAATCAGGCGCCGCCATCAACTTATCAGTCACGACGCTTAAATCGCTTAGGCGCGATCGTATCGATTCCCACTGATGCTTGCCGCGTACTCGGTTCCAATTGCTGTTGTCTGCGCCTTCCCAAATAATGTACTGGCTCGTAATTACTGTGGGCATCAGTCGATCGTGGCGATGACTGATGATCTGGTACAGCTTCTCCAACGCCCAATCGGTCATCTGCTGAGCACCGAAGTCGTCTAGGATTAGCAACTCACAGTTACGAACCGATTCGAACAGCGAGTAAAAAGACGATTCGTTTGGTGTCGAAAACGTGTGCCTCAGATTGTCCAAGAGGTCGGGAACTGACCAAAAGGTAATCGATCCACCTTTTTCAGCTTGAACTTTGGCGATCGCAACTGCGATATGTGTCTTTCCGACGCCCGTTGGACCGTGCAGATACAGCCACTTCTCGGGAGCCTCCGCAAAGCTTCGAGCCGCGGCCAACGCCAACGCCAAAGAGGAGCGTTCGTCAGATTTCGATGCCGGGGCTCCGTCGGGATCGAACGTCTCGAACGCCATGCGGTCCAACATCGTCTTTGGGATATTGATGCGCCGTCCGTCTCGCGATGTGTCGCTTCCGGTCAATTGCGCGACTTGCGACAAACCAGGATCATCCAACTTAAGCGCGATGCGCTCCGGCATCTCGGACATCGGTTTGGCGAGAACGACGACCGTCGGCAGACGTCCATTGAAACGGTGCGTCAGCAATTGGTCGACCTTCGAGTCGATCCAGTTGTTCGCCTGTTGGGCACCGAGATCGTCAACGATCAACACTGGCGCGTCCATCAACGATGCGAAGGTACCGCCCTCAGCGCCGTCGGTGTCCTCGAAACGTTCGTTACGCACCAAGTCTGGAATTTCCAACGCGGAAACATACTTCGCTGGCGAACCGCGGTCAACTACCGCATTCACTATGGATGCGGCGAGATGGGTTTTGCCCGATCCCGCAGTCCCTTCAAATACCAACCATCCATCGGGAACGGCTGCGAACTCCTTCGCAGTTTCGGTCGCGGCTTTGAAGAGATTCTCGTCGACCCGTCCTCGTCGACCTTCTGGAATGACAGCCTCGAACGTCATACGCTCGAGGTGTCCGAGTTGCGAATAAGTCTTAAGTTGAGATTGCGAAGTTTCCCGCGCGGATTGGCAGCTGCAAGGCACAACCGTCAACTTGCCGCCCTTCTCTCCCCCAGCCAAAACCCACAACGAGTCGTTGCAGCGTTCGCAATCGGGTGCGATCTCGGATCGGTTGGCGGAGCCGCTATGCGGAGCGTGCGCGACTCCGTTTCCGTTGCTCATCCAAGTATTTTCGGAGCTCAGCCTCTGGAACGCGTCGGTCGTCTGCTCCTCCGGTTGTTCGGTCTGTTCGCTCATCGGGTATGCCTTCTCTTGACCAGCGCCTCAAGACGCCGGCGACGAAAGACCAACTTCGACTCTCGTTCTCAACGGCGATTCTAACGGCGTGTGTGATGTCGTCATCGGTGAAATCTTCCAGTGCCGCGAGGATGCTCTCACGGATCATCGGCGATAGCAAGCCGATGTTCTCCTCGTAACTTCGGAAGGCATCGGCGGGCATCGAAGCTGCGGCAGGCGAATCCCATCCGTCATCATCGCTCGTCGATCCGTCGACCACTGATGTGATGGCTCCATCCATCGCCGCGCGCCGTGCCGACTCGGTGTTGAGCATCAAATACGGACTACCGTTAATTCCAACTTTAGCAAGCACGCCGTGTTCGATGACGGTTTCGAGGGCGCGTTCCAGCGCCGCGGTGCCGACAAAAACGTTTGACAATACACGGTCTCGTTGGAGATGTTCGACCGAAATGTACCTCGGATACCCGCGCTGCCGTTCCAGCAACCAGACCGCACGCAGAACGAGCTTGATGACATCTGCGTCGTCGATGCCCGCGAGGACCCGCCCCAACACCGCATTCGGTACGCGAGTTGCCGCGTAATCGTCGCTCAGCGGAAATCCTTGGATCGGTCGGATCGTCATCGCACGCTCCTCAATCCATGCCCGGTTCCGCGGGGGACGAGAACAATCCCCACTCGTCACGCACCGACATCTCAACCGTTGCGGTCGGGCCGTGGCGATGCTTGGAGATGATGATGTCTGTCAGGCCCCTCGGAAACACCTGCGTCGGGTTGCGTCGGTTCCACTCGTCCTCCGACATGTTTTTGTCGTTGCGGTGAATGAACATCACCACGTCCGCGTCCTGTTCGATAGAACCGGATTCTCGGAGGTCGGCCAACTTCGGTTCGTGAGACGATCTCTGCTCGACCGCTCGGTTTAGTTGAGAGACTGCGAGAACCGGTATGTTCAAATCGCGCGCAATGGCCTTGAGATGCCGGGAGATCTCACTCACTTCCTGCACGCGGTTCGCCTCTCTACTCGAAGACGATCCGCTGATCAACTGCATGTAGTCGACGATCAAGAAATCCAATCCTGTCTGCAACTTCAGACGTCTCGCCTTCGCGCTCAGTCCGCTCGCAGTCTGCAACGCCGCATCGTCAACATAGATTCGCATGTCGCTCAAATAACCGTAGGCGTCACTGAGACGATCGCGTTCCGGCGGTGTCAGATGGTCGTTGCGGATGTTCTGGATGTTGATATGGGCGTGAGCCGCCGCCATCCTGTGAGCCACCTGGTCGATCCCCATCTCAAGACTGAAGATACCGACGGTCTTCCCATCTTTCGCGGCATTAAGGCCGACATTCAACGCCAAGGTAGATTTCCCGAAGCCGGGTCGCGCCGCGAGGACAATCATGTCCGAACGGTGAAAGCCACCGAGCACTTGGTCCAGCGATTGGAACCCAGTCGCAATCGGTTGATTTGAACCGTCAATACTGTCGGGTGCCGGTGGGTCGAAGAACTCGGTGATTGATCGAGCATCTCTGATCGGTACAAAGTCGGCCGAGTCGTGCTCGCGTCCGACTTGGAATATCAGCTCCTCGGCCTGTTTTAGCGCGGTGTCAACGTCTTTGATGTTGGCTAGGTCGGTGCCGATCTCGTGGATCCCCAAACCCACCTCGCCGATCCGGCGAAGCATGAAAGCCGCTCGCACGATCTTGCCGTAATCGGCGATGTGCACGGCGTGTGGGGTATGTGCGACCGCAGCGCTGAGATATGCGTCGCCTCCGACGTCTTCGAGGATGCCTTTGGAATTCAGACGGTTGCGGACCGTTTCCTGATCGATGCCCGTCGATTCGCCGAACAGTTCGCAACAGGCCGCGTAGATCTCGCGGTTGTGCTCCCCGTAGAAGTGTACGGGTCTCAGGTCTTGGACCACCCGAAGGATCGATCCGCCGTCGATTAACAGCGATCCGATTATCGAAGTCTCAGCTTCGAGATTTGCTGGAGGGCCTGCGGCGGGAGAGAGGGTGGTCGGTTCTTGCATTCGGTTGTTTAAGTTCAGGAAATCTGAAGTGAGGACGGGCTAGGTTCGACTGTCGTGACTCGAATCCTACCCTCAACTACAGCGGATTGCGCGCTGAATTCCTAAGTGAAATCGGCGCTTTAGGCGATGTCCCGGAGGTGCCCCGGAACGTCCGCAAGCGTCAGCTAACGGTGAACCAAGAGACAGCTTCGAGGCTGTCGGCGTCGGTATCCCCATCAGTCCGGCCTGGACCCCAGATTATGACGGTGCCTTCGATCTTCATCGCGTTCAGGCGGTCGCGGACCTCTTGTCGCAATGTGCCTTCGCCCTTGCCGTGGATGATCCTGAATTGCGATATGTTGCGAGCCAAAATGCGTCCGGCGATAAGGCCAAGTGCATCAACGGCTTGCGGCGCTTCCCAACCATGCATGTCGATCTCGCCGTTTGCCAATATCTCGTCGGTGATGGCGTATGGATCGGTGGTTGATTCCTCTTCTTCTACGCCTTCCACCAAGTCGTCCGAGACGATGTTTAGGGTGATCATCGCGTCAAACTCGTCCATGAAGCGCACCGGCATTCGGTATGAACCAATCATCCTGATTTGTTCTTGCATTCGAACCCGTTTGCGTTCGATCTGCCTGCCAATCAATTCGGAGAGCCGAGCTGCAATCATTGCACTGGTTACGGAACCATAGAGTCGGCCAGTGGGACCAGTTCTGACCGTCAAATCGACCGGGTTCTCGGCGAGTTCGTTGGCAATATCGCGCCACTCGTTGAGTTCGCGCAACCGTCGCCCTTCAGCTTCGGCACGTAGCTTCTCGGCGCGCCGCAGTTCGTGTTCGGTAGCAAGTACTGCCATGCCACGCGGTATGAGGTAGTTGCGGGCGAAGCCGTTCTTTACGTCGCGGATGTCACCGGCTCGTGCGGTCGGCATGGCGTCTTCAAGGAATAAGACCTTCATGGTATGGAATCTCGGTTCAATGCTCGTGCGACCGCGATAATCGGTTTTACGCACGTCTTTCAGTCGCTTCCATTCGATTCTACACGCCCGATAAAAGTCTCTCGCCAAACATCGGGATGCGGTTGGGTTGGTGCCGGTGCAAAATAGACGGGTGGTGGCGGATTCCCTCCCCTTCGCTTTGCGAAGGGGACGCGTGCGAAGCACGCAGGGGATGCGCGAAATTTCACACGACGTTCCTGCTCGAAGGGGTGGATCAAGCGCGAGATCGTGTTTCGAAGCGGTGTATGGACTGAATTGAGAGTGGCAATAATGGTTCGTGCATCCCCTGCGTGCGGCGCTTGGCTTGCACGCGTCCCCTTCGCAAAGCGAAGGGGAGGATGTATCAAGCACCCCGCGTCTTGCACCCATCAAAAAGATGCGAAGATAAAGTTCACGCGGTAAGATACCCGCATAACTAATCACGACACATTCAACGAAGACATCCACTGGGAGCAAGAAACTTGGAATTCAATCAGATCAACAAGACTGCGGTAACCGATCCAGCGAACCAGCCTAATCTCGAAGACTACGCGACCACGCGTGCCGACTTCGATTGGTGGCGAGATGCATTCGAGAAGATGGACTGGCTGCCCGGTGGAGGGTTGAACAACGCCTACGAGGCCGTTGATCGACACGTCGCGCACGGTCATGGCGAAAAACTCGCAATGATCTGGATTGGGAAGAACGGCGAAGAGGAACGTTATACCTACTCTGAGTTAAAACGCGAATCCGATCGTTTCGGCGCAGCAATGCAAAACCTCGGCATCGAGTTGGGCGACCGCGTCTTTATCTTCATGGATCGATTGCCCGAGCTTTACATCGCTGCCATGGGCATCCTAAAGGCTGGCGGTGTGATCGCACCGTTATTCTCCGCTTTTGGCCCCGATCCGGTGCGTGATCGCATGCTCGATGCAGGCGCCAAATACCTAGTAACCAGCCCCGAGCTCCGCGCCAAGATTTCCGAAATCCTCCCGGAAATTGAAACCCTCAAAAACGTCATCATCGTCAACAAAGACGGGCGGTCTGACGACCCGTTGGTGGAAGGCGATCTTGACTACTTCGAGTTGATGTCAGCCGCCGACCCCGATTCCTTCACGTTGGCCGAGACGACACAGTTCGACTTCGCTATCATGCACTACACCTCCGGCTCGACGGGCAAACCAAAAGGTGTATTGCACCGCCATCAAGCCGTCATCCAGCAGTGGATCACCGGACATTGGGCTCTCGACTTCAAGCACGACGATGTCTACTTCTGTACCGCAGACCCTGGCTGGGTGACCGGTACTTCGTACGGCATGATGGCACCGTGGACAAACGGCGTGACGCAGATTATCTACGAAGGCGGTTTCAGTGCCTCCGGTTGGTACAAGGTCATCCAGGACTACAAGGTCACCGTCTGGTACACCGCACCAACCGCGGTTCGCCTGTTGATGCGCGCTGGCGGCGGAGTCGTCGACCAATACGACATGTCATCGTTGCGGTTTATCGGATCAGTCGGAGAACCCCTTAACCCAGAAGCCGTCGTTTGGGGCAATCGCCATTTCAACATGCCGATCCACGACAACTGGTGGCAGACCGAGACCGGCGCGATCATGTGCGCCAACTACCCGTCAATGGCGGTCCGTCCGGGCTCGATGGGGCGACCATTCCCGGGGATCACCATGGGTGTGCTGGACGACCAGTATCAGGAGATGGCACCCGGCGAACCCGGCATCTTGGCTGTGCGCCCCGGTTGGCCTTCCATGATGTACACCTACTGGCAGCAGGACGAGATGTACAACTCCCGATTCAAGAAGGGTTGGTACATCACCGGCGACCAAGCCAGCATCGACGAAGACGGCTATTTCTGGTTCCAGGGTCGCGCTGACGACGTGATCAACACCGCCGGTCATCTCGTTGGTCCGTTTGAAGTCGAGTCCGCACTGATCGAACACGAAGCCGTCGCCGAAGCCGGCGTCATTGGCAAACCCGATCCGATAGCGATGGAAGTGGTGAAAGCGTTCGTCACGCTCAATCCAGGTCACGAAGCTGGGCCGCAGCTCCGACGAGAGCTGATGCGGTTCGCGCGAGATCGATTGTCGGCGGGAGTCGCTCCACGCGAAATCGATTTCATCGACATCATGCCCAAGACACGGTCCGGCAAGATCATGCGGCGATTGCTCAAGGCTCGAGAACTCGGCCTTCCCGAGGGCGACACCTCAACCCTAGAAGACGACTAAACCCAATCTCATCGCCAACAACACCAAGTACGAAAGGCAAGAATAATGCCCGACGCAGCAGTATTTAGCAAAATCAACGAACCTCTGACCGTCGAAGACATCTACGTCGACGACCCCGGACCCTACGAGGTTCTCGTCAAAACGAAGGCCACCGGAGTATGCCACTCCGACCTTCACTTTGTCGAAGGCCTCTACACAATGGCAACCCCCGCCGTGATGGGCCACGAAGGTGCGGGCATCGTCGAAGCCGTCGGCGACCTAGTCCAAGATGTCGCGCCCGGTGACCACGTCATCCTATGCCTATCCGTCTACTGTGGCCGATGCAGGCACTGCATCACTGGTCACCCGGCTCGATGCCAGACCAAGCCGATGCGCGGTGAAAACGAATCACCTCGCCTCTCTTGGAACGACGAGCCTTTGGTGCAGATGGCAAACCTTGCCACCTACGCTGAGAAGATGCTCGTCCACGAGAACAGCGTCGTCAAGATCCGCGAAGACATGCCCTTCGAAGGCGCGGCGCTCATCGGCTGCGGCGTTACCACTGGCGTCGGCGCTGCACTCAACACCGCAAAAGTTGAACCCGGTTCAACCGTCGCAGTATTCGGCGCAGGCGGCGTTGGCCTTGGCGTCATCCAAGGCGCACGCATCGCCGGAGCACTACGCGTAATCGCAGTCGATATCTCCGAAAACAAACTCAAGACCGCAATGGACCTCGGAGCAACCGACATCGTCGATGCCTCCGACAGTGACCCGGTCGAAGCAATCATCAATCTGACTGATGGTGGTGCCGACTACACTTTTGAAGCCATTGGCCTGAAAGATACCGCCGAAGCCTGCTGGCACTCCCTCGGGACCGGGGGCACCGCCACCCTCATCGGGATGATCCCTGAAGGCACCAACATCGAAATTCCAACCACCGGCATGAGAGAGCGCAAAATACAAGGCTGCTCAATGGGCTCCAACCGCTTCAAAGTCGACATGCCCCGATACGTCGAGTTCTATCGCCAAGGCAGACTGCTTTTGGACGAGATGGTGACTCGCCGCTTGGAACTGTCTGACATCAACGAAGCCTTCCGTGCAATGAAGGCGGGCGAAGTTGCGCGCTCAGTCATCATGTTCTGAAACCCCAGCACCTGATTACGGCAACATACCTAGGATCGCGATGGGACAGGAAACCGGCGCCGGTCCCGTATTGTTGCCTGAAACTTGGAGCGGCGACAGTGTTTTAGCCTTGTGGTTATACACATCGCAGAACGTTCTCTGCGATTGATTCGTATCTGTTTGAGGAATCAACCGCAGATCCTTGGGTCTGCGGCACGTCACAAAGAGGTGCATTCTTGAATCGCATAGTTGCCATAACCTTGGTTGCCGTAGTACTCGTTTCAGCGGCAATTTCCTTCGAAAATCAGCCGATACAGGCTCAAGCCCGACTGTACCAACTGACGGTACGAAACACCACTGAACGGCAACCGATAAGTCCGCCGATCGTGGTTGTCCATGAGAACGCGCGTCTGTTCCCAAAAAGTGCGGACCGCCTTGATGGACTTGAAGAATTCGCCGAATCCGGCTCTCAACCGGCTTTGATGGAATCGCTGAGTAACCGAACCGGCGTCAAAAGCGTGACGAGGTTCGGTGGCATTATCGCGCCGAAAATGCAACAGACGATCATCAACGTGAGCGCGGAACCGGGCGATCATATCAGTGTTGTCGGAATGCTGTTGTGTACGAATGATGCCGTCACGGTCGGCACCGCAATTCTTACAGACGAGAGCAGCCCGGCATTTGGGTCGGGTGTAGTTCTTGACGCTGGAACCGAGGAGAACGACGAGTCGCGCCGCAACGTTCCTTGTCTAGAAGGCACTGGTGCGTCCAACCTGGACACCGCCGATGGAGAGGGAACCATAACGCCGCATCCCGGCATCGCGGTCGTCGGTGACCTCGGCGCGGTCTTCGGTTGGGACCGCACTGCGATGGAGTTCGTCGTCGACACTCGAGGCACGCAACCAAAGCGAGCGTTTGAGGTCGGAGCGACGCTTAAGAACAACACGACTGGTCAACCGATTACATCTCCCGTCGTAGTGGTTCACGACAAAAACGTAGACGTGATCACCTACACTCGCCCGATTGAACTCAATGGCATCGACAGGCTTTCAGAAGGAGGTGACGGCACCGTACTGCTTGAAACCCTCGCAGCCGAACCCGGCGTTGTGTCAGTCACACAATGGCAAACAGGAGGCCCGATAGCACCCGGCGGTTCTTACAGCGGTAATGCACGCGCCTTCATCGGTACCAACATCACGGTCCTGGGCATGTTCGCTTGCACCAACGACGGCTATATCGTCGCATCCGCCGAGGTTAAGGGATCTTCAATCCAAGTCACGAACGATTCGGCAAATGCTACGGTCTTCGATTCGGGAGCGGAAAACAACGATGAAACTACCGACACCGTGCCGTGCCTAGGCGGTGAAGCGGCTGCATTCTCAGAAGGCAATGGTGAGAATCAGCGGCGTGAGCACCCCGGCATCGAAGGCAACGCCGACCTTAATCCGAGCATCCACGGTTGGAGCGCTGACAACACCGCAACGCTATCCGTACACAACAGTGTCGAAGTCGCGGAACCCGTCGCGACACCGGACCCGTCGCCGACCGAGATGCCAGGACCCGAACCTTCTGTAGAGCCGACGGAAGATCCAGAAACTCCGGGACTCGGCCCCGACGGCCTTCCCATTACGGGCGGATCAACCTTCGGCACACTCTGGACGTTAGCCGCGTTAATCCTTGGATTAACTTCCGCGTTGGCCGGTGTTTGGCTATTCAGAACGGCAAGCCGCCGCAGCGCCTATCGGCGACAGTAGGTAGAAGCGGGACGCAACCCGTTACTCCGAGTCGGCCCTCAAAAACCAGTCGATTGTGGCTGCGAAATCTTGCGGGCAAGATTCGGCGGCGCGGCTGCCGCAATTTTCGAGTTCGACCAGCTTGCACTTGTCACCGAGCGCGCCACGAGCGGCGACGACCTCTTGATGACCGGCAATCTCGCTCTGCCGTCCACGGATCAAAACCAGCGGGCAAGTTGTCACGTTGACCGGAGGAATTTCTCCTTTGTTTAAACCGTAGTCAACCAGTGCAAGAGCGCGAACCGCACCTTTGGCAAACTTCGCAGCTTCGAGTGCAATGTTTGCGGTCTCTTTCCCTTGAGCGATGATCGAAACCGGTTCACCGATTGCCCAAATAGTCTGGATCAGCGTGTAGATAGAGACATCCCAAGTAGCATACACATTTCCCGACGCCGACATCGCGTCCGCAAACTCCGACCACTGCGAGGCATCAGATTCCGATGAAACGAGGAGCAACGGAGCGTTTCTCGGCGCACCGTTCTCCGAACTCGGTGACCATTGCTTGGCTCCAATTTTCGCCTCGGTAACTAGCGTTATCTCAGTCGTCTCAGTCAACATATGTTCGGGTACCCCACGGCAGTCGAATATTATTCGCGTCGAGACTTCACTCTCAACCGTTCCGTGAACGGTGTGCAATCAGTGAATCAACGTTAGAATACAAAACCGACAGACCACTCTATGAAGACAAGAATTGTGGTTTGCAACATTGACCCGATTCGGAGGTTACAAATGGTTACATCGGAGTGGGGGGCGATCTACAGAGAGCTAGGAGCCCAGCCCGTCATTAATGCGACCGGAAGCGTCACTCTGTTGGGCGGATCTACGCCCGTGCCCGAAGTGAAAGAAGCAATGGACCGCGCCGGCAGCGCATTCATCCCCCTGATTGAACTTGAAAAGGCCGCTGGCGGAGAGGTCGCACGATTGGCAGGCGTGCCGGCTGCTTACATCACCTCTGGTGCAGGCTCCGCATTGACGCTCGCGACCGCCGCCTTCATGGCCGGATCCGATGATGATCTTATCCAGCAGTTGCCCGACACAACGGGCCTGAAGGACGAGATCGTGATGCAGTTCCGCGAGCAATATTGGTACGACCGGTGCCTCCAACTCGCCGGAGCCAAGCTGGTTTTTGCGGGTGATGAAAACGGAACCTCCGAGGATGACATTCGAGCCGCCATCACCGATAAGACGTGTGCCATTCACGTGCCCGTCGTCGAGCAAGCGCCGAAAGATCCAAATGTCGTCCCGCTAGAAAAAGTGATCGACATCGCTAAAGATGCAGGTGTCTACGCGTCCGTCGACGCTGCTGGCCAGATCTTCCCGCTTGAAAACTTCGGCAAATACGTCCGAATGGGCGCCGACTTTCAGTGCATTGCGGCAAAGTACATGTTCGCGCCGCAATCGACGGGTCTTGCATTGGGCACCGAGGAGATCATTGACGCCATCAGCCGCCACTCCTTCGTCGGTTACGAGTCACGTCGCATCCGAGGTATTGGGCGACCGCACAAGATTGACCGCCAGGAAATTGTGGGATGTGTCACCGCGGTCCAACGCTGGTTCAGGCTCGACCACGAAAGCAGATTGGCGGCGGCTGAACAGGAGAGTTTGGAAATCATCAAACCGCTGCGCGGTGTACCTGGTGTTACCGCCGAATTGATCGACAACATCATCGCCCACCAACCATTCGGCGTCAAGATCGGAGTCGATGAAGACGTTGCCGGTTTCAACAACGATGACTTGGTCGACAAACTCAGAGAGATGGACCCGCCGATCTGGACCCGAACCACTGACAACGCTCCTCTAATGATCCACGTCTTCGGTTTGAACCCAGGCGAAGCGAAGTTGGTTGGCGAATCCGTTGCCGCAGCCGTCAAGGGCTAATTGACCTGAACCCCCTTTGATTCCTCCCCCTTGGACATCAAGGGGGAGGGTTTTGTCTGGTAGCCCGGCGGAAGAGGGTTCTAACAGTTGTCGTTAACCAGCCTAGAATGGCTGGTTCGGTTTCGGCTGGACGTGTTGCGAATGCGAAAAGAGCTCTGAGGAGCAAATTGCTGATGGAAACTGTGAAAACTGTAGCGATCTTGAGCCCTGGCGATATGGGCTCGAACGTCGGACGTGCTTTAAGAGAAAACGGTCTTGAGGTCATTACTTGCCTCACCGATCGAAGCCAACGTACACGAGAGTTGGCTGAATCCGCGGGCATCGTCGATGTGCCGGACTTCGCTCAGATGATCGACCGAGCGGACATAGTTCTCTCCGTCCTCGTACCCGAACGAGCGGTCGATGTCGCTCGCCAAGTCGCCGCAGTGATCGAGCAATCAGGCAAACCTCTGCCTTTCGCAGATTGCAATCCCGTGGCCCCAGCGGTTGCGATTGAGATGGCGAAGATCATCGACGGCGCTGGTGGCAAGTACATCGACGGTGGAATTATCGGCAGTCCGCCGGGCAGGGGAGCGCCACCGAGATTTTACGCATCTGGCCCGCATGAATCTATACTCGGCCAGCTCGACGGTCGGGGCATCTCAGTTCCCATGATGGGTGGAGACGTCGGCCGTGCCTCCGCGATCAAGATGTGCTACGCCTCGCTGAGCAAAGGCGCAGCGGCATTGAACGCATCGGCCCTAATCTCAGCGATGAACCTTGGCATCTACGACGAGTTCATAAACGAGATGGAGTCGAGCCAACAGGGTGTGCTGAAGAACATGCAAGGTGTGAAGGGACTCGGCGCGAAGGCATTCCGCTGGATCGACGAGATGGAGCAGATTTCAGCGACCTTTGGAGCCGCGGGCGCAACACCTCACATGCACAAAGGCGCCGCTGACATTTTCAGACTAGTAACGTCTTCGCCGATCGGTCATGAGCGGCCGGAGACCATTGACACTTCGCGGACGTTGCGGGAGACAGTTGAATTACTGGTGGAGACAGACGATTAAGTAAGTTTTTCGAGCCGCCGGGCTAACGCGTCGAAATCTTCGGGGCATTTTTGGCGGATCGCGGCGATGTTGCGCGCCGCTTCTTCCCCCAAGACTCGTCGCCCTTGTCCTAAATCGTCAGTGATCTCGCGTTGGGCCACCAATGTTTCAAAGTAAATTTCCTTCACTTGAACCTCCTCCCTCACATCAACCCATCGCCACGAATTCGGCAGATCTAAACCTGCGAGCACCCACGTCTCGATCTCTTCCCATGCGTTTACCGCCAAAAATCGCGAACCGAACGTGTTTTCGATGTGGTCCAACCCTTGGCGACGGGTGGTTTGGCCATCGCGGTCGACACACAGGATGAAAACGTCTATCATCGGATACTGTTCAACTATCTCTCGGAGGCGTTCAATTTTCAGTGCCTCTCCGATCCCTCCGAGCAAAGGGTCTAGACAAATGTCGACCCTTGCGGGCCGCATACCCTCCGTTCGAAAAAGTCGTTTGAAGAGGGGTTTCAGGATGTACTGGTCGTTGCGAAAATCCTCTGGGATAACCAAAACCTTCATGTAACGGGTGCCGCTTTCTCCTCTGGATCATGTTCGAAACCCAACACATTTTCCATCCATCCTGAGGAATGCAATCTTGCCAACCCTTGAGTTTTTCGAAGCTCCGATGCAATCGACAGGTTTGCGAGAGGTCGAATGTTCGAATCCGCCGATTCTTCGTCTCGGTAAACGATTGACGTGCTTCCAAAAGTTTGGTCGCTGAGCATCTCCAATAACGCTGGTGAGTGGGTGGTGGTCACTACTTGGAAACCCTTCCGTTTAGTTTGGGTTTCTATCAGGTCTACCAACAGTGACAACCGTGCCGGGTGAATACCAGTTTCGATATCTTCGAAAAAGTAAAGGTTTTCCGGTTCGCCACCCAGCACCCCCGCCAACATCGCCAAAAATCTCAGCGTCCCGTCTGAGGCACTCCTAGCTGTGAATTTGCGGTTATTGGATTCTACGATTTCCAAATACACGTTGCCGTCCGGATCTTGGGGGAACTTAAAGTCCCTCACGTCCATCGGCGTCAACTCTCGGATCCATGCCATGAGGGCGTTTTTAAGGTTTGCATCCTCGCAGATCGACTGCAATGCAGATGGCAAGTTTTGGCCGAAGTCACCCAATAGGGCACCAGGTACAGAACTTTTCTGCATGATTCCAGGTTCAAATGCGAAAAACTTGATCGCAGCCAAGCGCCTACGGATAGTGCTCACTCCCTTTGGCTCCCAAAATATCTCGTTTCGCCATTCCGGTTTTGAAGACAGACTGGTCGGCCGCAACCGGACCTGTGTCAAAACTGGTTGTGTCAAACTTGGCGTGATCATACGATCACCCCCTGCGATCGATGGGTTAAGACGAACTCTGCTACCTCGTTCTTTTTCGAAAACGTTGCTACCGTCCACGTTTAGTGATTCTTTTATCAAGCGGAACCCTTGCGCAGCCCGAGGTCCGTAGCCTATTGCGACGGAGTATCGACTTGGCGCGCCGTCGAGTTCAACGTCCGTTGCGATCGAGAATTGCTTGCGAACACGGCGACGTTCAGATTCCATGCGGACGATTTCATTTGGCGCACCCCTAATCGGCTCCCATTCCAGCTGTCCGCCTACGCCGATTTTGCCGCCGATGATCTCGGCTAGCGAGTAACCCCTCCCAATCCCATGCAGAAACCTAAAGGCGTCGCGAATGTTGCTCTTCCCACTAGCATTCGCGCCGACAATCACGGTAAACGGACCGAGTTTCAGTGTCTCGTCCGCGAAATTCTTGAAGTTGGTGAGTCGAACCGAAGTGATCACGTCACTTCTCCAAGTGACAGGTTAGGGCAACAGTCGCCGAGCAATGCCCTTAGGCTAACTGCCGCGTAACCCCTAACGCAATGTAATCGAACTCCGCCGCAACATCTTCATTCGTCAGCACCGGAGGTTCGAGGGCGTCTAGATAGTCGGGGCGAAGGTTCACGGCACCCAAAAACGGTATGCCCATTTCGTATGCGAGTTCTTCTGCAGCACCTTGACCAAATATGCCACCTGACATGTTTTCGACGACGCCTAGGACGTCTAGATTCATCTTGCGGATCATGTTGATGGACCGTTTGGCGTCTAGGGCGGCAAGTTCCTGGGGGGTGCTGACGATGACGAAGCCGTCGAGGTTCAGCGTCTGCATCACAGTGAGCGGCGCGTCGGACGTGCCGGGCGGGAGGTCGACGACCATGTAGTCTGGCTCGCCCCAATCAGTCATCTGCAGGAACTGGTTGATGGCGTTGTGGATCATTGGTCCGCGCCAGATGATGGCTTCTTCTTCGTTCTGTTGGAAGAAGGCCATCGACATCACTTTGACGCCGAAGCGTTGGGACGGGACCATGCGCCCGTCGTGTTCGACGGGGCCTTCGGAGATTCGCAAAACTCGGGTGACGTTCGGGCAGTCGATGTCGCAGTCGAATAGCGCGACGTCGAGGTTTTGTTTTGCAAGAGTGGCGGCAAGGTTGACGGCTATGGTCGTCTTTCCGACGCCGCCTTTTCCGCTGTAGACACCAATGCGTTTCCCGATCGACTTGAGCGAATCGGCGATGCGTTTTCGTTCTTGGAACTGCCGTCTAGCCTGAGCCAGACGCGCTTCTTCAGCTGGAGTTACCTTTCGAGGCGAAGTCAATGCTGGTCCGGCGGAGAATGCGAGAGATTATCGTCAGTCGATGCCGAGAAGGCGTTTGCCGTCTTCGGTGATCATGTCGGGGCTCCACGGCGGGTCAAATACGAGATCGACCTCGACATCCTCGACGTATTCGATCTCGGCGATGCGCCACTCGGCCTGTTGAGCGATGTACGGTCCCATCCCGCAACCCTGCGCTGTCAGTGTCATCTCGACGAAGACTTCATTGTCTTCAACGTCGACGTCATAGATGAGACCGAGGTCCACAACGTTGACGGGAATCTCAGGGTCATAGACGTCTTTGAGTGCCTCGTAAACCTGATCTTTGGTTACGGCGTTGGATGTTTGAGTCATGGTGCGAACCTCCTTGAGGGAGTGCAATCGAAGAAGTCGTTTCTTGTTGGCAAGTCTATCAAACAGAGGCGGTTCGCCCGCATACAGTGTTCGGCCACGAACAGTTGGCCGCCACGCGTTGCCGTTTCGTCGCCGTGTAGAGTTCGGCACGATCGATGGTTCTTGCGGGACAGGATTGAAGAGGGGGGGCTTTAACCCTCATATCGGCACGTTGAAGTTCTGAGCTGGAAGCACGTATTCGGGCGAAGTTGCGGATCCGTCGTTGACGACTATCAACTCACTCGAAACCGTAATTGAGGATTGATCGCGCCGAAACTATGGGAACTTCGAATGCCCAGATTCCAGAATTAAGATGACGGCAACTGAATGCTCTCGACTGCGTCGGTTGCCAGCCACGAGGTTAACATCGAATTTCGCATGGAGTTATCTCACATGCATCGTCACTTGACGCTGAAATACCCCTTTATACGTTTTAGATCCTTCTTGACAGTTGGAATACTCGTTGCGGCAATATATTTCGTGGCTTTCAGTTCGATCAGCTTATTCACATTTGAGACCCACGCCCAAATCGAAAACGACAACGGCCCAACCAACGTCGTCGTGACCCCCGGATACCAATCGATCACCGTGACTTGGGATCCACCCCCTCCTCATCCTGACGGTTACCGACTGACAGGTTACAGCCATGGCTTACGGATCGGAACGGAACACCGTGATCGGTTCGAAGATCACGCGGCATCCGATGGTAGGACGTTTACTTATACCCAATACAAACACAAAACGACGGGCTTTCAATGCGACGGTCAAGATGTAGATCTTAACGTTCTTCGTTCTCTCTGCAACGGTGTCGAATATCAAATCAAAATATGGGCGCACTTCGACGACGCCGATGGCGTCGGGGGCGATGTCGACGACACCGGATGGATCTCCGTGACCGTTGGTGGAGACGAGCCCGTAGTAACCCCTAGTCCATCTCCGAGTCTGACCGCGCCAGGAGCCCCAAGAAACGTCGTAGTCACACCCGGGATAAACCAGCTCCGGGTAGATTGGGAACCGCCAGTCCTAGGTACCAACAACGCGCCCACGAACTACGTCGTTCAATGGAAGGCGGGAGGCCAAGGCTACTCAACCTCCAGACAAGCTGGCACGAACGCTGCTACAACCCACACGATTACGAACCTAACCGGGGGCCAACCCCACCAGATCCGCGTCCGGGCCGAAAACAGCGCTGGTGGCACATGGTCGAGTGACGTGCCCGGCACACCGATAACGGGACCGACTGTCACGCGTGTCGAAAACACCGCCGTCACCGACAGCACAGCGGTTATCGTCGTGACCCTCACCAACCCCGAATCTACAAACCAGACCGTCAACCTCCAGTACCGCACGCCTCGAGGGTCCGGAACCTGGGAGGTTGTTAGTCCCTTGTCAACTTCGACCACATCCAGAGAATTCACGCTCGGGTCTCTGATGCCGAACTCGAACTACGAAGTGCAAGCATCACTGGACAGCAACTTCCAAACCGAGGTACGCTCGACAAGCTTCACCACACACGGCCCGCCAACAAACCTCAGACTCCGTGTTGCGCCCGCGAATGGACAGTTGAAGCTGAGTTGGTCGGTCAGCTTAAATGGCGGCAGCGTCGGATCACAAAGCGTCGAATGGAAAGTGACGACTTCAACCAACTTTACGGGTAGCGCAACCCCCGGAAACGACGCACGAAGTCACACCATTGAAAACCTTTCCAACGATACCGAGTACACCGTCCGCGTCACGGTGACGACCAACTATGGCTCTGTCACGTCAGACGATGTTAGTCGCAGCCCAGCTTCAGGTCCATCCGTTGACGACATCACGTTCACCAGCATCAATCGAACGTCCGTGACGGCAACTGTTTCAGTGATTAACACCCAACTCGCCACAGAAACATTAACTGTGCATCTTCGGCACCGGGTGAAAGGGACAACCGAGTGGAGCACGGCCCGCCCAGAAACGTTTCCGGAACCACCGCCAGCTTTTCGATGACCGGATTGACCGGAAACACAACTTATGAAGTGGAAGCTTCTCTTAGCGGCGATTTCGCAGACAGCATTCTACGAGAACTTGCGACAGCAAAGTCTGCACCGCACGCGCCGGAGGCCGTCGTATTGACACATGCGGACTCCGAACTCAGCATCAGTTGGGTCGAACCGTCGAACGACGGAGGCGAATCGATCACCGGTTACACGGTGCAATGGAAATCGGGCAGTGACTCGTATTCAACTACACGGCAACTGCAAACCGATGCGAACACGACAGCCGTAGACATCACTGGCTTGATTAACGGCAGAGAATACAAGGTTCGGGTATTCGCGACCAATTCGATCGGCGACGGTCCAGCCGTTGAAGTCACTGGAACCCCGAGTACCGAGCCGCTTTCTGCTGCGACCGGATTGTTGGCATCCGCTTGCGACCGATCGTTGCACCTGAGTTGGCGTCCACCGACCAACGATGGCGGCAGTCCGATCATTTCGTACAGGGTCCAGTGGAAAACAGACTTGGACACCGATTACGACGAGAACGCTCGGCAAATGATGCACAATTCAGCGACCCCCTTTTTCACTCTATCGGGGTTGACCAATGGCACCGCGTACACGGTCAGGATACTTCCTGCAAACATGAACGGTGATGCCGCCGACGTCGACAGCCAAGAACTGTGGTCAAACGAACTCACCGCCACGCCCAGACCTGGCGCGTGCTTACTCGAAGTCAGGTTCGGCAACGCGCTCGCCAACAGCGTTCCGGTCTATGTCACGGTGATGGACGCGCCTGCGGGCACTAGAGTTTATCTGAGGTATCGCACGACGGCTCCTAGCGCTTGGAGTGGAACGCACAGCGAGACGACACGGGATGGGGAGACTATGGTCACGATCAACTTGACCGGTCTTCAGCCGGAAACTGACTACGAGGTTGAAGTGTCGCTGGATCCGGGTTTCTCTCCGACAGGGTCGACGGTGCGCGCATTCTTCACATCGGGCATGGGATCGACTTCTGGGATCCGAGGCGCGGGATCTTTCGCTCGTATTCTCCGCATCGAACCGACCGCTGCTGGTATAACCGTCCACCCTGACGATCGAGTAGTGCTCTCGGTGGATGTTTACGGACGCCAAGACATTCTTGACAACTCGCTGGCAGATCGTGCGCCTGCAGATGGACGGCCGGCGTTCACTTGGACCGGCGGGGGCAGGGGGGCATTCAACGAAATCGATTTGCAATCTGATTGGCGCAACGCGGTCGCTGACGATCGTCAGGTCGTCTTCACCGCGTCGAGCGTTCCGGGCACGTACACAATCACCACGATTCTTGCCGAGCCTGGAGAGTGTCAACCGGCATTCGGTGACGAAACAGCTGAGGATGCTCGCAATCGATGCAGTGCGGATTTCACTGTGACTGTCCGACGTCCGAACGATTTCAATAAGTTCGACGCGCCGCCGGTCAACCCGGTGGGCATGATACCGAATTCAATAACTGGTGCCGACGAGCACCTTTACGCCGCATTTACGCCTGAAGAGGGCGGTGCGGTCATCGGCGACGGAATCTCCGTGGTGGCAGGCGCGGGCGCGGTTGTCAACGGGGAATACATTGGCATACGCATTTCACCGACTGGCGTCGCTTCGAACGCAGGCAAGACTTGGCAACGTTACACCTTGGTCGGCACCAAGTACGGTATCGGAGTCATCAACGAATCGGGCGAGGTGGTCTCACGCTATGCGCTGGAAGAAGCCGCGACTGTATGTGTCCCACTGCCTGCCGAGTTGCGCGAAAGTATCGCCGGGGTCGTACTAGTTGTGATCGACGATGATCAGGAACTCACGGCGCTCTCATCTAGCGTGAGCATCGGGTCGGAAGGCGTACAAGTGTGCGGCGCGTTGTCGTCGCTTCCTGCGATGATTGCGGTTGGATCGGTCGGGTCGCCACCGGAGGCTGGTGAGGATGAACATGAACTGCTGCCGGATACCGGTGGGGTTGCTCCAACGCACTCGACTCTGTTGGTGTTGGCAATGAGCGGTATCGCAATGATCGCCGTTGCGTTCGTAGTCTCAAGCATGGGTCGCAGGCGTCGGACGTATGGCCGACTTCCATGATCTGAGTATTTCAACCTTGGGTGGTGACTGGCGGCGTGACGACTTCGCAGTCGATAATGCCAACTCGCCCGATTCGGCGGTCCAGCGTTAACAGAGGGCAACCCAAACCTTCTGCCAACGCTACGTACCACGCATCGTAAGCGGTTAGGTTATGACGCAGCTCCCATATTCGGTCGGCGTGCGGGGTGAAAGGATAGAGTTCTAAACCGAAATCCAAGATATTGTCGAGCGCGTTTTTGGCATCATCACTTGCAATTTTGTTGATGAGTTCCATCCGCCGCAATACATTCGTCACCTCTGAGAGTACGAACTCAGGACCGCTTAGGTCGCGACGGTTGATGGCCGCCCTCGACCACGCCGCGTCTGCAGTATTTTCCACAAACGCGGCGATGAGAATCGAAGCATCTACGACGGTCATCGCTCGCGATCTTCTCGTAGCATCCTGACGATCGTATCGGATCCGATCTGTGTGTTCGAAGCGGCGACTCGCTTCTTCACACGCTCCAGTATTTCCTCTCTCGATGGTCGAGACGCGATGCGTTCCAGTTCGTCGCGTAGGAAAGACTCCATAGATTGCCGCTTGTAAGCAGCGTGGGCGGCTAACCCATCCCGAACTTCGTCGGGGACGTTGCGAATTGTTATTTGGACAGTCATGCTTGCATTATGCCAGCAGTGCCAGCATTTTGCAAGCGCTTCGCATTAGACGAAGTCGTGGCGGTCGACCTTGGAACCCGCCAAGAACACGTCGCTGACTTTGCGGAGGTCTGCAATGTCGCGGGTTGGATCGCCATCAACAACCAACACGTCCGCTTGCTTGCCAACTTCGAGTGTGCCCACCAAATCGTCGACGCGGCAGGACATCGCAGAGTCGCGCGTAGCGGAAACGATCGCATCCATGTTCGACATTCCGGCCATCACGTGCGCTTCGATCTCGGTTTGGAAGTCGCCCATCGGGTAGTTTGACCAAGCCGAATCGGAACCGGCGACCATAACGACGCCAGCATCCCTCATTCGGGCGACGTGATCCATGCGACCTTCTAAACCGGCGCGCATGACGTCCACATCTTCGGTTTCCAAGGCGAGGTCAGGATTGTCCTCTAGTTGGCGGATCCGCGCCAAACCCTGTCCGAGGGTCGGGTTTACGAATACGCCTTGCTCAGCGATCCGGTCCGATATGTCAGATCGGTAGTTGTCCGAGCCATCGAGATCCCGGTGGACACCGTGGATCATAGTGTCGATGCCCGCTTCAAGTGCGTTTTCCATACCGCCATCGGATGTGCAGTGGGCGCAGACGTGTTTGCCGAATTTGTGCGCCTCGTCGGTGATGGCCGAGAACTCATCGACGTTGAATGATGGTCTCGACGGGTGGCTGGTGCGAGTACTTCCTCCGGTCGCGGTTACCTTAATGAAGTCAGCACCTTCTTTGATCAGTTGGCGAACTGCCGCGCGACATTCGGTCGGTCCCGTTGCTTGCGTGCCGAAATAGGAGAGATGACCGCCGATGATTGCGATCGGTCTTCCGGCAAGGATCAGGCGCGGGGATGGGACGATTCCCATCTCAACGGCTTCTCGGAGCAGGAAAGTCGTGCGGTTCTTGGCTCCGCAGTCTCGGACGGTAGTGACTCCGGAGTAGAGGTGCTTCCTGACGTTCTGGGCGGCTTGGACGGTCAGGACTTCGTCGGGCAGTGTCACGAGTTCGTCGCCCGCTCGCCCGTCACCGATGCCAATGAGGTGGACGTGGCAATCGACCAAACCGGGCAGGATCGTCGCGTCGCCATAATCGATCTCGCGAACCGACGCGCCTTCCGGCGCTTCCACGGTTTCTCTCGTTCCGATCTGCCGGATGCTGTCGCCTTCAAGTAATATGGCCGCTTGCTCGGCGACCGGACCGCCGTTGCCGTCGACCAATCGCGCCGCTTTGAGAATCGTGAACCGCGGGTTGCCAACGCTCATGTCTAACCTCCGTGCGAATGTTGCCTACCCAGATTAATCTCTTCAGGTTGTTGGCGCACGGCGGCGAGCGATTCTTCTGAGCCACGCTCTACCTTCTCGCCTTTGAAGAAGACATCTGCGACGTTCCATAGGTCGTTGACGTTTTTCGAGGGATCGCCGTCCACGACTAGGATGTCGGCTTGTTTGCCGGGTTCGAGAGTGCCGACGATGTCATCGACGCCGAGCGCTTCCGCGGCTCGGCTGGTTACCGACATCAGGCCTTGCATGTGGGAGTACCCGGCGTGGACTAGGAGTTCGGTCTCGTAGACGGTGTTGCCAAGTTGGTAATCGCCCCAAGACGAGTCAGAACCCGTGATGACCTTGATGCCCATCTCAATCATCCGCCGGTTGTGGTCGAGGCGGGTGTCTAACTCGCGTTTCGCCGCATCCAAGTCGATGCGCGCTTCATTGGTGAGGCCGGTGTCTCGTGCTTGCTGAATGAGCGACCAGACCCGCGCCCGGCCGACTTGCAGAGTGGGATTGACGTACGCCCCTTGTTCACCGATGCGCTCGGCGACGTCCTCTCGGAAGTTCACCTCGCCGTCGGGTTCGTTGTAGGTGCAGTGGATGATCATGTCCACGTCTGCGTCGAGGGAGTTGATGACGCCTTGCGTAGATGTGCTATGAGTAGCGGTCAACATGCCGAACTTGTGAGCTTCGTCGGTGACCGCCTGCAACTCGTCGACGTTGAAGGCAGGACGGAGCGGGAAAGATGACGGCGTGCTGCCGCCGGTAGCGGTGATTTTGATGTAGTCCGCGCCTTCCTTGATCAACTGTCGAGTGAATGCCCGGCATTGTTCCGTGCCGGTGACCTCGCCGCCGAAGTATCCCATGTGCCCGCCGATGATCGAGACCGGTCTGCCGCAGAGGATCATTCGAGGTCCGATTGCAAGCCCTTCTTTGATGGCGTCACGCAACCGGAACATCGTCATGTTCTTCGGCCCATTCTCTCTGATCGTGGTCACACCCGAGAAGAGGCTGCGACGCGCATTGCCGGCCGCTTGGACGGTCAGGATTTCGTCCTCCAAGCCTGCCAGGTCTTCACCGTTACGACCGTCACCGAAGCCGTTGTTGTGGGTGTGGCAATCGACCATGCCGGGAAGGATCGATGCGCCGGGATAGTGATGATGGTTGACCGATGCGCCGTCGGGCGCACGTATCTCGTGTGCGGGCCCGACGCTCACGATCTCGGAGCCGCAGGTTAGGACCGCGCCGTTCTGGATCGGCGGCCCGCCTTTGGCATCGATCACGCGATCGGCGGTTAGGAGGGTGTAGGCGGGAGGGGTGGTAGATGCGGAGGGCATGGGAGTTGTCTGAACGGTGAATGGTGTGATTTTACTGATGGACTGTAATTGGCGTTGGTAGACGATAATGGAAACGATGGTTTTGAGTTACGACGATCCTAACTGCAAAGCGGCGGCGGCTGAGATATTGCGCCGACATGAGGAAGGTGCCGCGGAGGCGAATATCACCTCGGCGGTGCGCGATTTTCTAGTGACGGCAGGGCTCGCGAAGGTGGATGAGATGGTGGAAGAAAATCCGCCGTCTGAAGGTTCGCGACGGGCGGTTGATTTGACTGCGCTCGACACATTCATCGAATTCAAACGGCGGATCGGTAACGGGATCGAACCCAATCCAGAGTACGTCAGACAGATCGACGACTATCTGGAAGAGTCGAGCGCGGCGCGGAACGGCGTTCGGATGGGGATACTCACGGATGGCAAGCATTGGGTGTTGCGATGGCCGAATGCGTTAGAGGTCAACACCTCGCCGCCGTATGCGTTCACATTGTCGGACGCCGATCGCTGGTTCGTGTTGCACGAGTGGTTACGTGACCACGCTTTGGTGGCGCGGCAAGACATCACTCCCACCCACGAAGAAATACTCAAGCATTTCGGTCCGAATAGTCCGTCGTACGAGCGAGACATCGCGACGTTGCGCGCGCTCTACAGCAAGTACTCGAACTTTGAAACGGTGGCGACGAAACGTCGGTTGTGGCACGAACTGTTGCGGACCGCGCTCGGCTCGGTAGTTCAAGACGATGAGTTCGACGACCTATTCGTGCGCCACACGTATTTGACCATCGTCATTGGCATTGTGGTTCAGGCGACGTTCGGGATGGACGTGCATCAGATCGCGGAGAACGATCCGGAAGACCTTCTCGGTGGTCGGAGATTTGCTGAAACAACGGGATTGCATGGTGTGGTTGAATCGGACTTCTTCGCTTGGCCGGTCGAAGTTGGTGCGACCCCTTTGATCCGAACGATTGCCCGGCGAGTCGCGCGTTTCGACTGGTCAGCGCCGCCTTCGGACATTGCGGCGACCCTGTACCAGACGGTGATACCGGCTGGCGAACGCCGGGATCTCGGCGAGTATTACACCCCGCGTTGGTTGGCGAAGAGCATTGTCAAGGAGATCGTTACTGACCCGCTCAACCAACGCGTGCTCGACCCGTCGTGCGGTTCCGGAACCTTTATCGCCGAGTGCGTCGAACATTTCATCGCGGCGGCGAAGAGACAGAACGTCCCAGACACCAAGATGTTCGAAATGTTGCGGGACGCCGTAACTGGTATCGATGTGCATCCGGTCGCGACGCACTTAGCGAGGGCGGCTTGGGTGATAGCTGCGAGGCCGGCGATAGCCCAGAGCGTGAGCACGGCGGTGACGGTTCCGATTTACCTCGGCGACTCGTTGCAGTTGAGATTCGAAAGCCGCGACATGTTCGCGGAACGCAACGTGACCGTCAGAGTCGACGATGAAGACGACACCGAGCTCGTGTTCCCGATCTCCCTCGTCAACCGCGCCGAGAACTTTGACCAACTGATGGTCGATGTCGCCAACTATATCGAGAGCGGTCGAGACCCGAAGATGGCGCTTGAGGACCTTGCCGGGTTAAGCGATGACGAGTTGAAGACGCTGTCCGAGACGATTGGTAGGCTTCAAGATCTGCACAGCAAAGGGCGTGACCACATCTGGGCGTACTACACCCGCAACCTCGTTCGACCCATCGCCTTGTCGCGCAACAAGGTTGACGTGATCGTCGGAAATCCGCCGTGGATCAACTACAACCAGACGACGGACATCTTGCGCGACGAGTTGGTCTATCAGAGCCGGAATGTCTACGGGATTTGGGCCGGTGGCAGGTATGCGACGCATCAGGATGTGGCCTCGTTGTTCTACGCGCGGAGCGTCGATCTCTACCTGCGTGATGGCGGTTTGATCGGGATGGTGATGCCGCATAGCGCGTTGCAGGCGGGGCAGCACACGAAGTGGCGGACGGGAGAGTGGAAGTCGCGTGGCGGCACAAGGACGTTGCATGTGAATTTCCAAGTACGGAAAGCATGGGACCTCGAGCGGTTGGAGCCGAACGATTTCTTCCCGGTTCCATCGTCGGTTGTGTTCGCTGAGCGTCGAGGCGAGGAAGGCAAGGCGAGGCCGTTGGCGGGGACGGTGCGGCAGTGGGTTGGGTCGACGGGATCGGCGAACGTGAGGCGTGTGGATTTGGAGATTACGGATACGAGCGCGGGGAAATTGTCACCTTATGCCAAGTTGTCGCGGCAGGGGGCGACGATTGTTCCGCGAGTGCTTTTCTTTGTGGACGAGGTACCTAATCCAACGACAGTGCACGTCGGCGGTACTGTGACCACCGAACCACGGCGGGGCACAAACGACAAACATCCTTGGAAGGATCTAGAACTTACCAATCTGCACGGCAAAACGATCGAAGATGATCACCTATTTGATGTTCATCTTGGTGAAACGCTGGTGCCATATGCGACTCTGGGTCCTCTCAAAGCAGTTTTGCCTGTGAGACGTAGCGCAATCGGGTTAAGCAAGCAACAAGAGGCGAACTATGAGATCGCTGCTCGGTCATTGGGCAGGCGGATGCAACAACGATGGTCTCAGATAAATCAAGTTTGGGACGAGAATAAAACGCGGGCGAATCGATTGTCGTTGTTGGGTCGCCTCGACTATTTCGGCAACCTGTCTTCGCAATTGGAATGGCAGAACGGCGACGATCGACCGTTCAGAGTTGTCTACACGAAATCGGGCGAACCGACGGCATCAATTCTGCTTGATGACGAAGCTATCCTCGACCACCTCCTCTATTGGACTTCATGCGGAACGACCGATGAAGCCTACTACCTAGTTGCGATCATCAACAGTAATTCGCTTTACGAAATGGTCAAGCCATTGATGTCCAAGGGTCAATTCGGCGCGCGCGACATGCACAAACACCTTTGGCGGTTGCCGATACCGGAATTCGATGGTGCTGATGCGACGCATGTGGCGATCTCTGATGCGGGTCGTAAAGCCGCGGTGGGTGTTGAGCGGGAGTTGGCGAATCTGCGGCAGCAGTATGCGAGGTTGACGGTTACGATTGCTCGTCGGGAGGTTCGGAGGTGGCTGCGGGAGTCGGTCGAGGGGCAGAGGGTGGAGGTTGTTGTGGGGGTGTTGTTGGGGGGATAGTCTGAACCGGGAATTCCGGTGCCTTGTTTCCGCCGTGTTAGTACTCAACCCGATCGTCTCGGATCCAGCGGTAGAGACGGCACGCGGATATTGAATTCTCGGGTGTGTTGCCATCGATTCGGCTAATGTTTTGATACCTATGTGTTTTACAATTCCGAGAACAGCCATCGAAGACCTTACGGATACCGGAAAATGTTTATGAACGATAACGGGGAACTGCGAAACGTCAAACTGCGGTTGAAAATCGGTTCTGGCGAGGTGGATTACGAGGGATCTGAGGAGTTCCTCAAAGATCACGTTATCGACATTTTCGAAAGAACGTTTTCCGCAATCCCTACATCAGAAAAGCACGTGCCTATCGAGACCGATGATGAAGTCGTCGACGATGGAAAAGGGATGAAGCTCGCCACGGCCTCGATTGCGTCGATTTTGAATGTGACTTCTGGACCCGATTTGATCATCGCGGCCGCCGCACGTTTGCAGTTGATCCTCGGCAAGGAGAATTTCGCTCGAAAAGAATTGCTGGACGAGATGAAACAGGGAACCGGATACTACAAGGGCACCTATAGCAGTAATTTGTCCAGCTACATCAATCGGCTCATAAGAGATAAGAAATTGCATACGGTTGGTACGGATACGTATGTACTGCCAGCCGGGAAATTAGCAGAACTGAAGACAACTCTTGACCAGCATTGATGAACTGAAAAATTGGTTGCATGGGGATCTCCCTCGGATCGACGAACTGCTGCTGGTATTGTCAACGTTTGATTCGCCTACCCAAGTCAGAGATATCGTCTGTCGGGCTGGAGAAGCGGGATTGCATGGGATCACAGAATGGAACCCATCAAGTGTTTTGGGTAGGTCTAAAGGTCTGGCCCTAAGAACCAATGAAGGATGGGAGATATCCGCGAGAGGACTAGCAAGACTCTCCAATCTCGGCTTGAAAGTGAACCCGCCCACACAAGTCGCCCACGACCTGCGGGATGAGTTACCGAAGATTTCGGATACGAACACACAAGCGTTTGCTGAAGAAGCCATTAAGTGCCACGAATTCGGGTTGTATCGATCCGCGATTGTGATGTCTTGGATCGCGGCTGTTGGGGTGCTGCATCAATACGTGCACAAAAATCACCTGCAGGCGTTCAACGCTGAAGCGAAACGAATCAACAGTCGATGGAAAGACGCCAAAACTACGGACGATTTGGGTCGGATGGGCGAATCCGACTTCTTGGATCGACTGGCAGGTATGTCGATCATAGGAAAGAACGTGAAGAACGAAATGAAGGCGTGTCTAAACTTGCGTAACGGTTGTGGGCATCCAAACTCGCTGCAGATCAGTGCGAACGCTTCTGCCCACCATATCGAGGTGTTGTTGTTGAACGTTTTTCGTAAATTCTCTTAGTTCGAAAACTCCCTACAGGATCGTGGCGGTAGGGGTAGGCGAAGGAGGTTTGCCGCCTCCCATAGCCCATGGATCGAACCGCCGAGGCTTTGTCGGTAACTTGGTTGAGGCAGTTTCGGCGAGGTCCCCGGGCATCCCCCGCTCGGATCGCTTCGCTTGCTCGCGCCCCCTTCGGTGCCGAAGGGGGCGATTAACCATGCGTCGTACAATGTTCTGAGAGCGTGTGGTAAGTGAGAAGGAGGAGCAGGAATGGTTCAATCTGTGAAAGCTACTTATCGGGACGGGGTTTTGGAGCCTTCGGAGTCGCTTGATCTTGAGGATGGGGATGTGGTGACGTTGTCGATATCGGTTGATGGTGGCGCGGATGATGGGGAGGCGTCGCCATCGGCGTCGGTTGGTGGGAATGGAGAGATTGATGATCCTAATCGCCGTGGCGAGTCGCAAATAGTTTCTGAGGAAGCGGAACATTCGGTTTTGCGTATGATCCGTCGGATCCATGAATCGACGCCTGAATCGGCGTGGGACAACGTTCCGACCGACGGTGCGAGGAACTACAAACACTATCTTTACGGTTGGCCGAAAGATAGAGGGTGATGGACGAAGTTTTCGCTGATACCGGCTACTGGATAGCTTTGATCAGCACACGCGACGATCTGCGCGCGTCCGCTGCGCAGGCGACTAACAATCTTGGAGGTCGTCGAATAGTGACCAGCGAAATGGTGCTGGTTGAAGTGCTCAACCACTTCGCACGACAAGGTGATGTTGCACGTGAGACGGCGGCAGAAACGATCATGGGTCTCAAGAACGATTCAAATACCGAAGTGATCGAACAAAATACTGCACAGTTCGAATCAGCTGTATCTACGTATGCGAACAGGTTGGATCAAACTTGGAGCTTGGTGGACTGTTCGAGTTTCGTGCTGATGGAGGAGCGGGGTATTCGGGATGCGTTGGCGTATGATGTCGATTTTGTGCAGGCGGGGTTCAACGCGTTGTTGCGGTCGCGTTGATGCAGTCGGGAACGACGTATGTGGTGCGAGGACGAAGTTGCGTGCCCCCTTTGTCCTTCGGACATTTCTCTCGCGAGCGGGGCAAACCGATTGATCACACCGGATTCGACCAGTATCGCCCGGGGCTGATGAACTGGGCGGCGGCGATCGGGCCCCAGCTGCCGCGTGCGTATGGATAGAGCTGTGAGGCTAGCTCGGTCTCCCAGGCTTCGACATACGGGTCGATGACTGACCATGACAGTTCGATTTCGTCGGCACGGGTGAAGAGGGAGGCATCACCGCCGACTGCGTCAAGCAGCAGGCGCTCGTAGGCGTCACGCATCCCAACCGGGAACTTATATTCGAGCTCTTGAGCTTGGGCACGAAGCGATGGCCCCGGGCGTTTGTTGTCGATTGTGAGACGAATCGCTTCGTCGGGTTGGATAACGATCCTCAGCATGTTGGGGACCAATCCGGACGCGTCTTCAACATCGAAGATCCGGTGCGGGGGTTGGCGGAACTGGATCGCGATCTCAGTAAACTTGCTTTTTAGCGCTTTGCCTGATCGCAAGTAGAACGGAACGCCTTGCCACCGCCAATTGTCTACGAAAAGGCGCAGCGCACCGTATGTGGCCTTCGCCGAAGCCTGTGAGACACCGTCATGATCCCGGTACCCGTTGTACTGGCCCCGTATCGAATCTGCCGCTGCTTGTTGGCGATTGGGCTTGCGAACCGCGCTCAACACCTTTGCCTTTTCGTCACGTAGAGAGTTGGCGTGATTGGTTGCTGGTGGTTCCATCGCGACGAGAGCGAGCAGCTGCAGGATGTGGCTCTGGAACATGTCTCTGAGCACGCCGGAGTGTTCGTAATATGCTGCGCGGTCGGCGACGTCCAAGTCTTCAAGAACGGAGATCTGGACGTGGTCGATGTAGTTCCGGTTCCAAATCGGTTCGAAAATAGTGTTGCCGAACCGGAAGACGATGAGGTTTTGGACGGTGTCTTTGCCTAGGTAGTGGTCGATCCGGAATAGCTGGTGCTCGGCGGCGCGGGTATGGATCGCGTCATTCAGGAGGCGCGCCGATTCGAGGTCAGTGCCGAAGGGTTTTTCGACTACCAATCGCCGGACGCCGAAGGTTTCGTCAAGCATGCCGGCGTCGCCTAAGGCGTCCACGGTGCTTTCGTAGAGAGTGGGGGAGAGCGCAAGGTAGTAGAGGCGGTCGTCTTTTGCTTCGGCGTCGGAGTCGGCGCGGATGAAGTTATCGAGACGCTCCAAAGATTCGACGTCATTGGAAGAGCCTCGGACGTAACTTATCTGCTTCGCGAATTCAATCCAATGTTGAGCATCCGAGGAGTAGCTGTCAGATGCCGTCTCGAACAGGAGCTTTCGGTAAGTCTCGTCGTCATAATCCGATCGCGCGACGGCGACGAATCGGCATCTTTTGGGCAGCGCACCGATCGAGTGCAGATGGAAAAGTGCCGGTGCGAGTTTGCGTTGCGTCAAGTCTCCGGACGCGCCGAAGATGACAATCGTGAATTGTCGGGGTTCGTTATTCGCCATCCGAACGTCTGACGCTGTGGCCGCCGAACGCGTTGCGCATCGCGGCCAGCGCACGTCCTCCCATCGGGTTGTCTTGTCGTGAACGGAATCGCATTTGGAGCGCGGCCGTGATCACCGGCGCGGGAACTGCCAACTCGATCGAGGCGTCGACTGTCCAGCGTCCCTCACCCGAGTCTTCGACATAAGACGACAACTCGTTCAGTCCGGGGTCGTTTTTGAGTTCGTCCGCCGTGAGGTCGAGCAACCACGAACGGATTACGCTGCCGTAGCGCCAGTTTTCACATATCTCGGCGAGGTTGAGGCCAAATTCGCTCTTGGCTTCGAGGAGTTCAAGTCCCTCAGCAAAGGCTTGCATCATGCCGTATTCAATGCCGTTGTGGATCATCTTGACGTAGTGACCAGATCCACTCGGCCCGACGTATAGGTTGCCGCCAGACTCTGGTGGCGCGAGAGATTTGAATATCGGTAGATTCCTCTCGTATGCGTCTTTGGATCCGCCGATGGTCAGACAGTAACCGTTTTCGAGACCCCAGATGCCGCCACTCGTTCCGCTGTCCAGCATGTCGATGCTGTGGTTGGCCAATTCTTCCGCACGGCGCATTGATTCCTTGTAGTTCGAGTTCCCACCGTCGATCAGCGTGTCGCCTGCCGACATGTGGTTAGCCAATTCGTCAATGGTCGATTGGGTAATATCGCCGGAAGGAACCATCACCCAAACCGTCCGCGGCGTGTCGAGAGTGTTAACCAATTCTGCCAGCGACGAATTGCCTAAACCCCCGTGGGATTCCAATTCTCCGCGGGCCCCGGCATCTAGATCAAAACCGACGACCTCGTGCCCATCCAGGAGCAGGCGTTGCGCCATGTTGCCGCCCATTCTGCCAAGTCCGACCATCCCGATTTGCATTGTTTTGCTCCTTATACGGAAACGCGCTCAACTCGCAGCGTCTCTGAAACCGCCGACAACCGGTTCGCAATCGCTTCGGCGACCGCATCAGCGTCCGATTTACCGTCTGCAAGATCGCGAAGACACGCCGAGTAGGTTTCGGCGCCGATAACAATTTTCGTTTTGCCTGGCATCTCTGAAACGATCGCGGTCGCCGACTCGACGGAGCGTGGAAGCGAACCGGGATCGACATTCTCGCCGAATGCGAGTGGAAAGATAGTATCCAGCGTGAAACAAGGCATCACGTCGGCCCGATCGTCGATGTGCGTCCGCGCGCTCAACGTTTCTGCAACGATACGCACCGATGGCAAGTTCATCACCCAGAAACGTGGGTCGAGGCCAGCATCTTGGAGCAACGAGATAGTGCGCAGAGCGTTTTCGGACTGCAACATCGGATCGGGCCATTCGCCTCTAGGCTTTCGGATGTCCCATGCAACCGTCGCGTCGAACGTGTTGGCGAAGTCGTAGATGCCGATGTGTTTGTCGATCGGCGACATCGACCTTGCGATCTTGCTGGCATTGCTCGGGGCGCTGACTTCACCCATATCTTGTGCCGCGTTCAATACCGGTAGCAACAAAACATCCGGTTTGAACGTGGTTGTGACTTCGTTCATCTCCTCGATCGCAGCCTCGAGATAGTCTCGGACATCGAACGCGAAGGTCAACATTGTGGGAATGTTGGCTGAAAGTGCGCGAAACAACGAACCCTCGCCGATGTCGGAGTCCAACCAGATCAGCGAATTGGAACGGGGCAATCCGCGTTCGTACGCGATTTCAAGCGCGTCGATCAACACGTCTATCAGCCCGACAAGACACGAGCGGTCTTCCGGATCGGTTCGATCCAGACCGAGACCGTGCTCAACATCCGTCGCGTTGAGTATGAATTCAGGGTTCAATATTGCGCTTTCTGACGACTAAGGAAACTCAGCAGATCTTGGCGGCAACCGAATTGAGTTCAGCGATGACGTTGCCATCAATCTGAACAAATTCTGCGCGTCGGCCATTCTCGCGACATGCTCGCACGTCGCCAATTGCTTGTGAATGTAACAAGTCACCTAAAGAATATGTCTGACCCGGAACCGCGACGTCGGCATCTATGCTCTGGGTGATGGCGATCAGTTGGATCGAATTTGGACCGCCTTTGTGTAGTTGACCGGTGGAATGCAGGTAACGAGGGCCGTAACCGAAGGTTGTTGCCATTCCAGTTGCATTGCTAACGGCGACTCGCAGCGCTGAAACCTCGTTCGTCAATTCATGGGATTCTGGCAGATAGGCGACGATAGCGACGTATCCGCCTTCGTTGCCGTTGCTGACGATTGATTGGATGGCACTCGCCAAATCCGCTGGTACTTGATCCGGTTCTGAGTTGGATTCAAGAGCTTCGCGCGCCAAATTTTTCGCGGCCTCGACGTCGGGTTGGTCGAATGGATAGACGCCGATGGCGCACGCGGCTACGGCGGTTGCGAACTCCCACCTAAGGAACTCGCCCGCTATTGACGCTTGATCGGGAACGTTGATTCGGAATGTGGGATGGTCGTTATGCGCGGGGTTGTAGGGAACCTCTTCGCCTTCCAGGGCGATGCAAACGAATTGACGATCATTTCCATAAGACTGTTTTGGCAAAACGTTCTCGCCGGCCACCGGGATGAGGCCGCGGCCATTCTTGCCCGTCGATTCCGCCAACAGTTGCTCCAACCAAAGTCCGAATCGCTCCAAGCTTGGTGACATAGCAAAAGTAATCTTGTCACGACCGCGCAAGGCGTTTGCAGCCATGAAGAATCCGAGTTCTACGCCCGGATTGCTTCGATCTTCTCGCCGACATCGATCGGCCATCGCCATCGCGCTGTGGGTCATATCATCCGTTGGCATGCCGCAGATCGAAGCCGGGAACATACCGAAACCTGACAATGCCGAATATCTGCCGCCTACGTTTGCGGGCGTGGGAATATGGATCGCAAATTCTCCGTCGTCGGCGCGTTCGGCCAAAGGCGTGCCCGGGTCCGATAGGGCGACGAAGCGATCTGCAGCATTGGTAACTCCGGCATCGCTCAGAGCCGCGCGGAACACGCTTTCGAGGGATAACGGTTCGACTGTGGTGCCGGATTTGCTGGCGACCGCGAAGGCTGCGGTTGAGAGGTCCATCGTCTTCACCGCGTTGCTTATCGTCGCTGGATTGACGGTGTCGAACACATTCAGCTTTGGGGCAGTGTCAGGGAAGACCGAACTCAACACTTCAGGGGTGAGACTACTCCCACCCATACCCAAGACGTTGAACGACGTAATCCCATCCAACGCTTCTAAGTGCGCCCGATTCGCGAATCCGATACCGGAGCCTAGAGAAGCAGGAAGATCCAGCCAACCCATCCAATCGCCACCGCCACCCGGCGATGGCTCGGGCCAAATGGAACAGTCACGCGCCCAAATCCGTCGCACTATGTCAGCGATGCCGATACCGATCTTGTTGTCAGACGTTGACGTCAAGAGTCGCTCACGAATCTGGGGTTAACCGACACTAGACAAAGCCGAGATCTTGGCGTCGATTCGGGCCATAAGGCTATCCCAAGAGTCGGCGAATTTCTCGACTCCTTCGACCAAGAGCTGTGCGGTAACCGCCTCGTACGACACGCCTTCATCGGCGAGTTGGGCGAATTGTGCCTCCGCTTCTTCGACTCCGATAGTCAAGGTTTCGGCGATGGTTCCGGTGTCAAGCACGTCTTGGACCGTCGGCAACGGCAGAGTGTTAACGGTTTCCGGTCCCAGGAGACTGTCGAAATAGAGCGTCGGCGCGTATTCGGGATTCTTGACGCTTGTAGACGCCCAAAGAGGACGTTGAGGCTGTGCCCCGATCGACTCGAGTGAAGAAAAGCGAGAGTTGCCATTCGGGTTACGAGCGAAGAGCCGCTGATATTCGCGATATGCCAGCTTTGCGTTTGCGATGCCGATCTTGCCGACCAAATCGCTGCCGTCCGGCAATTTTTCGTCGGCGAGGGTATCAACGCGACTGACGAAGAACGAAGCCACAGACGCGATGCGCTCAGGCGATCCGTTGCCGGTGTCAACGTAGTTGGAAATGCCGTCGAGATAGGCGTTCGCGGCGATGATGTACGCCTCAAGCGAGAACAACAACGTCACGTTCACGTTGATTCCCTCTGAGATCAGGGTGGTTATGGCTGACGCACCTTCTGGCGTGCCGGGGACCTTGATCATCACGTTGGGCCGATCGACCGCCGCCCACAACCTCCGCGCCTCAGCGATGGTGCGATCGGTGTCATGGGCGAGATGAGGGTTGACCTCTATCGACACGAATCCGTCGCGATGTTGCAACGCTTCATGAGTCGGCAAAAGAATGTCGGCGGCATCTCGAACGTCCTCAACCGCAATTCGCTCGAAAACAACTTCCGCAGCGCTGCCATCCTTCGCGTATTCCGCGAGGCGGTCGTCATAAACATCACTCCCGGCGATCGCCCCATCGAAAATCGTCGGGTTGGTGGTGATGCCGCGTATGCCGGCATCTGCAAGCCCTTGGATCTCCCCGCCATCGAGCATGTCCCGGCTGATCTGGTCGAGCCAAACCGCTTGGCCTAGTTCAGCCGCACGAGTGATGTTGTTGTCTTTTCCGTTAACCATTGCTTGTATCCATTGGCTGTGTTTATTGCCGAAGAACTAGATCGATAATGTTGCCTTATCCGTTGACGGATTGCGCTATTCAGAGGCGAAGTTCGCGGCTTCGATGGCGTTCAGCTTGTCTAGGCGGCGTTGAAAGCGGAATTCGCTGCCCATTTGGGCCGACAGGAATGCCAACACCAACTCGGTCGCGATTGCGTCGCCAACCACTCTTCCACCGATGCACAACACATTCATGTCATCGTGTACGACGCCTTGGGCAGCCGAGTAAGTGTCGTGACAGATCGATGCCCGGACGCCTCGAAACTTGTTAGCGGTAACTGCGGCACCGATGCCGCTGCCGCACACGATTATGCCGCGTTCGGCATCGCCGCGCGTCACCGCTTCGGCCACAGGTGCCGCGCGGTCAGGGTAGTCGTCTTCGGCGTCGTAGGAATGCGCACCAAGATCGATGACAACGTGTCCCGCCGATTTGATCGTGGAAATCACCGTCTCGCGGAGGTTGAATCCTGCGTGATCTGCGCCAACTGCTACTCGCATACGTGGTTCAATTCCCGGGTTGCGTCCATGCGCAATCGTCAAGCGTGCCAATTACGCGGTAATGATACAACCGCGAGATTTGACGCCCAATAACAATGGGGACGATCAGACGCCGATCGAACGCCTTCGGGAAGGAGGCGTAAATCAGAGCAGTGAACGCGCAGTTTTGGCCACGTTCTCTACGGTGAAGCCGAGATTGGCCATGACGACATCGCCGGGGGCTGAGGCTCCGTAGCGGTCGATGCCGATAGTTGCGCCGTCGAAGCCGGTGTAGCGTTCCCAACCGATGGTCGTGCCTGCTTCCACGGAGACGCGGGCGCGAACCGACCGCGGTAAGACAGATTCTCGGTATTCATCGGATTCCGCTTGAAACAGCTCCCACGACGGCATCGAAACGGCTCTCGCGGCAACACCCTCTTCTTGCAGCTTCAACGCTGCTCCTAAAGCAATCTGCGTTTCCGAACCTGTGCCGATGATGATCACTTCGGGATCTTTTTCGGTGTCGGCAATCACGTACGCTCCGCGCTGGACGTAACCGCGAGCGAAACCTTGTCCGCCGATGGCAGGCAGTTGGGGTAGGTTCTGGCGCGTGAGGATGATTGCGGTCGGCCCGGAACGGTTCTCGATGGCGATGCGCCACGCTTCAAATGTCTCGGCGGCATCGGCGGGTCTGATGACCGTCAAGTTCGGTATCATTCGCAGACCCATCAACTGCGAGATCGGTTGGTGCGTGGGACCGTCCTCACCCAATCCGATCGAGTCGTGGGTGAATATCCAGACACACGGGGCGTGTGACAGCGCACCAACGCGGATGGCTGGTCGCATGTAGTCAGAGAAGATGAGGAACGTTGCGGCGTAGGGGATGACTCCACCATGGAGTGCCATGCCGTTCGAGATGGCACCCATGCCATGCTCTCGTACGCCGAAGTGCATGTTTCTGCCGTCCGGATTCTCGGGAGAGAATGATCCACGGCCATCGACCTCGGTGTTGTTAGATTCAGCCAAGTCGGCCGAGCCACCGATCAGTCGCGGAAGGCTCGGCGTGATCGCGTGCAACGCTTGGCCGGAGACAGCCCGCGTGGCGATCGGACCGTCGATTGAGCCGATCAATCGGTTCAGCGCGTCGTCCCAGTTTTCGGGGAGCATGCCTAGCAGATCTTGGAGGAAGCGATCAGCTAGCTGAGGGTAATCCTCTTTGTATGCGTCGAACCGGGCATGCCATTCGTTCGACATCGCTTCGCCACGATCAACCGCGGACTGCATGTGTTCATAAACATCTGATGGCACGTCGAAGGGATCATATCCCCAACCCAGCTGTGCCCTGGTGGCCGCAACTTCATCGCCGCCGAGCGCTTTACCGTGTACGGCGCCAGTGCCGGCAAAGTTCGGACTTCCGAAGCCGATCACCGATCGCACCGTGATGAGCGTCGGCTTGTCAGGCTCATCATCGGCTGCGTTGAGGGCATTCACTATGCCGCCCAGATCATTGCCGTCAACCGGATTGACGATTTGGTAGCCGTAGGCTTCGTATCGAGCGGCGACATCTTCGCGGAATGCTTTGTCGGTGTCGCCTTCAATAGATATTTGGTTGTCGTCATAGATGACGATCAGTTTGCCTAGTTGAAGCGTGCCCGCCAGCGATGCGGCTTCAGACGCTACGCCCTCCATCATGTCACCGTCGGAGCAAATGGCGTAGGTGCGATGGTTAACAATTTCGTGGCCAAGCCGGTTGAACGTGTTCGCGAGGATCTTTTCGGCGAGCGCGAAGCCAACCGCGTTGGCCAATCCTTGTCCTAACGGACCGGTCGTTGCCTCGACACCGGCCGTCAATCCATATTCCGGATGGCCCGGCGTCTTGCTGTCCCACTGGCGAAAGTCCTTGATTTGGTCCAATGGAAGATCGTAACCAGTTAGGTGGAGCATCGAGTAGAGAAGCATCGACGCATGTCCAGCCGATAACACGACGCGGTCCCTGTCGGCCCAGTCAGGCGTTCCGGGAGCGTGCTTGAGGACGTGGTTCCACAACGCGTAGGCTGTTGGAGCGAGGCCCATGGGTGCGCCGGGGTGCCCGCTGTTGGCCTTCTCGACGGCATCGATCGAGAGGAAGCGGATGGCGTTTATCGACCGCCATGCCACATCACTGTTGATGGCGGGTTCGGAGAGAGTTTGGACGTTTGACAAGGCGGAGTTAGGGGAGGGTGTACGGGTTCGATGTTCTTGCGATTTTGGCGCACCGAGTTTCGAATTCGGCAACCTAACCGATTGTATTAAGTTCCTTGCTTCGCACAGTGGTTACGCGCCAGCGACATTGAGGCGAACTGAATAGAGCGAAACGTCGCCGCAGATGTAGAGCGTCTTGCGGTCGGGATCGCCGAAGGTGCAGTTGGCGGTGCGTTGTTCCGGGATGAGGATTTTGCCGATTAATTCGCCTTCGGGGGTCAAGCAGTGGATACCATCGTGGGCACTTGTCCAGATGTTTCCTTGGACGTCGCAACGGAAGCCATCGGCGATGCCCGGACGCACGACTGTGAAGATGCGGAAGTTGCAAAGCGATTTGCCGTCGGCTGCGACGTCGAACGCGGCGACGTTGCGCGGTTCGCCGCTGTCGGCGACGTACAAGATCGACTCGTCGGGCGAGAACGCCAACCCGTTCGGACGATCTAGTTCGTTTACGACGATGTTGATTTCGCCGGTTTCGGGTTCCAGTCGATAGACATAGTTGCCGTCGAGTTCCGACTCACGAGCGTTGCCTTCGCGACCGCTCAAGATGCCGTAAGGCGGGTCAGTGAACCAGATGGACCCGTCTGACTTGACGACGAGATCGTTGGGGGAGTTGAGTTTTTTGCCTTCGAAGCTGTCGACCAATACGTGATGCGTTCCGTCGTGCTCCAACCTGCTGATTGCGTGTCGAAGATGCTCGCAAGTCACCAATCTGCCTTCAGCGTCTACCGCATTCCCGTTGCTGAAGTGACTAGGTTCGCGGAAGGTCGTTGTTTCGCCGCTGCCGGGATCGTACTTGAGCATCCGATCGTTCGGCACGTCGGAGAAGACTACGAAACCGTCAGATCCCTCGCGACCGGGCACGTAGGCGGGCCCTTCCGCCCACTCGGTACCGGTATAGTGCTTGCGCACTTCGACATCATCGCCGCCGACAAGGTCGCGGAATGCGGGATTGACGATGACTGCGCCGGAACGCAGTTCGTCTTCGGGTCGGAACTGGTTGCGATTTGGCCAAGTCTTGTTGGGTGCGAGAGACATGTGATTACTATGGTTGCTAATTGGTTTTGATGTCGATCCACATTACCTTAATCCAACACCGTTAGGGTGTCGCCAGCACTGTCAAGAGTTCCTGCAAAGGCAAGTCAGCGAGCGAATCCAGCCGCATGTCGGCGTTGGGGAAGGACAGGTGCTTGGTCATCGGTCCGGGAACTGCTATGCAATAAAGTCCGGCATTTTTCGCGGCTGCGACTCCGGTAAGGGAATCTTCAAGCGCGAATGCTTGGCCGACGGTGGTGCCCAGATTTTCGACGGCGGCGAGGTATGCGGCGGGTTGGGGTTTGGCTTTCCCGCCGACATCGTCGCGACACACGATGGTCTCGAAGCGATCAATGAGACCGATCTGCTCGAGTCTTTCAACTACCCAGGATCGCCTAGAACCGGAGGCGACGCCGACTCGGATGCCTAGCCGCTCGGCGGTGCAAAGATTTTCTTCGACTCCGGGCATCGGGCCGACACCCTCAAGCATTTCGAGGTAGATCGTCCGGTGGCGTTTCCGCAACTCGGCACGATCCAATCGATTGCCGGTCAGTTCGGCGATGCGTAAGTCGATGTCGAAGTTGTGGGTTACGTTGCCAACGAGCGGCAACCACGTTGACAAGGGAAGGTTGAAACCGTGGGCTCGATATATGGCTTGCCAAGCCTCGTAATCGGCCGTTTCGGTATCGAGTATCAGGCCGTCGAAGTCGAACACGATCGCTTTGATCTGTTTCATAGTGTCAACAATATATGGCAGTGAATTTCATCCCGAGCGCTCCTGGAAAGACATTTTGCAAAACCCTCCCCCTTGACGTCCAAGGGGGAATTAAAGGGGGTTTTAGATTAGATCCGCCGTCGTGCACCCCCTGCGTGCCCGCTTCGCGAAGGGGTTCTTTGCACAACCTCACAGACGACGGATTCACGGCCAGATAATGTGCGCTTCCCCGTTGCACCGCCCCTCTGGATTCCGGCTTTCGCCGGAATGACGGTGGTTATGCACAGCACCCGAAGGGGAGGAAAAGTACAGCTATGCCCCCTGTGCATTGAGGTCAATGGACCACAGGGAGGAGGTCGCGCCGATGAACAACCTTTGTCGATCGGACATGCCGAATGAGCAGTTCGCCGCAACTTCGGGGGTCAGGATCTTGCCGATTAGGTCGCCGGCAGGGCTGAAGACTTGGACGCCGTCGCCGGCGGATACGTAAAGATTTCCATCGGTGTCACAACGGAATCCGTCTGGAACGCCAGGTTCGATTTCTGCGAAGACCGTTGGATTGACCAGCGACTCGCCACCTTGTGTGACGTCGAATCGCATGATCCGATGATTCCGGAATTCACCGTGTGTCCTCCCGGTGTCTCCAATGTAAAGAACGGATTCGTCGGGTGAGAAGGCGATGCCGTTAGGTTTATCGAAATCTTCCGAAACGGCCGTTATTGTCATTGTGTCGCCGTCGACGCGAAATACTCGGTTACGGTCCTGTTCAGGCTTGTCACCATGCCCAAATTCTGGATGCAGGAACCCGTAATCCGGGTCGGTAAACCAGATCGATCCATCGGATTTCACGACCACATCATTGGGCGAAGTGAGTTTTCCACCCATGTATCGTTCGGCAACGGGCACCAAGGAACCATCGTGCTCCAGTCGAACTACCGTGCGACCTCTTGTCAAGCAAGAGAGCACGCGTCCTTCCAAATCAACCGCATTGCCGTTGGCGCAGTCTGACGGTTGTCGGAAGATTCCCAATCCTGATGTTTCATCCCACTTCATGATCCGGTTGTTAGGAAAATCGCTGACAATGACGTAGTTGCGAGATGGCAACCAACAGACGCCTTCGGCAAACACCAAATCGCTGGTCAGTAGGGTCAATTCTGGTGAACTACCGAGAATCTGTTGGAATTCGTCCGAGTAGATTTCGAAGTTTGCGGACATTCGAATCAGCTCCTGTATGCGTGACCGCGGCTACGGTCACATGTTTTCGCGCTGTGCGAAGTTTATCGTATCGGTATGCGACCGATGGGCATTGGCAACGACCGGTGAGATTGGGTAATCGATTCCAAGAATTTGGTCTCGTTGGCTCCGAAATCTTCGCACGCGTTGCACTGCCGACGGCAAGCAAATTCGGTAACCGTGGCTAGGCATGTTAATCTTCGCGGAACGACTTGGCAAACTTGCAAATCATCCAACGGAGAGTATCGAAATGAAGATGTACGTCGCAGGTGAATGGGTGGATCGTGACAGTCGCATGGACGTCATAGACCCCTACGCGCGTGAAGCGTTCGACACCGTTCCGAGCGCATCGATTGAAGATGTGGTCCTTGCCGCACGCGCTGCGGACGAAGGTCGTGCACAGATGGCTCGACTCACGGGAATGGACCGATATGAGATATTGACGCGAGCCGTAGAAATCTTGAGGTCCCGCAAGGAGGAGCTTGGACAGACGATCACGCGCGAGGAAGGCAAGGTTATATCTGAGGGGCGACTAGAGGTCGACCGAACAACGCAGACGTTGACTTGGTCCGCCGAAGAGGCGAAGCGATTGCGCGGGGAGACGATACCCCTTGATGCCTCGCCAGGAAACGCAGGTAAGTTCGGATTTACGGTTCGTGTGCCGGTGGGCATCGTCGCAGCCATCGCACCTTTCAACTTTCCCTTGAATCTCGTGGCACACAAAGTCGGCCCGGCCTTGGCAGCCGGCAACGCCGTCATCATCAAACCCGCATCCGATACACCTCTGTCCGCACTGAAACTCACCGAGATCCTGTTGGAAGCGGGAGTGCCCGACATGGCGATCCAGTGCATCACTGGCTCGGGTCGAACAATCGGCGACGCATTGGTGTCGCAACCCAACGTCCGCAAAGTCACCTTTACGGGTTCTCGCGAAATCGGCGAGCGCATCACTAAGATGGCCGGACTAAAGAAAGTCACGATGGAACTAGGTTCCAACTCGCCGTTGATCGTGATGCCGGATGCCGATATGGACAAAGTCGCCGCCGCGACCGCGCAGAGCGGTTACGCCAACGCTGGTCAGGTCTGCATCTCTACGCAGCGCGTCATCGTACAAGAATCGGCGTACGCGGACTACATCGATGCTCTCAAACCGCAAGTTGAAGCGCTTTCATACGGTGACCCGAAACAGGACGCCACGAATATGGGCCCGTTGGTGCGGGAAGCCGATGCTGCCCGGGTCGAGAGTTGGGTCCATGAAGCTGTAGAAGGTGGAGCTCGGGTGGTCTCAGGCGGCACCCGAGAAGGTGCCATCATGACGCCGACGATTCTCGCCGACGTCGATCCCGACATGCGAGTTTCTCGAGAAGAAGTGTTCGGACCCACCGTCGCCATCACGCCGGCCGCCGACATCGACGAGGCGATCAATTTGGCGAACGACACCAACTTCGGATTGGCAGCCGCCATCTTCACGCAGAACGTCGATCACGCGATGCGGTTCGCTCTCGAAGTCGAATCCGGAAACCTCAACATCAACTCCGGCACGCAGTTCCGCGCCGACATGATGCCGTACGGCGGATTGAAGGACAGCGGTTTCGGCAAAGAAGGCCCAACCTACGCCATCGACGAGATGACTGAACTCAAGATGGTGGTGTTTCACTAGGGCGTCCGTCGCCTGTTGAGATTTGGTGCCGAGGCGCGCCGATCGTTGTGCTTCGTTCGGTTCGAGTCGCGTTCCCGTTCAGACATTCAAAATGGGTTTGGTCTTCCAATTTAGGAGTACCATTCAAGGAGGCAGATTGTTGAATTCTTATGATTCGGAGTCGGAGCTTTGGTCAGATCGAAAGAAGAAATCCGTGGGACGGTTGAGCGCGGTGAAGCGATCTATGACGCAGTTATCAAGGATCAGTTGAATGACGAACAACTGGGGAAGTTCTTGGCGATCGATACCAAGTCCGGCGAGTACGAGATAGGTGATTCGTCCATGGCGGTTACCGATGCCATTCACACACGAGTTGCCAACGCCGATGTCTATGTGATGCGACACGGCAGGATGCCGACTCTTACGATTGGTATGTCGCCGTACTTTACTTTGAACAATGATTGAGCGCGGACGAGTTCGCCAATTCGACGATCAATTCATAGGCACCTGCCTCATTGATGTGGTTGGAGAGAATGGCGTGCCAGCACGGGTGGAAGCCATGGTAGATTCCGGTTTTGCTGGGCATTTGTCTCTGAAACCGGACTTAGTTGATGCCTTGCAGTTGCGACGAACCAGGTCGGAAACGGCGTATCTCGCGGATGGCCGGAGCACCGTATGTGACATGTACCGCGTCTTAGTGCAATGGCAAGGCCATTTACGCGCCGTGGAGGTTGCTAGTCTCAACGGACATCCTCTCATCGGCATGGGCCTACTTCAGGGCAGCGAGTTGCGGATGATGGTTGAGGATGCCGGGGTGATCGAGATTACGCCGTTCGATCAGCTCTGAGCGCAATACGTTACCATTGCTTCGACGCTGGAATAGCTAGCGTCTGAGATTGAATAGACCAACGTACCATGCCGCCAAAAATATCGTTGATCGGCGCCGGAAGTGTCGTCTTCGCGCGCCGACTCCTCCAAGATGTCGCTAGCACGTCTTCTCTGAGAGACTCCACAATATCGTTGATGGATATCGACGAGTCACGTCTTCAAGTGATCGGTGACTTCGCGAAGAAGCTCTTCTCCGAAGTCGGTTCTGTCGCCGAAATAGAGACGACTACCGACCGTCGTGAATCATTGGCGGATGCCGACTATGTGTTGACAACAATACGAGTCGGCGACACGTTCGAACGCGATATTGACATTCCCCGCAAGTACGGCATCGACCAAGCAGTCGGCGACACGGTTGGCCCGGGTGGAGTGTTCAAGGCGTTGCGGACTGTGCCGGTGCTGATCGACATCGCGCACGATATCGACGATGTGGCTCCAAACGCGACGCTGCTGAACTACACCAACCCTATGGCGATGGCGTGTTGGGGGATTACCTCTGAAACCGACGTACCAACAATCGGTCTTTGCCACAGCGTTCAACGCACGACTCAAGACTTAGCGGACTACATCGGCGCGCCGCACGGGGAAGTCTCGGCGTGGGTTGCGGGGATAAATCACTTGGCGTGGTTCATGCGTTTCGAGCGGAAAGGCGCGGATGCGTATCCGGCGCTCCGCGAGGCAATGAATAATCCCGAAGTCTTCGCTCTCGACACTGTCCGCTACGAAGTGATGAAACAATTCGGGTATTTTGTCACCGAGTCGACGCGTCATATGTCGGAATACGTCCCGTACTTCCGAACGGATGAAGCGGTGATGGACGAGTTCCGATTGAACGAGATTCGACAAGACCTCCAACGACGCGTCACGCGCGTCGACAACCATTTAATGGAACTAGAACGAGATGCATACTCCGATGATCCGATCGGACCGATCCGATCGGATGAATACGCCTGCCGCATCATGGAGGCGATGGAGACGGGTGACAAGATCGTCATTAATGGCAACGTGCCGAACGATGGGCTGATCGACAACTTGCCGTACGGCTCGTGCGTCGAGGTACCGATCCTGATTGACGACCTCGGGTTTCATCCGATGCCGGTTGGCGAGCTTCCACCACAGTGCGCTTCGCTGTCGCGAGCAAACGTCGCGGTGCAAGAGATGGGTGTGATTGCAGTGTTGGAGCGGTCGAGAGAAGCCGCATTCCACGCCGTCGCGTTAGATCCGCTGACTGGGGCGATCCTTTCGCTCGACCAGATCCGGTCGATGTTCGACGAGATGTGGGAAGCGCATGGTGACGAGTTGGCGGACTACAACTAAATTGCTTGGCCCTCAATTACTGATTGATCACCAAAGGAAGCGTTGATGAGAGCAGCCCAATCGTTTGGCGTCGACGACATTCGGTATGTAGCCGACGCACCGGATCCCGAACCGCTCGAGACCGATGCTTTGGTCAAGACCGAGATGGCGTCGTTATGCGGATCCGACCTTCACATGGTCGGCAAGGGTTGGCAGATGCCCGAATATCCAGCGGTGCCAGGTCATCCTGGGCATGAAGGTGTCGGCGTCGTCGAAGAGCCACCGAAACGATACCCCGAAGGCGAGGGCATCGACTTCCTCGAACCGGGCGATTTGGTTCTGACTGTGCCCCATATCTGGTACGCGAAGTGCTTTGCTGAATACCAAGCCGTTGATGCGGCTCATCTGCTGAAACTACCTGCGGGGCCTCCAGTTGAGCACCTATTGATGACGCAGCAACTGGGCACGGTTATCTTCGCAACCCAACGATTGCCCAAGACGCTCGAAGGCCTCACTTGCGCGGTTTTGGGACAGGGCAGCGCGGGATTGTTTTGGGACACCGTGCTAAAACGGCGCGGCGCGTCACGCATCATCGCCATTGAACCAGTCGATAGTCGGCGCGGCCTATCGACGATGTACGGAGCTGACGAGACGGTGGATGTGACTGGCGCAGGTGTCCGGGATGCAGTTTACGATCTGACTGGGGGCAAGGGTGCGGACATCGTGATCGAAGCGGTTGGTTCTGCGCCGACGCTCAGCAATGCGTTCCACATAGTCGCTGACGAAGGACTCTGCGTTCTATTCGGCCTGCCCGACAGCAACGACCCCGTCCCCTTCGACTACACCGAGATGTTCAAGAAGCGCGCCAATGCGTACTCGATCTTGGGTGCACAGGAGGAGCCGGGGTTGAAGACATTTAGGCGTGCGCTTTCGTGGATCGTCGAAGGCGAAATCGATATGGCTCCAATCGTCACGCACCTGATGCCGATAGAGCAGGTCGCGGAAGCGTTTGAGTTGTCGGAGTCGCGGGGGGATGGGGTGGTTAAGGTTGCTTTGACGTTTTGAGATTGAAGATCACGTTCGCGGTTCTCGCGTTGATGGCGCTCGCGTTTACCTGCGCGACCCCGGAATCGACACCTACGAGAGGCCCAGCCACTAAATCAATCGCAACGATCGATTCATTGCCCCCACGCGCTTCAAAAGGGAATCAATTGGTGATGGTATCGCCAACGTTAGTTGCATCTCCGACGATCATCGCGCGCACAACACCCGTAACTAGGCCAATGCCAGAAATCGTCACATGGCGCCCTGAAGACTCGGGCCCAGCTTACGTAGGGTTGACGAGCCTCGAGGAGCGGGTATTGCATTCGGATCTGATCGTCCATGCGAAACTGACCAGTGTTTTCCCGCTCGCTCGGTTGAAATGTGGTGGTAATCAACGTTGGGAGTCGAAGATAGGGTACAAATTTGATCCGTTAACAGTCATCAAAGGCTTTTCACCCGGTTCGATAGTCGTTGAAGAGTTATTGGATTACCGTCATGCATCAGATTCACGGCCGTACTTCTGGGATTGGCCTTCACAAAACGTCGCTTTTTTGAATGCCGAATTTGGTGTTGACGAACGAGATAACACGTGGGAGGATCGCGAGGCGATACTTTTTCTGAAATCCATTCCCACTCGACGAGATCAATGTGACGAATCCGACGAATCTGAGCAATCGTTCACATTCGCGCTAGCTGGATTGGAAAATCGGTTCCGTGTTGACGACCCCCACAACCGAACTTGGCTGCCTGCAGTGAATTCGAGAGGCGCTGGGAGGACAGGTTCTTTTCTGTTGGCAGATCCCTCGAACGAACCAGCTTCGCGACTCAACGTTTCAGTGACGTCCGAAGAAATCCTCGAAATAGCATCCGAACTAGAAAAAGCACTCACGGCGGCTGACGAACGCGGTGAATCAGGGTTTTTCAACTGCCTTTCAATGAAACTCTACAGGGAACGGATAAACGTGGAGGCAGTCAAGCGAGGCGGATTCTTGGGCATGAATCCATGGTCAATACACTTCGCCCCCCAACCAATCGTAGCGAGAAGCATATCCTCAACTTTAGAAACTGATGAAGAGTTAGCGGGCCAATGGGGCGTACGGAGAAACCAAGGGCCTACAGAAATTGGATATCGATCGAAATTCTGGTTGTCTGGTCAAGACGCGAACTTATTTGACATAAACGTGGATTCGGTACGATCGTCAGACGGCTACTATGAGCGCCACGACGTTCGGATTTTCGCCCGCAATACATTGCTTGTGGGAGAATATCAATTCGTTTTCAAAGAGCAGGATGCATTTTTCCAACCTTGCGACTACCACGATGCAGAATCTGATGTCGAGTGGATGGTATCTGTATTTGATCCTGGCATGGTGTCGCACTCCTTCTCGTTCGTGCCGGAAGAATTTTTCGATCGTAACCACAGTTTTATGGGATTCGACACAACAAAATCTTCAAATGATCCACTCAGCTTTGAAATTGAAAAGAGAAAAATTGGTATTCATAGTCTCGGCTGGTCAAATAATGATCGTGCCGTCGAGTTTCGGGTTTATAGCGACGCGCTGGGCGAAAATCATAATGTGGCCGTGTTCCGTGAAACAGGGGGGCTCGGGCGATTCTATCGAGTGCGTGACGCGCTAAAGTCGAGACGCGAAGGTCTTTTCTCATTCACTTGGGATCAATTTGAACGACCTTGGAACGAAGGAGAAAAAATCACGATTAAAATCTACGAAATCCCTTGAAATCGATTTTGAACAACGTTGACGACGTTCGAACGTAATCGGTCATTTGGTGGTTACCAGTGATCGATTGATCAAAACACCCTAATCGTAGTGATATCGCTGTTCGCGCCAGGGGTCGCCGTACATATGGTAGCCGTAGGCTTCCCAGAAGCCAGGGGCGTCGGAGTCCATGAAGCGGATGCCGCGGACCCATTTGACTGATTTCCAGAAGTAGAGGTGGGGGACGACCATGTGGACCGGGCCGCCGTGGGCAGGTTCGAGGGGGGCGTCGTCGAAGGTGTGGCCGAGGAAACCCTTGCCGTCGATGCAATCGGTGGTAGGTGGTTCGCGAAAAATCCAATTGCACGAGATGCACACCGTCACATGTTGGTCGAACAGTGCATAGAATTTGATGTGAAATGACTTATATCAATGGCCAAAATTTGGGAGACATTCGTGGGTAAGATCGACATGGCGCCCATCGTGACGCATCTGATGCCGATAGAGCAGGTCGCGGAAGCGTTTGAGTTGTCGGAGTCGCGAGCGGATGGGGTTGTGAAGGTTGCTTTGACGTTTTGAGAATCAATCCAGTTCGGTGCGCATAAATTTCGAAAATTGACGATATGGGTTGACCGTCGAAGGCGATATGGCTAGTATGGGTATCATGAAGACTACGCTTGACATCCAAGATGAGTTGCTGGCGCGCGCGAAGCGGCATGCGCAGCGTACCGGGCGCCCGTTGCGTGCCGTGGTTGAAGAGGGTCTGCGACAGGTACTCATCACTGCGGCCACCCACCGACGTTACCAGTTGCCCGACCACAGCGTGGGCGAAGCGGGCGAGAAGGATCCTCTGGAGGCGTACTCTTGGCAAGACCTCCGCGAGGTCATTTACGGAGAACCTGCATCCCGGTGATCGCCGTTGACACGAATCTGCTGGTATATGCACACCGTCGCGAATCGAGGTACCACGATCCGGCTGCGTCGATCATACGCGGTTTGGCGGAAGGCGACGATGCGTGGGCTATTCCTTGGCCCTGCTGCTATGAGTTCCTCAGCGTGGTGACGAACCCTCGCATCTGGAGAGATAGTGCCACGAGTCAGGAGCAAGCGTGGCGTCAACTCACCGCCTGGATCGCTTCTCCCTCGATACGGCTGATTGGCGAGACCGAGGACTTTCCGCGGATACTGGAGAGTTTTGTGCGGCGCCCCCGAGTGTTAGGGGGAGTTGTACACGACGCCAGGATAGCGGCAATATGCGTTGCCCATGGAGCCGAAGCACTCCTGACCCGAGACCGGGACTTCTCGCTGTTCCCAGAACTTAAGACGCGGGACCCAATCGGCGGGTGACGATCCGATGAGTGCCGGATACAGAATGCGCCATCGGGGCTTCGAGTGCCGCACCTGATGCATATAGAGCATGTCGAGGCGGCGTCTGATCGGTCGGAGTCGGGCTGGGAATGGGTTGTGAAGGTTGGGTTGACGTCTTAGGAAACTAACGCAAATTAACTAGACTGCTCCTGCTTTGAGGCGAGAGCGTTCGCGAAACGGAACGGCCCTTTCGCGAATCGGTACGCGTGGGTTTGGCATATCGGGCGCTAACCGTTGAAGACGGCGACGATTTCGTTTGGGTCTGGATTGGGACCCACGCCGAATACGACCGAATTCTTGATTGACAGCTGTTTGCCTAATCGTAGTGATACCGCTGCTCGCGCCAAGGGTCGCCGTACATGTGGTAGCCGTAGGCTTCCCAGAAGCCGGGGGCGTCGGAGTCCATGAAGCGGATGCCGCGGACCCATTTGGCGGATTTCCAGAAGTAGAGGTGGGGAACGACCATGCGGACCGGGCCGCCGTGGGCAGGTTCGAGGGGGGCGTCGTCGAAGGTGTGGCCGAGGAAGCCCTTGCCGTCGATTACGTCGGCGGTCGGTAGGTTGGTGGTGTAGCCGCCGTCGCTGTAGACCATCATGAACTCGGGCGGATCGTCGATTCCGGCGTCGGCCAAGAAGTCGTCGATGAGCACGCCTCGCCAGTCTGTATCGAGCTTGCTCCACTTGGTGACGCAGTGGATGTCAGTATGGATGCCGGTCTGCGGGAGAGCCATCATCTGAACCCAGTCCCAGACGCCGAGGTCCTCACCGTTGTAGTCGATACGGAAGGTCCAAGTCGCAGTGTCGACTCTCGGCGTGGGTCCGGCGGAAAGCACGGGGAATCCGCGATCGACATACTGCCCTGGCGGGACGCGTCCCGCGGTTTCATCTTCCTCATCCTGCCGTCGTCGACCGAAGAAGCCTCTGGTGATTATTCCCATCGATGCACTCCCATGCTCTCAACTGTTCCCATGCCGCAAAAACTGCGCATAATGTTATACGCAGCGAGCAATCGAAATGGTTTCGCCGTTCGACTCACGTTGGTGGCGTCCGAAATAGAAAGGTAGAGCGCGATGAAGCGATTTGAAGGCAAGACCGTGATAGTAACCGGCGGTGGCACCGGCATCGGTGAGGCGATCTGTCATCGGTTCGCGGACGACGGTGCGAACGTCGTGATCGCCGAGTTGGAGGCGGATAACGGTAAGGGCACCGCGGCCGATATTGATGGCAACGGCGGAACGGCGATGTTTTGTCAGACGGACACATCGAACTCGGATTCGGTGCGTTCGATGATCGCATGCGCGGTCGACAAGTTCGGGACGGTTGACATCTTAGTCAACAATGCCGCCACGTTCGTATTCGGGAAGGTTGAGGAGGTAACGGACGCCGACTGGGCTCGGGTGTTCGGAGTGAATGTGATTGGTTATGCCAACTGTGTGCGCGAGGTGTTGCCGACGTTCCGGAGCGCAGGCGGCGGAGCGGTGGTGAACATCGCTTCGGTCAGCGCATTCATCGCTCAACCCGAGTTCATCCCGTACAACGCGTCGAAAGGAGCTGTTTCGCAGTTGACGCGATGCCTGGCGATGGACCTTGCACCCGACAACATTCGCGTCAACGCCGTCTGCCCCGGCTCGATCAAGACGCGGGCGACGGATATGCACATCGATTCGCTCAGGCTCGACCGCGAACAGTCTTACATCGACTTCGGTCAGGATGCGTTGATGAAGCGGATGGGCGAGCCAAAAGAGATCGCGGCGGTCGTTGCGTTTTTGGCTTCGGATGATGCGTCCTATATGACAGGGGCGCACATAGTGGTCGATGGTGGGCTGAGTATTGGGTAGGAAGGTTCCGCCAATGTCCGTGAGCGATTGATGCCCCTTAGGAGTTAATCGTCAGAAAGCTTCGCGCACCACAACGGTCAACGAGTACTTCACCACCTTTGCTCTGAGGAAAGACGCTATGAAAATCGCGATTATGCTGGTGTTGTCGTTCATAGCAACGATTCACATAACCATAGCTTGTAGCTCATCGCCAGACTTAACGGAGACGAGGACCGCTGAGTTATTCGCAACTCTTGAGGCTGCCGGAACTCCACATGACGCAGCCCGCGCAACATTAGAAACAGAATTAGCAAAAACAGCAATTGTGAGGTCTGAGATTGCAGTCGCAGAGGCACTCAGGAAACTGAATGCGACTAGAAACGACCCAGAGGTGGACGCGAGGATTGACGCGAGCGAAACGGCACAGGCAGGCGTTCAAGAACTGAGCAGATACACAAAAGACCCTAAGGGAATTGAGATTCTCAAGGCGAATCCAACGTTAGTTGAAGAAATAGGAAAATCGGCGTTGGAGGTTATTAGAACGTCCAAGGCTTATCTCGAGATTAATGCGACAGCAGTTGCAGAAGCCCAGACAAACGCAATCGTCGCAATAGCCCTGGAACAAGACACCAAAGAAGCAGCAACAGCTCTCGCGAAGGGGCATACGACGACGTTCACGAACGCATTCGAGACAGCTGCTGCCTATACATACGCAACGGTGGAAGCACTTCTTGAGGCACAAGAATAAGAGTTGCACGTTAACTGCCGGTGGGCTCTGGCAATGGGCAAGTCCACGCAAATCCATTCGCGACACACTGTATACATATGTGACAAAATTTAAACGAGCATGACGAATACTGAGCATACAGCTCCGGTAGTGCGGAGGCAGCTGTTAGATGCAATCGGGGCAACTCTTGATATCTCTACGTCCAGTGTTTCGCGCGAATCTTCTGGCTTCTTCGAATGATTCGAAAGGGCCATGCCACTGGCCGGTTTCAGGTTTCTTGCGCCTGATCTGAGCGTGTGAACACGTGGACGTGTCGTGGACGGTTGCGCGGTTAGTCGGATAATCTTCGTTGACGTGGTACATCGTTTCCCTATTATTTTTCAGTTATTCGTAAACGCCCCATCCGGCCGATGCAATCTCGGGGACCACCCGCGCGGGTCTGAAATGCGTTGTTCGGCTACTTCGATGTCGAAGTCGACTCCCATGCCTGGGGTGTCGGGGCACCAGGCGTAGCCGTCTTCCCATTCGATCTGCTGCGGGAAGAGGTCGGTGGCGAAGGTGCCGGGTTGGCGGGGCATTTCTTGGACGCCGACGTTGGTGGATGCCATGCAGACGGAAACGCAGGCGGCGGCGGAGACGGGGCCGAGAGGGTTGTGGGGAACGATGTCGATGTAGTGGGCTTCGGCCCAATGAGTGATTTTCAGGGTTTCGGTGATGCCGCCTACGATGCAGAGGTCGATGCGGCAGTAGTCGATGCTCTCGTCTTCGATAACTTCTCGGAAGGGCCATTTCGACCACCAGTGTTCTCCGGCGGCGAGTGGGACGTTGGTCTGGCGTCGGACGTTGCGGTAGGAGGCGGGGTTTTCGGAGCGGACGGCGTCTTCGACGAAGAAGGGTTTAAATTCTTCGAGTTCTCGACACAAGGCAATCGAGTGCGTCGGATCGAGGCGGGTGTGGAAGTCGGTGCAGATCTGGATGTCTGGCCCGACGGCTTCGCGGAGGGCGCCGAACTGTTCGGTTGCCATGCGCATCGACTTGAGCGGGTCCAGTTCGGCAGTTGCCGCGTGGCGCCCACCGTATTCTCCGACTAGGGGAGTGGTCGTGGGTTGTCCAGTGCGGACGAACTTCCATCCTTCATCGACGTGTTTCTTGGCGTCGTCAACGATCGCTTGAGTAGTCTCGCCTCCGACGTGGGGGTAGCAGAGGACCTTGTCGCGGGTCGGGCCGCCCAAGATCTTGTAGAGGGGCATCCCGACGGATTTGGCTTTGATGTCCCATAGGGCGATGTCGATGCCGCTGATGGCGCAGGCGTATACGCGTTCGGCGGGGAAGAATAGGCCGCGGAACATCTGCTGCCAGAGGCGTTCGGTTTCCCACGGGTCGGAGCCGATGACGATTTCTGAGAGGTGGTCAATGGCGATGGCGATGGAGCGTCCGAGGCGGGCGACTCCTACTTCACCGAGGCCGTAGATACCGGCGTCGGTGTCGACGCGGACGATGAAGTAGAGGCGTCCAGAGTTGTCTCGGACGGGGAAGGAACGGATTTGTGTGACTTTCATTTGCGGGATAGCCCCCTTTGTCCTTCGGACATTTCCCCCGTAAACGGGGGAAAACTTAGTTGCGTTGTTCCTCTGGATTCCGGCCTTCGCCGGAATGACGAGTGTTACCAGTTGGTGAATGCTCCGTCGTTGCGTCTGAGTTGCGGCAGCCAACCGTGGGGGTCGGCGGCTCGGGATTCGGCGACGTCCATGTCGATTTGAATGCCTAGGCCTGGGGCGTCGTTGCAGAAGGCGTAACCGTCTTCGAATCCGGCTTGAACGGGGAATAGGTCGGTTAGGTAAGTGCCCGGTTCGATGGGCATTTCCTGAACGGCGACGTTGGTGGATGCCATGCAGAGGGCGACGCAGGCCGCGGTTGATACGGGACCTAACGGATTGTGTGGGACGATGTCGATGTAGTGAGTTTCGGCCCAGTGGGTTATCTTTGCGGCTTCGGTGATGCCCCCGACGATGCAGAGATCGATGCGGGCGTAGTCGATGAGTTCCTCTTCGATGACTTGGCGGAAGGGCCACTTTGAGACCCATTGCTCACCGGCAGCGATGGGTAGGCGTATTTGATTGCGGAGGTTGCGGTATGAGCCTGGATTTTCGGATCGGATGGGGTCTTCGATGAAGTAGGGTTTGAACTCCTCGAGTTCCCTGCACATCTGGATGACGTGAGTCGGGTCGAGACGGGTATGGACGTCGAGGCAGATCTGTATTTCGGGGCCGACCGCCTCGCGCACTTTCGCCATTCCTTCGACGGCGTTGCGCATCGACTCGACTGGTTCGAGGCGACCGGTGCCTTCGATTTGGTCGGTGTCGGAGGTCTCCGGTTGGTGCCATCGGACGAACTTCCAGCCTTCGTCAACTCGATGAACTGAGTTGTCGACAAGGGCTTGGATGGTTTCGCCTTGGGTGTGGGCGTAGCAGACGACTTTGTTGCGGGTCGGACCGCCGAGGAGTTGGTATACGGGTCTGCCTACGGACTTTCCTTTGATGTCCCAAAGTGCGATGTCGATTGCGCTGATGGCGCAGCCGTAGGTGCGCTCGGCGGGAAAGAAGTTGCCTCGGAACATCAGTTGCCAGAGGCGTTCGGTCTCCCACGGATCGGATCCAACGACGACTTCTGCGAGGTGGTCGATGGCCTGGATGATGGCCCGACCCTGACCCAAGGTTCCGACCTCGCCAAGGCCGTAGATGCCGGCGTCGGTGTCGACACGGACGAAGAAGTAGACCCGACCGGAGTCGTCGCGGATTGGGAGGGATCGGATTTGGGTAACTTTCATGTCGGAGGATATCTTTTGGTTGAAGTTTCCAATTTGGATTCTGCAAGGTCGGGGCGAATCACCCTTACCCGAGACCTCTCCCATCGCGGGAGAGGGGATGTTGGGTTGTTTACCAGTTCGTGAATGCGCCGTCGTTGCGGCGGAGTTGGGGTGGCCAGCCGTGGGGGTCGCCGGCGCGGGATTCGGCGACGTCCATGTCCATCTCGATGCCTAGGCCGGGTGCGTCGTGACAGAAGGAGTAACCGTCTTCCCAGCCGATTTGCACGGGGAAGAGGTCGGTGTTGGTAGTTCCGGGTTGGCGTGGCATTTCTTGGACGCCTACGTTTGTGGATGCCATACAGAGCGAAACGCAGGCGGCGGCGGAGACGGGTCCGAGAGGGTTGTGTGGGACGATGTCGATGTAGTGGGTTTCGGCCCAGTGGGTTATCTTGGCGGCTTCGGTGATGCCTCCGACGATGCACAGGTCGATGCGGGCGTAATCGATGAGTTCCTCTTCGATCACCTGTCGGAAGGACCACTTGGACACCCATTGCTCACCGGCGGCGATCGGGAGACGGACTTGGTTGCGAAGGTTGCGGTATGAGCCGGGGTTTTCTGAGCGGATGAGGTCTTCGATGAAGTAGGGCTTGAACTCTTCAAGGTCCTTGCACATCTGGACCGTGTGCGCGGTGTCGAGCCGGGTGTGAGCGTCGAGGAGAATCTGGATATCAGGACCGACGGCTTCGCGGACCTTGGACATCTGATCGACGGCTAAGCGCATCGACTCGACGGGTTCGAGCAGGGAGGTGCCGCTGTCTTCGAAGCGACCGGAGGTTTCGGGTTGTCCCCAGCGGACGAACTTCCATCCCTCTTCGACTCGTTCGAGGCAGTTTTGGACGAGTGCTTCGGTGGTTCCTCCTTGAGTGTGTGGATAGCAGACTACTTTGTCGCGCACTGGTCCACCGAGAAGTTTGTAGACGGGCATGTCGACGGATTTGCCTTTGATATCCCAAAGGGCGATGTCGATGGCGCTGATGGCGCATCCGTAGACACGGTCTGCGGGGAAGAAGTTTCCTCGGAACATGAGTTGCCAGAGGCGTTCCGTTTCCCATGGTTCAGAGCCGACGACGACTTCTGCGAGGTGGTCGATGGCCTCCATGATTGCGCGTCCCATGCTGGAAATCCCAACTTCTCCGAGGCCGTGGATGCCGGCATCGGTTTCGACGCGGACGAAGAGTGAAACGCGGCCGTTATCGTCTCGGACGGGTAGGTTCTTTACTGCGGTGACCTTCATTTGGAACTCCTGATTGCGTTTGAGGGTAGAGGTTTCGGGATGCGTGCCCTCTATGCTCAAGGTGGTTTTAACATGTTCTCACGTTCCAGGGAGTGTTTGGTGCGCGTTTCGGAGAATACGCGTATAAATTGGGGTGTGGCAAGTCGAGATCTTGTTTCGATTTCGATGCCGTATTGTGGGTCTGGAATCAGGGACGCATTCAGAAGCTAGGAGACAATAGGCAATGGATTGGATCAAGCGAGGGTCCGGCTACATTCACCTGATCTTAGGATTGGTGGTTGCGGCGCAGTTCGTTTTGAGCGAGGTCTACAGCGATGATGCGGTGGGTGATGTTTGGGACATCTTGAACTACTTGATGGCAATCGGAGTGATCGCGGCGTTGGTTTTCAGTTACTTGCGGTCACGGGAGGTGGACAAGTCCGATTTGCAGGAGTGGATTGCTTCGAGCGCGATGCTGATCGCGTCGGCTGTGCTGTTCCTGATGTATTTCGAGCAGTGGTTCGCGTCGTCGGTGTTTAAGGATGCTGATGACGAATTGGGCGAGTTCCGCTCTTTGGTATGGATAGCTGTCGATGTGATGTTCCCGATCGTGAACATGATTGTTGGGAGCTATTTGTTGAGGAGCGTCGGTTTCAAACCCGGGGCTTCGAGAGGTTAAGGGGACCAACACCGAGTTGTGACAGCGATCAAGACCATATTCGGATACGTCCACTGCGGACTGGCCGCGGCGGTGGCGATTCAGTTTTTGGCGTCGCCGATGTATGGCGGGGCTCTGAACGGTAGGGTGTGGGACGCGTTGAGTATCTTGATGGCGATCGGTGCGGTGGCGGCGCTGGCGTTTGCCGTAATGCGGATGCGGGAGGTCGGCGATTCGTCCGATTGGGGCTCGACGTTGATGTTGATCGCCTCGTTGACGTTATTCTTGCTGTTCTTCCGCTTGTGGTTCGCTGCTTATGTGTTCGAATCGGCAGAGACGCCAGCGTTGGAGTTCAGTCGGTTGATGTGGTACGGGATCGAAGTTCTGTTCGTATTGGTGAACCTGTTTGTGGGGCGATACCTATTGCGAAGCGCGAAATCGTAGCATCCGTCTCAATTGGGATTGGAATGATTCGAACGATGGGTAGGGCGGGCCTGGTTGTGGGACCCGAGTTAACCCGGGAAGCAAGTTTCACGCGTCGGCACTTTTGACGGTGGTCCTCTGCCGCTGCGCCCGCAGTCGGAACATTCGGATCAACCTACCGATGACGATTGCTACGAGATAGCGTCAAAGAATGATTGCCTTCGTGTCCGTCGCTACGAATTCACCTCGGAGACGCAAACTCCGACTGCTGCAACAGGAGCACCAACCCTATTCGCAACGCAACGCTATGACGAAGCTGTACGACGACGTCCCTCTTAAGTAGCGAACAACGCGAACTGGGGGTGAAGGTTGTGAAACTGGTGCGCGGGAAACGTTTTGATCGCACACTCGTCCGAAGATTTGGACGAGCGTGCGAAGCCGTTCCAACGTGAATTGAACCGCGCTCGGGATGTGTAACGCGTCAAACGACCAGATCGTTAGCGGTCACTGACCTTGATCATTTGCCGTCGCTGGGCATGATGGTCTGGGCCAAGGAAGTGCCCAAGCCTACGAGCCCGGTGATGCCGGCGGCCAAGATCCCTATCAACGCGCCAGCAATGAAGGAGTATTCGCTGATTGCGCCCTTGTCGCTTATGGTCACCCACAACAGTCCGATGATGCCAAAGCATATCAAGGCGATCAACACAGCAATGACAAGCAAACTAATGCGGACTGGGTAGATATTCGAACGTCGGGTATTTTCAGCCACTTTGTCCTCCATATCGCTTCTTGGCGACAGAGTCGCCATGTGAATTGATGAGATACATGTTAGGACAATTCGGTGTTTTGTGCGATTTCAAGGAACCGTTTTTGAACGAATTCGGTCGTCGGCTTTGTCGGACCTGCACCTCGAAGGAAGAAATCCGACATGTGACTGCTACGGTTGCGGCATCATTGGAGCCTCCTATGGTTGGGAAATCATGGAAGATGCTTCACTGCGGTGTTGGTTGACGGATGCGGACAGGGCGGGTAAGACGTATTTCGAGATGAATGTGCTTTTCTGCGCTTCAATCATTCAGTCGATGGAATTCTCTAGCAACTGGTTCTGAATGTTTTGGGATATCGGCGATCCCCCAGATTCGTCGGAAACGCCGCATTAAATCTGTTGGTCGTTCATCAACCTGTATTACGGGTTGGTTTCGGTGATCACTGGCGAGCATTGGTGGCGCCGAGCATCGAGGATGTGATGGGATTGGCGAAAATGCGGGATCCGGATAAAATGAGCGAGTTAGTACAAGGTGAACGACAAGAGGGCCGAATCGATGCAAGCATTAAGACGGACAATCGGTGTAGCGCAAATCTTGGTGTCGTTGGTGGTAGCCGTGCAGTTCATTGCGTGGCGGTTGTATGACTCTGGCGATGTTTGGGCGATCCTAGATTACATAATGTTCGTGGCGATCTTGCTGGCGTTCTACTTCAATTTGGAGCGGAAGCGGAAGAGCGATGCGAGCGGGGAGTCGGGCATCACGCGGGAGTATCTAGAGTCGAACGTGCTGTATTTCGCGACGATGATTTTGGCAGCGTTGTTCCTGTTCAACTGGTTGAATCTGCTGGTGAATGGCGCGAAGCTGGTAGGAGAAGAGGTGATGCATGACGTGGTCTGGGTTGTGGTGGACATCATGATCATCGTGATTTCGGGAGCTACTGGGGGGTACTTGTTGAGGGGGCCTTGGGATTAAGTCGTCAACCGTAGGTTTGACCTTACGTGCACCCTCTTACGTAAGAGGGGGAAGTCGCTAGTCGACCAACCAAGGCGCCTCTTCCTTCGTCGGAAGGACGATGAACCGCCCGCCGCCTTCTCGTCTCGGGAATGGGTTGCGTCGACGGCGATCTGGTTCGGGCGGATTCGCTTGAAGCTGCGTTAATGCGTCCTCGTCGATGGTGATGCCTAGGCCGGGTTCGTTGGAGAGTTGGATGAAGCCGTCTTCGATGGTGTGCTTGAAGTTGATGCATTGTTCTCGGCCGGGGTCTACCACTTCCATCATCATGTGATTGGGGAGGGCGGCGGCGAGGTGGGCCATGTGGTTGGCTTGGCAGTTCATCATCGTTACGGGGAGTTCGTAGGCGTAGCAGAGGTTGGCGACCTGCCTGCAACCAGTGAAGCCGCTGTGACCGGCGCTGATGTTGACAACGTCGACGGCTTGCTGGGAGACGAGTGGATAGAAGTCGCCGATGTGGTTTAGGTTTTCCCCGGAGGCTACGGCGGCGGAGATGTTGCGTGAGACTTGGCGCAGGCCGTCGAAGTCCCAGCGTCGGGCGGGTTCTTCGGCCCAAGTGATGTCGAAGTCTTCCTCGATGCGTTGGATGCGGATGATGGCTTCTTTGGCGGACCAGTATTCGTTGCTGTCGATGAGGATGCGTGGTCGGTCGGATGCGATGCTGAGGGCTTCCTGCATGATGCCGATGCGCCGGAGGTCCGCCTTCATGTCGAGACCGATCTTGAGTTTGCCACCGTCGACGCCGCGCTCGGCCATGCGACGGTAGAAGGCGAAGATTGCGTCGTCGTCGAGGCAGAGGTCAATGCCGCTGGCGTAGGCTTTGGTTCGGCCTTCGCGGGCGCCGAATGTCTGCCAGAGTGGTTCGTCGGCGATCTTGGCTTTGAGGTCCCAGAGTGCGGTGTCGATGGCGTTGATAGCGCCGTTCATCTCGCCCTCGTTGCCGCCTTTGAAGACGAAGTCGACGAGGCGCATCCAGAGTCCGACGACGGATCGAGGGTCTTCGTCCTCAATCAGGTGGAAGAGTCGTCCGACGGCGGGGTTTCCGCCGGGAGCGACGCCGGTGATGCCTTCGTCGGTCTCGATCCAAAGGACGGAGCCGCCGGAGATGTCCTCGCCGACGACGCCATTGGCGTCGCCGATGGGACGATCCATCTTCATCTCGTATTGTTCGAGTCGGTATCCGGTGATTTTCATGATTGGGGATTCTCTTGTGGTGTTTTGCTATGTTGGGCGTGTCCGGCGTGTAGGGGCGGGTTTCAAACCCGCCCCTACGTCGCGATCGGGGAGGGTAGGTGCATCAGTAAGCGTGACGGCCTTCGGATTGTCCGGTGATGCCGCGTGCGGATTCGGCTTTTTCTTCTTCGGTCGGCGGAACTTCGTAGAGTCCGGCGCCAGGACGACGTCCGAAGGGGCTCGGGCCGGCACCGGGTGGGACCTTGTCGACCTTGGCTTTTTCGAGCTCCTCATGGTCGATTTCGATGCCGAGTCCGGGTTTGTCTCCGAGGATGGCTTGACCGTTTTCGAATGTGATGTCGAAGGATGCGACGCTATTGTCGGATTCTGCGTTGCCCACTTCGATGGTGACGTAGTTGGGAATCACGGTTGCGAGGTGCGCGTGGTGGTGTCCAGCAGACCCGCCAAGGGTTACGGGGAGATTAAATCCGTGCGCAGCGTCGGCGATCTGTAGGGCGCAGGTGATACCGGTCATCCCGGACCCTACTTGAACAATGTCTGCCGAGCGGTTGTGGAAGTAGGGGAGGAAGTCGCCGAGAGTGTCGAGGTTTTCGCCGGCGCAGACGGGGGTGCGGACGGCGTCGCAAATGCGGCGTAGACCGAGAAAATCCCAGCGTCTGGCGGGTTCCTCGATCCACATGAGATCGAACTGCTCTTCCATCTCGCGGACTTTTCGGATGGCTTGTTTCGGAGACCAGTATTCGTTGGCGTCGACCATAAGGCCGGGTTCGTCGGTGTTGATGCTTAACGCATCTTTCATGATGCCCGTGCGACGCAGGTCGGAGTCCTGGTCGAGACCGATTTTGAGCTTCCCGTCTTTGAAGCCGTAGTCCTCGGCCATCCCGCGGTAGAAATCGAAGATCTCTTGGTCGGAGAGCGGCATATCGAGGCCGCTGGCGTAGGCGTTAATCGGTTGTTTGACGCCGCCAAGAGTTCTCCATAGCGGCTCGTCATTGGATTTCGCCTTGAGATCCCACAAAGCGACATCGAGTGCGGAGATTGCGTCGTTCGCGATGCCGTCGTGTCCGCCTTTGAAGTGTTTGTTCACCATTCGTTGCCAGAGTCCGGTGACGCGGCGCGGGTCTTGTCCGATGAGGACGCCCTCGACGAGGGAGTTGATGATGCCGATTGCGCCACCACCACCCATCGATATTCCGGTGAGTTCGGTGTCCGTGTGGAGCTCGATGATGCAGCCGCTCGCGCGTGCACGTCCCATCGGTGAGTTGGCGTCACCCATGCGGCGGGGCATGGGGTACTGGAAGAGCGCAGAGGATACGCCAGTGATCTTCATTTCGACCTTTCGATATTGGTTCTCGACATCCGGTCAAATCGCCATGTGGGAAACAGAACCCGCAGGTGTCGCGTCAAGCACTGATTCTTGCACAGTATTGCGGCGCGATGTCAACCATAAGGTCAGTACCGACGTATCTAGAGTATGCGAGGTCCCAAACTGGGGTCGATGGGGTCACGTCCGTTAAAATCAGAACGTCAACTAGCCGACGCGTCGGCTTAGTGTCGTTTCGCCGAAAATCAGGCATGTTCAACACTCTTCCAAAGCAAACGTTGGCGACGGTTGTCGCGTTCGTAACGCTGGCTACCATCGTGGTTTTCGCGTCGCATGATGCGCGCGTGGTCGACGCGCAAAGCGGGCAGTCAGAGACGGTCGGTTTCACGCTGGTAGCATTCGACACTTCGCTATCGCAGATCGAGGACATTGAGGCGGCTGGGCTCGCGGCGAAGATGGTTTTGTCCGATGCGGATGAAGGGTTGATCCTTGTGGGCCAGTACGCGGATCACGCGCGAGAGCCTCAGAGCTTCGCAACCGGTGATCTGGCAAAAGCGTCGGTCGATGAAGCGATCGATGTAATGAAGTCGCGGATTGGTGATGAACCGACGCCGGCGGACCTTTCCGAAATGCTGGAGAGTTATGCGTCGTACGTCGAGCAGCTTGGCGAGAATGGAAGGCTCTACATCCTTTCGTCCGGGAGATTCACTTTGGACGAGCCGTCAGGTGTTGGTGGACTCGAAGCCGTGGCATCAGACCTCGCGGCCCGCGGTGTGACGATCAACACGATCTCGTTGGCGACGACTCCGTCTCCTGACCGTGACGTTCTTTCGTTGATTAGTTCATCGGGCGGCGGCGCTGCATACGACCTCGGTTTCCTAGACGGGGTATTGGAGTTCATTAATGGCGAGTTGGGTGTCGCGCTGACGCCGACTTTGCAGACCGACTCATCAGGCAGCGCGGGGGAGACCGTAGATGTCGGAGTGCCTCCTCATTCGTCATATCTCGTGGCGGGTTACTCGTTCGAGGACTCCGAAACACTCAATGTGATTAGGCAACCGAATGGACAGGAGATTGCGGATTCCGTCGGTTCGGTGAATGCGTTCTCGATATCTGGGATGAAGTTCTTTACGGTGAGGAACCCCCAACCCGGTGTGTGGTCATTGAAATCGGCGGTCGGTTCGGGTCCCTTGACTATCTACAGCGACGTTGTCAACAACATCGGCGTCGTGATGGAATTGCAACCGCCGTTTCCGATCCGTGAGCCATTCATTTTGACGGTTGACGCCCAGTCCGGCGAATTGCCGCTGATCGACTCCTCAGCAATAGTCGACGCGTTCATCACGGGACCGGACGGTGCCGAAATAACTTATGAGTTGAACGATTTGGGTGAGGATGGCGACGCGTTTGGTGAGGACGGGGTGTTCTCGGCCACGGTAGCGGCACAAGAATTGGTTGGCGTTAGCAATGTCAGATTTAGCATGCGTTGGCCGAACCTTGCGCCGACAATCGACGGCGAGGGCGTGTTCTTTGTCGCACCATTTCCCACAATCGAGATTGAGATCGTCGGCGACGGATCAGTTGTTAGCGGCGCCAGATCGCACTTGGCAACCGTCGACCTAAAAATCGCTGATGATGCCTTACCGACTGATGCCGCCTTCTTGGCTGCCCAGGAAGACATTGAAATTTCAATCGTCAACGCGGATGATGGGATGGCGGTGGGTATCGAACTCGAACCCACGGAGATCGTCGAGGAGAAGGTTTATCAGGTAATGGTTTTCGGTGCATTGACCTTGGACGGCGATTACGTCGTGAACGCCAAGTTGAACAGCGTTCATCGCGAGCGACGATTCGAGGCACTAGCTGTTGAACAGACGGCCAGCATCGAAGTGACAAACCCGGTTTCAATACCGTTGCTGGCAGGGCTTGGCGTAGCCGCGTTTATCGGGTTCCTGATTCTTTTGCTGTTGCTGCGGGCTTTGTTCCAGTCGACACCTTACGGATCTCTCTACCGAGTCGACTCGCAAGGAGAACGCGAGTTGGTGGCGAATTTCCGCGAATATGTCCGTTCGCCTTGGGATTGGCTGATGAACAAACCGGTCGTTCCCGCGGCAGCGATGCCCGGCGTGCCGTTGCTTGGCGGAAGGTTCGTATTCAACAGCCGCGGCATATCTTTCAGATACCGACCTGATTCAGATGGTCTGCTCAGAATGACGATCCGTGGAGAGCCGTTGCAGCCGGGACAAACCTCGATCCTCGATGGTGAGGATTTCCAGATCGGCTCGGAAATGTTCGTGTTTGATAGAGCCGCGATTGGCGAAGGTGTGCGAATGTCGGATCGATTGACCAGTGCACAAAGGGCGCGCCACGAAGACCTCGATAATTTTGCGCTTGACCCGATGACCTGGGACGCGCCTGCGAGCGCGCGGCCTACGCGGCGGCGTTACTGATCGGCTGCCGGGATAGCGAAATCCCCGATGATTTCGATGCATCGCATCGTTTCGCCTTGCTCGATCGCAAATACGATCATGAAGCCATCGAGACCCTAAGCCGTCTGTCTGTAGCTCTGCACTCTCAGGTGGTCGATGTAGTTGAAAATGGCGAACGCCAGTAACAGGGCAAACAGTATGCCGAGAATGAGGATCACGCTCCACCGGGTCTTCTGCAGACGCTGTCCGCGCCCGTCGGAGTAGAGTTCGCTGAGCATCATCGTCAGGTCGAGCAGCCACCACATGAAGAACCAGCCGAACGTGAATAGCATCACGGCTCCCGATATGAACCTTCGCGTGTAGATTCTGTGGAGCCCGTGGATGCCGACGCCTCCGATCATCAGGAGAAGGCCGGCGAGGATCATGTTGCTGCTCGACGTTCCTGGATCCTCGATCTCGCCTTCGTCGATCCGAATCCTCTGCCGGACCGCCTGTTCGAACCGCCAGGTCCCGATCGCCATCGGGATCGAGAGGAACACGAGCACAATCAAGACGATGCCGAACGGCGGGAATAACGGGTCTTGGACCGGATCGGCAACCATCTGGAAGAGCGTGCCGGCCGACAGCCCCCAGGCGCTGACGGCGAAGGCCCTGGCCATGACGAGCATGCCACGGTTTACGTCGATGAGCTTGGCCGCCCCCAGCGGCAGCCCAACCTGCAAAGCGATGAATACAGGTACGCCGACCAGCGCCCCGTCGCCGAAGTCTCGCCATTTGAGCAGTGTGTTCACCGCCACGACGACGTCCGCAACGCCGAGCACGGCGACCGGAAACGCCAGCGCTGCCAGCTGCAGGAATCTCTTGGTGTAGCTCTGGCGCGCGTTCATGTCACGCTATCTTATTCCTTCAGATTCCAGGTGACGCAGGTTGGTGGGCGGCGAACGGTAAGGATCGGGCACCGGAGTGTTCTTCGCAGTCGGCGGCACCAGCGTCCTCGCAGAGCGGCTTGTCGACGCGCTCATGCGCTCGCCGCTCGAAAGAGTCCGCACGCTGATTGTGTAGCGCCGTCTTGTGTAGCGCCGTCCGCTCGCCAGTCCGGTCGCGCTGTGCGAGCTCCGGCTGACCGTGCTCCTGCTGCCGTCGCTGACGACGGTCGCGTTAATCGGAAGATTCCACGATGACGCTGTAAGTGCTTGTGAGGCCGGATAAACTTTCGACGATCAGGTAGTACTCGCCGTCGCTCGGCGCGACCCAGGCTTCTGCAATCGCCACGGTGTACGGGGGTTCGCGTTCCGAGGGTAACGACCGCTCTTCGATCAACCTAGTCACCCCGCCAACCCAAGGGCGCATGAACCGTACGAACGCGTGGTTCATCGTTCCTCGCGGTACGTCGAGGATCGTGACGTGTATGTAATACGACCGCCCGGAGACGGCATCGAATCTGAAGGCGTCGAAGTCTTCCGGCGAGTGGATTTCGCCGACGGTCGCTTCGCCGATGACGAGACCGGTGGCGTATTGGGTGAAGCCGCCGTGGTCGTCGAGAACCTGATCCCCGCCCGCCGCCTCGACTGTGAGGGTGTAGCGTTCGAAGAGCGTAGAGCCGGGGTTTTCGATCGCGATCGTATACTCGCCGTCGACCCATGTCTGCACAAGCAGACCCTGCCCGTGGGACGCGCCGGGCGATTCCGGAAAAGGGTCGCACGATTGTCGGGCGTGATCCGGCAGGATGAATACAGGATTCACCGCCCCCATAATGTTGCGACCCGGAGGCACGCCCGTGTCGTTGCCAAACGGATCGATCGTCCTGAGCCGCGCCGAATACCGCGTCGGGAACTCGGCGCGGACGCGGTAGATCCGTCCTTTTTCGAGGACGACCTTGAAGTAGTCGACGTCGAAATAGCATCCGATCATCCCTTCGACGCTCTCTCCGAGCGCCAAAGGCATCGCTTCGTCCATGCGTGATCCGTGGACGTCTTTGAAATCGGACCGCCGGAGGCGAACGGAATAGTCGCCTTCGCCGGCGCATGAGATAACCGACAACCAGCACCATTCGTAGAACGCTTCTTCGTCAAGGGCGACGGCGAGACGGTAGCTCCCCGAACGCGGCAGTTCCAGGAGGTGGTACCACCACACCTCGTCGATTTTGGAGAAGCGTACGGTTTCGATCTCCTCGCCCTCGTCATTCAGCACCTCGAGCCGCCTGGCGAACGGCAGCGGCAGCCGGAATTCGACGATGAACGATTCACCCGCTTCCCCGTGGAACTCGAAGAAATCTACGTCTGTGGCGTCGTGGATGACGGCTTCGACGTGTTCGCCGACGGCGATCGAAACGGCATCACCCGGGGCGTCGCCACGGTCGGCGACGCGTCCAGATTCGACGGCTGACAGCCAGTAGCTGCCTCGATGGCTGCCGACGACCTTGATCCAGTAATAACCGGGGTGACCGGCGCGCCATTCGACGCTCGCACCGCGTTTCGTTTGGCCCGCGCCATCGCTAGCCAGCTCGCGGCCCTCCGCGTCGAACACCGTCAGGCGCAGGCCCGGAACCGACCCGGCCCCGACCCTGATACGGTACGCCCGATCGGCCTCCGCGCACAGCCGGTAGTAGTCGACACCGTCGATCTGTTCGATCTCGGCGTCCACCGAATCGCCGGTGGAGATCTCGAGCCCCGCGAATGCGGCGGCATTCTCGTCGGCAGAAGATCCCGGGCATCCCAGATCCGCCTCGGGAGCATCGGTTGCCACAGGTGTGGGCTCAGGCGTGCTGATCGGAACCGGAGCAGGCGTAGATGTGGGTTCAGGCGTCCGGGTTGGAACGGGGACGGGCGTGGACGTGGGCATCGGCGTGCTTGACGGCGTCGACACGGAGGTAGATGTTGGCACCGACGGCGACGGGGTCAGCGTGGCGGTCGGTTCTGGCATGCGAGTCGGCGGTGGCACCGCGGTGGACATGGGAGCTGCGGTCGGCGACGGGGTCAGCGTGGCAGTCGGTTCAGGGATGCGAGTCGGCGGTGGCACCGAGGTGGATGTGGGCACCGCGGTCGGCGAGCGGGTCGTCGTGGCAGTCGGTTCTGGGATGCGAGTTGGCGTCAGCGCGATTGTCGAAGTCGGTGAAGGCTTCGACTTTTCATTCGCAGTCACCGAATCGACGCTGGATTCGGGACTGAAGGTAGACGCCGCTTGATCAGTACATCCGTAGATCGCGACCCAAGCAACCGCTGCAACTCCGAGCGCCACCAATGATCTCAAAGTCGATCTGTCCATCTCAAATAAACCAAAATTAGTGCGTCAGTAACACGCACCTTCCACAACTCACAGTGTAGATGCGATCGACATTCGTCAGATTGGTCACCGACGCGCGGCGACCAATCCGCTGAGCGTCGCTATCAGGCCGAGGATCAGAAACGCGGCGAGCATTGGCTTACCCGGCGACGGACCGCCTGTTGCTGGGAGTGTTCCATTCAGTCGGAAATCGTCGGGCAGCGCGGGAAATTCAAGATCGACCTGACGAGGGATCGGGAAAGTCCAAGGCAGATCAGCACCTGGAATATCGTATGGGTATCTGTAATCAATCGCGGTGTACCAATCGTCTACGCCAGATCGCACTTGTCCGTTCAACCAAAACGTGATTTGGCTACCGAACAAATCAAGCTCCTCTGGAGGAGCAACAATCAAATGCTCGTAGCGCTTATTCCCGCAGCCGCCTCCAACGCCGACGGGCACGGCAGTTGATTCCCAATCGTCACCAATTCTCGCCCTGATTGTGTAGCCCTGCCTGCTGGGCGCGCTGCCGCCGATCATCACATCGCCGTTTAATACAAGCGCCGGAAACGGCGGCGGCGGGCCTTCCGGCGTTGGCGGTTTTTCCTGCAACAGCGGTGCTTCGCGCTTCATGCACTGCGCTTCATCGTCACCTTGGGCCGTTGCGATTGCGGGCGCAACTACGAGAACGAACAGCACAACGATTGAAGCAACGGCCCAACGTGACAACACATGTCGCGGTCTTTTGGGTTGTGGCATGGTTCAAGTACATTACCAGCATCGCTGCCTATTGTTTCGTCCAGATCCCGCATCCGAATGTGTAGAAGCCGTGATCGGTTTCTCGGATGTGGACGGTGCGGTCCGCGTTCAGGCCGCCCTCCTCGATGATCTGCTCATACACCGTCCCGCTGTCATCGACGCGGCCCCATATACATTCCTGGGTTCCCTCGCCCATCTTGTAAACGCCCGCGGCGATGTCGTCTCCGACGAGATGGGCTTGGTCGCCGATCATGTCCGGGAACGTCGAAGGCGTGCTCCGCAAGCACTCGATGTCGCAGTCCGTCACCACATCGAGCGATTCAGCTGATCCCAGCGTGTTTTCAGCAATCAGATCGGACGAGCCGCGTGCCGATCATCTGATCGTAGACTCCTAGACGATCCTTCCGATGCAATCCCAAAATCAAAATCGGCATAACGATGTGGAAAACTACCGACGCGAAAAAAAACTATCGCTGAAAGCGATGTCCCAGAAGGTTATCTCCCATCCTTCGGGAAGGAGCAACAGCCAACGTTCTCCGCCTTCATGTCCCAAAAATCTGCTTCGTGAGGCGTTTTGCGCGTTACACATCAGAGCTACACCGATTAAAAAGTAGAACCATTTGAACAAAGTACGGAACAACGCGCGCAGTTTGAACCTCGAGTCCGTGCGCCGTCCGAGGACCTTGATCCCGAAAACGCACTTGCCGATTGACGTTCCGAAATACGCCGTGGTCGGAAACTCTATGCCGAGAGGAACGAGGGCGTGCATCGCCCAAACTACCGCGCCTTCAACCGAAGGCGGCATATAGTAATGGGGATGCTCGTAATCGGCGTAAACCGTCCACCGCACCAACACCACCCCGAAAAAAGCCAAAACGGGAAATAAAGCGAAATCGATCAAGGCGGCGCCGATCCGCCGGCAGGTCGACGGCGCCGCCAGATCCTGGACTTCTTCTTGGTGCGATTCCATGTTCAATTCAATGCGATCGGCAAAAGCGCGGGCAGACCCGGCCTAGACGCCCGTTATGATAACGCTGGCTGTTCCATGTCAGGAAACGACAACCGGGCATGCCACCGCTCGTCGCAGATCGATCATCCATGCAAAAAAAACGGGCGCGAGGAGGCGCAAGAACACCATCGCTTGACTGCTCTTGCGCCTCAAATGCCACACCTGCTAATACTTGGTCCAGATTTCGCATGAGGCGTTACGGAAGGGCGATCGCGCCGATGACATCGATAGATGAGATTGTGTCGCCTTGCTCGATGGCCAACACGACATTCATTCCTTTGATTACTTTTCCAAAGACTGCGTGGCAGGATTCCTCGGGATTGTCGCAGGATTTTAGCTGTCCGTCGACGTATGGATCGAGGTGCGGTGCGGCGGCGAGGGTGATGAAGAACTGCGAAGTGTTGGTGTTCAACCCGGCGTTGGCCATCGAGACGATCCCCGCGGCGTCGTGTTTCATGTCTGGATGGAATTCGTCGTCGAACCTATCTGCAGTCTCGCCTTCGGCATTGATGCCTGTTTGAATCACAAATCCGGGGATTACGCGGTGCCACGCAGAGCCGTTGTAAAAGTCGGTGCGGACGAGCCCAAGGAAGTTATCGACGTATACGCCAGCGATGTCGTCGAACAGTTCGACGACGAAACTGCCTTTGTTGGTGCTGATTGTTGCGTGGTAGGTGACAGGAGAAATCGGTGTAGGTACGATTTCGTTTGTGGCGCAGAAAGGAAGATCTACATCAGAAAAGTCGGTGAATGGGACACTTGCAAGGTAAGCGGGAATGCAGCCAGTGAGGAGTTCGTTGTTCCTTATGTTGAAGGTGTCTAATTTGCGCAGTTCGCCGAGCGATGCAGGTATGTCACCCGAAAGATTGTTTTCTGACATGCTGAAGAACACAAGTTCTTTTAGATTGCCAAGTGAAGCGGGGATCGGGCCGGTCAACCTGTTGTCGCTCAAACTGAGCGATCGTAGCTCGGTGAGTTCACCTATTTCGGGCGGGATGACGCCTTCGAGTTGGTTGTTGCTGGCCGCAAAGTGCTTCAGCGTCGCGATCTGAGCGAGTTCGGCTGGTATGCTTCCGGAAATCCGGTTGCCGGCGATATTGAGATGTATCAAGTTTCGCATTTGGCCTAGCTGTGAAGGAATTGTCCCGGACAACTGGTTGCCGATTAAGTAGAGGCTTTCCAAGTTGGTCAATCGGCCGATTTCTGGCGGAATTGGTCCAGTCAAACCGTTATCGTGGAGATCCAAATGCACCAATGCCCGAAGATTTCCGATTTCGGGGGAGATATGACCTGTCAAATCGTTCCGGGGGAGGGCCAATGTCTGGAGGTTTTGGAGTCGCCAAAGTGTGTTCGGGATTTCGCCCGCCAGGTTGTTTTGAGCTACTTCAAATTCCTTGAGATTCCTAAGCATGCCAATTTCGTACGGGATCTCTCCGGCAAAGTTGTTTCTACCCAATTGCAACTTGGTCAACTGAGTCAAGTCGCCGAGTTCTGGGGGGATAGCACCAGTCACGGAGTTTGAGAAGAGATCGAGGATCCGCAATCGGCTCAACTCTCCGATTTTGGCCGGGATATTGCCTGTTAGGTTGTTGCGCGAGAGATTCAGTTCGATTACGCGGCCGTTTCCGTCAGTTGTGACGCCATGCCACGTGTCTATGGGTCTGGTGGTTAGCCAATTGGTTTCGTTTTTCCAATTGGCCCCATCTGTGGCGTTGTAGATAGCGATCAAGGCCGCTTTGTCGGGCACGTGTCTTGGTTCCACTCGGCAGAATTCGAGCCCTAACGCGGTGACCGCGCCTGGTCTCATGATCTGTCGCAATCTTTGTGAGACGCATCCGACGAATTGATTGTTGCCGATGGAGATACGGCTCAAACCGGTTAGGTTTGCGAGTTCAACAGGAATTTCGCCGCGCAGTTTGTTGTCTTGGAGCGTCAGCGAGTTGAGGGTGTGAAGGTTGCCCAACTCGGGCGGAATTGCTCCGGTTAGGTTGTTGTGAATTAGGTCCAACGTTTGGAGTTTAGGCAAGTCGCCTAACTCTGGAGGGATACTGCCCGACAGTTGGTTGAATCCCAACCAAAGATCTAGGAGATTTTGGGGGTCACCAAGTTCTGGGGGTATCTTGCCGGACAGTTGATTGTTGCTGATGGAAATCTGCGTCGCGGTGTGCAGCATACCCAACTCAGGCGGAATGGGTCCGCTGAGTTGGTTTTCGGACAACAGGAAGAATTCCAGCGAAGACAGATTGCCCAGTTGAGAAGGTAGCGCGCCGGTAAGTTGGTTTCTGCTTAATCCGAGCCAAGTCAGCTGCGTCAGGTTGCCCAGCTCGTGTGGAATAGATCCGTTCAGCCGATTAGAACTGAGCATTAGTTCTCGAAGGTTTGTGAGGTTGCCTAGCTCATGTGGAATCGTTCCGGACAACTGATTATCTGACAACCTCAACGATTTCAAATTCTCTAGATCGCCGAGACTCGCCGGTATCGCGCCGGAAAGCTGATTTCCACCGACGTGAAGATCTATGAGGTTCTGCAAATCGCCGATTTCGGTAGGGATCGCGCCGGTCAGGGAGTTGCGGCGTACGAAGACATGTCTCAGTTCTGCAAGTTGGCCGATGTCGCCAGGAATAGGACCGATCAGGTTGTTCTGTCCCAACTCGAGCACGGTTACACGATCGTTGTTATCGGCGTGGACGCCGTGCCATTCGCGCAGCGGTTTGTCGCTTAGCCAGTTGGTGTTGTCGACCCAGTTGTCGCCGTCGGTTGAGTGATAGAAGACGGCGAGTGCGGCCCGGTCTGGGAATGGTGTTGGTGTCGGGGTGTTGGTCGGGCTGGGTGTGGGTGTGGGCGTTGGGGTGTCGGTGGGAGTCGGCGTGTCTGTGGGAGTCGCTGTAGGCGTTGACGTGTGTGTCGGAGTCGCGGTTGAGGTGTGTGTGGCGGTTGGCGTATTGGTCGGAAAAGGGGTGTACGTTGGTAGAGGTACCGCGGTTTCCACAATGACGACGACGACGGGTGTTGGAGTTGGGGGGATTGGCGTGTAGGTCGGGACCGGAGGGCGAACCGTGGCGGTGGTCGGTGCACTTTCGGGCGGTTGAGTCGGGGTCGTGGTTGGTTCTGACTGTTCGCAGGCTAGAAGCGCGATGGCGAGTGCGAAGCTGAGCACCAAGGCGCCGATGAGGGACGCCGACTTGGACTGTGCCGATATCAAGAAATTAGTCCGTGTGAGGTAGCGAGTGCGTCTGGTCAATGACGTGTGTTTAGACGAGAACTCTATTTGAATATTCCGTTAAAAGGGTACAAACGCATTGATGAAACCGACTTCCTTCCCAATTCGCGATCATACCGCGCGAGCGGTGGAAAGATTTCGTGTGAGACGTATATGTTGTGGATTTTGACGGATTCCGCGTGGCACGTTACCGTGGGGATTTCGCAATGTTTTGGCTTGAGGTTTGCGCCACTTGCAGGTGCGTTTATGGCTGGTTGTCACAAAGCCCCTGAGACGTCGCGTATCGGAGGAACTGTCCGAATCGGGTCATTCGTACTTCGTCACTTCCAAGACGTAGGACCCTGTCATTCTTTCCTTGCCGCCGTGCACAATCACCCAATACCAACCCGACGTTTCGAAAGTGGAAAGAATCGTCTCCGGACCCCCGCCCTCAGCCACCTGACCGCCTTCAGGGTCGAAGAATTCCACGACGCAACACGCCTCCCAATTCGCGTCGCGTACAAGCATCGCAACGTACGAGGTACTCTCCGCTGTCTTGAACCTGAAGAAATCAAGGTCCCATTCGTCGTGGATCACCCCCTCGACTCGTTCTCCCATTTCAAGTGTCGTCGCTTCTTCATACCAGTCCGCATGATCGTCCGGAGGACGGTCAGGCACGGGTTTGACGTTGACTGTGTAACGTCCTCGGTAACCGCCGAAATTCTGAACCCCGAGAAGGTAAGAGGCGCTCTGTGGGCCCACCCAATGGATGTCAACACCCGATTCCGCCCGAAGTCTCGATTTCCAACTCGGCACATGGTCGTTGATTGTTGAAAGGAAATTGATGTGCGAGGCAGGAAGCGTCTCATGCGTCACCATGATGTCGTATTTCTGCCCTCGTTGCGCATCGAAGAGGAAATAGTCAAAATCGAAATCGTAGTCAAGCGTTCCTTCGACCTCCCGACCGACCCTGATACGTGTAGCATCCTCGCGAGTGTCGCCATGGTCGTCCCTGCGATCGTTACCGGGCGGCGTCCCGTAGAGCCAGCGGTATAGGGCTGTAAATTCGCTTCTGCGATCGGAAGGAGCGTGACGGGCAAGTGTGTCGCGAATTCGCCTTTCGGCCTCGGATCCGTCCGTTTCGTCACCAGCAGGCACCTGCAACTCCCTGAGCGCCGCCGACAACGCATCCTCTCCAATCGTTTCGAAAGTCTGGAGCAAAAACTCCTCACCTAAGGTGTACGTACAACGGCTAATCCCGAAGTAAGTTGTTGTTCGGTCAATGTAGAGCCGGTGCCGAATGTTTTCCACCTCGTCGAGTTCGCGGCAACCCCAGTCGGCATACTCGGAAACCTCAACTGACTTCTCCAAAATGGGTTTCAGCCCCGTCGCATCAGCGACGTACGCTTCGACGAATCTAGATACCGCTTCATCGAACCATCTCGTGTCGTACTTGTAGTAGTGCGTCAGTTCATGGGTGACGATTGACACGAACTCATCCGCCGTCTGGTCGTCAAGACGGTTGGCGGTTATGTGTGTTCCGTGATTGAGCCCGACGAATCCCAAGTGTATTACGTTGCCTTCATCGCCAGTGCGCTCGTCATCGACCAACAAAACCACGTCGCCGGTGGGGAATGGTACGCCCAAAAACGTTTCGATTATCGAGGTAGATTCCGCGATCTTCGCGAGAGTGTCCAACTCAGGTTCGAACGGAGTGTTTCTGACGATCCATACGTTCAAATCCCCTGCAAGCGGCAGCGATATCACGCCGGATCTGATGTGGTGAGACTCCAGCAACGCGCGATACGGGTCGGAGCCTTCGTAGGCAAGTTGCGGCAGCACAGCTACCAGAGCGGATTCCTCACCTGTCAACCCGTCTCGGAACCAGGGTTGACTGGTCACCTCGCGGTATTCGTTGGTGTGATGCTCCTCCAACCGTTTCAGCCCGTCTCGCACGTATCTTTCGAGATCCCGTCCGGGTCCCGACGTTTGTGGGAACGGCGTTGGTGTCGGCGTCGAGGTTGGGATATTCGTTGGTGTTGGCGTCGGAGTGGCTGTGGGTATCGGGGTCGGAGTGAAAGTCGGCAGCGGCGTGTTTGTCGGGGCGGGAGTGTGAGTCGGAGTCGAGGTGAAGGTTGGAGTTGCAGTGAATGTCGGCGTGTTCGTTGGCGTAGACGTGTCGGTAGGTGTCGGCGAATAAGTGGGGGTAGCCGTGTGCGTTGATGTTGGTGTCGGTGTCGCAGTAGCCGTGTAGGTAGCGGTCGGCGTGAAGGTTGGAAATGGGGTGTAGGTTGCTAGTGGAGTTTGAGTAGGGAACGGCGTATAGGTTGGCTGCGGCGTAGGTGTCGGAAATGGCGTGTAGGTGGGATACGGTGTGCTGGTCGGGCCGGGTGTCGGAGTCCTAGTCGGAGCGGGAGTCGCAGTGTAGGTCGGTCGTGGCGGCGGCGTAGAGGTGGCCGTAGAAGTCGGTTGGACCGTCGGAGTCGGGGTTGGTTCAGCCTGTTCACAAGCGAGAAACGCGATGGTGATGCCGAGGCTGAGCAGCATGGCGACGACGAGGGACGCCGTCTTGGACGGGGTCGTTGTCGAGATAGGAATTCGAGTAAAGATTAGGAAAACGTTGGGAAATACGGTGCGCATCGACGGTGAGTCTATCGCTTAATTCGCCTGTCGAATTGAGTCTGTGTAGATTGAAAATATCGTCCGCCAAGCTCGCGTTTCGGCAGGGCGAGCCGAGCGGAACGAGTTGTTGAGACTGGTTTACTTCTTGTGGACGTCGACGGATTCCATGACGTCGCCTTGCTGGATGGCGAGAACTATGTCCATGCCGCTCGTGACTTTGCCGAAGACGGCGTGGCAGGAGGTGCCTTGGACTTGGCAGGGCTTGAGTTGCCCGTCGACGTAGGGGTCGAGGTGGGGAGTTGCGTCGTGAGTGACGAAGAACTGCGAGGTGTTGGTGTTGAAACCGCGATTTGCCATCGATAGAATGCCGGGGGAATCGTGCTTCATGTTGGGATGGAACGCGTCGTCGAATTCGGCGGCTTGTTTGCCTTCGGCGTTTTGTCCGCCTTGGATGACGAAGCCTTGGATGACGCGGTGCCACGGCGAATTGGTGTAGAAGCCGTCGTTGGCGAGGTTGACGAAGTTTTCGACATAGATGCCGGCGATGTCGTTGTAGAGATCGGCTTCGATGTCGCCCTTGTTGGTTTTGATGGTCACGGAGTAAGACGCGTTGGGGTCGTATGCGCCACCGCCGCCACCATCGCTGCTGCATGCGCCGAAGAGTGCGACCGTGGTAGCACTCGCAATTAACGCCGAAGCCTTCAAGATATTCGTCATGCGAATTGTCTCCTCAGTCCGTTTGAACTACGGTGCGACATCGAACCGTATAGCAGTAAGCCGTTTCACGATATTTGAGTATATCCGTTAGATCGCGAGGCTCCGAATCGGGTGCGGTGCAGCGATGCAAACTATAATCCGCGTTATGAGCGAATCGCTGAGTGATATCGCAGTCGAAGCGGAACTGCGTTTGCCGTTAGGGCTGACGCGAGAGCGTCTCCTAAGTGCGTACAAGACGATGTGCTTGAGCCGGGCGTTGGACGTTCGGATATGGACGCTGAACCGGCAGGGGAAGGCCGCGATCGCGGCATCGGCGCAGGGGCACGAGGCGGCGCAGATAGGGACGGTGTTGGCGACTGATCCGACGCGCGATCACTATCTGATTTACTACCGTCAGTTGACTGCCATGCTGGCACTGGGTACGACACCGACGGAGATGCTGACGCAGTTCTTGGCGCGTGATGGTGAGATACTCAGCGCGGCGCGTCAGTTTCCGCTGCATGGGGCGCATCCGAGGGTTGACCTCTTCTCGTTTTCAAACGTCGTTGGTACGCAGTTGCCGCAGGCCGTCGGAGTTGCGCTGGCGGACAAGATGAAGGGTCGGGACGCGGTAACGATCTCTTTCTTCGGCGATGGTGCGGCGAGTCAGGGCGATTGTCACGAGGCGATGAACTTCGCAGGGATTCACAAGGTGCCGGTGGTGTTTCTATGCGAAAACAACCGCTACGCGATATCGGTGCCGTTAGAACAACAGATGCCGGTGGAATCGATTGCGAGTCGGGCGTCATCCTATGGCATTCCAGGCATAGAAGTTGATGGAACCGATGTTGTGGCCGTCTATGAGGCGGTGACGGAAGCGGTGGACCGGGCGAGGTCGGGCGCTGGTGCGAGTTTGGTGGAGTTGCGGGTTGAGCGGTTGCTGCCACACACAACCGACGACGACCACACCCGGTATCGCTCACAAGATGATATCGAACGGATGAAGGATATGGATCCGCTGCCGATAACGGAGGCGATGTTGAAGAGGCAAGGGATCTTGGATGAGGCCACGGACGAGGAGTTCAAAGAGTGGGCTAGGCGCGAGGTAGATGATGCCACAGATGCGGTAGAAGCGATGCCGTTCCCGCCGGTGAGCGACATGTACAGAGGAGTGTTGGAGTCGGACACGGGAGGCAACTCTCATGCCTGAGATGACATTGATTGAGTCGGTTAGGGAGACGCTGAGGATGGAGATGCGGAGGGATCCGGACATCTTCATGATGGGCGAGGACATCGGACCGCGCGGCGGCGTGTTTCTCGCCACTGAAGGGTTTGCGGAGGAGTTCGGCGAAGGTCGGATAATGAACACTCCATTGGCCGAGTCGTCGATAATCGGGATTGCGCTGGGAGCGGCGGTTAACGGCATGCGACCGGTTGCGGAGATTCAGTTTGCGGATTTTGTGTGGCCGGCCATAAATCAACTGGTTGGCGAGGCGGCGCGGGTACGGTACGGGACGAACGGCGGGAAATTCGCGCCGATGACGGTCCGTGTGCCGTACGGCGGTGGTGTCCGTGGCGGTCTTTACCACTCGCAGAGCATTGAGGTGTTGTTCGCGCACACGCCGGGTTTGCAGGTAATCGCGCCAGCAACGCCGTGGGACGCGCGCGGCTTGCTCCGATCGGCGATCCGATCGAACGATCCGACTGTGTTCTTGGAGCATAAACGGTCGTACCGGTTGGTGCGTGGTGAGGCGCCGGATGAGGAGTATACGGAGCCGATAGGGAAGGCGGATGTGAAGCGTGCGGGTAACGATGTCACGTTGGTCACCTATGGGTTGATGCTGCACTTTTCGCTGCAAGCGGCAGAGATGGTTGCGCAGTCGGATGGGATCGAAACCGAGGTCGTCGATCTGCGGACTTTGCGCCCGATCGATGGCGAAACGATACTGGATTCGGTTTCGCGGACGGGCAGGGCGATGATTGTGCAGGAGGATACTGGCGCGGTGAGCGTGTCGTCGGAAGTTGCGGCGATCATTGCGTCGGAGGGATTCTTCGATCTCGATGCTCCGGTGATGCGAGTCACCCCGCCGGAGATACCGCCGATGCCGTTCAATCCATTGCAGGAAGCCGAGTACATGCCGTCGCCAGAGAAAATCGCAACCGCGATCAAGCGATTGGCGGAAGTCTGAACGATGGCGAAGATGCAGATAGAGATGCCGCACGTAGGGGAGTCGGTCACCGAGGCCGTGATTGGCAAGTGGTTGGTTTCGCCCGGCGATGCTATCCGGCGATACGACCCGCTCGTGGAAGTGGTTACGGACAAGGTGAACATGGAAGTCCCGGCGCCGCGGGACGGCACGATCAGTGGATTGCTGGTGAGCGAAGGCGACACAGTCCAGATGGGAGCTCCGATCGCCGAGATGGAGGTTGAGGGGGGAATGCCCGCACCGAAAGTCGAACAACCCGTCGCGTCGTCGAGCCCGTCGGTCCAATCGGCTAGTCGTGTTGGCTCGATGATCATTGGGGCGAATGTCGGCCCGACCGGCGGCGAGTTTACGGACACGAGTCTGCAGAAGGAACCCGCCGTCGAGGAAGAGCAAGCGACAGTTTCGCCAGGCGCTCAAAGTCCGCGTCGGCGAGGCCGGGACGATCGAGGCGCGCGGATATCGCCAGTCGTGAGGCGATTGGCTGAGCGGCACGGGATCGATGTCAACGTGGTCAATGGCACTGGTGCCGGCGGTCGCGTTACGAGGCGAGACGTCGAGGCTTATCTGGATTCGTCGACTGCAGGCGCGGATGAGGAGCGAGGCGACGAGGTCGTAGAGCCGACTCCGATTCGACGAATGATTGCCGAGAATATGGCGAGGAGCTTCCGTGAGATTCCTCATGCTTGGGGCGCGATCGAGGTGGATGTCACCGGATTGGTGAGCTACCGCTCAGAGAATATCGAGCGCATCTTGACGAACACGGGTCACCGGCTGACGTATCTGCCAATCGTGTTGCACCACGTCGCACGCGCACTTAATGCGCACCGATTGCTGAACTCGAGCTGGGTAGATGGCAAGGTTGTGTTGAAGGGTGCTGTTAACGTCGGCGTCGCGGTGGCTGCGGAGCAGGGGTTGATCGTGCCGGTGGTGCGGAATGCCGATCAATTGACGCTCGAAGAGACGGTGTCGGAGATGGCGAGGATCGTCGAAGGTGCTCGCGCCGGCAAGTTGCAGTTGGGTGATGTTCAGGGCGGAACGTTCACTCTGAACAATACGGGTGCATTGGGCTCGGTGCTCGGCGGTGCGATTATCAACTATCCCCAAGCGGCGATCTTGACCACTGAGTCGATCATCCGGCGTCCGGTCGTAATCGACACGCCAGGTGGGAGAGAGGTGATTGAGATCCGGTCGATCATGAACATGTGCTTGTCGTTCGACCATCGGATCATCGACGGTGCGGAGGCATTGGCGTTCTTGGGAGATACAAAGGAACGACTGGAATCGATATCGCGGGACGACAAATCCTGATGCTTGCAGGTCGTTCAGTCATGCGCGCGTCATGGTTGGGGCGCGTTCCCTATCGTCCGACGCACGAGTTGCAGCGATCGTTGATGGAGCGACGCAAGACGGATGAGATACCGAACACGCTGTTGCTGCTGGAGCATGAGCATGTTTTCACTCTTGGGCGGCGTGCGGATGAAACGCATCTAGTGACGAGCGAAGGGTTGATCGCGGCCGACGGCGCCGAGATCGTGGACACGGATCGAGGCGGCGAAGCTACGTACCACGGCCCGGGCCAACTTGTCGCGTACCCGATAATCAGCATCCGCGAGTTGAAGATAGGGCCGGTCGCTTACGTGCGAATCTTGGAGGAGACCATCATTCAATTGCTCGGTGAGTATGGGATAAGGGGTCATCGAGTGGTAGGTAAGACTGGTGTTTGGATCGGTGGCGAACCGGGTAACAAACCCGCTACAGGCGACAATCCGGGAGGTCGAAAAATCGCCGCGATTGGGGTGAGAGTAAGCGGCGGAGTGGCTATGCACGGGTTGGCGTTGAACGTGAGTACGGATCTGAGTTTCTACTCGCACATCGTGCCATGCGGGATGCCGGGGTTGGAAATTACGTCGATCGAGCAGGAGAGCGAAAAGCGGCTGAGCGTTGAAGATGTTGGACGAGAATGGGCAGCGTTGTTGGCCGATGTTTTATTCATGGATGTCGACTGGAGGCTGGCGTCGGAGTTTGGCGAGATTCAATCCGCACCCGTACCGATTTCCGTATAGCGAACCATGAAAATCAATACCTTTAGATCGCGCGTCCTGTTGGTTGTCGGCTTTGCAATAGCCACAGCATCGGTTTTGGTGGCTTGCACTGCCGAGGAAGCGGAGCCGACTGTCACACCGACGCCGATGCCGCCGATAGTGGTCGATATCGGGATGACGGCGAGTACGGTGATGGCACCAGTCGATATCGAGTTCGAGGCAATGAACTTTACCGACGGGGTCTCCTATTTCTGGGATTTCGGTGACGGTAACACCACTGCAGGGACGAAAACTCGTCACAGCTATCTTGATGCCGGCACATTCACCGTTAAGTTGACGGCGTCGCGCGGCGAAGACACAACATATGCCGAGTCGACCATTGCGGTGCAACCCGGCGACGCGGGATGGTTGATATTGAATGCAGAGCAGTTGACGCTGACGGGCGGCGAGGATTTCCAGTTTGAGGTCGAGGCCTTCGATCACCTTGGGAATCAAGTCGACGAACCGAGTTTAATCTGGCATACGGATCCGATCACGGGGAGCATTGACGAAAACGGGTTGTTCACGGCCAGCACGAATATCGGTTTCGCCGCTGAGGGAGTGCGTGTTGAATTCACGCGGGGTAACTTCACCGCGAACTACGTAGTGCCGGTGTCGGTCGTTCATGGACCCGCGACGACGTTGGACGTTACGCCTGAGACTATTGATACCCGCGTGACGTGGGAGGTCGATCTGCATGCAGAAGTTTTGGATCATGTCGGTCACGTTCTCGAGGATGCGGAAATCACGTGGGAGGTGTTACGCCCGGGTGATGCCATAGATCAGACCGGTCACTACACGCCGAACAAAGCAATCTCCGCCGAGGATGCATCATTGGTTTTGGTGACGGGAACGGTGGGCGGCGTGACGTTGGAGCGAATCGTAAAAGGTACCGTCAAACATGGGGTGTTGGATCACGTTGAAGTCGAGGGATCGTTGCTCGAATTGAAGACTGGCGACGAAGTGCAGTTGACGGCTACTGGCTACGATCGATTTGACAATGAGTTGGAGTTGGACGGGCTGAGTTGGGAAGTTGATGATCCTGAAGTTGGGAGTTTCAGCGAGGATGGCGTGTTTACTGCGGGTCCTAAGTCTGGTGACTTCCCTGAGACCACAGTCCGCGTCCGCGGCTTTAAGGACGGTGTGCAGACATTCACCAATGTGCGCTTATCGATACTTCCTTCGAAAGCGGTCGCCATCGAGTTTGAGACAGGATTCGACTCTGTCCCGGCCGGATCAAGTTCGCCGATCCAACTGCGCGTGTTGGACGAGAACGGAAATTCGATCAACGATGTCGACGTGTTTCTGGAGGCGACCAGTGGCGGTAAATTGAATCCGAATCATGCGTTTACGGCGGGATTCGAAACGGGTTTTTACGAAGACGCGGTCGTGGCTCGCGTCATCGCTGACGGCGCAGGAAACGAGGAACAGCTCGAGGCTTCGATGGACATTGAGGTTCGCCAACGAAGCTCAGATTTCTTGGCTGTTGATATTGTCGGACCGCAGGGAGCGGTGATCTATTTGATAAATCTTGCGACCGGTGATCTGATTCCTCTTTCGGCCGAAATCGAAACTAACGAGTTCATCGAGGATACGCCGGCGTGGTGGCCGGACGGATCGCGTATTGCGTTTTCGAGCAATGTGAATGGGCGACGTGAGATTTGGGATATTGATCCATTCTCGAATGATGTCCGGTTGTTGGTCTCGACGGAAGATGGTGCGCTGATGCCATCGATATCACCGGATGGGAAGCGAATCGCGTTCGTCGAGGCTCGTCAGGATGCAACGAGCGTCTATGTGGCAGATTTCGAGTTTGATGCAGATGGCGAATTGGCAGGTGTAACAACACTCGATGAAGCGCAGCTGTTGTCGACGGAATCGGGGTTGCAGCACTTATTTCCGGCTTGGGCGCCGAACGGTAGATTTCTGATGTACACCTCGGCGTCGGGTGAAGGTCGTTTCAGCACGACGATTGCGGACGTGGTCGATGATTTCGGTGATGTGGTGGCGCAAGCGCGTGGTGCCCGGGGTTTGGCATGGCACCCGGACGGGAATCGGATCCTTGTTTCGGCGCAAAGAAACGTCGATGGCGAGGAGGAGATCGCACTGGCCCTCGGCGATCTCACGACAGGTGAGCTAGAGGAAATTGACGTCGGAGACTTGGATGTGGCGATCGCGACGATATCCCCTGATGGCTCAGAGATCGCGTTCGTCGATGAGGATGAAGGTCTGTTGTGGCTGATGGATATCGATGGTACCGGGAAACGGCGCGCGCTCGGCGCGCAATTCCAAACTACGGTCACAGCATGGCGACCGCAGCCCTTGGAGTTGCCCACGCCGGTCGAGCGTGAGTTGGGGAGTAATCGATTGAAGGTTCCGACCGGGGATGTGAATTCAGATCGCGTGGATGATCCGACCTACGGGTCGTTAGGTCCGTATCAAGTGTTGATCGAAACCGACCGCGGCGATGTTCGGATGGACCTCTTTAATCACCTGGCACCCGTGACTGTCGAGAATTTCGTGAATCTCGTTGAGGCCGGATATTACGACGGATTGACGTTCCATACCGTTGAGTCCGAGTCGGCGGTTTTCGGCGGATCTGTCATTGAGGCGTTTGGCGGGACGGCTGGTTACTACATACCTTCGGAGTTCAACACGGAAGCATTGCATGATGCGGCAGGGACGGTTTCAATGGTTTCGAAAGTATTGAACAGTGGTTCGTCGGAGTTCGTGATCGCGTTGGAGCCAAAACCAGATTGGGATGCCTATGTCGACGGTGAATTGAAAGACTGTTCTGATCTGAGCGAGATCTGCTACGCGGTCTTTGGTCGTGTTATTGAAGGGCTGGATGTCGTGATGGGGTTTGAACAAATTGACAGATTGTCGAGCGGGGCGACGCCGCATCGGATCTTGCGAGTAACCGTAGAAGGTGGAACTCAAGAGTGAAATACGAATCGGCCATTTCTCATCTCGAGTGCACATTGACCGGCGAGCGCTTTGATGCCTCGCAGCCGCATAGGACGAACCCGGCCAACGGGAAACCTCTTTTTGCACGTTACGACCTAGACAAAGCGAAGGTTACCCTGACCAAGGGATCGCTGTCGAATCGCCCCAAGAACATGTGGCGCTATCGAGAAGTGATGCCAGTGATCGACGATGCCAACATCATCACGCTAGGCGAGGGCGGAACACCGTTGCTCAAGGCCGAACGACTGGCGGCCGCGACGGGTATTAACACGGTACTCATCAAAGACGAGGGTGTAAACCCAACGGGTTCATTCAAGGCACGCGGGCTCGGTGCGGCGGTTTCGAAGGCTAAAGAGTTGGGGCAGATGCGGCTGACCATGCCATCCGCCGGCAATGCCGCGGGTGCGATGTCGGCATATGCCGCTGTGGGTGGCATGGAAGCGCATGTCTTTATGCCCAAGGATGCGCCGATCGCAAACAAAGTCGAGTGTGAGGCATACGGCGCGAAATTGACACTCGTCGATGGCTTCATCACAGACGCGGGGCAGATGTCGCAAAGGGCCGCCGAAGAGTTGGGGTTGTTCGACGTGTCGACGTTGCGTGAGCCGTATCGGGCTGAAGGGAAGAAGACGATGGGCTACGAAATCGTCGAACAGCTCGGATTCGAGGTGCCGGATGTCATCGTGTATCCAACCGGCGGCGGCACCGGCATCGTGGGCATCTGGAAGGCGTTGGACGAGATGGAGCAGTTGGGATGGATCGGTTCGGAACGCCCGCGGATGGTTTGTGTTCAGGCGGAGGGTTGCGCGCCTTTGGTCGCCGCTTATGAGAAGGGCGAGGAATTCGCTGAGCCGTTTCCGAATCCCCGCACGTTGGCCGCTGGTATGCGCGTTCCGGCGGCGATTGGTGATTTTTTGGTGATCCGCGCCGTTCGCGAGAGCGGTGGGACTGCCGTAACCGTGTCGGATGACGAGATGGTGGCAGGGATGGGAGAGATGGCTCGAACGGAAGGGGTGTTTGCAGCTCCGGAGGGCGGTGCGACGCTGGCGGCGATGCGTAAGTTGATCGACGGTGGGTTGATTTCGCGGGATGAGCGTGTGTTGTTGTTAGTCACCGGGAACGGGCACAAGTATTTGGACATGTTGCCGTCGGGGATGGGATCGGTTTAGGGCGCGTGAGTTCGAGGTTGAGGGATCACGGATACGAAAGATTTGCAGCACAATTGACTAGTCTGACTAGTTACAATTGATGCATGGTTGCCACATATTCAACTTACGAAGCGAAAGCCAAATTCTCTGAGGTGATACGGCGCGTGCGAGCCGGTGAGACGGTCATCGTGTCGTACCGGGGCGATCCGGTAGCTGAGATAAAACCCATCGAACAGGCGAAAACTTCTTTGGAAGAGCATCTTAATGATCTTGAACACCGAGGTGAACTGATCCGATTGCGCGGTCCCAGGAGGGGATTCAAACCTTTGGGGCGTCGTCCGGGCGCACTGAAACGGTTTCTTGAGGAGCGAGGTGATTGAGCGCCGCATATGTCGACAGTTCAATTCTGGTCGCGATCGCGTTCCAAGAAGAAGGAAGCGAGCAATTGGTTGCGTTGCTTGACTCTTTTGACCGGTTAGCGTGTTCCAACCTTGGTGAAGCTGAACTCAGATCTGCTTGTTATCGAGAGCGTATGGCTTACGACCCAGGGATACTGTCAGATATAGAGTGGGTCATGCCCGCCCGGACATTATCGGAAGAGATTGCCGACGTGCTCGCGGCCGGTTATTCGACTGGTGCTGATGTTTGGCACTTGGCAACCTCGCTCGTTTACACCCCGGACTCGAGCGAGGTGAGTTTTCTCACGCTTGATATTCGACAGAGGTCAGTGGCTGAAGCGTTGGGTTTTCGGGTCGAGTTAGCAAACCCATCGGGCTATCACGGCGATTAGGTTTTGCTACACATTCGCGATTAGGATCGTCTTCCGCTAACTGATGGCGGAGTAATGATCACACATTCTCCCCCCAACCGATGACATGGCTGCTGACGCCGTCGGGGAAGCGTTGGTGGTATTCGTCTACCAACATGCCAAGGATGGTGGAGTCGTGGCGAGCGCCGGCGTGAGGTCGGCTACTTCGTAGGGTGCCTTCGTGGACAAAACCTATGTGTTCGAACATGGCGCGGGCCGCTGCGTTGTAAGTGGGGACGTCGACCCAGCCGCGGTAGAGGCCGAGGTGGTCAAAGATGTGTTCGAGCATGGCTAGCGTGGCAGCGGTGCCGAATCCCGAGTGCCATTTGGTTTTGTCGCCGATGAGGACTGAGATCTGGGCGTCACCGAGGGGTTCGTCGATGGAGAGTTGGCCTTCTCCGATGTGTTCGCCTTCTTCGGTATAAATGGAGAAGATGTCACGATGAGGCTCGTGGTGCGGGTCGTCGAATACCTCGTCCCACTGCTCCTTGGTCGCGTTGAGCATCACCTCGGGCTCGTATCCGAGGTGCGCGGGATCTCCGTAGGTGTAGCGTCCGAACCAGCTTTCTGAGACGTCCGGATCCTTGAGCCACTCAGCGATGCGTTGGACATCCTCTTTGATGACTGGGCGAAGTACACATCTTGACGGCATATTGAGCGTTCTCCCTTACTAGAGACCAACGATTATGTGATGGCGAAAGGATTCTGCAAATGGAAATCCGCCACCTAAAGAGCTTGATTTCATTATCGCACGTTCCGCATTTCACGGAATTTACCTGACGTTGATAGAGTTTTAGAGTGCGACCTACGAAGCGTAGGGACAAGAAACATAGGAGACATCAAATATGTCCGACCACTGGAAGATGGAAGCTGACATCGAGTACTGCGTGCCTTGCGGCTACGCCAACCTAGCCGCCTACATGGCCGCCGAGCTTTTCCAGGCCGCCGGCCCCGCGCTGGCGATCAGCCTGACTCCGGGACACTCCGGCGCCTTTAAGGTGACCGTTGACGGAGAGGTCCTTTGGGACAAGAAGGTCCAAGGCAAGTCACCTGAAATCATGCAGGTTAAGGAACTCAAGGCCAAAGTAGCTAACATGATTCAATCTGGCGCAATGATCCAGATGAACTGATTGGGTGCCCTCACCCTAACCCTCTCCCGCCGAGCGGGAGAGGGGACAGCGGCTCTGCTGTTTGGAATGGGTGCGACCCAACGATCGTCTCAGAGGTGTGCAATTGGACACGTCTCTGGGATGTTCGACTTATGCAATCGAGGATGCGGGTGAGACGTAGTTCGTGACGAGCAAGGTAAAGGTAAGAAATGGTTAGAGCAGCGGTTTTGTATGCGGCCAACGAGCCGATGCCGATCAAGGATTTGGAGCAATTACCTCCGCGAAACGGTGAGGTGCGGGTAAAGATCGGCGCGGCGGGGATCTGCGCCTCCGATCATCATGTAATGAAGGGGCAAACGACTTTTCCGTTGCCGATCGTGCTGGGTCACGAAGGCGCTGGGGTTGTGGATGAGATAGGCGAGGGTGTGACTGGTCTCAAACCTGGCGATCGTTGTATTTTGTCGTTTGTTCCGAGCTGCGGATACTGTCGGTCATGCCGCACTGGATTGCAAAACGTCTGCGACACCAACCGACTAACCGGCACCAAGCAGTACGACAACACATTCCGGTTTTTCGATGACGACGGTGTCGAGATTCACCAGTTTGCCAAGTTAGGTGTCTTCGCTGAGAGCATCATCTGTCCGCAACAAGCGGTTTACCCGATCCCGGACGATGTACCGATGGATGTGGCGGCGCTGATCGGGTGCTCGGTGACGACGGGTGTTGGCGGAGTGATCAATCAACCAAACGCGAAGGCAGGGATGACGGTCGCGGTTTTCGGAGTCGGTGGCGTCGGGTTGAACGTCTTGCAAGGTGCTCGACTGCTCAACGCATCGCGGATCATCGCGGTGGATATTCTCGACAACAAGCTCGAGTTTGCCTATCGATTCGGCGCGACGGACGTCGTGAACTCCCGGGCAGAGAACGCGGTCGAGAAAATTATCGAGATGACTGATGGCGGAGTCGATATGGCGTTCGACGCGTTCGGTCACAGCGCGACGACGCGCAGTGCGTTCGATGCGACTCGGAAGGGTGGGACGTGTGTTGTTATCGGGATCGCTCCGGACGGTTCGGAAGCCGAGATTCCGATGGTCGACATCGTTCGCAATCAGAAAACGATGGTCGGCAGTTACTACGGATCGGCGTCACCGCACGAGACATTCAGGACCTTGCTCGATTTCTACCGATCTGGGAAACTCGAAATCGGCGGATTGGCCCTGCGACAGTACTCGCTTGACCAGATTAATGAGGCCTACGACGACCTAGAACGGGGAGCAGACGGGCGCGGTGTCATCGTATTTGAGGGAGTCAACTGAGACTCGGACAGAATCTGGTGTTGGTGGGCGGGCTGCACCGCCAATCAGCGCGAGAACAGGGTAAAATCAACTATCGAAACGTAACGTGTTGCGTGGTTCCTGCATTAACGACGGGTACGCGCGCGCAAAGACGACCAACATCAAGAGATTGACAAACATCCCCGATGCTTGAAGACTACTTTCGCCAGTACGGGATACTCGTGATGTTCCTCATGGTCGCGATTGGTGTCCCCATCGGGATGCTGCTCCTGTCATACGCCGCCGAGTTCATTCGGGTCCGGCCGGCACAGACCTCGAAGGTGAAGCGTACCTCCTATGAGAGTGGTCTGCGACCCTTCAGCCCCAAGCCGCGGCTCTTTAACATTCGCTACTACTACTACGCCATCCTTTTCGTAGTGTTCGATGTGGAGACGGTGCTGCTGTTCCCTTGGGCCATTAAGTACGGCGTGTTATCGAAGGAATTCGGTCTGATCGCCTTCTTCGCGGTGCTGGTATTCTTGGTTGTGGTCACGTTGGGTTATCTATACGCGTGGCGAAAAGGCGCACTCGAATGGACACGGAGCACCAACAATTGACGTCCGAAATCGAAAACGCCTACGGAGTCCCGCTAGGGCACGATCCACGTAATCCGCTGTTCAACGTAACTTGGGATATGGACCGGGATGAGGGCGACGAGGTCAACTTGATGAAGGCGACGAGGTTGAGCCCGTTGCCGGAACCGATCATACACATGGATGATGACCAATCTCGTAACGTCATCGTCACCTCCGTGGATTATCTCTTGAATTGGGCGCGCAAATCGTCGCTCTTCCCCTTGCAGTTCGGTCTAGCGTGTTGCGCCTTCGAGATGATTGCGTCCGCCATGGGGCGTTTTGACATATCTCGATTCGGTATGGAGGCGTTCCGTGCGACGCCACGACAAGCGGACTTGATGATCGTGGCCGGGACGGTGACCTGGAAGATGGCGGTTCCTCTTCGTCGGTTGTACGAACAGATGGCGGAGCCGAAGTGGGTAATTTCAATGGGTGTGTGCGCGACGAGCGGTGGCCCTTATTTCCAGTCGTATTCGGTGGTTCCGGGCGTCAATCACATTGTTCCGGTTGACGTGTATGTCCCCGGATGTCCGCCGAGGCCGGACGCGTTGCTCTACGGGATCATGCAGCTGCATGACAAGATCCGTCGTTACTCGTTGACGAGCAATCCGGCAGGTGGCGTATGAGCAGGGCGTGGGATGGCGCCAAGTTGGCGGAAGCGATCCACAAATCACTTCCCGACGCGGTAGTCGATACCCGCGGAACCGACATCTGGATCGCACCCGAGTCGGTTGTTGAGGTGATGAAGTTGTTGCGAGATGACCCGGAGTTCCGTTTTGAACTGCTCAGCAGCGTCACCGCCGTTGACTACATCTCTTACTTTGAAGTCGTTTACCACTTGACATCGTTGACTAGGAACGCGACGGCGGTAGTGAAATCCAAGTGTGGGATAGGACGGGACGAGGCAAAAATACCTAGCGTGTTTGATATTTGGCGTGGCGCTGATTTGCAGGAGCGCGAGGTGTGGGACCTGATGGGGATTATCTTCGAAGGGCATCCGAACCACAAGCGAATTATGTTGTGGGAGGGATTTCCTGGTCATCCTCTTCGGAAGGATTTTGCGACTTACGAGCAGTCGATTGTCCCTCAGTCTGAATGGCGAGTACCGGCCGCGTTAGCCGAAGAGTTATCCGCTGAAAACGGGAACGGGTCTGGGGCGTGACGACGCAAATCCGCACAGAGCCGATCACGGTCAATCTTGGCCCGCAACACCCGTCGACGCACGGCGTGTTTAGGATGCGCGTAACGTTCGACGGCGAAGAGATCATCGACGTCGAGCCCATTTTCGGCTATCTGCATCGTGGTTCGGAGAAGCTGGCGGAAGAGCGGACGTATGTGCAGGTTGTGACGCTGACGGATCGTATGGATTACGTCGGTTCGATGTTGAACAACCAGGCATACATGCTCGCCGTGGAAAAGCTGGCTGGTGTTGAACCTACACCACGGGGTGTCTGGCTGCGGATGATTGCGTCGGAGTTGCAGCGCATCGCGAGCCATTTGGTAGCAGTGGGTTTCTTGATACAGGACCTAGGTGCTTGGGGCACGCCGCTCATATATACGATGCGCGAGCGGGAGAAGATTCTCGATCTCTTCGAGATGCTGTGCGGTGCTCGGATCACCACCTCGTACCTCCGGCCCGGCGGCGTTTTCATGGATGCGCCTGAAGAGTTCTGGCCGGCGATGAATGCCGTGCTCGACGAACTGCCTCCGCGTATCGATGACTTGGACGACCTGCTTACCGACAACGACATCATCTTTTCGCGCACGAAGGGTGTGTCGGTCATGACCCCAGAACAGATGCTTGACGCGTCGATTACGGGTCCGATGCTTAGAGCCGCGGGAGTCGACTGGGATCTGCGCCATCGCGACCCTTACGACTACTACGATCAGGTTAAGTTCGAGCGTCCCCTTCACACCGCGGGCGATAATTTCGCGCGATATTGGGTGCGGGTTCAGGAGATGCGAGAAAGCATCAAGATCGTTCGTCAGTGCGAGAAGCTGATCGAGCCAGGACCAGTGCGGCCTGAACACGACGATGTGCCATGGTTGCTACGTCCGCCAGTTGGCGATGCCTATGCGGCGATTGAGCATTCCAAAGGCGAGTTGGGCTTCTATCTGGTTAGTGATGGGTCGATATCACCATATCGGTGCCACGTCAGAGCGCCGTCGTTGATCAACTTGACGTTGCTCCGAGAGATGCTCGTAGGCGAGCTGTTGGCTGACATGTTCGTGAGTTTCGGTAGCGTTGACATCAACATGGGCGAGGTAGATCGTTGAGTCCCACCTTCTTGGACAACTCGCTTTTCCGCAACATCTACTGCTACCTTGCGGGCGGCAGCGATTCTTGCGCCGCGCGTGGGTACGACACCACGATTTTGCCATCCGGGTTTGAATGGCTAGCGTTCGCGATCACCGCGTTCATCATGATCAACATCGTGATCAATGCAGGACTAGGAGCCGTGATCGTCTACATCTGGGGCGAACGTCGAATATTGGGACGAATTCAGAATCGTACGGGTCCGAACCGTTGGGGGCCATTCGGGTCATTCACATCCGTTGCGGACGCCATCAAGACGCTCTTCAAGGAAGACATCGTTCCCGATGAAGCGGATCGGTGGCTTTTCAACCTTGCACCAATATTGATGGTCTTCCCGGTGTTGATGGTGCTCGCAGTTATCCCATTCGGCGCCGGGACGTTTGTAGTGGATCTGAACATCGGGATATTGTTCGTGATTGCGATCACGTCAATGTCCGGCATTTCCGTGGTGCTCGCGTCTTGGGCGTCCGGCAACAGAATCGCTATTTTTGCCGGCATGCGCTCGGTGGCGATGCTGATCAGCTACGAGATACCGATGGCGCTGTCTCTGATCGGCGTGTTGATGCTCGCTGGATCGATGTCGCTTGGGAGGATCGTGGATGCTCAGGACATCCCGTTCATATTGGTTCAGCCGCTCGGGCTATTCGTGTTCCTAATCGCCGCGCAGGCGGAAACGAGCCGCACGCCGTTCGACTTGATCGAGGCGGAGTCGGAACTCGCTGCCGGATACCTGAACGACTACAGCAGCATGAAGTTCGGCATCTTCTTCTTGGCGGAGTTCCTAGCTACGATAGTGGCTTCGATGTTGATCGTGACGCTGTTCCTCGGCGGTTGGCGCGGATGGGACCCGATACCGTCGCAAATCTGGTTTGCAGGCAAGACCGTTCTAGTATTGCTGTTCATCATGTGGATGCGATTCTCGTGGCCGCGGTTGCGTGTCGACCAAATACTTTCCCTGGCGTGGAAGGGTCTTTTCGAACTCACGTTGATCAACATATTCGTGACCGCAATCTTGATCGCTATCTGGCCTGACCCCGGCATCACTGAGTTGTTGATAATGTCGGCGATTAACTGGGTTGTGTTCTTCATTTCGATCTGGTTGGTGAGTAAGCTGCTACGTCCAGGCGAATACACTGAACCCGCGCCTCAAGCCGACCATCCGACGTACCCAGTGGCAACGGATGAGCTGCCGGATGAGGTCGCATATACAGGAGGCACGACGCGATGATCGGCCTCGGCCTATTGAAAGCCATGAGGGTGACGTTGAGGAACGCCTTGAAGACACCCTTCACGATCCAGTATCCCGACCGAAAGGTGGGTATCCTTGGCGCGGCGAAGAATGAAGGAAAGTCACCTGTCGGCTTAATGGCCACCCAACCGGTGACCGCCGCCAAAGCCGCACTCAGCATGTATTCGGTGCCCGTTAAAGTTCCTCAGAATCGACGCTTCCGCGGCAATGAGTTCTCGTGGTACGAGGATCGTTGCACGGGTTGCGCTTCGTGCGCGAAGTACTGTCCGCTTGGAATTATCAAGATTGTGACCAGCCCCGGTGGTTTCGATGTGCAGGAAGGCGAGAGCTACGCAATCGATGTGTTCGACATTGATATCGGGCGGTGCATGTTCTGCGGATTGTGCGTTGAAGCGTGTCCGTACGATGCGTTGCACATGGGAAGCCAATTCGAGCGGAGCATGTATGAGCGCGACTCGTTAGTGATTTCGGTCGATGAGTTGCGGCAGGCACTGAAGCAGCCAAGCTCGTGGTTCAGACCGCAGTTCGAGGAGCGGGACTACGATCCTTTCCGCGATGGTCCCGAAGACGACCACTACAAGACTGGACGACATGAGATGCCGGATCAAGAGACGTTGGACCAGCGTTGGGTCGAGGATCGATGAGCGGGGCCTTCGATTCGGGACCGATCGCGACGTTGGCGTTTTTCATCGCCTCGGCGTTGACTATCGCTTCAGCGATCATCGTCGTCACGCAGCGTGATCTTGTTCGCGCCGTCGTCGCATTGGCGATGTCGTTCGTGGGTGTCGCCGCGATCTATTTCATCTTGAACGCCGAATTCATCGGTGTGGTTCAGATTTTGGTGTACGTCGGCGCGATATCGATCTTGATCGCGTTCGCGGTGATGTTTATCGGCGATCTGGCGAATGCGGGCACTTTGTCCCAGAGTCGGTTGGTGTCGGCGGTTGCGGGTGTGTTGATGCTCGCGTCCATAATCTTCGTGGCATACAACACCGATTGGACCGCGATCGATGAAGTGAACGACCCGGATGCGGTCGCAGGACTTGTCGGAAATTACGAGGTGACGGGTGGATCGGGTGGCGAAAACTCAATTGTCGCTACTGGCGATGAGGTCGAGGACGCGCGGGGAGGCGCTTTGGTTGACGGGTCTTCCCACATCGGACCGGCTTTAATTCGCGAGTTTATTCTGCCGTTTGAGACACTGGGTTTGCTGTTGATTGCGGCGTTGATCGGTGCGTTGGTCGTGATTCGCGGCCGCCATGAGGACGACGCGGCATGACGCTCGAGATCGTCCTTGTAGTAGCGGGTGCGCTTTTCTCAATCGGACTGTTTGGAGTCTTGGCACGCCGCAACATCATCGCAGTGATCATGTCGCTCGAATTGATGTTTAACGGCGTTCTAGTAGCTGCCATTGGATTTTCGCGGTTTACAGCGCCCGCGGCTTTGATCGGCATGGATGGCGCTGTGACTGAAGGTGCGGTCAGATCAGCGTTGACGGGACACATGTTCGCGATATTTGTGATATCCATCGCCGCGGCTGAGACGGCACTGGCGCTGGCTTTGGTTTTCGCGTTTTACCGGATAAAGCAGTCGGTCGAGATTACCGACGCGACGGATATGAAGAACTGAAGATGTGGGTCGAATACAAGAGGACTAAGACCTTGAAGATCGCCGAGAGCTGGAAAAACCTGCTCGATGGCGAGGGTCTGCCAGCCAAGATATTGCCGGTGGGCGACATCTTGGATTGGGCCGAGGACGTGCCGTTCATGGTCATGGTTCCCAAAGGTAGGGAACACGTGGCCGATGAGATTATCAGGAAACTCTAGGCGAATCCAGATTTGGCATCTGAACTGACAATTTGGCTGATTATCCTCTTGCCAGCGTTTGCGTTCGTCATCAACGGCGTCGTGGTTCGGTGGCTTCCCGAGTATGTCGCCGGCCCGTATCGTCTGACAGGCAAAAGGTCGGATTTTGCGGGTTGGTTAACTGCCGCCGCGATTGGGATCTCATTCGTCTTGTCGTTCTTGGCACTAATCAAGGTGGTATCCGACGGCGCTCAGCAGTTCGAGATGCACACTTGGATAGCGGTGGGAGGTGTCGACATTGGTTTCGGCATCATGCTCGACCAGTTGACGGCGATCATGTTGATCGTCGTGAGCGGTGTGAGTTTCCTGGTGCAGATCTACGGCATCGGATATATGCATGGTGACGACGGCTACACTCGTTATTTTGCTTACATGGCGCTTTTCACTGCGTCGATGCTGGGATTGGTGACTGCTCGAAGCGTTATTCAGCTATTCGTGTTCTGGGAACTTGTCGGCATCTCGTCGTATCTGCTAATCGGCTTTTGGATGAACCGACCATCGGCGGCCGCGGCGGCCAAGAAGGCATTCTTGATGACGCGTTTCGGCGACTTCGGTTTCTTGCTCGCGATCCTCTACTTGTATTCGAACAATCCCTCATGGCTCGATATCCACGAAATGTACGGGGCCATCGCGGGTGGTGTGATGGCTGTTTCAGTTGCGTCGTGGATTGCACTAGGTTTCCTATTGGGAGCCATCGGTAAATCGGCGCAGTTCCCTCTCCATTCCTGGTTGCCCGACGCGATGGAGGGCCCGACGTCAGTGTCGGCGTTGATCCACTCGGCGACGATGGTGACCGCGGGCGTGTTCCTCGTGGCCCGATTCTTTCCGCTTTTCGAGCTCAGCGACATCATGTTCTTGGTGACCTTGGTGGGCGCGATTACGGCGGTATTCGCTGCGTCGATGGCGTTGGTAGCGGATGACATTAAGCGAGTTTTGGCGTACTCTACGGTGAGTCAGCTCGGTTACATGATGTTTGCGCTAGGCATCGGCGCCTATGGAGCGGCGGTGTTTCATCTCTTCACGCACGCATTTTTCAAAGCCTGTCTGTTCCTTGCTGCCGGTTCTGTTCATCACGCTGGCGGGACGTTCAACATGAAGTATTTGGGCGGCCTCAAAAACCACATGAAGATCACTTACTGGGCGATGGTGATCGCGAGCCTGTCGTTGGCCGGAATCATTCCGCTCTCAGGATTCTGGTCGAAAGATGAGATATTGGCGCACGCGTTCCACGCCGGGACACCTGTCGGGATGTTCGCGCTGGTGATGGGTCTGCTAGCTGCTTTGATGACTGCGTTCTACATGTTCCGAGCGGTCATCATGACGTTCCATGGCGAGTTCCGCGGTGGCGGCGACAAAGAACGCGAGGATATTGCAGCGTCGGGCGAAGAAGCTCCCGATGGGTTGGAGCACGTGCATCTGGGCGAATCGCCACGCACAATGATCGTGCCGATCGCTCTACTAGCGTTTCTTGCGATATTTATCGGCTTCTTCACGAACTCCGTGTTCGATCTGGGCGTCGTGAACAAACACGCGTTCGCGACGTTCGTCGTGGAGCGCAACGTCGATGTATTCCACGATCATGATGCGCAGGTCCACGCCGGTTCGGAGCCAGAGTTCGACTCATTTATCGCGATTCTGTCGACCATATTGGCAGTGGCAGGAATCGTCATCGCTTGGCGCTTGTTGACCAAACCGAGCCTCGTGCCGATCTGGGTCGAACGAACGACGAACCCGCTGCAAACGCTGTTCAAGCGAAAGTACTACTTCGACGAGTTGTACGAGGATCTGATCGTCTCCCGCGGCTTTTACAGCTACTTCGCGCAGCTGATCGACAGACTCGACATTTCTGGGTTGGACAACGTCAACGTTCAGCTATACCGCTGGATCGATCGTATGGGCCGAGCGTTGGCCAAGGTTCAAGACGGCCAAGTCCAGACATACGGCATCGTGTCGGTCGTTGGACTGATCGTGGCTATCGTGATCTTCGTGGTGGTGGCGCAGTAATAAACCGACGAAATCTAGAGAATGAGTGAATTCAACGGCATATTGACAGTAACGGTGTTCCTGCCCGCGTTGGCAGCACTGGTCATCCTGCTTGCCCGTCCTCTCAATCTAGAGGACCGGGTGATCCGCTGGTTTGCCATCCTCAGTACCGTCGCTGCGTTCATTCTTTCACTTGTCGTTTTCCTGGCTTACGACCGCGACGCTGGAGGCGTGCAGTTCATCGACCACTTGGGCTGGTTGTCCGCAGAGACCATAAAGTCGTCGTACCTGCTAGGCGTAGACGGATTGAGCGCTCCGCTGGTGTTGCTGACCGGCATATTGGGATTGGCTGCGGCATTCGCTTCACGGAACATCGGGTTGCGTGTGTCGGAATACTTCATCTGGCTATTGCTGTTGGAATCGGCGGTCATGGGAGTTTTCGTCAGCCTCGACTTGCTGTTGTTCTTCGTCTTCTTTGAATTCGAAGTCATTCCCATGTTCATGCTCATCTCGGTCTGGGGTTCAGGCCGTCCACGCTACTCGGCGATGAAGTTCGTGCTCTTCACCCTCGCGGGCGGCGCATTCATGTTCGTCGGCATCTTCGCCGTCTATCTGACCGGTGCCGTGGACACATTGACGATGGTGGCGATACCACAGCTTGGGATCGTTGGCATCGCAGAACAAATCGCCGGTGTCGACCTGATAGCACCTGCATCTTTGATATTCGCCTTCTTCCTAATCGCGTTCGCCGTGAAACTGCCTGTTTGGCCCCTCCATAACTGGCTTCCCGATGCCCACACGGACGCTCCTACGGCGGTCAGCGTGATGCTCGCCGGCGTACTTCTGAAGATGGCCGGTTACGGCATGATCCGCATTAACATCGGCTTTTTCCAGGAAACGAACGGCTTTACCGTGCACGACGCGGCCGGGATCCTTTCGGTGGTCGCTGCGGTCAGCGTGGTCTACGGTGCTATCGTCACCGTCCGGCAGACCGACATGAAGCGCTTGATCGCCTATTCATCGGTGAGCCACATGGGTTTTGTGCTGCTGGGTTTGACCGCTATCGGCGGCGCTGAAAGCCCACAGCTGGGTGGTGTCATCGGTTGGCTGCTGGATGTGTTCGCACTTGATACGTTGTTCTTTGGCGGAGATCGTGACGCGGCAACACAGTTGGGCGGCATCAACGGTGCCGCGTTGCAGATGTTCACGCACGGCACGATCACTGGATTGGCGTTCTTGGTGGTCGGAATGGCCTACGATCGGACGCACACCCGACACATTCCGCACCTGGGCGGATTGTGGCGACAGATGCCAGTCATCGGAATCTTCTTCTTCGTCGCCGGATTCGCTTCGCTGGGATTGCCTGCGTTGTCTGGCTTTGTCTCCGAGATCATGGTATTCCTCAACGCATTCCCAGTGTGGCCGTGGGCGGCGAGCATATCCGCGTTCGGAGTCGTGCTGGCGGCGGGATATGTCCTTTGGATGATTCAGCGAACATTCTTCGGATCGAAACCGCCAGAGGGTGGGATCCCCGATGACAAGTTTGAAGAGTTGACCGATGCGGAGCCGTTAGATCTTATTCCGATACTGGCCTTGACGATTCCAATCTTCGTGGTTGGCATCTGGCCCAAGACGATCGTCGACGTTTTCAAGATCGGCATTGAAGGGATACTTCGCTAGTGGTTGCTCAGGACTACTGGGCGTTATCGCCCGTCATCGCGATGGCGACGCTAGCAATAGTGTTGCTGTCGGCGGACGCGCTCCTTGCCGAAAACATGTTCGGCGGAAGACGATACGGAAGCAAACGCGCGCTGTCATGGATCGCCGTCATCGGTCTCGTAGCACCCGCATTCTTTGCACTGAATCTGTGGTTTGGTTGGATCGGCGATTCGACGTCCGACGCTGTCGTTTACGGCAGCTTCACCGCTGACCGCTTTACGCTGTTCTTCCAATTCCTGATCATTGGAGCGACGGCCGCAGTGCTCTTGGCATCAGTGCCATATCTTGCGCAGTTTAAAGATTCGCTCGGTGAATTCTTCTCGTTGCTACTTATCTCAGCCGCGGGAATGATGCTGCTAGTCGGTGCAAGCGAACTCATCACGATCTATGTCGCACTCGAAACGACTGCCTTACCGGCAATTGCGCTCGCGGCATTGCGACGTGACGGTTTCTCGATCGAGGCGGGCGCTAAGTTTCTCATATTGTCTGCGCTCTCCACAGCGCTGTTACTGTTCGGCCTCGTTTTCCTTTATGGCTACACCGGTGCGACGAGGATCGACGAGATCGTTGTGCGACTGGCCGCGCTCCCGTTCGAAGCTGGCGTCCCATTTGGGTCGTTAGCCGTAATGTTCGCGGTTTTGCTGATTGTTGCTGGTTTCGGTTTCAAGATGGCGATCGCACCGTGGCATATGTGGGTGCCGGACGTTTACCAAGGAGCACCGACTCCCGTCGCCGCGTTCCTGTCAGTGGCGTCGAAGGCATCGGCGTTTGCGGTGCTCATGCGGCTGCTCTACTCGTTGTCCGGATTCGAGACAGTAGCACAGGACTGGCAGATACTGTTCGCAGTAATAGCGACCGCGAGCATGACGGTCGGCAACTTGTTGGCTCTGTCGCAAACCAATATGAAGCGATTGCTGGCCTATTCGACCATCGCCCAAGCCGGATACATCATGGTCGGTTTCGCCGCGGTGTCGGTTGCGTCTTCTAGCGGGAGCACGACATCGGGCCCGCAGAGCGTCATGTACTACTTGGCCGGCTACGCCTTCACTAACCTCGCCGTGTTCCTCGCCTTCACCGCCATAATTCACCGTACTGGTGACGACACGATCGACGGATTGAGCGGACTCGTGAAAAGGTCGCCGGTCTTGGCGGTACTCATGGTGATCGGATTGCTATCGTTGCTGGGCATGCCACCCACGGTAGGTTTCATGGCGAAAGCGGTCGTGTTCAGCACGGCGGTCGATCAAGGCTTGGTGTGGCTCGCTGTCGTCGCGGTGATCAACACCGTCATTGCCGCGTACTACTACCTGAGAATCGTAGGATTAATCTTGTTCGGTGAAGCGAAGGATTCCGAACCGATCAAACCCGAGAATGGCGAGATGGCGGCGGTAGCAATCGGAGTAGCTGGGTCGATAATATTCGGCGTTGTTCCGTGGCTAATCTTGCAGTTGATCGACGATTCACTAACCATCGTCTGATCGGACCGTTGGCATGAAACCGCGTAGTCCACACGCCCACTGGATGGCGTAACTTGAGCAGTTTCGACGAAGTCTGTATTGTCCACCACAGCCTGTTGCCGCGGGCTGCAGACCTTGCCGCCCAAATCACCGAGAAATACAAGGATCAGTGTCGTTGGTGGAATGCCAATGAAGCTACTCTGGCTCAAGAAGAGACGGCTGAACGCCTGCGCAACACCGATCTAATCGTCACGATCGGCGGAGACGGTACGATTCTGCGCGGAATGCATGCGGCAATATTGCACGGTATACCTGTTCTTGGCGTGAACATGGGCCGCGTCGGATTCATGAGCGAAATAGATTCAGGCGACGCACTCGGCGAAATCGAATGGTATCTGGACGGCAACGGGCGCATCGACGAAAGGGCGATGCTCGAGGCCACTCTCGGTGGCGAGAATGCGTCGTACCACGCGTTGAACGACGTGACCGTGCACCGCGGAGCCGAGCTGCGAATGATCGAGGTCAAAGCGGTCATTGACGATGCCGAGTTGTCTACCTTCCGCGGCGACGGCGTAATCGTATCGACTTCAACCGGTTCCACCGGGTACAACCTTCAACTCGGTGGACCCGTGATAGACCCAAACTCGTCGGTCTTCTTGCTCAAACCGATCGCCGGGCACATGAGCCAATTCGGCGGCGTAGTTCTCGACTCGAACAGCGAGCTTGAGTTGACGTTGGACACAACCGCCGACGCCACCTTGACGATCGATGGCTACATCAGTCGCACGATGCAGGCCGGGCGTTCGGTTCTGTTGACGCGCAGCGAACATTCAGCAAAGTTTTTGCGACGCGGTGATAAGAGCGCGTACTGGGAAGGTCTGTCGGATCGACTAGGGATGAGAATTGGTGCGGTCCGCCGTGGAGAGGGGTCGAGCAGATGACTGATCCCACGGAAGAGAACCTACCGCTCAAAACCGAGTTAATCGACAGTAAAACCATCTTTAGCGGTGAAAAACTGACGTTACGCCTAGACACGCTTAAGATGGGTGATCGCCCTCCGGCAACCAAAGAGATCATCGCTCATCCGGGATCGACAGTTATGATCCCGATAACCGAACGAGGTACTGTGCTCCTAGTTAAGCAATGGCGCCCGGCGCAAGGATCCTACACATTGGAGCTACCTTCGGGCACCCGGGACGAGGACGAGCCCCCGGAGATCACCGCCGCTCGCGAGTTGCGTGAAGAGACGGGTTATAGCGCATCGAATCTCACCTCTATTGGGGGCTTCATCCCAGTATCGGGCTACAGCGAAGAATACTCCCACGGATACGTCGCCACTGGTCTCGAAATCGACCCTTTGCCGCAAGATAAACTTGAAGACATCATGGTTGTAGAAACGACCGTTGACGATTTGCGGCAAATGTGCATGAATGGCGAAATCGATGATGCGCTGACAATAGCGGCGGTCACACGAGCTTCCGCACTTCTCGACGATGCTAGGAGAGCGGATGTATAAGCATGATGTCCTGATAATCGGTGCTGGCTTGGCCGGTCTGCGTGCTGCCGTCGAGGCAACTCGGCTCGGATTGGACGTTGCGGTTATCAGCAAAGTCCACCCCGTTCGCAGTCACTCCAACGCCGCTCAGGGAGGCATCAACGCCCCTCTTACCGACCGTGGCGATGACTGGGAAGGGCATGCCCTAGACACGATCAAGGGCAGCGACTATCTCGCAGACCAAGACGCCGTAGAGATCATGTCGAGCGAGGCCGGCGACGCGGTTATCGAACTCGAACGGATGGGTGTCATCTTCAGTCGTGGCGAGGACGGAAGGCTGGGTACGCGACGGTTCGGCGGTCAGCTAGTTGCGAGGACTTTCTTTGTAGGAGCCATCACCGGATCCGCGATTCTGCATGTGCTCTACGAACAAGCGCTCAAGCATGGACTGAATGTGTATGAAGAGTGGTTCGTCACTGACCTGATAATCGAAGATGGTCGCTGCGTCGGGGTCGTAGCCTTGGACATCAAGTCCGGCACCTTGCATTCGATCTGGGCGAAGACAGTGATCATGGCGGCGGGTGGTGCCGGTAGAGTATTTGAACCTTCCACCAACGCCATCATCTGCACCGGCGATGGCCTCGCTCTCGCGTGGCGTGCCGGGGTCCCAATGATGGATATGGAGATGGTCCAGTATCACCCGACCACGTTGGCGCGGACCGGCATACTGATGTCCGAGGCCGCACGCGGAGAGGGCGCGCATCTCCTCAACTCTGAAGGCGATCGCTTCATGTTGAAATATGCTCCGCAATACGAGGAGTTAGCGTCTAGGGACGTTGTGTCGCGCTCTGAGCAGACGGAGATCAACGAAGGCCGAGGAATCGACGGGAACGTCCTGCTCGACCTCCGACATCTCGGTCGCGAGTTCATTGAAGACCGCCTCGGTTATCTCCAAGAAGTAGCCGTCGAATTCCTGGGAATCGATCTTGCTGAGCAACCCGTGCCCGTGCGTCCCGGTGTGCACTACATCATGGGTGGCATCAAAACCGACGTTAATGGTGCAACCACGGTTCCGGGTCTCTACGCTGCTGGTGAATGTGCCAACGTCAGTGTCCACGGTGCCAACCGATTGGGCGCCAACTCCTTACTCGACACCGTGGTTTTCGGCCGACGATCAGCGGTCCATGCCGCCGATTACATCAAGTCAGTAGACGCCGGTTCCGGCTCAGATGAGCATCTCAACGCGACCAAAGCGCGTATTCAATCGCTCATGGATCGCGAACCAAACGAAAACTGGGCCGCAGTCCGAAACTACATGGCAAACGAGATGACGAAAGGTATCGGCGTATTCCGCGATCAGGCGACAATGGAAGGTGCAAAGGCCGCCATCCGCAACGTCAGCGAACGAATGCCGAAGATCGCAATTCAGAACAAAGGCAAAGTATTCAACACAGACCTCATCTTTACGCTCGAGATGGAGTTCATGGCGGACGTCGGCAAGGCAATTGTGCATTCGGCGTTGACGCGCAAGGAGAGCAGGGGAGCGCACTTTCGCACCGACATCACCGAGCGCGACGACGAGAACTGGCTCAAGCACACTCTCGCCTATCACGATCCCGAAAACGAGGACGGCGTTCGAGTTGAGACATCGCCAGTCACGATTACCAAGTGGGAACCAGTCAAGAGGGTTTACTGATGATTTCGAAACTAAAGGTCAGTAGATTCGATCCCGAGACGATGGCCGCCGGCCAGCGGCGTTGGGACGAGTTCGAACTGGATCTTCACCCGAGCGCGACTGTTCTTGATGCCCTGATTCAGATCCGGGAAGAGGTCGACGGCACGCTGTCACTGCGCTGCGCATGTCGGGCCTCAATCTGCGGCTCCTGCGGGATGCGCGTGAACGGCGACGCCAAACTCGTCTGCAAGACCCGCATCGCCGATGTCGCCGAAGAGGGCGCGACCATCGTCATTGAACCCATGGGCAACCATGCCGTAATCAAGGACCTCGTGGTCACGCTCGACGCGTTCTTCGATAAAATTCGCCAAGTCGATCCGTATCTCCAACCCGATGCCGTACCCGAAAAAGGCGAGTTCGTGGTTAACAACGATTCGATGGAGAACCTGTTGACCGCGATGAACTGCATCATGTGCGGAGCATGCGTCTCCGACTGCACAGTCTTGGAAGTCGACGAAGCATTCATCGGTCCCGCCGCGCTTGCGAAAGCCTGGCGGTTTGTTGAAGACCCGCGTGATGGCCAGCGTGACGAACGCCTCGAGGAACTCAACGAAGTCGAAGGCGGCATCTGGGACTGCACCCGCTGCTTCAAGTGCGTTGAGGTCTGCCCGAAGGACGTCGCGCCGATGGACCGCATCATGGAGATGCGTGACATGGCCATCGAGGCCGGCAACCGCAATACATCTGGTTACCGACACACCGAATCCTTTGCCAAGTCGGTGAAGAAACACGGCCGTCTCGACGAAGCACGGCTTGCGGTTGAATCGGCGGGCTACACGAACATTCCGCGACTGATCGACCTCGCCGAGATCGGCGTAAAGTCGGTGCTAAAAGGCAAGATGCCACCGATAGTGCCACACAAAGCCGACGAAAACGAAAAAATCACCCGAATCTTCGAACGAGTCGAGAGCGAGCGCAACTCATGAAATTCGCCTTCTATCCAGGATGTGTAGCGCGTGGAGCGGGACCCGAGCTCTTCGACTCTGCGGTCGCGGTGATGAATCGACTCGGCATCGAATGGGTCGAATTGACTGGCGCTTCTTGCACTGGCGCGGGCGTGTTGCAGGAGAAGGACCAAAAACTCGGCGACATCCTCAACATCCGTACTCTCGCGATGGCCGAACAACTCGGTTTGCCGGTTATGACGATCTGTTCGACATGCCAAGGCGTAATTGCGCAGGCAGACCGCCGCGTTCGCAAAGACGCCGACTATCTCGAAGAGATCAACGGCTACCTCGCCGAAGAGGGCCTCTCATACAGCGGTAACACAACGGTCAAGCATCTACTTTGGGTCCTCGTCGAAGACATCGGCGTTGAGACACTCAAAACGACGTTCGTCAAGGAGCTTTCAGGAGTCAACCTAGCACCGTTCTACGGATGCTACATCGTACGACCATCCGACGCGTTGGGCTTCGACGAAAACCCGGAACGTCAAACGTCGCTCGAAATCGTCATCGAGTCGGTCGGCGGCAACGTCGTCGACTTCCCCGGCAAGACCGCCTGCTGCGGCTTCCCGATACTGCTCATCAACCAGCGCAACTCCCTGCGAATGGTAGCCAACCACACCGGAACCGCGAGCGAACTCGGCGCCGACGCAATGGTCACCCCGTGCCCGCTCTGCCACCTCAACCTAGACGGCTACCAACCCAAAGCCCGACGCCAAAACAACCGCGGCAAGGCAGACTTACCGATTCTCCATCTACCGCAACTCCTCGGCCTTGCGATGGGAATGGATGCCAAGGAGCTAGGACTCGGCAAACACCTCGTTGGCACCAAAGACATCGTCGGCAAAGTCGAGTCGATACCGGTAGCCAGCTGATGAAACTCGCAGCCGCAGTCCCATCATTCAGGCGGTGCCAGAACCGTCATTCCTGCGCAGGCGAGACCTTTGGAAAAGTCCGTCATTCCGGCGAAAGCCGGAATCCAGAGGGGCGGTGACGGGACGGGGTGCTTGTTGGCTTTACGTGGATTCCTGCCTTCGCGGGAATGACGCAAGTTTTGCGATGCTTCTCCGCGCGGGCCGACAAGCACGCTTTGATTGGCTTACTAATCGCCGCATCGTTCGTCATCGCGTGTGGCGATCCCAAAGAACCGCCGCCGACCCTCGACCCAGATCCACCACTCACCCAAGCCGAAGCCATCGATATCGCCAAAGCCTCCCTTGCCGAAGTCGTTGAAGACATCGAGTTCGCTGGCTACGACCAAATCCGCGTCCGCGTCGGCAACATGCGCCTGAGCTACCTCCAAGAACTCACCAACTCCGAACTCTACTCCCCCGACTCCCCGCGCATGCAACGCCAAATCTGGGCCATCCAAATCGGCGGCACCTTTCCCAACGACCCCGATCCTTACCGAGTGGATCACGGCTACGGCATAGTGGGCATAGACGCCGTCAACGGCGACATCTGGCTAAGAGCGCGTTACGACGAGGAGATATTGGTGGAGCCGTAACATTGCCTAGCCCCGTCATACCCCCGCACCATCGTTCCAACATTCTCGACTACATCAACCCGACCGCAACAACGCGTTGAAACCTGCCTGAACAAAGTCGATGTCGTGAGCCAACGCATCCCGAATGCCCCGCTCTTCCATCAGAACGAAGCTCGAACAATCCACCAAGCTCCAGCGTTGGTCTGGCCTAGAGGCGTAACGAACCAATGCAGAGTTGAAAAACGCGCTGGATAACTCCACCACCTCAACTTTCGGATCATTAACCATCTCGCCGATGGCGTCGACCGCGGCTCCGCGAAGGCGTGGTCCTAAACGAGAGAAGTGATTCAAAACCTCAATCAGCACCATTTCGCTAGTGACGATCTCAATTTTGGGCCTAGATCCCCAGACACCCGGCGTGCGACGGCTCTCAGGGCGTCTAAAGGATTAATCAACGCCACCCAGTAACCCGAATCCGCGAACACGACACTCACGTGTCGGAATCCTTAGGCCAACCATACAGATAGTGTTTTAGATTTTTTGCTCCATCAGTCGGTGCTGCCTGCCAATCCGACATTGGCACACGAGCGCTGATCTCGGCGATCCGGTCCACTATCGACGGCATCACTCGCTCCGTCTCAGATCCTTCAGAACTCCCGCCGTTATCCGATCTCCGTACCTTCGAAACTTTAGCGGGAATCGCATCATCAGATGTCTTCGTGGATTTCATCATATTTACCTACACGCTTCAAACTCACCTGCCATCGCTCATCAACCATTGTAACGACGCGTGACCCCATCACGCCCCCTTTCGCGAAGCCGGGGGGGCGCCCGGCCAGAAGCACACTACCACCCCAATCACTCCACCTCATTGGCACACTGGTTGTAACCCAACCCACTGACATGCGCCTGAGGTACCTCCAAGAACTCACCAACTCCGAACTCTACTCCCCCGACTCCCCCGCATGCAACGCCAGATCTGGGCCATCCAAATCGGCGGCACCTTCCCCAACGACCCCGATCCATATCGGGTGGACCACGGCTACGGCATAGTGGGCATAGACGCCATCAACGGCGACATCTGGTTACGAGCGCGCTACGACAAAGAGATATTGGTGGAGCCGTAACTTTCACTTTGTGGCAGCGTGAAATTGTACGGGCGAGTCTGTGACTCGCCCGCCCCTTCGATCAAGCGCAAAGGAGACGCAACGTTGGACAAGTTGCAACCCTGCCCTATCGCGCCGATATGTAGGCAGGAATCAGCAACTACGCCGCAACAACGACCTCAGTATCCCCCGCCGCCAGTGCATTCATATACGCAATAATCATCTCACTCGTGCGATAACGCCCAAACTCGGCCTCGTCTTCACGCCGGACAATCGGGAATGTGCTCAGAATATACTCCGCATCCTCATTCGAAATCCCGTAAAGATGGAAATACAAAGCGTCCAACCGGGCCCGCAAATGGCGACGTTCCTCCGTATCCCACTTGAACGGAGGGCCGTTGTAACCGAGATCCCGCGCGAACGGTTCCATGTCGTGCGACGTGTAGGTAAGGTGCAAGACGTGGTCTTGGACAATCTCGGCGGCGGTCTTTTGGCCGAAACGTCGAGTGTAGTCATCAAACGCAACGACCGGAATTTGTTCGACGATGTAGAGATCGAGATGTTGAGCTTGTGTTTTTTGTCTGGAGACAAAATCGTATGCATATGAATTCAGGCACGACAAAAACGACGGCGCGACTTTCTTGTACTGGACAATATCGTCATTCTGAACGCTGAACAATGGCAGTGTGTCACCAGCCCCAGACCGCGGAATGATGGCAGCTATCATCGTCCTTCTATTCGTCGCGCCGGTGATTCTTTTGAACCCGACAAACCAACCCAAGTCTTGGATTCCGTGTAATGAGTCTTCGGCGATCCAAAATCGTGGATCAGGAGACCAGCGCGGATCTAGGTGTTGAGTTTCGGAAGCCCCGACCGCTACACCAGATCGCATCAAATTTGCAGGGTTTACTTCAACGCTGGATGCTCGATGGTCGTAAGCCTGCACCATCTTGCCTTCGTAAACAGGAACAAACTGTTCCTGGGCTCGCTTCCAACGGTTGCCGGACACCTTGTAATAGCCTTCGGATTCGAGGCTATCTGCAGTCTGAAACGAATCTGAATCCACGCCCATGTCAAACATGCGAAGGTGCCGGACTGAGTATGATTGTTTCGGCGACTGGCCAGAACGGTCTACCAAGACTGGATGACGCTCGTAAATGCGACGCGTGATTTCGGCATCGCGACGCGTCCGGAATACCGGTGCGTTGCCCGTGTTGGGATTTACGCGCGCGAAATCATCAGGAGTGAAAGAAAAACAACGATCAGGATCGTTTATGTCGTTCGTATCGTGGAGGAAGAATGCACACTTGGTTTCGCCGAGGACACGATCGCTTCCGCCGAAGATCAAGGCGCAGAACTTGAATGACGCGTGAACGTCTTTGAAAAAGATTTTTCGGTTTTCAAAATCGAAAAGTCCATATACGTTGCCACTCGTGGAAATCTGCTTAAAGAAATCCGCAGCCGTTTTGCCACCGAAGATGCCTGACGGAGTGAGCAATCCGACTAGTCCATCAGGTTTGATGAGGTCTCTGGCGCGCTCTACAAACAGCGAGTAGAGATTGATATCCCCGCGTCCGAGCAGCGGATAGTCGCCAGAGCCGCGGATAACTCGTCCCAGTTGATCGGCGCGCGATTTTGCGTGTTTGAAGTCGTCAGCGAGATCAGTGTCCTTTTGGCGGAGGTCGTTAATTGCGCTCTTACGCGCGGCGGGAGTTGATAGCAACGCGATGTCTGGAGCGCGGGTTGCGAACCACTCAACCTCTTGCAGTTTGATCCGTTCCCAAGGCGGATTCCCGATAATCGCGTCGAATCCGCCCGCGGGATTAATGTCTTGCCATTGCTCCCAAACGCCCGGGAACGCCACCTCCCAATGCAGGAAGCCCTCCTCGTCGGCGATTGATTTGGCTTCATTCCAAACATCAACGAATTCGGACCAAGATTTCGACTTTGCGACTCGTTCATCCGAATCAAACTCATTCGGGCCGTCTGCGAGCAATGTGTAGGAGTCTGTTGAAAAATCGACCAGCGTCTGTCGGATCGACGCTTCGAAAGCCGTCTTTTCCCTGACCTTCATCCCTCCAGTCATCCACCGCACCCCGCAGACGAAGTCGAGCACAGACCGTAGGTCCGCCGTCGCTTTCTCAACCCCCGTAAAAAGCGACGCCGATTCTTCCACCTCAGAAATATCAGCGTCAGAGATCGCCTCGATCTGCATCATCCCTTCCGTTGCAGACTGCGCACCTTGCACCACGCTACTCGCATATACACCGCCCAATCTCTGCAACTCGCTAACCATATCCGTAACCCGCAAACCAACCAACGAATCACCACAACGCAAATGGTGGTCAAGGAACGAGAGCGGCGCGCCGACCGTGAAACTGTGCAACCAAAGCGAAACCTTCGCAAGCTCCACCGTCAGAGAGTTTTTGTCGACGCCGAATATGCAGCGCTTAAGCACCATCCGACGGATGATCGCCTGGTCGGTCAATTGGTTTTCGTTCAACCTCCAGCGGTTCTTCTGGGCGCGGTTGGTAATCTCGTTGCGAATGTTCTCCACGCGTGCGAGTAAGGGAGACGCGTACGACTCATCACCGTCCAACCATTCTGGAACTGCGGGTAGGTATTCAATCAACTCAGCGATGTAGTCCGACAGGAAATCGACAGCAGTCACGAGGAAATGTCCACTACCCATCGCAGGGTCCAAGACCTTCAAGTCCAGTACCGCATCGGCAGGATCGAGTTTCTGCAGTTCAATCCGCCGTTCCGCCTTGGATCGCTTGTCGCTCGCCAACTCGTTGGCACGCCGTTCGAACGTCTCGAGACGTTCCTCGACGAGCGGTTTCAGAGTGTGGTCGACAATCAGGTCCACCAACTCCTGCGGCGTAAAGAAACTGCCGCTATCTTTGCGGGCATACGGGTTGGGGCGAATTGATATCTCGCCGTCAACATCCTTGACCGGTTGACGTTCCAACAACCGCTCATAGATCGAGCCGAGTTGTTGGACGGACATGTCACGATAGTTGATGAAACGAGGCAACCCGTCATCTCCGTTGGTGTGACTCAACGTGTAGATTATCGGGGCGATAGTTGAGTCATCGAGGCGCATTTGGTTCAACATCGGAGCCGCGCCATCCGAGAACAGTCCCCCGTTGTAAGGAGGCAGACCGATCGAATCGTCACCTTGATCAATGATCCGAAACAGGGTCGCAAGGCTGTCGTAATATTTCGTTGCGTTGGACGAGAAGGTGACGCCCTCGACCATCTTTTCTCGGATGTCATCCCGCAGCAACACCCTCATGCTGTAAGTGGCGTAACGGCGATCGCGGATGGGCAGCAACTCTCGGTCTTCCGCGTACAGGACGAACAAAATGCGATAGAGAAGTATCAACGCCGCTCGGTGGACTCCTGCGAGGTCTTCAGACGATCCTTTCGCGAGAGCCGCCACCAGCAGAGGGAACACCTTGTCGAAGACGATTCCTGATAAGTCCTGCGCAACCGCTTCCTCGTAACGTCTTCCTTCCTTGAACGCTGTCTCAAGGAAGGTCGCCGTCGCACCGTCCCGAAGAACGAAACTGTTGCGGTTGAAGAGCAGATAGAAAATCCGCAGCTTGTCTTCGTTCTCCGCACCGAGGATTTTTTCGAGATTGGCTTCGTAATACGCCGTCGAACGTGGGCGTGTCCGATGGTCGTAGAGCCTCCACACAACACCGTTTGTCAGGATTCCCCACCGGATCTTGCCGTCTGTCTCAACATCCGCGGATGAAAGGTAGCGAAGAATCTGCCCGTGCGGTGTTCGCCCTCGTCCGGCGCCGCCCGTGGACTCCCGCTCATCGAGTGCTAATCCGTGACGCTTACTCTCTTGCACCACAGTGGCGTGCCGGAACTTCGCCGACGCGGAAGATTCACCTGCCGCTTGGTTTTTGGCAGCTTCGTCCCTAAACAGCAGGTTGTCGGGTACGTCTTCGCCCCCGGTGGCAGATTGCTGAGGCAGATGATCACCCCAGCCCAAAATCTCCAACACTGGAAGGATCAGTTCCTGCTCGGTCTCGGCTTCCTGTGGCTTGTCAAAAAGATCGATCTTTTCGAACTTATTCGCGACGGCGTCGCGCAACCCCTGGAGAACATCCGGGTGTTGGACGGTTTCCTGCCACTCGGCCGTCTGTTTGATTCCGTCGGTGAGGAAATATTCGGTAAAAAGTTGGCCCGGCATGGTTAACTCAAGGGTATCGCGCACCACTACCGAAGACCACCCGCGACGAAGGCATCCGCACACCCCGATTATCGCCGCCTAGCGGAGCCACATACCCCGTGTCGGGCGCAATCCACCAACAACCAACGGCGAATCCCAAGAATCCCTCCGATAATCGCAAGAATCCCCGTTCCGACAAACCAAGCATCCTCAACTGGTCGGTTTCAACAACCCACCCCCACTCAACCGCTCCAACTCCTTCGCCACTCCCTCGCTGTCCGGACCGGGTATGTGGTCCCCCGCAGCATCAATCACCATCGGGTGGGCATCACCAACCGCGTAGCCTCGCCCGGCCCATCGCGTCATCTCGAGGTCGCCCAGACCGTCGCCAAAAGTGATGTAGTCCGATGGCTCCAATTCGTGCCGCTCGGCCAGCCAATGGAGGGCGCGGACTTTTCCGGCAAGTGGCGATCCAACTTCGCAGAAGTGCGGCAACGAACGAGTAACCTCCGCCGATTTCCCGAGGAGGCTGGTTGCGTCATCAACATGCTCGCCCATCTCGCCGGGGTTGCATATGCCCAATACGACGGTCGGTTCACGAGCCGCTAGGGGAAACAGGTCGCCAACCTTAACCAACTTAGATCTGTGCCGTTGGACGTAGTCGAAATCAACGTCGTTCAGCTTCGAAACGAATACATCGTCATCGACGTAAACGCGAATGTCGAGATCGCGCTCCTTGAAAAACGCGATCGCCGCCGCTGCAGTCTCTTCGTCGAGCCTTTCGTGTCTAAGCACAGTGTTGGTCGAAGCATCGATCGCCATGGCGCCTTGGTAGCACATCATCGTCGCGTTCGCGCCGATCTCCTCGTGGACATGCCGGGCAGATCGACGCATCCGCCCGGTCGAAATCGAGAATGGAATGCCACGACGAGTCACCTCTGCAACCGCCGCCTTGAGGCGCGGTGAGATGTTGCCATTTATTCGCGACAACAGCGTCCCGTCGATGTCGGATACGATTGCTGAGAACGGCCCTTCGCTCATCGGGTAGGCCTTACCACATTGCTAGATTCATCGGTGTTCAAGAACATTAGCCCTCGCATCTTGATATGGGCGATCTTCATCGTTATAGCTGCGTACATCTTCATTCAAGCCTTGCAAGAGAACAACTAACGACTTCGTGAGTCCGCCAGTTCGTCGATCTCGCCAACGCGGTAGACGCCTTGGTCGCTCAGTTCGGCGGCGATTTCGGACACTGTGGTTTTGAGCGTCGGATGCACCGCTTGAGGCGCGATCTCTGAGATCGGAAGCATGACAAATGCGCGTTCATGCATTCTGGGATGTGGCAGCACCAGTTCAGGAGTGTCGAGGACTCGGTCACCGTACATCAGGATGTCGATGTCCAACGTACGCGACTCGTTCGGGCGATTTCGAGTGCGCCCGTGAGCGCGTTCGATGTCCAGAAATTCGGACAGTAGCCCAGCCGCACACGAATCGGTTCGAATCGCCATCACCATGTTGAGATATTTCGGTTGGTCCTCGTCGACACCGAACGGCTCGGTTTCGTAAACCGCTGACAACTCAATTGAATCACCGAGATGTTGAATTGCGTTGATGGCGGCTCGCAGATTGGCGACGCGATCGCCAAGATTGCTACCGAGGCCGATGTAGACGGTCTTCGGTTCGATTTGCGAACCCAATCAGGTTGCCCTTTCGACCGCGCGGCGGACGCGTTCACTGGTTTGTGAAACCGATGCTGGCTCCCAACCGCGTACGATGGCATCGGCCACTTTTGCAACGCGCACCATTTCGCGCACTTCGTGGACGCGAATGATGTCGGCACCTGAGGCCACAGCGAGCGCAGTCGATGCCGCATTACCCTCGACACGGTCACCCGGCTCCGCATCAAGAATGGCGCCGATGAACGATTTGCGTGACGCTCCGATCAGCATCGGTCGATTCCCAAGGTTGCGTTTGATTACACCGAGGTTACGCAAGACCTCTAGGCTATGAGTCGCATTCTTCGCAAAACCGATGCCCGGATCGATGATGATCCGCGATTCATCGACACCAGAATGAAGCGCGCGGGTGATGGCATCGGATAGCTCGGAACATATTTCAGCAACGACATCGTCGTACTGAGCGCGGGGTCGAATGTGGCTAATGACGATCGGCGCGTCGTGTTTCGCAACTACATCAGCCATCAACGGGTCGGAGAGCATCGAGACATCATTCGCCATGCTCGCACCCTCCGCCAATGCGACATCCGCAACGGCCGACTTGCGCGTGTCGATGCTGATAGGGACATCGCACCGAGCCTTGAGTGCCGAAATGATCGGCAAGACGCGCTCGAGTTCTTCATCGGCCGAAACCGGTCGAGCGTCGGGGTAAACAGACGATGGGCGCGTCGATTCGCCGCCGATGTCGATAATATCGGCACCTTCGTCTTCCATTCGAAGAGCAAAGTCGATCGATGCTGTTACCCAATCCACGCCGTTGCGCATCGTGCCATCCCCAGAGAACGAATCCGGCGTGGCATTGAGGATGCCCATGATGTACGTCCGTGAACCCCAATCAAATATCGCGCCCCCGATCTGAAGGGCTGGGTGGCGTTGTGTTTTTTCAGTTCCCAATGGCAATACCAATAGAGCACAGGTTGATATGTGGCTCACCGCGAATTTGCGTCGATAAGTTAGGATTCTAAGTTGGCACACGGATGAATTCGACGTTTACGCCGATAACCGATTTATTGGTTGCACGGAGGCGAAGAGAGATCACAAACCAAGCCGACATACCACCTGCGTCTAACGGGTTCGAAAGCCGTCTTTCCGCGTTGGCATCACGGCGCGCGACGGCCAAACTTGGCGGTGGCGAACGACGCATCGAATCACAGCAAAAACGTGGCAAGCTTACCGCCCGCGAACGCCTGTCAAAACTCTTCGACGACGGCAATTTCACCGAGATCGACACCTTCAATACCCATCGATCCACCGACCTCGGACTAGACAAGCAACGCTTCGAAGGCGACTCCGTGGTCACCGCATGGGGCAAGGTCGAAGGCCGCACGGTCTTCGGATACGCCCAAGACTTCACCGTTCTTGGCGGCTCCCTTTCCCAAATCGCCGCCCAGAAAATCTCCAAAGTCATGGACCACGCCATCAAAGTCGGCGCTCCGGTTGTCGGCATCAACGACTCCGGCGGCGCGCGCATCCAAGAAGGCATCGACTCCCTATCCGGTTACGGCGAGATATTCCGTCGCAACACGTTAGCCTCCGGCGTGATCCCCCAAATCACCGTTATCGCCGGACCCTCTGCAGGCGGCGCCGTCTACTCGCCCGCAATGACCGACTTCATCTTCATGGTCGAGTCGATAGGGCAGATGTACATCACGGGCCCCGATGTCGTTCGATCCGTGACCGGCGAAGACGTCACCCACGAGGACCTCGGTGGTGCTGGAATGCACGCCACAACCTCAGGCGTCGCCCACTATGCCACCCAAGACGAAGATGACTGCTACGCACAAGTCAGACGCCTCTTGAATCTCCTGCCTTCCAACAACGCATCTTCGCCACCAACCGTTCCCTGCGAAGATCCCACTAACCGCCGTCCCGCAAAACTCGCCACCGTCATCCCCGACGATCCCAACATGCCTTACGACGTATTGGATGTTGTTGAAGAACTCGTCGACGATGGCGAATTCATGCAAGTCCACGCCGAGTTTGCTCGAAACATCGTCGTCGGGTTTGGTCGCATGGCCGGTTCGACCGTCGGCATCGTCGCTAACCAACCCAAAGAACTCGCCGGCGTCCTCGACATCGACGCCTCCGACAAAGGCGCCCGATTCGTACGCTTCTGTGACGCCTTCAATATTCCGATCATCACGCTCGTCGACGTTCCCGGCTTCATGCCCGGCACCGCGCAAGAGCAAGGCGGTATCATCCGTCATGGCGCAAAGATGCTCTACGCCTACACCGAGGCCACCGTCCCCAAAATCACCATCATCCTCCGCAAAGCATACGGCGGCGCCTACATCGTCATGGGAAGCAAAGAACTACGCTGCGACGTAAACCTCGCATGGCCCACCGCCGAGATTGCCGTTATGGGACCCGATGGCGCCGTAAACGTGATCGCACGGCGCGATATCGCCGCCGCGGATGACCCCGACGCCAAACGGCAAGAACTCGTTGCCGACTACCGCGACCAGTTCGCAAATCCATACGTCGCCGCAAACCGCGGTTACATCGACGACGTCATCGACCCGCGTGACACCCGAGCCCGCGTTATTGACGCCCTCGAGATGCTCGCCAACAAAGTCGACGACATGCCCGCGAAGAAACACGGGAATATCCCCCTGTGAGCACCACTGATCAACCCCGCTACGCACCAAACACTATTGGGGAAGAGGAGTTCGTGCAAGCGGTATCTGAAATGGCTCGCGAGGTCTGGGACTTCCATAACCGATGGGGCTTCGGTTCCGGCCACTTCGAAGACACCAGCCCGGCCAACATCATCGACCGCCGCAAAGCAATCCTCGCCGAAGAGGTGCGCGAACTCGCCGAAGCTGTCGACGAAAACGACACCACCGCGATCTGCAACGAAGCCGCCGACGTCCTTTTCGTTGCCATTGGTCACATCGAAGCCATCGGCGCCCAAGGCATTGACGGCGTCCGATACGTCACCACCAAAAACGCAAACAAAACCGAGCAAACCCACGCAATTCGGCAAGACACTGGAAAATTGCTGCCGAAAGAAGGCAAACCACACAAGTGGGAGTGATCCCGCCATCCCAGAGGAACTCTGAATGCAACACGCAGCCCAAAACGCCGCAATCGAGCGCGCCAAGAACCACTTCGGCGAGCTACTCGAAAAGCAGATTCTACGTGTCGAAGCAATGAAGGAATCGTCCGGCGCCGTCGACTACAGCGCGCTCGACACAATTGAGATTGGACTCATCGGTGGTGATGGGATCGGGCCGGCGATAACTGAATCGGCGCGGGGCGTTTTGGAGCGTCTGCTTGGCGACGCGGTGGCGAGCGGTCGGGTCGTGTTTCGAAACATCGAAGGTCTGACCATCGAGAATCGCGCGGCGCATCTGCAGTCGATTCCGGACGATGTTTTGGCGGAGATCAAGGAGTGCGATGTCACACTGAAAGGTCCGACGACGACGCCAGAGAAGGGAGACGGCTGGCCAAATCTGGAGTCGGCGAATGTCGGCATGCGAAAAGAGCTAGACCTCTTCGCCAACGTCCGACCCGTCCGCGTCCCATCCGAGGGCATCGACTGGATGTTCTTCCGAGAGAACACCGAAGACCTCTACGCCCTCGGCTCCGACGGCATCGATGTCACCGAAGATTTCACCATCGACTTTCGCCTAATCTCAGAACCCGGGTCGGAGCGCATCATCCGCGCTGCCTTCGAGCATGCCAAGCAGAACGGCCGCGACCGCGTGACCGTGGTAACGAAGGCCAACATCGTCAAACTCAGCGACGGACGCTTCCTGCAGGTCGCGGAACGCATCGCCAAAGAGTATCCCAGCATCGAGTGGGATAGCTGGTACATCGACATCATGACCGCCAAGCTCCTCGACCGAGCCCGACGCTCCGACTTCCAAGTCCTAGTCATGCCAAACCTCTACGGCGACATCCTCACCGACGAAGCCGCCGAGATTCAAGGTGGTGTAGGAACCGCAGGTGCCGCCAATATTGGCGCCCGATACGCCATGTTCGAAGCCATCCACGGCTCCGCACCCCGTATGGTCACCGAAGGCCGCGCCCAATACGCCGACCCCTCATCCATGCTCAAAGCCTCCGCCATGCTCCTCCAGCACATCGGCTACGCCGACCTTGGACGGAGACTCGACATGGCGCTGGAAGTCTGCGGCCAATACGAACGCAAGATCGTCACGACAGGCCGCGACACTGGCGCAACCGGAGACGAATACGGAGCCTACGTCGCCGACGCGGTAAACGACCCTGACCTAGAAGCCAAATGGCAAGGCTACGTCGACGCCTCGTAAATCTCCCCTCTACCTCTGAGACGCAAGCAAAAGCCACGTCATTCCGGCGAAAGCCGGAATCCAGAGGGGGCGGTGATGCGCCCGAACGTCAAGCAACCGACACAAATCAAAAGAAAGACCCAAAAATAACATGCGCTTCAAAGCAACCGTAGTAGGAGCCGGCAACGTCGGCGCAACGACAGCACAACGAATCTACGAGCGCGGCTACGCCGATGTCGTGCTAGTCGATGTCGTCGAAGACATGCCCCAAGGCAAAGCCCTCGACATCCTCGAGTCCGGACCAGTTCTCGGCACCGACGCACAAATCACCGGTGCCAACGACTACGAACCAACCGCCGACTCCGACGTCGTTGTCATCACTGCCGGCATCGCCCGACGTCCCGGAATGTCTCGTGACGACCTCCTCCTAACCAACATGCGCATCATGCAATCTGTCACCGAACAGGTCGTCAAACATTCGCCCAACTGCGTCATCGTCGTCGTCTCCAACCCACTCGACGCCATGGTCCAACTCGCCCAGAAAGTCAGCGGCTTCCCCAAGACCCGCGTCGTCGGAATGGCCGGCATCCTCGACACCGCACGCTTCCGCACCTTCCTCGCCCAAGAACTCAACGTCTCCGTAACCAACGTCTCCGCGTACGTCCTCGGCGGACACGGCGATACCATGGTCCCACTCATCAAAGCCACAACCGTCGGCGGCGTCCCCGTATCCGAACTCATCGAAGCCGACCGTCTAGAAGAGATCGTCCAACGCACCCGCGACGGCGGCGCCGAGATCGTGGCCCTACTCAAAACCGGCTCCGCCTACTACGCCCCCTCAGCGGCAGCCGCCCAAATGGTCGAAGCCATTCTCCTCGACCGCAAAGAAATCCTCCCCTGCGCCGCCATGCTAGAAGGCGAATACGGCATCAACGGCCTCTACGTAGGCGTCCCCGTCAAGCTAGGAGCCGGCGGTGTCGAAGAAATCATCGAAGTAGATCTCTACGACGTAGAACAAACCGCCCTCCAAGCCTCCGCTGACGCCGTTCAAGAACTAGTCGATGTGATGGCGCAGGCGAGTTAAATCTCTGCGTCCCAATGAACTATGGAGCAGAATAAATGCCGAACCAAAATCTGCCTGAATCTCCGCGCGCAGTCACAGTTGATAATCCTGGTCCTTCAAGTTACCTTGGCGTCGCGCTTGCAGCCAAATTGTCCGCCTTCGAACCGTCTCGGGAACTCATCCTCGAAACCGCCAACAGGTTGGACCATGTGTGCGATTTGTGGGGTGACGACAACGAAACCCTAGCCCAACACATAGATCAACTAAGCAGATCACCTGTGGAGCGAGTGAGACGGGTTTTTTTGCCGAAGAAGAAGCTAATGGTGCCTAAGAAATACCAATCCGGATTCGAAGCTATACGGAAGGACATTGAAGCCGGAAACGACCTCACGAAGTGGTTGAGCGCGAAAATTAATCATGACTACACCGACAAACTTTTAAATCACTGGGATATTCATCATTTTCATTTTGTTCCTAACACGATCAGAGTACGAGGACCCGAACGGGCATATTGCTTCATCGACAGGGATGAAGTATATTTCTTGACCGTGAGTGACAAAGGCGATTGGGACAACCCCGAGTTGATTGAAATCGCCCACGAAAACTTCCGCGATCGGATGCGTCAATTCGAGGTCAATGGCGTGGTTTTGCCTGAAACGAAAACTACGAACGTCTCCGACGCACATGAAAATAAACACAACGTTTTCATTAAGGTAAATGACGGGACGATATATTGCCCACCGTCGTTTGGGATAACCACAAGCGGGATCAAGATTTCCAGCATGCGATTGGCCGACATCATCAAAAACGACATAGCCCAAGGAAGATTGGCGCGCCGTGGGGAGGCCGCTTCAACCCGACGAAAGAAAGTCTTTGTGACGAAGAAACCAGTTATTTTCATTGGCGACCAACATGTTTGATTGGAAATTATGCACTTGACACAAGGTTAGGTTTGGCGCTATGATGATGTGGGATGAAATGGAAGGTCGTCAAATTCTGTCTCTGGACGTTGCCAGAACGGGTAATCGACATACTTGGATGGTTCGCTGTCCCAGACGATTACAAGACCGCGCGCGAGACGGTGTTTGGATTGACTCTAACGTCGACGCAGATAATGATACTCTGGTTTGCCTTACCGCCAGCAATCATCGCAATCCTTGTGTTTTTGTTCGCTGAAGCTGCTCCTCCCAAATGGTTAGTGCGTGTCCCGTTCCTAAAGGGTTTTGTTGATGTTCCTAACTCTTCAGAGTTGTCACGCGAGGCAAAAGCATTCAAGGCGCTTGCGCCGAGCATCCGAGCGAATCTGCGGTTAATCAGAGTGACTCGCTCCAATCTGCTTGTGTTGGCGGTCGTAAGGTTGCATGAGACTTACAACCTTGGGCGAGTAAAGGCGAGCCTCCGTGCTCTGTCTCGCCAACTTGAACCACTAGGCATACAGACACCTCGAATGGCGTTCGATCTCACATCAATGAACACGTGGATAGCATATTTGGGCGAATTGCTCCCGTATGCAAAGTTCGGAGATACCGAAGGCGCTCACGAGGTCTACCGCAAATTCGTCGAAAGCCCTGATGACGCCCAGTAACCATCTTCACGTTCTGAACATCATTCGCCGCACACCTCGAACCACACGGGGTCAACAATAGCGCCCAGTTCATCCAGTTCGGCGACTACTTCAAGCGCTCTGTCGCATTGACGGTCCAGATCGTCGATTTCCGACTGATACTCAGGGTGTCCCTGATCCATCCGTTCCCACCACCAGTTAATGTTGTGGGCGATCACCCTCAGAACCTCTGAAAGTTCCGCGACCCGCGCCTTTTCCATCGCGACCCAGTGGTCGATTGTCGGATGGCTCGACAACGAATAGATCAGCACACTGAAGCTTGTCCTATCTTCAAGGCTCTTGGGACAGGTCCCAGCGCATCGGAAATACACGGAGTAGCCGCCCCATCCAGGCAACGTTTCATCAAGGTCACGGAGAGCGGTCCGTCCAGGTTTCAGATCCAACCCGACACCTCCGTGATCGTTGTCGCGACGCAGGAGCATTTCAACGTGTTGACTCAGTTCGACGCACAACGTCAACCTTGGATTACTCGGTAATTGGATCCATCTCCCGTGATCGTATTCTTCGTTCAAAACGCTGTCGCGTAGCGTGACGTGTTCTGCTACTTCAACGGCGACATACCCCATGGCTGGGAGTTGGTCGCGTTCTCTCAACGGGTAATCCGAATCGCAAATAACTTGAAAGCCGTCTTGAGCGGCGGCCGCGGCCGCATCAACATCCAGCCAGACATCGGGGTGATTCCAAGTGAGCGGAACGGGTCGCACCGGCGTTGGCGTGGGAACTGGCGTCGACGTCGCGACGGGTGTCTGCGTAGGCACTGGTGTTGGTGTGGGAGTGTTCGTGGGTGTAGGAGTGATTGTTGGTGTGGGAGTGACTGTTGGCGTTTCAGTCGGCGTGGGGGTGAGCGTTGGCGTAGGACTAAGCGTCGGTGTAGGTGACGGACCAGGGGTGTTGGTCCGTTCAGGCGTGTTTGTAGGTGCGGGTACCGCTGTGGCCATCAACTGCTGACCCGACCCGCTCAGGAACGTCCTGATCGTCCGCGGCGCGATGCCGAAACCAAGATTCTGGCTGTCCTTGAACCCGAAGGAAACGACTCCTACGACTCGCCCATCTTCGTTCAACATGGGGCCGCCGCTGTTGCCGGGATTGATCGCCGCGTCCGTCTGCACCACCCAGATACCCAACGGATCGCTGTAGTCGTACGACGAGACGATGCCCACGGACACGCTGAGACTTTCAACCACTCCGCCGCGATCTGGAAATCCCAATGCGACGACATCTTCGCCGACTTGGATTTCATCGCTGCCTGCCAACGGCAAGGCTTTGAAACTCGAACTGCAACAAACTGAGATCAGCGCAAGATCGTACGCGTCAGAAGCCGCTATTAGTTGCCCTTCGCCCTTACGCTCACCATCGAACACGACATCGATGAACGACGGGTTGCTTCCTACCACGTGTTCGTTCGTGATGACGTACGCCGTTCGATCCTTGACTTCGTAGACCCACCCTGTTCCGCCGCTACTTCCGGTGAGTACTTTGACGACGCTGGATTTGGCCAGTTCAGTCAGCTCGGCTGCGGACCCGAACTGTTCGATTTCCAAGATGTCAAAAGCCGATGTGGGAGCCGTTTCAGGTGTTGCCACGGGAACAGTCTGAGTTGCATTCGGTTCCTCTTTAGGTTCCTGATCGCCTCCGCACGAAATCACCATAACCATCAGAAATGCCGTTGCTACCACCGCGACTGATCGAATAAACACTGGGAGCCCCCTAGAGACCGTGTGAGCATGTAACCTGCCACGGTTCCTTCTCTACAGAGTCTGCTCAGGGGGCACGGGGATACCATGCCCACGAGAAGTTAGACCCGTAGAGAATTACGGAACCGTGGCGAGACGAATGCTACAACAAGGCGAAGACTGGCGCATGTGCCGCGCTATAATCGCATCATGCCAAAGAATAGAAACAGCAAATCCTTTGCCGATGTCATCACCGACCCGAGAGAATGGTTTGCAGCGCTCGTGTTCGCTGTCGTCGGCTCGTGTGCCCTTACGTTCCTAGGGGTCGCCTACGGCATAATCCCAGTCAACTGACCAATTCGCGGTAGGTGAGGTTGCCAGTGGCGACGATGCGGCGGAGAGTGTCCACGAAGATGTGATCGTTGTCCTTATTGCCGAAACGCCACTCCAGTTCCTCGACGTAGCGGTCAAGGTGCTTGGCCGAGACCTTGTGGAACGAACCTGCAATCGACCGTTTGAACAGTGCCCACACTCCCTCGATGGAATTTGTGTGCACATCGCCTACGACCCACTGCTCGGCTGAGTGGTTCACCGTCTCGTGACGCGTGTGTTCGTCTTCAATGCCGATGTAGCCGCGCCACTCGTCCGTGTAGATGGTTTCCGCGTCTTCCGTAACTGTGCGGTCCACGAATTCATGCAGAGTGTTTTTCTGCGTGTTCGGGATGATTTCCAGACGGATGCCGCCGCCGCGCTGGATGGCCCCTGCGACCCACGTCTTGTTGCCCTTGTAGGCACGACCCTTGCCACGCGTCTTGCCGCCTATCAGCGTTTCGTCGACCTCCACCACGCCGAACAGCGTGGGACCGTCGAAGGGGTCGTTGCCCATGGCTTCGCGGATGCGGTGGCAGAGGTACCACGCGGTGCGGTACGCCACGCCCAGCGTGCGTTGCATCTGAAGGGCTGAGATTCCTTTCTTGCTCTCGCACATCAGGTAGATCGCGATGAACCACTTGCGCAAGGGCAGATGGGAATCGTGCATGATAGTTCCCGCGGTGACGGAGAACTGGTAGCGGCAGTCGTTGCAGTCGAACACCGGACGCTTCTTGAGTTCGCTGATGCTGACTGATCCGCACTTCGGGCACACGACACCGTTGGGCCATCGCAGGTCTTCGAGTAGCTCTCGGCACTTTTCATCGGTGCCGAAGTCGTCTATTATGTCTAGTAGGTTGACTGTCATGCTAGGGTCTCGGAAAAAGAAGCGTCGTTTGCCTCGGAACATCGCGGCTAAGAACGATCACGACGTTGCGGAGAAGCTGTTCGGCAAGCGTGCGAAGCGTGAATTGGATCGCATCGCAGGGGTGTCTTCAAAGCCGACAACCTGATTTTAGCAGCCAATCAACCTTGTATCAAGTGCATAATTCCCGTTTGATTGAGTCAGGATGCCCCTCACACCAACCCAATCCCCCTCGGCCTCCCTCGCAACCCCTTCAACCGATTAGCCATCTCAACGGCCGAATCCGCATAGCCCCGCGCATGCTCAATCCGTGCGACCGCCTGCTCTACCGTATCCGTCGTTAACACCCCAAAAATGACTGGCTTCAGCGAGTCTTCTGACACCCGCTGCAACCCTTGCGAAGCCGCATTCGCAATATGTTCATAGTGGTCCGTCTCCCCGCGGATTACCGCGCCGATTGCGACCACCGCGTCCGATTGAACTGGCGGGTCGAGCAGAGCCCGCGCCGCCAACGGTAGCTCAAACGACCCCGGCACCTCAAATACGTGTGACTCCTCAACAATCACACCCAACTCGACCAACCGCGCAAGACACAAATCTCGCATCTTGAACGTGATATCCGAATTAAACCGCGCAACCGCAATTCCGATCTTCAAACCCGAACCATCCAAATACTCCGCTGACGACTCACCAGCTCGTTTCTCAACATCGGTCATGATCAACCACCCAAGGGCGTCCGTCGCCGACTAGCAACCGGCCGGCCCGACTAACCCCGCATCGTCTTCCTCACCATCCAACTCGATCTGATGCTTCATCCGATCGCGCTTGGTCGCAAGGTACTTCCGGTTGTGATCGTTGGCGGGAGGGGAGAGGGGGATCTGCTCCACCATCTCAAGGCCGAACCCTTCTAAACCCGCCACCTTCTTCGGATTGTTAGTCAGAAACTTTAACTTCCGAATCCCAAGATCTAGCAAGATCTGCGCACCCACGCCGTAGTGACGCAAATCAGTCTGAAAACCTAACTCGTTGTTCGCCTCCACTGTGTCCAAACCGTTGTCTTGAAGACGATAGGCCTTCAGCTTGTTGATTAACCCAATCCCTCGACCCTCTTGGCGCATGTAGACGAGCGCTCCGACGCCAGCTTCCGCAATCTGCGACATCGCCGCATCCAATTGATCACCACAGTCGCATCGCTGGCTACCGAAAATATCGCCCGTCAGACACTCCGAGTGGACACGCACTAATGCCGGTTGCTCCGGGTCGATGCGACCCATCACCAGCGCGATATGCTCCGCTGGATCCACGTTGCTCTGATATGCCACACACTTGAACTCGCCCCAACGCGTCGGCAGACGCGTCTCTGTAACCCGCTGCACGAACGACTCTCGACTCAGTCGGTACGCGATGATGTCCGCGATCGAAACTATCGGGATGTCGTGCTTCTTGGCGATCGATTCGAGTTGCGGGCGACGCGCCATCGTGCCGTCCTCGTTCATGATCTCGCACACCACCGCCGAAGTACGCTTGCCCGCAGTCCGCACAAGGTCTATCGACCCCTCGGTATGCCCAGCACGCACCAACACACCACCTTCTTGATAGCGCAACGGGAAGACATGCCCAGGTTGAACAAAATTCTCCGAAGTTGCCTCTGGCTCCGAAAGCAACCGAATCGTATGTGCACGATCGGCCGACGAGATACCAGTCGTTATCCCGTAAGCAGCATCCACAGCAACCGTCATCGCCGTCGAGTGCGGCGAAGTGTTGTGCCGCACCATCATCGGCATCCCTAGACGGTCCAGGTCGTCACCCTCCATCGGCACACAAATCAAACCGCGGCCATGCATTGCCATGAAATTGATTTGCTCCGCAGTCGCATCCTCCGCCGCCATCACAAAATCGCCCTCGTTCTCACGGTCCTCGTCATCCACCATGATCACCATTCCACCAACACGAACGCGTTCGATGGCAAACTCAACTGCCGCCGCAGAATCGGGTCTCAATGGGCGTACTTCAGTAGACATCGGATGCAGCCGATTCTATTTGGAAATGAAACGTTCGACGAACTTGCCTGTCATATCTGTCTCGATATTCACCAAATCGCCCGCTCGCAGTCCGCCAAGTGTCGTGTTAATCGCCGTGTACGGTATCAACGTGAACGTGAAACTCGTAGGTGCGCAATCGAAGCACGTAAGACTCGCGCCATCGACCGCGACAAATCCCTTTTCAACTATGTAACGCGACAATTCTTCATGACACTCAACAGTGATGAGCTTGGCGTCGCGGTCCGACTTCGTGGCAACGACTTGCCCAACGCCTTCGACGTGTCCCTGTACCATATGCCCGCCAACGCGATCTCCGTATCTCAACGCCCGTTCGAGATTGACATGCGAACCGACGTGCAGGTCGGAGAACCATGTGCTACGCATCGTCTCAGGCACGACGTCTACCGAAAACCAGTTAGATTGAATCTCGGTAACCGTGAAACAGGCTCCGCTGACGGAGATGCTGTCCGAAACTGCGAGCTTTTCGCTACCCGCTACCACACGCCCCGCCGCGATAACCAGTTTGCCATCGTACCTGCCGAACTCGGCAACCGTGCCAGTCTCTTCCACTATGCCGCTGAACATGTTTCCCTTTCTGCGCCGTGATCAACATAACCGACCACCGCAATGTCATCTCCCAAAGATTCTATGCGAGTATTTGTGAGGTTTACGGCTTCACGCATCAAACGGGAACCACTCCCTCCGATTGGCGAAAGCGCATCTGCACCACCAATGAGTTTGGACGTTGAGATGTAAGCGACAACCTTGTCTACCAGTTTCATGTCGAAAAGCGCACCGTTCAGCTTTTCCCCAGCTTCCACCAAGACGTTGTGACAACCCCGCTTGCCCATGTGCTGCATCAGCGCCTCCAAATCCACTGATTCCTCGGCTGGACCGATGAACTGTACTACGTTGCAAGTAGCCAAATCGGAGTTGCCGGTCGCCACGACCTGCATCACTTCGCCGTTCTCGTCCAAAAGCAACGCATCCGCGGGCATCCGGGCACGACTGTCCACGACCACCCGCAGGTACGGACGGTTTCCCATGCGCGCTCCAGAACTCGGATCGCGCGCCGTCAAACGCGGATTGTCGGCCAGCACCGTCCCAATTCCCGTTATCACCGCATCTGATCGGTACCGTAACTTGTGTGCGTGCGCACGTGCATTCTCCCCGGTTATCCACTGCGAGTCGCCGCAGCGAGTTGCGATCCTGCCATCGAGCGACGTCGCCCACTTAACCGTCACCAACGGTAACCCTGTTCGAAGATGCTTCGCAAAGCCCTCGATGAGTTCGTCGGCACGCCGCTCCGACTCCTTATCAACATCCCGAACCACCTCGACACCCGCCGATCTCAACTCCTCAAAACCGCGCCCGGCGACATCCGGATTCGGATCAACAGTAGGGCAGACCACCCTCTTGATTCCCGCATTGATAATCGCCCGACTACAGGGCGGAGTAGTGCCCGAATGCTGATGCGGTTCAAGCGTGCAATAAATCGTTCCGCCTTCCGCCAACTCTCCAGCTTGTCCCAACGCCAAAGCCTCCGCATGCGGACCTGGATGAGGTTTCGTAGCACCTTCCCCCACAACACTCTCACAGTCACTCGCCACAACCACCGCACCCACCGGCGGCCTCGGCGCCACTCCCCCTGCAACCTGTCCTGCGAGATCAAGAGCTCGTTCCATGAACTTCATGCCTTCAGTATGCAACACCGAATCCCACGAATCCCAGTTAAAACAACACCTGAGTTGTAAAGACACACCCTCTCCCACAACGCGCCCACTCCCGTGCAAATTTGCAATATCGGCTACCATGCAATGAGATTCAATTCCCAAGCTAGCGAGCCAAACGATGAAGATAGTCGATGTCAGAGCGTACCCGCTCCGAATCACCGATCGCGCCGATGAAAAATCGGAAGGTCACTCTCGACCTCCCACCATCGAATTCGGCGACTACTATGTTGACCGCTCCGCCTTTACATCGATCTACTCTCACCACCACGAAACCACCGTGATAAGGGTAGAGACCGACGCCGGAATTGTCGGGTGGGGCGAGGCCCAATCACCAATCTCACCGAACACCACTACAACCATCGTCCACGAGATTGTCCGGCCCTTGGTCATGGGCCGTGACCCGTTCGACATCGAGGCTATCTGGACGCGTAACTACGGTGCGATGCGCGAGCGGGGCCACCCCACAGGCTTCTACATCGACGCCATCGGCGGCACCGACATCGCCCTGTGGGACATCGTCGGCAAAGCAATCGGTAAACCCGTCCACAAGATCGCCGGCGGTAGATACCGCGACGAAATCCTGCTCTACGCAGGAATGGGCGGCACCGATCCCGAAAAGGTCGCGGACACCGCCGAAGAACACCTCCAATACGGATACAAAGCGTTCAAACTACACCTCCTCCTCGACGTCGAAGGGGTAGCCGAAATCTGCCGCGCAGTCCGAAAGCGTGTCGGACCAAAAATCATGCTCATGGTCGACACCCACATGCGCCAAACCGTCGTCAACTCCATCCTCCTCGGACGCGAACTCGAAAAGCTAAACTTCACCTGGCTCGAGTCACCAACCGTCCCCGACGATATCCCCGGCCAAGCCGAGATCACCCGAGCCCTCGACATGGCCGTCGCCATCGGTGAGTGGACCCGTACCCGCTACGAAATGCGTGAACAGTTCGAACGCCGAGCCTACGACATCCTCATGCACGACATCGGTCGCACCGGTATCACCGAAGGACACCGGATCGCAACCCTTGCCGACACCTACAATATCCCCGTGGCCCCACACGTCGGCGGCGGCGGAATCCTCGCCGTCGCCGCCACCGTCGAGTGGTCGGCTTCATGCCCCAACTTCATGATCATGGAACACAGCCACCACGCCAACGCCGTCAAGAGCCGCATCCTAAAAGAACCATTCGAACCCGCGGACGGCTTCTACAACGTCACAGACAAACCAGGTCTCGGCGTCGAAGTCGACGAATCGGCGTTGGAAACCTACGCGTTTCCGGGAAGCTGACGATGCCGCGCAAGCCATACATCTTGGCCGTTGACATCGGTAGTTCGGCGGTTAAAGCCGGGCTGTACGACGGCGATGCCAACGCGTTGCCGCACACATTCGCTTCAATCCCACATCAGCAACGCACAGCCGCCGATGGCACGCACGAGGAAGATGCCGAAGACATCCAACGCGCATCCGAAGTCGCCATGGATCGAACACTCGAACTGGCAGGCGACGATGCAAAACACATCGCCGCCGTCGGGTTCGACGCCATGGCCAGTACGATCTTGGGCGTCGATGAACGGCACAATCCCGTCACCCCAGTCTTCACCTATGCCGACACTCGAACCGGCCTAGACGTCGACGCTCTCCAAAAATCCATCGACGTCGAAGACGCCTACCAGCGAACTGGCGTCATGCAGCACACATCCTACGTGCCTGGTCGGATCATGTGGATGCGACGCGCAGATCCCGAAACATTCGAACGCATCGCCAAATGGACCGACATCGCAACTTTCATCTTCACCCGGTGGTTCGGATCAACCAAAGTCCCCGCCAGTTACAGCGTCTCAGCATGGAGCGGCCTCCTCAACCGCCACAACCTTAGTTGGGACGAGACCATCTTAGACGCCATCGGTATACAACCATCCAACCTTCCAAGATTGGCACCATACAGTGAGAGCCAAAACGGACTCTGCCCAGTGCAGACCCTCCGTTGGCCCCAACTCGCAGACGTACCATTTTTCCTCGCCGTCGGCGACGGTGCTGCCGTCAATATCGGCTCAGGCTGCACAGACCGACGCAACATCGCCCTAACCGTCGGAACTACGGCAGCAATGCGCTTAGTCGTCGATCATCCCGGCGACGAATCACCGCCATTGATTCCGAAAGGTCTATGGGGATACATCCTCCGCGGCGACCGAACCCTACTCGGCGGCGCATTCAGCGAAGGCGGCAACGTCGTCGAATGGGCGCTAAATAACCTAAATCTCCCAACCCTCGAAAAGTTGAACGAAAACCTCGCCGATGCAACCCCGGACGGTCATGGCCTGACGGTCCTACCGTTCATCGCCGGTGAACGAGCAGTCGGCTGGTCAACAAGCGCCAGCGGCGTATTCAACGGCATCCGCGTCTCCACCACCGGCCTAGACATTCTCCAAGCTCTGATGGAATCAGTAACCTACCGCTTCTCCTTGGTTGCTGACCTTCTCCGCGACGAAATGACCGACGATCGAGTATTCATTGCAGGCGGCGGTGCAATGACCAACTCACCCTGGTGGCTCCAGACGATGGCCGATGTTTTGCAAGGTGAAGTCCATGTCCCAACGGAAGAGCAGGCAACTAGCCGCGGCTCGGCGATATTGGCGCTTAACGCCATCGGCGAATGGAGAGGCCTCGACGATGTGATGCCAGAGATCGCCAACGTCTACCACCCTAGAGGCGACCACCAAACAACCTACCGTGCTGCCATCGAAAGACAGGCGGACTTATACGATGCCGTGATCAAACGCTAGGCGTCGTCCACTTCGGCTGACGAGCGAGATAGAGCGTGATCATGCCGAGTAAGAAGATTCCAACGATCGTCGCAAAAGCGATGTCAAAGCTACCGGTTTCATCATGCACGCGACCGGCAAGCACGGGTCCACCTGCAATCGAAACAATCTGTGCAAACTGATATAGCCCCATCAAACTTGCATACTCCCTCAACCCAAACGTCTGCTGAACCACGAGCACGATAAGTGCCCCAAGACCACCAAATCCAAGACTGTAAACAACAATCCCAACCCCAATCAATGGCAATCCACCGAACGGCAAAATCATCATCGCCACTCCGACCGCTTGGAATCCGATACTCAGGACCGTCATCCGCCGCGCACTGAAACGCTCGCTCGCCCGACCAAACGCAAGCTTCGATGCAATCCCCATCGTCGCGATAAACGTCACCGCCGATGTCGCTGCCGCCGGAGCAAACCCATTCTCCCCAAAGTGCTGCCGCAACTGCGTGAGCACCCCCTGATACGTAAACGTCGCCGCCACAAGACCAACCAACGTCAACCAAAACGCCCAAGTCCGGACCGCCTGTTTAATCGACATACCGGCGCGCGCCGCCGCCGCCGAAGTAGACGGCCTAGGTCGACCAGTCCGTCGCATCTCAACCTCTACGTCGCGCGGCCCCTCCCGCAAGAAAATCATCACCGCCACAGCAAGCCCGACCATCACAACCGCAAACGTGATGTAAGCCGTTTCCCAACTGAAAATAGCGATGATTGCCGCCGCCAACGGAGGCATCGTCATCCCACCGAAATTATTCCCCGACACAACCACACCAGTCATCCGCCCCATCGAATGCGGGAACCAAAGCCCAACGATCTTCCCCGCTGGCAAAACCGTGGCACCAGGAAATCCCGCATACACAATAGCCGAAAGTGTGTACCAGTGCCACAACTCGGTAATCAACGGCCGCAGACTGAAGCCGATGGCGATCAGAATCAGGGAAACAAACATGACCGGTCGCACGCCGAAGCGGTCGGTCCAAATTCCGATGAGCGGCGCCAGTATCCCAGAGATAAACGCAAACGTGAGCGAAAGGTTCAACTCCGTCTGATTCCACCCATACCGATCCTGCAACGGCCCCGCAAACTCACCAAACGCATACTGCGTCATCCCGATCGAAAGTCCAGTCGAGAGGAAAACTAGAAGGGCTGCCACATACCCGCGATAGACACGTAGGATGGAACGAAAAGGATTCATCTCACTAGCCGCATTTCGACGCGACAGCACGACGGCCCGGCAAGCATTCGCGGATAAACTTCACAACGACGAATCACAACGGTTAATGTATCGGGGGACACGATGCGTACGAGCAAGATCAGAGCAGCGATTGAGAACAAATCCAAAGTTTACGGCATAACCTTCACCTTCCCAGCTCCCTCGCTGGCGGAGATGGCCGGCTACGCGGGGTTCGACATACTTCACCTAGACATGGAGCACGGCGTGTTCGATTGGAACGACGTCGAAGCGATGTGCCGCGCCGGCGAGTTGCACGGAATGACATGCACCGCACGCATCCCCAACACCGAAACCGACACCATCCTTCGCGCCTTCGACCGTGGTCTCATGGGTATCCTGTGCCCGCATGTCGACAACCCGGAACAGGCCCAACAGATCGCCAACGCCGCCCGATTCGGCCCCGTCGGCGAACGCAGCTTCGGCACCTCGCGCGGCCGGGAATACGGAATGGCCGGTCTCTCCTCGCCTGACTACATGGCCAGCTTCAACGAACAGGTGACCGTAGCCGCGCAGATTGAGACCGCCAACGCAGTCAACACCATCGACGAAATCCTTCAAGTCGAAGGCATCGACCTCATCGCCTTCGGTTCCAACGACCTCGCCCAATCCATGGGCCACCCCGGATACCCAAACCACCCAGAAGTTAGAGCCGCTGAAGACCGCGTCCGTGAAGCTACCCACGCAGCCGACAAACTCCTGACCGAAGACGTTGAATCCGGCATCAACATGGTCCAATGGCTTCCGGCACAATGGTCCGCGTGGCTCGAATCCGCCCGCGGCTAACGATCGAGTCAAGGAATGAAGTTGTGTAATAAACTTACACATACACAACATTTTTGAGGCAAAAGTCATGGCTAGAGTTCAACTAGTAATACCCGAAGCTGACAAGGATCGATTCGTCCACCAAGCCCGGCGCGAAGGCATGTCTCTAAGCGCATGGTTGCGAGCCGCGGCACATGAACGGTTAACCGAACGTCAAAAGGTAAAACGTTTCAAGACCGCCGAAGACGTGAGGGCGTTTTTCGAGAGAATCCACGCGCTTGACGATCTCGAAAATGAGCCAGAGCGAGAACCCGATTGGGAGGAACATTTGGCTGTCATAAATGAATCGAAGATGAAAGGTTTGCCCAAACCTTGATATTCGTAGACACCAATGTCTTCATGTACGCCGTTGGCACGCGCCACCACCTCCGTCAACCAGCCATTGATTTCTTCGCAGAAGCAAAAGGCGAAAACACACGTCTCGCAACCTCCGCCGAGGTGATTCAGGAGTTGCTTCACGCATACCTGCCGGTCGCCAGGATTTATCGGTTTAACGCAGCCGTTGAGTTGATCGAAGATCACCAAATCGAAGTTTGGCCGCTGGATAATCAAGATGTGATCCTAGCAGCGCAGCTTCACGATTCGAACCCGGCGTTAAGTGCGAGAGACCTCTGCCACCTTGCATCCTGCCGACGGAGAGGTGCCAACGACCTCATGACATTCGACCAGTCGCTGCGAGTCGCTTTTGGCACTTTGTCTTAGCTCTCCGTCGCGTCAACTCACGCCGCGATAACGTATCCTATTCACAACTCGCGCAAATCCACGCGACTCCAAGAAGCCCCAAATCAACCATGCCATCCTCAACCTCAATCTCCAACCCCGACGGTCTCAAATGGGAGCCCGTCCCCCACTGGCCCAAGCTGCCGATGGGCGTTTCCTTCTACGGCGATGCTACCTCCGTAGCCGTCGACTCCGAAGACAACGTCTACGTATTTAACCGGGGCACTGACCCGATCTGTGTCTTCAACCCCGAAGGCGATCTGGTTCGCACGATGCTGCACGACACCGTCACCCGTCCCCACGGCATTGAGATCGACGGCGATGACAACATCTACGTGGTCGACGACGACGGACACTACGTCCGAAAGTTCGACCAAGAGGGCGTTGAACAGATCACGATCGGAGTTCAGGGAGAGCCGTGCGACTGGCAGGGCGGAGGTTACTTCAACCGACCTACCGACATCGCAATCCACCCTGAAACCGGTGAACTGTTCGTTTCCGACGGATATGGCAACTCGCGCGTCCACCGCTTCGATCCCGACGGCAAGCACATGCTCTCGTGGGGCGAACCCGGCACCTACGACGGTCAGTTCAGCCTCCCGCACAACATCTCGATGCTCGGCGAAGACAAAGTCATCGTCGCCGACCGCGAAAACTTCCGCGTCCAGATCTTCACTCTCGACGGCGAATACGTCGATCAGTGGCACATCCACCACCCGATGTCTGTAACCCAGGGCAAAGGCGATGACGACAAGATCTACATCGGCGATATGATCCAGCCATCGGTTCAGCGTGGCGTTCCGGACCTCGGCGCTCGGGTGTCTGTGTTGACTGCTGACGGCCAGTTGATCGAGCGATTGGGCAACCCGCAACCGGGCATGGGTGTAGACCAGTTCACCGCTCCCCACGGTGTCTCGACCGACTCGCAGGGCAACGTCTACGTAGCCGAGGTTGCGTACACGAACTACTACTCCAGCCCGGAGAACTGCGGCATGGATGAGCCGCCGAAAGGTGAGATCGTCAGCTTGCGCAAGTGGCGGCCTTGTTGAAGGCATGAACGCGCTTGACAGGAATTTGGTCATGTGATACGTATGTATGATATACAAATAGCGTGCGATTACCGATCCCCGACAACGGGACGGACCGCTTTCATCACCGACGATTGGAGAAACATCCCGAGTCATGTGGGAATGGCTGACTGCAATACCTCTGTTGAGAATGTTGCCATATCGTCGTGCGCTACTCGCGTATCGAACTCATGCAGTTCAGTCTCGCATCCGAGAAGTAATGACTTTCGTCTCGTCGAGCCGCGACTTGGAGGCCGATCGTTTGATGGTCGAGCCGTGCTTTTGCGACCACAAACTGTTGGATCATTATTTCTGGAATCACGAATTCGGAATGAGGATCGTGTGTTCGATTACCGGCGTCACATGTTTGACCATCCAAGCGGGGAACGAACACGAAAATCTGCAGTCCGTGGGAGATCGCATCGCGAGTCGTTACCACCGCATCTTAGGGAGCAACAGGTATGAAACTGAAGCGTAACAATCCGACGAAGCACCCTGAAACGCAACCTTTAGACCAGGGGAAGTTCATTGTGAGCGGTCTTCCCGAAGCACCCATCGATGAGATTGTTCGCATTCGAAGGTACTTGCGGGATTTGGACCGAGCGACCACCCGGCATCAAGAATCCGCCGAAAAATCTGAAACCAACGACTAACCGGCACGCGGAGACCCCCGCATCCGAAACTACTGGGAGAACCTGACAACCATGCCATACCAACCTGTTCCATACTGGGCGAAGCTGCCCCATCCGATGACGTTCAAAGAGGCGACGTCGGTAGCGGTCGACTCACAAGACCGCGTCTACATCTTCAATCGCGGCAACTGGCCGATGATGATCTTCGACGCCGATGGTAACTTCCTCGAGACTTGGGGAGCGGGCGAGTTCAACCGTCCGCACGGTATCTTCATCGATGGCGACGACAATCTGTACCTCGCCGATGACGATGACCACGTCGTGGAGAAACGCAACCCATCTGGGGAGATAATTTTCCGGCTGGGCGAGCGCGGAAAACCGGCGGCGTGGCAGGAGGGCGATCCCTTCAATCGACCGACCGATATCGTCGTACACCCGGAGTCGCGTGACATTTTCATCACGGACGGCTACGGGAACTCCAGAGTCCACAAGTACGACTCCGATGGCAACCACATCACGTCTTGGGGGTCCCCGGGCGCATTGGACGGTCAGTTCAGTCTGCCGCACAACATCTGTTTGCTCGGAAACGACAAGCTCGTGGTCGCAGACCGCGAGAACTTCAGGATTCAAGTGTTCAGTCTGGATGGCGAGTATCTGGGACAGAAGCACATGCATCGTCCCATCGCATGTTCCAATGGCCGTGCAGGCGACGACCGGATTTACGTAGCAGAAGCCGGCGCTCCGCCCGTCCAAGCAGGCGTTCGCAACCTCGGCCAACGCGTCGTCATTCTCGACACCGATCTAAACGAAGTCGACTCTTTCGGCGCAGGCCTTGCCGGCGAAGGTCACGACCAGTTCATTGCGTCGCACGGTATCGCAACAGATTCAACTGGTGCGGTCTACATTGCAGAAGTTTCGTACACCAACACCGGCTCGAACCTCAACCCGCCCCGCGAGGTGATTAGCTTCCGGAAGTGGGCACCGGTCTAAAACCTGCGGTCAATTGACGAGTTCAGATCGCCACGCCGCGATTTGGGCGGCGTGTTCTTCATAGTGAAGGAACGACCATTCATCGATCAACCGACGTCTCGGGTGATCTTGGTTGAAATGGCTGGTTGGCGCATTTGCTAGCGCGTCACGAAGGCGACGATGAGTGGATTCGAGTCGTTCGATTACTTGTCGCGGCGACCTTCCGAGCATTTCCAAGACAGCTTCAGCATTGAATTCGTCAACATCCGGTTCGGGGTAGTCGTAACCATCGTCAGGCGTCTTGAGTGCTGTCATCAGTAGACGTTCCCAAGCGCTGATGTGCCAGAGAACCTGATTTACGGACCAATCGCCGCATGCGCCGGGGGTTGCGGCGTCTTCACTACGAAGTTCAGAGAACGAGGAACGAAGCCGACGCCACGCGTCATCGATGGCCAGAATGATGTGGCGTTTGGCGGTGTCTGGGTTTGGTTCATGCATAGGTCATTGCTAACGCGGCGTGTATCGATGGTAATCTAAGCACAACTTGCATTTTTACAAGAAGTTCATGAAGAGACGCGTGATGCTAATACAAAAATCGAACAACGGTATGAAAACGATTGCGATTCCGGTCATTTCCTTCTCGATTCTTGGCGCGCTGATCATGGGTGCGGTTTTGTACGGGAATCTAGTAGATCGCGCCGACGGTTGCAGGCCGATTGGATCGGATTCAAAGACTGGCGCTTCGGACGATCGGGCTACTCTGCTCGTTTATTCCAATGAAGACGGTGCGTTGATGTTGTGCGATGTTCCACAAGAAACTGTCGAGTACGATCCTCCTCAGCGTAGTGACACTGGAATACAGATTGGTGACTCTCTGTATCGTTTCGCTTCGGATAGCGATCTCGACGAGTCTTTTGCAGTGATCGAAGGCAGTGATCTAACCAGAGATGCGTCTCGCTACGCGTCCGAAGAAAATTCTGTGTATGAGGGGATTTTCCGCGTGACTCTCACTTATCTGAATGGCGAATTCGGCAGTCTAGAGAATTGTGGATTTTCCGTTGAGAGTTACTACGAAAGCGATGATTTCGACGGGTTCGATGGTTCGGACATGTTTCATCCGGACAGAATCCAATCGTGTTGGATTGAGATTGAGGAGTTGATTGACGAAGGTTAAGCGCGGGAATTGCCTGATCGCCGAGGTCGGGTGCCCAATGTTGCCCGCACCTCTGGATACCCGCTCCTTTGGATACCCGTCTTCGCGGGTATGACGGTGTTGCTACGTGGGAACGACGGCGGTTACGCACACATCCCGAATGCCGTAACATGCATGGCATAGCTAATGGACTTGGCGCCTGCGGGCGAGGAGATATGTCATGACAATCGTCGGCGATGGAGATTACAGGTACGAGGTGGTGCCGGAGTGGCCGCCGAAGATGCCCGAGAGTTGGAAGTTCGGGATGGCCTCGGATGTGGCCGTCGACTCGAAGGATCGCGTCTGGGTGTTCGCCCGCGAGCAGCATCCAGTTACTTGGTGGACGACCGAGGGCGAGTTAGTGGGCAGCTGGGGATACGGTCTGACTTTGGGCATTGCGCCAGAGTTCTTTTTCCGTGAACCGCATGGCATCTTCATCGACTCTGATGACAACATCTGGCTGTCCGAAAAGCAACGTCACATCGTCACGAAGCACAACCAATCGGGCGAGATCCTGATGGAGCTTGGCGAGCGTGACTGGGCTGCGGTGACCAACACTTGGGACGGACGGCACGGTGATCCGTTCAACTCACCTACTGGCATCGCTATCGGTCCGAGCGGGAAGATTTACGTATCAGATGGTTACGGCAACCGTCGCATCCACCGCTTCTCCGCCGACGGCGAATTAGAGATGAATTGGGGAGTCCCAGGCGACGGGCCGGGCGAGTTTGCTCTAGTCCACAACGTCGGTGTGGACGATGGTGGCCGCGTTTACGGCTGCGACCGGGAGAACAACCGCATACAGATCTTCGACGGCGACGGGAACTTCATTACCGAGTGGACGGACATGTCTGCGCCGGGCGATATCCACTTCCGAGATGGTCTAGCTTACGTCGCAGAGCAGGGCAACAATCGAGCGGTGTCGATCTGGACGTTGGACGGCGATCTTGTGACTCGGTGGCACGGCGACGATGATGCCAAGATCCTAGGAGCCGCACACGGCATTTGGACCGACTCAGGTGGCAGCATCTACGTCGCCGAGATCGGAACACCTGAAATGGGTCAGCGGGTCCGCAAATTCCAGAAGTTGTAACGAGAGCTCATCTGAGCGAGGCTTCGACGAGTTCGCGGAGAACGTTCGCCAACAGAAACACGATCAATCCTAGTGCGAGAACGGCGTTGTAGCCGAGGAGCTTCGAAGCGATGCCTTCTTCGAGCGAAGCACGCGTCGCCAATCGGCGACGTCGCCAAACGATGTAGAACATCCACAAAGCGAATGTGATCTTCACGCCGAGCACGATTGCCCACGCAACGCTCGCTTCACGACCTTCGATGCGCGAGAACATCAGAATAAGGCCGGACACGATAAGCGTGACTACGGCGATGTCGATGACCTCGCGATACGCCGGAGAAATTAGAGACATCGCGGTCGCCATCTTTGTCGGTTCTGCGACAGTCAGGGGTCGCAGGATCAAGGCGTGGAAAATGCTTCCGCCGACCCATGCGATCGCCGAGATGCCGTGAGCATACCGCACGATCACCAAGATCCAATCTCCAATACCGATATCTGAGAACATGACCGATAAAAGCATACAAGCCGACAATTCGAAAACGACGTTGCTCGTAGGCGCGATCAACATGGACTTGATCGTCGAGACCGAACGGATGGCACGGGCGGGAGAAACTTTCGTCTGCGATCGCCTGTACACATCAGGCGGCGGAAAAGCAGGTAATCAGGCGGTCGCAGCAGCGAGATTCGCAGGCGCCGTTGACAAGGTGAAGATGATCGGTCGGGTGGGTGACGATGGATTCGGCAGGGAGCTAATCGAGTTCATGACCGAACAAGGCGTCGACATGAGCGGTGTGACGAACGATCCTGAAATCGAGACCGGCGTGGCAATCATATTCATCGATCCAAGTGGAGAAAACTACGTTCACGCCATCTACGGAGGAAATGGAAAGTGTGGTTCGGTCGAGTCCGAGAAGGCGATAGCTGCGTTGTCGGATGCGGGCGTGTTATTGGTTCAGCAGGAGATACCGCTGACATGCAGTCTGGAAGTCATGCGAACGGCCCGCGAGTTGAATGTGCCGGTCGTGTTGGACCCCGCTCCTGCAATACCAAGTGACGAGGTGCCCGGCGGGTTTTACGAACGTGCGGACATCATCACGCCGAACGCTTTGGAAGCGGAAGCCTTGGCCGGTATCTCCATCACCGATGTCGCCTCTGCACAAAGGGCAGCGGACCTCATTCGAGACCGATACGGATGCGGCTGCGTGATCGTGACAATGGCCGGCGAAGGCGTGTTCGTAGCTTCCGACGAGTTGCGTGGCCATATGCCTCCGTTCCCTGTAGACGCGGTAGCCACAGTTGCGGCGGGAGATGCATTCGCCGGGGTGCTTGGACGAGCGCTCTGCGAAGGAAACGATCTGGAAAGTGCGATTCGACTGGCAATGGCAGCCGGAGCACTGTGCGTTTCCCAACCTGGTACACAGTCAGCGATGCCGTATCGAGATGAAATTTTGGAGACGGTGGCAGGTAGATAAAGGTTATCGGCGATCAGTAGGGTGGAGGTCCGTTGATTTCGGGGAGGGTCCGAATTGATGCGCGGTCCATGAGTTCGAGGATTCCACGGTTCAGACGCACTGGCAGCGAGGGGCCTTCGTAAACCATTGCGGTATAGATCTGAATCGCCGACGCCCCGGCCGCGAACATTCGCCAGACATGTTCGGCATTCGATATTCCTCCGCAAGATACGATGCTGGCGTGTTTGCCAACGAGCGCTGCCGCTTCAGCTGTCATACGCTCCGTATTTTCGAGAAGTGGGGCACCGCTGAGTCCACCTTTGCCGACCTTGAGTCGGGAATCCTCGACCGGGATCGTGTTCGCCACAACGAGACCATCGGCACCCGCATTAACTGCGGTCTCTGCGAGGGCTAGGGCGGAGCGGCGTTCGTCAGGTTCATTGGACCAGGGCGGTAGTTTGACAAGCAATGGAGTGTGAAACGCATGAGTCTTGCGAAGCTGCTCAACCAAGTTGCGAAGTCGCGCCGGGTCGTGGAACACGCGGAGGCCAACGGTGTTGGGGCTAGATATGTTGAGCTCGACACCGGCGACCAACGGTGCGAGTCTCCGGAAGCATTCTGCGATCTCGTCTTCTAAGGAGCCGGAGATGCTGACGAACGAGCGAGAACGATGCATGCCCAAACGGGCAACTCTGGGTCGGATGCGTGCCAATCCATCGCCAGGGAAGCCGAGCGAGTTGAGGATCGCGTCATTTTCGGGAAGTCGCACCATCCTACGCGGCGGATTGCCTGATCGTTCAGCCAGCGTGACCGTGCCGCCACTGACGAATCCGAAACCGAGGTCGATCAACGAATTCAGCACCCGACAGTTTTTGTCGTATCCCGCGGCGAGTCCGATAGGCGATGGCAATTCGACGCCAGCGACAGATGTGGTCAGGCCGGCGTCGCCGATCCGAGCCTGCGCACCCAAGGCTTTCCAAATGTACGGAACGTGCAGCGCGTATTCGGAAAGCGCGTGGCTTTGTTCCTCGTCTAACGAGAAAATCAGTGGCCTGACTATTCGTTTGTACACTCGTAGTTCGATTCGGATTGGAAGGACAAAACGGGAGTGACAGCGTAGAATCGACTTGTTGCTGTGCGGTTAACATTCTCTCATATCGGTACCGTGGGGCAGTACGTAGTCCGCTAGGCGGTTTCGAGCGGGGCGCGAAGAACCTAAAGAACTTCAATCTGATGCAACTCGATTTCGAAAGAGGAGATGCTAACCGTCCGAACGGGCATGCCCTCGTTTACTTCCGCGACTCCAACGACCACGACGCAATCGGCGTGACGTACGTCGTCATACTTCCCGTTCCTTTAGATATCGGCAAGTACATGCCGCCATTTCTCGCGGGTCAGGTCGCAGAGATGTCCGCGAATGTCATATCGTCGTTCGCGTTCCCTCCAGCACCGGAACCGTTCGAGAGCATTGCCGAAGCCGAGCGTATCGCCGCGCTTCGAGATGATGACCTCGTCTTTGCCGGGACTCTCAACTTCTCCGACGCTTTCGACATGATGGAACGAGTCAACGAAGCCAGCGCTGAGTACGGTCGGCTCTACACTGAAGCGCATGGCGAAGACGCCGATTTGGATGCTGTGATCGAAGATGCTCTCGGCGGCAGCCAGAATTTCGACGAAGATGACTACGACTTGACGTATGGCGAAATGGATGAAGCCGATCTTCTGACCGAGTTGTCTCAGCAGTTGGGTCGCATGCGCTACTCCGTTGAGAGTGGTGACCGTTCGATGGCGAATGAGACGGAGGAGACGATACGGGCGATCGGTCGTTACCTGCCCGCCAACCGTGAAGTTGCCAAGATCGTCGCGGCTGCAACCTCGACGTCACAGCGTGCATCCGAGTTGGCGCAGCTATATGTTGAGCGTGCTTACTGCCTGTACCGCGAGGACTACCTCCGGCTGAAGAAGATCGACGAAGATATCGCGGTCATCGACACCGAAGATTGATCGCTCCAAGCCCTTATTGGGCAACCACGGTCTTCAGTTGATCAACGGTTATGTTCGCGCCGCTGGCGATAAGGACAACGCGTTTTCCACGTATCTGATCGCGGATCGATTCAGCACCGGCTAGCGAGGTGGCACCTGCGTGTTCGACCAGTGTGCGGGTTGTGGCGATGATTGTGACGATGGCTCGTTGGATCGCTTCTTCAGTCACTAGGACGAAGTCGTGGAGGTACTTTCGCAGCATGCCGACTGGGTAGTCGTACGAAGAGCCGGTGGCGAGGCCTTCGGCGGCGGTTTCCATTTTCGCGTCGACGGTGGGGCCTTCCATCTTTTTCCAAGAGAGATAGACGGAAGGGGCAGCTTCGGATTGGACGCCGACTACCTTGGTTCTGGGAGAGAGGTGCTGGGTTACGACGCTTGCGCCGCAGGCTCCGCTGCCAGCACCGACCGGGACGATGATGTAGTCGATGTCGCTGAGGTCTTCGTAGATCTCGAGGGTGTATGTGCCCACGCCAGCGACGAGCATCGGTTCGTTGGCTGGATGGACGAATCTCATGCCTTCCTCGCGCGCCAGGTTCTCGGAATAGGTCCTCGCTTGGTCAAAGGTGGGACCATGTTCGATGACGATCCCGCCTAGGTTGCGCATCGATGCGATTTTCACCGGGTTTGCGCCTTCCGGGACGACGATGGTGCACTTGGCGCCGAAATGTTGCGCGGCAAAGGCGATTGATTGTCCGTGGTTGCCGGAACTCGCGGTCACGAATCCGCGCGCTCGTTCTTCTTCCGATGTTCGGGAGACCAGATTGATCCCCCCGCGGATTTTGAAAGCGCCGAGCATCTGCAAGTTCTCGTGTTTGACCCAGACGTCGGCGTTCAGCGAGTCGCACAAACCTGGCACGCGCCGCAACGGTGTGCGGTGGACATGCGGAGCGATGGCGCGCCGAGCGTCGTAGACATCAGAGATTGTGGGCTCAGGCAGGTTGCTAAGCGACATTTCTACCCTTAATCGAATTGCACGGATGTTTGGTTCGATTCTAAAGTGCGTTGGAATATACTGAGTTGCAGCTGCCGCATCGTTTATCTCGGCACTAATTTCAAAGCAAAATCAGTTGGCCACCCCGGATACCACCGACGGTACGACTAGGCTAACGCCTCCTAGCGCCGAGACCACCAAACCACCTGGCGCTGTCAGCGCCCGAACCCCAGCGGTCAAGGTTAGTTGGGCATCCCGAACGTTTGAGTCGATGAGACAACGCGACTATCGACTGATGTGGATGAGCATGTTCTTGTCGATGGGTGGGTTCAATATGCTGATGCTGGTGCGGGGCATCTTGGTCTACGAGATAACTGGCGACGCTCAGAGAACTGCGCTGGTATCAATCGGTTGGGCTCCCGGGATACTGATCATGTCGCTATGGGGCGGCGTGTTGGGTGATCGTGTAGAGCGTCGGATGTTGATCCAGTTAGCGCAATTCGCGAACGCGGTCTTCGCCGTGTCGGTCGGCGTATTGATCATGACGGGATTGATCGAGTGGTGGCATTTGTTGGTCGTTTCGTCGTTGCAGGGATGCACATTTGCGTTGCAGATCCCGGCGCGTACGGCAGCGATGTCGCAGCTTGTTCCGAAGAATCTGATCGGCAACGCGATGGCGCTCAACTCGATGGCGATGACGTTGATGAGCATCGCTGCTCCTGCGGTTGGCGGGTTGCTTTACGAACTAATCGAACCGCACGGCGTCTACTTCGTGGTTACGGTAATGATGGTCCTGGCGATGGTCGCCACGACCTTCTTGCCAAAGATGTATCCGGATCAGAATCAATCGGGGACCAAAGAATCGCCAATCGTCAACATCAAACGCGGAATCCGCTACGCGGCTAGGAACCGCCTAGTTCGGGCGCTCTTGATCCAATCGGTGGTGATAGCGATGCTTTCGATGCCGTTCCGAATGTTGGTTCCAGTGTTTGCGAAGGAACTCTACGGATCGGTGCCGAGCGAGGTCGGGTGGTTAGCGACGATGGCGGGTATCGGCGGCATCGCCGCATCGATCGGCGTTGCCAGCCTTCGATCCGGGCAACGACGAGGATTGGTCATTCTTGCATCACCGATAATCTCAGCGATTTCCATATTTTTGATTGGAATGCTGCCGTGGTACTGGGTTGGCATGATCGTGTTTGTAGGCGTGGGCTTCGGTGAATCGATTCGTTTCGCATTGGGTCAAGCGCTGGTTGTTGAACACGCCAATCCTAGATATCGAGCCCGTATGACTAGCTTGTCGATGATGACCTATGGATTAATCCCGCTCGCGGCGTTTCCGATCGGTTGGTTTGTGGACAATGTCGGGGTTATACCGACGATTATTGGGATGTCGGTAGCCCTATTCACGGCGGGCGTGGCTTTCATAATCGTGAGCTCTTCGGTCAGGAATTTGCGATAAGAAATCGACTGATCCCGGATGGGGTGCAGGCTCCCGGTTGATTGGCTGATTAGTGCTTCATTTCCCCGAAGGCGTTTGCCGAATTCTGAGGCGAAATACGGCAGCGTAGCTTTTTGGATGTGCGTGAGCTCCACTGGCCACTTTAGCGCGGAGGGGTAGCTCGCTCGGCGCATTTTCGGCTGAAAATTTGGTGTGTCGTGTTGGTGTAAACTTCGCTTGATGTTCGTCGAAGTTCTACATGGCATCTAAAGCCGATAAGCCTGCAGTTCGTCATCTAAGACCCCACGCAGTTTCGACCCGCATGAGAGTTCGCGGGCGCAGCGTCGCGCGACGGACATTCCAGTCACTGGGAAACTCCGCGTATCGACGGTTTTGGTTTAGCCTGATCATTTTGATGGCCGGCGTCAACATGCAGATGTTGGCGCGCGGACAGTTGGCTTGGGACCTGACGAACGACACGTTCATGGTGGCGTTGGTGGGATCGGCGTTCGCGCCTCCTATACTGCTGTTCTCGGTTTTTGGTGGCACATTCGCGGACCGCTGGGATCGAAAGAAGATGATCCAATACAGCCAATTCGCGATCAGCATTGTTGCGGGTTCGGTGGGAGTTGCGATCTGGCAGGACTGGATATCGATCTGGATTCTGATGGTGGCTGGGTTCGCTCAAGGTGTCTGCTGGTCGTTCATGATGCCGGCTCGTCAGTCGATAATTCCGCAGTTGGTAAGCAAGAGCGAGATTACGAACGCGATTGCGTTGAGTGCTTCCGGAATGGCGTTGATGACGTTGTCCGGGCCTGGTCTTGGCGGATTGGCGTATGCCTGGATCGGGCCGGCGAACACCTACTTCCTGATCACCGCGCTGATGTTTATCGCGTTCATATTTATGGGCGGCGTGAAGATCACTGGTGAAGCCTCAACGAAGAGGAACCGTGAGGAAAAAGTCCTGAGCGCAGTCTGGGACGGACTGCGATACTCGGCGCGCAACAAGACGATTCTGGTACTGTTCATTCTGTTGTTGTCTACAACGATGACATCAATGTCGTTCCGTCAGTTGATGCCGGCGCAAGTCGACCTGATTTTCGGCGGCGGTTCGCTTGAACTCGGCATATTGATGAGCATGATCGGAGTCGGTGCATTGCTCGGGTCGTTATTCGTTGCCGGATTGACCGAAAACGTGCGCCGCGGAGTAATCCTTTTGGCCGCGACGGGGTTGTCGGCAATGGCGATTTTGGTCTCGACGTTCGTCAGCATCTTTATCGTCGCCATGGTTGCAATGATGGTACTGGGATTAGGCGACGCTGGACGGCGATCGTTAAATGCGTCTTTGTTGATGGAGCAAGCGGACGAGGAGCATCGCGGACGGGTGATGGGCATCTACATGTTGAACTTCGGTTTAACGCCTATCGGTGCAATACCACTAGGCATTTTGGCGGAAGCGACCGACATCCGGGTGGCGTTCGCGGTGGCGGGATGCGTGCTGGCAGCGTCGGTACTTTTGACGTGGGTTTTGACACCTCGGATCAGGCGGCTGTAGTTTGGCGGTTGGAGTTGACGGAGCAATAGGATACGGCCGTAGCTACGCTAATCGGACGTTCCATTCGCTTCGCGACCCGAACTATCGTAAGTTTTGGATCAGCCTGATCTTTCTGATGGCTGGCATCAACATGCAGCATTTGGCGCGTGGTTTTTTGGCGTGGGAGTTGACCAGCGACGCATTCATGGTTGCGCTGGTTGGCGCAGGATTCGCACCTCCGATCCTTATTTTCGGACTATTCGGAGGCAGTCTTGCGGACCGATGGAATCGCCGAAAAATGATCCAGTACGCACAACTCACTGTCAGCATCGTTGCTCTGATCGTTGCAATCTCGATCGTGAAGGAGTGGGTCTCCATCTGGGTCCTGTTCGGAGCGGCGTTGACCCAAGGTTTTTGTTGGTCGTTCATGATGCCTGCACGTCAAGCGATCATCCCGCAGTTGGTGCCGGATCGGGAGTTGACGAACGCTGTCGCGCTCAACGCCTCTGGAATGGCACTTATGACGCTTTCAGGTCCCGCCATAGGCGGATTGGCCTACGCGGCTCTCGGCCCACAAGCCACATATTTCCTGATGTCTGGCCTCATGTTCTTCGCCTTCTTGATGATGACCCGGGTCAAAGTTGAACGACCCGACGCAAGCAACCCCGGCAGACGGCGCGAAAACGTCTTCGACTCCATTTGGGACGGAATCCGATACTCGTACCGAAACAAGACCATCCTGATCTTGCTTCTGCTGACCTTAGCTACGACTATGACATCGCAGTCGTTCCGCTCATTGATGCCCGTGCAGGTAGACGTTGTCTTTGGAGGTGGCGCGAGGGAACTCGGCATCCTCATGAGTGCGATAGGTGTCGGAGCCCTGATCGGATCGCTGTTCATCGCCGGGCTGACTCAAAATGTCAGACGCGGCATCGTGCTCCTTGCAACGGGTGCGATCTCCGCGGCCGCCATCCTCCTCTCAACCTTTGTTTCGATCTTCCTGATCGGGATAGTGGCGATGCTGGCACTAGGGGTCGGCGATTCAGGACGCCGTGCCTTGAACTCGGCACTGATACTCGGACAAACCGACGAGGAGCACCGAGGACGTGTGATGGGCACCTACATGCTTAACTTTGGATTGCGTCCCGTGGGTGCCATACCCTTGGGATTCCTGGCCGAACAGACGAGCATCCAAACGTCCTTCGCTGTCGCTGGAACTGTGCTCATAGTCAGCGTGGCTTTGACTTGGATATTGGCCCCAAGAATTCGCAACCTTTGACATCAGGAAACTACCGTTCAAAGCGATTACTCTAGATTCAGAACTCGAACTGTAATCGAATCAACAATCGCCGTTACAAATCCATGCCCATCAGAGTAATGCCCGACGCTTTGGCGTCGCGTGTCGCGGCCGGAGAGGTTGTTGAACGGCCGGCTTCGGTAGTCAAGGAATTGATCGAAAACGCGCTCGACGCGGGTGCCAGCCGTATCGACATCGAGCTGGAAAGCGGCGGCCAGAGTTTGATTCGGGTCGCCGACGATGGTCATGGTATCCCCGCCGATGAATTGGGACTGGCTTTCGAGCGGTTTGCGACGAGCAAGGTCGACGAGAGTAGCGATTTGGTTGCCATTTCGACGCTCGGTTTCCGCGGCGAGGCATTGCCGTCGATCGCGGCGGTTGCAGATGTGACGGCGATCTCCAGACATGTCGAGGCTGAAAGCGGCGCGGAGTGCAATGTGACGTTCGGGTCCGAGCCGCAGGTGTTGGCGGCAGGTGTTCCGGTCGGGACATCGGTGACGGTGCGTCAACTGTTCCGCAACGTACCCGCAAGGTTGAAGTTCTTGAGTAGCCCGTCAGCAGAATCGGCGCGCGTTGCGACGGTGGTAGGGCAGATGGCACTGATTCGTAGCGATGTCCATTTTCGGTTGACCGTCGATGGTGTGTTGCGGGTTAACACGCCGGGCGACTTTGACGACGCGGCGGCGTTGGCGGCGGTATACCGCGTCAAAGATCCATCGGCTCTCGTAAACATCTCCCCCGATCTTGACGCCGCGTTCAGCGTGGCCGGGGCCCTTGCGATGCCGAGTCTGCATTTCGGACGACGGTCGCACATCACCATCGCGGTAAACGATCGGTTGGTCCAGACATATCGCCTAACCTACGCGGTGGAACGCGGATATCAAGGGTTTTTACCTGACCGACGATTTCCGATGGCTTTGATGAAGGTCAACGCTCCGCTCGAAGATGTTGACGTGAACGTGCATCCGCAGAAGACCGAGGTGAGATTTCGGCGTGAAGGCCTGATCTTCTCGGTCGTCGAGAACGCGGTCAAGGACGCGTTGGGCCGCCGGGCACCGGTTAGGCAGTTTTCGGATACGCGGATCGCTTCGTCACTGACGACTTCACTCGAGGGTGCGTTCGCGATGCGTCGCAGTTCGGGTATTGAACCGACGATCGATGCGCCGACTTCGACCGATGCCGCAGAAACATCGAACAATGTGAATGGCGATCCAACCCCGGCCGGCACAGCCAAACCGCAACCCCACGAAGAGTCAACTTCCCGAAAGCGTTCCTCACCACAGCCTCCTAGCGTGGCGAGACATCGCGATGTGTTACCCGGGTTGCGAGTCCTTGGACAGGCTCAGTCGACCTACATCGTTGCGGAGGATGCTAGTGGTGTGTTTCTCATCGACCAGCACGCGGCTCACGAGCGAGTCAAGTTCGAGGAGATTCGTGCAAAACGGGCGCGGCAGGCGAGTGAATCTCAGCCGTTGCTGTCGACTCAAATGGTCGACCTGACGCCTCAACAACAGATCGTCTACAGCGAAGGTGCGCAATGGTTCTCAGATTCGGGATGGGACATTGAACCCTTCGGCGGCGGATCGGTGCTTATCCGCGCGGTGCCTCAGGTGCTAGCTGAGCGGGCGGCAACGAGTGCCAGCGCCGCAGAAACGGCGCTCGTCCGCGTACTAGATGATATGTCGCAGAGTGATTCGCGGCGATCGGATGCAGACACGATGCCTTGGTCTGAGAGATTGCTGGCCACAATGGCGTGTCATGCAGCAGTGAGGGCGGGTGACAGCCTGACATCGGAGAGTTGCGGCGAGATTGTTCGACTGTTGCAGGAGTGCGAGCATCCACAGTCATGTCCGCACGGAAGGCCGACGATGCTGCTGCTGACCGGCGAGGCGTTGGAGCGAGAGTTCGGGCGTCGGAAGTGAGCGTTTTAGTGTCAACCATTAGAATCGGTTGCAAGCACAGTCGCACACCTTTCTCGTTAGGCAATCGTTGAGCATCGACGCCAACCGTGGCGGCGGTTCAGATGCGGGGTTGAACCCGCTCCGTCGTCTTCAGATATTCCTCGACACCATCAAGTTCGAACACTCGATCTTCGCCTTGCCGTTTGCAGTGGCGGCGGCGTTCATGGTGGCGGATGGTTGGCCGAACTGGATGCTGTTCGGATGGGTGATCTTGGCGATGGTGACGTTGCGGACGTTTGCGATGGCGGCGAACCGGCTGCTGGACGCGGAGATCGATCGACGCAATCCGCGCACCGCGGATCGTGCATTGGCGACCGGCATCATCGGCAAACTGGAGGTGATTGGCTACATGGCGGTTTCGGCGGTGGTGTTCGTGGCGGCGGCTTGGCAGCTTGACCCGTTAGCTTTGCTCCTATCACCGATACCAATTGTCGTGGCGTTTACATACCCTTACCTGAAGCGATTCACGTGGTTGGCGCACTTCGGCATCGGCGCGGTCTACGTGATCATTCCGCCCGCGGTCTCGATTGCGATGTCTGGGGCGATGCCGGCCGAGTTCGTGCTGCTCGGCATCGCGGCTCTATTCTGGGTTTCCGGTTTCGATGTTTTATACGCCATCGCGGACATCGATTTCGACCGGGCGAGCCGACTTCACTCGATACCGGCGCGCTTCGGAATAAAGAGATCGTTGGCCATTACTAAGGCACTGCACCTCATCACACTCCTTTTCCTCGTTTTGGCAGTCTTGGCAGGGGGAGGCAGTTTTTTGGCAGCATTCGGAATCGTTGGTGTGGGAATACTGCTCGCTTACGAACATTCACTGGTTAACGAGAACGACCTGTCGAAGTTGAACATGGCGTTCTTCACTATGAACGGCATCATCGCCGTCGTGTTCGCGATTTTTGTCGTTCTCGACGAGTTATTGGTCGGTTGACGACATGCCGAGATACATCGTAGGCATCTCGGGCGCGAGCGGAGTGCCGTACGTGCGGCGAGTTTTGCAGGTACTCGCCAACAGTGACCATCAGTTGGACTTGGTGGTGACTCCGTCGGGAGCCAAGGTCCTGGAGGTCGAAGAGGGAGTGAAACTGTCGGGCGATGTTCGGGCTGATTTCGGCGAACTGTCCCGATGGCTCGGTTGCGACTTGGCGAGTCGTGACGGCTTCCAGTGGCACCACTCGGCCAACGTCGCAGCTGACATCGCCAGCGGATCATGCCATGTCGACGGAATGCTCGTCGCTCCCTGCAGCGGAGGGACGTTGGCACGCATCGCGAACGGGATGTCGCAGAGTCTTTTGGAGCGCGCCGCGGATGTGACGTTGAAGGAACGGCGGCGGTTGATTTTGATGACGCGCGAGACGCCGTTGAGCTTGGTACACCTTCGCAACATGGTCGCCGTCACCGAAGCGGGCGCCATCATTCTTCCTGCATCTCCGGGCTTCTACCACAATCCCGAGACGATCGACGACTTGATAGACATGATCGCCGGTCGAATCCTCTATCACCTCGGATTGGATAGCGGTCTGTTGCAGGTCTGGGAAGGACGTTAGGGGCGGTATACATGGCTTTCACCGACATGCAGTCGTTCATGCGCGTGCTAGAGGCGCGCGGGTTGTTGAAACGCGTGACGATCCCGGTCAACGCCGAGTTGGAGGTGACTGAGATCGCGACACGGTTGGTGCGTGAGGGTGGTCCGGCGGTACTATTTGAAAATGTCGAAGGGGCTACGTATCCGCTGGTAGTGAACCTGCTTGGGACGATGGAGCGAATCGAGATCGGGTTGGGGCGGCATCCAGAGGAAATCGGTGAAGGACTGATCACGTTCTTGGAAGATGTAAACCCACCATCAGTTTCGTCGTTATGGCGCAATCGGGGATCCGCTCTCAACCTTTTAAATGTACGTCCCGGGCTTGCGTTGAATTCACGCGTACAGCAAGTAACTGAAGAATCGCCCGACCTGTCGCACATGCCGATACTCAAGTGCTGGCCAGAGGATGGCGGTCGCTTCATCACGTTGCCCTTGGTCCGGACCCGGGACCCTGCAACTGGCGCTCACAACATGGGCATGTATCGGATGCAGGTGTACGACAAGGGCACCACCGGCATGCACATGCAGATACAGAAAGGCGGCGCGTTCCATCACCTTGATGCCGAACGGGAGTTCCAACCGTTGGACATCGCGGTGGCGCTCGGTGGCGACCCGGCATTGATGTTGTCGGCGATCATCCCGTTGCCGGAAGGAATCGACGAAGCTGGCTTCGCGGGAGTGATGCGCGGCCGTGCAACGCCGATGACCAGAGCGAAGACGGTCGACGTTCGAGTTCCAGCCCACGCCGAGTTTGTCATTGAGGGTCAACTACAACCCGGCGAGAGACGATTGGAAGGTCCGTTCGGAGATCACTTCGGCCACTATTCGGGCGCCGCAGATTTCCCCGTGTTCCATGTCAAGGCGATCACTCGCAAGCGTAATCCGATCTACCCTGCGACTGTCGTCGGCAAACCGCCGCAGGAGGACCGAGCGTTGGGCGATGCCGCGCAATTGGCGACGAAGCCTTTGATCCGACTGATGCGGAAAGAAGTGCGGGACATGTGGTCGTACTACGAGTCCGGTTTCCACAATCTGCTCGTGGTGTCCGTCGACAGCCGCTATTCGCGGGAGCAGATGAAGACGGCGTTCGGGATATTGGGCGAGGGGCAGCTTTCGCTAACCAAGGTCCTGGTGCTTGTCGATGCGCGGACCGACCCGTCCGACATCAAATCGGTCGCGCGGGCGATATCGCGCAACTTCCGGGTGGAGACCGATTTCCGACTGCTCGCGCGGACGGCGCAGGACACGTTGGACTTCACGGGAGACGCATTCCAGCATGGCTCAAAGATGGTGCTCGACGCGACTGGGTACGGACACGAACCGGAGCGTATCGACGGACCTCAACTGCGCTTCGACCCGACGTCGCTGTCGTCGGCGATCGTGAAACACCGGTTGCTTTGCGACAACATCTTGGTGATGCAGGTGAAGAGCGGTTACCCGGAGCCGCGAGATTTGTTGGAGCGAACCGTAAACGATCCACGAGCGAGGTCGTTACAAGCGGTAGCGTTGGTTTCAGACGATGTCGATATCGAGGACGATGTCGAGTTGATATGGGGGATTTTCACTCGTTTCGACTGCGCGTTGGACGTCGTTTTCACCGAGCAGCGTTTCGTCGGCATCACTCCCGTCTACAGCGGAGTAATGGGGATCGATGCGACGTGGAAGCCGGGTTACCAGAAGCCACTAGAGATGGACCCACAAATCGTGCGATTGGTGGACGAAAAATGGGATCGCTACTGGTCTTGAAGCCGGTTAGCTCGTCTCAACGAGTTCGTCTTGGACGAGCTTTCGAGCGGTTGCAAAGTCGTCCGCGCTGAGCGAAACGGTCGTGAATCCTTCGGTGCGATTGACGATGTGAAGACTCAGGATGTTGATGTTGTGCCGGCGGAAACGCTCCGCGATCTTTGCCAACGCGCCCGGTTCGTCTCGCAACCTGATGACTAACGATTCGTCCGAAATCGCTTTATACCCAGCGTTGGCGATAGCTAGCAACGCTTGATGGTGTTCGGTGTCCTCGGTCGAGATCACGACGACTCCGGACGCGTCGGAGCCTTCGGTGTCGATCCCGACGATGTTGATGCCCTGATCTGCTAACAGACTCGTGAGATCGGCGATGACGCCGATCTCGTTTTTGACGTTGACGATGATTCGCTGCATTGGTGAGTATGGTGTCCTGTTCATTTCCTTGGATGCGCGAGGCAGTCGGCGATCGCGGCATCGATCTGTTCACGGGTTACGTTTGCGACGGTGATGATATGCGCGATATCTTCGAACGGCGCCATCTGCCATTTTCTAATGATCTCGTCAGCTGGCCGAGGAATGACCACCGTGATCGAGTTCTTGTTGCGCCACGCCGGGATCCCGAATTCGTTGAATCTGTCGACCGCGTACTGTGCCACATCTAGCATGTCGGTGACTAGGCCACGGAATCCTTCCATGCCGTAGCGCTCGAACGCGTACCAGAGCATCAGCGGCGTTATGGCGTTGCGTGAACCTGAGAGCGTCGTGTCCATCGCACCGACGTATTCGATTGAACGCGCAACTCGTGCAACGTACTCGCTTCTCGTCAGGACGATGCCCGACGGTATGGGCGATCCGATGGCTTTGTGACCGCTGATAGACACACTGTCGATTCCGGCGTCGAAACCGAATGGTTGGGGATCGTCGACGAAAGGCAGAATCATGCCGCTGAGCGCGGCATCGGCGTGGATGTAGCTGCGCGGGATCGCGAGTTCCTCCAGAATCCCGCGGATCTTGTCCAGATTGTCGACCGCGCCTTTCATCGTGGTGCCGATGTTCGCGAAGACGACTACCGGGACGTCACGGTTGATGCGGATGGTCTCGCGCAGATCGTCGTAGTCGATCTCGCCGTTGGGTTGGCTCTTGATCATTATGTTGCGGTAGTTGAGCACCCGCAGGTTCTTGAAAACACTGTAGTGAGTGTCCTGCGAGAAGTAGACGACGCCGGACGGGAACATCTCCCGCGCCATGTAGAGGCCATACATGTTGCCCTCGGTGCCGCCCGACGTGACGTATCCCCAAGTCTCTTCGGGGGGCAGACGCATAAGGTCGGCGAACTTGGCTATCACCTCACGTTCGATTTCGTGGGTGTTGATGCGGAGGTTGCTGTCGTGAAACGGATCCCCGACGTTGTTGGCGCTGAGTTCCAAGAACCGGAACAGCGGTGAGTAGTCGAAGTTCTGGTTCGTCGGGTATCCGATTTGTGTGTTCGAGAGGTCTTTTAACTCGGCGAACAGATCGTCGATCCGTTTCTGTATGCTCGGCGGTGTTGCGGACATTCTCTGAAGATGCTCGTCGTTTAGTTTGGTTTTTATTGGCCGACTGTGAAACACGTTGAAGGCTTATGATTCTGATGGTAACGAACGAGAAGCGCTTCATTCGAGATTAATGTCAAGAGCGAGTTTTGGGCGCACTACGCGTGGCGTGAACCCCACGCAGCATCGGAAATGGCGCGATGATAGAGAATAGAAGCAGCGAGATTTCGTATTCACCGTCATTCAAGAAAGCGGTCCGCATATGGCGATGGCAACCACAGTCACAGACGTGGCGGCGACACACCCAACGATGGGCGTTGAAACCAACGGTCACGTCGGCGCCCCGGATATCTTGATTTCCGATCCCGAACTCGAATCGGTCTGGGAAAAGGTCAAGCACGGTGAGAGGTTGTCGTCGGACGATGGTGTCAAAATACTAGAGACGCAAGACTTCTCGGCCGTCGGATTGATGGCCAACTATAAGAAGCGTCAGTTCTCGGGGGACAAAGTCTATTTCGTCTTGAATCGCCACCTCAACCCGACGAACATCTGCGTATTGTCGTGCAAGTTCTGCGACTACGCGAAGAAGCCCGGAGCCGAAGGCGCGTACGAAATGTCGATGGGTGAGATGTTGGGTCACCTCGATGGCGACATCAAAGAGTTGCACGTCGTGGGAGGGCACCACCCAACTTGGCCGTTCGAGTTCTACGTCGACATGATCCGGGAACTCCACAACGCTCGCCCCGACGTTCAGATAAAGGCCTTCACAGCGTCGGAGATCGACTACTTCTGGCGCCGGTGGAAGGTTCCGCCTGAAGAGTCACTGGCGATCTTCAAGGAAGCTGGACTGTCGTCGATGCCTGGCGGCGGAGCGGAAGTCTTCTCGGACCGCATTCATAAATTGTTGTTGCCGGGTAAAGCGAAGGCAGATCGTTGGCTTGAGATCCATCGCATCGCGCACAGCATGGGTATCAAAAGCAACTGCACGATTCTTTACGGCCATGTGGAGACTTTCCGCGAGCGGATCGACCACTTGATCCTTTTGCGAGAACTACAGGATGAGACAAATGGATTCCTGGCCCTGATTCCCCTCGAGTACCAAGTGGGGTACACAAAGCTGCGGCCGCGCCATACGCCACCGATGGACGATGTCAAGATGATCGCGGCATCCCGTTTGATACTCGACAATGTTCTGGCGATCAAAGCCTATTGGGTGATGCTCGGCGAGGCTACCGCCGGTATCGGACTGAACTTCGGCGCCAATGATCTCGACGGCACTATTGGCAAGGAGCGTATCGCACACGCTGCGCTTGCCGACTCTCCAGCTGGTATTGCCCGCAAGAATATGGTCGCTTCGATCAAAGATGCCGGCAGAATCCCTGTCGAACGTGACGCTCTCTACAACGAGATCGCGGTTTATAACTGAGATCCACTCGTCGGTGATGCCTAACGACCTCGAAACTCGATGGCGCATCGGGTTCATGCCATATCTGAATTCGGCTGTTTTCTACTCGCGGTTGGAAGGGGATTGGTTCGATCTTGTAGAGTTGCCACCTCGCAACATGGCCGCCGCGATGCAAAACGGGGAATTGGACGCCGGACCGTTGCCGATCGCCGAAGTGTTGCGGATGAGCGGCAGCATCGTCGAAGGTGGATTGGGAGTGGCTGCCGACGGTCCGGCTCGCAGCGTATTGCTGTTCAGTGACGTTAGGGCTGAAGAGTTGTCAGGTAAATCTGTGGCGATTACCGGGCACACCTCTACGTCAGTACAGTTGCTGCGGATACTTTTTGCTGACCACTGGGGCGCCGAAGGCGTTGAACTGCTCGGTCCAGATGATGACTGTGTCGCAGAGCTTCTGATCGGTGATGCCGCATTGAATGTGGTTCATGGAGGTGTGGGAAGGCGATTCGTCTACGATTTATCATTTGAGTGGAAACGATTGACGGGGCTCCCGTTTGTTTTTGCCCGATGGGTGGCTCGCGGTGACGCGTCAAGACCTGAACTCGGCAGATTCGCAGAAACCCTCCATCGGTCGTTCAACTACGGAATGGCTCATGTCCAAGAGATTGTGAGTCGAAAACCAGTGCCGAGCATGTCCGATGACGATGTTGCGACCTACATCCGCGGTTTCACCTATGAACTTGGTGAGGCCGAAATCGCGGCCATTGATGAGTTTCACTCACGGCTATCGTCACTTGCCGATTGGCGACCCAAGGTGATCCCTTACGTATCCGACAGATAACCCTTTGCTGGGGCGTTCCCGATGATCAACGACATTCGCACGAAAGTGCTGCACAACGAACGGATCGATTTCGACGAAGGACTTTTCCTCCTCCGAGACGCCGATTTGCTGGAGTTGGCTCCTCTCGCTACACACGTCAAAGTTCGTCACAACGTCCCGGACCGCGTTACGTACGTAATCGATACGAACCTGAACTACACGAATCTATGCGACGCGTACTGCTCGTTCTGCGCGTTCTACCGGACCGATCCAACCGATCCATCCGCGTACACGTATTCGGTGGAGCAGATTATGGAGAAAGTGGGGCGGGCCTCGGACAAGGGCGTTACGACGGTTCTGATGCAGGGCGGGTTGAACGATGCTTTGCCGTACGAGTATTACTTGGACATGGTTCGAGAGACGGTGAAGCGATATCCAAATGTGATGCCTCATTACTGGTCGGCACCTGAGATCTGGCAAATGTGCGACGTGTCGGGCAAGACCCCGCTCGAAGTGATGCAAGACCTTTGGGACGCCGGACAACGAACGATGCCTGGTGGCGGTTCCGAGATACTTAACAATCGAGTCAAAGAGATCGTTTCGCGTTTCGCACCCAAAGACACATGGAATCAGTGGACCGAAATCCACGAAGCGGCGCATGCCGTGGGCTTCAAAACGACCGCGACGATGATGTACGGGCATGTCGAAACGGACGAAGACATCGTTGAGACTCTTCAACACATCCGAGACGTTCAAGATGTTGCCGACGCGAACGACCATAACGACGGCGGATTTACGGCATTCATTCCATGGTCGTACAAGCGAGAAAACACTGCGTTGGGCAAGCAGGTGGCCGAGGAGGCCGGGCCGAATCAATATCTGCGGATCATCGCACTTAGCCGGATCTTCCTTGACAACGTACCGCACATCCAGGCGTCTTGGTTTTCTGAGGGCCGAAAGACTGGTCAAATGGCCCTGCAATTCGGCGCCGACGACTTTGGAGGAACGCTGTTTGACGAGAATGTGATGCTTGCGGCCGGCTTTTACAACCGAACGACAGAGGACGAGGTACGAGAACTGATTTCGGATGCCGGTTTCAAACCCGCTCAACGATTGACTAACTACGAGATTGTGCGTGAGTTCGAACGCGAGGTCTCAATACCTGTTGCTGCGACCGCATGATTCGCGCTGGAACAAGAGCGTTGTCGCGTCTGGTTGACAAAATCTCGCTTAACGTGGCGACTTCCGAAGACCTTTCGCATTTAGTCGATGTTCGAATGTTGCTCAGCCGCGAAGTTGACATCGTTGCGTCGGAGTTGAATCCGGCCCGTAACGCGGCGACGCATCGTGGCCGGTTGAAGTTGCAACACGATGCGACCCTTGTCTACTTGATCGCGTGGATAGGTGATACGCCGGTCGGTCATGGGATGTTGTTGTGGGACGGTCCTTCCGGTTCGCCCAAGCAACACATCGATGAGCAGTGTCCCTATGTGGAGGACCTCTGGGTGCGAAAAGATCTGCGTTCACGCGGTGTCGGCGCGCGTATATTGGCAGAGATGACGATCCTCGCGATATCGCACGGATACGATTCAATATCGCTTTCAGTCGGCGTGGACAACCTTCGGGCAATCGAGCTTTACGAACGGATGGGATTCAACATGACGCGTGCGCCGCGTTTCACTCTGTCTGGGATGGTTTCCATGGCAAACGGAGAAACGCAGTTCTGGAGCGAGAAATGTCAGTACATGCGGAAGTCGCTGGATTTCAGCATAGATCGAGAGGTTGAGATTGCCTAAGAACGGGGAAATTATTTTTGGACATAGTCCAGATGCCGACGATGCCTTTATGTTTTTCGGGTTGGCCGAAGGAGTCGTCGAGATAGAAGGCTACGAAATCGGGCATCACATGGTCGATATCCAGTCGCTGAATCTTCTGGCCCAATCGGGGGATTTGCCAGTCACCGCTATATCGGCCGCGCACTATCCGAAAATCGCTGATCGATACCGGATCATGTCTTGCGGCGCTTCGGTAGGGCGGAATTATGGACCGGTGGTGGTTACCGTTCGTGACGATTTGAACCTCGAAGATTTGGGAGGATGCACGGTCGCGGTTCCGGGCGAAAATACGACATCTTGGATGTTGTTCCAGATCTTCGGACCGGCTGGAGTACGGCCATTATTCCTAGATTTCGATGAGGTCGAAGGAGCCGTCAAATCTGGACGTGCCGATGCCGGAATCCTTTTGCACGAGGGCCAAATTCTTTTCGAGCAGCGCGGCTTTAAGTCCCTGTTGGACTTGGGAAAACACTGGTTTTCCGAAACGGGTTTGCCGATACCGCTGGGTTTAGACGTGGTCAACCGTTCGCTCGGCGACGAGATGTGTAGCCGCATTGCGACGGCGCTCCGATCGTCGATCGAATACGCGCACGCCAACGAGGATGCAGCGTTGGATTACGCGCTCGGTTACGGACGCGGCATTGAACGTGAAGACGGTCGGCGATTTGTCCGAATGTACGTCAACGACGACACGTTAGACATGGGCGAAGACGGGATCGCTGCGTTGCAGAGATTGTTCGAGATGGCGGCCGCGAACGGGATTATCGACGAGGTCCCACCGCTAGACGTGGTTCGCCCACACTAACATGTAGCATTGCTCCGCGCCAATCAGGAGAGTCGACTGCTAACCGCGGAACGAGAATCGACTACGGTCGATGTGCTCGAACTCCGACATGTTGCGCATTACCGCGCTGACCGCGGTTGTTGGCCGAGGCAAATCGAGTTCGTTACCGGTGTCTCGGAGATAGTCGACGACCTCTTGGGCGCTGATCTGCGGGCGGTCCTTGCCCAGAGCAAGTGCAGCTTCGCGTATTTTTTCGCGGCGATCGATCTGCGCGGCTTGTTCTTCGGGCGTTCGGGATACTGATGGTCGAGACGGCATCGCTTCGCCATCCATCGGTTGGCTCGGTTTATGGGTGAACAGGACGCGTCCACCTACGCGATCCACGACGATTTGTAGATCCACATTGGCACGTGTCGCACATTGCGTCACCAAATTACGAATCTGTGAGAGCTCTTCACCCGGTTCCGCGATGACGGCTTTTGCCGCGCCCGGCTCAAGTGAAAACATCGCCTCGTACAACGCTCGGACGCTAGGGCTCTTGGCTCTGCTGAGCAGAGCAGTGCGTCGCATTTCTGTGAGATCGACTTCGACAATTTCTATCGGCATCGGCATTTCTCCATCAAACTTAGTCGGTCATCTGACCGTTGACGCTCGTTTGGCGCTTCGACTTAACAATCCAAAAATAAGTTGTGCTTACAAGATTTTCATATCTTCTCTACGCTTTATTTTACATAATCAACTCAGATGCAATATCTCAAGAACGGGCGCGAAGCGTTCTTGGAGCGGAAAATTCGGAAATTAGCCCAGTTTTTTAGTGAAACTATGTATCTTTACGACATGAAATGAGCCCTATGCAGAATCCATGTCGATAGAACCTCAACGATCAAGATTCCGTAAGACTGATCGAAAAACCGCACAATTCGGGGCGAGCGAATCGAAATGATTAGGCGCGAACAGGGACATAAGGAAACATTGAACGGACTGATCGGGCCTTTGGCTCAAAGTCGAGTGACCGCCTTTTTTGTCGCGATTAACGTCGCAATGTTTGTGTTGCTCAGTCTTACCGGCGGGTCGACCGAAAGCGCAAATCTTTACCGCTGGGGTGCGAAATTCGGACCGGCGATCCAAGCTGGGGAATGGTACCGATTGTTTTCACCGGTTGTCCTCCACGCGGGTTTGTGGCATCTCGGTGCGAACACATTCGCGATGGTTCTGTTCGGACCGCGATTGGAGCGAGAATTCGGATGGGTTGCGTTTCTTGCAACCTACGTGGTTGCCGGTATATGCGGTGTCGCGGCCAGTTATCTTGTTTCGCCTGCACTGAGCGTCGGTGCGAGCGGTGCCGTCTTCGGGATCGTCGGCGCTTACGGGGTTTTCCTCATCCGGAACCGCAAAGATTTCGGCGTAGCAGCGAACCCCGTTATCTTGAATTTGGCGATTGTTCTGGTGATCAATATCGTGTTCGGACTGTTGGTTCCCGGGATCGATCAAGGTGCGCACGTCGGTGGGTTGATCGCTGGTGCAGTCATGGGTTGGGCGGTGAGTCCTCGGCGAGTCGTGACCATCGAAGATGATTTCTTTATCTTTGGCGCTCCCACCGTTCGGACTCAGTTCGCGAGGGCGACGGTTTCGAGAACCCTGGTTGCGGTCGGACTGGGGTTGATTTTGGCGTTGGTCATTGTTTGGTGGGTATCCAATAATGTGAATTACGATCAGGCGACGATGAGCCTCTACGCATATTTCGAGTTGGTCAGCTAGCTGAAGTTCATTTGGTCGCTTTGATCGAAAAAAGAAACGGTATCGTGCCGTGTTTTTCGTCGAGTCGCCACCAACCGTCGTCGGACCGACTCATTTGGGGGTACGCTCGGTAGCCTGAGATGGGAAATTCATTCAACTTCTGGATTTTGAGGCCGGCATCGATGATCGCGTTAATGATTTCGGACATGCTGTGTTGCCATTCGTAGCTAGGTGACTCGATCACGCCTGAACCAGTGTAGGTGTCTCCGCCTCCAGCGTAAAGAAACCCTTCCGGATTCGGGAAATAAGGATGAATCGGTTTTAGCGACTGAGAGCCATCCGAAGCCGGAATCGACTCGAAAATGTGAGACGCTGGGTGTCCGTCAAGGATGTAGAACGTGCCGCCCGGCTTCAAAAACTGCGCAACGATTTGGGCCCAAGCCGCCATGTCCGGTAGCCAACACAGAGCACCGATCGCGGTATACACAATGTCGAACCGTTCATCGAGAACCTTGGGCAAGTCGTAAACGTTGGAACGAATGAATCGCGCGGGCAAGCCCAACTCGTCATTGAGTTCGCGCGCCAGGTCAATTGCAACATCGGAAATGTCAACCCCGGTCACATTTGCACCGAGCCGAGCCCAAGACATGGTGTCCATCCCGAAATGGCATTGGAGGTGCAGCAGCGTATTGCCGGACACCGTGCCTATCTCAGCAATCTCGATATCCGTTAGGGTGATTCTTCCGGCCTTGAAACTGTCAACGTCGTAAAAACTTGAACCGGCGTGTACCGGTGTTCGTTCGTTCCAGTTGCGCCGGATAATCTCGAATTTTTTGTTCATGACTCGAAATGCGTGGATTTGAGAACCTGTAATCTGTGTGCGGATTTTCGAATGTTAACGCGGCAACAGGTTCGCTTTAATGGACAGCATGAACGGTATGTTGCCGTCATACTCTTCCAACTTCCACCAACCATCGTCGCTCTGATTCATCTGCGGTAATGCTTGGAAGAATGAGAACGGAAATTCGTGCAAGTATTCGATCGCCAAGCCAGCTCCAATGATGGCGTTAACGATTTCAGATATGCTGTGCTGCCATTCGTACACCGGCGTTTTGATCGTGTCAGATCCGGTATGAGAGTTTCTTTCGCCTTCTTCTAAAATGCCTTCGTGGTTTGGGAAATACTGGTTGTTGGTTTCGAGATCGTAACCGCCGTCGACATTTTGGACAGGAGCGAAGATCCGACCTGTTGGATGCTCGTCGAGCATATAGAAAGTTCCGCCGCGTTTCAGATAGCGTGCAACAATCTGCGCCCAACTCGTCAAGTCCGGTAACCAACAAAGTGCTCCCAAAGCCGTGTACACGATGTCAAACTGCTCTTGTAGGACATCTGGCAAGTCGTAGATGTTTGAGTGGATAAAGCGCGCATCCAGGCCAAGTTCGTCATTCAATTCTTGGGCCACGACGATGGAGGCGTCCGACAGATCGACTCCGGTGACCTCGGCACCGAGGCGTGACCAAGACATTGTGTCCATGCCGAAATGGCATTGCAGGTGGAGCAGAGACTTGCTGGCAACCGAGCCCAATTCTTCGATCTCAATGTCATTCAGCGTGATTCGCCCAGCTTTGAATCCTTCGACGTTATACAAGTCTGACGCAACGTGTATCGGAGTTCTCTCGTTCCAGTTGCGACGGTTGATTTCGATGCGTTGATCCATGTTGTTCGGGCTTAGCGCCGTGTCGAGTTGGGCGGTGATTTTACAAGAACAGAGGTGATTCAAAGAGTATAAATCAATGAGCCGCAGGTATAATTAGAAAGCGCAAGGGGACGAGTGGATTCGACAGGGAGCGTACCGCAAGGTTGCGTGTCGTGGCGCCTGACCACGATAAAACGGGCAAAAAAACAAACGGCGAACGAGAAGTCGCCCTCGCAGCTGCTTAGTCAGCCGCGATGTCCGGTAGGAGTCGTCCTCAGCGGCACTTATCGGGCACCGAAAATCTGAGGTGCGGATGTGCAATGCCGGTAGCACGTCCAAAGGTAACCGGCAACCGTGACCTGTGGCGGACGCCGTTGGCATCGTCCGGAAGCGGTATAAGCAACCAACGGCTACACACGTAGAAGCTTTGACGGAAAACTTTCTGGACGGGGAGTTCGACCCTCCCCCGTCTCCACCAGCGAGTGACGCCCGCGACCACAAAGTCGCGGGCGAAATATTCGCGGCCGACGAGGTGCAACTTTCAATGGCCGTGCGACTCCCAGCCCGAGCGCGATTGTCCCGGGAAACTCGATCGATCGATATCAACGGCGAAGACGTCCCATATACGTTGCAACGCAGTACTCGGCGTCGGCGTACCATCCAACTCCAACTCGACCCGGACGAGGGGCTCAAAGTTCTCGTCCCGCATACGTTGTCCGAACAGGAGATCGAGGATTTTCTGATCAAGCGCTCAGATTGGATACTCGAACATCGGGTCGATACCGGAAGCACCGAAAATCAAGTGGATTGGGGCAAGGGCGGTACGGCGATGTTGCGGGGCCGGACAGTAAATGTCGTTGTCAAAGAGCGAGAATTGGACGACTTTGGCAGAGATCTACCTCCAACAGTTGCGAAGTCATTGGAAGGTGACACCGTTGAGGTGATCATTCCGCCAGGTATCCCAACAGAAAAGCGATCGAGAATAGTGCGGCGATGGTTAGAGGAGTGGTACCGGCAGGAGGCGTGGGATCATCTCAAGTCGCGCGTCGGTGAATTCGGGAACGTCATGGGCGTTAGACCAAGCCAATTGAAGTTGAGCAATGCCAAAAAACGGTGGGGCAGTTGTAGCGGCAAACGCTCCGTCAACTTGAATTGGCGTTTGATCATGTTGGATGACCGCCTAATTGACTACGTGGTGGTTCACGAGTTGGCGCATCTAATCGAATTGAACCATTCGGCTGATTTTTGGAAAATCGTCGCAGGCGTGATCCCCGACCACAAAGAACTCCGCCGGAGATTACGGCTACAGGCACCTTCGGCATTGGGATAGTCGAATCTAACTCTGCGGCTAAGGTGCCAGGGCAATCGTCACACCGCCGCCAGCGATGCAGATCGCACCTAATGCCCGTACCGGTGTAACCCCTTCTTTGAGTACGACCGCGCCGTACGCAACCGCAATCAAGATTGAGATTTCCCTGAACGGCCCGACGTAGCTGACGGGTGAAAATGTGAGTGCGGTCAACACGAGGGTGTAAGCGGCGAACTGTAGAAGGCCGCCAACAACCAGAATCTTCCAATGGCGCCGCGCCTCGTCGATGAATGCCGCTCGTGTCTCGAGGCGCGACTGAATTGCCATCATCCCGAATCCGCCGCCAAGTTGCAGGAAGAACATGTAGAGCGCCGGTTGGACGTGCTTCACTCCCTGTGCGTCGACGACCGAATAGATCCCAATTACCACGCCGGTCGATAACGCCAGCAACCAAGCCGGACGTATCCTCGGCCGTCCGCCTGCGCCTGAGTTCCCGAAGCGCACCAAACTCAACATCGAACGCGCGAACCGTTTGAGCGTGCCGGCATCGATGTCCGAAATCGTGATTAGCACCAATCCAGCCACGATTGACGCCGCGCCAGCCACGGCTCCCAATGACATCGATTCTCCGACTACGAATACGCCAAGAAACGGAATTATCGCTAAGCCTAATCCTCTGGCAACTGGGTAAACGATCGAGAGTTCGCCTGTGTTGTACGCGTAACCCAGAGTGGCGAAGTACCAGATGTGCAGCACGATGGTCGCCAAAATGAACCACCACCCAGTCCCGCTAGGGAAGTCAACGATGAGCAGGTAAATCGCAAGCGGAAGAACGAGTATCGCTGACGTCACTGCCATCAGGCCCGTCGTGACGGCTGGCCTGGTAGCGCGTCGAACCATCAGATTCCACGATGCGTGAGCGAACGCCGATGAAACGACGAGCAAAATGGCTAACGGAGTCACGAGGGAGGGTTCGTATAACGCGAAGATGTCGATTGGACTGGCGATAGACTACAATGCGCGTCGATGATGAATCCCAATCAGTAGCTCCCGGAGCCGAAACAGATGCACTATCAAGACGAACGCACGCACGGATGCCGGATATCCGACGCATGGACCTATCGCGGCCTGAAGACCGTCGTGATGGAGAACGAACTTCTCCGAATAAGCCTCATCGCGGACAAAGGCGCCGACATGTTCGAGTTGGTCCACAAACCGAGCGACACCGACTTTATGTGGCGCACCCCGTGGAGCGTGCGCAATCAGGCACTTTGGGTGCCGTCCACCGGATGGGGCGAAGGCATATTCCACGATCTCTACATCGGCGGATGGAACACGATTGCTCCCACAGGTGGTTTCGCCCAGGACTACATGGGGGCCGAGATTGGGCAGCACAACGAGACGAACATGATGCCTTGGGACGCGCAGATCGTTGAAGATTCGCCGGAGTGCGTAACCGCGAAATTCTCAGTCAGAGCCGTTCGAACGCCGTTCTGGATTGAAAAAGTGGTAACTCTCGAATCTAGATCACCCGTCGTCACGGTCACAGACACGTTGATCAACGAGGCCGAGGAGCCAGCACCCGCCCAGTGGGGTCAACACGTCGCCTTGGGAGACCCGTTCCTGACACCCAACTGCATCCTAGACTTTGCAGGTGGAGACTTTATCGTGCCGGGTTCGCCTGACGGCGATGTTCCCCCGGGTTCAAGATTGATGCCGAATCGAACCGGTTCATGGCCCGTGGCTGAAGCGCCGGACGGGTCGGATGTCAATCTGACCGGATTTCCACCAAAATCGGACCGATTGGTCGACTACCTTTCGTTCAATAACTTGGTTGACGGATGGTACGCGGTAACCAACCCCGATCGTGGCGTGGGCATCGGTCTACGTTGGGACAGCGAAGTATTCAAGTATCTGTGGTTCTGGCAGGTGTTCGGCGGCCACAGCGGCTACCCGTGGTACAAGCGCACCTACAACGTGGGTTTGGAACCGTTCACAAGCCTGCCGACCGGCATGGCGGAACCGGGCAGCGAGGATTCGACGTCCATGATGTTCGAACCAGGCGAGTCGCGCAGTTCCACGGTCCGCGCGACCGTGTACGAAGGGACGGCTGGCGTGACGAGGATCGCGCAAGACGGCTCAGTGGCCCTGCGCGATTAGCGGGATGTGTACGCGGGCTCCTCGTCCATTAATCGTTGGTGACGAGGAGCCCGCGCAACCGAATTGACTGTTTAGACTTCCGCAAGCACCCGCGTGCCCGTTTTGTGCGCGTTGATCCAGTCCCAATCCAACGGGACGCCGATGCCGTGGCCGGTGGGTGCAAAGACGCAACCGTTTTCGTCGACCGTGTCGAGGTCGTCTGAGTAGTTGACCCAGATCGGCGGCTTTGTGGTCCTGACATTGGGATGCACCAGGCCAAGTTCGTAGTAGTTGGTGTTGCGAACCGCCGACATGATATGACGATGTACCGGATCGGGGCCGTGCGTCTCAACATCCAACCCCACGCTTTCACACGCGTGGAAGATCTTCATCGCACCGGTTATTCCGCCATCTTCGTGCGCACCGACTCTGACGTAATCTGTGCCTTCCGCAATCACGAAGTTCATGTGCTGCTCGGGTAGACGGATGTGCTCGGTCTGCAACAATGGCGTCTTGATCATTTGGCGCAGTTTGCGGTGCGCGAAGGTGGAGACACCTCCATCCATGAAGACGTCCTCCCACCAGAAGAATCCGGCTTCATCGCACGCTTTGCCGAGCTTGAGAGCATCGCCGAAGTTCTTGACTTCATTCGCTGGATCGATCATGAGGTCCATGTCTGGACCGACTGCGTCGCGAACCGCTAGGACGTTTTCGACTTCACGTTTGATGTTCGAGCCGGCGAGCCCCCATCCGTGGATCTTGAACGCGGGATAACCCATCTCCTTGCACGTCACCGCGAAATCGGCGAAGTCCTGCGGGGTCGTCAGACCGCCGTTTTCGTCGCCGTGCAACGTGGAGGCGTATGCCGGCAACGGCTTCCGTTCGCCGCCGAGAAGTTGGAACAACGGCTCTTCGTAAATCTTCCCAGCGATGTCCCAAAGGCAGATGTCGACGATACCTAATCCGAGCGCCGCGGTGTGCCGCAACCCTCGCTTCATCGCGTTGTAGTGGACCTCGCGTTTGATCGCGTCTTTGCCAATGAGGTATGGCGCGACGGTCTCGATATCGGCCAGTGCATTCCCACGTCCGGCAGGGTATTCGCCTACCATTCCTTGATCAGTGTAGATAGACAGGATCGCGCCACCGGCTTTCATCGAGGCGTCCTTCTCGTACACCATATTGAAAGTGTTGTAATCCTTGCCCACGTTTTCGAGTTCGTGCTCGAAGGATGTGACCTCGATTCGGGTTATCTTTGCAGCGGGTCTCACGGTCTCTGACTCCTAGGCGATTGGATGGCGAGGTATGTTTCAGGTGTAATTCTATGCACATTCTCGTTGGTATTCGATGAGTATTCCACCCGTTAGTGGACGGCTGGCCCACTGCGAGTTGCCGACGCGATTCGAATATGAGAGAATCGCCTCATCATGAAAGCACTGAGAATCCACGGCAATAAAGACATCCGGTACGAAGACGTCCCGGACCCAATACCGGGGGATGGCGAAGCGCGTCTCAGAATCTCCAATACGTCCATCTGCGCCACCGACATCGAGGAATGGCAATACGGTCCGCTTTGGACGCAGCATGATGGACCGAATCCGATTAGCGGTCAAGAGATGCCCATCATACTCGGACACGAGATCGCCGGTCATGTTGAGTCGCTTGGTGATGCGGCTGAAGGAGTTGAGGTCGGAGACCGAGTTGTCGTAAACAACGTCCGAACCTGCGGCACATGCTCCTGGTGCATACGCGGTTCCCAAGCAACGTGTAACAGCATGTGTGTAGCTGGCCTATCAGCAGATGGCGGGTTGGCTGAATACATGACTTGGCCGGCGAGTCATCTGATCAAACTGCCGGACAACGTGTCGGATCGAGAAGCACCACTAGTCGAACCTGCAACCGTGGCAGTTCACGCGGTTCGAAGATCCGGCGTCAAGGTCGGCGACAACGTTGCGGTGATCGGTTGCGGCACGGTCGGATTGTTGACGGTGCAGGCGTTTCGCGCGGCAGGCGCACGGGTGATCGCCGTGGATGTTCGGGAACAGAGCATTTCGTTGGCGAAGGAACTTGGTGCAGACGAAACCATCAACTCGGCTGACGCCGGGGCGTTTGATCAACTATTGGAATTGACTGGAGGCATTGGACCCGACATCGTAGCGGAGACCGCGGGAGCAGCTGAAACCCCCAAAATGGCTATCGAATGGACGCGGCGAAGCGGCACGACGGTTCTAGTAGGAATCTACTCCGCAACCCCCAAATTCGACTTCAACAGCATCGTAGGGCAGGAGAAGACCGTGATCGGCTCCGTCGCCGCATCCCCCGGCGATATGGCGGCAACCGTCCAACTCCTCGCCGACGGCAAGTTGTCGGTGAAAGAGCTGATCTCCGGGGTCGTCCCACTCGATCGAGTGATCGAGGAAGGATTCGAACGCATGCTCAGCCCGGAAAAGGACGTGTTCAGGCTATTGGTGTCGCCAAACGGCTAACCTTGGTCATGTAACCGCTTATGAACGGCGTCGATCGCCTCGTTGAAGGGACGTTTCAGGAATCCGATGTGGTCGTCCTCACCGTGATGGTGCGTGACGTGTCCGTGCGAGTGTTGGCGTGAACTGTTGTCGATGTAGGTCAACGATCCGTGCATCAACGTGAGCATGTACTTCGCTGTCGCAACGTCGAACATGCTCCAAGGGCCACCAACCGAGACGTAGACCGGTGAGGTATGCGAGAAGATACCGCGCTCCCAGACGTCGTAATACCTGTATCCCGAGTAGTAGCCCGGGCCTCCAGCGCGCGCAGCCAACCACGAGTTGCCGTCGATCTTGATCGTTTCATTCAGGCTCAATTTGCGCGTCGGCTTATCCACCTCTGAGGAAGCGACTACCTTGCCTTCTTGGATGATCTCCAGCTTTGACATTGGTACGACGCTCTCGGCCCATGCGGAGACCTCGACAGTGCCGGGGCTCGAAAGCTCGACGGTATCGCCCACCTCGTATCCGTCGACGGTGAGATGGATGATTGGACCGCCGCTGAGGACGGTTCGGCCTTTCGCGACGTTGCGGCACCAACTTTCGTAGGTGAACTCCTCGTCGTCGGGGATACGCACGTAGGTCCGGTACATCCCTGCGGGAACGTCGCTCGACATCTTGTCGGTACCGCCGACCAGAGGCAGGCGATACCCGCAATTCAGATAGCGGTACCACTCGTTGTGCATGAACTCCTGCTGTTGGATCATCTCAATGGCATCGAGTCGTCCGGTGGCGACCAATGCCGCAGGTTCACCGTTCGGAAACGGGAAGTGCGGGTTGATGACGAATCCGTCCTGAGCATGTGCCTCGTCCGCCCAGTGGCTCAACGTTGTCTCCATCGGACCGCCGATCTCGGCCTCGCCCGGGCCGTCGGAGCAGAAGGGCATCACTGGCTGTTTCAGCCCCCACAAGATCATGTGCCCCATGAAGTGCTGTCGGTTTTCCTGCGACGTGTAGACGATGTTGTTGCCCTCACGAGTCACACTGGGATGACCGGTGAAGTCCTCGACATTCGTGAACAGGCTGCCCCACTGGGACTGGAGCAGGTTGACAACGTTCAGGTCCTCCGCCTGCGATTCAAAATGACTGCCCTGCGTGGAGAGGAAGTGAACGTGCGAGTCGCCGGAGTACCATCCACGCTCGTTCATGTTGATCCAGCGTTTCAGGCGCAACTCAAGCTCCTGCTGTCCAGGAGCGATCTCGATCTTAGTACGGAGCGGCTCGTATTCGTAGCCACGCGCGGCATCAACGATCACCTCGCCTCTTGGCAGCCAGCCTTGTGCCGTCCCATCGATGTAGGCATAACTAATCTGACCAAGCCGCGTGTCGCCGCCGACGTCGATGTGCCAAGTGTCGAGGTTGGAGTTGACTTGGTTGTGGTGGCCGTGTGGTTGGTACGGCACACCGTCAGGAGACCGGAAGTGGATGCGACACGGCACGACTTTCCCGGTCTCGTCGTCAACTACTTGGACCTTCACCCAGTTCTTACCAGGTTCGGTAAGTGCAATGCGCACTTTTTCGGTCTCGACAGAACCTTGGCTCTCAACCTCTCCCCATGTGACGCTATCGATATTCTCGCCGCCCTGAGAAACATCGACCGTCGCAGATGGTACTCCAGACAGCTCGACGTAGGCCGGGCTCGATTTGGGGTTCTGAGGCTCGCCGAAACCTTTGTTAGGGTCGTTCAGGAAATCGTCGACCGATTGCTCAGGTAACGGATGCGTGTAGGTTCGCTCGCCGCGATCGATCGTCACATCTAGATCGAAGGGCTTTTCAGCTTGCTCGGAGTCTTTGAGATCGACTCGAACCGGTCGTCGCGCGGCGCGAGAGAACGGGTGTTCGTCGACGTGTCCGAGTGTCACGCCGGCAACGATGAAACGCGGTCCCCGAGGCACGAACTCGACCGACTCGATGACTCGATCGGGTGTCGGATTCCGCCACGCCCATAACCAGTACCAAGCCGGTTGTGCTTGCACGACTTCGGTTTGGCGCCTACCAGTCTCGTCGAAACGCCCTTCGTATCGGGGAATGAGCGCATCTCCTCGGTCAGTCACAGCGAGATATGGGTGGCCAACGCCGTAACGGGATATTCCTTGACGGTCGCCAACCGCGCTGATCTCGTAGCGCTCGCGAATGGCGACGGTTACAGTTTCGGAGTCTTTAAACCGGATCACGTAGTCGGCGACATGCACGCCGATCGGACCGTTGGCAGCTTGCTCCGTTTCCAATTGCCGGTGAGCGAAAACTAAGTTGTACGCGGTCTTGCCGATCGGCAACGTTATCGACGAGTCGCCTTCCGCCAAAGAGATGTAACAATTCCCATCTGAATCGTCGTCGGCCGACCCGACGGTGAAGGGCAGACCACGCATAGTCTGCTCGCCCAGCAGCGGATCCTCACCCGGAAGGCACTCAGTACTTGCGTCGCACAAAGCAGAAATGTCGATTAGCTCATAGTCCATGGTCGAGTGACCTCCGTATCGCGGTCAGAGTACTATGCATGTTAGTCAATTCCTCAGAAGTCTGCGTGGACGGCAGCATCGACCACAACCGGAGAAAAGATGTCAGACAATATGAAAGCATTGCGTTACTACGGTCGCAGAGATATGCGATTAGAGGATGTGCCGGTTCCCGTACCGGCCGCAAACGAGGCGCGCCTGCGCATCTCCTATGCATCGATCTGCCAGACCGACGTTGAGCGGTGGTGGCACGGCCCAACCATGGCTAGATGGCGGACGGAACCCAAGACAGTAGGTCACGAAACGTCAGGTCGAGTCGAAGCTATCGGTTCCAATGTTGATGGCTTATCCGTTGGCGACCGTGTGATGGTGAACAACATCCGGCCCTGCGGCGAATGTCACTGGTGCATCCTTGGCTCGCAGTCGAGTTGCGCAAACGTGAACTCCGCGGGATTCGCCTTGGATGGTGGTTTGGCCGAGTACATGGTCTGGTCGGAAAGCCACCTCATCAAATTGCCCGACAGCATCCCTGACCTGCAAACTCCCCTAATCGAGCCGACATCGGTTGCAGTTCATGCCACCCGCAGATCCGGCGTAAAGGTAGGTGACACTGTGGCGGTGATCGGGTGCGGCACAGTCGGAATGTTGACGATGCAAGTTCTGCGCGCCGCTGGCGCTCGCGTTATTGCCGGTGATCTTCGTGCGCAATCTCTCGAACTTGCGTTGAAACTGGGCGCGGACGCCGCGATCAACACAAGGGATGAAGACGCGCTGGAACAGGTAATGGATTTGACCAATGGCGTCGGCGCGGACATTGTCGTCGAGACCGCGGGCGCGGTTGTGACGCCCCGCATCGCGATCAATTGGACACGGCCCGGAGGGACCACCGTATTGGTCGGGATCCACTCGGAGGGAGCTCCGTTCGATTTCAACGAGATCGTCGGGACCGAAAGAACGGTGATCGGTTCAGTTGCCGCGTCACCGGGCGATATGGAGAAAGGGATCGAACTCATCGCCGCCGGAAAAGTCCTCCTTGAGGATCTCGTATCGGCAGTGATCCCATTGGATCGCGTGATGGAGGACGGGTTCGAGAGGATGCTGCGCCCCGAAAAGGACGTGTTCCGCATCATGGTGACCCCGAATTAACAATCTGATTAGTCACCAATCGGTGCGGCCGGCAAAGGATCGTTTTTGCTGACCTCGGCTTGAGCATCTGGAATCGACATACCTCTGATAGTCTGGTCGGCCCATAGGCTCTTTACGTAAGCCAACACGTCGACGATTTCTTGATGTGACAGCGTTTCGTCAAAAGCCGGCATCCCGGATTTGAAACCCGGCAGGTCCAGATATCCGCCCCCGAATTTGACTTGCTTGTATAGCGTCCCGTCTCCGTGGTGCCAAGTGTGACCGCTTCCGTTCAGCGGCGGTGGCGGTAGAGTCCCATCGCTTTTCGTGATATTCCAATGCGGTTGACCCTCGCCGGAATCGCCGTGGCACGAAGCGCAATACATTCCGAAAATTCGCTCTCCACGCTCTACGGGATCGGCAGAGTCCGCAACCGAACTAGTGTCTGATCCGTCATCCGAGCCACACGCACTCGCCAATGTAATGATTGCCAACCACGCTACCAATATCCAACGCCACCGTGTGGCCATGCTTCAACCCCCGATCGGTTCATTCGCGGCAAGACCTCGGTGTATATTCCTGAAGGGTAGCAGGGCGCTTCTGCGATAATCTACTAACCGTCGATTCAGCCCAAATACTAAGACGAGGTTGCTCGTAATGCACTACGCCGACGAACGTACACATGGATGCCGAATTTCCGATTCCTGGACCTATCGTGGGTTGAAGACGGTCGTAATGGAGAACTCGTTGGTACGTGTGATGATCCTCGCCGACAAGGGTGCCGACGTTTATTCGTTCGTCCACAAGCCAACGGACACGGATTTTATGTGGCGCTCGCCGTGGGGTGTAAGAGATCCGCGCAAGTTCGTGTCATCAACCGGCTCCACCCAAGGCATGTGGCTCGACTACTACGAGGGTGGTTGGCAGACCGCGTTGCCACACGGCGGATATCCGGATGAAGTGTACGGAGCGGAGTTTGGGTTGCACGCTGAACTGAATAACCTGCCTTGGGACGCGACGATCGTCGAGGACACCGCCGAGCGGGTCGCCGTCAACTTCAAGACCAAGGGTGTTCGGATGCCGGTCGCCGTCGACATGACGATGTCATTGGACGAAGGTTCGTCGACGCTCAAACTCTCGAAAACCGCGATCAATGAAGGTGAGGAAGCAGTAGACATCGTATGGCTGGAGCACATCGCGATCGGGCCGCCGTTCTTGTCCGACCAATGTCGGCTTTACGTGCCCGATTGCAAGGTATTGACGCATCCTGAGGCTTTCGTCGACACCCAGAAATTGCCGCTCGGATGGGAAGGGGCGTGGCCGATGGTGCCGTCAGTAGACGGCGGAGAGATCGACTTCCGCGTAATGCCCGGCAAAGATGACCGCTCGCTTGACATGGCGTACATGACCGAGATGGCAGAGGGTTGGTACGCGGTCCACAACAAGGAGTCGAACGTCGGATTCGCCGTGTCGTTCCCGACTGATGTCTTCAAGTATCTGTGGTACTGGCGCAACCTAGGCGGAGGATGGGGTTATCCATGGTACGGCCGCTGCTACAACGTCGGCCTAGAGCCTTGCACGAGTTGGGACAACCGAGGATTGAAACATTCGATGGAGAACGGAACGTCGCGCCCACTACAGCCGGGCGAATCATTGACCGCTGAGATTTCGGCATCTGCGTTTGTAGGTGATGGCGATGTTGTAAGTGTTTCGTCGGAGGGTGAAGTCGAGTTGCGGAGTTAGCGAACCGTAGGGAACGCAATATCATTAGTCGGAGAAACGAAACAAAGGGCAAGACTGCGCGAGGGAAACATGCGACGAAGAACGTTTGGTGATTCAGGTCTGGCGTCATCGGTAATCGGCTACGGCGGATGGCCGATGGGCAGGGGACAGTACGGCGATTTCGACGACGACGAAGCTATCGCTGCGGCGAGGAAGTCCTACGATTCCGGCATCAGTCTTTTCGACACTGCAGCCGTCTACGGCTGGGGATACGGCGAGAAGCTGATGGGCAAAGCGATCGCACCCTTCCGCAACGATATCGTGCTGGTCACCAAGGGTGGCCGAGAGTGGGTGCGCGACAACCCGGACCGAACCGCGGCGACGGTATCCATCAGCGACCGTGAGACGTTGCTGCGTAGCATCGACGAGAGTCTCGAACGTTTGGACACCGACTACATCGATCTGTTCTTGATCCACTGGCCCGACCATACTCGTTCGTTCGAGGAGCCGATGAGGGCGTTAGAGGATGCCAAGGCCGCAGGAAAAATACGACACACCGGGGTCTCGAACTTCAGCCCCGAGATGATGGCGCAGTGTCGGGAGCACAGCCCGATCGCGACGAACCAAATCGGGTATCACATCTTTGATCGCCGGGCGGAATCTGGCGTGATGCCGTTTGTTGAAGAGAACGGCATGGGTGTAATGGCGTACGGAACGTTAGCTCACGGGTTGCTGACAGGTGCATGGTCATCGGATCATGCATTCGGGGACGACGATTGGCGAGCAAATGGCGCCAACTTCGGATTGGCTTCGTTCGGGCCGGAAAACCTAGCCAAGAACGTTGCGGTTGTCGAGAAACTCAAGGGCATCGCGAGCGATCACGGTAAGACGGTCGCTCAATTGGCTATCGGGTGGGTTCTGGCGAACCTAACTGTGACTGTTGCGCTTTGCGGGATGGTTAACGACTCGGAAGTCGAGGACAACATAGGCGGAGATTGGGAGATGCCGGCGGAGGTAAAACAGCAGATCGACGATCTGGTGATGGCTGAAGGCGCTGGTGTGGGCACGCCCGATATGGCGATCGCGACATAGTCAGTTCGGCCTTTCGGACTTATCTCGCACCCCCGGAGGAACAACACCATGCTGATCATTGATACCCATTGCCACGCGGGGAGAAATTGGTTCGAACCGATTGAGGTGCTCGAGTTCCAGATGGATCGGAATGGTGTTGATAAGGCGTTGCTGGTTCAGCATGGTGGGACGTTTGACAATGGGTATCTTTTTGATGAAGCGGCGAAGCGGGGAGACCGGTTCAAGGTGGCGGTTTTGGTGGATCCTGAGGCTAAGGATCCTTTGGGGGATTTGGAGAAATTGGCCGAGCAAGGCGCCGCGGGGATACGGTTGGCGCCGGATGCTGAGTTCGTGAATGCTGGGCCGTACGATATTTGGAAACGGGCAGGGGAGTTAGGTTTGGTGGTGACTTGTCAGGGTGACCCGGCGAGGTTTGCGGCGGATGAGTTTGCGAGGGTTTTGGATGCTTGTCCGGATACTCAGGTGGTGATTGAGCATTTGGCGGGTATCGCCGCTGCTGACGAGCCTTGGGAAACGGATTTTGCGAAAGCGTTGCGGTTGGCGGAACGGGGGAATACGACGATAAAGGTTCCTGGGTTGGGTGAGATCTGTAAGCGACCGGCTCGGTTGTTGCCGGAGTTTCGGTTCGAGGAGATTCCGCCGGTGTTTGAGATGACGAAGGATGCTTTTGGTGTTGAGCGGATGATGTGGGGGAGTGATTTTCCTCCGGCGGCTGGTCGTGAGGGTTATGCGAATGCGCTGAGGGGTGTGATGGAGCATCCGGCGTTTTCGGGCGAGGGTGAGTTGGATTGGGTAATGGGTAGGTGTGCGGCGAGGGTTTGGGGTTGGTGATCGTCCGGGGCGGAATTGTGTGGAAAGGTTGAGGGAGCAGGATCCAAACATTCGCGAGAGGTCCCGAATATGAAACCATCAGAAAGAATCAACCGCGATTGCATCGTTGATGAAGTTTCGGTTGAGATTCTCTTGGAAAAAGGGTCTGTTAGAGCACCTGTCAAGGTGAACGTCGAACTTTCGCCGAGGCCGCAACTGACTCTCGAATACGAGTTGACATCGACCGAATATACGGCATCCAATGAAATTAACGAACGAGGAGAAGTTGAAGTTCGCTTAGATAGCGGTAACAGTTTCGAATGTATCGTCGGAGACCGTAGTGGCCTAGGTGGAGGGAAAGTTTGGAATGTCTTGATACCAAAGTCGGAACCTGTAACGGTTTTGAGCGACACTGACGATTTGTCCAAATGCGAATTTTCGCTCATCAACTTTCCCAACATGTGGGGTGAAGACGACGTGTGGAAACCGAACGCCCCCAATAGCAACTCTTCCACATTGGTCGTTGGGAGATTTCATTTGAACGCTTCGCCGTGGATAGTCACCGTCGATGCTGTTGAAGATTTGATGAGTATGCACTACAGCCTTACCCGTCGTGGCGGCTCTGCGATCACCCACCACGGAACCATTGCCAGACAGGACGGTAAATCGTTCAGAGTGTTGAAGCTCGTAGAACTTCTCGATGCCTTGCATCTCTTTTTGTCATTCGCCCGCGGTTCGTATTGCGGCATAACGCGTCTTGAGGGTAAAGACACGAATGGGAGAGTTGTTTGGCAGCAGTGGGGTACTTACAAAGCTGAGCCGTGGCGACGACCGCTCCAGAGTTGGGTCGACGGATCGAAGAGCCACGCATTGTCAATGGTTTTCGACGGGTTGTTGGATTTGCTGAATGATCCGAAACAATCTGACACAGTTTCTCAAGTGATCAAATGGTATCTCCGAAGCAACGAAAGCGTCGAGCCCGAGGTGAGTATGGTGCTCACGCAAGCAGCACTCGAAAGGCTTACAAACAACACGATTGGATCTAAGAAAAAAGTACCAGGAAACAACGGTGGCGAAGAGTATACGAAAGATTGGATCAGACGAGCTCTCGAAAAGATGCGTATCAGTGTTACGCTCCCTGCGGAATGTGTTGAGTTGACCAAATTGGGCAAGGCGCGGAACTGGTTGCATGGTTCTCAGGCTCTGGTCAGCATCCGAAACAAATTGGTGCACCCAAACAAGTCCGACAGCGCCATGTCAGAAGCGGCTTGGTTGGAAGCGCGAGCGCTTGGACTACACTACGTCGAGTTGATGTTGCTGAAGTTGACTGGGTATCGCGGTCAATATCTGAATCGATCCAAACATCAACGCCGTTATGACCTGCAGATCGAGACAGTGCCTTGGGCTATAGGAGGCAAGACCTGAGGGCTGCATAAGGGTATGAACTTGCGAATGCCTCCGTTGGATTACGGAACAGTGCGCGGCTCGGGTTTGGGATTAAGGGTGAATGGTAGATGCGCGCCAAGCACTACGCCCCATCAGGATTGAATCTTGGCAAGTAAGTCCTTTGCTTTGGCAAGACGGGCTTCAAGCTTCGGTGGCAATGCGCCGGGGGCTTTCCGTTGCTTTGCAAACCGTTCCAATATCGATACTTCATCGCGATATCGTTTTTCTTTGCGGTAAAGGATCGCCAACTGTTCGTAGTATCCGGGGGCAACTCCCCATTGGTCAACGCGGTCCTCCGCCTCGGTGGCATCAACGCACCTCAACAATAGGGCTATGGCGTCATCTGTCCGTTGGGCACGTTTGAGGTCGTTGATGCTGTCAAGGTATTCCGTGTAATGGTTTCCGTCTATGTATCCGGGTTTTTCTGGCAATTGATGTCTCCTGTCTCATGCGCGTATCAGGCTCAAGCGATCGATCCAGACCGGTGGATCGACCACGTTGATCGTTTTCGGGTTGAGATTGAGGGCGTCGGCGTGGGATGTTCCTCAAATCTGGCATGCTGCCTCCGAGGGCGGCCAATCGGCGGGCTGATTCGCGTTCGATCAATGAGCGGAGCCCTTCGTTCACTAAATCGCACACATCATTGATGCCCGTGAGTTTTCTCGCTATTTTGAGTTGATCTGGGTCGATGTTCACGGTTGTTCGCATGTCAGTTTCACCTTGTTATGGTGTACCTACCGACTTAGATTCTATCGCCGCGCCCCCTTTGTCCTTCGGACATTTCCCCCGCTAGCGGGGGAAACCCTAGGTCGGCAGTTATCTTACGACCAGTTGGTTTCTTGGAGGGAGGGGATGGTGCCGTCGGGGGCTCGCCAGGGGGCGGCGTCGGTGCGCCAGGGGTTGGCGGCTAGCCAGTCTTCGTTCATGGCTACGCCTAGGCCGGGGCCGGTTGGGAGCGGGAGGTAACCGTCTTTTTGTTGGGGGAAGTCGCCGATGGTGGCGTCTTGGAACCAGGGGTGGATGCCGCCTTCTTGGATCATGAAGTTGGGGGTGCAGGCGTCGACGTGCAGGGATGCGATGGTGCAGAAGGGGCCGTATGGGTTGTGCGGTTGGAAGCCGACGTAGTGGGCCTCGGCCATGGCGGCGATCTTCTTGAGTTCGAGGATGCCGCCGCTCTGGACGATGTCGGGCTGGATCATCTTGACGATTTGCCGGGAGAGGAGGTCGGTGTAGTCCCACTTGGTGAGGTGTCGCTCCCCAGTGGCGAGTGGGATGTTGACGGCTTCGGCGACGCGGGCTAGGGCGTCGAGGTTTTGGGGTGGGACGGGTTCTTCGTAGACGAACGGACGGTAGGGCTCCATGGCGTTGCCGATGCGGATAGCGTCGGCGGGGGCAAGGCGTCCGTGGACTTCGACGAGAAGTTCGACATCTTCGCCGACGGCTTCACGGACGGCGGCGAGTTTTTGGATGGCTACGCGCTCGGCTTGGATGGGGATGAAGAGGCCGCGGTGATCGAACGGGTCGCCTTTGAGCGCGGTTAGTCCCTCTTCGGTGTGGCGGAGGGCGTTTTCGACGGCGAGTTCGGGGGTAAGGCCGTCCCAGCGACCGTAGCACCAGATCTTCTCTCGCATCTTGCCGCCGAGGAGTTCGTAGACGGGGACGCCGAGGGCTTGTCCTTTAATGTCCCAGAGGGCGATTTCGATGCCGGAGATGGCGGAGAGTTGGACCACGCCGCCGCGGACGTGGAAGTGGTGGTAGAGCGTCTGCCAGTGCTGCTCGATGCGGCCCGGGTCTTTTCCGATGAGCAGTTCGCCGAACTCATCGACCATTGTGGCGACGGCTAAGGGACCGGCGGTGGCTTCGCCCCAACCGGTGATGCCTTCGTCGGTCTCGATCTTGACGAAGACGTAGTTTCGGGCTACGCCGCGAGGTGCGGAGGAGGCGGGGATGGCGGTTATGTTGGTGATTTTCATGGTGTTGGTGGGATGGGTTGTTGTTGGTTGATGGTGGTTTTGGTCGGTTGGGTGGTCGGTCCCCGTCCGCCCCGGGCCCTCACCCTGGACCCCCTCTCAATCTCCCCCTAAAAGGGGGAGGGGAAGTGGCCGCGGGAGAGGGGACGGATACTGGTTGTTTGGGTTGGGGGTTTGTTGTTTGGGCGTTCTTTTGTTTTGGTGGTCGGGCATCCCCTGCGAGCGGCGCTTCGCTTGCTCGCGTCCCCTTCGCAGAGCGAAGGGGAGGTGTAGCAGGTGGCGTTGAAGTAGTTTTCGTGCATCCTCTGCGAGCGGCGCTTTGCTTGCTCGCGTCCCCTTCGCGGGGCGAAGGGGAGGGGTTATATTCCTACGCGGCTGTTTCCTAGGACTTGGGGGTTGATTAGGTTTTCGGGTGGGTTGCCGTTTAGGACGCGGAGGGCTTCTTGGGCGGTGCGGCGTTCTAGTTCGATGGTGGAGGCTTGGGAGAAGAAGGCGGTGTGGGGGGTGATGATGATGTTGGGGGTGTGTAGGAGGGGGTGGTCGTCGGGCGGGGGAGCGGGTTCGACGACGTCTAGGCCGGCGCCGGCTAGGTGTCCGCTGTGGAGGGCGTCGGCGAGGGCTTGTTCTTGGATGATACCGCCGCGGGCGCAGTTGACGATGATCGATCCGGGCATCATGGATGTGATTTGGTCGGGGCCGATCATGCCTTTGGTTTCGGGGGTTAGGGGAGTGTGGACGGTGATGAAGTGGGAGCGTTTGAGGACGTCTTCGAAGGTTGTGATTTCGGTGCCGTCTATGGTCTGGCCCGGTTCGATGAGGGGGTCGTAGGCGATGATGTTCATGCCGAAGCCGCCGGCTTTGTCGGCGATGGCGCGTCCGATGCGTCCGTATCCGAGGATGCCTAGCGTCGCGCCGCGGGTGCGGTGCATAGGTTGGTCGAGGGCTACTTGCGCCCAGCCGCCGGCTTTGACTTGGGCGTCGTGCTGACCGAGACGACGGTTGAGGGCGAGGATCATGCCGATGGCGTGGTCGGTAACTTCGTCCATGCAGTAGTCGGGGACGTTGGTGACGACGATGCCGAGTTCGGTGGCGGTGGGAATGTCGATGTTGTCGACGCCGATGCCGTACCGGGAGGCGACCATGCATTTTTCGGCGGCTCTGAGGACGTTGCCGGTGACTTGGGCGAAACAGAACATTATCACATCGGCATCAGCGGCCAATTCGGTCAGCGTTTCCTCGGATGTGTCGGGAGCGACGACTGGTTCAACTCCGGCGGCTCTAAGGACTTCGCTTTCGACGTCGATGTTTGGCCAGACGTAGTCGGTGATGAGTGCTTTTTTGTTGGGCATGTTGTCTTTGTGTTGGTTGGTGAGGTTTTGATTAGGTTAGGGTAGCAGTTTTTTAGTGTGGGAGGATTGACAGACCCCCCATTCGCTCCGCGGAGACCTTCGAGAAACCACCGTCATTCCTCCCATTCTGGTTCTGTGCACAACTACCGTCAATCCTCCCCTGTGGGTCTCGTGCGCAACCGCCGTCATTCCTCCCCTGTGGGTCTTGTGCGCAGCCGCCGTCATTCCGGCGAAAGCCGGAATCCAGAGGGGCAGGGCAAGGGCGTAGGCTTGAGCATTGCGCGCAGGATCGCCACCATCCTGTGAGCAATCGCGTTCACAGCGTACACTGAATCTGATGACGACGAGCAAGGTACAGACCGGTGTCTGCAACGTTCCGAACCGGAGCATTTTCGAGGGGGACAACCTTGATGTGATGCGGGGGATCAATGATGCTTGTGTCGACTTGATTTATCTTGATCCGCCGTTCAACTCGAACCGGGACTATGCGGCGCCGATCGGGAGCAAGGCGGCGGGGGCGGCGTTCAAGGACACTTGGGGCTTGACGGATGTGGTGCTAGACCCGTTCTGTGGTTGTGCGACGACTTGCATCGCGACGGAGCGGGTGGATAGGCAGTGGATCGGGATCGATCTGTCGCCAATGGCGGTGAAGCCGGTGGAGCAGCGGGCTCGGAATGAGCTTGGGTTGATGGGTGGTGTTCAGGCTATTGCGCGGTCGGATATTCCTAAGCGCACGGATCGTGAGCCGGCTCCGCCGTTGAGCGAGTCGAAGGTGGTGCTATATGGGACGCAGGGTGGGAACTGTAACGGGTGCAGAACTCATTTCTTGCCGCAGCATCTGACGGTGGACCACATCATTGCGCGGTCGAAGGGTGGGACTGATCATCTGGGCAATTTGCAGCTGCTTTGTGGGCACTGCAACTCGTTGAAGGGGGATCGTCCGATGGAGTATCTTAGGGCGCGGTTGGTGCGGGAGTGGGTGTGAGGGGGAGGGTCGTCGGGTGGGCGTTGTATGTTCGTCCGGGGAGACCTAGTCGGTGATCAGAGCCTTTTTGTCGGCATATTTGGCGCTCCGGGGTCCGTCAGGTGGCGTCGCTGATTAGGTTTGGGTAGCAGTTTTTTTGGGTCGAGTCGGCGGGGGGAGGGACGCGGATTCTCCCGAGTGGCGATCGGGCGGGAATTTTGGCGGAGTGGTTTTTAGGAGCGTCGAGGGCGGTGGTGGAGAGATTCGAGCCGGAGAGTGATCGATGACAGATTGTTTCGGACGACGAGTTAAATGGCGTTGTTATCCTGTGATCACCGTCTATCAGCGGTGGACAATTGGCACTCGAATCAGGATGCCGCGCGCGCTGCAACAAACCCAGGATTTGTGGAAGGACCAGGGCATGTGTTTTCCGCGAGCTTGATCACATCAGGACTACGGAGCGAAAGACTTAACACCTCGAAATTTGGACCGCCAGCCAGGTATCGCAATGCTTCAGCAATAACCAACGTCGCAGCGACGCACCCGACAAAAGCGGCTCCCACCGATCGACCAGCAACGTCCAAAATGCCGCACCAGATCTCTCCTTCGTCGAGTTCAGTGGCATCCTTGAGTTGTTGCAGTTGGTTCTGATAAGCAGATTGATTCGCTACGGGGCTTGCCGAACGTTCTGGATTTTCAGGCCACGCGTTAACTGCTTGAATGCCGGACGGGAACACATGAATCAAAATATCGAGATAGTTGTGTGGGTTCCCACCCATACCTGCGTCAATGACGACGTCAAATCCAATTTGTTCGAGAAGGCGACGCGGCGCAGTATCGTCTACGCCGACGAGCGCCAAACCAGGCTCATCGCCTCGGCGTCTGGTCGAGCAATCAAGGGGTCTTTCAGTAATAAAAGTACTAAAACCTAGCGTCTCTAGGCGTGACGCGACCACACGAGATTTCTTTTGCCCTATTGCCGATTTGTCGCTCAGCATTCCGGTGCTTTCATTTGCTTTCACGACGGAATCGTAATCTTGGAGCAATAGACACACGTTCGAAGGGTCATCGTAAGGCAGGGCACCGAGCGCCCAAGCGTAAGCTTGTCCAAGATGGCCGAGACCGACGATCCACAGACGGGAAGGCAAATGATCGTTCGGTGCACCAAAAGCCGCAGCACTGCGCCAGTCGAGTTGCGGTGCCCAAAGCGACAACCCTATAGAACGCCTTCCCGCGACTACGTGTCCACGGATGTTCTGGAATGCCTCGGATATACCCAAAGCGGCAGTGAGTACGCCAGCCAGCGGAAATTCGAACGTTTCTGCAAGGCGACACTCTTTGTTTTTGACTACGCCGCCTGACCAACCCTGCCATGTGGCGAACAGAACAATTTTGCCAGGCGGTTTCTCCGCAACATCGCCGATGACAAGAGTAGGGTATTGGTCGGACAGCGAAGAAACGATACTGCCCCCGAATTTGGCGATTGAGGCGGCGATATCGTGCCCTTGGGACCATCGAACGCTCATGGGACCGTTTTGTGCGACGAAGACGCGCACTCCTCCGATGAATGCTCGACTACCGGCATTGATCGCAGTCAACAACGCAACCTGTCGAGTTTCGCTTTCAACGACAGAGTGACCCACGTAAATCTGAAGTACGTATCGACTCACAATTTCGTAGGCTTCAACGAACGTCGTCGCGCGTTCTTCGTCTATTTCGAGCTTTATCGTCCTGTGCAATTCGTCGGGGGTAAGAATTTCCATACAGTTCACCTAATTCTTAGAACGCGATTTGCTTTACGACCAACCCATGAAGACCATCCTTGTTCGCCCAGATATTGATGGACGCCGACTTCACACGGCTCGATCCGGCGAGTTCCGTAATCCGGCAAGATCAGCGCAAAATGACCATCAATCGCGAACATCGGATTGTCTCGATCGGTACAGCTTTGACGAATCGCGGTACTCGGATGAGTGTGGACGTCCGCGATCACGCGAAGATTCCCGTCTTCACAAATATCCGATAATCTACCGAATGCGACAGGTGTTACGTGAATATTTCCGTTCAGGCATTTAGGATCAAGATCGTCATAATACGCTACATTAGTTACATAATGCGCAAAATGGTCCTTCGGCACAAGCAAAAACGCGCCCGATTCGCGGGATCCGTTGAGACTTCGTTTGCCAAATTCGTCGACCATGTTCAGCCATAAAGCTGCGTCAAATTCGATCTTCGGAGACCTCGGCCAAATTAGGCGGATCCACCGGCCGATAGAGTTAAATGCCTGTGTAATCCGGGCCATTAAGCAATTCACCGAGATACCTGAGAATCCAAGCTAAGTCCTTGGTCGCATCCCAGGTACGGATTGACGGCCGACGTCGCCAGTTTGAGTGCGAGTTCAAAGCCACGCGATCGAATGGAGCGTAGAGGGCGGTGCCGTGCTTCCAGTCGGTCCGGAAAATCCTGGACAACCTTTCACCTTTCGGACGCAATTCAAGGGGCAATATCTGATCAGTGTCCTGTGCCCACGGCGTGGCGGTGGGGGCCGACGCCGGATATCCGGTTAGATCGAATCGCAAAAAGAACTCCGAGGGTCCGGTTTCGCTAGGTGCGGCTGTCAATGCTATCAATACGTGCGGCCAATCTCTTTCTCCGACGATTCTCCAACGACCTCGTTCGACGCCATCAACAAACGGAACACCCGCAACATGCTCCAGAAACGCGCGTTCATCAGCAGTCTTTACCACCATTGTCATCGTTCATCCTTGGAACTTACCGTCGTCTGCTACGAGATCAAAGGTCACGTAGCAATCGTCATCAGCGAAATGACCTACGTGTTCGTTTACGTTGATTTCGACTTTGGTTTCGTGCGGAACAAGCACGAGCTTCGCGGCCTCAGTTTGGGTGATCTTGAACCCTTCTGGGCCCGTTACCCATTTGAAAACACGATCAACCGTCATTGCAGGTGTGAAGGAGCGTTCCTTGGAGTTTCCGCCGTAGAGCACTTTGACTTGGACAATCGGGCACAAACTTACGTGGATGTGGCAATGATCGTTGACGTTCGCAGATCCGAATGTGGAACTAGGATCGATCGGTTTCTCGGCATCCTCAAACCAAACCTTGGCTCCTTCGCCTACACATCCGACGCCGAATTCTTCGACTGTGCCATCTGTATCTACTTCAACGAATTCGGTCTCTTTCGTCCGTTGGTGCAAAAAGATTTCGATCATCATGGTTTCGCCTTGTGCTTTCCGCGTGGTGGATCGTCAATCCCGCGTTGTAACTAATATTCGAAATCACCTTCGTGAGTTGCATTCCATGGTAACACACTGAGCAACAAATATCAGCTGGGATCGAGGGTTAACACTGTATATAGTGGTGGATGCCTCGAAAACAACTATATGTCGTGTATAGCCCGATGTCGTTCGCTGAAAAAATCTTTGACGAAATCCGACATATGAATGTCACATACATGTCGAAATCGAGATATCACACAGCGTTGTTGTTCATGTTTTCGTTGCGGAACACCCAAGAATGAGGGTGATTGCGGATGTCTTGGCTTGTAGAACGTCAAGGACTGTTCAAGCATCGGTTTAACCGATAACATTCGCAGGCGACGATTTGCGAGAATTCCGGTATATCTCGGCGAGTGAGTTGCCACAAGCTCTTGCAGGTTTTCGGACTTTCGGTGCTCATCGGCCATCCGCCTGCCACTCTGGGTTGTCTCGTTCGCGGGAAAGTCGCGCGGTTTCGGCGGAATGGCGTGTTGGTCGGCGGTTTCAACCCGTCCGCCCCGTGCATCCCCTGCGTTCGCTTCGCTCCGCGTCCCCTTCGCTTTGCGAAGGGGAGGGTAAACGGCTTGATTTGTTTTTCTCTGGGTTCCCGCGTGCGCGGGAATGACGGTGGCTTGCGGGAATGACGGTGGCTTGAGGGAATGACGGTACAGGTGGGGGAACGGGGATGACTCCGCCCCGTGCATCCTCTGCGCTCGCTTCGCTCTGCGTCCCCTTCGCTTTGCGAAGGGGAGGGCAAACGGCGTGATTTGTTTTTCTCTGGGTTCCCGCGTCCGCGGGAATGACGGTGGCTTGCAGGAATGACGGACGGGATTTAGTTGGGTTTCCAGTTCCAGATTTGGTTGGGGAAGGCGAAGGTTTGGGGTTGGCCGCCGGAGTGGATGAAGATTGTGGGGGTTTGGGGGTCGAGGTTGCCGGCTCGGATTTCGGCGATTAGGGCGGACATTGATTTGGCGGTGTAGGTTGGGTCTAGGATGATGGATTCGGTGGCGGCTACTAGGTGCATGGCTTCGATGCCGGCTTGGGTTGGGATGCCGTAGGTTTTGGTGTAGCCGGTTAGGGTGGTGATGTCGTTGGGTTTTAGGGGGGTGTCTAGGCCGAGAAGGTTGGCTACTCGGGTTGAGCGGTCTAGGTAGATTTCTTGGTAGTTTTCGGGAGTGTAGTGGGGTTGTGCGACGGCGGTTGCGGTCCAGGGTTTTCCGGTGTTGCGGGCGTAGAGTTTGATGCCGGCGATGGAACGTCCGCAGAGGCCCCAGAAGTGGATGGGGGAGTTGGGCCCCCTTTGTCCTTCGGACATTTCCCCCGCGAGCGGGGGGAACCCTGCGTCCCTCCCGCCTCGGGCATCCCCTGCAGTCTCGCTGCGCTCGTCCGCGTCCCCTTCGCTGAGCGAAGGGGAGGGCCTCCCCCTAACCCCCTCCTGAGGGAGGGGGGATGGATTCGGCGTGGGCATCGCCTGCGGGCGGATTTGAAACCCGCCCCTACCGGTGTCCGCGTTGCTTCGCGAAAATTCTGTGATTTGGGTGTCTATTTCGTGGGCGGTTTCTAGGTAGGCGATCATGCCGGCGATTTGGGAGAAGGGGTTGTCTAGGAGGATTGTGGGGTTGCGTCCGAGGTTGGTTTCTTGGGTTAGGAGGGTTTCGGCGTAGGGGCGGGTTGCGTCTTTAGGGATGCGGTGGATGTTGGCTCCGGTTAGGTGGGCTATGAGCATGTTGCCCATGATGGGGGCGTCTAGCTCGTCGAAGGCTACCCAGTGGTATTTCATGCCGGTCTTGGCGGATGCGGCGGCGGCTAGTCGGGCGTTGTTGGAGTCGTAGTGGTTGATGTTGATGATGGTGTCGATGCCGCGCTCGATGAGGTGTGCGAAGAGGAACTCCATGTGTCGGGCTTTGTTGCCTCCGAAGGCGAAGCCGGTGGTGTCGTCGCGTTTGATGAAGAGGGGCGGGACGGCGGAGATGTCGGCGTCCATGGACTCGGCGATGGCGGCGCGGAGTCGGGGCATTTCCTCGAAGGGCGTGTTTTTGTGGGCGAGAGGAATGCGGGGGAGGTCGGCGATGGAGTTGAGGATTTGGTCGGGGTGCATGGGGGGATCAAGCCGCCATTAGGATGCCTTCGTTTGATGCTGCTGACGCGAGGGCTGTGTCGAGGGTTGCTAGTTGGGCGTTGCGTCTGATGGCTACTTCTAGGTATAGGGCGTCGTAGAAGGTTAGGCGATGGGTTCTGGCGAGTTGCATCGCCGCGTCGAAATTGGGTTCGTTGTCTGTTTGGATTGGGAGGGTGTTGAGGTCTGTTAAACGTTCAGCTACTTCGCTGGGAAGTATGCGCCCGCGTCGTTCCGCTACGAGTAGTGCGTTACGAGTTTCGAAGTGCCAAAGTTGGGGGACGAACGCGTCCTGCTCGGAAAGGGTGCGTAGACGGGCTATGGAGTCAGGGTCGCTTTCGTCGTCGAGGAGCCATGCGGCGGCAACCGATGCATCGATCACCATTGCCATTAATATCGGTGACCTTCGTGTCGGGCGGCGAGGATTTCTTCTCTAGTCATGCCAGTTTTTCCCCAAGATTTGCGTTGCTCGATGAATCGTTCGACGGTTGCTTTTCGTTCGGCACGCTCTTGGTCGGCGGCGGGTGTGATGTGCGCGATCTTTTTGCCGTGTCGGGTGATGACGACGGTTTCGCCTCGTTCGACGGTGCGGAGGAGTTCGGCGAATTTGGCTTTGGCATCTGTTGCTTTGACTTGGAGCATGAAGTTGGATTTCTGACTTGTTGTTTTAACTATATTGCATGGAGTGTCTGGACGTTAGGTTTTGAATTGGCAGCCTTCTACGAAGTGGTCGAAGAAGTTGGGGTTGGTTTCTAGTTCGATGTGGTTGATGGTTTTGGCTAGGTGTTCGATGGTTTGGCGTTTGGTTGCGTTGGTGAGCATTATGGTGGCGCCTTGGAGGGAGGCGTTGCCTACTTTGGTGATGCGTCGTGGGTCGATGTTGGGGATGAAGCCGATGTTGATGGCATTTTGGATGTTGATGTAGTTGGCGAAGCCGCCGGCTAGGTAGAGGCGGGTGTAGTCGGTGGGGGATGTGCCGACGGTTTCGAGGACGATGTTCTGTCCGCAGTAGTTGGCGGCTTTGGCTTGGGCTAGGGCGGAGATGTCGGCGCGGGAGAGGGTCAGGCGGTTTTCGGGTGAGAAGGTGTATTCGTTGGAGCCGTCGTTGAAGGCTCCGAGTTCGTTCATGATGTCGTGGCGTCGGAGTTCGGCCAGGAGGTCGATGAGGCCGGAGCCGCAGATGCCGATGGGTGGTGTGTTGCCGATGGTGGTTAGGAGGGGGGTAGTTGTGGACGCGGAGCCGTCCGCTCCACCCCGGGCCCTCACCCTAACCCTCTCCCGCCCAGCGGGAGAGGGGATATTTCCGTTGGCTTCGGGGATTTCGTTGCTGGTGGACAACCCCCGGTCGACCCGTCCTCCCCGTGCATCCCCTGCGATCTCGCTTCGCTCGTCCGCGTCCCCTTCGCTGCGCGAAGGGGAGGGGATGGTTACTCGTTCTACTGCGCCGTCGTAGCCGGGCATGGCGTAGGTTACGTTGCCGCCTTCGAATGCTGGGCCGGCGGGGCAGGATGCGGCGTGGAGTTGCTGGCGGTTTCCGGCGATGATTTCGGTGTTGGTGCCGATGTCGACGAGCATGACCATTTCGTCTTCTTCGTCGATGCCGATGGTTAGGAGGTCGGCGGCGACGTCGGAGCCGATGTGGGAGGCGATCAGGGGGCCGCTGTAGACGTTGGCGTTGGGGTTTATGCGGATGCCGAGTTCGTGGGCAGGGACGTTGAGGGCGGTGGCGTCGCGCTTGTGGTCGAGGTATTCGAGTTCGATATGGGACTTGTAGGGTCGGGTTCCGATGGGTTCGACGTCGATGCCGAAGAGCATGTCGCGCATGGTGGTGTTTCCGACGGCGACGAACTCGACGACCTGACGTCGTCGGATTTTGAGGGCGCGGACCATTTCGCCGATCTCGTAGTTGATGCTGGAGACGAGGACGGCTTGGAGTTCGCCTCGGAAGTTGCCGGTCTCGTATGAGATGCGGTGCATGACGTCGGAGCCGCCGAAGCGCTGGGGGTTCTCGAAGGAAGCGGTGTAGAGGATGTCGCCAGTCTCGAGGTCGACGAGGTTCATGGCGACGGTGGTGGTACCGATGTCTGCGGCTAGTCCTAGGATGCGGCCACGGTAGCGGTCGATGGTGCGGGGGCCGTCGGGACCTTTGAAGATGATTTGGTCGCCTTCGCGGACGGTTAGGGGGTCTAGGTCGATGTCGGAGACCTCGATCGATTCGGTGAGGATGCGCGGCTGGCGACGGAGAATGTTGAACTCGATGTCGGCTTCGATGTCGACGACGGTTGCTTGGCAGGCTAGGCGGTAGTTTTCGCGGAGGAAGTTCTCGGAGTTGGTTAGGGGATCGAGGGCTTCCATGCCGCGTCGGACCTCGACGATGCACTCGTGGCACTCGCCGGTACGTCCGCAGGAGGTGGGCACGCGTACGGCGAGATCGTCGGCGTAGTCGAAGAGGGACTTGCCTGGTTCTAGGGGGAGGGAGATTTGGTTGTGGATTAGGGGCATTGAATAATGATTCTAAGGATTGCGGGTGTTGGGGAAAGATTGGTAGTGGGTATTCTTTAGTTGCGGTGAAAGTTCAGAAGAAGGCGAACGGTAGGGTGAAGCGTTTTCGCATGAGACTCGGGTCGGTCGCTCGGTTTGTGTGGATTTGGCTTATCGCGGTCAGTGCGGTTGTTTCGGTTGGGTTGTTGGCGTGTGAAACTGCTGATCCTACACCGATTGAACCGACTCGGTTGCCTTCGGCGACGGTTGCTCCCATTGTGCGTGTGGAACCGACGGCTACGCAGTTGCCGACCGTAACTCCGTCGCCGACTGTGACGCCGACTGCTACTCAGACTGTCGAGCCAACGCGAACACTCGTGCCGACGGATACGCCGGATCCTATGCCGACGCCGACGGCAAGTTCAACCATTGCGCCGGTGCCGACCATCACTCCTACGTCGACTGTTACGCCGTCTCCGACGGCTACGACTGAACCTACGTCTACGCCGACCGCAAGTCCCACCGATGCGCCCGCACCGACATCGACTTCCACTCCGACGCAGTTGCCGACCGACACTCCAACGCCAACGGCAATCCCGTCTCCTGAGGCTACCGCCGAACCAGAACCGGAGGCAACGGCGGAGTCGGCGGGTACCATATCCGTCGAAGCGACGATTGTCGTGACGTGGATCGACGAGGATGTAACCGTCGATGGTCGAGTTGCCGTTGACGAGGGTACGCTTTGGGGGGAGTTGTTTGAGGCGTTCGACGAAGTTGAGCTGTCGTGCATCCGTTCGGCGCTAGACGAGGATGATTTCGAAGCGATGACGGTTCGGCCCGCGGCATCAACTGTGCGTTTTACGAACCGTCACGATCTGGCTGTCTGGGGATGTCTGTCGCAAGAACATTCGGTTGATCTTTACCTATCGATTTTCCTGCTTCCGGAACTCGATGCCGAAGGGGACGAGCTTGTGGAGATCGAGGATTGTTATCGCTCATTGTTGCCATACGCCGATATTGGCCGCTACATCGATGCGTCTGTAGGGAACAGCGGATAGGTTTTGATGTCGAGGAACCTTAGGAAGTGTTCTGGATTGGGACAAGCGGATGAGATTCAATCGGAGGACGTTCCGGTGTTCGAGATCGAGCCCATAAATTTCGTACCCAATCCGAAATCTGTGTGGCGGGAGACAATCGACGCGACTTCTTTGGGTGAGCAGGATTGCATCCGCGGCGTACTCGGACCGGATCGTTACGCAACGGTTTTGGACGAAGCTGTCTTTGACGGCGCGACGGAACCTTGGGAAAGCGCGGTCTGGGGATGTGTGCGCAGCGACTCTGCGGCCGCTCTGTTTAAGCGTGCCGCGCTATTCAGGATCTTGCGCCAAGTCAGTCGGCCGATAGATAATTACCGGTCCGGGGAAATATATGGGTTCATCCCCATCACCGAAATTCTGGAACAAGGCGAAGAAACATGTTTGGATAGCGTGTTGAGTGGATTGGATTATCCACGCATGATTGACGCGGGCTTGCTGGATGTTGGGTTGGACGATTATCTGCACGTTATGGCCGCATTTATAGGCATAGAACAGTGTGTTGGCCGCCTGCCGGAAATCGTGGACACGGATGATCACGGCGATTTCCTTGAATCTGCGACTGAAATCGTGATGGGAAGATTGGTTGAAGGGAAAATTGGTGACAAATTTATCGGTGCATTTGATGATGACGTGTTCAAATTCACTGCCGAATCCGGTTTTGTGTACGAATTAAATCTCAGTTACGGCGAGGAAGGTGAAATCCATGATCGCAGCTATGGACCGGGCGCATTCAATTTCGAACTCTATGAAGAAGGCGAATATCACCCAATCTCAACGGCGACTTCAATCATTTGGGGACCGAAAAATAGCGGAACCTTTTACCTGATCGCGTCGGGCCACAAAGATCTTCGATACCGCATCAAGATAACAGTCGCCGACCAAGTTGGCAATTTCGTTGACGACTTCGGCGACGATGTCGCCTCGGCGCACGAGATTACGGTCGGGGAACAGATCGACGGAACATTAACTTTGGGCCGCGACGTCGATGTTTTCAGTTTCGCCGCCGAACAGGGGGCGGATTATCAGATCTACGTTTCGTCGAACATACCCAAACTGGGGGTGCCCTTCGAGCCATTCGAAGTTGATCTTATCGACGACAGGGGTTTGCGTCTTAGGGGCGTCGACAACCGAGTGATCTGGATGGCGCCGTCCTCAGGCCAGCAATATATCCGCGTATCAGGCGATGTCGGAGCAACCTATTCGTTAAAGGTGTCGATTCCCGACTTGATTGACGACCATGGTGACACGCTGGAATCGGCAACTGCTCTCACGCTGGCTACGACGATTCTCGGCGTCATTGGCTACGACAACGATGTCGATGTATTCGACATCGGTCTGACGCAAGGCGAAACGATAGAAATTGATATCGATTCTCCCATCGAAGACGATATCTACGTGGATGTGTGGGACGTCGATCACAGCCGCGGTATTTTCGGTGCGGACCGATTTCCGGTGATTTGGGAGGCTGACTCAACTGGAACACACATAGTTCGGGTTCGTACTCCATGGGTGATTGGTGATTACGCGCTGATCGTGCGATCGTCTGACTACGTGGATGATTATCCGGATGATGCTCCCACACTCATCGAATTCGGCGTGCCAATCGAAGTTGTGGCTTACGACCGATACGACCGCGATGTCTTCACCTTCGCGGCCCGGACCGGTCAGAGTTTCGATATCACCGTCGAACCTGGCAAGATTGGCAATTTCAGCATCCGCCTACGCGATGCCGACGGCAACGAACTGAAAAGCACGCCCCAATTACCGGAAGCACGAACCATGACTTGGCAAGCGTGGGAAGACGGCGACTACTTCGTAGACTTGAGGCATCCATGGCCGGGAACCTATATGTTCAGCGTTTCGCGATCGGACTACCGAGATGACCACGCCGCCGATGAACGGTTCGCATCACCATTGACGTTAGGTGAGCCAATGAGTGGTTTGATCGGCCTCGATGCGGGATTCTTCTGGAATTTTCGAAACAGGACGAACGGTGATCAGGACTTGTTCAGTTTCGAGGCCGAAGCGGGTAGACATTACTCGATAGATGTTGAGCTGGGCAGTCTACTTAGGTCGGACATCAAGCTGTACGACGCGGCCGGAGATTTTCTGGAATCCGCCGATACTCAGCTGATTTGGGAGGCGGAGCGGTCTGGAACATATTACGTGCGGATTTCGGGTTTTGTAGTTGGTGATTACACCATCACCGTCATGCCACTCGAATAGGACGTGCAGGGGCCTTAAGGTTCAGCGGGGTGCCGTTGCGAACTCTATGCGCCTCGTGCGGCGGGTTGTTGGTTTTGGGTCTGCCGTTGCGGACTTCGACGATGCACTCGTGGCACTCGCCGGTTCGGCCGCATGAGGTTGGCACGCGGACGGCGAGATCGTCGGCGTAGTCGAAGAGGGACTTGCCAGCCTCGAGGGGGAGGGACGTTTGGTTGTGGATTAGGGGCATTGAACTATGATTCTAAGGATTGGGGGATGGTGGACGAATGCCTGGTCGTGGTTATTCTTTAGTTGCGGTGAAAGTTCAGAAGAAGGCGGACGGTAGGGTGACGCGTTTTCGCATGAGACTCGGGTCGGCCACTCGGCTAATGTGGATTTGGCCTATCGTGGTCAGTGCGGTTGTTTCGGTTGGGTTGTTGGCGTGCGAAACTGCTGAGCCTACTCCGATTGAACCGACTCGGTTGCCTTCGGCGACGGTTGCTCCCATTGTGCGTGTGGAACCGACGGCTACGCAGTTGCCGACCGTAACTCCGTCGCCGACTGTGACGCCGACTGCTACGCAGTTGCCGACCGTGACCCCGTCGCCAACCGTGACTCCGACTGCTACTCGGACGGTAGGGCCGACGATGGCGCCGGCGCCGACGGAAACGCAGGTGCCTTCCCCGACGGAGGCGATGAGTCCGACTCCTACGTCTGTGGCGACGGCGACGCCCGTGTTGACCGATACGCCGACGGCGACTGTGGTTTCTTCTCCGACGGATACGGTTGAGCCTGAACCGGAGGCTACGGTTACTGCGACGGTCACTCCGACTTCAGTGGCGACACGCACTCCGACTCCGACGGCAATAGTGGAGGTGGAGAAGGTCGTGGAGCTGGTTGTGGAGGTGGTTGTGGTGGCGACGGTGATAGTTGGACCAAAACTCCCGGATGATTACGTGGCGCCTCCGGTTAGAAGATCGGGGCTGTTTCCGGCGATAACGACGATAAGTGAGTCGGATATTGAGGAGTTGCAGGCGAATCGGAGTCGGGTTAACCGGTTTCGTTCGAATCCGGTTCCGATCGGTGAGGTTTTGACGGTGTCGAATTGGTCGACGCGTTTGGTGGCGGTTGAACGAACCGAGACGGGTGCGGGTTCGGAGTGTCGAGCTGAGCCAGGTGAAGTTTGCTTGAGGATTGAGTTTGAGATCGCTAATTTGTGGGATCTTGATGGTGACCGTGGTGTTTACAACAATGAGTTCGAGGTGGTGGGTGAACGCGGGTTCGCGTACGGCGAGGGAGGTTGGCATTACGGAGATTGCTCCCGTCGGTGCGAACCTGTGCGACTGGATTACGGTGAGCTGACAACGATTGAGATATACCGATTTGCGCCTGCGGATGAAGCTGACCTCGTGCTCGTCTTTGACGAGGATTACGCCCAACAGGCGTTTTGGCTGGAATCGGACCCGGTACCGCGGGTCGAATCGGAGGTGATGACGGTCGCAACTCCGGGGGCGATGGAGGTCGGATCCGTTGGGACTTGGATAGGTAATGCGGTTCCGGTTGGCGAGGCGGTGACGGTGGACGCATTTGCGGTGCGTGTTTTGGAAGTGGAACGCGGGTGGGAACCCGGTGGGGAGTTCTCAGGGCCGACGGTGTTGTTGACGTCGGATTCCAACGAGTACGCGGCGGGGGTGAGCAGAGAGTGGTTTGATCATCTTAAGGAGTCGGAATCGCGGGTGGTTGAGGAGTTGAAGGTCGAAACGGAGTTGATCAGGGTGCGGTTTGAGGCGACAAACGTTGGTGGCTATAGCCGCAAGACGCTGATCGACGCAGCAAACTTCGTACTTGTGGATGGAGATCGGCGGGTATATTCGGGCGGTTTCTACCCGAAGGCAGAAGGCGATTTGAAGTGGCCCGGGCAAACGTTATTCCATTTCGGTGTGAACGTGTGGCCCCAACAGGGCCACCGCCAGGCCGAGGTTTATGGCGGTGGAACTGTGAGCGAGGAGATCGCGTGGCTGATCCCGAAGGATGCTACCGGATTGACGTTGGTGTACCTCCCGTTCCAGTACGATGGCGGAGGTTTTATGGCGCTTGACGACACGGCACGGACGGCGGCAGGGGACATCGAGTCGCCGAGTTGGTTAGATGAAGCGCTTGCGAAGAATGGGACGTGGCCATCGCGCCCGGCACCGCTGGGGATCGGGGTGCGATATAAGGACGGTGTGGCGGTGCGTGTTGCGGCGGTTGAGAGCGCGTCGGGTGCGTGCGATTCGCGTTATGAGGCGATTGCGGGGAAGGACTGTCTCAGGGTGACGCTGGATTTCTGGTTCGAAGCGACCGTCGGCCGTAGGTCGATTTTTGGAACGGACGAAGTTTCGTTTGTGATTGACGGCGAGGTGGTGACGGTTCAGCGCCGACACAGCGAAAATTCGTATACGGCCTTGATTCCAAGGTTTGAGTCGTTGCTGGATTGGGCGGAGGACGGTCGTGATGGTGTTGTGCGTGCGACGTATTCAGCGGAGGTGCAGTCGGGCTGGCGTGAGGCGCTTCTGGTTTACAGCCCGTATGCCAATACACCGGCTGTCTACTTATGGTTAGCTGAGCCGGTACGCGATGTCGCTGCGGAGGAGTTGCGAGCGGCGGTGGTGGCGACGGTGAGTGCGGTGTCTGACGAGGGCGATTTAGGTTTGTTCGAGTTTCTGGACGAGAGCGGTTTTGAGTTAGTGGAGGGAGATGATCTAGTAGGCGGATATTTGGGCGGATTGATGGCGGCCTGCGTGGCGTATGTCGCTCGGCCGACTGAGCACTTTGAAGCTGGCGTATTGGAATCTTTGCAATTGGTCGGCGCAACTCGGGTCGGTGAGTTGGCTCCGGCGTATTTCGAGAGTCCGGACGATGCGGCATTGACATGCGGCAAATCGTTCCCGGCATCGTCGAAGAAGATGGTTCTGACGATAATGTTGGGTTTGGCTCAGTACGGGTGTATTTTCGGTGGTCAGGGTGCGTTTGGCGCGACGCCGAGCGGGGCGATGGAGTTGGGAGAGTCGATGTTCAGGTATTGGGGCGAGGATTCGCCGGTGATGATGTCGGATTTCGCCAGTCCGATGGAGTTTTGTGGTTGGATATTCGATGGTGAGAATCAGGCGTTGCTGGAGCTGATCGACGGGACGAATTTGGCGATTTTTGAGTAAGGTTGCGGCTCAGGATCATCGAGGGCCTGATGTTTCGGTAGTAGCCACCAGTTATTAGGTGGATTATTCGGATCGGAAGAGCAGGAAGAGGTTGTCGCCTTTATACATGAACAGGTTTTCGCCGTGAATGCCGTATCGGGTCAGCCGTGGCAGGAGGTCGAGGTAGCGTTTCTCTTGCTTCTTCACACCATCGGAGTCCTCGCAACTTAGCTCCGCACAAAAAAGGGTCTGAGTGTCTATGGTGAAAGAGCCGTCGTCGTACGTCACAGATGAACGCCCGATGCACCGAGATGTGATTAGACAATTTTCAGCGCCCGCGTTCGCTGAAACCGTTTTGCCGTTTAACCGCATCGTCTTTCTGCATTCCTGCAACCTACGAGATCACAATGAGCCCTCCCACCTTTATCGTCGCAATGCTTGCGTTTTTCGCGTCAATAACGCTTATGCTCAGCCCAACCGGTCTTGAGGCGCAAGGCATTCCAGGGTGCGAGGAGACGCGGCGCGCCTCCTCCCCCAATGGTGTTCCGATATGGAGAGCGATTGTGTTCAGTGGCGAGATCACCGTCGCAGGCGAGCCGTTATACGAACCGGGGCTGCAGCTGACCGCGAGGATCGGCGACAAATGGGAGACGTGTCCTGTCGAGCCTCAACCGGACGGCGAGGGTGGGAGCACCTACGCAGATCTAGTGGTGGCGGTAGACCCCGCTCTTGATCTCGAAGGTTCCCAGATCGAGTTCTGGTTGAACGGCGAGGTTGCAGCGCATACGACGGACTGGTACGCGGTGATATTCGATGGCGGGTTCGGGGTTTGGACCTTTCCGATACTTCGCGGCGTCGACCTTGACTTCCCCAGCGTCACCCCCGTCGAGCCGACGCCGCTCCAGCCTTATACCGGTCCGCTTCCCCCGCCATTGCCGATGGCCGATATCTCCGCGCTCCGAGTCGGCGGTTTTGGGATGCCGGCGACTTTCGCACTCATCGCGATGCTGGCAGGTCTGGCCTTCGTTTCACTTGGGTTGTTCGCGTTCAAACGCTGGGCTTAGACCGGAACGGATCAGAAAGTGAGTGTCAACACGCCCTAGTCGACTTCCCATGCCGATCGGTAGTCTAAATCGCCGTCTTTGGCGGTGCAGACTGGTTGGTCTATGGGGTTTTTGGTGAAGTGTTGGTTGCGGCAGCCGAATTTGGCGGTGCAGCGGGAGCGGGCGTCTTTGTAGGGGCACCTGGTGAGGCTTTTGTCTTCGGCGTGCTGGGCGATTTCGGCGAAGATATTTGCCATGCGGGCCATACTTTTGCGTGCCGCTTCGACGTCGACATTGGCTACTGGGTCGGCAGCCTCGGCCCCATTTCCGCCCGTCTGGATTCCCGCCTCCGAGGGAATGACGTTTTTATGGTGGCCATTATTTCGACCGTTAAGCATGGCGTTGTGCCGAAATTTTGGGATCAGGCGAGCTCTTTTTGGAGCGCGAGGAGGCTGACGGCGGTCTCTACGCAGTCTACGGCGTTTTCGCCATAGCCGTCGGCGCCCATTTCGTCGGCGAATTCGCGGGTGACTGGAGCGCCGCCGACCATGATGCGGACTTCGTCGCGGAGTCCGATGTCTTCGAAGTAGGAGATGGTGCGTCCCATGTTGGGCATGGTGGTAGTGAGGAGTGCGGACATGCCGATGACTTGGGCTTCGTGCTCCATGACGGCGTCGGCGAATTCTTCGGCGGAGGTGTCGACTCCGAGGTCGTGGACGACCCATCCGGCGCCTCTCAGCATCATGATGCAGAGGTTTTTGCCGATGTCGTGGAGGTCGCCTTTGACGGTGCCCATGACTACGGTGCCGACGGGTTCGATGCCGGACGCGGAGAGGATGGGTTCGAGGTGGGCCATGCCGGCCTTCATGGCGCGGGCGGCGACGAGGACTTCGGGGACGAAGATGACGTTGTCGCGGAATTTGACGCCGACGATGGCCATGCCGTTGAGGAGTCCATTGTCGAGGATGTGGTTGGCGGCGTAGCCCTTGTCGAGGCACTCTTTGGTAAGGCGGTCGACTTCGAGGTTTTTGCCGATGATGAGCTGGTATGCGATCTCTTGCATCACCTCGTCAGCAAGTTCGAGCGCTTCGCTGATGTGCTTCTGTTCACCGGGCCGAGTGACCCATTCGAACTCTCGTTGCAGACCTTCGTTGACGATTGGCATGGGTGATGGAGTGTTGTTGGGCACGTATTTTTAGTTGCGCGCACGGAGACGCGGCGATCTTGTCGATTCTACATGTGGGTGAGAAGGGGAGATGGATGGTGGGATGCGATCGTGGTATGGCTGTGGCGGCCGGAGTTTGACGATACGTTGTGATTTCACGTCAGGTATCGGTGCAAGTCGGGAATTTTGAGAGAGGGTTATGACTGATGCGGCACCGATCATGGTTCAAGCGTAAAGTAGCTGGTAAGCGACGGTTGAGATCACTAACATCGGCGAGGCATCCAATGACGAACTACCAGAATCTCAAGAGCCGAATAGACGATGGTGAGGTTATCGTGCTCGACGGAGCGGTTGGGACGGAGCTCCAATCGATGGGTGCTCCGATGGATCCTGCGGCATGGTGCGGGGTCGCCAATTACACGCATCCGGCGACGGTTCGGCAGATGCACGAGCGGTACATCAAGGCTGGTGCGGACATCATCACCACCAACACGTTCAACACGATGCGTCCGGCACTCGAGGCCGCGGGTTATCGAGACAAAGTGCGCGAAATCAATGTGGGGGCCGTCGATGCAACGATTGAAGCGCGGGCGCGGGTGGGTGTGGACAGGGAGGTCTACGTAGCAGGGTCGATGTCTTGCCGCATTCCGATACGGGACCGTTTGTCGAGCGCCTTCATGGGCGGCGGTGGTTACGGTTACGGTTCCACGCTACCGGCGGATGAGTTGAAGATTTACGTCGAGGAACAGGCTGACATCCTCGCGGAATCGGGCATCGATTTCTTCCTGATCGAGCATATGTGGGCGGACAACGAATCGAGGTTGATCGCAGTCGAGGCGGCTATGGCTACTGGTCTGCCAGTGTGGGTGGCGTTCACCGCCACGTTTTCAGCGGGTGGTGAGACGGTTTTGATGAGCCTAGATGAGGAGCGCGCCAGCATCTCCGGATTAGCCAGCACGATGCTAATTTCGAATTGGCGGACGATCGATCACGACAAGCCGCTGACAGAAGGGGTCGCGGAGGTTGCTTCTCTCGGTCCTGACGTGATGGGCGTGTTTCACAGCAGGTTGAAGGAGACAAACGCGGCGCTCAAGGTCGTGCTCGATGAATGGTCGGGGCCGATCATCGTCTATCCCGACGCCGGGAGGAGCGATTATCTTAGCACTTGGCGAGACGACAATGTTGCCAACGAGGAGAGTGTGGATCAGGTGACGGGAGAGGCGGTGGAGTGGACGCGGATGGGGGCGCAGATTGTGGGGACCTGCTGTGGATTTGGCGTGGACTATACGAAGGGTTTGCGAGACGCTCTCCCTGCGCGCATCGGCGGTTGAAGAGTCGGTTGACCGCTTGGTGGTGTTGGCGCCTGAAGAGAGACTACCTACGGTTGGAAAATGTCGTTGATTGGCTCCGCATGCTCTGGCGAGATGACTGCCGTGGGTTGAGCTTCGACAGTCGGTGTCGGCGTCAACGTCGGTGTCGGAATCGGAGTTGGCGTCGCGATCGATGCCCATAACGGAATCTGCAAAACGTGCGTCATCAACGCCGTAAATTGGCTGAGTTCGATGATCAAGACCGTTATCCAACCGAATTCGAAATGCAGCGTGTAGCTGAATGATTCGGTTGCAACTCGACATTTCTTCGTGGTACGTGTCTTGCCTATCGACTTGTACTACGAAACTCCACCAGTTGTTGTCACCTTGTCTGGGGTACGGGCTGTCAGTTGTGAGGATCAAAGGGCAACCCGGAATATCAATAAGGACGCGTTCCACTCCCTCAATGAACAAACGATCGGCGCGTGTCATCCCGGATTGGTATTCGTAGGAATTCCAATCATCCATGAAAAGTTCGAGCACACCTGAGAAGTAGTAGTCGTTGACGACGATGTCGTCGTTCAACTCAAAATCGCTGACCGCGTATACATCCCACAGCGCTTTGACGGAACGATCCCCGGAGTCGGCGTCGTACCGCTCAACTTGTGCCGTTCACGCTTGATCGTGTAAGTCGACTTCTGCTTCACTGTCCCATCAGCGCTGATCGAATCCGTTGAAGGCGAAGTCCCGGTGATGACGAATGCGCCTAGGAGTCCCGCCAATGCGACAACGGCGAGAGTTAGTTTCAAGATTCTGCCGGAGGCGACTGCAACATGATCAGTCATTTTGGCAAGCTTTCGGAGTTTTCGGCGATCGGACCACCCGACATTATCCACAAGGTCAGGTTGAGTGCCTCAGAAAGTTGGATGGCTCGTGATGTCCGAGCGGTCGGTTAGATCACTCTTCGGGCGATCTAGATGGATAGTCCTTCGTACAACTGAGGGACGCATTTGGGCGTTCATAGGGTTTTGATGGACGGAAATTTATAAAATCCCCCACACCCTAACCCTCTCCCACGTGGGGGAGAGGGGACAACGTTCAGTTTTCGGAGTAGTCCCAGTGTTCGGCGGCCCAGTCTTCTACGGCTCTGGGGATTTCTAGGAGGTTTTCTAGTTTGGTTTTTAGGGGAATTGCGCACTCGGGGGCGATTAGTTGGACGCCGGCGTCAAGGGCTTTGAAGACTTCGGCTCGGACTTCTTCGGGGCCTTTGGAGTAGAGGGTGACGGGGTTGTTCAGGTTGCCGACTAGGTTGATGCCGCCGTCTACTGCGTCCATGGCCTCTTGGGGGTCGTTCTTCGAGTCGAAGTGGAATGCGGCCATGCCGGTGGTGGCGATGTAGGGCATGCGATCGGTGGTGGCTCCGCAGATGTGGAGCATGATCGGGACGGGGAGGTCTTCGACGAACTCGTGATGGAGGTCCATGAGGAAGCGTCGGTAGTATTCGCCGCTTACCAGGTCTCCGGTTGCGTGGTCGGGAAGAGTCAGGACGTCGGCGCCGGCTTCGATCTGGGCGAGTCCGAACTCGATGGTGAACTGCTTTAGGCGGTGGAGCATGTCCATCACCATCGGCGGGTCGTCGACGGTTGCGAGGAGGAAAGGTTCGACTCCGAAGACGTGGTAAGCGAGCGTCCACGGTCCCATGGTCTTGCCGACGATGGCAACTTCGTCGCCGAACTCCTGTTTGAGGAGGCGGATCGACTCGATGATGGTGCGGTTATCGGGGTGTTCGAGGAAGTCGCTCGGCATCTTGATGTCGTCGACGGTCTTCCATATGGGGTAGGACATTCTGACCGTGGGCCAGTTGTCCTTACCTTCCCACTGCATCTCGCATCCGAGGGCGGATGACTCTTGGATGATGGAGAAATAAGGCGCGATGGCGTCGAAGCCGAGTTGGGTGTAGCCGGTTGCAGCGAGGCGGGCGTTCATTTCCGGGTCGCGGTTGGCGGTTGGGAATGGTGCCTCGACGAGGTCCATCAATTCGACGGTTGCGACGTTGGTGGGGTTGGTTACAGGCGGCCGGTCGACCGGCTCGCCTCGGAGGGCTCGGAGGGTTCGCTCTTTCGAGGTGAGCGTGCCTGGGTATTTATTGGATGGCATCGTGGCCCCCTTTTGTATTGATGGACGTATCGGGACTGGACTAATCAGTTGCTGGCGAAGCCGAGGGTTTGGGTGGTCATTTGGCCGGCGAGTTCGGCTTGTTCGAGCATGTTGTCTACGGCGCTGACGTTGCGGGCGTAGGGGAGTAGGAGCCGGGCGAAGCGGTCGAGGCGTTCGCCATGTTTGAAGCGGAAGCGGTCGCGGTTTTCGCCGACGCGTTCGCATTCGCCGTAGCGCATGTAGCCGCCGACGACGGCCATGATGCGCATTTGGGGTCGGGCGAATTCGCCTTCGGCGGTGACGTGGTAGGTCCAACCTTGTTCGTCAGAATGTTCGGGGGTGACGGTGAAGATGAGGTGTGATTTGGTGTCGTTGATCGTGATGGGGCCAGTCGGTATCGGGTTGATCTTCTCGACGGCTTCCGTGAAGGCAAAGCGGAGGGGACGGTCGTAGAACTCTTGGGAGATCAGTTCGGCTTGGTTTGTGGCGCCGGGCGAGGGATCGATGTCGGCGAGGGCGCAAAGGCGGTCGCGAATGGTTTCAATTCGGTTGGCCGTGCCGCCGATCTGGGAGAAGGTATGAATGGTGAGAGTCCGGTCGAGCATGTAGAGACCGACCGTGATGTCGTGGAAGTGCGGGTCGATCGCTACGAGTTCGATGCATCTGCCGAGGGTTCGGAGAGGGTTGGCGATGACGTTTTCGCGGGTTATTCCTTTTGAGTAGGTTACGGCTGCTGCTCCTGTGGTTTGTTTACTTGACGGTTTCTACGAGAGCCCGGATATGGTCGGGCGTGGTGCCGCAGCATCCGCCGAGGATCTGGATAGGGATTTCGGCGAGCGTCTTGTATCGTTCGGCCATGTATTCGGGAGATTCGGGATAGATTATTTCACCGGCTTTGTAGGCTGGGATACCGGCGTTGGACTGGATCACCAGCGGGCAGTCGACGACGGCGTGCATCAGTTCGGCGATTTCGATCATCTTGTCGATGCCATTTCCGCAGTTTGAGCCGACGACATCGGCTCCGGCGTCTCTGAGTCCTTTGGCTGCGTCCTCGGGGGACGTGCCCCACATAGTAAAGAAACCGCGCGGGCCTTTGTCGAAGACCATGGTTGCCATGACAACGAGGTCGGTATTTTCGCGGGTGGCTTTGATGGCGATAGCGGCTTCGTCAAGCACCATCTGGGTTTCGATCATCACGGCGTCGGCACCGCCTTGTTCGAGGGCAATTACCTGTTCGGTAAAGGCGTCGTACATCTCGGATTCCGAGACGGCGCCTAGGGGTTCGATGAATTCGCCGGTTGGGCCGACCGAACCGGCAACGTATTGGCTAGCTCCGGCTTGGGATTTGGCGTGTTCGGCCGCTAGGGCGTTCAGTTCGGTGACGCGGTCTTGAGCGTCGTAGTGCTTGAGCCGAAACTTGGTGCCGCCGAAGGAGTTGGTCAGGACGATGTCGGAGCCTGCGTCAAAGTAATCGCGGGCCATACCTCGGATGGTTTTGGGGGCATCGGCGTTCATCAGCTCGGGGCAACCGCCGGATTCGAGGCCGTGTTGCTGGAGATAAGTCCCGGTGGCGCCGTCGAAGATCAGGATCTCGTTTTCGAGGCGTTGCAGTATCTCGTGAGTGGATGACACCTGTGTAGTCATGCGTTTATTTTACCCAGTCGTCGATAGCACCGGGGTTGGGCTTTCGGTTTCCGGCGTTGTGGAGGTCTCGGATGCGTGCGACGAAGTCTTTTGGCATGCCGCGGTTTATTCGTTGGGCGAGTTGGTCGGCGGCATCGTTTGGTTCGAGGTCGGATTCGGTGGGTTCGCCCCATTCCCACGCGTCGAGGTACTCGTCACTGCCGTATGAACCGTCCATCATGGCGACGGCATCGGCGGCTTCTTGGAATCGGGGATCAAGCTGGACTGAGACTGTGGTTTCGGCGTTTTCGGCCTTGATCTGGACGGGGATTTCTTTCCAGTAGAGGATGCTTACTCGGGATGGCATGGGACTAACGGATGGTGGTTTGATTCGGGACGATGTTTCGATTCTATCGAGGAGAAAACATGGAAATGAAAGGTCGATACGAATCAGATGCTAGTTCGGATTTTGACGATACGTGAATTTGGGTTAAACTAAGCACGCTAGATAAGTTGGGAATCCCAACGTGGCGACTTCATGCCGTACAACAGGCGGCGCATCACGAGGTTGCGGAAACGCATACATGGAGGACATGTATTGAATATGAATACAAGCAGAAAGTTCTTGCTTGCGGGTGCGGTATGCATTGCCGCGCTGGCAGCTTGGGCCTGCGGCGAGACGGTGATTCAGACCGTCGTCGTCGAAAAAGAGGTCCAGGTACAAGGCGAGACTGTAATCCAGACTGTCGTCGTCGAGAAAGAGGTCCAGGTTGCGGGTGAAACCGTTGTCCAGACCGTCGTCGTCGAAAAAGAGGTCCAGGTAGCGGGTGAAACCGTTGTCCAGACCGTCGTCGTCGAGAGAGAGGTCCAGATAGCGGGTGAAACCGTTGTCCAGACCGTCGTCGTCGAAAAAGAGGTTGCCGTAGAGGTAGAGGTCGTCAAAGAGGTAGAGGTTATCAGAGAGGTCGAGGTGATGGCACCAGAACCTACGGCGACAGCGAGCTTGATCGGCACGATCGGAGCTCCGGACCCGAAGACCGAGGGCGGCGCCGCCGTAATTGGTAACGCAACAATCGGACAGCAGGTCGGCAGGAATGCCAACCAGGCATCAGACGCGCTCAAGAACTGGGGCGTTGCGGAGACTCTGTTCCGTCGCGGTGCGAGTGACGAGACAGTTGATTGGGTCGCCAACGATTGGACCATCAGCGATGACCTGACCACCGGTCAAGTGACTATCCAAGACGGCATCACTTTCCGAACCAAGGATAAGGACTACGGTCCTTTGACCGCCGAAGACGTTGCATGGAGCATGAACGACGCGAACAACGCGACGAACACGACCTCCATCCACGGCCAGGCTGGCGACTTTGCCGGTCTCTGGGGTGAGTGGCGCGTGATCGACGAGAATACCGTCGAATGGAATTTCGCGATCAAAGCGGACGGCGCTCCAGCGTTTGACGGCACTTGGAAAGACGACTACGTCAACCAGTCTGGTCAAGCATTCTCGGTCCTCTCGAAGAACGCGTTTGACACCGAAGGTGAAGATTTCGTCCGAGACACTATCGTCGCAAGCGGCCCGTACTTGATCGACTCGTGGATTGCGGACGACCGCATCGTCTTGACAGCGGACCCCGACCACTGGTTGTTCACGCCGAAGACGAGCACCATCATCATGGTGCGAGCTGGTGACCCGACCAACCGTGCAACCCTGCTTCGAACTGGTCAGATCGACACGGCGCAACTTGAGCCGAAAGACGCTGCCAACCTGATCGTCGACTCCAGCAACTGGGGCCAGTCAGGTACCGGTGGCGCAGTCCAGCTTGGTCTGTTCTTCTCTGGCAACCTCTGGGAAACGGTCGACGCCAAGACAGGCGCCCCGCTCCCTCCAAAGGGACCATTTGTGCACGACCACGCTTGGATCGGTAACTCCGACAGCAACGCGCACGGCGCAGACGACATGGAGCAGGCGCGAGACGTGCGCTACGCCATGGCCATCGCCATCGACCGTCCAGCAGTGAACGAATCATTGCTCGCCGGTCTTGGCAACGTCGTGGACGTCGAGTACTTCGCTAGCGGCCACCCGAACTTCGCAGGGGTCCAATGCACGCAGGAAGGCGGCGCATCGCATTTGGATGACGCCCCGGCCGGAACGGGACCGTGCACGTACGGATACGACCCGGTCGCAGCGGTTCAACTTATCAAGGAACAGACTCCCGACTGGCAGAAGGGCGGTGCTTCCGCGGATACAGGTAGCATCCTTGGCGACCACCGTTTCGAGGTCTCTGTTTACGCGGGTCCCGAGCTTGGTGGTGGCGCATCTGTGACTGGTGAAGTTGCAGACGCAGTCGCCGGTTACTGGGCTGACATCGGCTTGACCACCTTCTCGCTGAAGTTCACGTATGTGACCTTCCGGCCGACGGTAGTTAACCGAGCGAATACGCACCCGTGGGTCACCTCGTGTGACAAGGGTCGCGAGTCGAACCCGTGGCACTTCCCCAAGGGCTTGGTGCAGACATCACTGACCCGAGGTGGATTCAGCTGTGCTTTTGAGTCGCCGAAGATCTTGGAACTCTACCAAGGCATGGCGACCGCCAGCGACACGGCTGAGGCTACTGACGCTGCGAACCGTTACCTGCAGTACGTCTATCACTGGAACCTGCAGCCCGGTATCGTGGCAGTTCCGCAAGACTGGTTCTGGAACCGCAACAAGATCGCATCTTGGTCACAGGACCGAGCGGCGGCCAGCGGTATCAACAACCTCTGGGACATCGAGCTGTCTCAATAGAGAGCTGCTCTGAACTGAGTTTCCCGTCATCGGGCGTCGCGCAAAGTGTTGCGACGCCCGGAGACGAAATCAAAAGCGTTCTCGTCGCTCGATCCTTTGACCTCGGTCACGGATCGGGCGCGGGAACCGATCGTTGAAGAAGGGGTATTCTGACCTCGGACGCGTGCTGGGCGTTACAACCTAGATCCAAGGTATGGGATAACATCTTTCCGCATAATGCGTCGTTTCTTAATAAGAAGATTCCTCTTCATGATCCTCAGCGCGCTCGCCGCTACGGCGATCGTGTTTTCGTTATCACGAGCGGTCGGCGACCCGTTGCTCTTGTTCGCCACATCGGGGTACGGCATCTCTGACGAAGCGGTTGCGGAGATTCGCAAGGAACTGGCTCTCGACAAGCCGTACCCGGTTCAGTATCTGCTGTGGTTGGGCAGAGTGTTGCGAGGCGACTTGGGTCAAACGTTGGCCTTCAAGTTGCCGGTCGCTCGAACGATCACCGAAAAGATTCCCCACAGTTTGCAGTTAGGTGCATTTGCGTGGTTCTTCTCAGGCACGATCGGAATTGGTTTGGGGGTGTTATCAGCGGTCAAACGAGCAACGATGGCGGACTATGGCGGCAGATTCTTGGCGTTGATCGGTCAATCGGTCCCGATTTTTTGGTTTGCGATCATATTGATCCAAGTGTTTGCGATTTGGCTGGATTGGCTTCCCGCGGGTTTAGCGGGCGATTCTACGCAGGAACCATCGATATGGCAGATGGAGTATTTGGTGTTGCCAGTAACGGCGATTACGCTGGGTGCACTCGCAGGGTACTTGCGACTGACGCGCTCGGCGATGCTTGAGGTGCTTGAATCTGAATACGTTAAACTGGCACGTGCCAAGGGTGTAGCGACTTCGTACGTTATCTGGAAGCATGCATTTAGGAACGCGTTGATACAGCCGCTAACTGCATCGACATTGGCGTTTGCGGGATTCATCGAAGGTTCGTTAGTCGTGGAGACGATCTTCTCGCGGCCGGGCATCGGGTTGATGGCTATTCAGGCGGTGAACGGCAACGATTTCCCGACTTTGCAGGGCGCAGTATTGATGTTCATCGTGGTGTACCTGTTGGCGACGTTCGCAACGGATATGGTTTACGCATTGATCGACCCACGCATCCGATTCGACTAAGATTTCCTAAGGCTGGGACGACAATTGGCAACAGACGAGAGCCAAGATCATCGGTTCACCGCAGACACCGTCGCGGAACAATTGGACGTAGCTCCGACGACAGGTCTTCGAGCTGTCAAACGTTCGTTGCCCTCCCAGATCTGGTACGTCCTTCGACGCTGGCCGGTTATTCCCATCGTCATCTTGCTGGTTGTAGCGTTCACAGCTTTCGCAGCGGATTGGATCTCGCCAGCAGACCCGAATTTCCAGCGATTGGCCTTCAACTTGAAGGAACCGACTTGGGGCCAAGCCCGTCCAGAAAACGAGTTCGCACCAAACAAAGATGATTTTGATATGACCACTGACGCCGGCGAAATCGGATACATGTTGGCGGCGAAAAAGGGTTTTGACAAGACCGATTACATCTTGGGCAGCGATGGTTTGGGTCGCGATGTCCTGTCGCGGATAATTCACGGTGCCCGGATCTCGTTGAAGGTTACGGGTTACGCGTTGCTGTCCGGCGTCATCATCGGCACGGCAATGGGGATACTTGGCGGGTACTACGGCGGGTGGATCGATGAAGTGTTGATGCGCTTCGTCGACGTCTGGAACGCGTTGCCGTTCCTGTTGATCGCCATCATGGTCGGCGCGACGATTGGCGCGACGGAGACGACGGTGATTTTCATAATCGCGATGATCGCCTGGCCGCCGTTCGTGCGCCAGATCAGGGCGGACGTGTTGACGATTCGGTCGCTCGACTACATCTCTGCAGCTAAGATCATGGGCGCGAGCAACCTGCGCTTGATGATGCGCCACATTTTGCCGGGCACGGTCAGCACCGTTCTCGTGATCGCGACGCTACGAGTCGGTGGGTTGATTTTGACGGAGTCGACGTTGTCGTTCTTGGGTGTTGGGATTCCAGACCCGATCCCGACTTGGGGCAAGATGGTTAACGAGGGCTATATATACCTCATCAACGACGTCTGGTGGTCCTCCTTCTTCCCGGGAATCTCGATCTTCCTGCTGGTGATGGCGATGAACTTCTTCGGCGACTGGCTGCGGGACCGGTTGGACCCTAGGCTGCGGCAACTCGACTGATTACCGCGAATTTCCGGGTTGCGCTCGGCTTGCTGGTGAGTTGGTTCGCGGGCGGGCGCTTATATACTTTCGGCGTCAAATCCAAGGAATATCAGCGCGTTGATTGATTTGGCGCGCAGGTCAAGAATGGTGCGATTTGCACCGCCAGAGTAAATTGAGGAGCAACTGAACATGTCGGTAGGTTTCATCGGTCTCGGTTACATGGGCCAAGGGATGGCGGACAATCTGCTCGCCAAGGGTGCGGATCCGGTTGTTTATACGCGGACGCAGTCGAAGATTGAGGCGATGATCGATCGAGGTGCGACGGGGGCGAGTTCGTCTGCGGATCTGGTTTCGAAAGCCGATGTCGTTCTGACTTGCCTGCCGAGCGTGCAGACGTCGTTGGACGTGATCATCGGCGAGATCATTCCGGCGTGCGAGCCGGGTCAGATTATCGTCGACCACAGCACGGTTGATATCGGAACCTCTCGGAAGTGTGCCGATGCGGCGGAAGCGAAAGGCGCGATGTTCATCGATGCACCGATCAGCGGAGGCCCCACAGGCGCTGCAGCCGGGACGTTGGCGATCATGTGCGGCGGTTCAGAGGAAGCATTTACCAAGGCATTACCTTATTTCGAGTTGATGGGCGCGAACGTGCGTCACATGGGGCAAAACGGCGCGGGTACGGCGATGAAGTTGATCAACCAGCTGCTCGTTGGAATTAACACCGTTGCGGCTGCCGAAGCATTCGCGTTGGCGAATGCGGCGGGTGTTGATATCGAGGTGGCAGGGGAATTGCTGAGCGTCGCTTGGGGCGGTAGCGCGATGGTTGCGCGGAGTGCGCCGATAACCGCGGCTCGTGATTTCGAGGACTCCGCGGCGCCGGTTCGCAATCTCGACAAGGACATGGGCATCATCAAAGACTTGGCCGGGGCCGAAGGGCTTTCGCTGGAGTTGGCGATCAAATCTGAAGAACTGTTCCACACGATGATGGAGAACGGTTGGGATGAGAACGACATTGCTGGTGTCCTGGAGATTGTCGAAGCGCGGTCTTCCTGAAGAACCCGACGGACATTTTGGGACTTAAACGGCTTGGATTCAGAGGCACGGTCTAACTGTGGGTAAGCACAGCATCGCGGTAATCAAAGGCGACGGTATCGGCGTCGATGTCGTCGACGAAGCGCTGAAGGTCTTGCACGCACTGGCGGGCAAACACGGCATCGAGTGGGAATTCGTCGAGTTCCCTTGGAGTTCGGAGTACTACTTCGAGCACGGCGAGATGATGCCCTCGGACGGCGTCGAGCAGCTGCGCGCATTCGATGCGATATTTCTGGGCGCTGTCGGCCACCCCGAATTGCAGGACCACATAACGCTCAATGGTCTGTTATTGCCGATCCGGCGAGCGTTCGATCAATACGCGTGCGTCCGGCCATCTGTATTGTTGCCAGGCGTTGAATCGCCATTGAGCGACGTCAAGCCGTATGACATCGACCTGATCGTGGTGCGCGAGAACACGGAGGGCGAGTACGCGAACGTTGGCGGATTCCAGTATCGGGATTTCCCGGACGAGGTAGCGGTGCAGTCGGCGGTATTCACCCGGAAGGGGTGCGAGCGAGTCATCCGGTACGCGTTCGAATTGTGTCGCGAACGCAACAAGAAGATGCATGTAACGTCGATCACGAAGTCGAACGCGCAGGGCTACGGGATGGTGCTGTGGGACCGGACGTTCGACGCGGTGAAGGCGGACTATCCGGATATCACGACCGATTCTCTGTTGATCGATGCGGCGTGCATGGACTTCATTCGTCGACCACAGAAATTCGATGTCGTCGTGGCCTCGAATCTGTTCGGCGACATCTTGACGGACATCGGGGCGATTATCACCGGCTCGATGGGTCTGGCATCAAGCGCCAACCTCGATCCGACGCGGACGAGTCCTTCGATGTTTGAACCGACGCACGGGAGTGCACCGGATATCGCCGGCATGGGCATCGCCAACCCGATGGCGCAGATACTGACCTCGGCGTTGATGCTCGACCACATCGGTGAAGACGGAGCGGCGGCGGATGTCAGGTCGGCCGTACAAGGTCTATTACAAGAAGGCGAGACGTTGACGCCGGACCTTGGCGGTTCATCGACGACTATGGCTGTCGGCGACGCGATCGCAACACGGGTCGCGTAAATCACCAGTAATTCGAGGAAATAAGTTGAATCCGCTAGATAAAGTCGCAATTGGAAAACATGGCGTCGAGGTGACGCAGCTCGGCTTGGGCGGCGCGCCGTTAAGCGGTATGACGCTCGGCGACGGGCTTTACGGCGGGACGGCGAGCGACGAGGCCGGTCGGATCATCAGGCGTGCACACGAGCTCGGCATCAACTACTTCGACACCGCACCGCTTTATGGTGCGGGAAGGAGCGAGGTCAGGTACGGTGCGGCGCTCGAAGGCGTCGATCGCGATAGCTACATCATTTCTACCAAGGTCGGACGAGTGTTGGAGGTGTACGAAGGAGGAATGACCGCGGAGGAGTCGCCCGACAATTTCGCCGACCATTACAACGTCGACAGTTGGACGCGGGACAATGTGTTGCGATCCATTGAGGAGAGTTTGGAGCGGTTGCGGACGGATCATGTCGAGATCGTGTTGGTACACGACCCGGACACGCAGCCTTATGGCGAGAAGCAGGCCGTCGAAGAGGCATTCCCGACGTTGATCGAGTTGCGAGAACAGGGTGTGATCAAGGCGATCGGGTGCGGGATGAACGAGTGGCAGATGCCGGCGACCTTCATCCGCCGATTCGACATCGACGCGGTGTTGCTGGCAGGGCGTTACACGTTGCTCGACCACGACGCGTACCCGGAGTTCTTGCCGCTATGCGTCGAGCGGGATGTGAAGATTATCGTCGGTGGGCCGTACAACAGCGGGATATTGGCGCGCGACCTCGACGGCGATGTGACTTTCAACTACGAAATTGCTCCGCCGCATCTTGTTGAACGTGCGCGCATGTTAGACGCGGTTTGTCGTCGGCATGATGTGGATTTGAAGGCCGCAGCGTTGCAGTTCGTGCTGGCTCATCCCGCCGTTGGGACAGTTGTTCCGGGTGCTCAGTCTGTTCCCGAGTTGGAGGAAAACTTCGCGCTGGTGGGGCAGGAGATACCGGGCGATGTTTGGGCCGAGATGAAGGCAGAAGGGTTGATTCCTGCGGATGCGGTCACGCCATGAAGAGGTAGCAGCGAGGGAATTACTGGATTGTTTCGAGAGTCTGCCATTTCCATGTGACGACATCGACAAAATCCGTATAGTTGATTTGTATCAACTCCGAGGAATCTTGCGTCGTCAACATGCTTTCAAACTCTCTGTACTACGGTGACAACCTAGACTGGATGCGTCAATGGCCAGGCGAATCGGTTGACCTGATTTATCTCGATCCACCGTTTAATTCGAACCAAACCTACAACCAACTTTTTGTTTCTGGGCTTGGTGAATCCTCGGCTCAAGCGCGTGCATTCGAAGACACTTGGCGTTGGGGTCAACAGGCCGTCGAAGACCGCGACGCTGCGCTTGTGGCTGGTGGCGAGTTGGCGACGGCGATTAGAGGTTTCGAGACGATGCTGGGACGTTCCGGTATGTTCGCATATCTTTGCCATCTCGCTCCACGCCTTCACGAGATGCGACGACTTTTGAAGCGGACCGGTTCCTTGTATCTGCATTGCGACGACACCGCAAGTCACCACATCAAGCTACTTTTGGACGCTGTTTTCGGACCAACGAATTATCGCAACGCAGTCCACTGGCGTCGCGCGACCGCGCACAACGATGCAAAACGATTTGGTCGGATAGTCGACACGATATTTCTATACGCCAAGAGTGATGTCTCGTATTGGCGAGGTCAGGCGATATCCGTGAGTCGTACAGAGGCCGAATTGGCGAAACGCTATCCATCGTCGGACGAATTTGGTCGGTTTAGAACTGGCGACCTCACGGCAGCCGAAAAACGGGGAGGAGAGAGCGGCAAACCCTGGAATGGTTACGATGTTGACGCGAGGAATCGCCATTGGGCGATTCCAAAAATCAGCAACTACGCCGAATGGATTGAAGAAAACCTCATTCCCGGTTATCGTGCGATCAATGGCGTCCATGACAGATTGGACGCGTTGGATGCTGCCGGTTTGATTCACCACCCTCAACGAGGGTTTTGGCCGGGATTGAAGCGATATGCGGCAGCAGATATGCCGTCTGGTCCGCAAAATTTGATACTCGATCCGATCGGGTTCACGAACTACAACAAGGGTAAGGAATATCTCGGCTACCCGACGCAAAAACCCGAAGGACTGTTGAAACAATTGGTCGAAGTTGCTTGTCCGAAGGATGGATTGGTAATGGACCCGTATTGTGGTTGCGGTACGACGCTGCATGTCGCGCAGGCCTCGGGCCGTCCTTGGGTCGGGATCGATGTCACCCATCTCGCCATCGCGGTCGTCGAATTCCGATTCCGTGAACGTCTAAACGAGCAACCGAACGTGATTGGACGCCCCGAAGACATGGAGGCAGCCCGGGACCTATTTGATCGAGACCCGTTTCAATTTGAAGCATGGGCAGTTTCAAGACTTCGAGGAATGTTGCCCAATGAACGCAAAACGGGAGATCGCGGCATCGATGGACGCGGTTACGCGCGCGACAATGGTCGACGGCATTTGGTGATGGCGCAGGTTAAGGGCGGCAAAAGCGTCGGCCCCAGTGTCGTGCGTGAAATGTTGGGCAGCATGGTTGACAGCGACGCGATTATGGGTGTTCTTATAGTGATGGACAATAATTCGGCAACATCAGGAGTGCGCAGTGACATTGCCGTCGGGACGGTCGAAATCGCTGGTCGAAAATTTCCGAAGCTCCAACTGTTCACGATCGAGGATTATTTCTCAGGGAAATACCCGGATCTACCAGTCATGTTGTCGGCATTCGCCAATCGCGAGCCGGACATGATCGATCTTGCTGATCAGGGTGTAGCGTTCGGCTGACATTCGTGTAATCGCGCTTAATCCCCCTCCATCGCCACATGCGTCGCAACAGGCGTTCGACCCACGGCGAAATCGAAATCGCAGCCGTGTTGGGCTTGCATGACGTGTCGGTTGTAGACGTGCATATAGCCGCGTTCGGGTTGAATGTGTGTGACGGCATCCGGCGCTTCTAGTTCGGCGCGACGGCGCGACAACTCTGCGTCGTCAACCAAGAGGTCTAGGCGGCCTTCGTTGGCGTCTAGGGAGATCATGTCGCCGTCGCGGACGAGGGCTAGTGGGCCGCCGATGGCGGATTCGGGTGCGACGTGGAGGACGACTGTGCCGAAAGCGGTTCCGCTCATGCGGGCGTCGGAGATGCGCACCATGTCACGAACGCCTCTTTCGAGGATCTTGCGGGGCAGCGGCATGAATCCAGCTTCAGGCATGCCGGGGCCGCCGATGGGACCGGCGCCTTGCATCACAAGGATGTCGTTTTCGGTTACGTCGAGATCGGGGTCGTCGATACGCCGGCTGAGATCTGCCGGGCTGGAAAATACGACGGCTCGGCCGGTGTGTTGCAACAGGTCGGAAGATGCCGCGGAGCGTTTGATAACCGCGCCGTCGGGTGCGAGCGTTCCTTTGAGGATCGAAACCCCGCCGTCAGGGTAGAGGGCATGACTAGGATCGAGGATCACGTTGTCGTCGTGACATTCAGCGTCGGCGACGTTTTCGGCGAGAGTTTTGCCGTTTACGTTGACGCAATCTTGGTTCAACAGGTGCAGTATTTTCTTGAAGAATGCGGGCGCGCCGCCGGCGTAGAAGAAGTCTTCCATTAGGTATTTGCCAGAGGGTTTGAGGTTGGCGATGACGGGAACTCTTTCGGAGAGTTCTTCCCACCTTGCGAGGGGAAGTTCGATGCCTGCCCGTCCGGCGATAGCGGTGAGATGGATGATGGCGTTGGTGGATCCGCCGAGGGCGAGTAAGGAGAGGGCGGCGTTCTCGAAGGCTTGTTCGGTCAGGAGTTCGGACGGTCGGGTGTTGCGTCTGACGAGGTCGACGGCGACGGCACCGGCGCGTTCGGCGAAAACGCGGCGTCGCGAGTCGGCGCCGGGGATGGCCGCGCCACCGGGTGGCGTCATGCCGAGCGCTTCGCAGATAACCGACATGGTGCTGGCGGTGCCCATGACCATGCAGTGTCCGGGCGAGCGGTAGATTGCTTCTTCCATCGAGTCGTATTCGGCTTGGGTGATGGTTCCGGCTCGGAGTTCTGACCAGTAGCGGCGGCAGTCGGTGCATGAACCGAGCTCTTCGCCGCGCCAGTTGCCTTTGAGCTGAGGGCCACCGGTGACGATGATTGCGGGGAGATCTGCGGACGCGGCGCCCATGAGCATCGCCGGGGTGGTTTTGTCGCAGTTCGAAAGCAGGACGACGCCGTCGATGGGTAGGCCGCGAATCATTTCTTCGACGTCCATGGCCATAAGGTTGCGGTAGAGCATGGATGTGGGTGTGAGGAAGAATTCGCCGAGGGAGATTGTAGGAAATTCTAGGGGGAAGCCGCCGGCGGCGATGACGCCGCGCTTGACGTGCTCGGCGATGACGCGGAGGTGGGCGTTGCAGTGTGTGGCCTCGCTCCAGGAGTTGGCGATGCCGATGACGGGTTTGCCGGCGAAGGATTCTTCGTCCCAACCTTGGTTCTTGAGACCGGATCGGTGGAGGAAACCCTCGAGATCGCGAGGACCGAACCATGCTTCGCTGCGTAGAACTTTGCCGTTTGAGTCGCTCATGCTTGCCTCCTGACGATGCGCAGCGAAATTGTACAGGGCAGGGGTTCGTTTAACATCGACCAAGTGAGCGCCAAACTATACATCTTGTTGGGAGGGGTAGTTGGAACCTGCGTGGCGATCGGCTTCAGCCTGGCATTATGGTTTCAGTTCGATGCGGCCGGCACTGAGGTGGTTGTAATCGCGTCGTTGCCGATTTGCGCGGTTATGGGCGCGCTGTTCGGGTTGCTATGGTGGCGGATGTTGGGCCGCGATTGACCAGAACGTGGTCGCTCAGCGACTACCGAAGAAGCGTTTCAATCGATCGACGAAGCGCGTGAAGGGGTTACCGCCGCTGGAATAGGTGGGTCTGTGCGACCGCTTGCCCTTGCCGTCTTTCCGATCCTTGATGCATTCCACACACGTGCAGTAAGGCGGATGTTCGTCGCGTGCGTAATTCCAACGGTCCATGGTTGACGATATCTCTTGGGTGTGCCTCTATGGCTACCAGTCTATTTGACGCTTGAGTTCCTCTAGACGCGCTCGTTCTTCGTCGGATGCGTTTTCGTAGAAGCCTTCTAGACCAGCGTATTCGCCGGTGTAGTTGGGTTCACGGCGTTCGAGGAATGAAGTGCGACCTTCTTGGGCGTCTTGCGTCGTGTGAAGGAGGAGGGAGTTGATGAGCGATTGGATGTTCCATGCCTGCTCGACTGGTAGGTCTGCGAATCGGTGGACGAACTCCTTCATCTTGGTGGTGGCGAGTGGTGGCATTTCGGCGATGCGATGGGCGATTTGTACGGAGCGGGGCAGAAGTTCGTCCGGTGGAACCGCTTCGTTGATGAGACCGATTCGGACGGCTTCTTCGGCGTCGACGGTTTCGTCGGCGAGGAGCATTTTCATGGCATCGACGTATCGAAGTTGTTTCAGCAAGATCGTTGCGCCAGGACCTGCGCCGACCCAGCCGCGGGAGATGAGTCCGAAGCGAAAGTTGGCCTGGCCGGTGGCTGCGACGCGGATGTCAGTTGAGGCGAGAAGGAGGTAAAGTCCGGCGCCGACTGCCCAGCCGTTGACGGCAGCGATTACGGGTTTGTGGATGCGTGGGAAATGGTCGGCCATTCCGCCGTCGATGCCGGTTTGGAAGCCGTTTGTGTAGCCAGAAGGCGGTCGGAAGATGCGTTCGAGGGCGAGGAACTCGTGTTCTTCAGCCGAGACGTCGTCACGGACCGACAGATCGTGACCGCCGCAGAAGTGCCGGTCGCCTTCGCCAGTTACCACGATGGCTCTTACGGCGCGATCCTCCCACGCGTTGCGCCAAGCGTCAGCGAGTTCGAGCGCGTGAGCTTTGTCGATGACGTTCGCTCGGCGAGCATTGGCGAGGGTGATAGTGGCGATGTGACCGTCGGTTTGGTATCGGATGCTCATTTTTTGGATCGGGCACGGTGGATTTTCAGTTTGAGCGCAACTTAGCGAAAGCTATGTGTGAAAAATCTGAAAAACTTCGCCATTCACGCCTTACGTCAAATAGTAAGGATGTAATATAACGGAAATGTGAGTTGTGATCTTGGGCATAACTATAAACGAAAAGGAAGAAACATTGTTGGCAAAGACGAACACATGCGCCGTTCATGGAGTGGATGGGCAGCTAGTCGAGGTCGAGGTGGATATATCGCCGGGAGTTCCCCGTTTCAATATCGTTGGGTTGCCCGATTCGTCGGTGCAGGAGTCCCGAGAGCGGGTGCGCGCGGCGATCAGAAATTCGGGTTCGGAGTTCCCGTTACGGCGAATCACGGTTTCGCTGGCGCCAGCGGACATCAAGAAGACGGGACCGTCGTATGACCTGCCTATCGCGATCGGAATCTTGGTGTGTAGTGGACAGATACCTGATGCTGTGAGCAAGTCGCTGTTTTTGGGCGAACTCGCGCTCGACGGCAAGTTGCGGACGACGCATGGAATGTTGCCGATGTTGCGAGAAGGCAAGGAGAGGGGATACGACACTGCGTTTGTGCCGCGTGTAAACGCGAAGGAAGCGTCATTGGTCCCTGGAATTGAGATACGACCAGTGGAAACTTTGCGCCAGGTCGTCGAGTATTTTCGCGACGAAGTAGACATACCGATGGTGCAGGGAGGAGGGATCCCTGATTTCGATCGGGTACCCGCAGTCCGGGCTGGATACGACTTCCGCGACGTGCGCGGGCAGGAGCAAGCGAAACGGGCGTTGGAGATCGCGGCGGCTGGGAATCACAATATCGTTTTGATGGGTGCGCCCGGTTGCGGAAAGACTCTGTTGGCGCGGTGTCTGCCTTCGGTTCTGCCGCCGATGACCGCGGAAGAGGCGTTGGAGGTTACGACGATCTATTCAGTGACCGGATTGCTGCCTTCGGGAAGTCCATTGATTACGCATCGGCCTTTCCGAGCTCCGCACTACACGATTTCCAATGCTGGACTGATCGGCGGCGGGAGCATACCGCGGCCAGGCGAAGTGACTCTCAGCCATCGCGGGGTGTTGTTCCTCGATGAGTTGCCGGAGTTCGGGAATGCGACTCTGGAAACGTTGCGCCAACCGTTGGAAGACCGAACGGTTACGATCAGCAGGGCGCGGGCAAGTTCGACGTTTCCGGCGAGTTTCATGTTGGTGGGTGCAATGAACCCGTGTCCGTGCGGGTATCACGGCGATTCGCAGCAGCCGTGCACTTGCGGCGAACCTGCAGTGGCGCGTTATCAACGACGTATCTCTGGTCCGTTGATCGACCGCATCGACATGTTCGTCGACGTTCCGCGGGTCGAATATGAGAAGCTGATTACGCCTCCGGTTGAAGAGGGGTCGGCATTGGCGCGGGAGCGCATCATGGTCGCAGTTCAACTACAGCACGAACGTTTTCAAGGCTCGACGGTGATGTCGAATGCTTTGATGGGTCCAGTTGAGGTTTGGGATTCGTGCAAAATGTCCGACGACGCAAAATCGCTGTTGCAGAGCGCGATGAAGCATCTGCGGATGTCGGCGAGGTCGTGCCACCGCGTGTTGAAGGTTGCTCGGACGATATCGGATCTTGAGCAGATGCCGTTGATAGAGAACCACCACTTGGCAGAAGCCTTGATGTACCGACACAAGACTTCCGCCTGAAATGAGCGAATTGCTGTACCACAATGCGCGCCGCTTTCACCCCAAGCAGTCCACCGCACACGGCATCGGGTGCGCCGGTACACGGAAGGCGAATGAAGGATGACGATGGACGATCTGACGGCGACTTTGGAAGAACGCGGCGTCGTATGGCAGGGCAGCGGCTTCCCACTGATAGGTGCGATTTCGTTGCTTCTGCTGTGGGTATACTCTGAAGCAGACCACTGGAGCATCGGGATTTACCGGCTCGCCGTAACTCAACTCAACTGGGCCTTCGTCGTAGCGATCGCCATGATTATTGAAGGAGTCAGGCAATTGTTCGAAACACGAACCGAAATCCGTAAACGGGCTAGGCAAAAAGCCATCGCCAAAGCATTCGCAAAAGGCGAAAAACGCGGCGAGAAACTTGGCGAAAAACTTGGCGAAAAACGAGCCATGGAGCGCTTTAAGGCGGACCTCCGCGAACAAGGAGTTGAGCTTTCGCCGGAAATGGAAAAGAGACTTTTGGAGAACGGCCGCGACCGCAAATGGTGGCACCACCTGACATCGTTTCGATCGCGGTAACTCGACTCGGCCGGGCGTTCGTCGTCGCGATCGCCTTTGCCATTGAAAGGACCGGGAAAATTTCGAGACAAGAGCTGGAACGCGCTGAGCTACTAGGTCGAAATTCGAGGTGATGGAGATAGCAAAAGAGGAGCGGCGAATTTTGAACCTCGTGTTTGCTACGCGGTATCGAACTGCCGCCAGATGCTGAACGTGAACTGTCGGAGAAGTTCGGTGGCCTCAAATGGCGCCACTGGATGTTTTTATCGTCTCACTGGCCCGGTCCCCTTTGCTTCGAGGATGTGATGGCGGCAACTTTTCTGAAAACCGGTTTGAATCGGGTTCAGATCCTCAATAGGTCGAAGTCTCCTCCCACGGCCAGTAAAGCAGCCAGACCTTGCCGACGATGTCTTTGATTGGGACGTAACCCCAATTTCGGGAGTCGTTAGACTGGTCGCGATTGTCGCCGAGGACGAAATATTCGTTGGGCGGCACGATCAGGGGATAATCGAGGTGGTTCTTCGGTTCGGTATAGGCATCGGTGTAATCAGTACCGATGTTGTTGACGATGACCGTACCGTTGTGGATGTCGACTTTGTCGCCAGGAAGCCCGATCACGCGTTTGACGATTTTCTCGGTTCCGGGCTGTTGCGGTTCGAAGACGATGATGTCGCCGCGTTCGGGACCCGCGAACACGAAGTTCGGTTGACCGTAGAGCGAAATGCCCCAGAAGCCGATTGCGCCAAACCGGTTGACTAGAACGCGATGATTTTCCGTGAACGTCGGCTCCATGCTTGGGCCGTTTACAGTGTAGGTAATGGCGACGGTGCGGATGAACACGATCACGAGCGCGGTTATGATGAACATCTCTGCAACGTCGCGTAGCTGTGACCAGATGTGGTGCGTCATAACTTAAGCAATTCTATTGCCATCGACTGATACGCATTTCCGGCGAGATTTAGATGCAGACTCCTGAACATTTGGTGTTGGCGATGGCGAAGAATGGTGACGTCGACGCCTTCAATCGTCTGGTCGCGCTGTATCAGGATTCGGTGTATGGGTTCAGCCTAAGTCTGACAAGGCATCAAACGATCGCTGATGACGTGACGCAGGAGACGTTCATCTCGGCATTTCGTAGCATCTCGAAGATGCGGGGGAGCAACGTGAAGGGGTGGTTGCTGCGGATCGCTCGCAACAAGTCTTACGACCACTTTCGGCGCCAGAACCGTCGGCGCGAGTTGTCGGTTGACGACGAAGAATCGACGTTCCGTGAGCGTTTGCCGAGCGACAACCCGTCGCCTGCCGACGCGGCGATAAATTCAGAACTGCGCGACGCTTTGGAGCACTGCGTCGGTGCCTTGAGCCATGCGCATCGCGAGGTAATCGTGCTGATCGACGTGCAGGGGCAGAGTTACGACGATGCGGCGGAGGTCTGCGGTGCGAACATCGGAACCGTGAAGTCGCGGTTGAATCGAGCACGTCATCAGGTTCGAGATTGTCTACGAGGTTTTCCCGAATTGTTGTCGGACAGGTTGGCGGCCCGGGTTTCATGATGATGTCGAAAATGGAACGAAATCGGGACACGCAACGTCATTTCAATATGGGTTACCCGCGAAAAAGATCGAATATCAACTGTTTGAGCTGCGATTCGATGAGGGATGAGGCGCGGTGATCGATCGGTTGCGAAGAATGATTCGTGGTCAGGATCCGATAGAGGATCTGATCTCCGCGTACCTCGATTCGTCGAGCGATTCAGAACTCGAGCGCGTTGAACAACGGTTGCGCGCGGCTGGCGTGGTTGTCGACGAATTGCGAACCGTGCGCGAAACGTCTCGCCTGTTGCGATCGCTCGACACCGTCGAAGCGCCAAGATCGTTCGCGCTGACACCAGAGACTCTGGCTAATCAAGGTTATTCGGGGGCCGAGACCGATAAAATTCTGAATCCGCAATCTGGTTGGGGCGGGTTAAGGCTGCGGAACGCTTCGGTGTACGTTCCGCTTGCGATCGTGGTGGTGGCGCTGGCCGGCGTTGCGGTATTGACAATCGGCGACATTTCGGATTACGTGACTGACCAGTTCGAATCGGATGGAGCGCTTGTCCGGACTGTTGTGGTGGAGAGGGAAATCCAGAGTGATGTTGCGGCGTTTGCCAGCTCACCCGGAGAACCGGGAGTGCCGGGTGATCCAGGAAAACCAGGTCCGCAGAGGCTAGTTCAGACCGTGGTAGTTGAGAAAGAAGTGGTGATCGAGAAAGAAGTTGTAGTGGTACACACGGTCGTCGTCGAAAAAGAGGTTCAGGTCGCCGGTGAAACGGTGGTGCAAACCGTCGAGGTGGAGAAAGTCGTGGAGAAGGAGGTCATCGTCGAACGTGAGGTGGTTGTTGAAGTGGCAGCGGAGAGGATCGTGGAGGTCGAGAAAGAGGTAATTAAAGAGGTCGAGGTGCTTCCGTCTCCAGTCGCGGCGCGTGCGGAGACGGAAGCGCAGGCGATGCCGATGGCGGAAGCCGTAGGCGATGAGGGGACTCCAGCGCCGGCTCCGACCGAAATCCCGTGCTTCGTTCCACCGACCGCGACGCCGACCCCGACTGGCTCTCCGGTCGCATCTACTACACCTGAGCCCACCGCCACGATGTCACCAATACCGACATGCACTCCCACTCCGACGCCATCGCCCACGCCGACCGCGACACCAACTCCGACTCGCTGATGTGGCGAATTCGCCGTCGTCAATAATTAAGGGTTGGCATGGAACAAAGTTGAGTCGCTGTTCGTCTTTGTTTACAGAAGCCAAATCGATTGGCGATTACGAACAAGTGATTAGAGAGGAAAAACCAATATGTTGATCACGAGGAAACACATCGGGATAGCGCTTGTCGCAGTGATCGCCGTCGTCGGTTCGACGGTCTCAGTGCTGAGTTTGAGCGCCCAGGACCCTCCGACCGCTACACCCGAACCGTTGAGCAGTTTCGTTGCTCGGTTGGCTGAAGAGGAGAACAGTGGCGTAACGTACTGCGATTACCGGGCCGACGGCATCACGGTTCAAGGGGCTGGCGTGGTTGCGTTGCCGGCAAATATCGGTGTCGTTGAGTTGGGCGTCGATGTGACCGCTGAAACGGTGGTCGAAGCGCGTAGCACGGCGGCGTCTTCGATGCAAAGCATCATCGATGCCGTCAAGGAACTGGGCGTCACAGACGACCAGATCACGACGACGCGATTGAATATCCGGCCTGAGACGACTTGGGTTGAGGAAGAGGTTGAAGTGGGAGAAGGACTCACGGGCCGCAAGAGCCGTCAAGTCATAACCGGATACCGCGTGTCGAACCGTGTTCGCATCGAGATCGACGTCGCCGAGGCGTCTGAGGACGCTGCAGATGACGACGACGGCGATGGTTCCGACACGATGGTAGGCGAGGATGAAGATGCGGACATCCTAAGCGCAGTGATCGATGCCGCGGCGACCGCTGGCGGCGACAACGTTCGGATCGATTCCATCTCGTTCCGGGCAGATCAGACAACTGAAACGGTCGACGAGGCACGTAAGTTGGCTGCCCAAGACGCGTTGCATCGCGCGGAACTATACGCCGAGGCGTTCGGTGTCGAAGTTGGCGTGTTGCTGAGTGCCAGTGAAGTGGTCGCTTCCACTCCGGTGTTCCCCGAGTTGCAATTTGCAAGGGCAGAATCGGCCGCATTTGATGGCCCGAGCACACCGATCAGCGCAGGCGATGTCGAGGTCCGTGCGAGCATCACGGCGAAGTTCGCGATTGCTCAACCGGGTTGTGTCGACAAGAAGGTCGCGGCGATCGACAAGGACGCTGACGAGGATACCGAATAGCCCAAGAATCGCTAAGTTAGAATCCGATAACGTACGCTCCACGGTATGGACTGTGGGGCGTGCATTGGTTACTGAAATGGTATTGAGCGACAAGAGCATACGGGACGAGATCGAGTCCGGTCGGATCGCCATAACCCCGTTCAACTCCACGGATGTCCAACCGGCATCGGTCGACCTTCACCTGGACGACAAGATCCTTGTATTTCGGAACTCGACCGCGCCGTATGTCGACCTCCGCGAAGATTTGCCGAATCTGAACGAGATGGTCGTGATCGAGGACGATCAACCGTTCATCCTCCATCCCGGGGAGTTTGTTTTGGGGAATACCCTCGAACGGATCAGTCTCAGCGACGCGATAGTTGCGCGGTTGGAAGGCAAAAGCTCGTTGGGGCGTATCGGTCTCTTGATCCACTCAACGGCCGGGTTCGTGGATCCTGGGTGGGACGGACATTTGACACTCGAATTGTCGAACGTGTCGAGGTTGCCCTTGACGCTTTACAAGGGCATGCCGATAGGGCAGATCTCGTTTCAATACCTTTCGACACCGGCGGAGAATCCATACGGATCCGAGGCGTTGAGGAGCCGATATCAAGGGCAGACGGAGCCGACGGCGTCACGTGCGCACCTGGGGTTTGATGAGAACCGGCGGGGGTAGGGGGTAAGTTGTGCCCCCTTTGTCCTTCGGACATTCCCCCCGCGAGCGGGGGAAACCCGGTTGTTAACTCCAGTGGAAGTCGGTTTCGAATTCGGGTTTTCCTTGGACCTTGTCTTGTCGGACTCGGTACAGCTGGCCGCCGCGGTTTGAGATTGAGTGGTACGCGGGCGGATCGTTTTCGGTAATCGCGTCTCCGGTGCCGAAGGTGGCCGTTGTGACGTAGATGTCGGTAAGGTCTTCGCCGCCGAACATTACGGCTGAGGTCTGGACGGCTGGGAACTTGATGCGGCTCATCTCGGTGCCATCGGGATCGAACTGGATTATCTGCGCGCCGCCCCAAGTCGCCGACCAGATGTTGCCTTCGCCATCGACGGTCATGCCGTCTGGGATGCCCTCGCTCGGATCGAGTTTGACGACGATGCGACGGTTCGTAAGTTCGGAAGTCGCGGCGTGGTAGTCGTAGGCGTAGATCTCGCCCGCCAGCGAGTCGGTGTGGTAGAAAACGGTGAGATCGGGTGAAAAGCCCATTCCGTTGCTGATGCCCAAACCGTCGGCGATCATCTCATGCGAGCCGTCGGGATTGAACCGCAAGAGTTCTCCACGCGGCGCGTCCTCGAAGTAGCTGCCGGCGTAGAAGCTACCATCCGGACCGGCGGTAACGTCGTTGAACTGCATCTGGGCTCGCATCTCCGGCTCGTGGTGCAGCCACTGCCAGTCGGAATCCGACCGCCATAGCATCACGCCTTCCCACGTCCCGAACGTCAGGCCGCCGTTCTTGTTGACGGCCGCGCCGCCGACGAAGATGCCGTTGTGGATCGTCTCGTTGACGTTGGTTGCAGGATCGTATTTGAAGTAGCGACCGCCGCGGATGTCGGTCCAATAGAGAACGGAGGTTTTGGGTTCCCAGACAGGCCCCTCGCCGACCAAGGCTTTCTCGTCAACAATCATCTCGATCTGCATGTCAGACATTTGGTTCTCCTCGTGCAACAGAGTTGCGTACCGCTTAGTTCTCAGTGGATATTATCGTTGTAGCACGTCAACCGAAATCCCCTCACTCCCGCGCACGCGTGAAAAACCGGAGGGATCGGGCATCAAGGAACAACCATGAGCGAGAGCGAATACAAGTCGCTGGCACCGCAATTTACGTTTGCGGATACTTTGGAGGAGCAGGAGGCGCAGCTGAAGTCGAACCCCCTGCTGAAGCGCATGATCGCATCGCGGGCGGCGAAAGTTGGCGATCCGCACCGCCCGATCTACCACTACGTCAATCCTGAGAATACGCTAAACGATCCGAACGGGCTGTGTTTTTGGCAGGGCAGGTGGCACCTCTTTTACCAGGGCTACCCGCCGGAGGACCCGCGGGTGCACTGGGGGCATGCGATAAGCGAAGATTTGATCCACTGGCGGGACTTACCGTATGCGATCTACCCCGATCCGGAGGAGTGCTGTTTTTCGGGTGCAACGCTGGTCGAGGATGATCGGGTGATTGCGATGTATCACGGGACGCAGGTCGGGAACATGGTGGCGACGTCGAGCGATCCGCTGCTGCTCAACTGGGAGAAGGTGACTGGTCAGGCGGTGATACCGACGCCCCCGCAGGACGGTTCGCCGCAGGAGTACACGGTTTTTGACCCGTGCATCTGGAAGAAGGGCGACTACTACTACTCGCTGTCGGCGGGGATGCTGCCCGACGGCCCGGGTGGCAAGCGGATCGCCGCCGACTTCCTGTTCCGGTCGAAGGATCTGGCGACGTGGGAGTATCTGCATCCGTTCACCGAGGACGACCGCTTCACGCTGGTCGGCGACGACGGCGCATGTCCGTATTTCTGGCCGATAGGGGACCGGTGGATACTGCCGTTCTTCAGCCACATGAGCGGCGGCCAGTATCTCCTCGGCGACTACGACATGGAGCGCGACAAGTTCGTCGTGACCGGCGCCGGGCTGTTCAACTTCGGCGCATCAACCCCATCCGGCGTTCACGCACCGTCGGCGACGCCCGACGGCGAGGGCGGCGTGATCATCATCCACAACATGAACCCCGGCCACCCGTCCGAGGGCTGGAATCAGATCATGTCGTTGCCCCGGCGGGTGACGCTGGCAGAGTATGAAGACGAGTTGAAGATCGAACCCGCGGGCGATGTCGAGTCGCTGCGCGGTGAACATTTCCATATCGACGATACAGTGTTGCCAGCGAACGAGGAGGTGGTGCTGGAACGCGTTTCGGGCAATGCGATGGAGTTGATCGTGGAGATCGACGCCAACAACGCGCCAATGGTCGAGTTGAACGTGCTGAGGTCGCCGGATCGAGAGGAGTTCACCCGTATCTCCTTCTTTAAGGATCGAGGCTTCCGGATGCATCGCGACCTGCCCGAGAGCGGGGCGTTGCTGGCGAGCGGATCGGCGGCGGTGCCTAGGTTCGGCGCGCCGAGACGGGTGCCGGTCATGCAGAGCATCGTGTCGCTCGACACGTCCTACTCGTCGACGCTACCCGGCGCGTTGTCGCGACCGCCGGAATCGGCGCCGATCGTGCTGGAGGACGACGAGCCGTTGCGCCTGCGCGTCTTCATCGACAAGAGCATCGTCGAGATATTCGTCAACGAACAGCAGTGCATAGCGGCGCGGGTGTATCCAGGTCGTGACGACAGCGTCGGCGTATCGCTGCGAGCGCAGGGATCGGACGCGGTGCTGGAATCGCTCGACGCCTGGCAGATGTCGAACATCTACGAATAGGTGCCCGAAAGTACCATTCAGAGAGCGGGGGAGTGGCGGAACGGTGCCGATCGTGCTGGTCGACGATGAGCCGCTGCGACTCCGCGTCTTCATCGACACGATCATGGTCGAGATATTCGTCAACGAGCAGAAGCGTGTGATTGCGCGGGTCTACCCCGGACGGGACGACAGCGTCGGCGTATCGCTGCGAGCGCAGGGCTCCTCCGCCGTCTTGGAATCGCTCGACGCTTGGCAGATGTCGAATATCTACGAGTAGGGGTGCTGAGCATAACCACCGTCATTCCGGCGAAAGCCGGAATCCAGAGGGGTGCGAAGTACCATTTAGAGAGCGGGGGAGTGGCGGAATGGTAGACGCGCATGCCTTAGGAGCATGTGGCTTAGGCCGTGCGGGTTCGAATCCCGCCTCCCCCACCATTTTCTCGTGTGGTGGATAGAACCGAGTCGTTCGATTTGCTCCACGGGAGCGCGGTGTTGACGCACGTTCTGTACCCTTCCAATCTGCGAAAAGCAAATGTGGCAACAGCACATAGTATTCCCTGAAGTCCCGCGCGGATTTTGGCGCCGATTTAGACGACGTTGGAAACAACCGCTGGGAACATTGGAAAAAGCAATTTCTCTCAGTGAGTCCCTTGGAGCGGACGGAGCATCTCCAAGATTCCAAGCGATGGATGAAGCATATTGGGGCGTACTCCGTAGTCTGCACTCACGTACTTGTTTGCACGCACGATCGGTCCTAGCGCTTCTGTCAAATGGACTCGTGGATCCGGCATGGGCACAGTGGCGAATCTGTCACGAGTCATCCACTATCGCGAGGTTCGTTGCAGCCAATCCAGACACAGCACCTCGGTACATGAGCTACTCGCTTGTCAACAAATATCATCTGGCGAACGAACTCTTTACAACCGGGCACAACCAAGCACCAGAAGAATCGGAACTCCAAGAGCTCAAACGATTGGCAGAAAACGTACGTCAGAGCCTAATAAATACCTATGGGCTCAAGAAGATCTCCAAGGGTTATGGATGGAGCGGCCGAAGCAGCTTCAAAGAAATAGAAGCCGAGGTGTTCCAAGGAGACGCGTGGAACCCGCGGGGTCATTTCGTGCTGGCGAGTGAACGGGTTCACTCGGCGCCGAATGCGGGCGAACCCCGCGAGATTGAAGGCAAGAGAGCGTTTACGGTGGGCCCGACGAATTTCGGTCTGACAGGACCCGCAGACCTCACATCCATCTCGATCGTGGCTGCGACAGAGGCGTTGATGCTAAATGCGGTCTCGACTTTGGAAGACGAAGAAACAATGTTGCAAATTGCCGCCAGATCCCGAACGGTAGGCGTGATGTGTTGGTTCCTAGACCCTGAGATTTTCTGCGCTGAGTGTGAGGGATACGTCGATGGCGCATCTCCGCCCGATGAGATTCCGGAAGCCGAAAGACCTGATCCTTGTTCCTGTGGACAACGCGAAGAGACCCTCTGACGGTAAACACATCGCGCGATCGGTCGAGTCCGGCGGGTTGGTTGGCGAGTTGGAACAGGGGGTTATCGGCCCCAGGGCCCAACATCAGTGCAATCTTCCAAAATACATAGGCCAGCCCGAAGGCTATCAGGAGGTATACGGCCACGCCTTTCCTGTCAGTATCCACTAGAACCCATACTGACATGGACGATTTCCCGGCGAACGACGCAGCGCAGGCGCTATTGTAAGGACAACATTAGCCCTCCTATCGGAGTCGGAGGTTTCTAACAGGTCGTATCAGCCTTCAAACGCTCTAGTGCGATCCTAGTAAGGCAGCCAAAGAAGCATGCAACCTCTATGGGTTTCGTGTTACGTGACAGGCGTTTACTCCGCGCCATTTCTAAGTAGTCAGGATTTCACGACGAAAAGTTCGCAGTTTCACACCCTCACCCCCACCAGGGGGTGGGGTAGGCATGCAGCGTCGTAGATCCAGGAAGACGCAACTTGGAAGAACGGGACGCGATCTGGGAGTGTCGTTCACTCAATCCGCCGCCGGTGCGAGGAAATCCGTGATGCTGTCGCGGATCCCAGCAGCGTCGAGACCGTGCGCCCGATCATGTTCCGAACTGCTGCCGTAATGTCGGTGTTCTCTCTGGCCGACTCCGAGCGCGAGCAACCGATGAGGATATTCGCTCAGTGCGTTGGAAACCTCGGCCGAGGAGGTACCGGTCAGATACGGTTCGACGAGAACGACGGCGGGCGAGACTACGTTTTCCCGCAACGTCTGTGCATCGAACGGTCTTATGGTCGACGAATAGAGGACCGTAAAATCTAAGTCGGTTGTGGCTTTTGATACGGGCCCTAGGCTCGAACCGACGGCAACTACTGTCGCGGCCCTCTCTGATCCGCGTCGGATCACCGTAAGACGGTTCGAATAGGGAATAGCTTGAGGATTGACAGCCGTTCCGAGACGGATGTAATCCAGTCCCGTTCCAGCGGCCGTAGACCGCAGGATCGCCTCGACCTCATCCGGATGACCTGGAACGTGTACGTTCCATCCCGGCAGCGTCGACAATATGGCAACGTCCTCCGGCGTTTGGTGTGTGCGTCCTGCTGCTGCGACATCGTAAGACGCCCCGATGGAGACGAGGATTGCACCCAGCCCTTGGTGCCCAAAGTCGAGTTTGACCTGCTCGAACGGCCTCTCGACCAGGAACGGAGCGTAGGTGTGGACGATCGGCCTGAAACCTTCCAACGCGAGTCCAGCTGCGAAGCCGATCAGCAGTTGCTCTCTTATGCCGACGTTGAGAACGCGCTCGGGATGACGATCCAGCACTCCGGCTTCCCTGAAATTCGAAGAACCAATGTCGGCAAGAACGATGGCGAGCTCAGGATGCTCGTCAAGCAGCGCGCTAGACACGTTGATGAAGCGGTCCCTCATAGTCGGCATAGGATTTCTCTCTCTCTTATTTCACCTCTGCCACAACAACGTGTGGTCGATCGGCGTGGATCACTGAAAGGGCGGTTTCAATAGCTTCGTGGTCACGACCGTTGACGTTCAGGGATGACCAACCCTCGAGCCTGAATCGTTCTTCGATTCCGCCCGGCCAACCATGGGTAGCCGAATTGTTGTCGATAACGCAGACGGTCAGTCTGGACAGTTTCAATCGGCCGGCTAAAACGATCGCCTCGTGGTTGCTCCCCTCGTCCAACTCGGCATCGCCGACAAGACAGAACACCCTTGGGTGGGCGTTACCCTTGAGATCCAACGCCGCGGCTACGCCGACGGCGATAGGCAGACCATGCCCCAGCGACCCACTGGAAATCTCTACGCCGGGTATGAGCGAGCGGTCCGGATGCTGGCCAAGCATCGAGTCATACGCTCCGAACGTTGGAACGGCATCGATCGGGACAAATCCCTTTGCCGCCAAAACGGCATAGTACGCCATCGGGCCGTGACCTTTGGAGAGCAGAAACCGATCACGATCAGGATCGGTCGGGGTTTTTGGATCTACGTTGAGGACACGATCGTACAGGATCCACAACACGTCCAGCGTGGACTCCGAGGCCGGCTCATGTTTCTCATCACCCGCCATCAGCTGCATAAGTGTTGGCAGGTCTTCGTACGACATCGTTGAAGTTAGCGTCGCGTGATCTGGATGGAGATTCGTCGGTACCATTTCGCGACTTTACAACTTCAAGTAAACTTGAAGTCAACCCCTATCAGGTGAGTTTTTTGCAGCCTCTACCGAACAGACTAACGATTGGCGAGACGGCGTCTCGAAGCGGGGTCCGGACATCGACGCTGCGCTACTACGAGGAGCGCGGTTTGATATCTTCGGAGAGAACGACTGGTGGCCAACGCCTGTATGCCCGCGAGACTCTCCGGCGAATTGCGGTGATCCGCGCCGCTCAAATTCTCGGGCTCACCTTGGAGGAGATACGGAAGGCGCTTGACGAGCTTCCGCAAGCGCGGACCCCTGACCGACAAGATTGGGAGCGGCTGTCTCAGACGTGGCACCGTTCGTTGGATAGCCGTATCGCTGGACTTGAAGCGTTGCGCGATAAACTGTCCGGGTGCATTGGGTGCGGTTGTCTCTCGCTCGAAAGTTGCAGTCTCTTCAATCCAAATGACCGAGCCGCGAGAGCCGGACCAGGCGCCCGCTACCTGATCGGTAAAGCACCGAAACCTATTCGGGAACAATCTTCCTGAATACTTCGCGCATTCGATCACGTGGAAACTGACGTGAATGGCCCGATCGCACGAAATAGAGTATTGCATTACTAGTGTTCGAAATATTTGGATTTTCCCAGTTTTGTCTAGCGGACTTTTCAAGAGGTTCAAGGTGCAACCTCAACCCCAAGGAACGAGTTATCTTCAGCAGGGTTGCCAGAGTGGGGTTGCCGTCTTCCGACAGGGCGTCGTAGAGGTTGCCTTGGTTTAGGCTGGTGTCGTCGGCGAGGACGCTCAGGTTTTTGTTTGGGCGACGTGCTCCAGGACGGCGCGGATTACGGTTCCGTCCCCAAGGTCCTCGTCCATCGCCGCCTTGATGAGCTCTTTGATATCCGACTCAGTCTTGACGTAGTCCTTTGCCTTGAACTCTTTGAACTCTTCCGACATTAGCTCCTCCATTCTGTCGCCAATCTCTTGGCTCGTTCAATGTATCGCCGTTGGCTGGGCCTCTGGCTCAACGAGTTGAGCGGGGAGAAACCGGCGGAGTTAGGCAACCTCTCCAACCTGTTTATACTGGAATTCAGTTCCAACGATTTGAGCGCCGATGACCACGCAGCCCACATATCCTTCAGCCCCTGAACTCGAAGTCACACGCTGGTTCAATACCTCTGATTCGCTGACACTCGAGGACCTCGCAGGCGAAGTCGTGGTCATCGAAGCGTTTCAAATGCTATGTCCTGGCTGCGTCTCTCACGGACTGCCACAAGCCAAGCGAATTCAAAGCATCTTCGGCCAAGATGCCACCGTCCTTGGGCTTCACACCGTGTTCGAACACCACGAGGCTATGACCCCGGTATCTTTGGAAGCCTTCCTCCACGAGTACCGGATCTCGTTCCCCGTCGGCGTCGACGAGCACATCAGTGGAGTTCGGCTCCCCAAGACGATGATGAACTACCAGTTGCGTGGCACCCCGAGCTTGATCGTCATAGACCGCGCAGGCCGCATCCGTCTCAACGCTTTCGGCCAGATCGACGACCTCGCTGTAGGCGCGTTGATAGCCCGACTCATCGACGAACCTCGCCCAGGTACCGAGGCCGAGTGCGATCCCGAGATCGGGTGCCCCGTCCCAATGGAAGATTCCGACCAATAACCAGACATCGTTCCGAACCTAGGCGAAGTTAGGAAATCATTCGTAAGTCAATTTACCGCGTCGCCGCTTTGGGAACCAAGCCCTAATAACCGCGTGGGCATTCTGACCATTGACGTGCAATGTGCCAGGGGAGTTGTACCGGTCTCCGAAAACCAAGGAGGGGACGAAAGCCGGAAATTCGCGGCCGATCCGATTGAAACGATTGCACCGCCTGAAATGGCGCGACTACCCGGTTGTCGGATGATGTCCGGCTCGGTTTTGACGCAGTCGTTTGCCTTGAATTCTTTGTATCGCTCCGACGTTAGCTCCTCCATTCTCTCGCCAATCTCCTGGCTCGTTCAATGTCTCGCCGTTGGCGAACTCTTTCGGCGTTGCCGATGCGACGAATGGGCATGTTGCAGGTTCAGCTAAGTCGAGGCAGGTGCCTCTACGAGGGGTTCGATATTGCTGATGTCGGTTGTGTTGCGAGCAATGTCGATGTCGTACATTCGCTGGAGGTTTAGCCAGTAGTCGGGGGTGGTTCCGAGGGCGCGGCCGATGCGGAGGGCGGTGTCGGCGGTTATGGAGCGGCGGCGTTTGATGATGGCGTTGATGCGGATTGGTGGGACGCCGATCGTCTTGGCTAGTCGGTACTGGCTAATACCTAGTTCCTCGATGATCTCCGCAAGATGTTCACCCGGGTGGATAGGTTCAGGAGTGTTCATTGTGTTGCCTCTTTTGGTGGTAGTCGACGACTTCGATCTCCATCGCGCCTTGGTCGGTCCAGATGAAGCAGACGCGCCATTGGTCGTTAATTCGGATGCTGTGTTGTCCGGCTCGGTCGCCGCGTAACGCCTCGAGACGATGCGACGGTGGCACTCGCAGGTCGGATAGCGTCGTGGCTGGCATACCCCTGCTCGCTGAGCTCGCGTCCCCTTTCGTCCCGAAAGGGGACGGTGGTCCATGTCGTTCGAACAACTGCCACGCAGCAGCATGCCAGGAGCGTTTCACAGGAGCTTGTGATAACGCAATACGTTAATAACGTCAAGGATACTGAAAACGCGGTTGGCGGGTCTCATTTCGCACGGACTAGCACGACCTGATCTCCACGCCTGCTGCTTCCTCTTGCAGGCGATATATCACATGCGTGTCCATGTTTCCCCAGCCGCGGTTGCCGCATTGGATTGCGAGCTGCTCGACGATGTTGGCCACCGGCATCGGGACGTTTAGTTCCCGGGCCAGCTCGTTTGCCAGTGTTATGTCTTTTCGCGCCAGTGCCTGCCGAAATGATGGCGGCTCGAACTTCCCGGCGAACACGGTCCTCTCCAACCCCTCTCTTTGACTACCCAGTATGCCCCGGCTTCCCGCCTCCATTAGGGCATCGAGGTCAAGCCCAGCCTTCATACCTAGGGTGAGCCCCTCCGCTACGACCTGTCTTACAGCCAGCGTGATCATGTTGTTGACCAACTTACAGGTAGTTCCCATACCTAGATCGCCCTGGTAGACGACCATGTCGGCGAATGCATCGAACACAGGAAGAAGCTGTTCGTAGACCTCCTTATCGCCGCTGGGCATCACGATGACCTGCCGATCCGCCGCAGTGGCAGGACTTGCCAACACTGGGGCGTCTAGTACGTGGACCCCCTTTTCCTCAAATATCCTCCCTATCCGGCGGATCAGAGACGGTCGACTTGTGGAGAGGTCCACGTACACGTCGCCCGGATTCAGCTCGCTGAGAATTCCGTCGGTACCGAGGGTGATCTCCTCTACCTCACTGGGTCCGGGAACGCAGCTTATGATCACGTCGCTGACGGCAGCAACCTCGGCTGGTGATGTTGCCAACCGGGCACCGCCCTCCAGAAGGGCGCGTGTCGCACCTTCCCGCACATCGTAGACAGCCATAGGGAACCCTGCCCTCTGGATATTCTGCGCCATCGGGGTGCCTAAGTTACCAAGTCCTATGAACCCTACTGTTTGCATGCTTGCCTCCTTACGGCTCGAGACCTTTGCAATGCCCGTGATCGGGGTCACGAAGCGACCTTTTCGGCGACAGGGCCCCGATCGCACCGCCCCTCTGGATTCCGGCTTTCGCCGGAATGACGGAGTTTTGCAAAGATCTCCCCGGCTCAGGGCTACATCTTAGGTGTTTGTGCGCTGGGGATGCGGCCAAAACCGTAGCCCTCCATGATGACCGCTCCGGCGTCCGTGCCAGACCCTGACTGCGATTAGACACGATATCGGATCGGATCCTCGGTGGTTCCATTTGAACGCACAATTAGCCAGCGGACATGCTAAATTAAAGGGCGAGCGGTTACTCCCGTTTCTGCCTTCCGACATGTACTAGCGAGGCGATCAATGACTACCGCCGTTAGCAGAGATACCGACACGGCTCTTATGGCCCACCTTTTGCGCCGGGCAGGATTCGGAGCGACAAGGGATCAGATAGACGAGCACGTCGCCAAGGGCTACGACGAAACCGTCGAAGAGCTTCTCCATCCGGAATACTCGGATCCTGAAGAACAGGACTTGCTGGACCGCTACTTCATCGCCGCCGTGGAGGCGCGTTCGGTCGGTCACGCCGATCCGCAGTGGGCGTGGCGCCTTGCCACGAGCAATAAACACCTCGAAGAAAAGATCGCCCTCTTCTGGCACGGCTTATTGGCGGTCGGCGGCATCAAACTCGACCACGGCATGGAAATGCTCACGGAGATCGATCTTTTCCGCCGCTACGGACTCGGCAAGTTCCGCGACATTCTGGTGCAAATATCCCGCAACCCGGGAATGATGTACTGGCTGGACAACCAGAACAGCCACAAGGGCGCGCCAAACGAAAACTATGGCCGAGAGCTACTCGAACTGTTTTCGATGGGAATCAACGAGACTGGTGAGGGTGCATATACCGAGGACGATGTCAAGGCCGCCGCCCGAGCCTTCACGGGATGGGCTTCGCGTCCGACGATGCCGCCGTTCTTCCTCGGGCCGTTTCCGATGGAGTTCCGGTTCGACGCAAGTGATCACGATGACGGCGAAAAATCATTCCTGGGCGAAGTCGGTAACTGGAACGGCGAGGATATTGTAGAAATCATCGTCCGCCAACGGCCCGCTGCCGAGTTCATCTCCAGGAGGCTCTACCAGTTCTTCGTAGCTGACGAAGCGGACGAAGATGAAGTGCAACGACTGGCCGACGTATTTCAAGCGAACGACGGTGAGATACGCGCCGTGCTCAGAGCAATCTTCAAGTCCGAACACTTCAAGTCTGAAGCCGTCCGCTACCGCAAGGTTAAGAGCCCGACCGAGTTGGTGTTTGGAGCCGCTCGTTTAACCGATCGATTTGATCTCCCAGACTTGGCTTCGTCGCAATTGGCCTCCCAGACTTTGTTCATGGGACAATTCCTGCTCAACCCACCTAGCGTCGAGGGTTGGCACGAGGGCGAAGAGTGGGTCGACAGCGGGGCATTAGTCGAGCGAATCAACTTCGCCTCAACCGAACTCGAACGCAGAGACGCGCCTGGCATTCAACGAATGGTCGACCGCGTCCGCGAGGCCGGAGACAATTTGAGCGGCTCGGAGTACGTGGCTGCTTGCCTCGACGTTATGGGTTGTTTAGACATCTCGGACCGAACGTTTGAAATTATTGCGGATCACGCATCAGGTCAGTTGCAGCCGACGAACGATGACGAAGAAATGGACCGGGCGATCGAGATATTCCAATTGATCGCTTCGACACCCGACTACCAGTACTGTTGATACGAAAAACGGCGCACAAATGCGCAGGAGATAAGAAATGGCATCAAATGGCCACAATGGGAACGGCAGAGCAAAGAATCTGGTTGTCCTCCAGCTCTCTGGTGGCAACGACTACCTGAACACGGTCGTGCCTTACCAGGACGGGCTGTATTACGACTATCGTCCGAGCATGGGACTTAGCGGCGAGGATGTAATCCCGGTGGACGACCGGGTCGCATTCAACGCCCATATGGGCCCGTTCAAGCGTCTTTTCGACGCGGGCAATATGGCGGTGCTGATGGGCATCGGATACCCGGAGCCGAATCGGTCTCACTTTCGCTCGATGGACATCTGGCACACCGCGGAACCCGCAACCGCATCCTCGGAAGGTTGGCTTGGAAAGACCACCAAAGCCATCGATCCTGAGGGTAAGAACGCCGTCACCACCGTTAACTTTGGTCGCGGTCTGCCGAGAGCCCTCGCATACCCGGACGTGTCCGTCGCGTCAGTTGGAGCACTCGAGTCTTACGGCTTATACACCGGTCTTGCAGGAGCTTCCAACCGAGACGCTTTGCTTGACACGGTCGATCGCATCTACCAGCCCATGTCGGACGAAGGCATTCCGTCGTTGCGGCTGCTCCAGACCGGACGAGGCATGCTCGACGGTGCTGACACACTAAGATCCGCTCCCGAAAAGTACTCGTCTACCGTCGAGTACAACGCCGAAAACCCGATAGCGCAGAGCCTAAAGGGCGTCGCCCAAGTTATGTCGGCCGATCTCGGGACACGCATCTTCTACACTCAACACGGCAGCTTCGACACGCACACCAACGAGTTGGTGAACCACGCCAAACTGTGGGACGAAGTTTCGGAAGCGCTGGATTGTTTTTGGGAGGACCTGAACGAGCTTGGCCAGGCGGACGACACGGTGATCTGGATGTTCTCGGAGTTTGGCCGGCGGATCGAAGACAACGGCGCCGGCACAGACCATGGTTCTGGAGGGGTCGCGTTTATGATCGGCAACCCGGTCAATGGTGGACTATACGGTGACTATCCGAGCCTCAAGCCAGCCGATCAACTGGAAGGCGACGTCCACTACAACACGGACTACCGGGACGTCTACGCAACCATCCTCGAAGACTTCATGCATGTCGAATCCGAGTGGGTGCTGAAGAGTAAGTTCAACCGATTGCCCGAGTTAGTGGCGAACTAATGGTGCATCTACTCGACGAATGCTCAAGCCCAGCCAATTGCAGCGGGCGCGCTACCTCATAGCACGGAATCAACAAGATGAGCAACTACTCGTATAGCCACACGCTCGGGATCGCCTCGTTTGAGGGCCGGGGGTTCATGAACCCTGTGGACGTCCGTTTTTCCAAGGACGGTCATCTCTACGTGTTGAGCCGGTCGAACGCCGCCAACAGAAACGTAAGGGTGAGCGCTGTAGCCCTCGACTCCGAGTTCCTGTTCGAATTCGCCAACTGGGGAACTGAACCGGGACAGTCGACCCAACCAACCGCTATCGCCATCGGTCCGGACGAACGCGTCTATCTAACCGACGAGTACACCCAATTGCTTTCGGTGTTCGAAAAGGACGGAACCTTTTCGCACCGGTGGGGCGAGGTTGGCTCTTCGGAGGGCCAGTGGAATCGTCCGTCGGGCTTGGCCTTCGATTCCCAAGGCGACCTGCACGTTGTGGATCACCTCAACGCCCGAGTCCAGAAATACACGGAGGAAGGGCGATACATCTCTTCATTCGGCACTACCGGCACCGGTCCGGGTGAATTCAATTACCCCTGGGGTATTTCGATCGACGCCGAAGATTGCATCTGGATTGTCGATTGGCGCAACGACCGCGTCCAACGTTTCACGCCAGACGGTGAGTTCATCTTCGCCTTCGGATCAAGCGGTGCCCGCGAAGGTGAGTTTGACCGACCCTCCAGCGTTCACGTCAGCAGCGACGGCAACGTATACGTATCCGACTGGCGCAACGATCGCGTTCAGGTCTTCGATATGGACGGAGGGCATCGCGAGACCCTCGTCGGTCACGCCACGTTGTCGAAATGGTGCCAGGAATTTCTGGACGTAAACCCCGAGCAAGCCGGTTGGCGCGCCGATTCTGGCATGGCCGAGCAGGAGAAGCTGTTCTGGCGACCCGCGGGGATCGACACGAGTTCCGATGGACTGGTCTACATCGCCGATAGTTGTCGTCACCGGATTCAAATCTACAGTCGCGTCGGGGCACCTGCGCTGGTCTGACCCACTTCGGGCTGGCACTCTTGATTTCGCCGGCGATCCAGGAAGACAACGTCGACCCGATGGAGTCGGTGTTTAACGCGTCGCAGCACGTCAGCGGTTAGGCAGCTATCGGAGCGTAAGATTGTCTAACTTACAACCGCTGGTTCGAAACCCCATATACGAGCGCTCCCTGCTCAAGACCGTCTCAACACCGCCTGCCCAAACGGGGTGTCCGCCAATCGCCATTGGCCGGAGAGTTTGCCGCCATCTATGATCAGCTCGGTTCCGGTCATGTAGCTGGATTCGTCGGAAGCTAGAAAGAGGACGCCGTAGCCGATCTCTTCGGGTGTACCCATTCGGCCCATGGGTCTGTCGGATGCTTCGGAGTCGCCTATCTGTTGGGAGCCGGCGTGGAGCATCTGGGTGTCGATCGCACCGGGGTGGACCGAGTTGGCCCTGATGCCGTCTCGGGCGTACTGAATTGCCGTGCTTTTGGCTAGCAGATGAACAGCAGCCTTGGAGGCGTTGTACGCGGCGGACCACGCTTGTCCTACCAGTCCGGCACCAGACGATATGTTGATGATCGACCCGCCACCGGCGCGTCTCATGTGCGGGATAACTTCCCTGGTGCCGAGGAATGTGCCTTTACCGTTTACCGCCATCACGTGGTCCCACTCTTCGACGGTCGTCTCTTCCACCTTGCCGTAGTGTGCCGCGGCTGCGTTGTTGACCAAGACGTTGAGTTTTCCAAACCGCGAAACGACTTCGTTCACCCCCTCGGCCCAGTCGTCCTCGCTAGTGATGTCGAGCCTTCTGAAGAAGATGTCGCCGCCGGACGCTGCGATGTCGGTCGCAACCTGTTGGCCTTTTTCCCCATCGATATCGGCGATGCAAACCTTGGCGCCTTCTTGGGCGAAGAGCCGCGCGGAAGCGGCACCGATTCCGCTCGCGGCGCCAGTAATGATGGCGACCTTGCCTTCGAGTCTCATGGTGCGTGGGGTTCCTTGGTTTGTGGTTCGGGATACGGGGAGGAGTCTATCGGGGTTGGTGATCCCTTGCGTGCTCGCTTCGCGAAGGGTATCGCTACGAAACCACCGTCATTCCGGCGAAAGCCGGCGCTTCAGCGGACGGAACGACCATCCAGAGGGGCAGTGCAAGGATGGTTCACGCCGGATCTCGCTACCGTGCCATCGTTCCGGGGAGTTATGCGAATAACCCGAAGCGGAGGATGGACGCTGGCTAAAATACGATGCAGTAGGCAATTGAGAGAAAGCGAAGCGCAAATCGGAGTTGAGGAGATGGCTCGTACGGCATCGAAGAATTCGGCAGATGAATTGAGCGCGGCGGAGCGGATCGATGTGCGGGTGGCGGAGTTGGATGATTGGCGTGGCGCACGGTTGGCGGAGTTCCGGAAGCTGATCCACGAGGCGGAGCCGGATGTGACGGAGGAGTGGAAGTGGAGGGGGACGCCGGTCTGGGAGTACAACGGGATACTGCTCGTTGGCGACGGGTTCAAGGACAAGGTGAAGCTGACGTTTCACAGCGGGGCGATGCTGCGGGACCGCGATAACGTCTTCAACGCCGGTTTGAGTGGGAACAAGTGGCGGGCGATTGACAGTTTCGAAGGGGACGAGATCGACAAGACTGGTTTCAAGAAGTTGGTGCGCGAGGCGGTGTCGTACAACACCAAGCAGCGTCTGGCGAAGGCCAAGGGAGGAATGGTTGACGGGAAACCAGTGCTGCTGTCGGGCGGCAATCCTCAGATGCCGAAGAGTGAGGGTGATGCGCCGGTGCAGGCATATATCGCGGCGATACCGCGTTGGAAGAGCGATCTAGCGCGTCGCTTGGACGAGATTATCGTGGGTAATGTGCCTGAGGTGCGGAAGGCGGTACGATGGAACTCGCCGTTTTACGGGGTTGAGGGTCGAGGTTGGTTCGTGAGCTACCACGTCTTTTCTCGCTACATCAAGGTGACGTTCTTGAATGGGGCGACGTTGGACCCGGTGCCGTGCGGGGGAGGGAATGACCCGGACTCTCGGTGGTTGGATATCTATGAGGGCGAGTTGGATGAGGAGCAGATGGCGGATTGGGTGCGGCAGTCGGCGGCGTTGCCGGGGTGGGAGGGGTTTTGAGGGGGGATTGCGCAGTCCACCGTTTGACCGTCGCGTGACTCATTCAACTCAGGGGAAGGATCGCATCGTCGGTGATACTGTTAAGGCCAACTGATGGCATTTGATCACATTAGCCCCAGCGATCACAGTTCCTGACACCTAAATGAATCGAGTGCTCTTAGCGTGTGGCGAAGGTCCGCAGGTATTTCATTTTCATTCAATTGGTTGATAATTCGCGCAGCAGTCAAATTCACCTTGTAATTTTTCTGCACTCGGGAGAACAGTTCGCTTAGGACTCTTTTACCAGGGATAATGTGAAGACGCAACTGGGCGTCGTCCCATTTTTGATCGAATATTACGATGGCTTCGCGGTTCAGTGTGCTCCGGTCTTTTCCGGAATGAGCCAAGAATTCCCCTCGCTTGGCGATGTATTGAGATTGCACATCAGCTTTGATCGGTGTAGTGATCTCATGTAATATTTCAGCGACCGGTCGACAATTTTTTACGGGTTCGCCGATCCGTCGAGCCCTCTCTTTCAAAAGTTGTTCCAATGATCTGTCTATGGCGTCAGGGACAAGGATGTAGTTTTCTATCTCTTTTCTCGCCAGTATCACGGCTAACTCTAATTCGCGGTTGAGCTTCTTGACTATTTCGTCGATTTCCTCGTCAGGCCGAAAGTCCCGATCGAAAATCCCCGCGAAATGCAATCCTCCGCCTATTGACTCCATCACACCGAGCGTAACCGCCTTGATGCGTTGTATTGTTGGGAATCCTCCGAGAGCGAGCGGGGCAATACCGGCACCAGCTGCCAATTCGCTCATACCAAGGCGTCTCGCGAAACTTCTGAGAATCTTGAAGTCCTCGCCTTCGACGTAGAGTATTCGCCTCATTTGGGCGACGGCAGTCATCGTTGCCACATGTGCTGAACCTATTGAACCGAGCGTCGATTGGATGCCTTCAACGTTGCGGACTCTTTTCGCCGAGCGTTGGTTTTTGTCAATCACCAGAATGTCGCTGGAATCGGCCTCGGCGACGATTTCGCTCGAATGAGTAGCCATCAATACATCTGGTCCGGCCGATTTCAACATAGATAAAAGTTGACGCTGCGGGTTGGCATGCAGATAGATATCTGGTTCATCGATTATCAACATTGATCGTTCTTGGCTTCTAAATATATGGGAAAGTAACTGGCACCAAATTTGAAACCCAAAACCTGTCCAATAAAGTTCTCGCGTGATTCTATCTTCAAGACAAAACATGGATAGCATTCCATCACTGGCGATTTCCGGTGGATCGATTTCCATGCCTGGCCATGTAGCAGCAATCAACTGTCTGAACATTTCGAAGTCGTCGGGGTAATAATGCCAATAGTTCCGGAAATTCCGAGACGCTCGGTGAGTAGCCAAATTCGCGTCAACGGTCTCTTTTTTGACGATTTGCTCACGGTATTCGACAGGTCCGAGAACTGGTACAACAAGCAGGGAGATTGGGAATTGGCGTTTGAATTTCGCCTTCGTGACTAATTCTCCATCAGCTGTGACGGGGTACATTACACAATCTTCGTCGTTGCCGTAGAAAGATAATCGCAAACTATTGCCATTGGATATGCGAAAGGAAACTGTGGCCTCCACATCTTGGTAATCGGTTTGGGCATTTTCTAAACTAATTGGGAGTGTTGTTCGAGGTAACCTGTATCCTGTTCTTAAGTTCCGACTTTCTATTAACTCAGGTTTACGGTAGGCAGCTCTCCTGAGGCCCAATGCGAGTACTCGAAAAGCGCCGATGACTGTGGATTTGCCTGAGTTGTTGGGTCCTACAAGAATATTGGTCCGATCAAGAGAAACAGAGAAGTTGCGTAGCGCTTTAAAATTCCGAAATTGAACGGAAGTTATGGATGCTTCGTCATTCATATGTGTCACTCCTGATGTTCGTAAGCAACGGTGTCGCGGCAAAATGGAATCTATGAACTATTATAGACGAGGGAAATTCACCGTGAAATTCGCGTATGACGTTTGGAAAAACGTGCGCTACGAGCTCGCCGGAGGGCGGTGCGGTTAAAAGATCGAACTCGGTGATGTATTGAAGCGTGCGGGCTCTGAACGTCGGGTTTGATTGCGTCGAGTGGTTGTTTCATGGGATGTTCTGTGCTGTTGATTTCGGTGAACCTCGCCCTTGCTTTTTGCTGTGGAGAGAGCAAGGGTTTTGCTACCGCCCAACCAACGATCTTCTACGAAACGGTCCCTTCTTCACTGCGACGAACCTTGACCCCCATCAGCATTGATCGACTGCCCGTTGATCCAATGCCCCTCCTACGAGCACAAAAACACGATCGCGTCAGCGACATCAAACCCCTTCCCCGTCCTCCCCATCGGGACATTCGTCTCCAACCGCTCCCACTCCTCCTGACCGCCGGGGATGTTGTCTCGCTTGTTGTCCCTGCGGGAGGTGTCGATGACGCACGGGCAGACGGTGTTGACGTCGCTATTGGAGTATCACGCGGCCATCTCAACCAGCGGTTCAATCCCGCTCACATCGATTTCAACCCGCGCCACATCAAGCACATACATCCGCTGAAGGTTCAACCAGTATTCAGGCGTAGTCCCAAGCGCACGCCCAATACGTGGTGCGGTGTTGGCGGCTACCGACCTGCGCCGTTTGATGATGGCGTTGATTCGGATCGGTGGAACGCCTATGGTCTTGGCCAGGCGGTATTGCGTGATGCCCAGTTCGTCCATGATCTCTGCAAGGTGCTCACCGGGGTGGATCGGTTCTGGGTTGGTCATTGCGGTTGAACTTCGTCCATGATCCACCCGATCTACTCCTCAATCGACCTCATCTCAACGAGCCTTTTGGTTAGTTCGTGGGTTGTGCTTTGGCCTTCTACCACCCGTACCAGTGAACCTGCGTCGCCTTCGGAGATTACGCCTTTGGGCCAGGCGTTGAAGACGACTGGGTCGGGGCGGATGCCTAGGCAGAGGAGGTAGGTGTACGTTGGGTCTAGGCGGACGTGGTTGAATGGAATGTTCCGTTTTGTCCGAGGGAGGCGGTTTTGACTTCGAAGCGGTGTCCGGCGATGACGCGTCGCTGAGCGACGCGCCGTCAGCGTGTAATGTGTCAATAAAGGAGGGTCGCAATGGCTTTGCAGTTAGACCACACGATTGTACCGGCTTTCGACAAGGTGAAGTCGGCGAAGTTGATGGCTCGGTTGTTCGGGCTGGAATACAAGGGGACATGGGGGCATTTCGCGCCGGTGAAGGTGAACGACATCCTGACGCTGGATTTCGACAATTCGGATGACCCGCGCTCGAATCACTACTGCTTCTTGGCGTCGGACGAGGAGTTCGATGCGGTGTTGCTGAGAGTGAAGGACGAGGGTATGGCGTTCGGGAGTGGGCCGAGGTCACGTGCGGACGGGGAGATAAATCACGCTCACCAAGGGCGGGGGTTTTATTTCGAGTGTGAGAACGGGCACGTGTGGGAGGTGATTACGCACACGTACGTTACGGATTGAGGGGAAAGGCGTGCTTTGTTGGTTCTGGATTCCCGCGTGCGCGGGATGTGACGGATGCGACGGGAATGACGATGGCTGAGCGGGGATGGCGAACGGGTTACTAGGTGGCTTTGAGTTGACCGGTGAGGATGATCCAGGCGCAGAGGATTGCGAGGGGTATCAATGCGAGGATGCCGACGTAGCTGACGAGGATCCAGTTGGGTGCGCCGATGAAGAGCAGCAGCGTCAGGCTCCCGCCGATTGCGTTGGTGGCTGAATGTCCGAGGCTGGCGGACCAGATGCTGCCGGTCTTCATACGGAGCCAACCGAAGATGATCGACAGCATTATGGCGCTCACAGTGAAGACGAGCATACCGAGCACTGGTTGGTCAGGAAAGTTGTAGCCTCGCAGGTTTATGGGAAGGTGCCAGAGCGACCATATGACGCCTGTGGCAACGGAGGCTATCAAGGGTCGGTCTGCGAAAAGTCGGATTTGGAGGTAGCCGCGCCATCCGAATTCCTCGCCCAAGAGGATGGGTGTTGCCAGTAAGGCGATGATCATCGACTGGAAGACCACGAGGGCGAAGATGCCGTCGGGAAGGGGCGGTGCAACGGTTCCGGGTGGCCCGAGTTGCCATATTGCGCGTTTCAGGGAGAAGTCCGGGTCGCTTATCTCCAGAGTTGTGGCTAGGAGCACGATCACCGCGACCACCAACAAGGGCAGGACCAAAGCGGCGACGTAGTAGCGCCAATGGTGCCGGTTAAGCCTCAGCCCGGCATCTGAAAAACCTTCTCGGGTGACCCACTTTCTGACGATGATTGCGGCCACGGCTGGCGAAAGGGCTCCGGGCAGGATGGCGAGTTGGAACAGAGGATCGCGGGCGGACGGGCCGACCGTAATGGTGATCTCCCAAAGGATCCATGCCAGTCCGAAGGCGATCAAGAGGAAGGCGGCGATGCCTTTGTTGTCTCTGTCGAGGAAGGAGCCCATATTTCCGTGAGGCGCGTCGGTGGTTTTGGGATTTAATTGGATTGTGCGCCGCGCGTGATGATGCCGAGTTTCAATAGGCACATTTCGACGAGTGCCATTTTTCCGACGTGGGATGATGATCCGCCGATGATGACGATGTTCAGTGTTGGTTTTTCTGAGTTCACCATCTTGATGTTAGACACAATCTGGCGGTTCAGTGCGATCATCTTGTCGTCGCGTCGTCTCGGAGCATGTGTGGACGCATCACTCTATAGCTCGTAGCCGTTCCACGATGTAGGCGCATTGGAAGTGGTAATCTTCGCTAGGGATCGGACACTGAAACAGTCGCCGAAACAGTCGATCCCCCGAGCTCGCTTGGGCTTAGAGAGATCAGAAGGGGCGTGAAGCCCTGACGAGGGACGTTATGAATGTAATAGAGGCCGTCGCTAGCACGTTGAAGTTGGAAGGGGTGGAGTGGGTCGCTTGTTTTCCCTCCCACCAACTCATTGAAGCAGTAGCCCAAGAGGGCATCCGCACCGTCATGTTCAGGCAGGAGCGCGGTGCAATTATGGCGGCGGACGGGTTCAGTCGTGTCAATGATCGCCGAAAATTTGGAGTGGTAATCACGCAGGGCGGTCCCGGTTCGGAGAATTCCGGGGGCGGTATCGCTCAAGCATTCGCGGATAACGTGCCAGTCCTGTACCTTACTGCGGGCCCAGCTTTGAGCCGGTATGCGATTCGACCCGAGTTCTCGCCGGTACGCGCTTACCAAGGTATCTCCAAGCGTGGCGAAGTCATTGTTCAACCGAATCAGGTTAACGACGTCATGCGCCGGGCTTTTCATGCACTCCGCAACGGATCTCCCGGTCCGGTGATTGTCGAGGTTCCAGCGGACATCGGTGGTCAGGAAGTGCCGGAGGGGACGCCTAAGTATCAGCCGCCCAGCAGGTCGCTTCAGAGTCCTTCAACCAACGATGTTAAGGATGCAGCCAGACTGCTCTTGAACGCCAAAAAGCCGGTGATTTGGTCCGGCATGGGGGTACTGTTTGCGGATGCCACCGAAGAACTGAAAGAGCTGGCCGAGTTAAGCCAGATCCCGGTGTACTGCACCATGCCCGGAAAGTCCTCATTTGATGAACGCCATCCGCTCTCTCTGGGTTCAGGCAGCGGAGCGACCACCTTGCCAGCCTGGCGTTGGCTACAGGAGTCCGATGTCCTTTTCGCCGTCGGTTCAAGTATGACGAGGACGTCTTATGGGCAGCCAATTCCCGACGGCAAGACCATCATCCATAATGTCGAAGGCATTGACGACATCAACAAGGACTTTTCGGTCGACGTTGGTCTTCCCGGTGACACCAAGCTCACTTTGCAGATGATGATTGAGGAGGTGAAGGGGCAGATTGGCGAGTCAGGACGCGAGGAACGGAATGGGGTGTCGGCGGCGATAGGTGAGCTCAAAGAGCATTGGCTCGCCGAATGGAGGCCGCTGTTGGAATCTGATGAAGTTCCCATCAACACCTACAGGGTGATCGGCGATCTGGACAAGACCTTGGACCGGGAAAACAGCATCGTCACGCATGATGCAGGCGCTCCGCGGGACACGATAATGCCGTTTTACACCGCGACGGTCCCTCACAGTTACATAGGTTGGGGCAAATCTACGCACCTCGGTTACGGCATTCCGTTGATGATTGGTGCCAAACTGGCGAATCCCGACAAATTCTGTCTCAACTTCATGGGCGACGGTGCTTTCGGGATGTCGGGCCTCGACATCGAGACCTCGGTGAGAGCCGGAGCACCAATCACAACCGTTCTCTTAAACAACCGTGGAATGGCAACCTATCCGGGAGGTTATCCAACAGCTCGCGAACGCTTTGGAGCCACCGAGATGACCGGTGACTACGCCAAGATCGCTGAGGGATTGGGGGCCGTCGGCATTACTGTTACAGACCCGTCCGATGTAGCTCCGTCGCTCATGAAAGCCCGACAATTGAATGCAGAAGGTGCCACGGTGCTGCTGGACGTGCACACCAACTTGGAAGGTCGTAGGTCGCGCTTCGGGTAGCATCCGACTGCGAGGTTACACGGGCGGGTCACAGACCCGCCCCTACGGGCATCCGCTTGCTGGATTAGTGCGACGAGACTTGGCCACCGTCGATGTTTATTGATTGGCCGCTGATCCAGTGGGCTTCTTCGGAGCAGAGGAAGACGATGGTGCTGGCGACGTCGGTTCCGGTGCCGGGTCGGCCCATGGGGATGTTCGACTCTAGACGCTCCCAGTCTTCGCGGCCGGTGGGGGTGTTGTCTCGCTTGTTGTCCCAGCGTGATGTATCGATGACGCCGGGGCAGACGGTGTTGACGTTGATGTTGTAGTCGCCGAGCTCTTTGGAGAGGCTGCCAGTGAGTCCTTGGAGCGACATGTTGGCGACGACGTAGGCGGCGAAGTTGCGTGGGTGGATCTTGCCGGCGATGGAAGAGACCATTACGATGCTGCCGCCGGTTCCTTGCCTGATCATCGTCTGCGCCGCGGCTTTGGAGGCGTAGTAGGAGCCGTGGACCTTGATGTCGAGGACGCGGTGCCAGATGGCGTCGTCGAGTTCGACAACCGGGACACGGTCGCCAGCCATCGCATACGCTGCGTTGTTAACCAGAATGTCGACAGATCCGAGTTCGGCGACGGTCTGCTCCACGATTCCTCGGGCCTGCGCGGGATCGCCCAAGTCGGCGACGATGGTCGTGGCGCGGCGTCCCATTGCGCGGATTTCGTCTGCTACAGATTCGATGTCTCGCCAGCCCATCGCTTTCTCGTCATCGGGGAAGGTGTCGGGAGGTCGTCCGGTTCCGGTGACGGCGACGTCAGCACCAGCTTGCGCCAAGGCTAGGGCGGTGTCCCGACCGATGCCGCGATAGCGTCCCGCGCCGGTGACGATAGCGACTTTTCCTGAGAGGTCTGGCATGGTGTTGTCCTTTGTGTGTATCTCGCGATTGTGTGTGCTTTTGTATACGTTAACTGGCGCCGCGTGCTGGGAGGTTACGCTGCGCAACAGGTGGCGCGGCATCTTCTGAGGCCGTAGAGGCAGTTGTGGCAGAAGCAGACGCGGCGGGCGTGGTGTTCGTGTTCATCGTCGTCATGGTCGTGATGGTCGTGGTCGGAGAAGTTTTCTCGGCCTTCGTTGATTAGGAATGGGATCAGGATCCAAGATGACACCGGGTCAGCCCACCACCAGGAGAGCAGAGCGTTCAGGGCGAGGCCGATGAGGATGGTGAGGTCTTGGATGTCGCAGAAGAGGGTTTCCATGGCCTCGGCTCTCAGGGACCATGACTGCATCCGGATGGCGATGCGCATCTTGCCGATGTACAGGCCGCTCATGACTATTGCGCTGGCGATTACGATGGCGACGCCTGCGATGCTGGGTTCTGGTTGGGGTAGCCAGCCGAGGAGGTTGGCGCCGGAGTGAACGGCGACGTATGCAGCTAGGAGGTAGAAGGTCAGGCCGAGGAGTCGCTGCGCCTTTCGCTCTGCGGCCTCTTCGTCGTGTCCATTCTGGTCTGCGCGTAAGCGCCAGATTAGGATGCCTCCTGCTAGGAGCTCGACGATGCTGTCGAAACCGAAAGCTAGGAGGGCGACACTGCCAGCTTGAGCACCTGCCCACAACCCAACGCCGGCCTCTACCAAGTTCCAGAGGAGACCGGCGAATACCAGGATTAGGGCTGTTCGGCGTAGAGTGTCCAGTTGTAGCGCCAAGGAAGGGTCCTCACTGTTTCACGCGGGCGTTGTTGGGGAGATTAGCAAGACCCCGCGAGTTGGTGGTCGGGAAAGCATGCTGAGTCGCGGGACCGAGTGTCCGGCGGCTGTTTTGCAAAGGACTCGGTGGGGAATTAGCGCGTCACTTCGTCTAAGAACGATTCCGCGGCGGCGGAGAGGAGGGTGGTTAGGTGCGTGTAAAGGTAGGTGACACCTTGGTCGAGGTATCGGCGTGTGGCGGCTGCGTTTCCTGCGGAGCCGGATATTTTGCCAGCCGCCGCGATCGTGGCGAAGACGTTGTCCATCGCTTGACGCACTTCCGGGGCGTCGGGTTGTCCGGGGTATCCGAGGGACTGGGAGAGGTCAGACGGGCCGACGAAGAAGACGTCGACGCCTGGGACCTGCACGATCTCGTCGACGTTGCGGACGGCTTCGGCTTCTTCGAGTTGGACGCAGACTATGGTCTCGTTGTTGGCTTGTTCGGCGTATTCGGACATCGACATGCCGTATCCGTAGCCAGCGGATCGGACTCCGGCGGCCAGTCCGCGTTCGCCGAGCGGGTGGTATTTGACCGCTTCGACGGCTCTCCGCGCGTCCTCGGCGGTGTTGACGTGCGGCACCTGCACCCCCATCACGCCGCGGTCCATCAGCTGTCCAATCGCTTCGAATCCGTTGACAGGCGGTCTGGCGATAGGAGTTACGCCTGCGGTTTCGGCGGCCATGACCATGAGTTCGACGCTCTCGATTCCGATTGATCCGTGTTCGCAATCGATGAGCATCCAGTCGAAGCCGAGCCGTCCGACGATGTCGACGATGTGGGGAGACGGGATCATGACCGAGACTCCGAACGCGGGCTCGCCGGAGAGGAGTTTGCGCTTCATGCGGTTAGTAGTCATTGTGGGTATCAGGCTAAAAGATCGATGGCTGTGGTGACGGATGTAGCCGTTGACGAGGCCCGAGGACTGATATTGATGTTTGGCAGATCGCGCGAAACGGGCAGTGCAAGTTCAGTGTGTGAAGCCCGGAATCGGCATATAATCCCGTCATCGCAACGGCACCGAAGGGGTAACGGACATCTCAAGCACTTTCGACACGATCATAGTAGGTGCCGGTTCGGCCGGGGCAATTCTTGCGACGCGGCTGACGGAAGATCCAGACCATTCGGTGCTTCTGATCGAGGCGGGTCCTGACTACCCGGATTTCGACGAGATCCCGGACGATGTGAAGTACGGCTACGGCCATACGGATCAGCCGTGGCGCAGGGCGCACAGCGATCATCGCTGGACCTTCGTGGCGCGTTACACCAACGAGGCGATGCCGGGTTTAATACCTCGGGGCAGAGTAGTGGGCGGGTCCAGTGCGGTTAACGGTCAGATTTTCCTGAGGGGCGTCCCAGAGGACTATGACAACTGGGCATCGTGGGGCAACGAAAAGTGGGGCTTCGAAGAGTTGATGCCCTATTTCCGGATGGTGGAGACGGACACCGATTTCGCCGGCGATTTCCACGGGTCGGAAGGTCCGATCATTGTGAGGCGGTTCAAGCCCGATGAATGGAATCCTGATCAACAGGCATTCTATGAAGCGGCACGTGCTAACGGTTTCCCGGAGTGCCCGGACCACAATGCGCCTGACTCTACCGGTGTAGGTCCGACGCCGCTGAACAATCCCGGCCGCGTACGGTGGAGCACCGCGATCGGTTATCTCAGCACCGCTCGAGAGCGATCCAATCTCACAATCCAGCCGGAGTGCCTAGTCCAGAAGGTGCTGTTCGAAGGCAAACGTGCTGTCGGGATCAGGGCAGAAGTGGACGGTGAGGTTTTGGACTATGGGGGTGAGAACATCATCCTGTCGGCGGGTGCGATTGGCTCGCCACACCTGCTGATGCTGTCCGGAGTGGGGCCGACGGAGAAATTGGGATCAGTCGGTGTGCCATTGCTGCATGACCTCCCGGGCGTGGGTGAGAACCTCCGCGATCACCCGCAGGTCAGGACGGTTTGGCGGACGCGCGACGGCTTCGAGCAGCCGGTCGGGAGACCGGGGATGCAGGTGACTCTGCGGTACACCGCGGAGGGCTCGCACCTGACCAATGACATGCTCATCCAATCGATCTCGCGCAGCCCGATTGACATCAGGCCGTATCGAACTGAAGCAAGAGACGAGTTGGGCTTTGGGATGGTCGTCTGTATCGACCTCGCCGTCGGGGCGGGAAGTCTGTACCTGCGAGACAAGGACCCTCACATTCAACCGTTCCTCAACTACAACTACCTGGAGGACAATTTCGACACGGCGAGGTTGCGCGAGGGTGTACGGATCAGTCTTGGTTTCGCGGAGCACGAGAAATGGGGACGTTTGGCGAAGGAGCTAGTGGATCCGACGGATGAGGACCTCGAGTCAGACGAGGCACTGGATGCTTGGATCAGGCGAACGGTTAGTACCAGCCATCACGTGTCGGGCACCTGCAAGATGGGCCCGGATACGGACCCGATGGCGGTGGTCGACCAGTTCGGGAACGTGCGGGGGCTGGAGAACTTGAAGGTTGCGGACGCGTCGATCATGCCGGACTGTATCCGTGCGAATACGAACGTGACCTCGATGGTTATTGGGGAGCGGGTGTCGTCGTTTATCGGGGCAGGGTTGTAGGCGAGACGCGGTCAACGATAGCGGAAACAAGTAGTGACGTGGTCGTTCACGAGGCCGGCGGACTGCATGAAGGCGTAGCAGATTGTGGGTCCCACGAATCCAAAGCCGTAGGCGCGGAGGGCTTTGCTCATGGCGCGAGATTCGTCGGTTTGGGCGGGTATGTCGGTGAGGGTGCTGAAGTGGTTTTGGCGGGTTTTGTCGTTGACGAAGCTCCAGAGGTACGCGTCGAGTGAGCCGAATTCGGCTTGTACGGTCAGCGTGGCGCGGGCGTTGGCGATGGCGGCGTTGATCTTGGCCCGGTTGCGGATGATGCGGGCGTCGGCGCGGAGTCGTTCGCGATCAGAGTCGTCGTATGCGGCGACGGTTGCGATGTCGAAGCCGTCGAACGCCGCGCGGTAGCCTTCACGGCGGTGTAGGATGGTGCGCCAGGAGAGTCCGGCCTGAGCGCCTTCGAGGACGAGGAGTTCGAAAAGGGCGCGGTCGTCGTGCAACGGGACGCCCCAGTCCTCGTCGTGATAACTCTGCATGAGCGGGTCGTCGCCGGCCCATTCGCAACGCGTCATGGTTTCAGTTTCCATAGGCCAAGCATACTGCGCGATGTTCGTTAGTAAAAGGTCTGGAGAGCAAGCGCATGAGAGGGATGCCGCATCGCCTTTGGTGTATGTTGTGGATATGTCTCGAAACTACATAGACATTGACGATCAAGCGTGTTCTGAAGTAATGCGGCGCTATCGTGTGGAAACTAACGAAGAAGCGATCAATTTTGCTTTGCGGTCGCTGGTCGGCGAGGCCGCGTCGTTAGAGGAAGCGCGAGCGTTAGGAGGGAGTGGTTGGGAAGGTGATTTAGACGCGATGCGAGCCGGCATGTCGGCAGTTCTCGGCGAGTTCGGTGATGCTGCCGATTCCGCATAATAACGCAAATTTCGACGTCTTTGGCGCGACGAACCACCCTTATCGATTGTGAAATGAACTGGAAGCAACACGAATCCGAGGATGCGATCCTTGAGCCCGGATTGCACGAGGGCGACGGCACGGTAACGCGTCGCAGGTTCTTCAACGGGACGTCTAAGTTGCCGGTCCGAATCGAAGTTTGGGAGTTGCCGCCGGGGGCGAGCGAGGGCAGCCATGTCCACGAGGGCGATGACACGCTGGAGGAGTTCTACTACTTCATCGCGGGCAGGGGGGTAATGTGGATGGATGGGGATGAGCGGGTTGTCGAGGCCGGCGATGCGGTATTGGCTCCGCCGGGCGTCGATCACGGATTCAGATGCGTGGGTGATGACACGCTAAAGTTAGTTATCGCTTGGGGCAAGCCAACAAGATAGACGAGATAGGAGAATCGAATGCCAGACATCTATGATTTTTTCCCGAACGGTCTGAACGTCGAAGACGCCATAGACCTGTTGCAACCTGTGGCGCTCTACGTCATAGGTGTGGCGGTCTATGCCGTGTTCGTGTTCAATTTCTACCGTTTCATTGCGTTGCGGGACATGTTTTCGTTCGATGTCTACCGGTTTGAGGAATCGCGTTTCGCGTCGGTGAGGAAATTTATCCATGTGGTCTCGTACATAGCGAAGTACCTCATCGTTTTCCCAATGTTCGCTTTCTTCTGGTTCACGGTGTTGACGTTGATGTTGACGTTTTTATCCGAGGGCAGAGATATTTCGGACACGTTGTTGATCGCTTTGGCAACGGTCAGCGCGATTCGGTTTTCGGCGTATTACAACGAAGATCTGTCGAGGGATTTGGCGAAAATCTTGCCATTCTCCATATTGGCCCTATTCCTGATAGATGCGTCCTTCTTCGACTTCAGCGATTCGTTGGAGAAAATCGAGAATGTAAGCGATCATGGCGAGGCCATCGTCTACTACTTGGTGTTCCTGATCGCCTTAGAGTTGGTGTTGCGGTTCGGATTCGGTTTCAGCGTATGGCTGTTTACGAAACGGCCGGTGCGGAGGCCGGCACGGCCGGCTCGGAACACAACTCAGCCGGTTAGCGGAGTCGGGGATTCCGCAGGAGAATCGGCCGAGGAAGCGGAGTTGCCTATGGAAGAGGAAGTCGTAATTGAAGCGACGGAACGCGAATCATCAGGATGATTCGCGTGATGAATTACGCATTTCTGTGTTTGCGGCAAGATAAAGAGTAGTAGATTTTTGGGAGGGCGACAGTAATGCAGGCCAAGAAGAAGAGACTCACACTGGACATGGATCCCGCTTTTCAGCGCCGACTGAAGTCAACGGCGGCGCTGAAGGGCGTGAGCATGCGGCAATATTGTTTGAGTGCGATCGGCAACGAGATCGCGAAGGACGAGGTCGGGGGAAAGAAGGCGGAGCAAAACGATTTTCCGCTGTCGGAACGGTTCAACGAAGTCCGCGATGAGGTTTTTGGCGATCGTGCCTTGCCGGGAAATTCGGCCGACTTGGTTCAAGAGGGCCGCGAGGAGAAGTCCGCTCAACCTAAATCCGCTATTACGGGCAAATACAAGACTGGCAATTTCGATATAGAGGGGTTGAAGGCCCTCCGAAAAGAGCTTTTCGGAGACCGAGTGTTTCCGGGGAATTCGGCCGACTTGCTTAGAGAAGCGCGCGCGATTAGAGATGCTGAAATCGAGGGTTGGGCGTGAGCCGGTTCGTTGTTGTAGACGCGAGCCTGGCGTTCAAATGGTTGATTGAGGAGGTGGACTCTGACAAAGCTGATTCGCTGGCTGAAGTGTGGAACGACAGGGGATTCCAAATGGTCGCATCGTACTTCATGTGCGCGGAAGTGACGAACATTCTTCTCCAGCGGACGAAACGAGGAGAGACAAGTCTCGACGAAGGTTTGCGTTTGATCGAGAAGTTGCTATCATCGGGCATCAAAATGCATCACTCTCTGGATATCCATCGTCGGGCTTTGGAGTTGGCAAGCCAACTTGGGCAGGGCGCGGCGTACGACTGCCACTACTTGGCACTGGCAGAATCACTGGATTGCGAGATGTGGACCGCCGACGTGCGGTTTTATCGCGTTGCGAGCCCCACATCCACAAGATTGCGGTTGTTGAACGAATTCGTTGCGCCATCGTGACGATTTGCGGACCGCACGGTCATCGGCGATGATCCGCATCGAAGAAGAGACGATGGCGGCGTTGGGTGAGTATGCGAAGGTTTCGATCGCGTTTACGGTCGAATCCCGGTACGTGGCGACGCCGAACGAGGGTGCTCTCGGATGGACGTTGACCGAGGAGGCGATTGATCCGCCGTGGGTCAAGGATTACGATGATGGCGAACCACCGACTCGTTGGTTGCGTTGGGATACGTCCAACTGGCGGTTGATTTCAGCGTTTTCGGATGATGAACGGGTTGGCGGGGCAATCGTAGTTCACGATTCGCCGGAGTTGGATTTCCTTGAGGGACGGAAGGATTTGGCGGCGTTGTGGGATCTACGTGTTGCACCGGAGTGGAGAGGGCGTGGCGTCGGAACGATGTTGTTCAAGCGTGTCGTCAGATATGCCAAAAGCGTTGGTTGCATTGAACTCAAGATCGAAACTCAGGACGTCAACGTACGTACTTGTCGGTTTTATGAAAAACAGGGATGCGAACTTGTAGAAGTGAATTTCGATGCTTATTCGGGTTGGCCTGGCGAGGCGGAGATCATCTGGCGGTTAGAGTTGGAATAGACGCGTATCGATGTTCACATAATCTGCCACGATAAGGTATCGCCAAGTTTAAATCTAACCAATCCAACTTATCTTACGAGCCTGGAGGGGAATTGAGCAATCATGTCGGATACCAGAGATTCCAACCGAGTAGTCATAATCGGCGGAGGTGCCGCTGGATTAAGTGCTGCTTACACACTCAAGAAACGAGGTTTGACGCCGATTCTGCTGGAGGCAGAGGACCAAGTAGGCGGACGCATTGGCGGCGAATTGGTGGACGGTTTTACCCTGGATGCGGGTGCGGATTTCTTCACTTCTTCGTACGATGTCGCATTCCGCATTTGCGATGAATTGGGGTTATCATTGGTGCGCTCTGTGATGAACCTCGCGTGCTACAGGCGAGGTCGATGGGTGATGTGGTTGGGTAGCCAATCGATTGCTGCCTCCATAAGCCATCTGGTCGCGCTCGTGAAGTTAGGAGTCTTGTCCCCCCGATCGTTTTGGCCAAGTCTGAAGATAGCATGGGATATTCGTCGTCATTCGGAGGATCTGAATTTTGCCAGCGGCTGTCGTATGGACGAGTACGACGGTCAAGAGAATTTAGGGGAATATCTAGACAGACAAGGCTCGCCCGAGTCGCTGAAAGTAATGTTCATGGGATTTCTGGAGATGACGATGGGACACGTCGAATTCTCCGGTGCGGCGTACATGCGGGCTTATATTGGGGAGATGCTGGTGAGGTCCGACCAGCTGTACGTTCCGGAGAACGGCACCAGCGCGCTGGCCCGTGCGCTAGCCGATGCGTGTTCAGATGTGATTCGAGTTTCGACGCCCGTCCGGCGCGTTAACATCAAGGATGGTGCAGCAACGGGAGTCGTAATTGACGATAGCGAAATCGATGCCGACGCTGTTATCTGCGCGGTTCCCGCTACAAAAGTGTCGGGGATAATTCCTGACTTGCCGCACACGGTTCGCAAATCGCTGGACAACGTCACGTACTCGTCCGGGTGTCGTGTGGTAATCGGTCTCGACCGTCCGCCGCTGCCGGAGGGCTGGCACGCCGTCTTATACCCCGAAGATGACACGCCTATGTTGTTGGACCGATCGATCAACCTGCCCTCGTGCGCACCTCCGGGAAAGAGCACGCTGGATCTAATCGTTGGGCGCGATCGTGCGAAAGAGTTGATCCCAATGAGCGATGAGGAGATCAAACGCGCCGTGCTCGCTGACGCGCGTCGGAAAGCTCCTCCTGGTTCCGCGCTCCCCGCCGATGACGAGGGGCTGTTTTATCGAGTCTTCCGTTGGGAAGAAGCGGTTTGCATGGGACCGCCAGGGATGTTCACTGCGGTGGCGGACGTGCGTCGCCAAATCCGTCGTGACATCTCAAACCTGTCCTTGGCGGGCGATTACATGCGAGTGCCGTCGGTCAACGGCGCTTTGGCGAGCGGAGTCAGCACGGCCGAAGAAGTGGCAGACATGCTAGCCGCCCGTTCTGCATAGACCTGACATCCTCACGAATCGCCGCGCGCCCGGCATCATTCGCGTTTGCGCGGGCAAGAGGAGTTCTGCGATAAGGGATGAATCGATGTTTCCATGCGCCTATCAACGACGCAGAACTTTGAGTCTATGGGGTTTGGGGATGATGGATAGTGCGAAATGTTCTTCTTCGCTGAACGGTTTGCCGTCAAGGGTTTCGAAGCGTAGGTGATGCATTATTCTGACTGCGTACAACCAGAAAGAACCGACGGCGAAATGGTCGCCGGTGCATCGACGGACCCCGGTGCTAAACGGCATATATGCGGGGCTCGTGATGGTTGCGTGCGGTCCGCCCTCAGTTTTGGGCATGAATCGCTCTGGGTTGAATACTTCTGGCGAATCCCAAAAGCGTTCGTCGTTGTGAATGGAGTATATGTTTCCGAAGATCGAGGTGTCTTTGGGGATCCGATATCCTTCGATTTGCGTGTCTTGCAATGCAATGTGCGGCAGGGCGAGGGGGGCAATGGTACGATATCGCATAGATTCGGCGACACATGAAAAGCTGTACGGCAATCGGTTGCGGTCGCTGGCACTTGGATGCGGGTTTTCGCGCCCAATGACTCGATCCAGCTCTTCATGCATTTTCGCCTGTATCTGAGGTCTATTCGCCATTATCAAGTAGAACCAACTGACGGTTGCGGCAACTCCGGCCGGTACCGCGCCTAGCACGTCCATACAGAGTGCGAGAACGGCGGGACGGCTGATATCACCGTTTTCTTCCTTTTCGAGCATGAGGTCTACAAGTCCGGTTGTGGCTGGTGAATTTGCCTTTCGGCGCTGGTCGACACTTTCGACGAAGTAACCGATGATCTCGTCGCGGGCGTCTCGTTGCTTGCGCATCTGCGCCCGCCCCCTGCTGGGCAGGAATCGCATCCACGGGAATAGATCGGTGGCGGTAACTCCGAAGTGGACACAAAACCAGACGATCCGCTCTCGCAAAGCATCCTTCCATTGTCGGAAATCGTCAGATTCGTTCTCCTGCCACCCGAACAAGGTTCTGAATGCGAGTTCGAAAACGGCCTCGATCAGAAGGTTGTATGTGTCTACCGGCTCCCCGGCATCGGCCATAGCGCGCAATCGTTCTCCGAACTTGTCGACTGCGGGCGCGAAGTGCGTCTCGCTCAAACGGTAGATGTCTTCAGCGCTCCAAAGCTGGAATTCGGTGAATTCACTCACGGTCTTCCAATGTTCACCGTAAGGCGCGTGTATCAAACCTTCTGCTTTGGACAAGAAAGCAAAGCTTTCGTGGGGGGAGCGTGAGCTGAGTTCTATTCTGTCGAAGGCATCAGCCATCACCTGGGGATGATTGATGACCACAGTTGGCACACCGCCGAGACGAAGGAGTGATACGTCGCCATATTCCCGAGCCAACTTGGTGATCGAGATGTGGGAGGGGGCGTTGCCCCGCAGCTGGAGCAGTGAACCGAGGATGGGTAATCCTTTCGGCCCGGGCGGCATCAAAGGTGTGGAGATTGGGGTTGTGGAACTCATTGGTGATGCTGATTTCCTATTGACGATCGGGTCTTACGCATCGAATGGTACTAAAGTATCGAATAGGAATTCGAATGATACTAAAGTACCGGATAGGATATCATGTGTAGAGTAAAATGTTGTTTGATCGAGGTACCGAAGGTTAGAGGATTCGCAATATGCTCATCCAAGTTGACGGATACAGCAAAGAATGACTCAAAATCTGGCACGTGTCAGCGCGCGAAAGCCGTCGGTTGTTATTGGTATTTGGGTGGTTGCAATAGTTGCGGCTGTTTTGCTGAGCGCACGGCTTTTGGACACGGCAACAACCACCGAGTTGGTTCTCGGCGATCAGTTTGAACCGCAAAAGGCTGCCACGGCGTTAGAGCGTCTGCGCGGCGGACCTGAACCCATTTCCGAGATCGTGATCGTACAGTCTGATTCGCTGACGGTTAAGGATACGGCGTTCCGCTCTAAAGTGGAATCAGTCTTCGACGACGTTATCGAGCTGGGCCACGAAACCGTGTTGGGCGGCTCGAACTACTACCTCACCGGCGACGAATCGATGGTTTCGGCTGACCGCAAAACGACGTTTTTTCTGATATCAATGGCTGGCGATTTCGACGACGCCTCGCGCAACGTCGAGCAAGTGATGGACATCGTTGAAGAGGCCGATGAGGTTCAAGATTTCACGGTTCTGATCACCGGCGACGCGAGCATCTCGTTTGAGTCTAACGAGTTCGCGGTTCACGACTTGGAGCAAGGCGAACGGGTGGGTGTGCCGGTGGCGTTGCTGATATTGCTGGCTCTTTTTGGTGCGGTAGCTGCGGCTCTACTGCCGATTGGCGTGGCGGTGGTCGCGATCATCATCGCACTGGGCATCGTTGCCGTGCTCGGGCAAGTCCTCGATCTGGTCCTCTTTGTGACGTTGCAAATCGCGATGATCGGTTTGGCGGTAGGCATCGATTACTCGTTGTTTTTTGTCTCTCGCTTCCGGGAAGAGTTGGATCGCGGTATGAGCGTTATCGACGCTGTGGTTCGCGCTGGCGAAACGGCGGGGCGAACGGTGCTGTTCAGCGGCGTGACGGTAGTGATCGCGCTGTGCGGGTTGTTTATCGTCCCTATGGGCTTTTTCCAATCCCTAGCCATCGGCGCGATTCTGGTCGTGATCATCGCCCTGGCAGCGACATTGACGCTGCTGCCGGCGGTGCTCGTGTTACTCGGTCACAAAGTTGATTCGTTGTCGATTCCGTTCTTCCGTCGGCGCAAAACGGGAGCGACGGAAGAGAGGGGAAAACATGATTTGTGGGAGTGGGTAACGCACACAGTGACGAAAGTTCCGTTGATCAGCTTTCTAGTGGTCGCGGTGCCGATGCTGGCAGTCACAGCGTTCTACTTCGACATCGAAACTGGTCGCAACGGCGTCGAAGCTTTGCCTGACAGCTCTAAAACCAAAGAAGCCTTCGTTCTGTTGCAGGAACAGTTCGAGTTTGGACCGGTTCCGACCAACGTCGTGATCGAGGGGGACATCGACAGTCCGGAGGTTCAGGATGCGATCCGAGAATTGACGAAGTTGATCGTTGATGATCCCCGATTTCCGGAGCCTCCAGTGTTGGATCCGACTCCATCTAGCGAGATCGCGTCTTTGAAGATGGTGATGCCGGGCCCGCCAACCAGGGGAGTGGCATTAGACGCCGTCACCGCGTTGCGGGAGGAACACATCCCGGCCGCATTCGACGGCGTGTCGGCGGAAGTGAACGTCGGCGGGTTGAGCGCAACGACCGTGGGCATGTTAGACATCGTAGATCGTTACACGCCGATCGTGTTCGTTTTCGTGCTCGGATTTAGCTTCATCGTCTTACTTCTGGTTTTCCGTTCCATCGTGATTCCCATAAAAGCTGTGATCATGAATCTCCTTTCCGTCGGCACGGCGTACGGGTTGATGGTGTTGGTGTTCCAAAAGGGCTTCGCCGTGGATTTGCTGGGGTTTCAACGAGCAGAAGTGATTGATGCATGGATTCCGTTGGCTCTGTTCGCCATCCTCTTCGGTCTTTCAATGGACTACCACGTTTTTCTGCTCAGCCGTGTCCGCGAACGCTACGATCAGACAGGCGACAACGTGGAGGCTGTGAGTTACGGCTTACGATCCACGGCCAGCCTCATCACTGGCGCGGCATTGATCATGGTGGCGGTGTTCGGAGCGTTTGCGGCTGGAAAGACGATAGTTAATCAACAGGTCGGATTTGGTCTCGCAGTGGCGATTCTCTTAGATGCGACGTTGGTCAGGTCGGTACTGGTGCCGGCGAGTATGGAGATGCTTGGCAAGGGCAACTGGTACTTGCCGTCTTGGCTGCAGTGGTTGCCTGATCTGAGAGTCGAAGCAGAAGAATGACGACTCCGGAATAATGCTGATTAATTGAGTTGCGGTATAGTGGCCGCATTTTGAGTTTTATGAAGATTCCAACCGACAATGCGCTTGGCTATGAGAAGGCGCGCGCGATTGACCCGGAGGTGGCCGCAAATTACATCGCGCACCTGTCAATCGTTGACCCGCCAGCCAATGATCTGATGGAGGAGCTCAACGACTTTGATCACGGAGCCATGGCGGAATTCCTTCGCGCCGGGTTCGACAACAATGAGGCAGCGTTGAAAGACGCCCCGGTTGCCTTGCGAGAGTTCTTCAGAGATGCATCGGTTCCGCCGGAATGGTTGAGCGACACTGATTTTGCTCCGGGCATCCGGATGTTTCACCGGAATTCCAAAGTCATTCTCGCTTCATTCGTAGCGGGAGTGCTGATCGAGGGATTCATGACCAATATCGCCAAATCGTTCTTCATCACCGGACGGGTGCGAGATCAGGGCGTAAGACGATTGCAACAGAACAACCGCCACTTGGTGGAAGCGTTTATTCCCGGCGGTTTGGATCGAGAAGGCGATGGTTGGAAGTTGTCGGTCCGACTTCGGATAATCCACGCGCAGGTGAGACAGCTGATGAAAGAATCGGATGAATGGGATGTTGAGGCGTGGGGCGAACCGATAAGTGCGGGGCACTTGGGCTTCGCGATCACGGCATTTTCGGCCAGGTTGTTGACGCATATGAAGCGTTTGGGGGCGAGTTACTCGAAGGAGGAAAGCGTCAGTTTCATGGCGGTGTGGCGCTATGTGGGTTATCTGATGGGGATACCGGAGACGATACTTTTCCGGGATGAGGCAGAGGCGAACAGGCTATTCGAAATCGGTGGCATGTGTGAGCCCGAACCCGGCGTTGAATCGATCTCGATGGCAAATTCACTCGTCAATTCGGCACCGCTGCTCGCAGGGATGACCGATCCAGAAGTGCGTCGGAAATTCGCGAAGTACATCTACGGGGTATCGAGGGCGGTGATCGGCAACAAGTTGGCCGATCAGTTGAAATATCCGCGCACCTCAACCATCGGAGTGTTGGTTTGGTTTCGTATCCAGCAAAGGTACGAGGCGATGATGCGCAATCCGACCTTACGGAAGTTACGGTTTCTGTCACGTATCGACCGCACTGTATACGATCAGTTCAGCGGTCTTTTGGTGGTATCAGCATTTGACGAGGCGGGAATATCGTACGCGCTGCCGGACCACGTTTACAACGAGGAGTCGAGCAAGTGGTAGAAGGGTGGGGCTTCAGGCGTTTTCGAACGGGTTGAGAATCGCAACTTCGAACTGATCGAAATCGCTGACATTTCGAGTGACGACGGTTAGCCCGTGGACGATGGCGGTTGCGACTCCGATTTTCAGTGACGTACTGGGCACCCTCTTTCTGGGCAGCAGCGAGGAACTCATCGGGACGTTCCTTGACGTCATCGATTTGCCAGTTCTTGCTCATAAGTGACTCCCCCTGTACCAAATCTGATTTGAATGACGCGTAGCGTACAACTGTTGGATTGCCGCTTTGGTGTTCCGCTTTGACCTGTGAAGCGGTGTCGCGCGGGCTAAGTTCGATGCTGTTTATTTTTTCGATGGGATTGATTCGGCAACGGATCGTATGCCCAAGAAGGTCTACAACATTCCGGGGATCGTGGCTCGTCGGTTTTCGGGGTAATCGTCGAAGGTCTCGCGGTACCAGCGATGCCGCCAAAGCGCGCGCGGTACCAGGTTGGCGATTGTCCACAATGCGAATGCCAGTCCGGGAAGAGACCAACTCATGAGGGCAAAACCGATCCATTCGATCATCTCGCCGGTCAGGTTGGGCGATGACAAAAAATTGAAAGCACCGCCTTGCGGCACGACGTATTCGTCACCGGCTTTTCGACGCATCGACGCCAGACGGTAGTCAGATGTGATGTTGAGTACGGCGCCGAACGCGAATAGGGCGGCGCCGACGATCAAGCGCGGATCGGAAAACCAGTCGTTGGAGTAGGTTGCGATGCTCGTCAGGAACCAGCCCAATAGGAAGCCGTTAACGATGTTGAAGCCGAAACCCGTGGCGCAGGTTACGGCGGGGAATGGGACACTCTTTCGCTGCACGAACCACGGCCATATCAATGCCCGATGTCCGTAATGTGCGATCCAAAGCACGAGCAACAGGTCGCCGACGGGATGCCGTTCTGACTGTGTGAGGTAGTAGACCGGAAACACTGTCAGAGCTGGGATCTCCATGATGAACCAGCCCCAACGCGAAGGGATGCGCGGCCCTTTAGTCTCGCCGCCCAACCGACCGCTGAAATCGATGCCGAGTACGCCGACGATCAAGACGGGGACGGCGCAAAGTGTCCAGATCAGCGTGATGAGGACGAATGTGGAGTGGTCGAGGGTCACGACAGCATCCCGTTGTGTGCGAACCAAGTCAACGCGGCCTCGACCGCCTCTTCGACTGGTCGGGGTTTGTAGTCAAGGTCTTCGATCGCGCCGCTGAGATCGATGTCGGACGGGCAATCTCGGATCAGGTTGAGTGATTCTCGAGTGTAGAGGGGCGAGACATTTCGAAACGCGGCGTAGGCACGAATGAATGGCAAACCTGCTACGGCGGCTAGGTACGGCACAGTTGGTCGAGAGACGTCTTTTCCGAGGGCGTTGGAGCAATACTGTGTCAGCTGACTTATGCTGGCATACCGTCCACCGGGGAAGTAGACGTTTCCATTTGTCTCAACCGAGACCGCATTTGCGATTGCCGCCGCAACGTCGCGAACGTCTGTCCACCAAAAACCGGCACTTATCAACATCGGAACTTGCTCTTTGGCGAAGTCAATCAACATGCGTCCCAAAATCGATGGACGGTCGTCTTGAGGTCCGATGAGACCCGCGGGGCAGATTATGGATCCGCCGATACGTCCGTCCGTCATTGCACGTTGAACCGCGGCATGGGCGGTGGCCTTGGTGCGGATGTAAGGCACGCGGGCTTCAAACGCCAACGGTGCTTCGCGGTTCAGATTGATGCCGCGGAGCGGGTTGAAGGCATGAACCGAGCTGACGTGTAGCAGTTTCGAAACGCCAGTCCCGATACAGGCTTCCAAGACGTTGTTTACGCCGATCACGTTTACATCGTTGGTTTGGCGATGTAAATCCATGCCAATATCGACAATCGCCGCCGTGTGCACAACGACGTCGGAGCCATTGAACGCCGAGATCAGCGATGCTGGGTCAAGCAGATCGGCATCCCTCATCTCTACGGTTGGTTGCAGGTCAGAAGGCAATCTGCGGTCGGAACCGGTGCGCACGATTCCGATTACTCGGTATCCGTGTACGAGCAGTGCGCGACAGACGTGGCTACCGAGAAATCCGCCGGCGCCTGTAACCGAGACTGTTGTTGCGTGTTTCAATATGAATCGATGGCGTACCTCGTTGTACGCGTGTTGGCACCCGGAACGAGATTGGAAGCGTCGAATTAGCTTCCGCCCGGGTGTGCATGCGGAAATCTTACTCTGAAAATGGCGATGCAATGAAACCAACCCCGGCTGTCGTAAACGTCGATTTGCTTCTCGAACACTACGATGCAATCGCGTTCGATTCGTATGGCGTGTTGGTTGACGGCATCGATCCGTTGCCAGGCGCGATTGAGTTTACGGAGCGTCTGTCGGCTGCGGGCAAGCCGTGGGTCCTGGCCACGAACGATGCTTCGCGATTGAACGTGGGTCGGCTCGAGGTGATGCAAGGGCAGGGGTTCGGCATCGAAGATTACCAGGTTATTTCTGCGGGGTCGTTGTTGCGTCGGTTCTTCGAGGACCGGGGGATCGCTGGTACCCAGTGCATTGCGACGGGGTATGGCGACTCGGTCGAATTCGTGCGTCTCGGGGGTTGCACGCCGGTAGGTCTGACGCCAGACGATGACGTATCGAAGTCGTTGGCGATAGCGGGCATCACGGGGTACGACTGGTTTGAGGCGACGAGCGACATGCTCTCGCTGATAATTCGGAGGATGGACGCGGGCAATCCGATTCATCTGGTGGTTCCAAACCCGGACGTCTTGTATCCCGACGGTATCGACCGATTTTCGATTGGGCCGGGTGGATTGGCCGAGATGATCGAGACAGCGGTTTCTCGACGCTTTGGTGATGATGATGCAGTGAAGTTCACGAAGCTGGGCAAGCCGTACGCACCGATGTTCGACGCCATCAAAGAGAGGCTCAACGGATACAAGCGAGTGGCCTTCGTGGGCGACCAGTTGCACACCGACATCGCAGGGGCGAATTCCGCGGGGTTCGACTCGGTGTTGATCGGCACGGGTATCACGCGGTGGAACGATGCGAGCGACCTCCGAGATGTGCCGCTGTCGATGATGCCGACACTCCTGTTGCCGTCGATGACGTGAGTAAGCAGGGAATGTCTGACGACTGATCAAAACTCCCTTTAGTTCCCCTTCGGGCATCAAGGGAGAGGGTTTTGCTAGGTTGGCGTTAGTCTGGGTGGATGTTCGTATAATCCACTAAACTTGCATATGCTTCGATTCGGGTCGTCGGGAAACGAACCTGCCCGCCAAATACCGTGTCGTTGAACGAAGTTACAGCTTGGGAGCGAAGATCGTGGCAAAACTATCTGGCGGAGAAGCGCTAGCGAAATCATTGGTGAGAGAAGGCGTCGAGGTCATTTTCGGGTTGCCGGGAGTGCAGATGTATGGCTTGATTACCGGCATTCGTGATGAACCGGGTTTGCGGATGATTACCGCGCGGCACGAGTATTCGACGACGCACATGGCCGATGGTTATGCTCGCGCGACTGGTAAACCTGCGGTCGCGATGGTGGTCCCCGGCGTCGGTCTTTACAACGCGGGTTCCGGGATCGCGACGGCGTACGCGCGTTCGTCGCCGGTGCTGCTCCTCGCTGGTGAAGTGCCGCGTGGGCAGATCGGGAAGGGGCTCGACGGGTTGCACGAAATCGTCGATCAATCTGATCTGATGAAGCCGATAACGAAGTATCGGAAGTCGATCATGCGGCCTCAAGAAGCGCCGAGCGCGGTCAACGAGGCATTTAAGCACATGCGGTCTGGTCGTCCGCGACCAACGTTTATCGATATGCCGCCGGAAGGTATGGTCGAGCGGGAAGAGGTAGAACTACTCGAGAGTCAGCCCGGCGAACGGGCGACGGCCAACGATTCGCTGATTGAGGAAGCCGCGCGTGACATTCTGAACGCAAAAACGGCTGTAATCTTCGCGGGTGGCGGCGTCGCAAGATCCGATGCTTTCGCCGAGTTGGCTCAACTCGCTGAGTTGACGGGTTTGCCGGTGGTGAACTCAGCTGGCGGCAAGGGCGTCATTCCGCATTCGCACCCCAACAGCATCGGCTCATGGGTTGGGGCGGAAGGACCGATCAAGAACATGATCGAAAACGCCGAGGTGATCGTCGCGGTCGGGACCCGTTTCACGCCTAGAAACCCGGTAGCTGGTAGTTCTAAGGTAATCCAGATCGATCCGGATGATCAGATCTTGGGCCGCCCGCATCCGAACAAGATGAAGCTCAAGGGAGACGCCAAGGCAACGCTGACGAAGCTCAACGCGGCGTTGGACGATCTGGGTTGCGATGCGGAAATGATGGCAGAGCGCCACAGTTTCGACAAATCGGGGATGGAGAAGGCGCGTGAATCGGACCGGAGCGAAGACGCCGCGTATCCATGGCTGGTAGCAATCCGTGATGCGTACCCAGATGACGCTACGGGAATATGGGGAATGACGCAGTTGGGATACTACTCTCGACAACACTTCGAGGTCGAGCGTCCGTGGTCGTACATCGACTCTGGTTACATGGGCACCTTGGGATACGCATATCCGACGGCGCTGGGCGCTAAAGTTGGTGTTCCCGACCGTCCAGTGATCTGCATCGTTGGAGACGGTGGATTCATGTATTCATCAGGAGAGCTGTCGACGGCGGTGAAGTACGGCATCAACGTCGTAGCGGTTGTGTTTAACGACGGAGCGTATGGCAACGTTGCCCGCGACCTTGACCAAGACTTCGGCGGTTCGTACGAAGCTGATTTCGTCAATCCGGACTTCGTGGCGATGGCCAAAGCTTATGGAGCAGAGGGTTTCTTGGCGACTAACCCGGCGGAGTTGACGACAGCGATCCGCTCTGCATTGGAGGTTGACGCGCCAAGCATTGTCGAGGTGCAACTCGGACGGTTGCCTCGTCCGAAGGCGTGGACGGCGCGGGCACCTTGGACGACACCGCAAGAAGGTTTGTTGCCTTAGGCAATCAAATCCTTTTTCCAGGCGTTACCAAAACTCATCTCACTCCGACGGGAGCGATTTCGTCGCAAATCGGACAGCTTTAGTTAGCGACGCGCGGATAACCACGCCGAAGGGGTTCGGATTGGTTGCGGGACGCGCTTCAAGTCATTGCTACCGGTTCAACGGTTTCCATATGATTTGCCGCAACGCCTTGATTGGCTTTTCATATTGGTCTCTTCATCTGGGGGAGGAGCAGCCCTGATGTTGTTGTCAAAGAACGAGTGTCCGAAGTGCAATCGCGGAGTGATGCGGTTGCAACATGACGTCTACAGCACCTATTTCACATGCGTCACCTGTGGCGCCTCGATAGTCACGCGTTGCCCACACTGTGAAACTCCAAGCATCGCCGTCAACTACGGCGATAAGGGGCCGGTGATCTATTGCCGGGCGTGTGAATGCTCGAATCGTGACTTGGCGACGGCTGAATGTAGCTACATACCAATCGCAGCCACGGTCTAAACCCCCTTTAATTCCCCCTTGGACATCAAGGGGGAGGGTCTGCCATGGTCTCTGATTTCAGGTCAACTCAATCAGATGGTTGGCAACCCACCCGTCCCATTCGGTCCAACCGCCGGGTGTCGTTTCGCTGACGATGGTGTACGAACAGTTGGGCATGCGGGGGCGGCTTCGGTAATCGAATTTTCGACCTTGCATATGATCGAGAATCGCGCCGATTGTGCCGCCGTGCAGGAAGCAGACAATGCGCTTCGCTTTTCGTTGTTTCGCGTCTTCAAGAAGTTGTGCGAAGCCGCCCTGTATACGCCTCGAGAACTGTTCACCGTTTTCCCCGCCGAAACGGGAAAAGTCTAAGTCCACTCGGTGACTGATGACGTCCTTTTTGAATTCCTGTGGGGCTTCTTCGATGCGCCCAACTTCGATCTCGTTTAGATCCTTGATGCGAGTGATATCCAACGACGTCAGGTCGGCGAAGGTCTCTGCGGTCTCAATGGCGCGCGGAAGATTACTTGAGTAGCAGATGTCGAATTCGGTCGCGGACAGGACCTCGGCCACAGATCTAGCTTGGTCTTGTCCGAGCGAGGTCAAGCCGTGGTGGGGTTTGTAGAGTCCGTCCTTGGCGGTGATGGTGTCACCGTGCCTTACCAACCAGATTTCCATTGTCCTGCCTTTGAATACCCTTACAATTAGGCGCCAACGGACTATTGTGCAACACGCGATTGTTGACGTGATTTAACCGAAGATCGATATCGTCGAAAGGGATCGATGTCATGAAACCTGATGGAACGGTACAGATCGGATTTATCGGCGCTGGTTGGTGGGCAACTGCGAATCACATGCCGGTTTTTGCCGCGCGCGACGATGTTGAGATGACGGCGGTATGCCGATTAGGCGCGGATGAGCTTCAACTGGTAAAAGATTCCTTTGGCTTCGTCCACGCCACCGAAAATTACGAGGAATTGCTGGAGATTGATGGGTTGGACGGTGTAGTGGTGGCAACGCCCCACTCGATGCACCATGAGCACGCGATGGCCGCGCTCAGACGCGGACTGCACGTCATGTGCGAAAAGCCGCTGGCCACAAACGCGGCGGACGCGAGGGAGATGGTCGCGGAGGCAGAAAAACAAGGCGTGCAACTGCTGATACCGCACGGCTGGCATTACTCTCCATATATTCAAAAGGCCAAAGAGATCATGGACCAACAACCGGTGGGCAACATCGAGTTCGTTATGTGTCACATGGCTTCGCCGGTCCGGAGCCTATTGGAAGGGAAGCAGTTTCTCGCGACGGGTGGTGGCGCAGGCGACAACATGTTCGAGCCCGGTGCTGAAACTTGGGCCGATCCAGTGGTGGCGGGGGGCGGTTATGCGTTGGCTCAGATGACACATTCAGCAGGAATGGCGTACTGGATGACCGGTCTGAAGGCAGAGACGGTCTTCGCGTTCAACTCGGCCCCGACTGCGAAGGTTGAGTTGTACAACGCCTTCTCGGTCGGGTTTGAGGGAGGCGCGATAGGCACGTTTTCGGGAGCCGGTGCATTGCCTCAAGACCAGACCTTCCAACTCGACGTTCGAGTTTTCGGCGATGAAGGCGCGTTCGTGTTAGACGTGGACCGAGCGCGGCTCGAGGTTCAGCGCCACGACGGCGATCACATCGTAGTTGATGTGGGTGACGATGCTGGAGAATATTACGGTGGTGGGCCGCCCGATAACTTTACGGACATCGTGGCAGGAAAAGACGTTACCAACTGGGCACCCGGTTGGGCGGGTATGCGAGCTATCGAGATGATCGATGCCGCGTATCGGTCGGCGATTTCTGGAAAAACCGAGTCGGTATAGAAGTCAGGAAACGCAATTGGGGAAAGACAACGGCACGCGGCAGACGATTTTGGTGGTCGAGGATGACCCGGGTCTGCTGGCTACGCTCGAGTTCAATCTTGAAGCGTCGGGTTACCTGGCCCTTTCAGCGTCTGATGGAGCGACGGCGCTCGACGTCCGTCGATCCAACGCGGTCGATTTGATCATCTTGGATCTCTCGTTGCCTGTGATGGGTGGAATGCAGGTGTGCAAGGCTTTGAGGGAATCGGGAGATATCGTACCCATAGTCATGTTGACTGCTTGGCACGGGGAAGGGCAGCGGGTCGACGGTCTCGACAGCGGTGCGGACGATTACGTAACCAAACCGTTCAGTGTCCAAGAGCTGATGGCACGGATCGCGGCTCAACTTCGCCGATCACAAGAATTTTCCAGAGTACCCGCGGTCGATGGTGGCAGAGGGAGTCACAAGATCGAAGTAGGCGACTTGGAGATCGACCTCGTGCGGCGCAGGGTGGTGCGTGACGGTTACGACCTCGACCTCCGGACCAAGGAGTTTGATCTGTTGCTCCACCTGGCGTCACAGCCAGGACGGGTGTTCTCCCGATCGCAGTTATTGGAGGGCGTATGGGGCGAAGATGGTTCCGGCGAGTCGCGAACAATCGATGTTCACGTATCTCTTCTCCGGCGCAAGTTGGAAGACGACCCGGCGAACCCTGAGCGACTGGTCACCGTAAGAGGCGTCGGATATCGCTTCGTGGCATGAACGATGCCCGATTTGTGCCGAATCGTTGATTTCCTTCCGCTCAAGTGGCGCTACGCGAGCGCGGCAACGGTACCGCTGACAATTGGGTTTGCGCTCTACGGTTTCTTCGGGATTGCGGCGGTGTTGGTCGGGTCGGCGGTCGCGGTTTCGGCGGTTTGGTTCCTAGCTAATCGTCAATCTCAGTTTTTCCGGCGAACCGCGAACGGAATATTGCGGACCCAGTCGATTGACCGCGCGAATCGATTGACCACTTACGGTCCGGCAGAGCAACAGCGCATCATCAATGCCGCGAATCGCCTCGCCGACAACGTCGAGTTGACATTGGCCGAATCGGCTCGCAACCGGGCGTACCACGAAACGATCCTAAACGAGTTGACTATCGGGATATTGGTGGTGGATGCGAATGGGATGTTGCAGTATGCAAATCCTGCGGTGTGCTCTTTGTTGGATTTCACATCCGACGAAATAGGGACCGGTCTGACAACGCTTGCGTCGAAGGTCAACATCTACGAAATCAACGAGGCCGCGACGACGAGCGCAACGGTTGGGGAAACGGTTCTACGCAACGTGGAGCTTTACGATTCGCAACGTCACCTTGAGTTGATATCGCGGGGGTTACCAGCTGACGACAGTGGAGTCCGACGCGCGATAGTAATCATCAACGACCGAACGGATGAGATTCGCCTGGGAGTTTCGATGCGGGAGTTCGTAGCCAACGCATCGCACGAGCTCAGAACACCGATTGCGTCGATCCAAGCATCGGTGGACACGTTAAAGATGGCGACATCGCTAGCACCGGAAACTACGGGCCAATTCCTCGATCGCATCGACGACAGCACGCACCGCATGGCGGCTCTGGTAAGCGAAATGATGGATCTGACGATGCTCGAAACCGGGCGATCTCCACTGCACATGGTGCAAATAGACCCTTCCGCGCTGATAGATGGGGTATTCGACAGTTACGGGCCTGCCGAGATGGAACCGATCCACAAGTTTGAAAGAGCGATCGACGATGAACCGCCACAAATCTTGGTAGATAAAGCGAAGATTGAACGGGCGATCGGCAACTTGCTTGGTAATGCGCGAAAGTTCACACCACCGGGAGGTCGCATTCGGCTATCTGCCCGAGTTGATGACGGTTGGATCGCAATCGTGGTCGAAGACAACGGCGAGGGCATCGATCCTGACGAACTGCCGTACATCTTTGAGCGGTTTTACAAATCGCCGCGTTCGAGCGGGGATCGAACCGGGTTCGGTTTGGGGCTCGCGATTACGAAAAACATCGTTGAGATGCATCAGGGCGAGGTGCAGGTGGCGAGTGTGGTCGGCGAAGGTTCGATCTTCACGATTAGATTGCCGATTCCGTGATTTGGACATGGATCGACGCCGGGATGTAAATCGCATTTAAAGATGGTGTTGCATCGTGATTCATTAGGAGGAACACAAAGTGTGTTCACTCCTAAGAAAAATCCAGATTGGTGTCAGGAGATCCGGGACCCGATGCAATATCAACTCGTTAGGCAACTGGCAAGCGCTAGAAGCCTACTGGCAATCGGCCTGTTGGCGACGATGGTTTTTGTCGCTTGCAGTAGCGATGATCCACCAACGCAAGCCTCTACGACCACGCAACCGTCAACGCAGGATGCAGCGCCCGTGGTTAGCACGTTGTCAGGTGAGATCGTTATCGACGGTTCGTCGACGGTTTACCCGGTTACCGTCGCAGCTGCGGAATATTTCCGCAAGGAACACCCTCAAGTCCAGATCCCGGTCGGGATCTCCGGTACTGGCGGTGGCTTTAAGAAATTCACGGCCGGAGAAACGGTGATCTCTGACGCCTCTCGACCGATCAAGGACTCCGAGCGTGAGGACGCTGCTGCCAACGGTATCGATTTCATCGAGCTGACCGTTGCTTACGACGGGCTTTCAGTTTTGGTTAACCCCGGCAACGACTGGGCGTCTTGCGTGACAACCGAACAGTTGAACGCGATCTGGAGGCCGGACAGTGAAATTACCAATTGGAACCAGATCGACTCGAGCTTTCCGAACTTGGACATCGTCCTCTATGGACCCGATGCCGACTCTGGAACGTTCGACTACTTCACTGAAGAGATCAATGGCGACACTGGCGTGATCCGTCACGACTTCTTCCCGGCAGTTGACGACAACGTGTTGGTGCAGGGCATCGCGGGCGACCGTGGCGCGCTCGGTTACTTCGGCTACGCCTACTACGTTGCCAATACTGACAAGCTCAAGCTCGTCGGTGTCGACGGCGGCGCGGGTTGTGTTGAACCGAACGAGACGACCATCAATGAAGGTTCGTACTCCCCGCTCAGTCGCCCCCTGTTGATCTACGTGAACGTCGCGGCACTCGAGCGTGAGGAAGTCCGAGCGTTCATCGATTTTTACCTCCGGACCGCAGCCGATCTCGCTGCCAGCGTAGGTTACGTCGGTCTGCCGCAGCAGATGTACGACGATGGATTGAAACTGGTTGAAAACTCAGATGGGAACGGGTCAGAAGTAAGTCGATGATGAGATCTGACGGGGTGGCAACCAGATTGCCACCCCGTCTTGTTCGCACTAGAATCGAAGATGATTACCGTTTGTGCCATTGACGTGTCCCGGCGATCGGGATTGCTTCGCGTCGATGAGTGTCGGATCTGACGCGAGATTGTTTGACCAACGAGATGACCTGCAAGAACGGCCCACGTCCTTGGCGTTGAGGATAGACGAGGGCCGACTCGCCAGTCATCGTGCACGCCGAAATTTCGAACAATCGGCAGTGTTGTGGGTGCTGCGGGCCGCAGCGCTGATTTCGATTCTCACGACGATCGGTATCGTAGCGGTCCTAGTTTCACAAAGCATCGGGTTTTTCCAAGCGGAGATCTGCGTACTCGACGAGGGCGAACCGATTAAGCCTTGCGAAATCGGTGTCAACGGGACCGCCACGCACGTAGGTGTATTTGATTTCCTGACTGGTACGAACTGGTCGCCGTTGTTCAAACCCTATCGAGAAGTCGGTCAATCATTCGGCGTCCTGCCTCTAGTCGCTGGCACTTTCCTGGTCGCAACCGTAGCTGGGGTCGTCGCGCTGGGATTGGGTATAGGCGCGGCGATATTCCTATCTGAATACGCACCCGAAAGCGTCAGAAGGGTCATCAAACCGATATTGGAGGTACTCGCCGGCATACCGACCGTCGTGTACGGCTATTTCGCGTTGCTAACGGTGGGGCCGGCGTTACGATTGATAATCGGCGGCGACAACCTCGGCACGTTCAGCGCGCTAAGCGCAGGACTGGTCATGGGCATCATGATCATGCCGATGGTCACGACGCTTAGTGAAGACGCCATGATCTCGGTGCCGCGCTCGCTACGAGACGCCGCCTACGCTTTAGGCGCGACGCGTTTCGAGGTCGCTACCAAAGTGGTAGTTCCTGCGGCGCTGTCCGGGATCGTATCCTCATTCATCCTCGCGATGTCGAGGGCGGTTGGCGAGACAATGATCGTCTATCTCGCGGCGGGCGGGCGTCCGAACTTGACCTTCGATCCGCTCGAAGCCGTTCAGGCTATGACCGCATTCATCGTAAACGTGGCGCTCGGCGACACTCCCCACGGTGAGATCGAGTACTACACCATCTTCGTGGTTGGTTTGTTGCTGTTCCTCATCACGCTGGTGATGAACATCGTGGGACGCTGGGTAGTGCAACGATTCCGTCAACAGTACGAGTAATCATGAAGACTAGCGGAAGCATCAACCCCAACATGCAATCCAATTCAGGTGATTGATATGGCCTTGCAATCTCAAAGCAGCGTCCGCAAAGTTTACAGGTTGGCCCGTGACAACCTTTTTGCCGGGCTGTTTATGGGTTCGGTGGTTATCGGCGTGTTGGTGCTTGCTTGGCTTTTGGTCGAGGTATTTGTCGACAGCGTCGGGTGGCTCGACTGGCAGTTTCTCAGCAGCTACTCTTCGCGACATCCGGTTGAAGCAGGTGTCCTAGCTCCTATCGCCGGAACATTCTGGGTAATCGTATTGACCGCCATCATCACCGTTCCGGTCGGGATCGCCACCGCGGTGTATCTCGAAGAGTTCGCCCCGAAAAACCGGACGACGCGGTTGGTCCAGCTAAACATCTCTAACCTGGCTGGCGTGCCTTCGGTGGTGTATGGTCTGCTCGGATTGGCGATATTCGTCCAGTACCTATTCGATGGTCAACGAAGCCTGTTGGCGGGAGCATTGACACTATCGTTGCTGGTGATGCCGATCGTTATCATCGCATCGCAAGAGGCGATCCGTGCCGTGCCGCCTAGCTACCGAGATGCAGCGTATGCGATGGGAGCAACCCGTTGGCAGGTTGTGAAGATGGTCGTATTGCCCCAAGCGATTCCGAGTATGATGTCGGGCATCATCCTAGCGATGTCGCGCGCCATTGGCGAAACCGCTCCTATTCTGGTCGTCAGCTCGCTCGTTTTCATCACCTACGTGCCGACATCCCCTTTCGACCGCTTTACGGTGCTGCCACTCCAAATTGTGACATGGGTGTCGCAGCCGCAAGACGACTTCCGACACATCGCGGCCGCAGCGATCCTCATCCTGCTGATAATGCTGCTATCGATGAACGCCGTGGCGATCTACATCCGCGCGAAGTTCCAGCGGCGGGCGGAGTACTAGGTCGGATCGGTAGGTAACCGTACGTCAGATCGTCAGATCGTCGAAGATCTGGGCATTCGGGATCATCTCCAGCACTTTGGGGTCGGCTTTGATCTTGGTGGATCGGCTACCGCCGCCGAGAATGACGTATGGCTGATCAAGTAGGGAAGCGTCGATGTATATGGGAATGTCAGGTGGCAATGCGAGGCACGTGACACCGCCGATCATCATTCCAGTAAGCTCGGAGGTCTCTTCAGCTTTGGCGAATGAGGCGCGCTTGATTCCCATAAGTTCGCACACTTTGTGATTCACATCGAGCCGTCTGTCGGCTCGAACCACGGAAGCCGAGTGTTTTTTGGCACCGCGTTTGCTGGCGACGATGATGGTGTTGCCGGATGTTTCGATGGGGAAGCCGTACTTTTCGCAGAAATTCAAAGTGTCGGCGAAATCTGGGTCGATTTCGACGATTTCGTAATCTGCACCAATGCTGTCAAGAAATGAAACGACTTGTTCTTCGATTTGGCGGCTCGGATCGGTCAATGCTCACCTCGGTTTGTTGCGTTGTTGAGAAGCGTTGTCTTTCCTAGCGTATTATCTTGAAAGACATGACATGTTGGATGATCAACACCACGCGGGAAAACTACGAGATCACGTGCGAACGTGGTTTCGACCTTTTGGGAGTCGATGCGCCGAACTCGCGCAAGGCTTCTCAAATGGTTCAAGGCGATCGTCTCGTTTTTTATGTTCGAGACGTTAAGAAGTTCGCTGCCGCCGCGACGGTGACTGGAAAGAGTTTTCAGGACGGATCTCGGATATGGAAACACCATTCGAGCCGTGAACGGTTTCGCAGTCGCGTGAATATCGAGCTCGACGTGCTGCCATCAGAAGGGGACTGGGTGGATGCTCGCCAGTTGGGGCCGACTTTGGAGTATGTCAGACGTTGGCCGCCGGAGATGTGGGACCTCGCGTTTTTTGGGATGGTTCACATATTGTCGAAGCGGGACTTCGATCTATTAGAGGGTGAGCTATTCCGTTACGTGGATGAGGACGAGGCGCGGGATGAATCGACCGAGGAAATGCCCGAGGTAGCGGCGGTGGCCGCGGCGGATTCGGGCGACGATGAAGAGTGATCGAACCGTTACGCGGCGATCGGCTCGGCCTCGGTAACGCCGTCCATCAGAACGAAACCAGTCTTCGACACGCTGGATTTCATCCGGATAGGTGCCTCATCGACGTCGAAGTTGGCGGCGTATAGATGATCCAACACAGTCATGTCGTCCGCGCTGATATCTGCGATATCGGACGCTGTGACGTACTCCTCGAGCATTGCCTCGGAAGTGATCGTCGGTGTGCATGATGCCACGACATCGGGAGCCAAACAGAAACGAATTGCGAGTTGGCCGATGGTCGCATCGTAGTTTTCGAGCAGAAAATCGATCCGGTTGAGTTTACTGATCGCAGACCGCATCCACATCAGGCGCCGGTAAGAGCGATGGTCGGTTGATCCAAACGGTGTGTCGTCTAGGACGGTGTCCTTGGTGTGGGTGCCGTCGAGCATCCCGGAGGCATGGGGAACTCGGGTGAACACGCCGACATCGTTTTGGATTGCGGCGTCCAAGATCGCGCGCGCGGGGTCTTGCTCAAGCAGGGAATAGATGATCTGCGTCGGCACGCGACGTTCGGCGACGGCGGCGATACCTTCATCCTGCCAACCTAGGTCGGGTCCCACCGCGACTGCGTAGTTACGGATCTTCCCAGCATCTTTGAGCCGTTCAAGCTCTTCGAAAGTGTCGTCGCGACAGATTGCTTCGAGGCGAGGGTTGTGCATTTGATAGAGGTCGATGCAGTCGGTGTTTAGGCGATTGAGCGAAGCGTCACAAGCCTTTGAGATCGCTCCAGGAGACCAATCGTGGGGACGTTCGCGATGCCCTGAACGCGGCGCATCGAGATCGTAGCCAAATTTGGTGCCGATCTCTAACTCTTTCAACTCCGCCGGACTGAACGATTCAGCCAAAACCGTTTCGCCGTAGCCGTCTCCATACGCGGGTGCGGTGTCGAAGAATGTGATGCCGAGGTCGCGAGCTTTGCGGAGCAACACTACGCCGAAGTCCCGATCGGTTACTCCCCACCACGTTGTAGCGACACTCCAGACACCGAAACCGACTTCAGAGAGTGCCAGATCGGTAGATTTTAGATGTCGATGCTTCATGCTGCCGGTACGGGTTTCGCGGAGGTTCCCGAAAGCAAGAGTCTAATCTTTTGTGTGCGTTCAACCCATTCTGAATCGGGTATTGCGGGTTTGGAGTCAGCAATTTGGATCGCGGGATCAATGTCGACCCATGATTTGCAGCCCTTATGATACGGCTCGACGGCAAGGCGAACGGGCGCCGGAAGCGTGTAGGTCTTCAGCACGATGAGGTCGGCGGCATGTGTTGGTTTCCAAGCGATGCGCTTGATCACGAACTCATCCGACCAGACATGAAGATCGGACAGCGCTTCCAGGCGCTCAGCATCGTTGACGCTCAAAACATCCGCGACCTCGGCCCATGCGGTAAACGTGACGTTTTCGACGGGAATCGAGGCGTCAAGGTCGACCAAGTGCTGGAATTCAGGCTTCAGCAATCGGCCAGCTTCGTGAAAGTGGGTAGGGTAGAGCAGGAAACGACGGTGCGGTAGTTCGAAGTGGCGATTTGTCTCTCTGATCCCGCCCTTGCGAATGAGGAACAACTGATCGCCGGAAGCGAGCGCGTCAATGGTTGCGGACCACTCTTTCAGGGCGATGTTTAGTTGCATCGAGGCTTCACGGATCGTCGACTAGCGGCAATAGATCAGACGGAGTCGCCGTTGCGACTTGAACGCAGTTCTCTGAGTTGCTCTTCGAGCTGGCGGATACGGTCTTCGGCGGCTGCCAAACGTTCGCCGGCCGTTTTCGAGTACTCGTTATCTGAAGGATCGAAAATTCGGAAATCACCGTCAACCCATGCGAGTGTAAGCCCGAGGACGGGGCTGAACCCTTTCGGATGTCCGTCTGGTTCCTCGGTTATCGGAAGTGGTTCGTACGCGCCGTCTACCAAACGCTCGCCGACAAGAGGATCGCCGTAGAATTCGCCTCCCGTGGCGTCGAAGCGCCAGTATTCAGGGATGCCCATTGTGGCGTAGATATCGCGTTTACGAGTTAGGTCGATTCGAGCGGTGCTAACCGAAGCCAATTCGAGGACGAAATCAGGTTGCTTGCCCACTTCCCAAGGAAGATATCCGGCGTCTCGATCTCGGATCGCTGGTTCTTCCACGCCGAACGCTACGTAGAGGTCGGGTTGCAGGCGACGGTTTAGGTTGGTCGGATCGTAACAGAGGAAGGTGCTGGAGCTTATGAACACCGTTTGGTCTGGTTCTTTTAGCGTTAGCGCGTCTCGGATCGTCGCGACTAGGTCTGTCAGCGGTAATTCTTGCTGCATGGCGTCGGGTGGCGGAACCATATCCCAATCCAACGCCGCGATCTGGGCATCGTAGGTGGGTTGGCGGTTGTAAGGAATGAAAGTTTCGGTTAATGTCATAGCGCCCTCCGGATTGCGGGGGATTCGCATGTGATGTTGGTTATTGATGTTAGCACGGTTGGTGTTTTTAACCTTGCAAACCGAACCGGCAGACTGAACGGTACGTCATATCGAGCGATTGTGAAACGTACCGATCTCTACGCCCCGGATCGCCACCAAACACTCTGCAACTAACCGTACATCCTTGGGCTCCGTCCGCTTGGCGCGATTCTTCTTGAACGGTTGGGGATAAGAATCAGTCTCCAGCACGATGCTTTCCAACGGGATCCGGCGTGCGACGTCTTGGAGTTCGGGGGATTGGAGGAGGGGTTTCGCAAACGAGATTTTTAGGCCGAGGTCGAGGACTTTTCGGGCGTATTCGTAGTTGCCTTGGAAGTAGTGGGCGGCGCCGCCTAGCTGGTCGATGTCGTGTTCAGCGAGGATGGATAGGGCGGAGGCGCGTGCTTCGAAGCGGGAGAGGTCATCGAGAAGTTCTCGGACGTGAAATACGACGGGGAGGTTATGTCGTTTGGCGATCTCGATCTGGGCTCCGAAGGCTTCCTCTTGCCACGTGTGGTCAGGGCTGTTGGGCATGTGGTCGATGCCAATCTCGCTCATGACGGTTACACGGTCGTGAGTGGCCATTTGGTCGAGGGCTGCGATGTCGTCTGGTGCGATGGGTGCAGTGAGGTCGGCAGGGTGGATGCCGACGCCGGCGTAGACGTTGGGGTACTGCTCGGCGAGCGCGATGGCGCGGGTGGAATCGTCGATCGTGGTTCCGGCGACGATGATGGTGGTTACGCCGACTTGGGCGGCGCGTTGAAGCATGCCGTCGACTTCGGACGGGTCGTGCTGCTGGATGTGGGTGTGGATGTCGATCAGCATTAGAAATGTTCGTTTTCGTCGGAAATGTCTGACTCGAGCACGCGTCTAAGTGTCACTGCGACCTCGTCGCCCCAGCGTTCGATTTCGGACCATTGTCGGTGGTCGCCTTGCGGCGCGATGCGGAGGATCGAGTCGATGATGCGCAACCAAGTTGGGAGGTTGCTGCGGGAGTAGGCGCCGAGGAAGGTGCCGGTCGAGACGATGTTGAGTCGGATATCTTCGTGGTTGAAGGCTTTTTCGATCCAGGCGTCGTGTTCTTCGCGCAGCTTGCCGGGGTGTTTGACGTCGATCATTCCTACACTGAACAGGGCCGTAGGTATGCTTGCGACGCGTTCTCGGTGTGTGTAGAGGATCAGGGTTGGTTCGGGAAGCCACTGTTCGGCGTAGATCGGCGACCCGACTACTAGGGCGTCGTACTTGGTGATGTCGATGCCGAGATTCGCTTGCAAAGTGTCGGTGTCGAACCCGGCGGCGGTCATACGTTGTCCGATTCGTGTTGCGATCTCGGCGGTTGAGCCGTGTTTCGTTCCATACGTCACTAGAATTCGCGCCAATTCGATGCCAAAACCTCAGGTGTCATTCAACGATAAACGACCGTCAATTGCGTCATGCCGCCGATTGAATGTAGAGTTCAATCAGTCGAATTTACTGCTAACCGAACGATTGACTGGAGCTAGTGAAATGCGAGCAGGATTTGGACAGTTCAGTACGCCGAGTCGCGAGTATCTGCGGTTCGCAGCCCAGTACGGAGTGAAGGATGTGTTGTTGAATACCCCGCAGTTGCCGGATGCTGGCGGCAAGTGGGCGGTGAACGATTTGGTCAAACTCCGATTGCAGGTCGAGAGCGAAGGCTTGAAGCTGATGGCGCTGGAGAACGTGCCGACGCATTTTTACGTGGAGATCATGTTGGGCGGCCCGAATCGCGAGCGGCAAATCGACAACATGATCCAGACCGTGCGCAACATCGGCGCCGCGGGCATTCCGATCTTCGGCTACAACTGGATGCCTTCGCATGTTTGGCGGACTGAGCCGGAGTTGATACGTGGTGGTGCGTTGGCGACTGCATTCGACTACGAAGAGGCGTTGAAGATGCCGAACACTCATGGTCGAGAGCATACGGAAGAGGAGATGTGGGAGCGTTTAGAGGAGTGGATTCGGATCATCACCCCGGTCGCCGAGGAAGCGGGAGTGAGGTGCGGCATCCATCCGTGTGATCCGCCGGTGGAGAAGCTGGGCGGGATTCCGCAGCTATTCCGGTCGTTCGACTCTTATAAGCGTTTGATCGAAATCGTTGATTCGCCTTGTAATGCGATTGAGTTTTGTCAGGGAACTTTTTCGGAGATGGAGGATGCGGCGAACGGCGGTATCTACGACATGATTCGGTATTTCGGCGAGCGCAATAAGATCCTCTACGTCCATTTCCGCAACGTGTCGGAGCCGGTGCCAAAGTTCCGCGAGGAGTTCATCAACACCGGCCATGTCGACATGTACAAGGCGATGCAGATCTATCACGAGGTTGGATACGACTCGTTCTTCATCGACGACCACGTACCGCAGACGTTCGAGGATACCCCGTGGGGGCACCGCGGTAGGGCGTTTGCCAACGGCTACATCCAAGCGATGATCGAAGCGGTAACCAAACAAAGTGTTGGATAGAGAAACCCTCCCCCTTGATGCCCAAGGGGGAATCAAAGGGGGTTAGGAGATAAACGATGACGGATTTCAGAGACGCGGTTCGCAGCGGTTTGATCGAGTACATGGAGGGGCTCGAAAAGGCCTTAGACGGTCTTACGGAAGACGAGTTGCGGTATCAACCGGCGCTTCACGCCAACTTCATCGAGTGGATCGTGTGGCACATGGCCCGCGTTGAGGACCGGTGGGTCAATCTCGTGCTCCGACAGGACGACGACATCTGGGTCAAAGACGGCTGGTACAAACGCTTCGGCATGGATCCCGACGACTACGGCCGCGAGGATACCGCGGAGATGATGCGGGCGATGCCGAAGACGGACATCAGCGAGATGATGGACTACTATCGGGCGGCCCGGGAAGCAACGTTGGCGCATCTCGATCAGATGCCGGTTGAGGACCTAAACAAGGAGTTCTACCATCCGCGCCGGCAGGTTGCGGTGAGTGGCGCGTGGGTGTTGGGGCACATCGTGGTGGAGGAGGCACAGCACCTGGGTCAGATCGCGTACTTGCGGGGTATGATGCGGGGTGTGGATGGGTAGGTGAACGCGTCGGTGCCCGCACGCTGACTCTTCCCCACGGAGGTGAGAAGAGATCGTTGTTGTGGGAGGAGGGTTGCGGTGGGGTCGTTGTAGGTTGTGTCCTCTTGGGCGCACCGACACCGTCACCCTAGTCCTTTCCCGCGGAGTCGGAGAGGGGACCGGTGTTGTGTGAGAAGGGGGGTCATCTACGACGGGGGTGGCAGGTCGATGTACGACGTCGTGCCGCCGTCGGAGTTCGTGAGGTGGATCCAGTGGCCGCCCGTCTCCTCGCCGTCGACCTCGGGGTTAATGTGGACGTCGGTGATCGTGTCGTCGGGATGCTCGTCCTAGCTGAGCTCGACCAGACCGTCGACTGCGACAGCGGTCAGTCCGGTCGGCGCCGCGGACGGCTCGGCGTCGTTTGGATCGACCGGGTCTTGAGCGGACACGGCTTGTATGCTGACCGCGATTGCTGCCCGGAGCTAGATGGCCGCGGCAGACACGGCGGCCGGTTTGGTGATCGAATCGATCATCGGTGATTTTCCTTTCGGTTTTTCGGTTCAACCAAAGATATCGGTGTCTTTCAGATAGGACGCGCGGCGGACCTCCTTCATAAAGGCTGGGCGAAACCTGCCCTGATGCGACTTGGAAGCCGATTATGGCGGTTACCAAGAGCAGAAGGGCTGCGATGGGTATGGGGATTGGACGGGTTCCGAGTCATGGTCATTAGATGTTGTCTTTTCGGTGTGGGGATCGGTTTTCATTCACTTGATTGCCGGTGGAGCGGCAGGCGTAACGACTGGGTCGTCGTACGCCTTTATCGCTTGAAGATAATCGGTCAATCCATCTATGGAACCGACGAGCGCAGGCGCGTCGGGGTCTAACGATATCCGCCCATCGGTTTCGGCGACGCGTGTGCGGTGTCGATCTCGGTTTCGAACTGGGTCAGAGAGACTCGTTCGCCTGGGCTACTTCGTGGCCTTACAGCCATAACTTCGCCGCCATCGCTCTCAAGCGGAGCGACGTGCCACAAGACCCAACTTTCCAATGCGGAAAACGGCGAGGGACCTATGAACATCACCATTTCACGACCCTCTAGCAGTTCTACGAACGTCTGCTGCCAATCATTGAAAAGCGCCTTCATTTGACCGTCGTCGTAGCCATCGAACCATTCCGCTTGATACGAGAGGTTGTGAACGGTGACCGTGATACGTCCTGGCCCTTCGCCGATGTAATAGTCGTTCGTCCTTACCTCCAAGTGGCAGAGGAACCAAAATTCGGGTAGTCCAGTCGCTTCTATGTACTCGTTCAGATCGTGAAACTCGTGGTATCTGTTCGGGTACGGCGCGCATCGCGAGGCGTCGGGAATTACGGTTCCACGGAGCACTAGATGAATGGACATACCAGGGTCGCCTCGTCCTAAAACAAGCTCCTCCAGAGATGGTGCGTCGGCCCATGACACTTGGCTTCCGCCTCCTGCTCCGTGGTATGAAACGTCAAGGTCGGGTTCGCAGGGATCGGTCGGCGATCCCTCAAAGGGTGTGCAGGGCGGCGTTTCAGAGAACGGTACCGTCTTCATTTCATCAGCTGGCACGCAGGCTGCCTCAAATGCCGCTACAAGAATAGCGATGAAGATCAGATGTGTTGGGTGGATGCGTTTGTTCGCCTTCATGGCCTGACCTCGATTGATACAGCGCTATCACAGCGCTTACATCATACGGTTGTGGTTTGCATACAATTGGCGTGCCAGTGTCCGCCGGCTTCCTCGCCGTCGACCGTGCGGCTGACATGAATGTCGGTGATCGAGTCGTCGCCGAGCGCGTCCCAGCTCAGGTGCACGAGGCCGTCGACCGGCTCCGCCATAAGGCCCGTCGGAGCCGAAGGCAGGTCGCCGAGCGAGCCCGGCGAGATCTGCGCCGAGACTGCCTGGTACCCGACGAACGCGGCCGCAAGGAGCAGGAGCGCGACTGCGGGGATTAGGATGGGGGTGGTGATGTGGTTGGTTTTCATTGGTTGTGGTTTTCTTTCGGTCCGTGGTTGATAGGTCATTCAGAAATTGGTGGAGGAGGAGAAATCTCGATCTCTTCCTGGTCGTAAATTCCTACTTTCGACAAGTGTTCACGGAGATACTCGATGTTGGCATCTTCAACTATCGTGAAGCTCAATTCGCTGCTCACCTCCGCGTGTTCCGACACGACGTCGCGACTGTATTCCTCCAAAGTCGGTTCCAGACGATCCAAGTATGGCTTGATGAATTCCGGTCTGAACTTGCCCAACACGGGATTGACAGCGACTATTTCGCCGTCTTCACGACGCTGCACATCGGAAATTCCAGTGACGCTCCATACTTCTGCCGCAAGGTTTTGATTGATGCCGAGCCACAGAACGAACTCACGGCCCTCCCATCTGGGAGAAACATGCGCCACCAAATGTTTCTCATATTCTTCTGATTTGAAAAGCTCGTTGTCTTTGTTGCCCGCAATCAGGACTTTATACCACGGACGGACGGTCAACCTCGCAGGTCCACGCCCGACCAAGAACTCGCTCACCTGAAAATCCACATAACATGCAATTTCTTGAGCGTAGCCAGGGGATTTCGTTGGATCTGTAAACTTGATGCCGCCAGATGAATTTAGCACGACCTGCCTTTCGTGAAACTTGCAACGAGTTGTGTCGGGGATGTAGACGCCGCGAACTACGACATGTGGAGCGCGTCTGTGGCTCGGATTGGTGCTTCCTAATTCAGATTCAAATGCGTATCGTACGGATTCGCGAGTCGTCATCGGCGGGTAGATCAACGTTATCTCCCGCTCGATTATCAAGACTTCCTTTTGATCTGGGTGACTGAAATCGTTATCGAAACTTATCATGGTCCAACGTCTTCTTTCGCACGGGTCCAAGTTGGAATCGGGTACTCGTGCGCACGGTTCCACCGTTGCTTCCAGATACGAGGCGACAGGTTCCGTGGTAGGGAGGGGCGTCGGATCGGTGTTCTTGTTCGGCGATTCCACCAGATCATCGGACGGTTCGACTGAGCTTGAAACGGTTGGTTGTTGACCAGGCGCGTACAACGACGGGGTTCGGTCCGTATTTTGTGGCGAGACGTGCGCGTCGCCGCATGCCATCGCGGTGGCGGCGAAGATCGCCAAGCAGAGAGCGGTTAGAGTTTTCCTGTTCATTATTCCTGCGATTCAAAGGCTCGGTTGGTGAAGGCTACGCACGACACTCGTGTCGTGAGGTCGCGTCTCGTAATGCTGCGGTCGGTGTTCCTTTGACTGAACCGCGGCTGGTGTGCGCATCGCAATCTGTTCAAAAGACGTTTAAGCAAAAGGATTTGTTCCATCGGGCGAGCGTTCGAGATGTTGGCAGCATCGGCAGGGCCGCTGATCTTGAGTTTAAGCAGACGATGGGGCGATCCGATTTGGGTTCTATGTTTTGGGGAAGATTTATCCTGAATTGCTGTGAACTCGAATGAGAGGAGACTTTGATGCAACCATTCCTACAGGCCATCGATAGCGGTGTTAACGAGCATTTCGATAAGCTAACCCGGGCGCTGAATGGGTTGAGCGAAGATGAGTTGTCTTGGCATCCTACGTTGGAATCGAATGCCATCGACTGGATGGTCTGGCACATGGCGCGGGTAGAGGACAATCTGATCAACGTCGTGCTGCAGAATCGCGATCCGATCTGGCAGCGGGATGGTTGGGGCGAGCGTCTGGGGATTGCGACGACGAGTGCGGGCGCCGGGATGACGATGGCTGAGATCCGAGCCATGGGACGGATCGATGTTGCGTTGGCGATGGAGTACTACCGTTCAGTTCGCTGTAAGACATCGCACTATTTCGAATACGTGATGCGAGAATCTGATTTGTCACGGGTTATCGACCACACGAACTTCCGTGGTTGGACCGGCGGTCGGATTTTGGGTCGGTTGCTGTGCGAGGAAGCAGAGCACCTTGGGCAGATCGAGTATCTGCGCGGGATGATGCGCGGATTGGATGGGTAGCGGAAACTCTGATGCAACCGTTCCTAATCGCGATCGACGCTGGACTGAGCGAGTGTTTTGAGAAGTTGAAGCGGGCTTTAGATGGGTTGAGTGACGTTGAGTTGTCGTGGCGGCCCACACTCGAATCAAACACTATCGACTGGCTGGTGTGGCACATGGCTAGGGCGGAGGACGAATGGATCAATCTGAGGTTGCGGGACAAGGAGTCGATTTGGGTCCGCGATGGCTTTGTGGGGCGTATCGGTGGTGACGATACGAGCAGTGGCTTCGGACATTCGGCGGATGAGATTCGGACAATGCCGGCATTTGACGTGCCTTTGGTGATGGAGTACTACGAAGCGGTGCGGAAGGGGACGTCGGGATATTTCGCCAACGAAATGCGAGAGACTGATCCATTGAAGGAGATCCCACAATCGGGGAATTATTCGCTCACGTACGGAGGAGTGCTCGGGCATTTGCTGTGCGAAGAGGCCGAGCATCTGGGGCAGATCGAATATCTGCGGGGCATGATGCGCGGGTTGGGAGGATAGGAGTCGTTCAAGGACCAATTGGAGGTTCGCGGACCGATGTTATGTAGGATGATTTCAACTGTCTGTGGTCTATAGATTTCGAAACTCAATGTGAGGGGTATCGCCATGCAGCCGTTCCTAGTAGCAATCGATTCCGGTTTGAACGAGTGTTTCGCCAAGTTGAAGAAGGCACTCGACGGACTTTCCGAGGATGAGCTCCACTGGCGCCCGGCGTTGGAGTCGAACACCATCGACTGGATGGTGTGGCACACGGCGCGAGTGGAGGACAACTGGATCAACGTTCGGCTTCGGAATTCGGAGTCGATTTGGGATCGCGATGGTTGGGCGGAGCGATGCGGTGTCGAAGAGCCGACAAACGGCTTCGGTCAAACGGCGGAGGACATCCGGGCGATGCCGGCGTTCAATGTTCCCAAGGTGATGGAGTACTACGCGGCGGTTCGGCAGGGGACTTCGGAGTATTTTGCCAATGAGATGCAGGAAGCGGATCTAAGCATCGAAATCACCCATCCGCGCTACGACCCGATCACGTACGCGTGGGTACTCGGGCACTTGCTATGTGAGGAAGCGGAGCATTTGGGGCAGATCGAGTATCTGCGAGGGATGATGCGGGGGTTGAATAAATAGAGGGACGTGGTACATGTATAGAATTTGTGGTACCAAGGCACAGAGGATTTACGAATATGTTGAGAACGAGAGACGAGATCGATTCCACCGCGGCTCGGGCTAAGGCATACTACTACGAAAGCATTAAGGGTGAGTTGAGCGACGCTGACAAAGGGCGTTTCGTGACAATCGATGCCAACAGTGGGGCTTGGGAGGTGCATGACGAGATGTTGGAGGGAATTGAAAAGTTATTGGATAGGTTGCCGGACGCTGAACCGTTCACTCTTCGGCACCTGACTATTACTACGTTCAGGATGCCCTCCGTCCGGGCGATCGAGTCAGTGTGAAGGTCGGTTTCGTGCAGGACGGGCACCGTGGTCTGTGCGCGTATGCTGAGGTTTCGGTTGCAGGGCGGTCCGGCCGTTCCGTTAGGCAGACGGCGCTGATCGATACCGGGTTCAACGGATACATTTCGCTTCCAACGACGGTGGTTGAGGACTTAGGTTTGTTACCCATTGGAGCTCACGTTGTCGAGCTAGCAAACGCTGAGGTTGCGAATGTTCTATTGTTTTCAGGCGAGGTCGCCATAGGGAACATCGTCAGGGCCGTCCCAATCCACGGGATTGGGAATGAACCGACGATCGGTACTTCGCTATTCAGATATCATCATCTGAGCATTGACTTTATGGCTGGTGGCGATGTTGATTTCGACAAGATCGAGTAGGCAAATCGGTTATTGCCAGCAAAATCCTAGGTTCAGTTTCTCGGTTTTGACGAGACGGAGATTGCCCAATTTGACACCACAAATGCCCCAACTCCAAGGCAACCCGATCTGGTTCGACTTGGCTACGCCTGATCCCACCGGAGCCAAGACGTTCTATTCCGGACTCTTCGGTTGGGAATGGGCTGATGTGCCGATGTCCGGTGGCAGCACGTACCACATGGCGATTACGGGTGACGCGAATATCGCAGGGATGTTTGTGGACGATGGTGCAAACGGCGTTGCCGGTGTATGGATCAACCGCGTATATGTGACCGACGCGGAAGCGACTGCCACACGCATCGAGGCGAACGGAGGTCGCGTGCTATCCGAGCCTCACAACGCCGATGGATGGGGTGTGACGGCGACGGTTGCGACGCCGGAGGGTGCGGTGTTCGGGTTGTGGCAGAGCTTGATGGGTTACGGTGCGGATGTTTTCAGTGAGCGGGGCGCGGTGTGTTGGGTGGAGTATCACACGCGTGATTTGGTGGCGGCGAAGGAGTTTTACTCGGAAGTTTTTGGTGCGGGTTTCGAGGAGATGACCGTCCCTTCCGATGATGGTTCGGGTGCGGAATTAACTCTGACGATGCTTTCCATCAACGGCGAGCAGATGCCTTGCGCCTTCGCTCAGTTGCCGGAGGCGTCGATGCCAGCGAGTTGGGCGACGTATTTCATGGTCGAAGATATTCACTCGTCAGTGGCAAAGGCGCAGTCGCTTGGTGCCGGTCTAGCATTCGGCGTAATCGACGTCCCACACGGTTCACTAGCGCCGCTAATCGATCCTCAAGGCGTGCGATTCAGTTTGTGGCAACCTGCAGGGTAGCCGTTACGACCTGCATAAGAATAGGTGCTCACGGGGCAACGTCGCGTCACTGGAGGGTTTTATCCTGATGTGTTGGACGTGATGGATAGTCGCCGGGAAACAGGATTTATCAGGAGAATCACTTGAGCAATTCGTCAATGCATGTGCAAGGCACACCGGTTTGGTGGGATTTGGCGTCGAAGGATGTCGATGCGACCAAAAAGTTCTATTCGGAATTGCTCGGCTGGGAATGGCACGATCTCATGTCGAGCCCGCAAGGTGTTTTCACTCGGGCGCAGTTGGGCGACAAGGTCGTCGGTGGCGTCTACACGCATCACGAGGGGATGCCCTTGCCGCCGGGTCCGCTGAATTGGGTGAACACGTTCTGGGTTGACGACGCCGATGCGGCGATGGGGCGCGCCGTCGAGAAGGGCGGAAGTGTCATCATGCCGGCCTTCGACGATCCTGCTGGTGGTGGCAGGAAGTCGCTGCTGTTGACGCCTGAAGGCGCACCGTTTGTTGTGTGGAGTGGAGATCAAGGTGTCGAAAATGAGGCTTGGGGCGAGGTAGGCGGAGTTGTGTGGACGGAGTACTACACGCGGGATGTTGCGGGTATCAATGAATTTATCGGTCATGTGTTTGGATCGCGGTATCAGCGAGTGGATCTAACCCTTCCGCCAACCGATGGCGAAGATGCCGAAGGTGATGTCGAGTACGAGTATCACTGGTTGAAGATCGACGGTGTTGAACCAGATCGGGGTGGGATGATGGATATGGACGAAAGCTGGGGCGATATGCCGTCGCATTTCATGGTCTATTTCCACGTCGAAGACTGCGACGCTTCGGCGGCCAAGGCGGCGGAATTGGGCGGAGAAATATGCGTACCGCCGACGAACATCCCGCCGGGCAGATTCTCGGTGTTGATGGATCCACAGGGCGCAACGTTCAGCATCCTCTCGATGCAACCGATGGAGTAATCACAAATTGGCGACGGGACGCGCCGAGCTTCAGTTCGGCGCGTCCAATGCACAGCGAAATTCAGGCGAGAAAGGCCAAACCAAATGCCGAAAATTGAAAGCTACAAACACGGAACACCGTCGTGGGCGGACCTGTCGACCTCAGATCAAGACGCTGCCAAGGGGTTTTACTCAACCCTTTTCGGATGGGAATATGAAGACAACGATATGGGTGATGGGCAGTTCTATTCCCTGGCCCAGATCGGCAATTCTGCCGCTGCTGCCATCGCAAATCAGCAACCGGAAGAATCTCCACAAGGAATTCCGCCGCATTGGAACGTTTACATCACCGTAGATGATGTGGACGCGGTTGCCGACCGAGTTCCCGCGTTGGGCGGAACCTTGCTCATGGGACCGATGGATGTGTTCGATGCCGGACGCATGATCGTTGTCCAGGACTCGGTCGGTGCTGTAGTCATGTTTTGGCAACCGATGCAACATATCGGGTCCGAGGTTCGTGACGAACACGGGGCGTTGACATGGACCCTGCTGTTGACTACAGACAAGGACGCGACCGCAACTTTCTACTCAGAGTTGCTCGATATCGACGCTGCAAGGGACGCGATGCCGTCTCCGGGTGGCGGAACTGTTCACCAGTTGGTGGTAGACGGTGCGCCAGTTGCAAGCATCATGGACATGCCGCAGCAACTGGTCGATATGGGAGTCCCGTCTCACTGGGAGATCTACTTCAGAGTCGACGACGCGCAGGCAGTTTGTGATGCGGCGACGGCGAACGGAGGGATGGTTTACATGGGGCCAGCAGATTTGGGTCCGATGGGAACGATCGGCTACATGCAGGACCCGCAAGGAGCGCAGTTCGGCGTGCAGTCGCCGTCAGCAGGGTAGTTGAACAGCGAAAAGAAACCGCCAAGTGAAGATTGAAAGCTACAAGCAAGGGACGCCTTGCTGGATCTGTCTTGGCACGACAGACGTCGATAGCGGTAAGCAGTTTTACTCCACGCTGTTCGGTTGGGAGTACCAGGAAGCTGAGATGTTCCCTGGTGCGCCGGACAGCCCCGTCGTGTTCAATGCCAAGATCGGTGACGAGTTGGCTGGAGTGATAGCACCGAACCTCGGCGAACCGGACGCGCCCGCCGCTTGGGCGTTCAACTGGGCGGTTGATGACGTTCATGAGTCTGTTGAAAAAACCTCCGAACTCGGCGGTTCGTTGACGATGCCGCCGATGGATATGGCCGACCAAGGTCGGGTTGCCGTAGTTGCCGATCCGAATGGCAATGACACGATTCTTTGGCAGGCCAAGGAACACATCGGTGCCGGCGTGATGTTTGAGCACGGCACCTTCACCTGGGCGCAACTCATAATTCGGAACCGCTCGGTATCGACGAGTTTTTATCGGGAATTGCTAGGACTAGGGCACGATTCAGGGCCCACTCCCGGCGGCGGCTACAACGATGTGTTGATGTTGGGCGACGAGCCGATGGTTGGTATCACGGAAATGGCGGAGGATGTTGCGGCTCAGGGGACGCCGAACCACTGGATCATCTACTTCCACGTTGCCGACGTTGATGCAACAGTTGAGCTTGCCGAATCGAGTGGTGGCACGACGATTACGGTGCCGAATCAGTTGGCGCACATCGGTCGGATCGCGGTAATATCCGACCCGCAAGGCGCGATGCTAGGTTTGGTTACACCGACCGAGCACGAACATCATGATTGATCGTGCCGCCTAACTTTTGACGAGATTGGCTGTGGGATTGCGTGTAACATTTCAGGCGTTACACACAATCTGCGGGGGCGCGGTCAATGTCAACAACCAATTTCGGAGAGCGACTGGCGGGTAAGGTCGCCATCGTGACGGGTGGCGGTGGAGCGATGGGAGGTGCACAGTCCCGGCTGTTCGCCGAGCACGGCGCTGCGGTCTGTGTTGCCGACTTCAACTTGGAGGCTGGTGAAGCGGTACGTAACGACATTGTCAACGTCGGAGGCAGGGCGATCGCCCATGAGTTAGACGTTCGGGACGAAGCGGCATGGACGGAGTGTGTCCGTGCAACCGAGGATGAGTTCGGACCCGTCAGCATTCTCTGCAACAACGCCGGGGCCAACTTCCGCGTCAGCTTCGACGACCAAACGCTCGAGATGTGGAACATCATCATGGAGACGGGTCTGACGGGCGCGTTTCTCGGCATCAAGGCAGTGGTGCCGTCGATGCGACGCGCGGGCGGTGGAGCGATTCTGAACATGGGCTCGTTGGCGTCGATTCGTCCGGGCGGCGGTTCGCCTGCATACGCCGCTCAGAAGATGGGGATGGTCGGACTCAATCGCGCCGCGGCCGCCAGTTACGCGAAGGAAAACATCCGCTCCGTCATCATCTCGCCAGGCCACGTAGACACCCCTTTCATAAGGGGCAATAATCCACATAGTCCGAATGATGAGTCGACTAGCATTGACAATCCGGAGAACCTTGCGAGGCGAGTTGGGGGGACGCCGATGGGTCGGATGATGATGCCGGAAGACTTGGCGAATGCGTTTTTATTTGCCGCTTCGGACGAGGCGAGCGGGGTCACGGGGTCGATGATTACGGTGGATGGTGGTGCCGCTCTATGATTGAAGTATGAGGGTTCTTATATCTGGTGCGAGCGGTTACATTGGTCAAGCATTAACGGACCGCTTGCGTAACCGCGGCGATGAGATAGTTCATCTGGTCCGGCGGGAACCAAAACCCGATGTGGATGTGGTGGAGATGCGATGGGACCCGACTAATCCCGACTCGGTGGATGTTGAGGTTCTTGGTCACATCGATGCCGTGATCAACTTGTCAGGCGCGTCGGTGGCGAAGCGTTGGACTAAGAGTTACTTGGAGTTGATTTCGAGTAGTCGGATCGTGACGACTAAGACGCTGGTGGAGATCTGCAGACGGATGGAGGTTCCGCCGAATGTCTTGATTACGACGTCGGGAGTTGCGATTTATGGGGATCGTGGTGACGAGCAGTTGACTGAGTCGCGCGCGCGGGGAGAGGGGATTCTCGCCGACATCGCGGTACCGTGGGAGGCAGCGACTGAAAGTGCATCGGAGTTCGGCGTGAGGACTTCGACAGTGCGGTTCGGAATTGTGATGAGCGGCGATGGAGGGCCTTTGCCGGTGTTGGCGAAACCGTTCAGGAGAGGATTTGGTGGCCGACTTGGTAATGGTCGGCAGTGGACGCCTTGGATTCATCTGGATGATGCGGTATCAGCGTTGCTGTTTATCGCTGGTGTGGAGAGTCTGGAAGGTGCAATCAACGTGGTATCCCCTGGTGTGGTTCGGAACATCGAATTGACGCGGGCGATCGGCGACGCATTGGGCAAACCGAGTTTTGGTTGGTTGCCAGCGGTTGTGGCTCGGATAGTCATCGGGAACTACGTTCAAGAGTTGGCGATCAACAGTGCGTTGGTGATACCGGAGAAGTTGATCAACGCGGGGTTCGAGTTCAAGCACCGTGACCTAACGGCCTGCCTAGAATACGAACTCAACCCACAATCAAAGCCCCGAATACACGATCGTGGACCGCATCCGGTGGTGGCCAAATCCGAAGTCCGAGCGTCAGAATACGAACCATTGCTGGAAGAAGCGGAAGCGGATTCAACGTCCACGAAAACGAGCCGCGGATGGGGGAAGCGAAAGTGGTATCCAAAACCCCAGAACGTGTTCAGCAGTCGGGAGCATCTGAAGTGGCACCCGAAGCCCGCGACGGCGTTCCGTCGCTAGAAGCATCAGGAATGGGGGCCGACTGAAGCCCTACTCGCCGCTCAGCGCGATCATCTGCCGCAACACGTAAGGCAAAACGAGAACGAATTACCTAGCAGGTCCCAGCAGTTATCCTGTCATCGCACGTTTTGCAGCGACGATATCCGTTTGTCCCAATTCGCTTATTTAGTTGGGGAATTTGTTTCCCCGACGGGCATGTGTTGCAGACATGATGCACTTGAGGATCAGCAGGATTGCTCGAATAGAAAGCCGCAACTCTTGTCATCTCGTCCTCCAGACAATGAGTCTTGTTGTAGCGGGGCTACAATCAGGCGAATGGAAAACGAACCTCCCGGTGCACAGACTTAGTAACTTACGCTCGGGTTCTGTTCGTTTTTATGCTTTAACTTTATCACGCTGCGTTGCTAGACACTGTTGATATTGACCTGAATCTTTTGTGAACGGCATTCAATTCTTTAATTATGAGTTATATCCCTACGTAACAGTTCGATGGCTGTGAGGTCCGAAACTGACATCAGCCTTCACGAATCGGTCAAGCAATCCATAGCGAACGCAACCGAACTTCATATGCCGGGTGGTTATTCCTTCGCGGTTGAAAAGTGCAAGACGTGGTTCAAACTTGGTCGTCGACCTTCTAGACGCCTCAGACGAGCAGACGTGGTATTGCGAGGGTAGCTAATTCGCTGGCCGCTTCCCTTAAAAATGCGCGAAACCGTCGATTTAATCGTAGAGATCGGTGTTTGGTGACTTAAAGAACCCACTTTCGACGCAGACATCGCCAGTTTCAACGCGCTTGCAATTGAGATTGATGGATCGGCGAAACCGAACTATGACAACGGGGGGGGGCTGAGGCCGAGTTGGATCAAAACTACGCTGTTGGAACGAATGACGCAAGTCCAGTGCGTGGATTTTGAATGCGACTTGGCTTTAAGTGCCGCTTGGCGGGACGCGGCGACCGAGTGCGTATGTTGTGCCATACGCCCTTTGAACCACGACCCTTCGCACGACTACTGTTGGCAGTGTTGGCGGTTTGAATGTTGGACTATCGCGGGTTGTAGGACTGGTCAACGGATTGCTGATAGGAAAATCACTCTCCGCGAATTCCGATATCGGCATCAAGAGGGAGGTATTAGTTTTGCTCAATCATCTCGCGCAACACGTAGGGCAGAAGTCCACCGTGCTCGTAGTATTCGGCTTCGATTGCGGTGTCGATGCGTGAGAGTGTTTCGAAAGTTGAGGTCGTGCCGTCTTCCGAGGTTGCGGTTACGGTGATGGTTGCGCCCGGTTCGACGGTACCGGCGATGCCTTCGATGGTGAATGATTCGGTGCCATCGATGCCGAGGGACTTGGCAGTCTGGCCGTTGACGAATTGCAGAGGTACCACTCCCATACCAACAAGGTTGGATCGGTGGATGCGCTCGAAGGATTCGGCGATAACGGCCCGTACGCCTAGGAGCATCGGACCCTTGGCGGCCCAGTCTCGAGAGCTACCAGTACCGTATTCTTTCCCCGCGAACACGATGAGCGGGACACCATTAACGCGATAGCGTTCAGCGGCATCATAGATGCGCATCGTTTCGCCAGTCGGGTGGTAGACCGTCCAGTCGCCTTCGTAGTCGGGGGTAAGTTGGTTGCGGAGTCGGATATTCCCGAACGTGCCGCGCATCATGACGTTGTGGTTTCCGCGGCGAGAGCCGTAGGAGTTGAAGGCGCGCCGAGGGACGTCGTTGCCAATCAGGTGTTGGCCTGACGGAGCCGATGGCGGGATGCTTCCAGCCGGGGAGATGTGGTCGGTGGTTACGGAGTCGCCGACGCTGACCAAAACGCGGGCATTTTCAATGCTTTCACGCGGCTCTGGTTCGAGTTCAAAACCTTCGAAGTACGGCGGCGGTTGGATGTAGGTGCTGCCAGAATCCCATTGGAAGAGCTCGCCTGTGGCGGTTTCTAGTTCTTGCCACTGCTCGGGGCCTTCGTATACGGCGGCGCCATAGCGGTCGTTGAACTGGTCGACGCCGACGGCGCTGGCGACGGTCTGGGCGATCTCGTTTTGGCTGGGCCAGATGTCGGACAAATACACTTCGTTGCCGTCTTCATCAGATCCGAGCGCGTCACGGGTGAGATCGACGTCGATACGTCCGGCAATCGCGTAGGCCACAACGAGCATCGGTGATGCGAGGTAGTTGGCTTTTACTTGCGGGTGGACGCGACCCTCGAAATTGCGGTTGCCACTAAGGACAGCAGCAGCGACGAGGTCGTGGTCGGTAACAGTGTCGGCGACTTCTTGCGGAAGCGGGCCGGAGTTTCCGATGCAGGTTGTGCATCCGTATCCGACGGTTTGGAAGCCGAGTGTCTCCAGGGGATCGGTTAGGCCGGCGCGGTCAAGGTAGTCAGTGACGACTTTTGAACCGGGTGCGAGGCTGCTCTTAACCCACCATTTTCGATCTAGTCCGCGTTCGACGGCATTGCGGGCCAGGAGGCCGGCACCAACCATCACTGAAGGGTTCGAGGTGTTGGTGCAGCTAGTTATGGCAGCGATGACGACTGAACCGTCAGAGACATCTGCGCCGTTGGCGGAGGCGTCCGGAAATGCTGTGCGGAAGTTCTCCGATACATGACTCAGCAGCACCCGGTCTTGCGGCCGTTTGGGGCCGGCCATGCTGGGCTCAACATCGGAGAGGTCGAACTCGATGGCGGTGGTGTATTGGGGATCGTCGGATTCGGTCGGCGTGAGGAAATTCGCTTTTGCGTAGGCTTCCACCAAGGCGATGGTCTCTTCGGAGCGGCCGGTTCGCCGGAGGTAGTCGAGAGTCTGGTCGTCGACGGGGAAGAAGCCGCATGTGGCGCCGTATTCAGGCGACATGTTTCCGATAGTGGCGCGATCCGCGACGGGCAGTGTTGCCATGCCGGGGCCGTAGAACTCGACGAATTTTTCTACTACACCGACGTTTCGGAGCACCTCTGTGATGGCGAGAACGAGGTCTGTCGCTGTAGCGCCTTCCGGCAAACTGCCGGCAAGTTTCACACCGACGACTTCCGGGACAAGCATGTAGTAGGGCTGGCCGAGCATCACGGCTTCTGCTTCGATGCCGCCGACGCCCCAACCGAGCACGCCGAGGCCGTTGATCATCGTGGTGTGCGAGTCAGTGCCGATGCAGGTGTCGGGAAAGGCGATGGTTTCGCCTTCGACTTCGGTCGTGAGGACGGTTGATGCTAAGAACTCGAGGTTGACTTGGTGGACGATGCCGGTTCCGGGTGGCACCACGAGCAAGTTATTGAAAGCTGACTGCGACCACTTGAGTAGCTTGTAACGTTCGACGTTGCGCTCAAACTCGAGGTCGATGTTGCGGGCGAGCGCGCCTTCAGAGGCGAAGTAGTCGACTTGGACGGAGTGGTCAATGACCAGATCGGAGTGGACGACAGGGTTGATGATGCCTGGAGCGACGCCTTTTGCCGCGACGGCGTCGCGCATCGCGGCCAGATCGACGATGACCGGTACGCCAGTGAAGTCCTGTAGGGTGACGCGCCCCGGCATGTACGGGAACTCTGTCGGCGGGGTCTGATCTGGTGACCAACCAGCAACGAGACGTACGTCATCTTCGGTCGCGGGGCCGTTGTGAGCGTTACGGAGTGCATTTTCCAGCAAAACGCGGATCGAGAATGGCAACGTCGATACATCGCATAGACCAGCTTCTTCGAGTGCTGCGAGGTCGTAATACGCATAACTGCGTCCGTTGACTTCCAGATTCTTGACGGCGTTGAATGGTGCTGGTTTCATGCGCTACTCGTGCGGGTGTGTTGACTTGATCAAGTGCTCAGAACACTGACATCTAATTTATCAGCCAAACGGGAAAGAGGATTGTCGCTTATCATTTTCAGCGCAGAATACGAGACCATTGAGGCCAATCTGAAAGGCGGAACGAGAGAATGGGACATCCTAAAGACCAACTAATCTTCGTCGGGGCGTACACCAATCTGGGAGCCAAGGGAATCTACACCTGTCGGCTTGACGGTGCGACCGGACGATTGACCGAGCTGTCGGTGGCGACGGACAGTGGGCCAAATCCGTCCTTCGTCGCGATACATCCGAACGGGAGGTATCTATATTCCGTAGCCGAAGTCAACGATTTCGACGGCGACGACGCGGGCGGAGTCCACGCATATGCGATCGGCGAGAATGGCAAGCTGTCGCTCATCAACAAAGAGTCGACCAAAGGGACCGGCCCGTGCCACCTCGTCGTCGAGGCTAACGACAAGTACCTCTTCGTAGCCAACTACGCTGGTGGCAGCGTCGCAATGTTCGCAATAAACGACGACGGCAGCTTGAACGAAGCCTGCGACTTTCACCAGCATGTCGGCGGGAGCATGGTTCAGGCAGACCGCCAAAACGAACCGCACGCCCACTCCGTAACGATGGCCCCGAGCAACAACCAGTTGATCGTTTGTGACCTGGGCTTGGACAAGGTGTGCGTCTACGACATCGATCACGACGCGGGCAAGATCGTACTGAACGAGGACGCCTCCGCCGATTCCAGGCCGGGCGAGGGCCCGCGCCATTTCGCGTTCCATCCCGACGGCACCGCGGCGTTCGCCATCAATGAGATCGGTTTGACCATCAGCGGATACGACGTCGATGCCGACAGCGGCAAGTTGACGGAATCTCACTGGGTCGGCACTGTGCGACCCGACGTGGTCTACGCGGACGGCAACAGCACCGCCGACATCCACGTCTCGCCAGACGGTAGGCATGTCTATGGTTCGAACCGAGGACATGACACGTTGGTGATTTACGGCTGGGATCCTTACGCTCGGATGCTTTACTACATCGGCAACCAATGGACCCACGGCAACACACCCCGCAACTTCGCCATTGACCCAACGGGAACGTGGGTACTTGCGGAGAACCAAGACTCGGGTACGATCCACACCTTCCGTCGAGATGCCGAGACCGGAAAGCTGGGCCACATCGGGCACATGATATCCATTCCAGGCGCGGTTTGCATCCAGATGATGGATGCATAGGTAGTCGTCAATCCCCGCGGCGATCGCGGACAAATCAAATAACGAAAGGCATCTGCTTTGGTACAACGCGATTCCCGGCGACGGCCGGAGGTTCAGGCGCGATCAGTTGAGCTTCTCTACGACGACGGACTTCCGTTCAGAGATCTCAACAAAAACGGCGAGATTGACGTCTACGAAGACTGGCGACAACCAGTTGCGGTGCGCGTCGCCGACCTGCTTTCTCAAATGACGTTGGACGAGAAGGCCGGAATGCTGATGATCGACCAGTTGAACGCCGACGCGGGCGGTCAAGTGCCGGATCTGGCGGGAAAATTAGTGGATCAGGAGCAAATGCGCCGCTTCATCCTCCGCAACACCGTCACGAACTCGCCGTCCGAATCCGGCCATCCTTTCTTCGGCGTGCAAGTCACCCCGTACGAAATGGCGCAGTTCACCAACGCCGTGCAAGAGATGTGCGAATCTACGCGTCTCGGCATTCCAGCTCTCTTCAAATCCAACCCTCGTAACCACTTCGAAGAAGGTGGCATGGGCGGATTGGACGCCTCCGTCGGCGCGTTCTCGGCGTGGCCGAAAGAGGCAGGTTTGGCAGCGACCCGCGATATGGACCTCATCACCGAATTCGCCCGAACGGTCGCGAGTGAATGGGTGGCGCTCGGCATCCGTGGAATGTATGGCTACTGCCTCGATCTTTCGACCGAACCCCGGTGGTTCCGCATCACCGAGACATTCGCACAAGACGCCGATCTGGTCAGCGAGATTGCCACGGCTCTCGTTAAGGGCATCCAAGGCGAAACGCTGAACCATCGCAGCGTTCAAGTCACGATGAAGCACTTCCCCGGCGGCGGGCCGCAAGAAGGTGGTAGCGACCCGCATTTCGAGTTTGGAAAGTATCAAACCTATCCCGGCGACAACTTCGACTACCACTTCAAACCATTCATCGCCGCAATCGAAGCCGGCGTCTCGGCCATCATGCCGTACTACGGCGTGCCGGTGGGGCAGAGGTACCTGCCGAACGATGTCGGCATGTCGTTCTCGAAAGGTATCACGACGGAGTTGCTAAGAGAGAAGCTAGGCTTTGAAGGCAACGTCAACTCTGATACGGCAATCGCCACAACGATGCCTTGGGGCGTCGAAGACAAACCCGTGGCGGAGCGGGTAGCGATGGCGATCAACGCTGGAGTGGACGTATTGTCCGGGTTCAGCGACAACAAGCAGATGATGTCGCTTATCGACTCCGGCATTATCTCCGAACAACGCCTCGATCAAGCGGTCAGCCGATTGCTCACCGAACAGTTCAAACTCGGCCTGTTCGAGAACCCCTTTGTAGAGCCGAATCGTGCCGGGTACATCCTCGGCAATCGCATAACGCAAGCCAAAGCTAACGAAGCGCAACGTAAGGCCATCGTCCTCCTCCAAAACCGCAACAACGTGCTGCCGATGGCGATGCCGTCGCCGAAACCGCAGCCAAACCCGTTCGCGATGCTCGGTTTTCATCAAGATCCGACCGATGAACCGGAGATTGAACCTGTTACCAAACAGATCTACGTCATGGGCATGGATCCGGTAATGGTCGGCGGTTCCGACTGGAACGAATATCAAGTCGTCTCTGGTGACCACGATGCTGACACTGGTGAGTCCAGGCCGTCAGTTCCCGATGGAACCGACTACGCCATCATTCGCGTTGTGATCGGCAACAACAGCAAGATCGGCGGTGGATTCCTGCCCGTACCCGACCCGGAAGAGCTGGATATGATCGCCTTCTCCGACATGGACAAGTCCAACTCGTGGACGGTCACACCTAGCTTGGCCGACATCAACGGCGTGATGTCGGAAATCGGAGCCGACCGCACTATCGTAGCGATCCGCTTCCGCCAGCCATTTGTCGTGGACGAAGCCAGCGGCCTGCGAAACGCAGGCGCGGTCATCGCGACCTTCGGGTCGAGCGACGCTGCACTGATGGATGTGCTCACTGGCAAACATCCTGCACAAGGCAAGCTACCGTTTGCGCTGGCGAACAGCGCAGAAGCGATACTGCGACAACATTCAGACGTGCCGGGCTATGTCGAAGAGGACACTCTGTACCCGTTTGGGCACGGGTTGGAGTATTGAGAATACGATCTGCAGTATAGCGATTTCGATGCGGGTCGTAGAATCGAAGGACTATGGCCAATTTGCAAGTGAAAAATGTTCCAGACGATCTGTATGAACGCATCCGTTGGCTCGCGAAAAAACGAAATACGACGATCAAGTCGACAGTCCTCCAAGCCGTAGAACGTGAGGTGCGGCAGGCAGAGTGGTGGGAACATTGGGAATCCTTACCAAGATTCGAAGGCGAAATCGACACCGTGGCGTCGATCCGGGACGCGCGTGAAGAAAACGAACGGAAATTAGCGGGTGATTTGGATCAATGCGTACGCGAAAATCGGGCGTAATCCTCCGCTAAACCGCTACTGCAACGGCAACCATGGCTGCAGCCAATGCGGCGAATCGGTCAGCCGTATCTCATCCACCCACTTGACCCAGTCGTAGCCGCGTCTTCCCGGCGCTACCAGCCGAACAGGTGCTCCATGTCCATGCCACAATGGCTCATTGCCAACTCGCGTTGCCAGCATCAGGTTCCCGAACTCCGACGACGCGTATCGGCGAGTGTAGCCCGTAATCGAATGGACGATGCAGCTCCGTACGTCTGCATTCATTCCTGCCGCCTCGAGAAGCTCTAGCAAATTCACGCCGCTCCAAAATTGGTGCGAGTACCAGCCGCCCGTGCAGTCGAGAGTCGCTTCGATTTCGGAGAATCCGGTCCCCAGGCGGCCGTTCTCGAGATCTAGAAGTGTCAGCGAGGTAGATGCGCCGTCGGTATCCGTGATGTTGAGCCGATATTGGACGGTGTCGATTTCAACTGGTTTGTCGTCGAGCCAAGATGTAGTAGGGAAGCGATTGCCTTCGTACGAGCGCCGTTCGTGGGAACCGGTGAAACGTCGATCGGCACCTAGTGTAGGAATCGCCCGGATCACATTCTCACCTACGAACCAAGCGGCGGTACCCGCGACGAGTACCGACCCGAAACGTACCACCTCGCGTCTCTCAGCGCTATAACCGACGCGAAAACGGGCGGTGTATGCCCACGCGTGCCAAGCGATGAAAGGCAGAATGGCGGCGCCTGCATAGATGTGCAAGCTCATGCCGGTAATTCCTTCGACCGACCAAAATCCACCAGTGCTCCAAACCACACCGATGCTCAGCGTCGTCAGAAGGAGCACAGTAACGACGATTGCGACGTTGCGCGGCCTTCCTCTGGCCGGGCGTTTGAGCGAATGCAATGCGAGCGCCGTTTTCCAGGCGAGAACTGCGATGATGCTGTAGCCGAGGACACTATGGGCTTGCAGCACGATCTCGTTGCGGGCGTTGCCACTCATCAAGCCGATCGCGCCAGTCACCAACTCGCCAGCGACGAGCGTGAGGAGGATTAGGTTGACCCACTTATGACGCATCGGCGTCCTCGCAGTGGGAAGTTATGAAGCAGATGGCCGCGTCTAAACGTCGTCCATCTTGGCGGGAGTCATAAGTTCCCAGAACTCGATCTCTTGGCTCTCAATGTGCTCTCGCACCTGTCCGCCGACCTGCAGAGCTTCCCGCGGTATGCTTCCGCCCGAAAGGTACGGTGACCCAAGGTTATCTTGCGTCCACTCCAGCACTACCCGGTCCGGCTCACCCGGGACCGTTCCGGCGTTGAAATAGACCGTGCCCTTCGATCGGCCGACCGATTCGTAGATTTTCTGTTGTTTCTGAACCAGCGAAGCCACGTGCTTGCCTTGGCGGTACTTGGCCTTGTAGACCCGTCGGAGCATGTACATCGAGTTACCTCGTACTTTGGTTGTGTTCTGCGTTAGAACCGGTTGTGTCGGTTAAGCAAAAATGCTTTTCAAGCGTAGCGGTTACCATAATATTCCGAAACCCCTGTCCCATTCCCACTCAGTCTGCAATCACCTTGAAAATAGGCATTAATCGAGAAACCGCGCCCGGCGAAAACCGTGTCGCGGCATCGCCTGATCTGGTGTCGAAATTGGCGTCCGCCGGGCACGATGTGGTCGTGCAGAGCGGTGCAGGGGTTCGTGCAGGGTTCCCGGACGCGACCTATGTAGACGCTGGCGCCTCGCTCGAATCATCGGCATCCGCAATCGCCGAATCGTCCGAATTGCTGCTCCACGTCGGTAAGCCGTCGAACGATGAAGTCGCCGCGATGCAGAGCGGATCTGCCGTGGCGGCAATTCTCGACGCCCGGCGCGACACCGACACTATCGACGCGCTGGCCGATGCTGGCGTGACCGCGTTCGCGATGGGCCTGGTGCCGCGCATCGCCCGCGCTCAGAGCATGGACGTGCTTTCATCGCAGGCATCAATCGCAGGCTACAAATCGGTACTTATGGCCGCAGACTCCCTCGGCCGTTTCTTCCCGATGATGATGACCGCCGCAGGCACGATCCCGCCGGCGAGAGTCCTGATTTTAGGCGCAGGCGTAGCTGGATTGCAGGCCATCGCCACTGCCAAACGCCTCGGCGCAGATGTCTACGCCTTTGATGTCAGGGCGGCAGCGGGCGAGCAAGTGGAGAGCCTCGGTGCGAGATACATCGCGCCTCCTGACGCAGACGATGCCGAAGCGGCAGGAGGCTACGCTAGAGCCCAGAGCGAAGACGAAAATGCGCGTCAACGACGTTTCCTTGCCGAGCACATCATCCGCGCCGACGCCGTAATCACGACCGCGGCGATCCCCGGACGCCAAGCGCCGCTACTTATCGAAACCGAGACCGTGGCAGCAATGAGACCCGGCAGCGTTATCATCGACCTCGCAGCCGAAACTGGCGGAAACGTCGAAGCGACGATCGCCGGCGAAGATGTCGACGTCAACGGCGTGACGGTCAAAGGCCCCGTAAACGTCCCTTCGTTGATGCCGTACCACGCGTCCGTTACCTACGCTCGTAACTTGGAGTCGTTGCTTAGGCTGATCATCGGTGATGATCTGGCGTTGTCACTCGATTTCGAGGACGAAGTCGTGGACGCGGTGTGCGTAACCCACAACGGCGCGATACGCGGTCACACCATCGGACGATGAACACAGGAGGCGAAAATGTCGATTGAGGAACTCTTACTCGCACTGGCTGTATTCGTCTTGGCCATCTTCGTCGGATACCTGACCATCACTCGTGTCCCGCCCACATTGCACACCCCATTGATGTCCGGTTCAAACGCCATTTCCGGCATCGTCATCGTCGGCGCAATCATCGTCGCCGGATCGGTCGGAGGGTTGCTCGGCGCGATCTTGGGTGTGGTGGCAGTGACGTTGGCAACCATCAATGTGGTCGGAGGCTATCTAGTGACCGACCGGATGTTGCGCATGTTCCACCGCAGCGACGACGAAAGACGTTAAACGCCGATCATGGACGACTCCACACAGATTCTCGACAACGTAACGCTCGCCGCTTACATCGTCGCGTCCGTGCTGTTTATCATCGGACTGATCTGGCTGCGGTCGCCGGAAACGGCACGCGCCGGAAACCGACTTTCGGCGTTGGGAATGCTGATCGCCGTTGTATTCACCGTCATCGACCGCGACATCGTCACTTACGAGTGGATAATCGTCGGCTTAATCGTCGGCGCCTTGATCGGCGTAATCGCCGCCCGGCGGGTCCAGTTGACCGCCATGCCGCAGATGGTCGCCATCTTCAACGGCTTCGGCGGCGCAGCGTCGGCTCTCGTGGCCGGGGCGCAGATTCTCAGCCAGAACGACACCGGCGACGTCGATCCCGTCGTCAGCGTAACTGTGGCGCTGTCCGTCTTGATCGGCTCGCTGACTCTCACTGGCAGCCTCATCGCATTCGGCAAACTCCAGGGCATCGTCGCCACGCAGCCGGTATTGATACCGCTGCGACACGTCGTCAACGCCGTGTTGGCCATCGGCGCCGTGGTCATGGCTGCACTGATCATCGCCGACCCGACCCTCGAATGGGCGCTGATTGCCATGGCCGTCATCGCGCTCATCATTGGCATCCTGGTCGTCGTACCAATCGGCGGCGCCGACATGCCCGTCGTCATCGCGCTTCTCAACTCCTACTCGGGACTAGCGGCCGCGGCAACAGGTTTTGTCATCGACAACCCGATGCTCATCATCGCCGGTTCGCTCGTTGGCGCTTCAGGACTGATACTCACCCGCATCATGACCCGGGCTATGAACCGCTCTTTGGGTAATGTGATGTTCGGCGGATTCGGAGTGGCCGATTCGACTGGCGGTGCGGCACCCGGCGCGACCGCGGCTGATCGCCCCGTGCGATCGGTGAATGCGCCGGAAGCAGCGATTGTGTTGGGATACGCTAATTCAGTCATCTTCGTGCCCGGTTACGGACTAGCGGTGGCCCAAGCCCAGCATCAGGTCCGAGACTTGGCCGACATGCTCAAAGAGCGCGGGGCAGAGGTGCGATACGCCATTCATCCCGTCGCCGGCAGAATGCCGGGTCACATGAACGTCTTGCTGGCGGAAGCCGATGTGCCATATGACGAGTTGAAGGACTTGGACGAGATTAACGACGATTTCAGACGAGCGGACGTCGCAGTCGTCGTCGGCGCCAACGACGTCACAAACCCGGCGGCGCGAACCGATCGTTCAAGCCCAATCTACGGGATGCCGATACTCAATGTCGACCAAGCACGCTCGGCGATCGTGTTGAAACGATCCATGGCATCTGGTTTCGCCGGTGTGGAGAACGAGCTCTTCCACATGGAGAACACGATGATGCTCTTCGGCGATGCAAGAGCGTCCGTCGAGGACCTGCTATCTGAGATGAAGGAACTTTAGCCTCGCTCACGAGGAGAAAACTTGATATGAAGATCCACGGTGTGGGCCAAATCTCGATTTCGGTCACCGATGTCGATAGGGCGGTCGAGTTCTACCGCGACATCCTCGGCATCAACTTCCTGTTTCAGGTCCCAGGCGACAACCCGATGGCCTTCTTCGACTGCTCAGGAATCCGTCTCTACATCAACCAGCCCGAAAACCCGGAGCACGCCGGCACATCAGTAATCTACTTCCAAGTTGATTCTGCCCAAGATGCCGCTAAAGACCTAGCGTCGCGCGGGGTATCCATCGAATCCGAACCGCACATCATCCACCAGACCGAGAATTACACGCTCTGGATGGCCTTCTTCCGCGACCCGGACGGCAATCTCATGGCCGTCATGAGCGAAGAGGGCGATTTGATGGGTTAAAGTTCCTGCATTCTGGTCGTCGCAAGATTAGCGAGACAGCCGATCACCGTCGGTTTGACAAAAGAAGCCGCAACCCCAACGCAACCAAAACGACGGCGAACGGGATCCAAATGTAGCGGGGCGATAGTTCGATGATGTTGAACGCCCACAGGAGTACCCAAACGCCGATCACGAGGAACAACACCCCGCAACCGATCCTGGGCCATTGGTTGTTTTTCTTCATTCCAAAACCGAATTGGGAGTAGTAGACGCGGATCGACGGCCTGCGACGGCCTGCGACGGTCTGGAGGTCTCGGATCGTCTCCAGCATCTCGCCGGTCAAGATTGGAGTTCACTCTGCCTCTGATAGTTGCTGTTTCTGCGATTCTTCGTAGGCTCTAAGTTCCGGGACTGTTAATCCGCGACCTTCTTGCTTCGCTTTCAGCCAACGGCGAAGTGACTTTTCGCTCTCGCGAGAAGGCCATCCGACGAGAAGAGCGTCAACGAGTATGTCCTCGTCCAGATCCGGCCATTGGATCGCATCGCCATCGCCTTCCAACTGCCAGTTGTCTCGTTCAGCTTGAGTAGCATGAACCAGCCGGGGGTACCAAGACAACGGCGCGCTGACGACGCGTCCATCGGCTAACTCGGCGGTCAGCGTGTCGCTCGAGCAACGGATATTGACCGCCAGTGCTTCGTTCGTTTTCGGTGCCGAAATGGCCATACCATTCCTCTAGGATCATGTCGTGGTTGCTTTCCATTATCCGCGTAATTCGTCGAATTTCAGTGCGACCGGATCCACCGTCGTCTGCTAATTGCGTCGGAGCCAACCAATACTTCGCATGATTGCGGTCTCGTCGCACATGCACGTGTGGCGGCTCGGAAGCGTCCCGCGAGTAAAACCTGAAGCGATACGGTCCTTGGCTGAAAACAGTTGGCATAGGTTAAGGAAAAATCCGCGTCCGCCATCGTCGTCACGCCGTCGAGGGTTGATGTTCAATCGACTTGTGCTAAATGCTGACGTTGTGCTTCGTCGTAAGCGTCGAGTTCGGGGATCGTCAAGCCGCGCCCCTCCTGTTTGGCCTTGAGCCAACGCGCAAACGACCATTTGCCCTCGCCGGAAGGTCGGCCTGCTAACAGTCCGTCAACACCAATGTCCTCATCGAGGTCGGGCCAGTGAATCGATGATCCTCCTCCAAACAATTCCCAGTTTCCGCGTTCAGATTTCGAGGCGTAGACCAATCTAGGGAACCAAGTCAATGGCACAGAGAGTTCACGACCATCGGACAACTCCACGATCATGGTCTCATCTGTAATGCGCAACTTGAGTGCTCGCGCTTCCTGCGTCTCAATTTGAGAAGTAGTCATCCCATTTCGCTCTCAACATCTCTTCGTGTAGTTCTATTATCCGCGAGATGCGGGAAATCTCGATTCCGCTGAATCCTCCATTACGTGCGATTTGGACAGGATCCAACCAGATCTTGGCTTCGTATCTGTCTCGACGCACATGCACGTGCCTGGGCTCGCCGCGATCACCAGCAAAGAAGGCAACGCTATAAGGTCCTTGTCGCAAAACAGTGGGAAAATCGTAAATGAAACCAATCTTGGGCGGGCGGCGGAAACGTCCACCGGGTCGAGAACGGACTCACCACGCCCCGTGCAAATGATCCGGCGGCTTCATCGGCTCCTTATTCCAGAGCGTCTCCAACGTGTACCGGGGCTCCCAACCTAGGATGCGGCGCGTCTTTTCGCTGTTGAATTTGTGGTGAGGGATTTCTGGGAACGTGAAAAACGTCTCGCATCGGGAGGGCAGACGTTCCAGTGGGACTTCCAATGCCGCTTGGATCGCCGTACCGCAGTCGGTCCATGCCGTGGTGAACGGTGTCATGTCCTCGTGGTGTGTCGCTTCTAGGTCACCTCTGCCCATGCCCCAGTTCCATGTGTGGCGCATGTTGTAGTAGAGCATCGTGATGACGTAGATGCCATACTGCTCGCTGAATACGCGGCAGATCTCTTGTCCGAGTCCTTTGGAGTGGGCGTAGAGACGGGTGCCGAACTGCGGAGGCATGTCGGGATTGAGGTCGAAATCCCAGTTCTCGTATGTCTCGCCGACGAGTTGGAAATGCGGTCCGGTGTTTATGACGCGTTGAATGCCGTGTACGCGGGCTGCTTCCATCATGTTGTAGTTACCGCGCGTGCTGACGTCGAATGCCAACTTGCGATCTTCACGCAGCACTGAGAGGTTGATGATCGCGTCGCAACCCTCAGCCGAGGCTACGACGCCATCGAGGTCGTCGGAGCTGACCTGCCGGAAATCGCCTTCGAATTCATCTCCAGGCGGGTTGATGTCCGTGAGAATGATGTCGTGACGATGCTTCAGCGCCTTGACCACCCAAGGCCCTAGCATCCCGCTTCCACCGAGTATGAGAACTTTCATCTGTAGTATTCCTCCGAGTAGGGCGTGCGAGCTAGAACCCGAGCGTTGCGGCCGCCTTCGCCGTCGTGTAGCGCTGGTTCGTCACTTTTGATTGAATGTGAATGTCTTGCCACGTTTCGACGTCGGTTTCCAAAGCGGCGATCACGGCACGCCCGAGGTCTTGCGAGGATAGCGCGGCGTCGCCTGAGCCATCGCTGATCGCATCGGGACCACCATCAATCAGTGGCCATCCGAGTCGAAGATTGACGACTTCAAACTTTCGGTCGCGTGCGTATTCCTTGCAGATGATCTCGACGAGATGAGCGCACAGCAGGTTGATGTCGTTCGCCACCGGTTTGCTGCGCCATTGCTCGGTGACGACCAAATTCTCTTCGTACGCCTCCATCATCCGAAGAGTGCTGAGGTTGATCACCCGCTTCACTCCGGCGTTGGCGGCTGCCCAGAACAGGTTGTACGTTCGGCGTGTGTAGTAATCGAGATGGAAGCTGACCGGCATCTCGACCTCGTCCTGATAGCCCACATTGATGATGGCGTCGATCCCAGCAACCAAGTCATCGGTCGCTTCGTCATGCTCGAGCGAACACACGACGACATCCTGTTCATCGTACGGTGCCATCGAAGTGAGCCGAATATTGTGGCCAGAGTCGGCCAGGTGATCGACGACGGCACGGCCGAAGGCGGTTGGTGATCCGTTGATTAAGACATTCATGGGCATCGTAGGGGTTGCGAGTGTTTGGTTCTGCGACGATGATATCGCGTGGATGATTCTGATGCTACGCTGATACTCCATGATCTCCAATCTGAAACGCATCGCAACGACCGAGGCGGTGTAGATATGTGTGGGCGCTTCGGACTATTCACGGACCTGTCGGACCTGGTTGAACTGCTTGGTTTCGAGTTGGGAATGCCGGCGGATGGTTTCGTGCCGCGTTGGAACATCGCTCCGACAACGGGAGTGCTGGCGATCAAAGAGAGAGATGCCCAGCGACTGGGATCGATGATGCGATGGGGGTTGATACCGATCTGGGCCAAACCGGACACGGCATTCAAGCGTCCGATGTTCAACGCCCGTTCCGAGACCGTCGCCGAGCGCCCCATGTTCAGAGATTCCTTCATAAAAAGGCGATGTATCGTCCCCGCCAACGGCTTCTTCGAGTGGCGAAGCGACGGAAATTCCAAGAAGCCCATGTGGATCTACGATGCCGAGTCGCCACTCGTCACCTTCGCCGGCATCTGGAGCCGCTGGCACGGTCCCGATGGCATCGTAGAGTCTTGTACCATCCTGACGACCGCGCCGAACTCCTTGATGGAGCCGATCCACAATCGAATGCCCGTGATCCTCGACGAGGATTGGGCCGCCATATGGCTCGACGACGCGGCCGACAAGATCGTTTTGCTCGAAGCCCTGAAACCGCGCGAGTGGGAGACGATGACCGCTCGGGAGGCGAATCTGGCTGTAGGTTCTGCCCGAAACGACGGCCCGCACCTTATCGAACGGCAAAGCGCACTGTTCTGATAACTGGCCTTGAGCGTGCTTGCTGTGCGTGCCATTCTGAAGTGCCACTTCAGAATGGCATGAAAAACGAAAGCGACACTTTAGAATTACATGATATTATGAAGTGACGATTTAGATATGCACGAAAAACCAAACCGATGTTCCAGAGATCATTGCGATTGCCCCCTTCAGGCAAAGAGTCGTTTTTCCTGTGGGGCCCCCGACAGACCGGCAAATCAACCCTCCTCAGGGAGCAGTATCCCGACGCCAGATGGTTGGACCTGCTCAAGAGCGACGAATACATCTACTATTCCGCACGTCCCGAAAGACTGCGGCAAGAGATCGAAGCTGACGGACCTCAACCTGAAAAACAGATCGTCATTGACGAGGTCCAACGCGTTCCCGAACTGCTCAACGAAGTCCATTGGCTGATCGAGAATCACCGGCTCAAATTCGCTCTTTGCGGATCCAGCGCCAGAAAGGTGCGCAGAGGTGGTGCAAACTTGCTTGGCGGTAGAGCATTTCGCTACGTATTGCACGGATTGACCGCGCTCGAACTCGGTAGTGGTTTCGACTTAGATCGACTACTTAACCACGGATACCTGCCCAGATCGTACGAGTCGGACCAACCCGCGCGGGTGCTCGACTCCTACATCGCTGATTACTTGGAAGAAGAAATCGCCGCCGAAGGGGTGGTCCGCCAGCTACCTACGTTTGCCAGTTTTCTGGATTCTGCCTCGCTGAGCGACGGTGACAGTGTCAACTTCGCCAACATAGCACGGGACTGCGGAGTTTCGGCTCCTACCGTCCGAGGATATTTTGAAATCTTAGAGGACACGCTGCTTGGGACGTGGCTGCCCGCGTACCGCCGTCGCAACAAACGTCGGCTCGCAAAGGCCCCCAAGTTCTACTTCGCCGATGTCGGAGTCGTCAACCGCCTAGCGCGTCGAGGTACCGTGATCGCCGGATCTGAGCAGTACGGCAAGGCATTCGAGAACTGGGTGTATCACGAACTCTCTGCGTATACGAGTTACTACGAAGTTGACGCGAAGTTGACCTACTGGCGATTGGCTGGCGGGACCGAGGTCGATTTTCTCCTTGACGACCTCTCGATCGCCATCGAAGCAAAATCGGGCGAGAACATAGGCAATCAACACCTGAAAGGACTCCGTTCCATTGCCGTCGAGTACCCCGAGATTCCCCAACGTGTCGTGGTGTCCCGGGAACGTCGAGCCAGGGTAACCGAAGACGGCATTCTAATCCTGCCCGCGGAACGCTTCGTCGAACGCCTTTGGAACGGCGATCTGATCGATTGAGCGCACTTCTGTAGTCTGTAGGCACAGTTGCCAACGAACTGGAGAGTGGTAAAGTCTTAGCCATCTGAAGAGTGGCGATCGGATCAGGATTGTCTGGAGGAAACGCAATGGCGATGATTACCGTGGCCAGGACAGGTGGATTGGCGTTGATGATCGGTTCGGCGTTCTATGTCGTTTCCATTTTGCTGACGCCTGGAAATGCAATGGATGCGGCGTATTCGAGCGATATATATGCGATGACCGACGCAATTGCCGACAATCCGCTTTTGACCGACTTCGCCGCTTTCTTAGGTGGCGTGTCGCTCATGTTTCTTTTGTGGGGGTTGGTTGTGATGTGGCAGACCGCGCAAAGCCCGTGCGCTTTGGACACGTTCGTAAAGTTTGGTTTGGTTGGCATCGTGTTGGCGGTGGTATGTCTTATTGCTGCCCAATCCTTCAACTACGTGACATCTCACGTAGTCGAACACGGCGTCGGTTTAGGTGCCGGCGCTGATCAGGCAGACGCCCTAAAGGCTCTCGGAAATCAAATGCAATCCATTGCGAGCGTTGCCCGATTGATGGCCGGGATTACGGGTTCGATGGGATACGTCGTTTTGGGTTTTGCGCTGGTCAGAAAATTCCGGCCCGGAGCCTATCGGTGGCTTGCGCTCGTCATGGGTGTTGGCGCCATCGTTTCCTTGATCGGCCTCATCTTGACGGAGCCGTTCCACGATTTCATCGATACGGTCGCCCCAATATTCACGGTGTTGTCGATTCTGCACCTAGTCTGGTGGATTGTCTTGGGTTACGGGATTTATACGGAACGATTTGGCCTCCGGATTGGCGTAACGCCTGAGCATTAATCGTCGAGTAGGTTCGATGCGTCAGCGGTGATTGCAACATCGCATTCCGGCGCGGGGGACGGCGATCCCCATTCGACTGTCATTCGAGACGTGCTCGTCGATTTGCGAGCTACGTTACGCCGTGATCGCCTGCGATAACCTGAGGGCGAACCTTCAACATCGGAGCGGAGTCATGGCCAACGCGCCAATCATAGAACGAATCGAACTGACGCGGTACCGCATCCCGACGTACGACTTGGCGAAAGACGTTAGCTTTGCCATGGGTGCCTTCTACCAGCCCGGCGCCAATGGTGTCAGGTCGATGGTCGGCATCAAGATTCACACCGACCAAGGCGTTACTGGCGAGTACATGAGCGGAGCGCCGGCCACCTACGAACAGATCCTTATGTTCGTCGACTTTTTGATCGGTAAGAGCGCCCTCGAACGAGAGCGTTTCTACAACCAGGCGAAATCGATTCTCAGAAAGAACGACCGCATGGGCATCGGGCCTATCGACGTCGCGCTCTGGGACCTCGCCGGAAAATACCACAACGCGCCCATCTACCAGCTCCTCGGTGGTCATCGCAAGAAGCTGCCGTGCTACGCCAGCACCTATCACGCCGATCGCGAACCCGACGGCCTTAGCAGCCCCGAAGCCTACGCCGATTTCGCCGAACAGTGCCTCGAGATGGGCTATCCCGGATTCAAGATCCACTCGTGGGGCGAAGTCGACATCAAACGCGAGATCGCAACTGTTCGAGCCGTAGGGGAGCGCGTCGGCGGCAAGATGGCACTCATGACCGACCCATGTTGCGTGTATGACACCTTCGCCGACACGCTCGCGGTCGGGAGAGTGTGCGACGAATACAACTATTACTGGTACGAAGACCCGATGCGCGACGGCGGCGTATCGCTCTGGGCGCACAAGCAATTGAAGAAGATGATCAAGACACCGCTGCTGCAAGGCGAGCACGTTCACCTGGTCGAAGCTCACACCGACATGGCCATCGCCGAGGCGACCGATTTCTGGCGCGCCGACTCCGACTACGATGGCGGAATCACCGGCGTCATGAAGATCGCTCACGCCGCCGAAGGATTCGGCATGGACGTCGAACTCCACATCTCGAGCCCGCCGCATCGCCACTGCATGGCCGCCATCCGCAACTCCAACTTCAACGAAATGGGCCTCGTGCACCCCAAAATCGTCCAACCCGGACCACGAATCTACAAATCCGACTACGCCGACCAAATCGACTCCATCGACAAAGACGGCAACGTCTCCGTCCCCGAAGGCCCGGGCCTAGGCGTCGAATACGACTACAAAGGCCTCGAAAAATACCGCTTGGACGAGGTGGTCATCAAGTAGGGACGTTCGAGTTCGACCAAACGTAGGGAGAAGTCTCCGCCTACCGCGCCCATTCCGCGATGTTCCACATCTCGCTGTCCCAGGCGTTCATCCGCACGCCTTGCAGCGAGTTCGCATGTGCCGACACCAACCCACGGTTGACGAGCGGAATTTCGACGTAACTCTGGACGTACACATCGTTGAGCTGCTTGATCAAATCATCCCGCGTCTGTCCGATCGACGTTACCGCGAGCCGATCGTAAATCTCATCGTATTCAGGATTGCATGCCCGCGCGATGTTGCCCAGCGACCAATTGTCCTCACGAGTCGGCACATGTTGGCAAATCAAGTCCGAAAGATACTGCTGCGGATCGATCCCCGGTCCGTTCGCGTACATCTGAACGTCCGCGAAAAAGCGACGGTAACTCGATGCCGCATCGTCGATCGGATCGCCTCCGAAGAACAAGCCCGCGTCGTGGTGCGTGAGCGTCACGCTAATACCGATCTGCGACCACCACTCGCTGATCAATCGCTGCGTCGCTTGCCGCACATCGTTCGTAGATGTCTGGAATCCGATGCTGAGCGACGTGCCGTTGAACTCTCGGATGCCATCGCTATCGGTGTCTAACGCACCTGCATCGTCCAGCAATCGATTCGCCAGCGCAATGTCTTGAGTCAGACAACTGTCGTTGGCACCTGAAACGTAGTTCGGCGGCCCGACGATGAGGTCGCAGGTTGGCAGGCCGGCGAATCCGTAGAGGTCTTCCGTCAAACGCTCGCGGTCGATCGCCAGCGACATCGCCTTGCGTATCTCGCCATTCGAGAGAAAGGGATGAGGGTTGTTGCCGCCCAAATATTCCGACCGATCATCGCCCAAAACCGGATGAGGGTTGGTCTGGTTCAGCACCACGCGTTCAACCAAGCTGGAAAAAGCCGTCACAACCGTCCCATTCCCCATGTCTTGGAGACGGTTAAGTTCATCCGGCTCAATCTGCAAGTTCCACGCGTAGTCCGCTTCGCCGGCTTCCAACACCGAACGCGCCGCACTCAATGCGGTGCCACCACCTTGGAGCGTGATTCGATCAAAATACGGCTCATTGCCCCAGTATTCCGAGTTTCGCTCGTACACCGCTTCTTCGTTCGGGGCGAAACTTACGATCCGGTAGGGGCCAGTGCCAATCGGTTCGAATCGTTGGTCGCACGAACTTCCGGCCGTGAGACATCCCTCGAACTGCGCCTCACTGATGATGGGGGTCGAACTCCCGACGAAAGCCGCATACGGGTAGGGCGTCGGCGCGTCGAAAACGATCTTCACCGTTTCGCTGTCGATTACCTCCACATCCGCAATACCATCGAACGAACTCTCACCAGTGCAACCGGTATCTCGATCGATGCAGTAACGCCAGGTGAATCCCACATCGTCAGCACTCAGGTCGCTCCCGTCCGACCATTTCAACCCTTTCTTCAACGTCCAAGTGATCGACATCAAGTCCTCCGCAACACCGCCATTCTCGATCGTTGGAACGGATGCCGCTAAGGCCGCGACGATGTTGCCGTCTGGATCGTACCTCGCCAGCGGTTCCAATGTGATAGCCGCGGCATCGATGTCCTTGGTACCGCCGGAGTGATAGGCGCTCGGAACCGACGGCGCCTGCCAGTAGAGTATGGTCAACTCTTTCTCTTCGCTTTGACCGACAAATTGGCAAGCTGCCAGCGACAATCCGGCCAAAACGGCAATACTCGCTATTAAACGCAAGTTCATGACGGCTCTGGATTTTTCTGATTGAATGGACGAGCTGTTATCAAAACCCAAACGATGGGTTCACTACTGCAAATTTTAAGTCGGATTAGATCTGTGGGATTGAGTGAGATAGCTGTCCATCGCACTGTAGCCATCAATCGTCCGCAATTTCAGGATTTTCCGCGTCAACAACATTTTCAATTTCGGTCTCCGGATCCCCATCCTCGGCGCTAGGTGGCCGATCCCAACCGTCAGCCAAGTACCTCACGATGTCCCGACTCATCGACACCAATGGCGGACCGAATATTATCCCCCAAACGCCGAAGAAATGACCGCCGACTATGATGACTAAGATCACCGCTGTCGGATGGAGGTTTAGCGTACCGGCCTGTACCCGTGGCACTAAAAACGTGTTTTCCAGCAACTGCACACCCAAGTAGAGCAGAGCGACCCAGATCAGCTTCTCTGGCGCAGTCGCCAAGGTTACCAATATCCCCGCCGCGCCACCGATCAACGGCCCGACTATCGGGATCATCTCGGATATGCCGGCAATGATTCCCAGCACCCCGGCGAACGGTATCCCCAAGGCGACTAAACCGATCGTCACCGCCGTCCCCACTATGGCTCCGAGGATCAACTGGCCCCTCAAGTATCCGCCGAGTGTTTTCTCGGCGACCCTTGCCAAGTCGAGCAGGTACGGTCGTAGCGCGTTTGGAAACGGCGCCAACAATCCAGATCCGACCTGAGTCGAGTCTTTGACAAAGTAGAAGATCAGCACCGGCATCGTAACAAGCCCGATGATCAACGTAAATGTCTCCGACACGAGTCCTACGGTTTTCGGCAACAGCTGCCAAGCGGCGTTGATAAGGGTGCTGCCTATGCTTGCGATGTTCTCTTCGATCTGGGTACGCACATCGTCCGGAACCAACTCGGCGTTGTCGCCAATCCACCTTTCGACCGTTACCCTCGCCGAAGTGAAAAACGTGGGGAAATCGTCGACGAACTCTTTACCCTGCTCGACCGTCGGCGGTATCAAAACCACCATCGAGCCGGCAAAGATGCCTGTCGCCGCGAGGTATATGATCCCTACAGCTATCCCACGACTCAATCCAGGCCGTTTTTCTCGCCACGGCATCGCCCGAACCATCACGTTCCTCAGCGGGAGCAACACATACGCGATCAACGCGCTGAACATGATCGTGAGTAAAAAGGTCCCCAACACGTAAAGCAGAATCAGCGCTACCGCGAACACCGCGGTAGCGCTCAACATCAGAAAACGCTTACGCTTTAACTCTTGGTTCAACAGGAGGACGCTTACCTACTCCGGACGTCAGGCATTACGTACGACGACATTATGTACGACATTGGTGTCAAGCCGCTGCGGGGATCGCCAGATCCGGCAAGGGCAGGGGTGGACGCTGCGACGCTTCGACGGAGCGCTGCTCATCCACGGACAGCAGTGTGAATCGCTCCGCAGCGTCTAGAACCTTCGGCAACAGGTTGATCTCGCCGCAACTCGGCGCTGTATGCACGCCATGCGAAAGCACCCACCACAGCGATCCATCGATATCCGACTGCTCACGATGTGGATCGTACCAAGTGTGGGCCTGCTTCTCGCCATCTCCCCATCCGCCTCGAGCGATCATCTTGATCGTCTGAACCCCGATGTTCTTGGCGTTCGCCTCCGCCAGTAGCCGATTCGTCACCTCGCGATACGCCGCATCACGCGCCGCCGCCGGATTCAGCGGGAACATCACCGTATCGAAGTCAAAACGTTTCAACGCCTCAAGAATCGTTCCCGGCACCTCTGGCCCGTGGCCCGTAATGCCGAGCCACTTGGTCAAACCTTGCTCCCGCATCTCCACTAGCGTCTCAAGAGACCCGCCACGTGCGGTCGCAAGCTCCAACTGCTCCATGTTGCCAACCGAGTGAAGTTGGAAAAGATCAAAATCCTGGACATTCATGCGCTGCATGATGCTCTCGACATCTCGCCAAGCACCATCACGATCCCTAACCGCCGTCTTGGCACCGACGAATATCTCCCTCTTGCTGAGTTCCGGCATCCAAGGCGCGACTCGTTCCATCGCGTGGCCATACGTCGGCGCGATGTCGAAATGATTCACCCCGGCGTCGAGAACTAATTGAATCGCCTGATCCGCTGCATCTTGGTCGACATACCCAACTGCGTACGTTCCGAATGAAACCACCGTGCTGTCATGTCCGGTCCGTCCTAAAGTTCGTTTCTGCATTGGGGGTCCTCGTTTCGAAATTACAGTTCGCTCAACAAGGTTACGCCGTCCAGTCTCGCAAGTTTACGGTCGAATGTGTACAGCGGCATAGCCCCTTGATCATCGGCCGCGGCAAGAATCATCAGATCCGCAAAGTCGACACCGCCTTGCATATAACGATATAGACATTGAATAACGTCGTCGTGATTTTCGATCTCCAAGTCAGCCGAATTGATTAGCTCAAGTACGGTTTCACCGATGTCTATCTTGGAATTCCCGTAAACCCTTTCCAGGACCCATATGAGTTCCATCATGGCTTCGCGGCAAATGAACCCGCGATTATCAGGTGTCAAACCTGATATCAACCTCTCCGCCGCTTCAGCCTGAGACAGGTCATCGCGAACCAATAACCTCATCACGATGTTTGTGTCTAGAGCAATCACAGTCCGGCTGCTGCATCGCCGATAGCCCGGTCGATCTCTTCCAGCGTCTTAGGCGGACCGTTGTATTGCAAACGGCCGTAGAGTCTGGCCGCTGGAAGTACTGGAAACATCATGACCTTGCCATCGACAATGGCATATCTGATGCGATCACCAGGCTTAACCCCAAGTGCCTCCCGCACCGCCTTGGGCAACGTCGTCTGTCCTTTGGATGTAATTCCAGATTCAATCAACGCAAAACTCCTTTGTCATTACCAAACATGATACCGCATTACTTCGGACAGCGAAGTAAGGAAGACTCTAAAACGTCATTGTCAATCGACATTCTCACCTTCAACCCGCCGCACCCGCGGCCCGTTCAACATCACGCCGATCCACGTGTACCGCACCCCGTACTGATAGACGACGAGCAGGGCAGCGGTAACAATAGCTATGATCAGCACCACTTCGAGATGCACGTTGAACGTCAACTCGGCCGCAATCCACTGCGCGCCGTAAATCAGCAATAGATGCCACAGATAGATCCAATAAGACGCATCCGATACGTACCGAACCCAAAATCGATCCTTCGAAGCAATGATCTTGAACAAGCCCATCAATCCGAAACACGCCAACCACGCGTACACGATCTGCAAAACGCTCGATACGAAGTGCGCCGACGGCGCTTTGTCGACAAACTCGAAATGCAGGCCAACGAAGAACACGGGCACCATCGGCACGAGCGCGAATGTCCAAAGTCGTCCTACGGATAAACGCGTCTGGTACATAAACGCCCCAAACATGAAAAAGCATGCGTAGTAGGCCAGAACCACCGGATTGACCCACAATTGCGCCGACGTATCCGGTCCCCAAGTCTGCTCGGTCATCATCAGCTGCGGAACCGTCCCCAGCGGAATCAGCACCCACCAAAACCGCCGATCAAAGAGTTTTTCGCTGATCGAGATCGAACCCACGAATATCCCCACCAACAGCAACAACAACCACAAAAACCAGAGGTGGTGGAGACTCCAACGCCAACCCAACAGCAAGGTCCACACGATGGTGCCGAAATCTACGTCGCCGTCGTGCGTGAAAATCCACCAAAGGGACTGCAACGGGACAATGGTGAATGCCCCGATCAGCAACGGAATCCCGACGCGTTTCAAGCGATGCATGATCAGTGCCTGAGTCCCGCGCCGCTGCCAGAGCAGGGCGGTGAAGAACCCGCTCAATAAAAAGAAGATCGGCATCCGGAAGCCGTGAATCGCCAACACGATGTCGTCGTACGGCAGATCCGGCGACAACTCTTTCGCCACCACCGGCCAATCTTTAGTGACTAGAAACAACGACGCGTGCAACACGACACCGAGCAACATCGCGAAGGCGCGCAAAGCGTCCAGTTCGTGAAATCTGGTCATCTCGGATCAATCAGCAATCGTAGAATCCAATTATCTAGGAGGCCATATGCGCGCCGTACTCATCATCCTCATTGCCACCACCGCGTTCGCCAACCTCGGATGCGATGCGATCTTCGACAGAGGCTGCCCCGAGGATACCGAGCGCTGGATCGAGTACCAACTCTTCATGGGACTCAGCGCACCGGACGGCGCCGTTGTCGACGACACCGAATGGGAAACGTTTCTGGCCGACACCGTCACCCCTCGATTCCCCGACGGCTTGACCGTTCTCGACGGCGACGGCCAGTGGAGAGGTTCTGACGGCCGAATCCAGAAAGAAGCGTCCAAACTCTTGATCATCCTGGCCCCAAACGACGACGACGAAGCCGAAGAACTAATCGACCAAATCTCAAACGAATATAAGTCCCGCTTCGAGCAAGAATCCGTCCTCAAGACGATCAGTAAGATCTGCGTGACGTTCTAGACAGTGGGCTAAACCTGTCGGTCTCCATCATCGGTCAGACCTAGACATGGCTGACATAATTCTGCGACATTTCATCGCTATCGTCAGAAGTATCAAAGACACTTCACGAAAGAGGCGAAACTATGAGTCGCAAGAAATTGATGACTACGAAGTTCCTGATTGGGTCGGTCCTCGGGGCAATCCTCTCCGCGGCAATCATCAGCGGCTGCACGGACGATATTTGGCACGGAGACGACCAAGATTCTGACCGCGCTACGGTAAGTCAGGGCATCTCCGAGCGAGAAGGTGCCAACTCTGAAGCCGAGCATGGGGATAGAGGTGAAGGCAACGAATCCAGCGGAAGAGAGGGTACTGAAGGCACCGGTGAAACCGGCAATGAATCCGCTGGAGGTGGCAGCGAGGAAGGCAGTGGTGCCAACACTTTGGCGCCGGATGAGACCTTCGACATGGTTCGTGGCGGTGCCCGTCTGATCCTGAACTACGACGCTCAAAGCAACGGATTCAAGGGCACTGTGGAGAACACGACTAACGGCGTCCTGGACCGGGTCAGGATCGAAGTGCATCTCTCGAACGGAACCGAACTTGGTCCGACGACCCCGATCGACATGGCTCCGGGCGAGGTCGTGGCGATCACCCTGCCTGCCACGACGGCATCGTTCACCGGATGGGTAGCACATGCCGAGGTTGGCGGCGGCGAAGGCGATGGAGAGAGCGGTGAGCACGGCTCCGGCGGTGAAGGCAGCGGCGAAGAAGCTGGTGTGGAATCTGGCGCCGAAGGCGGCTCAGAGATCGGCGAAGCCGCCATGTCCAACTCGATCACCCCTCTCGGACAGTCGTGGAACGGCGTCCTCGGCGGACTCGCCGTTTCCGCACACTACGACGCGTCAACCCAGTCCGTCAACGCAACGGTGCAGAACACACTCTCGCAGAGACTCTGCTACGTGCAGGCCGAACCTCACCTGAAGTTAGGGACGAAGACAGCGGGCGAGCTTGGCCCCGACAAGCTGGGAGATCTGGATCCTGGACAGCAAGCAACGTCAAGCCTGACAGTCGCCAGTGAACCGAAACTCGCCGGAGTCGCATATGACGGATACGTCGTCCACATGGAAATGTTCGACTGCGCCGGCTCCGGACCTGTGCCTCACACGGGAGGAGAGGGCGGCGAAAGCGGTGGCGAATCCGGTGGCGAGCATGGCGGTGAACGCGAAGGCGGCGGTGGAGAGAGCGGCCGGGAATCCGGTGGCGAACACGGCTCCGGCGGTGAGCGGCGCGGAGGTGGATAGAGCTGATCAAAGGCGATCAACGGAAGATGTCAAAATCTCAAGTGAGACAATCTAACGACGGGCGTTTCAGGCAGATGGACGCGATAGCTCCTTAGAGGACTGCTGATGAGCGGCACAGTATTGATAATCGAAGACGATAAGAGAATTGCGAACTGGGTCAAGGTGTACTTCGAGCGCGCCGGATTCTCTGCCGAGATCGCTCATGATGGTGAATCCGGTCTGGCCATGGCCCGTGGTCTGACTCCAGACCTGATAATCCTCGATCTGATGCTTCCTCGTCTCAATGGCGCGGATCTGTGCAGAATTCTCCGTCGAGACTCTGGCATCCCAATAATCATGCTCACGGCCAGAGAAACCCACGCAGAGAGAATCATCGGACTGGACAGCGGCGCTGACGATTACATTGTCAAGCCATTCGACCCGGATGAAGTCATCGCCCGCGCCCAAGCCGTGCTTCGCCGCGTCCAAGGCAAAACTCAGCAGATCCTCACACGCAGCAACATCACACTGAACGAGACCACCAACAGCGTGACGGTCGACGAAAAACCAGTAACTTTGAGCCAAGCGCAAATTGCTCTACTCTCAACCTTTATGCGTCATCCCAATCAGGTACTCACCCGTGACCAGCTGATCTCGCTGACATTTAACCACGAATTCCAAGGGTTCGACCGCGCCATCGATAGCCAGGTGGCTCGCCTGCGAAAGCAGATCAGCCGATATGGCAGACAGCCTATTCAAACTGTCTACGGGGCCGGATACAGGTTCGCGACGGAGGACGAATGATGTCGTTGCGCTGGCGAATCATGGGTTCGACCGTCTTCGTAATTGTTCTCACTGTCTTGATCAGCGTCGGTGTGGGATACTACGCGACGCAGTCCCGCCTTGGTGTGTTCGTAGCCGAGATAGGTAATGATGAGGCGAGCCAGTTAGCCCAGAATCTGAGTCGGGAGTACACAACTGCCGGTGGCTGGGCGACGGTAGACAGACCGCTGTCGGAAGCAGGACGTCTCTACGACGGAGATCTGCAGAGAGAGCGAACTGAGGAGCATGAGGAAGGTAGGGGAGAGGCATTCGAGCTATTTCACGACGATACGATACGAATCGTAATCGCCGACGTCGACGGGCGTGTAGTTAAGGACAACCTATCTGAGCTATTGCCGGGAATCCTGGCGCCCGATCTGGACGGACATCGCGAGACGGTGTTCGATCTAACTACGAACCAGCCCGTCGGCCACGTATTTGTGGATGTGGGCCGTGACTTGCTATCGACCGAATCGCACGGATTTCTCGACACACTCCTGTACATCACGGTCATCGGCGGAATCCTGACCGTCGGCGTTGCCGTGCTGCTGGCCGTTTGGTTGTCCAAACGAATCACCGCGCCAGTCACGGCATTGACCGAGGCGACCCAGGCGATCGCTCAGGGAGATACGGCCCAGCTGCCCGTGACATCCTCGGACGAGTTGGGGCAGATGAGTACGGCTTTCAACCAGATGACATCCGCTTTGGAAAATCAGCGCGAGATCCGTAGGCGGTTGATAAACGATGTCGGGCACGAGTTGAATACGCCACTAAGTGTCATACAGCTGGAGGCAAAAGGGCTCCGCGATGGACTTCAAACGCCTGAGAGCGCGTCCGACCACATCATCCAGGAAGTAGATAGGCTGCGCGGCCTCGTAACTGATCTCAACTGGCTTGCAGAGACCGACCATGGCGAAATGAGACTCACATTCGAAGAAAGTTCGATATATGAACTGCTCACAGGGGAGTTAGGTCGCTGGCTGCCGCAAGCTCAGGTTCGACAGGTTCAATTGTCACTCCTAGCATCCGATGAACTACCGGACATGGACCTCGATTGGATGCGCATAAGCCAAGCGTTGGGAAACATCCTGAGCAACGCCATTCATTGCACCGAGGCGGGCGGGAATGTCGTCCTAAAGGCGGAGTTGGAAAGCGACGAGGCGTTGGCTATCTCGATCATCGATGACGGTATTGGCATTGATGCCGCAGACCTTCCCCACGTCTTCGACCGCTTCTACCGCACTGACCAATCTCGTGGTCGTGGGATAAGCGGCACCGGTTTGGGAATGGCAATCGCCCGAGCCATAGTCGAAGCACACGATGGCACAGTTGCCGCGACAAGCAACGGGCTCGGACAGGGTGCAACCGTGACTCTTCGCCTTCCCCTGAATGGGTGAGGTTCGTCACCAACCGCTCAGAATGAAGCCTTTAGCGACAAGACATTCGTGATTACGCTACACGTTGGTCAGAAATGGTGGGCCCGGTGGAAACCATTATCATTATTCATTACGTGCTGAAACGCACCAGTAAGTGCCAATATGCTCCTGTTTTAGGTTCAAACACGGGGTCAAGGCGTCCATTGACGTTTCAATTCGCATCGTGTATAGTCATTTCATAAGTGGTATTGAAAGTGGTAGTCATGAAAAAACCAATGAGACTCTCAGCGGCATTCGCCAAGACCGTCACGCGTCCCGGACGGTATGGAGACGGGCACGGCGGACTCGGTTTGTCGCTGATGGTAAAACCGCGAGCGAACGGCGGATTATCCAAGACTTGGGCGCAACGGCAGCGCATCGACGGGCGACTCGTGAGCCTCGGGCTAGGTTCGTACCCGGTCGTCACGCTGGCAAAAGCGCGGTCAAAAGCCTTGGAAAACGCGCGCACAGTGGCGGACGGATCGGACCCGCGAGCGAAACCGTCGACGGTGCCTACCTTTGCCGAAGCGGTAAAGTTGGTCATCGATATTCATCGCGTTTCATGGAAGGATGCAGGGCGTTCGGCAAAGATATGGCAGTCCAGTCTCGACACGTACGCGACGCCAGTAATCGGAACCAAACGCGTGTCCGAGGTCACATCAGCAGATGTCCTAGATGTGTTGATGCAAATCTGGAACGAAAAACCAGAGACGGCTCGACGGGTTAAGCATCGCATCAGCGCCGTGATGAGATGGGCTGTCGCTCAGGGTTTCCGCGATGACAATCCCGCAGGTGAGACGATCAACGAGGCCTTGCCTCGCATGAATGGCGTGAAGCGACACCGACGCGCTCTGCATCACTCCAAGGTCAAGGACGCGATCGAACGCGTCAAGAATTCCGAAGCTTGGGAATCCACCAAGTTGTGTTTCGAGTTTCTGACACTGACCTCGGCCCGTTCAGGCGAGGTCCGCGCCGCTCAATGGGATGAAATCGATTTGGATCGCAGAGTCTGGATCGTGCCTGCTAAGCGTATGAAAACGTCGCGAGAGCACCGCGTTCCGTTGAGTCGTAGGGCCATCGAGATTTTGCACGAATCAGACGGTCTTTACGATGGTTCAGGGCTAGTTTTCCCGTCGATTACCGGAAAAGTGTTATCGGACTCAACGGTTAGTAAGTTGTTGCGAGAACTTGACATCGATGCGGTTCCTCACGGTTTCAGAAGCTCATTCCGCGACTGGTGCGCCGAAAGCGGACAACCAAGGGAAATCGCGGAGGCTGCCTTGGCTCATACGGTTCAGGGGGTAGAAGGCGCTTATTTCCGTTCGGATCTGTTCGATCAGCGACGTCAGGTCATGGAAGCTTGGGCAGAGTACATCAGTTGACATCTCTGTCGTGTTTTGGCCGGGGGTACAAGAGATAAACGAAGATCCGACCGAACAGCAATCTCGCTCCACAGTCGTGGATTCAATCACGATAACCAGCGAATGTTCGCATCAGGCCGTTGCGAAAAAGTTTCGAGGTCTGACAATGCCCGTTCTCAGGCGCGTGGTTACTCGGCAGTCTATTTTGAATCGATGAACGAAAGCTCTATCGGCCACAAAGTTGGTGCCGGGTCGTGACCCTGCCGTCGCGTAGGGATAAAATACTTGGAGTCATCCGCGACAAACCCGATCCAATCAAATTAACGATGAAAACTGACGTCCTGCGCCAAACGCTAACTTACCTTAGGGAACTACCAGCCGATTCTGACGCATGGGAGAATGAAATACCTGCGTACTTGTCTTCGTTGGCCGCGCTGTTTGAAGAAAAGACCGCGGAACGCGCATTGGTCATCACAAAGGAGACCATCACAAGGGCGATATTCGATTTCCGAAGCCGACACACGCAACTTCTCGAATATTTCGAACTCGACACATCGGAATGGTCGCCGCCCGACCATTCCGACCAAGCGACAATCGCAGAAATCGCCGCGGTTTTTGAGCCTTTGGCTGATTTGTTCGAAAAGTACGCTGCGATTCCTGAAAGGGGATCATCACTCCGCCAGACACGTCGGCTGAACGACCAACGTGAGGAATTAGAAAAAAGGATTCTTCACCTCAAGTCCGAACTCGACTTGTCCCTAAGAAAAGCTGGTGTTTCAGCCGATACGGCCTCCGAACTCGACCCCGACGAGACAGCTGAAGATCAACTGCCAGAAATCGAAACGAATACGTTATTGTCGGATGCGACATTGGCAGATTTGCAGCTATCGGAAGGATTGCTGGAATTCGACCCATCGGTGACCGAATACTCCATTGAAATTGACAATACCGTCGAAATTCTGGTGCTGAGACCTGTCCCCACCGCCGTTAGCGCCACGGTCGAGGTAAAGGTGCTGTCTGCTGATGGCGACGACATCAAGGTCGAACCATATGGGGATGGTTTCAGGATTTCGAACATCAACGTCGGTGAAACGTCAGTTTTTGCAACAGTCACTGCTGAGGATCGTCGAACTGACATGACCTACGCCGTGGCGATTTCGCGTGCGGCGAGCGATGACGCGGGGCTCAATAGATTGGAACTAAGCTTCGGTGAATTGCAATTCGTCACCGATGTTACGAATTACGAAATCGACATCCCATTCGACACAGATCACTTGACCGTGGAGTTCGAAGCGTCGCACCCCTCCGCCGAGGCTGTCGCGACCTTTGTAACCCCGGACGGCGACAGCTCGAATGCCTTGGAATCGGGCCAAGACTCGTTTTTCATACCCGTTCTGTCGGAGGGTCGATCCGAGCTGGTGATTCGAGTGACTGCTGAAGATGGAGTCGGCGCAAAGGTGTACACGATGTCGGTTTCGCGGCAGTCGCAGGATAAGACCGATCACGTGGGATTGATGTGGTCGCTGGTGGCTAAGGACGACCTCGCGGGCGCATATTGGATTGCCAAAAGTCTAGCCGACCAAGGCGCAGTTTCCGCTCAATTGCCAACACTTTTAATGGCCGCCCAAACCGCAAGGTGGCTTACACCCGAGTCAAGGGGATTCGTCGGTGATCTGTTCGACATCGTGTCGGAAACGGAAACGCCGTTCGACGATGATGCACACGTCATGCTGGCTCTAGCAGCCGCTATCCAGCCATCGTTAATCGCACCTGAGACCAACCTTTTTGCGTGGCTTGGCACACCCAATTGTCTGCCGTCGCTTGACAAAATAGTTGCACCAATACGGAAATTCGCTAATCTGGGACACCCTTTAGGTCCTGAATTCGTTCGCGGAGACGAATGGCATAGTCGCCTTGAGGGATTGATCGTTGATTCCGGCTCTAGAGCGTGTGAGTGGTTACAAGACGCTGAAAAGCGTCGTCATAATTTGCCTCGAGCAAACAACGTCTGGCGGCACCTTTGCGCTAAAGACGGGATATTGTACAAATTGCTCGCGACCGTTTGCGGCGACGTTCGAGTCGAGGTCACTACCGCGAGGAGTGACGTAAACGCGTTGCGACAATCACCGTTCGTAGATGAGTTGATCAACGATACACATAGTTCGTTACACCCCAACGTCAAGAATCAAATTGCAGGCTCGGCTCGAGTTTGGCTGTGTCTACGAATCACTGAAGCCGTAGATATCGCTGCAGAATGGTGTGATTTGGTTGAAAGGGTGAACCATTCCGAAAGCGGTACTCGGAACCAGTGGCTTTCAGAGCGAGTAACGGAGTTCCGCAGCGAAATCGCCGCCGATTGCGAAGACGTGCTGGATGACATCCACCAGATTTCTAATGACGAATCTCGGCAAGACCTCGCCGCCGCCGCTCTTTGCCTAGTTAATTCTTTGTATCTTTTGTTGGAATATTTGAGCGTTGAGCACGACGCCGTTCCTCCCACCGACCCGCCGCGGGTCGTCCACGATTTGAAACGAGTCAATCGAAATTCTGCGAAACACGGTTTAGGCGATGACTTTGATCTTGCGACCGCTTTATCTCGTCGTCTGTTGTGGATACCGGAAGTCGAACTGCTCGACGACGGCAAGCCGTCAAATGCTGAGAGTCCAATCGATTTGGAAATGGCGGCACCGGACTGGTTTGCCGGCGATACGGCACTTGACCGCGTAACGAGGTCTCGGGTCTCGTCGGGCGATTTCCGATTTCTCGACATTTTGTCTTCGGGCACCCAAATCGATGAACCATCTAATGTTTGCGCCTTGTTTCCTTCCGAGATTTCCACAGCGAAGGAAACCCTTCGACAACACCGGGCACACTCACAAGATGTAGTAGATCAAGCGGTCAGCGACGGAGTTATCGAGTTCGACGGAAAACGCTGGGATGAACTGATGAACGTCCTTGAGGACATCGTGGTCGAACATACACTGAATTTCCAAAGGGCTCACGACAAACTCGATTGGTTCGAAAGGACAATCAGTGACGACCGGGATTTGCGGCGCAGGGAATTGATTGCCGGGTGGGAACCGTTGATCCAGGATTTGAAAAATGACCCCTCCGTCCTAGGGGTGGTGATCGAAGAATTGGACGAAACTTTCCGATTGGCGAGTCATGACGATTCGCTTGACATCCGCATCATGGAAGACTGTGTCAGTCGCGTAAGGAATCACAAATCAGGCGATGGGCAAGACCTTCGCCCATCCACATCGGGAAGTCAAAGCGAAGCATTGGAGAACTTCCTGCCGTTCTGCGAAAACTCCGTGGAAGCGCAATCCCTCCCGGCGGGAGGCAACAGGCTTCGCAGGTTGTTGCGGCATGCGGACGCTAAACAAACCGCGGAAATCGACCGATTGGTAAATGACTGGGGAGAACTGCCGCAGGAACGACCTCACACTCGAATGAGCAGAGCATCTCAAGGCAGGATTGGACGAGTGCTCAAATTCTTGGGTTTGCCGTATCGGAACGATCGTGACATCACGTTTTTGAACCAAACTCCATCAGGGAACCGGTGGCTGCATTGTATCTTGGACGCGGATCCGCACAGCGTGCCTGCGATAAAGGGCGCACCTCAATTCGTTTCACTTGCCAACGGCAAATACCATGTGTTTTGCCTATGGGAAGACGCTCGGCCAGACCGCATATTTGGTAATCACGAAATCAAACAAGCCGCCCAAGACAGCCGGAACGCTGTCATCGTACTTTATCTCAATGCATTGACGGCATCCGAACGCAGAGACATACGTCGAGAAGCATGCGAACTTGGCTTAAACGCTTTGGTCATCGACGACGTGCTGTTGGCGTACACAGCGAAGCGTCTCAACAATCGATTCAAAGCTTTGCTGGAAACTACCTTACCGTTTACTGCTGCTAATCCGTACAATCCTGAAACTCTAGGGTGGGGCGCACGAGTGGCCCCGGAAATGTTTTACGGTCGCGAAGAGCTGGCGCGCGAACTTGCGGCGCGCGATGGCACCTCGTTGGTTTTTGGCGGCCGCCAACTTGGCAAGACCGCTCTTTTGCGGCACGTTGAGGAAAGCGTGTCAGACGCCAATCTGAGACGATTTGCGTGGTTCATCGACCTGAAAGAGATGGGCTATGTGCCAGATGCTGAGATATCGAAGGATCCGTTCGAAATCTACCATACTCTTCACGCCCGGTTCAGACAGGACAGCATACTTGGTCGAGATGCATCAGGCGACACGTATGAACTGATGCGCCAAGATCTGATCAACGCATTCAATATTGACGGGGACTTGCAAGTTCTCGTGATGTTCGACGAGTCGGATGCATTTCTAGAATCGGATTGGTCTTCTGGGTCTGCAGTCGTCGAGTCGCTGCGGGCATTGATGGACAACACCAGCAACCGATTCAAAGTCGTGTTCGCCGGATTGCACAACGTGCAGCGTTTCGCAAACAGACCCAATAATCCATTTCCCAACCTGGGTTTCAACCCTAATCGTCCCAGGAGAGGCGGGATAGGCCCCTTGGCGAATCACGAGGCCAGGAATCTCGTTGAGGAACCTTCCCACTTGTTAGGGTTCAGGTTCGAACCGTTGGTTGTCGACAAGATATTGAGTTACACCAACCGACATCCTTCGTTGATCCAGTTCTTCTGCCACGAACTCATACGGTCTCACCGCGACAGCAACCCGGATGGGGATCCGCCGTACTCAATCGGGATCGAAGATGTGGACCGCGTTTATCGTACTTCAAGCATCTCGGAAGGAATAAAGCGTCGTTTCGAAGAAACCTTTAAATTGGATCCCAGGTACCACATAATGGCGTTGACTATGATTCTTGATCAGGACCGCCCGACGGAGAGTTGGTCGTTGGGTAGATTGAGGTCACATTGCCAGTCATATTGTCCGGCCACTTTCGATCAGGATCGTCTTGACGATATTGAACTATCATCGCTCCTTAACGAACTGATCGGTTTGGGAGTTTTGGCGGAGGATGGAAAATCCTACCGGATACGAAGTACATTAATAGCTCAAATGTTCGGTAGCGAGGATGAGGTTATGCGTAAGCTTTTTGAGTTGGAGTCTGATGAACCTTATTAGGACGCAAGCGTGGATATAGAGCAACTCGTTTATTCTCTGCCATCAACTCAAGCGTTTGTGCGATCGGCGACTGACGTTGCCGTAGGCGGCGCGAAAATCGTCCTGCTACCTGACAACCTGAGTCGTGAGATGGTCGGGAGGTTGATCAGAAATCAGGCGGATTCGTCAAACCTGCGAGTTGACCGGATATTTGACCCTGGTGAAGACAGGCCAGTCACGACGGCGGCAAATGCCATGAACGTTTCTTGGTCGTCCCCCCGGACTCTCAGAAATGTTGACAATCTTCTGCGTTGCGAAGATCTGCCGGACATTCTATATGTGCACAGGATCGGTCAAACAAGACCATGGACCGAATTCATCGTTCGGTGGGCACAAGAATACCGAGAATTGGAGAAATCAAGTCCCACGAAAATCCCGTCGTTATGCGTGATTGGGAAATTGCGTGATTTCGATTTCAAGCTACCCAAAGAAGATCAGAACGTCTCATTCCTGTGGTGGTGGGGCTTCCCTTCAAGCTTGGAAATCCGATTGGCATGCAGGATCGCCGGTGATCAACAAAACGAAGTTGAACCGCTGGCCATCAAGTGGTGTGAATACGTCTTGCCGGGCCTCGTCGGCAATGACGTTCAGTTGACCGAATTCATGTGGGATTCGGTGTTAGGTGGTACAAGCAATGTCGCAAAATGCCTTGCCGACTATTGGGGCCGCCTTGAGGATGTCGAGGTGCCAGAACCGACTAACTACATCCTTGAAAACGTCAATGTGCATCGCGCCAAATTCGAGATCGGCCAGAGATTACCAGCGGATTTGTGGCAATTGTGGTCTAAAGGTGCAATCGTTTACACACCGGAATATGGTCTCGAGCTGCATCCTGCATTTTTGGCTCATAGAGGCGTGGAATCAATGGTTCACCACATGATATGGCGTGGACAATCGGAACTGTTGCTTCCTTTCGTAAACGAAATCCGTTTGGCGATTTGCCAGGATCTCACGACAACGTACGGAAGTCAATGGCCAGTCAAGTGGGTACCGCCCCGTTCTGAACATGAACTTGCGGAAGTCAATCGTTCGCCGCTCAGTTCCGAGATCGGTCACGTCAACTACCTTCTCCAGAACTTAGGCCAAAACCCACGGCATGATCTGTATCCGAAACGCGAATTTGGAAAGCTAGCTTTCAAGGCTATGAACGTGAGAAACGAGATCGCTCACTATGATCCGGTGTCGTATGAGGATTACGTTGACCTGTGCGAAGAACGCAACAGAGCCGGGATTTAACTATCAAACGGGTCTTTTGGGGATCGGGAACCGGAGGGCGATTCGGTTGCTATTCGAAGCCCCAAGATCCAAGGTTGTCTGATGTCAGCACGATCCGGAGGCATTGACGAAATGTCCGTTGCTCGTTGCTTATGTTCGCGCCGAACGGAAGATCGGTTGTTCTTGTGTAACCCGTCCGGGCGCTGACGATCAATCACAACTCAGGCATGGTGTTGAACCACCTAGTCACTCGACGTCAAACTATCCTCTTGCACCAATTCATATTGTTGCGGATCCTCATCCAATTCCTCAGTGTCGTCGAAAACAACCTGCTTCCCCATCACCTTCGTTATGTTGTCGAGCAACGCGGCACGCCTCGCATCGAAGAAAGCTTCAAAGTCGTCGCTCCAAACATGTTTCGGTCCGACGAAATGGGACCTCAAGTTGTCGTCCAGCGCTTCGCGAGGGACACCGCGGGAGACGATCCGTTCTAGGTACTCGCCCGGCGCTCGTCCCCCGATGCTTCGATTTGTGTGGGATGTCAGCGGCGTCTTGTTGATGATCGAATCGCAACGGGCTGGTTCAATGCCGTGATTGCCGCACCACTTTTGTGGGAAGATGTGGTGAATGTCGATGCTCTCGTCGAAATAACTTTGGATCGAAGACTCTTCACCCGTCAACCAGTCGCGGGCGCTAGCACGTAGCAGGAGCGCGTAGACACCTTTGTATGCAGCACTGTTTCTCGTACGCAAAGTCAATAACCTTGCTGGTGCGAATTCAGCGTCGTACACGGTAATCGGTTCAGATTCACCACCGCGGATCCAGTTGACGACCTCAGGAAGATCCCGAGCGAATCGTGTCTCCGTTGACCCGCCGTACAACTCGCCGAGGACACCGCACCAATACCACTGAGCGAGTCTTTCTCTCGCATGGAACGGTTCCCAATCGCGCCCCAATGTCGTAAGGATCGCAGCCAGGGGGATCAGTTGACTGCCGTACGGCATAAATTTGGCGTCATACAGGTGTTGCGAATGGAGAAACCGAGCCGCCATCTCAAAACCGTTCATCAACGGTTCCGCCCATCGCAGATATTCTTTCAGGCTCAATTTCAGCATGTCGGCACGTTTACAACCGACTCCAGGCGCTCGGTCTGGTTGCTCCCCATCTGTGATGGCTTGATTCTGGCGTTCGTAAGTCGCGAGGAGAGTCACCGCCTGCAAGAAATCCGTGTTGGAAACTCCCGACAATATCGACTGCGAATGGATTATCTTCTGCCGCGTCTCCCAATCCGGCCGCAATTGGAAATCATCTGCGGAGAACGTCGCGGTCAGGAGCTCAAATACTGTCAGCGTGACGCCACCGGTATTCACCTTCTCAAACACTTGGCACACCGCTTCCTTTGGCGTGTCTTTGCCAAGTTCGATCACCGGAACCTGATATCGTTCAAACCGCGTGATAATTTTTTCGTCAAATTCGTTCCATAATTCGATTTTGTCTTCGTCGTACTGCCAGAACCGCTCGAAATCGACTCGCCATCGCCTAGAATCGAATGCTTTTGAAAGCGGGAAAAGCATGGTCTCGTACTCAAGTTCGGGTGTCGAATAATCTTTGACCACTCTTCTCCCAAATCGCGTGATTTTCCGGTCCTCTGGCAGCGAGACGACCGCGTCTTCGCGATCAGCATTCGGATCCAACGCCCGATTCATGTCGAAGTAATACCAGCGTTTAATTTTCCGCCCTCGGTCATCACGAGTTAACACTGGTCGTTCCAGCCTCAGCGATTGAAAAAGTGAAGTGAGGCGCTGTTGGCCGTCGAGGATCAGCCGGTCAGCCTGATGATTGGCCGACGACTCCGCACCCTCAATCGGGCGTTCCTTGAATCGAACGTCTTGACCGCCGGCCCTCAACATCATCACCGCACCAATCGGATAACCGAGTGAAATGCTCGCCAATAGGCTACGTACACGTTCATCGTCCCAAACCCAACCCCGTTGAAAATCGGGGAGTTGGGAACTTCCATCAGCCGCTTGCCGCAACAGGCCACCAAGTGATTCTTTCTCGATGCCGTATTCGGATGCTTCCATGGTTAATCCTTGTAAATGTAAGGTTCAATTCGATCGTTCTCCATTTTATTCGTCACCGTTGTCATCCTATGGGGATGACGTAGAAATCGTCGGCTGTTCGTGACCGGTCACGAGCAATTCGACAACGAATCAACCCGACCGTTGAAATACCTGGCGGATGTTTGAGGATTTCCCGGCAACCGTTCGCCACATTTGAAACCTGCAAAACGCGCTGTTTTTTGCAATCGAAATTGGCGTTAGCATGGATTGGACAGGAGTTAACTGAATGACTACAGCACGACGTGGGCGATCAAGTTCGAAATCTGAGGATAATGGCGCGACTACCGGCTACGAATCGCAGCTTTGGCAGATGGCGGATGCGCTTCGGGGGAGTATGGATGCGGCGGAGTATAAGCATGTGGTGTTGGGGTTGTTGTTTTTGAAGTATGTGTCGGATGCGTTTGAGGAAGTCCGTGTGGAGCTGGAGGCCCTGGTCGACGAAGGGGCGGATCCTCAACAGGCAGACGAGTACACAGCAGCAGGCGTGTTTTGGGTGCCGAAGGAGTCGCGTTGGGATTACCTGAAATCGCAGGCTCGAGAACCGACCGTAGGACTTTTGGTGGACAACGCAATGACGCGAATCGAGAGCGCCAACCCATCGTTGAAGGATGTTCTCCCCAAAACCTACGGACTGCCCCTATTCGACAAACGCAGGCTTGGGGACCTGATTGATCTGATCAGCAATATCAAGGTTGGCGACGAAGATTCGCGATCCAAAGACGTGCTGGGGCGAGTGTACGAATACTTCTTGTCGCAGTTTGCAAGTTCTGAGGGTAAGCGCGGCGGCGAGTTCTATACGCCACGATGCATCGTGAATCTGCTGGTGGAGATGCTAGAACCTTACCGCGGGCGGGTTTACGATCCGTGTTGTGGTTCTTCTGGAATGTTCGTGCAGTCGATGAGGTTCATTCGCGAGCATTCCACAGGTAATGGGAACGGCGGCAATGCGCGTGCCGACATCTCGATCTTCGGTCAAGAGTCGAACCCTACGACGTGGCGCTTGGCGAAGATGAATTTGGCGATCAGGGGTATCGAGGGCCAAATCGAACAAGGTGACACGTTCCACAACGACCGACACCCGGATTTGAGAGCTGACTACGTCCTTGCCAATCCGCCGTTCAATGTGTCGGATTGGGGCGGCGAGTTGCTGACCGATGATCAGCGTTGGCGATACGGGGCGCCGCCTCGTGGAAATGCGAACTTCGCTTGGATTCAGCACATGGTTCATCACCTGTCGCCGAGAGGTGTTGCGGGGATTGTGCTTGCGAATGGGTCGATGTCGTCGAACCAGTCGAATGAGGGTGAGATTCGGCAGAACTTGATTGAGAACAATCTGGTTGATTGCATGGTTGCGTTGCCGGGTCAGCTTTTCTATTCGACGCAGATACCGGCTTGTCTTTGGTTCTTGGCGCGGGACCGGCGCGGGGGTGGCGGTACGCGTGATCGTCGTGGGGAGATTTTGTTCATTGATGCTCGGAAGATGGGGACGATGGTTGACCGTACGCATCGTGAGTTGAGCGGAGAGGATATTGCGCGGATTGCGGGTACGTACCATGCTTGGCGGAGACGTGGGGACGGTTCTTGGCGAGGTAGGGGCGGTTCGCGAACCGCCCCTACGTCCGGTACCGAATATGAGGATGTTGCTGGTTTCTGCAAGTCTGCGTCGCTTGAGGAGGTGCGGAAGCATGGGCATGTTTTGACGCCGGGGCGGTATGTCGGTGTTGAGGCGGTGGCAGATGATGGTGAGCCGTTCGAGGAGAAGATGGCTCGGTTGGCGTCGGTTTGGCGGGAGCAGTCGGAGGAGGCGCGACGGTTGGATGAGGAGATTGAGGTGAATTTGGCTGGTTTGGGGTTTTGAGCGTGGTTGATTGTCGACGGCTGGCGTTTGCGGACGCTGTAACCCTCAATCCGCGTGTCACATTGAAACGAGGTCAACGTTATCCCCACGTAGGTATGGCAGACGTCGACCCTAATTCACATCACGCGAGTCCGGGCGAAGAACGCGTTTTCAAAGGCAGCGGCTCGCGATTTCAGCATGGGGACACGTTGATGGCCCGCATCACCCCGTGTTTGGAGAACGGGAAAATTGCTCGGTTCAAAAGCAATGATGAAACGAAAATGGGGTTCGGTTCGACCGAGTTTATCGTGATACGTGGCCGCGACGAAGTCACAGACGACGGTTACGCATACTATCTGACAAGGTCCCCCGAATTCCGCGGGTATGCTATCGGCGCAATGACGGGCACATCAGGCCGTCAAAGAGTTCCCGCGCAAGCTTTGGCTGACTTCGTAGTTAACGTTCCTCCCCTGTCCGAACAGCGCCGCATCGCGCACATTCTTGGGACGTTGGATGACAAGATCGAGTTGAACCGTCGGATGAATGAGACGTTGGAGGAGATGGCTCGGGCGATCTTCAAGGACTGGTTCGTGGATTTCGGTCCGGTCCGTGCGAAGTTGGAGGGTCGGGAAGCGTATCTGCCGGAGAAGATTTGGCGGTTGTTTCCGGATCAGCTGGTGGAGTCGGAGCTCGGGGAGGTGCCGGAGGGGTGGTGGGTGGTGTCGCTCAAAGGATTGTTGATGGCCTTAAATGACCGAGTGGGCGATGCCGATGTGCCAGAGTATTCATGCACCAACACAGGGTTGCATCCGCGTGCGGACCGGTTCAATAAACGGCTTTCGACCTCGAAGTCGAAAAACAAATTGATCCGTGACGGCGATCTCGTGTTCGGGTTGAGCAGGCAAATCCTGAATTTCGGTTTGATGAGGGATGAGGCTGGTTGCGTTAGTCCCGCGTATAAGGTGTTTCGCGTGGATCGCGACATCATCGAACCCGACTTGTTGGAACGGATCATGCGGTTGAAAATCGACTACTACTATGGTGCCGTCTCCGCGAGTTCACGAGAGGGTCAGTCTATTTCGGTCGCGGCGCTCGAGGATTTGAGGATGGTCTGTCCGCCGAAAGAAGTTCAACTTGGGTTTTACAGGTTGGCTGACAATTTCAAACGACAGACGGAAAGGCTTGCCACCAGCGCCGAAGCGTTGTCAGGATTGCAGGATGCGTTGTTGCCGGGGTTGGTGTCAGGGGAGGTCGGGGTTCACGATGCAGACAAGATGGCTAAGTACGCATGACGATTGATCCGACTATGGTTTCGTTTTCGCAGGCGCAGGGATTGGAGTCTTTTCCGCAACCGTTGAAGTTGGGTGAACTCAACAGAGAAGCGCGTACTGATTTTTGGAATGCTTTTTTTAAGCTTGATCGTCAACACCGCGATCCACGAGGCAGGTCGGACTTCATTTGGTTACGTTTCCTTGAAGCAATTCATTCCGGGTTCTTCCGCGAAGCATTAGATGATTTCAGAAGCGACCACACGAACGTACACTCACGTTACAAAACTTACATTATGCGTAGACAGTACAATGAGGTTTTTGATCTTTTGCTATTTATCATGCGTCGTACACTCTGCCCGGCGACCTTCAAAGCGGAAATTAAATACGCTTTTGAATCCAATCGGCTCGCATATGTGTTCGACGGCACAGATCCGGTGACGATTTACCCGGCGACGACTCCTGAAGAGGGCAAAGCGATAATCGACGCTGTCCACCAACTCAGCGATTACGGACTGGGTGGAGCGCGTCAACACCTGATGCAGTCAACTGCTTTCATCAATCAAGGTGAGTGGGCGCAGAGTGTGCATGAGAGTATCAGTGCGGTGGAATCGGTGGCGCGTCAGATCGCGCCCGGGACGAACTCATTGGGTGCAGCCTTGAATCAGTTGAGACGGGATGGATTGTTGGAACACCGGGCATTGGAGCAAGGTTTGGGCAATCTCTACGGATACACCAGCGACGAACAAGGTGTAAGGCACTCGCTGTTGGATCAGGGACAGTCGAATGTTGGTCAGGATGAGGCGGTGTTCATGATGGGGGCGTGTGCTTCGTTTGCGAGTTATTTGTGGCGGAAGCGTTTGGGGGCGGGGTGAAAGGGGTCTGATGATAACGTCATTCAGAAAGGTGCTATGATTAGTTAGAACTTATGTCTTTGATTCGCGGTATGTCTCCTGCGACATGTCAAGGGGTGCCATCGTCGTTAGTATCATGTGAAATCCGGGTTAGGGTCTGATAGTTCTTAGTTCGAGGAGGGAAAATTGACCGTTGCCGCGAGTGTCATACAAGGATTTTCTGATTACTCCGGCATCTACGATGTACCTGAAGTTGCGAGGTACATCAAGGCCAGCGATGTTGGGAACGCGTTTTGTTCGGTCAGTTCTGCCAAGTTGCTTCGATGGATTCGCCGAGGGGTAGCATCACCTGATTTGGTCGGCGTGGCAGGAACGGAACTTCTTATCGCCTTCGAGGACTTGGTCTCAATGCGCGTGATAACTGCGCTTAGGTCGGTTGGTGTGAAATGGTCTGAAATAGATCGGACAGAGGGGTGGCTACGCAACGAAACGGGACACGAACGACCGTTCGCGACGGAGTATCTTTGGACGGGGCAAGGAGATATTTTCGTCGATTGGACTGAAAGGTTGCTTTCAGCAAGTCGCAACGGGCAGTTGGCACTGGAGTTGCTGAAGGACTACTTGATTCCGGTGCACGGGTTGGTTTTCGGCGAGGAGTCAAAGGTGGCGGTTTCGTGGGAGCCGATGACGGGGATTGTGCTGGAGCCGGCGGTGCAGTTCGGGTCCCCCTGCGTGAAGGGCACACGGATACCTGCTCGAACCATTTCGGGGATGATTGAAGCGGGGGATTCGATTGAATGGGTTGCCCAGTCTTATGGACTATCGACCGACGAGGTAGAAGCGGCTTGTGACTGGGAAGCGCGCGTCATTGGCGGATAATCTGCGTTTTTTGCTTGACGAATCGTTGGTGCCGGTAGTCGCTCAGGCTCTGGCGTCAGTTGGGTATGAGATTGCAGATGTCGAGTCTTCCCTCGGTAGCAAGGGAGTCAAAGATCCAGAAATCATCGAGTGGTGCAAGGTAAATAACGCGGTTTGGGTACACGCTGACGACCGCGCCAGAAAACAACATAGGGCATTGTTGCTAACGAGCGGCATAAGGACGGTGTGGGTTTATAGAAAGCGCGGTGCGATGAGTGCTAGGGAGCAACTAAGAGTTCTTTCGTTTACGTTGCCGCAATTGTTACACAACTGGCAAGAATCCCCTAGGCAACGTCACTACCGAGTATCAGCCACTGATGAGTTTTCAAAACCAAGCCTGAGGACGTTCAGTATCTGAACTGGACGTTGAGTCGATCACAGTTGAGGTTGAGTGGGGCACGAACGAGTGTGATGCAATAGGATGGTTGGCTATGAACTGGCATGAGTACATATCAGTAGATCCGAATGTCTGTCACGGTCAAACCTGTGTCACCGGCACTCGGGTGATGGCATCTGTCATCCTCGATAACCTCGCTGCCGGATCGACCGTCGAGCAGATCGTTGAAAGCTATCCGTCTGTTTCCGCCGACGCGGTCGAGGCCGCGCAGCACTACGCCGCTGAATTGACGAAGGAACGGGTGGTGCCGTTGGGCGCGTAGGGGCGTTTCTCGAAACGCTCCCTACGGGGTTTTGACGATGACCACCATCACCGAAGACGACGTCGAACAGCTGGCGATTCGCTGGTTAGTTGGAGTCGGTTGGGAGGCGATTCATGGTTCGGAGGTGGGGCCGGATGCTGCTGGTGCTGAGCGGGATGATTTCGGTGATGTGATTTTGGAGGGTCGGTTGCGGAATGCGATTGAACGGTTGAATCCTGATCTTGGGTACGAGGCTCTGGATGATGCGTATCGGAAGTTGATGGATCCGCGCGGGACTTCGTTGGAGTTGAAGAACGAGTCGTTTCATCGGATGCTTGTCGATGGAGTAAACGTGGAGTACCGGGATGTTGACGGGCGTATCCGAGGTGGTCAGGTGAAGGTGATTGATTTTGATGATGTTGTGGCGAATGATTTCTTGGCGGTGAGCCAGTTCTCGGTGGTTGAGAACAAGAACAGTCGTCGTCCGGATATCGTGCTGTTTGTGAACGGGTTGCCGTTGGGGATCGTGGAGTTGAAGAATCCGACGGATGAGGATGCGACGATTTGGTCGGCTTGGCAGCAGTTGCAGACGTATAAGTCGGAGTTGCCGACGCTGTTTTCGATGAATGAGTTGCTGGTGGTGTCGGATGGTTTGGAGGCCAGGATTGGGACGTTGACGGCCGGTAAGGAGTGGTTCAAGCCTTGGCGGACGATTTCGGGCGATGAAGTAGCGGATCCGACTATTCCGCAGCTAGAGGTGACTATTCGCGGCCTGTGTGAACCGAGCAGGTTCCTGAAGATCGTGCGGGACTTCGTCGTGTTCGAGGGTGATGGCGGCGGTGCGCCGATGAAGAAGATGGCGGGGTATCACCAGTTCCATGCGGTGGAGTTTGCGGTGCGAGAGACGGTTAGGGCCTCTCAGATGGAGGACGAACACGGGCTTTTGATTGATCCGGGCAGCGGATATGAAACGGGTCGCAGACCTGGCGGCGATCCGGGTGACAAACGAATTGGCGTGGTTTGGCATACGCAAGGGGCGGGCAAGAGTTTGACGATGGCGTTCTATGCGGGGCGGATCGTGCGGGAGTCGGCGATGAGCAATCCGACGATCGTTGTGTTGACGGACCGGAACGATTTGGACGACCAGTTGTTTGGGACGTTTTCGAGGTGTCGGGGTTTGTTGAGACAGGATCCTGTGCAGGCCGTAGATCGGAAGGATTTGAGGGCGAAGTTGTCAGTGGCGTCTGGCGGTGTGGTGTTTACGACGATCCAGAAGTTTTTCCCGGATGAGAAGGGCGATACGCATCCGATGTTGTCGGATCGTCGGAACATCGTCGTCATTGCGGATGAGGCGCATAGAAGCCAGTATGACTTTGTGGATGGGTTTGCGGCTCACATGCGGGATGCATTGCCGAACGCTTCGTTCATCGGATTTACGGGTACGCCGATCGAGTTTGAGGACCGGAACACGATGTCTGTGTTCGGGGACTACATCAGCATCTATGACATCAGACGGTCGGTCGAAGACGAGTCGACAGTTCGGATTCACTATGAGAGCCGGTTGGCGAAGCTGGAGTTGAATGAGGATGAGCGGCCAAAGATCGACGATGAGTTTGACGAAGCGACGGAAGGTGAAGAGATTGAGCGGAAGGAGCGGTTGAAGACGAAGTGGGCGCAGATTGAGGCGGTGGTTGGTACAGAGAAGCGGTTGAAGCTGATCGCGCGGGATATCGTCGATCATTTCGAGAAGCGGTTGGATGCGATGGAAGGGAAGGCGATGGTTGTTTGTATGAGTCGGCGGATATGTGTTGATCTTTACAACGAACTGGTGGCGCTAAAGCCCGAATGGCATGACGAGGATGATGCCCAAGGGGAGATCAAGGTTGTGATGACGGGATCGGCTTCTGATCCGGTTGGGTGGCAGCAACATATACGGAACAAAGGTCGTCGCGAGGGGTTGGCGCATCGGTTCAGGGATAGCTCGGACCGGTTCAAGGTGGTTTTGGTGAGGGACATGTGGTTGACGGGTTTCGATGCGCCGAGTCTGCACACGATGTACGCGGATAAACCGATGCGGGGCCACAACCTGATGCAGGCGATTGCGCGGGTCAACAGGGTGTTCAAAGATAAGCCGGGTGGGTTGATAGTGGACTATCTGGGGTTGGCACCGGCTTTGCAGTCGGCGGTTCAGACGTACACGGAGAGTGGGGGTACGGGTAACGCGGTTGAGGATCTGGACAAAGATACGGCGGTGGCGGTGTTCCTTGAGAGATATGAGATCTGTGAAGGGTTGTTCCACGGTTTTGATTGGTCGGTTTGGACTACGGGTGGATCTCAGGATCGGTTGAATCTCTTGCCTCCCGCCCAGGAGCATGTTTTGGCTTTGGATGATGGTCGGGATCGGTGTCTGAAGGCGGTAAGGGAGTTGTCTCAAGCATTTGCGCTAGCGACTCCCCGCGACGAAGTGTTGGCGAAACGTAACGGTGTCGGGTTTTTCCAGTCGGTGCGTGCGGCGTTGATGAAGCGGGATGAGAATGACCGGACGCCCAGTGAAGATTTGGATCAAGCGGTGCGTCAGATCGTTGCAAATGCGGTATCGCCTGACGGGGTTATTGACATATTCGAGGCGTCTGGGTTGAAGAAACCGGATATCTCGATTCTGTCCGAGGATTTCTTGGACGATGTGAAAAAGATGGAGCGGAAGAATCTGGCCGTGGAGTTGCTCAGGAAGTTGCTGCAGGGTGAGATCACGAAGCGTCGCAAGCAGAACGTGGTTCAGGCGCGGTCGTTTTCGGAGATGCTGGAAGAGGCATTAAGGAAGTATCGCAATCGCGCGATTGAGGCGGCGCAGGTTATCGAGGAACTGATTGAGTTGGCGCGGGAGATGCGTGAGGCAAGTGAGCGGGGGGAGAAGTTGGGTTTGACGGAGGACGAATTGGCTTTCTACGACGCGTTGAGCGATAACGAAAGTGCGGTTGAGGTCATGGGTGACGAGTTGCTGGGCGACATTGCGCGGGAGTTGGTCGACGCTGTGCGTAAGAATGTGACGATCGATTGGACGATACGAGAGACTACGCGTGCGCGGTTGCGGGTGTTGGTGAGGCGGATGCTGCGTAAGTATGGTTATCCGCCTGATATGCAGGAGAAGGCTACACAGACGGTGCTGGAGCAGGCGGAGGTGCTGTCGGAGGGATGGGCAGTGGCGGCGTAGGTCCGATCCGTCCGGCCCACCAATAATTCTTTGATTTCAGTTTGAAATTGACAGTTTCTATGGTTCGATACCACTTTTGCTACCATGATTGGATTCGTTGATTTCTCTTGAAACCAGTTGGGACTTGGTGGGGCGGTTCGGAAGCGCGGGCGCAAAGAAACGTTCGCACCATCAAGGCAACTATAGCGTTTCGCGAGCAAACCTCCGTCGAATTGCGTAAATACTTCGCACTCTCAACGGTTGAGTCTCCGGCTTCGGAACTCGACGACAGCTGGGACCAATTGGGAGAGATCGACCGGTTGCTCGAATTGGTATCGGCTCGGCACTGGCGACACTTCGACATGAGGCCTTCAAAACGATTTGGCAACAAACGCGTCAAGTGCCGCGCCAGTCGCGTACTGGGTTAACCGATTCCAACGTGGACGGCCATCGCCGGGGTCATCTGATCCTTGATGTCGAACCTAGTCTGGGGTCAATGCACTTCGGGTTGAGCCTTTGTGATGTCTCTTCTATTTAAGCTTTGTCGAAGAATGCTTGACCGATCAGTGCTGAACTCAGTGCCGTCGAGATTGATAAGTCGATCGATCACAGTATCGACAACGGTTCATGGATTTGAGATTCCGATCTCACCGCGGTTGGATTCGAAGATATCGAATGCATGCCGACTGAATCGAGGATGAGGGCGTTGCGTTTCATGCTGTTCCATAACGTATCTCATGGCCTCCGGGATGATCCGGTTTTACGAGCGGGGACCTGTTGCCGGAGCATGGCACAGTCCAACAGGGGTCATAAGGTTGCACTGCTCTGCGTGGAGATTGAAGGTCGGTGCGAAATCGATCTGGATTCGGTCCTGCGTTTCGGCAGTCGCAACTTCGGTTTAGAGATAACGATGGGACGGGAATGTCGACACGTTGCTGACCCGTGAATCGGGGTTGATCGTCGTTGCCGACTCATTGGCGTCATTGCTAAGGACTCGTACGCGGGCGTGCGCTCGCGCGTGTGTGGGCGCCCGCGCTCAGTACGTATACAGTGCGGGTTTCAAAGCCGGATGGGGTTCGGGCCGAGCCATCAGATCGATATGCGGCACCATTGCCGCCGCAGCGGAGGAATGTGTCCTCCAGATCACCGCGTCTACGTCCCGGGTATCTGCTGGTGATGGGCGCATTCTCCGGTCCCGAACGATGCCATGCTTCGCCCGTTCATTGCCGGATATTGCTGCGGTGCCGAGGTGATCAGGACGCAAAGGCGCCGAGACTTGCCGAGGCGCGAAGGGAATTGAGAAGGCTCGGTGCGGTGTGCCTTTTCCCAATGTCGAGGTGTTTCCCAATCACTCCGTGAGGTTTGTACCGGACGACAAACTCGATCAAATTCGATGATCCGCCCCCGAATATGGACAGCTGATGGATCGTCGATGCAGTCAAACAGCGGAACATGCTGGTTCGTTGTGGCACCTCAATGGATCCGATGGAGATGAAGTCGGTTGCCGATGGTGGTGCAGAAACTGACCCGGATCGCCGCCCGAACATCTACAACGAAATGTTCGATTCCGGATCCGGTACGTGTCAGGTGTGTGGCGCCGTATAATCCTAGTTACCGGTTGCCACGTCGTGTCCGAGACACCGAAATCTGGTGTGGACGAACCGACGGGCGGTCGCAAAAGCGCAAACCAAATCAAAGCGCACTCGATAAATCGCAGTGGGCGCGTCGCCGTCGCTGTTTGAAAAGGAGCGCTGTTATGCGCTGTCGAATTTTGCGATTACCGGAAGTTCTGGAGAGAACCGGACTCAGTAGAAGTACGCTTTTCCGACGTATGCGGGCGGGTGAATTCCCGCAATCGGTCAAACTTGGAGGGGCCAGCAGTCGGGCTGTTGGTTGGTTCGAAGACGAGGTAGATGCGTGGATGGACGGGTTGAAGCGCGAGTGATGTGGTTCGGGCCAACTCTCTACCAATCCGCACCGTCCAAACCCGGAGGTCTGTAAAAGGTTGTGCTCGATCAATCGACCTGATTGATTCGACCAACCTTAAACACGAAATCACCCCAAAACCGCGCGTGATTCGCTGGACGTATCTAGATGCAGATGAAGTTTTTTCGACGTTTGGGTGAGAATTTCAGGTCGAATGATCGGCTATGTAAGGTCGGGACTGGTCATTGCCTCGGGCTTCACCGACGATAAGTTTGTCGAAAAATTCAAATGCATGTTCCAAATAAAACATAGTTGCCGTGATGATGTAAACGATTGCGGGACCGCGACCCGTTTCCGATTTGGCGACCAATGCTTCGCACATCTCGAATGTTTCCTCGTTGATGCCTTCGACGATTCTTGCGAATTCCACTTCGACGTTCTTCGGCACGATGACGGTTGCGACCGGCGTAATTTCGACGGTGACCGGTTTCTCAACCCCTTTTGACGATCTCGACTGTCGCCGGCAACTCTTTCTCGACAATCGATGTCGCAGGAACCTCGATGGTGACAGGAACTTGACGCGTCACCTCAATTTCTCTCGTGATTTCGACTTGACGCGTGACCTCGTCGAGGACGCAACCACACATTCGCCGGATAGAATCGAGTTTGCGGGCCCGAGATGTAACCTGATACAGCCTTTGAACACCTGTCAAATACCGTTTGCAGTGGCCAAACCTATCTGAAATTCCGATGATCAGCCACGATCCTGAAGTTGAGCGCAACACTTCTAGGTGTCGATGGCTGGGTGCAACGAAAACGGTTCACTTTGTCGGGTCAAAAACCGTGGGAGAGTATGCGAAGCCGGAACCGCATTTTCGAATTCGGATTGTCAGCCCATGAAGCTTTTCGTAGCCCGGACTTGCACGGAGCTTGTCTCCGAAGACCGAGATCAAGTCAGATCTCGGCCGTTAGAAGATTTCCGTCCCGCTCAAGCCTTCGTGTTACTTGGAGATCCAGGATCAGGCAAGACCACTGCATTCGAAAACGAAGCACGGGCTATGGGGAATCAAGCACATTGTGTGTCAGCTCGGGATCTGATCAAATTGCCTTTGGTGCTTCACCAACAGTACAAGGAAAAAACCCTGTTCATCGACGGGCTTGACGAAGTTAGAGCAGGGGAGTCAGACGCTCGCACACCGTTCGACGCCATTAGACATCGGATTGCCGAACTGGGCAAACCTAAGTTCCGTCTGTCATGCAGGCATGCAGATTGGCTTGGTGAAAACGACGCATCGAACCTGACCAAGGTCACCCCGGGCGGCGAGTTGAAGGTTCTAAAACTTAATCCGCTTAATGAATCTGACACTGTGCTGATTTTGGAGGCGCACCCGGACGTTGACGATCCCGAGGAGTTTATTCGAGAAGCACGTGAGCGCCGTATGGATGGGATGCTGTCAAATCCGCAAAACCTCGAATTGTTGGCCGATGCGGTCGCCGGAGAAGGAAGTTGGCCCGCAGGTCGGAAGGAGACTTTCGAGATCGCGGCGCTCAAGATGGCGAGCGAGGAGAATGTAGAACATAAAATCGCGCAATCATCGTTGCCAAGGGACGAACTCCTTGATGCAGCGGGTCGATTGTGCGCAATCCAATTGATATGCGGGTTGGTTGGTTACGGTTTGGAGTTTGGGGATTCCGACAAGGAGGTCATCGATCCCAACCTGTGCGGTTACCAAGATCCCGATCATCTAAGACACGCCTTGGGCACGAGGTTGTTCAGCGCCGTTGACGAGGGGGTTTTGGCACCTGTACATCGGCACATCGCGGAATTTCTCGGCGCCCGCCACTTGGCACGGATCATTGATGAAGGATTGCCGGCGAAACGGGTGATCTCTTTGATGACCGGAGAAGATGGATTGGTTGTCAGCGAGTTACGCGGGTTATCCGCCTGGTTAGCGTCCATCAGCGCTGACGCCCGTAAATTCCTGATCGACTTGGATTCTGTTGGTATAGGACTGTACGGCGACATCCGTGGATTCACGATAAATGAGAAACATGCATTGCTCAATGCACTAGCTGGTCGAGTCCAAGGGTTTGATGCTTTTCACGCCTCCTCCGCGTTTATCGAATTAGCGACACCAGAAATGGTTCCGGTATTTGGGGGCATACTGACCGATGATCGCCGCGACGCTGAGCATCAAATGTTGGCAACGTTCCTATTGCGGATATTGGAGGAAAGCCAACAGTCGTCTGAGCTTACGCAAGTTGCTTTAGGAATGGTTCGAGACGAGTCAAGGAAACCGCACGTTCGACAATGCGCTCTCGGTGCTTATTTGAAATGTTGTGAAGACGGCATTGACAAAGACGGTGAACTCCAAACACTCCTCGCCCAAATCCACGGCGGGCAACTCGAGGATGCCAACAACGAACTCCTCGGCTCCTTGCTATGGTACATGTATCCAAACAGCGTAACCGAGGCGGACGTCTGGAATCATTTGAACGACAAAGGAGCATCCAATTTCATCGGCGTCTATCTCATGTTTTGGAAGCAACGACTGGTTCAACAGACACCAAGGGAGAATTTTCCCGACCTCATGGACGGGATGGCGACACAAATCAGCCGTATTCGCACGAGCTTTCGCAAGTACTCTCTCGGAGAACTTCCCTTCGAAATACTATCCCGTTCGTTGCAAGCAAAGGGTGACCAACTAGCGATCAAGCACCTTTTCGACTGGCTGAGTATAGAAGTTACCCTTCGCCAGGAAAGCACCGCTAATGGTTTTCGCGAAGAAATCCGCGGATGGTTGGAAAATCGTCCCGAATTGCAAAAGGCGTTGATTGCAGAGGGTCTCGCTCGTTGCCCGAAATCCGATGACTTCAGGATGGAGGCCTTCTATGTATTCCACCGGTTGTTTGGTGCTGAACAGCCTAATGATTTCGGCGTCTGGTGTGCTGACCAGATCCCGGGCCCGTTAGGCGATGAGCCGCAAGTTGCTGAATTCTTGTTGGAACAGGCGGTTAGGTCGTTGAGGAACGGCGAAGATCAGACCGAGTTGTCTAGAGAATACCTTGAAGAGGTCGTTGTGGGGCGCGAATCACTGGCAGAAAATCTGAACCAGTTGCTCAATCCAACGCCTCCTGCATGGCAACGGAAATTCGAAGACGAGGAGCAGAAACTCAAAGACGCTGAAGTGCGCCGAGTGCATCAATGGTTGGCAATGGTCCGTTCGCACCAACACGCCCTCGTTGAGAACGATGCACCGCTAGGGCTGCTGTTTGAACTGGCGCGAAGTTATCTTGGCGGGATAGATCGGTTAGATGACGTGCCGGGTGTACCTGGCATCGAGGAATCGCTTGACGGTGATCAGTGTTTGGTCGACGCTGCAATCACGGGACTGCGCAACGCAATTCACCGGCCCGACATCCCAGAGGTCGATGAAATTGCCCAAGCAAAGAGTAACAATAGGATCCTCGGCGTTTCATTCACAGTTGTCGCCGGTATGGCCGAAATCGAAAGAACGTCCCCAGACGAAATCGATCGACTTGACAGAGGTTTGTTGGCGAAAGCAATTGCCCATTGCTTCAGCGCTGGGAATCACCAAAAATGGCCTGCATGGTATCTCCGCGTTTTGCGCCATCACCCTGACATTGTTGCGGAAATCCACATGGAATTCGTAACTGCGTCTATGCAGGGCGACCAAGACTATGTTGACAGTTTCTGGCACCTTTCCAATGACGAAAATCACTCCGAAATCGCCCGAGTCGTGAGTCTGCCCCTTTTGGAAGCATTTCCTACTCAAAGTAGTGAAAAACACATGGACTCGCTTGAAAACCTTCTGTTGTCGGCAAGGAACCACGCAGATCGTAAATCGTTCAGACAACTGGTTCGCGAAAAATGCGAAATCGAAGCCATGGACGACGCCCAAAAAGCTCGTTGGATCGCAGCGGGTCTGACAATCCATCCGGATTGTTTCCTAAAACTAGCCAAGAACTTCGTTGAATCGGCGGATTTTGTGATCCTCGAACTTGCAGCGGCGTTCCGGAAATTGGGAACTCCTGACTTGGATCTGAGCGTTGCCAAGTTCATCATTCAAGTGGTAGGAAAAGATGTCGACTTCGATAATTCTTACAAAGATGGTTATTACACCCCTGAGATGCACGCAGCCCAGCTGGTTTCCAGCAACATTCAGTTGCTGGCCAACTCCCCAGAACCAGATGCAAGCGACGCGTTGTCACGGCTAGGTGCCGAACCGGCGCTAATTTCATGGGAAGCCGCGATTTCGAGTGCTGCGCGCAGCCAACGGGTCATTCGTAGGGATGCTTCGTTTAGGCATCCAGACGTTGAAGCGGTTCGAACGACCCTGAAAGGCGGCACACCCGCGAATCCGGGAGATTTGGCAGCCTTGGTCGCAGACCGAATTGAAAAGATTGCGCTACGTGTCCGCACCGCCAACACCGACGAATGGCGGCAGTTTTGGGATGAAGGCAAACGAGGCAAGCTAGAAAAACCGAAAATCGAAGATCGGTGCCGAGACACCTTGCTTTCACATCTCCGTCAACTTTTGCCAGCGGGTGTGGACGCCCAACCAGAAGGGCAGTATGCCAACGACAAGAGGTCCGACATCCGAGTGGCATTGGCGTCCTCGTTTCACGTCCCCGTTGAGATTAAGAAAAACGATCATGACGACCTTTGGAGCGCAATCAAAGATCAACTGATCAACTTGTACGCTAGCGACCCCGATACGGACGGTCACGGCATATATCTGGTTTTTTGGTTCGGCACAGAATTTACCAAGTTGCCTCCGGATGGCAATCGCCCTGAAAATCCAGATGAGTTAAAGGAACAGCTGCTAACAACTCTGTCGACGGAGGAAAGGCGCAAAATTACCGTATGCGTCATAGATGTCAGTCCTCTCGATACCTAGCCATCCGCCAATATTCGGCTTTGATGTTCCATCGGAAGACGAGAGAATCAGGATCTAGAAACATCGCCAATCAACACCTTCACGCCGAACCAGCGTTGTCAAGACCCCATACCGGACATCCTGACCCCAGTCTGCAGCTTAGGCGTCAAGGCGTCGAATCTGTGAGGTGTGGCTTATGCCGTTTAGTTGGCAAAGTGACGGTTGCGGCGATGCTCGAGGACGCGTCAAATGGTCGACCGCAGCCTTCTATCCGGCGCGGCACAAACACGAGGCAATCTTTGCCGCGAGTGCGGTAGTCAATGTTGGAGTGCTTCGTTCGCCGTGGTCCGCTTGCGAATCTATCGTTCAGTCGACGTACCTTCCAAACCTGCAAAGAATGGATCATGTGGGAATACGCCTGGTTTCAATTGATGGATGATGTTGGACCGATCCAAAAGGCCGACGATCCGCCCCGATATACCCGCCTCGTTGAGCGCACTGACGAAATCGTCGTAACACCACAATTCAATTCCGTTCCGATTTGGTACGAAATGGTCCAAATCACCCAAGAAAATGAACAGGCCCGAGACTTTGTCGATGTCACTGGCATACCCGATGGCACGTTCCAAGTGAGTGACCCGCTCATTCAGGTGCGCCACCTTGCCCGCAAATCGATTGATCTGGCGCTGAAGTTCACTGTCTCTTAAGCTGGCGCTCTTTATCTCCACAACTAAACATCGTCCATCCTTGACCCCAATAACGTCGTACTCGAATTTGCCCATAAGAGCGGACTTGAACGAGATTTTCACGTTGCAGTAACCTTGACAAGCCAACCAGAATCCGGCAAGTAGTTCCGCGTTGCCTGAGCGCAGATCAGCGTTGGTTTCCACCGCAGCGTGGCTCAATTCCCTCATCGCTCGAAAAGCTGGCAGAGTACACATTGGCAGGAAATCCTCAGAATCCAAATCGTCGATTTCCTCTACCTCCAGGCGGTCCTCGAATCTCGAGAGCAATTTCTCCACATTTCGGATCGCAAATGCCACATCGTTGTCAAACACGGGACCCTCGTGAAAAAGCTTGTAGAACAGGAACCATGTCGATGCGTTAGAGCCCAAAGGTCCGTAAAACGGAAGCCTGAATGCGATTGATACCCATTCACGTTCGTCTGAATCGACCGTGTGGGTCAAGACGAGAAGCTGGATCCTCGAACCGCGGGACGCTGCAGTTGCTCCGCCTAACATGATCTCTAGTTCCATCGCATCTGTCGCGCCAGCGTCCGACATAAGACGCACGCGATCCGAACCCAATATCGCCGCCAGTCTGCCGTTGGCTGAAACGCCCCCCGTGTTCGCGCCCAATCGTTGCGCCAATCCGCTTGTGTCCAGACTTGAAAACTCGGCCAAACCGCACATTTGACTCGGCCACAAACCATCTGGTCCATTCGGGTTGACAACTGCTAACAATTCGTCGAACCAAGCCGGTGCCGCGAAAGGTTCGGCACAACGGTCCGACGGCAGTGATATCCCAATTCGTCTGATTATTGAGTCAAATCCAAACAATAAACCGTCTCGGAATCCACTAGGGATACCTGTGCCCAAAAAGTTCCGCGGGATTGCGGTTAGATGGGTTTCGGCTTCCAACACAAAATGGTCGTGGACTATCGGCCACTCCTCGCCGTGCCCCCAGATGAGTTCGTGTGCCATGGCTACTGCGCTGGGATCGTATTCAACGTAGTCCAAAACCCGTTCTGCCACGCATAGTTGCAGCAATTCGCCGTCTCCTAACTGCGACGCCGAGCCGTCGAAACGTACCAATTCTGTAGACAGAAAACACTCACCGAACTCGTGGGCAAACGTTCGGCACTTCTCGATGACCGCAAACGTGTCGGGTAAACCGCTTTCAGATCTCCGCAATCCCAGTTGCAGGTCATTGAAAATGTGACATAGAATTCCGAGGTCCGAATCCGGATCGGATACAGCAGAGATCAATGGCTCGACACTTTGCGGACTGCGGTAATTCAACCAGTTGGAAACCCTTTCGTCGAATTCGAATCCGAGAAGTTCCGGGCGCACGACAGAGAAACGCAGCATGCCGACGAGCGGAGTAGCGACGGCTAACCGATACCCACGGAGGAAATTCCTCTGGTCCCCCCGATCTAACGCCTCAACCCTAGTCTCCAAGACAGACGTTGTCGCCGGGCTGCAAAGAAGATCCAATGCAATGACATCGGAACGAAAGTTCAATCCGGCTTTTTGTTCAAGTCGTTTCTCAGTCGACGATTCCATCGAACAACCTCCGAGTGTAAGAGTTGGTGTCGATCCGCACCGCAGAGTGCAGTTACAGAGACCGTCGCAAATGCCCCGGCGGTGGTGTCATTGGGTCCCGGAGAATTTCAAGAGGTATCAGCTAAAATAACCGAACTCATGTGTGGTATCAAAAGTGGTATCAATACACGATATGGGTCATTATCAAACTGAAAACAAAGAATATGTGGTGGGCCCGGTGGGATTCGAACCCACGACCTTCGGATTAAAAGTCCGCTGCTCTGCCGAACTGAGCTACAGGCCCGCACATACAACCGATTCTAATCCCGCCTGTCGCCATCACTCGTCGAATTCCTCGCCTTCATCCGCCAACACCGCCGCCGCAGCAGTTGACCAACTGTCCGAAACGCCGTCATTCGCAACCGTCGCTCTTAACCGAATCCCAAGCGCCTTCAATACTCGCAGCACCGTGGAAAATTCCGGATTCCCTTCCGACGACAGCGATTTGTATAGGCTCTCGCGACCCAAACCCGCGTCCCGAGCCACCTGCGTCATCCCCTTGGCGCGCGCGATATCTCCCAACACCGCCGCGAGCACGCGATGGTCGCCATCTTCCAATGCCGCTTCAATATAAGCCGCAACATCGGCGTCGTCCCGGATATGCTCAGCCGGGTCCCATAGTTTTGTTGCTATCTTTGTCATTTCAGCAGTTCCTCATTGTTGAATCAAACTTGTTTAGCCAGTTCTTGGGCGGTTCTGATGTCGCGAGATTGCGAGCTTTTGTCCCCGCCCGCAAGCAGGATCACTACTTCGCGACCGCGTTCGCAGAAGTAGATACGGTAGCCAGACCCGTATCGTATCCGCATCTCCGAGACGCCGTTGCCAACTGATTTCACGTCGCCACGGTTACCGAACGAAAGCCGGTAGATCCTAACGTCAATCCGAGATCGAGCGTTATGATCCCGCAGTTTTGCGAACCATCGCGTAAATGTCCGTGTCTCCCTAACCTCAATCATAACACAAACGTATCCCCCAGGATACACTCCTTCTCATTTTTACATTCGGCTGCGAAGAGCCCGAAGCGCCGAACGCTTAAAATTGATATGTCAACACACCATACCCCCCTCGCACGATGACCGACCGCACATTCACCGCCGACGAAATACGCGAAGATTTCCTCAAGTTCTTCGAGGAACGTGAACATTTGCGCCTGCCATCTGCCTCGTTAATACCGGCAGGCGATCCGACTTTGCTCCTCACTACCGCCGGCATGGTTCCGTTCAAACCCTACTTCTCCGGCGAGTTGACACCACCTTCGCCACGGGTCACTACCGCACAGAAGAGCTTCCGCACCACCGACATTGAAGAGGTCGGAGACGTATCCCACCTCACCCTCTTCGAGATGCTTGGAAACTTCTCGTTCGGCGACTACTTCAAAGCCGAATCTTGCAAGTGGGCATTAGAGCTGTGCCTCGGAGTCTACGGCATGGATTTCGAGCGGATTTACCCGACGATCTACACCAGCGACGACGAGGCGTTCCAAATCTGGCTCGATTTGGGCGTTCCGGCCGAGCGCATATCCCGTCTCGGCGACGAAGACAATTGGTGGGGACCCGCCGGCGATGAAGGCGCTTGCGGCCCATGCAGCGAGCTTAACTACTACCTAGGCGACATGGAAGACCTGCCGTCTGTCGATTCCTCGGTTCGAGGCACGACTTGGGGACCCGGAATCAGCGACGATTTCCTCGAGTTTTACAACCTCGTCTTCACGCAGTACTACCGCGACCGAGAAGGTAATGACGTACTGCTGCCAAAAAAGAACATCGACACTGGCTTGGGGTTGGAGCGGACCGTCCAGATCCTTCAGGGCAAGAACAACGTCTACGAAACCGACATCTTCGGGCCCTTGATCGACCTCGTCGCCAACCGCGCCGGGTTGACCTACGGACTGCGCGAGGAGACAGACCGCGCCATTCGCGTCGTCGCCGAGCATGGTCGTTCAGCATCATTCCTAATCTCGGACGGGGTCGTGCCGGGCAACACGGGTAGGGGATACGTCTTACGCCGCGTGATCCGTCGAGGCATGTTGTTCGGACGCGAGATGGGTCTGTCCGGCCCTATCCTACCGCAGATCGCCGAGGCTACTTCGTCGCAGATGTCGCACGTCTATCCGGAACTCAGGAACAATCTATCTTTCGTCCAGCACGTGCTGCAACGCGAAGAAGAATCTTTTGAGACCACGCTCGATCAAGGCTCGCGGATGCTCGACGAAGTGATCTCAGAAGCCAAGTCTGCCGGCGAAAACGCCATCCCCAGCACATCCGTCGTGCGGCTCTACGACACCTTCGGGTTTCCCATAGAAATGACGGCGGAAATCTCCGCCGAAAGTGGCATCTCCGTCGACGAGAAAGCCGTCGATGCCGAGATGGAGGCGCTACGCGCACGGTCGCGCGCCTCTGCCAGCATGTTCGCATCCGACACCGGCACCGACGAGCTCTATCGCTCCTTCGGCCTCGAAGAGGTCCCGTTTCTCGGTTACCGGACGCTAAGCGCCGACGCCGAAGTGATCGGCATCGTCAAAGATAGCCAACTCTCGAACGAGGCGTCAAAGGGCGACAAAGTCGAGATCGTGCTCGCCGAAACACCTTTCTACGCTGCTCGCGGTGGTCAGATCGGTGATACCGGCCACATGCGCAACGGAACAACGTCGATCCGCGTCGACGACTGCCAAGCCCCATACGGCCACCTTAATGTCCACTCGTGCCAAATCGAGGGCGGTTCCGTCTCCGTCGGCGACGTCCTGACTGTCGAAGTCGATGGCGATCGCCGCGAAAAGATCCGCCGCAACCACACCGCCACGCACCTCGTACACGCTGCGTTGCGCGAAGTTCTGGGAACGCACGTCCGCCAATCGGGTTCGCTCGTGGCACCAGACTATCTGCGTTTCGACTTCACCCACATGGACGCGCTTACGCCCGAAGAGATCATCAAAGTCCAAGACCGCGTCAACATCGCCATCCGTGAGAACCTCCCCGTCGATGTCCACTGGACTACCTACGGCAAGGCGGTAGAGGAAGGCGCCCTAGCCTTTTTCGGCGACACCTATGAACACGATGTCCGCACCATCAGAATCGATCCCCCGTGGAGCTACGAACTATGCGGCGGCACCCACATGGACGCTACCGGCGGTATCGGAATCTTCGTCATAGTCGGGCAGACCGGCATCGGCTCCGGCATCCGTCGCATCGAAGCCCTCACCGGCATCGGCGCCGAGATGGAAGTCCAACGACGATTCGGTATCGTTGACCGCGTCGCCGCAACTCTGCGCGTAGATAACAACCACCTGCTAGACCGAACCGAAGCACTGCTATCCGAGTTGGAGGCCGCCCGTCGCCGCGCGACTCAACTCGAAGAACAGCTTCTCAGACAGTCCGTCGATGGTCAGGCATCGACTGCCGAAGTCCTCGACTTCGAACTCAACGTCAACGGCAGTGACATCCCCATCCAGGTCCGAAACATCCCCGCTACAAGCGTCGATGCGATGCGCCGCACCGGCGATCACATGCGCTCTCGCCTCGGAAGCGGAGTCGTAGTCCTTGGAAGCGTCGTCGGTGAACGACCTGTCATCATCGTCATGGCCACAACCGACATCGCCGGCAAGGTCGTCCATGCCGGAAACATCGCTAAAGGCATCAGCGCGACTATCGGTGGTGGCGGTGGTGGTCGCCCAGACGCCGCGCAGGCCGGTGCCCGCGATGCGTCACGAATCGACGAAGCGTTGAAGAACACACGATCAGTCGTCGAATCGCTTACAAAATCAGTTGTGCCAACGAAGGGATAGGCATGGTTGCAGATCGCGTTAGAGACCGCCGCAAGCGCCCGGGCCGGTGCCTCGGTGTCGACTTCGGACTGGCAAGAGTCGGACTCGCCATATCGGATCCCGGACGCGTAATCGCTTCGCCCGTGCCGGCAACCCCGATCGACGACGCGCTTCTCCGCATCAAGTCGATGGTCGACAATGACGACGTCACCGAGATCGTCGTTGGCGTCCCGCTCCACATGAACGGAAGCATGTCGCCGATGGGCGAAGAGGCGATTGCGTTCGTCGCGCAGTTGCGAGCCGTCGTCGATGTTCCAGTCGTGACAGCCGACGAGCGACTCAGCACCGTAGAAGCCGAGAGACGGTTGAACGAATTCGATACGCCATCCCGGCGACGCCACCGCGTCAAAGGCCGGGTCGACTCCGCCGCCGCTGCAATAATCCTCCAAAGCTACCTCGACGGCGGGTAGTTGACGGTCTCATCGGAAGTTTTGGCGTCGTACGTTGGGTATAGCATTTACACAGACCAATCCACCCAAGCGATCACTGACCCGAAACCCATGACCACCAGCAGGACGATAAACGCGACGTCAAGCGCCTGCGAACACAGGAATACGCGCTGGCACGTAGCGGCCCATGAAGGCACGAGGTGATCCAGTCGAAGCGGCGTTCGCGGTCCTCAAACGCTCCACGTCGCCAAATGCAAAAACGCGGTGATCTCGAAGCTCTTCGAAGCAAGATCGTTTGGGTATGGGATGCCGGAACAAAAGAAGCGCAGCCGCTGATACAGCGACCACGTTGTGACAGAGAACCAGAGTGCAGATACGACGACATCCGATCGGATTGAGTAGTCGTCCATGATTCGAACTGTCCCGAGTTAATGTATGTCAACCATGTCAAACGTAGTCCCGGCGATGCCAGAAGCGTACAACCACGGGGCAGGCGACGCACAAATTTGATGCATCGCAACCGTCGCGAGTCAAACATGTCCATCACTCGAGGTATTTGAACCCAAACGATGGGATTTGGTCCAACGACCGACAAATGAAGCTGCTCGGCTTTGCCGGGATGGTCGACCGTCGGTCGACTTTGCGCCCAAAGTGACTCAGCAGTCTCCTTCACAGATCTTGAGACGGTAATGGGCCCTCCCATACAGGGCCGAGACAGCGATGAAGTAGCTTTCAGCAATCTCAACATCGAGAACGACCGTTTCAAATTCCAAAGCTTCGAACGAATTCCCTTCGGGCTGCAAAAGAGGTGCCCGGCCAGCTCGGAAGGCCTCGATCAAATTCCCGTCGGGGCCCAATAGATATGCCCGCGCCGGTGAATTCGTCCAATGCGGGCGGTCGTCACCGATCCGTTCGGCATCGTCGGACACGATGAGACGATACCGCTTCCCGCCTTCCGCGTTGAAACGGAAGAAGTCGAAATCGCGTTCACCTACAGAGATACCCTCAACCTCCTGCTGCAATTCGACCTCAGTGGCGCTGCCGACATCGTCGCCATGATCGTCGACGTAGTCGGAACGTTCAAAACGAATCTGGTACGGCCAGGTTTTGAAGATAAAAGGTTCGTTCGTGGTAACCCTCAAGTAATACACATCGGTGGCGTCGGCTTGCCACAGGCCAACCATCCCATACTGAAACCTGTGCGGGTAGTAACGGCGATCGACATAGTACTGCTCGCTTCCCGAAGTCCTAGGCCCCGCCAACCATGTTTCATCAGCGTCACGAAGCGTCACGAGGCCGTATTCTGCCGAGCCGAACGAGAAGGACTGGCCTCGATTGGCACGGAACTTGAAGTAGTCAACATCCGAGCCCGTTTCCAGAACCCCTTCGATTGTCGATCCGGGCTCGATCCAGCTCGCAGTTTCGACGCTGTCGCCGTAGTCGTCCTGGAAGTTGTAAGCTTCCAACGTGAGATTATAGGCCCCGGCAAGGAGATAATAGTCTTCGGACAAGGACACGTGGGAGATCCCGGTGGTAGCCGCTTCAAACACAATGGGCTTGTGGCCACTTTCGCGGAATACAAACACAACCCGAGCTTCGTTCGGGTCCCAAATAGCTACACTTATTTCTGTCCCCGTTTCGAGGTCCAGGTTCAACTTGTAGGTTTGACCTGCTTGCGCTTGGAATCCGAAGAAATCGCGGTCGGATCCAGTTCCTACGTCTCCGTCGATGGACTGACCTAATTTCAACCCGGTTGCAGATGCGACGTCGTCGCCGTGATCGTCCTTGTAGTTTGACCGACTCAGGGTCAACTCGTAGCCGGATACTCTGTTCTTGTCGACTTCGATGAAATAATCGCCGGAATGCCACGCCTGCCACAGCGTAGTCGCGCTGTCGAGCCCTCGGAGGTACGCGATGACGTCGAACCGATCGTTTCTGATCTTGATGCTGGAACAACAGTCCATGCTCAAATCGATCTGATACGCCTGACCCGCATCCGCCCGAAACTTGAAAAAGTCGGTGCCCCGTGTTCTGTAGGACACTCGAACGGTCTTATCGGCAGAGATGATCGTCGCGTTGGAGGCGCAATCGCCGTGGCCGTCGTAAGGTCCGGATTGTTCCAGCGTCAAGGTGTAGGTCCAGTCGAATTCCTCTCTAAGTTCGAAAACCGAGATATACGCGTACCCAGTCTCCGTCGCCGCCCAGCGAATCGTGCGAAGCGCGCGGTGACCGCAGAGTTCGGTGCCGTCGGCGGTTTGCAAACGCAAGGTCAGAGGTTCGTGTACGTTTTGCGCGACCGTCAGATTCATGGTGTAGAACAGACCGCGCACCACGCGGAATTTGAAGAAGTCGATGTCGCGATCGACCCCGATGGTGCCCTCCACCGTTCCGCCCAATGTGATCTCGGTAGCCAACTCGGCGCGGCTGCCATGGTCGTCGTGATAATCCGAATCGGCGACGGAGAGTTTGTAGTCGCCACGCCCCTGGCCTTCAACGGCGATTAGGAAGGGGCCTGGATACCAGGAATGGAGTATCGTCGAAGTTTCGCGTCTTAAGTAGTCCGTGCGAACGCTTGACCATTCGTCGCCTCTAGCATCAAACACCGTCAGCCGCACGTTTGGTATCGATCTGGCTTCGACACTGACCTCGTACGAGCGATTCGCATCCGCGCAAAGCATGAAATGTTGCGCGTCGCCGACGGATTCGAACTCGCCCGCGACTGAATCTCCGACGAAGATCTCCCGGACCGAGTTGGCGGTATCGTTTCCGTCGGTCGTCGTCGAGCACACGGTTTCCGCCGTGTCCGGGATTTCGGTCGGCGTAGCTTCGACCGTCTCTACGGCCTGCGGCGTCGATGTCGCGGTAGGTGTGGGTGATGCCGTCGTCGTGGGCGTACGGGTAGGCTCGGGCGTTGCAGTCGCCGTAGCTGACGGAGCGATCGTCGATGTTGCGGTCGGCGTAAACGTGGAGGTGGGCGTACGCTCCGATATAGGGGTGTGAGACGGCGTGCCGGTAGGTTCGGGAGTCGGAGTCGACGTCGCCGCGGGCATGACCGTCGGATCTGGCGTAGGAGCAGGCGGGACCATAGGTTCGGGTCTAGACGTGCGCGTGGAGTTCGGAACTTCAGGTGAACTGGTAGTGGTGAACAGCGTCGGCACAGGCGTTGCCATGGGCACCGGCTCTGTGGCGCAAGCGGCCACGAGGACGGTCGCCAGAAGCAACGATGAGCGGGCGAGCTTGGAGGTTTCCTTTCCGAGGCGGAGGCAGGCGGGCGCATTCCTCCAATAACTAACATGCCACAAGGTCGGCCTGAGGCAGGTACCTGACCAACCCCAGACACGAAATCTGCTAATCATCGTCGACCCCAATCCCGTGCGCGCTGGCCGCGAACGGTTGCGTTCCAGGCATGCCCCCGACATGACTGACAAGATCATCGACAGAGCGCGGGTGTTGATGGCGGGAGCGTTTCTGGCGGTGTTCCCGGCTCTGGTCGCGGGCGCGGACCTGGCAGTCGCCGTCCGCAAGCACTACGACCAGCGCGAATGGGTTCCGTACTTCCTGCGCACCTTCATCGCCGCCTGGGTGCCGGTGACCATGATCGCAGGGACGGCCATGGACGGCTTCCGAGCCTTCGCCAGAACGCTGCCGTCTTTGGGACTGTCCGTCTTGGGTTTTACCGGCGCCTTGGCTTACCAGTTTGAAACAGCCGACGACGGAGCCGAAAGGTTGGGTCATTTGTTGCTGGGTTTTCAAGGAGCGTTTACCGTGCCCTTGGGCTGCGGTTTGATCTGGCTGAGCTTCAAACTGCTTGAGGAACAGGATAAGATTGATAGCCGAACCGCGCATCGGAACGACCGCACCACCTGACTTGCATCTTGAGGGGCGGCAGCGTCTATCACGGCGTACAACTCGGGGCGTTCATATGTCGGCAGGCCCTGATCCGCCGTTTCAGTCGGAATCTTGTAGCGATCTCGCAATTGAAGGTAAAATTCCGGCTTCGCACAATCTCGCGTCGGTGCTGTCCATTCTCAGAATCACGAGAAAGTCCAACTCCTCTACACTTTCGACGCTCGGCACCTCTGCAAGTTCCGTCAGCTTCGGCAAAGGCAAGCACAAGACGCCGACGTTGTCGGAAAGAGGCTTCAACGCTTCGACCTCGTCGTTCTGCAGAAAGTGGTCGAAGCCGACGCGGCTCGAATCCTCGTCGCCGATGCGGACTCGGACTGGTATCGCGTCGTTCAGGAAACGCTCCCCTCTCAGCAGAAACTGCAAGTACGTCGCCAACCTGGATGTCGCGCCATTCTGGACATTGGGCCGTCCCCAGCTTGCGGCAGTTAGGCGCACTGACTCTACCAAAATCGCGTACGTGGTGAATTCTTTCAAAGGGCTCCAGACGATTACTGGCACCGCATCCGAAAGGCCATGTCTCTCCACGCGCGCGCCAAAATCGACATCTTCCTCCCATTCCGCATCGTCGCAGTTTTCGGCGTCGCTCGGAACGGGCGCCAAACCTGCGGCGGAGATGTGCATCAGCCCCCGTATCTCCGCCATTTCAGGGATCAGGAACACAGGCGCGCATACCAATCCACCGTGTTCGTCGTGTTCGCCGATCGGTTTCATGTCGTGTTCGCCCATGAACTTTATCGAGACCGTCACGGTTTGGGCCTTCTCCCGACATTCGCGTCAAAGGCCGGGTCGACTCCGCCGCCGCTGCGATAATCCTCCAAAGCTACCTCGACGGCGGGTAGTTGACGGTCTCATCGGAAGTTTTGGCGTCGTACGTTGGGTATAGCATTTACACAGACCAATCCACCCAAGCGATCACTGACCCGAAACCCATGACCACCAGCAACTTCGGCATCATTGGATACCCGTTAGGGCATACCTTGTCGCCCGTTTTCCAGAACGCCGCGCTCAAGCACCACGGCATCGACGAGGTCTTCGAAGCCTGGCCAACGCACCCGGACGATCTCGCCGCGAAGGTCGACTCTTTCCGCGCCGACGGTTTCCTCGCCGGTTGCGTCACTCTGCCTCACAAACAGGCCGTCATATCCATGATTGACCAACTCGCCGACACCGCAGTTGCCGTCGGTGCGGTCAACTGGATCATCAATGACAACGGACATCTCACTGGCCACAACACCGACTCCCCTGGTTTCTTGCGAGCTCTGACCGAGCTTGGCGAGTTCGATCCCTCCGGCAAGTCAGCACTCGTATTTGGTGCAGGCGGCGCAGCCCGAGCAATCGTCCACGCGCTCAAAACCGCTGGCGTCTCGTCAATGACCATCGCGAACCGAACCGCCGCAAGAGCCGACGACCTCGCAGCCGACTTTTCGGACGACACGCTGAAGATCAACACCTGCGGTCTCGACGCCGACGACCTGAACAACATCTCATTGGCATCGGATCTTTTGGTCAACACCTCTTCGATGGGCATGGACGGCGGACCCGCTCCCGACGCCACTCCCGTCACCGCCGACGCCATTTCCGCCCAGGCCGTCGCCTACGACGCCGTATACGCACCCCCAATGACGCCGTTCCTCAAAGAGGTCGAGAAAGCGGGAGCCAAATCCCTCCGCGGATTCACTATGCTCCTGCTCCAAGGCGCCGTCGGCTTCGAATTGGCCACCGGCAAACCAGCTCCGGTCGACGAAATGTTCGAAGCAGTCAGGCGAGCTACTTCCTAATGACCCACTTCAGATATCTCACCGCGGGCGAATCCCACGGCCCCGGATTGACGGTGATTGTGGAGGGCGTACCCGCCGGATTGCCCATCGACGAGGACTACGTCGAGGAGCAGATGGCCCGCCGCCAGAAGGGCTACGGCTCCGGCGGCCGCATGAAGATCGAGAAGGATCGAGCAGAAATCCGTGGTGGTGTGCGACATGGCAAGGCGCTGGGGTCACCGATCGCGATGTGGATCGAGAACAGAGACTTCGCCAACTGGACCGACGCGATGTCCGTCGCAGACGTCGGCGACGAGGTCGACAAGAAAACCCACACCCGTATCGTCCCCGGCCACGCCGATTTCCCTGGCGCCCTCAAATACCTGCATCACGATGTCCGAAACGTTCTCGAACGCGCTTCGGCCCGCGAGACCGCGGCACGCGTCGCCGCATCGACCGTCGCACGTCGCATCCTTGAACAATTTGACATCGATATCCGTTCCCATGTCATTAGCTGCGGAGCCGAGAAATCCCCAACCATCGATCCGTCCGATATCGATTGGAACGCCGTCGAGACCTCGGAAGTCCGCGCCTGGGACACCGATTCCGATGAACGATTCCGCGCCGCCATCGACACCGCCAAAAAGGAACGCACCACCATCGGCGGCGTCATGGAGATCATCGCTTTCGGGGTTCCCGTCGGTCTCGGTAGCCACGTCATGTGGGACCGAAAGCTCGACGGTCGGCTCGCTCAAGCCATGGCCAGCATCAACGCCGTCAAAGGCGTCGAGATCGGATACGGCTTCGACAACACCGCCCGATGGGGCAGGGACGTGCAGGACGTCATCGTGCCCGACCCGTCCGATCCCCGTCGCTTCCGTCAGTTGACCAACCACGCCGGCGGCATCGAAGGCGGAATGTCCAACGGCAACCCCGTTGCCGTCCACGTGGCAGTCAAGCCCATCGCCACGATGACGCGCCCGTTGCCCAGCATCGACATCAACACAGGCGAAGTTATCGAAGCAGCTTACAACCGTTCCGACATCTGCCAAATCGCTAGAGCCTGCCCAATCGGGGAAGCGATGATGGCGTTGGTGCTCGCTGACGCCTTTCTCGAGAAGTTCGGAGGCGATTCCATCGCCGAGACCCGCCGTAACTACGACGCCTACATCGCATCTCACCAAGAGTTCGGCGTCGGGACGAACGTTTGAGAGTGGGCCCGTCCGGCAATATCTTCCTAATCGGATTCTCCGGCACTGGTAAATCTATGAGTGGAATCAAGGCGGCTGAACTGTTGCGCCTCCCATTTGTCGATATGGACGATTTGATCGAGTACCGAACCAAGAAATCCATCCCAGAGATATTTGAGCAAGACGGCGAGGCCGAGTTCAGACGAATCGAAACCGGCATCTTGAGGGAACTTGCAGAAAAATCGAGTCGTGTGGTTTCGACAGGTGGCGGCGTGCCAGTAAGCACGGTCAATCGAGAGATCATGCGTGCAAGTGGCATGATTATTCTGCTGACTGCTTCGCCAGAAACGATCCATCGTCGGTTGACGACGAGGCAGAGTCGAAACCGCACGTTGAGGCCATTGCTCGGAGACGACGCGCCGGAGCAAAGGGTGGCCAATCTGCTGGCAGAGAGAAGCGAGGCATACGCATGCGCAGACCTCACCATCGACACTGAAGGATTGACACATCTGCAGGTAGCAACCGCGATCGAACGCGCCTGGCTCGACCTGGCCGCTGAACTCCGAAACAACCGCGAGACCGAAAATGTTTAACTACCAACCGTCGGTCAACGAGCCGGCCGCGACGGTTCGCACCTCGCAAGGCGACTATCGCGTTATCGTGTCAAGCGGCGCAATCGAAAGCATCGGCCCCGAGATGCGCGAGGCGGGCATCGGAGGGCGAGCATTCCTAATCGCAGACTACTCAATGTTCCCGCTGTTGGTTCGCCGCGCGCACGAAGCTCTGGAGCGAGCCGGTTTCGAGACCCACGCGCTGATACTAGAACTCGGTGAAGCGGCCAAGAATATCGAGACAGCGACCAAAGTCTACGAATGGTTGGCCGAACAACGCGCCGAACGCACCGACTGCTTGGTAGGCATGGGCGGCGGCGTAACTACTGACCTGGTCGGTTTCGTTGCCGCCACTTGGCTCCGCGGCGTTCCCGTGGTCCACGTTCCCACATCACTAGCCGCAATGGTCGACGCCTCGATCGGCGGTAAGGCTGCAGTCAATCTCCCGATCGGTAAGAACCTCGTGGGCGCATTCAAGCAACCGCGTCTAGTGGTGCATGACATCGACTTCCTCGACACGCTTCCACGCCGCGAACTCGCAGCTGGTTGGGCCGAAGCCGTAAAGCAAGCACTCATCCTAGACGACGATCTGTTGGACACGTTTGAAGCCCACGCAGAGGATCTAGCGGCCTTGTCGAGCGAACTGATTGAACCGGTCATCCGACGTTCCGTAGAGATCAAGGCCAAGATCGTCTCGGCGGATGAATTCGAGACCGGCAACGATAGGGTTTTGCTCAACTACGGTCACACAATTGGGCACGCAATCGAAGCAGTGACCGAATACGGCACCTACTTGCATGGGGAAGCCGTCAGCATCGGGATGATGGTGGCTGCTGGCATCTCGCGGCGGGCGGGACTGATATCTGAAGAACTGGTAGACCGCCAACGCGCTCTGTTGGAACGCTTCGAACTACCGGTGTCTTTGAGTGGTGTAGACGCCGAAACCTTGATCGAAGCCACCGCTTCCGACAAGAAATCGCGTGGCGGAGTGATCCGTTGGGTGTTGCTACGCGGTCCAGGACGCTCTACAACGAGCCGGGAAGTCCCGGATAGGGTAGTGCGTGCCGCGCTTGACGACGTCCTCGTCGGCGACTAACCGCCGGCAACCGCGGGGACGATGCTCACCTCATCGCCGTCACTTAGCTCGGTGGCGGTCCCGTCGATGTATCGAATGTCTTCACCGTTGATGTAGATGTTGACGAAGTGACGCAGCTCTCCATCGTCGTCGCAAAGGCGTGCCTTGATGCCCGGGAATGATCCTTCGAGCGAATCGATCATCGCCGCCACGTCATCGCCCGCGGCGCTAACCGTCGACTCTTGGTTGGTCAGCCGTCGCAACGGCGTTGGGATCTTAACTGAAACTGCCATTCTTCATGGTCTCCGTCAATCACCGCCGCAACAAACGGCGTTCTAATTCGGTTCTCGATGCTGATTGATGATTCTAGATGATGGTGGATTGCTAATCTCAGCGTTTCGATCAACAAGTGCCAGACGGGTTATGCAAGGTTGCCGATGTCCAAGTCGTCCCGGCGACTTGGCCGCTCTCTAGGCTTCCGTTTTGATCCGCACCAATCCCTCAAAAATTCCTGAAACATTGGTGTGAATAAGTCTTGATATAGCACAATAATGCTATAATATGCGCAAGGTCGAATCATGTCTATCGCTTGCGTCAAGATACCACATCTACCGCTTCAGTGCGCGGTGGCCAGAGCACCAGAGTTGCGCTCCAAACTCGTCATCATCTATCACGGCGAGGAGGCGCGCCCAGTCGTTCTCGATGCTTCGCCGGATGCACATCTCCGACGTGGGACATCGCTCATCAGGGCAATGTCTCAACATCCGGAAGCAGCTGTTATCCGCGCCGATGAAGCCGTTTACGACGCGCGATGGCACGATGTCGTCGAAAAACTGCTGAATATCAGCGATCGCGTCGAGGACGCGGCTCGTGGTTGCGCGTTCGTGGCTATCGACGGGTTGTCAGAGCTTTACGGTAGTCAGGATCAGACCGTAGCTTTGCTATCGGAAACGACGACCAAACATGGTTTCGAATCACTGATCGGAGTCGCTCCAGGACGGTTCCCTGCATACTGCGCCGCGATCAGAGCACAACCGTACAAACCGATCCGTCTATCAAGCAACAGAACTTCGGTGAAGGAGTTTCTGGCTCCTATGCCCGTCGATATCTTGCCACTGGATACCCGAGCCATCGAGTTGATGCACGACTTCGCACTCGATACCATGGGCGATTTGGCGGCGCAATCGGTGTCCGCTTTGCAGGCGCAACTAGGGCCTGAAGGTCGGCGTGCGTGGGAACTGGTAAATGGCATTGATCCCACAAGGTTAAACACCATCGAACGGATGCAAACGATCGTTGATACGCTTCAGTTCCCTTGGCCCGTCGCCAGCATGGACGCCCTGTCTTTCGGTATCCGAACGCTGCTGGATCGCGCATTTGCGTCGGTGCAGCGTGTCGGCAAGGCTGTGGGACGAATGGATCTCACGTGCGAGATGTCCGATTCCGAGCACTGGAACTACACGCACGTATTCAAAGAGCCGACCGACTCGACCATGCTCGCGCACAGCGTCGTGATGACGTATGTCGAAACCGTAGTGCAGAGCGATGCCTCGCCGATACGCAGCCCGATAGAAGTCATCAGCGTCGAACTGGCGCGCCTGGGTCCTGCACGCGCCGAACAGTCCGGCCTCTGGAACGAACACGAAAAGGGTGACCTCGACACCGCACTGCGGCAGTTGAGTGCCCAAATGAACACAAAGATGAGCACGAATACGACGTCGTCGCCCATCAAAACTGTAGTGGATGTGGAGCCATGGTCTCGAATCCCCGAAAGACGCCAAGCATTGGCGGAAGTTACCAGCCGTTGAACCTGCCGATGGCAGTGCAAGTAGTCAGCACGTCAGACGGACAGCCTGTGAGTGTCACCGAGACGCGCAAAGGTCGTGCCGTGTCGTCGCAGGTGGAGCACGTTATCGATCTATGGGATCTCGACGACGAGTGGTGGCGCGCGACATCGATCCGACGTCGCTACTTCCGGCTGCTCATGGATACCGGGCGCGTTCTTACAGTGTTCAAAGACCTATCCAGCGGCGAATGGTTCCGGCAGGAATACTGAACCGTGTCGAAATACGTCGAACTACGAGCCATGAGCTGGTACTCGTTCATGGAGGGAGCATCGTCCACCGATGAGATGCTCGGACGTGCCCATGAACTCGGGTACGACGCGTTCGCCCTCGTAGACCGCAACAACATCACCGGCGCGCTCGAGTTTTCCGAAGCGGCGGATGAACTTGGCATCAAACCAATCACCGGCGTGACCCTGATGCTCAGCGACGCTGACGACGAGACGCCGTTGCCCATCACGTTGCTGGCGGAGAACCGTCAAGGCTACGCCAACATGTGCAACCTCGTCACCTTCGCACACGTCGCCGAAGGCCGCACTGATCCCGTCTTGCACGCCCGCTATCTGCCCGGACGAACCGATGGCCTCATCGCCTTGATCGGAGAGCCGGGCAGCAGTATCGCAGATTACGCTACCGACGCCGCGATGACACGAGCCGATGCCATGGTGAACCACTTCGTCAACTGGTTCGGTAAGCAAAACGTCTTCATCGAACTCCAACGCCACTTCGTATACGGCGACCTGGAGCGCAACCGCGCACTCGCCACACTTGCGGAGCGCAACGATGTCGGGCTAGTCGCTACCGGAGGCGTCTGTTTCCACGAACGCGCACGGAGCCGCCTGCACGATGTGTTGACCGCGATACGCCACAACCTGACGCTTGAGGCATCGCATCGCCAGCGAAAGGCGAACTCGCACTACGAACTGAGGTCGCCGGAACGTATGGCGCAACTGTTCCGAGAGTGGCCGCAAGCGATCGAGAATACATCCCGCATCGCCGACCGCTGCGAGGCCTTCAACGCCAAGCAGATCAACTACCGATTCCCCCGGGAGTCGGTTCCGAACGAATTTGAGGATGAGCAGACCTATCTGGAACACGTCTGCAACGAGGCCGCTAAACGTCGCTACGGACGCATCACAGACAAGGTGCAAAAACGGCTCGAACGCGAGTTCAACCTCATCAAACGTCACGGATTAGCCGGCTTCTTCCTGCTATATCGACGTGTCATCTCCCTCGCTCAAGACGTCGCCATAGAACTCGGACACTCCTCCGCAGAAGTGCCGATAGAGGAGAAGCCACCAGGACGCGGGCGCGGATCATCCGTCGCAATGCTAGTCGGAACCCTCATTGGGCTCTCCCACATCGACCCGCTCGAATACGACCTCCCCCTCGAACGCTTCATATCCGAAGACGAACTACTCAACGTGCCTGACATCGACCTCGACTTCCCCCGAGACATCCGTGAAGCCCTGATACTGCGCGTCTTCGAGGAGTTCGGATGGGACCACGCGGCCTTGACCGCGATGCTCCCCACCTACAAGCTCAAAGGCGTCGTGCGTGATGTCGGCAAGGTGCTGGGACTACCGCCGCTCGAGCTCGACATACTCGCCAAACGCTCCGAGTCATACAACGCCCGCAATCTCGCATCCGAGATGGAGCGCATCGAAGAGCTGCAAGACAAGATCGAGCTTCCCGGATGGCGCGACCTGATCGAGATCGGAGCCCAGCTACAAGGTTTCCCCAAGGGACTGGCGCAACATCCCGGCGGCATGATCATCAGCTCTACGCCGCTAATTGACATTACGCCGGTCCAGCCGAGTGCCATCAACGGACGCTATATCTGCCAGTGGGACAAGCACGGCGCCGACAGTGCCGGATTCCTCAAGATCGACTTCCTAGCGCTCGGCGCGCTGTCCCAGATGCAGGAGTGCTTGAAACTCATCGAGAGACGCACCGGGTCGCACATCGACCTGAGTCGTATCGACTTCAATGACGAAGACGTCTACGACGATCTGGGACGTGGCGACACGGTGGGCGTGTTCCAAGTCGAATCCGCCGCGCAGATGCAAACTATCACCCGCATGAAGCCGCGCAACCTATACGATTTGGCGCTAGAAGTGGCCGCGGTGCGTCCCGGTGTCGGCGCCAACGACGGCGTATCAGAGTTCATCCGCAGACGAAACGGCAGCGAATGGAACTACGACCACCCGCTGGAGCGACGCGCACTCGAAAAATCCCTCGGCATCATCCTCTTCCAAGATCAAGTCGTCACGCTCGGCGTCGATGTCGGAGGCATGACTGCTTCGGAAGCCGATCAGATGCGCCGCGCATTCCAACGGCGGAACAACGAGGCTCTGCTCAAACGCTACTGGGAGCGCTTCCGTGACGGCGCCGCCGAACGTGGTGTGTCAGAGAAGATCGCTGAGAAAATCTTCCTCAAATTCAACCCGCACTACATGTTCCCCGAAGGCCATGCACTCGCATTCGGCGTCACCGCGTACCACATGGCGTGGCTTAGGCGTCGCTATCCCACCGAGTTCTACACTGCGATATTCAACGCCCAACCGATGGGCTTCTGGCCGCTTGAGACCCTCAAGCAGGACGCCAAACGCATGGGTGTCACATTGCAAAGCCCACACGTCAACCTCAGCGAGGCCAAGTGCGTGCCAGAAGGGGAGAACGCCTTCCGACTCGGCCTGACATTCGTGCGCGGCCTAAACTCCGACTCGGCAAACGCCGTCATCGAAAACCGTAACTGGAACGGACCCTATACCTCGCTATCAGACCTCGTGTCTCGGTCAGGAGTGCCGCGCGCCGCGCTTGAAAACTTAGTCAAGGCCGGAGCCTGCGACGAACTGCCCGGATTCACCGACCGTCGACAAGCCCTCTGGGAAGTCGGTCTCCGCTACCAAGCCAGTGGAGCACAAGGACGCCTGAAGTTCGAAGTCATGCAAGACATGGCTATGCTAAGACCCGCACTTGACCGTGATCGCATGACCTACGAATACGAGACACTGGGCTTATGGACAGCTGGACACGTGATGTCAACTATGCGAGAGTTTCTCGCCGAGAACCAAATCCTCAACAGCACCCAGCTAGACGACAAATCCGACGAAGAGCGCGTAATCGTTGCCGGCAAGGTGCTACGACGCCAACGGCCACTCGGCAAGATGGTATTTATGACCCTCGAAGACGAGCACGGCATGATACCCCTAGCCATCCCGCCCGACACCTGGGCCAACTACCGCGACGTCCTGCGAATGCCCATCATCGTCGCCGAGGGCAGCGTATCACGCAAAAACGACACCATGAACATCATGGTCCACCAAGCCTGGCCCCTAGTACCCGCGTACACGCCCCGAGCCGACGTCCGAGACATCAGCCACAACTTCAGGTAATTCGACAAAAATAGTATTGATGTAGTAACATATCAAATCAAAGGAAAATCCGACATGGTGAGCACAAACAACACAGACGACGATATCTTCGAAAGAGCCAAAGAACTATACGAGAACGTCATCAAGCACCAACTCACCGACGACCAGTTGGGCATGTACCTCGTCATCGACGTCGAATCGGGCGATTACGATATCGGAGCGGATGGATTAGAAACAGCTCTTGCCCTCCGCAAGCGGCGCCCATCTGGCCAAATATTCCGAATGCTCCACGGATCCTACACCACGGGTTCGATCGGTTACGCACCACCTAGGCCCGGATCATGGTCACTGGTCGAGTAATCGCGCACGGGGCGAACCTACAACCGGTTGCCGAAGTGTTCGTCTACGGCCAATCCAATACAAGGGCGCGAGTTCAAGCGGTCGTCGACACCGGTTTCACACAGCATTTGACCCTCCCGGTAAACGCGATCACCACCCTAAATTTGGAGTTTGCGTTCAAAGAGAAGCTGACTATGGCAAATGATGAACCAATCAACATCGACGTGTACACCGCTTCGATAGATTGGGACGGTCGAACACGCCAAGTCGAAGTCCACAGCGCCGAAGGCGACCCCCTCATCGGCATGGCCATGTTACGAGACCATGACCTGCACATCCGCGCCATCCCCGACGGTTCAGTCAGCATCGAGCCACTGTCGTAGCTGAATCCGGGCAACGTCCCGCATCTACCGAACCCTTAAGCGGGTTTCAGACCAAAGCCCTACTTTACGTCGGTAGCTAAGACAGGCAGGGGCTAGGCCACGTTTTTCGGCGTCATCCACTCCACTAGGAGCCAGATCAAACCCGCCACAAAGAAAGCGACGACAATCGCTATCAGCACTGGGATCATGTTGTTGCCTTCATTCCTTCAAGGTGCTCAATGCCGAGCACAGAACCAAAGTCCGCCTACAAAACTCACGTCCCGAGCGCGCACTCACGGTGTCCGTTCGCGATGCGAGTGAATCTACCACCACCATTTTATGCGGAGTCGACGGCCGAAACACTGGGTCCCGAATTCCGAGCCGCGATGAAAATGACCGCGTACTCAAGCCACCGCCCCCATCACCATCTCATCGAACGACCGAACATCCGCATCGATTGTCGTCACTCGGATCGAGTCCGCAACCGCGTCCATCGTCTTCAATCCACTCCCGGTGATAAGAGCAACCGTCTCTTCATCCCGCTTGATCGCACCGCTCTCAGCGAGCTGTTTGAGCGCGGAGATTACCACACCGCCAGCAGTCTCGGCGAAGATACCTTCGGTCTCCGCCAAGAGACGAATACCTGCCGCAATGTCCTCTTCAGGCACAATGCAACCCTTCCCGCCAGACTCCGTCGTCACCTTCGCCGAATAGTAGCCGTCGGCAGGATTACCGATCGCCAAAGACTTCGCAATCGTGTTGGGCACCACCGGCCGCGGGTGTACTTGACCCTCTTGGACTGCCGTCGCTACAGGGGAGCACCCCTCGGCTTGGGCGACGTGCATCGAAGTAGGGGCGTCGTCGATCAATTCGAGGTCGGTAAATTCCCGCAATCCCTTCCAAACCTTCGTCAGCAGTGAACCAGAAGCGACCGGCACCACAATGTGCCGCGGTGCTCGCCAACCGAGTTGCTCTGCCAGCTCGAAGCCCAAGGACTTACTGCCTTCGGAGTAGTACGGACGCATGTTGACGTTCACGAACGCCCATCGGCGCTCGTCAGCAAGCTCGCTGCAAAGCCGATTTACATCGTCATAGTTGCCACGCACTAATATCACTGATCCGAAGATCGCGGCCATATTGATCTTCGCGCGCTCCAGGTCGTGTGGCACGAACACCATCGTATTGAGTTTCGCTTTGCGGCCATGAGCGGCGGTGGCTCCAGCGAGATTGCCAGTGGAGGGGCAGGCTAGAGTGTCGAAACCGAACTCGAGGGTCTTGGTGGCGGCGACCGAAACGACTCGATCTTTGAACGAATGTGTGGGATTAGCAGTGTCGTTCTTGATCCAGAGATTGTCGAGACCTAGGACCTCGCCAAGGTTGCCGGCCTTGAGCAGCGGGGTCAAGCCCGCGCCGATGTCTACCGCGTTAGCGGCGTCGGCGGGTAATAGGTCGGCATATCGCCAGAGCGTCATCGGGCCGCGCTCGATCGACTCTCGGCTTATCGAACGACTAACGGCGGCGTAGTCGTACGTGACCTCGAGCGGTCCAAAGCAGAAGTCGCAGACGTAGAGGGGCTCGATAGGGTAGTCGGTGCCGCATTCTTTGCAGCGGAGACCGTTTACGTGTGGCACGGGATGTCGTTCCTCGATATTGCGCTGATGTCTACCTCACCTGCGCATGGGAACCGTTGTGGTCGGACCCGTGCCGGGAGTGACAGCAGCAGCGTTGTGATCCTAAGCTCGCTGATTCACCGACCGTTCTGAGCGCCACTTTGGGATCGGCGCACAAAACAAGGTTTCGCCTTGATGTTAATCGCAAAAGGGGGGTGATGTCAATTTCCCAATTAATCGACGTGATGTCCTCACACCGCTAACCAACCGACGGGTAGAACTCCGCATGCTCGCCCATCGTGGGGTGGTTTCGCTTAGGGATTAACACCGTACGCCGCACAGACAGCACTCGCTCATTCCGTTGGTTGAATCCGAAGCAGTCTAGCTGGACGACACCACGATCTCCCTTTGACGTCTCCCATTTGTCCAGCACATGCGCTTCGGAATAGATCGTGTCGCCGTGAAACGTCGGTCCCTCGTGCGTCACCTTCTCATACTCCAGCGCCGCAATCGCCCGGCCCGACACGCTCGGAACGCACTGACCGATTACGATCGCGAACACCAATATCCCATTGACCAAGCACTTCTGATGCTCCGTGTGATTCTCCGCGTAGTTCGCATCGATATGTATCGGGTTCTGGTTCTGCGTCAACAGCGAAAACCACGTGTCGTCCGCCTCCGAAATCGTCCGTCCCGGCCAGTTGCGATATATATCACCGACCTCGAAATCCTCGAAGAACCTTCCAAAAATTTGATTGCCGTTGTCCATTCTTAGTCTCCATGCTTCTCGATCGAGTTACAGACCACTGTTTCATTCATCTTGTACGAATGCCTGCCCTGGCGAGTACATTCTTCGCACGAGCTACCACAGGTGCATCGATCATCTCGCCATCTAACGAAGCACTTCCGTGCCCTTCGAGCTCCGCCGACCGAGCGGCGTTGAGCACGCGCTTGGCTCGTTCTAACTCCTGATCGGTCGGTGAAAATACCCCGTCAATCACCTCGATCTGAGCCGGATGGATGGCGAACTTGCCGCGATATCCTAACCGCCGCGCCAAGTCTGCTTCGCTGCGTAATCCATCCGGATCGCGAAATTTCACATACGGCGTGTCGAGCGCTTCCACGTCTGCAGCCCGGGCGGCGACGGCGACCGCCGATCTAGCATAAAGCAGCGACGCTTCGCCGTAATCCTCGATGTTCTTGACACTCGGATCTTCAAGATCAACCGCTCGACTTATCCCCATATCCGCGCTGAAGTCTTCAGCACCAAACGCAACCCACTTCACACGCTCAGAAGCGTTACAGATCGCATACGCATTCACGATCGCGCTAGCGGTCTCCAACCACGGCAATATTCCAATGCTCCCAGCTTCGATCCCTCGATCCACCTCCAAGTCCGACAACATTCCGTCGACCACCGCGATATCGTTGTCCGTCTTGACCTTCCCGATGCTGATTCCAACGATAAACGGACCTACCACCGCTTCGAGATCATTCTTCGTCAACCCAGTACTCAGTGCATTAACCCGCGGCACCACCGGCTTACCGAATCCAAACAAGGAGGACAGAGCGTCCGCCGTGACCTTGCGCGCCTCCACCTTGTTCGCCGACGGAACCGAGTCCTCTAAGTCCGGCATGTACGCTGACGGCGAATATCGCCCCGCTTTGCTCAACATGTCCGTGCGATTGCCAGGAATGAAGAGTGGACAACGCAGGTCGATATGCGAAAATGGTGCGGGTGGCATTGAGGGCTCCTGAAGGGTTAGTTTAGAACTTAGTGATGCACGAACGACACAAGATCCATTTGGCTTTGCCGCGACACGATGCCATTCGTGTCGCAATCGAAAATTCTTTGGCAACAGCGGCAAACCTCAAACTCGGCAACTTCGTCACGACCCACGACATCTGCGAAGCCGAAGTCGTAATCTCAGATAGTCCAACCATCAACAACGACCTGACGAACCTTCCCGAGTCGGTCCGCTATCTCCAGCTAATCGATTGCGGATCTGGCGGACATCATGCCACGGAAGATGACCTCACAGTCGCTAACTCTTCATCACTTCTAGCCGAAAGCGCCGCCAACTGGGCTTTCGAGCAATGGAAAGCTATCACTAACTACACGGCAGTCAGCGACGTACCTGTCGCTGGCATCATCGGTTTCGGAGCACTCGGATACGAACTCGGTCGACGCCTCAGCAACTCTGGCGCCCAAATCTGGATCAACGACATCCGAACTCCGCGCCCGCAGTCATTCCAGCGCATCGGCGCCCGACGCTCCTCCCTCGACATGCTCCTATCTACCAGCGACGTCGTATTCGTCGCCATCCACCCCGGCCCAACATCTACCCCGCTCCTAACTCTCCGCGAACTCCGGCTGCTGACAACCAACTCCGCGATAATCAATCTCTCGGGACCACGAGTATTAGACAAAGCCGCGCTCGACACACTAAACACTACCCACAATCGACAAATCGACTACCGAGAAATGTTCACCGACCTCGGCAACGCCGCAGCAACCGAGCGCCCCGAACTCGTCACACGCTACATCCTAGACAACCTCGGAAAATGGGCCCACGGCCGCCAACCCCGCTGCATCCTAGAACCCGTAACCCACTCCAAAGCCGGCGATCCCGCCTTCTGGTCATCCAGAATGCACCCCCGCCAGACGCCCGTCTGACCAGTTCAGTCACCCCTTCCTCGATAGAGGGTTAAGGGAGGTTTACAAGGAGACAAACGATTGTCTGACAAATCAAACGACCACCCAGCTGTCCAAGACACTGATGAGCTTCTGACATTGTCAACCAGCGAGAGTGAATTCTGGAAATGGTTCCGGCCGGGCCTCGCCGAGAACTGGATGAGAGGGGTTGTGGGCGAGTATTGGGTAACTAAAGCCATCGGAATGACGGACCAGATTCGCAAAGGATGGAACACTTGGGACCTCGAGACCCGGGACGGCATCAGAATTGAAGTTAAAACATCGGGTTACCGGCAAAGCTGGCACAAGTCCAGTGACAAGATGGCGACCCCCAAATTCGTGGTCCCGAAAGTTAGCGTTAAGGCTGACGAGAGTAGGGGATTAAGGCAAGCACAATATCGGCCCGCCCATCTGTACGTATTTTGTTTTCACAAGGAACGCGATGTAGCCAAACTGGATCCGTTGGACATCTCACAATGGGAGTTTTACGTCGTCCCAACTAAGATGCTCGAAGAAAATGTCAATCCTGATGCCAAATCTCCGTCGATAAACCTGCGTTTTCTAAGCAAACACAATCTCGATCCAGTCCACTTCATCGGGCTAAAAGACGCCATCATCAGCGCCGCAAACGACACGTGACCCACACCAACTATCACCGCCCACGTCCATTCCGCCCATTCTGATGCCCGCCCCCCGGCATCAACTCCGTAGGCTGCTTAACTTCCCCCGCCAACCGAATCCGCCGCTGAGCAACCCGAAACTCCTCGTCCTGTTGCTCCGACTTTGATATCTTCACCGCACACGCCTTGAACTCAGGCGTCTCGGTGATGAAGTCGTAGGCGTCCGACGTGACGTCGTTCGTCCGCGTGAACTCCGGAAATGCGAACGACATGAACACCAATCCCCGCGGCGAGCGCTCCGTCAACCGTGCCGCCACCGTAACCTGCCCGCGCCTCGACGCCACATCCAACAAGTCGCCGTCAGTCAGTCCCATTTCCGCGGCGTCTAGCGGGTTGATCTCCAACATCTCGTGAGGCACCAAGTGTTGGAAACCGGTTGCTTTTCCGGTCTGAGTTCCAGTGTGATACGTCGAACGGCGTCGACCAGTCGTCAATAACCAAGGGAACTCGGCGTCCGGTTCCTCCGCCGGCGGAATATGGTCCACCGGCGCGAAGAAGCCGGGGAAGCCTGACGAGAATTCATCACCGTGCAGATATTCAGTTCCCGGGTCGTCCTCGTCGCCGCATGGCCATTGGATGCCGCCTTCACGGTCGAGGCGTTCGTGCGACAACCCGCCATAGATCGGCGTGACGCTGCGCATTTCATTGAAGACATCCTTCGGCGTCTCCATCGTTTGCGGTTTGCCCATCCGCTGGAATAGCGACAGCAGTATCTCGACGTCGGTTTTGGCTTCACCCGGCGGCGCAACCGCGGGGCGTACCCGCTGCACTCGACGCTCACTGTTGGCGAATGTCCCATCGGACTCGGCAAACGCGGCGGCCGGCAAAACCACGTCTGCCAACTGCGCGGTCTCGGTCAAAAATATGTCTTGGACCACGAGGAAATCGACCGACTTGAGGGCGTGTTCGGCATGATTAGCGTGCGGATCCGACACGATCGTGTTTTCGCCCATCACATAAACCGCCTTGACGCGTCCTTTGATCATCTGCTCCATCGCGGTGATCTTAGTGATGCCTCTTCGCTTGGGCAACGGCTCACCCCACGCCTTCTCAAAAACGTCGCGGATTCCTGGTCGCTCGACCTTCTGGTATCCGGGAAGGTCGGTAGGGATGCAACCCGCGTCGCCAGCACCTTGAACATTGTTCTGTCCGCGCAGGGGATTCACGCCGCCGTTTGGTACACCCAAAGTTCCACACAGCAATCCCAAGTTACCAAGCGACTGAACGTTGTGCGAACCGCAAGAGTGTTCAGTAATCCCGAGCGTGTAGCAAATCGCAGCTTTCGGCGCCGCCGCGGCGAAATCGCGGGCGGTGTCGATGATCTCTTGCGGCGTGACGCCGCAGATCTCGGCCGAAAAATCAGGCGTGTACATCTGAACATGCCGTGCGAACGCCTCAAACCCTTCCGTACGGTACTTGATAAATTCGCCGTCGTGCAGACCCTCGTTGATGATCACATTGGCCACGGCATTGAAGAACGGTATGTCGGTGCCGACCCGTATCTGAACGTGTCTCGTCGCCCATTTTGTCAGTTCGATCTTGCGTGGATCGACGACCACCAGCTTCGCTCCGTTCTTGACCGCACGCTTCATGCGCAGAGAGATGACCGGATGGGCCTCCGTAGTGTTCGAACCGGTAACGAGCAAGAAGTCGGAGCCCGCCAACTCTTCGATCGAGTTCGACATCGCTCCTCTTCCTACCATGACCGCCAGACCGGCGACCGACGGAGCGTGTCAAGTACGGGAACAGTTATCGATATTGTTCGTCCCGATCGCGATGCGAGCGAACTTCTGCATCAGATAATTCGCCTCTGTCACAACGCGCGCCGATGCCCAGCAAACTATCGAATCTGGCCCTTCGGTGGTAATCGCCCCTTTGAACTTGCTGGTCACGAGATCAAGAGCCTCGTCCCATGAAGCTCGGCGAAAGGTTCCGTCAGTCTGCTTGATCAAGGGATGTCGCAGTCGCTCTTCGTTCCGGACAAACTCCCAAGATGCGAACTGACCCTTTACGCACAGCGATCCGCGGCTCGCCGCGGAGAAATCCGGCTCGGCACCTATGATCTCGCCATCATGAGTTAGGAGTTCGATACCGCAACCCACGCCGCAGTAAGGGCAGACGGTCTGAGTGTGATCGACGTTTTCAGCAGTGATGTCTTGACTGATTACCTTGCGATCGGTCAATGCGCCGGTAGGGCAGGTGTTGATGCACTGGCCGCAGAATGTGCATGGCGAATCCATCAACTCGTTATCGAAGAAAGTGAAGATGCTTGAGTCTTGGCCCCGACCGTCGACCGTGATGGCCGCTGCCTGTTCCCAATCGTTGCAGATGTTGGTGCAGCGGTAACACGCGATGCAGTAATCGTAGTCCCGTTGAATGAAGGGATTGGTGTCATGCGATGCCTTCGCTCGGGCGCGTAGCTGCGGGAATGCGTCCTGGCGAGCTTCGTACTCCTCAACCGCACGATCGAATTCCGTTGGCCCGACCTTGTTCGAGTAAGGATTGGCATTCGTCGAAGCCATTTCCGAAAGGAGCATCTCAAGCAGTGTTTTGCGATAATCCTTTATCTCCTCGGTATGTGTCGCAACCCTCATGTCGTCTTCCGCAAACGCGGTGCACGACGCCACCTGCTCCGTTCGCCCATTCACTTCGACTTCGACGAGACACATCCGACACGTACCTTGAGCACCCACCCGTTCGTCGTAACAAAGAGTCGGGACCTCGAATCCCGCATCTTTCACCGCATCAAGCACCCGAGAGCCATCAGCGGCCTGGACTGTCACACCGTTGACTCGCATGTCCAACCACTTCGTCTTGGTTTGCGGTCTCGGGTTGGTAGAAACGGTAGTCATGATTCACACAGGTTTCGGAAGAATTACCCCAATTCTAGCGAAACGTGGCTCATACGCAAGGATAGGGCAGGGCAGAGCAAAAAATTAAGTCACAACGCCAAGAAACGTTTAGGTTCACGAATCTGACGACATACCGTTGATCGAGTCTACGACTTACTCAGGACCGCGATCGAGTTGCTCAAGTTCGACCACCGCCGTAGAGCGTCGTTTCTGAGACGCCACACCTCAAACCTCATCTCAGGGTTTTCGAGGGCGAGTTTGGCAACGTCCGCGGTCATTCGAAATTTCCAGGCTCCGATTTCCTGCCGTAAAATGCCGCTCACACAGAGCTGCCAATGATTGAATGAGTTCAAACGATGTAACGTATCAATTCAGACACTTGCAAATTGATCCACAAAGCCGAAACGCACAAATATTACACTTCGTCAAGACTTAACTCGTACTAGCTACAATAAGATTCGAACAAGTTCAAACTATACTTGAAAAACGTCAGATTTTGTGGCAAAACTCGTTGATATTCCCTCAAAACTTGCTCTAAACTAGTTCAAACACAGTGAAAAAACCAAGCGCAACCTGCTTCATGGAAGTATCGCGCGGAGCCGTGGAGGCTCACGATGACCACCGTCAACTATCTAAGAGCGACAAAAGCCGTTACCGACGCCGAGAGGATCCTCGACGGACCACTACGTGACGTGCTGAGAACCAAGCTCAACGAACCGGGCATCACGGTCAGCAGCATTGCCAAGGATGTCAACGTCCAAAAGGCGACCATCAACTATTGGATGGCCAAGCTTGGCATCAACTACGGAAGAGTAGCTCACTACTTCGATGAGGTCATCAGAATTCTTTCGCAAGAGGAGGCGCAGCTCCTCGATACGGTTTTGGATAAGGGGCTGACAGCTGACGACCTTGAGGAATCCAACCCAGAAGCCGCAAAGGTCGTACGTCGCTTGGGGGAGATGGGCATTCCAGTGGATGAACTCGCAAATCTGAACGCGATGGAGGTTTTGGCCCTCAGAAGGTTGTCGCGGATGGGTCTGACCGACGAGCAAATCGATCTGTTCGAACCCGGGATGCTGGACGCAATCTCCGAATTGACGCGTGCCGGAGTTTCGAGCAGGGAAGTGGCATCGATGAGCAAAGCTGATGTTGAGTTCATCAGACATGCTCGGGAAGAGGGCGTACCGGTCGAGGACCTTAGCGAAGTCGGCAGTGAATGGTTGTCCCTGATACGCCAAGCGAAGCGTCGCAACATCGACCCGCAGGCGATAGCATCCGTTGATGTCGAAACCATAGGTGTCATGGATCGAGCCAAGGCGCGGGGCATCGACTTCCATGAAATCGATGCTCTGACCACTGACGAGTTGGAACTGATCAGGAAGATCCGTGATCGTCGACGGGAAAACCCGGAACAAATCGGTCACATGCTCGGCATGATGAACCTCACCTGAGTGCGTTCAAGCAGCGCGATACGCTATCGTAGAATTGTTTGAGTCGGAAGAGCCAGAACTTGGGAGAGCTCTGCATTGCGTATCGCTGGTTATTCGTTTAAGAGCGTCAAAATCGGTCGGAACCGCCTAGCGGTTGCGAGCTTGACCTTCATGCTTCTAGCTTCCGTGCTGCTAATCGGTTGCACGGAACTCGCAAAACCGACCGCCACCGCGGTCGTGTTCGAACCAACACCGGCACCGCCAGGAACGAGAGAGCTAGTGCTGGCTGGCGGTTCTGCAGCCGACATCGCCGCCTTGTCGCAACCTGTCGAATTGCCAGAAGGCGTTGCATCCAATGGCGAGCAGCTCCACACGACACTCGGTTGTGCGGCGTGCCACTCCATTGCAGACGACGTCATCGTGGGACCGGGATGGCAGGGACTTTACACTCGTGCCGGCGAACGGACTGAGATGGAAGCCGAAGAATATCTGATTCAGTCGATAACCAAGCCATCCGCATTCATTGCGGAGGGTTTCACCAACGTCATGCCGGCGTTCGACTACCTGTCTGATCAGGAACTCGCCGACCTCATCGCATTCGTCCAAGCGAACAACTAGGGCAGAACTACTAGTAGCCCAGCTTGGAACGGCGAGAATCGATTCCGCCTATTCTGAACGCATTTCACTAGCCGCTCGGCAGATCAACGCGGCCTGGTATCCCGCCGAAAAGCCCGCGTCGATATTCACGACCGATACCCCGGCGGCACAGGAGTTGAGCATCGTCAACATCGCCGCGTACCCGTCTAACCCCGTCCCGAAACCATTGCTCGTAGGAACCGCGATGACCGGCGCGGCGACCAGACCGCCCACCACGCTCGGCAACGCACCATCCATACCCGCTACAACAACGACCACGCGGGAACTTTGCAGCGTTTCCTGATGCGCCAGCAATCGATGGATGCCAGCAACCCCAACGTCGTTGATGCGCTGCACCTTGCATAACATCAGTCGAGCCGTAGTCTCCGCTTCATCGGCCACCGGCATGTCGGCCGTGCCGGCAGAGACAATCGTTAATCCGTCATGCACGGGATCGATGCCTCGGTCATCGGCCCATATTGCTCCGCACGACGCTAGAAATTTCGCGGACGGCACGTGCGACCTGACGTGATCCGCGGCGGCCTGAGTAGAGCGGGTCACCAGGACGACCTTCGACGCGTCGTAGATGCGTTTGGCGATCCGCGCTATCTGTTCTGGCGTCTTGCCTTCGCCCATCACCACCTCCGGAAAACCGGTGCGACGTTCGCGATCGAGGTCCACGGTGGCGAAACCCATGTCCGCGCTTGACGGTTCGTGCGCCGCGCCGGATTGGGAAATTCGCGTTGGATCGTTGGGCATCTTCGTTCAGTTACGTTTGAACTTGCGCGGAACTCAAAGCAGAATCAACTACGCTATATCATTACAGCGAAGAAAAAGGGAATCGTGCTGTGACGTTTCCAGCGGTTTTCACAACGTGATTCTAGAATCTGTGTATCCACGCCAGATTTAACATACACACACTAGTTTTCAAGGCTGATCGGAATGAAGATCACTTGCATACAAGACAACCTGACGCGCGGATTGCGCGTTGTGCGTCGTGCAGTTCCCTCGCGGGCAACGCTGCCGATCACGCAGAACATCTTGATTGAGACCGAGGACGCGCGTCTCAAGCTTGCAGCAACAGACTTAGAGCTTTCGATCACTACTTGGGTAAGCGCCCAAATCGAGCAGACCGGGTCGATTACATTGCCCGCCCGAACTTTGCTCGACACGATCAGCAGTTTCGATATGGGACGCGTCGAGATCGAAGTCACCGACGAACCATACGGCGCCAAGATTAAGACAACCACCGAACGCGGTGGCGGCCCGATGACGATCGACACTGATCTACGTGGTGCTCCCAAGGACGATTTCCCACCTTTCCCAGAAGTGTCTCCCAAACATCGCGTCAGGGTCGATTCTGGAACTCTGCGTAATGCGTTGGAACGAGTCGTGTTCGCCGCGGCGAGCGACGATGCACGCCCGGTACTAACCGGCGTCAAGATGGAGGTCGAGGGTGACAAAGCGACGTTCGCAGCTGCCGACGGCTTCCGATTGTCGATCGAATCGGCGCAGTTGATGGAAGCTCCGGTGGAGGCGTTCGACGCGCTGATTCCTGCCCGCGCATTGTCCGAGTTGACGCAGCTCATGGCTGGAACCGTGTCAACGGTCGAGATCATGGTTTCGGAGACCGGCGGCGAGGCAATGTTCCGCATCGGTGACGAAATCGAGATGATCACCCAGTTGATCGCTGGAACATACCCGGACTACAAGAGTCTGGTGCCCCAGAATTCCGACACGACGATGGCGATCCCTTTGGAGAGCGTCGAACAAGTGGCGCGTTCCATGCAGGTCATCGCTCGGGAGGGGAGCGCCATCGTTCGTATGGTCGCTTCTACCGAGGAAGGGCAAGGACGCCTCACGGTATCCGCTAATGCAGAGGACCTCGGCAATAGCGAGGGTACCCTTGACATCGACATTGAAGGCGAAGAAGGCAAGATCGCCTTCAACGTCCGCTTCTTGACAGAACTGGTGCGAAATTCCCACGGTGGTACGTCCAATCCGGTTGAAACCTCAGACGGTTCAAACGGATCGACGGGCCCTGAGAAGCTGCTCCTTTCGATCACAACACCCTCGAGCCCAGCGGTTTTCCGGCTTTCACACCATCCCGGCTTTACCCACGTCGTGATGCCAATGTACGTTCAGTGGTAGAGAATTGGGTTAAAACCCGAGCCGTCAAGTTATTCGTCTTGCTGCCAGTTTTGCCGCTGGCGATTTTGGTCATCGGTTGTGGGGACGGTGAAGACACGGCTCTGATCCCGACGCCAGCTTCTGAGTCACAGTTGCAGCCTGAAGCAACGATCGCGTTGCCGCCTACGCCGGTTCGAGCGTACGATCGCTACGATTTTCAATTCGTCGAGGCATTCGGCGGACATGTATGGGACCGGGCAGTGGACATCGCGTTCCTTCCCGACGGTGAATCGGCGCTAGTCGCGGATCAGGTTGGCCAAGTATTCCAAGCGTTCTCGGACGCTCGGCGTGACCCGATCTTGACCTTCTCAATCCGAGAGCGCACGAGTCGCGATTCCAACGAAGAGGGATTGCTCTCCCTGGCTTTAGATCCGCAATACGAGGAGAATGGCCGCGTCTGGATGTACTACTCGGTGCGTGGTGGCATCCGTCGTACGCGGCTCTCATGGTTCACCGTCGATGAATACATCGCCGATTGGAGCAGCGAGCATATTGTCTACGAGCTGATTCAGCCATATGGAAACCATAACGGCGGCAAGATCGTCTTCGACAACCAGGGATACCTCTATCTCGCATTCGGTGATGGAGGTTCGTTGGGCGACCCGCAGAGCAACGGTCAGGACTTGACGAACGTCTATGGCACGATCATCCGGCTCGACATCTCTGAATCTAATAGCGATGAACCGTACCGAATTCCGCCGGACAACCCGTACCTCGGCGATCCCGACGTCCCCGATGAGATCTGGGCGTACGGTCTCCGGAACCCATGGCGCATGTGGTTCGATGCCGAAACCGAGTTGTTGTGGATCGGAGATGTAGGGCAGAGCTATCGCGACGAGATCAACGTCGTCGATACCGATACCGGCGGTGGAACGAACTTCGGTTGGAGCACGATGGAGGGAACGGCGTGTTTCAGACCGCGTAACGATTGCAACCAGACCGGCATGGCGTTGCCGATCGAGGACTATCCTCCCCGATCCGGTCACTGCTCGGTAATCGCCGGTGTGGTCTACCGCGGGGCTGAAATCCCTACCTTGGTTGACAGCTTCCTGTTTTCCGACCACTGCAAAGGTGAGTTGCGGGCGATGGACGCGATCGATTGGTCGACTCGGAGCGATGCGTTGAAGCCGGTCGCACCTGAAGGAACCGAGTACGACGAACCGGGGATCTCGTCGTTCGGTGTAGACAATGAGGGTGAAATCTACGTGTTGCGGTTTGACGGGGCTATCTTGAAGATGGTGCCTGGTGAGGAAACGCCGTAAGCGGTGGATCTCGGCTACCCGATCAACCAGTAAGCCGTCTAACCCGCCGGTCTGCGTTGCGGTCGGTATCGATAGTTTCGGATGCCGGGCGTGTAGCGCCAGATCACGAACACGACGATTACGGAGATGAAGCCGCCGAGGATCATTACGTTCCCGGCGCCGATGATGCCCCCGACGAACGAGACTTCCATCTGTCCGAGGTGGTTGGCGCCCATTGCCGAGAATGAGTGAGCGCTGCTCGCTCTTCCGAGCATGTTGTCGGGCGCGGTGAGCTGCACGAGCGCTTGGCGCATCGTCATGCCGATCGAATCGGTACCTCCGAGCAGCGCGACGAGACCTAGTCCGATGGCGAAGATGTAATTGAAGGTGTACGACAGGTTGAACAATCCCAAAGTCAAATTGGGATTGTCGACCAAATCGACGCGGGTGAATCCCCAAGCCAACAAGAGGAATGCGTAAATGAGAGTTGCGACCAGTACTATCAATCCTTTCCGGCGCCAGCGTTCCGTGATGAATACGATCATGCTGCCGACCACACCTCCCGCAGCATTGGCCGAGGTGAGCAGGGCGGTGCCTTGCGCTCCCATGCCGTAGAGTTCCTGCGAGAAGAACGGGAAGAGCATGCGGTAGAAGCTGAAGATGGTCACGCCAATGTCGAGCATGTAGAGGCCGGGCAATATCGGGTGCTGACGAACGAAGTTGAAGCCCTCGATGATCGTCTTAAGTTTCACGCCACCGGCACTACCTTCCTCCGGAGCGCCAGACGCGCGAATGATCAGCGGCGCAATAACGCTGACGGCGGCGATACAGGTCGTTACGAGGAGCGTGGGAGCGATGCCGTAGTTGATGTAGAGCGGGCCGAACAGGAAGGGCACAGTGATGGCCGCAACCTGCATCGAGGACGTCGAGATGGTGACCGCATTGGTTAGGTGGGATCGCGGCACGCACCGCGGGAGCATCGCGGGCCGAGCAGAGCTTCCCAACATGTTCACCATGCCGGTTACGCCCGTCACTACCCAGATGTGCCACGGCGCCAAGACCTCGCTGAACGCGAGCAAAGTGAGTATGATCAGCGAGGCCAACGAAACGGTTTGGGTCAACGACATGAGAACCTTGCGGTTCACGACATCTGCCAGCGCACCGCCGTAGATAACCACTGGCATCTGAAGAAGTTGAACCGCGCCCAAGATGCCCAGCTGGGCAGCCGAACCCGTTTCGTCGTAGATCCACTGACTCGTCGACAACAGCCGCATCGTCATCGCCATCGTCATCGTGATCTGCGCGGCCCAAAGCACCGAGAAGTTGTAGTGCTTGAACGATGACCAAGGCCGGATGCGCTCTGTTCTCGAGTGCGCTGCTAGAGATCGATTGTTCAAAGGCGGTATCGCAGAGATGCGAGAGAGCCGAGAACGTGTTCTGTTCTCGGCGGGGGAGTTTCAAAGTTCATTGCATGTTACACGGGCAAGGCATGGGTTGGGATATGAATGATGGGGTTTTGGGCGTGTTGAATCGCTCACCCTAACCCTCCATCAGAGGGAGAGGGGACAAAAAGTTGTTGCAGATTGTTTTTTCGATCGGACGGGGTGTGGTGCCCGCGCTCGGGCGACCGCGGGCATGACGCGGCTTTTGGCTCAAGGGCGTGTTGACCAATTTTGCTGTTATCGTGATTGGCTAGATATTGATGATCTGAATCTCGAAGAATGGAGCAACCAAAGTGGGTGAATTCGAAGGCAAGTCCGCAATCGTTACCGGCGGAGCGCTTGGAATTGGCGGCGGCGTCTCAAGGGCGTTCGCAGCCGAAGGCGCAAGCGTCACCATTATGGATATCGACGACGATGCCGGAGACGCGCTAGTAAAAGAGCTGACAGGGCAGGGCGCAACTGCCCAGTACATTTCAGCCGACGCCGGAACCATCGAAGGTTGCCGCACCACCGCCGACGCCGCGCTGGACGCATACGGCGGCATCGACATCGTCATCAACAACGTCGGTATCCAACCACCGTCGTCCTACGTCGACGCCGTCGACCTCCCCGAAGAGTCCTGGGAGCGCATCATCAACATCAACCTCCGCAGTCGCTTCCTCATGGCCAAATACTCCGTTCCTTCCATGCGGGAACGCGGCGGAGGCGTCATCATCTCCGTCGCCAGCGTCCAAGGCCTCCTCTCCATGCCATTCGTCTCCGCATACGCAGCCAGCAAAGGCGGAGACCTCTCGCTCACCCGTCAGATGTCCATCGACTTCGCCAGAGACAACATCCGGGTCCTGTCAGTGAATCCCGGCACCATCAACACGCCGATGGTTTGGAGGGCGTTGGAGGGGACGGGTGAGGATATCGAGCAGGGGTTGATGGACTCTGCGAAAACTCACCCTCTGGGCCGTATCGGCGAGCCGGCGGACGTTGCTAACGTGATGCTATTCTTGGCGAGCGATAAAGCCTCGTTCATGACGGGTTCGTATGTAAACGTAGACGGTGGCATGATGGCCGTAGGAGCCTGGGCCGGAACAGTAGGCGCCGGTGGGAGCGATTGAGGGCCGTCATCGTCGGCTAGGACATGGTGCAGAGACTCAAAGCAACTTCGTTACGGGGCGCGTGGCGCCTCAATTCAGCTGGCTTGGCTCGGATGCGTCTCGTCGTGTGGGCGCTGTTGGTTGCAGTAGGTGTTTATGGGGCGGTTTGGGTTGGAGAGGATTCGGAAGCGCAGTCGCTGCGTATCGGTGACGGGGTGTACGTGATCCAACTGGACCGCGCAATTGATCCGGTTGCGGAGCGTTATCTGGTCCGTGAGTTGGATGCGGCTCAAGAACAGTTTGCGCTGGTGGTGATCGTGTTGGATACGCCGGGCGGGTTGTTGGACAGTACACGCGCCATGGTGAATGCAATCTTGGAGTCAAAGGTGCCGATCGCGGTTTATGTTTCGCCTTCGGGTGCTCATGCGGCTAGTGCCGGAACGTTCATCGGAGCTGCGGCCAACATCTTGGCGATGGCGCCGGTTACTGAGATTGGAGCGGCTGCGGTTGTCGGAGGGCAGGGCGAAGATTTGGGCGAGACGCTGCAGGTGAAGGCTAATGAGGATGCCGCGGCGTTGCTGCGTGGGATTGCTGATAAGCGGGGTCGGAATGTCGATGCGTTGGAGGCGACCGTCTTCGAGGCGAAGGCTTACTCAGCGGAAGAGGCAGTCGAGCTCGGTATTGCGGACGTCGTGGTGAGCGACATCGACGAGTTGTTGCATTGGGCCGAGGGTAGAACGGTGGAGACGGCGTCGGGTTCGGTGACGCTCGAAGACTTGCAGCATTCGCGCATTGAAGAGAGTGAGTACAGCATCTGGGACCGGATGCTCAGCGCGATCGCCAATCCGAATTTGGCGTTTCTACTGATTTCGCTCGGCGGCTTGGCGTTGATTGTGGAGATTTGGAATTTCGGGTCGTTCATCCCGGGAACGATTGGGGTAGTGCTACTGGTGGTCGGGTTTGCGGGCGTTGGTCAGCTGCCGTTCCAGTGGGCGGGGGTCGTGTTGATCGTGTTGGCGCTTGTGCTGTTGGCGGCGGAGGTTTTCGCGATTCCCGGGTTCGGGTTTTTCGGTATTGCGGGTGCGATTGCGCTTGTGTTGGGCGGATTGTTCCTGTTCCCGTTTCCGTCGATCGAGGCTCCCGAACTCCCCGGCGGTCAGATCCAGGTGAGTCGATGGCTGTTGGCAGGTGTTGGCGCGGCGGTTCTACTTTTCATGATCTGGCTCATCCGAGAACTCAGAATTGCGGCTAGACCGGGTTCGTACATCCCCTCTGGGACGTCGAACACGTTGATTGGTAGCTCGGTATCCGTCACGAATGCATTGGCGCCGATGGGAGAGGTGTACGCCGCCGGCGAGCATTGGACGGCCCGCACGTCTGACCGGAGCAGTGTAGACGTAGGTATGACAGTGAGGGTGGTCGATGTTGACGGAGTGACGCTGGTCGTTGAACCTGAGAGTGAGGACGGCTAGGCGTCGACGGGTTGATACGGGCACTTAACTAATTGCGAGAAGCATCTGGGATAAGGTTGCGACAAGCAACGTGACTGCAAACGTACCCTTCGTTTGGACGGTTGTGGTAAGGAGAAAAACATGGCAATTATCAATTTCGTGCGTGACTACGAACGCGTGGCACGTTTTCGATTAGGCAGATTCGAAGGGATGATGGGACCCGGAATCGTGATTTCGATCCCCATCATCCATCAGACCCAGAAGGTCGACACCCGAACGGCGGTGCTCGAGATTCCCCGGCAGACCAACATTACCAGGGACAACGCCCCGATCGACATCGACTTTCTCGTCTACCTGCGAGTCGACATCAACCAAGCAGAGAAGGCGGTCCTCGAGGTCGAGCACTACACCTCAGCCGTCGTCGGACTTGCAACCACCACGCTGCGTGCCGTAGTCGGTGACATGAGCCTCGACGAGGTCCTGTCGCAACGCGAGCGCATCAACGAGATCATCCGCACGCGCCTCGACCAAGAGACCGGACGATGGGGCATCAAAGTCACCAACGTCGAGATCCGCGAGATCGAACCGCCGACCGACATCCAAACCGCAATGACCCGCCAGATGTCTGCCGAGCGCATGCGCCGATCCATGGTCCTTGAGGCCGACGGCCAGAAACAAGCCGACATCACTGTCGCGGAAGGGCAGAAGCAGTCCGAAATCCTCAAGGCCGAAGGTGCCAAGCAAGCCGAAATCCTCCACGCTGAAGGCGACCAGCAAGCGGCTGTTCTCCGAGCTTCCGGTTTCGCCGACGCTTTGCAACGGATTCAGGACACTGCGAGCGGACTCGGTGGAAACACGATGACACTGCAGTACATGGACGCATTGAAAGAGATGGCATCCGGAGCGTCGACGAAATTCGTGCTTCCGATGGAGATGACGAAGCTGATGGGCGGTATCGGGAACATGATGGGCGCGGCAACCGATCGCGACGAATAAGACCGGCTTTTCGCAACTAACAGGCTAATTCGACGGCGGGATCATCGAAAATCCCGCCGTTTTTTTGTGTTCAAGTTCGTCGGTGTTCAGGTTTACCCAATGCTCGGCGTTGGCGGCATATGTCCGCAATCTAAGTTGACAAGACAAAATTTACTGTCTTTGTTTCATAACTCTCCGTAGATGTCGGCTTTCTCGGGCGATGTTTAGGTTTCGGAGCGCGAAATACCGGGTTTGAGGCGGGTAGGTCCGAATCCGAGCTTTAAGAGGCGGACAAGCTAGGAAATGACCGTTGTTCGAGCGTGTGGTACTGCCGGTTTGGGCATATTCCATCGAACCACGTTGAAATTGACAGATCATGGAGTGCTGCGACCCGCTGACGGCTTTGGCGACTGTGAGGGCTTAGGTGCTGGGGGAGACATTTGAGGTGGTTTTCGGCCCTGGCTAGGGTGCCATTTCCGTGGATCCGGTAGCGGCGGCGGGGAGTGATTTGGAAGAGCCACCAGAGGGTCGAGAACGTTCGATATCGGTGGTGCTGGTGAGGCGCGAATCTGCGATTGGGCGACGAAAATGTGGGGAATGATGACGCGAAAAGCATATGCCATTAAACTGCCGATGACGCGGCAATTGTGCGGATAGAGTGGAGGATGTTGCCGTGTTATGCTTGTATGGAAGGTTTCGAGCGGCAGAAACGGCAAATCATGGCAAAATTAGGTAGTTTCGAGTTTCCAGAGGTCGGACTCGTAGATTCGGTTGTTTTGGCGCGTCGGATCCACGAGGACCTAGGCGGAGAGGTTCGGAGAGACGCTTTGGCGATGGTTTTGGACATGTCGCCCACTGGAGGGGCTTACGGCGCCAGAATCGGCGCTTTACGCATGTGGGGGCTCGCGACGGGCCGCAGCGTGATTAGGTTGACCGGGGACGGTGTGAGGGCGGTTTCCGCACGCGGAGACGGTGAGGAGATGGAGATGATGCGCAAACTGTCGCGGTCGGTGCCGTTGTTCAACGAGCTTGAGGCACGGATCGGAGATGGAAAAGTCGAGCAGCGGGTCTTGGCGGTGATGTTACAGGAGATCACGAGTGCCGAGATGGGCGAGGTAATGAGACGGTTGCCGATGGTTGAGCGGATCTATGGGGCGATCCGCAGTTTCCTCGAGGGGTTCAACGACGAAGTTTGGGATGCCGATGCGGCGGATGTGACGGACACGATTCGGCAGGATGGAGGCGCCAACGAAGGTTCGGTATTGCCGAAGGGTTGGCTGGAGTTTCGCTACGACGATGGGACTTTGAGGCTGCGTGAAACGCCGGAGAATCTGGACGTTTTGATTGGGGTTTTGGAGTCGCGGAAATGGCTTGTAGGCGGGGGTTGAAGGTTGTGTTTGAGTAACGCCGATTGACGTCAGTTCGTGCTAGTTGCGTATGGTGGCCCGTGGGACACCAACGACACATTCGCCTTGACCAGATCGGCTTGGAGCGTCGAAAACACTGACGTGCGGAGTATGTTCAACCGTTGAGTTGATCGATCAGTGTGACGATTGAAACGACGATGGTGGTGCTGACCGCGACAGTGCCGACGAACCAGCGAATGATTTCGGACTTAAAGTTAGCGATTTCGGTTTTAAGTTCACCGAATCGTACTTCGATCTTGGTGTCCTGTTGACCGAAACGGGTTGCCATCTCGGTTCTTAGATCGCCGTGCGAGTTGGCTAAGTCTTCTTTGGTGGCCAAGGCGTCAAGCCGAGTCTCGAAGCGGACTAACCTGTTGTCGATGTCGAAATCGGCTTGTCTTGTGGAGGTTGTCATCTAACTATTCCGTTGGGTCCCAAAAATATTACAGATATTTCGTCGTCGTGAAACACATTATATCGAACGGATGTTAATAATTGCAATGAGTGTGGCGAAGATTTGTTCCGGGGCGGGGTGTCACAGATAGTCTTTGACTTTGGCAGCTAGGCGTTGGGTCATGCCGGGTGTGGATGCTAGTTCTAGTTCAGATGCTTCACGTATGGCTTTGACTGAGCCGAATCGCCGCATGAGTGCGCGTTTGCGGGATGGTCCGACACCCGGGACGAGGTCGAGAGCGGATTTGAGGGAGGTTCGGCCACGGGTTTTGCGGTGATATGTGATGGCGAAGCGGTGGGCTTCGTCGCGGACTTGCTGGAGGACGAAGAGAGAAGGGGCGTTGCGGGGCAGGCGGATGGGGTCGGAACTGTCCGGGGTGAAGAGCTCTTCTTCCTTCTTGGCTATGGACGCTAGGGGGATGTCGGCGACGCCGAGGTGGAGCATGATGGCGAGAGCGGCGGATAGCTGGCCCTTGCCGCCGTCGATGAGGACGAGGTCGGGTGTGATGCCGAACGAGTCGCCGGCTTTGCTCAGTTCGCCGGTCTCGGCGGTCTTTTGGCGAGCGTTGTTTAGGCGTTTGAAGCGTCGAGTGAGGACTTCTCGCATCGAAGCAAAGTCGTCGTTGCCTTCGACGGTGTTGATTTTGAAGCGTCGATACTGCGATGTTGCAGGTGCGCCGTTCTCGAAGACGGACATGGCGGCTACGGAGGACGTGCCTTGGATGTGGGAGATGTCGTAGCACTCGATGCGGTACGGTCGGTTGGGAAGGCTCAAGGCTTCCTGCAGATCATCCAGAGCACGCCCCATGAGGTCGGAGTTGGACTGCCACTTCAGTTTTAGCTGAGCGAGGCCTTGCACGGCGTTTTCACGCGCCATATCGACGAGTTTTCGCTTGGGACCGCGTTGGGGAACGTTAATCTCCATCTTGGCACCGCGATTTTCGGTGAGGAGTTCTTGGAGGACGTGGGTGTCTTCGGGTTCGGCTTGAGTCAAGAGGCGGCGCGGCATGTGGGGATTGCCGGCGATGTAGAACTGCTCGATGAACTTGGCGATGATGTGAGAGTCGGTATCGTCGTAGGTGCCGGCCATGATGAAGTTGTCGCGTCCGACCATGCTCCCTTGCCGGATGAAGAAGACATCGATCCATGCTTCGTCGCTGCCTTTTTCGCAGGCGATGACGTCCATGTCTTCCTGTCCGATACCGACGACTTTCTGGTCTTCGTAGACGATTTTCATCGCGTTTAGTCGGTCACGGAGTGCTGCGGCGCGCTCGAACTCGAGGTTTTCGGCAGCTTTAGTCATCGATTCTTGGAGTTCGACGACGACTTTGTTGGTGTCGCCTTGGAGGAATGAGATAACTTGCTCGATGACCTTGTCGTATTCCGGCTTGTCTGCGTATCCGGTGCAGGGCGCGATGCAGCGCTTAATGTGGTACTCGAGGCAAGGACGCTCCTCTTCGCCCGTGATCTTCATGGTGCAGGAGCGGTAGGGGAAGAGTTTTTTGAGGAGATCTAGGGTGGTTCGGACGGAATAAGCCGATGCATAAGGGCCGAAGTACCGAGCACCGTCACGTTTCGAGCGACGGCGCGTGAAATAGACGCGGGGAAACTCGTCGTTGAGGTCGACCTTGATGTAGGGGTAGGTCTTGTCGTCCTTTAGGCGGGCATTGAAGCGGGGTTTGTGCTCCTTGATTAGGGTGTTTTCGAGGAGTAGAGCTTCGCGTTCAGACTCGGCGACGATGTATTCGAAATCGTGGATGAGATTGACGAGTCGTTTCGTCTTGCCGCGAAGTTTGGCTTCGTTGGAGAAATAGGAACGAAGTCGGTTGCGCAGGCTAATGGACTTGCCTACGTAGAGTATCTGTCCACTCTTGCCGCGCATCATGTACACGCCGGGCTCGCGAGGGACGGCGGCGAGGCGATCGGCGAAGAGTTCAGCGCGGGTTGGATTCTCTGTCGATGCGGTGGCCATGGGGATAAGTTGATTTTACGGGGTTGAAATAATGGGAATGGATCAAGGCTCAGAAGGTTCGGGGTAGTAGACCCAGATTGCTTCGCCGATTTTGACGGGATCGTCTGGTTGGAGGCGTGAGAAGGTTTGATTCAAAGCGTCCCATCGGAAAGCGAGTTTGAAATCGCCGGTAGCGTGCACGTGATGGCTCAAGTATGTCGCCGCGGTTGTCGGTTGATCGTTTTCGTCGGTGAGGGCAGAGCCAAACGTCACTTCCGATTGGTGGTGTCGGTGTTCTGCTGTGACACCGACGAAGTTCCAACCGGACAGTGGGTAAACTGACCGATCATTCTTTTTGTATGCGATTGTTGGCCATGGCAAACGAACTGGAATCTGAATGAGTTGGGAGGAATACACCCAGTACCCTTGGTTTTGGCGATGATGGATGCCAAACCACAGAGCTAGCGGGATGGCAGGCCACCCTCCCCATAAGCGGTTAAATGGATCGATCGGGTGCCATTCTTCATCACGTTGAATCGCCGCCGACCAATTCTGCAGGTTGGGACCGGACGGAACAAACACGGATTGAACTGCTGGATGATTAAAGACGTCACCGATGCGATAAAACATTGGCGTGGCGGGAAATGAGATCGCGTTCCATCCAGGGTACAAGTTCAACACGAACGGATCGCGCCGCGAAGATGCCAAGCGCGAGTCGTGGACCTCATAGGTGAGTGTGAACACTCGAGAGTTGCCAGCGGCATCCCACGCATCGACGGTCAAGGCGTGAAGCCCGGGCTTAAATGGTTCAGGCCAATCGGCATAGCCGCGTCCCCACCAGAACCAAGCGTTGTCGTGCGGTGGTCCGAAATACTCGTTGTGCGGTGTGAAATGCTCGATGGCGTCGGAATCGTCCAATTCTATAGAGTTCAGGACTACAGTCGAGGGTTCATTGAACTGAAACCAAATGATTAGCTGGTGAATGCGGTCGTGCGTTTCAGAACCGTTAGTTGGATCGACATCGCCACCGCCGGGTTCAAGCGGCGATTTGAGGATGGTGTCGAGGGTGAAACTTGCGGATGCGGCGGACCAGTTGTGAATGGTTTGTCCGTCGTGGTGGTGCTGGTACTCGGATCGGTCGCGGGCGTGGGCGATAGTGGTTAAGAGGCCGTCGCCGAGTTTGTGCGGAGCTTCTGTTGGGTTACGCCATGCGTAGGTCCATGATGTCGCGCTGTTGGCGATCATGGGCTGCGTTGTCAGCGCGATGTCTTGGTCTTCGCCGCACCAGTAGTCGGGTGGTTCGTTGTTGAGGGAGTCAGGGTTGGTAGATTGGGGTTCGGCAAGTTGGCCGGAGCGGTTGTCGATGAAGTTGTCGATGTTGTTACGTATGACGGCTGAATCATCAATTTCGGTCCACTGGATGTCATTGCAAACGACGGTGATGTTGGGAGGTTGGTGTAAGGGTTCGTCCGATGTGACGGTGATATCGATCTTGTCTTTGGTGAGGCGATCGGGACCTTCGTCGCCAATGCCGGTTCCGGAGCCGCCGCTGAGGGTCATGGAGAGGGTAGGGGGATTGCCGTCTTTAACTTCGACTTGTGCGAAGAAGAGTCGTTCGATGGAGTCACCAACATCGAATTCGACGTGTTCGTTGTCATTCATTCCAACGGCAGGCGTGGCGTTGGACACGAGTTCTACGGACAGCTTGAGAAAGACCAAGTTATCGGATGCATTGACATCGATGACGCTCGCGTACGCGCCGTCGTCCGTCTGGACCCAATAGTCGTCAGTGGAGACGGAACTAGGAACGATCGGATAGTCGAAGACGAGCATGATTCCGGCGCGATCGGGGATTGGATTGCCAGATTCGTCTAGTCCGTAGAAACCAGTTGTGGACCGTGAGACGAGGGATGTGTTAAGGATGTCGACAGTGTCGGCGTTTGCCAGATACGCATTGATGAATAGCGTCGGTGAGATGGCGAGCAGTACGATGACGGGGAGGAATGTTAGAGCGAGAAAGGATTTCAATGATGAGTTAAGTGAGATTGCGTTGAAGGAAGTTTAATTGAGACGAAAAGTATAGACGCGATGAAAATCCATCCGCGTACGGAAGGAACAAAGCCTGGATTGGGAGGTTGCGTTCCGTTTAGAGAACGAAGGTGAAGACGGCTAGGGCGATGACGACGCCTGCGGAGATTACGCCCATTTTGCGGATTTCCAAGGGGAAGGTGCGAGCGTAGACTTCGGAGCGTGTGCGTTGGGTGCGGCGCGGGCCGACAGTTCGCGGTCGGGCTGGAGCAACCGATAGGGTTGCCGTCGTGGGCGTGGGTGCGGTGGTGGCCAATGGTGCCGCGATGATTTCTTCGGTTGGTTCGGCTCGTTGGGGCCGCGCGGTCGGCTCTTCGGTCTGGACGAAGACGTTGGGTCGTCGTCCGGGTCGTCGTCGGTTTTTGTTACGAGGTGGCATGTGAGATCGGGTCGTCGAGTTTTGGTTTCTAGATGAAATTCTAGACGATTGCGGGGCTTCGCCGTTAGAGTTTGCCGTCGTCGCTGAGGTTCTTGGCGGCTTCCGCGGTTACTTTGACGGCGTATTCGATGCTCACGTCAGAGGTGTTCCACATGAAGTGGTAAAGGAACGGGTCGATCGGGCTGGCGCCGAATGCTTTTTCGAAGTAGCGGTGCTGTGCATTGTCGGAGTGTGCAATGAATTCGCTAGCTTCGTCGAGGGTAATGTTCTCGCGTTCGGCTACTCTGCGTGCTCGGTCATCCATCCTGCCGACGACGCCAACGCGAAGAACGTCATTTCGTTCGTTGAGGATTGCGGCACCGCCACGGCTGAGGATGACGATGTTGCCTTGGTCGGCGATGTCGTTAATTACCTCTCGTGTGGTCGCGATGAATCGTTCGTCGTTGACCTCTTCAGCAGTGGTGTGTGGCTCTTCCTCGTATTCGCTGTACTGTCGGGAGATGAGGTCTTCGACACCGGGGCCGAAGTATGGGTCGCCGCCCATTCCGGCTACGGCGGATCGTTCGAGGACGCGTTGGACTCGCAGAGCCAATCGATTTACCAGCGAAGGCACTCGGCGCTCTTGATCGACGAGCGCGCGCATCGTGGCGTTTACTCCACGAGCTACTTGAGCGAGGATGAGGCGATCGACGAAATCGATCTCCAGTTCGCGAGCCACGAGGCGACCAAGATCGGGTGCGCCGGCTCCAACTCTGCCTTCAACGGTGATAATCGGCATATCAACTCCTTTGAGGAAACGGTTCGGCTGATCAGATTGGGGGTCGACCAGGATTGGGATTGCGGGCGAGGTTGTTCAGATAGTTCCATTATCGCTTGAGTCGGCAAATGGGGTTGAATTGGAGTCGTGGGTTTTACCATCAACTAGGTTGTAGCGAGGCCATGGTGTCTTCGACAACGACGGAATCTCTAGCAGTAAGGTGGTCTCTTTCGGATGCCCGCAGGCGCACTGACATCTCAGCGATGGCGTGACAACTCGCCAGTGACGTTTAGCCCCGAAAACCGTCCCGCGGTCGGCTACGACGGCGTGGTCGGATCGACGCATACGTTAGGCTCAGCTGCGGGCGCCGAGATGTTGGCGGCGCGTGGTAATGCGATAGATGCGGCGGTGGCGACGTTGTTTGCGCTGAGCGTGGTGGAGCCGATGAAGATGGGCATTTATGGCGCAGGGTTCATGAATGTCCGGTTGGCTAACGGAAATCGATTCGTGATCGACAACTACTCGCAGGCACCGGCGGCGGCAACGATGGAGATGTACACGCCGTTGTCGGACGAGTGGCCGAACTACATGCGGGTTCGAGGGGATCTGAATCAGACCGGGGTGTTGGCTTCGGGTGTGCCGGGAGCGTTGAAGGCGTGGTGCGAGGTGCAGGACGAACACGGCAAGTTGTCGCTCTCCGAGGTGATGCAACCGGCGATCAGTCACGCCGAGCACGGGTTCCGAGCAAGGGATCATCACTGCAAGTTCGTGGCCGATACCCAAGACCAACTACAGCTTTTCAGTGCAACGAGCAGCATATTCATGCCGTCAGGGCGCGTCCCGCAATCCGGAGAAACGGTAGTGCAGCGCGACCTTGCGGCGACGTTGAAGCGGATAGCGATTGAGGGTGCGGACTATCTCTACCGCGGCGAGTTGGGCGAGGAGATCGTGAGGTATTCGCAGTCGCACGGCGGTATCTTGACGATGGACGACCTCCAGGGTTACGAAACTCGGAAGAGCAAGCCGGTTGAAGGTAGTTATCGCGGGTACACGATTACCGGGCCCCCGCCAGCGTCGGCGGGTGGTATCCACTTGATGGAGTATCTGAACGTCTTGTCGTTGCGGGATATTCGGGGAATGGGTTTCGGAAAGAGCGCGACGATCCACTTGATGGCGGAAGCGATGAAGCTGGTCTTCGCGGATCGGAATCGATATCTCTCGGACCCCGAGTTCGTTGAGATACCGACTGATCGGTTGTTGTCGGAGTTTCACGCGAGGGAGTTGATGAGTCAGATCCTTCCGAACGCGGTTCTGCCAAATCTGGCAACGCCGGCGTTCGCGGAGTCGGACAGCACTGCGCATGTGACGACAGCGGACGGTGAAGGGAACATCGTATCGGCGACGCAGACTGTCAACCACATATTCGGTTCCAAGGTCGTGGTTCCGGGAACTGGCGTTTTGCTGGACAACACGATGTCCAACTTCGACCCGCATCCTAACGTCGCCAACTCGGTTGAGCCAATGAAGCGAGTTGCGAGCAGTATGGCACCCGTGATTGTTTACCGGGGCAATCGTCCAAGTTTCGCTTTGGGATTGCCCGGTGGTTTGCGGATCTGGACGTCGGTGGCGCAGGCGATAGTTAATATCGTCGATCACGGGATGACGCCCCAAGAGGCGGTGGAGGCTCCTCGGATGTTCACACAGGGTCAGACAGTGGAGTTGGAGCGCGAATTCACGTCCACGGTTTCGACTGCGTTGACCAACATCGGGCATGACGTTGAAAACGTAAGCAACGTAGCTGGTGGGATGAACATCATCGAGTTTGGCGAAGACGGATCGCTCGCCGGATCTTCTTGCTGGCGTTCCGATGGTGGCGTTGTTGCGATAAATCGGGGCACCGCGCGACCGGGCGTTGGGTTGACGGTGTTTGAGCCTAGTCGGGGCGACTAACGGGCGGTCGATCGTTGATGTCTCACGAGGATCTGTCGTCGGTGATGGAGGCGCGTTCATTGCGCTTTGAGTTGGTCTGTGCCGTATGCATGGCGGTTGCGGAAACGCCGTCGGTGCGGAACGCCTACTGTGATTGCGGCGGAATTTACGACATTCGATATTTTGATTGCGCCGATGCGGTTACAAGATTACCAACTACGTCATCAAATCTGGCGGTCGATTTGGGGCAGGGGAACACTCCGTTGGTCTGGTTGGATGGGTTGGCTCGGGAGTTGGGGGTCGCTGAGCTGGTTGCTAAGTTGGAATTCTGTTCGCCGACGGGGTCGTTCAAGGATCGGGGTAGCGCAGTTTTGGTTTCGGCGGCGTACGAAGAGGGCGTTGCGGAGTTTGTCGAGGATTCGTCGGGCAACGCCGGTGCTTCGATGTCGGCTTACGCGGCTCGTGCCGGTATGCGAGCACATGTGTTTGCGCCGTCGAGTGCGGCGCAGGGGAAGTTGGACCAGATTCGTATTTTCGGTGCGGAGTTACATCTGATCGACGGTCCTCGGCAGGCGGCGACGGATGCCGCAGCGGAGTTCGCGACTCGCGAGGGAATCCCATATCTTTCACATGCGCTTAGCCCTTGGTTTGCCGAAGGCGTTAAGGCGATGGTCGCTGAAGTTATGGACGCTGGTTTCAGTGCTACGGATATTGTGGCGCCGGCCGGTAACGGAGCGTTATTGATCGGAAGTTATGCGGGGTATGCGGATGATGAACGACCGCGGATACACTGCGTGCAGTCGCAGTCGGTTCAACCGTTGCTGCGGGCGATCCGGGGCGAGGCGTGGGATGCGGGCGAGGCCAGGCCTACGGTTGCGTCGGGGATAGCGGTGAGTATGCCGCCACGGGCACCGCAGGCCGCTCGGGCCGTAGTGGCGTCGGGTGGGTCGGCGGTTGGTGTCGCGGATGCAACGATGTTGGAGTGGCGGGATCGGTTAGCGTCGGAAGCAGGGATTTTTTGCGAGGTTACTTCGGCGGCGGCGTTTGCTGGTTTGGAGGAGTTGGTGCGCCAAGGTGAGATCGGACAAGAAGCGCGGGTTGTTGTGCCGGTTACGGGGTCAGGGTTGAAGGAGGCGGTGTAGGGAGCGGATTGCGAAATCGCTATCAACCCGTTGCAAGATCAGCGTAACGGCTCAATCTTGCCCGGATGTTCGCCCCTACTGGCACGTTCAAACGCTTCAATCAGATCTTGGTGGCGTTCGATTGCCCAATCTCTAATCCTGCTGTACTGACGTGGCGGTAGCTTGCCATTCGTCATTAAGAGAGATCCAATGTCTATTTCAACGTTGACACCTGCATACTCCGCGTGGAAGTGGGGTGGTGCGTGATCACCAAAATTCATGTAAATGCGTATTCCATCGAAGCGGCATAATTCAGGCATGGATAATCTGTTGCCTTACATCTTCGATGGTTCTTCCCGTGAGTCGCATGTAAAGGTCAACGGCGCACAAGTCCAGTTCCTCGCCCCAAGAGATTGATTCGTATGGCGCGATTCGTACGTCCTTAAAGAACGCTCGATCCTCCCACGCTTTGAATACACCGCTTCCTGCATATTCAGCAAGGTCTACTTCGCCCGCTTCACCGTCTTCAAACTCGATCCAAATGCGGTAACCGTCTAGTGCTTTGACTGTAGTTGGTCTGATTGTCACGCCGCGGTCCTTTCGCCATCATCGTTCCGTCGCTTTTCTCAAATTGTAAATGGCGATGTCGGAGACGGTGCGTAGGTTGTTGTGCCAGTTGCGGGCTCGGGTATGAAGGCGGCGTTGAGTTAGTTCCCGAACGGACTACCCTGCGACCGATGGCGGGATTTCAAGGTGGGTGAGGTCTGGTAGGTTGCCGCAGGTTGCTACTTGGGAGAATGTGCCGCCCGGTATGGAGACGGCGACGGCGTGGTTGCCGTCGAGGATGGTGCTAACGTGGCGGTCGGGAAGGTTAGTTTCGGATACCCCGCCGATGGCGTGGTCGAGGGTTTCGACCCATCTAAACTTTGATAGGTCGCCGGCGTCCTCGCATCTGCCGGCGCGGATGCTCAACTGCTGGATCGTTCCGGGTGCCGGGCGGACGGTGACTTTAATGCGTGTGCCACGGTCGAGTTGGGTAATGACGCCGGCGCCTTGTTGCGGGTAGTCCTGAAGCCCGAGATTGAAGCCGATTTGGACTTTGCCGCCATCTTCGTCCTGAAAAACGGTGGGCGTAGGCGTGATGGCCATCGCGCCGGGTGTCGCAGTCGATAGAGCGATGGCCGCCGGTTCAGCGTCGTCACTGCACGCGATGGCAGTTAGGCCGATGACACCCAACAAGGGGGCGAGGAACAAAATGCGGGGGAATTGGATGCGAGTATTGTCGAGCATGAGAATCGATTCTATCCACCTGCATTAGCTTCTTTGAAGGCTTCCGCGAAACCTTCCACCGACCCGTGGAGCACTTCGTCTTCGACGCAATACGAGGCTCGGAAGTATCCGTCCATGCCGAAACCGACGCCGGGAACGACGAGGACGAGTTTGGACTTTAGGAGTTCTACGAATGCCGTGTCATCGGGGATTGGCGATTTGGGGAACAGGTAAAAGCCGCCGTCGGGGAGGTTCGTCTCGTATCCAATGTCGGCGAGTGCGGAGTGAAAAATGTCGCGTTTGCGCCGGTATTCGGAGATGTTGACGCTGGCGTGTTGAAGTTTAGCAACCACGCGTTGCATGATTGCGGGTGCATTAACGAAGCCGAGTGTTCGGAGCATAAAGACCGATGCGTCAAGGAGGTCGGATTTTCCTGGGTCGTCGGGGTTGACGGCGAGGTAACCGATGCGCTCACCGGCTAGTCCGAGGTCCTTGGAGTGGGAGGTGGCGACGATGGTGCGTGAGTGGTGTTCGAAGACGAACGGGTATGGGGTGTCGGTGTAGATGAGTTTTCGGTATGGTTCATCGGTGATGATGTAGATCTCGGTGCCGTATTTTGCTTCGGTGGTTTGAATGAGTTGAGCGAGCCGAGCAATGACCTCGGCGGGGTAAATTACACCGGACGGGTTGTTTGGCGAGTTGATGATTACGGCGCGAGTGCGTTCGTTCATCAAAGACGCGAGCGAGTCGAAATCGGGCATAAAGTCGGAAGTCGACTTTGCTTCGCGGTAAACGCCGTTGGCGTGCTGGACGTAGAAGATGTATTCGGCGAAGTAGGGCGCGATGATGATGACCTCGTCGCCAGGGTCGAGCAGCGCTCTGAGTGCGACGTTGATGGCACCGGCGGCCCCGACGGTCATGATGATGTCGGTTGGTTGGAACTGCGTTCCGGATTCTTGAGACAGTGCTTCGGCAACGGCCGCCCGGGTTTCGATGAAGCCGGGATTGGGCATGTAGCGATGCGTGCCGCCGGGAGCTTCGTTGGCGATCTCGGCGAGGGCTTGGTTGAATTCGGGCGGAGGCTCAAGAAGTGGGTTGCCGAGGGAGAGGTCGAAAACGTTTTCGGCGCCGTGGATCGCTTTGAGCTGCATGCCTTCTTCGAACATGCGGCGGATCCAAGAGCTCGCTTTCATCTGCTCCCGTGCCAGTTTTGAGATTGCCATCGAGGCACCTTTCGTGTTACGTGACTTGATACAGAAACGATCAGTTTCTGCGGCGATTCCGGCGTTTGCGACGGGTCGACGGTCGTCCGACGCGCTGTTGACGGGTCTGGTCAGGTGGTGCTTCGTCCCGGGGCGCGAACATTCGACCGAAGAATCCGGGTCCGCCGCTGTTGGGGACGACAACGACATAAGTTCCGGCCATTTTGTCGTGCCAACCTTGATGCTTTTCATCGAAGATGACCCAGATTATCCCGATACCAAAGGTTATCGTGGAGACGAAGCGACCGACGACTTCGCGCGGGATGGCGACGGCAACGCCTGGTTTGTTACCTTCGTTGTCGACGACGGAGATACCGGCGACCCATTTGCCAAGCGTGCGTCCGAAGAGGCCGGTCGGGATGATGAAGTATGCGAGAAAGATGAATACGTCGATGATTCCGGCCTGCGCGCTAAATACGCGACCACCGGAGACCGGAGCGACCATGAAGACGATCATCAGGAGAATACCGATGTCGATGGCGAAGGCGTAGAAGCGGCGGAGGGGGCCGGCGAATTCTAGGTTTAGGGACTCGACGGGTTTGGGATCAGGCGTTGCCGGCTCTTCGGTTGGAGTTTCAGGTTGGTTCGCGTCGGGCGCGTCGTGAACCGGTACTTCGGATTGAGCCGGGCGAGGTCGGTGACTGCGTTGAGAGGTGGTCATGTGGGCGAATTAGGATTGTATCGCCGGTAGGCAGGTGTCGAAGTCGCTGGATTCGTTCGAGGTTACTTAGTAGCGTCGACTCGATCCAACTCGCCAGGCCAGAATAGGATGTGTCGGTCGGCGGTGACGAGCCGTCCAAGGGTCTGAGCGGTGGCTACGATTATGCGATCCGCGGGATCGCCATGCATATCCGGCAACCTCGCCGCGCGGTCTGCGATATCGCCAGAAGCAAGAATCTCGATCAGGCCGCGATCTTGAAACACTCGTCTCCACAGGGTAAGCTCGCGCCCAAACTGAATCCGGCGTTTTTGAATTAGCATACCAATTTCCCAAACGGACAACGCTGAAATTGCTACTTCGCCGAGCTGCAATCCGTCAGCAATAACTTGGTGCGTATTCGGCCCTAATTTCGGGTCACCTTTTTCGAACCATAACAACGCATGCGTGTCGAGGATGATCAAAACAGATCCTCGTCGCTATCGTCCTCTTTCGCGTACCACTCTTCTGGCATTGGTCCGACGATGTCGCCCAGAATTTCTATCTGGTCTCGAAATTCTCCAAAAACCAACGTTTGCTTGGGCGGTGTGGCTTCCGAAAGCGGTTCGTAACGAGTCAAGCGAGACACCGGTTTTCCGTTCTGGGTGATGACGAATTCTTGTTTCCCGGTTGACACCTTGGCAACGGTTTCAGCGACCCGATTTTCGAGATCGTGGACGTCGATGAAATGCTGTTGATTGTTTTGGTTGGGTGAAACGGTCATAAGGTCGCTCCTTGGAGGCGCAGATAGACTTCATGCTAGCAAACACAACCGTTGCGATATAGATTGCACGTCCGGTTGAGAGTGAACATAAACTTACTAACGCTAATCGCAATTCGAGCATTGGAGCGAACATGGGCAGACTTGATGGAAAGACCGCATTGGTAACCGGTGCTGGTTCGGGTATCGGCGCGGCGTGTGCGGAGTTGTTCAGTGCAGAGGGCGCGAATGTGTTCTGTGCCGATTTGGAGACTGGTGCGGCTCAAGATGTGGTAGATCGGGTCGTCGATCGCGGCGGATCGGCCGTCGCCGGCTCTGTGGATGTCACGAAACGGGGCCAGTGTGAGGAATTGGTCGCAGATGTAGTGGATAGATTTGGCGGATTGGATGTGTTGGTGAATAGCGCGGGCGTCACTCCTCGGAAGGCTCCACAGGATTGGGATTTCGAGGCGAAGTGGGATTGGGTGATCGATGTGAATCTCAAGGGATCGATGCTGATGTCGCACGCGGCTTCGCAAGTGATGTTGAGCGCTGGTTACGGTTCGATAGTTAACTTGGCATCGATCATCGGGCTGGTCGGGTATGCGGAGGGGTTTAGCGACGGTTTTAATCCATATCCTCATTCGAAGGGTGGCGTTGTGCAGATGACTCGGGATATGGGCGTAGCGTTTGCCAAGCGCGGGGTTCGGGTGAATGCATTGTGTCCGGGCTTCACGTATACGGCCCTGACCAAGTCGTTGACGGATGATGCGGACATGCGAGTTCAGTTGGAAGCGCTGCATCCGATGGGTCGGTTGGGCGAGCCGATGGAGATCGCTTATGCGGCGTTGTATCTGGCATCGGACGAGTCGTCGTTCGTCGTAGCGACATGTTTGCCGGTCGATGGCGGTTACACAGCCCAATAGCCACCACGGTTGGTATCAAGTGAATTCGAGGTTAGAGACAATGAATACGGTTGGTTTGGGACGATTGGACGGCAAGATCGCGCTGGTTACGGGCGGAGGATCGGGGATTGGTGAGGCGAGTGCGAAACTGTTTGCTGACGAAGGTGCGCAACTTGCGATTGCGGACCTAAATCTGGATGCTGCACAAAGGGTCGCAGGTGAGATTGAGAATGCTGGTGGAACGGCGACCGCGATCGAGTTGGATGTCCGGAGTGACTCTAGCTGCGCAGATGCGGTGGATGCGGCGGTTGATCGGTTTGGGAGGTTGGATGTTCTGGTGAATAGCGCAGGGGTCGGTTCACGGAGCATGCCAGAGTTGAGTTACGAGGAGCGGTGGGACTTTGTGATTGATATCAATCTGAAGGGAACGGTGTTGATGGCTCGTCACGCGTCGGAGCAGATGAAGGAGCAAGGTAGCGGTTCGGTGGTCAATATCGCATCAATTCGGGGATTGATCGGCTACCCGGCTTTCATCACCGATGGTTTCAATCCGTATCCCCACTCGAAGGGTGGCGTGGTGAATGCAACGCGGGATATGGCGATTGGTTTGGCGAAGTCGAATATTCGAGTGAACGCTGTGTGCCCAGGGTTCACGGTAACGGAAATGACTCGAGGCACGCGGGAGAATCGGGAGATCTACGACAAGATCGTGGGGTTGCACCCGATCGGACGTTTCGCGGAGCCGATTGAGATCGCCCGTGCGGTGCTCTTCTTGGCTTCGGATGAGGCCTCGTTCGTGACGGGTGCTTGCCTCGTGATCGACGGTGGGTTTACCGCGCAGTAACCTCGAGGCGCCTTTAAGTTGCCGCTGTGAACGGATTGCGGCGACTGTCAGTCGCCGACCATTGCCAATTCACGCGAATCGGCTTTGCCATTGGTTATGGCGGACAGACTCGGTCGTTCGGCGATGTCCCAAACTTCGTCGGCGCGGGCGATAATCCACGGGTCTGACGGGTAGACGACCTGCGAGTCTTTGTCGTCGTAAGGGATGCAGTGCAGGACGTGGCGGATGGCATTGATGCGAGCGCGCATCTTGTCATCGGACTTGATGACGTACCACGGTGCGACATCGGAGTGGGTGTGAAAGAACATCGCTTCTTTGGCTTCGGTATAGTCGTCCCATCGATTCTGCGATGCAATGTCAACGGGGCTCAATTTCCACTGCTTCAGAGGGTCTTTCTCGCGTCGTTTGAATCGCCGCCGTTGTTCGTTTTGACTGACCGAATAATAGAGCTTGATGATGCGGATGCCGGAGTTGGCCCACATCTCTTCGACCAGCGGCGTGACGCGTAGGAATTCGTCATATTCATCCTTAGCGCAAAATCCCATGACTTTTTCAACGCCAGCCCGGTTGTACCAGGAGCGGTCGAAAAGAGCGATTTCACCGTGGGTTGGGAGGTGACGAGTATACCGTTGGAAGTACCACTGACCGGTTTCTTGTTGGGTCGGTTTTTCGAGCGCAATGACCTTGGCGCCGCGTGGGTTAAGGTGCTCCATGAATCGTCGGATCGTGCCGCCTTTGCCGGCAGCGTCCCGTCCTTCAAACACGATGACGAGTTTTTGACCGGTCTCACGTACCCAGTTTTGCATCTTGACCAACTCGATCTGCAACGGGAACTTGTGCTCGTAGTAGCTGTCGAGACTGATCTTGCGAGGATACGGAAAGATGCTTTCGCGGAAGAATTCGCGTCGTTCGTCAGAGTCAAGGACCTCCGGATGTTTGGGGGCTTTGAACTTGCGGATCCGACCGCGGTTCATGGAATCTTCAAAGGCGTCACCGTATTGGGTGTTGTAGAAACCGTGAGCACGTTCGTGGGTTGTGCTTGTGTATCCGGTGTCTCGTTCGTGTGTCATCGTGATTTGCTCGCATGCCCGTTGCGGGTGTAGTTCAAGTGTTTACCAATATACCAGCGTTGGATGCGGGAATTGAATAAAGCAAATACGCCTTAGAAGATCGAGATGCAGTAAGCGAACTTCCGACGCTATATTGCCGGGAAGCGCGATGACGCAACGACTTCGGGCGGAGGGATTTCGTCGATTACTAGAGCCGCGATCCATTCGGCCATCAGTGGGGAGAGAAGGATGCCTTTCTTCCCGGCGCCGTTGGCATGGTAGAGACCCTCAGCGACGCTCGCAGGGCCAACGATGGGGAAGCCATCGTTGGCGACCGGGCGAAGGCATGCGGTTGACGTGTTGATTTTGGCGTCAATTAGCGACGGGATGTAGTTCATAGCGCCGTTGAGGATATGTTGGCGGCCCTCCTCGGTGGTATTGCGGTTGAAGCCGCGGTCCCATTCGTATGTGCCCGCCCACACCGAGCCGTCCGGTTTGCGTCCGACGTTGAAGCCGCCGAAGCCAACTCGGTGTTGGAGGTCGGTGCCAGGTCGTTCAAGGCGAAGGATTTCGCCTTTCATGGGTTTGATCGGGAGGGCAGGAACGCCGTCGATCTCACATGTCCAAGGGCCGGTTGCGGCGATGACGATCGGCGTATCGACGGTGGATCCGTCGGCAAGCTTTACCCCTGTGACGGAACCTCCTCGGGTTTCGACCGCGACCGCGTGAGCTTCAGCGAAGATTGCACCGCCGCGTTCTGCTTCGGTGGCTATCGATTTTGTGTATGAGTAGCTGTCAAGTTCCCAACCTGAATTGACGATTGACGCTGCGACCATGCCATCACGGATTGCAGGTTCCAGCCGGTAAAGCTGATCGGCGTCGATCATTTCCGCGGCAAAGCCTTCGGACCGCATCCACTCGACATCCGCGGTCAATTCGTTTGCCGTGGCCTCGTTGTCGGCGAGAGAAAGGGAAATTACCTTTTGAAGTTCCCAATCATGGGAAGCGGTAGGGGAGAGTTCTTCGTAGAGTTCTGCGTGTTTGGCGATTGCTTTTCGGTAGTGCGCCGTCATGGGGCCGGGAACGCCATTGCCAAAATGGGCAGAGAGGCCGCCCCACGCGAATGCTGAAGCGTTCGACGCGATGCCGTCGCGGTCGACGACTTGAGCTCCGATACCCGAACGAGCGAGTCGCAACGCTATTGAACAACCGACCGCGCCGGCGCCAATGATCACTGCGTCGGCCGTTGAGGGAGGTTTCAACTCAAGTTCCCCCGATCACCGAGTTTTGGTTCGTGGGTAGAGCGACATCAGGTTGCGGGGCGATCTGAAAGTGCGTCGTTTGCGAGGGTGGTAGGGCGATTGTAAACGTGGTTCCTCGACCCACTTCGCTTTCGACCTGGATTTCGCCGCTGTGGGCTTCGACGAGCCGTTTCACGATGGTTAACCCAAGTCCGACTCCGCCAGTCCCACGATTACGCGACGTATCGACGCGATAGAACTGGCCAAATATGTTGTCGAGATGTTCGGGCGGTATTCCGTCGCCATGATCTTCGACGCTGACAAGGACGTTGGAATCACTTGAACGCTGAAGGAGGCGTACAGTGATGTCATCGCATTGATTGGAGTAGTGCAATGCGTTTTCAAGCAGATTTTCGATCGTTTGTGCCATGCGCGTGAGGTCAATATCGACCAATGGCAGTTGGTTCTCAACGACGCAATGCAATCCGATGCCAGAATCGCCAGCTCGTTGTTCGAATGCTTGCACGACCTCGCGAGCTAGAACATCAATGCGATTTGGCGTTATATCGAGATTCAAAACACCGGCATCGACGCCGGCCAACAGCCTAAGGTCGTCCACCAACGCCGTTAAGTGCAATGTCTCTTTGTGAACAATGTTAAGCACTTCATCATCTGGTTCGACGACTCCGTCTTGCACCGCTTCGACATAACCGCGGATATTGGCGAGGGGCGTTCGCAGTTCGTGGGAGATATCTGCTGTGAGTCGTCGTCGCCGGTGATCGGCGGTCTGGAGGTCAGACGCCATGGTGTTGAACGACGTGGCCAGTCTACCGATCTGCCCTTGATGATCGGTCCTAATTCGTTGGTCGAGTTCGCCTTTCCCGAGGCGTTCCGCTGCCTCAGCCAGCTCGTACAGAGGTCTGAAAGCGCTTCGCGTGTACAGGACGATCATGATGAGGCCAATTAATACAGCCATGATCCCAATCAAAATCAAAGTGAGTGTCAATTCGTCGACCAAACCCGCCGTTGCTTGTTTTGTAGGGAGTCCGTACCTGTCGAAGTCGGTTGACGTGGCTCGATTTGCTGCAGTGTCTCTGAACGAACGCAGGTTCGCCAATGTGGATGCATCCGATTGATCGTTCGCTGATTGCGACAGGGCGCCGTTCGGGATTGACAAAGTGCCGTTGGCAGATGAGATTGTGGAGTCGCTGTGAACATCGAGACTGCCCCCGCCGTCGACGGCAGACGTCGAAATTTCAACGGTCGACAGTTCTTGTAACGCGGCGTACGCGAACACAATGTACCCGATGCGTGTTTGATCCAGGCTTATCGGCGCAAAGCTGGAGGGTTCGACTCTCTCCATCCAACCAGGGCGCATTGCAGCGATGCCATCGTCTTCAGACGCTAAGTTATGCGAATCAACGATGACGAATCCGTTGCCGTCGACGATGAAGATGGGTTCGACATGCAGCCGCGATAAGTGCCGGAGTTCCTCTAGTGCACTTATCGGATCGGTTTGATCAAGTTGGTGGTCGTAGATGTCCTGCAATAAGTTACGCGCCCCTATCAGGCGTTGGTTCTGGATTTCGAGATCGAAATTCTCGAGCGAAACGCGTGCGGAAGCCGTAGCGCACATGCCAACTACGGAAAGCAAAACGGAAAGCAAAACCGCGTATCCGATGATCAAGCGTGCTTGGATAGTGTGTGCCCACCTAGGAAGCTTCAAATCGATACCCTATGCCGTAAACGGATTTCAGATGTCGCGAACCGCCATTTGCTACCTCGATTTTTCTTCGGAGGTTCGAAATGTGGGCGTCGACCGTTCGGATTGATCCGTCGAAATCCTGTCCTAATCCGTCTGCAATTATCTGATGCCGGCTGACGGTGCGCCCGTTGGAATTTAGGAAGTAGATTAGAAGCTGGTACTCTGTGGGAGTCAATGACAGATTCTCGCTGCCAACCCGAGCGGTTCGAGTATCGAAATCGATTTCGTATGGTCCGATCTTTAGTTGACCGTCGGGTTGCCCGTGTTCTCCTGAGTCGGGGGCAGCGCGGCGCAGGACGGTGTTGATTCTCGCCATCAGCTCGTTGGGGCTGAAGGGTTTGGTTACGTAGTCGTCGGCACCGAGGTTGAATCCGAGCAATCGGTCTTCTTCATCAACGCGCGCGCTGACAATGATTATCGGGACTTCTGATTCGGTCCGTAGAATATTGCAGACATCGTTTCCGTCAATACCCGGTAGGTTGAGATCCAAGACGATCAGATCTGGGTTTTCGTTGCGCGCGAGTTCCACACCCGTTGTGCCGTCGGGCGCACCAAGAGCGCGATATCCGGAGTGTTCCAAGTACAAACGAATCAAACGCAACATCGATTCGTCGTCTTCGATCACCAAGATCGAGCCGTTCGTCGGAGGTCTCCGTCGGGTCGTACGGCGTTCGCTAAAGGAGAGATTGTGGCGAAGTCGATGTTGGGTTGTTGATTTGATGTCGATGCGTGTTGGCATGGTTTTTTACTCGCTTCGCTCTGACGACGCTGCGTCAGATTCTAACGACATGAACAGCGATATGTTGCTACGCTGCGGATTTAGAATCTGAATGTGTTGATGACGAACAATTTGACGCGCGTTGCCGTTTGCGCCTTACCTTCGTGTTACTGGTTGACGGCAGATTGAACCGATGACAGGCCGAAACGGCAGAATTAAGCGAGCCCCTGGTGTCGACGACCGCGCGGGCCGGTATTTCGAACGTATCGAAACGTCGATTGGCATCGCGCGTGACGTCCTCCATGGTCTTGGATACCAACCGATAGAGACACCGCTTATTGAGCAGACCGAACTTTTTCTACGAAGGTCTGGCGGGCTTCTTTCGAGTCAATTGTTCGATTTCATCGCGCCCGATGGTAGCAACATCAGTCTGCGGCCTGAGATGACGGCACCGGTGGTTCGGCATGCGTTGGAACTCTCCAGCAGTGCGGCTCCGAAAAGGTTCCAATACGCGTCTCCGATATTTCGATACACGGAGAGACCGTACGATGCTCCTGCCCGTTCGGTGCCGAACAAGCGTGAGTTCATTCAGCTCGGCGCAGAATTGGTCAACGCATCTCAGCCGTATGCAGATGGCGAAATAGTATCTGCTGCGTACACTTTGGCTGGCAGATTGGGTTTAGATCAAGTTTCGATTCGGATCGGTCACGTCGGATTGATACGCGAGTTATTGGGTCGTTTCGATCTCTCGGATCGCGCTCGGATGTTTCTCGCGGGCAGCGTCTCGGCGTTAGCTGATAACGACGACAACAGCGGATTGATTGAGGCTGAAGCGGCGCGATTGGGGTTGCTACCAACTATGGGTCAGCAGAAGATCGAGACGCAGGCATCGGCGGCGGATCTCTTGTCGAGATTGGCGTCGGGTTCGGTGCGCTTGCCGGAAACCTCGGAGTTGACGACGAGAACGGCTGATGAGATCGTTGCTGGATTGCGACGAAAAGTGGAGTGGGATGCGCGAAATGCTGATTTCCCAAAGGCGTTGGCGCTGATTCGTGAAATCGCTAATTTCAAGAGCTGCAATGTCGAAACTGGTCAACACAATTCTTCGAACATTGGACTTTTGGATGCGATCGATGGTGCAAGGCAATTGACGGAGCGTTATGGCCTCAATTCTTTGCGTAGCCTTGACAATTTAACGTCGGTCGTCGAAGCCGCCGAATTGAACGGCGTGGACTGTTCCGACATGACGGTCGATTTGGGGCTAGGAGCTTCAATTGCTTACTACTCCGGCATGATCTTCGAAGTCAGTGCCGCTGTGGCCGGAGAGAACATTGTCCTTGGCCGAGGTGGCCGTTACGATGGGTTGGCGTCGGCGCTTGGTTCTGACACGGAACTCCCGGCACTAGGATTTGCGCTCAACCTCGATACGGTGCTGGAGTTAACAGGCGGCAGTCAACCGCATCGAGCGGAGCGCCGTTACATTGTTCTCTCGCCAACCGACGACAGCTTAGTCGAAGATGTCATCAAAAAGGCCGCCGAGCTCCGCGAGGAAGGGCACAACGTCGTTTCGTTGTTCGACTGTGCAGTTGACGCGGAAGAGGTCGCGGAATCGATTGGGAACGCCAGCGTAATAAGGGTAGGAAATCCTGAATCGACTGAGGGAGATGAGGAATGACGGAGACGTTGCGCCTCGCGATACCTTCAACCGGCGCGCTTGAGCAAGGCGCGGTTCGTTTGCTCGCGGAGTCGGACGCGGCGGTCAGTCGAGTCAACTCGAGGCGGTATACAGCGAACATCCCTTCGATACCCGGTATCGATGTGATCTATCAACGGCAGTCGGACATCACGACGATTGTGGATTCCGGCAATGCGGATCTAGGCGTTGTAGGCCTTGATCGTTACTTGGAGGCGCGGTTGGAAGACGGTGAGACGTTGGTTGTCGTCCCCGATCTGGAGTACGGGCATTCACGTCTGGTGATTGCGGTTCCCGATTCGTGGCTCGATATCACTTCGATGTACGACCTTGCGGACATGAGCCTTGAGTTGCACGAGCGGGGGCGCGACCTCCGAGTGGCGACGAAGTATCCCAGATTGGTGAAGCGATTCCTCAATCGGCGGGGCATCAACTACTTCTCGATGGTTGCGATTAATGGCGCGCTCGAAGCTGCGCCGCGGATCGGGTACGCCGACATCATAGCCGACATTTCGGATACTGGAAACACGCTGCGGGAGAACAATCTTCGCACGTTGGTCGACGGCGTGGCGATTGAATCCCAAGCGGTCTTGATCGGTAACGCGCGGCTACTGGCGGGCACGCAGTCGAAACTCGACTTGACCAGACTGTTGCTGGAGCGGATCGAGGCTCGATTGAGGTCGAGGTTGTACCTGCGGGTTACCGCAAACGTGAAAGGGTCGTCGGAAGCCGAAATTGCCAAATTGGTTTTGAAATCTCCAGAGCTTTCTGGCATGCGCGGGCCGACGGTTTCGAGAGTCTTCACGGACGACGGGAATAACTGGTTTGCGGTTCAGATCGTGACGCGCAAGAATGACGTGTTGCGCGTGGTGGATCACTTGCGTGCCCTCGGTGGAACGGGCACTTCGGTGACCGACATTCAGTTCCTGTACCAGAGCGAGTGCGAGTTGTACCGGAAATTAGTCGAAAACTTGGGTTTGGCCGCAATGGGAACCAGTCCGTGTTGAGGCGAATTCACGGACTAGACGCCGCAATTGCCGCGTTTAAGAACCGGAGCTTGGCAAGCGACGGGGTGGAGCCGTTAACTGACGGTGGTGGCATCTACGACGTGGCGATGACACCAGAGGCGTTTGCTGATCGCGTGATCGCGGATGTTCGGTCGCACGGAGATGAATTTGTGCGACGTATCTCGAAGTCGTTGGACGGCGCTGAGATCGACGACTTCAAGGTGCCAGCAGAGGTCGTGGCGAAAGCGAAACACGAGTTGCGGCCGAGTGAAGTCGACGGATTGACGCTGGCAGCGCGTCGTGTGGCCGCGTTTCAAGAGCGGACGTTGCCGCAATCGTGGCGCGATGACATCGCTGGATACGGGGAGGTAGTGCAACCGGTTCAATCGGCTGCTTGCTGCATCCCCGGCGGGACAGCGCCATTGGCTTCGACGGTGATTATGACCGCGGTGCCAGCGAGGGTTGCTGGAGTGCCTTATGTTTGTGTCGTCACGCCCCCAGGCAAGGGCGGAGTACCTCACCCGGCGGTATTGGCTGCGTGTCATATTGCAGGAGTGGACGACGTATTCGCAGTCGGTGGCGCCCAAGCCGTCGCCGCTTTGGCTGTCGGTACCGAATCGATCCCGAAAGTCGATGTCATTTGCGGCCCGGGAAGTCTCTGGGTGACTGCTGCCAAGCGTCGGGTTTATGGAATGGTCGGCATCGATGGGATTTATGGGCCCACCGAGACGATGGTTGTCGTGGATGACGGTTCAGAAGCGGCTTTGGCGGCGGCGGATTTATTGGCTCAAGCGGAGCACGATGTAGTCGCAGCGCCGGTTTTGGTGGCGTTGTCTGACCGCTCGGTTGACGCGGTTGAAAGTGAGTTGGCGACGCAGCTCGAGACGTTGCCGCGGGCTGAAATTGCGCGCAAGGCGCTGATGGGCCGTGGCGCGGCGGTAGTGGTCGATTCCATCGAAGAGGCGTTGAAGGTTGCCGAAGTTTATGCACCGGAACATCTGTGTTTGGGTTTCGCCGGCGCCGACGAGATGCTCGCAGACGCTCGTCATGCAGGTGGCATATTCGTGGGTGAGCGTTCTGGCGAGGTGATGGCCGATTACGTCGCGGGACCAAGCCATGTGATGCCCACGGGTGGTTCGGCGCGATTCTCGTCGGCGTTGTCCGCACGGGACTTCGTCCGCGTAACGCCGTTTTTGGATATGAACCAGTCGACATTCGATTCAATCGCTGAAGCGGCGTCGGATTTGGCGAGGATGGAGATGCTCGAAGCCCACGCGCTGGCGGCTGAGATTCGTCGGAAACGATAGTATTGCGAAGTCAACGAACGTAGTAAGGCAGGGGACGATGCGCGACTTGATAGGAATGATGCGGCCGCATCTCTACAATCCGACTGGTTATGTCGGGGCTCAACATTCGGATCATTTGGCGACCGCGGTGGGAATCGATCCCGCCGATGTCATTCGTTTGAACGCGAATGAAAACCCATACGAACCGTTGGAGGAGATCGCGGACGCGTTGGTTGGGTTGCCAATCCACGAATATCCAGACCAAGATCTGGTTCGCATTAGGTCGGCGTTGAGCGAGTACACAGGCCGACCGACGGGGCAGCTCATTGCTGGTTCAGGCGGAGATGAGATCATCGAGTTGCTGACCAAGCTTTTCGTGGCTCCTGGGGAGTCGATGATCGACTGTCCGCCGACATTTGGGATGTATGAGTTTTGCGCGCAGATTTCGCAGGCTGAGCTGGTACCAGTGGAGCGGCAGGACGATTGGGAAATCGACATCGATGCCACAACGGATGCGATTGAGCGAACGAGTGCGAAGTTGCTGTTCATCGCGTCGCCAAACAACCCCACGGGTAATCTGTTGCCGGAGAGCGACGCGCGAGCGATCCTGGACACGGGCATCGTGTTGGTTGTTGACGAGACTTACTACGAGTTTTGCGGTGAGACTACGGCAGGGTTGTTGGACGAATACGAAAACTTGGTTGTGATTCGGTCGTTTAGCAAGTGGGCCGGCATCGCGGGTTTGCGAATCGGTTACGCGATCGGGTCGGAACTGATTGTCGACCACCTGATGACGATTAAACAGCCATACAACCTGAACATCGCTGCGGAGGCTGCGGGATTGGCGGCGTTGGAGCACAAAGGCAAGCTGTTGGCGCGCATCGCAACGTTGGAGGATGAGCGGAAGAGGGTCGAGGCGGTTATCGACGAATCGGACGGTGTCAGCTATTCGCCGTCGCGGGCGAATTTCTTGCTGATGAAGTTTGATCGTTTGAGCGGCGATGAGGTTTACGAACTATTGGCTCGGCGCGGCATATTCGCGAGGAAGTTCAGTGGCAGAAGATTGGAAAATTCGATTCGGGTCAGCGTCGGGACGCCGCTGCAAAATGATCTTGTGATCGATGCGTTGCAGGATATGGTGTAACGCATTCGGATGCACGCCAACTTGTCGGAATGGGGTGTGTGAGGATTCGATAATTGTGGGTTGAGGTGCACGAATGAGTGATCGAACCGCAGAGATTGAGCGCGCAACGGGCGAGACGAACATCCGCGTCAGCATCAACGTCGACGGGCAGGGCAGAGCCGAGATAGACACTCCGATCGGTTTCATGAATCACATGCTGCATGCGTTGGCAAAGCATTCGATGATGGATCTCTCGGTAACTGCTACGGGCGATGTCGAGACCGGTTCGCACCACACTGTGGAAGACACAGCGATAGTCATTGGTCGGTGTTTGCTGGAGGCGTTGGGCGTCTGCGCCGGTATCGTTCGCATGTCGAGCAAGCACGTCCCTCTCGATGAGGCCTTGTCGCATGCAGTGGTCGACTTAAGTGGTCGTGGTTACGCGGTCATCGATATGGGTTCGACCTCGAACATCGGCGATTTTTCGCCGGATATGGCTAGGCACTTCTTTGAGTCGCTGGCGGCCGAAGGTCGATTCAATCTACACCTTACGGTGTTGCGCGGGACGAACGAACACCACATGATCGAGTCGGCGTTCAAGGCGTTTGCGCGGGCGTTACGGGAAGCTGCATCGATTGACGACCGAGCCGACGGAGCGGTGCCGAGCACCAAAGGCACGCTTTCGGGCTGAGTTCGTTACCTACGTCGTCGCATGAGTCGGTGTTAGTACCGGCAAGCTGGGTTTCTGTCTCGCAGGAGATTGGGCCGCATTTAGGTTACGCGCATCGACTGGAGGACGAGGATGATGGATTATATGAGCCGGCGAAGAGTCATATTTGAATGGCTCGCATTGGTGGCCATTGTCGCGTCGGTGAGCGTAACCACGTTCGACACAGACATCCCGCATCTGTGGCGGGCGACTTGGGGACCGGAGAAGGGTTGGATCGACGATATTGCTTACTCTGCGGTCATATTTTTCGCGTTCGAATACGTCGTGAGGGTGTGGACCGCTCCCAACAGACGCAAGTACATCTTGTCGTTTTTCGGCATCATTGATCTTCTGGCCGTGGTAGTGGGGATTGTAGCGCTCCCCCAGTTCACCTCCTTGCGACTTTTCAGATTGTTGCAGCTCGTCAGGTTGCTCAAGATGGCGCGCTTCAACCAGGCATTGGCAGATCTAGGAAGAGCGTTTTCGCATATGCGGGACGAGATAGTGCTGTTTCTCACATTGACCGGATTGGTTGTGTTTTTGGCAGCGTTTGGTGCTTACCATTTCGAGCACGAGACACAACCTGAGCAGTTCAGCCACATGGGAGACGCGTTGTGGTGGGCTGTGGCGACGCTTACGACGGTCGGCTATGGTGACATCTATCCGGTGACGGTTGGGGGCAAGATGATGACCGCGGTCGTGGTGTTGTGCGGGTTAGGAATAGTCGCCGCGCCAGCCGGTATCGTGGCGCAGGCCATGGCAACTGCGCTGAGGGAGAAGCGCGAGAGGGAAGCGGCAAACCAAACCGAATAATGATTCTTGGAAGCAGTTGCGCCGCCGGTGTCTGGAACGGCGAAGATCAGGTTAGTCGACTATCTCGACGGAGTAGGTCTCAATGACTGGATTGGCGAGCAGGGTTTCGCACATCTTACGTGCGGTCTCAGACGCCTGCTCGGCGTCATCGGCCTCGATGCGCGCGTCGAAGAACTTTCCCGCGCTCAGTGACGCGATTTCGTCGAAACCGAGGCGCGCGAGAGCTCGGTTTATGGTTTCCGATTCGGGGTCATAGACGCCGGGTTTGAAGTAGACGCGGATGTGGGCGAGGTGTGTGCCGCTCATGTCGAATCCGCGTTGTTCAGTTAGCGGGGGTCATGCCGGCGACTTGCGGCTCGAAACCACGATCGAAGTAAGCGTCGATGAACTCTAGGATCTTGGGTTCGTCGATCTCATCGAGCCGGAGGTGGTGACGCCATGCGGTAACGGTTATGGCGGTATCGGTAAACGCATACGGGGAAATGACGAATCCGGTGTAGGTCTCGTCATCGTTCCATTCCTTGGCGATCCGCTCTAACGTCGCAGCGATCTCTGCGCAGGTTTCGGTGTCGCACTTGGTGGTGTCATAGTGCATACCGATTCCGCCGTGCTCAAGGTTGTGGATCAAGGCTTGGTCGGGTACGACACGCACATATGGACCCCACCCGGCGGGAGCGCGCTCGTAATTGTTTGCTTGGCTGCCAAGAGTGTTCCAGTGCGGACCGGACGTAGGGGGATAGACGCTGTAGCGAGTTTCGGGAACGACGGAGTCAGGGACGTGAGCTCGGCCATCGTCGGGATCTTGCGGGACCGGGCCCCCGGCGTTGTACGGGCCACGTTCGCCGGCGAGTTGATGGTCGCGAGAAATGAATCCTTGCTGGAACACGAGGGCGAAGATGATCATGATCGCGAATACCGAACCAAGTGCAATGAGGACTGTCCGTCTCCTTTGCTTGCGGCGATTGCTGCGCGCTCGTCGTTCTTCGCGAACCTGCGCTCGGGTCATGCCGCGGCGATGCTCGGGGCGGGTGGTGGCTACTCTGTTGCTTGGCTGGTCCATGAACTCAAGATTCTATTTCACGTTGGCGATGTGGCGAGTCAGGTTTTGAACGTGTTGCCGGTCAGCCTCTCGTATGCCGACACGTAGCGTTGTTTTGTCATTTCCATGACGTCGGTTGGTATTTTTGGTGGCGGTGGCTCTCGATCCCACCCGCTACTCACGAGCCATTCTCGGAGATGCTGTTTGTCATACGCCGGGGGGAACGATCCTGGATGCCACTCGTCAGCATCCCAAAACCGACTTGAATCGGGCGTGAGGACTTCGTCGATCAGAGTCAGTTCGCCATCTACGAAACCGAACTCAAATTTGGTGTCGACGAGTATCATGCCGCGTTCCGATGCGTGGTCGCGGGCCCGCTCGTAGATTGCGATGCTTGTCTGTTTAAGTGTCTCGTGGAGGTCTGCGCCGACGAGATCTTTGGCATCGGCATCCGTCAACGGCAGGTCGTGGCCTTCCTCGGGTTTGGTGGACGGCGTGAAGAGTGGTTCTGGCAGGCGCTCGGCGGCACGCAGACCCCTGGGCAGCGGCGCGCCGTTGAGTGTTCCGTGGGCTTCGTATTCGGCCCATCCAGCTCCTGCGAGATAGCCGCGGACGACACACTCCATATCGATGCGTTTGGCTTCACGGATCAGCATTGAGCGGTTTGACCACTCGCGCGGCAGGTCGGCGAGGGCACCGATGCGACCGACCTCAGCTACTGCTTGGGAGTCGTCCGCCATGCCGATCATGTGGTTTGCGACGATGTCGCCAATGACGTTTCGGTACCAGAAGGCCGACATCTGGGCGAGTAGAACACCTTTGTTGGGCACCGGATCGTCCATGATGACGTCGAACGCTGAGATGCGGTCGGTAGCGATCATCATCAGGATGCCGTCAGCGACGCGATAGGTGTCGCGTACTTTCCCGCGATGCGCGAGACTGGGCAAGTCGGTGCTTAGGACGGCGGTCTCGGTGTTCAATTTGCCTCCTCGATGCCTAGGCGTGCGAAGACGGGGTTTATCTGCGCGATGAAGTAGTTGTAGTCGAAGAGATTCGCAAGCGTCGCATTGTCGAGGTGTTGGGTGACAGATCGATCATCGCGGACGATTGCGTGGAAGTCGGTTTCCTGATCCAACGCCTGCATTGCGGCGCTTTGCACGGCGTCATAGGCTGAGCCGCGCTCCACACCGGCTTCGACTAAGGCGAGCATCACCCTTGGCGAGAAGACGAGGCCATGCGTGAGGTCCATATTGCGACGCATACGGTCGGGTTTGACCGTCATGTTCGCGATGATCCCGGTCATGAGGTCGAGGATGTAGTCGAGAGCGAGGGACGAATCGGCGAGAACCACGCGCTCGGCGGACGAATGGGAAATATCTCTTTCATGCCAAAGCGCAACGTTTTCTAGTCCGACGATGGAGTTGGAGCGGATGACACGGGCCAGGCCGCAAATTCGCTCTGAGAGCTCAGGATTGCGCTTGTGGGGCATCGACGACGACCCCTTGCTGACGTATCCGGGCCGTCCGAAGGGTTCTTCGACCTCGCCGATCTCGGTGCGCTGAAGCGAGCGAATCTCGGTCGCGATCTTGTCGAGTGTGGCGGCAGTGAGAGCGAGCACTTGGAGGTACTCAGCATGTCGATCGCGCTGGATTACTTGATTCGATACCTCTGCGGCTTGGAGTCCGAGCTGAGCGCAGACGTGTTCTTCGATTTCGATGGGAATGCCGGCGAAGGTGCCAACGGGACCGGAGAGCATGCCAACCGATACACGTTCTTTCATGGCGACCGCGCGAGCACGATTCCGTCGCATTTCGGACCACCAAAGGGCGAGTTTGAGGCCGAAGGACATCGGTTCGGCGTGGATGCCGTGGGATCTACCCATGCAGAGGGTGTGTTTGAACTCGACGGCCCGCTTGGCCAAGGCCGACATCAGAGCATCGATGCCGTCGATGAGAAGGGTCGTCGCGTCCGACATCTGCATCGCGAGCGCGGTGTCTTTGACGTCGTTGGATGTGAGGCCGTGGTGGATCCACCGTCCTTCTTCGCCAAGGCTCGTCGCAACGGCACGAGTGAAGGAGACGAGGTCGTGACGCGTCTCATCGAACTGGCGGTCGTATTCTTCACGCGAAAACTTCGCAGAGCGGATTTTCCGCATGTCGATATCGTTAATGACGCCGAGTTGCGACCACGCTTCGCAGGCCGCGATTTCGACTCTTAACCACAAGTCGAATTGATGGTCTTCAGACCATATTCGGCTCATTTCGGGTCTTGAGTAGCGCGGTATCACGTCGTCGGTCTGATTACTTGAGTAGCGTCGTCGGAAAAGCAGAATACTAATTCAGGACTGGTTCAATCTGCACCGATTGCGATGTCCGATCGGTAGCGCGCCCCTTCGAATTCAATACCGTCGGCGAGTTCAAAGGCCGCTGAGCGTGCCTCTTGGACGGATTCGGTTGAGGACGCAGTAGCGACAAACACTCGACCTCCGGCAGTGATCAGTTGTCCATTGTCGTCCTCGGATGTCCCGGCGTGGAAAACGATGGCGTTGTCGTCGATAGGTAGATCACCGCTGATCGGAAAACCCGTTTCGTACGCGGCCGGATATGTGCTCGAAACGACGACGACGCCTACGGCGCAGTTTTGGTTCCAAACGACGGGCGTTTCGTCAAGTCGACCCTCGGCGACCGCTAGACAAACCTCCGCGAGATCGGAATCGAGGCGCAGCATCAGCGGTTCGCACTCCGGATCTCCGAAGCGACAGTTGAACTCGATAACTTGCGGACCGCTCTCGGTCAGCATCAGTCCGGCGTAAAGGACCCCTCGATACGGGCAACCCTCTGCGACGAGGGCGTGGGCGATCGGTTCGAGAATCGTCGATCGGATGTGATCGAGGTCGGACGGCGAGCAAAGGTTGGGTGAGGTGTACGCACCCATGCCGCCAGTATTTGCGCCGATATCGCCGTCGTAGGCGCGCTTGTAGTCGCGAGCGGCAACCGGGGTGGATACCGTTTCGCCGTCGATGAATGCGAATACGCTGAGTTCCGGACCGGTAAGTCTTTCCTCGATGACGATGGTTTCGCCCGCCTCGCCGAACGCGCGATGTTCAAGTGCGTCGGTGATGGCTTCGATGGCTTGGGTGGGGGTTTCGGGAATCGTTACTCCTTTGCCAGCGGCGAGACCGTCGACCTTAACGACGATCCCGCCTGGAGGGCAAGATTCGACGTATTGTATCGCCGTCGCCGCGTCGCTAAATGTGCGGCTCTCGGGACAAGGAATGCCGAGGCGATACATGATGTCATTGGCCCATGATTTTGAACCTTCGATGCGGGATGCGGCCGCCGAGGGGCCGAAAGTAGGGATGCCGCGTTCAGTGAGTTGGTCGGCGAGACCTAGGACAAGCGGTGCTTCGGGCCCGACTACGACCAAGTCAGCATTGATGTCAGTCGCCAGCGGCACAAGAGCTTCCACGTCTTCGGCGTTGACGTTTACGAGTTCGGCGTATTTCGCCATGCCGGGGTTGCCGGGTGCACAGACGATTTCCGAAACGTGGTCGGACTGTGCGAGTTTCCACGTCAGCGCGTGTTCTCTGCCTCCTGAACCGACTACGAGAATTTTCATTGCTTCGTTCGAGACTTACCGCAACGTTATGCGATTCGGGGGCGCCATCACTCCCATTCGATCGTTCCTGGCGGCTTGCTCGTCACGTCGAGAACCACGCGGTTGATCTCAGGGACTTCGTTGACGATGCGGTTGGACATGCGAGCGATTGTTTCGTAGGGAAGACGTGCCCAGTCCGCAGTCATGGCGTCAGTGCTGACCACGGCGCGTATAGCGACGACGTACTGGTACGTTCGAGCATCGCCCATCACGCCGACGCTTTGGGTGTCGGTCAATACTGCGAAGCTCTGCCAAAGCTGCTCGTAAAGACCGGCGTCTTTGATTTCGTCCACGACGATCCAGTCGGCGGCGCGGAGGATCTCGAGCTTTTCGTAGGTGACCTCGCCCATGATGCGAATTGCAAGACCAGGACCCGGGAATGGTTGTCGATTCACCGACTGCGGCGAGAGGCCAAGTTCGCGACCGGCTTCTCGAACCTCGTCTTTGAACATGTGGCGGAGCGGTTCGACGAGTTTGAGGTCCATCTTCTCGGGTAGGCCGCCGACGTTATGGTGCGTCTTGATCTTGTGTGCAGCGGAGCTTTCCGGGGACACAGATTCAATGACGTCGGGATAAAGGGTCCCTTGTGCCAGATAGTCGACCTCTCCGATGTCGCGTGCCTCGACTTCGAAGATACGGATGAACTCCTCGCCAATCCTGCGGCGTTTCTCTTCTGGGTCTGAAACGTGTTTGAGTGCCGACAGGAATTGTTCGGTGCCATCGACGAACCGGAGATTGACTCCCAATTGGCTTGCAAATACCGTCTGGACGCGCTCAGCCTCCCCTCGTCGCATCAGGCCGTTGTCGACGAAGATGCATGTGAGGCGGTCACCGATGGCGCGGTGGATGAGGGCTGCAGCGACCGCGGAGTCGACCCCGCCGGAGAGGGCGCAGACTACCTTGCCGTCGCCGACTTGCTGTCGGATGCGGAAGATGGAGTCACGAACAAAATTCTTAGGCGTCCACGAGCCTGATGCGCCGCAGATGCCGAGGACGAAGTTGCGGATTATCTGGTCGCCTTGCTGAGTGTGAGTGACCTCAGGATGGAACTGGATACCGTAGGCGAGCATCGATTCGTTGCCCATTACGGCGCACGGAGAGTTCTCAGAGAACGCGAGGGAGAGGAATCCGGGTGGCATCTCGGATATTCGGTCGCCGTGGCTCATCCAGACGGGCACTGACGTGTCGAGACCCTTGAATAGCGGGTGATTGACGCCGTTGAGACGGAGTTGCGCGTGACCGTACTCGCGTTCGATGCCGGCGACGACCGATCCACCGAGTTGGTGCGCCAATGCCTGCATTCCGTAGCAAATGCCGAGGACAGGTACTCCGGCTTCAAAAACCCACGACGGGATTAGAGGTGCTCCTTTTTCGTAGACGCTGTTCGGCCCACCGCTGAGGATGATGCCCTTGACATCTTGGAGGTGCAGCACATCCGGACCGGCATCGAACGGGATGATTTCGCAGTAGACGTTTGCTTCGCGGACTCGGCGGGCGATCAGTCGGCTGTATTGGGAGCCGAAATCGAGGATTACTATCGATTCTGTGCGCACCGGGACGGAAGGAGAGTGGCCGCCCAGTCGATCGCCCTCGGCGATTTCGAGGTATGTGTTTAGCTCGATGTCGTCAGACGTGGCGACGCGGTGCGAGGTGGATTGGGGTTCGATGGCGGTCATATTGAGAGAGCTTCCATCTATGGATTCTAATGTGTGCACAACCTCGCCCGCGCGCCATGTGCACCCGAGAAAAGCACATGTACGATAGTCAAAAGCGCGTGTGTTGAATCCCAGAGATTAGGTTTGGATAGCGTTGGAACAGGTTAATTTGAGCGAGGCCGTTGCCGCGGTCAAAGCTGGTGGTGTAATCGCATTTCCCACCGACACGTTCTATGCGCTCGGCGTCGATGCAATGAACGAATCTGCGATCAGAAAAGCCTTTGCAATCAAGAGGCGTCCTCCCACCACACCCATGCCGGTCTTAGTTTCAGATCCCTGTCAAGCTGAACGATTGTCGAAGAGTTTCGGGCGTTCATCCCGCGTGCTGGCAGAGCGATTCTGGCCAGGTGCGTTGACGGTGGTCGTTCCTGCCGCGGACGATGTTCCAGAAGTTCTGACTGGCGGATTGGATACAGTAGGGTTGCGGATGCCCAATCACGAACTTGGGCTCAGACTTATTTCTGAGGCGGGTTGCGGGTTGACTGGCACAAGCGCAAACATCTCTGGCGATCGGCCAGCCAAGGATTGGCAAGTAGTGGCCGACGCGATTGGTGATGAGTTGGACGCGATTGTTATCGGAAAATGTGGTGACGCATCGGCTGCGTCCACGGTGATTCAGATGGTCGAAGGCGAGGCGCGCATTCTGCGTGAAGGCCCGATTTCGTATGGCGAGATCGAGAGCGTGCTGAGGCAACAACGATGACGACGACCGCGACTGCATTGCTTCCGCACGAGGCGGAGGATCGTCTTGAAGACGCCATTCGGTCGTCCTTCAAAGACCGAAAGCTAGAGATCTACCAGATGATGTCCTGGCAGTTAGGGCACACGGACGATCGTGGTGCAGCGTCGATGGGACCTTTGGAGCGCCGACTGCACGGATCGTTGCTGTTAGCGGTGGCGCAATCGCTGCACGGCGACTATTCAATTGGTTTGAAGTATGCGATTTCGGTTGAGTTGATGTACAACTTTGCGCTCATCCACGCGGATGTCCAGGACGGCAACACAGAACGGTTGGGCAGGGCGTCGGTGTGGTGGAAATGGGGACCGTCGCAGGCGATAAACACTGGTGACGGGATGCATGCATTGGCAAGATTGTCGCTGTTTCAGCTCTGCGATGACGGTGAGCCGCTCCAACGTGTCAGCAAAGCTTTGGAAATTGTCGATGATGCGGTGTTGCGGCGATGCGAAGGCGAATACCTCGACGTTGCATTTCAAGAACGAACATCGGTTTCAGTCACCGACTATCTCGATATGGTGTCGAAGCGAGTTGGTTCGATGTACGGCGCTTCGGCGGAGTTGGCGTCGATACTTGACGATGACTTCGGGGTTGAACGCCGCACCGCACTCCGACTCTTCGGCGAGAGTGTCGGTGTCGTCAAGCAGTTAGTAGCTGACTACCGAGCGATATTTGATGATGGGGACCGAGACCCGGTGGTGCAGGGCAGGATCATATCGAAGAAGAAGAACCTGCCGATGGCCTATCTCTTCGACACGGTAAAAGACCCGTCGATTTTGCGGCGGGCCGGTGAGATGTATATGCAGCGTGTCATCGATCCTTCACGCATCGCCGAACTCACATCGTTAGCGGTCGACGCTGGTGGCCGCGACTTCACTCTGAAGCAGATACGATCACATTTGGTCAACGCTGAGAATGCCCTTTCTCAAGCCGGTATCGAACCGGATGATCGAGAGAAATTGATGGTCCTCGCCAACGATATCGGCGATGTGAATCACGTCAACTCGATGTTCGATTAAGACGGCTGAATTGCAGTCGGAGAATTGCCGTGTCAGTAGCGTTACCCAGGATCGAAGAAATCTCATTGCGTGGCAAGACGGTGTTGCTCCGCGCCGATCTCAACGTGACGTTCCGTCCAGGGACCACCGATATTGCCGACGACAGTCGAATACACGCGTCGGTTGCCACCGTTGAACTTTTGAGGCGCGAAGGCGCGAAGGTCGTGCTGTGCTCGCATCTCGGGCGACCGAAGGGCAAGGTAGTGCCCGAGATGCGGATTGAGCCAGTACGCGTGCGAATGTCCGAAGTGCTTGGCGTAAACGTGCAGTACGCGGGTGGTCCGGAAAACGTAAGTGCGTGGGGCGCAGTTGCAAAGTTAACCAACGGTGAAGTTGCGATGCTTGAAAACCTGAGGTTTAATCCTGGGGAGGAGGTGAACGACGCAGAGTTCACTAGAGGGTTGGCGTCACTGGCCGATATTTACGTCAACGATGCATTCGGCGCATCACATCGAAGCCATGCATCGATCGTCGGCGCGGCAGAAATCTTGCCTGCTTATGCCGGATTGTTGATGCGAGCGGAGATCGAAGCATTGAACAGGGCGTTGGTTTCGGATGAAAGACCGGCAGTGGCGGTTCTCGGAGGTGCAAAGGTCGCCGACAAACTTGGCGTGGTCGAGAATCTAGCGCCTAATGTCGATGCGGTTTTGATCGGTGGCGGGATGGTTTCGGTGATGTTGGCGGCCCACGGATTCGGAGTTGGATCGACGAAGGTGAGCGACGCGGAGCTGTCTGCAGCAAAGTCGTTGATTGACGACGGCGATATCGCCTCGAAGATTCGGTTGCCAAGAGATGTAGTGGTCGCCCAAGAGTTCGATGAGAATTCAGATTTCGCTGAAGTCGACGCGGATGCGATCCCAAAATCGGGATACGTATTGGATATCGGAACCAAAACGAGGGCAAACTATGTCGACCTGATTGCGAGGTCAAAGAAATTGATCTGGAATGGCCCGATGGGTTTGTTTGAGTGGTTGTCTTTCTCAAAAGGAACGGAGAGTGTAGCGGCCGCGATTGCGGGAAACGATGATGCATTCAAGTTGGCGGGTGGCGGATCAACTGTTGAGGCTATAAACAGCTTTGGTATCACTGATAAGTTGACACACATCTCGACTGGTGGCGGTGCCTCGCTCGAATTCTTGGAAGGCAAAACACTGCCGGGCATCGCGGCATTACGCCGGATTTGAACGCAATGATTTTCGACGTGCATTCCCACGAAATAGTTGTAATTCGCAATTTCGGACAGTTTGAGGTGGTTGACTTATCAGCAAAGTGGCGGTATCTTTAACTTGCGCGTCCGGAATTGCCGACAACCGATTGGTTGGCCGGAGTGAGTAAAAAGGCCACAAGTTAGATTTGAGTGCTCGCAAACCCCTCATCGCGGGTAACTGGAAAATGAACACCACGCCGCAAGAAGGCGTGGCGTTGTCACAATCGATCTGCCGATCCGTCGGGGATTCGGAGGTCGTTGACGTTGTTCTTTGCCCACCTTTCACCTCACTCATCGCGGTCTACGGCGTTGTGCATCACACGCCAGTGATGCTTGGCGCGCAGAATGTAAGTCAGCACGTGGACGGCGCTTACACCGGCGAGGTTTCAGTGGGGATGCTGCGAGGTTTGGTGAGTCACGTAATCGTAGGCCATTCTGAACGGCGACAAACCTTCGGCGAGACGGACCAGATTGTTGCGGCGAAGGTCGGAGCAGTCATTGACGCCGGAATGACGGCGATACTGTGCGTTGGAGAAGACGACGTTGAGAGGCAGCGCAGGCGCGCCGAGCGATTTGTGAGACGACAGGTGCGGTTGGGGATTGCTGGAGTGAACGCCCCGTCTAATATCGTGATTGCTTACGAGCCGATCTGGGCTATTGGGACTGGGGCTGTGGCCACGCTCGGGCAGATTGAGTACATGGCAGCTTCGATTCGTGAAGAGGTCTGCGAGGTGTTCGACGAGGAGGTTGGCGCCGCAATTCGAGTTCTCTACGGCGGCAGCACGAATGCCGGGAATATCGGTCAGATCGTCGGAAGCGACGCTGTTGATGGGGCATTGGTCGGTGGATCGAGCCTGAACGATGCTGAGTTCTCTTCAATGATCGAGATCATAGCTGAATCGGCCGGTGGCTCGTGACGTTGCAACGGTTTGACAGGTAGAGAATCCCCCAATCAGCGCGACCGAGTCGTAGCCATTGTTGGGGCGACCGCGACGGGCAAAACGTCGCTTGGTGTGGAGATGGCGACGCGTTTCAACGGCGAGGTGGTCAACGCCGATTCACGGCTTTTCTATCGCGGGATGGACATCGGCACTGCGAAGCCGGACGCAAGCGAACGCGGAGGTGTTAGGCATCACCTGATCGACATACTTGAACCGCAGGAAGGTTACAGTTTGAGCGATTTTTTACGCGCCGCAAATCGGGTGATCGCCGAGATCCAGGAACGTAGGAGAGTTCCTGTTGTCGTAGGTGGGTCGGGGCAGTATATCTGGGGATTGTTGGAAGGTTGGGAGGTGCCGGAGATTCCGCCGAATCCCACGTTGCGTCAAGAGTTGGAGAGGGAGCTTGAAGAGCACGGCATCGAGAGGTTGCAATCTCGTCTTCGGGAAACGCGTGCAGCAAATATCGACAAGGTTGAGATTCTGAACCCACGGAGATTGGTGCGCGCCATCGAACGGGCGGTCGCTACGGGTGATGCGATGGGGGGCGCTGGAAAGAGCGCGGTCCCGCCTTACGATGCATTGGTCATCGGTTTGAATGCTCCGAGGGAGGTGTTGCACGCTCGTGTGGAGGATCGTGTAGATCGGATGCTCGCTGCGGGATGGCTCAAAGAAGTGCAGATGTTAGTCGATGCTGGTGTTGAGCATGAGATGCCTTCGATGTCGGCCATCGGTTACCGGCAGCTGGTCGATTTTATGGCTGGTAACAGTTCGTGGGAAGCGACGCGTGAAGAGATCCTGATCGGAAATCATCGGTTGATCGGCGCGCAACACAACTGGTTCAAACCGCGTGACACGAGGATCAATTGGTATGACATTACTGAACCTGAATATGTTCAGGCGGCGTGCGAAACGGTTGGCCGTTGGTTGCGCCAAGGGGCTGAGGAGTCGGTCACGGGGTAGAATCGCTCTGTAATCGACGTATCTGATGCGAGGTGTATTGATTGGCGATTGAATTTGCAAAGCTGCACGGTTGCGGCAATGACTACATAGCGATCGATGGACGTTCGATCGATCGAAATTGGGCTGCATTGACCGTCGAAATGAGCAGACCGGCGTTCGGTGTTGGTTCGGACGGCATTGTGCTACTTCAAGAGTCGGATGTGGCTCGGGTTAGGATGCGTGTTTACAATCCGGACGGTTCTGAAGCCGAGATGAGCGGCAATGGAATCCGATTGTTCGCCAAATTTGTGTTGGATCGAGGGATTGTGGAACCGTCGGACGATGGGTTGACGGTTCAGACGTTGGGCGGTGTCCGGACGGTATGGCCGGAGATGGTCGATGGGCGCATGGAGTCGGCTCGTGTGGCGATGGGCCCGGCGACATATGTCGCTGCCGAAGTCCCAGTTGACACGTCGGATCTGGGTTGCAAAGATGCGGTGGTCGCTGAGACGCTAGAGATTGGCGGAGCCGAGTTGGCAATTACATGTCTCGCAATCGGAAATCCGCACGCGGTGGCGATCATGGATGAGCCGGTTGAGGATTTTCCGCTAACCGAGGTAGGTCCGCACGTTGAGAATCATCCAATGTTTCCGCAACGGATCAATTTCGAGATTGTCAACGTTCACGCGCGGGACAAGATTCGAGCTAGGATCTTTGAACGCGGCGCTGGCGAGACGATGTCTTCGGGGACCGGAAGCACCGCGTCGGCCTTCGCGTGCCGAAAACTGGGGTTAGTCGACGATGCGGTCGACGTGGTTGTCGACGGGGGCGTGCTGCGGATATCGTGGGACGAAAACGACGAGGCTTTTCTTGAAGGACCCGCGGTCGAGGTCTTCACCGGCGTTTGGAACGAATGAGCGCCGTAGATCGAGCATCATCTAGTTATCAGGTAGAGGGACAATGCCAACATTAGCAAGACGTGTGCAGCAACTGCCGCCGTATCTGTTCGTGAACATTTCACGAGCGATTGGGGCGAAAAAGGCACAAGGCATCGATGTCGTGTCGTTTGGTATCGGCGACCCGGATATTCCGACACCCGATGCGGTGTTAGACGCCTTGGATCGGGGAGCACGTAAGGCGCCGAATCATCGATATCCCGAGAGCGAGGGATTGCCGGAGTTTCGGCAGGCAGTGTCGGAATTCTACGCTCGACGATTTGGAGTTGAGTTAGATCCGGCGAGTGAAGTGATCAATCTCATCGGCGCAAAGGAGGGCATTGCCCACGCGGCGTTGTGTTTCATCGATCCGGGCGACATCTCGATTTCACCGGACCCTGCGTATCCGGTGTACGCGATCGGAACGATGTTCGCGGGTGGCGAGACGCATCTAGTGCCATTGCACGAGGACAAGGGCTACCTGCTCGATTTTGAGGAGATTCCGACGGATGTGGCCCGCAAGGCAAAGACGTTGTGGTTGAACTACCCGAACAACCCGACGGGTGCGGTGGCTGATCTGAAGTATTTCGAAGCGGCGGTGGCTTACGCCAAGGAGTTCGATCTCTATCTGTTGCACGACGCGTGCTACACGGAGGTGACGTTCAATGGGTACGTTGCTCCGAGCATGTTGCAGGTGCCGGGTGCAAGGGACGTGGCGATGGAGTTCCATTCGCTGTCGAAGACGGCGAACATGACCGGTTGGCGCGTGGGCGCGGCGGTTGGTAACTCGGAGATGGTGGACGCGTTGATGCGCGTGAAGTCGAATATCGACTCGGGTCTGTCGCAGGCGATTCAAGAGATGGGCATCGAGGCATTGAATCTGCCGCAGGCGTGGATCGACGGCAACAATGAGATATATCGAAGGCGTCGGGACCGGGTTGTTGCCGCATTGAACGAGATCGGTCTAGAGGCAACGACGCCAAAAGCAACTCTGTACATCTGGACGCGGGTGCCGGAAGGATATACTTCTGCCAGTTTCGCCGAGAAAATGCTTCAGGAGCGCGACGTTGTCGTGACGCCTGGTGCATCATATGGGCCATCGGGTGAGGGATATATTCGCCTGTCATTGACCATTCCCGACGATCAGATCGACGAAGGTATTCGTCGCATATCTGGTTGGCGCATCTAACGATCGGCAGACGGATCGGAGCTAATTTGGCAAAACGCAAACGATTACACCGCACTGAAGCGAAGCGCGAACGCGCTTGTCTGGTAGGTGCGCTGGTTCGAAGACGAGGCAATGGGTGGACGCTCGAGGATTCAGTGGCCGAGCTTTCCGCTCTGGCGAGCGCTGCCGGTGCGAACCCGGTTACCACGGTTACGCAGACGTTGAACGCTCCTTCGCCGACGTATGTCGGATCTGGAAAACTCGATGAGATCGGGGAAACCGTTCGAGATTTTCACATCGAGACGGTAATCTGTGACGACGAGCTGACTCCCGCTCAACAACGCGTGCTCGAGGATCGGTTGCAGGTCAAGGTAATCGATCGGACAGCGCTGATACTTGACATCTTTGCGGGCCGGGCACGGACGCGTGAAGGAAAATTGCAGGTTGAGTTGGCGCAGGTCGAGTATTTGATGCCGCGACTTGCAGGGCAATGGTCTCACTTGGAGCGATTGGGTGGCGGTATTGGGACTCGGGGTCCAGGTGAATCGCAGATTGAGACTGACCGGCGATTAATGCGGTTGAAGGCGCGTGATCTGCGGCGTGCGATATCGGACGTTCGGGACCAGCGTGGCTCTCAACGTCGTCGTCGACAGCGTGGTGATGTGAAGACCGTTTCGCTGGTTGGATACACCAATGCGGGCAAATCAGCGCTGTTTAATACGTTGACGGGTTCCGACATAAGGTCGGTCGACCGACCTTTCGAGACTTTGGACACGACGACGCGGCGGTTGTATTTGCCTTCGGGTGCCTCGGCAACACTGAGCGACACGGTTGGCTTCATCAACAAGTTGCCGCCGATCCTCATCGACGCATTCAACGCGACGTTGGAAGAAGCGATGTTTGCCGATCTCTTGGTGCACGTGACGGATATTTCGAATCCGCTTGCCGCCGAGTCGGCCGAGGTCGTTGATAGCGTGCTTGCCGATCTGGGGCTCGGCGAGACACCGCGGGTGTTGGTTTTGAACAAACTCGATCTCGTGACTGATGCGCTACCTGCCGCCGAAGAGATTTCAAATGACGGAAACGTTATGACGTCGGCGATAAAGCGTTGGGGTATCGATGAGTTGAGAAGCGCGATCGATGTTGCGTTGGGGAATGTGCCTGAGGTTGATGTTGCGGAGGATGCCGCCGCGCCCATCGCGGTTTGAAACGGACAAGTGGATATCGATGCATTGGTGCGCGGTGCGGCTGTATGGTCGGCGCGAGGGATCGATGCGCTAGGAGAGGGCGCATAATCAAACTTCGCACTAGACATGTTATGTAAAGCTGGAAGTGGCGAAAGCACTTGTGCGACGGATTTCGTGCGTTGATGGGTTGTTCATAGTTCGACCTGCGTCCAAGCCCTAGTGCAATCGGTTTTGAGGTTGGCTTCGTATATTCTGATATCCATGCGATTGTGAAAGTGATGCGTTAAATCGCCCGAATCCATATGAAACGACAAACCACATTCGACCGCTGTTCTCTCTTCGCAGTGTCGGCGCTGACGCTAACGCTGCTGTTGGGTTTCGCGTGCAGTTCTGAGAGCGAACCGCCGACCGAGGTTGTCAGTGAAGACACCAAAATCGAGGTCGTGGCTACTCAAGGGTTGGAAGCTGTTGAGTCTTCCGAGGTCGTTGATGCCGAGCCAGTTGCCGAGGATGAGGCTGTCGAAGTCGTCGCTGAGGAGCACGAAGAGGCGGACGAGGATGAGGTTACGACGCTTAAGGATGCCGACGTTCAGGCTATGCCTCAGATCGTCGATCTTCCGAAGACGCGGCAATTGCCGGATGCGGTTCCCGAGGACGTTGCGGTTATCTGGGAGGCTTTCCAGTTCATCAACGACGAATACGTTGATTACAGCCTTGTCGACCCTGCCGAGATGTCGGAGGAGGCAATCCGGGGTTTCATAGAGGCGCTTGGCGACCCGCACATGACTTACATCTCGCCGGAACAGATGCGGATGAGTCGGGACGATCTAGCAGGAGAATTTTTCGGTATCGGAGCTACTGTTGCACAGGCGCCGGATGGCAACGGTGTGATTATTCAAGCTCCGATGGAAGACTCCCCGGCGATGAGGGCTGGCATCAAGCCTGGTGACCGGATATTGGCGGTTGACGGCGTCGACGCTACGACTTGGACAGTGAGCGAGGCCGTGTTAGTGATACGGGGCGAGGAAGGTGTGCCAGTGATACTCACGATCCTGCGTGTGGGCGAAGTCGATTCAATTGATGTCGAGATTATTCGTGGGCGTGTTCCACTTAAGTCGGTGTTTTCACGATTGATACCGGACACGCCTTACGGTGAGATGGATATTCGTCAATTCACTGATGAAACGCCGCGGGAGATCCGTAAGCACATGAACGACTTGATGTCGCAAGGGGCCGAGGGTGTTGTGATCGATCTGAGGAACAACCCTGGTGGTTTGCTTCATGCGACGTTGGATTCGGCGAGCGAATTCATCGGTGATGGTCGTTTGGCTTATGAACAGGACCGGAACGGCGCTCGACGGGACTTCTATGCTCACGGCGATGCGAATTTCGACAATGTTCCGATTGTGTTGCTGGTGAACGAGTGGTCCGGGAGCGGTGCCGAGTTGTTCGCCGGGGCGATTCAGGACCACGGACGCGCGGTGTTAATCGGTGAAACGACATTCGGGAAAGGGAGCGTCAACATCACTCGCACTCTGTCCAACGGTGCCGGTCTCAACATCACGATCCGACGTTGGTACACGCCTGAAGGCAATGTTATTGAGGGTGTGGGTTTGACGCCGGACGTGATTGTGGAAGCCGACCCGATACCGGATCAACGGGATGTCGATTGGGTTGAGCCGCAGATGGACGCCGCGATTAAGCAGTTGAACTTCCAGACGCAAGTCACAACGGCCGTCGCGCCGTAGGACAATTCGTCGTCTAGCGGTCTTCGGGGCGACCATCTCGGTTGGCTTTGCGGATTGATCAGATAATGGTGGGTATGAGGAGAGTTCGAGGTCTGCCCGGTCATGGCACGCAAGAATCGCAAGAAAAAGGCATCTGCCAATGGTGCGGCCACGTCTGGGACGATGGCGACGAACCGGCGCGTCAGGTTTGATTATCATCTCCTGGATGATTTCGAGGCCGGGATGGTCCTGAAGGGGTCGGAAATCAAGTCGATTCGGGATGGGAAGGTTGATATCTCGAACGCGTACGTTCGAGTTACGAATGGCGAAGCTTGGTTGGTGAACGCGTATATCGCTCCGTATCAGGCGGCTGGGGTTTGGAGTCAGCACGAGCCGATGCGGGAACGGAAATTGCTACTGCATCGTAGGGAGATCGAGTTTTTGCGGGGGCGGATCGAGCAGGAGCGGTTGACAGTTGTGGTTCAGCGGGTCTACATCTCGCATGGTGTTGCCAAGGCGGCAATTTCGTTGGCGCGCGGCAAGCGACATGAGGATCGTCGAGAGACGATACGAAAGCGGGATCAGGAACGGGATATGGCGCGGGCTTTGCGGAGGTAGGTGGTTATTTGAAGGCGATTGAGGGGGTGTATTTGACTTTGGACTTGGTTGAGCCGGGATGGCCAGGGGTGTTGTAGAGGGCGCAGTGGTGCAGGTGTTGCTGACACCGCAGGGGGTGGCGGTCGATGAGGATTTCGGTTGGGCGCCGAAGATTTCGCCGGGGTCGGCAAGAATGGAGGCGCGTGTGGCGGCGGTGGCCTCTGCCCTGTTTTTGACTAGATGCTCTGCCCCGCCGTCGGAACGGTCTTTGCGCTCTTGATTTAGAAGCGTGTCGAGTCGGAGTTGTTTTGCGGGTTCGGGGCGATGACCGGGGAAGGTGATGAATGGCCAGGCTCGTTTGCGGACGACGCCCATGAGTGCGAGGTCTTGCCAGCGTGAAATTTTGGCTCGGCGTCGGTTTTGAAGAATGCGTTGGACGCTAATGGGTCCGAGGCCTGGGGTTCGCATGAGTTGGTCGCGATTGGCGACGTTTATGTCGACTGGGAACTTTTCGAGATTTTCTAACGCGATGGTCTGCTTGGGATCGAGTTCTAGGGGCAGGAAGCCGCCTTGGTCGAGGGATTGTTTGACTTCCCCGTCGGAATAGCCATAGACGCGTTTCAACCAGTCGAGTTGGTACAGACGGTTGGTGCGTTGCATCGGTGTGGCCGGGTGCTCTTCGAGAGGCGTGTGACGGATGGGCCGGAACGGTGCGTAATAGACGCGTTTGAGGTCCCAATCGGCGTAAAGCTGGGAGATGCGGTTGAGGATATCGAGGTCGGATTCGTCTGCGGCTCCGACGACAAGTTGGGTTGCTTGCCCGACTGCGCCTTTCGTGGGACCGCGCTTGAGTTCGTCGATCCAGGCCATGGGGGCGAGGATGTCGCGCTCGTAGTGCTTCATCTTGCTGAGTTTGTCCATGTGCTCGACGGTCGTGGTCTCGAGGTTGACGGATAGACGTGTGCCGAGGAGGTGCGCCGCTTCGACGATGTGGCGCTCGGTACCGGGCATGACTTTGAGGTGGATGTAGCCGTTGAATTTGTATTTGTTGCGGATGAGGTCGACGACTTTGACCATTCGCTCGGTAGTCTTGGTTCCGGTGCCGGCGACGCCGGAGCTTAGGAAGAGTCCATTGACGGTGTGACGTTCGGCGAGTTCGATGAAGGTTTTGGCGAGTTCGTCGACTTTGAAGGCGTATCGTTTACGTGGGACCCAGTGGCTGTTGGGGCAGAAATGGCAGTCCATCTTGCAGAAGTCGGTGAACATGACCTGCATGAGGTTGGTGAACTTGCCGTTGGGGAGCCTCGAACGGTAGACGCCGGGCATGGGGTTGTTTTTCCGTGCGTTGTACGGAGCTCGTTCCTCGACGCGTGGCCGTTGTGCGGCGTTTGAGGGCAACAGGATGTCGTCGGTAGCCATTTTGCCGAGTTGGGACATCTTGGTCCAGCGGTCAGGTCGGGTTTTGGTGAGCATGGTGTAAGGATGGTATTTGGGTGAGTGCCGATTCCCGCGATGGCGGGTGGACGGGTTGAAGGCTTCTCATATAATAGCACAAATGTATATCATATGGTGGTGCCATCGATGATTGATTCAGAATCGGGTTGTCACGTATGTTTTGATGTAGACGCAGTTACGTGCGGTTCGAGGGTGCGTGTCAAGTGGTTCGCAATACGTGTCGCTATGCAGATCGACTCGGCACGGTGACGCTCCCGGGTAATCCCGGTGAGGATCTGCCCCCAGGTACGTGGAACAGCACATTGAATCAGTCTGGACTGAAGACGTGAAATATACCGTTGTGATCGAAAAGGCGCCCGGCAATTACGCCGCATATGTGCCGAACTTGCCTGGGTGTGTGGCCACGGCCAGCACCAAAAGCGAGGTGCTGAACGAGATCCGCGAAGCCGTTGCATTCCACATTGAGGGTCTTCGAGAGTACGGCGAACCCGTCCCGGAGCCACAAACTACCGCCGCGGCGGTGGATGTGGGAGTGCTGGCGGTGGATAGATCTATGTTTCGCGGTCTTGGATAGGGTTTGGGAAGGGAATGATTTGTCGGGGTATTAATTCTCTGGCGGAGCGATTTTCGGGACCGGTTGATGTCTACTGGCACGGTCCCACGCTTCGACGAGTTCTTGCTGTCGTAGGGTTGCCCATTCGATCACGAGCCGTTCAATCCGAGGAGGTAGTCGTCCTGAGGATACTGAAGGTGGGTCGATGTCGATTTGCGCGTCGATTCCGCCGTATTCGACGTGGAAATGCGGAGGTGGGTGTTCGCGGAAGCGTATCCGAACAATAATGCCGTTGAATCTACAAAGTTCCGGCACTGGCAGGAAGCGGCCGACGCTGTTCGTTGGAATCGATTGCGGCCTTTGTTAGCTCGATGTAAATGGTATCCGGGCAGATTTCGAGGTCGTCTTTTCCTCCCCACGAGATGGAGTTGTGGGGCAAGATGGCGACTGTCTCGAAGAACGCGCGATCTTCCAGAGATTTGAAGACGCCTTTTCCTGCGATGTCGGAGAGGTCGACTTCGCCGGCGATTCCATCTTCAAATTCGACCCAGATGCGATATTGGTCGCGGGGTTCGACGGCGATGGGTTTGACTAATTTGGAGTTCATGCGCGTGATTGATTGGATCTCTCAATGTTAGCAGGCGGGTACGGCATGAAGTTTCCCTTGGTTCAACACCGATGATCGGTCCGTCCAGACATCTACCGCGTTGTCGGGAATGACGGGGAAGGGTTAGAGGATCTGGTCCAGGAAGAGCTGCGTGCGGTCTTCGGTGGGGTTGGTGAAGATGTGGTCGGGGGTGCCGAGTTCTACTAGTTGGCCTTCGTCGAACATGGCCATGCGGTCGGCTACCTCTCGAGCGAAGCCCATTTCGTGGGTTACGCAGAGCATGGTCATTCCGGTGTCGGCGAGTTCTCGCATGACGTCTAGGACTTCTTTGATCATCTCGGGGTCGAGCGCCGATGTTGGTTCGTCGAAGAGCATGATCTGAGGCTGCATGGCGAGGGCGCGGGCGATGGCGACACGCTGCTGCTGTCCGCCGGAGAGTTCCGCGGGATATTTGTCGGCCTGCTCGGGGATGCCAACGCGTTCGAGGAGGGTCATTGCGAGGTCGTCGGCCTCAGCTTTGGGGAGATGTCGGACGCGCTGTGGAGCGAGGGTGATGTTGCCGAGGACGGAGATGTGGGGGAAGAGGTTGAACTGCTGGAAGACCATGCCGACTTCGCGTCGGATGGCGTCGAGGTTTCGGAGGTCGTTGGTCATCTCGATGCCGTCGACGATGATATTGCCCTGCTGATGCTCTTCGAGTCGGTTGATCATGCGAATGAATGTGGACTTGCCGGAGCCAGAGGGGCCGAAAATGACGACCACCTCTCCCCTCTTGACGGACATTGTGACGTCGTTGATGGCACAGAAGTTTCCGAACCACTTGAAGACGTTTTCGCAGACGATGATGTCGTCGCGTTCCATAAGTGGGACGTTGCGGATGTCGGGATCGGTGATGGTGATGGAGCGTTCGGTAGTTTCGGTGGTCATGGTGTGGGCCTCCTTAGCCCTCGGGCATCCCCTGCGAGCGGCGCTTCGCTTGCTCGCGTCCCCTTCGCGGAGCGAAGGGGAGGTGTTTTGTTATCTCTGGCCTACTCCTAGGGCTCGTTCTATTCGGCGGGATACGTATGACATTGAGAAGGTGAAGATCCAGAAGACGGCGGCTATGAAGATGTAGACTTCGTGTCCGTCGTCGATGAATTCGATGTTTCCTTGGATGGTTACTCGGCCCATTTCGACGAGGTCGAGCATGCCGATGATGAAGACTAGGCTGGTGTCTTTGAAGAGGGATATGGCCTGCCCTACTATGGCCGGGATGATGTTGCGGAGACCCTGTGGGAGGGTGATCATGACGGTGGTCTGCCATCCGCGAAGTCCGAGGGCTTTTGCGGCTTCTGTCTGTCCGGTTGCGACGGCTGCCATGCCGCCGCGGACGTTTTCAGCCATGTATGCGGAACTGAAGAGTGTGATGGTGATCATGGCGAGGTACAGCTCGTCGATCGACACGTTCTCGGGGAATGTTAGGGGCAGGATGTGTCGGGACATGAAGAGCAGCGTGATGAGTGGGACGCCGCGGATGATCTCGATGAATCCGACGCAGAAGTATCTGAGGAACGGGAGCTGGCTGCGGCGTCCGAGTGCGAGTGCGATGCCGATTGGAATCGAGCAGACGATGCCGACAGCGGCGAGCAGGAGGTTTAGGGTTAGTCCGCCGAGATCTTGTGTGTTAACGGGATCGAGACCGGGGATGAAGCTGGACCCGATGACGAGGAAGGCGGAGAAGATGAAGAATACGGCGGCGGTGATGAGGAAGTTTCGGAGGTTGCCAAAGGTGCGCAGGGTTGCGAGACCGTACCCGATAGCAACGGCGATGAGGTTCAGTGCGAAGAGAATGCTGACGAGGAGGTTTGGCGGGCCGGTGACGCTGTAGGTGAGGACATATTCGTTTTCGCCGATCTGTTGGGAATCGACGCGGATGTAGTAGGTGCCGGCATCTAGAGTTGCGCCGATGGAGTCGTCGACCGTTCCGGAGTTGTCGGAGGATTTGATGACGCCGCCGTTGGAGTCTTCGAGGAAGAGGTTGGCGTTGGCGTCTTGCTGTCCGAGGATGGTTTTGAGGGTCATCGACTCGGTGATGGTGAACGAGTAGTAGTCGGAGCGGTCTTCGTCGCCGTCGAGGGTGCCGGCGAGGTAGGTGGTTCCGGTGAGTTCGGTGATGTCCCGCTGGTCGATGGCGTTGGCACGGTCGGCGTCGGCGATGTCGCGTTGAACTTCTCGGAGGGCCATCCTCGGCGGGTCAGGCGTGATTGTGGCGTCGTACTTGGGTGCTCCGAGGTCGACGCCGAGGTACGGAAGGGTCCCGGCGAGGAGGGTAACGATGATGACTGCGATGGCGAACCCGCGGGCGATGCCGCCCCACATTTTCCAGGCCATTCCGAGGAGGATGCTGATGAGCAGCAGAGCGACCTCGGGTCGCCAGTAGAACTCTTGAGGGTAGCGTCCAATGACGTAGAGGGGTATTCGGGTGGTTACGGCTTCCCATGATGCGGTGAAAAAGACCCAGTTGATGGACTGGAAGATTGCGAGAGCGACGACGAATCCGAAGATGATGGTGATGATGCCGTCGGCTGGGGAGGCGAAGAGGTTGGCGCGTATCCAACCAGGTACGCCGACGGTCATCATGGGCGGCGTCAGGTGCGATCTTGTTGACTGCTGGTTCATGGATAGATTTGGTGCTAGCCGACGCCGGCGTATCTGGTGAGGCGAGCGTAGAAGTTTCCGATTGCGGAGTAGAAGAGGCTCATTGCGAGGTATGTGACCATGACCATCCCGATTAGGGATATGGCGGGTGCGATCTGGGTCATTGTCGTGGAGACGCTGACGAGGTCGGGGTAACCGATGGCGGCGGCAAGGGACGAGTTCTTGGTGAGGTTGAGGTACTGGCTGATTAGCGGCGGGATGATGACGCGCATGGCTTGTGGGAATATGACCCAGCGCAAGGAGGCATTGGTGTGTAGTCCAAGGGCCCGGGCGGCTTCGGTCTGACCCTTATTCACGGCTTGGATACCGGCGCGGACGATTTCGGCGATGAAAGCCGAGGTGTAGACGACGAGTCCGATGAGAAGAGCGAAGAAGCTGCCGGACCATCGTGCGCCGCCCTGCAGCCGTCCGAAGGGGCCTTCTTGTCGTTCGGGCACTACGAGGTCCAGGGGTGTGAAGATGAAGAGTCCGATGACGGTTACGACGATAAAAATGGCGAATCCAGCGATTATGGGATAGCTAGGTTGACCGGTTTCGATTTCTCGTTTCACGAGGAATTTGAAGGCGAGAATCGCGGCTCCTAAGCCGATAACGCTTAGGATTGCCCATGGCCAGAAGCCGCCGAGCGGTGTCGTCCATGGCAGGTAGAAGCCGCTGTTGTTGAGATAGAAGGCGTCGAAGAATACGTATCCCTCGCGCACGTTGGGGAGTTCGAGGATGATGAGGAACCAGAAGAGGAGCTGGATCAGGAGCGGGATGTTGCGGAAAGTCTCGATGTAGACGAGTGCGATTCGGCTGAGCAACCAGTTTCTTGAGAGACCTGAGACGCCGATGACGATTCCGAAGGAGGTTGCGAGGATGACGCCGAGAACGGATGCTTTGATGGTGTTGAGAGCGGCAACACCGAAGCCGTAGAGGTATGACTGCGACGGGTCGTAATGGATGACAGATTCGCCGATGGGTATCTGGGCGGCGTCGTCGAGGAAGCTGAATCCAAAGGGAATCTCGCGGTCTTGGATCTCGTTGGCGACGTTGAAGATGAATCCGGAGACGATAGCAATGATGATGATCGCCGATACGATCTGAAGCACCCACTGCACGAAGACAACGTTGCGCCACAGGGGGATCCCGCCGGGGTATAGGATGCTCTGCACTGCTGGTCTCTGGTTATCGCGTCGTAATGCGTATGACGGCTTTGGTGTAGTTTAACGGGTTGAAAAGATACAGGGAAATATTGAGTGGTGCGGTTTGGGGGATTTTGGGGAAAGTCGGCGGTAGTTTGAAATCTGTATTCCCCGCGTTCGCGGGAATGACGCCTCTGCCCTGCCCCTCCGGGCATCCCCTGCGTTCGCTTCGCTCCGCGTCCCCTTCGCAGAGCGAAGAGGACGATTTCGCCCCGTCCACCCTATCCCTTCTGGGTTCCCGCGTCCGCGGGAATGACATAGGGGTGCGCGGGAATGACTTGGGAAAAAGAAAGGGGGATGCTTTTGCATCCCCCTTTTTGGTTTGGTCGTGTTGACCGGGTTCTAGCGCAGGGGTGCTGCGTAGATTTGGCCGCCTTTGGGGCAGTCGCTACATGAGGCGTCTGACCAGAGGGCGTTGCGGCCGCCTTCTCGGGGGAGGTCGATGCCGCCAGGTCCGAGGTTGCGGTCGTAGATTTCGCCGTAGTTGCCGACGGCGTTGATGACGTCTTGCATGAAGGTTTCGCTAAGTCCGAGGGCCTCTTGGCCGATGGTGCCTTCGGTGCCGAGGAGTCGCTTGGCTTTGACGTCGTCTCCATTGGCTTTTTCGCCGATGTTTCCGCTGTTGATTCCATACCCTTCGGCGTAGATCAAACCGGACATGACGGTCTTGACAATGTCGAACCACTGGTCGTCACCGTGGGGAACGACTGGGCCGAGCGGCTCTTCGGAGATGGTCTCCGGGAGGATCACGTGGTCGTCGGGGTTCTGCAACGAGGTGCGAAGTGCGGCGAGCTGTGAGCGGTCGTTGGTGAAGACGTCGCAGGCGCCGGACTCGTATGACGAGAGGACGATGTCGGTGTCTTCAAAGACCTGCGGGTTGTATTCCATGCTGTTCTGGCGGAAGAAGTCGGCCATGTTGAGCTCGGTAGTTGTACCGGCGGTCACACAGACGGCGGCTCCGCTGAGTTCATAAGCGGAAGTGACACCGAGGTCGGCTGGGACCATGAAGCCTTGTCCGTCGTAGAACATGGTCTGAGCGTAGTTGCCCCACTGGGCGTCTCGGCTGGTGGTCCATGTGACGGTTCGGACGAGGAGGTCGACTTCACCGGACTGGATGGTCGGGCCACGCTCAGCGGCGTTAATGAACTGGATCTCGATCTTCTCGGGGTCGCCGAGGACTGCGGCAGCGACTGCGCGGCAAAGGTCGATGTCGAAACCGACGTTGCGGCCGGAGTCGTCGAGTGAGCCGTAACCGGGGACGTCGTTTCGGCTCGCGCAGATGACCTTGTCTCGTTCTTGGACTTGGGCGAGGCGACTGTGACCATCGTCCGGCATCATGGATCCCATCTCATCGATTTGGGCTTGCAGGTCGGCTGCCGCTCTTTCGGCTGCGTCCTTGGCGGCTTCGGCTGCGTCCGCTCGCGAGTTTGCGGAGCTGAGAGCGGATTGTGCGGCGGACGCGGTGGCTTGAGCGTTCCGGAGGTCGGCATCAGACGGACCTTCTTCGCCGTTGCAACCAGTGACTGCTATTGCCAATACCGACATCATTGCGAGTGCCGACATCAGAAGTTTCGATTTCATTTTGCTGGTTCCTCCGAGGGGGATGATTTCCATGTGGTCAAAGGTACATCCAAGATGCTCGAAACGAGACATCACATCCAGTTTATGTCATTATTCGGTTTTAGATGGTTTTGTTTCGCTTTGTCGCGATGAACACGGTGCGTTGCATTTTGCAGGTATTAGAAACGGCTGGTTCCGGGCTGGAGCAACTCAAAAATCCGTCAGCGCAGGGGTGCGGCGTAGATTTGACCGCCGTTGATCCAGAGATCGTTGCGGCCTTTACGTGGGAGGCCGATACCGTCGGTGCCGAGGTTTCGTTCGTATATTTCCCCGTAGTTCCCAACTTGTTTGATGACGTCTTGCATGAAGGTCTTGTTGAGTCCGAGCGCCTCTTGTCCGAAATCGCCCTCGGCACCGAGCAATCGTTTCGCTTTGACGTTGTCGCTTGCCGCCAATTCATCGACATTGGTGCTGTCGATGCCGTATGCCTCAGCGTAGATGATACCTGCCATGACGACTTTTACGACATCAAACCATGCTTCGTCGCCGTGTGGAACGACGGGGGTAAGAGGTTCCTCTGAGATGATCTCTGGGAGGATGAGGTGTTCGTCGGGATTGGGAATCTCGCTGAGGAGTGATGCGAGGCCGGAGCGATCAGTTGTGAAGGCGTCGCACTGTTCGGATGTGTAGGCGTTGAAGGCGACCTCGGATTGTTCGAAGACTGTGGGCGTGAAATCGAGGTCGTGTTGTCTGAAGTAGTCGGCGAGGTTGAGTTCGGTGGTGGTTCCGGAAGTGACGCAGACGGCGGCGCCGCCGAGCTCGAGGGCAGATTCGACGCCGGTGTCCTTGCGAGTGACGAAGCCTTGGCCGTCGTAGAACATCACGGGCGGGAAGTTTCCCCAGTTGATGTCACGGTTGGAGGTCCAGGTGGTAGTCAGGTTCATCAGGTCGATTTCGCCGGATTGAAGGGCGGGCCCGCGTTCGGATAGATCAGTAAATCGGTAGTCAACTGCGTCGGCATCGCCGAGGACGGCGGCGGCAACGGCTCTACAGAGGTCGACGTCGAATCCGACGCTCTGCCCTGTTTGATCCAGAGAGTGGAAACCGGGGGTGTCGTTTCCGGTGGCGCAGACAATATCGCCGCGATCATGAATTGCGGCGAGGCGGTTATCGGACCTTTCTGCTTGTTCGGCGCGTGCGACTGCATCGTCGCGTTCGGAGATGGCATCGTTGCGCTCGATGATCGCCGCTTGCGCGGTGGCTTCTGCGCGTTCGACAGCGATCTCGTTAGCGCCTTCGTCGGAGGAGCAGGCGACGAGTGCGAGGAAGGTTGCGGTGGAGAGGATGAGGGTGGTGGTTGCGAGGGGGGGGGTCATGGGGGAATGCTCCATTGAACCTACGTGTGATGTCTAGATGCCGAGTAGTGCTGCGATCTGAGCGATGACATTGTCGACGACACTAGATGATGCTTTGCCTGCGTATCTGGCGTAGCGTGCGCGCCAATCAGTGCTCTTTACTTGGTCAGACATGACCACCCCAGTGATGTTGCAGTCTGAAATTACTTCGATCTCAAATGGATAGTTCCTGGGGCGACTGGTGATGGGGCACAACAACGCGAAACCTCTTGTCCGATTGTAGGACCCGGAGCTTAAGGTCAATGCTGGTCGCCGTCCTGCCTGTTCGTGCCCGGCTTGTGGTGAAAATTCGATCCATATCAAATCGCCGCGTTCTGGGACGTATTCTTCGCCTACCAAACCTCTTTTCCTCTTGGTTCATCATCCCAGAGGTAGGGAGGCAAGTTATCGGGGTCCATAGACGCGATCATTTCATCCAAGTCGTATTTGCGCTTGCACAAGCGGATTCCTTGGTCATCTTGAGACATCTCGACGGCAGTACCTTCCTTTACGCCCCAATTCTCGGCCACTGCTTTGGGTATTCGCACCGCGAGACTGGAACCCCATTTCGAGATGCGAGTTGTTCTTGCCATTTCGATCCTCCTATATATCTGTTGTTACGTATCTTAGAGCATTCAGTTGGCGTATTCTTCGCTTACCAGGCCTCATTACCCCGCGGCCCGTCGGTTTCGATTTCAGGGTGCAAGAAGTCCGCGTTGTTTAGCGAAGCGACCATTTCATCGAGGTTGTATTTGCGTTTTTCTAAACGGATGCCCTGATCATCTTGGAACATCTCGATCGAAGTGCCTTCTTTGACGCCCCATTCCTCAGCGATGGCTTTGGGGATGCGGATGGCGAGACTTGAGCCCCATTTGGAGATGCGCGTGATTTTTGGCATGGCTATCCTCCGATATATCTTTTATATATCACCAAGTCGTCTGGGACCGCGTCGATGTGAAGTGACAAGTCACTAAAAGGGGCGTTGCCGGGTGCGGATCGTCGCTCAGCAGACTGACGCGTCGCGGGACGCCGGGTTGGGGTTTATTCGTCGAAATCGAGCGATAGGTAGAAGCCGCAGTCTTCTGATTCCAAGGGATCGGTTTGTGCGTTTAAGTAGTCGTCGGTGACTCTGATGTAGCCGGTGAATGTTTCGCTTTGATTGTCGAACGTGTCGTCGTCCCTCAGGTGCAGGGTGAAACTGCATTCGTCTTCCGCACCGTCACCCAACCACTCGCCCGGGTCCTCGTCATCTTGGATGGTTAATATGATCAGATCCGAATTTTTCAATACCGAGTGTGGTGTCGAGAAGTTGGCATCGGTAGGGCCAGTATCACTCGTACGCGGTTTGATGGTGTACACCACCGCGCCTTCACGATCAATGTCGGTGACGTCGATTGCCGCGGCTTGTTCGATCGGGTCGTCCGGTTCGATCGCCTCGTGGGTGATCCAAGACGACGCCAGGAATGCGGGCACCAGTGCGATCAGTGGGAGGGCTATTGCGGCGGCGAGGACATTGAACAGTCTGCGAGATGGGCTTGAATGGGATGGGGTGTTCATATTGATTGCGTCCAATATTTCGATTAAAACGTGTCTGTGAGTTTAGCAGGCCGCGAGCTCTTCAGAGGCGACCTCCCCCTGTCCCCCTCCTGAGGAGGCGGAATGACTTTAGGAGGGGATGCAGCTAACCCTGCTGTCGCGGGCGGGTTTGAAACCCGCCCACGACGACGTTGGCGGGGACGTTTGGTCGATTAGACCGGCATCGTTCGGCCGGTTTTGGCTCGGCCGTAGTCGGCGATGTCTCTGGTCAATGCGCCGATCATTTTGCATCCGAGGCCGTCGATGAGTTGATCGACCTGTTGCTCGTTGGTCAACTCTTCGTCTTGCCACGCGGCGTAGAAGGCGATGCCGTTGTTGTCCAACGCCTTCTTGACGATGTCGAGGGCGTTGTCCATGAAGTCGGGGTACGGTGGGTCGTGAGCGTCCGGGTCGCCGAACGACATTCCCATGTCTCCGGGTCCCCACTCCGCGAAGGAGATGCCCGGAACCGCCGCGGTCTGCTCGGCGAACGAGAGGCAGTGACGGTCTTCGATCTTGAGACCGAGCATAAGTTCGCCGTTGGGATTCAACGGCCAGGGGTCGGCGATCTGGACGTATTCCTTGGGATCAACGCCCCATATGGCTGCAGGTTGGCGCTGCCCTCCGCCACCGCGGATTCCCTCGGGAATTATGTCGCTGCCAATGGTCTGGAACGGGTAACGGCAAGCGGCGACGAACCATTTGGTTGCTTCGGGGTTGCGTACGTGGGTGTGGAGCAGACCATGAATGCCTGTGGTCAGCGCGTGTCGCATCTGCCAGGCGTTGTACTGCACCTCTTCGGGCGAGTAGGCGCTATGAGGCAAGGAAGTCACAACCGCTGGCGTGGCGTGACCGCTCGGGGTGGGACCGCCGTCTTTGAGGCCCCTCATGAACTGGTAAAGACCTCCGATGTCGAAGTGATGGTGTTCGAAATCGATGAGGACCATATCGGCCCACGTCTGGGCCATTTCACGGCCAGCGTCATAAGAGAGTTCGGGTGTGGGCGTGTGGTAGTACGGCTGGCCTTGCTTTAGGAGGTCGATGCATTTGTTGATGCCCATTGTTTACGTTCCTTGTAGTGACGGAATGCGACGCTATTCGTCGCGCGTTCCCATACCTTACCGCTAAACGGTGCAACGAGTGCGGTGCGGTGAACATGATGCGCGATGACCGCGTTTGAGCCGGGCAAGTTCGGCGATCAGTCGTCGTCGTACGTCTCAGGCATCAGTACGAACTCTGGGTATGCCTCGATACCGAGTTCACCGGCGTCCTGACCGAGTTCCTCGACGTCGCGTTCCACACGGATTCCGAGCGGGCTGAGTGCGAGGGCCTTCCACAGCAGCCACGAAACCGGGAATACGAAGACGCCGACGGCGAGAACGCCGACGATTTGGGTGACGATGTCACCTCCGGCCGCGATGCATACTGCCATCGTGCCCCAGATTCCGGCGACGAGGTGAGCCGGGATTGCTCCCACGACGTCGTCGAGCTTTAGTTTCTCGAGTAGTTTCGTGCCAGCCGTGCAGAGTATTCCGCCGATGGCGCCGATGATTACCGCCCAGTAGTGGTCGGTCATGGTCGGTCCAGCGGTGATTGAGACGAGACCGGCAATGGCACCGTTCAGGCCGACTACGAGGTCCATCCGGCCAAGAATGAAGCGGGAGAACGCTAACGACACGATGATGCCAGCGGCGGCAGCGAGGTTCGTGTTGACGAGCACATTGCTCATCGCAATGACATCGCTGGCGGTTCCGAGTTTTAGCTGGGACCCTCCATTGAATCCGAACCAACCGAACCAGAGGATGAATATGCCCAAGGTGACGATGAGGACGTTCGAGGGCGGCGTGGGTCTGGCTTCTCCGTTGCGACGGAACTTGCCGAGCCGGGCGCCGGCGATCATCACGCCTGCCAATGCTGCCCAACCTCCGGTGCTGTGGACGATTGTCGAGCCGGCAAAGTCCTGAAATCCCATCTGAGACAACCATCCACCGCCCCAAGTCCACGCTCCAACGACTGGATAGATCACCGCCGTAAGGACCAAGGTGAAGAGGAAGAACGGCCACATTTTCACTCGTTCGGCCAAAGCGCCGGAGACGATCGATGCGGTTGTCGCCACGAACACCATCTGGAAGAACCAGTCCGACATCGTTGAGTAGTCTTGCTCCAAAACCGCGGGCAAGGCGTCGGCATCACCGTCTAAGAGGGCGACTTCCGCTGCGGATGAGGTGTACATGAATCGCAGCGAGCCGATGAAATCGCCTACATCGACGTACATGAGGTTGTAGCCGATGAAGAAGAAGGCGAGACCTGCGATCGAGTAGAGACCGATGTTCTTCATGCAGATCATCGAGGCGTTCTTGGTACGTACCGATCCGGATTCGAGCATGGTGAATCCGGCGCACATCCACATCACGAGCACACCCCAGATTAGAAACGAGAAGGTGTTGAAGACGAATTCTGTTTCGGTGATGCCTTCGGCAAATTCGAGCGTTGGTTCGCCGATCAAGAAGGCGGGTATTGCGATGAGACCACCAAGGTATACGGGAGGTATGCGCCACGGCACAATCTCGCGAATGGTGCTAGGTATTCGCTTGACGTTCGGAATCAGGCCGTTCGGCAACCGTGAATCGCTTCGAAACATCGCTTGAGCCCCCGTCGGTCTGGCTCGCAACGTTCCGGGCAAGTGTGTCACGAGCATCAGTCTTTGATTGATACGAAGTATCTCAGAGATTCAGTGGGCGCGGGAAAAACGATGCGCGGCGATTTCGCCGCGCATCGTCGCGTTCAATTCCTCCTCTTGCGACTCTTGGCGGAGCGGGAATGACGGGGGCCTCCCCCTAGCCCCCTCCTGAAGGAGGGGGAACGAAAAGGAGGGGGAACGAAGGTTAGACGGGCATCGTGCGGCCTGTTTTGGCTCGGCCGTAGTCGGCCCATTCTTTGTTGGGGGCGCCCATCATTTTTACGCCTACGACGTCGATGAGGTGGTCAACGCGCTGTTCCATAGTCAAGTTGTCGTCGGCCCAGCTGGAGTAGAAGCCTACGCCGGCTTTGTCGAGGGCGTCTTTGATTGTGTTGCGGGCGTGGTCCATGTAGTCGGGGTACGGCGGGTCGTGGGCGTCGGGGTTGCCGTGGGACATTCCCATGTCACCGGGACCCCACTCTGCAAAGCCGATGCCGGGAACTGCTGCGATCTCGTCGGCATTTGGTAGGCTGTGGCGGTCTTCGATCTTGAGGCCGAGGAGGAGTTCTCCATCGGGATTCAGGGGCCAAGGGTCGGCGATTTGGACGTATTCGCGCGGCGACATGCCCCAGATCTCCGCTGGTATGCCCTGCCCGCCTCCGCCGCGGAGTCCTTCAGGGATGACGTCTCGTGCGAGGGTTTGGAAGGGGTAGCGGCATGCGGCGACGAACCACTTGACGGCTTCGGGGTCGCGGGCGTGGGTGTGGAGAAGGCCGTGGACGCCGGTGGTGAGTGCGTGTCGCATCTGCCAAGCGTTGTAACGGACTTCTTCGACGGAGATCGCGTTGTGCGGGAGAGTGGTGACGACGGTCGGGGTCAAGTGACCGCTCGGCGTAGGTCCACCGGCTTTCAATCCCTTCATGAACTCGCCTAGTCCTCCAACGTCGAAGTGGCGGTGCTCAAAGTCGATTAGGATCATGTCGGCCCAGGTTTGGGAGAGTTCGACACCGGCGTCGTAGGAGAGGTCTGGTGTGTGAGTTGCGTAGAAGGGTTGTCCCTGCTTAAGCAGGTCGATGCATTTGTTGATGCCCATAGTTTCGGTACTTTCGGTTGGGATTAAACGACGCGATTCGCCGTGCGAGTTCATACTACTGGTTAATCGTTGAGTTGGTGAACGGAGGTTGAGCATGTGGTGTAACATTGGTGTATGTCACGCACCAATGTAGATATCGACGATCAGGCGTGCGCAGAGGTTATGCGCCGCTATCGATTGGCTACTAAGCGAGAAGCGATCAACTTCGCGTTGCGTACGCTGGCGGTTGAGGCCGCTTCGGTCCGCGAAGCGCGTGGATTGCGGGGGATCGGATGGGAAGGTGATTTGGCAGCGATGCGTTCGAATAAGACGGCGTGATTCTCATCGACACCTCCGCGTGGATTGAGTTTCTACGCGACACCGGTTCCGATGTGTGTCAACTTGTTGACGACGTGCTGTCTGAAGACATAGCGATTTGCGGCATTGTGCAGATGGAAGTGTTAGCTGGTGCGCGTGACGAAGCGCATCTGAGTAGTCTCAGGGGATTGCTCGCACGTGCGGAAACGATACCAACGCTGGCCGTGGATTACGAAGACGCCGCGATGCTCTATCGCCAATGCAGGCGTCGAGGCGAAACTGTCCGTAAGCTTGCGGATTGTCTCATCGCGGCGAGCGCCATTCGTGAAAGTGTGCCGATTCTGCACAGCGATGTCGACTTCGAGGTTTTGGCGCGCCACACCGATCTACGGGTTTATGGGCATTGAAGTGACCGGTGTTGCGACGGTAAGCCCGTTAAGGGAGTGAGGGCGACCACAAGGGTCGCCCCTACGTTTTGCGAATCTGGCATCTCCTCGTAGGGTTCAATCGCCTGCGGGCAAGGGCGGATTTCAAACCCGCCCTACAGTATTTGTTCTGGGTTCCCGCGTGCGGGCGCCGTGCACAACCTCACGTACGACGGATTCACGGTCAGATCACGTGCGTATCCCCGTTGTCTAGCCCCTCTGGATGGTCGTTCCGTCCGCTGAAGCGCCCGCATTCGCCGGAATGATGGTGGTTTTGCACAGAACCCGTGCGCGGGAATGACGGAGGCCTCCCCCTGGCCCCCTCCTGAAGGAGGGGGAACGACGGTTACACAGGCATCGTCCGGCCGGTTTTGGATCGGCCGTAGTCGGCGAATTCTTTGTTGGGGGCGCCCATCATTTTTACGCCGATGACGTTGATTAGGTGGTCGATGGTCTGTTCCGTGGTCATGTCGTCGTCACGCCATCCGGAGTAGAAGCCGACACCAGCTTTGTCGACGGCGTTCTTGACGATGTCGCGAGCGTTGTCCATGTAGTCGGGGTACGGCGGATCGTGGGCGTCGGGGTTGCCGTGTGACATTCCCATGTCGCCAGGTCCCCACTCGGCGAAAGCGATGCCTGGTACGGCGGCGGTTTCGTCGGCGTTTGCCAGGCAGTGGCGGTCTTCGATTTTGAGGCCGAGGAGGAGTTCGCCGTTAGGGTTGAGCGGCCACGGGTCGGCTCTTTCGACGTATTCGCGTGCCGACATTCCCCAGAGCTCGGCGGGTCTGCCCTGCCCGCCTCCGCCGCGTAGGCCTTCGGGGATGACGTCGCGGGCGAGTGTCTGGAAGGGGTAGCGGCAAGCGGCAACGAACCATTTGACGGCTTCGGGGTCGCGTGCGTGGGTGTGGAGGAGTCCGTGGACGCCGGTGCTGAGTGCGTGTCGCATCTGCCAAGCGTTGTAACGGACCTCTTCAACGGTGATGGCGCTGTGCGGGAGGGTTGTGACGACGGTTGGCGTCAGGTGTCCGCTCGCGGTTGGTCCGCCGGCGGTTAGGCCTTTCATGAATTGGCCCAGTCCTCCGATGTCGAAGTGGTGGTGCTCGAAGTCGACGAGGATCATGTCGGCCCAGGTTTGGGCCATGTCGACACCGGCGTCGTAAGAGAGTTCAGGAGTGTGTGTTGCGTAGAAGGGTTGTCCCTGCTTTAGCAGGTCGATGCATTTGTTGATACCCATTTTCGGGATCCTTTGTTGGTTTGGATGGTGTTCGGTCGGTTCGGTCGATGGGTTGGGTTAGGTTAGCCTCCACGGAATTTCGAGTTCGGCGGTGATGCCGCGGAACCAGTCGATCACCTCAGGGTGGTACGGGATGCCGTGTTCGCGGCGTTCGATCTCTTCTTCGTGCTCAGGTAGACCGGCGTAGACCACGCGGTCCTGTCCCGGCGCGGGCTTGCTGTTTGAGAGGGCCCGCATGTACTCGTCCATGTCGGTCTTGAAGTCTTCGATGTCGGTGAAGGCTTCGAGGTTGTAGGCGATGAAGTGGTGAGATGCACCTCGGCGTCGGTTGGGTCCGCCGCCGTTTCCACCCATGATTCCGGCGAGGATCTCGATCATGACGGCCATCGAGTAGCCTTTGTGGGCTCCGAGTTCGCGGGTGGCACCTGCGGGGAGCATGATGAAGTCGTCGGGGACCTCGGCCTCCTCCATTACGGGCGTGCCGTCGGATGTGGCGACCCATCCGGGCATTATTGGTACGCCGATGCGCTTGGCGAGGACGATCTTGTTGCCGGCGACGCTGCTCATCGAGGCGTCGAAGATGAACGGTGGTTCGTGTCGGGTCGGCGCGGCGATGCCTAGTGGATTGAGGCCGACAAGGCGTTCTGCGCCGTGTACGGGAGCGACGTTGACGCCGCCAGTGGTCATAGCGACTCCAATCATGTCGCGCTCGAGGGCCATTGCGGCGTGGTAGGCGCACGCACCGAAATGTCGGCCGTTGACGGCGGTAATGGTGCCAATGCCGTAGACCTCTGCCCTGTCCATGGCCATGCGCATGGCCATCGGACCGATAGCGAGACCGTGACCGCCGTCGCAATCGAGAGTGGCTGCGGCGGGTAGTTCGCGGATGATTTTGGGTTCGGGAGTCGGGTTTATTCCGCCTGCACCGAATGAAGCGACATAGCTGCGGAGCATGTTGGAGACGCCGTGGGATTCGATGCCACGGACGTCGGCGTATACGAGGACATCTGCCGATTGGACGGCGTCGTCCTCGGGCATACCCATCTTTCGGAAGATATCTTCAACGGTGGCGCGCATGTCATCAACTTCGACATGCACGGCAATGTCGTGTGGAACGTGGAATCGTTCGAGCAATCGAATGTGCCTTTCGCTGAAGGCGTCGGCGATGCTGGTTTGTCGATCGGCGACCGTCGTGTTTCGCCACGCCCCGATTAAGTCGAGTCGATTGTATACATCTGCGACAACCATTGGGGTTGGGAATGGTTTATATTCGCGTGCAACATGAGGGGCGTAGAAATCGTCGCCGCGTATATCAGGGAGAGGTTCGACATGCCAAATGGAAAAGTCGCCGTATTCACTGCATCTGGAGTGCCGTATGAGATCGAAGAACTGCCGACCCCGGAGGTCGGATCGGGCGGGATATTGGTCAAGAACACACACGCCGTTATTTGCGGATCTGACCTGCACGGTTGGCGTGGAGATGGAGATGGCCCGCAGCGTGCGGTCAGGCGGGTCCCCGGGCACGAGTTCACTGGTGTTGTCCACTCGATGGGCAGCGGCGTGGATACCGACTCGCTTCGCCGGCCGTTGAAAGAGGGCGACCGGATCGCATTCCCCTTCTTCAATCCTTGCAATCGGTGTTACTGGTGCATACGCGGCGAGCATCATGCGTGTCCGCACCGCGGCAGGAGCAACCATCAAGGGTTGGATGCATATCCGTACTGCGACGGCGGGATGGCGGACTACTACTATTTGCCTCAGGGGCACTACGTGTACAAGGTTCCTGATGAACTACCGACCGATGCGGTGCCGCCGGTCAACTGCGCTTTGTCGCAGGTTCTGTTCGGGTTGGAGCGGGCGAAGATGGATTTTGGTGACACGGTAGTGATCCAAGGCGCTGGCGGTCTGGGGACATACGCGACCGCGGTTGCGTCCGAGAAGGGCGCATCGAAGGTCATCGTCATTGATGGCCAGCAACCGCGTCTCGACTTGGTGATGAAGTGCGGGGCCACTGACACGATCTCGATGGTGGACTATCCGACGCCTGAGTCGCGTGTAGAACGGGTCAGGGAGTTGACCCATGGTGTAGGTGCGGATATCGTCGTCGAAGTCGTGGGCATTGCCGCGGCGACTCTTGAGGGGTTGGACATGGTGCGTTTCAACGGCAAGTACGTAGACATCGGCAACATCAGCGGCGGGAGCATCGAGTTTGCAGCTCGGAAGATCATCAACAACCAGACTCAGTGGCAGGGCCTGATGCATTACAACCCGTGGATCGTTGAGGCGGCATTGCAGTTTTTGGTTCGAGTCCAGGATCGGATGCCGATTGCGAACGTGATTTCGCACACGTACCCGTTGGAGGAGATCAACGACGCGTTCGAGTTCGCCGAGTGGCAGGGACGCGAAGGTGGTTCGACTGCGAACCGGGTCGCGTTGACGATGTGAGCGAACGGATGGCTCTACACGTCGGTTCCCACGTCTGCGAGGTGAGCGATGCCCATCGGTAGAGTCGCGGTTTTTACGACGTCGGGCGTTCCGTTCGACATCGTGGAGTTGCCGACGCCAAGGGTTGAGCCGGGAGGGCTGCTGGTCAAGAACACTCACGCGGTAATCTGTGGTTCTGATCTTCACGGGTGGCGCGGTGACGGCGATGTTCCGATACCGCCCGTCCGCAAGTTGACTGGTCACGAGTTCACTGGCGTAGTTCACTCGTTGGGTAAAGGAGTTGCGACGGATTCGCTGCGGAGGCAGTTGAGCGAAGGAGACCGCGTGGCGTTCCCGTTTTTCAACCCGTGCAATCGATGCTTTTGGTGCATTCGGGGCGAATATCACGCTTGCCGGCATCGCGGTCGGTGGTACACGTTGGACGAGCATCCGTATTGCGACGCTGGTATGGCGGATTACTACTACCTCCCGCCTGGTCACTACGTCTTCAAGGTGCCGGATGAACTGCCCACTGATGCGGTACCACCGGTTAACTGTGCTCTTTCGCAGGTATTGTTCGGTTTGGAGCGGGCGAGGATGGAGTTCGGGGATACCGTCGTGGTCCAGGGTGCTGGTGGATTAGGGATCTATGCGACGGCGGTCGCTTCTGAGAAAGGGGCTTCAAAGGTGATCGTCATCGACGGTCAACAGCCGCGACTGGACTTGGCAATGAAGTGTGGGGCCACGGATACGGTCTCGATGGCGGACTATCCGACGCCGGAGTCGAGAATCGAAAGGGTTAGGGAGTTGACGCACGGGGTTGGTGCTGACGTCGTTGTCGAGGTCGTTGGCATTGCTGCGGCTACGTTGGAGGGGTTGGACATGGTGCGGGTGAATGGAAAATATGTGGACATCGGGAATATCGGCGGGGGAATCATCGAGTTCGCTGCGGCAAAAATCATCGGCAACCAGACGCAGTGGCTGGGAACGGTGCACTACAATCCTTGGATCATCGAGGAAGCGTTGCAGTTCTTAGTGCGGGTGCATGACCGGATGCCTTTGGCGGACGTTGTTTCGCACAAGTTTCCGTTGGAACAGATCGACGAAGCGTTCGAGTTTGCTGAGTGGCACGGGCGCGAAGGCGGCACGACGGCCAACCGCGTGGCGCTAACGATATAGAGAAAGAGGTCAATCATGCCAGTCGGGAAAGTCACGATATTCGACAAGCCGGGTATTCCCTTCGAGATGGGCGAGTTCCCAACGCCGGAAGTTGAGCCGGGAGGACTGCTGATCAGGAACACCGATGCGGTGATCTGTGGTTCCGACCTTCATATCTGGCGCGGCGACATGTCGACGCACTCAAATCGGATAGTTGGCCACGAATTTACAGGTGTTGTCCATTCGCTCGGTAAAGGTGTTGAGACCGACGCGATGAGGCGTCCTCTGAAAGAAGGTGACCGAGTAGCCTTCCCCTTCTTCAACCCGTGCAATCGCTGCTATTGGTGCATTCGAGGCGAGTTTCACGCTTGCGCCCACCGTTCGAGGCGGAAGGACCTTGACTCGTATCCCTACTGCGACGGCGGATACGCGGATTTCTACTATCTGCCGCCGGGCCATTACGCATTCAAGGTACCGGACGAATTGCCTACGGACGCAGTGCCTCCCGTGAACTGCGCCTTGTCGCAGGTGCTGTTCGGATTGGAACGTGCGGAGATGGATTTCGGCGACCGAGTCGTGATCCAAGGCGCGGGTGGTTTGGGCATCTACGCGACGGCGGTCGCGGCGGAGAAGGGTGCGTCAAGAGTGATCGCGATCGATGGACAGCAACCGCGTTTGGATTTGGCGATGAAGTGCGGAGCAACCGACACGATTTCGTTGGTCGACTACCCGACGCCTGAGTCGCGTGTCGAACGAGTTATGGAGCTGACTGACGGAGTCGGTGCTGATGTCGTGGTCGAGGTCGTTGGAATCGCGGCTGCGGCGTTGGAAGGGTTGGACATGGTTCGGACGAACGGCAAGTACATCGACATTGGGAACATCGGTGAAGGCACCATCACGATACCGGCGTCCAAGGTGATCGGCAATCAGACGCAGTGGTTGGGGACGACGCACTACGATCCTTGGATCATCGAGGCGGCGTTGCAGTTCCTGGTTCGGATGCAAGACCGTATACCAATCGCGGATGTGATTTCGCACAAATATCCGCTGGAACAGATCAACGAAGCGTTCGAGTTTGCGGAGTGGCAGGGGCGAGAAGGTGGGACTACGGCTAACCGCGTTGCGTTGACGATGTAGTTCGGTTGACTGGGTGCGGGCGGTATTCGACAAAATGTTGACGCGTGCAACCGTAATCTGGTTGGCGTTATTTATCGCCGCTTGCACCGCGGCCGAAACGGCGACGCCGCAAGATGCTGCTACCCCGGCGCCGAGGCCCGCTCCCTCACCGACCGTAACGGCCGCAGTTCAACCGACGCCCGAAGCGCGCGCCGTCCTCACGTTTTCTACTCCTTCTCCGATTCCGTCTGCAACTCCGTCGATAACGGCAACTCCTGCCCTGCCCGACGGTGAGTATTCAGTGCAGATTTTGAGGGTTTTGGATGGAGATACAGTCGAGGTTGAGATTGAAAGCGTTCAAGTAGAGGGGCTGAAAAAGCAGACAATTCGAATCGAGGGAGTGGATACGCCCGAGACGCGGACAACCGATGACTTTGAAAAAGCGTGCGGAAACTGGTCGAAAGAACAGGTGATCGAATTCCTTGCGGGTGACGGTCCGTTTGTGCTTTTGACCAATTTCGAGGACGGTGGGTTTGGGCGGACCTTGGGAGATCTAAGGTCGCCAGACGGGCTGTTGCTGACTGATTTCTTGTTGGATGAACGTCTTGCTGTCGAGTACGACGCGACGGCTTCCCGTGATTTTGAGGATCATCGGGCGAATTGCGAGGCGTTGGTTAATGCGGGGCACATTGAGGGATCGGAATCCGAGCCGTTCGCTACTGCTAATGAAAATCCGACAGTGACGTCCGAACCGATATCCGAGATAACACCAACTCGCGAGCCAACGGCCGCGCCTGTAGGTGATGCGACTCCATCGACTGCTGCAACGGCAACCGAACAACCTACGGATACCGCTGAAGTTGATGAAATCGGCGCGACGTACGAAACATGCGAAGAAGCTGAGGATGACGGATCGGCGCGCGTTCCGGGTCAGAAAGGTGCTGGCTGGGGGTTCCCAAAGATATTGGTTACTGGCGAGAGGGACGGTGATGGTGACGGTTACGTTTGCGAGAAAGGGATCGAAGAGGTATTGAAACGTGACGACCAGTCTTACCCCAGTTGTGAAGAAGCGATTGTCGCTCTGATCAAGATTCAAGAAGAGATGAGCGATGATTCTGAACGCGGTCTGATTGGGCGTATCGCAGAAAGTGTCACATCTGGAGCCAGTGCGATATTTTCGGAGTTTAGAGGCGGAGATACTGGCACCGACGCCGATCTTTTTCCGAATCGCGAAGTATGCGTCAGATTGGACGAACTGGGGTATGTTTCCCCCGTTGTGGACACGGCGATGCCGACCGCAACCCTCGTTCCAACTTTGGCGCCGACTATCGAGGCATCTCCTACGCCGACCGCAATAGTTGCTCTAACTGCGACCATCACGCCGACTTCGGTACCAACGGCGGCTCCTACGCCATCACCTGAACCGACCGCAATTGCGACACTAACCCCGACGTCTACTCCGACAGCAATTGCCACGGCTGCGCCGACGGCGACCGCGACATTTACGCCTGTTGCGACACCGAGCGTGATTTATGGCGATTGTGATGAGGCGGAAGCTGCAGGAGTGCCGCGAGTCCAAGGGTCAGAAGGTCCGGGCCGCGGGTTTTACAAATGGCAGGTACCAAGCCGGAGAGATGGCGACGGGGATGGGGTTGTTTGCGAGAAGTAGGTTGTTAGCTTTTTTTATCGGTCGATGCGGTCGATTCCGTTTAGGTGGCTGGTGTCGTTGAATTGGTAGGTACGCCAGGCGTTTGGGGTGTATTGGTGCTCCCTGATTCGGGTAACGCTTGTGTTTTCGAAGACGAAGGACCATTGGTGCGTGATGTCAAGGTTCAGGAGGTGGGCTAGGAGTGCTTGGAGGGAGCCGCCGTGGCCGACGATCAACAGGGTTGCGTTTCTTTGATGATTGTTCGTGGCTAACTCGTTGGCGAATTCGCCGACTCGGTTCCAAGTGTCTTGCAACGATTCGCCGCCGGGGAATTTGATGTCGAACCTAGTGCCTAAGTTCTTCCAGCGTCTGTAGAACTCGGGGTGGGTGTTGCCGACCTCTTCCCAAGGCATGTCTTCGTAGTCGCCGAAATCGATTTCTCGGAGTTGGGTGCGGGTTTGGATCTGGAGGATTGGCCGGTTAGCGGTGATCGCTTTAGCGGTATCGACGGCTCTTTGAAGGTCGCTGGAGTAGACGGCGTCGAAATCGGTGTCCGACAATCGCTCGGCGACCGCTTTCGCTTGGAGTCTTCCGGTTGGTGTGAGAGGCACGTCGAGGTGGCCTTGGGCCTTGTCGTCCAGGTTGCCTTGAGTTTCACCGTGACGAACCATGATGATGGTGCGCGGCGAAGGGTTGAAGATATGAGGGTGCGTGCTCAATTTAGGTTCAACTGAGCGAGGTAAAGATGATGGGTGTCGTTCCAGCGTTCAATCTGCCAACCGTCGTCCCGCCAGGTCGGCTCGGAGATTATTGCGCTGATGCCGGTGTTGTCGGTCCGAAGGCGCCACTTGTCCTCTAGGCGGAGGTTGCACATGTGAACGGCCGCGGCCTTTATCGAACCGCCGTGGCTAAAGACGAGTATCGTCGCGTCTTCACCGTGTTTGACGATGATTTTGTTGGTGAATCTTGCGACACGTTCCATATGCTCCCGGTCGGACTCACCGCCGGGTAGTTTCACGTCGGATCCGATTTCGGGATCGAGGATTTCGGGAAATTCGTCCTTAATGCGATGCCAGGGGTAGCCTTCGAGTTCGCCGAAGGATTTTTCGCGCAGTTCAGGAGTCGTTTCGACGCGATAATCCGGTCTCAGATTCAGTAGCGGCTCGGCGGTTTGAACGGCGCGTATCGAGTCGCTCGAATATATGGCGTCGAAATGCGAATTCTTGAGGCGTTCACCAAGGAGGTTAGCCTGTGCCCTGCCCTTTTCGGTCAGTTCGTCGTCGTAAAACCCGTGGGCGACATCAGCTGCATTGCCGTTCGTTTGGCCGTGGCGGACTAGGTAGAGGGTTATCAAATCTGGTTGGCCTCGGGTGGGTTGCCGTGGGCATGGGTATCTGAATCAATGGTAAGGATCGAGTGTGAGGTGGGATTAACGGGGTTGAAGTGACGGGGGCTTGGCCAACTAAGAGGGCCTTTTTGCAAAGAACAGTCAAAGAAATCTCGGTGGTTTTTGAGTTTGGGGTCTCGTGAGTTGGGGCTGTTTCGGCGGGATCTGTCAAAGAACGGTCAAAGAAACTGTGATGGTTTTTGAGTTTGGAATCTTAAAGGTTTCTTTCGGAAAAGGCTTTTTGCGCAAAGAACAGGCAAAGAAATCTTGGGGGCCTCTGAACTTGGAATCTCAAAGATTTCTTTCGGAAAAGGCTTTTTGCGCAAAGAACGTGCAAAGAAATCTTGGGGCCTCTGAACTTGGGGTCTCAGAGGTTTCTTTCGGAAACGACGTGTTGCGCAAAGAACGTGCAAAGAAATCCTGGGAGTTTCTGAGCTTGGGGTCTCAGAGGTTTCTTTCGGAAACGACGTGTTGCGCAAAGAACGGGCAAAGAAATCATAAGTTGGACGGTAGCGCGTCCCAGTTTGGCAAATAAGAACGGCTCTTGTTTCCAGCATCAGGGTTACGAATGATCAGCATGCCTGAATCTACGGCTTCTTTGAGTAACCTAGAGGCTTGGTCAGATCGACGATTTGGAATGCCGAATCGTTCACGGATCGATTGGTTATTTGTCGTTCGACTTGTCAGATGTCTTAGGCAAGCGTGCCAGTAGCAAGCTCGAACGCGTTCTTCCCGGACCATTTCAGAGAGGTCTTTGTGGGCGAAAAGCACACATCGCGTCGAGTCGCCGACGACTTCGAATAGAGGTGCGGGCAGTTGATGGATCTCGATCATGTCAACTATCTTGTCGATCCCACTGCCTCGTTCTTCGCATATTCCGAATCGACGCATCAACGAGGCGATTGCCTCGTTTCGAGATTTTGGGGGTGCGTCTAAAAACCGCAGCGTTTCGACAAGCGGTTGCCCGGGGTTGGTGACCTCGATTCGATCCTCGAATATCTCGACCATTGGCCCCGATCCAGTCGCGTGGAAATCCTGATGGATGACGGCATTTGCCACGAGTTCTCGAACCGCCACTTCAGGAAACATGGGTATCTCGATATTCAGCGCGTTCTCGATGACTTCGTTTGTCGGCACAAGCGTCATGATGTGCTCAATGACTCTTTGGAAAGCGGATGCGTAGCCTAAGTCGAACTGTCGCTCTCTGGCAGCATCGAATCGTCCTGGCCCGTCGTACCTTATGACTCGCAACCGTTTGCGATCAAGAGTGCGGAAATCGCTCAGATCGCGGGCCAACAGAATCGCCGCCAAGTTGGTGATATCCCATCCACCAGCGTCCGAAATTCCAATCAGGCGGTCTCGTCGCATTGCATCCAAGATGTTCGTGTTGCCGTCGGGTAGCGGTTGCTTCAGCAAGTCGAAATACGACGGGTAGTCTAGCGCCCTCAGGATTTCGTCTACGGTCAGATTTGTCGCCACGATGCCGTCTTCGAAACTCCGTCGATCGAGCAGTCGCCATAACCGGGCTTCGAATTGAGGGACGGCTTGCAGTGGTTTTGTCGCGCTGCCTACTCGAATGAACGCTCCGCTTTTGTACCTGACTGGGTATTGTCGCGCCGGATTTATCTCTAGAATGACGACTTTTCGACGTTCAATTTCGATAGAGTGAAACTGGAAATCGCAGTTGTCGCTGATGCTCGCTCTAATTCGTGGTTCTCGCGGGCCTTCCCCTGTCGGCTCTAGAGTGAATTTGGTTCCTACGATCTCGTGGGTGTCGTCATCCACGCCCCACAACATGTACGCGAATGGTCTACCGTTCAAAACCGCGCCGTTGGCTAGGGCCGAGATGTTTTTCCCGATTATCTCGGGAGCCGTATTGTCTACCTTGAACTCGACCCACTCTGATTCTGCGGGCAACGCGCATAGCTCGCGAACCAGATCACGTAGGTATTCTGGTTCGCGAGGTTCCATGATCGAGCTATGTTAACGCGCTGGACTGCGAGCGCGTCGTCGGGTTGTACTGCCGGTTCGCTGCCTATTCGCAGGGGAACTCTTCGCGGAGTTCGGCGAACATTTTGGCCAAGGGGCCGCAGCCTAGGGCGAGGGGGCTCGAGATGTTCATCATCGTGTAGCCTTCGCCGATCCAACGGCGAGCCACTGCCGGGTCTCCGAATGTGGTGGCAAGTGCCTTGCCGGTGCCTTTGATGCGTTGGGCGACGTCGGACATGATCTGCTCGACGCGGTCGTGATGGATCTGTCCGGGGATGCCGAGGGTTGCCGAGAGGTCGGTCGGGCCAACGAGTAACACTTCGAAGCCTTCGAGGGCGAGGGTGTCGTCGAGCTTCTCGTAGGCTTCGGTGCTCTCCATTTGGATGATGAGCAGCGTTTCGTTGTTGGCGTGTTCGAGGACATCGTCCTGCGTAATGTTGAGCAAGGACGCGAACCATGGTGCGATGCCGCGTTCGCCCATCGGTGGGTACTTGGCGTATCGGATGGCGTCGGCGGCTTCTTCGGGGTTGTCGACCTGTGGGACCATGACTCCGACCGCTCCGACGTCGTAAGCCTTCTTGATGTCGCCGGGGTCGTTCCACGGAACTCGGATCACGGGCGAAACGCCGAGATTTCTACCCTGAACGCAGATCGTGCCGATGCTCTCAGTGCCCCATGGGCTGTGCTCTTGGTCGATCCAGACCCAGTCGGGTTTGATGCTGCTATAGATGGTGTGAGCTACGTGCGGTTCGCGTGAGAACATGCTGCTGCTGAGGACAGCTCCGCCGGTTGCCAGTTTTGATCTGATTGTGCTCGGATACATTTCGCTCCAGTTCTTTTGTTCAATGTCGGTCGATCGTTTGATCACGGGATCGGCCAAGCTATCAGGATATTAACAGCACGGGTTCGGTGGTCGAAGTGCCGTTCGCGAAGTGATAACTTTGTATCGAGCGTTGTATGCACATCGCTCCGAGCTGACCGAGGTTCACGACATGATCGTAGTTACGACAGAAAATGTACAAGGTAAAAAAGTTGCTGAGGTACTCGGCATGGTGCGGGGCAATGCGGTTCGAGCCCGCGGCATCGGCTACGACTTCTTGGCCGGAATCAAGAACATCACCGGCGGCGCGGTTTCCGAGTATTCGAGTCTGCTTCGAGACACGCGTGAAGAAGCGACGGCTCAGTTGATTTCTGAAGCTCAAGCGATCGGTGCGGACGCGATTGTGGCGACTCGCTACAACACTTCATCGGTTGGTCAGGGTTTTTCGGAAATCTTCGCCTATGGAACGGCCGTCAAATTCAAATGATCGTCGAGACGAGATCAGTTCCGAAGGAGTGATGCAATGACTTGGGGAAGAGGATCCGAAGATTCGGTACTTCTTACGACTACGAAATTCGTCACCGGTTGGGAGATCGAAAGCATCTTGGGTTTGGTTGTCGGTGCAGAAAAACTCGGACGGGGTGGGACGAACAACGTTGAGGACAAGACGGCAGAGGCGATTGAGCGTCTGACGAGTGCGGCACGTAACATCGGGGCCGACGCGGTGATCGATCTCAAGATCAACGGTATCCAACCGTCACACGGTAGCGATCAAAACTACAGCATTTTGTGTTTCGGCACTGCAGTCAAGCTGAAATCAGAATCACTTTAACCCGCGAGAAATGAAAACTGGCGATCTACAGGAGTAATCAGATGGCAGAGATGATGGTTCGAGAAAACCGCGTTCTAAAGGCGATGAACGAGGGCCGGAAGGCGCTCGGGTATCAGATGACGTTCCCGTCGGTTTGGGATGTTGAGATACTGAGTCGGATGGATTTTGATTACGTGTGGCTCGACGGCGAGCATGGGCCGTTCGGGTACACCGAGTTGGAGGAGATGGTGCGTGCTGTCGAGGCGTCTGGCGCTACGGCGATTGCGCGTGTTGAAAACGTCGAGGCGTCGCACGTCTTGGGGTATTTGGACCGCGGGATTCAGGGGATCATGGGGCCGCACATCGCGAGCGGTGAAGACGCCGAGAAGCTGGTGGACGCTTGCTACTTCGGTCCAATTGGTCACCGTTCGTTTGGCGGCAACCGTGGGACGAACTACTCGTTTACGCCGGATGCTTGGGGTGACAAGCGGGATTTCTATAAGCAGGCGAACGACAATATGCTCGTCGGCGCGCTGCTCGAGGACCAGGGTTCGATCGACAACATCGACGACATCCTCGCCGTGGATGGTATCCACTACTTCGGCATCGGGATGAACGACTTTGCACAAGGGATTGGTTACCCCGGCGAATGTGAGCATCCGGACGTTGTGAAGGCGGCGGATGAGCTGTCGGACTACATTCGAAGCAAGGGCCGAATGATGAGCGGCGACATCATGAGTTCGGTCTGGATCCATGAGTTGCTATTGAACAGCGCGCAACAGTTCATGGATGACAACGCGTCTTGATGGCGTGCCTGACATTTCTGGATTCCCGCGTCCGCGGGAATGACGGTGGTTTCGCGGGCAAGACGGTGGTTTCGCGGGCGAGTCGGCGGTTTCGTGGGAATGATGGGGGTCCTGTACAAAACGCATCTCAATGATTGACGAGAAGTTGATAGAGCGCCTGCGCGGAATCGTGGGCGAAGAGTATGTCATCTGGGGTTCAGATGATCTGTTGCTCTACGAGTACGACGGCTCGATAGACCGCTCGCCTCCGGGAGCGGTCGTGCTGCCGGGTTCTCCCGAGGAGTTGGCGGAGTGCGTTAAGGCGGCGCACGAGTTTGATGCGAATGTCGTGCCTCGTGGCGCTGGGACGGGGTTGAGCGGGGGCGCGGTGCCGTTGCACGATTCGGTTGTGTTACCTGTTACTCGGCTAAATCGAGTCTTGGAGGTCGATGTCGAGAATCGCGTAGCGATTGTAGAGCCGGGTTTGGTCAACATCGAACTATCTGAAGCTGTTGCTCAGTACGGGCTTTACTATGCGCCCGATCCTTCGTCGCAACGCGCCTGCACCATTGGCGGCAACGTCGCCGAGAATGCAGGCGGTCCGCATTGTTTGGCGCTGGGTGTGACGACGAACCATGTGTTAGGTGTCGAGGTGGTGCTAGCGGATGGCGAGAAGGTTTGGCTTGGTGGCACGTCGCGGGATACATTTGGGTTCGATCTGCGCGGTGCGTTTATCGGATCTGAAGGCACGTTGGGAATCGTGACGAAGGTGGCGGTCCGCTTGATGCGAAAACCAGAGGCGGTGTTGACGATGTTAGCGGCGTTCCGTTCGTTGGATGATGCCTCGCAATCGGTTTCAGACATCATCGGCGCGGGGATGGTGCCATCGGCCATTGAGATGATGGACCGCGTAACTATCGATGCGTGCGAACCGGTTTATCACCCCGGATATCCCGAAGATGCGGAGGCGGTGCTCATCGTTGAACTCGACGGACTGCGAGAAACAGTTGATGAGCATGGACAGCGAGTGCGAGATATCTGCCGGACGAATAACTCATCGGAGATCCGCGAGGCGGAGGATGATGCGGAACGAGCGGTGCTGTGGGCGACTCGTAAAGGTGCGATCGGAGCTTTCGGAACGATCGCTCCCAACTACTATCTCGTCGACGGCGTAGTTCCTCGAACAAAGCTGCGAGATGTGATGCGTCAAGTCAGGGAGATTGGGGAGGAGTTGGGATTGACGATTGGGAACGTGTTCCACGCTGGCGACGGTAACCTCCATCCATGCATACTTTTCGACGGTCGTGACCGAGCGCAGGTGCGTCGCGTGATCGAGTGTGGCGAGCGGATATTGGCGGCCTGCGTCAACGCGGGTGGCGCGCTCAGCGGTGAGCATGGTATAGGCATTGAGAAACAGGCCTACATGCCGCTCGTATTCACCGAAGCCGACATGGCCGCGATGGCGAAGCTACGCCCTGCTTTTGGAGCTGGCGATCGATTCAATCCGGGCAAGGTGTTCCCCGGCGGCGCGGTTCACGGCAGCGCATACGGGATATCGGAGGATGCCTTCCGGGCAACGGGGCCCGGCGGTTTGCAGGCGGTTTGATCTCGATCGCTATCGATCGGCACGATAAACGATAGCGAGATACGAGTGCCAAGTTGTTCCTCTTGACCCACTAAATGTGCGCGTCAATGGCGACAATCACCTGCGTGATACCGTGAAAGTTCACGTCAAATTGGAACTCTAACGGAAAATGTCAATGGGTGATCGCAAATTGAGAATCGGCATCATCGGAGCTGGTGGATTCGCGGCGCAGCACATGGAGGCATTCGCTGATATTCCGGAGGCCGAGGTGGTGGCGTTCATGCGGCGGTCGGAGGGGCCACTGCGCGAGATGCAAAAGCAGTGGGACGTGCCAAAGGGCTACACGGACCACCGGGCGATGCTGGATGACGCGGACATTGACGCGATCGACATCATCACTCCTACCGACTCCCACAAGCAGTATGCGCTTCATGCCATCGCGTCAGGCCGCCCGGTGCTGTGCGAGAAGCCGTTGGCGTTGAATGCCGCAGACTGTCAAGTGATGTTGGACGCGGCTCAGTCGGCGGGTGTGATCCATGCCGTCAACTTCAACCAGCGTGCTCGGACAACCGTCGGCCAGATGGGGCGACTGATCGACGCGGGATACGTTGGTGATGTGTATTACGTGAATATCAGGTGGGGAATGACGATGCAGCAGGACGTTCGGCCAGATGTGGGATCGTGGCGCTTCCTGCCGGAACATGGCGGCGGCACGGTCTACGAGTTGATTCACGTATTCGATATGGCTCGCCTGCTCAACGGTGAGGTAGCCCGAGTTTCGGCGATGTTGAACACGGCTGAGAACCATCGGCAGTTCATTGATGCGCGAAATGGATTCGACGTTGCCGTTCCCGATTCCTCGGCGTTCCTGCTGGAGTATGTGAATGGTGCTTATGCGGTCATTCACACGAGCTTTGTGCAGCGGGGCGAGGAGCGCGGCAGTGGCGTCACCGTCGATGTGGCTGGTTCGAGTGGCAGGATCATCACGAACGGGATCGACGGATTACTTGGTTCGTCAGGTGAAAACCGCCCGGTTGCTGAAATCGATCCGGGTCCGCCCTATTCACAGCCGTACAAGCGGTTCGTGGCGGGGGCATTGGCCGGTGACCAGTCGTTGATCGACACCGGTTTCGAAGCTGGGCTTGAGGCGGCGCGGATCGTGGACGCGATCCACAAGTCGTGGGCGGAACGGCGATGGATTGATGTCGAGCGTTGATGAGCGGGAGCGGTCTACGGTAATGGGAGTTCCCGATTGGGCGCGCGATGGTCGAGCCATACGTTGTGAAACACTGAACCCGGATACTTAGGTGGTTTCAAGTCGTGGACCCAGGGTTGAACGCGGTAGCTTTCGGACCCAGCGACTACTTCAATGGGAATGACGAGCGCCTGATCGGCTAGGTAGTTCTCGATTTCGAGATACATTTCGTGTCGCTTTACTCCGTCCAACTCGACCGCGGCCGCGTTGAGCAAGTTTTCCAACTCGACGAATTCCGGAGCTTTGCCGATTTCACCGAAGGGACTGACGATAGCGCGCAGAACTGTCGATGGATCCGGGTATGCCGGCACCACGTGGTACATCCGGAAGTGGTATTTGGTGTTGTTGCGCCCTCCAAATTCGTCGATTACATCGTGTCCAAAAGGGTCTTCTTCGACTTTGAGGTCGAGTTTTTCGTTCCAAGTGTTAAATAGACCGTCCAATTCGTAAAGGAAGAAGAACGAGTTTGGCATCAGATACCCAAGTTCCCATTGGTCGTCGTGCTCTGAGTATCTGGAAGCAATGCGATGTGTCGCAGCCAATTCGGGATCAAATTCTGGGTGTACATCGGTTAGTTCCAACGTAGTCAGGTCGTCGGTGATCAAACGTCGATGTTGCTTGGATCCCCGTACGACCGATTCGACATCCGCGCTGGCTACCACAGCACGACGGAAGTGGACATCATCAAAGGGAGGAGCGGCCGCGTTGAGAACGAGGAAACTGATCGTCGGGACTGGCTCGTACTCGAACATCTCTGAACCTTCGACTTCAATCAAATTGTTTGGAGGGTAGTCTGCCTCCGAGCCTTGGACTACATAGTCTGTGCTTTCGTAGTCTGCCTCCTCATTGACGAACGCAAGTGGATCAGTCTCAATCATTGTCATCACGTCGCTGCCGGTCCTCTCAGTTTCACGTATCATCACTTCCGGTCGGAACCACACGCCGTCCAAATAAGCGGGTCTACCCCAATAGTGCGGATTGCGTGCGATGGCACAATGCCCAGGATCCGATCCAATGGAATAATCGACTAGTTTGAACGGCCCCGCGCCAACTGGTAAATTGTCCTGATCAGTTGGGCCGAGTTCGTACTCACTACCGTCAGCTTCCCACGTGGTCATCCATTGCGAAACGTTGTCTTTTTTCAACACCGACGCAACAGGATCGGCCATCAACGAACTAAATTCGGCGCGAGGTTGCGTCAGGTGGATTTTGAGAGTTCGGTCGTCAACGACATTCACACCTGTAAGGTCGGAACTCTCGCCGTCGATTACTGCTCTCGCCCCTTCGATCAATCCGAAAACGTCACGAGCCCTGCCGGCGTTCTCCGACAAGTTGATGGCGCGTTCCCAACTCCATTTAACGTCGCTTGCGGTTAGTGGCGACCCATCGCTGAACTTGAGGTCTTGGCGAAGCACGAATTCGTAAAGGAGTCCGTTTTCACGAACGTCGTAAGAATCTGCCAGTTCCAATTGAACCGGCGCATTGGCATCGTCGCTGAGCTTGGTCAGACCTGCGTGAATTTCGGTCGCCAGCGGCACATTGTCGATCCCGAAAACTCCCAGCGCCGAGTCGATTGCCGGATCGTGAATTGTGCACCAAATCATCGGCGCGGCGAGCACGCCGCCGCTTCTTGGGCCATCGGGGTTGAGCGGATCAGGTTCGTCTCCTTCCGCGGTTGGGGGAATCGTTTCGACAATCTCGACGCCTTCGAGGACCGATGTCGGGGCCGCGCCCGTCGGAAGGTCTTGATTGGTGCACGCCATCGAAATGGTCGAAAAACCGATCAACGAAATGAAGATTGCCGTCAGAAACCGCATCAGAAGTCATCCTTTTCGGAAACCTAATAACCTTGGAAACGCTTTCACGCAATACGAACCAGAATGCATCAAAGATTGTTGGCCGCGACCGTATCGGCTAACATCGATTAGAGCATCGTTGATTCGTTGGAGGTGATGTCATCCCTATTGAATATGTGAAACTGGGTCGGACTGGTGTGAAGGTCTCGAACCTTTGCTTAGGTTCTGACAATTTTGGCAATCCGTGGGGCTGCGATCAGGAGACTTCGCATCAGATCATGGCGAAGGCGTTCGACGCGGGGATCAACTTCCTCGACACTTCCGACTCCTACTCGATCGGTGATTCTGAGCGTGTCATCGGTAACTATTTCCGAGCTTCGGGCCAACGAGACCAAATCGTGCTCGCCACGAAGTACCGCTCAAAGGTTGGCGACGGCGTTAACGACATCGGTGCATCTAGGTACCACATCGTTCGGACTGTCGAGGCGTCGCTCAAGCGGTTGAAGACTGACCGCATCGATCTGCTCTACTGTCACTCTTGGGATGCGGAGACGCCGATTGAGGAGACGTTGCGGGCCGTTGACGATCTGATCCACCAAGGCAAGGTGGTCTACGCCGGGGCTTCTAATTTCCCGAGTTGGGTGTTGGCGTCGGCGCTGTGGACTTCGGATGTTCGGAATCTGTATAGGGTCGAAGCGATCCAGAGCGTCTTCAACATCCTGCAACCCGGTTTGGCGGTGGAGATGATTCCGCTGGCGAAGAAGCATGGTGTTGCGGTAATGCCCTACAGCCCGTTGGCAAGCGGTTTCCTGACAGGCAAGCATCTCGACTCCTACGAGTCGGATTCAAAATTTGGGGATCGCGACAACTCCCGTGGCGGGGTTTTGAAAAGTCGATACGGCGATGATTTGCGCCACGAGACGGTTGCGAAACTCGTCGAAGTCGCAAAACGTTACGGCGAGCCCGTGATCAGATTGGCGCTCCAGTGGGTCGCTGAACATGACGGCGTGACGGCACCGATATTCGGCGCACGCCGATTGGATCAATTGGACGGCATCCTGGACGCATGGAGCGAACGTGCAAGCGAAGAAGCGATGTCTGAAGTGCGGGCGATAGCTGATGAGTTTCAAGCGGTTGAACTAATGAACTATCCGCCACAATCAGGGCAGGCCAGTGTCATGATGATGAGGGTGGCGTAAGTCGTTGTCTGAACGCAAAGCAGATACAGAGCGTTTCTACGAGTTGATGGGGGAACTCGAGGAACGGGTCGGCGGGAAGCGCAAACTTTCGGAATGCCACTGGAATATGGGGTGGCCCATGCGTGGCGTCTACTTCTTCTTCGAGGACGGCGAAATGCGTGCCACTTCCAACTCCGACTTACGCGTGGTTAGAGTAGGTACCCACGCTGTCACTGTAAGGTCCAAAAGCCGACTTTGGCACCGTCTATACGAACACAAACAAGATGGCGGCAGGTCAGTATTCCGAGATCACTTAAACCGCGCGTTGAAAGCGCGATCCAACGCCGGCAGGCGCTCGGCAGAGCACAATCACTCCCGATGCATCAGCACGTACATTGGCAACATGCCGTTTCTATGGATAAATGTAGATGGTGAAAGCAGCCGCAACCAACGCAAGTCCATCGAACGCAAGTCCATCGAACGCAATGCCATCGCATTGCTAAGCAATTGGCGAAGAGACCCAATCGATCGACAGTCAGACAATTGGCTCGGTCACCAAGCCCAAAGAGAAGAGATTGGCGGTTCCGGATTGTGGAACGTCCAACACACCAAAAGAAACTACAAACGTGAATTCCTTAAAGTTCTCCAAGACTGCATAAGCCAGACCGAAAAACTAGTCGATCCGCCGACCAATTGGGACCAACCGGCGTGCTTAAACGTCACGAAAGGCGATTGAATGAACTATGTCAGACTAGGCAGAACTGGGATGAAGGTTTCGGAGTACTGCATTGGGGCGGATAACTTCGGTGGGCAAACGGACGAGGCGGAAGCTCTCCGCATCATGGGTACGGCTTTTGATGGCGGCGTTAATTTCATCGATACAGCCAACTCGTACATGGATGGTCGCTCGGAACCGATTGTCGGGAAGTTCATTCAAGGCTGTCGATACGACGTGATTCTTGCGACTAAAGGCAACAGTCGCGTCGGTGACGGTCCGAACGATCAGTTCGTCAGCCGTAAATACGTGATGCAGGCGATTGATGACTCGTTGCGTCGCCTCAATACGGACTACGTTGATCTCTATCAGATCCACTCGTTTCCGGTTGATGTTCCGGTTGATGAGTTTGTGCAGGCTTACAGCGATGTGGTTGAGTCGGGAAAGGCACGTTACATCGGCGTGTCGAACTTCGCCGGGTATCGTCTTGTCGAGGCGTTGTGGCAGGCAGACAGTCTTGGTGCGCGTCGCTTCGACTGCGTCCAACCCCAGTACAACTTGTTGATGCGGGATCCGGAGAGAGAACTGTTTCCGGTGTGCGCTGAGTACGGAATTGGAGTAATCCCCTACTCGCCTCAAGCAGGAGGATTTCTGCTGGGTAAGCATCGGAATTTCCAAGCCGAAGCTGGAGGGCGATTCGCAGACGATTTCCGGGCGTCGCAATGGTACCGCAATAGCTACTGGTCAGAGCCGATGTTCGAGACGATGGAGAAGATAATCGCGATCGGCGAGCGCTACGGCGTTTCTGCCAACGCGTTGGCGCTGCGTTGGGTCATCAGCAACCCGGTTGTGACTTCATGCATCGTTGGCGCTCGGACCGAGGAGCAGTTGAGGTCTAACCTATTGGCATGGGAGGAAGACGTGCCACAAGAAGCGCTCGATGAGGCAACGGCGGCGAGCGAGGCGGTAAGGACGACGTTTGCGCAGGTTTAGACTTTGTCGCTAAAGGCGCGTGGATCATCAGGTCAGATCCGACCGCGTCGAAAAGGAAATCCCATGAACTACGTAAGACTTGGCAGAACTGGCTTGAAGGTGTCGGAGTACTGCATGGGTGGCGATAACTTCGGCGGACAGATGGATGAGGCGGAGTCGCTGCGAGTGATGGCTGCGGCGTTCGATGGCGGCGTGAACTTCATCGACACCGCCAATGTCTACGAAGAAGGTCGCTCAGAGACATTTGTCGGCAAGTTCATGCAGGGACGGCGATATGATGTCATTTTGGCCACCAAAGGGAACGGACGCCTTGGCCACGGACCCAATGATCGTCAGGTGAGTCGCAAGTATGTGATGGAGGCGATCGATGATTCGTTGCGTCGCTTGCAAACCGACTACATCGACCTCTACCAGATCCACGACTTCCCACCTGATGTGCCGATCGACGAGCTCGTGCTTGCGTATAGCGATATCGTCGAAGCCGGGAAGGCTCGCTATATCGGTGTAGCCAACTTCGCTGCGTTTCAGGTCGTCGAAGCGTTATGGCAAGCGGACAAGCTCGGGGCGCGTCGTTTCGATTGCTTGCAAACCAGATACAGCTTGTTGGCAAGAGACCCCGAACGCGAGCTTTTTCCAGTCTCCGCTGAGTTCGGCCTCGGCGTCATGGCATTCTCGCCGAGAGCCGGAGGTTTGCTGCTCGGGCAAGATCTGCACTACCAGGCCGAGCCGGGCAGCCGATTTTCGCCCGATTTCAGGCACTTTGAGTCGTTCCGGCGAACGTATTGGTCGCAAGCCAATTTCGACGTTGTCGAGAATATCGTCGCGATCGCGAACAAACATGGGGTCTCGATGAACGCTTTGACATCGCAGTGGGTGATCAGCAACCCGGCGGTTACGGCGTGCATTATGGGCGCCCACACCGTAGAACACGTGCGCTCGAATCTAGAGGCGTGGCACGAAGACGTTCCTCAAGAAGCGCTCGATGAAGCGACGGCGGCGAGCGATGCTGTGAGGACGACTTACTCGGAGGTAAGAGGCACCTACAACCAGGATTACACTAGTTCACTACGTTAGCGTCATTAGGAGGCGGCATTGAGCCTGACAATCTATCTTCACTTCGACGGCAACTGCCGCGAGGTCTTCGATTACTATCGGTCGATCTTTGGCGGCGATTTCATGGTGATGCAGACCTTCCGAGACGGTCCGGATGACATGGGTGTCTCCGAGGACGTGATGGATCAGGTGATGCATGTTTCGTATCCGATCGGCTCATCCATCTTGATGGGCTCGGATGTGCCACCTCCATTCGCGCCTCCTCGCACTATGGGTGACAACTTTTCGATCTCATACTCGCTGTCGAGCAGAGAAAAAGCCGATGAAGTATTCACCAAGTTGTCGGACGGTGGTCAGGTGACGATGCCGCTGGACGAAATGTTCTGGGGATCATACTTCGGCTCGTGCATCGACAAGTTCGGTATTGGTTGGCAGGTCGACGTGGAAACCTCCGAAACGTAGATCTAGGTTGCGCGACTTCAGAATTGACGGGTTGATTCCCGAGGACGTCGTTAGCCCGACTCAAAAATCGGGCGTGGTGTTGCATCTGTCGGAGCTTTTTCGTCAAGGCAAGACGGTTGTCCCATGGGGCGGCGGGACGCGCATGGCGATTGGAAATGTTCCGTCGGATTACGACGTTGCACTTGATCTGTCGGGTTTGAATTCAAACGTTGAACATGTCGCCGGCGACATGACCGTGGTTTGTGATGCAGGTGTGAAGATCGGTGAACTGGCGTCCTTGTTGGCGGAGTCGAATCAACGATTGCCGTTTGAAGTTGCTCAGCCTTCGGAAGCGACGATTGGTGGTTCGGTGGCATCAAACGCCCCTAGCCGCCTCGCACCTAGGTTCGGCGGTATCCGGGATTGGGTGATTGGCATGTCTGTCGTTTTGGCCGACGGAACACCCACGAAAACTGGCGGCCGCGTCGTCAAGAATGTCCAAGGCTACGATCTGCATCGCCTTCACACCGGCGCTTTCGGCTCTCTCGGTGTCATCGTGAGCGTGGCTATAAAGTTGATTCCGATCGCCGAGCGGACGCAGACGGTTGCGATGTGGTTCGATCGGTTGAGCGCGGCTGCAATTGCGGCTTCGGATGTCAGCAACATGAGTGTGACGTTGGAGGCAGCGCGGTTGTATTCCGGTTCGTGGGCGGTCGGAGCGATACGGGAGTTGGCCGCCGATCGACACATGGACGCGGAGGTGACATCGGACGGCCCGAGGTATCTGATGCTCGTCCAAGTTGCCGGTTCGAAAGCGGCGCTGACTCGTCAGGTGAACGAACTGACTGGATTGGCCGGCACCGTTCCAGCGTCTGGTTACGAGATTTTGTCTGCGGCGTCAGAAGCCGATATCTGGACCTATGCCGGCGCGACGGGCAATAACGCTACGGTAAGTGTTCGGGTAGCGGCGAAACCTTCAGTCTGCGTCGATTTGATGAGTCGGCTCGAGAGGTTGCTAGGTCGAACCCGAGCGACGCCCACGTCGACGATCTTCGATGTCGGTTATGGTTCGATGAAGTTCAACGTTGAGGAAATTGGTAATCCAGAGGCAATCGCATTCGTCAACGATGCGACGCGCATTGTTCGCGACGTTGGCGGTTCTCTGATGGTCGAGCGTTGCCCAGTTGCAGTGAAGAGCGAAATCGACGTTTTCGGCATCGACGCATCATCTGCCCAAATCATGAAGAATATGAAGGAGCAGTTCGACCCGCATCGGATATTGAATCCGGGGCGTTTCGCATTCAGGATTTGAACGCAGGGCAGCCCGATTGAAATCAACACCGAACACATCCCAACGAGGGTTCGTCACTGAACATGCGCCCTCAGAGGACGATCTTTACAAATGTGTGCAGTGTGGATTCTGTCTGAACGCGTGCCCAACCTACCTTGAGACGGGTTTGGAAGCGGAGTCGCCTCGGGGTCGATTGACGTTGATGAAGGCGGTGAACGAGGGTCGGGTTGAGATGACGCCTACGGTCACGCGCCATTGGGATCTCTGCTTGCAATGCCGGGCGTGTGAGGTGGCATGCCCTTCAGGTGTCCCCTACGGCCGGATCATGATGGCGACGCGTGCCGAAATGAAGTCGCGGGTCAAGCGTCCGTTGCGAGAGCGTTTCGCCCGCGAGGTCGGTTTCAACCGCCTTTTGCCGAAACCCAAACTCATGCGAACCTTCGGCAAGATGACGCGCTTCTACCAACGTTCTGGAGCGCGGGATCTGACCAAAAAGATCGGTGTGATGAAGGCGTTGCCCAAGCGTTACACCTACCTGGATGAATCGTTGCCGACGATGGGCGAGGATTTCTTTATCGCCGATGGCAGGGTCCTGAAACCGAAAGGACCAATCAAAGCACGAGTTGCGGTATTGGGTGGTTGCGTCATGTCTATGATGCACGGAGACACGATGGAATCGACGATCCGGGTGCTAGTCCACAACGGTTTTGAAGTTCATCTCCCGGCAGGACAGGGATGTTGCGGTTCGTTGAACATGTACGCCGGTGAGCGCGCGACCGCTCGCAGTATGGCGGCCAACAACGTTTCCGCACTGTTGTCGATGGACCCCGACGCAGTCGTTTCATCTTCCGCGGGATGCGGCTCGACAATGAAAGAGTACGCCGAACTCTTGGACGGCGACGAGAAGGCGGGGGAGTTGGCGAGCAAGACGCGAGACGTCCACGAGTTGCTAACTGAGTATGGGTATGAGGCCCCGACGGGACGGATCGACGCCAAGGTCGTGTTCCAAGACCCTTGTCACCTACTTTCGACGCAACGCATCAGCGACCCGCCGCGCGCGCTGCTCCGCTCGATACCCGGCGTAGAACTGGTCGATATGGCTGAACCTACGGTGTGCTGCGGGTCTGCGGGGACGTACGCAATTTCCCAACGCGAGATGTCGATGAGGCTCGGGAATCGCAAGGCGCGTAACATCATTGCCAGCGGAGCGAGTTACATGGCTACCGGCAATCCTGGCTGTGCGCTCCAGTTGAAAAACGCGTTGGTGCGGGTTGGGTCAGATGTTGAGGTTAGGTACGTTGTGGACTTGATGGATGAGGCGTATCGGGCGGGTGGAGATTACACCTAGTCACAGACCCCGTTTATCATGGCGACGTCCAAGCACGTCGGTATTGAAATGTTAGGAGGATATGTTTATGGTGCGTCGTCCAAACCCAACTCAGGAAGAGATCAGAGTCGCGGCGGATCGCGCAAAGACTCATTATTTCGAACACGTACAACACCAACTCACCGAGGCAGATAAGGGCCGATACGTTGCTATCGACGGCAAATCTCTCGAATGGGTGGTCGGCGACAACGACGATGTCTCTGAGGTGCTACGGGCCCGCGTTCCGGACGCGATCATTTATCAATTGCGGCACATCATCATTGTTTCGGAGTACATCGGTGGGGTACCTGATGAACTTGATGAAGTACTTCGCGAGGAGCGACGTCGCATCCGGGCGGGACGGATAGGATTTCCGACCCATCAGCTTGCAGATCGAGGAGAAGAGTTCGGTCAATGAGCACAGGTTACGTCAGGGATTTCCGTGGACAGTTGATTGCGATGTATCCGATCTACATCGAAGGTCCGACGGGGAAATCCGATGTTTACGTGGCGCAGATCGACACTGGTTTTTCCGGGCAACTTATTTTGCCCAAGGCGATCAGAGAAGAACTTGAACTTGAGTTCCAAAGGCGCATCGACGCTAAATTCGCGAATTTGGAAGTTGAAGCGGTAGCCCAGTTTCAAGCTACCGTCTTTTGGGACAACGATTGGCGACAGATATCGGTCTTGGAGAGCGGTGACCGACCGCTGATCGGCATGGATCTTTTGCGGGGTAGTTCCGTTTGCTTCGACGCTATTGATCGCGGGGCAATCGAAATCCAACCGCTTCAACGAACATCCCACTAGGCAGATCCTTGAATCCTGCCCACCCCGGTTCCCTAGATCGTCGCCACTGGCGCAGGATCGGCGGCGAGGGTTTTGGACGCAGCGGCTACTGCTCCGCCCCTTGGGACTTCGTAACCCAATCTGGGGAGAATGTGCTCCAAGGCGCTGAGCAATGCAAAGACATTCGCAGGAACGCACGACTCGCCCATCAACCCGATGCGGATAACTTTGCCGGCAAACTGTCCGAGTCCGCGTCCAACTTCGATGGAATATTCGTCCAGCAGTGCGGATCGCAGTTCACCGTCATCTACGCCTTCGGGCAGGGATACGACGGTTAGCTGGTTTAGTCGGTGGTCAGGATCGACTGGGGAATCGAGATGCAACGCGGCGAGGCCTGCTCGTAGCGCCTGCGCCACTTTCTCGTGCCGCAGCCAACGAGTTTGCAATCCTTCTTCGTGGACCAGTGCCAACGCTTCTCGTAGTCCGTAGATCATGCTGACAGGACTGGTGTGGTGATGGACGTGGTCGGGACCCCAATAGTTGGCGATGAGAGAAAGATCGAGGTACCACGAACTCGGCAATGTCTTGCGATTGCGGATGTGCTCCAGTGCCCGATCGGATATGCCTACGGGGCTAATGCCCGGAGGTGCGGCGAGACATTTTTGTGAACCGCCGTATGCGTAGTCGACCTCCCAAGCGTCGAATTCGACGGGGGTACCGGCGAGCGATGTGACGACGTCGGTCATAAACAACGCGCCGTAGTCGTGTGCCAGCGCGGATAGAGTGCTGATGTCTTGCACCACACCGGCTGAAGTCTCGGCGTGGATGGCGGACACCAACTTGGTATCGGGATTGGCCTTTAGCGCGTCTTCCAGCATCTGTGGATCGACCGGTTTTCCGTATCGGGATTCGACTCGAACCACTTCAATGCCCAATCGCTCGCACATGAGGATCTGACGTTCGCAGAAGAAGCCGTTGACGCAGATGATGGCTTTGTCGCCACGTTCGAGGAGACTTGAAAGCCCGGCTTCCATTCCGGCGGAACCGGCACCGGCGACCACCATGGTTGTCTGGTTGGTGATGAATACGTGGTCGAGGAGCGCCGAGACTTCGTCAAGGATGGTGAAGAATGCGGGGTCGAGGTAGCCGATGATCGGTTGAGACATCGCCCTGAGGACACGCGGGCTGGCAGAACTCGGGCCGGGGCCTAAGATGACGCGCCGCGGAACCGGCTGATTGCCGAAGTTGAGCAGATCCGTGTCGGATGCTTGCCCGTTTACTGATTGGTCTTTCGTCAATTGGCCGATCCTTAGAGGCGGTTTATTGTGGATCAAGTTTTCACGATAATGTATAACGTCTCCTTCGGCAAACGGATACCGTTGCATTGCAGTCCGACGAGACATTGAATTGAGAAAGGAAACCTTGGTATGGATCTTGGATTAGCAGGGAAAGTGGCGATTGTAACGGGTGCGAGCGATGGCATCGGAAAGGCTGCGGCTGAGCGTTTCGCGGCGGAGGGAGCGAGCGTGGCGATTCTCGCACGGACCTTGTCTGACTTGGAGGCGGTCGCGGAGGAGATCAGTAGTGCGACCGGTAGCAGAGTGATACCGGTATCGGCTGATGTTTCGGACGAAGATGCCGTGAAGAGCGCTGTCGAAGCGGTTGGTGAGAGTTTGGGAGGTGTTGACATTTTGGTCAACAACGCTGGTCAAGGGAACGCTCATCGATTCGAGGACATGACCAACGAGCTTGTCGAGTCCGATTTTGCGGTCAAGGTCAAAGGCGCCATATTCATGACGCGCTATGCTCTGCCCTATCTCAAACGATCGGATTGCGGTGCAATTTGCAACATAACCACCGCAGCGGGTAAGGCCTCGCCCGGTGGCGCGCAACCGACATCGCTTTCTCGTGCGGCCGGTATCTCGCTGACCAAGGCGTGGTCGAAGGAGTTCGGGGAGTACGGCATCCGCGTTAACACGGTCTGCATAGGGTCTATCAAGAGTCGTCAGAATCGCCGGCATTGGGAAGCGGCGGCCGCGAAAGACCCGTCGTACACGTTGGAAGACCACTGGGCGGCTTACGGACCTGGCATACCGCTCGGTCGCGTCGGAGAGTCCGACGAAGCTGGCGATGTGATTGCGTTTCTGTGTTCGCCAGCCGCGAGCTACGTCTCGGGAACGGCCGTGAATATAGATGGCGGAGCGGCGCCAGTTTACTGAGCCGCGAGACGCGATACTTTCAATTTAGGCTAAAGAACTCGTTTGCATACCGGATCGAAGCGGTCCGGCAACCAGAAAGGAAACTGACGATATGGATCTTGGATTAACAGGGAAGGTTGCGATCGTAACCGGCGCGAGCGACGGAATTGGAAAAGCGGCTGCGCACCGAATGGCGGCTGAAGGAGCAAGCGTGGCGTTGGTCTCCAGAACGCGATCCGATCTCGAGGCTGTAGCAGCTGAGATTAGTGGCGAGACCGGTAGCACTGTGATCGCTGCTCCGGCCGACGTTTCCGACGAGAATGCGGTGAAGAGCGCGGTCGAAATGGCGGCCGAACAGCTCGGCGGCATCGACATATTGGTCAACAACGCGGGAACATCTTCGGCTTCGCGCTTTGAAGACATGACTGACGAGCAGCTGGATATCGACTTCACTTTGAAAGTCAAGGGCGCAATCTATATGACCCGCTACGCCCTGCCCTATCTTAAGCAGTCTGACTGCGGTGCCATATGCAACACGACCACGCCGGGCGGCAAGGCATCGGCCGGCGGAAGTCAACCGACCTCGCTGTCACGCGCGGCCGGCATTTCGTTGACCAAGGCATGGTCGAAAGAGTTCGGCGAGTATGGCGTCCGCGTCAACACGGTATGTGTCGGCGTATTGAAGAGCCGACAGCATCGTGTCCGTTGGGAAGCGGCCAACGCCAGCGACCCGTCTTACACTCTCGAAGACCATTGGGCGACGTTTGGCGGCGGAGTCCCGCTCGGACGCATCGGCGAGGCCAGCGAAGCAGGCGATGTCATCGCCTTCCTGTGCTCACCGGCGGCAAGTTACGTGTCTGGCTCGGCAGTTAACGTCGACGGTGGTGCGGCGCCGGTTTACTGATTTGGTCAATGACTAACGCAACGGCGGGATTTTTCCGACGGGTTCGTGGTTTTGGGCGCGGTCCCACGCCAAAAGTAACTGTTCCTCGTGCAGTGACACCCATTCACGGCCAGTCATAGCGACCCGGGGTGGCAGGCCGGGGTCACTGATCCGACATCCCCTGATTTCAACGGTCGCATCCACGCCCGAATACCAGACGTGAATGTGTGGCGGCGGATGATCTGGATGAATGCGGAATGAGATGCCGTCGAAACGACAGATCTCAGGCAACGGGCGCGACCTCGTCAACGGTCGGCGTCAATTCAGCGAATGTCTTGCCAGTCAATTGCATATAGAACGTGTCAGTGCACAGCTCGAGCTCGTCAGTGCCACCCCATTGGATTGCTCGATATGGGAAGACGATCTTGACATCGTCGAAGAACTCGCGGGTTTCCCATTTTGTGAAAATGCCCTTCCCGACAAAGTGATTAAGGTCGACATCGCCGGAAACGCCATCTTCAAATTCAATCCAGATTTTGAACCCGTCGAGGGCTTTTACTTTCGCCGGTTTGATCATATTCGATTGACTCGATTGAGGTAGGTTGACACCCTTGATTGCAAGGATACGCTACGGCATCCCCTCGATATCCAACGCCGCCCTCACGAATATCTCCGTCCCAATTGGCAGGCACGCTTCGTCGTAGTCGAACTTGGCGTTGTGATGTCCTTCAGTGCCTTCTTTCGACGCGCCGAGGATGAAGTAGGTTCCGGGCACACGGTTCATGAACTCGGCCATGTCGTCGCCAACGGATATCGGTTCGAGATCGCCTACGGAGTCTTCGCCGATGGTTTGCATGGCCATACTTGAAACCCAGTTGGCAACGTCGGGATCGTTGATAACAGGCGGCGTCCCAGCGAGACGCGTATAGGTGGCGGTCGCACGAAGCGCTTCTGAGACGTTGGTAGTGATGCGACTGACGGCGTCGGCGATGGTCTGGTGAGTTTCGGCGTTGTATGCGCGAATCGTCCCGTTGAGCTGTACCTCGCCCGCGATGACATTGCCGGCAGAACCGCCTTGAATGCTGCCGAAAGTTACGACGCCCATCTCTTGGGGTGAGATCTCGCGGGCTACAACGGTCTGCGCAGCGTTGATGATGTTGGCAGCCGCGACTACCGGATCGACAGTCAGGTGCGGCATCGCGCCGTGTCCACCGTGCCCTTTCACTGAAATCTCGAAAAGGTCCGCTCCGGCGAAGACCGTCGATTGGTTGACGCCTACGTAGCCCGTCGGAGTCTGGTTCCAGAGATGCGTGCCGATGACGACATCGGCCTCGGCGATCTCCATTGCACCTTCTTCGATCATCGCAATCGCGCCGTTGCAGAGTTCCTCCGATGGTTGAAATATGAATACAACGTCGCCTGCGATCTCGTCTGAGATGCCGGCCAGAATCTCTGCCGCCGTCAGTGCCATGGTGATGTGGCCATCGTGTCCACACGCGTGCATGCTACCGTTGGTTGATGCGAATTCGAGGCCGGTTAGTTCGTTTATCGGCAATCCGTCGATATCTGCTCGTATGGCGAGTGTTCGACCGGGTTTGCCGCCTTTCAACCTTGCGACTATTCCCGTTTTACCAATGCCTTCCGTGACCTCAAGTCCAGCTTGACGAAGGCGGCCGGCAATGAAAGCTGCGGTTTCGTTCTCTTGGAAGCCGGTTTCTGGTCGCGCATGGAGGTACCGACGCGTGGCTACGATCTCGTCGTGCCGCGTCGCAACGAGGCGGGAGATATCGTTTCGCATGGCTAAACGTACTGGCCTTCGCGGGCGGCGGCGGTTGCGATCGAGCGTTCAATAAAGGCTTTTTGAGCCGCGGGCACGTTTTCGGGTTTGCCGCCCCATGTGCTGAGCGGTGTGGCCTGTAGGCCGCGTCCGTACGAGAAAGTCAGCTCCCACGGTGCGCCTTCCGCCTTGGCGATCTTGTTGATGGCGTCTAGGTTGACGGTCGCCTCTTCGTCGCCCTGCCCTCCTGACAGGAAGGCGATGCCGGGCACCGCGGCGGGTATGGTACGTCGGAAACAGTCAACGGTGGCGCGGGCGACCGCCGCAGCGTCGGCGCGATCTTCAGCATCGGCGCCACTAAGAACCATATTGGGTTTGAGAACCATGCCCTCGAGGTCTACGCGTTGATTCTTCAATTCCGCGAACGTGCGGTTTAGCGTCTTCTCGGTCGCCCATTCACACATTTCTATCGAGTGATCGCCATCCATCAGGACCTCGGGTTCGACGATTGGTACTAGTCCAGCCTCCTGCGAGAGAGCGGCGAAACGACCGAGGGCGTGGGCGTTGACGTTGATGCAGTAGTCGGACGGGATGTGGTCACCGATCGTGATGACTGCGCGCCACTTTGTGAAACGCGCGCCGAGTTCGTAGTACTCGTTTAGCCGGTCTCTTAATCCGTCAAGCCCGTCAGTGGTTAATTCGCCGGGAGCACCCGCAAGCGGGTTGGTAGACATGTCAACTTTGATGCCGGGAATGACGCCGTCGGCCTGCAGAATGTCCACGAACGGCGTCCCATCGTCGGCAGATTGCCGGAGCGTCTCGTCGTAGAGGATGACGCCGCTGATGTACTTTCCGTATCCCTCAGAAGTGAACAAGAGCTGTCGCCATGCCTGTCGGTTCGGCTCTTCATTCGGCATGTTTATGGATGCCAATCGGCGTCCGATGGTGCCAGTAGATTCGTCGGCTGCGAGGATGCCTTTGCCCCTTACAACCATTGCATTGGCGATAGCGTGCAACTCGTTGCCCATAGTCTTGAAACCTCCGATTGAAACCTGTGTCGGTCCGCCTGCGATGCCCTGTTTTAGCTGAGTTCAGTGCCAAATCGGCTTGATGCAAATGATACGGCATGCGCCAAAGTTGGTCGCCACGCAATCGTCGAGTCATATTGCAAGTAGAGGCATATAATTCAGGCACGAAAACATGTGATGATCCCTACGAATCCTGGGTTTGCGAACAATGCCAGTCACGCCACCGAATCTCTTCCAGTTTGCGTCGGGTAACTCCAACGACGAATTTGCCAGCCCTTCCGATCTGGCAGTGCTACTGAACGCCATCGGGTCGGCGGGCAAGTTTATCTCCTCGGAGATTAACCGAGCGGCTTTGCGAGACTTCTTCGGATCCGCAGGCGCTGCCAACGTTACTGGCGACGAACAGCAGAAACTCGACGTCATCGGTGACAACGTGGTGGCCGAAGCGTTGCTTTCGACGGGGTTGGTCTGCGCGATGAGCTCGGAAGAGAACGCGGGGATGATCGATTGCGGAGACGCGGCAGTTACCGGGGAATACGTAGTGGTTTTCGATCCGGTCGACGGCTCCAGCAACATCGACGTGGCGGCGCCGATAGGCACGATCTTCGGCGTCTACAGACGGCTCAGTGAGGGGATCCCAGCTGGGGATGTCGACATCTTGAGACCCGGAAACGAGATGGTAGCGGCTGGATACGTGCTCTACGGTTCGTCAACCATATTTGCCTACACCTCGGGCGACGGTGTCCACTTCTTCACGTTGGACCCGACATTAGGCGATTACTTGCTTACGAATGAGAACGTCCGCTCGCACGGATCGTCACACGTCTACTCCGCAAACGAAGGCAATTCGCCCAAATGGCACGACGCCGACCAAGCTTGGGTCGCTCGTGTCAAATCCGAAGGTTACACCGGCCGATATATCGGCGCGCTAGTCGCCGACTTTCACCGCAATCTGATGAAGGGCGGCATTTACGCTTACCCCGGCGACAAAGGTAACCTGAGCGGGAAGTTGCGTCTGCTGTTTGAGTGCGCTCCGTTAGCATTCGTCGCCGAGCAGGCTGGCGGCGCGGCAATCGACGGGACCACGAGGATACGCGACTTAGAACCGGACGAACTGCACCATCGCACGCCTATGTATATCGGTAACGCTGAAGAGGTCGCGCTGCTCGAAGGATTTCACACGATCCCTGCCAACCGGTAGGGGCAGGTTTCAAACCTGCCCCTACATCAACCCGCGTTTCTTGAAGAGTTTGCCAAGTTTCTCGATGCCGTCGTAGCACTTCTCTGGTGTCTCGAACGCAAAGCACAAGCGAGCACAGTTCTGGCCGTCGCCGTTTGGTGCGAAGCCAACGCCGCCGTTGTAGCCGACGCCCTCCGCAAAGATCTCATCCCGCGGCGCGGTGATGTCAGTTCCCTCTGGCATAGTTAGCCACGTGTAGCAACCGCCTTGGGGCTTCGACCACGTCGCACCGACGTCGGTGAAGTGGTCGGTCAGAGATTGGTCCATCGCGTCGCACTTCTGCTTTAGCAGTGGATTGAACCGATCACGGTGCTCGTCGAGGCTGTTTCGCAGGAATCCCTCGATTGCGTAGCTCGCGAACTGGTTGGGACCAGAACCCAACTTGCAACTCATCGCCCTGCGCAAGACTTCAGGCGCGGCCGTAAAGTAGCCCATTCGAAGTCCCGGTGCGAGCAGTTTGGAGAACGATGCGACGTGGATAACGATGCCCGAGTCGTCAAGCATTCGGAACGCTGGTTGAACCTCGCCATCGAAACGGAGATCGACGTAGCACTCGTCCTCGAGAATCGGGACACCGTGCCGATGTGCGATCTCTAGAATCGCTTCGCGACGTTCCAACGGTAGCGTCGGACCCATCGGGTTCTGGTGCTCCGCGATGGTGTAAATCATCTTCGGCTTCTTGCCTTTGGCGTCGAGCTTTGTGATCAGTTCATCCACGGCTTCGGGAACCAAGCCCTCGTCGTCGGTTTCGGCGCCGTAGACAGTGTTGCCGAAGCGTTGCAACTGGTTGAGTGTTCCGCTGTAGACGAAGTGCTCGGTGATAGCGGTATCGCCGGGGTTTGTTAGAGCCTGTATCGCAAGGCCGATCGCTTCGCCGGAACCGGCGGTGATCAATATGTCGTCGATGCCGACCTTGAAGCCGCGGTCGTACTCGAGCTTCCAAGCGGCATATTCGCGAAGTTCGGGCGAACCTGCGGGCTGCGGATAGTAGGCCATTTGGCGGGCGACCTCGTCACCGCGCGAGTCCATGGCCGTTTGTAATGCGCCGATCAGCCCGTCCATCGGCGACGTCTCGGGCGCTGGATAAGCTACCGCAAAGTCGTATTCGGCGTGGGCAACACTATTGATAGGCGAATCTTCCGACCGCTCCGAGAACAGGCCTTCGTAACTGAAGCGTGTTGTGGTTGCTGTCATGTGCGACTAACTCCGATCTGCTGAGTCAACTTCACGAATTGTATTTGCAAGTGGATGCAGAGTCTAAATGCACGTTAGACTTCCTGCATCGAACGAGAACGAAGACGGTCGACGATGTCGCTCTGTCGGCCTAAAAACGCGGAGGTTCAGCGATGCGAGGGATCAGATTCCTAGGCGACCACCGTTCTGAAGTCATCTACTACCCGGATGAAGAGCCGGGGCCCGGTTACGTTCTGCTGAAGATGCGGTCGTCAGGGATGTGTGGCTCCGACCTCCATCGGTATCGGGTGCCGTTTTCGCAGGAAGAACTGGAACGTGACCCTGTCAGGCCGGGTCATGAACCTTGTGGTGAAGTTGCGATCGTCGGCGAGGGTGTTGAGGATTTACGTGTCGGAGATCGCATCATGCAGCATCACTACGAGGGATGCAAGAAATGCGATCATTGCAGAAAAGGATGGTCGCAGCTGTGCAAGTGGCCGGGCCGAATGATTCACGGCGGCACGAGGCACGGCGGACACGGCGACTACATGATCGCTCACGCATCTACGTGTCTGACGCTACCGAACGAATTGAGTTATGAAGTCGGTGCGTTTCTGGCGTGCGGAGCGAGCACGGCGTTCCATGGTCTGAAGAAGCTGCAACTTTCGGGGCTCGACACGATCGCGATCTTCGGAGCCGGACCCGTTGGTTTGGCGGGAGTGATGTTCGCCGCCGAGATGGGAGCAAGGGTGATATCGGTCGATATCTCCGGGGAGCGATTGGAGATGGCGAAGGGCGCCGGCGCATGGGAAGTCGTCGACAACAGCGACGGATCCGCGGTCGATCAGATACTCGACATGACTTACGGCGAAGGTGCTGATGCAACACTCGAGGCTATCGGTATCCATGAAACCCGACTCGCCGCGGTGCAATCGACGAAGATATTCGGGCGTTGCTGTTTCGTGGGCGAAGGCGGCGATTTCCACGTCGCGCCCAGTCCAGACATCATCCATCGACATTTGACGTTGGTCGGGTCATGGACTTTCAGCACCTTTGGGCTTGAAGAAGCCGCACGGTTCACGGCGCGACGCAACGTTCCGCTTGGGTCGTTGATTACAGGTCGTTGCGATATCGAAGAAGTACCGGCGGCTTACCAACGATTTGAGGCTGGAGCGCCAGGCAAGTTCGTTATCAATTGGGATTGATACCCACCATTAATCAATCGTTCGTACGCTCGATCCCGACCCGCGCAAGGATCGTTTCCGACTAGGATTTCGCGGCACAATTTCCTACGGAATTCGGTTTACACGCGAAATTGCGAATCCTGCTAAACTGAAAACTTCCGCACCGGTCAGTTTTCGATTCCAACGAATCGCGCCGCGCGGAACTTTACAAAGCGCAAACGAAACTTCACCGCAACTCGCGCCGTAACACCTAGAAGAGGCAAACCGCAATCCTAGAAAATGGTCTGAGTGCTATCCGCACTACTCTTGCCGGACCGACGCTGCCTAAGCTCGCTCAGGGTTATTACAAACCGATGAACATGGCGAAGTCAGCGCTTTTGAGCGACATCGTATCAGAAACGACACGAAAAACGAACCGTTGCGAGCCGGAAATTGCACGATTTACAAAACAAAACGCAGAACGCAAATCGATTGTCTGAAAGATTAAACGAAAGGGGACTGATCAATTGGTGACAATTGCCAACACTCAAGTTGACGACGCCTCCGACGACGAGACGGACTTGACAACCAGCGAAACCGGCACTGCCGTGATGCCTCAGACCGACGGAGGCACCTTTAGTTTTGCTGATTTGTCGTCAGACGACGAAGGCGCGCCGTCAATCGGTGCAGCCAATGCGTCAACTGAACTGGAAGCGTGGGAAGCCGCGCGCGAGGAAGGTCCGGAGATAAATCCGGCCGCCGCGACTGAAGATTCTGCCACCGACGACAACGTCAGGATGTATCTTCGCGAGATCGGCGATGTTCAGTTACTGAGCAAAGCCGACGAGGCAATGCTCTCGCAACGTGTCGAATCCGCCAACTGGTTGGAACGCATCGAATGGGACATCCGCGGTACTCTGCTGACCGTCCACGGTTTTAAGGAATATCCGCGCAATCGAGATCAATTGCCCGACAACCCGTCATTGGTCGAGGCCGTAGATGTCGTAGCCATTGTCTTGCGCCGATTGAGCCGACTCGCGCTCATCGCGGACCAAGTTGCGACCTACATGGCGAAGCCAAAGCCCGTCACCCTAGAGCAGTTGCTGGTCGATTTCGAATATCGCACGATGATCAACGCGGCGCGCGACACACAGGTCAAAGATCTCACCAAGTTGCCGCCTTACGAATTCCTGCTCCGCTACTTGGCGGACACGCTCGAGATTTACGAGACGACGAACCTCATGGAACGTTTCGGCGTATTTGACGAGACGGCGCAGAAGGGCCGTGGCAAGAAAGCTCAGAAGCTCAACACCAAAGATGCTCGTCTGAAGCGTCGCTTGGACAAGACTAGTCTGCTTGTCCGCGAGTTGGCTATCCTTTCGAGCCTCTTGCCGTCCGATCTGAGCCTCGTGATGCCGCCGGAGTTGAAGATCGAAGATCTGGCTGTTGATGAAGGCATCGAGCCTTGGCACGAGTCTTACCTGACCGAAGCCAGTTCGATCCTCGAATCGCATCTGTCGTCCATCATGCACGACGGCGAAAAGGCGCGCGACCACCTCGGCAAGGCCAACCTCCGTTTGGTGGTTAGTGTCGCCAAGAAGTACACCAACCGCGGCCTGACTTTCGAGGACTTGATCCAGGAAGGCAACATCGGTCTAATGCGGGCGATCGACAAGTTCGACTATCGCAAGGGTTTCAAGTTCAGCACTTACGCCACATGGTGGATCCGACAAGGTGTAACACGGGCTATCGCCGACCAGTCGCGAACTGTACGTATCCCGGTCCACATGTACGAGGCATTGAACAAGGTTCGCCGCGCCTCTCGCGAACTTGCACAGGAATACGACCGCAAGCCTACGATCGAGGAGATCGCCGAACGCGTCGAGATGACGGTGGAAAAGGTCACCGACGTCCTCAAGAACGGCCAAGAGCCGATGTCGCTCGAAACGCCAGTCGGTGAAGACGGAGACAACGAGCTTGGAGACCTGCTCCCTGACCGCGAAGCTTTGGCACCGCCAGAAGAGACGGCTCAGCGACTCTTAAGCAACGACATCTCGAACATCCTCGACGAACTGGAGGAACGCGACCGCGAGGTCCTGGTACTCCGCTTTGGTCTGAAGGATGGAAAAGAGTACACGCTCGAAGAGATCGGTACCCGCATGGACTTGACGCGCGAGCGCATCCGCCAGATCGAACGCACGGCGTTGAAAACGCTTCAGCGCAGCCGCGCCGTCTGGGAGATGAAAGAGCACCTCAACTAAGGTAGTGCACTGCCGACCGGCTACGTCAGATAGCTGATTAACTGGCCTCGCGTTTCGTGCGCGAGGCCAGTTTTCGTTTGTTGGGATCCGAACCCAACACCAACCGACAAACACGAGCAAGAGACCAGAAAATCTTCACGTTATAAGATGTTGATTCGCTTTGAATCAACACGCAATTCCCGACTTACGAGTCGACTGAGGACGATATGGCAGACGCAGACAGGGTGCAAAGTAACGCCGTCGGTGATTGGGACGACATCCTCACGGATGATGTCAAGGGATTGGTCGCTTCGCTCCAAGATGAATTCGGCACCCGCATCGCCGGTTTGCGCGAGGCGCGGCTGGACATGATCGACGCGGCCGTTCACCGCGGCGTGCAACCTGGGCATTTAGCTGCGAGCGCAGCCACGACGACCCACTGGTCCGTGCCCGACATGCCATCCGAACTCTGGGATCCAGGCATCGAGATTTCCGGCCCGGCGCACATGACGTCGATGTTCATCAACGCCCTCAATCCAGGACCTGATGGCGAACGGGCAGCTGGCGATCTTGACGATGATGAGGACTCCGCGAGTCATCTCCTCGACGACACCTTCCTCGCCGCCCGCAACCGCAAAGGCGCGGTTGACCGTTCACTGACGTTCTACAACGTGGCCCGCGACCGCAGCTACTCGATTCAGGATGGCGAGATACCCTTCTTCATGCATCGTGAGAGAGGTCTGCATCTCGACGACCCTGATCTGCTCGTTGACAGCGAACCAGTGTCGGCAACCGTTTTGGGTTCCCTACTCACCCTCTACCACGCCGGACAGGCTCAGGCGGAGCGAGGCCAAGGGATCTACTTTTACCTCCCCAAAACCGAATCACCTGAAGAGGCGGCACTCTATCGCGACCTCTTCGCCTCTATCCAGAACCGTGTTGCCGGACTAAAAGACGCAACGATTCGCGGCATACTACTCGTCGAGTCCCTGCCCTTGGTTTGGACGATGGAGGAGAGCCTCCACGCCCTCGGACCCTATGCTGCCGGATTGAATGCAGCACGGTGGGACCTAAAGGCGTCTCTGCTCGAATACGTGATGGCCGACCGATCGAGTCTTTGGCCCGACAGATTCGGTGTCGCAGTTCCAACCACTCCTTTCATCGCCAACATCTTCCGCCGTCTCGTCGCGGTCTGCATGAAGCACAACGCCGTCCCCATTGGCGGCATGGCCACCGCCCTGCCCCATCGCGACCAAGAAGTCAACGAAGAGGCGGCAGCGACTGTGCGCGGTGACAAGACATGGGAGGCCGAACAGGGTTTCCTGCGCGGTTGGGTCGCCCACATCTACCACATGAAATCCGCTGGCGACCCGTTCAAAGACCTCCGCAATAGCGGTTGGGAGCCGTCACGCGACATGGCAAACCCGGACAACTACCCAGTGAATATCGAAACGCCCGTGGGCCCGGTCACTCAGGAGGGTACCCGGCAAAATGCCCGAACCCTGATCGAATACGTAGAAGGATGGCTTGGAGGCCGCGGCGCCAAAGGCATCGACCGACTGGACGGACGACCGGGACGTCGCCCCGCCCTAATGGAAGACCTCGCCACTGCTCGCATCTCCGTCGCCCAGATGGCACAGCGCGTAATCCACGAAGCGCAAGCCGAAGACACCGGAGCAACCCACGATTTGTCGCTCCTCAAATCCATCATCGCCGACGAAGGCGAAGACATCATCCGCCTGCTCGGCCCCAACGCACCCACCTCCGCCGTCAAACGCTACCAAGACGCCACGAAAATCTCCATGCAGTGGCTCAAGAACTACACCGAGTTCAACTTCCGTTCGTTAGGTTCGTACTCCCGAACCGACCTCGCTGCCATCGCCGCATCTGAGGATGCGATTTAGGTTCTCGTCGAAACAGAATTTCCCTTCAACGCCGGTTGCTCACAATCTTGGACGCTGTATCGGGTCGCAAGGCATTACCTATGAAACCTGGTATGGTAGACACATTAGCAATCCGTCTACCCTGACACTAACCATGGCTCTGAACATCAAAAATAAAGAAACCTGCGATCTCGCCAGAGAACTCGCCGTATTGACTGACGACACAATGACCGGTGCCATCACGAACGTATTGCGAGAGCGAGTTGAGCAAATCAAGCGCGAACGCGATCGAGAAGTTCTCCTCCGGGATATTCGCGCAATCCGTGACAGATTCGCGGAAAAGTTGAACGCCGGTCCGTCCGCGGAGGAGATCATAGAAGGAATGTACGGGGAATATGGTGAACCGATTTGATCATCGACACTTCGGCTATCGTCGCGATTTTTTTGAATGAGGATGATGCCGCCCAGTTTGAAGAGAAAGTCGTAGGCGCTTGGCCGCGCCGAGTGTCGGTGGCTAGCCTGTTAGAGGCAACGATGGTGCTGGAGGGTAAAGCGGGTCCTTCGGTAGGTTTCGCTCTTGACGCTTTGTTGGACAGATTCGGTATCGAGTTGGTGCCCGTCACGCTAGAACAAACCGAAGCCGCCCGCGTTGCTTGGCGCCGATTCGGGAAGGGCAACCACCCAGCCGGATTGAACTTCGGAGACTGCTTCTCCTACGCGCTCGCAATCACTTCGGGTGAGCCTCTGCTATTCAAGGGCGACGACTTCGGCCAGACCGACATAGAACTGGCCTAGACGACCCGATTCTTGAGTGGTCGACGCGGATTAGTCACCCAACGCCGCGTTGACTCGCGGCATCAGCTCCCTGGCAAACAACTCAAGGCTGTTCACCCAGGCATCCTTGTCATCCCAGTCGTAGCCCATCATCACTAGCGTTCCAAACTTCCCAGTTTCCTCCGTCATCTGCAAGATCCGCTCCAGAGCGTAATCTGGATCACCGGCGATTATCTGCTCGCGCATCCAGTAGTCGACATCAACTTCAGCGTCAGGCGTTGATGGGTCGCGCTTGAACATACCGCGATCACGCCCCGAGCGGTCCATGAGATTGCAGATGTACTGGAACCCACCCGTGACGGAATTGGTACGCGCCCGTTTCTGCGCCTCTTTTGTCGTGTCAGCAAGGAATACGGCGCGCGCTATCTTGAAGTCAGACCGATCAGGCTCGTTCCCAGCCTCGACCGCTGCCGTTTCATAGGTGTCCCAGATGTTGGCGACGACGTTGTTGGCGATGAGACTATGAGCGAACGGCTGAAATCCCTTGCGCCCCGCTGCCTTGGCGGTGCCCGAGTTCATCGATGTAATCGGCATCGCAATCGGCGGGTGCGGCTTTTGGTACGGTTTGTGAGTGATGCCGAGACCAACCGCATCGTCGATGTGCTCCTTCATCGAGATGTTCCAATAGTTACCTTGCAGATCAATCGGACCATCCGCAGCCCACAGCGCCAACACCATCTCGATCGCTTCCACGACCATCATCGGAGAATCTCCACGTTCGATACCGAGAATCTCCAAATCCGTTTCCACACTCCCCATTCCGAAACACAAATCTAGTCGACCCTTGCAAAGGTTGTCCAACATCGCTAACCGACTCGCCACATGCACCGGATGATGTTGTTGAATACAAACCGGCGCTGGCCCCATCCGGATGTTCTGTGTCTCCCGCATCGCTGCGGCGATGAACAGTTCTGGCATCGGCATATTCTCAAACGCCATCGTATGGTGCTCGCCGATCCAGAACTCATCGAAACCCAACGCGTCGGCACGGATCACAAGCTCCATGTCCTCATCGTAGGTCTGAGCGATTGGCTTGACAGGGTCGTGGAACGGCATTATGAAAATGCCGGATTTGATGGGAGGCATGAGTTCTCGGTGCTACTTCCGGGGAGTTGAGAATCGTTGCGTCAAGTATAAGGTTGGCGGGTTCCCGCCGATTGTCACGTCACCTTCGATGACCTGCCTCGTAACTCCACACCGCAAATGCAACGGAGATCCCGCCTAGTAACCCGGTGAAAACAATCATGGGCCAATTGGCCGCGACGCCTCCGAAAGCCGCTGCGACGAATAATCCGAACAACGCGCCAACTAATGCTCCAGAGACGATTCCAATCACCATCCTCTTGATGAAACGCCTTACCTGAGACCTGTAATCGCCGGTTGCATCCTCGACGTAGTCACGCATCGCATCCTGACCACCCGATTGCAACGGCGGTATCAGGCCGTTAAATTGATAGTGCAAAAACGAGTGGTGTCGCCGCGGTTTTCTAGGCATGCCTTACTACCCCGCCTCCGCCAGCAGCTTTCGCAGATCCGAGATCTGATCCCTAAACTGCGCCGCGGTTTCGAACTCCATTTCTCGCGCCGCCCTCTTCATTTGGCGCTCCAAGTCCTTCACGATCCGCGTCAACTCGTCCTTCGGCAAACCCATCTCGGCTCCAAACGGCTCGCCCGCGTCCGCCAACACCGTAGGCTCCGACTTCCGCACCCGATCATTGATGTCTTTAATGTCTTTGACGATGCTGTAAGGAGTGAAGTCGTTGTCGAGGTTGTGCTGAGTCTGCAATTTCCGACGACGATTGGTCTCCGAAATAGCGAATTTCATTGAATCGGTGTACCTGTCCGCGTACATCACCACCTTTCCCTCAATGTGCCGCGCCGCCCTGCCCACCGTCTGTATCAGCGACGTACCAGAACGAAGATAACCCTCTTTGTCAGCATCCAAAATTGCCACCAACGACACCTCGGGCAGATCCAATCCCTCACGCAGCAAGTTGATCCCCACCACGACGTCGTACACGCCCAACCGCAGGTCGCGCAGTATCTCTGTGCGCTCGAGCGTATCGATCTCCGAGTGCAAGTAGTGGACTCGTATCCCAAGCTCCCGCAGATAATCGGCCAAATCCTCCGCCATTCGTTTCGTCAGCGTCGTCACCAACACTCGTTGCTGTTTCGCCGTCGTCGCGCGGATTCGCTCGATTAAATCATCGACCTGATTCTCGGTCGGCAAAACCTCGATCTCAGGATCGATCAGTCCAGTAGGCCGGATGATCTGCTCAACCCTTTGCTCCTCATGCGCTTTTTCGTACGGACCCGGTGTGGCCGAAACATAAACAACCTGATTCACCCGGTCCTCGAACTCCTCAAACGTCAACGGTCGGTTGTCGATCGCAGATGGCAACCGAAAACCGTACTCGACTAGATTGGTCTTCCGTGCATAGTCGCCGTGGTACATCCCACGAATCTGCGAAAGCGTCATGTGTGACTCATCGATGAACATCAAATAGTCTTCCGGGAAGTAATCCAACAACGTCCACGGTGCAGAGCCCGCCGGCCGTCGCCCCAACGGGCGCGAATAGTTTTCAATGCCCGGACACGTCCCCGTTTCGTGCATCATCTCAAGATCGAAAAGCGTGCGTTGTTCAAGCCGCTCAGCCTCCAGCAACTTCCCCTCGTTCCTAAACAGCTCTAGCTGTTGCTCCAACTCCGTACGAATATCCTTCAACGCATCGGCGAACTCCTCCTCAGGTGTGATGAAGTGCTTGCCCGGGTAGATGTCATACTCCTGAGCCTCGTTGAGTATCTCGCCGGTCAGAGGGTCGATGATCGTTATGCGTTCGATCTCGTCACCGAAGAACTCAATTCGAATGGCCAACTCCTCGTCCGCTGGCATGATCTCCAAGCAGTCGCCACGCACCCTGAACGTGCCACGCCGCAAGTCCATCAAGTTGCGGTCGTAGTACATCCCGACAAGCCGCCGCGTCACTCTGGTCAACCCCGGTTCATCTCCCACACGAAGCCGCAACGTTATCTGGTTGTACTCCTGGGGCGAACCCAAACCGTAGATGCAAGACACGCTCGCCACGATCAACGTGTCCCGGCGCGTCATCAACGAACGCGTCGCCGCATGTCGTAGGCGGTCGATCTCCTCGTTGATATCCGTCTCTTTCTCGATATAGGTGTCCGACCGAGGTATGTAGGCCTCCGGTTGGTAGTAGTCGTAGTACGAGACGAAGTACTGAACCGAGTTGTTGGGAAAGAACGTCTGAAACTCGGTCGCCAACTGCGCGGCGAGCGTCTTGTTGTGAGCAATCACCAGTGTCGGGCGTTGCAACTTTTCGACGATGCTCGCCATCGTGAATGTCTTGCCGGACCCAGTGACACCGAGCAACGTCTGGTGCTTGAAATTTTGGTCGCCGATGCCGCTGACGACCTGGTCGATGGCGGCCGGTTGGTCGCCTTGAGGAGTGAACTCGTGCTCGATATTGAACTCACCCGTGGTCGGTGCCGTGATGGGGACTGCAACTGGTTCTGCGATGGTGGTCATATTGCGATTTTACCCATGTGCTAGATACCGTTCAGAAATTAGAGTTGCCATATACGAAACGTTCTCGTTTCTGAGCGAGTCGACACTAGATGAGCACAAGGTTACAGGGGCCGGACCACGATGATGAAGATCGTGGCGCGCAGGATGACGACATCGATCTTCGCTATCGCTTCTACGAAGTCGAAGTGGACGACGAAGAGGAACCTGAGCGTATCGACCGTCGAGTTGCTGACGGCTGGGCAACCGAGACCGAACCCAAAACCGCGTGGTGGCTCAAAGCCGGCATCGCCATGGTATCGATATTCATCGTCTTGGGACTTCTTGCCGGTCTCGCTGGGCCATTCTTGGGATCGTTCGGTTCCGACGAACCGCAGCAGATCCAATACGTGCCCGCGCAAGTGGTTGAAGTTATCGACATTCGCACCATCATCGTTGAGATCGACGGCGAACCCGCAACCGTCCGCTACATCGGCGTCGAACCACTGCCCTTGAATAGCCTCTGGTACGACGTTGGCCTCTTGGCCAACCAGCAACTGGTCGCCAATAGCGAGGTCGTATTGGAGGCCGACGAGACGGAAACCGACGATTTCGGACGCCTGATGCGCTACGTCTACGTCAACCAGAATCTGGTGAACGGCATCCTCCTCCGCAACGGCATCGCGTTCCCTGCCGAGAGGCGAGATGGTCTTGATCGTCACTACAACAACATGCAAGGTTGGAGCGAGGCGGCAAAGTTCGAAGGCCTCGGCCACTGGAGCAACGCGCGCCCACAGTTCGTGACAAATGGGGGCGACAGCTGAAAACCCCTTCGCCGACTCGCGAAGCCGCGCCGAGCGAGGCACGACCCAAGCGAGCATCACGTAGACGACGTCGACCTGGCGTTGGTAATCCGATCACCCGCTTCAAGGTCGTCCTCAACGGCGACTTTGCACGGCTTTGGGGCATCGGCATCTCCAACAACACCATGCGATGGCTCGAGACCGTTGCTCTCGGTGTTTACGTCTACGACCTCACCGAATCCGCATTCCTAGTCGGCTTCATCGGATTCCTCCGCATGGCACCCATGCTCCTCCTCGGCGTATTCATCGGTGCCCTTGCCGACCGCGTCAACCGACGAGCCATTCTCGCCACCGCCAACATCACACTCTCAGGCATTTACCTCGTGCTCGGCTTCTTGGTCCTCACCGACCGCATCGAACTTTGGCACGTCTCCGCTGGAGCCTTCATCGCCGGAATCGTATGGGCTACTGACTTCCCGGTGAGACGCGCCATGATCGCCGATGCCGTGCCTGCCGATCGCGTCTCCTCAGCATTCGGCGTCGACATGGCATCTTCCAACTTCTCGCGCGTCATCGGCCCTCTCGTGGGCGGCGCGTTCCTCCAACAAATCGGCATGCAGGCCGTCTACTTCCTCGGATGCGGCCTGTTCTTGATCGCCTCGATGGTTGCAGTCTCGATGCTCATCATCCGCACGCCGCCGACTTCCGACGTTCGCACACCCGCAACCAGTAGCAACTTCGACCTCCGCACCGGCATCAGACACATCGCTGGTGACTCAGTGCTACTCGTCACCATCATCATCACGATAACGATGAACCTGTTCGCCTTTCCCTACCAGCAGATGGTTCCGGTGCTCGGTGCCGAAAAGCTGATGGTCGACCCCGTCCTCGTCGGACTCCTGTTCAGCATCGAAGGACTAGGAGCCACGTTCGGCGCTCTCACCATCGCCGCCGTCGCGCAACCCCGACACTACACCCGCGTCTACACCTACGCCTCCCTCAGCTTCCTCTGCATCATCGCGGCCTTCGCCCTCACCCCCTACTACTGGCTCGCCATCCCCCTACTCTTCGTCGGCGGCTTCGGCATGTCCGGCTTCGGCGCCATGCAATCGATCATCGTCGTTTCCTCTACCCGGCCCGAAATGCGCGGCCGCGTCCTAGGCGTTTTAGCAGTAGCCATCGGCTCCGGCCCCATCGGCGCCCTCCACGTCGGCTGGCTGGCAACGCAGATTGGGACGGACATCGCGGTGCTGGCGATAGCGGTCGTAGGGTTCGTGTTGACAGCCGGCACCATACTCTTGTCGCGCAGGTATCTGCGGAGCATTCCGCGGTATCGGAGATAACGCCTTCCATCGGAGAAAATCGTGCCGATCTCAATATCGCCGTTCACCACTAGTCGTGACGCAAATGGGACTTACTCTCTGACCCTTGCGCAGTTGACGAGCGTCTTCCTCACCGAAATCGAGAAGCTGTTCGGTCCCCGAGATCCGAAATTCACTTACGTCGGCCTAGAATTCGACACGACTCACGATGCCAAGCCGCGAATCTGGTTCCCGCACACCGGTTACCCAGGACGCGAGACCGACGAACGATCCCGACACGTCAATATCCGAATAACCGGAAACGCACAGAACGACGCCAACCTCGCCATCTGGCAACTCGCCCACGAATGCGTCCATCTGATCGACCCATGGAACATCGAAGTAGAGGGACGACAATCCAACGTGCTCGAAGAAGGTCTCGCCGTTTGGTATCAGTACACGATCGTGCAAGGCGTGTCGTTGGACGACGATCCCTCGTACAAGGAAGCCAAAACGCTGGTTGAGCCGTACATGCCTGAACTGGCAGCTACCGTCAAGCACATACGCACACAGCACAACATCCGCATCAGCGCCATCGACGACCCTGAACTGTTGTTGAGGCATTTTCCCGAGATGGGCGCCAAGGTAGCTGAAAAACTGTGCGGACGGTTCGAGACGGATTAGGAATCGCCGCGTCGTGATTCCGGCGAAAGCCGGAATCCACTGCTTCCCCGCAATCGAATCACTTGAAATCAATCTGCTACTAATATGTTAAATTTGCACATATACGATGCGATTTTCGCAGACCGATGATAGATGAGACGGCAGGACAGAATGACAACCGCAACCAAACAACAAATCGCCAACCGCACGATCTTCGAGGGCGACAACCTCGACATCCTGCGCGGAATGAACTCCAATAGCGTAGACCTCATCTATCTCGATCCGCCATTCAACTCCAACGCCAACTACGCCGCACCAATCGGTAGCAATGCAGCCGGAGCAGCGTTCAAAGACACATGGACTTGGGATGATGTAAAGGCCGAGGAACACGGCCTGATCGCAGACCAAGAACCAGCACTCTACGACGTCGTCAAAGCCGCCGGATCCGCGCACGGCAAAGGGATGATGGCGTACCTCATCATGATGTCGTCGCGCATGATCGAGATGAAACGAGTGTTGAAGGAAACAGGTAGCATCTATCTGCACTGCGACGACACCGCGAACGCATATCTGCGGATGATGATGGACAGCATCTTCGGTAGCGAATCGTTTCAATCGTGCATTCAATGGAAACGCACCAGCGCACATAACGACACGATCTTCGGAAGAGTCACAGACACGATTCTGGTATACGGTGCGCCACCAACGAACGCGGTTACGCAGGCTCTTGACCCTAGTTATGTCGATTCGTATTACCGACACCAAGATCGGCACGGGAAGTACCGAAGTGGAGACCTTACTGGCTCCGGTACACGCAACGGTGAAGCCGGCAACGCGTGGCGAGGCTACAACCCAACGGACATCGGAAGGCACTGGAGCGTGCCAAAAACACACAAATACGCGCGTTACATTGAGTCGAAGTTGATTCCTCGTTACACAAGCATCGACGGTATTCAGGATCGATTGGATGCACTTGATACGGCAGGATTAGTGCTTTGGTCAAGGAACGGCGTACCCAGTTTGAAACGGTATTTGACAGAAGACCAGGCGCAGGTGGCGACGAATCTTTGGACGGACATCAAGAACGCCTCAAGGAAAGAACGGACTGGCTACCCAACGCAAAAACCCTTGGCGTTGATGGAACGCGTCATCCGGGCGAGCTCAAACGAGGGTGACATCGTACTCGACCCGTTTTGTGGCTGTGCCACTACGTGCATAGTCGCCGAGAGAAGGGAAAGGCAATGGATTGGCATTGATCTGTCGCCGCTAGCAGTCCGGTTAGTGGAAAAACGCGCCCGCGAAGAACTCGGATTGATGGGTGGCATCCAATCCATCCACAGAACCGACATTCCCAAACGAACCGACTTAGGTCAACTACCCAATTACCGAACCCACAAACACACCCTCTTCGGTGAACAGGAAGGCATATGCAACGGATGTCTAGTAGCTTTCCCATTCCGAAACTTCACCGTCGATCACATCGTCCCGCGCGATAAAGGCGGACACGATCACATCGACAACCTCCAACTCCTATGCGGCGCGTGTAACAGCACCAAAGGCAAAGGAAGTATGGCTGCACTGATATCGAAACTTCGTGAGCAAGGGATACGAAATTGAGTATCCACACGAATTTCAAGTTTCCGTCATATAAGCCGGATTGCAGCCTGGAGGATCACTCATGACGCTCGTCATGCCGCTCCATGTCTCGCTCGCGCAAAAAGTAGCTCGCTCGCGAATGGTCCCGCCCTTTGTGCATGTCGATAAGGTCGGGCCTGACGATCCCGATTTTGAGGGTGTTGTTTACAACATGAGTGGTGGTTTCATAAGGCATTCGCACGAGACTGCGTCGGAGGCTCTGATACTCCAAGTTGCTATCGCCAGCGAGACTGACTGGCTAAATGCACCCTTCGCCAACAACAAAAACAATGGAGGAGTGAAAAACAAAGAGGGCTTGAAGAACTGGATTGCCCACGTATTGAACGAGCCGGAGTTCTCGTCACTGGAAAAGGACAAATCGGAGCTATGGATCCTGCATGACGAGAAATCAGAAAGCGACGCGGTGAAGCTGACGGCTGGGTTGATCCAGCCTCCGGTTCGCAGAGAGTACCAAGGATCAAGATTTCAAGGGATGCTAAGTGTCAATGAATCAAACCTCAATTTGGTGATTCCGGTTTATTTGTGGCTTGACTACGGAATGGATGGCATCGGAGCTTTGATCGATAACTACGAGAACCGCAACATGCGTGCGCGTGTGCCCGCAGATTGGGAACCGATATTCGAGTACCTCGTAAACGACGAGGAGAAATCTGAATATGAAAAGCGCGTCTGGAATGGCTTTGAGACATATTTGAGACAACGCGGTCTGTCAGTATCCGAACCCCGACAAGAGCCGAATGGCGACACTACTTTCCCGGATTGGAGCGCGTCCATCGAGTTAATTGGAAAATGCGATGTAGAGATAACTCGGATGGCTGACGGCTTGATCAAGCCTCGTCTCATGCAATTTGGACGTGATCCTCTAAACCCAGAGCACGATCCTCGGATAGTGAGAGCGATGTCGAATGCCAAATTCGGAGAGCGCGCGCTGCGCAGCGCTGTATCTGATGCGCTCACCAAAAAGGCAGCTAAGAAGCCCGAAGTGCAAACCGGACACGAGTACGTATTGATCGTGGTCAACGACATTTTCCCAATCTTAGAGCCGTGGTTCAGAATCTGGGACGGTCATGACTACTCAGGATTTGACTACGTGTTTCTAGCCAAGCGCGACTTCAAAACCAACGAATACGACTTCCACCTGATCCATCCAGATCCCCAATCGAAATCGTAGCAACCACAACAGTCGGACAGCGCCGAATGGCGTTCCGCCGCCTAACCCACTTCTCCCCCTATGCCAAAATTGAATCCTGCGCGCCCAAAAAACGCGCTCCAACCCGAATCCCTATAAGGACTAATCCCCCGTGCACAACTACGAAGACCTCCTAGCCAAGTCCAAAGAGTGGCGTGACTGGTACTACGACGGCGCCCCAACCCCCAATCCCGTCACCGAGTCCGTCTCAGATGCCTTCGACCTCATCAACGCCACGCTCTTCGGCCACATCTACCAGCGAGAATCCCTGCCCGGCAACATCCGCAGCATCTGCACCGTCGCCGCTCTCATCGCCCTCGATCGGCCCAACCAGCTGCCCGGGCACATCACTGGCGCACTCAACTACGGCTGGACCAAAGAGCAGATCGTCGAACTCATCACCCAGATGCTCTTCTATGGCGGCTACCCAGCATGCGTCAACGCCCTCAACGCCGCCGAGCAAGCCTTCAAAGACTACGACGAGCGCCACGCTGCAGAGTGAAAACCCCTACGTCGCTTCCTGAGATTCCGCGACGAACAGGCGTTTGAGCCAATCGACGAACAAATTGCATCCGTCAGTTTGCAAGTTCAGATCGCCAGCGCCGATCGCCGCGCCGATGTGCGGAGGTTGTCTACGCGTGGCAAGCCACGCGTAGAGTTTGGCGCGGTCGGTCTTACCCTCGGCAAATTTACGCTCACTGGTCGGTATCCCGTCTACGTACATCTTTGAGATCGGCCAAACCGTGTCATCATCATCAATCATGTCGATGACGAAATTCTCAAGCTCTCCCGACGAATTGTTGTCTGGCATGATCCAAACGCCAACTCGTGGACGGTCCGGCGTCGGTTCAATGATTACACCGCTGGATTCGAGTTTGGAAGGCACCTGAATGCCGGACTCTACCAATCGTTGGACAACTTTCTCCCAATTTAACTCGATCGAATCGTCGGCATCGATCATTATTCCAACCACATCACGAGAACCAACCACGATTTCTCCGTAGATAGCGTCCAATAATCGCGACAGACGCTTTTTATTCTCAATGTCGAACCGTAATTCCGGGGCAAGCATCATTCGCAGATGCCAAACGAAATTGAGGTCTCCCAATCCCTCCACCAACAGCACGTTGCGATTCGTCGAAAAGAGGTCGTTGCTCAACCTCTCACCTCAATTCGTTGCTCCGCAGCAATTACCAGTTCGCGTTCAGGTAGCTCGGCCGAGCGCAAAGAGCCGTAATTACTGCTAAGCTGCACCAATCGGCCATCAACTTCAGGAATATCGGACGCTGCTTGAGCGAATCCGAGCACACAATCGTAACTATGTGTTGTAGCGACCACTTGGACGTTGTTTTCATGGGCCGTTCTCAATACCATGCGCCAGAATTCGGATTGAATGGAGTAATGAATCCCATTTTCGGCTTCGTCGATGAGCAAAAATCCGCCGCGACTTCTCACTAACGCGAGAGCTACTCCCAATATTCTGAGAGCACCATCGCCGAACGATTTCAGCGGGAACTGTCGATTGAGGTTTCGGCGACCGGCGATCAACCGCGCATCATGTCTGTGTCGTCCCCGCGTTCCTCCTACCGCCGCAACCCGCACAACATCACCCCCAAGCACCATATTCAATGCCGCAAGTGCCCGAGCTTCGTCTTCCGTAAAAGTCACCTCGTCCCAAGTTTCAGCCAATTCGACATTCTCCGGCAGTCCGGGACCGAACGTGGCACACGGTATTTCCGAAGGAATGTGTTGCTGCCGCGATCTGAGCAAATGTTGCGGATATTTCCGGTCGAATCGATAGGTCATCCGGGCCGCGGAATCGTCGAAAGAAAAAACCCACGGCAAATCATGTGATACACCGTTAAAACGGGCACTCAGCATTTTGTCGCCGAATTCGTATATCTCAGGGTTCAATCTTCCGAACAATTCGAGTTGATCTTCGGTCACGTCGCCGATTTTTAACTTCAATTGGTTGTCGGGGTCTGCCGATCCGATGGTGATCTCGCTCGAATCAGTGATCTCCCAACCGTGGAATAGACCGGATAGATCGATGCCTGTGGCGCGATCCCCGTCTTCACCTTTTGCGTTGGCGAATTCTTCACGGTCCTCAAGTAAGTCGGTCAACGCAGAATAGGTGCCTCGCGCCGCGTAGACTTTGATAGCTTCCAAAACCGACGTCTTGCCGACGCTGTTTTTGCCCGTGATCATTGTCACGCGCCCTAGACGCGAGATCTTCAAATCGTCGAGCCCGCGAAACCCCTGTACCACCAGATCGGGCAGTTGCAACCGATCAGTTGCATTGATTCCAGATTCTTGTGGGCTTTCAGGCCTCGACTCGGTAACGGTCATATTCAGCATCCAAGTTAGGCACACGGACGACACTTGCTCGCCATCTCAAACTTCCAACCTCGCCCGCGAGTGCTAATCGCGATTTTACCAATCCGGTGCTCATCTTGTAGATCAGCATCGCACACTCCAAACTAGAAGTTTCCGTCTCTCAAAACGCCCTCCCCGCTTTAATATTGATTCTTGCCTAGAATCCTTCAAACAACCACCCACGAATCCCCACCACCATGCCCCAAAACACCACTCCAATGCGCTCCGAACGCGACTCCATGGGGATCCTAGACGTCCCCGCCGATGCCTACTACGGCGCCAACACCCGGCGTGCCGAGCTCAACTTCCCCATCAGCGACCTCCGCTTCAGTCGCTCCTTCATCCGGGCCATCGGACAGGTCAAGCAATGCGCCGCCGAGGTCAACCTTGATCTCGACGCCCTCGACGCCGAACGTTCCGCCGCCATCGTCGCGGCCGCCCAACGAGTCATCGACGGCGAATTCGACGATGCCTTCGTGGTCGACATCTTCCAGACCGGCTCGGGCACGTCGACGAACATGAACGCCAACGAGGTCATCTCCAACGTCGCGATCGAGGCCCTCGGCGGAGAACTTGGGTCCCGCGACCCCGTTCACCCAAACGACCACGTAAACAAAGGCCAGTCATCCAACGACGTTATCCCGACTTCAATCCACGTCGCCGCCGCCGTCGCGATTGCCGACTCCCTCCTACCAGCAATGCAAGAACTCGAAGACGGCCTAAGAGAAAAGTCGAAAGACTTCTGGAACGTCGTCAAAACCGGTCGCACCCACCTCCAAGACGCCACGCCGATCCGCTTGGGCCAAGAGTTCTTGGGCTACACCGGGCAACTCGAGTACGGACGCCAGCGCGTCCAGCGTGCACTCGACGAACTTGCTGTCCTACCGCTCGGCGGCACCGCAGTCGGAACCGGCATCGGCATGCACCCCGAATTCGCCGAACGCGTCATCGCCAAACTCGGCGAACGCACCAGTATCCCCTTCTCCGAGACCGACAACCACTTTCAGTCGCAGAGCACCATCGATGCCGTCGTCAGCGCATCCGGTGCACTCAAAACCGTTGCAGTGAGCCTCATGAAAATCTGTAACGACCTCCGCTGGCTCGGCTCCGGTCCTCGTGCCGGCATCGGCGAGATCGCATTGCCCGAGGTCCAACCCGGAAGCTCCATCATGCCCGGCAAGGTCAACCCCGTCATCGCCGAGTCCGCCACAATGGTCTGCGCCCAAGTCATCGGCAACGACGCCACGATCACTATAGCCGGACAGTCTGGCAACTTCGAGCTAAACGTCATGATGCCCGTCGCTGCACACAACCTCCTCGAATCCATCGACCTCCTAGCCGCATCCTGTACCAACCTTCAACGCCAATGCATCGCCGGAATCCAAGCCACCGACAAAGGCCCCTCGATGGTTGCCCAAGGACTCGCCACCTGCACCGCCCTAGCCCCAATCGTCGGCTACGATGCCGCAGCCGCCATCGCCCACGAAGCCTCCGAAACCGGCGAAACCATCCGCCAAGTTGCACTGCGACGAACAGATCTCGACGAAGCGACGTTGGACGAAGCTCTCGACCCCTTCAGTATGACCGAACCAAACCCAAACATCTCGGCCAGTGGCTAATCGACCAACCCAATCGCCGTCCGTCGCTTGGCACCTGACCTCGCCCGTCTTCTACATCTGTGCAACAGAGTCAAAACGCGCACCAATTCTATTTAGTATCATAATAGTAAATTTGTATGAAAAACCAACTTAAACTTCAAGCAACCCATGCCCCATAAACCAAACATCGCCGTCCTAATCGATGCCGAGAACATCAACCACATTGAATCCATTGAATCTCTGATCAACGACCTGCAAGAATTCGGCCGGATCGTGGTGAAACGAGCGATTGGCGATTGGGATCGGACGATCGGTGTGGTTCGGGACCCGTTCGTAGATCTCGGTTTCGAGTTGGTGCACCAACCTAACCTCGCCCCTGGAAGCAATCTGGCGGATGTGAGACTCGTCATCGAAGCAATCGAACTGCTGCACAATCGCAATTTCGATGTCGAAACCTACGCCGTCGTTTCGTCAGACCAAGATTTCCTACCCCTTTACGATCGACTGCGGGAACTCGGCAAAACTGTGATCGTCGCTGGCGACGCGCACAGCAACTTCACCCGCCTCGATGAACACGCCGACGTGTTCATTCCCATCGACAACGCTGTCCACAAAGACATAAGGCACAAGTTCAACCAACTGACGCCGCGCAGGACCAAACGCGGCGGCGTAAAGGTCGCACGAAGACGCATGGACAAAAACGTCCGCGGTGAAATCCGAAAACTATTGATCCGCTCCATGTCCGCTTCGATCGACGAACACGGCGTCGTGCCAGCCGACAAGCTTTACCAAACGATGAGAAAACTGGAACCGGGTTTCAGTGTGAAGCGACTGGGATACGCGAAGTTCGATCGTCTGTTGGGCAGCTATCGTGATGTCGTCAGAGTGCGTGGGCGACGAAGAGCCGCGAAGACAATCAAACTATTGCTTCCCACCGCTGGAGCCTGAGACCTCGTGCCGAACGACATGCTGCACCGATTGGATCGCTCGCAGATGACCAATTCGGTTTTTTCCGCCAAATATCTCCTTCTTGCAGTATCGCTGGTCGGTGCCTTGACATGGATCGCTTGTGAATCCCTCGAGGTCGAAGATGACAACAACGGGTTCCGCCGTGCTCCGACGGTAGAACGCGCGGCAACCATCGAGACCGCCCCCACAGTCGCCCCTGCTCCGTCTGCAACCAAGTTCGAAGGATTCGAACAAGCACCGACCGCCGAGACATTCGAAGGTTTCAAGCCCGCACCAACGACAACCACCTTCGAAGGGTTCAATCAAGCACCCACAGTCACACAATTCGAAGGTTTCAACGAAGCCGATATCAACCCCTGCACAATCTTCCTCGACAACCCAACACCCACAAAAGCCGAACAAGCCGCCGAATGGGCGATGGGATACCTCGACGGCGCAGGTGGTGAAATCGATCCCAACGACGGCCTCCACGTGACCGCATCCTGCAACGCAGTTCTAAACAACCTCCCGTAGTCTCCGCGCTTGAGGACGATTCTCGAAACCGCTTGACCGACTCGTTGCGACACCCCCATCGCGCCGTTCCCGCGCGTTAACATGGAGTCGCTAACTTGCAAGCTCTCGAAGCACCCAATGAATGGAGTCCCAACCGTGTCAGCTGACGCTCGAATTGAAGAACTTGGCATCGACCTCACGTCACCGTCAAACCCAATCGCCAACTACGTCCCTGCAGTCCGGGTAGGCAATCTCCTATTTCTTTCGGGGCACGGACCCCGGCGCGGTAGCTCGCCCGACATGATCACCGGCAAACTCGGAGCCGACCTTTCAGTAGAAGAGGGATACGAAGCCGCAAAACTCGTCGGCATCCAGCTCCTTGCCTCCATTCAACGCGAAATCGGCAGCCTCGACGGCGTCGAACGCTGCGTCAAGGCCCTCGGTATGGTTAACGGTTCCCCCGATTTCGACCAGCAACCCGCCGTCATTAACGGCTTCTCAGACCTCATGGTCGCGGTCTTTGGCGAAGTCAACGGCAAGCACGCACGATCCGCCGTCGGAATGGGTAGCCTCCCGAACAACATCGCAGTCGAGATCGAACTCATAGTCCAACTGAAAGACGGTGCATAAAATGGGCGGCTTCAAAGTAGAGAAAATCAACCACGTCGGAATCCCAACCGACGACCGAGGCGCATCCATCGCCTTCTACCGAGACCTCATCGGCCTCGAAGTCATACCCCACGAGATCGAAGGCAACCCCCTCGTCTGGACACGCGCTGAAGACGGCGCAATGGTTCATCTCATCGAACCCAGAGATGGCAACCCAGCCGGCTTCCACGTCGCCCTACAAGTCGACGACCTCGAAGCTGCACTCGAAGCCGTAAATGCCGCCGGTATCGAGATAACATCCGGGCCCGGCGAACGGGCAAACGGACAGCGCTACTTCTTCGTGGATGACCCCGACGGCAACCGCCTCGAGATTGCAACCGCTGGCTACACCATTGATTCCGGCCGAAGCGTCGATAACATGGGCTTCACCTACGACGCCGACGGCAACAAACTCTGAACTTAACGGTTCTTGGCGTGCCGTTCGACGTTCGTGAAGAACGTCTGCATCATCTGCTTCGAGATGCCCGGTAGCATCCGCTGCCCCACCCGGGCGATCATCCCGCCTACGTTAAGGTCGCCATCAGCGCGAATCAACGTGGTGTCTGGTGATGCTTCCTTAAGTTCGACTTTGCCCGTCCCATTCATCCAACCATGCCGAGAATCTCCTTCAACTTGAAGCTTGTAAGAGTTCGGCTCATCCCGCTCCGATATCCGCACCCTGCCCTTAAAACTCGTCCGTATCGGACCGATACCGAGATCCATCGTAGCGGTGTACTCGTCAGGACCGACCTCCGTCAACCCTTTTGCACCAGGAATCATCGAACCTAGCGCTTCTATGTCGTTTAGCGTTTCCCAAACCTTGTCTCGAGTCGCGTTGACAGTGAATTCGCCGCTAATTTTCACGATTCTTCCCCTCGGAAATCGTCTCACGCTGATTCGCGTCGAAGTTTTTCGGATAAACTTGCGTCAGTTTCCAACGTCCATCTTAACCCTAGGGAGATGTCCATGAATGCAGAAGTGACGATAACAATCAACGGGACGGCGCACCGCCTGCAAGTGCCTCCGAGAACGTTGCTATCGCAGGTGCTCAGAGACGAGTTAGATCTCACCGGCACCCACGTGGGTTGCGACACCAGTAGTTGCGGCGCCTGCACCGTTCTCGTCGATGGAAATGCGACCAAGTCGTGCACAATGTTCGCCGTCCAAGCCGACGGGTGCAGCGTGACCACGGTCGAGGGATTGGCATCGAACGGCGAGTTGCATCCAATCCAAGAAGCATTCCGCGAGAAGCACGGTCTACAGTGCGGGTTCTGCACTCCCGGCATGATGATCACCGCAGTCCAGATCTTGGAGCGCAACCCATCACCATCTGAAGAAGAGATCCGGAGCGGACTACGAGGCAACCTCTGTCGCTGCACCGGCTACCACAACATCGTCGCGGCGGTTCAACACGCAGCTGCAATCTCGGGAGGTGAGTAGAAATGACAACTGAAACTCTGATTGGCCAGGAGGTCAAGCGCGTAGAAGATCATGCGCTGATCACCGGTAGAGGCCAATATGTCGACGATCTTCGACTACCAGGACTGCTCCACCTGGCGCTCGTCCGCAGCCCGTACGGTCACGCCAAGATAAACCGCGTCGACGTCTCGGCCGCGGCAAACGCAGATGGCGTGGTCTCCGTCTTTACTGGTGCAGACCTTGCCGAACAACTCGGCAGCCTGCCCGCCGGTTGGTTGCTCGATGAAGAAACCACCGGAATGAAGGCGCCGGAGCACCCACCACTCGCCATTGAGAAAGTCCGCTACGTCGGCGACGCAGTCGCCGCTGTAGTAGCCAACTCCCCAGCGGCCGCTTCAGATGCGGTTGCATTGGTCGAGGTCGACTATGAACCCCTAGACGCCGTCACGAACGCCGAAGAGGCCACCGCAGACGGTGCGCCCGTGGTCCACGACGACGCACCGGGTAACCTGGCGTTCGACTGGTCGGTAGGCGCCGGCGATTACGAGGCCGCCGCGGCGGAAGCCGAGGTTGTGGTCTCCGAGCGAATCGTCAATCAACGATTGATCCCCAACCCCATGGAGCCGCGCGGCATCATGGCGGACTATAACGGTGGGTCCGACCAGATAACGATCTGGACATCGACCCAGATCCCTCACCTCGTACGTCTTCTGTTCTCACTGGTAACCGGCCATCCCGAGCACAAAGTTCGGGTCGTCGCCCCTGACGTCGGCGGAGGTTTCGGGTGCAAGCTCTATCTATACGCTGAAGAGGTCATCTGCGGCATCGTCGCGAAGCAGCTCGAACGGCCGGTCAAATGGATCGAAAGCCGGACCGAGAACTATGTTGCCACCACTCACGGACGCGACCACATCGCCGACGCCGAAATCTGTGGCACCAGCGACGGGATCGTGACGGGTCTCAAGGTCCACGTCTACGCAAATCTAGGCGCATATCTATCGACGTTCGCACCAGCGATCCCAACCATCTTGTTCGGTTTGATGCTGGGCGGGTGTTACAAGTTCGAGAATGTCTCGTGCACGGTCAAGGGAGTCTTCACCAACACGACGCCCGTCGACGCCTATCGCGGCGCAGGACGCCCCGAGGCAACCTATGTCGTCGAGCGAATGATGGAACGATATGCCCACGAGATCGGGCGAGACGTTCTAGGAGTTCGCCGTCGCAACTTCGTGCGCCCATTCAAACGCGGTCACGACATGCCCATCGGCGTCACCTACGACTCCGGAAACTATCAAGGCGCTCTAGCAGCCGCTCTTGACAAATTCGACTACCAAGCATTCCGCGCCGAACAACGCGCAGCACGCCGCGAAGGCAAGCTGCTCGGAGTCGGGTTCTCGACCTACATAGAGATCTGCGGAATGGCACCGTCGGCAGTTGCAGGTGCTTTGGGCGCCGGTGCTGGCCTATGGGAATCGAGCACGGTTCGCGTCCACCCGACCGGTACAGTAACAGTCTTTACCGGAACTTCACCTCACGGTCAAGGCCACGAGACGACATTGTCTCAAATAACGGCGTCGCGTCTCGGCATACCGATGGAGAACATTGAGGTCGTGCACGGCGACACCGAGCGACACCAGTTCGGAACTGGCACGTTCGGTAGCCGATCCTTGGCGGTCGGCGGCGAAGCCCTAATGATGAGTCTGGACAAGGTCATCGACAAGGCGAAGCAGATTGCGGCCCATGAAATGGGCGTTGATTCCAAGCAGGTGAGCTTCGAAAACGGCACGTTCTACGTTGAAGACATCCAAGAGCGTGAGATCCCTTGGGGTGACGTAGCACTTGGCGCCTACTGGGCCAAGAACTTGCCCCCAGGGCTTGAACCCGGCTTAGAAGCCGTAAGCTTCTTTGACCCGCAAAACTTCACTTGGCCGTTTGGCACTCACGTCGCAGTCATCGAAATCGACGAGATGACCGGCGAGACGAAGCTGGCCCGTTACGTGGCCATCGACGACGTCGGCAATGTCATCAACCCGATGATTGTCGACGGCATGGTCCATGGCGGCATCGCTCAAGGCGTCGGGCAGGCGCTCCAAGAGTGCGCGGTCTACTCAGACGACGGTCAATTGCTGACCGGAAGCATGATGGACTACGCGGTTCCGACGGCAGAGGACTTTCCGAACTTCGAAACCGGTCGCACGGTCACTCCGACAACGGTCAACTCTCTCGGCGCCAAAGGCGCGGGCGAGACGGGCACGATCGCGGCATCACCTGCAGTGGTGAACGCCGCAGTTGACGCGCTCAAGCACCTTGGCGTGAAACACCTGAACATGCCGTTGAGTGCAGAGAAGATGTGGCGAACCATTCAGGACGCCAAAGAGGCACGTCGAACCCGACGTTCGGCAGCAGCGAGAAGGGGTAACTGAACATGACAACAGGAGTAACAGATCCTTTCGCATACCACGCACCAACAACGGTGCGTGAGGCGTCGCAGGCACTTTCAAGGTATCGTGGCGATGCCAAAGTGTTGGCTGGCGGTCACTCGCTGATCCCAATGATGAAGCTGCGAATCGCGTCGCCGCAGGCGATTGTCGACCTGCGAAACGTCGAGGGACTCAAAGGCATTACCGAGAACGACGACGGTAGCATCACCATCGGATCGATGACGACCTACTACGAGTTGATCACGTCCGACGTTATCAACTCGAAAGCATGCGCGATCGCGGAAGCGGCTTCGCAAGTTGCCGACACGCAGGTCCGGAACTGGGGAACGATTGGCGGCTCTTTGGCGCACGCCGATCCCGCAGGTGACCTCCCCGCAGTCGCAGTCGCCCTCGGTTTTGAAATCCACGCCGCGTCGGCCCGCTCTCAGCGCACGATTGCGAGCGACCGATTCTTCCGCGGTTATCTTGAGACCGCGCTAAGGCCCAACGAAATACTGACGGGCGTAACCGTCCCAGCACAAGGTGCGGGTAGCGGTTGCGCATACGTGAAGTTGGCCAACAAGGCATCGCACTACGCGGTCGTTGGCGTTGCCGCCTCCTTGACGATCGACGATGGTGGAGTCTGCACTTCCGCGCGCATCGGCATTACCGGTGCGGGCCCCCACGCGATTAGGTCTCGACGTGCCGAACGCATCTTGGTCGGCAAGGAACTTACCGAGAGCGTCGTGAACCGCGCCGCACAACGCGGTGGAGCGGAACTGGCTGGCATGTTTAACGACGATGTTCATGCATCCGCTGAATACCGCGAGGCCATGACGCAGGTCTACACCACCCGCGCAGTCAACGCCGCGGCCGCGTGCGCAGTGGGTTAGCAGATTCAGTCGGACTCGCTCCACGGTTCGGCGGTAGCCGCCAACCGTGGAGCGAGTCTGAGTTTTATTAATGTGGGTGGGAGATGATCTTTGTTTGCGCTTAGCCTTTGGAATATGTGATGACCTCGCTAGGGATATCGGGAAGAACCTTCGCAGGGATTATCCTCGCAGTCTTCGGCGCGCTAGTATTGCTGACCGCGTTGGGTTTTGGCGGAGATGAGGGTTTGCTGCGGTGGTTTCCTTCGCTGTTCATCGTCCTTGGGCTGTGGGGCCTGCTAAAAAGCCGATTCCGCGGATCGACCGTCCCCTTCATCATGCTCGCCGCGGGTGTGGTTGTGCAGTTGGCCCTAGTGTTGGACAGTTTCGATTCCGAGGTAATCTGGGCAATCGTCTTGATTGCCGTCGGGATTGCGTTGATCGCCGGCGGCGCTCGTTCGCGCAATCGGAACCGAGGACAGAACCTGAACATGGAGTTTGTCCAGTCCGACTCATCGCCGTTGACGGATTCATCAATCAATGCATCCAGCGTGTTGTCGTCTTCCAAGCATCGGGTTGAATCGCAAGAGTTTCGAGGCGGTGAAGTTAACGCCGTGATGGGATCAATCGAACTGGACATGCGCGACGCCAGTGTTCGCGAAAAACCAGCTAGATTGGAGGTTGCGGCGGTAATGGGATCGGTCAACATGAGAGTCCCTTCTGGATGGAACATCACGATCGACACTTCCACCGTCATGGGCCAAACTGAGGATAAGCGTCGTCTGAACGATGCCTCAGAACGTGATGTTGATGTCATCATTACTGGTAGCGTCGTGATGGGCAGCCTCGAGATCGACGACTAACCGACCCAATGCGAATTGCAGCGACATGCCGGATCAATGTGCAACGATGAAGTCTTGATGTCGAAGGTGTCGGAGGAAGCGCGTTCGCAGATCATCGATCTCGTCCGTGAATTCGTGCGTCGGGATGTCGAACCCGTGGCATCGCGTTACGACCACGATGACATCTACCCTGCCGAACTCGTCGGTACGATGCGAGAGATGGGGCTGTTCGGTATCACCATCCCCGAGGAGTACGGTGGACTCGGCTTGGACCATGTGACGCTCGCAATCGTCTTTGAGGAGTTGAGCAAGGGTTGGATGTCAGTATGCGGACCGATCGGCACCCACCTTTTGATGTCGTCAATTATCGCCGAGCATGGCACCGAAGAGCAGAAACGATGCATCCTACCCGGCATGGCAACGGGCGAGATCCGCGGCGGATTGGGACTAACCGAACCTGAAGCTGGTAGCGACGTCCAAGGCATCCAAACTACGGCTACCAGAGAAGGCGAAGAGTATGTGTTGAACGGTCGGAAGATGTTCATCACCAACGCGGAGCACGGAAACGCTTACGCGGTATTGGCTAAGACCGACCTCAATGCAGACCCGCCCTACCGCGGCATGAGCTGTTTCATAGTTAGAAAACCGAACCCTGGTCTCTCGGTCGGGCAGCACATCGACAAGTTGGGTTACCGCGGCGTTGACACGGGCGAGTTGATATTCGACGGTTGTCGTGTCGGTACGGAAGACCTGATAGGTGGCGAAGAAGGCCGAGGTTTTCATCAGGTGATGAGTGGGTTGGAATCGGGACGGGTTAACGTGGCAGCTCGGGCGGTCGGGGTAGCAACAGCCGCGTTCGAAGCGGCGATCTCTTACGCGCAACGCCGCCATGCGTTCGGTGTGCCGATAGCTGAGCATCAGGCGATCCAGCTCAAACTCGCCGAGATGGGCACCAAGATCGAGGCTGCGAAACTCTTAACGATGAGCGCGGCTCGCAAGAAGGATGCCGGCGAGCGGGTCGACCTGGCCGCCGGGATGGCAAAACTATACGCCAGTGAGATCTGCGGCGAGGTGGCCATGGATGCGATGCGAATACACGGTGGTGCCGGTTACACCAAGGAGTTGCCCATAGAGCGCTACTATCGCGACGCGCCACTAATGATCATCGGCGAAGGCACGAACGAGATGCAGAAACTGGTGATCGCCAAGCGGCTCCTCGAGCGGTATGGGGACTAAAATCTCGTTGCCCAATCAGCCTTTTCGCCATTCTGTCTGGGGTTAACGGTTCACCACCTGTAAAATCGCGTTATCTCGGCGTTATTGTCGAAAGTTTGAAATTTAATGACAACCCGTGACCTTCAACGACCTGTCGGGTCGACACCCGAATTCTTCAGGTTTGAGGCAACTCGAAAACTGGATAAAGCAACCCGTTCGCGCTTGGGGCAGTACATGACGCCTGGGCCAATCGGCAGGTTCATGGTCGCCATGTTCAACGACTTCGCGGGTAGTCTGCGAGTTCTTGACCCAGGCGCGGGAGTAGGTTCCCTTACAGCGGCGTTTGTCGACCACATCCGCGAACTCAACGAGCGTCCGCAGGACGTGTCTCTTTTTGCTTACGAAATCGATCCCAAATTGATTGAATACCTTCGGGCGACCATGCACGAAGCAGTTACATCCTGTTTGGAAGCCGGGATTCGTGCATCTGGCGAAACATGCCCAGACGATTTCATCCAGGTTTTTTGCGAATATCTGCGTCCGAACCTGTTTTCGGAGCCCGACGGCCGAGAAACAACATTCTCTCATGTAGTCATGAACCCTCCATACGGGAAAATTCGATCTGGTTCAGCGACAAGCAACGCTCTGCACCGAGCGGATATCGAAGTACCAAACCTCTACTCCGCGTTCGTATTGATTGCGGCTTTGTCGTTACGAGAAGACGGCGAGATGGTAGCAATCGTGCCACGGTCGTTCTGTAATGGCGCATATTTCAGCGCGTTTCGAAAACGCTTCTTCGAAATGATGGTGATCAAGGGAATTCATTTATTCAATCAACGAAATTCAGCATTCAGTGACGATGACGTTCTGCAAGAGAATGTGATCATCCACGCTGTGAAGTCTTCAGTGCCGACTACGGTGAAGATTTCGAGCAGCGACAACAGCGGCTTCTTTTTCGATCCTGAATCAGGACATTGGATCACGGAAGATATGACACAGCGCAGAGTCGATCACTCCGCTGTTGTTAGCCTTGAAGACCCGAACCACCTGATTCGTATCGAAGCTAGCGGATTGGATCACATCGTTGTTGACCAGGTAAATCGTTTTCCTGCATCGCTTGCGGACATAGGTGTAGAGGTTTCCACTGGACCGGTGGTCGACTTCAGGCTCAAATCTGAACTTCGTGCCGAGCCGAGTTTGGGATCTGCTCCCCTGCTGTACCCGACACACTTCAACAAAGGCGACCTCGAGTGGCCGAAAGATACGAAAAAACCGAACGCTATAAAAATCAACGAAAACAGCCGACGCTGGTTGTGGCAAAATCGTGGTTGCTTCGTCGTGACCAAGCGATTTACGTCAAAGGAAGAACGCAAACGAATCGTGGCGTCGGTGTACGAATCTGACCTCCCCGGTGACCTGGTAGGTTTTGAAAACCACCTAAACGTTTACCACTGCCGCCAGAACGGCCTCGACAAACCGCTTGCAATTGGTCTCAGCAACTACCTCAACAGCGGCATATTGGATCGCTATTTCCGCATCTTCAGCGGGCATACGCAGGTCAATGCAACTGACCTTAGATCAATCCCATACCCAGCACGCGATGTGCTCGAAAGCATCGGACGGCAATCCGGTGACTGGCGGCTCACTCAGCGAGAAATCGACGCAATCATCGGAGAACACATCCCAGGTATGCAAGACCAAACGAATCCGGTCGTAGCTCAAGAAAAGATCGACCAAGCTATCGAGATACTGAAAATTCTTGGGCTACCTCGCGAAGTCACAAATTCCAGATCGGCGCTTACACTTCTGGCATTGGTCGACCTCAAACCCATTGGTTATTGGGATCAGCTGGGCCGTCCCTTGATCGGCATTACTCCCATCATGGATTTCTGCCGCGAATACTACCACCGCGACTATGCTCCCAACACTAGGGAAACATTCCGCAGAAACACGATGCATCAATTCGTCGAAGCTGGAATCGCGCTGTACAACCCTGACGATCCGGATCGTGCTGTGAACAGTCCGCTCGCCTGTTATCAAATCAGTGAAGACGTTGTTGAACTGCTTGGTTCTTTCGGTACTGAATCATGGGATGCAAGTGTCGAACGTTACAAGCAGGGGCATGATTCGCTAACCGAGATTTGGCGACAAGAACGACGGATGCGCATGATACCTGTTCAACTGAACCCAGGAACCACGATCAACCTGACGCCAGGCGACCATAGTGAATTAATCAACGATGTAATCGCTGAATTCGCTCCCAGGTTTGCTCCGAACGCGGAAGTGGTTTACATAGGCGACACCGGCGACAAGGCCGCTTACTTCTCCTCGCAGATCCTAGCCGAACTAGGAGTGTCGGTGAATTTACGCGGAAAAATGCCGGACACAATCTTGTACTACCGCGAGCGGAATTGGCTCATGCTGATCGAGGCTGTCACCAGCCACGGCCCCGTCAACCCAAAGCGCCACGCAGAACTTGCAGACATATTTGACGTTTCCACAGCCGGTATCGTGTATGTGACCGCTTTCCCAAACCGCTCAATGATGGCACGTTTTTTGGGTGATATCTCGTGGGAAACTGAGGTGTGGTGCGCCGATGCTCCGTCGCACATGATCCACTTTGATGGCGATTCTTTCCTTGGTCCTTTCCTGAACTGAAATCCTCTGCCCTGCAAGTCTCATTGAAATGCTTGACCTCCTAAAACGATATTTCGGCTACGACCAGTTCCGCCCGCTCCAAGAGGACATAATCTCGAGTGTCCAGACCGGGCAAGATTCATTGGTCATCATGCCCACAGGCGGCGGCAAGTCCCTGTGCTACCAGCTCCCCGCGTTGCGTTTCGATGGCATCACGCTAGTGGTTTCGCCGTTGATCGCTTTAATGAAAGACCAAGTCGATGGATTGAAAGCCATCGGCATCAAGGCGGAGTACATCAACTCCTCCCTGTCTTATGAGGCGACGACGCGCATCCGTGGGGAAGTCCTCCGCGGCGAGGTGAAGATCCTTTACGTTTCACCTGAACGACTGGCGTTAGAAGGTTTCCAGAACTTCCTGAAAAACCTCACGGTGAGTCTTGTTGCGGTTGATGAGGCGCACTGTATCTCGGAGTGGGGTCATGACTTCAGGCCGGAATACCGTGGGCTCGGGGCTTTGCGACGGAGTATGCCAGAGGTGCCGTTCATCGCTCTCACAGCAACGGCCACGCACCGGGTCCGAGACGATATCGTCACGCAGCTCGGTTTGAAATCGCCCAAGCGCTTTGTCGCGAGCTTCAATCGGGCGAATCTTTCGTATGAGATCCGAACGAAGCAGAACGCGTTTGGACAGATTGTCGAATTATTGGAAGTTCGTCAAGGCCAGGCGGCGATAATTTACTGCTTCTCACGCAAGGAGACGGAGGAGATAGCGGTCGACCTTCGACAGTTGGGATTCGCCGCCAAACCGTATCACGCCGGGATGGACTCGGAGGCCCGCCGGAGGACACAAGAAGGATTCATTACCGGCGAATTCACGATAGTCGTAGCGACGATTGCGTTTGGAATGGGCATCGACAAGCCAGACGTTCGGCTAGTGGTCCACTACTCTCTCCCCAAGTCATTGGAGTCCTACTACCAAGAGACCGGGCGCGCAGGGAGGGATGGCTTGCCGAGCGACTGCGTACTCTTGTACTCGTATGGCGACAAGTCAAAGCAAGAATTCTTCATCAATAAGATCGACGACCATATTGAACGTAAAAAATCACAAGATCAGCTTAACAAGGTCATCGAATTCAGCCAATTGACTAGTTGTCGCAGACGTTTTCTCCTCGAATACTTCGGCGACGACACGATTTCCCAAGACGAGAAACAGAACAATTGTGGAGGTTGTGATGTCTGCTCAACACCACGCGAAAAATTCGATGCCAAGATCATTGTGCAGAAGATTCTGTCGGCAATTATCCGGACCGGAGAGCGGTTTGGGATCGCCCACGTCAACGATGTGCTGCTCGGTAGTAGGCGCAAGAAAGTCCTAGAGTTCGGGCACGATTCTCTCAGCGTCTATGGCATCGTCAAAGATTACGACCGGAATGAACTAAGAGAGATCGCGGCTATGTTGGAAGCGGAGGGTCTGATTGTCAAGAACGAAGGCGAGTACCCAACATTCAGAGTGACCGAAAAAGGTCGCCGATTTTTGAAAAACGGCGAGTCATTGACACTGTCGAAACCGCAACGCGTTGAACCGCCTCGACGAACCAGAGTTTACGCAGCGATGGCGGATAATCCGGATCTTTTCGAACGGCTGCGTCGGCTGCGATTGGATATCGCGCGAGAACTCGGAATTCCACCGTACCTGGTTTTCGGTGATGCCAGTCTCCGTGACATGTCCGCGAAGGTTCCACGAAACCTTGCTCAATTCGCGTTGGTTTCTGGAGTCGGTTCGGTAAAACTGGAACAATACGGTGAAAAGTTTTTGGCGGAGATAACCGAATACACCGAACACCATCCGACAGCAACCAATGGCGTCGGAACATCTCGCGACGACCGCCCTACTGTCCGTCGGACGCCCAACACGCACCGCAGCGGTTCGACCTATGCTGAAACAAGAGAATTCCTGAATCAAGGAATGTCGGTCGATCAAGTAGCGCATCGCCGCGGACTGGCCTTAGGCACGATCATCAGCCACGTTGAAATGATGGTCGGAAATGGAATGACGGTCGATTTAGCATCGTCGCTGCCAAAGTCAGATCGAATGGCCAAGATCGAGTCTGCTTTCAGCGAAGTTGGCGGAATTCAGGCAAAACTCGCAGAAGTCATGAAGACACTCGATGACGAGATCCCTTACGAGGATGTACGCATTGTCAGAGCGCATCTGACGCAATCAATCAACGGAGTTAGTTAGTCAGGAGAGTCGTATGTGCAGAAGTATCAAGGTGCTGAGAGAACGAGAAGTGCCAGCGAGCGATCACGAAATTGCCGCCGCCGCACTCCAGTACGTCCGAAAAATAAGCGGCTACCGTGCTCCATCAAAGGCCAACGAAGCAGTTTTTGATGCTGCTGTCGAGGAGATCACATCTGCGTCAAAGCAATTGTTGACTTCGTTGCGGTACGGCGTTCGTTCGTGACGACGGTTCACGATCGAACTGGCAATTTGAGGTAGGTTCGATGGCAAACAGTCTTCAGCCCATGCACCGCGACATCTTGGTGCTTGTCGGCACTCGGAAAGGGGCGTTCGTGTTTTCGGCCGATCGAGGTCGCACGAAATGGGGGATGACCGGCCCGCATTGGCCCGGTTCAGACATATTCCACGCCGTTTACGACGGGCGCGGAGATGGGAGGTTGTGGTTGGTTAGAAACGATCCGGTTTTCGGGTCTGAAATCCATCGTAGCGACGATCTAGGCGTAACTTGGGAGAGCGCTCGTCAAGGGCCGCAGGTCACATCCACCGATGAAGTGAAATTGAACAAATTGTGGCAAGTGACCCTCGGCGCAAAAAACGAACCTGATGTCGTCTACGCGGGAGCGGAACCCGCGTCACTTTTCAAGAGCGAGGATGCAGGTGAGACGTGGAACGAAATCGCCGGAGTTACATCGCATCCGACACGCGAGCGTTGGGAGGCCGGTCTAGGCGGCATGTGCTTGCACAGCATCGTTCAAGATCCAACTTCGGCGGACCGAATGTGGGTCGGCAACGCGCACCTCGACCGACTTGGTAACCGATGAACAACGGCGTCCGCGCCGATTTCTTGCCCGAAACATACCCAGAAGTCGGACAATGTCCTCACAAGGTTGTGATGCACCCTGGCAAGCCGCAAACGCTTTACCAACAGAATCATTGCGGGGTGTTCCGCAGCGACAACGGCGGTCAAGAGTGGATTGATATTAGCGAAGGCCTGCCTTCGAGATTCGGATTGCCGATGGCGGTTCACGGTCAGGATCCGGATACAGTTTACGTTCTGCCCGAAGATAAAGTCGTAGGAGATCAACTCGGAGGCGGTATGCGGTTTGTAACTAACGCAAAGTTCCGCCTCTTCAGAAGTCGCGACGCGGGTCGAAACTGGGAACCATTGACGAAGGGATTACCGCAGAAACACGCATATCTTCACGCGATGCGCGACGGGATGGCAACCGATGCCCTAGATCCTTGCGGAGTTTACGTCGGAACGAGCACCGGGCAACTGTTTTTCAGCCGCGATGATGGGGATAGCTGGGAACTTTTGGCCGACTACCTACCACCGATCAACTCGGTTGAGACCGCCACGGTCAACTGATTCGGCGTGTTTTAAGACGTCGCCGCGCTTCATAGGTCGAATATTCAACCATTGCGGCGAGGCCTTCGCCTTTGCCCATCGAGAGTTGTCGTCCGAAGATGCGATGGACGATGTCAGGGGGAACGCTTGCAACTTGGTCTACCGGTTGACCGGAAAGAGTTTCATCGAGTATGACGCCCATCGCACGCGCAGAAATACCGAGGGGATTTTCAACGGCGTAGTGGAACTTAAGCGTGCCGTCATCTTGGTCTTGAGCCCAAACAAACGCTTCTGATTCGCATTTCGGTACCCGACGGTTTTCAGGGAAGGGCCGAGTTGCGATAGATTCGGGGACTTCTGAGAACTCGTCCGAAAGCTCAAGCAGGTACTGCGATCGCTCTACCCTATCGAGGGCGTCGAGCTCCTCGAGCATCTCGGTGAGTGGACTTGGGATATTGTCCATCGTGGGGAGATCGGATAGCCGCGGGCACCAGTGCTAAAGCGCCCGCGGCTATCCGTTGACTGTATGTCGGATTATTTCTCGATTGGAAGGCCAACGGAGTTGCCCCACTCGGTCCAGCTTCCGTCGTAGTTCTTGACGTTGCCGTAGCCGAGGAGGTTGGTGAGAACGAACCAAGTGTGGCTCGAGCGTTCGCCGATGCGGCAGTAGACGATTACGTCGTCGTCGGAGTCGAGACCGGCATTACCCTCGTAGATGCCGCGGAGGGCGCTGGCGTCCTTGAACGTACCATCTTCGTTAGCAGCCGATGCCCAAGGGACGTTTGCTGCACCCGGAATGTGTCCACCGCGAAGTGCACCTTCGTTCGGGTAGTCGGGCATGTGGAGTCGCTCACCGCGGTACTCTTCGGGGCTCCTGACGTCGATCATCTGACCGGAGATGCCAATGTGCGCCATAACATCGTCTCGGAAGGCACGCACCACTGAGTCGTCTCGCTCAGGTGCATCGTAGCTCGCCGATGCGACGTCCGGGGCTTCTCGAGTGAGTTCTCGACCTTCGGCTTCCCATTTCAGTCGGCCACCATCCATAATCTTGGCGTTGGTGTGGCCAAAGAGTTGGAAGATCCACAGCGCGTAGCAAGCCCACCAGTTGCTGCGGTCTCCGTAGAGGACAACAGTGGTGTCGTTGGAGATGCCTTTCGATGACATTAGGCTCGCGAAGCCATCGCGGTCGAGGTAGTCTCGGCGCAAAGGGTCGTTCAAATCGGCAGCCCAGTCGATCTCGACCGCGCCGGGGATGTGACCTGAAGGGTATAGCAACGGGTCTTCATTCGATTCGACGATTCTCACGCCATCGTCATTCGCGTGCTTGGCGACCCAGTCAGTTGACACGAGCGCGTCGGCGTTCGCGTAACCCCGGGAGTTGATGTCGGACATAATTTCTCTCCTGATCAGCGGTGATGCGGGCAAATCGCCGAGTACAGACGCTTCCATAGTCTGGACGCGCGTCGGAGACAGCCTCGTATCATTTGGATTGTTTGCGGTTCAAGTCGATTCTATGCTAAAGAGGTTTGCGACGTTTCCGCGGGTTGTTGTGCATGCCGCATCAATGCGACACGAAGCGTCATCACCGCACATCAATCTGGGATAGTGAAACCACCGACGAATTCTTCGAGGCCGGCAAGGGTTAATCGTCGCCGATTTTCCATTGTTCCGTTGATTCCGACGGTTTACGCACCGACGTTTCTTCTCGCTATCGGTCAAGGCGTTCTGATCCCCGTCCTGCCGATCTTCGCCAAAGACGAGTTGTTCGCCACCGATGTCATGATCGGTCTAGCGGTCGGAGCCAAATACATCGGTACCTTGATGTTCGATGTCCCGGCGGGGATATTGGTGTCGCGCTTTGGCATGTGGCGGACGATGCTCGTCGGAATATTGCTGTTTGCGGTTGCGGCGGTCGCGGCGGCAAACAGTCCGAATTTCACGATCCTCTTCCTAGCTCGCTTCGCGGCCGGGGCAAGTTTCGCATTCTGGATGATCTCACGGCACGCTTTCATCGCTGGCGCTGTACCAACGCGACATCGAGGGAAAGCGCTATCTCTCTACGGCGGCACAAGCCGAATCGCGGCAATTATTGGTCCCATTCTCGGTGGCGTATTGGCGGAGTATGTCGATATCAAGGCGCCTTTTTACGCGCAGGCCGCAATCGCATTTCTGACTGGAATGTTGGTGCTTTACACGATGACAAGGACCGGCGGCGACGTTGTGAATCCGCAGGGACATCGTAACGTCTTGGCGAGTGTTGGCACGACGATGGTCGCGCATCGGCGGGACTTCATGACGGCCGGGTTGGTCGCCGTAATACTCCAATTCGTGCGCGCTGCGAGGGAGTTCCTGATTCCGGTCTGGGGCGACGAAATGGGATTGAAGACGGACCAGATCGGTTACGTCGCTAGCGCCTCGTATGCTGTCGATTCAACGATGTTCCCAATCGTCGGTTGGACGATGGACCGATTCGGTCGCAAATATGTTGGCGTGCCAGCATTGGCGGTAATGGGGATCGGGCTGTCATTATTGCCATTCGCGGACGGAATGACGATGCTGATGATCGCTGGCATCGTGACTGGTTTGGGTAACGGCCTCAGCAGCGGGTTCGTGTTGACTTTGGGATCGGATTTAGCGCCGTTGAATGACCCTGGAGAGTTCTTAGGGGTGTGGCGATTCATATCTGACGTCGGCGGAGCTGTCGGACCACCACTGATCGGTGGGATCGCTCAGATCATGGCCTTGGCAACCGCGACATGGTTCACTGGTGGAGTTGCGGGTGTCGGAGCTATCGCGCTGATGGTGCTCGTGCAGGAAACGGTTGCGCGACGGAGGTTGCGCCGGTGGCGTTAGGCGAGAACGTTGCTAACCTACGCCCTGCTCCGCCAACAAGGCGTGGAGGTCGCTGATGCACACGGAGTCGCCTTCCAAGTCGCGCCCGTCCACGAACTCTTTGCTTTCGCCGCTCATTCCCTCGACGGCCCCGACCGCGACGATGTCTCTGACCATCTGTTTAGCCTCTTCGACGTTCGGTAGCAGATTAACGCCGTGCTTGAGGGAGAGAGCGGCTACAAGCCCGTAGCCGCCCCAATTTGAGCAGCTGGCGATTATGAGTTCGGTCGTGGTCGTCACGCACGGATTCTTTGGCAAGAATTCGTGTTCGATCGTGGGAATGACATTTTGCAGATTCCCCATGCCGATCTCGTTGCCTCCATCCCCAATGCCGATAGAGTACGGATGTTGATCAAAAAGATGGTCGATCTTTGCGTTGAATGGCGTTAATTCAACGCCCCGCATATTCCGGTAGGTACCGTCTCCTATCAGTCCGGCGCGTTCGATTGCTATTAGCGCTGACGGGGAATGTTCCTGGACCAGTTGATTAGCGAAGTTCGCGGATTCGAAATGATTGGTAATCGGAAACTCGATCACTTCGTCTTTGGCGATCGTTCGGACGACTTCGGAGGACAACTCATCCGTCACGTATTTGACATCGTTTCCGAGCTTGGCAAGCGCATTGCCGATGGCGACAGCCCCCGGGGGGCCATCAGTCTCCGTCTTCTCGGCGGCTATGATGTAAAAACCGGTCACGATGAAGATCGTGCCTGGATGGTCAAGCAGCAAGTCCGCACACGACTCCATATACCCGTCGGGCATGTGCGGCTTGAGAGCGGTCATGCCGCGCATGTCGTCTTGCAGTACGATGTTTTCGATTTGTGCAATCGCGTCTTTGTTGGTCATTGTGGAATTACGCCTCGATTAGTGTGTTTCGGTGACTTGGGGCTACATTACCGCTAGATCTTCGTCGTGCATGTCAGTAACGAACATGTAGCCAGGAGCATGCGTGATCATCAGTTCGGGTTTCGATGCCATCGCGACCGCTTGAGGCGTCACACCGCAAGCCCAAAACATCGAGACATCCTCATCCGATTGCGGTTCCCACGCATCGCCAAAGTCTGGCTTCGAAAGGTCGTGAATGCCGATCTCAGATGGGTCGCCGATGTGAACCGGTGCGCCGTGGACTGCTGGGAACCTGGAGGTCGCTTGCACTGCCCTGACTACCTTTTCACGCGGTACCCAGCGATGAGTCACGACCATCGGCCCGCCGAATGGGCCCGCCGGTGCAGTTTCGATGCTGGTTTTGTACATCGCAACGTTCTTGTCGGTGCCGTAGTACGGAAGATGGACGCCGTTGCGGATGAGGGCGTGCTCAAAAGTAAAGCTGCAACCGAGGAGGAAGGTCACCAAATCATCTCGCCAAATCTCGGAGATGTCGTTCGGTTCTTCGACGAGTTCGCCGTAGCGGTAGACGCGGTACATCGGCACGTCGCTTCGGATGTCAGAGTCCCGTGCCGATAGGACCGCTTCTGTCTGCCCGGCCTCAAGAACTTCAATGACCGGACACGGTTTGGGGTTTCGCTGACAGAAAACCAAAAAGTCAAACGCCAGATCCCTTGGCAGGATAGCCACGTTCGTCTGGACGATATCCGGCGCGGCACCTGACGTGGGCTGAGCGAATTCACCGGTTCGGGAAGCCATTCGGACATCTCTGCCGCTCATTGTGGTTGTGTCCATTACCGTCGCGATCATGTTGAATCTCCGTCTTGATGCATCGTCAGCGGTTACTCATTTGGATAAAGTCTATTCCCAACATGGCAACGGTGTGTGGCAACAGCCGCCAGCAAGTTGCACCGGAAAGACTTGGGAGACCAATCATGTCGCTGAATGTTGGGTTAGCGGGGTATGGACGACGCGGTCGTTGGCACGTAAGGGCAATCGATGAAATCGAAGGGGCTCGTGTCGCCTCGATATCGGATCCAATCGAATCTTCCCGCGCGACCGCGGCTTCGGATCTCACAGAGGTATCGACCTATGCTTCGGTCTCTGAGATGGTCGATTCGGGCGACGTAGATGCGGTTATCGTGGCGGCACCAGCGCACTTGAATGGTGATGTCGCCTTAAATGCCATCCGCCGTGGCATGCCGGTGATGATCGAGAAACCTCCGGCAATGTCCATGGCGGGTCTGATCGAGTTGATAGAAGCGGCAGATGTGAGCGGATCGAAGGTGATGGTGGCATTCAATCGCCGATTCAATCCGTTGATCCGAGCCGCCATAGATGTGGTTACCGAAGCCGGGCTCCTGCATCAGATCGTGGCCGAGTTCCACAAGGACATCCACGAATTCACTGACGACGCGAGATTTTCGTCAGCGATGTTCGACGTGATGCTGCTCGAGTCGCCCATCCACTCAGTCGATATCGTCACGTACTTCGCGGCCGCGCCGGTGAAAGACCTCCACGCCGTCGTCAAGCGGTCAGCCAGCCCTTACCGTGATGTCCACGCAGCCGTAATCGAATTTGAGAACGATGTAGTCTGTCAGTTCACTTCCGCATACACGGCAGGCGGTAGGCTCGAACGATATGAACTGCACGGCGATTACGTTTCGGTCTATCTTGAAGGCGTCAACCGTGGTTGGGTGCTCCGCGGTGGCGAACGAACCGAATTGGCGGTGCCGGATGGCGCGGAAATCGATACTGTCTCACAGGCGCGGCATTTCATTGCTAGCGTTCTCGACGACGTCGAATATCCACCACCGGCAGCGACGCTTGAGTCATCGATTGCTACGCTGCGGCTGTGCGAAGATATCCTAGATAGCGTAGACACACGGCAATCTCAACAGTGATAAACGAGTTATGGCAACAACTGAACAATACAGATCGACCTCGACACATCTTTTCGACCAGGCGATGGTCGAATTGGAGACAGGCGACCTCATCCAAGCCTCCGAAAAGTTCTGGGGTTCCGCGGCGCAAGCGCTGAAATCCGTCGCTGAACGCAGGGGATGGAAACACAACTCGCACGCCCAGTTCTACAACATCATGGCCGAACTCGAACGGGATGACAAATCATCCGAACTCCGCAGAGATTTTGATTCAGCCGCCCAATTGCACACCAATTTCTACGAGAACTGGTTGGATGAAGATCAGATTAGGCGGCGGGCCGAGGACGTTCGCCATTTCGTTGAGCAATTGAACCTGTTGGGTTAACGTCGGCAACGAGGCGTGTAGACTCGTGCCGACAACACAACCTACCCCTTCGGATTCCGTGACATGAAGATAACGCGCGTTGATCAGTTTTCACCTCGGCAACGAACCCGCTTGGTTCGCATCACGACTGATTCGGGTATCGAGGGTTGGGGCGAGAGCACGCTTGAAGGTAAGCATCTGTCGGTTCCGGCGGCGATCGAGGAGTTTTCGGGTTACCTGATCGGCAAAGACCCCCTTCGTATCGAGCATCATTGGCAGCAGATGTATCGCTCGTCGTTTTTCCGCGGCGGTGCACACAACATGTCGGCAATCGCGGGCATCGACGCTGCCCTGTGGGACATCGCAGGAAAGCACTATGGCGTTCCGAGTTACATGCTTTTGGGCGGCAACGTACGTGACCGTATCCGTGTCTATGCCCACTGGGGCATCCGCGACATGTCGGAAGAGTCGCTCGAACAGGCTAGAAACCGTCTGGAGATGTTGAGCGTTATGGGTTACACGGCATACAAAGCCGGTCCTCCCGGTTTTTGGCGGGCCCACGAACCTCCCTCCCGAATCGACGAGTTCGTCGAGATGGCATTTACGATGCGCGAGTGGGTCGGCGACGATGTTGAGTTGTGCTTCGACTTCCATGGGAAGATGGCCCCTGGGATCGCCATTGAGGTCTGCAACGAACTCAAGGGGATGCGACCGATGTTCGTCGAAGAACCCGTGCCGCAGGAAAATGAAGATGCCCTCAAGCTGGTGTCAGATCATGTGCCCTTCCCTATCGCAACCGGCGAACGTCTCCTATCACGATGGGAATTCAGGCGCATCATCGAACAGCAATGCGTTTCGCTGTTGCAGCCCGACGTCGCCCACTGCGGCGGTATCACCGAGTTGAAGAAGATTGCCAACTACGCTGAGGTTTACTACCAGCACATCATGCCGCACTGCGCCATCGGACCGTTGGCTTTGGCCGCGTGCATGACGGTTGATGCAGTGGTACCCAATTTCCTGGTTCAGGAGCAGGTCGACCAGGCTCTGGGCAACGGCATCATCAAGAACGACTGGCAGGTCAATGACGGCCATATCGAGTTGTGGGACACGCCAGGATTGGGCGTGGAAGTCGACGAAACCGAAGCGATGAAGGTGTTTGACGGCGAAGCTACCGGGTATCACCGAGAATTGGGCGGTGAATCGTACTTTGCAGATGGTTCCGTCGCCGATTGGTAAACGTTTCGGCTGATACTGGAGAATGCGTTGAACCTTGACATCGCCATCGTCGGTGGATTGATCGGAACTTTCGCAGCCATCTTAGTCCTTCAGGTCTGGGAAGTGGCTCGACCGTCCCAAAATCACATCGGGATCGTCTCGCTGATCGGTTCAGCCTTCACGCCAAAAACGTTTGGTCAGCAATTCATTGGGCGATCGGTATTGCTTTTCATTGGCGTGTTCTACGGCATATTTACATCTGCGGTGATATACGCCTTTGAGATCGAAGCCACGGCTTGGCTGTACGGGGCAATCGTTTCGGTATGCCTTTGGGTGTTAACCGGTATCAGCCTGACTTACTTCAGACTGCTACATCCGCGAATCCGCAAAGGCGAGATAAAGGCGCCAGGACCTTTTGCGCTCGGTTACTCACGGCAATATGCTGCCATGTTGCTGATCGCACACCTGATATTCGGTCTCGTGTGCGGCGCGGTCTACGGCAATATCACATGATCAAGCGAATACGTTGCCGCCGTATGCTGACTTAAGCAGATCGCCCTCTTCGAATCTGCTGAAGCGTATCGGGTTCAAGTCGAACGTTGTTTCATCCGCGTTGGTTACGAGTTCTGCCAACGAAAGACCGATCGCTGGCGACATCTTGAATCCGTGTCCCGAAAACCCTGCGCCCACGACGAGGTTCTCGACGCCGGGAACACGGTCGATCACGGGGTTCCAATCTGGCGTGACGGTAAACAGACCTGACCATCCGCCCGCCCACGTCACGTTTTCGTATGCGGGTATGATCTCGGTGATTCTGGTGATGGTTTCGATGGCGACATCAGTATCGACGCCTTGGTTGTAGGTATCGCGGTCCACAGGGTCTTCGCGGTAGCCGGCCAATGAGTAACCAGGTGTATCCGGTCGAGCTGAAAGGCCCGACACGCTTTCCGCGATTGTGGGATGGAAAGGGTCGGCGTTGTCGCTGAACTCGCCATCGTGTTGGAGCCGGACGACTTGGTGCCGTACCGTGTGGAGCGGGAGTGGTGAACCGACGTTCTCCAAGAATTCCATATTCCAAGGGCCGGCTGTCAACACGACCCGATCGGCGAATATGTCTCCTTGATTGGTTTTGACGCCGATCGCTCGTCCATGATCGATCATGATGTCCGTGACTGTCACACCTAACCTGACGATTGCGCCACGGTCTCGCGCGGAATTTGCGAAGCCGCGCGTTACGAGGTGCGAATCGGCGAATCCTGATTTTGGCTCCCAGACGACGCATTCGGTGTCGGCAAAGCGCATGTAGGGCCATCGTTTCTCGGCTTCATCGACATCGAGGATCTCGGTGTCGATGCCAATTGACTGGCCTAGTTCAACGTTTTGGATTGCAGCTTGTTTGCTACCAGGTCCCGGGACGAGGATCCACTGGTTCTCGCGGTATCCGCTCGGCGAGCCGGTAATTTCATCGAACTTGTCCATCACGTCCCTGCTCCACCACGCCATCTCGCCGGTGACGCGGTTGGAGTAGTGCATCCTGAGGATGGTCGTCGAACGTCCGGTGGAGCCAGATGCTAGCGTGTCACGTTCGAGGAGAATGGTGTCGGTGATGCCGAGGTCGGCGAGGTAATGGAGAGTAGCGCAGCCCATCACGCCGCCACCGATGACGACGGTGTCGAACGTTTCGCTCATTGCGCGTGTCCTCCTGGGTCGGTGTTCTCAGGACACCTTAGGTCGCGTGGATGTCCAAGGCCGCGCCAGCTCGTAAGCTCGTGATGCTCTAAAAACGATCGGGTCGTCATCGACTGGTCCGATGATTTGCAGCCCGAGTGGCATACCGCTGTCGCTGAAACCACAAGGGACCGACGCGCATGGGTTCCAGAGGATATTCCACAGCGCAGTGAACGGGAGCGCAGATGGGTTGGCGATGCCCTCTTCGAGCTTGTGGCCGCCGAGTTCCATCGGTGTCTTTCGGTGCGGCCACGCTTCGACCGCCGTCGTTGGCGTTACGAGCAGGTCAAACTCGTCAAAGAGTTGCCCTACTTGAATGCGGTGGATCTCGGCTTGACGAAGCGCACTCGCGTAGTCGGCTCCGGTTACGCCATAGCCGGCGTTCACCATCTCCATGGTGTAGTCAGTTAGATTGACATCGGGGTCTTCCGCGAGGTGTCCGTACATCGCCACTTGACCAGCGGTCCAAATCTTCCACCAATACTCCGCGGGCACAGGATCGAAGCTGATGTCGGCGTTGACTACGGTAGCGCCGGCATCCTCCAACCCTTTGACTGCTTCCTCGGTGACCCGAGCGACGTCGTCATTAACGTAGGCGTAACCGAGGTCCATCGAGAATCCGACTTTCAATCCCTTGATGCCGTCTTCCAGACCGGCGATGCAGTCGGGGACGGGCGATTTGAGTGAACCGGGGTCTCGTGGATCGTGTCCTGATATGGCCATGTGCATGATGGCTGACGATCGCACGTCTTGGGACATTGGCCCAGTCGTGCTGGTGCAGTTGTAAGACGGCATGGATCGCCCGCCGAACCGTGGCGTGCGGCCATGGGTGGGTTTATGGCCAAAAATGCCAGTGAATGACGCTGGCAACCTTACAGATCCACCGCCGTCGGTCCCGCTACCGAGAGAAAACATCCCTGATGCGATTGCGGCAGACGTGCCGCCGCTCGAACCCCCAGGATGTCGCGTAACGTCCCACGGGTTGTTTGCGGACGGGAACAGGTCTGTGAACGTCTCGGCACTGTTGCCGAATTCAGGTGTGTTGGTCTTGCCCATTATCACTGCGTCTGCGGTGCGTAATCGTCCAACCACCGCGGAGTCGTAATCCGGCACCCAATCGGCGAATGCGGTACATCCAAGAGCCGTGCGCAACCCGTTCGTTACTTCGAGGTCTTTGACGCCGATGGGAACACCCAGCAACGAACCCGTTGCGTCGCCAGAGGCTAGTTTGCGGTCGCATTCTGCCGCAACCTCGAGGGCCCCTTGTTCGTCGATCGTGACGAAGGCGTTGAGTTGTGAATTCAAGTCGCCGATCCTCCGCAGCGAAGCCTCGGTCAACTCAACGGACGTAATTTTGCCGTCCAGAATCATCTGGCGCTGTTCGTGCGCCGGTAAGAACATCAGTTCGCGGTCGTTCATGGTGGCCTCGCAGAGGGGTGATTTGAACTTTTCAGGGTAGGTTCAGCGTCGTCTAGATGGTATCTGCATTTCGATAACCGATTTCATCTTGGTGAGTTCGGCCAAATTCTGCTTGCGCATCATCGGTTTACTGATGATACCGGTTATCGCAAACATGACCGAGGTAAACGTGCTGTCCGAAAATGCGGTGCGTGTCATCCGGAATAGAGTCCCATTCGACGATGGTTGGCAAAGATATTCGGTCCGAATTGGATAGTTTCCTTCGATAGTGTGAAATTCGAAAGCGCCGTCGCGAGGGTCGCACACGTCGACCTCCATCACAATCTCATTCTCTCTACCGCTGTACTCGTAGAGCATGTCCCAAGTGTCTTGGGGTCGAGGTATTTCCGCTTCTTGCTTGCGAATCCAGTCGGCTCGTCGAACGCCGTTCATCCAATAGACCATGTTGCCGGGTTCGACGATCCATCGGAACGCGTCTTCGGCACGCACCTCGAGGTATATCTCGACGGTGGTTGAGATTTCAGCCATGTCACGTTACCTTGCTTCGCCTTACAGACCATCCAATGGAGCGTTTAATGGACCGTGATATCAGTTCATGATCCCGCCACCGTTGACGTTTAACGCCTGACCGGTGATTTCGGACGCGTCGTCGGAGGCCAAGAAAGCGACTACCTTGCCGATGTCTTCGGGCGTCTGTTCTCGACCGAGCGGCATGGTGCCTTTTATCTGCATCTCAAAGATTTCGCGTATCGACATGTCGGCAAGATCTGGGTTCAACTCCTTGTGGTTCTGTGCGATTGTCTGCCACATCGGGGTCCAAAGACGGCCCGGGCAGACCGCGTTGACGTTGATATTGAACTGACCGACGTTCATGGCCAACCAATGCGTCCACTGTATCGCCGCCGCTTTGGAAACCATGTACGGACCTTGGACGTTGCCGCGTCCCTCGTCCGGGACACCGCGGGGCTCGCGACCGCCGTGCGAAGCGATGATGACGATTTTTCCATACATCCGCTCCTTCATGTGTTCAACCACCGCATCCGACGTGTTGACGACTCCGCGTACGTTTACGTCCCACGTCATATCCCAGTCCTCGGCGATGTAGTCTTTCCGCGACGTGAAGGTAGGACCGCCGAGAACGCCGGCGTTGGGCACGCAAATGTCGAGCTTCCCGAACGTATCGATCGCGGTTCGGGCTACTTCGGATATCGAATCGATGTCGGTTACATTTCCACCCGTAGCGAACGCGTTACCGCCACCCTCGTTGATCTCCGCCGCGACTTGCTCGGCAGACTCGGCGTCGATATCCGACACACAAACTTCGGCGCCACGAGACGCCAGTATCATGCTGATGCCCCGCCCAATTCCTCTGCCGCCACCGGTGACCAATGCACTTCTACCCTCAAGTTGCTGCGATGTGGATTTCGCCATCGATTGTCTCCCGTATGCTGCCGTTGTGGCTATATCATTCAGTCTGCGTAAATGATACGGCAAACCAGTGATTCGACGAGGTATCGATGGTGTCAATTGCAGAGTCGGCGAAACTAAAGGCCCGCACCTTGGCAAGTGTTTATGGTCGCGCGTTGGAACGGTCGGTCGTATATACGCAAGGAGTCGCTTTGACGGCACGTCTGCAACTCGCGAAACTGGATCTCGAATATCCGAATCCGCGATCCGAAATCGAGGCTATAACAGCGGAGTATGTGGATAATCCTGATGCCGTTTTCGCTCCGAGCGATGGCACTGCCAACTATGCTGGCGTCAATTGGGCCTCGTTGCTGGCAAACGATGCGCGCTACCGGTCGTTGCTGATCGCAACTGCCGATCGTTTCATGGGGCGCGACCATGACGGTTTCTCGATCATGTTGGATCGCGATTTCAGGGTCGAGGACATGTTTTTTGCGGGAACCATTCTTCGGCGTGCGACTGAACTAACCGGCGACGTTTCCTATGTCGATTTGGCATCCGACTTCGTGCTTGAATGTGCGGATCGGTTGTTGCAGCCCAATGGCTTGTACTGGCACTGCCTCTCATCGCCTTATTTCTGGGGACGAGGAAACGGCTTCGCAGCATTGGGTTTTGCCGAGACCCTTGTCGGTTACACGGGAGCCGACCAAGAGCAGTTGATCTCGCGGCACGTCGAGCATCTTTCGGGACTGAAGTCCTTCCAAGATCCAGAAACCGGCATGTGGAGGCAAGTCATCGATGAACCCGATTCGTATCTGGAGCATAGCTCGACGAGCATGATCGGCATCTCCATCGCGCTCGGAATCAATCATGGCTGGTTGACGAAAGACGATTGGGGCGAGGTGCTAACCAACGCGTGGTGTGGTGCGGCGGACGGAATCGATCTCGATGGCGGGGTGCGTCGGGTCTGCGTTGGAACTGGACCGCTGGAGAGTCTCGACGACTATCTGATTCGCGATTCAGTTACTGGACGTGACGATCGCGGGGGTGCTATGGCGCTATGGTTCGCAGTTGAAATGATGAAATGCGAACTGTGACCACAGGTTGAGCTCGACATGCGCTCGATGTACGGAGCATTCGATCTTTACACTGAAACTATGCGGTGCACTCACTGGCACCGCGATATCGGCACGCAACCGCAACAGCCTAAGATCGGCAAGTCACATTGAAACGCAACCTCGATAACGTCAGCTTGGACACCGTCGTCAGCCTGTGCAAACGGCGTGGGTTCATTTTTCAGAGCAGCGAAATCTACGGAGGCATCGGAAGCCTTTACGACTATGGGCCAGTCGGGGTAGAACTCAAACGCAACGTCAAGGACCAGTGGTGGAAGTCGATGGTGCGCGACCGCGAGGATGTGGTCGGTATCGACGCATCTATCCTGATGCACCCGGACGTTTGGGTAGCCAGCGGCCACGTTGACAGCTTCACTGATCCTTTGGCCGAGTGCAAAGAGTGCCACAGGAGGCATCGCTCCGATCTGCTGGAAACCGACGCGTGTCCTGATTGCGGCGGCGAGTTGAGCGATCCTCGCCACTTCAACCTCATGTTCCGAACTCACATCGGCCCAGTTGAAGGCGACGACAACATCGTCTACCTGCGCCCTGAGACGGCACAAGCGATGTTCGTCGATTTCGACAACGTTGTGAACAGCAGCCGCGTCCGCATCCCGTTCGGAATTGCGCAGCAAGGCAAATCGTTCCGCAACGAGATAACGCCCGGAAATTTCACTTTCCGAACCCGCGAATTTGAGCAGATGGAAATGGAGTATTTCTGTGAACCCGGCACCGATGAAGAATGGCATCGCTACTGGATCGAATTTTCTTCCGATTGGTTCACCGGATTAGGCCTGCGCAGGTCGAAGTTGCGGGTGCGTGAACACGAAGCGGACGAATTGCCCCACTACTCGAAAGGTAGCGCCGATATCGAGTTCCTTTTCCCGTGGGGTTGGGGCGAGTTGGAGACGATTTCCAATCGCACAGACTATGACTTGAAGGCGCATATTGAAAAATCGGGCAAGGATTTGTCGTACTACGACCAACCGAACAATAAGCGTTACGTCCCCTATGTCGTCGAACCCGCTATGGGAGCGGATCGGTCGGCGTTAGCATTCCTCGTCGATGCTTACGACGAAGAAGAGGTCAACGACGATAAGCGCGTGGTCCTGCGATTCCACCCAAGCATTGCGCCATACCAAGTTGCCATCTTGCCGCTGAGCCGCAATCCAAAGTTAACGCCCAAGGCTCGCGAGGTCCATGACTTGGTGCGTTCACGCTTCAGCACGCAGTACGACGAGACTCAAAGCATCGGACGTCGTTACCGCCGCCAGGACGAGATCGGAACGCCGTTGTGCGTGACCGTCGACTTCGAGACAGTAGAGGCGGACGATGCAGTTACAATCCGGCACCGCGACACGATGGACCAGGTGAGAGTGCCGATTTCCGGATTGAGGCAGGCATTGCAGGATCAACTAGACGGTATCGCCGCTGACGTTCTGTCAGATTGACCGGATTGATTGTGGGCGATCGACGACCAGAAACTGCCGATCATATCGGCACGTATCATCTAAAAGAAACACGCTGAGTCCGAATGGCGGTGAGAAGATGAAAACGCGTTTGCGTCGTTTGCCAAGTGCTCGACTGTTGGCATTATTTGTCGCGCTGGTCGCGGTAGCGGTGCTCGTCGCATGTGGCAGCGACACCGAACCAACTCCAGAACCTCCGACTCCTGCTCCAACTGTCGCAACCGAGCCGGAATCTCCCGCAACGGAGATGGAACCAATGGGTTTGCCCGACTCCTTCGAATCGTCGGTAATCGACGGGCTCGGAGACTTGAAAGGTTTCCAAGGCACGACTTTCGCTCATGGGACTTTTGACACCAGCGAACTGGCCGGCAAACCGATCGTTATCAACTTCTGGTTCCCCTCTTGCCCACCGTGCCGCGCTGAGTTGGCGCATTTCGAAGATGTCTACCAACAATTCGGGGCACCGTCCGGCGGTGACGTCGAGTTTGTCGGCATTCAGCAACTCGGCCTCGACTCGATTGAAGACGGTGCGGCACTCTTCGAAGAAGTGGGAGTGACGTACCCCGGATTACCGGACAACGGATCGGCGATTCAGATCGGTTACAACATCTTCTCGTATCCGACCACGGTATTTCTAGACCGTAATCACAATGAACATCGAGTTTGGCAAGGTGCGATCGATGAGGAGAATCTCGTTGAGATCGTACGGGAGATTTCTGAGAGCGCCACGTCGACGATTGATGATGGTCAACAACCGGCCGAAGGCGACGCTGTCGCGGTTCAATTGGTAGCCGATGATTCGGTCAACACTGCGGCCGAATCGGTCGAACCAGAAATTGTCTATGCCGGTACGCAGATCTTCACAGGCATCGGCGACGCTCCCGGGTTCAAAGGTGACACTTTTCATCATGGATCATTCGATCTCGCCGACCACGAAGGTAAACCGGTAGTTATCAATTTCTGGTTTCCGTCGTGTCCGCCCTGTCGAGCCGAGATTCCCAACTTTGAGCACGCCTATCAAACGATGGGACCACCTGGGAGCGACGAGATCGTATTCGTTGGGATCCAAGCTGTGGGGTTCGACACCGCTGCTGAAGGTTTGGAGTTCCTTGGCAAAATGAAGGCGAATTACCCGGCAATACCAGACATCGGGAGCTCAATTCACATCGCCTACCAAATCACCGCAGCGCCAACCACTTTTTTCTTAGACAGAAACCACAATGTCTTGAGCATTCACCAGGGTTACATCAAACACAACCAGCTCCAAGACATTCTCAGCCAGATGATCGAGGCCTAACGCCTACCGCTGACGGACTGTCACGCGTCAGCTAATCTCTTAGTCCAGCTGCCGCAGTCGCGGATCCAACCGGTCTCGCACCCAATCGCCGAGGAAGTTGAAGGCGAGAACGACCAAGAAGATCGCCGTTCCCGGGAAGACCGTCTGCCACCATGCGGAACCCACGTACTCCCTACCGTCAGCGATCAACACACCCCATGCCGGGGTCGGTCCGGGAATACCCGCGCCCAAGAAGCTAAGCGAAGCTTCGGCCAGAATCAACTGCCCTACTCTAAGGCTCGCAATGACAAAGATCGTGTTGACGAGTCCGGGTAGCAGGTGCTTGGCAATGATCCTGAACGTTGACGCACCGTTGACGCGTGCTGACGCAACGTAGTCGCGCTCTTTCAAGCTCAAAACCTCACCTCTAAGATTTCGAACGTATCCGCTCCAAGCAAGCAGTATGAGTAGAACAATAATCAGGTTGAGACTTGCCTCGAAGATGATCACGGCAACCATGGCGAGCAAAAGGAACGGAATGGCATACCAGATGTCGACCATCCGCATCAATATCTCATCTACGATGCCTCCGTAGTATCCCGAGACAACGCCAATCGTGACACCGAGTATCAGCCCGGAAAACAGCGCAACAGAGGTAACTACCAGCGAGATGCGCGCTCCATGGATGATGCGGCTTAGAACATCTCGACCTGCATGGTCAGCACCGAGAATGTATCGGTTGGCAGGATTTTTGATGTCGCCTGCAGTATCACCTGGGGTAAACAACGCTTGTGAAGGGTCGGCTGCGTTGTCCCAATATTCGGAATTGGTGTTGAAAATACGAGGTGGTGCGTTCCGGAATCTGAGATCGTTTTCGTTTTCGTCGTACGGCGCCAACTGATTCGCAAATACGCCAGTGAAAACCAGTACTGCCAAGATTACTCCGGGGATGATTGGCCAACGTCGCACCACGTACCAAAGATATGCAGGCGTTAAGCGCCACTGACGGGCGACGGGCTCAGAATCGGCCTGAACCGATGCAGTCTCTCGTTTTGTGCTTTCGATGGCCATTTCGCGTTGGTTGATTTCTCAATATCTAATGCGCGGATCGATCAAGGCATAAAGGATGTCGGTAATGAAATTCACAAACACGAACACTGAAGCGAAGAACAGGACCGTTGCGGTAAGTATTGGGAAATCGTTGTCTTGAACCGCCTGCACCGCGAGTCTACCCAGACCAGGCCACGAAAAGACGACTTCAATTACTACGCTACCGGTGATCAAACCGGCCATCATCAATGAAGATACAGTGAGCGGCGGAATCAGCGCATTGCGGAAGGCGTGTTTCCAGATTATTGTTGTGCCGCCGACGCCTTTTGAGCGCGCCAGTTTGACGAACTCGGAGTCGAGGACTTCCAACATAGCCGACCGGGTGAGTCTGAGGTAAATTGCGGCCGCACCCCAAGCAACCGCAAACGACGGAAGAATAAAGTAGCGGAGATTGTCCCAGCTTAAGAAAAACGCCTCACCTGATCCGCGCGTCCCAAATGGTAACCAATCCAACCTCGTATTGAAGAGGAGTATCATCATCAAGCCCAACCAGAAAGTCGGCAAAGACTGTCCGATGAGCGCGTATCCCCGGCCTAGGTAGTCCCATACGCTACCCCTTAGAACCGCGGACAGAATGCCTAACGGGACGCCCATAATCGTTGCCAGGACCCAAGCCGCTACTGCCAGCTGCACCGTCGCGCCAATCTTGTCACCGATGACCTTGGTGACTTGTTGTTCCGCGAGAAGTGTCTTTCCGAAGTCGCCTTGCAGCAGATCGGTAAGCCATAAGAGGTATTGGACAACCAGAGGTTTGTCTAGACGCAATTTTTCTTTGAGCGCCTGTTCCTGCTCCGGAGTCACCCCGTATCCGCCCGGCTTGGCATAAAGCAACAAAGGGTCACCTGCCGCTCTTGACAAACCAAAGACGATCGCAGTGGCTGCCAGTATGGACAGGATGCCAGCGAAAAATCGCCGTATCAGGAACTTTCGCACGGGTTGCGTCTATTTCGTTGATGAACATCGGCGACGCGACCGAGAAATCGATCGCGTCGCTTGGGATAGAACCACAATGCCAATCGGTTTTGTGATTCAACCCAGGTTTCGTCGCCCCAGACGTTTGCAATTCACGTGGCTAGGGCGACGAATTAAGCTGTTTTCACCTTGCCGGAACAATCAGTTCGGGCGAGGTGTGCGGCGCTTGCGGACCTGGTCGCATCGGCCATGCCGCGATCGCATTCGGGTTGTACGCCGAGACGAACGGGAGGGCGATGATACCGATCTTCAGCTGCTGCTCGTAGAAGTAGTCTGCCAACGCGATGTTGTATCCGGTCCGTTTGACCGGGTCGGATTCGGCAGCTACCTTTTGAACGGTTTCGAGGATAAACGGGATTTCCATGTGACAGCCGAAACCGCCGCGTGTCAAAGTCGTTTCCTCCTCACCAGTTACCCAGTCATACGGCTTCCACAGGTCTGACCTGCACCACTGGGTCGCCGGCGTGGTTGTGCTTCTTGCCACCAAGCTCGGGCGGACGATGGAGTATGCCACCTTTACGACGTTGGTCTCGATGCCAAGCTGGTTGATGAAACCGGCCGTGGTGTCGGCGATCTCTGCCCAGTCTCGGACTGAGGTGAACGCGTAGATCGGCATGTCGAACCGTTTGCCGTCGTCATCTCTCGGGTAACCCGCCATGTCAAGGTAATCGTTAGCCTTTGCCGGGTCGTACGGGATCCGCCACTTATCGTCCCAATCTGGTGAGTTCACGTGGAACATACCGATGTGGTACTCAGAGGCGTTGTTGCCGTAGAGCGACTCGTTGACCAACGGGCGGTTAATCGACATCGCGATCGCCCACCGAACCAGTCTGGCCTGTTCCATGTCATCGATACCCGCAGGGTTATTGCCATCGTCTGGCTTGTGCGGGTTACCGATCCAAGGGATGTCGTGGGTGTACGTAACGTGGACAACTGGTTCGCCCGTCTTAACGAGGGTTGATTCCCAGTAGTTCCCAGCCATATTTAGCGGCACGCCGCTTTGTCGACCGGTTGTCAGCACACCGAAGCCATCGCGCGTCAGATCCTTCATCTCGCGCACTGGCAACACTGCCCAGTCAGCTCCACCGGAACGCAACGCGGAGACGCGAGCAACCGTTTCGGGAACGTCGATGAGTCGCAATGTTGAGACTTCGGCAGTTTTGTCCCAGTGAGAATCTTGAGCGATTAATGTTGCGCTGTCGGCTTGGCGCCATTCCTGCACGGCGAAGGGACCGGTGCCGATTACGTTCTCGCGCATCCAGTCAGCACCCATCTCGTCAAAGGCCTTCTTCGAGAAGACACCAAACGCGTCGCCAGCCTGGTTGAACAGCAACGTTGTCCACCGAGGTTCGGGGGCGTTGAAATTGAGCACCAACGTGCGGTCGTCGGTCGCTTCGGCGGCATCCATGAATGCCGCAAAGTCGCCGGCCTGACCGTGAATACTCTCAGGAGTGACGGCTCCGTTTGTGTCATTCAAGCTCCAAGCGAAGTCTTGCGCCGTCAGTTCTCCCCATCCGTCATGGAATTGGACGCCGCTGCGAATCTTGACTGTCGCCTGTGAAGCGTCTGCGTTGACTTCCCAACTCTCGGCGAGCCATGGCCCGACCAAAGTTCCGTCGTCGTTCGGTCGGAACAGTTGCTCAGACACACCCCAATACATCAACGATTCGGGCGCTTGGGATCGGTTGATACCGACGCCAGGTGCGACGCCTTCGGGGATCATGACCAAGGTTCCAACCTGCGATTCGGGTTCGGGAAGTTCCTGGCGTGGCGTCTCCGCCATGGCAGTCGGTGCGACTTCATCGTCTTCGACCATGACTTCTACGGTGACTACCTTCTCAACCTCGACTTGCTTCTCGACGACGACCGTTTGGATCACGGTCTCGCCAGCGACCTGCTTCTCGACGACGACCGTTTGGATCACGGTCTCGCCAGCAACTTCTTTCTCGACGACGACCGTCTGGATCACGGTCTCCGTGCCTCCACACGCCCAAGCAGCGACAGCGACAAGTGCCGCAATTACTCCTATGAGGTATTTTGACCTGTTTCTTGATTTCACAGCAACATTCTCCTGTAGCCGGTGTGCCGATTGTTCTGGTTCGAGCGCAATGCATCGGCATCAGATGACGACCCTCGCGGTTGCGACGAAACACAACCAACTCAGACCTCGTCACGTTTTGCGTCAAACGATGCGCTCACTATATACCAAATTAACCGATCTGCGAAGGCATTCAGAATTCGGTACGACTCTCAGGCACCAGCATCCCTAGAACGAACCGCGGATCACAACCGAGATTGAACTGTGGTTCCGATTTCGTGCGGGTTTGTTATCATAAAATTCAGCGAGCCGTTGCCGATTCGTCTAGTGGTAGGACACCAGATTCTGGATCTGGGAGCGCGGGTTCGAATCCTGCATCGGCAGCCAACTACGCTGAGAGCATGGATTGCGAAATCTGGCTCGCGCACCGTCACGGTGGCCCGTTCGTCTAGTGGCCCAGGACACGGCCCTCTCAAGGCTGAAACAGGGGTTCGACTCCCCTACGGGCTACCAAAATAATCGGGAATATCTTAGCTTCCCCACTGATCGCGGAGACGATTCCCCAAACCGATATGAGCAAATCGATCAAAGACCGCACCACCGACAAGGTCAAGGATTCGGTCGCCTCTTTGTTCGCCGACATCATAAAGGTGTTGCTTTTGGCCGGATTGATCGCGTTGGCCCTCTTTCTCGTATGGTTCTTCTTCGACCGGTAAACGTCATTGACAATCTCACGATGCGCACAGTAGCATTCGACCATGCAGGTAGAGGACAACATGACGAGACTCAAATCTCTTGAAGACGGTCAGGGGCGAATTGAAGAGCGCTTGGATAAAGTTGACGACCGGTTGACCGGCATAGAAACCGCTCAAGTCGATACGAACAAATCGCTCAACAACCTAGAGGCAGGTCAGGGACAAACCAACACTCGTCTCCAAAGCCTTGAATCCGGTCAGCGAGAGATTCTCGAAGCGATCCAAAATCTCAACCCTCGCCCATCATCCAAGCCCGGAATCGCCCGCGTTATAGTCGATGAAACTACTCGCTCTCCATCAAACCCGCAAGGCTCGCAGCCTTCGCAATCCCCATCCCTCCTCCGACGAGCGACTGGAAGGCTCTCGCGCGGCCAGAGAGATCGGCAGCGAAGAGGCGGTCGAAGCTGAGGGACATCTCCGGCTCGTCGAGCTTGCGAGCCAGCTTCTCGGCGACCACGAGCGCGACCGGTGCGATGGTCAGGTGCATGAATCGGCGATACGCCTCGCGCTGGCCTGTGCCGTCCGAATCAGTGAACATCGAGACAGGTATGCCGGCGGCCCCGAGGATGTCGCGGGCCGACGAGCTTCGGAGCACGTCGAGCGTCTCCGGGGGTCGGCCCCGATGCGTCTCTTCTCCCAATCCCTACGGCCTACAAATCCTTTCTCGGTGCACTCTCGTTTCCCGGCATCTTCGGCGGTCGTTAAAACGGGTTGAGGTAATATGCCGTCTTAAATGAGGTGTTAGTTTCGATTCGCAGAATCTCGGAGGTTTCTATGCGGCAAGGGGGTATGCGTGGAGGTATGCGCGGTTCGGGATTCGGCATGCTGCACGAGGAATCTCGCAACCGACCGTTTCCCCGCGGCACCTTCAAGCGAGTCGTCAAGCTCTACGCCGACTACAAACTCACCTTGGTGATCGTCGCGCTTTTGGTTCTGGTAACTTCCGCGCTCGGCGTCGCTACTCCCCTTTTGATACAGCGTGTGATCGACGACGCATTGCCGCAACGAGACACCGACCTCCTGTTGTGGTTAATCGGAGGCATGGTTGCGGCGGCGGGTATCTCGGGAATCCTAAACTTCGCCCAATCGCGCCTGAATGCCAGAGTCGGCTTCAAGGTGATGGAGGATATGCGGCACACCGTTTACAACCATCTCCTGAAACAACCCATCTCCTTCTTCTCCTCGACCAAAACCGGCGACATTCAATCCCGTCTAGCCAACGACGTTTCGAGCACGCAACTCGTATTAACCGACACCGTAGTCAATATCCTTTCCAGCGTCACGGTCGTTGCCGCCGCATTGGTCGCGATGTTGATCCTCTCTTGGGAACTGACCATCGTCGCCGTCTTCACGATGCCGATATTCGCTTATCTGTCACGAATCGTCGGTGCTCGAAGGCGCAGGTTGACCAGCCAGATGCAGCGCACCCTAGCGGAATTGACGGCGAAAACTGGGGAAACACTATTCGTTTCCGGTGTCATCGTAGCCAAGACTTTTGGACGCGAAGCCGAACAACTCCGCGAGTTTCAGGAAACCAACACCAGCCTCACCGAGGTCTCCATCCGGCAATACATGACCGGTCGAGGATTCTTCATCGTGGTTCAGGCGTTTTTCACCATGGCACCGGCGTTGATCTGGTTGGTTGGCGGCATACTGATCATCGATGGCAGCGACCGCGTAACGCTCGGCGATATCGTTGCATTTTCGACCATTCAGGCCAGGCTGCTCTTCCCGATGGCGAACCTGTTGCAACGTGGAGTCGAAATCACCGGTTCTCTCGCCCTGTTCGAGCGCATCTTTGAATACATGGACATTAAGCCGAGCATTGTCGATCCGGTCAATCCGACACACCTCGATCCGTCAACCGCGAGAGGCGAGGTAGTTTTCGATAACGTTACCTTCACTTACCAACAATCCGGACTCGAACTAATCGCAGCACGGAATCGAGCGCAGTCATCAACATCCTCACCCGTCGATCGCCCCCCGAGCAGTCCACCAGTGGGACAATCGGGAGGAGATGGACATATCGGCCCCGATACGCCAATACCGCCAACCATGGATGGGCGCGTCGGGCCAGGGAATGGGAGACCACAAGTTCCTGCCATAGGGTTGATCGGCGCTGAGAATGGACACGAAACCGATGATGGGCTCTTTTCGCTGACAGACATCTCATTTGTCGCGGGCGCAGGCGAACTCACCGCGCTCGTCGGCCCGAGCGGTTCCGGAAAAACGACAATCGGCTACTTGGCATCCCGGCTTTACGACGCCGACCAAGGCGCGGTCCGAATCGACGGGGTGAACATCAAAGACATCACGCACGACAATCTGACCCAACTGGTCGGAGTGGTTTCTCAGAACCCGTTTCTGTTCCATGCCACGGTCCGCGAAAATCTTCTCTACGGGCGTCCTTCGGCTACAGAGCCGGAATTGATCGAGGCATCCAAAGCAGCTCAGATCCACGACACGATAGCGGCGATGCCGGAGGGTTACAACTCGATTGTCGGCGAACACGGATACCGGCTATCCGGCGGCGAAAGGCAGCGATTGGCGATCGCACGAGTGATCCTCGCTGATCCTCGCATCCTGCTGCTCGACGAGGCGACGAGCGCGCTCGACACACTGTCCGAACGACTGATACGCGAAGCTATAACGAGGCTACGAGAAGGTCGCACGACAATAGCGATCGCTCACCGCTTGTCGACGGTGATCGCAGCTAACCAGATATTGGTAGTACAAGGTGGGCGCATTAGAGCGCGCGGGCCTCACGAGGTACTAATTGACGAATCTGACCTCTACCGGCGCCTATACGAGGAGCAGTTCACTGTAGTTCCAGGCGTTCAACCTATGCAATTCGACCAAAACGCTCCGGCAGTTGCAACCGCTAACTAACGACACCAAACCCCATCGTCGTACCACTCATCGCGAACCCGGACGTACGCCCCGCCTACGCGGACAGTTTCTGAAAACTCGTCGTCGATGTACAAGTCGTAGTTCAAGTCGAAGCGATCGTCGCGTCCTTTGGTGACTACCGGATTCCGCGCGTCCAGCATGTCCGGCGTTGCATCCAATCGACTCAAGTATTCCTGCACGTCTTCGGCGAAACGTTCGATGTCACGCCGCGATCGATAGCCGGGGCTGCAATTCTGGAACGCAGTTTCCCAATCACCGTTCTTGATCGACAGCGACTGTCGGACGAAAAGATCCACAATCGTTACCTTTGCGGCATCGGTGAACGAGGGCGTCGGTGTGACTTGTGCGACTTCGACAGGAGCCGTCGGTGATACAAGGCTGCCGACGGTGCCGCAGGCCGCGACGGCTATGCAAACCGCCACGATGAGCGGTAATGCGATCGATATTTTGGCCGAATTTATTGTGCGCCAACTTTCGGGGTGTCTGGCGGCACGACAACCACGTCATGCTCTTCTGCATGGACACTGCTTAATGCCCAGCGTCGATCCATCGTAAAGCCCACGTCCAACGACAGGTTGTGGAACTCGCGCGACACACTGTTGTACATCCGGCGTCGGATCTGGTCGTGTCGGCGTATGTCGATTGTCTCTCGTGTATCTGGCGAAATTATCACGTATACGTGCAAGTGAATGTACCGCCCGACGTCAACGATGCGCAAATGTGTCTCCACATGTGGAACGTCAACGATTACTTCTTCGACGAGTTGGGACACTCGATCCTGAACATCCTTTGGCGGCGCCTTGCCGACGATCTGCCTCAAGTTGTCTCGAATCGTTTGGAACGGTTGCGGCGCCGCGATCGCAACTATTGCAAGCATGATGACCGGATCGGCATATGGCGCAAAATTCGACCAATCCGAATTCTGGATCAACAATGTTGCCACAAACGCGATGCCAACCGCAGAGCTGATAAGCGTGTCGACTGTCCAGTTCTTGGCATCCACATCGACGATCGGCGAACCAGACTGCTTCGCGTACCGCTTGAGCACGATCACCACGGCTACACCGCCGCTGACGGCGATGACCGCGTAGATGATACCGCCAGCCGCGGCGACATCTTGACCACCCTGCAATATTGTGGTGATTGCGCTCCAAACGGCGTAAACCAGCGCGAATGCGATGAGCAAGCCCTTAAACAGATTCAGCATCGGCTCGAATGTCGCGTAGCCGAAGGGATATGACTCATCGCTTGGTCGCGATACGAGCTGCGACACGTAAAGGGAAAGCAATCCAACCACGGCGAACACTAGAGAAAAAAGTCCGTCCAAGAACACGGCACCCGAATTGCTCGCGACCGAAATCGCGATACCCAACAGACCGAACGAACCGCTAGCCACGATCGTGATGATGATCGAGCGTTTTTCGATGGCTTGCGGTGACATTGGTGTTGATGGCGAAGATCGTTGGTGGTCTATGAGATTCTACGAGACCCAGCAGGTCCGGATTTGAATCGACGCATTCTCAGCGATCTTGAGTCCAGCAACGGTCCGACGACGAACGTCAAGGTCGCGGCTGGAATACCTTGATCTTAGTCTTATTTGAATTGTCTGCGACTTCAAACGTGGTCCCGAGTGGATTGGTTGCGGAGAGATTCAAAAGAAGTTTCGTCGGGATTTGCTCCCACGGATGGGAGAAAATGACACACCCAAAGCGATTCAGATCGTCCAATTCGTACTCATTCGCTTGTTCATGGTTCAGAAACTTCGGAATTCCTTGGAATTGACCAGCCTCTTCTGGATTTATGTAGATGCTTCCCGGCGCGTAAGAATCCAAGACCCTGCGGATAGTGTGTTCGTCGCGCGAAATGAAAGCGATCTGGTCGTCAGGAAAGCGGGTGCACATTTCGGATTGAAACGCCCGTAAGCTCACTGCAACCGGTGAGTTATGAAACTCGGTCGGAGTATCGGTTTTGAATCGTTGCACATTGAGCTGAAGTACCGCTGCGCCGATGACAACTAGCGCAATGATCATGATTGCTTTCGGATGTATCGCTTTTGACCCTGAAGTAGTCAGGAAGTTGATATCAATGGGCGACACGATGCGCGTGACCAACAACCCGGTCATGAGGGAAATCGGCAGTAGCAACGGATACATTCGGGTGACGGCAGTGTGCCAATACGGGCTTGCCACCGCAGTCGCCAAGAATGCGATCGAGCACCAGACGACCAGCATTCTCGACGCCGGATTTCGTATTCTCCCGAGCGTGAATCCGGCCGCGATCACTGCGATGGTAGCCGAGACCGGATCCAGCAACGAACCCGAGATGTAGTGCGATGATCGCTCATTGAAGTTGAATGCGTAGAGGTTGAGGTTGATGTTGGCGATCATTCGATCCAAAACTGGGTCTTCAACAGCCTCTGGTTGGCCTCCGACCGCTACCGAGAGCATCGAAGTAATAACCGCAGAACCGTTCACCAAAAACAGTGGCCATACCGCCCATAGAAAACCTAGGACGAGATGCAATCCTCTGCGGAACTCCATCCTAGGGAACATGTGAATAAGCAAGACCAGGAGTAGTAACGGCATGATGATTCGAGCAGAAAAGTTGGCATAAAAGCAAAGACCCGCGACGGCGCCAGCCAAAAATAGGATCAACGCGTTTTTGGTACGCAGACCGAGGACGAACATCGCAACGGCGTATATGGAAGGGAACAATGAATCAATCGGATTGATCCCGGCGTGCGACAACGCGAAGACGTAGTGACTAAACGCGAACATTGCGGCCGCGACGGCGCCGGTCAGGCGATTTCCTAGGAGCGTTCCCGTCCAGTAGATGCCCGGTATGGTGAGCGCCACAATGAAGACTGAACTGGATTTCCAACCGAAATAGTCGGCGCCAATCAACCGCATGACGACGCTCTTCATGACGAAGCCGAGTCTGGGATGGTGGTCATAGATTCCCAGTTGACTGAACGGATGAGTAATGCCGTTGTCCGCAAAGTTCTTGACCAATTCCCAGATCAAATACTCGTCTCCGATCGCCGAGAAATACCAATCCGTCAAATCGCCCATATTGATGAGAGCGAAGATGGAAAGCAACAAACCGACGATTATTACATCTACACTTTTTATGGATCTGCGGACCTTGCGTAATCCGACAAGCAGACGATTGATTGAGGGGGCGAACGGGCTAGCCAGGCCGATCAGCGCCACGATCCAAAGCCACAAATCGGAACCTGACGTGGAGCCCGCAAGCAAGCGCAGAGTCAACAATCCTTGGGAGATCACGCCCACCCCCAGGAACACGGCTCGTGCGCCTTTAGCGTTGAAGCTGAAAGATCTGGGTAACGTTGGGTCCCATTCCGGAACGCGCAGCCTTGCGCTGAAAATGTATGACGAAACGGCGATCACAATGAAACCAAGAATCAACGCGTTTCGACCGAATGCCGGGATTCCGTCGTAAGGCGGACCGGCGTTTTGCACGAGCAACAGTTGGCCAATCAGAACGGTGGCCGCGCCGGCGAGCATCAACCACAGGTCAACATTCCTGAAATAAACGAACTGAATAAACGATTTTCCCGGACCCGTTGACAATTCGATGCCCACCTTGGTACCGGCGGTTAACCGGTTTCGACGACTGTGCGTCCGTACGTCACCGACGGTTAAACGTCGCCCACGCGCATGATCTCAATGAATTCTTCGATCGGAATCGCGGCGTACGTAGTTGTATCAATTGTCCCGCGTGCCCCGAGTTCGATCGCGATGCGAGACATCTCGCCGTTGTCGGGCGCTTCGATGATCGTTACGAAATCGTGATCACCCATCATCGCGTACTGGGCGACCACATGACACCCGCGTAATTCCACTTCATGATTCACTTCCAAAATTCGTTCCGGATGGGTACGAACGCGGTCCCGTCCCCGTTCGGTTAACTTGGAAAACATGATGTACGTGTTGACTTTCTGAGTCTGATCGTCTGCCATTTCTATGTACTTCTTTCTGTAACTACTCCATCTTTGATCCGACGAAACGCGACAGCGCCCGAGCTGTCGGATCTGTATGCACGTTCACGATGGCGGGAACTCCCGAATCGAATGCTCTCTCCAGAGCCGGTCGGATGCCTGACGGCTCCCTAACCTCCTCACCGCAACCGCCCATCGCTTCAGCAATGGCGTCGAACCGAGTCCATCCAAGTTCGCGCCCGGGCTTTCGGATGCCTTCAACCCGCGCGGTCCAACCCTCGTTGTTAGATACGACAACCACTATCGGCAAGTTGTGACGGACCGCGGTGTCGAAATCCTGGATATTCATGCCCAAAGACCCGTCGCCGTGAAGGGCCACTGATTGTTTATCAGGTTTTGCCAACTTGGCGCCGATGGCAAACGGCAGCCCTACCCCCATACATCCCGTGGCGCCTGAGTTTAGTCGATGGCCGGGTTCAAACGTCGGTATTGACTGTCGCCCATAGTGCAAGATCTCATTGCCATCAACCGACAAGATCGCATCGCGATCCATCACCTCACGCAACTCCTTGCACAATCTCAAGGGGTGAATCGGAACCTGTTCAGAGTTTTCCAATTGTTCGGAGCGCTGGCGCCGGCTCAGTTCATTGTCCCGCAAATACTCAACCCACGGCGAATCGGCCTTTGAACTCATTCCAACTCGGGCGACCTCGGCAATTATGTCGCGCATCGCAGCCTTGGCATCGGCGACGATGCCGATATCCACCGAACGGTTGTGGCCAATTTCTGCCGCTTGGACATCGATCTGAATGATTTTGGCGCTCTGAGATATCCTGCGACCAAATGTCATTATCCAATTGAAGCGCGTTCCCACCACCAGCACTGCATCCGTCTCCCGAAACGCCGTCGATCGCGCAGCCGGGAACGATACCGAATGATCCTCGGGGATCAATCCGCGGGCGATCGGCGTCGTGTAGAACGGAATCCCGGTACGATCAACGAATTCTTGGAGCTCATCCCACGCACCCGACCACCATGGACCGCTCCCTGCGAGCAAGATGGGGCGTTCGGCCTCCGAAAGTATCTTGACCGCTTCCGCAATCTTGTCGGGGTCCGCACTGGGTGGCGATACTCTCGCCGCGCGCGATGGTGATTCGGCGGAATCTTCGTCGACCTCGCCATAGAGAACGTCTTCGTTGCACTCGACGTAGACCGGACCCGGCCGATCACTCGTCGCGGTTCTAAACGCCGACGAAATATGCTCGGGCAACCGATTGGTGTACGCCGGTCGGATCACCGATTTCGACACCGGTGCAAAGATGTTGGGTAAATCTACCTCCTGGAACCCATCGCGATAGACGTCCCGCAAAGGCCCGGCTCCGCCAAGAGTGACCATCGGAGCCGCGTCGACAAAAGCGTTGTAGATGCCGGTCAACAGATTGAGCGTGCCGGGACCCGAAGCCGACGTCGTTACCCCTGGCACACGTTTTACGCGCCCGTAGGCATGAGCCGCCATCGCCGCAACCTGCTCGTGGCGGAAATCTACCGTGCGAATACCAAAATCTTCCGAATTATTGACGATCTCATAGTTCGGGCCGCCCATCAAGTAGAAAAGGCAGTCGGCACCCTCCTCTTTCAGAGTGCGGGCGATCAGATAGCTTCCGTCAACTTTGGGCATAGGTCAATGCGGTCCGTAGGAATTAGCGGCAGGCAATGGACACGTCGATTCTATCGCCACATGATAAACACCAACACACAGCGCCATGAACGGATGACTCTCATTCGCTTCATCCCAAAATCCATCGGGAAACTCCGCAACGGAACCTACCTTCTAACCCAACGTCTCCCTGAGTCGCATCGCACCAGTCTCTGGAAACGCCGCCAAGTATCTCAGTGGATCGTCCTGTCGGTGCTCGCCGTCGTCACGCATCGCTTCCGTGATCAGGGTCACACCGGAACGGAAATCGTCGATATGTATGTACTCAGGAACGATCGAGCCATCGTCCTCGGTGTTGTGCCATGCACCAAGCGGAAACGACGTGCCAGTTACCCGATACCCATGTGCCTTGAATGCACTCGCCTCACAACCCCCGGCACCCATCAGTGCGCGTTGCATTTTGAAACCTGACGGGCTGCCATGTTCTTGAATCCTGCTCGCCGCACCATGTAACACCGCTTCAGCCTCGTGATCAAACGTCGTCATCCGATCGCCAACGCGAATTACGATACCTTCGCCTTGTTTCGCATTTTGACTCTTCAAGCTCGTCTCAACTGACACCACGATGGAGTTCGGATCGATCGCACCATCGTCAGCCGCGAGCGCGGCACCTACCAGTCCCACTTCCTCGGCACGCGTGAACAGCCCAACGATTGATCGAGTATTGGACTTGTCTTCCGCCAATGTCATCAAGCCCGCGAGTATCGTCGCGCATCCGGCCAGATCATCGAGTTGCCGGGCACGAATAATTTCGCCGGTGACATCAAAACTTGGTAAATCCAAGATCACCGCGGCCGGATACGTAAGTTGCGATGCCTTTGGTAGATGCGGAGCAGTGTCTGGGCGGATCATCACCCGATCGGTGCGCGCAAATCGACCGTCACCCACCGACCTGAGGAGCCCGTGCGATTCGATGTTGCCGAAGATCGATGTTCCATCGCGACAAACGATCCGCACTCCCGTCCCGGCGTCATACGCCCGAGCCCCGAGACCGCCGCGTGGTTCAGCAACGATCATTTCATCGTCCTCACCTATCTCGATACACTCAATCGCCTCGAACCCAGGATGGTCCATATGCGCCACGAACGCAAGAGACGGAATCGAATCATCGCCCGGTACTACCGCTTTGATGTTCCCCCAACGATCGACCTGCGAGGAGATGCCGGCGGCTTCGAGCATTCGAGAGATCTCGCGAGCGACTCTCCGTTCGTGGTACGAAACCGTTGGCTGCTGGCACAGCGATTCAAGGATGTCGATAGCGTCCATGCACGAAAATCATAAGCCAAATCACACGAATTGACAGTGATACAATGCGCAACGACTCCGCCCGATGCATGAACCCGGGCTACGCAGAATTTCGAGGAACAAACCAGATGCCGAACGTGTTGGTGCTCTCCGGCCCTGCCCTACCACTGTTAAAGATGGCTGAGGAGATGAAACCTGAGGGCTACGAACTCAACGTCTGCACAACGGAGACAGAGGTCGACGAAGTTGATCGGTTGGCCAACGCAGCTGATTTCGTACTCGCGTTCGGTCACGGTGTCGACGAACAGATTCTCCGCGCCGGCAAAAAACTCAAACTAGTCCAGCTCTGCTCTGCTGGATACGATGGTGTCAATCTCCGTATCGCCGGCGAGTTGGGAATCCCCGTCGCCAACAATGGCGGCGCCAATGCATTGCCGGTCGCCGAATTCGCTATGACACTGATCCTGGCTTGCCACCGGCACCTCCCTATCGCCCACAACGACACTCGCGACGACGCGTGGATGCGCCCCGAGATCGACGGCTACGACTCGTACGAACTCTTTGGTAAGACCGTCGGCATCGTCGGTGCGGGCCGTATCGGTTCGACCCTAGCGGGAATGTTGCGCGGCTTTGAAACGACCACGCTGTATACCGATGTCGTTCGATCCGAAAAAGCTGAGAGTTACGGTGCCAAACGGGTCGATCTCGACGAACTCCTGAGCGAATCAGATGTTGTTTCGCTCCACACCAGCCTGAACGCCTCGTCGCGCAAGCTGATCGGCGCCCGAGAACTGGGTCTGATGAAAAAGAGCGCATTGCTCGTGAACACTTGCCGCGGCCCGGTCGTCGACGAAGCTGCATTGATCGATGCTCTACGCAATAACGAGATCTGGGGCGCCGGGCTAGACGTCTTTGAGATCGAACCTGTGGAGGCCGATAACCCACTGCTTTCGATGGACAACGTTGTAGTTGCTCCACACGTCGCAGGCAAGAGCTGGGAGTCGTACCCGCGCCGGGTCGACTTCGCATTTTCAAACATGCAACGAGTTTGGCGCGGCGAGGTTCCCGAAAGCGTCGTCACCGAAGAATGAGCGTTACACTTCCAATCACGACAAAAACCGAGGAGAAATTGAATGGCTGAAGAAACGTTGAAGATTTTGTACTTAGGTCCGAGCGGCGGTGACACGCACGACGCCAGCTCCACCGAGCAGCAGTCGCGAGCCGTTCGTGCATACGGTGCCGAATTTGAGCACTACTCTGGAAGCAGTGAAGGTGAGTTGATCGAGGCGTTGAAAGACGCCGACGCTGTCATCAATCAAGGTCACGGCTGGGACCCAGAACTCTTCTCCCACATGGGCAATAACGGTCGATGCAAGGGACTTGTATCGTTCGGGCACGGATACGACGGCATGGACCTTGAGACCGCGGCGACAAATGGAGTCGTGCTCTCGAACACCGCCTCGTTTGGTACCGAAGAGGTCAGCAACCAGACGATGATGCACTTCCTCGTCTGTTCCCGCAAGTTCGTCCTTCACGACAAACTCGTTAAGAGCGGCGCGTGGACGCGGGAATACCTCCCGCCGATGGGCCACATCTTGGGACAGACATTCGGAATCGTCGGACTTGGCAACATCGGTCGTGCAGTAGCGCGCAAGGCGCAGGCATTCGGCCTTCACGTGATCGCCTACGATCCTTATCGTTCCTCTTGGGACGCCAAAGAGTACGGCGTCGAAATCGTCGGTACTTTGAAAGAGGTCGCCGAACGCTCGGACTACGTTTCGCCTCACGTCTTCTTGGATGAAGACACCTACCACATGTTCAGCGATGACTTCTTTTCCGCGATGAAACCGACCGGCTACTTCCTCAACTGCTCGCGCGGGCCTGTCGTCGACGAAGCAGCATTGATCCGCGCTCTGCAGAACGGCGAGATCGCTGGCGCTGGCCTCGACGTATTCGAGCAAGAACCTGTCGAACCTGACAACCCACTTTTGAAGATGGACAACGTAAGCGTGACCAACCACTACGCCTCCTACAGCGAAATCGCATGGGAACGCGCCAACACCCAACTCGGCGAAGAAGCCATCCGCATCGCCGACGGCTACTGGCCGATGTCCCACATCAATCCCGACGTCAAACACCACGCACCGCCGCGCCGTGACCCGATTTCGTGGGAAGTGATGATGGCAAACCGATAGATACCATCAAAGCAAAACCAATCGAAACCGCCGAAAGGAAATAACGACCAAATGGCAGAACATAAAATCCTCATCTTGGGCATCGACGAGAACGATCCCCTTGACTACGAACGCGCCGAGATGGCCGACCTAGACGTCGAATTCGTGCGCGGCAACCCGCAGTCCGAAGGCGAGGCAATGGAACTCGTCCGTGACGCCGACGCGCTGATGATGCGCTCAACGCCGTACCAAGGCGAACAGGTCCTGCGCGCCGCCGAAAAAGCACAAGTCCTCGCCGTCTACTCACACGGCTTCAACCAGATCGACACCGATGTCTGCAACGAGATGGGCATCATCATCACCAACGGTGCCGGAATGTGCATGGAAGAGGTCTCGAACCAGGCCGTCACCATGATCCTTTGCCTCAACCGGCAACTCATTCAGTACAACGAACGGACGAAAGCCGGAAAATGGGGTCGCGACGACGTCCATCCGATCGAACCGATTGACCAGCAGGTCCTTGGATTGGTGGGCCTAGGCAACATCGGTCGCCAAGTGGCACGCAAGATGTTCAACGGCTGGCGCATGAAGGTAATCGCATACGATCCTTACTGCCCACCCTGGATCGCGCAGGAATACGCCGTCGAGCAGGTCTTCTCGCTTCACGAACTCTTCGAACGCTCGGACTACGTCTCCGTCCAGATCCCGCTCAACAAAGAAACGCATCACTTGATGCGCAAGGAACACTTCGACTGCATGAAGCCGACCGCTTACTTCGTCAACGTGTGCCGCGGCGGAGTAGTCCGTGAAGTTGACCTAATTCAAGCCCTCCGAGAAGGCAAGATGCGTGGTGCCGGTCTCGATGTGTTTGAGCAGGAACCCGTCGACCCCGACAACCCGCTCTTGAAGATGGACAACGTCATTGTTGCCCCGCACTCCGCTGGTCAATCGACAAGGTCTGCATGGCTCGCCCGACAACGTGCCTCCCAGCAAGTTGCCGCCGTCCTCCGAGGCAACTGGCCATCCGCCGGGCAGAACCCCGAAGTAGCCAGCTCCCTAAATCGCCGCGACCGTATGCAATCCCTCGAACCCAAACTCGAGGCGTCTCGGGAGGTACTGCCGATGGCGGTTTTGCCGGAGGGGTAGGTAACCCTGCCTGCAAATCGGCACTCTCCGGTCAATTCAAGAACCGCGAATAAAGAACACTGGAGACCAAAAAGTTTATGTCGTCGTGAGCGTCGTCGATTGGTTATTCTTGCGATCGATCGACGATGTTTTCTCAACATGACTTGGTTGCGAGCACACTTTTGCTTGAGGGCACCGGATGATTGGAACGGGAATCCTAAGACCACGAACCAATTTACAGGACAGGAATTGTGGAACTCTACTCATCAGAAGATGTGACAACAAAAGTCATTGTCCCCGAACTCGCTAAACTCGGCTACAAAGATGGCGCATCTGCGTACGGCTATGTCGTACTTCGTTTCGACCACAAAATCGTCGCCCAGCAAGGACGCGAACGGAAAACTATGTTCGCCGACTTGGTTATATTCGTTGATGACGTCCCATTCATCGTTGTCGACAGCAAGAACCCCCGGGAGTTTCTGACCGAAAATGATCGTGATCAGGTTATTTCCTACGCACGACTGCTCGACAGCATCGCACCGTATGCGGCGCTATGCGATGGTGGTTGGCGAATATTCGACACGGTTAGCAAACAGCGAATCAACGCATTACCTCCCCTCAAAGACCTAATCGATCAAAACAAAGACCGTGCGATTACTCAAGGTCAACGGACGCTCTTGCGGTCTCAAGCGGAGCGCACGCTGTTCACGATTGACAATGCGCGGGATTTGTCACGTTTGATGAGACGATGTCATGACACGATTCGAAATTTAAAAGGGTACGATCCTACCCGGGCCTTCGATGAGCTTTCAAAAGTACTATTTGCGAAAATGTTCGAAGAGCGCGAAGTTGCCGAGAACAGGAGGAATAACAATCGATTCACGTCAGAGTCCGTGCATGCCCTTAGGCAGGAGGGCGTCGAAATTGTCCAAAAGATTTGGAACGAGACGGTTCGCTCCGACCGTTACCGTGAAGTGTTCTCCGATGAAGCGGCTACGCAAGACATCGATCTGCCGATCGAAGCAGTCGACAAGATTGTCAAACTACTACAAAACGTCAATCTCGGTCTCACAGACTTGGATGTCAAAGGCGTCGCGTTTGAAGAGTTTTTGTCAGCCACTTACCGGGGTGGTGGGCTAGGACAGTATTTCACGCCGCGGGAGGTCGTCAACTTCATGGTGGAGTTGATAGAACCAGCGATCGGTGAACGTATCATCGATCCATCATGTGGCACAGGTGGTTTCTTGATTCGCGTGTACGACGTGGTGGGAGACAAAATCCGATCTTCCGATTTCGGGGAACGGGACAAATCGTCCATGCTTCGAGATCTCGCCAACAAAAGTCTAGTCGGAATCGATTGGGAACAGCGAGCAGCCCGCACGTGCAAGATGAACATGATATTGCACGGCGACGGCCATGCAGGCGTTTACCAAGCGAACGCGCTAGACATCTTCGAATTGGCCGAAACGGTAACCGAGCGCCAACGATTTTACCCCGAGGCACCCGATGTCCGAGAAGGTGAATTCGACATAGTCATCACCAATCCTCCGTTCGGCGCTCGTGACTCGACTTCGTCAATACTCGATCAGTATGAACTAGGCGACTCCAAAAGCCAAAAGCGTGAAGTGCTACTTTTGGAACGTCAGATTCGATTGTTGCGGCCTGGCGGAAGGTTGTTCACAGTTATACCCGAAGGAATCCTTTCGAATAAAAGAGACCTTCGCATCAGAAGGTTCATCTTTGAGCATTGTGTGGTGAAAGCCGTCATACGTTTGCCCCAAGATGCGTTCAAGATGAGCGAAGGTGCAGCCTGTACTAGTCTCTTGTATGCGGTAAAAAAACATACCCGAAATCCCAGTGATGACATTCAAGGAGACATATTCTTCGCGAGAGCAGAATTCATAGGTGTCACGCAAACCGGCAAGGCTATACATGAGAATGACCTTCCCGCTATCCGGGACAATTACCGCAGGTTTTCGGATGGGACTTGGGATGGGATTGAAATGGAACCCACAACCGATGGCGGAATGGAAGTCATCAGAGAGCAGCCGCTAGAAAACGACCTTTGGCTCGAACCGACCGTCAATCGGACCAGCCTACTCTACGATCGTTTGTGTTACGTGGTTCGCAATCCTAAAATCGAAAATCGGTTCAGCTACACCTATTTTCATCCGGAATACTACCGAATATTAGATGCTCTTCGAGCGATGCCTTACGATCTAGTCAACCTCAGAGACTTGTGCACAGATGGTTTCCCTTCGCGTGGTCGGAAACCGAGCGAAGAATCGGTCGAAGGGTTGCCGGTTTTGAAGGTCCGAAACGTAACCGGACGAGGAATCGACTTAGACTCTGATTTTGCACCTGATACCGACGAAATCAGAAGAGAAAGCGCCAAAGCTTCGATAAAACTGGATGACATCCTGGTAACTTCGACGGGCGAAGGTTCGATTGGCCGCGTCGATCGATATCCTTTTGTGGATTTGGCGATCGCGGATGGCCACATCTCGATAGTGCGACTTCGTCCAGATGTCAACGTTCAGTACCTAGTCGAATTTATGAGAAGTGAATACGGTCAAATACAAATGTTGCGGTTTGTTTCGGGTTCAACTGGTCAAACCGAACTCCTTATCGAACACTTACGAGGCGTATACATCCCCGTTCCGGATATCGAGACGCAGGAACTAATAGTGCGCGAAATGGCAGATGTTCATCGAAAGATTTCGGAGCTTCAGATCGCTGCCAGCGAACTCAATCGCGAAAGCTCCGAGTTATTAGCACGTGCGCGGGTTCGAATGACGGACGTTTTGTCAGGGTAAACGCGAGCGCGGATCAATACCAACGGCAAGGTAATCACATTGAAGGACTAGCATATTGCTCCGTTGCAAAACGCCAACCTACCCCCCATACTCCACAACCAACACAATCGCGCCCGTAGCACCAGTGAACGCAGCAAACGGCCAAAGTGTCATCGTCCCCAGACGCCTTATCAACCACATGAAAAGGTTGATGGCCACGTAGGACGCGATGAACGACACCGCGAAGCCGATGGCCAATTCGTCCCAGTCGGGCAGGCTTTCTGACGGTGATGCCACCACTTGAACCAAAGAGGCTATCGCGGCAATGGCTATCACTGGTGCGGACAACAGAAACGAAAACCGGACCGCCACTACCATCGGCATACCTCGAGTTAATCCGGCAGTAATCGTGGCTGCCGACCTCGATATACCCGGTATTAGCGCGGCCGCCTGCGCGAAGCCGACAATCAGTGCGTCCGCGTAGTCGATACCCTTCGGCCTGATCCGGCGGTCTTTTCCGGTCAAGCGTTGATTCGTAAAGTAGTGCCCTAGCAAAAGTGCGCCAGCGGTCACGATGAACATCCCTGCGGCAACCTCCGGTGTGCGAAACGCATCGGAGGTGATCGCCTGATACGTGGCAGCACCTATGGCAATGGCAGGCAGCGAGCCCAGACCGACCGCTTTGAGAAGGCTCTTTGACGGCATCGACATCCTAATTGACAATCGACGGCTCACATCGCCAATGCGCCGATGTTTCTCCAGCGTCTGCATCGACATCATGTCGTCATCGCCGCCGAGCGGGATCGTCCGGCCCCTTTGCGCCGTTCGAAGTATCAGCATCCAATCCCGGCGGAAAAACAACGCCAGCGCAAGCACCGAACCGAGATGAACTGTGGCATCAAAAGCGGACGATGGTGATTGCCAACCCATCGCCCAAGCCGCAATAATCATGTACCCGCTACTGCTGATTGGCAGCAACTCGGTGAAGCCCTGCATGAATGCGAGCGTTAGGGTTTGGATCATGGTCATGTCGGCACTTGAAATCTATCCGTCAACCTATTGTCTAATCCATCCCGCCGCGTCCCCAACTTCACGTCCATCACCGAAGCACCCTCCCCTTCAACAACTCCGCACTCGCGGGAGTACTCTCTCCCGCAACAACGCAGTCGCTTCTACCCTCGCACGGAAGACACGGATGGCGGCGTCCCTCCCCTTCGCTCTGCGAAGGGGACGCGTGCAAGCGAAGCGCAGCACGCAGGGGATGCACGAAATTACCCGCAACACCCCTCTCCCACAACACCAAATCCCAAGAATCCCAATTTAGACAACTTCCATGCCAATAAATTCGCCAATCCACTTGACTCCCCCACAATATTTATAGTACAACAGTAACTAAGCGCCGAAAGCCGAGACCCATTAGGCCGACGCCCAGGCGCCCAGAACATCGCCGTGTCGATACGGGAAGTGTGCACACTTTCTTTATTGATACCGCTACTGACAACTTACAAACACCGGTCCGCGGGTGGGAGGCACCCAGGCCTATTAAGCCGACGCCGATGGCGCAAACCAGAGGCGGAAGCCGACGGAGGCCTGTCGCAGCACCTACTAGAAGCTTAGGAAGTTCGGGCGAAACGCGGATCACAAAATTCGGTATGGAGACCGTTGTGGCGTAAGGGCTCGGATGCGAAGTAGACGCCGACTTCGACCAGCAAGCCAGACGGACAACCTCCCCTTGCCAAACCCCGTCGTTCGCGGCGGGCCCTCCGTCATTCCGGCGAAAGCCGGAATCCAGAGGGGAAGGGCAAGGGAGGAGGATGCCCGTTCAAGGTCCAGAGCGAACGCCGTTCTCCGACGCCGACGCAGCGATTCCAGCGGAGCGAGCTGGAGTGACCCACAGGATTAGCGAGAAGGAAAGAATCGAGCAACGCCGGGCGGCACGACTTTCAGTCTGTCGACCGGAGAGCCGACGGTCTGGCGACGTCGGAGGTCCTGGAACCTTATCTACCATTCACCCACAATCGCACGCTCCCAAAGACGCGGCGATGCTTCGAAAAGACTTGCATATCCCCCGCCGCCGGTGAGGGAAAGAAATACAGATCCCCTCTCCCTTTGGGAGAGGGTTAGGGTGAGGGCCCCCGGGCGCACACCTTTACCACCCCGCGGGCGTCCCCAACCGGACGCTTGAAATACAAAAGGGGCGAAAGCCCCTACCCTTCCTACCGACCCAGCAATCAAAACTGGTCGATTTCGACGCGCCACGCCGTCATCTCCGCGCACTCAACAGCCACGACACACAGTTCATACCAATGCCGCGTGGTAAATTGAATGTTGCCTCGCAACCATCGACTAATCCCAGAAATGCCAAAAAAACCGCCAATCGTAACCCGCATCGAAACGCTCCGAAACCCCGCTGCTTCACACATTAGCTGGGTGCGCGTCTACACCGATGATGGCCGAATCGGACTCGGCGAGACGGCGTTCGGTCCCGAAACGGTTGAAGCTTGGGTGCACGAAGACGGTGCGGGGTATCTACTCGGCAAAGACGCGACCCAACTCGATTGGCATTGGAACAAACTGAATGGTTTTGGCGGCAAGGTGATGGCACGCGCGGCCGACATGAGCGGATTGTCGGCGATCGATATGGCGTTGTGGGACCTCTACGCCCAACGCGCCGGCGTACCGCTGTACGAGGCTCTGGGCGGACTCAGTCGTCCGTCGATCCGCGTCTACAATACCTGCGCTGGTTACTCCTATGGCGTGAACCGCACCGGCAGACTAGAAACTGGCGATCTCGACTACCGGCCTGAGCACAGATACGAAGACCAGCAGGCGTTTCTAACCGATGCCGGAGCGCTCGCCGACGATTTGCTCTCCGAAGGCTATACCGCAATGAAGATCTGGCCATTCGACCAGGTGGCACCAAAGTCGAACGGTCAATTCATCTCGGGTCCTGACCTCGAGATGTGCACCGAACCATTCCGTCTCATCCGAGAAAAGGTCGGCAACAAAATCGACGTCATGCTGGAGATGCACTCGTTATACAACCTGCCATCCGCGGTTCGCATCGCCAAGTACGTCGAGCCGTACGATCCATTCTGGTTCGAAGACCCGGTGCCGATGGACAACATCGACACCCTCGTCCAATTCCGACGATCAACTGACATCGCGGTGACTGCATCCGAAACCGTCGCAACTCGTTGGGCGTTCCGCGAGATGTTTGAGAAGCAGGCGATGACCATCTGCATGTTCGACATCTCATGGGTCGGCGGCATTTCCGAAGCCAAACGCATCTCAGCGATGGCCGAGGCGTATCATATGCCCGTCGCGCCGCACGATTGCGTCGGACCCGTAACATTCATGTTCTCCGTCCACCTATCGCTAAACGCCCCTAACGCACTTATCCAAGAAACGGTCAGGGCCTTCAACTCAACTTGGTACCTGGACGTAGTCGACAAAATTCCGGAAATCAAAAACGGATACGCCCTGCCGCCTGAAGGTATTGGCGCGTGTCAAACCCTCCTGGATTCTTTCGTCAACGATCCGGAGACAATCATTCGAGAGAGTAACCTATGATTGCTGACACGATCTTGAGTGGCTCTAACAACGGCAGTTGGTTCGTGAAAAACGCTGGTAGTCAAACCGCAAGGAGATAAGCAATGGCATACAAAGTCGCCGACCCAATACCGATGTTCGTATCGCCCGGTCCTAAACCCAACGGTTTGCAGGCCGCCGATGATGGACTCTGGTACATCGACCAAGGCAACAACAACGTCTACAAACTCGACTGGCAAACCGGCGAGACGCTGTTCGAAGCCCCAACCGAGACCGTGCACTCCAGCGGTATCACGCTCGACGATGACGGAAACGTCTGGATCGCATCAACCTACTCCTGCGACATATTCGTCGTCGACCGCGAAACCGGCGCCACTATCGATCGCTTCCCGTCACCTGGCACTGGCATCAACGCCACCCGCGAACACTTCGACGATTCAATGGGTCGCGCCGCCCAACCCACCGGCGACCACGGACTCGAGTGGAAAGATGGCCACATCTACGTCGCATCACCGCCATCGCAGTTCGTTCACGTCCTCGAAGCATCAACGTGGAAGGAAGTCCATCGCTTCAAGGCGCCCGGATACCGCGTCCACGGCATCGCATTCGCCGAGGAAGAAGGCCATATGTGGGTGTCCGACACCTCGTTCGGCATTGTGTGTCGACAACGCATCGAGGACGGCCGTTGCTACGACGTCTTCCGCGTACCGCATCCCCTCCAAGTCCATGGCATGACCATCAAAGACAACCGCCTCTGGTACGCCGACGATCGCGGCCCCATTGGCTGGTTGAGCGTCAGCATGGAACCGGACTTCTAATCCCTCACGGGATTTTTCGCCATCTCAACATTACGAAACCCACGACGTGCTTTAACGTACGTCGTGGCGGTTTTGTAACAATAGGAGTAAAACGTTGAGATGGCTTCGTCCGATACCTCAGGACTGGATACCTTGGCACCTTGTGCTTTTCATGGCGCTTTGCGCAATGGGTTTGGGATTGCGTTCAATCGAAGAGTTGCCGCAACACGAAAGCGGCGACGTAATCGGTTTCACAAACACTATGGTCGATGGCGCGGTTTCAGTAATCTTAGTAGCAGCAACCATCAGCACAACAATCGTGGAGGGAGCAATGATTTTCGCAGAACGATACCTAAAACACCGCTATGAGCGCGGTCGCGAAGAAGGCAAAGAGGCAGGCAAAGTCGAAGGTCGCGAGGCAGAACAGCGACGTTGGGCTGACTGGATGGAGCGAAAACGACGCGCCGAAGACGCAGGCGAAGAGTTCTCAGAACCTTCCCCGCTTGAACTTGACCAATCAAACGGATCCCGAATCGCCTGACTCGACCCTTGCAGGATTAAAAACCAACTAAACGATAGGAAATCAGTTCATGACCAAAGTGCTAGTAACCGGCGGCTCCGGAAAAATGGGCCAGGTAATCGTCAGGGACCTCTTGGCGAATGGGTGCGAAGTAGTCAGCACCGACCGAAAAGCGCCCAGTTCGACAGACGGTTTCGAGTTCATCGAATCGGATGTCACTGACCCGGACGAAGCGATGCGTGTGATGGACGGTTGCGACAAAGTCATTCACATGGCAGCGATCCCCAACCCGTTAATCGCATCCGAGTGGGAAGTCCTACGCGTCAACACCATGTCCAACTGGGCCGTCCTAGAAGCCGCCGAAAAACATGGCATCTACAACATCGTCATGGCCTCCAGCATCAACGCCATCGGCGCCGCCTTTTCACGGAATCGTGTCCCCCGCCCCTATTTCCCGCTCGATGAAGAGCAAGGAACACTCTGCCAAGATTCCTACGCCATGTCGAAGTGGTACGGCGAGATCATGGCTGACACCTTTATTCGTCGCAATCCAGGAAAGATGCAGATCGCATCAATGCGCTTCCATTGGCTCGGATCGAAAGAAGAACAACGAGAGCGCAAGGATTCCCGCAACCCCAGCATGGTCAATCCCCTGCGCCGCAACGCCATGGATTTCTGGGGATACTCCGACATCGGAGAATCTGCGGCCGCGTGCCGATTGGCGATCGAAAAGGAGTGGGACGGTCACGAAGCATTCTTTATCAACGCGACTGACACCTTTTTGGAAGTCCCAACCGAAGAAGCGATTGCGATGGCCTACCCAGAAGCTGAGTTACGATCTCCGCTGCCAGGTTTCACGTCCGCCATCAGTCCTGCGAAAGCGAAACGCATCCTCGGTTGGGAGCAACAACACACTTGGCGCGACCTCTAGAGGTCTCAACTACAGCGAACCGTCGCAACATCATCCATGAGAAAGACAGCTCAATGACTAACTCCATCGCCGGCAAAGTCCAAACCGTTCAAGGCCTCATCGACCCGAGCCACGTAGGTGCCACAATTACCCATGAGCACCTCTTGATCGACTTCATCCCAGTCCTGAATGAACTCCCCGGTGCAAGCAATCTCAAAAGGATGATGGAGCCAGTCAGCATCGAAAACCTCTGGTGGGTTCGGCATTACTGGAACAGCAGCATCGACAATCTCAGATTGCTAGATGTCGACGTCGCGATCTCAGAGGCCGGCGAGTTCTACAACGCCGGCGGTTCGACGATCGTCGATGTCACGTCCATCGGTATCGGGCGCGATCCACTGGCCCTACGGCGCATCTCCCGTGCCACGGGCCTGAACGTGGTCATGGGCGGCGGACATTACGTCTATTTGACCCACGGCGAGGACATCCAAAACGCCACGGTCGACGAGTTGGCCGAGGGCATAATCCGCGACGTCCAATATGGCGTCGGCGACACTGGCATCAAGACTGGCATCATCGGCGAAATCGGGAACTCCTGGCCGTGGGAAGAGACCGAGAAGAAAACCCTTGAAGCGGCCGTGATGGCTCAGCGAGCAACCGGCGCTCCCCTCCTCATCCATCCCGGCCGCGACAACTATGCGCCAATCCAACTACTAGAAGCTGTGGATCGTTGGGGCGGCGACCTGTCACACACCGTCATGGGCCACATCGAACGAACCATCTTTGACCGCGGCGTCCTCGACGAAGTCGCCGCAACTGGTGCCTACATGAACTGGGACCTTTGGGGACACGAATCGACCTTCTACCCCATGAACCCTTCAACCTACATGGCCTCGGATCAGCACCGCTTAGAACAGGTCGAGCACGTGATATCCAACGGACACGTGAATCAGATTCTTCACGCCCACGACATCTGCTCGAAGCACCGCATCAAAAAATATGGTGGGCACGGTTGGGATCACATCATCGCCAGAGTTGTACCTCGCATGCGAGCCCGCGGCACATCTCAAGCCGACATCAACACTATGCTCGTCGACAACCCAAGTCGTATGTTGACGTTCACTGAACCGCTGGGCTGAAACGACACTAGCTAAACGCTTCGTCGAGCGAATGCTCTCGACCCGATAGGCTAATCGCTGTCTACGGGATAGAATCAGGGTTGTCACATCCCGCGCCCCCGTAGCTCAATGGATAGAGCGAAAGACTTCTAATCTTTAGGTTGCGCGTTCGAATCGCGCCGGGGGTACCACTCTCTTCACATCGAACCTAAAGTGGCTCGACATCACGACGACACCAACCCAATCATCGGCCTTGATCGTCGAGTGGCTATCGCGGTAGATTCCTGCGCCCTACTAAGTCGAGAATTCGTCGATGTTCACACGGTGCCCGTCGCCCCGATGCGAATTAACATCGGCGGCGATTCCTTCACCGACAGCCCCGATCTCAACTACTCCGATCTGTACCGGCGCGTCGCGCTCGAACCCGACACCCGCGGTTGGGCATCAGCTCCCGTCCCGGCAGAATGGCTCGAAACGATCAAAAAGGCGTCGCCAAACGTCGACGCGGTGATCTGCTTAACCGTTTCCGCAGGTCTCAGCGCTTCTTACGATTCCGCCCGCGTCGCGGCCGAAATGTCACGAAATGAAAACCAAGACCTCGACGTCCGCGTCATCGACTCGGGCACCATTTTGGGCGCCTTGCATCTCCTCGTCACAGAAGCGGTACGCGCCACGGAGCAGGGATTCGATGCCGATGCAGTCATCGCACATATCGAACAAACAAAAACCCAACTCCGCACCATCGCGGCGCTAGACGATCTCAACCGCATTGACCATGTCGCCAACACTCCTCGCGCGGCCATCAATATTGCGAACACATTGAACATCAAACCCGTCGTCACGTTCGATATCGATGAATTTCGCATAATCGCAAAACCGATGTCGATGCGATCAGCGATTCGCCGGATGTTGCGGGAGATTTCAGACGACCTTGGCTCAGATACCGCCCGTTTCACCGTGCTGCACGTCGACGCGCCCGATCATGCAATTTCGATCGCCGCGCAGATCCGAGCGAGCTGCGATTGCGAACTCATGATCATCTCCGATTTCCATCCGCTTGTCGGCTTGTACGCCGGTACGGGTGCAATTGGCATCGCATGGCAAAAGGTATAGTCGCCTTTGCAAGCGGAACACCTATCGCGGGTTGGTATCCTAATAGACGGATTTCACCCGTATTCACAGCAACCCGCACATCCTGCGCGTATCTGAAGCCAACCGCCACTTTGGAGTTCAAAAACTACGAAATAGAGCCGTCGTTCTACGACGAAATGTTTCACGTTGATGGTTCGCCGCGTGAACATTGCGTTGAGCTGCACTCGACGCTCTCTGACCTATCCCAACTTGAGCTCAACACGATGCAAGAACGAGTAACGCGTTCGTTCTATAACGAGGGCATCACCTTCATCGTTTATGGGAACGAAGCCGCGGGTGAACGCATCATACCCATCGACTGTATCCCTAGGGTCCTAGCTAACGCCGAGTGGCGTCACATCGAAGCCGGGTTAGACCAACGCCTTCGTGCGTTGAACCTGTTTCTGCAAGACATCTACAACGAAGCGCGCATCATCGCAGACGGTGTCATCCCGACGGACGTTATTCGCGACTGCCCACAATACCGCATCGAGATGCGGGGGCTCTCCGCTCTACATGGCGCATGGGTCGCTATCTGCGGGACCGATCTCGTTCGGACTAATGACGGCTTCCGCGTACTCGAAGACAATCTTCGTGTGCCTTCCGGCGTTTCCTACATGATCGCCACCCGCAAAGCCGTCAAAGCTAACCTCCGAGGCGTCTACCGAAGATCGAGCGTCCTAGACGTGGAACACTACGGAAGACTGCTTTCCAACACCCTGCGTGAACTCGCACCGCCGGGCGTTACCGACCCGACGATTGCATTGTTGACACCCGGGGTCTACAACTCCGCGTTCTATGAGCACATGTTCCTCGCTAGAGAGTTGAATGCAGAGTTGGTTGAAGGGCGAGATCTGATCGTCAACGACGGCTTTGTGTACATGCGCACTACTAGCGGATTGCGTCGAGTTGATGTGATCTACCGTCGAGTCGACGATGACTTCATCGATCCGCTCGTGTTCAGGCCCGACTCGTACCTCGGTGTGCCCGGTCTCATCCACGCCTATCGCCTCGGAAACGTAACTCTTGCAAACGCGCCGGGAACCGGTGTCGCCGACGACAAGAGTGTCTACGCGTACGTTCCCGACATCATTCGTTACTACCTAAGTGAAGAGCCCATTCTCGCCAACGTCGATACCTATCTGTGTCGTCAGCCAGAAGGGCTTGAGTACACGTTGGACAATCTCGAAAATCTCGTGGTTAAAGAGGTTGGCGGGTCTGGCGGCTACGGGATGTTGATCGGGCCGCATTCGACAACCGAAGAGCGACAGGAATACGCCAAACAGATCCAAGCGAATCCGAAAAACTACATTTCGCAACCGGTCCTCGACCTCTCCCGTGCGCCTTGCTTGATCGACGACCAATTCGAACCCCGACACGTCGATCTGCGTCCGTTCGTGCTCCGTGGAAATGAAACTCGCATCGTCCCCGGTGGTTTATGCCGTATCGCTCTGAGGCAAGGCAGCTTGGTGGTCAATTCCAGCCAAGGCGGTGGCGCCAAAGACATCTGGGTGCTTCCAGAATAGCCAGTATGCTCTCTCACAGCGCAAACGGAATCTACTGGATGGCGCGTTACATGGAACGCGCTAGTTACATGTGCCGCCTGCTGCACATTCAGTCTGAAGCACTCGTCGACCGACCCGTTAGCGAGATCCAGTTCGGTTGGCAGCGAATCTATACGGCGATCAACCGTAATCCTCTCGGCGGAGTGCAAGCCATGGGTCCGCTCGACGACTACAACCTTGTTGATGCGTATCTGCTCACCGACGAACTCACATTCGTGCGTGACAACCCAGAGTCGATCCTTGGCTGTTTGGAACGCGGTCGCGAAAACGCTCGGCAGATCCGACACTGTCTCAGCGATCAGATGTGGACCGCGCTCAACACCGAGTTTCTCCGCATCCGTGACGTCAAATTGACCGATATTTGGCTTACGTCGCCGAGCTCTTTCTACGAGGAATTGCTCGCGGCCATCGATCGTTTCTCCGGCGTCGCAACAGCAACGATGTATCGAGACGAAGGATGGCACTTTTTTCGCGTTGGGCAATTCATCGAGCGCGTGCAATTTGGCTGCTCTCTGCTACTCACACAGAAGTTGATCGAAAATCAATCTGGAGAACTCGCCGAAGCCAGTTGGAGAAGTCTGCTTAAGATCTTTCATGCATCGGGCGCGTACGACCGGACCTACAGCATTGAAGTCCAACCTGACTTGGTGCTTGACCTCCTGGTAACCGATCGTCGAATACCAGAATCCCTGCTTCGCTCAGTTGATCGAACCACCCAAGAATTGTCGTCTCTCGGCGACGGACCCGACGCGGCCACCAGTGGCGCTCTGCGTCGTCTTGCAGGTCGTTTGGGCGCTCTTTTGCGCTACGATTGGCCAGATCGCGATGATCGCGAGGAAGTCCTGCGCCAAGTCTTGCAATATTCCAGGCAACTCGATAGTCTCCTCTCGGAAACCTATTTCGACTACGCCTTCCAAGGCGTGCCAAGGAGTGACATCCGATGACCGAGATGGTTCGATACGCGATCGAGCACGTATCTCGATACGCTTATCGCAAAACCGTTGCGCGCTCCGCGATGTGGCTGTGCCTTGAACCGCGAAGCGACTTCGATCAAAGCGTCCGTCGATTCGAGGTGGTTACTGAACCCAGCGTCTACCTCAGTCCCGAAACCGATCCGTTCGGCAACAACAAACACTTCATCACCGTCAACTTCGAACACGATTCTCTGGTCATCGATGCCCGTTCAGAGGTCGACAACATCACGGCCGCACGACTCCCAACCGCTCTCGGACCCGGAGCTTGGGAAGAGATCGCCTCTTGGATGAACACGTTCGAACACTGGCACTACATGCACGAAAGCGCAATGACCTCCGACTCGCCAGTCCTCGAAGATTTCGTCGAGAAGTATCGCATCGTTTCAGGGCCCGACCCGGTCGAATCGCTCCTGCGCCTCGGCGACACCCTCTTTCGCAACTTCGAATACACACCCGGCTCTACCCATGCTGTATCCACCATCCAAGACATCCTCGAAACCCGGCGAGGCGTCTGTCAAGACTACGCACACGTCATGATCGCAATCGCTCGATCATGGGGCATCCCGACGCGCTACGTATCCGGATATACGTACTTCACCGGGATACACGACCACGTCGTACCCGAATCTGCAACCCATGCATGGGTCGAGTGCCTGCTCCCTGATCTCGGATGGTTCGGATTCGATCCCACAAACAACACTGTCGCCGACGAACGTCACGTCCGCATCGCCGTCGGCCGAGACTACCTCGACGTCTCCCCTACCCGCGGCATCCTGATCGAGGGTGAACCCTCGACCCTCGAAGCGATCGTCAAGATGGAAGTAATTCCATTTTAGGTCGATTAAACGGCATTCAACTACGAAGCAAACATTCGTCGGGTATTTCGACGCGCCATAGGGAGTCTCTATAGATGTCCCAACTTTTAGATCAACTAGCTGCTTGGATTGAACAGTTGATATCCACGATCGGCTATCCCGGCATCGTGGCGGTCATGGCGATAGAGAACATCTTTCCGCCGATACCCTCCGAATTGGTGCTGCCATTCGCAGGATCATTGTCTGCGAAAGGCGAGATGGACTTTTGGGGAGCGGTTGCCGCCGGCACAGTCGGGTCTGTGATAGGCGCCATCGTACTCTACGCGGTCGGGTATTACGCCCGCGAGGCAGGCGTCCGGAGTTTGGTCGCCCGATACGGAAAGTATGTCTTCATCTCGGAACGGGACCTCGACCGCGGCGCGGAATGGTTCGAACGGTACGGAGAAGTTATCATCCTTGTAGGACGTCTCATCCCCTTGGTACGTAGCATCATCTCCATTCCCGCTGGCTACATCCGCATGAACCCCGCACGATTCCTCGCCTACACCATTCTGGGCACAACAATCTGGAACCTAATCCTCACCTACGCAGGCCGACTTCTTGGAGAAAACTGGCAGAACATCCTAGCCTTCACCGAAACCTACCAATATGCAACGCTAGCCGTCCTAGCACTCGCGGTTATTGGCTTCTTGGCCTGGCGGATCAATACACACCGACGCAAAAAAACCGAGTCTTAAGTTCTATCCGCCCGACAATTCAGCCTGTCTGTCCCAGAGGATTCTTGATGTCCAACTCAAACAAATCCGACACACCTAACATCGTCGTCATCATGTCCGACGAACACGGCGGGATGTTCTCGAGCGTCGCTGGGCACCCATTGATTCAGACGCCGAACATGGATCGCCTAGCCTCGGAGGGCACCACTTTCGACAACGCGTACTGTAACTCGCCGCTCTGCGTACCTTCACGCGCCTCATTTCTTTCCGGAAAGTTCCTCAGCAACGTCAGAGGCGGATGGGACAACGCGATGCCACTCGCGCCAGACGTCCTCACGTGGCCATACCTTTTGCGATCAAGAGGTTACTCCACAGTGCTCGACGGAAAGATGCACTTCCTCGTCCCAGGTGCGCTCCACGGGTTCCAACGACAACTCACACGCGAACCGCACCAACACAACAAACATTACATCCACCGCTGGCGCGATGGCATGGCAACCGAGGTGACCTACTCGGGGCAATCTGGACAACATTGGTCGCCTCTCGCGGTTACCCCCACGGACACGGGAACACCGTCAGACCATCCAGACGAACAAACGGTAATACCCGCAGCTTCTGCATCGCCGCACCGTTGGGAGCAAGGGGCCACCGCCGGTCCCGGCACCACCGAGTACATCGACTTCGACGACGATGTCGAGACTGCTGCTCTGGCTTATATCGACGACCAAGCGAACCACGACCAACCCTTCGCCCTGTGCATCGGATTCCTGGCACCTCACCCGCCATTCGTCGTGCCTGAGCCGTACTTCTCGATGTACTACCCTGACAACACCGATTTACCCGACCTCCCTCCTGGCCACCTCGACGAACTACCGCCCGCAGCGAGACGGTTACGAGAAATGCTCGGTTTCGGACCATACAACGAAGATGATCTTCGACGTGCCCGCGCCGCATATTACGGCATGATCACCTACCTAGATGACAAGATTGGCCGAATACTCGACGCCCTCGACGAAAACGACCTCGCGGATAACACCCTCGTCGTTTACACAACCGACCATGGCGAGATGCTCGGCGAGCACGGAATGTTCCGCAAGATGAACTTCTACGAGCAGTCCGCGCACATCCCTCTGCAGATGCGCCTCCCCGGCGTAATCCCCGCGGGCAGACGCGTCCCCGAAGTGGTGTCTTTAGTCGATGTCTCGGCTACGATCGTGGATCTATGCGGCGTGGACATTGACCGCTGGTACCTGGACGGCGACAATCTCATACCTCTCGTTAACGGTGACAGCGCGGCATGGAAAAACGAGGCGTTCGTCGAATTTCTTGCCCACGGAACCGACCGCGCACGGGCGATGATCCGCATTGGGAATTGGAAGCTCTGCTACGGTCACTGCAAACCACCTGAATTGGAACTCTACAATCTCGAAACTGATCCGGGCGAATTCGATAATCTGGCCAATCGCCCTGAGTTCAGCGCTGTCCAAAAACAATTGCTCTCCCGCATCCGTGAGCATTGGCGCGACCCTGATGATCTGACGCATAGGGCTCAAATCAGCCAGGAAGAACGCTCGATGATCCGCGAACAAACACAAGATGAGCATATGTTTTGAGTGTCCAAAATCGGCACGATGATGAAAATCCCAGACAATACGACCGAAAATTCTGTGTTGGGTTGTAGATTTTCGCTACCGCTACCATCAATGCGAACAGACATATTGCGAACTGTGTTTCCCAACTTCATTCCGCACATGTCCTGAGGCGGTAATCGGTTCAATAAGTATGGGTCGACACGCGTTGTCGACCCTTGAAATCGATTGGCCGTACCGAATGGCTCGCTTCTCCAGAGAAACACAAACCTTTTATTGGAAAATGGATCGAGTTGATGATTGATTAAACAGCGTTAGTTCGGATGTCTTTAAAAACTCGTACACTTTCTTCATCTTGTGTGCCCACAATGTCATTGCACACACACTGACCTGCACCGAAACTGGAGGTATTCGTGGCCATCAAATACGCGGGAATTGCATTGGCCGTCGGCGTGGTTCTGTCATTCGTGTCCTCCTTGTTGATTCCCGGCAACGTGCTTATAAACCCCGTCGACCGGACCAATTTCCAGGAAGCGGTTAACGCCGCGGCGGACGCCGCGACCCTCGCTCACATCATGACGTTCCTCTCAATCCTTGGCATGTTGCTGACGGCCTTCGGAGCCTTCGGTCTCATGCCACTCGCCACACGATTGGGAGGATTGTGCACAGCACCCAAACGGCGGTATCGATAGCCCGACCTGCGAGTTAGGCCAAGGCGAGTACTTTGGCCGGGTTGTCGACGGTGATGGCTTTGATCGTGTCTTCGGAGAAACCCTTGCTTCGCATTTTGGGAACGATGTTCTGGAGGATGTGGCCGTAACCGTGGCCTCCGTACCGGACCAAGCGGTGTTTGGTGGCAATGTCGTGACCGATCACGATTCTGTCAGAATAGCCAGCGTCGGCGATGCGCTTTATGTGGTCCAGCCTTTGGGCGTCGCTCGGCATATCGATGTCGGCGAGAGGATAGTGCGATCCTTCATTGCCGAACAGGTCCCATTCGAGGTAACAGCCTGACGAAGCAATGTTCTGGAGCCCACCGAACTCGAACACGGTTCGGTCGAGATGTCCGATAATGACCCGGGATACGTCGGCGCCGGCGTTCGCAAGCAATTCCAGGATTTGCAACGGCGCATCGGGGTGCCGTCCGGGATGGATCAAAACGGGCGCGCCGGTTTCTCTCTGGGCGATTGCGGCAGCCGCCAAAGACTTGCGCTCGTTAGGGGTCAGCGGCCATGTGCAACCGATCTCTCCGATTATGCCCGCTTGTACATCGCTACCATTGACGCCTTCAACAATGTCGCTGGTGATCTCAAGCGCCAAGTCTTCGACATTTCGCTCGTCCATATCTTCTGGATGGACCGCGTCCACATAGAATCCCGCACCCATAACGATGTGAACGCCCGATCCACGGGAGATCTGTACCAAGGCATCCGGATCGCGTCCGATTCCCATCGAAGTTGCGTCGACAATCGCGCCGCCACCAACTTCGCGGTACTTCGTGACTTCACTGATAGCCGTATCGAGGTCCGTCAGCGTAATGTTGGCGCGGTTGCTGTAGTAGTTGCGCCGTATCCATCCGAGGTTTTCGAGGGTTATTGGCGCATCGGCCAGAATCTCCGATCGCGAGTCTTCGGCCTGTCGAAACATGAACGAAAAATCGATGTATAGGTGTTCATGCGTCGTGGTTGGACCCAGTTTTGAAGGGGGTATTGGGCCCAAAACGGTCTGCACTAAACCCCGATTCTGGCCAGAAGGCATAGCGTCACTCCTTGTTGCGTCATGGATCGCAAGCGTAACATGGTGGTTGATGGGTTCATTTGGGTACCGGAATGACAAACCAACCAGTGCATTCTCATGCCCGACGATGGACTCGTGGTCGATCGGTTTCCGATAGGTGACGATCGTCGAGATATTGCTAAAGAGTCAGGAGAAGGGATTCCAACTATGAAGTTTGCAGCGTTCACTACTGTTGCAGGGTCGGCCGGGGAGGCCACCAACGCGTCGCAACATCTTGACAACCTCAGACAACAGACAATTTTGGCCGAAGAATTTGGTTTTGAGGCAATGTGGCTCGGAGAGCACCACTTTGGTCCATATGGTGTGGGCGATCTGCCGAATCCGATCTTATTGGGAGCAGACCTAGCGGCGCGGACGTCGACGATACGGATCGGACAGATGGCGAACATAGCTCCGTGGTGGCATCCGATACGCCTTGCGGAAGATATCGCGATCTTGGATAACATGTCCCGAGGTCGCGTTGAGGTCGGTTTGGGAAGGGGGATCTGGCCGTACGAGGGTCCACAGTTCCACCCCAACGCGGATCCCCGCAAGGACAAGGAGAACAGGGAATTGTTTCGGGAGATGGTGGTGATTTTGAGGGAGGTCTGGACCAACGACTACTTTTCTTACCGTGGCACAAACTACAACTTCCCCGTCGAGGACACGGTATTCTCGCATCCCAAATATCCGTCGAATCCGGAGTGGCAACAAGGGGACGTGGTAACGAAACTGCGAGTGACTCCAAGACCGTACCAAAATCCACATCCACCGCTTTGGATGACGGTCTCCACCGACCGATCGGTAACGACGGCGGCCGAATTGGGCCTGAAGGCCTGCTATTGGCAACCGCCCGCACTTAGGATCAAGCAGCGAATGGAACTCTACGCCCAGGTCAGGACTGAGTTAGAGGGTCGACAGTTCCGATTCGGCGAAGATCAGGCAGTAATGCGGTCAACGTATATCGCCTCTTCGATGGAAGAAGCGCGACGAGATGCGGAAGAAGGCATCATGTCGGCTTTCATCTTCAACGATCCGTTCCGCGGTAGACAGGTGTTCACCAATCCGGGCGAGGAATTGGCAGATGAAGTGAAGCTGGATTGGGACTTCTTGGAGCCACGAACGCTACTAGTTGGATCGCCCGACAACGTAGTCGAAAAAGTTCAAGAGCTACAGGAAATATGCAACTTGGACTATCTCCTCGTCGAGTTCACACACATGGGAATGCCACTAAGCAAATCGCTAAAGAACCTTGAGAATTTCGCTGCCAAGGTAATGCCGCGTTTCGCCGACAAAAGCTGAAAATTGGAACAATCGTAGGCAAGAACCGGAATATCCGCTTAGTTAGATTGCGGTGCAAAAAGTGTTGACCAACCTCGTCTAAGCCCACAATTCAATCTGGACTCGCTGGGATAGTGGCGGGCCCGGAAGGAATAATACCGCCATCCGATCAAGTCTCCGGTGCGCGAATCCGCCATCAACCAACCCCATTCGGAATTTCATGGTTTTTACCAGATTCATGCTCGCGACACGGTTTTGTCCAGTTCACTTGGGCTGACAAGGCCGTGACCGGCTCCTAGTCTTTGGTTCAGTATTCACTGGAAAAAGGAGGACCAATTGGGAACCATCGAACTTGATCTGCACGGCTACACGTGTTCAGAAGCAATTCAGGAATTCATCCGCGTCTATAACGGTGCAGTTGATACCACTCAGGAACTGAAATCGTTGCAAATCGTCGTCATACACGGATACGGATCGACTGGCGAAGGAGGTGTGATTCGTCACCGCCTCCGGGCGTTTCTGGAGCATTTTCCCGCCAGCGCCGACTTCACTCCGGGCGAGGAAGCTATGGACAATCAAGGCTGCACCGTGATCAGACCACTCGCGAAACTGCCCAGTTCACCCGATATGCTCGAAGAACAGATCGCGGGATATTGCGAACGCCCCCGCACGAAAAACACAATTGCCGGAAAGTTCCGCAGGCATGGTGATCGAAGGGTATCGAATGCGATCCAGGCTTTGATGCAACAACGCCGTCTGTGTAGAACACGGAAAAACAATCACATCGCGTACAAGACTCGCTGATCACCGCGAGACACCGCTCCTCGTAATGAGTCGATCATCGAAAAACAAGCGAAACGTTGGGCTACCTCATAGCGGCGAGATCATCGGCGCCGTGGTCAAAGCACTTGACCTTGATCGCGGCGTCCTTAGAGGTAGAACCGCCAGACGGTTTTTCGAAGGTAAATCCGTCTCCGATCATAGCCGTGCGGAGATATTCGAGGCTCTCGGCAAGTCGACAATCAAACTAGGCATCATCCCAGAACCGGCCTTTTTGGGAAAATACGGAATCTCAATGCATTCAATCGTGGGCGAAGCGTTTGCCGAAACCGCACGGCGCTGGGACGCTCTATTGGCGGTAATGCAGAGTCGCTCTGCGCCTATCCAAGACCGCGAGGTCGCGGTCAACGGTTTCCTGCGTTTGGTAGTCGTCGATCTTGCGCTTCGCGGATTTGCGTTTGCGCGCCTCACCGATCTCAATCCTCCTGGACCCTTAACATCCGTTTGGGCCGAGGACAGCAGTCAACGCAAACTGTTGCGCGGGCTCGCAAGAGATGCCGGATTGACGCGTGAAAAACTCGCGGATCGCCTCCAGAAATCGGACACGACCATTGACAACTGGTTTGACGGTAAAGTGAGGCCGACGCGCAAAAACGTCGCTGCGCTCGCCGAAGCGTTTGCGCACGACATTCCCCATGCCGACGCCCGCCGAATCGAACGCAACATAACGCGCCAGTTCACCTTGGCTCATTTGGCGGATCTTCTCACCCCAGTGATTGGTAAGGAGCAAGTCGTAGAGTTGAGCACCGCCCTCTACCGATTCGTGCGAATCATCTCGGAAAACGTCGATGAGTTGGTACGACCGCCCCTCGAGGAAAATCCAACCGCAGAGGTCGTCGCGTTGGCTTACGGGACGGCCCACGCTTCCACGTTTCCGCTGCTCGAAGATCTTGCAACGGTTGAAACGGACCCTAGCTGGAAGACCTACATCATGGCTGCCGCCGTGAGTTGGGAAGTGGCTTTTCAAAGGATTGCCATCGAGGCTGGCCTCCCGAGAATGGCCGCTGGACTTGCTCAGGACATTTCGGATTTGTCACCTAATGCCTCAAACAACGTCGGTTACCTTGAATACGATCAAACTCCTGATCCCACTGAAGAGATTCGACAACGAATGATGCAAGAGTCATCAATCGACGACCTCCCTCGAATTATCCTCGGTGGTCTCCGTGCGATGACGCGAGATTGGCAAAACAACATCGCGCTTAGGCGCGCGTTGATCCGAGACTTTCCAACTGACCCCGAAGCACACTTCAATCTTGGTTCATTGCTGGGGATGTTGGGCAAATGGACCCGACGTCGCGACCTGATCGACGAGGGCATCCAAGAATGCAAAATCGCGTCTGTGCTGTTACCCGAATGGGATGCTCCGGCGGTCGAACCAGCCATCATACTTGCGAATTTCGGGGCATACGAGGAATCGCTTCAAGAGCTTAATTGGGCAAAATCAGTTTTGCCCGCACCAACTCCTCATCTCCAATACGGTTTCGGTTACACGCTCATGATGCTCGAACGATACGGCGAAGCATTGCCTCATTTGAAAGAAGTGCTTAAATCGAAACCCGATTACGCGCTGGCGCTCCGTGACACAGCGCACTGCTCGTTCAAGCTTGGTGACCACCAAAACGGCATACGATATGCGAAAATGGCCCGCCAATTCGGAGATCCGGTCGAGTACAACCTGTGGAGGAACGGTGAGTATTCATCGCGCAGATCGCGTGGAAAGGTTCGCTGACATCCCGCACCCGAAATGAAGGACCCTTTGCCGTAAAACACGAATTTCGACGACGTCTACTCAGTTGTCCAAGATATTCTGTGCAACCGACCGAATTCCCAAAACCATAGAGTGCCAACTGGTCTCAAGAGAAATCAACGAAACCATGAGCGGCAGCAAAAGTGGTATCCAACATCACTCAATCCCTGTTTCAAACTAAAACCAAGCAAAAAGTGGTGGGCCCGGAGGGAATCGAACCCCCGACCGATCGGTTATGAGCCGACTGCTCTAACCCCTGAGCTACGGGCCCACGCGGTGAAGTAGGTGTAACGGCGATTCTAATAGCCTAACCCAATCAAGGTCCCTTCAACGCACGACAAACACCCTGCGCTAACATTCAACTGTGTTGAACGATGCCCAGATGACACGAAAGTAGATCTTCGATGCAAATCACCGATGTCCGCCTTGACATGTACAAGTGGCCCCGTGAGGTCCCGATCACCAACGGTCTCTACACTTATACGCACAACCTGTTGAACATCGTCGTCGTCGAAACCGACGACCCCAACATCACCGGCATCGGCCTCGCCGGGGGCATCGAAGCTAGCCCCGAAGTTGGTGAAGCCATCATCGGTCACTTCAAGAAAATGCTCGTTGGCATGGACCCGCTCGACAACGAGCGTATCTGGCACGAGATGTGGCGCCCCAAGCTCGTTGGACGACGTGGCATCACGACACGAATGCTCGGCGGCATCGACATCGCACTCTGGGACATTAAAGGAAAGGTAGCCGGCCTTCCCGTCTACAAACTACTCGGCGGTTTTACTGACCGCGTAGACACCTACGTCGCCGGCGGTTACTACGAAGAAGGCAAAGGCCTCAAAGAGCTCGCCGCCGAAATGGCGGAAAACGTCGAACTCGGCGCTCGGGCGGTCAAGATCAAAGTCGGCGCAGTCTCGATCAACGAAGACATCGAACGCGTCCGCGTCTGCCGCGAGACCATAGGGCCCGACATTCGTCTGATGGTTGACGCCAATAACGCGTACCGTCACTACCAAGCTATTGAGTTCGCCCGTAAGGCCGAAAAATACGACCTCTTTTGGTTCGAAGAACCTGTCGAACCTGACGACTACATCGGTCAACGGGAGATCACGCGTGCGACCTCGGTCCCCGTCGCCGCGGGAGAAAACGAATACACCCGCTATGGCTTCCGGGACATGATTGATCACCGAGCCGTAGACATCCTGCAACCCGATGCCCTAGTCCTCGGCGGTATCACTGAATTCATGAAAGTGGCTGCGCTTGCCCAGGCGCACGACCTCGACGTCGCACCCCACGGTTCCCAATACGTCCACATCCATCTCGTCGCGGCCATCCCGAACGGTCTCATCCTCGAGTACTACCGAGACACCGTCGATCCCATGCACGGCAAGATCTGGCAACACGAACTCGACATCCGCGACGGCTACGTCCACGCACCTGACCGCCCCGGTTTGGGCCTAGAACCAAAATGGGACGTCTTGGAAGAGTTCCGCGTTTGATCTGTGGTTAGTTGAAATCAATGACTGGAATCGGCGCTGGTTGATAGGACTTCCGCGATGACCGAAGCGACCTCGTCCGGCGGTCCCGACGATACGAATTCGCGCCTAGGCAACCTACTGACGATCTTCGCTGTAGCCTTACGGCTTGGCCTCACATCCTTCGGGGGACCGATCGCTCACATCGGTTTTTTTAGGCAAGAATATGTCGAGAACCGCCGCTGGCTCTCTGAACGCCGATTCTCGGACCTCGTCGCCCTCTGCCACTTCCTACCCGGTCCCACCAGCAGCCAAGTCGGTATCGCCGTCGGCATCACCCGAGGCGGGCTTCTCGGCGGATTGCTCGCTTGGGTTGGATTTACAGCGCCTTCAGCAGCCGTCCTCATCGCGTTCGGATACGGTGTCACCGAATTCGACACTCTCATGGATGGCGATTGGCTCAGGGGACTGAAGATCGCGGCCGTCGCCGTCGTCGCCCAAGCACTCTGGGGAATGGGCACAACTCTTGCACCCGACAAGACTCGCGCAAGTGTCGCCGTTGCCGCTGCCATCGCCATCCTTGTCACCCCATTTGCCTTCAACATCGTTCTGGTAATACTTCTCGCTGGAGCATACGGTTGGTGGCGCTTCCATCACTATGTCGACGAATCACCCTCCGACAACGCCTCATACGCCATCTGGAAACCCCTTGCCATAGGATGCGCCGCCCTTTTCGCCATCCTGCTGATCGTCCTACCCCTAATCCGTCAGTTCGTCGAACTCGACCTCCTAGACGTTTTCGACGGCTTCTTCCGCAGCGGCTCGCTAGTCTTCGGCGGCGGTCACGTCGTCCTCCCCACCTTGCAAACCGAAGTCGTCGAGAATGGATGGGTCACGACCGAACAATTCATCGCTGGCTACGGCGCATCACAGGCTATACCGGGCCCCCTCTTTACATTTGCCGGTTACCTTGGCACCGTGATGAAAGTCGGACCCGGCGGTGTGGTCGGCGGACTCCTCACACTGGCCGCCATCTTCTTACCATCATTCCTGCTCGTAGTCGCCATTCTCCCCTTCTGGAACCGATTGAACGAAGCAAGAAACTTCCGCGCCGCGCTGATCGGCATCAACGCGGCAGTTGTCGGCATCCTCGCCGCCGCCTTTTTCGATCCCGTATGGACGTCGTCAATCAAAGAACCAACAGATTTCGCACTCGCCGCTGCGGCCTTCGGTCTCCTCATGTTCTGGAAACTTCCCTCATGGTTGGTAGTCATTCTCTGCGCTGCGGCTGGAGCGGGCTTAGCAATCATTGCATGAACCCTATCGATATTCGAAAATCGCGGTATCGTATACGTCAATAGTCCTCTCCGATTTAAGGACACTTCGAACATGAAATTGCCAATCGCACCGCCGAAATCACTGGTTATCGTACTGCTCGCAGCGACCGTATTGATCTCATTGACTGCCTGCAGAGCGGAAATCAACCTATCGGTCGACGAGGAAGGCAATGGGAAAATCGAGATAATCGGTGCGGTGAACGATGCCATACTCTCGATGGCCCAACTCGGCGGTGAAGATCCGTTGGGCGATTTCCTATCCGCCCCAACCGACGAACTCGAAGCCGAAGGCCTCGAAGGTGCAAGAATCGAACCGTACTCCGAAGCTGGATACACAGGCATCAGGATCCAAGCGAATTTCGACCCGCGGAGCACGGCGATAGCCTCCTTGTCGGACGACGACTCAATTCTGGGCAACCTGACAGAGACAGTGGGTATCGGCCAATTCAACTTCACTCGGACCGAACAAGACGATGGTTGGGTCGTCGAACTAAATCAGACCACCGATTCGTCGATTACAGACGGATTAGACGGTCTCACCGGCGACATACCTTTTGACATCGGCGAGCTAGAACTGCCCTTCATCCTTTCACTCGAACTCCCCGGTGAATACATAGAGCACAACGCCGACCGCGAAGTCGACGGCGTCCTCATCTGGGACTCCAACCTCCTCGATGGCATCGATGTATACGCCCGAACTCGCGATCCCGGCTTCCAATTCGCCATCGGCCCCATCATCATCACCACCTTGTTCGTCTTGATAGGCGGCGGCATCGTCACCAGCGTTGTCGTCAGTCGAATTCGCCGACAAAGACGCGAGGAAGAAGACGCCGCGATGGAAGCCAAGGAACGCGATTCAGAAACGATGACTATCGAGCTGATCGATTGAAGCCAAGACCAGTTTGATTGTCAAATCGGTAAGCCAGGTTGACCATTAAAGGTCGGCTCGACAACGTCGGTTGCGTATCTCCCAGAATGCCGCATGAGTTCACCTGCGCGGAGCATCCTTAAGTCGCATGTTTCGATCCTAGGGACTTCGAAATGCACTGCGGTGGCCACGTGAACAGCGTCTGCACCGTCAAACCTAAACTCGCGCACCAAACGACGTGCCAATCTCGTTATTGCGTCAGTGACGTCGGCAACGACGATCGCGTCTGACGCGAAGAACGCTACAATGTCGGGTTCGACTTCGTCGTGATTTCGGTTGTCCCCGAAATAGGCCACCTCCGCGGTGGCGAGTCTTGAGACCAAAATCTTCGATTGGTTCTCCATTGCTTCGCGAACAATCTCTTGAAGGTTTAGGCTACGAGCGCGTTCTCCACCGGCTAGAAAATAAGTGATAACTACCGCGTCCCAAGCACGTGAGATATTGAGGGCCTCAATCGTCATACAAACGATTCCCGCGAACGATTCCCCAATACTCCTCGGGTCTCATTCCACCCAATAGATCCGGGATTGAACCATAAAGACTCAAAGTGTTGATGGGAGATTCAGATTCGATCTCCTCAATCGCGGCTACTTGAGATATTTTCGAACCGCGACCTCCTTCCAGTTCGGTAACCAAACCATCGACTGCGACAGTTTTGCGGAGTAGACCGCGAGCCGTTTCGAACTGCGCTTCGTCTAGCTCACATTCAAACCGTCGACCGTCACTGGCGCGCCAAACGTTAAACACCATTCGGGCATGGACACTGATGCTGTCGAGTCTCCCCTCCACTCTTCCCCACCCGGGAATCGCTCGATTTATCTCCTCTTGCTCATGGGACCAGCGTTCGATAACCTTAGACGCCGGGCAGTCCGCATTTGCTGTTCGTGAATTGAATTCGAGGTCCAACCCTGCACCCACAGCGAGTGCGGATTTGACAGCATCGCCCACCGCATTGATGCAACCGCGGGAAGCTAGCCGTTGGGGCCATGCCGACCAATTTGCGGTCGATGCAGCTTGAACAGCATCAATTGTCGCTTCGAACACTTCGGGCTTGGGCTCGTCACCTGCCGGTGCGATCAAGATCGTCGGATCGCTCGAGTGCAAAGATTCGAGTTCAAATCCAGGCGTTGAATACATGACTCCCATTTCTCGTTCAACGGTTTCCAACATTGCGTTAACCCTTGTCACGACGTCGCCGAATGACACTAACGGGAGCCTGGTTCCTTCCGTGGTTCGGATCGATATCCGTATGTTGTCAACTGAGGATCTAGTCATTCTCATCGCACTTTAATGGTCGCTCGACAATTTATGAAACATTAGTGATTCTAAATTAAGCGTCTTGCCCCAATTCCACTTGATATCGTGCAAGATAGTAGCATGTTAGCCTAGCACTCGTGGTCGGTCGGCACAATCTGACCACCCACCGACATTCAACTGGGAGATCATCTGAAGGATGGAATCGGTTTTCAAAGCAGCCGTCCAAGAGTTGGATGGTCACAAACCGATGGTCGTCGCGACGGTCGTGCGCACGTCTGGGTCGACTCCTCAAAAATCAGGCGCCAAGTTGTTGGTCCGGGAAGACGGAAGTGGCGTAGGCACTCTAGGTGGCGGTTGCGTTGAAGGCGATATCTGGTTCGCGGCACAGGAACTTCTCAAACGCGGCGGCGACGCCGAACTGCGCGACTATCAGCTAAACGAGGACCTCGCCGCGCAAGACGGCCTTGTGTGCGGCGGCACGATGTACTTCCTTATCGATCCCGTTCGCCAACCCGACCCGTACCGCGACTTTGCAGCCCAAGCAGCTGACGCATATGCCGGTGGACCACCCATGGCCATCGTCAACGTCACCGCAGCCCCATCCACATCACACGTCGTCGTCGGCGCCAAGATGCTCGTCCGCGAAAATGGAGACACTCAAGGCGGTCTCGGCGACTCTGTCCTCGAAGCCATAACCGTTACAAAGGCCCGCGACCTGATGGCGATGGGCAAGAACGACTACCTGCGTTTTGACGACGGTGTCGAGTGCTACATCGAGGCCTACACCACTCCCCCGACACTCGTATTGGTCGGCGGGGGTCACGTCAGCAAGGCTATCGCTCCGATCGCCAAGAGTGTCGGATTCCGCATCTTCGTATTTGACGACCGCGAGCAGTTCTCCAATCCAGAGCGCTTTCCGGAAGCAGATATCACGATGGTCGGCGACTATCGAGACGGCCTGGACAAACTGCCGGTCAACACCAACTCCTTCGTAGTAGTTGCAACGCGCGGGCACCAATTCGACGACGCTGCGGTATCCGGCGCCCTCGGCACACCCGCCAGCTACGTCGGATTGCTAGGGAGCAAGCGCAAGACGATCCTCATCTTCGAAGAACTGTTGCGAAACGGTTTTGATGCTGATGAGTTGCGTCGAATTAACGCTCCAATTGGTCTAGATATCGGCGGTCGCACCCCAGAAGAGATCGCCCTGAGCGTAATGTCCGAGATCATCGCATTCCGTCTCGGTGGCAACGGCGGCAGCATGAAACTCCAAGAGCGGTTGCTAGACAAGGCCATCGAACGGGCTGTTAAACCACAATCCGCAGATCACGTAATGGCTGCCGGCAGTTAAACCGCCATCGACCCGATCCATATGGGCGTAGAGGCAATACTTCTCGCGGCTGGCGAATCGTCCCGAATGGGCAAACCCAAAGCCTTACTCGACTGGTTCGGCGTCTCCTTGGTCGAGGCTCAGATAGCATCGCTGACCGAAGGCGGAGTGGATCATGTCATTGTCGTCACCGGCGCTCACCATGGCGAGATTTCCGCTGTGGCGTCAGATGTCCCAAAGGCTCAAGTAGTGAATAACCCCCACTGGGCTTCCGGCAAGACGACTTCAATCAAAGCCGGACTATCCGTATTGAGCGGCGACTGCGATACGATCGTTCTCTTGGCAGTAGACCAACCCCGTCCGACATGGGTCGTGAAACGCGCCTTGGATTCTCACCGCCGAACAGGAACACCTGTTACCTCTCCTCGTTTCAGCGGCCACGGTGGTCATCCGCTTTTCTTTGATGGTTCACTCTTGGATGAGTTGGCGAACATCAGCGAAGAACGGGAAGGTGTCAGAGAGGTGATTAAAAAGCACGAAGATTCGATGAACCGGGTTTGCTTCGAGAGCTCCGTAGTTCGATTGGATCTCAACACTCCCGAAGATTATGAAGCCGCCCGTTCCATTTATCCTTCGTTAGCCGAAGCGACCTAATCTAAGGAATTATTCCGTGGCAACTGACCTGCTAGCAGCCCGAGAATACCTATCCAGCATCGGAGTTGCCGGTTGGTTGACGCGCGACTATCGCTACACTAATCCCATCTTCTTCGCTGCGTTGGGCTATCGACCGCCTAATTTAACCCGGCCAGTCTGGCTATGGGTTCCCGCCGACGGAGAACCAAGATTGTTGGCGCACGATGTCGATGTGAACCGATTCGAACGTGACGACTTCGAAATTATCGTTTACAGCAATCGCGATGCGATGGTATCGACGCTAAAGACTTTGATGCCCGACCGGGGCACAATCGCGATGGACTACTCGCCGATGTACGCACTCCCCCGCGTGGCACGCGTCGATGCAGGTTCGGTCGAACTCGTTAGATCATTCGGATTGGAAGTAACTTCCTCGGGTGACGTCTCACAATACGCGACCGAACGTTGGAGCGACTCGCAGTTGGCATCGCACCGTTATGCCATGACTGAACTCGTCGATTCAATGCATGAGGCGTTCAAATTCATCGGCGAAAACGTGCGATGGAAGTTATCCGAACACGACGTTGCGGAGTTTATTCGGGGACGTTTCGACCGGGCTGGTCTGATCACAGATGAGGGGCCAGTAGTGGCGTTCGACGCCAATTCTTCCGACCCTCACTACGATCCAACGCCCGAAGGCTCGGCGATCATTCGCCGCGATGGCTGGCTACTGATCGATGCTTGGGCCAAGCCGGCGTCGATCGCACCGTTTGTCAAGCAAAGCACACGCAATGATGACGAGCCGGTATACGCGGACATCACATGGGTCGCGAAGATCGGAGACGATCCTACTTCTGATCATTTCAAGGTATTCGACTCGGTAAGACGTGGGCGCGACACCGCTTTCGAGTTCATCAGAAATCGCCATTTGAACGGCGAAGCGACGCAAGGTTGGCAGGCAGATCGTGTCGCACGGGAATCGATCGAGCGGGACGGATACGGCCAATGGTTCGTGCATCGCCTTGGCCACAGCGTCGGGCCGGAAGTGCACTCGAACGCAGTGAACCTCGACGATTGGGAGACGCACGACACTCGACAGTTGATTCCGGGTATATGCGTGACCATTGAACCGGGCATCTATCTGCCTGAATTCGGGGTGCGGTCCGAAATGGACATCTTCATCGGCGAGAATGACGTCGAGATAACCGGCGAGATACAAGATCGAATCCATCACATCCCTACTTGAACGTTCGGACCGCGCAAGCCGTTTAGCCACCCGATTTTGACGTAACGTTAGGCGATGGATCGGTCAAAATCGCAATCGCCGACCCGAACGGGCAAATCCCTGTTTCGATCACCGAAACCGTTCGCCGCTTTCAAGTACCCCGCGTACCGCCTTCTTTGGTTCAGCGCCAACTTCGTCGCACTAGGCATATGGGCTGAACGCCTAGCTGTCGGATGGCTAGTACTCGAGCAGACAGACTCGGTCCTGCTATCTGCCGCAACGTTCGCCGCCGGATCTGCACCCGCAATCATCGCCGCGCCAATTGGTGGCGCCGTCGCGGATCGATTTCCCCGAAACCGCCTGCTGCCGGTGACAGCACTAATCAGAGCTACATTGATGCTGTTGATAGCGCTCGTCGCATTGAACGGTTTTTCCAATCCGTGGCCGATATTCGTCCTAGTTGCGATCGAAGGCGTTGTCAACTCATTCGATATGCCCGCCAAGCAGGGACTGATCACTGACATCGTGCCGCGCGAAGCCCGGATGAACGCCATCTCAGTTCATTCCGTCGGTACTCGGGCTGTCGCGGCAGTTGGAGCGCTTGCCAGCGGAATCATCGCAGAGTTCGTAGGAATCCCGGCCGCCCTACTCGCCGCGGCCGGATCTGTATTGGTCGGTGGCGTCATCGTACTGTTCGTGCCGACAATGCGAAACACCGTCCGACAAACCGGGGCATCCGTCAAGCGCATATTCAAGGACGCGATAATCGGCATCAGGTCGATGATGCGAATCCCGACAGTGTCCACGCTTCTCTGGTTGGCGATAGTGGTCGAGATATTCGGCTTCGCCTACGATTCGGTCATGCCCGCGATGGCCCGCGATGAGTTGCACGTGACCGAATCCGGACTAGGCACGTTGAGATTCGCCGCCGGTTTAGGCGCAGTTGCCGGAGCTATCGCATTGTCATTCCTCGGCGATTTCACCCGCAAAGGCCCGTTACTCCTCGGCATCGCTTTGGGCTACGGGCTCGGATTGGTGGGGGTCGCTACCAGTCCCAATCTGATCATGGCATTGGTTCTTGTGATGATGGTCGGGGCTGCCGCATCGATGTTCGACGCTATGGAGTGGACCATGCTTCAGGCGAACGTGCCAAATCGCCTGCGCGGTCGCGTCATCGGTGGTTGGGTGTTCGCGATCGGGTTCGGCTGGGTTGGTCATCTGGCGATGGGTGCGGTGGGAGAAGCGTTCGGCGTGCGATGGGCGATTGGGGGCGCTGGACTCGTAGTAGTGGCAACGAGCCTGATCGCGCTGGCGATATCGCCGGTGTTGAGACGGGCTTAACCAAAATGGAAGGGATTCGCTTTATGGCTCGATTTTACCCGGGTCTCGGTTAACGCTCGCGTTATCCCACGCTTCCCAAAGCTCAATCTGATGTTTTGAAGCCCAAGTTCGAACCCGACGAAGTACCCGCTTGGGCAACAGAGGCGAGAACTCATGCAAGTCTTCGATTCTCATTCGCGATTCGGTACCGGAGTACTTGACGTGAAAATGTGGAGGTGGATGATCATCGAAATGCATCCGAATTGAAATTCCGTGGAAACGGCACAATTCAGACATGCGTCTGCACTGGCGAATAGTCCGGGAAAATATCCTCCAAGCTTTTGCCAGTCAAACGCATGTAAAGCATGTCAGAACACAAGGAAAGGTCGCCGGGCCAAGTTATCGCATCGTACGGTGCGACTTCAACGGCTTCGAAAAACGTCCGATCCAACCATGCTTCGAAAACACCTTTACCAGCGAAATCCGACAAATCAATTTCGCCTTCTGTTCCGTCAGTGAATTTGATCCACACACGGTAACCACTCAACGCTTCAACGTTAACTGGTGTCGTCATTTTTCCTGCGATCCTTTCGTGCATACCTCGGACAACCTGCAGGACTGCGTACCCAAATCTTATCTCACCGCGCTCCACAAGCCTGCAAACACGCTTGCATGTGCCCTCGAGATTCAGCGGCGATGGTGCAACACTGCTCCAAACTGTAGCCCCTGGCACCGATCACCTCCAGATTCAGCGCTCCATCGTAACCATGCGCGTGCAGAACCCCAACGAAACCCAGCAGATCGATGTCGCCACGCCCGTTGGCTTGTTCTTCCGGCTTGCCTGGCCCCGACTGCATCCCCTTGCAGTCTCGGATATGAACATGCTTCACGCGTGACATCACAGCGGCGATTGCTTCGGACGGGTTCTCCCCTGCCCTGTAGATATGCGATGGGTCCATGTCGATGCCAAATGCTGGAGAATCAATCTCATTCATCACCCGGAGCGTCGTGGGGGTGTTGTAGATGCTGGCGCCGACGTGGGCTTTGACGCACACGGTCACTCCATGGTTTTCACCGATCTTGGCTAACGACGTCAGTGACTTGATCGAAGCCTTAAGGCTTTCTTCATCGTCGGACTTACCGCCTGGACCGCAGTTGACGACGGGGATACCCAACGCGGCCGCTGATTTACACGCTCGATCCATTACACCAATGTCATGCGATGGTTGCTCCATCGCGAGAAGTTCAAGTCCGTATTGAGCAGAGAGGTCTCTGACCTCGGGCCCCAATTCTTCCCAGCGATCAAGCACCAAGTGTTCGCTCATGCCGTCAATCGCCGACAACTCGATGCCGTCATAACCTGCCATAGCGATGGATTTAAAAGCTGCTTCCAAGCTGTGCCCGCCAAAGAGCACTGAGTTGGCGCCGAGTTTCATTGTGATGTTCCTCCGATTTCAACGACTTGGCCGCTCTCCCATGATTCGATCGCGGCTTCAATAATCAATTGCGCCTTCAGAGCGTCTTCGCCGGATCCATCGATCTCGCCAGGATCGGCATCTTCGATGATCTGACCAATCCACCTCGTTATCCGACTTTCGAAAGTCTCCCCGAAGCTCATCATCTCGCCGAGGTAAGCGTAAGTCTCGACCTGTTGTGATCGTCGAGGGTAAAACTCCAGGTGTTCGCACGCGTCTCGCAACACGAATCTCGCCTCGGAACCGACAACTTCAAGCCGTTCCAAACCGTAACTTCCACCGGCATCGTAACTGCCAGTCAAGTGACCGATGACGCCGTTCTCAAAGAGCATATTGACTTGTACGTTTGACCAGATTTTGCGCCCCTTGCCGCGCTTGAAGAATGCCTGTACCTTTGTAACGTCGCCGCAAAAATAGCGCATCACGTCGATTGAATGAGGATGCAGCGCGCGCATGTGAAAATACGGCGAACTTTCGTTGGGGTTGTTAATCCACATCGTCATGTTGACGATGTTGAGCTCCCCCATCCGGCCCGCATCGACCCACTCCTTCGCCCTTACAGCCGCGGGAGTGAAACGGTGATTCAGGTTGACGCCATATCTGAGTCCCTTCGACTTGGCGAGAGCGACCATCTCCCGAGCTTTTGGTATCTCGTTCGAAATTGGTTTCTCGCCGAGGACCGGTATGCCCGCGCCGAGTAGAACCATCGTAGGTTCGTAGTGGTCGCCACCATTTTCGACACCCGCCGTACACACGCTCGCGATGTCGATGTTCGCGCCTTCCAGCATCGCTGAAACCGAGTCGTACGCGGCGCATCCGTATCGCTGAGCAGCCGCATCAGCCTTGTCTGCAAAAGCGTCGCATACTGCGACGATCTCACAACGTTCATCCGCTTGATAGATGTCGGCATGTCGAGTGCCGATGCCACCCAGTCCTACGACTGCGACTTTCAATGTCACGAAACCTGCGCTCCTTCGAAAACGATGGTGAAGTTAACTACCGAGACTTCGCTTGCAGTCGTCTGGCAGTCGAAGAATCGCCGATGTATAGCGTGTCGTAAGCCTGTTGAGACGACTTGAATGAGCCTATCCCTTCAATGCCGTGCCAATCGCCCTGGTTGTGTATGGGATTTTTCAATCCGGTCTCAAGTTCACGTTTCGCGATCCAACTCTCCATTCGTTGAGTCAACGCGGCGACCACGTTGGGATGCGCATTGGCCACGTCGGTTGTTTCCAGCGGATCCTCGATCATGTTGTAAAGCTCGACCGGAGGCTTGAAGTGGAAATCCGGCTCCAGTGCTCGGATGAGTTTCCACTGCGGCGTGCGCCACCCGTGCTTCCTCATCCAAGTGCACTCGGTAATGTATATCTCCGACTCGTGCGATGCAGACTCTCCGCTAACCATTCCCATGAGACTCCGACCGTCAAATTCGATATCGCTCTCGATTCCCGCCAACTCCAACAATGTCGGCATCAAATCCTTATGTTGGTTGTAACCGCTAATCATCGACCCAGCTGGCACCTTTGACGGGTAACGGATGATGAGCGGAACGTGGAGGTTCGAATCATAGAGCCCGTGATGGTCAAAAAAGCATTCGTGTTCGTAGAGCGTTTCTCCGTGATCGGAGTTGAGAACGACTATCGTGTTGTCGAGTATGCCGCGACTCTCGAGGTTCGTCAGAATGGTCTGAATGCAGGCATCCATGTACGCGATTGCCCCGTCGTACTGGGCGATCACATAGTCCTTGTCAGTTATTCCAGGCGGCATCCAACTGGCCAGAAAGTCGCGAAACGGTTTGAACGCCAAAACCGGATCCATCGAATCGTTGGTAGGGTCGCACTCGTCGCCGTGATAAAACATCCGCTCATACGGTTCTGGCGGTAAGTAAGGCGCATGAGGATCCATGTGACGGAGCAACGCGAAAAACGGCTCGTCGGCGTCGCAAAGTCGATCCAACTCCGGCAAAAAGACGCTATTCAGCTCCTGAGCTTTGTCACTGCGACCTTCTTCCCACGAACCCCAAGCGCGGTAATCGAGATACGTGTCAAACCCGCGTGAACTCGGGTTACCACTCAATCCGACGCACGTCGTGTTGTAACCCTCGCCTTTCAACAGCTCTGGCAGTAACGTCACCTCTGGTCGAACAGGCCCCTTATGCCGAAGCGCCACCACCTGCGAAGAAAACACATCCAACCCGCTCAACATCGACGTGTAACCGCTGGTCGTCGGAATGTGCGCGCTGAACGTGTTCTCGAACAGTGTTCCCTGCGATGCCAGACGGTCGATGTGAGGCGAAGTAAGACGCGGGTAGCCGTAGCAACTGAGATTGGACGCTCGCAGCGAATCGACGCCGATGATCAGGATGTTTGGTTTAACAGTCAAAGTTGAGTCTCTCGTTCGACGTGAACCTTCCATGCGGCTGGCACACGAATATTAGATGAGCACCTCTGCCCCGACCCGTTTGGCAATGCCGACTATTTCGTCGTATCGGGCCTGAAGGATCGGCACTCCGTTGGCCAGGCGGTCTTGCATCGCCTCTTCCTCCGGATCACCTGCAACCATCACGCGATCGGCCCCCGGTTCCGTCGGCGTGTCATGCAACGCGCGGATCATCTCGTCCATCATCTCTTTGAATTCGTCGACCGGACGGAACGCCGCAATGTCGATCGCCATTGCGAACGACATGTTCCTGCCGCCACCGATGAACGAACTGTAGCCACCACCTGACAACACGCCGCAAAGGATGTCGACCATCATCGCCAACCCGTAGCCTTTGTGTGCGCCTTGCTCGCGAGTATTGCCCAACGGGTTCTGCGCCCAATGCTCGCCGCGATCTGCGGGCGGTTCCGTTATCGCGTCTCCTTCCGCTCCAACGGCCCAACCCTCAGGTATCGGAACTCCCAACTGCCGTGCGAGACCTATCTTCCCGCTGGCAACCGTTGAAGTCGCCATATCCAGAACGAAGTCGGATTCCTCGCCGGCTGGTGCTGCGAACGCTATCGGGTTGGTACCGAGCATTGCTCGCCGGCCAAGAGCAGGCCTCACCGCTGGACCCGCGTTTGTCATCGCGATTCCGATCATGTCTCTCTCCGCCGCAAGCATCGCGTAGTACGCAACCATCCCGATGTGATGCCCATCGCGGATCGTCGACATACCTACGCCGTGCTCCGCCGCTTTGTCCATCGCCATCTCCATGCCGATATGCGCAGCCGGATGACCAAGTCCCCATCCGCAACTCAAAAGCGCAGTGGTGTCCGACTCCGAGATGACTTCGATCTCCTTCGGTGATTTGAACGTGCCATCAATAATCGATTCGGTATACCGGACCACATTCGTCGCACCGTGAGTATCTACGCCCCGCAAACTCGCCGACGTCAAGGCATCGGCCGTAATCTGAGCGTGTCTCGGCTGCGTGCCAACAGCTTCGAATATCGCTGCCACCTGCTTCCGCAGGGGTTCAGCAGGAACGCGAACCGCGTTGTCTTCCGGTATCTTTAGAAAGTCGAGGGCCATGTCGTAACTCCTGTCGCCGCCAAAGTCTAGTTCAACGGCGTGCCGATTCCCTGTTCGCGGGCTTTTGCAACTATCCTCTCACAAGCCGCGATATCTTCTAGCGCCAATCCTTGAGACTCGAAGAGCGTGATCTGCTCGTCGTTTGCGCGGCCGGAGATCCTTCCTCCGACGATGTCGTGGATCGGCACAGCCAAGTCCCACGAAAAACGTCCCACCTCCGCTGCCCGCATCAGCTCGCCACATTCGAATTTCGCTTGCTCAACGTCGTCCACAGCGACTATGTCGGACATCGCAACGGCGCGGGTGTCGATCTCGCGCTTGAGCCACGAATTGTTCCCCGCGGCGTTAATGTGCGTACCCGGTTTCAACCACTCTCCGAGCAAGACCGGCTCCTGTGAATTGGTGATCGCCACCACGATGTCTGCCTGCGACGCCTCCTCACCACTCGACACCGCGGCAACTTCGAAACCCAAAGCATCCGACATCCGCTCTGCATACCCGTTCCGGTTCTCTTCCGAACGGCTGTAAACCATCGCTTTGCGGACATCGCGGACGCGGGATATAGCCGTCAGTTGCGTCTCCGCTTGATATCCGGAGCCGATGACGCCGACGACACTGGCATCATCTCGCGCCATATATTTTGTCGCTACTCCCGACGCGGCGCCAGTCCGGATCTGTCCCATCCGATTGGCCTCGATGACCGCAACCAATGAGTTGCTTGACGTGTCGTAAAGCATCACATGGAACGCGATGCCTCCGCGGCCTCCGGCATATGATTTGAGCCCCGCGATCTGATGGCCGGGCCATGTCGCCGCCATGAAGTTGTAGGCGCCGGAACTCGTCGGCAGACGGCGCCGCGGCTCATTGAACGCGTTGCCTCGAGATCGGGCAATGAACGCCTCCTCGAGCGCTTCCAACGCGACATCCATCGTGAACAACGATTTGACTTGCGATTCCGAAATATAGAGGGGTACTGTCATCTCAACTCCGATTGGTTTGGTTGCTCAATATTAGGTTGATGCGGGTGCGCGTACATGTGGTTCAACGGCCCATGACCGGCACCGATCGGCACAGCGCTAGCCATAGCATTCCAAACAAACCGCTGCGACAAATCGACCGCGGTCGCGAGCTCGATCCCGTGAGCGAGGTGCGCCGCTATCGCCGAAGCGAACGTGCAACCAGTGCCGTGATTGCTTGTCGTGTCAATTCTGATCGAAGTAAAACGTCTGACCGCTTCTTTGGTTACCAAAACATCAGTGACACGACCGCTCCCGTCGTCGAAATGCCCGCCTTTGACTATCGCAGCGTCCGCTCCCATCGCAACCAACTCGCCGCCGGCTAATTCCATATCGTCGACCGATTCGATCTCGACACCCGTCAACACCTCAGCTTCCGGTACATTCGGCGTTACAACAGTCGCCAATGGAACCATTCGAGACCTGACGCTTTCGATGGCATCCTCTTGGAGAAGTTGCGCGCCGGTCGCGGCAATCATCACCGGATCGACAACTAAAGGCGAAAGTTCAAGTCGCTGCACGTTTTCTGCAACGCACTCAACGATCTCGGCGGACGACAGCATCCCCGTCTTGACCGCACATACACCAATGTCCGATACCACCGCCTCGATCTGGTCACTGATGACTTGGACCGGCACCTCCGCCACAGCAGAAACTCCCAACGTGTTTTGAGCCGTAATCGCCGTTATGGCGCTCGTTCCGAATACGCCCAGCGCGGCAAAAGTCTTTAGATCGGCTTGAATCCCTGCTCCTCCGCCGGAGTCGGAACCGGCGATCGTGAGGGCACGAGGTGGAGTTGCTGAGCTCATTTCCATATAGAATACGCAAGCGTAATGACCGATGCACGCAAAAACGACCTTTCGAAAGTCGAGGCGTTGATTTTCGATGTCTTCGGTACTGTCGTCAACTGGCGCGATTCGATAATCGCCGAAGTTTCGCAAGCGGCATCCGAACACGGTATGCCAGAAGGCGATTGGGGACGTTTCGCGGACGAATGGCGAGCATGGTACGGAAAGTCAACCCGCGAACTCAGTAGCGGTGACGGACCATGGCGTCTGGTTGACGACATCCACCGGGAAAAGCTTGACGTTTTGCTCGAAGAATACGGACTCGCCGACGTCATGAATGAAGAAGCGAAGCGTCGATTGAATCGAGCTTGGCATCGACTCGACGGGTGGACCGATTCACCAGGAGGATTGCGACGCCTTAAATCGAAATTCATCATCGCCACCGCTTCCAACGGCAATCTCGCGCTCCTCGTCAACATGGCGAAGCACGCTGATCTGCCCTGGGACGCGGTAATGTCGCCCGATGTCTATGGAGCCTACAAGCCATCGCCGAAGGTTTATAACAACGCTTCGAAGCTGCTCGGCCTCAACACTGATCAGGTGATGATGGTTGCCGCTCACGTTGGTGATCTTGAAGCGGCATCACGCCAAGGTCTAGCCACTGGGTTTGTCTACCGACCCTTCGAACATGGTTCTGAAAACCCCGTCGAGATGCCTGACACCTCATCTTTCGACGTATCCGCTACCGATTTCGATGACATGGCCAATCAACTTGGTTGTGCCTGACCAACCGTCTAACCCCATCCCAAACGGGAGAATCAACAATGCCTTGGACATTTGAAGACGCCGCACCCATGATCGGTTCGATCACGGAGGGTAACTGCTGGACCGGCACGCATATGCTCTACAGCAATATCGCCCTCAACAGAATCATGCGGCTAAACGTCGAGACAGGCCTCGTCGATGTGTTCGCTGAGAATTCGGAAGGCACCAACGGACTGAATTACGATGCCGACGGCAATCTCTACGGTTGTGCAAGCGCCGGCCGCAAAATCGTCAAGTTCGACGATAACGGGGATTTCGAAACCGTATTCGACCGCATCGACGGTCTTCGGCTCAACAGCCCCAATGACTTGGCGATAACTCCTTCAGGAGCGATCTACTTCTCGGACCGGGTCGCCGACTCGAATCCAGAGGTGGGCATTACCTACTCAGCCATCATTTCAGCCGAACAAGATGAAGACGGCGATTGGACATGCACCCGTCGCACGTTCGACACGACACAACCGAATGGTTTAATCTTCTCCAGCGACTACAAAACGCTCTACGTCGCCCAATCCGACTTCCGAGCCAGCGAGAGCCGCGACCTCCGCGCATATCCGGTCAATGACGACGGCTCGCTTGGGGAGTGCAGAATTCTTCACGACTTCGGACCGCATCGCGGCATCGACGGAATGACTCTGGCATCCGACGGCAGTATCGTCGCCTGCACGGGATGGGAAGTTTCAGGGCCGGGTGGAAACGTCACCGTATTCGATCCGGACGGGATGATCATCGAGCAACACCCCACAAAGGCGCAACGACCTACCAACTGCACATTCGTCGGCGAAGACCTCTACGTCTCCTCCATAGAAGGCCACTGTTTGGTGGCACGGGACACCGGATTAACTGGCCACCTGCTCTATCCGCAATGAAGCTAACTACGAGCGTCCAACATCAGGTCGGAAACTCGAACTTCACCAAACGCAGTCAATGAGGTTGAAATGAACGACTCTTGGCAATGGGAGCTTATCGCCAAACACGACACCCTCACCGAGGGACCAACGTGGGACGGCAGCGGACTACTCTACAACGAGTGCTATGCGGCAACGACATATCGGTGGGATCCGAAGACCAGCGAGAGCGAGGTGTGGCGGACGGACACCAACCAAGCCAACGGTATGAAGTTCGACCGATCGGGGCGACTTTTCGCTTGTGAAGGAGCGGGCAATCGCGTCGTTGAGATCGACCCCGCCAACCCCAGTTCCCCGTCGACAGCGATCGCCGAAAACCTCGACGGTGCCACGCTAAATATGCCGAACGACCTCGACCTTGACGGCCAAGGTCGAATCTACTTCTCCGATCCAAACTACTCGGCTGAGCCGAACAACCTACCTCACGAATCGGTCTACCTAGCAGCTCACACATTCGGAGGCAACTGGACCACGAAAAGGGTGACGTTCGATACCAACCGTCCGAATGGCGTGTTGCTGTCAGCAGATCAATCCATTCTCTACGTCGCCGAAAGTCCCGTAATCTATGATCTGCGCCGCGAGCTACGGGCATACCCGATCAACCCCGACGGCACACTTGGCGACTGTACGGTTCTCTTCGATTTCGGGGCTGGTCGCGGAATCGACGGTATGGCGTTGACGACGGGTGGTCAGATCCTCGCCACTGCGGGGGAACCGACTGAGGGTGCTGGTTCGGCGATCTACGTCTTCGAGCCGAACGGCTTAGTCAGGGCGACGCACCGGACGCCAGCGGAGAGCCCGACGAACTGCACTTTTGGCGGTGCCGGGTTAGACGTACTATTCGTGACGTTTGCGACGGGGCATGTTTATCAGGTCAGGAATACGAGGATGACGGGGCATTTGGTTTATCCGCGTCGGATGTTTTGAGGGGGGGGATTGGCCTCGAACGCCTTCTGGGTCTCTCCCGGCTTTGTTCCAAAACCGAAACGGCAATTGAACTTCGCTGCAGGGTGGATAAAATCAAGAGAATCCAAATAACAGCCGTATCTCATTGAAAGACGGGTTGCGACAAATCCCGGTTGTCAGAAAATTCTTCTGGCTTCCTTGGTTTTGCCCCGGCGCGCCAATGGCAAAAGCGTCTTCAGCAAGCGCTGTAATTCTTGCACGTTGGGAACCTCATCTGGATGATCGCCGGGTAGAGCGGATCGTATGCAATAGGCCGTTGAACCATCTAACCTTATGGTCAGCAATTCTTCCCATATCGTCCAGCCTGTCTCGCTGATATAGCCCATAAGTCGGTGCTTTCGGTCGTCTTTGGAGTGCTCGGCCACCTCCAAGAAGAAGAGGCACGATTCGATTACAGGCACCAATTTTTTGAGGTCGGCTTTTGCGTTAAAACCGGGGTCCAACGTTGACCCGATGGATTGGAAATAGCGCCAACCGTACACTACGCACCATGCAATGACGAACGCCGTCAGTCCTACTAAGATTGATGGCAACGAGGCGGCGGCAACGGGACTAAGCACCTCCTTGGTCGCTGAATACGCACCCCGAAAGTCAAACCAAAAGCTTACGACAGCAGCCAGAAGGGAAATCGCTACGACAAGATTGAGATTCGCAAGGACCCCGGACACGGATGTTGCCACCTCTCGAAGACCGTTCGACTCCGCACCAGTTGACGAGCCGTCCGCAGGCTGCCTTTCCGACGAATTTTGATCTGTAGGCATTTCCCAGATTCTACTCCGTTTGGTTACACGGTCGAACGAGTTGCGATACCTAATACCCATTGAATCCCTAGTCGAAATCTCCGCAGCAACCACATTCCCATCGTTTTGGAACGAATCCGAAGAACGGTCGCGACGGGACCAGCGGGGCGGATTCTCCCATCGTCCAGTACTTGAGTTTGTAATCGAATGATGCCAGCACGTAGACGATAGACATCCCGGTCCACGCGGACCAACCGATGTTGAATTCGAACTGTTGCTCGGAGGCGCTGTTTTGTGTCAATCGTCGATTATTTCGTCAATCGAACGGCGCTGTCAGTTGTGATCAGGCGGTTGCGTTCCGTTGGCCGGGCTTGAGATCGGTTGATACTGCTCTAAATCGCTCGTCGGGTCGACGCCCGGCGGCAATCGACCGCTGAGTTCAACCAAAAGTCGGTGACTCAACGGCGCTTCATGATTTACCTTCGCTACGCGCACGTCAATGTCAGTCACTTCCGTGCCGTCGCTTCGACGCAACACGTCTGCGAGATATCTTGGTAACCAGCCTAGATGCTTTTGGTCTGTGGTGATTACACGGACCGAATATTGCACAGAATGGGCGTTTGATTCAAACGACAGTTCCAGACGATCTCCTGGATTTAGCGAGTTAACGCGCTCGATGGTTTCAGGATTTGCGGGTCGCAAACCCTGAACAATGAAACGAGTCTCAAATCGGCCATCGGCATCTGTTTCAATGGCGGGGAAGATCTCGAAGGTGTCGGCAACGCTGTGTCCACCAGAGATGGCAAGTTCTGCGAGCACATCGGTATTTTCGGGATCCAATCCGAAAAGATTCAGATATTCAGGGCGGTCGGGACGTCTCTTATTCATCGCGCGGTATCGGAATATCGGAAAAATCTCGGCTGCTCGGTACGTCTTGTCTAACTGAGGAAATCCAGGAACGGGGAACGCGAGAGGGATCGCCAAATTCTTGGCCTCATAAGCACCTCGAATGTATTCAAACTCGTACTCAACGGGATCGGCGTCGTTCCTCGTGAGCCGCCCCACGGGATACCAACTCCGATTGCGTCGGTCATGGCAAGCGAGAAACAGAGTAGTCATTGGGTGCGTTTCAGCAGTTCGTTTTTGCTGGTTACGATGATTTGGTACGCGAATTCTTTGGCGATGTCGCCCATGAACTCTGTTGGTACTCTATCAATTGCGGTTCGAAACTCGGAATCAGGTGTTTCGCCGATTCTCTGCAACGTGGCTTGTGTGTACTCCGGCCATCGTTGGGAGATGTACTTGGCGGTATCAAGAGGAGAAGGTGCGCGGTTTTGGCCGCCGTCGCCGAATACGCCGCCGTGACCCCTGTTCACGTAGTTGAGGACGCCGTCTGTATCCAGTATCCGTTTGCGACTTTGGTCATGGAGTTCCCGGCCTAATGACGATGCGTGATCGTAGGATGGAGCTGCGGACATCCAGGCTGTGGCGGAGGCATGAACCAACACGATTTGCAACGTCCAGTTTTCGTGGTGTCGATCAGTGTTGCCGATCAAACCGTCGAGCATTGCGTATGATGCCAAAGCCTGCAAAATGTCGTCGACTCGACCGCCCGCGGGGAAGCTTGGGTCTCGAAACAACCCTTTAACCGCTCGGATGATGTTGCTAACGTTGTGATCTCGTTGACCGAACCGCGTTTCGACGTCGTATTGATCGTCGTTCCACGCCAAAACGTAGCAACCTTCGACCAAGATCGTTTCATCGTAGAACCAATCCCTCAGTTCGTCGACATGCTCGTGCTGTTCGTCCCGATTTCCGGAATCGAATGATTCGCAGATGGTGACCAACTCGCCTCCACAATCTGCCAACTCGACCCGCGCGCAATCTACTTCGATGAGTCTCCCGACTTCGGCGGCAATCTTTTCGGCCCAATGCTCTCCCGTGTTCGGTCTAGGGAACTTGAGCAACCAAAGGTTCGGTTCTCCTTCAATCGAAATCCAAAACTTCCGCCTGCTGCCTCTAGATTCAAGCCGAAGCTGTTCGATCTCGGGCCAGACTGGTAGTTGACGGACTTCGTATGTCGAAGGCAACGCGCTTTGCCTCGCGAGTCTTGTTGTGGTTGGTCGGTTTGGACTGACGGTCGCACATTCGCGGAATGACGGAGGGAGTGCGGAACAATGCCTCCGCCCTGCCCCGCCGGGCATCCCCTGCGTTCGCTTCGCTCCCGCGTCCCCTTCGCTGCGCGAAGGGGAGGTATTCCGCACTGTTGGACTTGGCTGGGGCGGGTTTGAAACCCGTTCCAACCGTTAGTCGATTGGTTCGTTACTCGTAAAACTCACTCGTCCAAGCCGTGCTCACATCAAAATCCTGCGGTATCAGGTCGCGGCTCTTCATGTAGTCGCCAACTGATTCCCATTGTGATTCGGAGAGGGTGCCGAATTTGCCGTCTTCGCTGTCTAGCCATGCGGGGATTAGGAGGGGGATGCCTCGGCGGTCTAGGGATTCGCTGGATTCGTCGATGGAGTCTTCGTTGAGTTTGACTAGGATGTCGATGCCTCGTTGTCCGTCTTCGGCGACGTATTCGAAGCCTTTGGTGAAGCCGTTGACGAAGCGTCTGACGACGTCGGGGTTCTCTTCGATCATCTGGTCGGAGGTGATGAGCATCATCTCGTAGTAACGGGGTACGCCCCAGTCTTCGGGGTAGATGATCTCGACGGGGAATCCCAAGTCTTCGAGGACGAACGATTCGTATGACCAGTAGGCGCCGATGACAGCGTCCATGGTTCCGGCGGCGAGCACCTGCGACAGCGCGTAGCCGACGTCGTGGAGTTCGACGTCGTCGAGGGTCAGGCCGTCGGCTTCGAGCATTGCAGCGAGCATGAGCTCGTCCCACTCAATGCCGGGGTAGCCAACCTTCTTGCCCTTGAGATCGGCAGGTCGGGTTATTCCGGAGGATTTCAAGGCCATAAGCGAGTTGATTGGGCTCTGAACTATCGCTCGAACCGCTACAACGGGAACGCCGGCGGCTCGTGCCAACGTGGTGTCGGTCTGGTAGAAGATACCGAAGTCGCGCTGCCCTGCCCCGACGAGTTGGGCGATGGCTGCGGCGTCGGCGGGGACGCTGACCTCGACCTCGAGATTTTCTTCCTCGAAGAATCCTTGGTCGATGGCCGCGTAGATGCCGGAGTGGTTGGCGTTTGGCGGCGACCAGTCGAGCTCGATTGATACGGTTTCGGTTTCGGGCTCAGATGTGCAGGCGACAACGAGTGCAAAAAGAGCTACTCCTAACAGGATCAAACCTGTAATTCTTGTCACGATTCTCCTCCTTGGGTGTTCGACCCCGGATAGTTACGCAGGATACGCGATTGCAACAACGCTATCGCAATGAACATCAATGCGGCCATAACCGAAAGGGTAAATATAGCCGCAAACACAAGTTCTGTTTGAAACTTCGGCGTCGAAGTCTTGATCAACCATCCGAGACCCGATGCTGCGCTGACCCATTCGCCGATCACCGCACCGATGACAGAGACAACCGCGGCGACTTTCAATCCGGCGAAGAGATAAGGCAGTGCCGACCGGACATACAGCTTGGTGAACATCTGCCACCGCGACGCGCCGAGCGTGCGGAACATCGCCACCATGTCCGAATCGACCGACTTCAATCCCGTCATCAGGTTGATCGTGACGGGGAAAAACGTGAAGAGCACAACGACTACGATCTTTGGCGCTATCCCCGTGCCGATCCATATCAAGAGCATCGGTGCCAGCGTGAACACAGGAACCGTCTGCGAGGCGATTAGGAACGGGTAGACGGAGCGCTCCAGTAGTCTCGACCAGAACATCGCCGTGGCCATCACGCATGCGAAGGTTATCGAGAACGCGAACCCGATGAGTATTTCTTGCGCGGTCACGGCTGCGTGTCGTAGGAACAAGGACGGTTTGTCAGCAAGTTCGGCGAGTATGAGCGATACGGGCGGCAAGATCCATGTCTGGACGTTTAGAACCCGTACGAGGACCTCCCACAAGACGAGGCCTAACGCCGCCAAGGCCATTGCGGAGCCCCATACCCGGATGAATGAACGCGTTCGCACGGCGAACGTGTGTTCAGATGCCGTCGGGTGTTGCACGTCGGCTGGCTTCGTCAGGTCTCTGACTGGTTGCTGCGAACTCACTGGAGCACTCATCGTCACTGAGTCGCGTCGCCGTCGAGGGCGGATAGCAACTGCCATTTGTAATCGACGAACTTCGTGTCACGGACGACATCGCGCGGTCGTGGGCGCGGGAGGTCCACGTCGAGTTCGAGGAGTATGCGGCCGGGTCTGGGAGACATTACCAGGACGCGGTCGCCGAGCATCAGCGCCTCTTCAACGTCGTGGGTGACCATTACGGTTGCGCGGTTTGTGCGGTCGAGGACATCCGATAGCCATCGTTGGAGTTCGGCGCGGGTAATTGCGTCTAGGGCTTTGAATGGTTCGTCGAGCAACAGAACGTTGCGGTCTGGTAAAACGGCTCGGAGCAGTGCCACCCGTTGTCTCATTCCGCCCGACAGCGTTGCGGGATATGCGTCTAGGAAATCGGCGATGCCGAAGCGTTGGGCCAACTCGGTAGCCCTTGCGTCGGCGTCGGCGCGGGGGATGCCGGCGATTTCGAGGCCGAGAGTGGCGTTCGAGAGCACGTCACGCCATGGAAGAAGCAGATCGATCTGGTGCATGTAGGCGACGCGGCCGATACGCTGCGCCTTGTCGTCGCCTTGCAGGCTGACGGATCCGATGTCAGGTTCCATAAGTCCGGCGACGATGTTTAGCAAGGTGCTCTTGCCGCATCCGCTGGGGCCGACGATTACGACGAATTCGCCGAGATCGACATCCAGAGATACACCGTCCATGGCCTCAATCGGCGGGAGGTCAGGTCTGGGAAATGATTTGGAAGCGTCGAGGACGGAAACCGCAGGAGATTCTGATCGGGTCAGTGCGGCCGAGATTGCGCCAGCATCAGAGCGTGGCGTGTCTCTGTTCACCGTAGAACTCGAAAAGTCAATTTCGTTCCGGGAATGAACGTTTGATGAGATTTCCGATGTTTGAGACATCGGAGTTGTTTTCCTCCGCTGGCATTATCCAGATCAGGTTATGTGGGTCAGCGGGTTAACGTCCGCCCTCTCAGCCCGGCTCACCGAGCTCCCCAGATTCAATTTGGATTCGCCCAAAAAGACGCTTCGCTTGGCAGTTAGTCGATTATATCAACGGACGCTGCCGTTCAATCGGAGTTCAGTTGCCACGAGGTCAATTCACCTTTACAATGCTTGGGCATGGGAACCGCCGACAACGGACCGCGAGATAACTTCGTTCGATCCGTAGCGCGTCCGGCGGCACAAATCAACCTCGCTCTTTCCTGCCTAAACATCGCCGCAGAAGATGATCCCGGTCTCGACGTTCCGCTCTACATGGGCAAGGTCAACGAGATATCCGAACGGATCAAGCAGAACCCTCTGATTCGACCTTCGATTTTCGACTCACTCTACACTCTGAACGACTTGATGTTCGTCGAGATGGGGTTCCGTGGAAATGCGGGCAATTACTACGACATCCAGAACAGCCTTTTGAACAATGTCCTGGATCGCAAGTTGGGCATCCCGATCACGTTGTCGATTCTCTACCTGGAGGTTGGTCAGCGCATCGGAATCCCACTGACGGGCGTCAATATGTCCGGCCACTTCCTACTCTCAGCCGGTAAAGGTGAGTACGTCGTGTTCGTCGACCCTTTCAGGGAAGGCAGGATCTTTTCGCGGTGGGAATGCTTGAAGATGTTGAGTGGATCGGGCGATCCTCCTAACGATCCGAAAAAACTCGATCAACTCGAACGACGGTATCTTCCACGCGCTGACAACAAAATGATCCTCGCCCGCGTCTTGAACAACATGAAAATGATCCACACCCAAAACGGCGATTACGTCGGAGCCATCGCCGATGCTGAGCGGATTCAATACCTGATGCCGTGGAACTGGCGCAACATCGGTGATATCGCTCACCTGCATGGTCGGTCCGGCCGTGCGCGCGATGCTTACGACATGCTTTCGCGCATGGTCCAGATGATGCCTCCTCACGAAGATGTGACGATCCAACTCGATTCGCTAGAAATGTTGAAGCCTTTGGCAGAAATCGATGAAATAGTGGATCCAGAAAAGATCCATGAGATCCCTTTCTTCCGTATCTGAATCAAACCGGTATCGCAAACACCGTACCAGGTTCAACGGAAATGAAGTCAAATCTCACGGAAATCGGCGCATGATCAACTACCAAGAGCTTACAGATCAAGAACTGCTAACCGAAATATCGGAAGAAAACACCGATGCATTCGCAGCGCTTTATGATCGGTATGGCAGGCGCGTATTTGGGTTGGCGGCCCGCATCCTTAACGATGCCGTTAAATCCGAAGAAGTCACACAAGACGTGTTCATGCGGGTGTGGCGACGCGGCCACACTTACATGCCGGACAAAGGCAAGTTCACCACCTGGCTATTCCGAATCGCCCACAACCGCACCATCGACGAACTCCGAAAGCTCCGACGAGACAAATCCCGTTACAGTGACGACATTACTGAACGCTACGACCTCGAATCAGACGACATCTCGCCGCCAGAAGCGGCAGTGGCCAACTCCGAATACGAACAGGTGCGTTTGGCGCTCAAGGTTTTGCCAGAACCGCAACGCCAAGTCGTCTATCTGTCGTACTTCGAGGGAATGACGCAGACGCAGATCGCGGACGCGACTGGTCAACCGTTGGGAACTGTGAAGACTCGCATGCGACTCGCCTTGAAGAAACTCCGCGTCGCGTTGGACAAAGAAATCTACGGCGACGACTAATCCTGAGTGGACTTAAATGATGCCTCGAGACGACGAAATCATCGCGGATTTTCCGGCGTACGCTTTGGGAGCGCTGGACGAAGACGAGCAACAAGCAGTCGAAGAGCTGGTTGCGCGTGACGTTGATGCAGCCGACGAACTCAGTGAGTTGCTGGAAACCGTCGCTGACATGTCGGCGCGGATAGGCGAAGTTGCGCCACCAGAATCGTTACGCCAAGAGTTGGTCTCCATCGCGAGTGCTGAAACCAGCGTCGCTAAGCACACGACGACTTACTCGTCCCTCGTTGAACACCTCGAAAATCGCATCGCGATCGAAGAAGTCGAATACGAGCGTGACCTAAGGACCATCTGGGATCGACTCGGAAGCGTTGTGACCGCTGGCCGCTTGGCGTTTGCCACTTCCGTCGCCTCGTTCGCCATCGTGGGCATCATGGCTGTTCAGTTGGGTGCCGACAACGTGGAACTCAACCGCAAGGTTTCAGACATGGAACGGGAAGTCGCTGCCGCATACGCGCACTCCGAGGCGATGGTGGTCGACATGTCATCAAACGAGCAGCTTTTGACGCACGCACATGAACGGATCTCGAAGCATGACCAAGAGATCGTCAAGATGAATGAAATCAACGACGCACTTCGCACATCGATGAACGATCAGATCAGTTTGACCTACGCAACGCTACGCAACGAGTATCAGAGCCCGGCGTGGCAGCCTGAAGCCGCTCTGTCTGGAGATGGATACGCGTATCTTTTGGAACATCAACAGAAACCAATCGGTGCCCTCGTGATTGGTGGCGTCGATCAAGCGCCTGCAGGCGAGGAATACCGGCTTTACTTCATCGACAAAGACGAACCTACCTACATCGCGTCGTTTGATATGAACGAGGCCGGATACAGCACCGTTCTTTTCGAACTTGAGTTGCCGCTGAGCCTGTACAACGGCGCACACATTACCCGCGAACGCATCATCGATGCGCCCGACCCGTCTTTGGCGCTGCCGGAAAACCGCTTTACACCTCAGTAAAGTGCGCTTGCTGACGTTTTTGGCGGTTGTCAACTCCAAAACCTCAACACGGTCAATCGAAACTGCCTTAAAATTCGCATTAGTGCGGATACCATTGGTTGGCTCACGATGTGGTGCTGACGCACTCCGGGGTTTTCATTCATGCGGGATTTACGCTTCACGGCGCTCTTTTCATTCATCGTGCTCTCGTTAGGCGCGGCGATCCTGATCGCATGTACGAACGCGCCAGAGCCAACGCCAACTCCGCCACCAACCGCCGTCGCTCCGCCCAGCCCAACTCCGACGCCGGTGCCATTGGAACCGGACGAGGTCATCCAAAACGCGATCAACTCCCTCGTAGAAGCCGGAAGCATTTGGTTCGTGCTCGAACACGAAAACGGGTTCACCGAAGCGTTGGGCGGCTTGGAACTCACGCGCGTCGAAGGCGCAATCACAGAGACCGGCATGAGCATCAAAGCTGAGGCCAATCTCGGCAGGATCTACATCGAAGTCGACGCTATCCTGATCGGCACCAGCACATGGTTGACCAATCCTCTTACAGGCGAATGGGAACTCTTGCCGGACGAGGAAAACCCGATAGGGTTCCTGCAACCGATCGCCGCGGTTCGGGGTGTGCTTGAAGGTCTCACCGAGGCGGAGTACATTACAACGCCGGAACCGGGTGTCGACTACCAAATGAAGTCGCCTTTGAGAGCCGAAGCGCTCAAGTCGTTGCTCGGCGAGATCATTCCCGAAGGCGTCGGAATCGCAGATGTCGAGATGGACCACGAGACCTTTCAGATGAAATCGGCGCGCATCACCGGCGCCCTCCAAGTCCGCGATACCGATGAAACCGTGCGAATCCTCCAGATGAGCCGTTACGGCGAAGAATTCATCATCGAACCACCCATCGAATAATCCACGATCGAGACACCCAGGATTCGAAGACCCCGTGAAATGGGTAAAAACCGAGGTATCGCCCTACCTGCTTTTCCTGCCGTTGTGCTACGGCGTGTTCATCGCGGCCGACGACATGACATTGGTCGTGACGATTCTGCCCGACATGATGCAGAGCCTGAAGATCCCGGTCAACGACATCACACGGGCCAGCTGGCTCATCATCTCGTTCCTAATCGGCTACTCGGCGACGATGCCGATCATGGGCAGACTTTCCGACCGATGGGGTTACCGAGCCACATTCCTCCTCGCACTGGGTGTCTTCATGGCCGGTTCTGTCGGAGTTGCGCTGATACCGGTGATGACTGGTTGGTTGGATGCGATACCGTGGTTGGATCAATACCGATGGGCGATCATCGCAAGGGTTGTACAGGCTGTCGGTGCGGGTGCGGTCATACCGATTTCGCTCGCCGCCGCCGAGACGCTTGTCGGTGCGCGCCGGCGGATCGTTGCGTTCGGCATGGTCGGTGCGGCTGCTGAGGCTGGCAGTGTATTTGGACCCGTCTATGCGGGAGCGATAGCGGACTGGATCGGTTGGGAATACACGTTCTGGTCCAACATTCCCCTCTCATTGATCGCGATTTTCGCGCTTGCCAAGCTACCGAAGGGAATACGCCACGACACCAGCGTCGACTGGATCGGAGCCGCCGCCTTCACCGCTGCCCTAACCACACTCACGGTCGGTCTGTTCCGCATATCCGAACCGGATCTGCCGATGATCATGCTGTTCGTCGCCGCCGCCGCCTTAACCGGCGTGGTCGCGATATCTAATCGAACCGCCAGCGAAAAAGCGATTCCGCGATCGTTGGGTAAATTGAAGGACTTCATCTGGTCAAACGTCACTCACTTCTTGGTCGGATCGGCATTGATGATCGGGTTGGTTAGTGTTCCGTTGCTCGCGGGTACCGTTTATGGTCTTTCCGCGCTCGATTCGGGACTCCTCCTCGTGCGAATGACGGTTGCCTTGGGGGTTTCCGCGTTCGCCGGCGGATTCATCGCGACACGATTCGGAGTCCGCATACCCACCATCGCCGGATTGGTTATCGCAGCGATCGGCTTCAACTTCCTCTCCACTTGGGGCATCGTGCTCGAAGAGCCGCGTGCGTCGATCGACCTCATTCTCGTAGGTATTGGACTCGGGCTAATAATCGCCCCCATCGCCGAAAGCGCGTTGCGACGAGTCCCCGAGGAGGACAAAGGCATCGCGTCAGGGCTCCTGACATTGTCTCGAAATATCGGCATGACCGCAGGACTAGCCGTCGTCGCGTCGCTTGGTACGGAGCAATTCCTGTCGATCGCTCCCGGTCTCGAGGAGATGATGGAACGGCCAGAAGCGGCGACCGAAGCGGGCGTCGCCGTCTTTTCCAACTTCTTCACCTATGCCTCCACGGCGTGCGTCATCGGGATCATTCCAGCATGGTTGATGACACGCAACTACGAGTCAGACGACGCAGAAACAGAGCCGACAAAGGCGACTACCTGACCTCTCGTCTGCGGTGATACATTGTTATGGACTCGTGAACCGTACCGAGGTATTGCTGATGACGCGCCGTGATCCATCCGAATTCGAATCTTCAGTGCGCCGCCCTGACGATTTCGACGAATATTGGCGGCAAACCGAAGCTGATACGTTAGCTGTGCCACTGAACCCGCGGCTGGAACCGGTGCCGATGCGCTCGACACCTGAGGTCGAGGTGTTCGAAGCGCGCTACGACAGCTACGGGGGTTTGGAGATCGCAGGTTGGTATTGCCGGCCTCGCAACACCGACGGCCCGTTGCCCGGCTACCTGTTCGTCCCCGGATACGTCAGCGAACCAAAACTGCCGACTGATTTGGCGATGATGGGGTATGCCGCATTCTCGGCCGCACCGCGCAACAAACTTCGCAGCAACTCCGTCTTCAATCCGGGTTATCCAGGACTGTTAGTCCACAACCTCGACAAGCGAACCGAGTACGGATACCGAGGTTTCTACATGGACGCGATTCGAGCGTTCGACTTTTTGAGCGGGCTCGACGAGGTCGATTCGTCACGCATCTGCGTTCAAGGCGGGAGTCAAGGTGGTGCACTGACCCTACTGGTGTCAGCGCTGCGTGCCGGGCAAGTGGCATGTGCCTCAGCTGGCGCTCCGTATCTGTGCTCGATGATGGATGCGGCATCGCTGACTCGGTCCTACCCGTACGAGGAGATCAACGACTACCTGCGGCTGCATCCCGAGCGTGAAGAAGCTGCTAGAGACACTCTCGACCTTCACGACATCCACAACTTCGTCGACAAGATCGACTGCCCAATCATCGTTAACATCGGCCTAATGGACGACGTTTGTCCGCCAGAGACCGGTTTTGCGGTTTTCCGAGAGATCGGCAGCGAAGACAAGAAACTTTACCCTTACGAGGATTGCGGTCACGACTCCGGCTCCGGTGTCGGTCACGACAAGGTGCTGCATGGATTCCTCGCCGAACACCTAAACCCAGTCGCACTTTAGCCACCTACGGAGAATTCAAACATGAACCATTATTGGTCTGCGCGGGTAGAAGCCGCTGTGAACGCGGCCAAGGGCGACGTCTCGATTGAGGATCTGCCCATCCGATCCAACGAGACGTCAAACGCCTACTCGGTTCGCTTCAATGGAGTCGGCGATTACCCGCTCTACGCTTATCTGCACATTCCCAAGTCCGACGGTCCTCACGTGCCGCTGTTCCAGGCGCCTGGGTACGGGAGCGTCGTTGGCGTGCCGCTATACGAACGTCGCGCAGCTTACGTGGTTATGGCGCTTTGCCACCGCGGGCAACGACTCGCCAATTCTGGCTATGATGCAGCCTACCCAGGGCTCCTCACCGACGGCCTGCCCGGCGAAGAAACCTACGTGTGGGGCGACATAGTCGCCGACTGCATCACTGCGCTCCAGATACTGCTGCAACAACCGAACATCGACGCATCACGACTCGCTATATCTGGTGGCGACCTTGCCTTCATCACCGCAGCCTTGACCGACGGCGTCCACGCCCTCCAAACCGGCGGGCTAGTGTTCGTCGACATCGACAACCGAACTGCCAGCAACCCGGACTACCCGACCGCCGAGTTCAATGACTTCAAACGCTCGAATCCTGATGCGTGGGACGAGGCGCGGGCAACTCTCGCCAACTACGATCCGATGATGTTGGTTAGCGACGTAAGCGCCGAAAAAGTCCTCTTCTCAACTGGTTCAGGCGAAAAAGACTATTACGACCAACTCGCTTCCGAACTGTCCGGCGAAACAACAGTAAACGTCAACCTAGGAAAAGGCCACCTCGACCACATCACCCAAGAAGATTGGCTAGCGAATGCCTGCGACGTCAAAAAAGGACCCGCGCATTATCCGCGGATTTCGTGAAGTCCGATTTACTGCGACTTTCCGTTTGAGATTGTTATGAACGTCTTCACTGTTAAAGAACCGCTCATACTGTTCGAGATCGGAAAAGCCATGTCCGACGGACGAAATCTGAAAACGGCCGTCGAAGGATGGTGGAAGATTGATCCTGGTCGGGTTTCCGATATTCAACTGGTGCTGGGCAAGCGGGCGGGCAAAATCGCATGTGCTTTCCGGCCAAAGCCCGGTTCATGGCACCAACGTTCCGACGGCAGGTGGGGATTCGATTCTGACTACGCGATGGATGTGTGGGCAGAATATGTGCGCAAAGACGTGCCAATCGAGTTTCGGACCCGTTCTCCCTTCCAATATCTAAGCCCTTAAACGATCCGCGCCAGATTTACGGCATGTCAAGTAACCCGAGCTGCTCGCCTTCGGTTTGACGGCGCTCGGCAGACAGCCTGCCGAGGCCGTAGTTCTTACTGTCTACGTATGTCATGGCGTCGGCGATGGCGTGATGATTGGCTTGGTTGCGAATTAAGTCGTGCATCTTGAGGCAGATTCGGCGGTAGTCGGTGTGCCCAGACTCGCCGGTACGCAGTTCCAACATGTGGAAGGCCTGTCTGGCGTTGAGTTGGATGTTGTAGCGGATCCGGAATCCGAAGGGCACGACGTATTGCGCCACATCTTCGCCGTGTTCGTCGACGATCTCGCTGTAGAGGTCCGACATTTCGGCCATCGAGTCGTGCCAACGCTTCGATACCTCGGAGCCCGCGTCTTCGATTTCTGGTGGCGTGGCATAGCCGTGCCGTGGGATCAAGCGCTGCCAATCGATGGTCATCATCCGATGGCGCTGGAGGTCTCTGAAACTGCCAAAGTCGGACAGGACATCGAAGCGATAGTAGACCCGTTCCATGCCTCGTCCAGGTTTGTGGCGGCGGTTCGTGCGGTCGCCCGCGTATGATGCGATAGTTTTACGGCGCCGAGGTCCACTCATTCCGGCGGCCAGGGTTTGCAGTTCCTCCTCGGATCGGTGCGAATACGGATAAAGGGCCGCGGCGACGATTTTCGATTCGGCTTCGTGGTCCCATTCGAGGAGTTGCACCTCGTCGCGATCGATGTCGAACTCCGCATTTGGTGTGACGTCTTCAAACTCACCTGCCAACGCGTTCATGTCGGATGCGACGCTTTGGAAATAGCCACTCCATGCGACACCGCGATTTTCGACATCGACCCGCGTCAGGAATCCCGAGATGACTTTGCGCAACTCGTTGAGCATCATCTCGGAGTAGCTGCGCGCTTCGGCTAACGGGCTCGCGTTCATGCGCATCAACATCGATTCGTATGCCTGACCGGTCGCGAACACTCCGATGTTGGATGTGGTGGCAGCAGGAAGGAGTCCGCGGGCGGCGTCGCACGCACGGGCACGGGTCGCGCGGTTGTATGCGCCTCTGCCCTCCCGTGGTTGCCTCGGAAATTTCGAAGTGAAGTAATCCGTCATCCGTTTCGCAACGAACGCGTAGCTCTCGAATAGGCGGTCTATTGTCTGTTCGTATCGCTCGGATAGGGGACCCTCCGCGATTTCGGATGGCGTGCAGTATCGGTACCGCTCGTAGCCATCCTCGCTGCGCAGCTTCTCGTCAAAGTAGATGTAGCGAGTGCTTTGCTCTAGATAGGCGGCTAGGCGTCCGCGCTCGATAACTTTCGCTAGGATTGCCGAGACTTGCTCGCATGCCAGATGCGCACCACCCAACTGCGCGACTGAGTCGTCGCCGTACTGGACGAAGACACGCTGGTAGAGCTCTTCGGCGCGACGTGCGACTGAGTCGTAGCTGTCCTCATCAAGAGATATCTGATCGGCGATCGATTGGATGCCGATCTCCGGCTGTTCGTAGAACTCGTCCAAGAACAACCGACGCAATGACTTGTGCGTCCGGCTGTAACGGGCGAACATCGCACCTTTGACGATCTCCGGCAGGTTCACGATGGCGAAAACCGGAAGGTCGGTGTTGGTGAAGAAACGACTCAGAATCGAGCGTTCTTCGTCGGTGAATGCCTCAAGAACGTACACAGTGCGTCAATCTTCGCACACGGACGGAAGCATCACCGCTGCGGTCTATCCGTTGATCACAGAATGAGGCGTAGTGGCCGCTCGAGGCTGTCTTTGACCTCGTTGAGCAGGATCGCCGACTCTGCCCCATCGCCGACCCTGTGGTCCGCGGATATGGTGGCGTTCATCATCTGGCGCACGACAATTTCGTCGTCGAGAACGGCAGGCGTCGGTTTAACCGCACCGACCGCCAAGATGCCGGATTGCGGTGGGACGATGATCGCGGCAAATGTGTCGGTGCCGAACATGCCGAGGTTTGAGGTGGAGAACGTGCCAGCGGTCAACTCTTCTTGGGTCAACGAACCGCCTTCGCCCCGAGCGCGGGCACCGAGGTCTTTCGATGCGTTGGCGACATCAACGAGCGACATGCTTTGGACGCCGATCAATGCTGGCACGATCAAGCCCGCTTCGAGCGCAATCGCCACACCGATGTTGATGCTGTCGTGGCCTTCCAAACGATCCATGTGGAACGTAGTGTTCCACTTCGGGTACTTGATGATCGCCATTGCCAACGCTTTGATAATCATGTCGTTGACTGACACGCGGACGCCAGATTCGGCAAGTTCGGCGTTGAGTTGGGCGCGGAACGACATCGCGTCGGTCATGTCGACGCCAGATGTGACGTAATAGTGCGGCGCTTCGGTCTTGCTACGGACGGTGACGCGGGCGATGGCTTGGCGCATCGTGGTTAGCTCGATGTCGGAGCCGTCGACTGAGACTGCAGGTGCGGGTGCGGATACAGCGACGCCAGAAGGTGCAAACGCTGGCGCGGGGCTGAAACCGAGCACGTCGTCGCGCGTTATTCGACCGCCGGGACCGGTAGCCGGGATGGCCGCCAAGTCGAAACCCTTCTCCTGCGCAAGTCGACGCGCTAGCGGCGATGCCTTTATCCTCCCACCTTCAACGGTTGGAGCCGCCGGAGCTGACATTATCGGAGCTGGTGAAGGAGCTACGGGTTCGGGTTGCGATGCGACCTCAGCAACTGGAACTTCCAACTCGATCTCAGGTTCTGGTTCCGACACCGCTTCAACTGCCGCCGCCTCGGGCGCGGCATCAACGGTTGGCAACACGTCGTCCGCGCCGCCGATGTACGCCAACAGTGAACCGACTGGCGCCTTCGTCCCATCGCCCAACACGATCCTGCGCAAGATACCGGCGTTGTAGGCCTCCATCTCGACGACGGTCTTGTCGGTCTCGATCTCCGCGAGCTTGTCGCCACGAGCCACATCATCTCCTTCGCTCTTCAACCACTTGACAACGGTGCCTTCGGTCATGTCGGCACCCATCGCTGGCATCGTGACTTCGTGGATCAACTTATAGCTCCTCGGTTGGTTCGGTTCAATTTGGGGTGTCGCGCGGAAAACTTAAAGTCGCGCATCAAAAGCTAATCAACTGGCGAGCTGCATCGACGACATCGTCGGCGTCCGGGAGGATATCCTGCTCAAGCCCGCGGTTGTAAGGCCACGGAACGTCCTTCGCCCCTACGCGCATAATCGGCCCGTCGAGCCAATCCATCGCTCGTTGCTGTACCTCCGAAACGATTTCGGACATTATCCCGCCAGTTTTTCGAGCAGTATCCAACATCACCGCCCTACCCGTCTTCTGGACCGAAGCGACGACGGTGCCATAGTCAATTGGACTTAACGAACGCAAATCGATGATCTCGGCATCGATCCCTTTCGAAGCCATCGCTTCAGCCGCTTCTTGCAAAACGCGTACGCCGTACCCGTACGACACCAGCGTCAAATCGTCACCCGATCGATCGATCCGCGCCTCGCCGAAAGGTATCTCGAAATAGTCTTCCGGCACTTCGCCACGCGCACCGTAAAGGTGCGCATGTTCCGCGAAGATCACCGGGTTGTCTGATTTGATCGATGTGCGGAGCAGTCCGAGCGCGTCGCTCGGATTGGACGGACAGGCGCAGTGCATACCCGGAACCTCCGCCAACCACGTCTCGAAACTCTGAGAGTGCGTTGCGCCTAATTGGACGCCGGCCCCGGTTGGCGCTCGAATAACCATCGGCACCTTGATCTGTCCACCAGACATGTAGCGCAAATTGGCCGCCATATTGACGATTTGATCGAACGCCACGAGCGAGAAGCTGATCGACATCAGTTCAACGATTGGTCTTAATCCAACACTCGCCGCGCCCACACCCGCGCCGACGAAGGCCGCTTCCGAGATCGGCGTATCTTTGATGCGCTTGTCGCCGTACTTCTCGAGGAATCCCTTGGTAACGGAATACGCGCCGCCATACTCTCCAATGTCTTCGCCCATGATGAAGACATTCTGATCCGCCTCGATAGCCTCAGCTAGGCCCTGCGTTATCGCTTCTCGAAAAGTGATTTCAGGCATGGAAATTACAGAACTTCGCTCATCGATCGTGGCGTCGCTCAAGCGTAGACATCGTCAAACGCTTCAGAAAGATCAGGATTGGGGCTGTTCGTGGCAAACTCCACCGCTGCTTCGATCTCCGCGTCGACGCTCGCCGCCAATTCGTCGAGATCAGTCTGCGTTGCAACGCCAAAGTCGAGCAATCGCTGAGGATAGGTCTCTAACGGGTCTCGGCGTCGCCACTGGTCGATCTCCGACCTCTCGCGATACTGGTCTCCAGGATCGGCGAAGGAGTGACCCACAAACCTAAACGTCTTCGCCTCAATAAAAATCGGGCTCCCTTGAGCCCGAACACGATCGATTGCTGCCTGTGTAGCTTCGCGTACCGCCACCACGTCCATGCCGTCTACCGAAATCACATCGACATCATAAGCGCCCATCGCGTCGCTGAAGTCCGGCCCGCGATGACGAACTCTGCCGACTGCGGACCCCATGCCGTAGAGATTGTTCTCCATGAAAAAGATGATTGGCAATTGCCAGACCGACGCCAAGTTAAGCGTCTCGTGGAAGGTGCCTTGATTGGTCGCCCCGTCACCGAAAAACACCGTCGTGACAGCGTCGGTTTCTTGGTATTGCTGCGCCAAGGCGATGCCAGCTGCCAACGGCAGTTGCGCGCCGACGATTGCATGACCACCCATGAAATGCTTTGCGGCATCGAATATGTGCATCGAACCGCCCTTGCCCTTGCTCAATCCGGTCCGCTTGCCGAACATTTCCGCCATGATGCGGTTGGTATCGAGACCGCGGGCGATGGCATGACCGTGGTCACGGTAATGCGTGACGATGTAGTCGCGCGGTTCAAGCGCGCTGATCGCTCCGATGCCCGTCGCCTCTTGACCGATGTACAGGTGGAGAAATCCCCGAACGTTGCCCAGCGAATAGTGCTGTCCGCACGTCTCTTCAAACCTGCGGATCTGCAACATCAGACGATACATCCGCAAAAGCTCTGCGTTGTCTAGGTCGTCAGATAAGGTCGCAGTACGTTTAACGTCGTATCCGTTGGTGCTCGGCGATTCGGAAGTGGACCCTGTGAATGCAGGCCTGACTATGCCGGTAGTGGAAACCCTCGGTTTTTCGGCTTGTTCCATAATCCCGAAATGATTCGATGCGCGTACACAGACCATTTCCGTGCAACGCGATGAACTACGCGTTCCTCTGCGTTAAGTCGAATTTCGATTCTATACCAAACGATAACGACGCCGAATCCGCCTTGTTTGCTCAACGGACGGGCATTCATTCGATTTGCAGATTTGCGGCAAGGACAACATTTTCGAGCAACATTGCGACCGTCATCGGTCCGACACCGCCCGGCACCGGTGTAATCGCCGATGCTTTCGCTTTCACGGCTTGGTAGTCGACGTCTCCTGTCAACCGAAAACCGCTTCTGCGGCTTCGATCTTCGACGCGCGAAACTCCCACGTCGATCACCACCGCCCCTTCTTTCACCATGTCGGCAGTCACCGTGTTCGGAACCCCTGCAGCGGCGATGAGAATATCCGCCCGGCGAGTGTGCGCCCCGACGTCCCGTGTTCCCGTATGGCACATCGTCACCGTCGCGTTTGCACCGCGACCTCGTTGCGAAAGGAGCAACGCCAGTGGCCGACCAACCAACGTACTGCGCCCTACGATGACCACGTCGGCGCCGTTCACTTCGACATCCTCCTCGATGAGCATCCGTTGGACGCCCAATGGAGTCGCCGGCACAAACCGCGGCTGGCCCAACGAAAGCAGTCCAGCATTCTGCGAATGGAGACCGTCGACGTCCTTCAACGGATCGAGTCCATTGATGATTTCGTCAGCATCGATATGGTCCGGCAGCGGCAGCTGAACCAGTATGCCGTGGTACCGTGAGTCAACGTTCAACTCACTGACGACACCGGCGAGATGTTCCGCGCTGACGTCCGCATCGATGTTGATCGTCTCGGTCAAAATCCCGACCTCCTCACACGCCAGTTCCTTTCGCCTGACATACGAACGCGATGCCGGATCGTCACCTACCAAAACCACCGCCAAGCCAGGTGAACAAGCGTGCGCCTCTCGAAATGCAGTCACCTTGACCGCTACTTCGGCGTGCACTTTTTTGGCGATTTCATTGCCGCTGATGATGCGATTTATCATGTGAACCGTTGACCCAATTCCCGTCGATGCTCTACGTTGCTAACTGTGGGCGCGATTCAACACCATTGCGTCTACCAACGGCCCCGTTCGCGTCCCTGAAAAATGATATACACCGGCGTCGATCTCATCGAAATCCCGCGCATCGCTACTGTTCGCGACCGGTACCCGGTTCGATTTCTCAACAAGGTCTTCACCACCGAAGAACGCCGATACGCACGCAACCGCGCTCCCCAATTGGCAAGCAGATTCGCGGCAAAAGAAGCCGTCATGAAGGCCCTTGGCACCGGTGTCCGAGGCATCCCCTGGAAATCCATCGAGGTCACCCGAAAACGCAGTGGCCCGCCCGAGATTACTCTCCACGGAAGCGCCCGCGAACGCGCCGACAAGATGGGTGTCAAGCGGATCGCGCTTAGCCTCACTCACTCCAAAGAATTCGCCGTCGCATCAGTGGTGATGGAGGCCCAGGACGACGCATGGCAACCCTAATTCAGGAGCCGAGATGACTGCGATTCAGAAGGTGGTCACCGCGTCAGAGATGATGACCATCGAACACCGGTGGTTCGATTCTGGAGCCATGACCCTCGAGGAACTTATGGACCGAGTTGGGCGAGCAATCGCGGATTGGGTCCTCGAAGATTTGGGCGACCGAGCCGAAAATGCTACCGTGTTCGCGCTTGCCGGAAAGGGCAACAACGGCGGAGACGCGGTCGTTGCCGCCCGATACTTGGTCGAGGCTGGCGTGGACACAATCGTCGGTCTTGTCCTGCCGCGCCCTAACGACGATCCGCTAATCTCTGCATTCAATGCAGCAGGCGGAACGACGGTCGAACTTGATGGACCCGGTGGAAATGGCCAAATGGCAAACTTATGCGACAAATCCAACCTGATCCTCGATGGAGTGTTCGGATTCAGCATCTCCCGGTCAATCGGCGAACCGGTCGCTTCTTTGTTCGAGATTGCAAAAAACAGCGGCAAAAGAACTGTCGCCATTGACATGCCGAGCGGTGCGGATCCAGACACCGGTGAATTCGACCCCAACGGTCTCCCAACCGACGTATGCTTGTCCGTTGGTCTGCACAAGCTAGGTCCGGCAATCAGATTCGGTGACCCTAATTTCGGCACCAAAATCGATGTACTCGACGTCGACATTCCTTCCGAACTCACGCAACCCTACACACGCGAAGTGAGCAGTTTCGAGTTGGCTTGCTCCTTGCTACCCGACCGCAATGCTACAGCTCACAAAGGTGATTTCGGACGATCTCTGCTCATCTGCGGATCGAATACATACGTCGGCGCCGCATCGCTCGCAACGCAAGCTTGCCTAAGGTCTGGTGTCGGATTGGTCTCGCTTGCAACACCCACAAGCGCGTACCGGGCACTAGCTGGAAACGTGCCTGAAGCGACCTACATACCGTTGGAAGAAGACGCCAACGGAGTTCTGCCTGATCCCGCGTACACGCAACTTCAACAACACATCCAGAAAGTCGATTCTGTTCTCTTCGGGGTCGGGTTTTCTCTGTCTGACGGCGCCCGGAAGTTGACATCGCGATTGACTGAAAATCGCAACATTTGGAAAGGTCACACGGTCGTCATCGACGCCGACGGGTTGACTTTGGTTTCGCAGATGCCGGAATGGTGGGAGATCTTCGACGGCAACCTCGTCATCACACCCCATCCCGGTGAAATGTCCCGATTGCTCGGCATCCCCACCTCGGAAGTCGAAGCTGACCGCCGCGCAGCCGTTGAGATGGCGTCGGAACGATTCAACTGTGTCACGATACTGAAAGGCGCAACGACCCTAATAGCGTCCGCCGATGGTCGCCTACGCATCAACATGATGCCCAACGATGGCCTCGCCCGAGGCGGGAGCGGCGACGTGTTAGCTGGACTTGTAACCGGCCTGTGTGCAAAAACAGACCCGTTCGACGCCGCGTCGCTGGGCGTTTTCCTTCACTCGCTGGCTGGCAAATCCGCACGCGAACGACTTACGCCGTACGCCATGACCGCCAGCGACCTCTTGGAACATCTGCCCGACGCGTTCCGTGCGTTAGCATCTTAGCCATCGGTCCAACAACTAACTCCCTTGGAATGCGTTACATGGCGAGGAGCAATAAACCGACGCTTGAAGAGATCGTCGACGAGTACGTCCAAAGAGCCCGTTCGAAGTTGCGTCCAACCGAATACGAACGCAGCATTCGCGATGATCTGACTCTTCATCACGTAGTGGAAAACGACGAATTTCGCGTCCTCGACCACATCATCGCCGTGAAAAATCGCGAGGTCAAGTGGGTTTGGCGCTCCCAAGATTTCTGGCCAACCGATCAGTTGACGGATATCACAATCGCTGGCGTCGATTTAAGAAATTATGGTGTGATACATGGCACCAATCGGATATCTGGTGTCAAATTCACCATCGGGCCAAGACATCACGCCGGACCCGATCCCGATGCTTGCCTGCCGTACGTCAACGATTACCTGCACCTCGAAGCACATTACCGCTGGCAAGATGACCAGATGAGATTGCAACGCAGCCGGATTGGCGTCGATTTCAAAACTAAGGACGCGCTAACGTTGCTGGCTCGGTCGGTCAAAATCGAACTCGCCAAGTTCTGGAACTTAGGATTCCGATATCGGTCATCACTGGGCTCACGGCTGCTTGTAACGGTTGAAGGCGACGAACAGTTGCGAATCGGTGTCCCGACCGCCCTGAATGCTCAAGAAGTGCGAGACATGTACGAGTCCGTCATGGCTTATCGCTCCGGAGAATCATCCCTCGCGCTTCCAACTCAATTTGTTGTCGAAAGGGAGTGAGTCCCTGTGCACTCCCCTTCGATCCAACTCGATACATGATGGACCTTCCAACGCCTACACCCCTCGCAGGCAGCCGTGTCGTACTCGGCGTGTCAGGTTCGATCGCGGCATATAAGTCCGCCTACGTAGTCTCTGAACTGGTTAAACTCGGGGCCCGCGTCGATGTCGTCTTGACCGAATCCGCTCAGCGTTTCATCGGTAGCAACACTTTCGGGGCCCTGAGCCACAACCCGGTTACCACCTCCCTCTGGGAAGGCAACTCCGAAATCAGCATCGACCACGTAGCCCTCGGTACGAAGGCCCAATGCATCGTAATCGCACCTGCCACGGCTAATTTACTCGCCAAATTGACACTCGGTATCACCGACGACGCGATCACTGCGACCGTCTTGGCGTCGAACGCACCACTCGTCGTCGCGCCAGCAATGGACGCCGATATGTTCGCCGCACCTTCAACCCAGTCAAACGTGGCAACTCTCAAAAAACGCGGCGTCTTGTTCGTCGGACCTGAATCGGGACGCCTCGCATCCGGACTCGTCGGCGAGGGGCGGATGAGTGAACCACCCGACGTCGTCGACGCTGTCCGCCTAGCCATCGGCAAACGTCAAGGCGATTTATCGGGTCGCCGCGTAGTGGTCACCGCTGGTGGCACCCGCGAACCCATCGACCCAGTCCGCGTGATTACCAACCGCTCCACCGGAAAGATGGGCTACGCCGTCGCTGAAGCGGCGCGCGACCGCGGAGCCGAAACCATTCTCATCACCGCCGCCAACGGCATTCGAGCTCCGTGGGGCGTTCAAATCATCAACGTCAACACCGTCGACGAGATGCGCGAAGCTACTCTCCCCGCCGCCGCTGAAGCCGACGTGCTCGTCATGGCCGCCGCAATCTCCGACTTTCGCCCGAAAACATTTGTCGACGAAAAGATCAAGAAAGGCGACGGCCCCGGACTGACGATGGATCTAGAAGCGATAGAAGATTGGATGCCCTGGGCCACTGGACCGCGCTTGGTAAAAGTCGCATTCGCCGCCGAAACCAGCGATGCCGCGGCGAAAGGCGCAGTCAAAATGGCAGCCAAAGGAGCAATTCTCACCGTCGCCAACGATGTCACAGAAACCGGGAGCGGTTTCGGAACCGACACCAATCGCGTCGATATCGTGCGCACCGACGGCTCAGTCGAACCGCTACCTCAAATGAGCAAGTACGATGTCGGCAATGCGATACTAGACAGAGTGAGACCGCACTTGGTCGATATCAACTGAAACACTTCCTGCTTTCCATGCGACTCTACTGGCGACAACGAAAACGCGGCTACGACTTAATCGTCGAAGACGACGACGGCGATCTTTTCAACGTCGGCGGAGTCCGACACACCCGACGCGGTGGCATTGAAGCAATCGCAAAAACCATGGGCTACGACCCTGGACGGGCAATGAAACAGCTGCCATCCATGGATCACGGCATGCAGTTCGTCCAGCAGTTCGAACCATGGCGGGACTTCTTCCCCGGATACCCCCTAGAACTCGAACCCGACGTCGTCGTCCCAGACGAATTGTCATAACTAAACTTCAACGCATCCCGCTTGACTGAACTCATCCAGCGAGCCCATGATCTCGCGTCGACGGTCGCTCCGCACGTCGACCGCATCAACAATGAACGACGCATCCCTGAGGACGTGGTTCGACCGCTGATTGAGGCCGGATTCTTCCGCCTGCTATTGCCAAAGTCACTCGATGGTTCCGAGCTCGATCACCCGGAATTCCTGAAGATCGTTCGCATCTTCGCCGAAACTGACGCCAGCGTCGGTTGGTGCGTCAATCAAAACAACGTGTTCTCCACGAACGCCGTTCGGATTAGCGAATCCGCCGCGCACGAGATATGGGGCGACCGCACGACGGTCGTAACCAATGGACCACCACGGCCAGCCAGCAAGGCCATCAAAACGGGAGGCGGCTATCGTCTATCCGGCCGCTGGGACTTCAGCAGCGGCATCTCCCACGCCACTTGGGTGGCCGCACTTGCACCGGTCCACGAGTCAGACAGGTCTGACCCCATCGAGATGCGAACCTTCGTGATTCCCAAATCACAAGTGGAAGTCATCGACGAATGGTTCGTGGGCGGCCTACGCGGCACCGCCAGCCAAAGCTTCGTCACCGACAACCTATTCGTCCCAACCGAACGCTCCTACGGCCTCAACGAACCGTCACGTGAACCGGGACCTCTCTACGTCATCCACACCACACCGATGTTCGCATCGGGCTTCGCGAACGTAGCTCTCGGCGTAGCCCGAACCGCATTGAACTTCGCCATCGACATCACCAAACGCAAAATCCAGCAAGGCGGCGCTAACATCCTTAGCGCCGACACAACCACCCAACGCATGATCGGCCAAGCCGAAGCGTCATGGAACTCCGCCCGCGCCTTCCTTGACGAAGCCACCACTCAAATGTGGCAGACCGTGGTGAAACATCACCAACTACCACCCGCTGAGCGAATCGAAGTCCGACTTGCTGGCACCCACGCCATCAGATCATCCGCCGACGTCGTCAATACTGCTTACACAATATGCGGATCAACCGCCATCTTCGAAACCAATACCATTCAACGCTGTTTCCAAGACGCCCACGCCATCAGACAACAGATCCAAGGCCGACCTGACCACTACGACACCGCGGGACGGTTCTACCTCGGCATGGAACCCAAAGGTATCTTCTAAATGTCGCGCCGGGTCACCCTGAGCGCCCAATCGTCCGCGGCAAATCCACCGGTTCAGGATCCTCAGTCGAGATCATCCAGTCGGCTAACAACCGCCGCATCTCCGAAACCACCGCGGCGTTCTTCGGATCATGAGCGACGTTGTACAGCTCCCACGGGTCATTCACCAAGTCGTACAACTCGTCCTCTGGGTCGGCGCCTTCAACAGTTCCCGCGCCAACGGCCATCGGGTCGGTGACATATTTCAAATCTACCGTCCGCACCATCTTCCTTCGACCCTGCGCTTCCCTACCCCACAGCGTTGCAATCAACGTTCGGTAACCCCACGGCTTTTCACACTCTTCTAGATGTGACATCGTAACCGGTGGGCCACCAGCGCCATACTCCGAGTACGCCGCAGCTCGCGGCGCCGCGGCGGTGGCAGTTGGCAAAGGTCCGCCTTGAATACGTCGCAACAACGTATCCCTGACCTGTCCGGTGTCATCTAGCGTGCTCGGCCCGTCAATTTTCGAACCGGATTCCGGCGCAGTCCCTGCCCAACCATCGTGAATCCCCTCAAACCGCGCCAGCCCCTGTAGCTCCAACAACGTTGGAAGAATATCAACGGTGTTCACCATCGACTCGTCGATCTCTCCGCAAGGTACTTCACCATTGGGAAACGACACAATCAAAGGAACACGGGTCAAACAGTCGTAGAAAACGCCACCTTTGACCGACATATTGTGTTCCGCCATGAAGTCGCCATGATCCGCAGTGAACACGACGATCGTGTTCTCCAACACCCCTAGCTCTTCCATCTTGTCGAGAATCCGGCCGATCCCATCATCAACCAACCGCGTCATTGCGTGATTCACCGACACAAGGTTACGGATGTCCTCTTCGCTGTCGTCATCCATACCCAACATCGAGTACAAGACGCGGTTTACTTCTGGTGCCGCGCTGACCTCACCGCTGGGTGGATACGGCGGACCATCGAGATGTTTTGCTCCGCCATCCTCGTCGAATTCTCCCTGACGAATCGGCGGCAAGACTATCTCGTCAGGCGGAAACATCTCGACATATTCCCGTGGCGCCTCGCGCGGCTCGTGAGGGTCTGGATAGGAAACCCACAAAGCGAATGGACTATCGTCCTCGACTGCCTCTCCAACGCGTCCAAATCGATCACCCGCTGCCATTCTCTCCAAAAACGCCTCCGTTTGAGCCGTGATCACACTCGAACCATAGCCCTCGATCGGGTGATCCGTGATCGCGTAGGCAATCGTCGGACTCTGCGCGTTCTCGTTCAATTGCACGCGCGTCTGATGCGCCGCGTTGATCGCCTCGACCGGACGAACCCAATCCATGCCCTTCGTCTCCGGCACCGCGCCAAGGTAGTCACCCTTCGGCAATCCACCGTGCGATATGTCACAGTAGACATCGAACACATCGAGGTCGACGAAACAGTGATTCTTCCCGATCAATCCCGTCGTATATCCAGCATCACGCCAAATCTGAAATGCATGAGTCTCGCGTTCCGGCATCAGAGTCTCGTTCCGCCGACACCCTGTTGAGTGCGGATACCTGCCCGTCATGATCGACGTTCTCGCAGGCACACACAACGGATACGGAGTTACCGCGTGTCGATACATCACTCCTCGCGCCGCTAAACGCTCAAGCGACGGTGCCTCGATCCCGATCTCCGAGTACATCCGCAAACCCGACCATTTCAGTTGGTCGGCCATGATGAAAAGCACGTTTGGACGCTTCAACTCTTGATCCTCCGTTGACCCGATCTTCTAATCCCATTAAGCAACGAACGTTGGTCCGCCGACAGATACTTTACTGCCTCCCGCATCGTCACCGATGACGCACACGCCGCCCCAGGGTTCTAACCACTCAAATACAAGATCCGGCGAATGTTTCGACACCTCTCGCAAGATCCAGCCGACAGTCTTGCGAATGAAAAACTCCTTCTCGTCAAGCATCTCATCAGCGTGACCGGTGAACTCCGCCCACCCATCTCTCCCGCGGCGAAGTCTCGGCAAGAGTGCAAGCATCGCCGTCCGTCGTACCCAGAAGTCATCGTCCTCTGACCACTTCAACCGGATTTGCCCAGCGTCGGGAGCAGATGTCAGCATTGGGGCAACTACATTCATGGCCGTATCATCGATCAACGCCCATGTATGTGAACGCCTCAAAATCCCCTCAATAAACCCAATGTCTCCTTCCTCCAACGCCTCAACCTTTGCGGCTAAGATATTCACCGCCAACTTGCGCAGTTCGTAAACTTCTCGATCCCACAACTCAAGCGTCAACGCCAAAAGTTCAGTCTTTGGAACGTCATCGATCTCGCGGGCAAAGCGACGCGCCAACTTCCGTATCACTGGCACAGTGACTCCGTAGTGCTGTAACTCAGACTTCAGATAACGCTTTTCATTGACCGCCCGATCTTCTGTACCGGCTGCCTCAAGCTCGATCGCTAACTCGTCAGCGACTGCAATCACGTCCATCGTCATCGAACTACTGCGCCTCACAAAGATCCCATGCCAGCGCGATCATGCATTTCGTACCGCTGATCAACGACTCGATACCCACCGACTCATCGGTTCCATGCGCCCGCGACAGCATCGGATCATCATCCGGGTGTGCACCAGTGAATCCATATGTGATGATCCCCAGATTCCTAGTGAAACGGGAATCGGTGAAACCATTGCTTACCGCCGGTATCCACTGAATATCGTCCCGCGACACCGCCAATGCTTGCGCTCGTTTGATCGCATCCGCAAGATCAGTCTCGAACTCGGAAGAGTTCGGCACCGACATATAGTCGATCTCGAATGAAACGCCTTCGACGTCGCCGATGGTCTTTTCGATCTCGCTGTGGACGTATTCCTCGCTCTGGAATGGCAAAGTCCGAACATCGCAGGTAACCGTTATGTTCTCTGGGACACTGTTCGACTTGATACCACCGCTTACCATGGTCGGCGTCCAGACCATTCGCGATAACGCTCGGAGCATGGAACTCAGTCTTGGGGAGTTGTCTTCGAGATCGCCTAGGATTCGTTCGATGTTTTCGGGTGTAGGGCGTTCCTCGATGCCGAAGAGGTTGAGGTAGTCGAATATCGGTAATGATGTGTCGACTTCGGGTTCGTAGTTTTCGATCCGTTGGAGCACTCGCCACAGTCTTTCGGAGGCGTTGATGCCTTGCCAAGGCACGGAGGCGTGAGCGCTTTCTCCGAGGAGGGTGATTTTGATCTCGAGCCGGCCTTTTTCGCCAGTGCCGAGGAGGTATGACAGTGCTCCGCCCTGCTCGACGGGAGTTCCGCCGCCTTCGTTGACGGCGAAGTCGCACTCCAGGGACTCGGGGTGATTGTCAGCCAGCCAACCGAAACCCCATCGGCCGCCGTGTTCCTCGTCGGCGCCGCTAACCAAACGGAGGCCGTGTTTGAGTTCGACGTTGTTGCGTTTGAGGATTGCCATCGCCATCACTTGGGCGGTCAGCAACGCTTTGCAGTCGGATGCGCCTCGACCGTATATCCTTCCGCCGGAAATCTCCGCGCCGAATGGTTCCCATGACCACTTGGAGTAGTCTTCGACCGGTACTACGTCGGTGTGGGACATAAACATCAGGCGACAACGGGGTTCGCTACCTGGATAGACCGCGATGATGTTCCCGCGTTCAGGGTCGCGGGCGAGTATCTGGGTGTCGGTGATGCCTTCGTCGTGGAACCAGTCGCGGATGAATTCGGCGAGTGGTGTTTCGTCGCCGGTTGGCATTTGACCGGTGTTGACGGTTGGGATTTGGATCATTTGCCGTTCGAGCTCGACGATTTCGGCGGCGGAGGCGTCGACCTCTTCGAGGAGTTGTTCTAGTGTTGCCATCGTTTCATTCCCGTTGTTAGCGCGTATCAACAACCTAACAATTTACGCTGTTTGGGGGGTGCGATGACATCTCGCTAACCAGCCTTTTGTAGTTCCGACGTAATTCGTATGATCGAGACCCACGAGAATCGGGAGGAGATTTCCCCCTACCTTACCTTTGGTATCATATGAGTAAGGAAGCGAAATCATGTTCGTCAAAATCACCTCCAAACGACAAGTCACATTCCCGAAACACGTCCTAGATGCTCTCGGTGTGGGACCCGGCGACCAACTCGAACTCGAAGAAACAGACGCCGGTTTCGTACTACGCCCCCGGGTGCTAGACCCTTCGAGATTAGCGCCATTGCGGCACTTGGTCAAACCCGGGCAGGAACCGTTCGACATCCACAAATTCCGCGAAGAAGGTTATGATCCCTCACTTCGGGATTGACACTTCAATCCTCGTTCGGTTGCTATCTGGTGACCCTCCGGCAGGTCACGATTACTGCGTCGAAGCCTTGGCCGAAATCGTCAACCAAGGCGGTGAAGTGTACGCTTCTAACCAAGTCATTGGCGAAGCATACATAGTGATGCAACGATCCTACGGAGCGTCGAAATCCGAAGCCCGTGAGGGTTTGGTGACCGTATTGCGCTCAGGTTATGTGCGTCCCCTCAATGGTCAGCGAGTAATAACTGAAATCCAAACAGGCGGTGGTGCAGGATTGGTAGATCGGTTGATTACCGACGGGTACTCTAAAGTCGGTTGTGAAACGTTGACGCTTGATCGAAAAATGGCCAACTTGCCCGATACTCGGATTCTATGAATCCGAGAAACCTTGACAATTTAGTCGATCAACCAATTCATCCTGTAAAACCAACGTCGGATACGTCAACATCAATGTCGTCAGCCGAAATCCCTTTCTGATCGTCCGAACCAAATAGGCGCACTTCGCGACGAAGTTACTACTGCCGTCGTACCTGTCTACATCCTCATGGATAGAGGAACGCCTTAAACCTTCACAAACACATTGCTGTTCTCGCCGTCGTCCAGCGTCCCGTCGTTTGGTCCAGAAATGTTCGGTATCCGCCCTTGGGCGCGGTCGTGCTTGGTACGCTCCCATTCCCGCTCCAAATCCGCGGTGTGCCCCCTGAACCTCGGCATCACGTACCGGGCGAACAGCTCTTGCGAGTACATTACGTGCCGCATTGGCATCCACTCGTGCGTCGTCAGCATTAAACCGCCGATGCCGCCAGTCTCTTCGACTATTGCTTCTATCTGCTCGATTGCATCGTCGGGCGTGCCGATGATCCATCGACGCTTTCCAACGATTTCTTCGAATGTTAGGTCCGCAGGGTTTTGGTCGGGGTGGACCAACCAGCTTCGAGGCGTATTGATCGTGTAGAAGTAGCTGTGCACATCACGCACCGCGCCGTGTCGGGCTTGCTCGATAGCTTCTTCGCGCGTGTCTGCGAGGTGGATGTAGGTCACGACGCGCCAGTCATCCTTGTTCGGCGACGTGCCATGCTTCGCCGAAGCATCGATCACCTCATCCCACTGCCGGGCCAACGGTACTGAGCCCGGAGGTCCGCCACCAGCGATCGAAAACATCATCATCTCGTACTGTGCCACAAAGTCCAATGATCGCTTGCTACCCGCCGATGGCGTCGCCAGCTTCAAACGAGGTTGCTGGTACGAACGCAACTGAAGCGCCATCTCATTAATGGTCCAATACTCACCGTCGTACGAGATCGGATCGGGGGATTCCAGCAACTTGACGATGATGTCGGTCGACTCGCGCATCATTGCGTTTAAGTCCTTGCCGGGAATCTTGAAGCGTTGCGGATCCGTAGGAAGTCCACTCGGACCAACCCCCAGTACCGCTCGTCCACGGGTGAGATGGTCCAAAAACGCAAACCGCTCGGCAACATGAAACGGGTGATGGAACGGCAACGAGACCACCCCGGTCCCCAACGTGATGTGCGTCGCGGTCGCCGATGCCTTCGCTAACACCATTTCTGGTGCCGGCATCGTTTCCCAAGCCGCCGAGTGGTGCTCACCTATGAAATACTCGTCGAATCCCAGCTTCTCGGCATAGTTGATCATGTCGATATCGCGTTCAAACGCCAGAGATGGATTCTCGTTGGGCGTGTGCAACGGCATCATAAAGAATGCGAATTTCATCAGTATCTCCGGCTCAGGCAAGTATTCGGCTCGTATTGCGATTTTAGATGCATCTGCATCACTTGAATCACCCATTCAAAATTGCCGAAAATCGCGTAGAGGAACCTAGCGTTAATTGCGCGCCTGTACCTTACACGTCGCCCAAAAACGTCATTTGACCCCATCATGAACCTCTCCAAAATAGCGGTTTTCACCGCCATCGCATCCATCACCCTCCTAGCGACCTACGCCTGTGGAGATGACGGTCTGAGCCACGAAATCGCCTTCGTTTTGGAAGACGAAAACAACCAGCTCTTCCTACTCGAAACCAGCGGTGAAACCTCCAAAATCGTCAACGAAGCCGTCGATAATCCGGTGTGGTCGCCGAATCAACGGCGCATTGCTTTCTTGACCGATGTCTCGGACGGCGCCGGGCAGTTGAAGATTTGGGATCGATCAACCGAGGACGACACCCGTGTGCCCGATGCACCGGACGGCGTATCCAGGTATTTCTGGTCCCCCGACTCTCGCTTGATCGCTTACCAAGCCGAATCCGCAGACGGCACGAACACCGAAGTCTTCGTTCACGATTTCGAGGAAGACAAAACCACGTTACTCATTACCGAACCCGTCGGAAACGTCGAACTAGGAAATTGGTCTGGTGACAACGAATGGGTCGTCATGCGTATCAAAGTCGACGGTGGTGATGGCATTTACATGCGATCGGTAAATGGTGTCAATGAGGTTCAACTCACCGACTATCCCGACACCCGCCCGCGATTTTCAACCGACGGCAAACGCGTTGCGTTTGCCAGGCCGCAATCCGACGGTTCAACCGATATCTACACATTGATTGTCGATACCGGCGACGGCCCAAGCGCAGCTTCCGCGCTCACCGATGACGACGGGAACGAAACCGAATTCGAGTGGGCACCAAACGGACGCGACATCGTCTACATCTCAGAACGCGACGGCAATCCCGAAATCTACTCGATCGACACCGATGACAAAACCACTCGACGTCTCACCCAAAACCGCGTTCCTGATTCCAACCCGGTTTGGTCCCTAGGCGGGAAGCAGATCCTGTTCCGCTCCGAAGTTGACGGCAAGAATCATCTCTTCGCCATGGACTTTAAGTCCGGCTCCCAAGAACGCATTCACGAAGACGATAGCGATATCGTCGACGCCGACTGGTAATCCGCAGCTTCTTATCGCGAATTCAGCATCCGGGAGATCCACGACTTCCGTCGATCGTTGCCGCGTGGACCAGAGGCGCTGCTGTTCGTGCTCGGCGCTTCCGACGCTGAAGAAGCCGATTTTGACCGTTGATCATTCTGCGAACTTCGTTGCCGCGATGCTGTCGCCAATCCACGTCGCTCGGTACGACTAGCAGGTTTAGCGCTGCTGTCGAGAACCGAAGATAGACTCCGTCGGGTCTCCGTGCGCCGAACTCGGTTCGTCGACTGTGTTGCTGAGTGACCATTTCGCGATGATCCGTTGTTACGTGAAGACGCTGCACTATATGCATTGCGGCGATCGGCGTAGCGTTCAGTGAATGGCCGTCGATTATTCGACTGCCCGCGCGATGCACCCTTGTCCTCGCCATTCGGCGAAGCCGCCTCATCGGTCACCGACCTTCGCATCTCCGCAGCACGAAGGTTGTTGTTCTTCTGGTTCGAAGACATCCACAGATCGTCGAAGTAGCTACGGTCGAACTTGACCAACACATCCGAAAACCGCGCCGCCTCCGAGGAAAGATTCGAATCAAATGCCGCAACCTCGACCTGCTTGCCAGTGTTCTTCACCACCTGCAACGCCGGATAAAAATCTGCATCGCCGCTCACCAGAATTGCCGTATCGTAATGGTCTTCGTAGGCATGGGCGATGAGATCCGCGGCGATCATCACATCGACGCCCTTCTCCACCATCGTGTTGCCCCGCTGCTTCCAAATCCCGAGTTTCACTTCCAGATAGTCGGTCTCGTATAGGGCGTTCAAAAACCGGTCCTGTGACTCGGCCAAACTTGGGTTGTCAGGCGATTCCTGACGAATGTTGTAGTAATAGGTCCGGATGAGCTCTCGATCTCCGGTGAGCTTTTCAGAAAATTTATGGTAGTCGAGGTTTTGTTTGTCTGTGTTCTGCTTAAGTACGTGGTAGAGGTTACTGCCGTCGATAAATATCATCACTCGACGGCCTGCTCCATTGCCGTAGCCTTGATTTTGCATGCGTTTGTGTCCTTGTCACGTCAACCGCCTCTCCCTGTATTCGATGTATGTCTCAGGTAGTATGGTCGCTGTCTCGATTGGACAGCAGCACAGCATCCAAGCATCTTCTCCGTAGGCGTTAGGAGGGATCGGTCAAACCGCTGGTTTAGGTAGATTGCCCGTTGAATCGGGTCTTTAATTTCGCCTACTCTCACGCACAACTATTCTAACACACAACCCTGACACCGTTCATACCGCTTCAGCGACACCCTGGGGCAATCCGTGATCGATTGTCCCAACGAGCGCGCCGGAGATACATTCAAGTTAAACTACATGCACAACGAATGAGCGATACGACATTGCGATTGGAGTGTCAAATATGACGATGACTGCGACGAAATCGGTGGTGGGAATAACGATCCCGTCCCCATGTGAAATGCCGAACGGCCTGCAGTGGTTCAACGACCAGTTGTACGTGATGGACCAACTAACGGACAACGTCTACGTGATCGACGAAGCCGGAAACGTGCTGAAGACGATCTACACAGCCACCGAAAACGGCTCCGGCATCACCGTTGGCGATGGTCACATATGGACCGGGTCCAACGGCACTACCGTGTCACGCCCCTATCGGAGCACCGACACCCACCTCGGCTATGTGATCAAGGTCGACATGGACACTGGAGAAACTGTTGATCGGTGGCGAACCCCGGACGGTGGCGGAATCCACGGCATCGAGTGGGATCACGAGCAAAACCTGCTCTGGGTGACCGCGTTCAATCCCAAAGCCATCTACCTCGTCGACCCATCAGACGACTTCAAGGTCGTCCACATGTTCGAGGTCCAACTTGAGCGGCTCCACGGCCTCGCATTGGAAGGCGACGACGGAATCTGGTGCGCCCACACGACCGACAACGTCGTCGTGCTCTACAACAAAGAGACCGGCGCTGAGATGGACCGCATCACGATGGGTCCCGAAGACCCCTTCATCCACGGCCTGTCTTCGAAAGACGGTGTCCTTTGGTTCGGCGATGCTAACTTCGCCGGAAGCCACGGCACTGCCACTCGCGGCGCACCTGCCGTCGGTACCATCGCCCGTTAGTCATCGCGTTTCCCACGTTCACGGGGGAAATGTCCGAAGGACAAAGGGGGCCGACGCTTTTCGCCCATCAACCGTAGGGGCAGGTTTCAAACCTGCCCCTACCCATTACGCAACGCCCATCACCGCGAATTCTAACCATGACCGTAGTCGATAGCCATCACCACTTCTGGGACCTAGACTTGCGGCCCTACGACTGGATGCCAGAAGGCAGTCCGATACGTGTCAACTATGGCCCAGACGACCTCCGTCCCCTGTTGAAAGAGGCTGGCGTCGACAAAACGGTCATCGTTCAAGCTCACGCATCAGTCGAAGAGACGAAATGGTGCCTCGAAATCGCCGAGAACAACGACTTCGTAGCCGGAGTCGTCGGTTGGGTCGACCTGAGCGAACCCAACGTCGGCGAAATTCTCGACGACCTCCAGCAAAGCCCATACTTCAAAGGCGTCCGCCACCTCTGGGAGATGGACGAAGATCACGGCTGGTTAGCGGGAGACGCGCCGATCCAAGGCCTCCAAGAGGTCGAACGACGCGGTCTTTGCTACGACTTCCTGGTCCGCCCGTGGAACCTTCCCTTCGTCCCGCGCATCATGGAGCACGTCCCCGACCTCCGAGCCGTCATCGACCACATCGCCAAACCCAACATCAAAGAGGGCGAAATAGAACCCTGGCTCACCCGACTGCGCGAAGTCGCCTCAATCGATGGCATGCGTTGCAAGATCTCCGGCATGACCACCGAAGCCGATATGGAGAACTGGACCAACGACGATCTCCTCCCCTACGTCCACCACGTAATCGGAATGTTCGGCGTCGACCGCCTGATGTTCGGCTCCGACTGGCCCGTCTCGACGCAAGGCACCACCTACCCCAACTGGGCCAACACCGTTCGCGACATGCTCAAGAACCTCCCCGAAGAGCAGTCCGACTACATCTTCGGCAAAACCGCCATCGAGTTTTATCGGCTGGATGTTTGACGAGACGCCGATGCCACTTCAATCCCGTTTATGAATGACTTCGCCCCCGCCGTACCGCTCCTCGAGGCCCGCGATCTCACCAAGCTTTACGGCAATGTTCAGGCCTTAGACTCGGCATCTTTCACCGTCGACTCCGGCATCACCGGCCTCCTCGGGCCCAACGGTGCAGGCAAAAGCACCGCCATCCGTATCTTCCTCGGCCTCACCGACGCCACATCCGGCTCGGCACTCGTCATGGGCGCCGATGCTCGTAACCCCAACGCTCGCACCCGCCTCGGCTACATGCCCGAACACGATTGCTTGCCGCCGAACCAGTCCGCGGCCAACTTCCTGACTCACATGGCCGAAGTCAGCGGCATTCCACCCTCGCGGTCACGCGCTCTTGCAGCCGACACCCTGCGTCACGTCGGACTTTTCGAAGAGCGTTACCGCCCTATCGGCGGCTACTCTACCGGCATGAAACAGCGCGTCAAACTAGCCCAAGCCCTCGTCCACGATCCCGTTCTCATCCTCCTTGACGAACCAACGGCTGGCCTCGACCCGACCGGACGAACCGAGATGCTGAACCTGATCCGCCGCATCGCCCGCGAGTTCGGCATCAGCGTCATCCTTTCGACCCACCTCATGCAGGATGTCGAGCGAACCTGTGACAACATCGTCCTATTGAACGCCGGACGAGTAACAGAATCTTCGGACGTCAAATCCCTCACCGAAGAAACCGAGCAGATATACGTCGAAGTCGCCAACAACCGCGAACGATTTGCCACGGAACTCACCGACCGAAACATCGAACACACGTCGGAAGGGATCGCGATCACAATTCCCTACGTCGACGAAGCGAAGTACGACGCCATTCGCGACGCACTGGTCGCTTCCGAAGCCAGACTTGTCCGTATGGGCCCGCGCCATCGCGCCCTCATCGACCTCTTCCGAACCAACTGAACCGTGACCTCCGACCAACATCCCGAACGCACCGGAACCGTATTCGACATCGGTTACCAGACCTACGCGGGCGAACGCGAGGGTCGCAGCCGGGCCTGGAAGACCATGTTGTGGGACGGCGTCAAAAACGGCATGGGAATCGGACGCGGCGGATGGGCCAAGTTCCTGCCGTGGTTAGTGGTGTCACCCGCGATCCTCACGGGTTTAGTTTTTGCCGCCATCGCCGCTTTCTTTGAGCAAATCGGCGTCGAAACTGACAGTGGTGACGGTGCTAGTCCCGTCGAACTACCGAGCCACGAGGATCTGATATCCGTCACTGCCTTCCTTCTCCTGATATTCGCCGCCTTTGTCGGCCCCGAATTAATCTGTCCTGATCGCAGGAACCGCGTCATTCACCTCTACTTTGTCAGACCCATAACCTTGATCGACTACCTCGGCGCTCGATGGTGCGCCCTGGTCGTCCTTTTGTTTGTCGCCAGCCTGTTACCGCACATGACCCTCTGGATCGGACTGCTAATCGGCGTGTCCGACTCAGTCGGTCACATCCAAAACAACTGGTTAGATATACCGCGTTTCATCGGGCACAGCACCGCCTTCGCAATCTTCGTCGCATCGTTCATATTCGCCATCAGTTCCATCACTGACCGACGTATGATTGCGACGTTGATCGCCGTCGGTGCGATCATGATCTCAACTTTCGCCGAATTAATTGTCGGCCTTTTCAAGCCTGGCGATTTAGTTGAAGACCTGATGAGACTCGTAAATTTGATCGACCTCAACTCTTCCATAATTCCGTCCATGTTCTTCGGAGCCTACGACGGAAATCTCGAACTCAACATTTTCATCCCGATCGTTTGGGTTGTCCTGCTGACCGCGGGATCGATCGTCGCAACATGGCGTTTTTACAACGCGCAGCGTTAACTCGATGCAGACCCAGACCGAAATCGCAACCCGCGCAAATCCCGACGCCATCGTTTCATTGGATTCGGTGTCCAAGTGGTTCGGGAACGTCGTCGCAGTCAGCGACATCACGCTGAACATCGGCTCTGGCATCACCGGCCTGCTCGGACCAAACGGCGCCGGCAAAACCACCCTCCTCCGCATGATGTGCGGTCTCTACTCAACATCCGAAGGCATAGTCCGCCTCCTGGGTACCGATCCGCGCAACGACCACAACGTCTACAAGCGCATCGGCATAATGACCGAGAACGAGTCGGCATACGAATTCATGACCGGCCTCGAATTCGTCCGCCTATCAGCACGTCTGAAAGACCTCCGACGCGAAGAGAGCCACCTCCGACAAGCCATCGAACGCGTCGACATGTCATTCGCACTCGACCGCAAAATCTCCACCTACTCCCGAGGCATGCGCCAACGGATCCGATTGGCCGCCGCCTTAGTCGGAGACCCCGAACTCCTAATCCTCGACGAACCGCTGAACGGTGCCGATCCGACACAGCGCATCCGATTCCAAGAAATCCTCCACAAAACCGCAGACGAAGGCCATTCCGTCATCATCTCGTCCCACATCCTAGAAGAGGTCGAAGAAGTCAGTGACACCGTCGTCCTCGTAGTCAACGGCAAGCTTGCCGCCCAAGGCGACTTCCACGCCATCCGCGCCGCGCTCGACGACCGCCCCTACCACGTCAAGATCGAGTGCTCCGATCCGAAACAGCTCGGTGGAGAACTCGCGAAAATGCCCGCTGTCCAGTCCATCCAGTTCGATCCCGATGGATCAATCGTCGTCCTGACAACCAACGTCGCAGTCCTACAACTCGACTTGCCCGTCCTGGCGCAACGAAACAACGTCCGACTGACCCGGATCCAACCAATCGACGACTCCCTCGAGAGCGTTTTTTCATACCTGGTCGAAGGCTGATGGGCACCATCGCAGAAACAATCTTCATCCTCGCGCTTCGACAATCGATGTCGATCCGCCGAGTCGCGGTGTTGCTGTTACTCGCCGCAATCCCGCTCGCCATCGCCATCGTCAGCAATCTGCTCAACACAGATTGGGACGGCGAAGTAGCTCAAGGTTTCATCCAAGGACTAATCTTCAATACCGGCCTGCCGCTCATCGCACTCATCGTCGCCGCGCCCGTCTTCGCCGACGAAATCGAAGACCGCACGCTGACAAACTTGATGCTCTCCCCGATCGCGCGCTGGCAAATCTCCATACCCAAGATGCTCGCGGCCACAGCCATCGTCGCGATCCCTTTGGCCATCAGCACCTTCGTCTCGATACTCCTCGTTTTCGAAGACGAATCCTACTCCGCAGCCATCGTCGGAGCTTTCGGCATACTCATCGGCTCCGTCGCATTCGTCTCACTATTCGCATTCGTCGGCACCCTGACGACGCGTGCCGTCGTCTTCGGAATCGTCTACGTCTTCGGCTTCGAGGCACTTATCTCCACCGCCATACCGGGCTTGAAATACGCCAGCATCAGCGGCAACACATTGTCAATTCTTCAGGAAATCAACTCCACCCTGATCGACGCGCCCAAATCAGGCTCGAACCAACTGCCCCCAATCGAATACGCCATCGTCGCACTGGTCGCCGTCATTGTCGTCTCCAACGTCGCAACAGTTTGGCGTCTCAAGCGCATGGACGTGCACTAGCAACCGTATGGTTTCCCCCGCTAGCGGTGGAAATGCCGAAGGCAAAGGGGGCGCACACTGATAACGTCGTCTCGCTTCTCCCACTTCGCTATACTCTAGTTTCAATCCTTCGTCGGCGCTCGCGTCGCGTTCTCTAATGGCAGACACTCAGACTATCGCGCAACCCGCGCCTCAATCCCCCGCGTGGGATCCGGGCGCGCCTGAAAACGCCTGGTATAAATGGCGCGCGTTCTGGGCCGTCGGAATGTCACTCGTCACCATGGTGATGAGCTTCAGCATCATCTTTCTCGCTCTACCCGCCATCGCCGAAGATTTCGGTATCACCTTCAAAGAAGCGTCCCTGCTCGTCATCGCACAGTCGCTCACAATCAGCACCCTGATGGTCCCGCTCGGCAAGGTCGCCGACATGATCGGACGCAAGAAGTTCCACCTCATCGGCATGGTGCTCTTCGGTGGCGGCGCCATCGCCTGTGCATTCGCTACCAGTCTCACATTTCTCATCGTCACCCGCGTCATCATGTCCATCGGAAGTTCCATGGGCCAATCCGTCTCTACAGCCATCACGACATCCGTGTTTCCCGCCAACGAACGAGGAAAAGCCCTAGGCAGCCAAACCACCGCCGTCGCCATCGGAGGAGCGGCCGGGACCATAGTATCCGGCGTCACACTCCAATTCCTGCCTTGGCAAGCCCTCTTCATCTTCATGGCCATCCCCACCGCCGTAGCCTTCTTCTGGGGCCTCTACATCCTCAAAGACGAACGCATCGGATCCTTCTCCGGAGCAAAACGCCCACCCTACGACTGGCTCGGAGCCGTCCTCTCCGCCGTCGCGACCGCAATCATCATCCTCACCATCACCAATCCATGGGCCCTCAATTGGGGCTCGCCCATAATCATCAGCGGAGCATTCACCGGCATCGCGACCCTCATCGTCTTCATCTGGTGGCAACTCAAAATACCATACCCGATGGTCGACCTCAGGCTCTTCAAAATCAGCGTCTTCAAATACTCCATCATCACCCGATACTTGGCATTCATGCGTTCGTCTGCGACCCTGTTCGTACTGCCGATCTACCTCGTCGCCTTCCGTGGATGGCCCGAAATTCTCGCCTCCGGCGTCATGCTGATGATGGCCCTCGGAATGGGCGTAGGAGCACAGGTCTTCGGTCGACTCTCTGACCGTTACGGTGTCCGACCGTTCATGATGGGCGGTTTCTTCTTCCTCGTCCTCACCGGCATCGCACTTGCAACGCTGAACGACACCTCGAACATCATCTACATTGCCATAGTCGTCCTCATCAACGGCCTCGCAATGGGCGCATGGTCCGCACCCAACGCCAGCGCAACTATGGGCTCGGTACCGATCTCGTCGTACGGACTCGTCAGCGCAATCATCAACCTCACGCGCAACCTCGGCAACGTCTCCGGTCAAGCCATCATCACCGCAATCATTGCCGGAGTCATGATCGCCCGAGGTTTCAACATCCCGCTTGGAGAACTCGAAGAAACTCCCGCAGCGGGACACGCGTTCATGGACGGTTGGAAATACGCATACCTGGCCGCAACTTGCATAGTAGCCTTAGCCCTCATCACATCTTTTCTGTCAAAACCAGGCAAAAACGAGACTCCACAGACCTAACTCGATACATAACTCGGAGGAAAACCCGTGAGCAACGAAACTCTCGAAGGCAAAATCGCACTCGTTACCGGCGGTGGCACCGGCATCGGAAAAGGCATCGCACGCATATTCGCAAACAACGGCGCAAACGTAACCATCGCCGCGCGCAACATGGAGCGCCTGCAAGCAACCGCATACGAACTCTCAACCGAATCTGGCATCGACGTCACTCCGCTGTCCATGGACGTCACCGACGAAGACAGCGTCGCTGCCGTCTTCGAATCCGTCATGAACGACCACGGACGCCTCGACATCCTCGTCAACAACTCCGGCTCCGTCGAAGGCGACCCCATTGAGACCCTCTCCTCCGAAAAGTGGCTCCGAGTGATGAACACCAACGTCACCGGCATGTTCTACTGCACCAAGCACGCCTTCAAAATCATGCGACCCCAAGGTGGTGGCCGCATCATCAACATCGGCTCCATCGCCGCCCAAAGATCCCGTCACTCGGCCGCCGCCTACACCACCAGCAAACACGCTGTCTGGGGCCTCACCCAATCCGCCGCCATCGAAGGCCGAGACATCAATATCTCAGTCGGAGCTCTCCACCCCGGCAACACCTGGGTCGAACGCCGGGCCGATGCCAAATCCGGATCCGGCCGAGACGAAGGTCCCGAACCCATGATGGACGTCGAAAACATCGCCCGAACCGCCCTTCTGATGGCGACACTTCCGGATGATGTGAACATGCTGGAAGCGATTGTTATCCCGAACGAACAGCTTTACATCGGGCGGGGTTAGGCTCGATTCAATACCTATTTCCCCCTCCTTGAGGAGGGGGTTAGGGGGAGGCGTTTCCAACCATGATCAATTCATTTCTCGGTCTTTTTCAGATGAACGAGAATCGTTTCCAAAACGCCTTCAAGATTCCCAAATATCTCACTATTCCAAAAACGCACAACCCGGTAACCATTCCGATTAATGACCGTTGTCCGAAACTCATCGTACGCCGCTTGTTCCCCGTGCTGCCCACCGTCTAGTTCAACGACAAGCTTCGACCTGAAACACGCAAAATCGACAATAAACCTGTCAATCGGCATCTGCCGCCGAAATTTATGCCCACCTAACCGCCTCGCCCGCAAACGGTCCCACATCAAATTCTCAGCTTCGGTAGGAACCTCTCGCATTGACTTTGCACGACGATATTGTTTGCTTGATTTGAAATACATGCCGGTACTCTACAGGCGACACCGAGTTTGATTCGAGCCCAAATGGCGAACACACCATTGATTCGGCATTTTGTTGGGCATCCGAGTCAGTTGCCTGCATCGACCCAACCGCGATTCCCAGGTGACCTCCCCCTAGCCCCCTCCTCAAGGAGGGGGAATTTCTAGTTCCCGCGATATACTCCATAACGGCAACAATGCCATCCAACTCAATCAGGAGATAACGATGTACATCCTCATGGTGCGTCTGAAGGTCAAGGACGACCGCATCGACGACTTCATCGAAGCCTCGATCGGCGACGGCGTCGGTTCCGTCCTCGGCGAGCCCAACTGCTACCGATTCGACATCATCCAAGACGACGAAGACCCCACCAAGTTCGCGTTCTGCGAGGTCTACGAAGACGAGGCCGCCTTCCAGTACCACACGATGGCGTACCACTTCCACCAGTGGCGCGACGCATCCGCCGACATGTTCGCCGAGCCGCCCGAAGTCTCCTTCTGCCGATCGGTATACCCCGCCGGCCCCGCCGATTGGGATGCCTACCGACCCGGCGCCGTCGACGACCCTGCTTTCCAAACCGGCACCCTCCACGTCATCCATGCTCCGCAATACGTGCAAGCCGACAAGGTCGACGACTTCATCGACGCCGTCACTCTCGACGGTATCGGCTCCACTCACGAAGAGCCCGGATGCCTACGCTTCGACGTGTACCAAAACGTCGACGACCCAACTGAGCTTTACCTCTATGAGGTCTACGTAAACGCCGCCGCCTTCGATTACCACGTCGCAACCCCTCACATAAAACAGTGGCGCGACACTGTAGCCGATTGGTACGACGAAGAACGCCGAGACTCCTCAATGGCCGGAAACATGGGTGCCCGCAGAGGCCGAAACGTCTGGCCATCCGACAACTGGAACTGGTCCTCAGGCCAACCCGACTTCTAAAAATACCCTGGTTCCCACAAAGCAAACGCCCCCTTCCGCACCTAGGACGGGGGCCGTGTCCCCTCTCCCGCTCGGCGGGAGAGGGCCGGGGTGAGGGCACAAGCGGCGTCAGGACAGCAACCAACTTACTTACCTGCACGGCAACCCACAAAATGCCCAACAAACTCCGCGTAGTAGTCAACCGCCGCCCCAACGCGGACCCTAACGTCGCGCCCTTCCCGGTGACCGAACCCGTGGAATGGACCTACACCGAATTCATCGACAACAAAGCCCCGCCCGATGCCCTCATCGACGCGGATGTTTACATCGGGACCGACTTCACTAAGCAGATGGGCGCCGCCGCGAACTCCCTCAAAGCCATCCTTATCGCTGCCGCCGGTTACGACCGCATCGACCCGGATGCCGTCCCTGAGGGCTGCATCGTCGCCAACGCCTATCACCATGAAGCGCCTATCGCCGAGTGGGTCATGGCCGTCGCCGTCGACCTCGACCACGATCTCTTCAAGTCCGACCGCACCTTCCGCGCCGGATCTTGGGAGATGTGGCCCGGGCGCCACGGCTCCTACCGCGAACTCATGGGCCGAACCTTCGGCATCGTCGGTTTCGGTGCTATTGGGCGGCGCGTCGCCAGACTCGCCCAAGCCTACGAAATGCCTGTAATCGCGGCCGGTAGAGCCGACACAGCCGAAGGCGAACTCTACGGCGCAAAATACATCGGAGGCGGAAAATCCGCCCGCGAACACGTCCTATCCGAGGCCGACTTCGTCCTCATCTCCACTCCCTTAGGCCCGGCAACTCACGGTCTCATCGGCGCTCACGAACTCGGACTCATGAAACCCACCGCCTACATCATCAACCCCGCGCGCGGGCACATCATCGACGAAGCCGCCCTCTACGACGCCCTCAAAAACCGAAGCATCGCTGGTGCCGCCATCGACACTTGGTACCAATACCCCGAAACCGCCACCGACGCCCCCCGTCCATCCGACCACCCCTTTTGGGAACTAGACAACATCATCATGGTCCCGCACCACTCCGGCGCCACCAACGGCACCGCCACCCGCCGAGCCCAAACCGTAGCCCAAAACCTAGACCGCCTAACCCGCAGCGAACCCCTAATCAACGTCGTAGAAGAAATCTCGCGCTGAAACTGTCCCTGTCACGAAGCGAAACTCCCCCATTTACGTGGAAAAGGGGGACTCGGCGAGCGAAGCCATACGCAGGGGAGTCATACACCAACATCCATCACAACCCATCTGCGCGATACAATGAATACACGTATCGCGTAAGATTCGGAGCTCCGTATGCCTACCTCCATCCGTCTATCCCCAGAAACCGAGCGTCGACTCGACTACATCGCATCCAAAACACGACGCACAAAGGCCTTCTACATCCGAGAGATGATCGAACGAAGCATAGATGACATCGAGGATTATTACCTAGCCGCAGAAGTCGCGGAACGCGTTCGTAATGGAGAGGAAGATGTCTTCTCCGAAGATGAAATAAGGCGCGACCTTGGCTTGGAGGGTTGAGTACACCAGATCCGCCAGGTCTGAGCTACGCAAACTCGACAAGACCGTGGCACAACGAATCGTTGACTACATGCGCCAGCGAGTCGCGAATTCAGACAACCCAAGGCAGCTAGGTACGTCGCTATCCGGTCCGCTCCACGGTTGGTGGCGTTACCGGGTAGGAGGTTACCGTATCATCTGCGACATCCAAGATGATGTTTTGCGAGTTTTAATACTCAAAGTAGCCCGCCGCGATCGAGCATATCGCTGACAATCGGCTACCACCCCGTTTGCCCCCGTTCACTGGGGAAATGCCGAAGGCAAGGGGACCGCACCCAGCCAATTGAACGCCCACCTGCACTCTCTACGCCGGAGGGGCCACCACAACATCGGCATACGAATGCCGCGATCCCACCATCCCCGAGTGCTCGAACACATCCAACGCCGACTCGTACAGATCCGTAGGAATCGCAATTTCCCCATCCCAGTTTCCCAACTTCTGGTAGTAAGCCACCGCCGCTGCCGTCGCTTCCACCGCCATCCCCGGGAAAAACGGCTCTTCTGCTCTAGCAACCTCCATCGGATCGGCAGTGTTCACCCACTCCCGAGAAGCCCGATACGCCCGCGCTACCGCCTTCGACTCGTCCGACCCAATCCAATCCCACCGACCAACCAAGCTGCTGAATGCCGTCGGCCCTACAATCTCCCCAATCGAGCCAACGATGTGCCCAATCCCGTCATGCTCCAACTGCTGCGGAAATGCGCCCTGTTCGTGGAAGTAGTCACCTTCACCGTTGCGCCACTGCGCCATCATCTCATCGCCACCCGACGACTCAATCCCATCGAGTTCCGATAGATCGATGCCTACCCGGTGCAACCCGTACCTCAACATTGCCTCGGGCTGACCACCATGCACGTACAAAAACCTCGCATCCAGCAGCTTCTCCCAATTAAAATCGGCATCCGGCTCACGCGCCGCGACTATGAAACCATCCCTCGCATTGATCTGAGCAAAATGGGCCACCGGTGGCTTCTGACCCGCATCAAGTGCGGCCCAACTACCAGATACCGCCGATTGACCTACGTCCGCCCTACCCTCAGCAACCTCAATCGCCGAGTTCTGACCCGCGGCCGCCGGCGTGTACGTCGCCGAAAGACCTTCTTTCTCGAGGAAACCGCCGGCGATCATTGAGATCAACGGGCTGTAAAAAGCCGAATGTCGGGAAGCAATCAATCTGATGTCGGGCATCGATCCAATCTCCAAGTTCTCGTATCTGTCAACGCCTGCCAATTCTATCCCCTTCCCATCAACCTGCCAGTACGTGCCCAAAGTTCAACAACTCCACTAACGCATAATTGAAGGTCAATCCGCCTGAAACCACTAAACCAAAACTTCCGTTTAGCTAACAGACAACCTACGACCTCGCGCTTCCCTTATGAGCGAAACCAACACGCCACAACATCCCGCGCCCGAAACCGTTCTAGTGACAGGCGGAGCGGGTTTTATCGGCACCCACCTCGTCGACGCCCTTATCAAACGCGGTGAAAACGTCACCGTCATCGACAACCTATCAGCCTCAAACACCCGATACCTCCATCCCGACGCCATCCTGATCAACCAAGACATTTGCGACCCCCACATCCAAGACCTCATCAAAGACCTCAATCCCAAATCAATTTACCACCTAGCAGCCCAAACCTCAGTCGCCATCTCAGCACGAGAACCTTTGACCGATGTCAACATCAACGTCAACGGCACCTTGAATCTCCTAGAACCCATCAGACATCTCCCCCATCGACCCCGTTTCATCTTGTTCTCCACTGGTGGCGCAATCTACGGCGACCTCGACTCTTCCGCTCTCCCCGCCAGAGAATCGATGGAGGCCAAACCGCTGTCACCATACGGCGCCTCCAAACTCGCCATCGAAAACTACCTCCGCGCCTACGGCCACCTCTACGACCTGAACTACACCATCGTCCGACCCGCCAACGTCTACGGCCCACGCCAAAACCCCCACGGTGAAGCCGGAGTAATCGCCATTTTCACCCAAGCAATGCTCGAAGGCCGGCAAATAACCATCTTCGGCGACGGCAACGACCAACGTGACTACATCTACATCGACGACTTCGTTGAAGGCGTCCTCGCTCTCGCCGACTCCGACTTGACCGACCCGTACAACATCGGCACCGGCTACGGCGTCTCCGTTAACGAGTTACATCATGTCCTTTCCGAACTGATCCGCACAGCCAAACCAGCAGAACACGGACCACCCAGAGCCGGAGATATTCCGAAAATCTGGCTCGACGTCACCGCAGCCAAAAATGACCTCGGCTGGCAAGCCAAAACATCATTTCAAGATGGCATCTCGCAAACAGTCGATTGGTTCAGGCAGGCAGCCACTTGATGTCCCGATCCATGCTGCGTGCCGGGATTGTCGCGGCAACTTGCGTTTTAGTACTCGTACTCGGTTGTAGCGAAACGGAACCCACACCAACGGCCACTGTCGTACCGACCGCCACTTCAATGCCGACCTCAGCGCCGACGGCAGTCGAAGAAATCGCAGCACCGACGGCCACGACCGCACCTGAACCCACGGCTACGCCCAAACCAATTGAACCAACCGCAACCGTTTCCGCACCAACTGTCACACCGGACCCTTCGAAGACACAACCGCCAACAGTTACCTCAATCGAACCAACACAAACTCCCGAACCATCGGCAACACCAATAACGCCGACAGCTACCGCTACGCCTGAAGTACCCACACCCGTCCCTGCAACATCAACCCCGGTACCCCGGCCCCAAATCACCGCGTCCCCAGTCTTGACGGGTCCCGTATTCGTCGAACCATTCCCAGTGAGCGGTCAACGCGGCGGCGAAATCAAAGTCGCCGTCCCTCAGTCCCCGCCGCACCAAGACATCCATAAATCGGTCTCCCCAATCCTCGCGGCGTGGGGACCTGGCATCGCATACTCTCGCCTTTTCCGATACCGATGGATATCGCCCGGCGAACCTCATAGCGGTATCGACGATCTGTCGGTCCGATACGATCCATCCACCTCAACATCTGCCCACGAAATCATCTGCGATCTATGCGAGAGCTGGGAGTTCGCCGACGACACCACGCTCTCCATCAAACTGCGGCCCAATGTCGCTTGGCAGGATACAAACCCTGGCATCGGCCGAAACCTAACCGCTACGGATGTCGCGTTTAGCATAAACCGCTTAACCGACCCCATATTCGCAAATTCGCCGTTGGTCAACACCGTCGCCGAGGTTCGGGCGGTTGGCGACGACACCGTTGAGATCGAGATGATTTTGCCGGATGCGGAGATATTCGACAAACTCGCGGACGCGAAAATGGCGATCGTATCGCCCGAAGCGGTGAATTTGAACGGGGACCTCACCGAAGGTCCAACGATCGGCAGTGGACCGTGGATCCAGACCGTCTTCGAACCCGGTGCAATGCGCTTCGAGGCCAACGAAGACTACTTCATCCCTGAATTGCCTTTGCTCGACGGCATCATTGTCGCAGTGATCGAAGACGCAGCGTCTCGCACCACATCGTTGCGCACCGGTCAAATGGATCTAATCCAACCAGCCTTCAGCGATCTCGTTGACGCGGTCGAACGTTTCCCTGAGTTGCGCTGGACACGAAGCCACGACGCTTCAGCCGGCATCGAAGTCGCGTTCAACACCAGACGCGGCTACTTGGTTCACCACTTTCTGCGTACCGCAATCCTCTACTCGTGGGATCCAAGCGACCTCATTGACACTCTGCACAACGGTCAATCAATCGTCAGCGCAGGTTTGCCGTTAAACAATCCCGACTGGTTGCTGCCCGTCAACGAAGTCGATTCGTACTTCAACGACCGAAAAATAGTGCTGGAGCTTTTGGACGGCATCAGCCTACCTCGCGGGATTGAATTCACGATCCACGTTGGTCAGTTCGGCGACGACTATATCGAAACGGCGAATTCCCTCGCTTCCGCGGTCCGATCACTAGGATTGCTCGTTTCAGTGGAAGTAGTATCAACGAGGCAGTTCGGTGAAGAGGCCTGGCTCGCCCGCGACTTCGACATCTACGTCGGCGCGCCACCGCCACAGTCGAGCGTCACTTCGATGCTTTTTTCCATTCATCACTCCGGTTCGTTGCGAAACACCACGGGATACTCGTCACCGGAACTAGACGCGTTGATTGAGCGGCAAGCAACTGAACTCAATCCGTTGACCCGGCGTGAATTGCTGTTAGAAATTCAGCGTGAGATATTCCGCGGAGCGCATCTGTTCCGCCCCGCCGCAAACGTCTCCCACTGGTTGTGGTGGTCGCACTTGAAGAACGCGGCGCCTAATACCTTCCGGGCCGATTCCTTCTGGCTTACTCGTCTGTGGCTCGACGATCGCGTGCGCGGGTAGATTAGGCGTTCAGATCCTAAGCGTTGACGCTCTCAATCGCGTCTTCCAATGTCGCCCACGCCAGCAACGCACACTTGATTCGAACCGGGAAACGTGAGACTTCACGCAATGCGATCGCATCTCCAATGGAATCCTCGTCAACAATTTCTGGTAGTTCACCTCTGGATAGCATCAACCGGACGTTGGAAGCGATGTCGGTGATCTCTGGGCTACGCCTGCCCTCCACGGTTTCTCCCATGATCGAGGCCGATGCTTGGGTAATTGCGCATCCAGTACCTTGAACGGAGATCGCGATCACACGATCGCCTTCGAACTTGAGTTGCACTGAGACCTCGTCGCCACAGAACGGATTGTCGATCCGCGCCTCCGCATCAGGAGCGGGAATAGCTTCAGTGTTGCGAGGATTCCGACAGTGGTCCTCAACGATGTAGCGATTGACTTCGTCGAGATGTCCGAATCCGCTGCGCATCGGTGTCTAACGCCTTAAACAATGTCGCGCGTTCTGCCTGAACGCGGTGCAACCATTCTAGCCTCGGATTGCGGTTGTGGTTACGCCGTTCCGATTGTGTCAGAAGATATCTGCAACGCTGGCATCAACTCGTCGAGTTGGTTCTCAAGGAATTCCCGCAACGTATCATCACCAAACTCGGAGATTATCTCGGCTGCGAAACCTCTAATCAACATCGCCTGCGCAGTGTCGTAGTCGACTCCACGCGACTGCAGATAGAAAAGCGTGTCTTCATCGACATACCCGGCGGTGGCACCGTGACCACACTTGACGTCGTCAGCGTAGATCTCCAAAGATGGCTTCGTATCGACCTCGGCACCGTGGGAAAGCAGCAGGTTTAGATCTTTCTGGCTCGCGTCGGTCTTCTGTGCGCCGCGCTCGACAGTAATCTTTCCGCTGAACACTGCCCTTGAGCTACCTGACAGGATGCCCTTATAGTACTGATCACTGGTGCAGTGAGGCGCCGAATGAGTGGTGCTGATCTCGTTGTCTTGATGCTGACGATTAGTGGTCAGATAGACGCCGTGAAGCGTTGAAACCGCGTTTTCGCCCGCCAAGTGCGTAAAGACGTCGTTGCGACCGATCGAGCATCCTACGGAGAAGGCGGAGGACTGATAGTTTGATCCTGCGAGCTGTTTGACGCGAGTGGTTGCGAAGTGGTACGAATTCTCGTTGTCGAGTTGCACTCGGTAGTGCTTTAGCGATGCGTCTTCTGCCAGCGAAATCTCGACGACCGGCGCAGAGAAGTGAGCGGCATCGGACATTGACACGTGGGTCTCAATCAGAATCGCTTCGGCGCCAGCGCCGATCGAAGCAGCGACTCGCGGGTAAACTGCCCTATGCCCGTCATCGAGCCCAGTTGTCACGAATACTAGGTGTATCGGTTTGTTTACCGTTGCCGCAGCGTCGACATCGACGAAGATGCCTTCATCAAGGAATGCGGAGTTTAGCGAAACAAATGCGTTGTCGGCGCACGTCGCTAATTTGCCTAACTCGGCAAAGCTCGGAACCGAATCAAACCGGACCTCTGTTTGAAGTCCTTCAGAATCGGAAAGTGAACGATCTAAATTGCCGTCAACGAAAACAAGGTTGTGCCATTCGGACGGAAGCGGAATCTTGTCAGCTAGTTCGCTTCGGTCAATTTCGGCCGAAGGCACACCGAATCGAAACTCCGTGCGGTCTACAACCCTTAGGTCGGTATACTTCCAGAGTTCGTTTCCTCGTCGGTGGATCGGAAATCCGACTCGTTCGAACTCACACCACCCGGCATTTCTAAGTTCTTTGACGGGATTCGTTGCAACACCGTTACTCGCTTGGGCGTCGATGAGTCGGTCCCAATCCGCACGGTAAAGGTCGAGGTGCCAAACATCGTTGTTCGGGATTTCGACGACATTTAGGGTCATGAAAACTCTCCGCTACCGTGCCTCATCGAACCGCTTGATAATCGCGGTAACCGCTGGCTTCGATCCTCTCGGCCAATGAAGCACCGCCGGTCTCAACGATCTTCCCATTGACGAGGATGTGTACGACGTCCGGACGCACATAATGCAGCAGTCGTTGGTAATGCGTGACAATCACGAAACTGCGATCTGGCGAGCGCATCTTGTTCACGCCATCTGCGACAGCTTGAAGCGCATCGATGTCGAGACCCGAATCGGTTTCGTCCATGATCGATATCCGAGGTGCGAGCACCTGCATCTGGAGCATTTCGTTACGCTTTTTTTCGCCGCCGGAAAAGCCCTCGTTAAGTGATCGTTTGACCAAATCGGGATTGATCCCGGCTTCCTCAACCTTCTCGTCGAAGAGTTTCGAGAAGGCCCGCACGGACATCTTCGACTGTCCATTCGCACCGTCGATCGCGTCTTTGGCGGCTTTTAGGAACTGCCAGGGTCGGACTCCCGGCACCTCTGACGGGTACTGCATCGCGAGGAACATTCCCAAGTGGGCTCGAGCATCGGGCATCAATGCCACGATGCTATCGCCGTCGACCGTGATATCGCCTTCGGTGACCAGATATGAAGGTTTGCCCATGAGGACGTTCGCGAGCGTGCTCTTGCCGCTGCCGTTCGGTCCCATGATGGCGTGCACCTCTCCCGGGTTCACTTCTAGGTCGATACCCTTCAATATTTCTTCTTTGCTGTCAGTTACGACGGCGTGCAGATTTTCAATCTTCAGCATTCGCTCTCTCGTACGATGTGCCCTGGTGAGGGTTGTTGTTGACGTTCCCGCCGATTGATCGGGCGGGTTAGATTATCCGACCGCGCCTTCAAGGCTTACCTTGAGCAATTGACCGGCTTCAAGCGCGAATTCGAATGGCAATTCTTTGATGACGTCGCGGCTCCATCCTGTGATGATCATGTGATGAGCATCTTCCTCAGAGATCCCACGTGCCATGAGATAGAAAAGCTGTTCGTCGCTTACCTTTGACGTGCTCGCTTCATGCTCCAACCTGGCGGTGGGATTCCGCACTTCGATGTAAGGGACGGTATGTGCGCCACACTGATCGCCAACCAGGAGTGAATCGCATTGTGTGTGGTTCGTGGCGTTCTCGGCGCCGGGCAAGATCTTCACGCCCCCGCGGTACGTGTTTTCACCATGACCAGCGGAAATCCCTTTAGACACAATGGTCGACTTTGTGTTCTTGCCGATGTGGATCATCTTCGTGCCGGTGTCGGCCTGTTGGTAGTTATTTGCCAACGCGACCGAGTAGAACTCGCCGACGGAGTTGTCGCCGCGCAGAATGACCGACGGGTACTTCCAGGTGATGGCTGAACCAGTTTCGACCTGTGTCCATGAAATCTTAGCGTCGTTCCCGGTGATCCCGCGCTTGGTTACGAAGTTGTAAACCCCGCCTTGACCATCCTTGCTCCCCGGGTACCAATTCTGGATGGTCGAATATTTGACTTCGCCGCGGTCCAACGCAACTAGTTCGACGACCGCCGCATGCAACTGGCTGGTTCGGCGGATCGGAGCGGTGCAGCCTTCCAGGTAACTTACGTACGCCCCCTCGTCAGCGACGATGAGCGTGCGTTCGAATTGACCGGTACCTTCCGTGTTAATACGGAAGTAGGTCATTAACTCGATCGGGCAGCGGACGCCAGGTGGAATGTAGGCGAACGACCCATCGGAGAAAACGGCGGAATTAAGCGCTGCGAAGAAGTTGTCCGTGTAAGGCACCACGGAGCCAAGATACTTCTGGACCAACTCGGGATGATTGTGGACCGCTTCTGTAAAGGAGCAGAAGATGATCCCGCGCTCCTCGAGTTGATCAGCGTAGGTTGTGGCAACGGATACCGAGTCGAAAACTGCGTCTACCGCCACACCCGCTAGGCGCTCACGTTCGTGCAACGGTATACCGAGCTTGTCGAAAGTCTCGAGCATCTCAGGATCGACTTCGTCCAAGCTTTTCGGTGCGTCATCGAGAGATTTGGGCGCGGCGTAGTAGTAAATATCTTGGTAGTCGATCTCGGGATAACGCAGCTTAGCCCAACGCGGTTCGGCGTCTTGGAGTTGCAGGCCGTTCCAGTACTCGAAGGCCTTTAGCCGCCACTCGAGCAGCCATTCGGGTTCGTCTTTCTTTTCGGAGATGAGCCGTACGGTGTCAGCGTTTAATCCCTTGGGCGCCATCTCCATCTCGACGTCAGTCGTGAAACCCCATTTGTAGCCCGAGTCTTCGAGCTGGGATTCGCGCGAGATAGTTAATCTTTCCTGAGTAGTCAACTGGCCTCCCAGTTTCTGCGTTCGATCATCGGTCGACGCGGTAGGGGTCGGGCCGCAAATGATCGCGACCCAAGTTCGGAATAGTTCGAGCCGACTATCAGTGCTGCGTCGGCTGTTGATTGCTTCACTTCCTTAATTTTACCAGTCGTGAAGCGGCTATTGATTCGGAGACATCTCCACAAAATCGGAGACAAACGGGCGAAAAACCAAGATTGCATGTGCCAAACCCAATTCCTTACCTAATTTTCGCACATTTTGATGAAACGCGATCGTCGCTGTGTATTCTTCATTCCTAGAAGATCGGAAATTGCACCTAAGTGTGGAATGCGGAAAGCGTACGGATTTGGTTCGTGGTACTGCGTCAAATCAAAGACCGACTGTCTCGCGTCTGGAGGCCAACGCCCTGCCTTAATGCCGGGCCAGGGCGGACGGTCCTGGAAAATGCACTGTTGGCGCGACGCGAACTCGACCCCAAGGTTGTTGATGCCGTGTTGCAGGTGCCGCGGGAGGAGTTCGTCATGTCGCGCGATCGCCAATGCGCGCAAGAGGATCGAGCCCTGTCAATCGGCTTGGGGCAAACCATCTCGCAACCGAGCCTCGTCGCGCACATGGTGTCGGAGTTGAAAATCCCGGCAGAGGCGGGCCTCGTTCTCGATATCGGCTCCGGTTCGGGGTACCAAGCAGCGATCTTATCGCTGTTGGCCGAAAAAGTGATCTCCGTCGAACGTGTCTCGTCGCTCGCCGACGCCGCCCGTTCGAGACTCGCGCGATTGGGGTACCACAACGTGGAAGTCATCCAAGCTTCTGCTGATACTCTCGGACATCCCGATTTTGGCCCATACGATGCGATCATCGTGGGTGCGAGTGCACCCGTGATCCCCGATTCCTTAGTCCGCCAATTGAAGAAGGGCGGCCGCTTGGTGATCCCGGTAGGTCAACTCAAACGGCAAAAGCTCGTCACCGTCGTTAAAACCGAAAACGATTCAGAAACGAAATACGGTTTGGACTGCGTGTTCGTACCTTTGATCGGACCTGAAGCATGGTAACGCTCGTCGAACGGGTGTGCTCGTCGAGTATTACAAAATAGAGACCATTGGCGAAATTCGGGATGAGCGCAATGACAACAACAGAGTTTGAAGCGGTGATCGGTCTTGAGACCCACGTGCAACTCAACACAAAGAGCAAGATGTTCTCGTGGTCGGGTGCAGGCTACCAAAATGCATCGGCGAACACGCTGGTAGATCCGGTATCGATGGCGTTGCCGGGCACCTTGCCGGTCGTTAACAAGCGCGCCGTTGAATCGGCCATTGAAATTGGGCTCGCGCTAAATTGTGACATCGCCGAGGTGACTAAGTTCGACCGGAAGCAGTACACCTACCCCGATTTAATGAAGGGTTACCAGATATCCCAGTTCGACGAACCGATATGCATCGATGGTTGGCTCGATTTACCGACTGAGGAACCAAGTCGGGTCGGAATAAACCGGGTTCACATGGAAGAGGACGTGGCGCGACTGATCCACATCGATTCCCCTACTGGCGGCGTGATGCACTCTTTGTTGGACATCAATCGCGCCGGCGTACCGCTGATGGAGATCGTCACAGAACCCGACATGCGGAATACAGAACAAGTCGAGGCTTACATCACTTCGTTGCAGGCGATCATTCGTTACTTGGGCGTGGGGACGGCGAACATGGAGGAAGGTTCATTTAGGTGTGACGCCAACGTGAGCGTCCGACCAGTCGGTTCAACCGTGTTGGGCGAAAAAGTCGAAGTCAAGAATATGAATCGGGTGCGGGCGGTGTGCGAAGCGATCGAGTACGAGATCAAACGTCAAGTGGCCGCAATCAAACGTGGTGAAAAAATCGTCCAAGAGACGCGAGGTTGGATGGACGGTGAGAAGTTCACCGTCGCCCAACGCTCGAAGGAAGACGCCCACGACTATCGATACTTCCCAGAACCGGATATCCCACCGCTCCAAATTGAGCGCAACTGGGTGTCCCAAATCAAATCTGAGATGCCTGAGCTGCCATTGGCGAAGAAACAACGTTTCATCAGCCGTTGGGGACTGTCTGACTACGACGCATCGCTCATCGTCGATAACCGAATTACCGCTGAATATTTCGAATCAGTGATGGCAAGTGTTGGACAGGAAGCAGAGAGTGAACAAGCGGAGTTCGCCAAAGAGACCGCGAACTGGTTGAACGGCGAAATGGCCCGAATGATGCACGAGCACGATATTCGCAGTATCAACGAAACACGGGTTGAGCCGTCGTCGTTGGCAGTGCTCGTAAGGAAGTTTCAGAAACGCGAGATAAACAACAACTCGGCTAAGCGGGTGTTCGGCGAGATGTTCGACAACGGAGCGGACGCCGAGGAAGTGATCCAAAGACTCGGTTTGGTTGCGGTCGGTGATGCCAATGAGTTGACTCCCATAATTCAAGAAGTTCTGGCGAACAACGAGGATGCAGTCGCCGACTACCGATCGGGAAAAACGACCGCGATACGGTTCCTGATGGGGCAAGTCATGAAAGCAACGCGCGGTAGAGCTGACGCTCAGGCGGTGATGCGGCTACTTGGCGAAGCAATGGATCAGTAATCTAGGCACCAAAGTTGCTGATGCAGTGCCGCGCTGAATTAATCTTGTAGACATGTGGTTCCAAATTGCGCTCCTCGTCATCGCCATTGTGCTGATCGTGATTCTGCTGTTGCAGGCACGCGGCAATAATCCGTCCGTATTCGGTCAGGCCGAGAGCACGTTCCACGTCCGTCGCGGCGTCGAGAAACTGCTATTCCGGTCTACGATCGTGCTAACGGTGATATTCGTGGTGGTCGCAATCGCCAACGTCCGATTCAGTTAGTGAGCTAATCGAATACGGTTAGGCTCGCCGCCAAGTCGTTCCTTGCGGCGTATCGGAAATCTCAATCCCCATGTCAGCTAATTGATCACGAATCGTGTCGGCGCTGGCGAAGTCACGTTGCAGTCGCGCATCTTGTCGCTGGGCAATCAAGGCATCAATCTCAGCGGAATCGGCGGAATCGTCATTTTCGGGTTCTTCAAGCGTCAATCCCAACACACCAACCAACTCCCTCAATACGGCCTGTCCACCTGCGATATCGGCACCGTTCGCTTGTTGAGTGAATATCTCACGAGCTAAGTCGAATACAGCAGCCAGTGCCCGCGGAGTGTTTAAGTCATCGTCCATCGCCTCGATGAATCGTTCCTTGATATGCGCTCCGTCGTACGATTCGCCGCTGCTCGCACCGTCGGTCGCCACGGTTGCTGCTTGCCGCAACCGTCGGACTGAGCGTTCCGCAGCGTCCAAATTCTCTATATCATAGGTCGCTGGACTGCGGTAATGGCTCTGGAGTATCCACATCCGAATGGCGTCTGTTGAGTATGACTTGAGCGCGTCGCGCACGGTCACGAAGTTGCCGAGCGACTTCGACATCTTTTCATCGCCACCCATCCGCAGCAAACCGTTGTGCACCCAGAAACGCGCAAACGGAACCACTCCCGTCGCCGATTCAGACTGCGCAACTTCGTTTTCGTGATGGGGGAAAACTAAGTCCAGACCGCCCCCGTGAATATCTACTTGGTCACCGAGGTACCGGCGCGCCATTGCGCTGCATTCAATATGCCAACCCGGCCTACCCGGACCCCACGGGCTGTCCCAGGATGGCTCACCCGGTTTCCATGCCTTCCACAGTGCGAAATCCTCAGGGTTTTCCTTCAGTAGATCCGGCTCTAACCTCGCCAATTCAACCATGCCGTCAACGGTCCGTCCGCTCAATTTCCCGTAGTCTTCGTCGCGCCGAACGCGATAGTAGACCGAACCACCGGCTTCGTACGCAGCTCCTGAATCGACCAACTCTCCGATCAACTGGATGATTGAATCCATCTCTTCCGAAACACGGGGATACACGTCCGCCCTTTTGACGTTGAGTCCGTCCATGGCCTCGAAGAACGTGTCAACATGCTCTTGCGTCAACTCGAACCAATCGACCCCGGTTTCGGCCGCACGATCGATGATCTTGTCGTCGACGTCAGTGAAGTTTTGCACTCGTTTGACATTGATCCCGCGGTACTGCATGTAGGACTGCATCACCTCGAAAATCATGGACGACAACGCGTGACCCAAATGTGGTTCGTCGTAAGTGGTAACCCCGCACACATACATCCGAACCGGATCGGAAATCTGTTTGAACTCCTCTTTCTGGCGAGTGAGCGTGTTGTAAAGAAACATGATCGGGTAATCGGGATTGGGAAATCGAGGTCGGTCTCGAAAGATTCTACTAGTGCCTTAAGTTAGCGAACTAACGTCACGATCGCTTGGGCCGCGATGCCTTCGCCGCGACCAATGGCACCTACCTCGTCGGTTGAGGTGATTTTCACATTCACCCGTTCGGTGGCGATACCGATTGCATCAGCGATGTTCGACTGAAACGCTGGCGCGTGAGACGCCAATCTGGGGCGTTGCGCAATCACCGTGGTGTCGACATGGTCGATGCTCCACCCTAGCGACGCGGCCCGCGTGGTCGCTTCTCGGATGAAATGCGCGCTGTTGAAACCGGTGTATTTGGGATCGCCAGAAGGGAAGTTCCCGCCGAGATCGCCAAGACCGGATGCGCCCAATATCCCACTCGCTACCGCGTGCATCAATACGTCACCATCTGAATGTCCTTGGAGATGCTTCTCGAAGTCGATCTCTGTACCACCGAGCCGCAACGGGCCGCCGTCAACGAGGCGATGACCATCGAAACCGATTCCAGAGCAATACGTTGGCGAGGACCGATGACCTGCCGCGATCGCGCGGGCGATCGGAATATCGGATTGGGTCGTGATCTTGATGTTCTTGTAGGATCCTTCGAACGTCCCTACCAGACCACCCGCGATTTCAACCATCGACGCGTCGTCGGTTACCTCTTGATCGACGGTTTCATGGGCGGCGTGGAGTATCTCAGATCTGAATACTTGGGGGGTTTGGACCGAAAACAATTCATCCCGTTGCGGAGTTTCGACGACCAGTCCGTTGGCTACCCGTTTAATGGTGTCTTTGAGTGGCACAACAGGGATGGCGGCGCCGATACGTTCAGCCGCGAAAACACCGCGCGCTAGCATGTCCCCATCGACGAATGGTCGAGCCGCGTCGTGAACGGCGACAAACGTTGCGTCGTCTTTGATCCGACCGAGTTCTTCGATACCGTTGCGCACCGAATCCTGTCGACGATCCCCGCCCGCAACTATCTGGTAAGGCTTTGAGAATCCGCTTTGTTCAATGCTCTCCCGAAACTCATGGGTTCTTGATGGATGCGTTACAACGATGACGGTGTTCACCAATCCGCACGCGTCAAATACCGCCAATGAGTGCCAAAACACCGGACGTCCATCGATCGACAAGAACAGCTTGTCTACGCCTTCCATCCGTGATGATCGACCAGCCGCGACGAGGATGATCGATAGGTTGCCCTGTTGGATTGAAACGTCGGATGCGTTTGAGGCGGACATCGCTGCGGTTAAGTATTCGGGCTGCAGAATCGGTGATAAGGCGGTTGCTGTTGAAGATCGTTGAACAACTATCCTATCGGCAGATTCAGCTCATAAATAGTTCTCAACCATTCGATTCCTGAACGGCACGCGTACGCCATGATGATCAGACGAATCAATTTGCCCGCGAATACATAGATGAGAAACTTCCGATACGGGTACTGGAGCGCACCCGCAGCGATTCCAGCGAGGTCGAAAAACGGAGTCGGAACTACCGATACCACAAAGAGAGTCACCGCGCCGTTACGCTCCATCAGATCGTGGATGCGCGGATACCAACGAAACTTCATCGCAACGTTTTGACCGGCGAAACCAGCCAAATAGGCCGTTGTCTCGCCCAAAGTAGCACCAGCCGCACCGACGAATCCAATGATCACGGGATGGAGACCCAGTGACGGTTCAGCGGCGACGCACGCGGCCAAAACACCGGGCAACGGCAAGATGATCGTGGCTGCCCCGACAAGATTCAGGTAAAAGGTCGCTAGATAACCGACATCGGTGATATCGAGATAGTCACCAACCCACAACCCGATGCCTAGCGCGGTGGAACCCAGAACGACTGACCAGATGCCGATTTGGACCCATTTCGGATTTCGGGCGAGAACACCAAGAACGTAACCTGGCAGACGACTTGGAGAAAAGCGACCGGAATTGCCGCTCACGACGATCGAATCGTCGTGGGATATTTGGTCGTCTGACGGTATCAAACCGAGATGACCTGAACCGACGGTTGTAGGGGATTCTTACGGTTCAGGTCTTGTCTCGATTCTAACGCTCACGTGATTCTCAACTGGCCTCAGCCAATTCATTTTTCGTGTTTATGACGAAGTCTGAAATCGCGTCGTGGTTGAATACGATCTGTCCATCATCAACATCGATGACGATGTTAGAGCCGTCGTTGACTTCACCATTCAGTAATGCCAAGGCCAAGGGAGATTCGATGTAACGCTGGATTGCTCTTGACATCGGACGGGCTCCCATCCACGTGTCATAACCGCGCTCAGCGATCCAACTTTCCGCGGCATCGGTGAGTTCAATCGAAATCTCACGGTCTTCGAGTCGCTGCTCGACCTGCCGGATGAATTTTCGCACGATTTGATCGATCTCGTCTCGCCCCAACGCATCGAACACGACAATATCGTCGATTCGGTTCAGGAACTCCGGTGCGAACCGCGATCTCAAAGCTTGTTGATGACGATGCGTCATACCAGGCGAATCAAACTCATTGCGTCGCCCATCATCGGCGTCAGTCGCAAACCCTAATCCTCCCCGATTCCGGTCAGCCGTACCTAAGTTGCTAGTCATGATGATGATCGTGTTCGTGAAATCGACGGTGCGTCCATGGCCGTCCGTCAATCTACCATCATCGAAGATCTGAAGCATGCTGTCGTAGACGCTGGGGTGAGCTTTCTCGATTTCGTCGAGCAGGACGACCGAATAAGGCCGACGTCGAACAGCTTCAGTCAACTGCCCGGCATCATCGTAACCGATGTATCCGGGTGGTGCGCCGATCATCCGAGATATTGAGTGGCGTTCCTCGTATTCCGACATGTCAAGTCTGATCATGTGGTTCGGATCATCGAACATGAACTCGGCTAATGCCTTAGCGAGTTCGGTCTTGCCTACTCCGGTCGGCCCCATGAACAGGAAAACGCCGGTCGGCCGATTCGCATCTTTAAGACCCATCCTGCCACGACGAACCGCATCTGCCAATGTCTTGACCGCCACGTCTTGTCCGATCACCCGCTCGTGTAGCCTCTCTTCGAGTTTGAGAAGTTTCTCGACCTCTTCCTCAACCAGTTGGTCCAATGGGACACCAATCCTCTCCGAAATAAGTGCCGCGATGTCCTTCTCGTCAATGACCAAAGGTGTTGCATCTGTCGTGCTGTTCTCTTCGTCGATCGCCATTGCCGGGGCGCGTTCGATCCTAGCCTTGGCGGCCGCTTCATCGATCAGGTCCACAGCTTTGTCTGGGAGCTGTCGATCAGTGATGTAGCGGTCGCTCAACCGGGCCGCGGCCCTGAGCGCGGCATCGGTTAGTTCAACGTTGTGGTGCGTTTCATAATTGCCACGAATCGCCTTCAACATCTCGACTGCCGACTCCGCGTCGGGCTCTTCAACCCATATGGGTGTAAATCTGCGTTCGAGCGCGGTGTCTTTCTCGATGAATCGTCGGTACTCCTCCGGGGTTGTAGCGCCAACGACTTGGAGTTCACCACGCGCAAGCGCCGGTTTCATCATGTTGGCCGCGTCGAGCGAACCCTCGCTACCCGTGCCTGCGCCGACGACCGAATGGAGCTCATCAACAAAAAGGATGATCTCCCCTGCCGATGCCTGCGCCTCATCGATAACCAACTTCAACCGCTCCTCGAATTCGCCGCGGAACTTCGCTCCCGCTAGCAGGACGCCGATGCTCAAGGCCAATACGCGCTTGCCCGACAACATCGTTGGGACATCACCTGCGACGATCTTTTGGGCTAATCCCTCGATAATTGCAGTTTTCCCGACGCCGGCGTCACCGATTAGGGCTGGGTTATTCTTGGTCCGCCGAGTGAGTGTCTGCATGACGCGACGAATCTCATAGTCGCGACCGACTATCGGGTCGAGCTTGCCCTGGCGAGCCAAGTTGGTTAGATCGGTCGTGTACTTTCGCAACACGCCGTAAGCCTGTTCAGCGTCAGGCGATGTGACTCGAGCAGCGCCTCTGACCTGGTGGTCAGCTACGTAGACGCGTTCCGCTGTGATGCGGTGCTTCGCCAGCACCTTGGCTAATTCGCCGTCAGCCTCTTCCACGATGGCGATCATCAAGTGATCCATGCTCATCAAGTCGTCGCGGAAAGTTTTACGCTGTATCGTTTGGGCTTTGCTGATGGCGTTCTGCGCCCTTGGAGTGATGTAAACCTGTCTTTGACGACCCACCTGCTGGCCAATGCCCTGCGGTTTGGCGTCGATCAGGTGCATCAAGTCTGTGCGCAACTCTTCAGTGTCGACCTCGAGAAAATCGAGGATCTGACGTACGGGGCTTTCGGCACCGTCGGTCATCGCGAAAAGGATGTGCTCAACGTCCAATTGGACGTTTTTACGTTGCAACATTAGTTGAACGGCGGCATCGATCGCCGCTCTTGCTCCGTGTGTGAAGTTTTCCGGTGAAATTGTCATCAGGCTCCCTGGCGTATGGCACGTATACGCCGTTGTCGGCGCATGCGTCAAGATGTGATGCGTGTCGTGTTGCTAATTGTAACATGCCAACAACAAAACTTGATACGATACGTATCTATATTTAATATCTGAGTCATGTGAGCATCTGCAATGCTCACGATGCATCAAAAGGAGATTGCTAGATGACAGCATTGACACGTTGGAGTCCGTTCCACCGCACCGCCGTATTCCCATTCGATTTCTGGGGCACCGCAACGCCATCGAGGCCGAACCTGGATGTGCCGTCAAAACTCGGAGTGGATGTGGCCCACAACGCGGAACGATACACGATCGAGGCGTCACTCCCGGGATTCGACCCTGAGCAGATCGACGTTACGGTTGACGACGGTGTGCTGCGAATAGTCGCCAAGAACGAATGTGAAGAGACCAAAGAGAGCGGTAGTTATCTGGTTCGAGAACGTCGTTCCGGGAGTTTCTATCGCGCGCTCAGGATTCCAGAAGGCGTCGACATCAACGCGGCGACTACGTCGTACAAAAACGGAATTCTCAAGATCGAGCTGCCGAAAAGTGAATCTGAGCAACCGAAGAGACTGCCTATAGCCGCATGAACTGTGCGGTAGATCAGATTCACTTGACTACGCCCCGCGGAATTGCGGGGCGTAGTCGCGTTAGGTTGTCGAGTCCAGTGCTCGATTAGCGGTAACAGCCGGCACAGATGCTTAGCATTGACATTGCGTATCATTTGTGAACACATCATGCCCGCTATAGCAGAACGAACCCAACTACCGTCGTTTTTCGCTCGCTACCAATCGGTGATCGATCGTGCCCTACGCGCCGAATTGCTAGGTTACGCGTCCGAGATAACCGCCACGCACCGGTATCACATGGGTTGGGCAGACAAAGACGGTTCAGATCTGGTTGCTACGGAAGGTAAACGCCTTAGGCCCACCATCGCGTTACTCGGAGCTGAAGCTGTTGGCGGTGAGATTGAGCTCGCTCTGCCCGCAGCGATCGCTCTCGAATACATACATAATTTTTCGCTCGTGCACGATGACATCGAAGACCAGGATCGATTCAGGCACCATCGGCCGACGATGTGGGTGGTTTGGGGCGAACCGATGGCCATTGTGTCGGGCAATTCGATGTTAAAGGTCGCAGACCGTGCAGCCCGTGAATTGTTGGAATTCGGCGTAGATTTGCCAACCTCGATCCAAGCCCAACGCTTGATCGTGGAAGCGTACTTGTCAATGATCGAAGGGCAATATCTGGACATATCATTCGAGAATCGAAACGAAGTAACCATCGACGAATATCTCACAATGATCGCAAGGAAGACCGGGGCATTGATCGAGGTCAGTCTTCACGTTGGCGGGCTCGTTGCTGGCAACGGCAGGTCGGATGAGCGCATCGCCGACGGCCTCCGGAGGGTTGGATACCAATTCGGTCGATTATTCCAGATCCGGGACGACATCCTCGGCGTGTGGGGTTCCGATGAGACCGGCAAACCGGTTTGCGGCGACATTTACAACAAGAAGAAATCACTCCCAGCCGTCCACGCGCTCAGTTCGGTGCGTGGCGCAGCGGCTAACAAGATTCAGAGCATCTACAGCAAGGCCGACTTAACCGGCCAAGACGTGGAGACGGTGCTCGAAATTATGGATTCGATTGGCACCTACCAATTTTGTGATTCGATGTCGGCCAATCATTGGTTGGAAGCGGAGAAAATCATCGACGAATTGGGACTGGACCCAAGTGTCAGCAGTGATTTCCGTGAACTCGGCGATTTCTTAGTCGAACGAAGTGCGTGAAGGCTCTATCGACCTCGTTGGACGTTATATCCATGGACGCGACCGTACATTTCACTGGCAACGCGAGAGATGTCGCAGGAGCCTACGAAGCATGCAGGAACTTGGCCGGTAAGAGCTACGAAAACTTCAACGTCGGCAGCAGATTTATCAAAGCTAGTCTGCGACCGCATTTCTACTCGGTCTACGCGTATTGTCGGTTGGTCGACGACCTTGGAGATGAGGTAGACGAGGATCGGTTAGATCTGCTCGATCGGTGGCAACATGAGTTGATGCTCTGCTACGATGGCACTCCAAATCTGGTGTGGTTCCAAGCGTTGAAACAGACCATCGAAGAATTCGCTATACCCCCGGAGCCTTTCTTACGATTAATTGAAGCAAATCGGCGTGATCAGAGGGATAAACGGTACACGGATTACCAAGCATTGGTGGAGTACTGCACCTTTTCCGCGACGCCCGTCGGTCACCTTGTTCTGTACCTGTACGGATACTTCTCCGAAAAAATGGCAGCGTTGTCAGATCATACTTGTATTGCGTTACAACTTGCGAATTTCTGGCAAGATGTCTGGCGCGATTTTGAAAAAGGTCGGATCTACATTCCCGAGTCTGACATGTCCGCGTTCGATGTCGATGTTTCAACCATTAGAGATCGAAAACCGACCCCCGAGTATCGCCAGTTGATAAAGTTCCAAGTCGAACGCACTCGCGACCTATTTCGAAACGGTTATGGTCTCTATGCACATTTGGAACGTGATTTCCGGCTTGAGTTCTCTGCAATCACCGCTGGGGGACTCTCCGTTCTGGATGCGATTGAGCAGTTGGACTACGATACGCTCACAGTTCGGCCAACGGTGGCGCGAGTAAAAAAGGTTCGGATCATGCTGAACATCGTTGCGAGAAAGTTAATTGGGCTTCCGCCAGTGCCGCCCAACGCATTCCTCGGAATCTCTCAGCGCCGATCAGGGTTGGGGTAACCGATGTCGCATGTCAGAAATGTTGGACAACCGGATCGAAACCGCGTATCGTGAGTGCGCCCGGATAACTCGTTCGTCAAGTTCGAACTTTTACATCGGGTTTTTAGCACTTCCGCACGAACTGCGACGCGCAATCTACGCTACATACGCGTTCTGCCGTCTGTGCGACGACATTGTGGACGAGCCTGCCGCGGGACGAGACCCGACGAGCGAACTGGATCGGGTGCAGGTCGCGCTGCACAATCGAAGCTTCACCAGTTACGAAGACGATCCGATTTTTATTGCCGTTGAACACGCAATAGAACGATTCGACTTGAACAAACAGTATTTCGTCGATGTGATCGATGGTTGCAGGATGGACATCGGGACGAACCGGTACGAGACGTTTGAGGACCTCAGCGTTTACTGTCGGCGCGTCGCGAGCTCGGTCGGGCTCATATGCATCAGCATCTTCGGTCATCAGTCACCGAATGCCCTCAAATATGCTGATGACTTAGGAATCGCGTTTCAGTTGACGAACATACTCCGCGATATTCGCGAGGACTACAGCAACGGCAGAGTTTACCTGCCCCGAAATGAACTGCGTCAATTCGGAGTGTCCGAAACCGAATTTGCGCTCGACACATCCAGTGCCAACTTCAAAAGAATGATGCGATTCCAGGTCGAACGCGCCCGCGGCTACTACGAACGCGGCGAACGAGTTATCCCTTTGGCCACACGAGGTAGACAATGCCTCGAGCTGATGAGCGGCTTCTACTCGCGAATCTTGGACAAGATCGGCGAAGATGATGTTGATGTCTTGTCCAACCGTGTCAGTCTTTCCACATCGGAGAAACTGTCGATGACCCTCGGTGTCGCTTGGCGAGGTACGTTACGCAAGGTTGGTCGCAATGATCCGCAGGACAGGATTTGAGCGAACGCGACGTCATAATCCTTGGCGGTGGCCTCACCGGCATCGCCGCCGCCGTCCACCTATTAAAACGCGGCGTCAAGCCGACCTTGGTCGAAAGACGCCCTTTCCTCGGCGGAAGAGCGTTCTCGTTCGTTGACCGGATCAGCGGCGAGGAGATCGACAACGGGCAACACGTGATCCTAGGCGTCTGCCACCAATTCCTCGAACTCTTGGAAGACTTGGGCACGAGAGATTGTCTTGACCTGCGCCCCGCGCTCGATGTCCCGGTGTCGCTGAACGGTAAGATTTCCAACCTGCGGGCGAGCCGCGTATTCGGAAACGGGTTCGCTTTACTCAACTACGGTCACCTCCGATGGGCCGACAGAATTTCGATTTTTGGTCTCCTGATCAAAATCAAGCTCAATTTGATCGGCGACGACGAACATCAACGGCTGCGTACCAATTCGTTCGGCGCATGGCTTTCGAGTCGGAGCCAATCTCCGGCCGCGATTGATCGTTTCTGGTCTCTCTTCATATTGCCGGTCTTCAACTGCGCTATCGATGAGGTAGCTGCAATCGACGGACTCGAATTCACGCGGTCTGCGCTGTTAGGAAACGTACGCGATGCAGCGATTGGTTATCCGAAGAAGGGATTGTCGTCGCTCGTGGGCACTCCAGCAACCGAACTCTTGGAGTCGCGGGGTGCCGAACTGGTGATGAACGCCCGTGTAGTCTCCGTTAATCGCTGCGATTCGGGGCAGTTTGAAATCGTGTTGTCCAACGACCAGACTTTGCGGGCCGGGAACGTAATTTCGGCGTTGGCACCGAACGCTCTCAATCGCATACTGCCAATGTCTGACGCAACTTTTGACGCCGTCAAGAGTTCGTTGACAACACTCGACTTCTCCCCTATCGTCGCCGTTCATCTGTGGTACGAAAAACCTGTGATGACTGTGCCGGTGATGGCCTTTATTGACCTTGGATTGCAATGGGTCTTCAACGACTCTGCCATCAGGGATACTTCAGGCGACAAGACTCAGCATGTCGTGATTTCATTGAGTGGAGCCGATACATGGGCGAATTTGAAAAAAGAAGAGATCCTTGAGCGGGTATCGTCAGCAATGCAACGCGCCTTCCCAACGGCGCGCGACAATTCCGTGATCAACTCCGCCGTGGTTAAGACTCTCGAAGCGACGATCAAGGTGAAACCTGGTTCGCGCACTCATCGTCTCGGTCCAAATGTCGACATCACGGGGTTTCACGTAGCCGGTGATTGGACGAATACCGGATTGCCAGCGACGATGGAAGGCGCCGTCCAGAGCGGTAACGTTGCAGCCGATTGGGTATTACAGCAACTCGCCAACTAAACGGTCGTTTTGGCCTGTCGATTTTGGCCAGATCAGCGTAATTCAAGCACGATATAATCGGGATTCAGTCCAGTTTTGGGCTTTCATCCATCACGTACACGGGAATCTGCATTGACGCGCGACGAATTCGATAGGGTCGACCGCGAGGTAATGAACATCTTGCAGTCCGATTTCCGGCTCGTGCGTGAACCGTTCCGCGATATCGGCATTCGGTGCGGAATCGCGGAGTCCGAAGTCATCGATCGCGTGCGTGAATTGAAGCGAAAGAACGTGGTTCGGCAGATTGGTGCGATTTTCGACACCCGCCGTTTGGGCTATACGTCGACCCTTGTGGCGATGCGTTTCTCAGATGATCGCCTAGATCGCGGTGCATACATATTGAACGCGCATCCCGGCATCAGCCACAACTACGCTCGAAACGGTGAATTCAATCTGTGGTTCACGTTGGCGCTTCCGCCGGGTAAAGATATCCCTACTGAGGTCGAAAAACTCACTGACCTCTCCGGTGCGGAAACAGCCCGCCTACTGCCGACGATCCGATTTTTCAAGATCGGCGTTAACTTCGATATGGTCAAAAACGTGTCGAATGCGACAGAATACTTCGTGCCGGACGCCAAGTTCGCTGGCGGCGGGGAGAATAGGACAGCATCGAACGGCGTGCCCGTTGCTGACGAAAATCTGAGCGATTTCGACATCGCGTTTGTGCGTGAATTCCAAGAAGATTTGCCCTTGAAAGTCCGTCCGTTTGATGCGATGGCTGGACGGTTGGGACTGAGTGTCCCAGAACTTTTCGCCAAAGCAGACGAGATGGTGGATCGCCGGTTGATGCGTCGTTACGCGGCGGTGCTCCACCATCGTCGGGCAGGTTTTTCGGCCAACGCAATGGTGGTGTGGAATGTACCCGAAGGACGTTCTATCGAAGTGGGCCAACAGATGGCAAAGCATCCGGCAATCACTCACTGCTACGAACGCCCAAGATACGACGACTGGCGATTCTCACATTTCTCGATGATCCACGCCGTGACCCGCGACGAGTGCGAAGACATTGCATTGGAGATCGCGGGAGAAACTGAGTTAACCGATTACCAACTGCTCTACAGCCACCGAGAGTACAAAAAGACACGAGTGCGTTATTTCGTCGATGACAATGTCGACGTCGAACGCGCCGCAGTCGCCGCGATTGGGTAGTCACCATGCCTCGCTACTACGGAGTTTTCGTCGACGTCAAAGACCGTCACTGCCTCGTATTTGGCGGTGATCCCCACGAAGGCGAACGAAAGGTCAAGTACCTAGTCGATTGCGGTGCCAATGTAACGCTGTTTAGTCCTGAAGATGAAACCTCTGACGATCTTGCGACGATGGCAGCGTCGGGCCAGATCGACTGGGTGAGACGAAAGTACGAACCGGGTGATTTGGCCGGAGCGTGGGTGGTTATCGTTGCTGATACGTCCGACGCGGCGACCAACGAAGCGATATCGCAGGAAGCCTCAGAACGAAACATCCTACTCAATGTCATGGACGTCACTCCGTTGTGCACCTTTATCGCGCCGGCGTTGATCCAGCGACAAGACGTGACGGTGGCGGTGTCCACTGCCGGAACGAGCCCTGCACTAGCGAGACGACTTCGGGAGCGAATATCGGATCACGGGTATTGCCGATGCTTGCAGTGGGCGGACATGGGTCCGATGCTCGCAGATGTCAGGAAAGACGTGAGGTCACGAAAATTGCCTGTGACTCCTGACGATTGGGCGGAGTCGATTACCGATCGGATGTTGAGCGCATTCCGTGGCGGCAATCCTGACGCGGCGCGAGACATGTTGGTCGATGCACTCGAAGAACGCGCAGCGCTCAACCGTCAAGAATAGAATGCCTTTACATGACTCCTGCCGCACGAAAAATCGTCTTAGGCTGTCGCGATAGTCAACTCGCAATCGCACAGGCCAACGAAGTCGCGAACGCGTTGAACGAACGGTTCGACGACATCGACATTGAGCTCGTTTCGATCAAAACGAGCGGTGATTTCCGTCCTAACGAAGCAGTTTCCGAGATCGGTGTCGGCGTGTTTGTAAAAGAGATCGAGGCCGCCCTACTCGAAGGCGAAATTGACATTGCGGTGCACAGCCTCAAAGACCTTCCCTCAGAGATCCCCGAAGGTCTGGTCATATCCGGCGTGCCATATCGCGAAGATCCCCGTGATGTTGTAATCAGCAATCTCGGAGTTGGGCTGAACGACCTCCCTGCGGCCGCGATCGTTGGTACTGGGAGTGCTCGTCGACGTGCATTAATTAGTAGCGAACGAGGAGACCTGATACTCAAACCCATCCGTGGAAACGTCACGACGCGATTGGCGATGCTCGAAGACGAGGAATCAGTGATTGATGCCCTCGTATTGGCGGCGGCGGGACTGAAGCGACTCGGAATGGCGGGCCGCATATCGGAGTACTTAGGATGCATGTCATTCGTCGCCGCACCGGGGCAAGGTGCGCTGGCGCTGCAAACTCGTGCGGATGACGAAGTCGCCAGCGAACTTTGCTCGACTATTGAACACACCGGAACTCGAATCTGCGTTGAAACCGAGCGAGCATTTTTGGCTCACATCGGAGGTGGATGTAGCGCGCCCATCGGTGCCCATGCGCGAATCGACGGCGACACATTGACGCTCGCCGCTTTTGTGTCCGAAGCTTCAGGAACCAATATCGTTCGCCACCGCGATTCTTCAGATGTCCAATACGGTATCGAGCTCGGGAAGCGGGTCGCCGACAATCTCATCAAACAAGGCGCGCTAGACTTATTGCCTCAACTGCCCGCCGTTTCGAGTGCATAGTGACGAAAATGGGCACCGTCCAGCTAGTTGGCGCGGGACCCGGCGATCCCGGATTGATAACGGTCAAGGGTCTCAACGCGCTTCGCAACGCAGACGTGGTCGTGTACGACCGCTTGGCGTCTAGCGAACTGCTTCGCGAGGCTCGAAATGGCGCAGAACTGATCTCAGCCGCCAAGGCCCCTGGTGCCGTGGCGTTGACACAAACCGAAATCAACGAATTGTTGATCGACCGAGCGCAGCGCGGTCAAGATGTATGCCGACTAAAAGGTGGGGATCCTTTCGTCTTCGGTCGAGGCGGCGAAGAAGCGTTGGCGCTTGCCGATGCCGGGATTGGGTTCGAGGTGGTTCCAGGTGTTACCTCAGCCATCGGTGCCGCAGCCTATACCGGTATCCCCGTGACGCATCGCGGCATCGCTTCATCAGTCACCATCGTCACGGGCAGCGAACTCCCCGGTGCTTCCGAAACGAGGGTCAACTGGGAAGCTGTCGCAAACACCAATGGGACCGTCGTCGTGTTGATGGGTGCCACAAGGATCGGCGAGATTGCATCTGAATTGATCGGCTACGGCCGCTCGCCAAACGAACCCGTAGCGGCCATCCATCGCGGAACTTCAACGAGGCAAATAACCGCGACCGGTACTTTGAGCGACATTGAAATCAAGGTACGCGATGCCGGATTGACCGCTCCGATTGCGTTGGTTATCGGGCGCGTTGTTGAACTGCGAGACCGAATCGCGTGGTTCGACAATCTTCCTCTTTTCGGCAAGCGCGTTCTCGTTACGCGTGCACGGAGCCAAGCTAGCAGATTGGCGCAAGGGTTGACGGCTTTGGGTGCGGATGTCGTCGAATGCCCGGTTATTAGATCGGCGCCCGTTGAAGATACCGCGGATCTTGACGCGGCCTTGGCGAATATACATTCGTTTGAGTGGATAGCTTTTGCCAGTCCGAATGGCGTGAATCATGTATTTGAACGCCTCAACGCCGTCGAAAGAGACGCACGCGCGTTAGCCCGCAATAAATTCGCGGCAGTTGGACCAGCTACGGTCACCGCGTTGAGGTCGCACGGCATCGTTTCTGACCTCACACCGGACACGTTTACGGCCGAGGGATTAGTGGAGGCATTTCGCGACCGCGATGCCGCGCCCAAATCCGCCGTCGTGTTCAGATCAGATATTGGACGAGAGACGCTGCCGAGAGGATTACGTCAACTCGGTGCGAACGTAACTGAGGTCGCTGCATATCGAACCGTGACCGCCGAGGATTCCGCTGAGGCAGCACTGACAGCGTTCGATGTTGGAATCGACGTGGTTACGTTCACCAGCTCATCCACGGTGAAAAACCTAGTCGGCCTCCTCGGCGGAGATGTAACTGGAATTAACAACGGGATTGTAGTCTGCATGGGACCGATAACGGCCGAAATGGCAACATCTCTCGGAGTTCGAGTGGACATTGTCCCCGAAAAGCAGTCAATCCCCGCAATGGTCTCAGCTCTATCAACCTATTTCCGAGACAACACCTGAGCGTCATGTCATCATCCGCCCTCCCCGATTTCCGACGATTTCGACCATTGCGGTCGAGCGTCGAGACGCGTGCTTCTAACGCTGAAACGCAGCTCGACGGTTCCGAATTCGTATACCCGATGTTCGTCATTAACGGAGTAAACCGGCGTGAACCGGTGCCGTCGATGCCCGGAATCGCTCGTTTGTCGGTCGATGAAGCGATGCGTGAGGCGGAAACTGCCATGCTCGCAGGCGTAAATCGGTTTTTGTTCTTCGGCATTCCGGACGCCAAAGATGCTACGGGTACACGAGCTTGGTCCGCGAGCGAGGCGGTCCAACGCAGCGTCGCCGAGTTGAAGGCGCGGTTGCCATCGGCTGAATCGATTACCGACGTGTGCATGTGCGAATACACTGATCACGGACATTGTGGTCAACTCACCGATAGTGGCGAAGTGGACAACGATGCGACGTTGGATTTGCTGGCGAAAACCGCGTTGTCTCACGCCGATGCTGGCGCTCACGTCGTAGCACCTTCAGCAATGATGGATGGACAGGTGGCAGCAATTAGAGCCGCGCTCGATGATGCTGGCCACGAAAGCGTAAAGATCCTGGGATACTCGGCGAAATACGCCTCGGCCTTCTACGGGCCCTTCCGAGACGCCGCGGATTCGGCTCCGAGTTTCGGCGATCGTCGATCCTATCAAATGGCGCCGAGCCAACACGACGAGGCGATGCTGGAGATCGAGGCCGACATCCACGAGGGCGCGGATTTCATCATGGTCAAACCGGCCCTTTCCTATCTCGACGTGATCGCTTCGGCGAGTTCTCAGTTCCGAGACTACCCGTTGTATGCCTACAACGTGAGCGGCGAATATTCGATGGTTCACGCCGCTGCGGCAAACGGTTGGATTGATCTTAAGATCACGGCTTTGGAAGTCTTGCTTAGCATCAAACGATCTGGTGCCGACAACATCATCAGCTACTTCGCGATCGATGCGGCGCGGTGGATCAAGGGAATCCGCTGATGAGCCTTTTCAAGGCGAGTTCAGACGCTCCAATAAGGTCGAGCTTGCTGAACGCCTGCATGGCGGAGACACTAGGCACCTTCGTATTGGTACTGTTCGGCATTGGTTCAGTCGCCGCGGCGGTTTACACCGGAGCGCAGGTCGGACTGTGGCAAGTAGCTGTGGTCTGGGGCTTCGGCGTGACGATCGCGATATACGTCAGTGGTGCGGTTTCCGGTGCACACCTCAATCCCGCAGTCAGTCTCGCGTTTGCGATATTCCGCCGCGACCAATTCCCAATGAATCGCCTGTTTGCCTATTGGGGTTCGCAGCTAATTGGTGCGTTTCTAGCAGGTATTGCGGTCTTGATCCTCTTCAATCCGTTCATCGATCAATTCGAATCTGACAACGGCATCGTCAGAGGCGCTGAAGGAAGCGAGAAATCGGCGATGGCGTTCGGCGAGTACTTTCCAAATCCGGCGATGTTCGATGCGCTCACAGTGTCGCCGATCCATGCGTTCGCGGTTGAAGCATTCGGCACCGCTATCTTGGCAATGGTCATTTTCGCCCTCACCGAACGGCGCAATGCAGGCCTCCCGACAAATGGAATGGCTCCGTTTTTCATCGGCTTCACTGTTGCCGCGTTGATTAGCCTGTTTGCGCCGATCACGCAAGCGGGTTGGAATCCAGCGCGCGATTTCGGTCCTCGGATCGTAGCGGCGCTTGCAGGATGGGGTGAGATCGCGATTCCCGGACCTGAGGGCGGATTCTGGGTTTACATCCTGGGACCACTCGTGGGCGCGCCGATCGGGGCATTGATTTACAAATTGGTCATTGAAACTGGATTGCCGGGCGGAAACGACATTCCCGAAGAAGTCGTGAGGAGCAGATATGAGTGACGACCGGATCGATGTTCTTTTCGTCTGCGTGCACAACGCCGGTCGGAGTGTGGCAGCCAAGATCCTCTTCAACGATAGTGCCACCAGGCTCGGTTTAAACCTGCGATCTGAATCGGCGGGAACGATGCCCAGCGAAAAGATAAACCAATCCGTTAAGCGGATTTTGGAATCTTTCAACCTTGATACCGCCAACGAGGTGCCGAAAGCGTTGACCGACTTAATGCTCGCTTCCGAGCCGCGTATTGTCACCTTGGGTTGCAACGTTGACTCCGACGCATGTCCGGCGATCAACTTCTCGGAGGTCGATGATTGGGATATGCCAGATCCCTCGGAGATGAATGACGACGAGGAGATCGTCACTTTGATCCACGAGATTGCCCGAAGGATCAACGCTCTGATCCGAGAGATGTCGACCGAATCAGACAGCCCCAGTTAAAACGACATCAGATCCCCGACACGCGGTTATTGGTGGTCAACGGGACCACTTTCCGGTAAAACAACCTTCCCGGCGATGCGGTTGCGCGGAACGGGCCCAAACTGCCGGCTATCGGTCGAACGTCGTCGGTTGTCACCAAACAAGATGTACTCGTTGGCCTGCAACTGCCATTGTCGGTTGATGCGCGGCTGCACCCCGAAAATGAATGGTTCATCGATCTCGATACCGTTGAGGTAAAGTCGCCCGTTTACCAATAGCACAGACTCGCCGGGCAATCCGATGACTCGCTTTGTCTCCCAAAAACGGTCACGATTAGGGTGCTCGAAAAATGCGACATCCCATCGCGCCGGCGATCCGATGCGGTACGCTCGCCGGCTAACCCGCACGCGTTGCCGATCTTGGAGCGTAGGATACATCGAGTGCCCTACCACCACCACCCATTTGCTGGTCAAACGCTCCACAACAGCGCCGGGGAAAGCGCCGATGCTTTGTAATATCCTTTTGACGCTAGCGAACATCGGGTTAGTCTATTCTTGAAGTGGATAATCGACCCGTATTCGACTACCACCCGACCTATCCGTGAGGTTGCCTCGCGGAAGCATGAAAGGAACCACAACAATGCTAGGAAGTGTCAAAAGAATAGCCGACAGACTGTCACCCTTCGGCGTGGCACACGCGCACTGTGACATTCCGTGCGGTATCTACGACCCGCATGACGCGATCCAAGCTGCTCAGACGTGCATCCGCATGACCGAGTTGATACTCGAATCGGAAGATGTATCGACACTTGGCGCGCGTAACAATCTTATCCGTTACGTCGCTGCCAAGGAAGAGCACGCCACAAAGGCGAAGGACGACATCCTCATAATCTGGACCGATTACTTCAAACCCGAGCATCTAGAGAAGTACCCCAACCTCCACGAACTCGTGTGGAACGCCTGCAAACTCGGCAGCCAGGTCAAGCAGAACATTGACATGGATGCGGCCCAAGCGTTCAAGGCGGCGCTCGAAGAGATCGGCAACATCTTCTGGGAGACTAAGCAGTAAGCCAGTCGTAACGATCTCAGTTGTAAGGACGCAATCTGCGTCAGTTCGTCACATTCGCTGACGTTCGGACGCGGATTGCAGTCTGTATCGCTGAATCACGCCTCAATCGGTGGCGAAAAATCCGATGTCCTCGGAGATGTACTCTTGGCGGATGGGTGACCAAATGTCGAGGGCAACACATCCCTCATCGGTAGCCGTGACCTGATGCGGCACATTCCCCGGGATCACATAGTGTTCGCCAGCCACCAACTTCGTTTTTTCGTGCCCCTCTAACTCGAACCACGCGGAACCTTCGAGTACTCGCCCGCATTGCTCGTGAGGGTGCGAGTGCCATGGGACGATCGCATCCGGCTCAATGTCGATGATGCCCATCATCACCCGCTCACCCCAGATTAGTCGAGCCGTCACGCCCGGCAGCAACTCTCTGCGCTCGACGAAATCGGGATCGAAGTATCCCGCGCCGCCATCCGGCGACCGCGTTTTGTCAACTTTGGTTATCATTTTTCAATCTCCAATGTCGTAATGCCGACATCTATCCGTGCGAACCCATTTTGCGGTCGATAGCAGCTTCCGCAACCGGACTGATTATCTGATCAACCTCGATGTTGAGTAACGCTGGCCCGTTGTAGTCAAACGCCCGTTTGATGGCTGGTTCCAACTGTTCAGCGCTTGTCACATTTTCGCCATACGCGCCTAAACCCTTCGCGACCAGGTCGTACCGCGTTCCTTGCGCCAAGTCGGTCCAGACCGGACGCCCGTAGATGCCTCTTTGGATCTGCCAGTCGATTCCCCAGATCGAGTTGTTGCCCAACAGAATCTTGACCGGCAAGTTGTGGCGCACCATCGTGTCAAGTTCCATTCCGTTGAAACCGAATGAACCGTCGCCAGTCGCCACTACGCACTGCGTGCCGGGCAATGCCGCCTGAGCGCCGAGGCCGTAGGCGATGCCAACGCCGATCATGCCAAAACTCGATACGTTGTGAAACCTGAAAGGTTTCTCGCGGGCGATCGAAGCACGCAAGAAGTGGCAATAGTCACCGCCGTCAAACGTAATGTGGGCATCGTCGTCGAGATATCTTTGCACTGCCTCGCTGACATACATCGGGTGCATCGGCTCTGACGGTCGAGCCATCTCGTACAGTTCCGCCAACCACTCATCGTGCGTGCGTCGCAACGACGACACCCATTCGGTCCGCTCTTCCCATGACAACCTTCCCGCCTCAGCGTCCAACTGATCGCTCACGGGGCCGAGGTCTCCAAGAATCGATACTTCCGCCGAACGAGCGCGGCCGATCTGCGCCGGCGACGGATCGACGACGATTATTTTTGCGCTGGAATTGAAGGGTGGCGAGCCGCCGAAACCCAGTGTGTAGTCCAATCGTTTGCCAAGCATCAAGACGACATCGGCGTCCCGCACCATCTGCGCCGCGCGATTCAACGGCAGGTACCCCAATCCGAAGCTGTAGGGATGCGCATCCGGGATCAACGCCCGAGCAGAATCCTCAGAAACGAATGGGACGCGGGTAGTCTCAACAAGGCGTTGTATAACTGCTGGGTACGCTGTCGCTCCAGCCGAAGATCCGGCAAATATCAATGGCCGTTCCGCAGAATAGAGCAGTTCAATTGCCTGCCGTACACGTTCGGGATCGGCCAATACCTTCGTCGGTAAACTGTATTCCCGCGGCGCGTAACGCTCAAAATCTGCGACTTTAACTGTGGCAGATTGATAGTCGTGCGGGATTGTCAAGTGGACTGGGCCTTGCCGACCGCTCAAAGCGGTCCGGAAGGCGAGAGCAACATACTCCGGTATGCGTTCCGGCGAAGGCACTTCCCATGCACCTTTCGTAACCGGCCTCGCTATGCCAACCTGATCGATCTCCTGCATCGCGCCTCGACCTAGATTGGAGGAGTCGGCACTGCCCGCGATGTTCACCACTGGCGCTTCGGAGTGAAACGCATTCGCCAATGCGGGCACCGCGTTAGCGTGTCCCGGTGTGGTTGAGAGGGCTACGGAAGCGCGTCTGAGGATACGAGAGTAAGAATCGGCGGCATGAACCGCGCCCGATTCGTGTCGAGTGTCGATCATCCGAAACGGTTCGTCGACCATGCGGTCAAGCATGTCGAGGATGTGGTCACCGGCGACGCCAAATAGAGTGTCGACCCCTTCCGCTTTTAACGAAAGATTCAACAGGTCGCTTCCCGTCAACTTGCTGGTCAATTAGATGCTGTCCTTTCTTGGGCACGGATCACTCCCAAAGCGTCCATGAATTCAGTAACTGGCATTTCGTCGAGCAATTCCGGATCTCGAAAAAGTTCTTGAACGCTTGCCGAGTAATCACCGTCGCCGTAGGTCGAGCGCAAGTTTTCAGCGAATTTATCGCCGAGTAACGGGATCGCCTCAGAGCGCCGCGTTCGGTGTCCAATCGGATAACGTACCTCGATTTCCTCAGTGCAACTACCGTCTTCGAAGTGCACTTGGACCGCGTTTGCTATCGACCTCCGATCAGGGTCGAGGTACTCCCTTGTATATTCCCTGCGTTCAGACACCACCATCTTCTCGCGCAAGACATCGATGCGCGGATCACCCGCAGCCTCATCCTCGTAGTCTTCGGAGGTTACGTTGCCGTTGATCATAGCTATCGCGGTCATGTATTGGATGCAGTGATCCCGATCGGCGGGGTTGTTAAGCGCACCTCGCTTGTCGATGATTCGAATCGCCGGTTCTTGCGTGTTGATTTCGACGGTTTTTACTTGCGGCAAGCGATGTTCAACCTGTGGATGGAGCGCTACCGCGGCTTCGACCGCAGTTTGGCCATGAAACTCGGCCGGATACTTCACCTTGAAAAGCACGTTTTCCATTACGTACGATGCCAACTCACGTTGTAATGTCACCGATCGCCCTTCAAACCAAACGTCTTGGAAACCGTAGGTTGGCGCCGTCAATGCTGTCTCCACTCCGGGCATCCCCCGGGTGGCGAACGTTCCGAGCATCAATCCGCGCGATGCAGCGTCGCCGGCCGCCCAAGACTTGCGGGCGTTCGTGTTCGGAGCGTGTCGATACGTGCGAAGAGTTGCGTCGAGCCAAGCGTGAGAAACCGCCGAAGAAACGATATCCTCGTTGCCGCCGGAAAAAAGTGCAGCTGCCACCGCAGCGGAGGCAACCTTGACGAGCAGAACGTGATCTATTCCCACCCGGTTGAACGCGTTGTCGAGAGCCAACACGCCTTGGATCTCGTACGCACGAACGGCGAATTCAAACACTTCACGCATCCGAAACCCACTTTGGCTTGCCCGAGCAAAACTGTCGGTCGCGGCAAGGATCGCTCCGAAATTGTCCGAGGGGTGTCCCCATTCGTTCGCCAACCAAGTGTCGTTAAAATCCAGCCATCGGATGGCCGTGGTGATGTCGAATGCCGCCTGTGACGCCGTTTTAGTGTGGGCAGTGCCGGGAATCGGTACACCGCCGGGGATGTTGGACGATGCATGGTCCGTGGCGATGAAGTCGCTGCACGCCGGGAAACCGAGGGCCAACAGCGCGCAACCAACCGAATCCATCAACGCCAACCGTGCCGTGTTATAGGCGTCGTCAGTGCCGATCTCACCTTCTCGGCACGCGTACGCCGCAATCTCGGCGATGAGATCGTCGTAGCGAGTCGCCATCACCGCCCTTGCAACTCGACGAATTCTTGCGCTGATGGCCCGGTGTAGTCGGCGTTGGGTCGAATCAGGCTATTGTCATCGCGTTGTTCAATCACGTGGGCGACCCATCCCGCGGTTCGGCTCACCGCGAATAACGGCGTGAACATCACGGTTGGTATCCCGCAAAGATAGTACGCGGTCGCAGAGTAAAAATCGAGATTGGGGAACAGCCCCTTTTCGCGCATCATCACATTTTCGATGCTTTCCGAGATTTCGAAGTACATCGTGTTACTGCTTTCGTTCGACAGTTGACGTGCCAGCTCCTTGACGATGTCCGAACGCGGATCTCCGCTTTTGTATACGCGATGTCCGAAACCCATGATCAATCTGCGCGCATCGAGCATGTGCTTTAGCGACTTTTCGGCCTCTTGCGGCGTTTCGAACGATGCGATCAACTCCATCGCCGCTTCGTTTGCACCGCCGTGTAACGGACCGCGGAGAGCACCGATTGCAGCGACAACGGCAGAATAGGTGTCGGCTAACGTGCTTGTAACAACCCGTCCAGTGAAGGTAGAGGCATTGAATTCGTGTTCCGCGTAAAGAACGAAGATCGTGTCCAGGGTGCGTCGCGCGGTTTCGATCGGTGGCGCATCAGTCAGCAATCTGAGGAAATGTCCGGCTAGACCAGTCTCATCGGACTGCGTGTCCACGCGCTGCTTGCGATGCGCGTAACGATGCCAGTAACCCAACATCGATGTCATGCTGGCAATCAAGCGATCCGCAACATACGCCGCTCCCCTCCCGTTCTCGCCTTCAGGTTCCAGCGAACCGATCATCGACGCGCCGGTTCGCAACACGTCCATCGGGTGCGTCGACATCGGCAACGATTCCAGCATCTCGCACACCGCCGGAGGCAACTCACGGAGTTTGGCCAATCGTTCGTTGTAAGCATTTAGCTCGGAGACATTGGGAAGCTTTCCGTAGATGAGGAGATACGCCACCTCTTCGAAGGTGGCGTGCCTCGCCAAGTCTTGGATGCTGTAGCCTCGATACGTCAGCCCGGCGCCGGCTTTGCCCACCGTGGAAATGGCGGTTTCGCCTACGGTGACCCCAGCCAATCCTTTTGCGATGATGGTCATGTGAATTATTCCAATTGGTCTCGAGCAGAAAACAGTTCGTTTATCTTGCGCTCATATTCGCGGTAGCCGATATTTTCGTAGAGTTGCTCACGCGTCTGCATTGTGTCGACAACTTTTTCCTGGGTGCCAGCACTTCTGATTTCAGCGTACACCCTCTCGGCGGCGCGGCTCATCGCGCGAAATGCCGACAGGGGATACAAGGCCATCGCTACTTCTGCACTTCGTAGTTCGTCGATTGTGAATGGGCGCGTTTTCCCGAACTCAGTAAGATTTGCCAAGATCGGGACGTCGGTGCGGGATGCAAAGGCACGGTATTGGTGCAGCTCGGTTACCGCCTCGGCGAATATCGCATCGGCACCGCTGTCCACATACGCACAGCATCTATCTAGCGTGCTCTCCAATCCCTCAATCGCCAAAGCATCGGTGCGGGCCATGACAATGAAATCTTGGTCGGTGCGAGCGTCGACCGCGGCCTTTATGCGGTCGCACATCTCGTCGGTCTCCACTACCATCTTCCCGGGCAGGTGGCCGCACCGTTTTTCTTGAACTTGGTCTTCGATGTGAATCGCGGCTACCCCGGCGCGTTCCATCTCTCGGACGGTCCGCGCGATTGACGACGCTGCACCCCAACCAGTGTCACAATCGACGAGCAACGGCAACTCGCAAACTGATGTAATCCTCTGCACATCCGTTAGAACGTCCGTCAAGCCCGTCATCCCGAGGTCAGGTAGACCGTAAGAAGCCGTCGCGACACCGCTACCCGAAACGTAGATCGCGTTGAACCCGGCTTTCTCCGCCTGAATCGCCGCGTACGCGTTGATTACGCCCGCGATTTGCAACGGATTCTCAACTGCCATCGCGTCTGGGAAATTGCTTTGCATCAGTTTCGGTCTCGTTCGGTTCGGTTTGAAGTCAGTTTATGTTGCGAAAAGCAGCGAACAGGACCGCTGGTGCCACGAGCAACAACACGATTCCGACCACAAGTCTCAATCCCGGGGCATCGAATCGGTTGGCCATCCGGGTTCCGACGAACATTCCGACCACGCCGGGCAACCCAATGATCGCGATGAGGTGCCAATCGACACTTCCCCGTAGCAGGTGACCGACAAAACCTGAAATACCGACGAACACAGTAATCGCCAAATTCGTCCCGGCCGCTTTGTGAGGGTCCATCTTCATCGCCAACAGTGCCGGCATTCTCAAAACACCGAGAACCAAACCCACTGCACCACCGATCAAACCAATCGTGAAACCAGCGGCGCCTTCCCGACTGATTTGCTTGAGGTCAAGGTGCATTTCGTCCCCATTCCCACCACCGGTCATCGCCTTGCGTAGTCGTGCTGCCGGATACCTACGTCGTATTCGGACGATGCGCACCGACCACGCGATGAGGAACAATGCCGACCAACCCATCAGCAGCGTGACCACTGTCAGCAGTATCCAGATCGGCACCACGTTGGCGAAATAACCGCCGATAAATGCTCCGACCATCGCAGGCCCACCCATGGCCAAAACTACTGTCGGTGCAACGCGATGATCGAAAGCCGCTTCAAGTGTGCCAACGGTCGAACCCATCACGCTGATCATGAGGTTGGTGCCGGCCGCAATCAACGGATCGACGCCGAACAAGGTCAACATTGGTAGTCGAATCACGCCCAGCGCGATGCCGACGATCCCACCAGTCAACCCGACTCCGAGTGAAATGGCGGCCATCAAGACCAACTCCCAAACGGGGAAATCGGTAGTCGTGCCGAGAATCACGTCCATCGTGAATCCCGGAGCTTTCCATTTTTGTGTGTAGATTGATTCGACGCGACATGGCGTCGACAGTTTCCGACAGTGATTTCTTCGTGCGCCTCAACGGCGCAACCGAAGCCGGTTCGGCATCGTGGCTTGTTGTTGCGGGAATGCCTCAACATTTCGACGCCTGCCTAGTGCGCTAACCGGAAACTTCGAGCAAGCCGACTCGGTCGAGCAAGTCATCGACCTCTCGCAGGTGGGCCGAATCAGGCCTCAGAGACGGACCTCGCGCATAGATGCCATCTCGGCTGAAAACACCGCGACGCCACATGATGTGTTTGTAAATCCAGTTCGCCAACCCCTGACCTTGCGCCAAAGTTCGGATTATGGATGCGTATCTGTCGAATGCATCAAGTGCCCCCGCCTCGTCATCAGACTCCCACAGTTCCCAAATCTGAACGAACTTATCGGGCAGCGTCGATCCCGGCATGGTTCCGACTGACCCTCGTCGCAACTCCTCCAAAAAGAACGCGCCGCCCATTCCGCCGAACAGCACGAGGTCGGTTCCGTCACTGGTTAAGCTTTGAGCTTCCGCCATACGCGGTATCGTCGGCGGCGTCTCGACTTTGATGTAGCAAAGGTTTTCATGGCGACGCGCGCACGCAACGGCCATCGCCGGCGGAACCGGCGCAGTGCTTTGGTCCTGCAAAAAGATCGGTATGCTTACCGACTCCGCGACGCGGACGAAAAACTCAATGTGCTCCGCAGCAGTCGTCGGGATGTAACTTGTCGGACGGATCATCAACGCGTCAGCGCCTAGCTCCTCTGCCCTCTTCGAGTAGTAGATCGTCGCATCCGTACCCTCGGCGCCCGTGTTCATAACCACCTTGACGCGGCCACTGGCGGTGTCAACGACCGATCTTAGAACTGCGTCCCGTTCCTGTTCTGTGAACTTGAAAACCTCGCTAGCCATCGCGATTCCAACTCCATCGACGCCCTGATCAATGATCCAGTCGACTTGGTTTTCCAGATCATCGAAGACGATGTTCCCTTTTTCATCGAACGGCGTCGAAAGTATCGGGTACACCCCTCGCATCGTGAGGTCAGGCATTGTTGATTCTCCGTGGAACGGCGGTTTCAGTTGCGCAATTGCTTACGAAAATCGATATTACACGCGCAGGGTGTTCAGGGGGCACTCTGTTCAACCAAGAAGGGAAGGGACCACGGCGATGAGAACACCGGCAACGGTCGCTGTGCCAATAACGCCAGCGACGTTCGGACCCATCGCGTGCATCAAGAGATAGTTGTCAGGGTCTTCGTCCTGACCCATGTTCTGGACGACTCGCGCGGCCATCGGCACCGCAGAAACGCCAGCGGCGCCGATCATTGGGTTAACTTTGCTTTTCGAAACCAGGTTCATCAACTTCGCGAGCAACACCCCAGTGATGGTCGCGGTCGCGAAGGCGAATAATCCCAGAACAAATATCCCGAGCGTTTCGGGTTGCAGGAAGATCGATCCCGGCATCGTCGCTCCGACGGACAATCCGAGAATCACAATCGTTGCGTTCATCAATGAATTCTCTGATACATCGGCGAGTCGGGGTACGACTCCAGACACTCTGATCAAATTTCCTAGCATCAACATCCCGATCAGTGGGGAAGCCGACGGAACCAAGACACTGACCACTAGGGTGGTCAATATGGGAAAGAGGATCAGCGACCGACGCGAGACAGATTCGGTTGGATATTCCATGCGTATCTGACGCTCGTTCTTCGTGGTCAATAGTTTGATCAAAGGTGGTTGAATTATTGGAACCAACGCCATGTACGAATACGCGGCGACCGCGGTCGCGCCGACAATGTCTTGCACTTCGACGTGCGGCAATGCTTCTCCCAATTCGCGCATCCGGGTAGCAATAAAGATCGTCGTCGGACCGTCCGCGCCGCCTATGATTCCGATGGACGCCGCCTCAAGCAGTCCGAAATCGAACCATCCGAGTGCACCTAGGATCAGTGCACCGATCAACGCAAAGAAAACCCCTGCTTGCGCACCCGCACCCAAGAGCAGCGTTTTCGGGTTGGAAAGCATCGGCGAGAAATCAGTTGCCGCTCCTACGCCCAAGAAGATCAGCAAGGGAAAGATGTCTGTCTCCAATCCGACGGTTTGGAACGTCCGGAGGATCCCGGTCGGTTCGCCTTCCCCACCTTCGCGAATGAATTCACCCAAAGGCAGATTTGCGAAGAGGATTCCCATCGAAATCGGAACCAATAGCAAGGGTTCCTTGCGCTTGGCGATACCAACGTAGAGGAGCGCCGCAGCGATAAACCACATCGCGACAATGCGAGGATCTTCGCCTATAGCTTCGAAGCCGACGAGAATTTGGTCTAGTACGCCATCGCCCGACATTAGTTATTCGAGCTCCACCAGCGATTGTCCATGCTGGACCGATTCATCGGCTGAAATATGAACTTGGGACACAACCCCGTCCCGCGGAGCCGCGATGGTGTTCTCCATCTTCATCGATTCGAGTACCGCGACCGCCTGGCCGCGCGTGACTGAGTCACCAGTTGCAACATTAACTCGCACGATCCGACCGGGCATCGGTGCACGAACCACATCATCGGAATCAGATGCTCCCGACAGCGATGGTCGAGACCGTTCTGCTGGGCGGCGACGAGGCGCAGGACGTGACCCGGTGCGTGATGCACGTGCCGACGGCGTTGGGGATTCAGGGGATTCGGGTATCTCGACTTCGTAACCAACACCATCTACGGTCACTTGGACCGGCGAAGTCGAGATGTCGCCGACCTCAACGTCGTAGGTCACACCTTGCACGGTGATGCGGTATCGGTTCGTCATTTCCACGCCTTACCAACTCGCGCAAGGCCTCGGTTAGATCGCTGCCTCGCTCGGCCTTCCGTCGACCAAGCGTCGTACGACTTGCCGGCATCGGGGCCCGACGACGCCAAATGCGATGTATTGGCGGTTGATTCGGCTCGCTGCGACAGTGCGATCGCCACAGCTATCGCGGCCGCGCGGGACGCGCCGTTTTCAGCAGAATCATTTGCGGTAACGGATCCGGAGTCGTCGGTTGGTCCAGGTTCGGCTTCGTCGCTTGCGATTTTCGCCGCCGCACGACGCTTCGAATATGCGTCGATCAAAGCCATGCTGCGCACGGACAACGCCAAAATGATGAGCACGGCGCTCGTCATGCCCATTCCGATGCCGCTGACATACAGCCCATCGATTATTGGTTCGATATCCAATTCAGTTTCCGTGTTCCGAGCGTTTCGGTTGTTCCCATATTTGCGAAATCACCTAACCGTCGGTGCCGTTCATTTCGTGCGTTTGTCCGTACGACGCCTCGACAGTGACGGCAAGTTCGGCACCGTCGCGAAAATCCGCGTAGATGATGCCGTCGGAGTCCATCGTGTCTTCAACTTTCGTCGGACGCACTATCTCAACATTGTAGGTTTTGCCATCGATTTCGAGATGCGACGAAAAAACGCTCGCTGGTTCGACCAATGGTTCATGGTGAATCAAATTCAGGAATCCACGCGTTAATTCTTGAGCCTTTTCGATGCTGACGAGTTCAAACCCGATGTTCGAACCCGGAGTGCGTTGGACCACGCTCGGCAAGTCCGCTCTGACTACCGAAGCAATCTTCGCGAATCCACCCGTCGGTTGGCGATCAGCTAACAAAACGATCGGTTTGCCGTCCGATGGAACTTGGATCGCGCCCATGTAAGCGGGATCCGACACGATATCGTGTTTGCCATCGATTGCGTGGATCGACGCACCATCCAATCTGGCGCCTTGGCGGTCGGTTAGGTTGCTGATCGTGAATATCGATTCGAAAAAAATTGACTTCGCGTCGTCATCGAAGACATCGAATTGAGGTGCCGACGTCACTCGGATGGGGCGTTCGTGGTCGTTGGAACCTGGCACAATGCCGTCTGAAGCCGTCGTACCAGCGCGTGGTCGTTCATGGACGTCGATCTCTTCGCCGATCCGCAAGATATCACCGGCAGCGAGTGTTCGACCTTCATGGCCACCAATCCCTGATGCAACGTGTGTTGATCTAGATCCCAAAACAACCGGAGTATCGATCCCTCCAGCGACGGAGATGTAGGAATATAGGCCAGTTGATGGTATCGACAGCGTAAGCACCGCCTCCGCGGGCAGAATCAAAGTTTCCCAAATTGGCATTTGGAACCCATCCACATCAACATTCACCTCCGCACCAGTTATCGCGATCCGAGTTTCGCTGTTGAATCTCAGCGACACGCCGCCGAATGTGGCTTCCAGCATCGCCGAATCTGCCGGATTGCCCACTAGTCGATTTGCGGTGACTGCGGCCGATATATCCAGGACGCCGCTAACTGAAACTCCGAACCTTTGGCTACCGCGTCGACCGAGGTCTTGAACCGTCAATCGATTGCCAGGCGAAACAACTTCCACATTTGAGATCATTCCGAACCAACCATCGTCTCGTACTTATCGCGGGTGATCGGGACGAAATTAACTTTGGTGCCCGGTAGCATCGCCGCCGGGGGATCGGCGTCAACGTCGAAAAGCCTCATCGGTGTTCGGCCGATGATTTGCCAACCTCCCGGACTTGGGTTGGGATACACACCAGTTTGTGATTCAGCAATCCCAACTGAACCCGCTGGCACCAGCGTTCGGGGCGTCGCCAAACGGGGACACGCGATCCGAGAATCCAAACCTCCAAGGTACGGGAATCCAGGGGCGAAACCCAGCATGAAGACGTGGTAATCGGTGCCCGAGTGAATTGCGATTACCTCGTCCGGGGTCAAGCCAGAGTGTTTTGCGACATTATCGAGGTCGGGTCCGTAATCACCCCCGTACGCAACCGGGATCTGGTGAGCATCCTGGTCAGCGATCTTCGTCGTGTTATCGGATTTCACCGATCTACGAATGAGATCGTTGACACGATCCCGTAGCTGGGCGTAGGAATGCTCCAGAGCATCGTATTCAACCATCAATGACCTGTAGGAAGGGATGAATTCGACGACCAAGGGTCCAAGATCCGAGTTTTCAATCTCGGTTTGCAACGCATACACCCGCGCGTTGATCCCGTAGTCGATCGTGTCGCCAAACTCGATCAGTAATGCGGAATCACTTGCCGGGAGGATGCGCGGATATTCGATCACTGGTCCAATGTCGAAATTCACGTCGGTCATGGTCAACCCAAGATCGCGGTGAGAGGCTTCACGTCAATCCCGTTCGATTCGAAGGTCGTCCGTACTGAAGCTGCCATCTCCACCGCTCCGGGCGTGTCGCCATGCAAGCAGATCGTGTCGGCGGCGAAATCGATGTCGTTGCCGTCCGATGCGGTGACTTTTCCTTCCGAGGCAAGGCGCAACGAACGAGCGACGACTTCGCCGACCTCGTGGATCACTGAACCGGCCTGTGAGCGTGGTACGAGGGTTCCCTGGGGGGTTACGGCACGATCGGCGTAACATTCGCGAGCCACACGGACGTTTTCGTTGCGCGCGACGTCTTCCCACACCGAGTTCGCCAGTACGACGTGGATCAATTCGTCGTCGATCTTCCGTATCGCGCGGACAACGGCGGCGGCAATGTCTTTGTCACCGACCGCCCGGTTGTAGAGAGCGCCGTGAGGTTTTACGTGTTCGAGTTTCTTGCCTTCGGTGAAAGCGGTGAGGGCACCGACCTGGTACGTAACCGCGTGTGCGACCTCATCAGGAGTCAACGCCATATCACGGCGTCCGAAACCGGCAAGATCCGGGTAGGCGGGATGCGCTCCGACGCTCACTCCATGCTCTTCGGCGAGTGCGACAGTCCGCGCCATCCAATCGGGGTCTCCCGCATGGAATCCGCAGGCGATGTTGGCCGAAGTGATGTGCTTGACGATCTCTTCATCCATGCCCATCTTGTACGACGCAAAGGATTCGCCGATGTCGGCATTTAGGTCAATCGCCACCGTTTGAGTCATGGCTTCTGCTCCCGAATTACGTTGCGCTTGGTTCCGCCTGATATAGACAGTGTCAACTACGATTTCCCAACTTCCAACCGCGATTAGTATCGTAACACCGATGATCCAAGAACCACCCGATCGACAACCCACGGGCTACCAGAAACTGCCGGAAGCTCACCTCGCCTCGATCCGACTTCTCGAGCCGGCATATCTGGCAGAAAGCGATCCGATAAAACGGTCCGGTTTCAGCGGTGGCGCCGAACGCTGGCGGGCGGAACGCTCTCCTCTGCTGGGAGGCGTCGATGGCGACGGAGACTTCTTGGACCTCGGATGCGCCAACGGATTTCTACTCGAATCAGTCTTGGAGTGGGCGTCGGAACGCGGGACCACCCTCGTGCCTTATGGACTCGACCTCAATCCGCTTTTGCTACACGAAGCGACGCGGAGGTTTGACGATATTTCGCACCATTTTTGGGTGGCTAACGCTTGGGGTTGGTTGCCGCCTAGGAGATTCCGATGGATCTACGCGATCTGGGACTTGGTTCCGATTGCAATGCTTCCCGATTTGGCTCGGCACATGCTCACCTACGCGGTCAGTCGGGACGGAGCTTTGATTTTCGGCGCGTACGGTAGCAAGTCTGATGACACGCCGTGCGTTGACATCGCTCAAGTATTGCGAAACGCAGACATCCCGGTGTCTGGCGAAGCATGCGGCGGCGAGTTGCCGAGAGGCGGGCCGGTCACACGATTCGCGTGGGTCCGAGCCGCCGATTGGGATCGGCAAACGAAAGACGTTAGCTGAGCTTGCGGCTCGGTCGTGAGTTAGTCAAAAAATCCACCAACTTTCGCTGGCGCATGCTGACGAAACTGCGCATGTCTTCACCCAACACGATATGGTCGACCAATTCGATGTCGAGCAGGTGCCCAGCCATGACAAGGCGGTCTGTAAACGAGATGTCTGCGCCGCTCGGGTCTCCCCTTCCGGATGGATGGTTGTGGACCAATGCGTAACGCGGGAAGTTGCGCTCGACGACACGACTGAGAATTTCGCCGGTTTTGGCAACTAGCTGATCGCAACAGCCGATGTATACACGCGTTTTTCCGCGATATCGGTTCCGGACATCGAGAAAAACGATCCACATCTCTTCTTGAGGGCTATCGCGCAGGTGCGTCGTGAACTGCTTCGCGACGGACCAAGCAATGCTCTCACCATTCGGCATGTGTGACCCGTAGTCGCCTTCAGTGCTCTCGACATCTTCAAGTGCGGCCCGTCTACCCAGTTCGAATGCCGCCGTGAGGACATCGGCTTTGGTGCTCCCGATTCCGTCGACCTTTCGCATGTTGAAAGCGCTGACTCTGCTGAGTCCTCTCAAGCTGTCGAAAGTAACCAACAACTCATCGGCGACATTTTTGACGTTCTTGCCTTGGATTCCCGAACCGAGAACGATAGCAAGCAGTTCGGTAGTCGTGATCCCGGCTGGACCGAGTTGGTGCATCCGTTCACGCGGACGTTCACGCTCCGGCAAGTTGACTAGGCGGTCGTTCTCCGGTGCGACTCGGTTGACAATGTTGCTGGTTTCATCAACGTCTGTATCGTCAACCTCAACGTGCTCGGCATCCGCGTCTCTTACGTCCGTTTGAGGTTGTTCATCTCCTTGTGGAGATCCGGCTAGTTGGCTGGTATTCGGCTGAACTGGTTTCGGTTCAACGGGCTTGGCCGGATTAAATAACGCTGATGTGTCATCGACGGTCGGCGGATCAGGCTGTGGCTCGATCGTCGACATCACTTTGTCCGGCTTGACGAAGGATGTTCGCCGACCGATCTCGGTTAATTCTTGTAAGAACGACTCGGTATCTGAATGCATGACGCATTCTATGTTACATACGTAACGTTATTGTTCAGCCCACGATGGCGAACATCACTGGACCTCGGTTTTCGCCGAGGATGGAGCGCCCCCGATCGTTGATCCGAACGACCGTATGGCCGTGACTAAAGTGGGAGTCGCACCAAGTCACCGCTCTTGACGGATTCGGAGACCGCGTCCGTGAATTGCATGTATCTCAGACCGTTGGTGAAGTTGGTGTGGGTGACGGGTTCGATGCCTCGGATTGCGTTGATGAATTCTTCTTCCACTCGCCATCCGCCGCGGTTCTCCGCGGGCACCTCTATCCGCATCAATGCGCTATCGCCGCGCCGCGCGCCGCTTACTGCATAGGTGGCGCCGTCCGATTGGTTCGAGTCTGCCAACTCGACGCGGATTACGCCGTCTGTGCCGTGGACCCAAAGGTCGAGCGCACGTGCAAATCCGGAAACGGTCGTGACGGTGTAGTTCATCGAGCCGCCGCACTCCATGTCCATGAGTACGTCGAGGTGGTCGGGGATCGAGATTGAACGTCTTCGTCCGTCATCGACGCGATGTTTGACGACTGTTTGACCGAGCGCTTGAACTGTTTTGGCGGGACCGAACCATCGCATCATCGCCTCGTACCAGATTCCCATCGTCATGATGTTGTTGCCGGAGAAGTCGCGATTGTGTCGCCAATGCATTGGCAAGTCTGGATTTGGGAAATCGCTGCCGGCCCCCACTTGCAGTCTGACGTTAACCAAATCGCCAATGAAGCCTTCGGAGATGAGGTTGATGATCGTGCTGTCGATCTCAAGTGAATGAGGAGCGGGCACGATCTGCGCGATGAGATGCGGCGAACGCTTGGAGGCATCCAACATTTCTAGCGCCTCGTCTGAATTCATCGCCATGCGCGCTTCGACAAGGACGTGCTTCTCGTTATCAAGAGACTCGATGGTGAGCGGAGCATGCATGTAAGGCCAAGTTCCGATGCAGACCGCGTCGATGTCGTCGTCTTCGAGTAGGTCCACCCAATCTTCGTAGACCTCAGGAATCCCGAACTCGTCGGCAACGCGTCTCGACGATTCGAGAGATCGGTTCACTAAACCCTTAATCTCAACACCTTGTTGGTCTCGTAGACCAGGGATGTGTCGGAGACGAGTGTTTCCGCCGGCGCCGATTAGGCCGACGACGATGTTATCGGTGTCTGTAGTCACGATTTTGCTCCTGAATTTCAGTTTGTCGAGTGGTTGTTAGTTACGCTTAAACAAGGTTAGCCCAGGGTCGCGAATCGGCGCGCTTCGTGGCCGAAACTATCACCAATCCCCATGTCAGAACCTAACATCATCGCAACCAACGTCGATCTCGTCGGCGAAGGGGTATCCATCACTTGGTCGGATGGTCCAACGTGCTTGTACCCGTATCGATATTTGCGCTTGCAATGTGCATGTGCGGGTTGTGTCGAGGAGATGTCCGGTCGGACACTGCTCAATGTGGCTACGGTGCCAGATGACGTTATCGTCGTCGACTACATCGAGGTCGGCAGGTACGCCCTGCAGTTTCTATGGACCGACGGCCACTCGACCGGCATTTATCCATTTCGAATGTTGCGACGGTTGGCCGAAGAGGATGAAGCGGTCGTGTGTTCGGAAGGTCCGATCTGACTAGACGCCCAACATGGTCTTGACGGTGTTTACAACGTCATCTGGCTGGGGCATGAAGGCGGTTTCGAGGCCTTTGTTGTATGGCACTGGGGTGTGCGGGCCGGTGACGCGCTTGACTGGTGCGTCCAAGTAGTCGAACGCTTTGTCGGCAATGATCGCGGCGAACTCCGAAGCCATGCTGGCGCGTGGTGTGTCCTCGTCGACGATTACGACGCGGTTGGTCTTCTTGACCGACTCGACGATGATCTCCTCGTCGAACGGCGAAAGGCTGAGCATGTCGACGACTTCAGCGTCGATTCCCTCTTCGGCGAGCGCGTCGGCTGCTTGCTTGCATACAACCGACGTGTATGACATCCCGATCAAGGTCACGTCGTTGCCGTGCTTGAGGTACCGGCCCTTGCCAAGCGGGAACTCGAACGATTCTTCGGGCGCAAACCCGACGGTGTTAATGAGTTTCTTGTCGTTTACGAGGAACACCGGATCGTCGTCTCGGATAGCGGCGGCGAGCAATCCCCGGACCGTGTATGGATCGGAAGGAACCACTACTTTTAGACCGGGAATGTGCGCCAGCATTGAGTAAAAGCTCTCGGAGTGCTGGGCGGCGTGCCCAGTACCTCCGCCGGAACGGGCAAATAGTGTCAACGGCACTTTTGTTTGGCCGCCAAACATGTAGCGCGACTTGGCGGCGTTGGACAACAGCTGGTCGTAGGCGACAGTGACGAAGTCGAAATACATCAAGTCGACGACGGGCCTCAGTCCGGTCAAAGCAGCACCGACGGCGGCCCCGACGAATCCTGCTTCTGAGATCGGAGCGTCGCGGATGCGTTCGGGCCCGAAGTCTTGCACTAGGCCTTTCGTCGCCGCGAACGGACCGCCCCACGCGTCGAGAGGCTCAAGCGTGTCGCGATCGAACCCGCCGGAGATGTCCTCGCCCATGATGAAGACGTCGGCGTCGCGATCTAGTTCATTCCGGAGCGTCCGGTTGAACGTGTCGCGATAGCGCTCAACGGTCCCCGGCACATCGTAACCCGGTCCGGTTACAAAAACGCCTGGATCGCTAAGAACGGAAATCGGTTCTGTGGCTGTCGTCATTTTCTTTAGGTCGCCTTTCTAGAACGTTGAGCCAGTCTTCAGCGCAACCCAACCAATGGGTTGGAGTAGTTGACGTAGACATCTGTGTAGAGTTCTTCCATCGGTGGCATCGGGCTGTCCAACGCAAAATCTACCGCCTCTTGCATCTCAAGCTCAATCGAGTCGCGAATCGCTTCGAGTTCGGTTTCGGACATGGCACCTTGTTGCGAGACCAACCGCTCGAAGTGCTTGATGCAGTCGCGCTCTCGATACTCCTCCTCTTCATCAGCCTTCCGGTAATTTTTGGTGTCGTCGGCATGGAAATGGCCGTGATACCGGTAGGTCTTGAGTTCGAGCAGTGTGGGGCCTTCACCGGCGCGGGCGCGCCGAACGGCTTCTTCCGCCGCCTCGTAAACCGCGAACACGTTCATACCGTCGACCTGCACACCTGGGATGCCGTATGAATCGGCTCTTGCGGCGATGTCATCGGTCGAAACCGCGTACCAAGCGGGGGTGGCCTCGGCGTATCCGTTGTTCTCGCAGGCAAAGATGACCGGCAGTTTCCAGATAGCGGCGAGGTTCATCGATTCGTGAACGACACCTTGGCTTGTGGCTCCGTCGCCGAAAAATGCTACGCCGACCGATTCGTTCTCCAATCCTCGATACTTCGCGGTCAGTGCCGCGCCTACGGCAAGAGGAACTGATGCCCCTACGATAGCGTTTGCTCCGAGCATGCCTTTGGAAAAGTCGGCGATGTGCATGCTGCCGCCTTTACCTTTGCACTGCCCGGTGTAACGTCCCATGATCTCGGCCATCATCGCTTTGGTATCCAAGCCTTTGGCGATGCAGTGACCGTGTCCTCGATGCGTGGAACCGATCCAGTCCTTTTCCGTTAGATGGGCGCAGATGCCGGTGGGTACGGCTTCCTGACCGTCTGAGGGATGGGTTACACCCATAGCATTGCCGCGGAAAGTCTGCTCGAGCATCGTCTCTTCGAATCGTCGGATGCGGAACATCGTCTCGTAGAGCCAATGCAGTTTTTCTCTAGTTAATCGCATCAGGTAGTTTCCCGAAGTCCTGCGGGGTTTCAGAAAACGCCCGCCACGGCTTTGTGGTTGTCTTGGTTCGTTGAGAATGATGTTACTAAGTTTGGGGTGGTCGCTAGTCAGTGGGATTGGGCGCTTGGGATTTGGGTTGTTACCGCGTTTGCGCTCCGTTCGTCCTCCGGGCGGCGCTTCCTCGCGCCCTTGGGTTGCGCGTTGCGAGATTGGTGCTACTACAATCGATGGGCGGCGAGCATTCATAGAGAACCTGACTATGCCTCAAGTGTGGATAGACATCGAAGATAACGACAACTGCGGGTATTTCCCAATGCAGACGTTTGAGGCGCGCGGCGTTGAACGAGTGGCTTCGAGCATTGTACTGGAGTCCGTCACGAACGTTAAGGGAACATGTGAAGTCGTCGGCTGGTCGGACGAGGGTCGATGCGATGTTCGTGTCATCCAGGTCGGAGATTCGGGTGCCGGCGAATCGATTCTCGTGTACGGCGACAACCATGGAATCCGCCTTCGACCGAGCGATGGCACAGGAGAGTGGATGCTTGAATCTCCGCAAGAATTCGGTGAACCCTACATGCTGCTGCCCGCAGGGACCGAGGTCGAATTCATCGGATTGCGTCCGAATTGATCTCGCCGAAGCGCATGTCACTTGCTACGACGCACTGGTTCACGCCGCCAATGGCCGTTGGCGATGCGCGTTGACACTGGCGCTTCACGGCAAATAAGATAGATGAGAGCGCGCAGCCGAATCATGCGCCACTGGAAGAGATCGTTTAGCAAAACTGAAAGACATTCCGGCAGCCTTTAGATCGTCTGCCCGTTAGTGAAACAAGAGAACGGCGAATGGATCCACAACCGCTTTCATCGTCCGAATGGGCGCAGATAGGCACCGTGCTAAAGTTTCTCTGGGCAGCTCTTGGTTGTGCCATCGTCGCTGGATTTAGCCTTCTCACCGCGCACGCGATCATCACTTCGTTGGTAGACACCAACACAATTCCCGCAAGATGGTCAAGCCTACGCCCGGTTTTCTACGCCGTCGGCATTGTCGCATTCATCGGAGTCATTGCGTGCTTCGTCTTGGCGGGCTTGAACATGGACTGGCTCGACGTCAGATATTCCAGGTACTGGCAGTGACATCGACGTCGAAGCCATGGAACTTCGGTCCATCAGATTTGATGGCCGGACGACTGCCACAGTCGCTTTTCGTAACTCAGGAGTTGAAGCTTGTTAGCGTCATTGCTTGAGTTCCTGCGCGAGAAGCACCGTACAACTCCGATGTGGTTGAAGGTGTTGATCCCGGTCCTCGGAGTCGGATCCCTCGGCGTGGTCGCTGTGATGGGCGCATTTTTGGCGTTCGTGGTCACGGCCTGGCTAGGACAACCGATACCGGTTCTCGGATTCGACCAATCGGTCGAGCAACCCATCGCCTTTCCTCACACTATTCACGCAGGCATGGGCGTCTACACAAACTCAACGGGCGACCAAATCCAAGGCTTGGGCATGGACTGCACGTTCTGTCACCGTACCGTTACATCGCAAGCCAACGCAGGTGTGCCGCCAGTCCAGTTCTGCGCTTACTGCCACCAAGTTATCGGTGGCGAGGAGAGCGAGCCGCTGACTCAGGTGCGCACCGCAGCAGGAATAATTGGCGAAAGTCCACATCCGATCGACTGGAAACGGGTTCACCGGATGCCGGACCATGTGCGATTCGTGCATGAACCGCACATAAGATATCTGACGCAGAACCCGGACAAGGTCACCAACAGCACGAGCGGCGTTACTATCGGCGCGGCCGGCGTTTGTTCAACGTGTCACGGCGATGTTGCTTCGATGGAAGAGGTTGCACAGGTCGAACCGCTCAAGATGGGTCAATGCGTGAACTGCCACCGCGACAACAACGCGCCAACTGATTGCGCGTCCTGTCACCACTGATTTAGAGACGAACACGAGCTAAACCACTAGATGAAACTAAGTCGAAGAGAGTTCCTAGCGCTAGGCGCCAAGGCGACGGCCGGCACGATGATATTCGCCGCCTGCGGTCTGCCGGAACGCGAACTCATCGTCCAGAGTCCGATCGATATGCCGGAGGATCTGGTGCGTGGTGAGGACGCTTGGTACGCGACGACTTGGCCGGACATGCCTGGTGGCGACGGCCTCATCGTGCGTGTGATGCAAGGTCGAGCGAAGAAGATCGCTGGCAATCCAGACCACCCGGTTAACCTCGGCAAACAGAGCGCGCGGCACGACGCGGCGATTCAGCTCACGTACCACCCTGACCGCATCAGTGAACCGATGCTCCGACAGAGCAAAGGCGGTCTTTACGACCCGATCTCATGGCAACGGGCAGAACAGTTGCTGCAAAGCGCGGTAGAGGCGGGCAAAGACAACATGTCGGTTGTCACCAACCCGCTCGGTGGCCATCTTGGATGGGTCGCAACCAGCTTCGCGGCATTGAATGGTGGACGACACGTCAAATTTGATCCGACGGAACAAGGCGCGATGCACGACGCGATCAAGTTCGTCTACGGCCAAGAAAGCCCGCCAAACTACGACATCGCAAACGCGAACACGATACTTTCGATCGGTGCCGACTGGCTGAGCACTTGGCAGTCGTCAGTTGGATATTCGGTCCGATACGGCGAGTTTCGATCCAAGCACGACCGCGGCTATCTCATCCACGCCGAACCACGCATGTCGATGACGGCGGCAAATGCCGATCTGTGGCTGCCTGTAATGCCCGGTTATGAAGGTCACTTGGCGATGAGCATCGCGCACGTCATCGTCGACGAACGCTTGACGGGTTCAGGAGAGATCAGTCGGTTCTTCAACCAGATTCCTACCGCGTCAATGGTTGGTTTTCGACCCGAAGATATTGAAGGGCGACTTGGCGTAACTGCCGACCGGATTCGCAGGGCTGCACGCTATTTCGCGGAACACCGACCAAGTTTGGCGTTTGCCGGCGGAAGCGCAGGCGGTCACACTAACGGACAGTTCAACATCGCCGCCACCCATGGTCTCAATACCCTGGTAGGCGCGGTAGGCTCCGAGGGCGGAGTTAAATACAACCCCGTGTCGGCTTTGGACGGATTGAACGGTGGAGGCAGTGGTGCATCATTTGCGGATTGGGAAGTTGAACTTGCGCAGTGGCGCGGCGGCAATGTGCAGACGGTTATCATCCGAGGCGCGGACATTGTGCACGGGATGCCAAACTCCGTCGACGTGGTTGGAGCCTTGGATGGCGTGCCGACGGTTATCGGCTTCGGAAGCGTGATGAACGACACCCTCGCCAACTGCGATCTGATATTGCCCGAAAAGACGTTCCTCGAAACTTGGGGCACGACGATCCCCGATCCCGCACCGGGTTACGAGGTCGTAACCATTCAGCAGCCGGTAATCGGTGATACCGAACTCTTCAGCGGCGGCGGTTTGATCTCGGACGCGCGAGGATTCGGCGACGAATTGCTGCGATTGGCGGATGGCGGTCTCGGCGTTGACGACATGGAAGAAATCGTCAACATCTCAATTGACCAGCTTTATGACCTGAACCGTGGTTCGGTCTCAGCGCCTAACAAACGACTTTTCAGGCAGGGCGTGTTGCAGCGCGGCGGCTGGTGGGACACCGAATCTACCGCTGACACCCCTTCCGACCACACGCCTCCCAATGTATTTGACCTAGATAGCACGGTCCACTACTCGAGTACTGACGGCTTGGGCGCCGGCGAAGATTTCCATCTCGTCCCGTTCCTGTCGAACAGCCTTTACGAAGGTCGGCTATCGGCAACCCCATTTGCCAACCAAAATCCTGACCCGATGAGCAGCGCGGCGTGGACCACGTGGGCGGAGATAAACGATCAAGAGGCCGAACACCTCGGCATTCGCGAAGGTGATGTGCTGTTCGTTAAATCCGAGTATGGCGAGATCGAGGCGCTGGCCTATCCGACTCCGGGCGGTCGTCCGGGCGTCATCGGCGTCCCAATCGGACTTGGACACGAGCACGGCGGCAGATACGATGAAGGATTGGGCGCGAACGTATTCAAGATACTGGCGCCGCACATTGAACCGGCCAGCGGTTCACTCGCTTGGGCGGCCACCCGAGTTCGAGTGGAGCGTTCGGGCCGCAAACGCGAACTAGCCAAGTTCGAGGGCGAGGTCACTGCGTTCCCGGTGGAACCGGGTGTTCCAGTTCTCGTAGTCGCTCCTGGCGAAAGCGCTCACGACGCGGAGATTGCAAACCATCACAAATACCAACAGAACTTCCTACTTCCTGACAAGGCCGAAGAAACTGAAGAAGGGTCAGGAGAGGGCCACTGATCATCGGACACCGCGGATGCGGAAACTGTGAACGTGGGTTAATTACATGACACTGCAAAGGGACAAACGAGATTACAGCTGGGGCATGGTTGTCGACATCGACAAATGCACCGGTTGTCAGGCATGCGTGTTGGCTTGCCAAGCCGAGAACAACGTGCCGTTGAATCTGCAAGATCGGTTCGAACGGGCGCGCGTGATGTCTTGGATACGCGTCGAACGGTACTGGGAAGGCGAGTTCCCGGATATCAAGGCTCGGTTTATTCCGATCATGTGCCAGCACTGTGAGAACGCACCGTGCGAGCCAGTTTGTCCGGTATTTGCGACCTACCACAACAATGAAGGCCTCAATGTCCAGGTCTACAACCGTTGTGTCGGCACGAGGTACTGCGCCAACGGCTGCCCGTACATCGTTCGTTTCTTCAATTACTGGGAACCGGTATGGCCGGAAGCATTCCGCAACCACTTGAACCCGGACGTCACGGTTCGCAGCCGTGGAATTATGGAGAAGTGTTCGTTCTGCATTCAACGCATCCGGCGCGGAGTGAGGAATGCGGAGCGCGAAAGTCGTGACGTAATCGACGGCGAGATTCAGACGGCTTGCACGCAGGCATGCCCGACCGACGCCTTGGTGTTCGGCAATTTCATGGACGAAGACAGCAAAGTATCGAAGATGAAGGAGGACGATCGTCACTACACTCTCCTCCCCCACCTCGACACCGATCCAAACGTCGTTTATCTGGCCAAGATAGACACCGACAAGTCAGCAGGCGAATCGCATGGCTAGTGAAGCGGTACATCCAGTCGCGCACGCCGACGCTCATTCGGGGGCGCACGAAGAGGCTCACCACGAGCTTCCGGCGCGCGTTGAACCCGACGTCATCACGTCGGAACTTATCGCCTCGACCGATTCGAACTCGACCGGTGTTCGTAACTGGATGTGGATTCTAGGCATCGTGACGCTCGTAGGTATCGGCGTCGGGTTCGCGAAATTGGTAATCGAGTGGGGCGAGCAAGCCGAGTGGGGCTACACGGCGGCGATGGTCGCCTTCTTGTTCAGTGCGTTTGGTGGTGCCCCATTGGTGGCGATTGCACCGACCTTGGCAAAAGCGAACTGGGTTCGCCCGGTCGCGCGTTTCGCGGCCCTTTGCTCGCTCGCGTCTATCGTCTGCACTATCTGGATGATTCCGCTCATCCTCAACCTCCCACTACTCGTCGTGGACGGAGCGCGCCGACGTTCAATCTGGTTTGAGGGCCCGGATGTATCCCCGCATATGTGGGCGCTGGTCTCCATGATCACGTTGATCGTTGCGGCACTTGGGCTGATCTACTCCTACTCGATCCCCGACTTCGCGGCAATGCGAGACCACTCGACGGGCTGGAAACAGCGGTTCGGTGGTTGGATGGCACGAGGTTGGATTGGATCGACGATACAGTGGCGCACGATGCGGCTGCGCATCGGCATGATGGGTACGCTCTACTTCTTCACCTTCGTGTTCGTCCACTTCATCATCAGCACCGACTTTGCGATGAGCCTTGTTCCGGGATGGCGTGACGCCATCTTCCCGATGTACCACGCGATTTCGTCGATCCAAGCCGGACTGGCGGTCACCGTCCTCGGCCTGTGGGCCGCCCGCAAATACATGGGATTGGACAAGTACCTCCATCTCGATCAATTCTGGTCGATGGGTCGCCTGATGTTCGCGTTCACACTGCTGTGGGGTTACTTCTTCATTTCAGCGTTCATCGTGTATTGGTACGGTAGAAGCGGCGCCGACAAGATGTGGATCGACTACTTGATCCGCGGTCCGTATTTCTGGGTGTTTATCCTGGGCGTGCTGTTTATCTGGTTCACGCCGTGGTGGTGGTTGATTTGGAACCGCGTCCGCCGGAGCTACAACGGAACGGCAATTGGTGCTGGGTTGATACTCTTGGGCGTTTTCTTCGACCGCGTGCGACTGTACGTCGCAGCATGGGCGGTGCCTGAAGACCGGATCAACGAGCGTTTCCTAACCGAATATCCTTCGGCGGTTTACCCCGATGTCATGGACCTCTTCATCATGGTCGGCGCACTCGCCGGTTGTGTGTTGATCGTTCTTATCGCCACACGAGTTCTGCCCATCCTGAGCATTTGGGATGTGCAGCAGTTCAATCTGCTCTACCGACCGGTCAATTACATGAAGACAAAGGTTTCGCTGATCGGCAAGCCCGACTAAGATTTGCAGGCTGCAAACGCACTAAGCCACTATGCAACAACGAAGAACAATAGACCAGATCCACACTAACCGTGTCTTGTTGAACGGTCAGTTAGACACACCCAAGTGGTGGGCACCGACGGTCATCGTCCTTGGAATAATCGTTGCCATCGGGTTCTTCGTGATCGGCATCATGGTTAACAAAGGTCTGGGCGTCACGGGCCTCTCGCGCCCGGTCTACTGGGGTCTCTTCATCACGACGTTTGTGTTCTGGGTAGGTATTAGCCACGCTGGGATCATGATCTCGGCTATCCTTCGCTTGTCGCAGGCGGAGTGGCGCCGACCGGTGACGCGTGCCGCGGAACTGCTGACGGTGTTCTCGCTGTTGACGGCGCTGATGTTCCCATTAATGCACGCGGGACGGCCTTGGCGCATCATTTACTACATCCTGCCCTACGACTTCGCGCGTGGCATCATGCCCAACATCCGGTCGCCGCTCATCTGGGACCCGGTCGCGATCGGCACGTATCTCACCGGTTCGACGCTGTTCTTGTACATCGCGCTTCTCCCTGACCTCGGAAACTTGCGGGACCGCACGACCGGTTGGCAGAACGCGCTGTACACAATCCTGTCTCTAGGCTGGCGAGGCAACCCGCGACAGTGGAAGTTGCAGACCGTCGGCGGTATCTTGCTGTCCGCGTTGATGCTGCCCATCTTCGTTTCGGTCCACTCGATCGTGTCTTGGGACTTTGCGGTCACTCCGGCGGTTGAAGGCTGGCACTCGACCATCTTCGCGCCCTACTTCGTTATCGGTGCCGTTCACTCCGGTGTATCGGCGGTGGTGACGATGATGGCACTGATGCGCTGGTTGTGGAAGTGGGAAGACTTCATCCGACCTGAGCATTTCGACGCATTGGCTCGATTGTTGATCGTGGTAGCCACCGGATGGATTGCGTTCACGTTCCTCGAGCTCATCTTCGCCGTCTACGGGCTTGACGCTCCTGAACTAGCGCTGCGTGAACTGCAGATATTCCAGTGGCCGTGGAACCTGCTCTTTGTCACATTCGTGATCACCGGCTACATAATCCCGGTCGGGATGTGGTTGCAGAAGAGTGTGCGTAACAACATTGCGCTCATGTTCTGGTCGTCATTGTTCGTGAACATTGGGATGTGGCTGGAAAGATTCCTGATCATTGTTCCCGGTCTGGCACGCAAAACCCCGTTCGTTTACACCTGGGAGTCATACCGGCCGAGCGGATTAGAGTGGTTCATACTGTTCTGGTCATTGGCATGGGTGACCTTCCTGATGCTGCTGTTCTCGCGTTTCTTCCCGCTGGTTCCACTGTTTGAACAGAAGGAAAGCCAGACGTTTAGCGATTCGATCAAGATCGGCCGTGTCAACGTGCCTGCAATAGTCCGCGAGGCAGATTAAACAGAGGATTGAGGAAGCTATCGAAATGAGCAAGAGCGTACTTGGTCTATACAGCGATCCGAATCAAGCTGCAGACGCGATGGATGCGCTGAAGGGAGCTGGATTCCCGCTCGGAACGTTCGACGTTCTGACTGGAACCCCGTATCCGGAAGGTGCCTTCGGTGAGCACGTACCGCAGCACCGACTATTCCGCTTCCCGGCGTTTGGAGCCATCATCGGCTTCACATTGGCAATCTTCCTGACGGCGGCGACACAGATCGCCTACCCGCTCGTCACCGGTGGAAAGCCAATCCTCTCTTTGTTTGCGATGCTAGTGATTCTTTACGAGATGTCGATGCTGTCGGCGGTCATCTCGACCGTAGTGGGTATCGTGATCGAATCCCGGTTGCCTAATGTGAACCCCGGCATTTACGACAATCGCATCACGGAGGGATTGATTGGAGTGGTAATCACCACCGATGACGACAAAGCTGGCACCGCAATCGACGCATTGAACGGTGCCGGTGCGATGGAGATCAAACAGGCGTGAAACCCTTGATCGACCAAATCGTCTCGAAATCTGTTCGGCGAATCGCCCTTCCGCTATTGGCGGTTGCGGTAGTCGCGTTCAGTGCTGCCGCGTGCGCGGTGCAGGAATCAAACACGTATCCGATTGAAGTCTTTTCGGAGATGCACTACTCGCAGGCGACGAGGATGCAGGAACCGCCTCGATTGGCACCGGTCGCAGACGCGGTTCCGTTCGTACAGATCGGGACCGATGAAGTGCTCGACGTGCCGGAGCACCGCGAACGTCCTTATGACGTGGCACGCGCTCGGGAACTCTACCGCATCAACTGTTCGACTTGTCATGGAACGTCAGGTACCGGCGACGGCCCCGCCGCGCAGCACATAACCTCGAACGATAGCTATTGGGCGCAGTCCAACGACTCACCATACGTCGGGCCCGCAGATCTGATTGAAAAACGGGCTGCGTATGACCAGGAAGCGATGATCAATTTGATCACCAACGGCGTCATCGTGATGCCCAGGTTCCGCAATCTGCTTCCTGAAGAAGATATCCGCGAAATCGCGACCTATATCTACGACCAAAACAACGGCGTCGGTCGCTGAAACCTAACCGCCAACCTCGGTCTCAAGGTTTCAACAACCAAAGGGCTGTCGGCGACGCAAGGGGTTGTCGGCCTCCGACGACACCCTCAGCATGTTGATGCCATCCATCTCGCGAGCGCCGATACGTTGGCGAACTCTCGTTTCAACGGGCTTTTTGGCGGGTTCGTTGTTTTTGATATTGCTCGCGACGGGTTGTGTAAATGAGGACGACCTCACGACAGACCAGCGGGTTTATCAACTTTCCCAACAGCTCATGTGCCCGGTTTGCGATGGTCAGACTTTGGATCAATCGCAAGCACAGATTTCCTTGGACATGCAAGCGGTGATCGAGCGCAAGGTTGAAGAGGGCGAGAGTAATGCTGAAATACGCGATTACTTCGTGGCGCGCTACGGCGAGGTCGTGTTGGCATCGCCGGATGCAGGTGGTTTCAACATCATCGCTTGGGTCATGCCAGTGATCATATTCTTGGGCGGTGCCCTATTGGTCGGGAACGCATTTATGAATATGCGACGGAAAAGACGTGGCGACGCGAGCAGAGATGAAGACGTGGAGGTAACGGATCCAACGCTAGAACCGATGCCGCCGAGCGAAGTCATGGACGAATTTCTCGAACGTGCCGATAAGGAGATCGCGGCCGTGGTCGGTGACCCGAGGCCGCGGGTGGCCACCAACGCGGACGATAGGGATCGATCGTAGTGGATCAGATCGGCACCACCGCAATCTGGCTCGGCGTCGCCGTCTCGTCGTATGCGGCGATCACGTCCTTGATCGGCGCACGAGGTGCGTTTCCTGATCTCGTAGTTAGCGGACGGCGCGCTGTCTACATGGCTCTGCTAGTCGCACTCGTGGCGTCCGTCGCCTTGTTGATCGCGTTTTTGACCAACGACTTCAGCATCAAGTACGTTGCGAACAACTCAAACATCGTCATGGGGAGGGGATACACCCTTGTTGCTTTTTACGCGGCAAATGAGGGTTCACTGCTCTACATCACATTGGCATTGGCATTGATGTCCGCGATCAGCGTGAGGTTGGCGCCACAACGCTTCGCCGTCGCTATGCCCTACACCGTCGCGATTCTTGCCGTTGCGTTGGCATTCCTTTTCGGTACGATGGCGACGTACGCAAATCCGTTCGAAACTCTGGCGATCGTGCCACCGGATGGCCGTGGTGTCAATCCGCTTTTGTTACACCCGGGTTTCTACAGCCACCCACCTTTGATAATGGCCGGATTGGTCGGCATCACGATCCCATTCGCCTTCGCATCTGGCGCGTTGATCTCTGGCGAGTATGGCGACGATTGGGTAGACATTGCGAGGGTCTTCGCCATAATCATGTGGGGCATCCTTGGCATCGGAATCCTACTCGGTGCGTGGTGGGCCTACACGATCCTCGGTTGGGGAGGATACTGGAGTTGGGACCCGATTGAGAACGTTGCTCTGATGCCATGGCTGGTTCTGACCGCCTTTATTCATTCGATCATGGTGCAGCGACGGAGGGGGATGTTCCGAATGTGGAACATCGTATTGATCGACATCGCTTTCATCCTTGCTCAGCTTGGAATGTCCATCAACCGTGGCGGGAGCGTCGTATCTGTGCACTCCTTCGCAGAATCGACTTTGGGACTGCTGTTCCTGTCGTTTATGGCGATCAGTCTGCTGTTCGCTTTCGCAATCTTCATCTGGCGATACCCGCGGTTGAAGAGCGAACGCGCCATCGAATCCTTCATGTCACGCGAGGCCTCATTCTTGGTCAACAATTTCCTGCTATTGGTAGTTATGTCGATAACGCTTTGGGGCGTGATCTACCCGGTCTTTTCGAATCTGGCTCGCGATGTTGATGTGAGCGTATCCGCGCCCTATTTCAATCGCGTAAACGGGCCAGTGCTGCTGCTTATGGTCATCGTCATGGGGATCGGACCGTTGCTGCCGTGGCGCCGGACATCTACGAGGTCGCTCAAAAGATGGCTGATCGCGCCTCTGGTTGCCGCCTCGCTGACCGTTATCGTCTTGGTCACGTTCGGCATTTGGGATTTTTGGGCAGTTCTAGGATTTGCAGCGGTTACATTTGCTGGCGTTGCGGTATTCGAAGAGTGGTGGATGGGTGCTCGGGCTCGCGTCTCGAATTTGGGTGAACCACCATGGAGCGCTTGGTGGCGTCTGGTTAACGGCAATCGACCACGCCACGGAGGATACATTGTTCATGTGGCCGTGTTGTCAGTAGCGATTGGGATCATTGGCACCCAATTCTTTGACCAGCGATACGATGCTGCAATCGCGCTGGGCGAGAGCCTAGTGTTGGATGACTATCGCTTGGAATACGTCAACAACAGAACCCACGACCGACCAGATCGCCTAGCTCGCTGGGCGCAGATCGATGTCTACAAGATCGATTCCGCCCAATACGGGGATGAATTCGCAGCCGCGAACGATGCGGGTAAACAAGGCTTCACCGTGGTTACGGATAGGCGCGTTGGTGACGATTATGTGGGTCAACTTGAACCTAGCCACGAATTTTTCCGAAACTTCAATATGCCGTCTGTCCGTGCAGGTATCAAGACCAACCCGATTGAAGACCTGTACGTGATACCACGCGATTTCCTCGAAGACGATCGAGTGTCTCTGGCAGTGAGCATCAACCCGTTGGCGATGTGGTTGTGGATCGCCGGGCCAGTGTTTTTACTTGGGACCCTGATTGCGCTGTGGCCACATCCGACACTCGAGCGCGTTACCCGGCGACGGCGTATCGGGGCTGCTGTGCCGACCGATGCGTCCAATGTGGCATTGGAATCCTAGGGGCGATATTCGTGGCTGCAATCGTAGGCATCATCCTCGCGGCGACCATCGTTATTGTGTTGGTCTATCCCTTCATCAAGGGTCGTAGAGCCGCTGCACCCGCTACAGACCCTGTCGATCGTGTCGCCTCCGCAGACACGTTGCGGCATCTGCTCTATCGCGAGCCGGTAACGTTACGCAATGAATTTGAATCGGGAAACATCACGGATCGAGAATATGAGGCGCAGTTGGACGAACTGCGATTGCGGGCAGCCGGTTTGATGCAACAACGCGCAGAACGACGCTCCCAGCTTCTGGCAGCCGAATTGGAGGTTGAACGCGAGGTACGACGCATTCGGCAGGTACGCGAGGTTGACAAAAAACAAGACGATAATGCCGGGGCATAGTCAATTGATCGTCGAACAGAAAGCACGCCTCAGGGTATTCGCTTCGATCTTGTTGTTTGGGATGATTTCGCTACTCTTGATGGTCGCCGTCGCCGACGCACAATCACCGGAAGACACGATCACGATTGCTGGCCGCGTCATCAATGGCACCGAAGGTGGAGAACCACCTGCTGACTTAACCGTGTTCGCCTTAGTTATCGACGAAGACGCGGAAACGATCGTCGAACGTGTCGAGTCGGTCACCGGGCCAGATGGCTCGTTCGAAATGGAAGTGGTCAGTGTCGACTCAGGTCGTTTTTATCGCTTGGTCGCTGACGACGGCGTCTATACCCCCTTTCTGGACGTATTGCCGGCCGACGCCGGCGAAGAAGTTACTCTCACCGTGTACGACCGGACGACATCGCTCGAAGAAATTTCGGTCACTACTTTTTCGATGGTGATACCGGCGATCGACGAAGCCAACGGCGTGTTGGGAGTGCTCGCAGCCGTCAATCTCGTGAATTCCGGCGATGAGGTCTATCTCGCAGACCTCGCTGATCCGAGCCTGACCGGTTTCAAGCTCCTGCGTTTCAACCTTCCCGAGGGCTATCAAGAGCTGACGGTCGAATCGGACCTCCCGAGCGGCAATGTAATGGAGATAAGCACCGGATTCGCAATCTCAAATCCTGTGCCGCCGGGCGAGTACAGCATGGTTATCAGCTACAGTGCCGCGTTCGAAAATGGTGAGTTTGAGTATCCTCTCCGACTGCCATTTGGTGCCGAATCGGTCACTATATTGATACCTGAAGGTTCCGGTGAAATCACGGGGATGGGTTTGTCACGGACTGAGACAGCAAACATTGGTGATGAAAAGTACGTCAGTTACGAAGGAACGAACTACGAACTGAGCACTGAATTGGGGCTTCGTATCACAGGCCTGCCTAAACCTGGTGTCGGTGACCAGTTCGTGGAGTTTTTGGACAGCGACCAAGCACGGATCGCGATTGTCCTTAGCGTCGCGATCGCGATGGTCGCCATCGTTGCCTACGTGATATTCGTTTCCAGACGGCGGCAACTGGCAATGCCGACGGGCCGTTCGATGGGTGAAGGCGTGGAGGATAGCGCACGACCCGATCTGGTCGCCGCGATCGCTGAATTGGATGAGATGCACGAACTGGGCAAGATCGAAGACTCCGAATACATGGTTAGACGTCGACAACTGGTGCAACAGGTCATCGACTCGGATGCTGGCGGCAACGCTTTTTGATGCCCAGTCGAGCAAAACCACTTCTGTTCGTGGGCATTCCACTGCTGGTCTTTGTAGTTCTGCTCATTATCGGTATGTTGCAATCCAGCAACGAACGTGGCCGCCCCGGCGTGAACGATACTCTGGGCGAAGTTTCCGTTTCAACGGACAGATTCTCCGATTTCGAAGTCATGACACTGGATGGCCGAGAGCTGCGATTGAGCGATCTACGTGGATCTGTCGTGATGATCGACTTTTGGTCTTCCTGGTGTCCACCTTGTCGATCCGAAGCGCCGGTTCTTGCTGAAGCGCACGAAAGATGGTCGGAACTAGGCGTTGAGTTCGTTGGAATCTCGATTTGGGATACCGAAGGTGCCGTGCGCGACTTTGTGAATCTGCACGGCATCACTTACCCCAACGCCGTCGACGAAGACGGTCAAATCGCGGTCGAATTCGGAGTCCGCGGTATCCCCGAAAAATTCTTCGTGAATCCCAAAGGCGAGATCGTTCGGAAGATCAACGGCCCTAATACTTCGCAGTCGCTCGACGAAGTGCTGACGCAGTTGAGCGATGCGGCCATCGGGATTGGCGGAAATTAGAATCTAAAGGTTGAAAATTCACGAAGCTAACGGGTGATACATGGAACACAAGGGGTTTACTCTCTGGTTCACGGGACTGTCTGGTGCCGGCAAGACGACGATAGGCGATATGATCTTGGAGCGTTTGCTGGCAAACGGGGCTAGGGCCGAGATACTTGACGGTGACGTAGTGCGGACCAACCTAAGCGTTGGCTTGGGATTCTCCAAAGAGGACCGCGACACGAATGTCCGACGCATCGGCTTCGTAAGCGGACTCTTGGCGCGCAACGGGGTCATCTGTATCGTCGCCGCGATCTCGCCTTACAAAGCCATCCGCGACGAAATCCGCGAGCAACACGAAAACTTCGTTGAGGTCTTTGCCTCTTGCGAATTGGACGCTCTTATCGAACGAGATGTCAAAGGTCTCTACAAGATGGCACTTGAAGGTCGAATTCCCAATTTTACTGGGGTCTCCGACCCATACGAACCGCCGACCGATCCGGAGACCATGTTCCGCTCAGACCTCGAACCTCCAGAGGTCAGCGCCGAAAAAGTTTGGGACAAACTCGTTGAAATGGGTTTGATTTCAGCATAGCCGAGTTGGACTGAAAGTTCTAGCTTCACGACGTCGCCGCATGAACAGCGAGAAAAGATCGATAGCTTTAGAGGCAGCCTACAAACTGCTCGAAACTCCGCGATCCCATCTTCGAGTAAAGCTTGAACAGACTCAAGATGCAGTTCTGCTGTCTCACCAAGATGACGTTCTGACCGGCGTAGAACTCGACGAATCAGGCATTAACGCCGCTTCCGCGATGGCCGTGGCTCTCGGTATCAATGTCCCACGGTCCGGCGAAGCCGTCGAGGTGTTGGCATCTACCGGATTGCTATACCGAGTGTTGGCGCTGTCCGATCTAGACTTCACCAATCCGACGGCGTTCGAACTCGCTAACCATCTCGTCAATGAAGCCATTGACATGCAACGAGGTGGTGGCGCTCTATCGGGCGCCTAGTTCTCGCGAGTGATGTTATGAATCTCGACGACCTCAAGTCAGGACAACCTTTTGGCCCGTACGCGATCGAGTTGCCGAAAGCCGATGTGGACGCCTACATCTCGGCGACAGGCGACGACATCTCGATTCATGACTTCGGCGGAAATATCCACCCTCTACACCTCGACGCCTATGTGTTGAGTAGGTTGATCGCTGAAATCGGCATCGTCGAAAATCGAATCGAGACGGTTCACGCCGGGCAGCAGATGGCGGTTCATCGCACGGTCTCCCCTGGCGAAACAATCGTTGCTAATGCCACGCTAAAGAGTTGCTCAAACCGTAGAGGAAGCATCTGGGCGATCTTTGAAACCGTCTTTGCGGACGACTCCGGTACCGAGGTAGCGGAATCGAGTTCGACCATCATCATGATGCCTTGAGATGCGGTACTTCAAAGGATCCAAGACGTGAGCGCACCAAGCACAGTCGGTCAAAGTTTGAACGGATTTCGCCGCACGGTTACGCAAGACCGCGTGACCGCATACGCATACGCCTCCGGTGACCATAACCCGATCCATCTCGACGAAGATTTTGCCGCGAGCACTCGTTTCGGCCAACGCATCGCACATGGGATGTTGAGTCTCGCCTTCGTGTGGGAGATGATGTCTCTAAACTACCCCTCGACGTGGCATAAAGGTGGCACCGTCAAGACGCGCTTCACCTCTCCAGTGGTACCGAGCGAAGAGGTGTCGGTCAGCGGATCAGTAAAACGAATACGCACCATCGCCGGCGACCAATTCGTAGAGTGCGAAGTAGCGGTCACCAGACCCAATGGCGAGAATGCGTTGACCGGGTCGGCAACCGTTCCGTTGGCATGATTCATACTGGTTTTGAGCCTCGGATGACGCGCGTATACTAATGTGAGCGTCGCGACGCTCACCGTCGCGGTCGATTAATTGTGACCGAAATGACAGCCAGTGTAAGACCAGATATGGTGGTAGCCCTCGATGCTATGGGTGGTGATCATGGACCTAAGGTAACGGTTCCGGCTGCACTGGAAGCAGTGTCTTCGGGTGACATAGCGATTGCATTGGTGGGTGATTCAGAAGTTGTGATGCCGGTGTTGGCTGAACACGATGCCGTTGATCACCCTCTTTTGCAGGTCGTCCCATCCGAAGGAGTGGTTGAGGAGACGGACAACCCAGCGATGGTATTTCGATCCAAACCTCGCGCCTCGATATTCGTGTGCTCAGGGTTAGTGAAATTGGGTAAGGCGCACGCGTTCGTGAGCATGGGCTCAACTGGCGCTTCGATCGCCGCCGCCACTGTTACCTACGGCACGATGGACGGTATTTCGAGGGGTTGTCTCGGTGGACCGATCATCGGTTACGCGCCGAACACGGTGATCATTGACCTCGGTGCCAACATCGACATTCGTCCGCAGCAGTTGGCTGGTTTTGGGACGCTCGGCACTGTCATGTCAAGGGTCCTATACGGACAGGAAAATCCTCGGCTTGCGTTGCTGAATGTCGGGTCTGAGGAGACCAAAGGCAACGACTTGGTCAAAGGCACCGCGGAGTTGCTACGCGACTCCACCCTCAACTTTGTCGGCATGATAGAGCCTTACGATCTGCCCTTGGGAAAAGCGGATGTCGTGATCTGCGATGGTTTCGTCGGCAACATCGTATTGAAACTCACCGAGGGCCTAGGCCAGGCCATTGCCGATCACGTCCGCAAAAAAGGTGGAAACGACGCTCTAGCGGATGAAATCGATTCGATGACCAACACACTTGCAATTCACGGCGGCGGCCCGTTGCTAGGTGTGAACGGCATTGCGGTGGTTGGTCATGGGGCAGCTGAAGCGGCGGGAGTAGCAACCGCGATCAGTACCGCCAAGTTCGTTTTTGACAACGACTTTGTTGGCGCTCAGCAAAAGGAACTGGCCGCGTTCCTAGCCAACGCTGGTTGAATTCATCACGAACCGCCGCAGTTAGACTTTGCCTTGGAATTTTTAGACCAACCGCGATCCGCACTCGTCACCGGTGCCTCTAGAGGTATCGGCAAGGGAGTCGCCGTCAAGTTAGCGTCGATGGGCCACTCCGTGGCGGTCAACTACAACTCGCACGAAGCCGAGGCGAACGAGGTTGTCCAAGAGATTCGTGATGCCGGCGGAACCGCAACCGCGGTCGGTGGCAGCGTGGCAACAAAAGAAGGATGCGAGCAGATCATCGCCGGAGCTACCGAAGCGCACGGACCTGTCGAGATTCTCATTAACAACGCAGGCGTGATCTCCGACAATCTGTTGATCCGAATGAAGGACGAACAGCTCGAGCACACCATCAACACCAATCTTTGGGGCACCATCAACTGCACCCGGCTCGTACTACCGGATATGGTACGAGGCCGTTGGGGGCGCATCATCAACATCTCCTCCATCGTCGGCATCCGTGGAAACATTGGACAGTCCAATTACTCCGCATCGAAGGCCGCGATACACGGTTTCACTTATTCTGTAGCCAAAGAACTCGCCAAACGCAACATCACTGCCAACGTCGTCGCGCCGGGATATGTGGCGACCGCCACGAGCGAGGTGATTTCAGACCGCGCCCGAAAAATCCTGTTGGATCTGATCCCGATGGGCAGATTCGGTTTCGTGGAAGAAATAGTGCCGATGGTGGCGTTTTTGACGAAAGAAGAGGCACGCTACATTACCGGCGATGTGATACGCGTCGACGGCGGCCTAGCAATCTAGCATCTCGGCTGGCAAACCTACGCGTTCGCCAGACATCGAATTTAGTTGACCGCGGTGATTCGGCTGAACCCTCGGATCGCAATGACTACCCAAGTAAAACCACTGTCAGGCAAAATCGCTCTCGTCACGGGCGGGTCGAGGGGTATAGGTCGTGCTATCTGCAACGAACTCGCGAATCGCGGTGCCGACATCTGCTTCAACTACCTAAGAAACCATACCGCCGCACGCAGCGTGGTGTCAGAACTCGAAACCCGCGGAATCTCAGCGATGCGACATCGGGCGAATCTTGCCGATGAAGCCGCAATCGAAGGGTTAATCAATGCCGCCGTCGAGCGATTCGGCAAGATCGACATCTTAGTCAACAACGCCGCTTCGGGAGTGATGCGATCATCGCAAGAATTGACCGAGAAACATTGGGATTGGACACATGCGATCAATGCGAAGGCTCCTTGGCGCGTCGCGACCTTGGCGTCCGAACACATGCCGGCCGGTTCCAGCATCATCAACATTTCATCGCCTGGCTCGAACCGGGTCTTGCCTCAGTACTTTGCGGTTGGCGTATCCAAGGCTGCTCTCGAAGCCGTCACGAGGTATATGGCCATCGATCTGGCACCTAAAGGAATCGCCGTCAATGCCGTCTCTGCCAGCTTCGTAGAAACCGACGCGCTGGACGCGTTTCCAGAAGAATTGAGCATCCGTGATGTCGCGCACCGCCCTACTCCTGCGGGCCGAACCGTCACGCCCGAAGATGTCGCCAATGTGGTGGCAATGTTGTGCTTGCCCGACGCCGCGATGATCCGAGGACACGTGATTGTGGTCGACGGCGGCGAGATGCTGATGCACCGTTGAGGCGTACGGTGATCGAAGAGGTGGTCGGGGAGGCGGGGATCGAACCCGCGACCTCCTGCTCCCAAAGCAGGCGCGCTTCCTCTGCGCCACTCCCCGTTATTCCAATACTATGATTCTATGCGGTTGCACATCAAAAACCGTCCTAGGCTGGCATTAATGCGCGTCATCTGCGACCTTCACCTGCACTCCCGGTACTCCTTAGCTACTAGCAAGTCGCTCGATCTCCGCAGCTTAGCCGAAGGTGGCAAGCGGGTCGGTATCGACCTTCTCGCAGCTCCTGATTTCACCCATCCGGTGTGGCGCGAGGAGATGCGATCCGAACTGGTCGAGACCCAGAGCGGATCAGGCGTTTTCACGACCCACGGCAAGCACTTCATCTTGATAAGCGAAGTGTCGTGCATTTGGCGGCAAGATGGTCAATCTAGGCGCGTCCACTTCCTGATAGCCGCGCCCGGTTTCGAAGCCGTCGACCGGATGTGTTCGAAGTTCGTCAAGCTGCAGAACCTCGAATCGGATGGACGCCCCATCTTCAAGATCTCCGCCCGCGAACTTTTAGACATCGTTCGCGCTGCTGACCGCCGATGCGAATTGATTCCAGCCCACGTCTTCACGCCTTGGTACGGGGTTTTTGGAGCGAAGTCAGGTTTCGATTCGCTCGACGAGTGTCTCGCGGACTACGCCGACGAAATCTGTGCGGTGGAAACGGGACTCTCAAGCGACCCGTCGATGCACTGGTCCGTCCCCGATTCCAGAACGCGTGCCATTGTTTCGTTTTCAGATGCTCACTCCGTTGCGTCATTGGGCCGAGAAGCAACCGTACTAGAGATCGGCGAATTGTCCTACGAATCGGTTATGAATGCCTTCCGCAATCGGGACCTCGTGGAGACGTACGAGTTCCATCCCGAACATGGCAAGTACCATCTCGACGGACATCGAAAATGCGGCATTCGATTGCACCCGGACGAATCCGCCGATCTCGGTGGTATCTGCCCAAAGTGCCGACGTGGCATGACATTGGGTGTGTTGAATCGCGCCCGAACCATATCAGACGGTACGAGGGATGGTGCCGTCAAAGATGCGACGGGGCTGTGGGAAGACCCACTCGGCATTTTCCCTCCGTACCGCCACTTGATACCGCTAAACGAGATTTTGGCGTACACGTTAGGTGTTGGGAAATCAACAAAACGTGTCAAATCGATATATTCTGAGCTTACAGACGCTTTTTACAACGAATTTTCAGTACTCTTGTCGCCTCCGGAATCCGAGATCCTGGCCGTCACCGGACGCGATGACGTTGCGCGTGCGATCATCAACGCGAGGCTCGGCAACGTGATGGTCGACGCGGGCTACGATGGAGTTTTCGGTACCGCGGTACCGCAAGAGATCCGATAAACGAGGCTGAATTTTCGATGGCCATTGAACCTTGAGGAAACGTACGCGTGAAGATTCAAAGTCTGAAAGCCGTCTACCCGAAATACCGTAACGTGGCGTCCTCATGGCGCACTCACCTGTGGCAGATCGTCGTCGAGGTTCGAACCGATACCGGCATCGTGGGTTACGGATCCGGCGGGGGTGGCCTCGCTTCATTGCCCATCATCAACGGACACTTCAGCGAGATTTTGATCGACATGGAATTGAACTCGCCCAGCGATGTTATGCACATTTGGGACCGTCTCTACTACGAGTCGATACCTTACGGCCGCAAAGGCATCGCGATGATGGCGTTAAGCGGCGTCGACCTGGCTCTCTGGGATGCGCTCGGGAAGGCCGAACGCAAACCGGTGGCGGAACTCATTGGTGGCATCCGGAAAGATCGCATCGATGTGTACGCGACCGGACCCGATTCGGAGTGGTACGCCGAACTTGGCGTTTCCGGACAAAAGTTGACGCATCGTTGGAGTGGGACGACAGATGACGCGGTTGCTTCCGCCAAAGTAGCGCGAGGGATCATGGGCGATGAGGCGAAGATCATGTTCGATGTCTACATGTCATGGGATGCCGACGTTGCAGTCCGCATGGCAAAGGACCTAGTTGAATTCGACATCTATTGGTTCGAAGACGTTCTCACACCTGACGATTTAACCGCCCTCGGCGACCTACGCCCGAAGGTCTCCCCTATCAACCTCGCAGGTGGAGAACACGAGTTCGGCATCGTCGGATTCGCGGAGATCGCGGAGCATGGCTCCTATGACATCTGGCAACCCGATATCACTTGGTGCGGAGGGATTACGGCGGGGTTGCGGATATGTGAGTTGGCGAAGCAGTATGGCGTTCCTGTGGTGCCACATCGCGGCGGTGAAGTTTGGGGATTGCACCTGATTGCAGCGTCCGACGCTTGCGACAATTTGGCGGAGTTGGTGCTGGGGGCGCGGAGCGCGAATCAGGACGGTCTTTGGATTGGAAGTCCTGAGATTGAAGGTAGTAGGTTATCGATCAATGACGAGTCCGGTTTCGGAGTGGGATTGAATGATGCGTTGGTCTAAATCCTAGATATTTGCCGGTCAGTCTGTCGGAAGTGCACAAATCACAGATAAAACGAGACCAGTGATTGCCGCCCTCACCAGTGGCCCATTCTGGGCAAGGTAGCTGTTGTCCGGAAGTCAATTGACATATCGTTTTGACCAATTGAGTTGTTGCGACGCGGGCATCATCAACTTGGCCCATGAACACCAAGTATTCAATCAAGTGAGCCAAAGTGCCACCGAACCAATGAGAATACCCTCTCACCGGCCGAACCGACTCTGAAAGAAAGGCATGCCACTTCTCGGGGAAATCTCTTTTCAACATTCGCCAACGCTGCTTGGTTTCGCCGTAACTGGACCAGTACTCCATCCAACCCCTGTTAGATTGTTGAGCTCTCACGAGCCATGGATAGCTTCGCGAAAGTCCGCCTAAATTTCTCGCGGCAAGAACCGTTTCATTGCTGATTCTGATTCGGTCATCGCTTAGGATGTGGCATTCCGCGGCCTGCAAGGCTTGGGATGCCCGTTCCGATTCTGACCAAAGAGGCAACCATGAACTCAGCTTATCCTCAAGTTCGTAAGACTTAGCGAACGCAACTTCTCTCACTAGCTGAATGAGAATTTCTGGTGGGTATTCGAGATGCCAATTTTGATCAGCCGGTTCGCCGCCGTTCCGATGATTGTCGTGCGGGGTTTGGTCGGCAGCGTTAGCGGCAACAACGTCAACAGGCGGTGCGTCGGACAGGACGGGCATCCACCTCAACATTTCCTCGGCGACCTCGTCTCCGTTGCCGGCGAGCTCTTCGAGGATGCCGATTGAAGTTGATTTGACGAGTGTGCTGTACAAGGCATTGATCGCGGGTTCGACCAAATCCCCGTAACGCATCACTTGCGCCATCATATCTCCGACATCACCGCTTGTTTCGCCTGCAATACGTGAATTTACATATTCAACCGCAAGATGAGGGTCGAAGCGAAGTAGCATGGCGCCGAATTGGGCGGGCAAGTAACGCGTTTCGTCGCCGTCTGTGAATTTTTCGACAGCATTGATCAAGGGAGCAAGGTTGAGCCACCACGACTTTTCGACGCCTGAGTTTTCAGCCACCGCCGCGATCGCCCTCAGTGCCGTGTGGAGCAAGAGGTCTTTGTGGTAACCGTATCCGATCAAGTTCTCCGCGGCTTGCCTCAGATAGACTTCCGGCTTGTCGACTAACTCATGACGGATGCAAACATTGGCAAGTAAAGCGTAGACCTCCGCGTGTTCACTAAACGGTTCAACATACGAAGCCAGTTCAGATTCAATCGAAGCACAAAAGTTCACCAGAGTCGATTTTGAGATGTCGACCTTTTCTTCGGCAATGGAGCGCAGTAACTGTCTGAATCCAGAGAAACGTTGCGAAGCGATCGACTCCACCTCTTCCCAACCAAGTTTCGGGTCGCCGTCTGTCGCGCCCCGGAATGCCAACAGATCTTCAGTGATCGTCTGCAGAGCGATCTCGAACCCGTCAGCTTGCCGATCTTGGGTCAAGTTTGAATTCAACGGGGGACGAGCAATCGAAGAAGTCGCATCGTATGCTGCAATTACAGGAATTTCTTCGTCGCGCAACCAAGTCTCAGCAACGCATCGCGCGCCGTCAGCCAACCTCGCAAGTGCCACGCCAAGCCATGGGCCTACCTCAACGGCCGGTTCCCAGCCTTCTGTAGAGCCGGGAGACTGAATTTCTTGCACTACCAGGACAAAAAACAGATCGTGAATGTAACTGCTTATTTGCATAGGCCAGATTTCGTAGGAGAAAGAGCGTTCGTCCTTGGGAACGACCGGTTCGTCTAGACAATCTGCGGGTGGTTGTCGGGAGTGAAACACCGCGTATAGCGACCGATACAACGGATCCAACCTAGCGAACTCATCAGCCGATAGTTTCAATCGTTCAATCGTGGCTTGTAGCGCCACATGACGCGAAAGACATCTTTCAGTCCGGCTATCGAGACCCTGACCGAGAGCTTCAACGGCACGATGAACTTCGCGAGTTCTCCGCAACCCGGATGTCCAACTCTCTGCAATCAATACGCGAATATCTAGAGATGGGACACTACACAAAAAGTTGACCAAACGATCTGTCGAGACGCCAACCATTCCAGCGAGTTCCGCGGTGTACAGATACCAATCTTCTCTGCCCGTATGCGTGATGTCATCGTCGATTTCGCGCCGGTTCCGTCTATTGATTTCCTCGAAACAGTCTTTCAATTCATCTTTTTTGCCTGTGAAATGCATATGTCGCGCCAATTCAAGCACGTGAGAATCACTGAGGCGGTCGATGCTGGCGACAGATCCAGCTTCCAGATATTCATCCTTGGACGTCAGCAATCGCGTGGCGAGCATCCACCTTGTAGCTTCGTCATGGTGCCTAACCGAGGAAACAACGTCAGCAAGGATGCCACGGTCCACGTAAGTTGGAAAATCTCCTATTTCAATCGCCCGCCAAGCGGCTGCCTGCAGGACACGGGTCAATTCCTGCGCCGGGTGCCCGGCTGCTACCGCATCGACAGTCCACTGCCGATCCGCTCCCAACAACAACGGTTGATCGTCACCAGATTCGAACTTCATCGTCCAGAGATATGACCTCCGCCAATAATCAGGAGCATCCCTTTCGAGCCACTCCAGAATCGCGTCGCGTAACGTCGTCTCCTGATTGCCGAGCTCCGGACGTCGCTTTGCGAAAACCAACAGACTGCTGTGAAATGCTTTCCATCCCAACGCATCCCGCCCTAACAAATGCTGAATTGAGGACAATGCGTTTAAAGAACTACCTCGTTCGTATCCGGCTAGTTCGAGACATCTCAACAGAGCGTCTCGTGGCCAGGAAAAGTCGGCCAAGGCGAGGAGCAACAAAACGTCTCTGGCTTGTTCGGACAGGCTCGACCAAAGAGAGCGATAGTAGGTTTCAACTGAGTCCGTTGGTTCTTCAGGCAAAGCTTGTATGGAATTAGCCGTCAGTGGTTCGCCCAGTTCCGTGATTCGCTTAACCACGTATCTCAACAGGAGCGGGTGCCCTCCCGTCTTGGCGTGTAACGCAGTTGCCACGTTTGCTCGAATGAACTGCCTGTTCGGCGATTGCGATTCCAAACCCATAAGTTCATCGTGGTTAACAAGCCATTCTGATACGGCAAGAATGTCCAAATTCGGTAGTGTCACCCACTGTTCCCTAGGTGCAACGGTGAGCAACGAGACCGGGAGCTGTTGGTCTGCTACTGGTTGAGTGCCTACGATTAGGACTACACGTTCAGGCAGCGGAATCAATTGATTGAACAGTTCGGTCAACCGTTGTCGAGATTCTTCGAATCGCCAGACGTGATCAAGTCCATCAATGACCACCACTAGACTCTTGTCGGATTCCCGAAGTTGAGATCCGACTTCCGCAATCCATGTGCGGAGATGATTCGGATCAGGTTTTTCAATCGGTAATTCCGCGATGTACTCCGATAAGTCGTTTTGGATATCCGACATCAATGACTCCGCAACGCGACGCGCGTTGAACCTTTCGGTTGGAGCAAACGTGGATTGCAATACATAGTGATGCCGGATGACTGGTTGCCCGGCGGCTTTCAACTTCTCAACCAAGTAGCTCAGGTAGGTGCTTTTGCCTGAACCAGGGCTTGCCGTAAGAACAATCGTCGACTCGTCTCCTTGGAGAACTCGGCCAAGAAACTTTTCGTGGAAACCAAGTTGGAGCGTGTAATCTGATGGGACTTCGAATTTCTGCGAAAGCGGAAACAGCTGACGCCACCCACACGCGTTTTGGATGTCCTTCAGTCGGATCTCGCCGTTGGGGGGAAGACGCTCGCATCTGATCCACGACCTGATCGCGTCTTTTAGACCAAGCCAACCCTGTTCGAAAACGCCAAGCACTTGGAATTCACGCCGCAGACGCTCGTCGTATTCGGGCAAATCTTGTTCATCGACTTGAAATCGAAAACGCTTGAGAAAATCACTGGCGTATTCGCCGAGTTGCGACGCGATACACTCCAATTGCTCGTGATCGGTTCGGTCTTGATCAACCAGACCGTCGGGCCCGAGGTAGAAACCATTGCCGCACCGTCGATTGGAATATAGTTTCGGGTCAACTTCGTCATACAATTCTTCTAGCTTGTTGACGGAATTGCACCAGTCTTGGATTAACGATCTTCGGCTTTTTGAGGGCTTCAGCAGTGTTTCCCAAGTCCAATAGGTGTCAGGTTTTAATGGATTCGGCGAAGCTTTGACCTGCATAGCTTCTAGGAGACCGCTTCTCCATAGAACCAAAACGTCGTCAAGTTTGCCTGCCTCTCTCACCTCCAGCTTCACCCATTTATAACGCGACGGATGCTTCAAGATTTGAAGCATGGCTTCCGCAGCGACCAAGTCTTGGTAATCGATGCCGTAACGAATCGTTCTCGCTCTTGTTAATTTTGAGCCAGCCATGTGCTCCGTAATCGCAGTCCCTGAGTCAATAATCGGGTGATCACCCATGTGTCGAGAGCATCACCAATTGAATGTCCACGCGCTCTACGGTTTCAACGACCTGACAATCGCTTCGCAGGCTTGTTTGTAGATTATGGCGTCGACGTTGATGGAGATGTACTGGATGCCGAGATCGATGAGCCACTTGCCCATTTCGACGTCCTTGGCGTAGGATCCAACCGCCCTACCTTGGGAGCGGGCTTTGTCGGTGGCTTCGCGCAAAGCAGATTCGACGATTGGGTTGCGGACGTCCCCTGGGTATCCGAGGGATTGGGAGATGTCGTAGGGACCGAGGAACAGAACGTCGATGCCGTCGACGGTCATGATTTGATCGAGATTATCGAGGCCTTTTTTGCCTTCGATGTGCACAACCGTCATCGTCTCGTCGTTTTGGCGGTCGGTGTGGCCCTCACCGTCGTTGTCGAAGTAGTTGCCGGCGCGCGTGAATATCGAAAGGCCGCGTGCGCCGAGGGGGGCGTATTTGGCTGCATGCACTACCGCTTCGGCGTCAGGGATTGAGTTGATTTGAGGTACTTGGACGCCTTCTGAGCCGACGTCAAGGGCTCGTAGGATGAGGCGTTCGTCATTGTCACCCACACGGATGATCGGCGCGACGCCAACACCTTGAGCGGCGATCACGAGGTCGGTTGCGGATTCTTGGGATATCGGGCCGTGCTCGGTATCGATGATGCAAAAGTCCATCCCGGAGTAGCCTAGGGCGTCCATCAATGGCACCGATGGGATGATGACGAACGGTCCTACGACGGTTTCGCCCGCTTGAAGTTTCTTCTTCAGCCCGCCTCGGATGGACATTTAGTCACCTACTTTGCTTGGTAGTTCAGACCACGATAAATGGCACTATGCTTTCGGCGGCGGTTATTCCGCCATGCATCGATTGTAAAGATACTTCTTCTTCGGTATCGGACGCGTATATCGACCATCGGCCACGCGACAACGCGAAGAAATCACCTATCCGAGCTCGTGAAGCATCGGTAATCAGTTCAACAGGACCGAAGAGACCCATGTCGATGGCGTGTTCGCTCCGCACCAGGGTGAAGCGATCTGCCAGCGCGGCGTCGAAAAGGTCTTGGAAGGCTTCATCTGAACCAGGTTTCGTGTGGAAGAAGAGCGTCCGAGGTTCACCAGCGGGGACGCAGGTCAAGTGCTGACTCAGCGGCCCGGAGGGCGTAAGCGTGGTCCAGGTTTCGTCCGGGCTATCGAGATGGCCATGATCGGCGGTTACGATTACTCTGGCCCTGCCTTCCAACGCATTGCCAAGGGCTTCGGCGAGGGCGGTCGCGCGATGGACGGCCGCCCTGGTGAAGGGATGAGTTTCGCCATAAGCGTGTGCGCAGCTGTCGACCTCGGTGAAGTAGACGTAGGTAAACGATTTGCCGGGAGCGGTTGCGATGGCGTCGAGAACGTGGTCGACAATTTGGGAGATGGTATCGCCTTCTTTCGGGTAACCCGCGGTTTGGAGCGCTCCGTACATCTGGGTTGTAGTTGAAGCTGCCAGGTTGTCTTCGACAACGAAGGTGAATGAACCGAGGTTTCTAAAAGGGATCATCGGCGCGAGGAGGAGCTCCATGGGGCTGAAACCGACTTCATGCAATGGCTGTCCGGTTCGAGTGAGCCGCCATGGGAGCGGCTGGATCCGTTCTCCCAAACGCGGGATGTGGACGTCCCAGCCTAGATTTCCGTGGGTCCCGGGCCATCTGCCGGTGGCGAGGGTCATCAGATTGGGGCCAGTCGATGTTGGAAGCGTCGAGCACGTCGTGAACGCGTTCTTTTGCCGAACATACGAATTCGCGGGCAAGGTGTCGACGAAGTTCATACCGAAGCCGTCAAGCAGCAGAAAGACGACATGGTCGGGTTGACCAATTACGTCTTCGAATCTCGACGAGGCTGATTGCGTTGCATCGTCGAAGGTATCAGGTTCAAGGACACCGAGGGTTTTGCCGAGGGCGAATCCCAGCGCGGCGTGATTAGGCTCATCGTGCTCGGCGATGATGCCATCAAATTCATAGTCCAACGAAGCGATGAGATCGGATTTGTTGTTGATCAAGGGATTATCCACCGCAGAGTAGGCGTCGACTAAACGGACGACATTCCTCAAGAATAATTCGCAACCGAGTGAACGAAACCGCTTCGAGTCGTACCCTGAAATAATGCCAAACGCCAATGCAAACGCGACGGTGATGTTTCTCGGCACGGGGACATCGGAGGGTATACCTCGGGTTACGTGCTTGACGGCTGATCCGCCGACTTGCCCCGTGTGCACCGATGCGATGCGTCCAGGTTCTAAGAATCGTCGACGCAACACCGGGATCGTTGTCCAACGCGAACAGACGGACGGCCCGCCGGTAAACATCTTGATCGATGCGGGAAAATTTTTTTACCAGGCTGCTATTGAGTGGTTTCCCAAGCATGCGATTCGCACGATCGACGCGGTCGTTTTAACGCACGCCCATGCCGATTCGGCGGGTGGTCTGGACGATCTGCGGGATTGGACGAATATGATGCGGTTTGCGAGCGGCGATGAACATGCGGCACTGCTGGCGCGTGGGCGACATGCTCGGATCCCGATATTTTTGCGGAACCAAGACCTCGAAATCGTGTCGAAGACCGCCTACTACTTGGTCGATCGGACGCAGATGACCAGTGGTGGCACGGTTGCGATCTTGGATTTCCAGACCGTTGACGAGGAGCCGATCGACATCTTCGGCACGTCGGTAACTCCGCTCCCAGTGCCGCACGGCCCCGACTATTCCTGCAACGGATACAGGATCGGCGATTTCGCCTATATCTCCGATGCTTCGGATGTCCCCGAAAGCGTGTTGGCTCAGATATCCGATGTGGACACCCTCGTAATCGATGCCTTGAGGACCGAGCGGACACACGGTTCGCACTTGACGATGGAGCAAGCGGTAGAGTATGCGAAGATCATTCGGCCCCGGCGAACTTTTTTGACCGACGCCGCGCACGGAATTGACCACTACGCGATGAATGCCCGGTTGCGCGATCCCAAATTCAACGACGGCCTAGATATTCAATACGCTTACGACGGGATGAGCATCGAGATCAGCGCGGAGTGACACACGCTCCTTCGTAGTCTGCCTTTAGGAAGCGTCCCGCTCAGCGCGGTATTGAGCGATCACAGCGTCGTCGGGTGGGTAGTATTTGCCTGGGGTAAGGTTCTCGCGGTCGAGGCGGGCTCGGATCCACTCTTCAAGGTCATCGTATTCGATGGCTTTTTGGGCGATGTCAGGAGCCACGACGCGCGGGATACAGACGACGCCATCATCGTCCGCTACGATATAGTCGCCAGGTTTGACGAGGACACCATCGCAGTTGATGGCGTCGTTGGTGGAGTATGGTGTGCCGACTCGAGTGCCGAGGTTTGAAGTCTTATCGTAGCCGTAGAGGGCGATTCCATAGTCTTTGACGGTGTGCATGTCACGGATGCCACCATCGCAGACAAGACCGTCGATGCCACGCTGCTTCAGGCGGAGGAACTTGATGTCGCCGCCGATCGACATGCGTTTGTTTCGCATCGATTCCATGACGATGACGTCACCTGGGCCGCCGAGTTCGAATGCTGCGTATTCAGGCGACTCCTCGCCGCCGGGTTTTTCGGCCATGAGGTCTGGGCGGGCTGGAAGGAAGCGAACGGTGATGGCTCGAGCAACAAGTCGGACGCCGGGATTCATCGTTCGGATTTTCGGCATGTAGACATAGCGCGGGTCGTGTCCATTGCGGGCGAGGATGTCGACGACTGCGGTGGAATTGACGAGTTTGAGCGCCTCGATGGTTGCGGAATCTAGGACGTGATCGGGGGTTGGTTGGATGATAGCCAAGGGTTTGTGGGCTCCGAGAGGGTTTCTTCAGGGGTTTGCAGATTTAGATTTTAGATTTGCCCTGGAGATGCGGTACGTGTTCGATCTGTCAATCGCGAGGACCGAATTCCTCGCTTTCATTCCCTAAAGCGGCGAAGTTTGTGATGCCGATTTCGCCTTCGGGGAACTCGGCGGTGATTTTGAGCTTGCCGCCCACCGCCTCGATGTAGGAGCGTAGGCTGGAGATATAGGCATCTGTTCGTTGCTCCATCTTGGAGACGGCGGGTTGGTTGACGTTCAGCACCTGTGCCAAATCTTGTTGGGTCAGCGCACGGGCTCGCCGAAGTTCGTGCAGAGGCATCTCGGCGATCATTTTGTTTGTCATTTCGTCGATGCGACGGCGTCTTTCGGGAGAGAAGTTCTTGGTCAGTTCACTCCAAGGTTTGTGGCCGGCCATTAGATCAGCCCTTCCTTTCGTAGCGCATCAAGGTGTTCGTAGTATATGTCGATTATATTCCATTGATGGAATGCATGAACATAACGGGAGCCAATGCAGACGGTTGAGATAGCAAGGTAGCGATGCGGCGGTATGAACCCCCTTCTCGCTACGCTCACCGCGTCCCCTTTTTTGCTCCGCAAAAAGGGGGAGGGAAACGTCGCCTCAACCGCTGCTGCCCCACTCGCCTGCGAAGCGTTGGATTAGGCGGGCGATGTTTTGGGCGCCTAGCGTGAAGTCTTGGATGGTTATGTTTTCGTTGGGGGCGTGGATTTTGTGGGTTGGGTGGTCGATGCCGGCGGATGTGATTGGGATGCCGAGGACGCCGCCAAAGTCGTGCATCGGACCGGATCCGGCCATCGTAGGATAGATGACGGCTTGCTTGCCGTAAGTTTCTTCGGAGGTTTCGATGGCCATTTGGGCCCATTTGGAGGACATGTCGGTTCGGAATGGATGAACGCCGCTGATCAGGCTGAGGTCGACGTTTTCGAAGCCGCGACGATCTAAGTGAAGGCGGAACTTGGCGAAGATGTCGTCGGGACGCATGTCTGGGACGAGTCGAAAGTCCATTTTGGCGGTGGCTTTTGCAGGCAAAACAGTCTTCATGCCTTGGCCTTGGTATCCAGCGTCGAGGCCGGCGACGTTGGCTGTGGGCATGAAAAGGTGTTTGCGTGGGAGGTCTTCTGAGCCTAGACCGGCGACGAACGAGGCGTTGCCAAATGTCTCGCGCCACTCGTCGGAGTCGTCTGGCAGGTTGGCGAGCGCACGGTCTTCTTCGGCGGTGGATTCGAGGATGTCGTCGTAGAAGCCTTCGATCAGGATGCGGTCATCGGAAGGGTCTTTGATGGAGTTGAGCGCGTTGATGAGCGTCCAAGCGGCTGACGGGAGAACGGTGGCGTACGAGGAGTGGGCATCGCCGCGGAGGAGTTGGACTGAGAGCTCTACAGCTAGGACCCCTTTTAGGCCTAGGTAGATCAGAGGCCGGTTTTGGGCGTTCCGACCTCCGCCCTCCCAGATGCAAGCATCGGCAGTCAGTGTGTCCGCGTGCTCGACGATCAACCCGGGGAGATTTGGCGAGCCAGACTCCTCTTCGCCCTCGGCGAATATCTTGATGTTGCACGGCAGTCCGCCCCACTCTTCCCGGAAGGCGTTGATGACGGCGAGACGTGCAGCGATATTGCCTTTGTCGTCGGACATCCCGCGGCCGTAGAGGCGATCGCCTTTGCGCGTCGGTTCGAACGGGTCAGTTTCCCAGAGTTCGATGGGATCTGTTGGTTGAACGTCGTAGTGGACGTAGAGCATCAGAGTGGGCGGTTCACCCGATGGATTCTCGATGCCTGCTAGGCTCTGAGCACGGCGAAACGCATCATTGTCTGCCGGGGCGTAACCGTAAACGGAAGGCAGACCACTGTTGGGTGCATCGAGGATTCGGGTGTCGAAGCCGTGTCGGGTGAAGATGTCGGCGACAAGTTGAGGTGCGCGGTCGAAGCCTAGGCGTTGTGCGGAGACACTGGGTTGTCTGACCAAGGTGAATAGGGTTTCCAGCGATCGATCGACGCTATCTTCGATATGTTGGAGGACTGAATCCATGTTTCGGGCTCCTACGCTGTGATGAATGGGTCGCCTATTGCTCGGCGGCGCCGGGCATTCCGGGTTCTAAGGGGACGGATTCAGGTGGCACGCCACCGGCAAGGAATCCGCCGTCAACCGTGATGGTTTGGCCATTCACGTAGTCTCCGAGGTCGGATGCTAGGAAGAGGCAGGCGTTGGCGATGTCGCGAGGGACGCCGCCGCGACGGTTGGGGATGTAGTCGCGGGCGTAGTCTACATAGCCTTCGAGTTGACCACGAGTGTGTTCTAGTTCAGGAGGAAGGACTCGGCTGTCGATGTAACCAGGTGCGACGCAGTTGGAGGTGATACCGGTTCCGGCGAGGTCTACTGCCATGCTGATGGCCATGCGGTTGAGGCCGGCTTTCACGATGCCATAGACGGTGTCTTGGGGCCACGCGCGGTAGCTGTGGACGCTGCTGATCGAGATGATGCGACCTCCACTGCCCTGATTGATCATCTCGTTGACGGCGCGTTGGGCACAGAAGAGATAGCCCTTGAGAGCGTGTCCGACGAGGAAGTCCCAGAAGTCTTCGGTGATTTCTGTGAAATGGGGATCGGCAGACGCGACGGCGTTGTTGACTAGGATGTCGATCTGTCCGTGGGTCGCGAGGAAGTCGTCGAACATTCGGGTACGATCATCTCTGCTTCCGACATCCGCTTGGTGCCAAGTTGCGACACGCCCCATAGCCTCGATTTCGGCGATGGTGCTGTCGGCGTTTTCGTCTCGTTCGATGTCGTTGATGCCGACATCGGCTCCGTTTTCAGCGAATACGCGTGCGATTCCGGCGCCAATGCCTCGACGTGAGCCGGTAATTAGAGCTTTTTTGCCGTTGAGTAGGTCCATGGTTGAGTTGTCTCCTTGGCTTTCAGAGCGTTGCCAGACGTATGAGTTCGTTATTGCGTTGAAGCCAACTTTAACGCCAATTCGATTGCTGATTGGACGTCGGGCAAACGATACTCCCCTTCGCCTTGGTTGTCGGCAGCCAAGCGGGAGAAAAGGATGCTGGCCTCCGTAACGGGAATGCCGGTGGCTTTCTGGACGGCGTAGGCGTATGCTCCGAGTTGCGGGATGTAAGGCTCAGACATTTCGGTGATCGAACGGTTGAAGGAACGGTCGGTTTTGAAGTCGGCGATTCCGAGCGCGCCGTCGGCTCGGCGATAGATGAGGTCGACTCGGCCTTCGATGACCTTCGCGGAACCGTTTCCAGCAAGCATTTGGACGGCGACTGGAGTCTCGACCCAGATGTCTTCTCGACTCATTGCTGCGACCCGTTTGACTAACGGCATATTTAGGGTTGCGACGGTAAGGCGGATGATTTCGTCCACATTTTCGGTTACGCCGTGTTTTTCAGCTTCGTTGCGCGCGATTTGATCGAGGTCGGCATGAGGTATCTCCATGCACCTCTGCACTGCGGCGTGGACGGCACTTCCAATGCTGGTGGCGGCACGGCCTCTGCCGATCGGCTCGTCGGTGTTGGAGATCGGCCTGAAATCGGGCTTTTCGTCTTGCTCGTCCGATGCTTCTGCTGCGTCTAGGGCTTTCAGAACGCTCGGCGACAGCCACGGCCGTTCGCTCGCTAATGCGATAGTATCTCGGTGTCGCAAGTCCCAAGCATCCCGGTCTTCGATGGTGCGGGATCGATCAGGCAGTTCAGGGTCGATCGCGTGATCGAATGTCCGAGACGCCCAGTCCTGTGGGGTCGGAGACCAAAGGGAGTTGTTGGACCCGACGAACTCTTCGAAACGTGTGGCGACGGAATTCTTGTCTCGTTCTTGGCGGTATCTGCTGATGATGAGGTGATCCCGGGCCCGGGTTGCGGCGACGTAAAGAACCCTAGTTTTCTCTAACTCGTCCGCCGCTTTGTTTCGTTCTAGTAGTTCTTCGTATTCCCCAGTTTGGAAGTGAGCGCCCTTGGTTCCGCCTAAGCGGACGCCGATATTGTGATGATTGTCGTTGGTTGGTTCCACTTCGACGATCAGTTGTGGATCGGGACCGCCACCTCCGACACCGCATAGGTCGGCGAGGATCACGACGGGGAACTCCAATCCTTTTGAGGCGTGCATGGTCATGAGCCTGATCTTGCCGTGGTCGAATTCGAGAGACGGTTCTTCGCGGAGTGCGTCATTGGCTTCTTTCAGTTGCGGAAATCTGGTCAAACAGTCCCGGAGCGAGGCCGCACCTTCTTCTGTGAATCTGCGAACCAGCTCGACGACGAGATCGATTCTACGCAGGCCGGGTGCCGGGTCGGGCATCAGGAACATTAGCTCGCGGGCTTGGCGCTCTCGGATGAACTGTTCAACGAGGACGGCAGGTTGTAGTTCGTCGCGAAGTTCGTGATATTTCCGCAGCACCTCCATGGCGTCACGAACGGCAGCCGAGTTTGATGTTGCTGGGAATTCGACAGTGCAACTGAATCTGCCGCCTGATTTCACCCATTCATAGAGGTCGACGTCGCTGCATCCGAAGTGCGTCGATTTGAGGGCACCGACGGTTGCCGGTTGGTCGGATGGGTCGTCGATGGCAGTTAAGCAGTTGAGTATGTCACGGACCTCTTGGGTGTCGAGCACCGCCGCGCCGCCGATTTCCGCTGTGTACGGTAGGTTCAGATCGTCAAGCTGTCGCGTGTAGGTCTCCCAGTTGGATCTTGCTCGTGTAAGGATCGTCAGGTCGCCGGGTCGTGAAGGTCTGATCTTGTCGGTCTGTCGATCGCGGACCTCTAGGGCGCCGGCGCAAACCGCGCGGGCGATCATTGCGACTTCTTTAGCGTCTTCATGTCGGATTTCGGGAAGGTTGACATCCTCGATCGTCGCTCCGAAGTGATAGACCGACCCGAATGAGTCGGGCGCAGCAGTGTCAGCAGCAACGTCTAACGGGATATAGTCGGCTTGTCCGGGTTCAGCTGGCATCCAGCTTCCGAAGACGTGGTTAACCCATTTGATAACGGGGCGAGTGGAACGGCGGTTTTCCCTGAGGGTCAAGTACTTTCCGCCAGATTCGGCGTTTTCGATGTCGCTCTTGACGCCTTGACTTACTTCGACCTGTGCACCGCGGAAACGGTATATGGATTGCTTGGGGTCACCGACGACGAAGAGTGATCCGGGTGTGATTTGGTCCTCATCAGGCGGGATGGTCAATAGACGGACGAGGCGAACTTGTTTTGGGTCCGTGTCCTGGAATTCGTCGACGAGGATACGCCGGTACCGACGTTGAAGTCGACGCCTGATGTCGTCGTGTTTTTCGAGCATGTCAATGAGCCAGGTCACGGCATCGTAGTACGAAACGGTTCCCGCGCGTCGGCGCTCTTCGACGACTGTTTCGACGAAGTCAGCGGCACATCTAAACAGGTCGGAAGTCACGGTTTCGCGGGCTGTCGTTAACGCTTCTGTGATCGCGTCAATAACCGATCGCAAAGCATCCACGGCGTCCGCTTTACCCTCACGTCCCCAATTAGGGATGGTGCCTCCGCTGGAAGTTATGGAGGACCAACTCGCGAGAAATGTCTCGGCTTCGTCTTCTGATGTGATGTTTCGAGTTGCGGCCGTCGCTGTGTACCAGTCGACAACCCGCTCAATTTTGACGTAGAGGCTATCCGAATCGCTTCGGCACAGATTCATCAGGTCTTGTAGTTGAGCAATTGAATCCGCAAGGAGTTCGACGGTCGCGATCCCGATTCTCTGCGGATTAGGAAAAACGGCGTGACGCGATTCGCCATGTTTATTGTTGACGGCTTTGGCGAGATCGCTGACACTCGCAAACGGTGTCTTCAGTTCGAGGCGCATCGCCCTTGACAGTGCCTGAGAGAAGCGTTGGTCATCCTCCAAACGCTCGACCGACCATTGGCGCCAACGATCTCGAAACATCTGGAGTTCGGCGAATTTTTGTTGGACCTCGATCATGGGCGGCAAGTCCGCTTCCAGCGGATGCTCCCGCAGTATTGAGTAGACGAGAGAATCGATCGTTTGAAACGCGGCGGTATCGATGCCGTCTAACGCAGTCTTGATTCGCTGGTCGCATGGGTCTTCTGCCCGCAGTTGCTCCAACTCGCCGCGGATGCGGGAGCGCAGTTCGGAAGCAGCTGCCCGAGTGAAGGTAATCGCGATGATTTCGTCGATCTCGACGCCGCCCTTGAGCAATGCGACGATGCGCTGGACCAGTGAATGAGTCTTGCCAGTGCCCGCGCCGGCTTCTACATAGATACTGGATTCGAGGTCGCTTTGTATGACCGACAGCGAGTCGGTGTCCGACATGTTTGGAGAAACGGTGATAGTCACTCGGCGCCACCCTCTGCCAATGTCAAATACCCAGATAGCTGTGGCGAGGATTTTTTGCGATCCCACAAGATCAATCGATCAGAATGGCAAGCGTCGGTGTAGTCGCAGTGCTTGCAATTTTTCCAAGGAGGGCCGTCGCCCCATGAGTCCCGGTCGCCGGGTCTGGCTGGGAAGTTGCCGGCGCGTATGCCACCGATGATGGTTTCGAGCACAGGGGCGAATTTCTCTTGCGCTACTTCCATTGAGATTTTGTGTTCAGGGCGAAGTCGCTTGTTACCTTTTTCGAAAACGAACCAATAAGCGGCGCTGATTTCAGTCGCGGGTCCAAGGATTTCTCGGGCGATCAGAGCATATATGGGTAGCTGAAGCTTGGTCCCGGAGGCGGTGACGTCTTTTTCGATGTCGGAATAACTACCGGTGCTGCCGGACTTGAAATCGAGAACTTGCGCTTGATCTCCTGCCGGCGAAACCGCTACCAAGTCGATCTTCCCACGCAAACGTAACGAGAAACCGTCGGGAATTTTCATATGGCCTAAGCTGTCGTCTTCGTAACCGAACGGCACCTCGGGCATCACCTTGCCGTCGTATCCGGACATGACCTTCATGAAGTCGCGGTGCCATTCTTCCAGTTGAGTGAGCAATCGTACCTTTTCAAGTTCGAATATTGCGGGATAACCAATATATTCGTCTCGCAGGAAGCGTTCGAACGCCTCGTGCGCCACCTCACGCAGTCGGATCAGTCCTTCCCCCGCCTCTTCTGGGCGGAAACTTTCAAAAAACCGCTCCAGAATCGAGTGGACCAAAATCCCTTTGTCGAGACTTGACAGTTCAAGGGATTCGTCTGGTTCGATGCGAGCATCGACGTGCAGTTCGTTCGCCATGAAGTAGCGATATGGGCAAGTCGCGTAACCTTGGAGCGCGCTTGCAGATACGTGCAAGGATGTTGCATTGCCCTTACCGTCTCGGTACACGTTTCCGTCATATGCGTCGAAGACTCTGGAGTTTCTGGAACCCAGGGTGCGGCCGCCACGTAAGATCGGATGATTCCGTGGTTCGGCAAGCATTTCTTGCAAACCTCGTTCGTCGTGCGAGCGGGTCGCAACGTCTAGCAGCCCGAATTCGTAGTCGGATGATGCTTCGCTCTTCGTCGTGCCAATGTCGGAGAGTGCGGTAACCGATTCAACCCAGTCGCTCTGCGGATCCATTAGCGATTTGACGGGCACGTTGGTTTCGTCGCGAGCTTTCAGGACCTCGTCGACGAACCACGGTGAGGGGTATGACTCATTGGTGGCCCCGAGCAGTGCTTTGTTCCAGTACATCCGCCGCGTCGTCGCGCAATTGAGGGTCAAATTGAACTCACGGCGTTGCATTTCGAGTTGGTCGCGTCTAGTTGTCAGCCAGTGGCCGTCGGGGTCCAATCCGCGTCTGAGGTCGTCGGACAACAGTGGATCGGATCTGCCTGGACCAGGCAGTCCTCCTTCTGACATTCCCAGAATGTGGACACTTTTGAATGCGGCACCAATACCCGCGGAGAGTGGTGCGACCAAAACCGCTGATCCCCAACCTGACGAACCGCCCATTCGTGCACGCAAGAGGCGTTGAACTGTGCGGTTAAATCGATCAAAACCGATGTCGCCGTTGGTGATTTGATCCAACTCCCGGAGCTGACTCAGGTCAGCGGAGACGCGAGTTAGTCCGACTCGCGCGCGGTCGTCAGAATTGCAGTGAGGCGAGTGGTAGACGGCGATGATTCCCTCAATCCAATCCACCCATCCCGTCCACGGTCTGCTTTGAACGACGTCGATACGCGAAGCGAGTTCCGAGACAAACCACCTTAGCTGTGTAGCGGCGTTGGCTGCATTGCGAAAGGTCGCTGGATCGATCGTTTTTTCGTCGTCGGTATCGTTGTCTGCCCGTTCTGCTCGGTTGTTCATTCTGTTGGCGTAACGGCGTATTGAACGTTGCCAGGCGGTATTCGCGTCGAAGCGAATGATGTTGGCGTTGCGAGAAATGATTTCCCATTGGACCGCGGGAACTCTTGAGCCGTCGGACGGGTCAATCACGGGAGCCGATGTTGTCCAAGATGTGAATGCGTCTCGGCGCATCTCGTTGGCCAACATGGTGAGGAAAAGGGCAACGAATTTACCTGAAGGTGTTTCGGCGAGAGTTTTGGTCGAAGGGCCGCAGTTCTTGATGTTGGCGGCATCTAAAGCGTCCTTGACCCGTGAGGCGTAGTCGACCGTCGGGTAAAAGACGGCCATTTCGCCGAATCGGACTCCGTCTCGTGCATCTACCACGATGTTGCGTATCAAGGCTCTCGGTTCGTCTGCCGCGCCCATTGTTGAGTAGAAATTGGTTTTGGTTCGATCGCTTGGGGAATGTTCATCGGTCGTTTGATCCGTAACGATACGGGTCGCAATGGCGGCGTCTAACTGTTCGAGAGCGTCCCAAAGCCTTGTGTATGCGTCGGGCGCGGATGGCGCTCGGATTACGATCAGATGCGGACCGAAGATCGAGGTTAAGGTCGATGGAACTTCGGAAACTGCGGCGGCCGCAAATGCGGCTTTGTTTTCCCGGGTGAGGTATTTGGATGCCGACTCTGCGTATCTCCGTTGCAACTCGAGAAGCTGCGGGTATAGGCCTTGGCGTGATCCTCTCGCTAGGTGGACAAGGGCTGTTTCGGCTCCGACATCTAGTAGTTCGAGTTCCCTTAACGTGTCTTGAACCGCTGCCAATGTGGAGTCGTTGTCGCGGTGGTCGCTGAGCGGACCGGGCGAATCTAACTCGGCGATTGCGTTGTGAATCAACTCGGACGCGATTAACCTCGTCATTGACGGTTTCTCAGATTGACTGGATGTGGCGTCGAAGAGAGTATCGGCGACTTCCTCGATGCGCATGAACTCGACATTGAAGAGTCCACCACTCTCGTCCCGGCACAACTTCTCGGTGACAGCACGTCTTAGATAGAAGGCCGAATAAAGCGAAGGGACAACGACGAGTATGCGCGTCATCGCGCTCTGGGTTCTGATGCGCGAAATCGCGTCGGCGACGAATTCGACCAACGGTGCGCCGTTGGGCACGAGATGTGTGTATGATGCCGTTTGAACCATGTGTGAATCGTGGCGCCCCCGGTGAGAATCGAACTCACGCACCCGGCTTCGGAGACCGGTGCTCTATCCACTGAGCTACGGGGGCGGGTTTGCGCGCTAAATGATATACGGCAAGACGTTTAATTTCGGCCGTAGCGCATCAATGGGCTCGGACAGTCGGGCGGCTGCGCTTTTGGTTCGGCCCGAACGCACGAACCAGGAATATCGGAGCGATGACGGTTGTAATCACCGTCATGACTATTGCCACCGTGAACATGTCGCGGTCGATGATTCCGCTGGCGCGGCCGATTTCGGCTACGATGAGTGCGACTTCGCCTCTCGGCAACATCCCTAGGCCGATTCGCCAAGCGCGGCGTTTGCCGAATCCGATAGCCATGACCGGGAGTCCGGCTCCGGCCACTTTGGAGATGATTGCCACAACGGTAACGACGAAAGCAAACAAGGAAAGCTGGACGAGATTGTCCGATTCCCAGATTGCCGTCAGGTCAACTTGCATGCCAATTATGCAGAAGAAGACCGGGACCAGTAAACTGCCGATGTGGCGGATGGCGAAGGTGTTGTGTTCCTTCAGCACCGTTGCGGATAGCGCCAATCCCATGGAGAACGCTCCGATGATCATTGCGAGGCCGAAGTAGACTTCGGCAACGCTCGCCGCGATGAATCCGAGCGTAATCGCGAGCACCAATGTCGCACCATCGGATTTGAACCACATCGTCATGTTCGAAATGCGGTTGGCCAAGAGGCTGCCGATTAGTGTCAATCCGAGCCAGAAACCTACGGCTTTGACGATCAACAAGGCGACGGACGAACCTGAAACTGAACCGTCTGCTTCGATTCCGACGACGATAGCCACAAGGACGATTCCCAGCACATCGTCCACGACGGCGGCAGCCATTATGATGACCCCTTCAATGGAGTCGAGCCGGCTGATGTCGCCTAGCACTCTCGCTGTGATACCTACAGAGGTAGCAGTCAGGATCGCGCCGACGAACAGCGCAGGGATTGCCTCTTCGATTGAGTTGAAGTTGGCGTATCCGAACCACAGCGTAACCAACGCGCCGAGACCAAACGGGAAAATGACTCCGCCGAGGGCGACCACAGTCGCTGGGCGAATGAATCGCAAAAACTGCTTCCTGTCGGTTTCAAGTCCAGCTTCGAAGAGCAACAGTACTGCACCGAGTTGGCCCACGAAGTACAGAGTGAACGGGATCGCGGGTTCGATTACATCGTTGGCATGAGACGCCGATTCAGCGATGAAGGGACCGACTTCGTGGAACACCGGGCCGATGGAGTCGAAAAAGCGTATCCCGCCCAACGCGCTGGGTCCAATGAGGATGCCCGTGCCTAATTCGCCAATAATCGCTGGAATTTTGAGAAATCGCTCAGCAATCTCGCCGCCGATCTTTGCGGCGACGAGGATGACCGAGAGCATGATTATCAACTCGGCGGATATGAAAAGTAGCGATTCTCCGTGCAATTGTCGGTGTTTCGTGAGGTCTTCGGCTCAGGTTTTAGCGGCAATCATGAGATGCTACGCAAACAGACGTAACTCGAAATCCTGCCAAACTGAGATTCTATATCTGAGTTGCTCCGCTCGATTCGATTGCCGCGTGAAACACTTTCGCCGGTCGCAAACGGCTAGTCGTTGCGTCGTGGAAGCCCAAACCCAGCAACTCACCGGATTTCGCGTATACGCTTACCTGAACTTCTCCAGATTCGGACGAATTGTGAGCGACGTTAATCTCTCTTCCGTGCGTGAATGCTGCCGTTTGTTGGCTTCCAATGCAGATCGCATCAAAGTGTTTCAACACATAGTCTGGTTTTAGCAAATGACGCGTCCATGAGTCGTCGTTCGCGCCTGCGGTTAGTTCGTCGATTGAAACTGAATCTTCAATATGGAACTCACCTGCCCTTTCGCGACGGAGCGATGTCATATGCGCGCCACAACTTAGGCCTTGGCCGAGGTCGTGTGCGAGGCTCCGCGCGTAAAAGCCGCTGCCGCATTCGATTCGTAACTGAAAATCAGGTGGGTCCCATTCGGTCAATGTCAGCGATTTGACTGTCACTCTTCTTGGTTCGCGCGGGACGTTCTTGCCTTGCCGCGCAAGTTTGTAGAGAGGTTGTCCGTCCTTTTTGATGGCGCTGTACATCGGAGGAATCTGGTCGATTTCGCCATCGAAACCGGTCAGAGCCGATCTGACTTGAGACAGCGAGACTTCGTGATGATCGTGTTGCTCAATGGTCTTACCTTCAGAGTCATACGTGTCGGTGGAGACCCCGAGACGAGCGGACATGAGATAGGTCTTGTCTCCGGTCAATACGAATTCGGACAACCGTGTTCCGTTGCCGACGCAGATTGGCAACACGCCGGTAGCGATCGGATCCAACGTGCCGCCGTGGCCAATCTTTATTCGGCGCTTGCGCAATTGGAATGCGGATCGCAACTTGGCGACGACATCAGCCGAAGTCCAATCACCAGGTTTATCGACATTCAGAAATCCGCCTATCGGACTGATCGGGTTCTGCATATCGGCGAAGCGGATGCGGTTCCCTCAACGGCTAGAAGAGACGTCTGAAATCAGATCGATCATGCTCTGCCCGTCTTCGAGCGATGTGTCAAGTACAAATTCGATCTTTGGCGTTCGGCGCATCTGGGCCCGAGTGCTCAACTCGCGCCGAATGAATGCGGTGCGTTTTTCGAGGTACTCGATGGTGACACGAGGTGGTGATTCGGCCGCGTAAACGCTTACGGCAACTCTAGCGGTCGTTAATCGGGTGTCGCACGTCACCGCCATCACCGAGACCATTCCGGGCGGTCGCAACTCTTCCTGGATGATTTGCCCTAAGATCCGTTGCACGTTTTTTTCGACGCGCTCGATTCTTCTAGTCATGCCAGTGCTTGAGTTCTATTTGGATAGCGACCGGAGCGAATCAACTATCGATCCTGAACCGTTCGCATCTCGTAGCAGGTGATGATGTCACCTTCTTGGTATTCGTGGAACCCATCGAGCACAATACCACCTTCATAGTTGGTGGCGATCTCTCTGACGTTTTCGTCGAAATGTCGCATCGACGAGACGGCACCCTCGAAGATATCCTCGCCACGCCGCGTCACGGTCATCCGTGCGTTGCGACGCATCAATCCTGAATTGACCCTGACACCAGCGATGCGTTCCCTCCGACCATGCGCGAAGACCTCCAACACCGTTGCACGGCCAAGTACGACCTCTTGTTGCTCGGGTTCAGTGAGTCGGGCAGCAGCCTGCTTCACGTCATCGATCATCGTGTAGATGATGTCGTACGTCCGGATCGGGACACCTTCCTGGTTGGCTAACCTGGACGCCGCGGTTTCAACGGTAGTTTCGAATCCTACGATCATGGCGTCGGATGCTGACGCGAGCATTACGTCCGACTCTGAAATCGGGCCCGTCGCGGCGTGCAGCAATTTGACTTGAACATCCGGTGAGGACAACCCGTCGACGGCGCGGCGGACCGCGTCGATGGTACCCTGTGCACCCGTTTTGGCGACCAGGTTGAGCTCTGCAGCATCGTAACTTTGTCGGTGCCTAAGCACTTCTGCAACCGTCGATGGCCTACCAGTATCGTGACGCCGATTTTCCTGCCGAAGGCGCGTGTCGATTCGCTGACGCGCTTCCTTCTCGTCATCGACGACCTCGAACTGTTGTCCGGACTCTGGAACACCGTTCAAACCCAATATTTCGATCGGAACCGAAGGCCCTGCTACGGTGACTTCATTTCCGAATCCATCGACCATCCGACGGACATTTCCAAACTTGTCGCCGGCGACTACGGTGTCGCCGATCCGAACTGTGCCGGATCGAACTATTACGGTCGCAACCGGACCTCGGAACCGATCAAGGGAGGCCTCAACAACGACGCCGATGGCATCTCGCCCAGGGTCGGCGGTGAACTCTGACACCTCCGACAATAGCAGCAATGAATCGATTAAATCTGAAACACCCTCGCCTTTGAGCGCGGACACGGGTACGGAAAGTACCTCGCCGCCGAGATCTTCCACGATGAGGTCGTGCTCGAGCAATTCGGTCATTACGCGCGTCCTATCCGCGCCAGGAAGGTCGATTTTGTTGACGGCGATGATAATCGGAACTTGTGCTGCTTTGGCGTGATTGATCGCTTCAATCGTTTGAGGCATCACCCCATCGTCGGCAGCGACTACGATCACTGCGATGTCGGTTGCCTGCGCTCCGCGTGCGCGCATCGCCGTGAAAGCTTCGTGTCCCGGCGTGTCAATGAACGTTATCAACTGCCCTTCGTGGTCAATCTGATATGCACCAATGCTTTGAGTTATCCCACCTGCCTCACCATCAACAACGTTCGTGCCGCGGATAGCGTCCAGCAATGTGGTTTTTCCGTGGTCGACGTGACCCATCACGGCAACGACGGCAGGTCGTGGTTCAACTTTGCTAGCTTCATCATCAAGGCCGACCCGGTCAGAGGCTTCCGATTCCTCCACGTCAGCAGGTTTGCGAACCCGGACACCGAGACGAACCGCCACAGTTGCCGCCACTTCAAAGTCCACCGAGTCGTTCATGGCAACCATCATGTTGAGGCGCATGAGTTCCTTGATGATCTCAATTGGCGATCTTCGAATGACTTCCGAAAGTTCGGCTACGCTAATCTCGGTTGGGAGGTCTACGGGTCCGGCGAACTTCACCACCTCGCGCCGCTGTGACGGCCGATCGGTTGAGCCGTTGCTGGGCCGACGGCGCCCGCCGCCGCGTCGTTGACGTGTTCTTGGTGATCTTGCCATGAGTTTTTCTCGAATCCCGTCCCTGTGCCACACTATCTGGATAATATCCGCGCCGACAATTTCTCAACAAAATCCGCGGAAAGGTCCGTTCGTAGTTTGAGTGCTCTCTTTATCTTATCGTTAATTCTGCGTTGGTCGAATTTCGCGGCATCCATGCATACATAGCATCCCCGGCCGGATATCCTGCTACGCTCGTCGAAACGCACTGAATCGTCATCCTCTCGCACGATGCGAAGCAACTGCCGTTTGGGGCGTTTGTCGCCGCAAAGAACGCAGGTTCGCATCGGCACATGCCGAATCTTCGGCATATGTTCACCCCCCGTCTGTGATCCGGTCAGTGCCGTCAGCGTCGGTTTCTGCGCGAACTGCCGCCGCGTCGACGGCCGCCACCTCGACGACCATCTTCGTCACGATACCCGGAGATGTCCTCGGCAAACCGCAAACCCGATTCACCGGTGTCAGGGGTGACCTCGACTTCGCTAGGCAGCATCCAAAGATCATCCGAATCGATGTCCTGTTCCAAAGCTTCCAACTCGGCCGCTGCACGGTCAGCTTCTGCGCGCTCCTGTTCCTCGAATTCGAGTTCCTTCAGCTTCTCTTCCAGTTCGAGGAGTTCGAGGTCGAGATCTTCCTCCCCTTGCCCCGCAACTGAAGGCGGCGGCTCTGGCCGTTGCACATGCGGAACGAACAACGCGGGCATTGCGGGTGCTGCCGGTGCTTCTTCCTCGAAAATCGCCGGGTCTTCGGTAATTGTCAATTCCTCATCTTCAACCACGGCTATTTCGTCGGTAAGCTCAGCGGCAATCTCCACCACCGGCTCTTCTTCAATTTCCGGCTCTGCGGTCACCTCTGGTTCAAGTGCGACGACCATCTCCGGTTCAGTTTCTACTTGCTCCGACTCCTCTGGTTCCGGGATGTAGAGAACCGGCGTGATCTCGACGGGTTCAATTTCAGCAACCGTTTCGAGTTCGACTTCGACTTCGATTTCGGACTCGGACTCGACGACCACGGTGGGCGCATCTTCGATTTCGCTGAGTCGCCGTTGCTGTTCAGCATCCGCGGCGGCCCGTTCCGCGAGTTCGGCTTCCGCGGCCAACCTATCTGCTTCGGCTTCAGCGGCCATGTGAGCGGCATCAGCTTCACGCTGGCGCTGTCGATCAATCAGTTCTTCGGCGTAGGCTGCGGACCCTTTGATGTCTATCCGATAACCAGCAAGCCGCGTCGCGAGCGACACGTTCTGACCATCTTTACCGATGGCGAGCGACAGTTGGTTTTCAGGGACGATTACCTCGACGGTGTCTTCGTCGACGACGACCACATCCTCAACCTGTGCCGGACCAAGCGAATTTGCGATGAAGACGGCAGGGTCGTCGCTCCACTCCAAGATGTCGATCTTCTCGCCCATCAATTCAGTAACGATGTTTTGGATCCGGATTCCTCGAAGACCCACGCACGCACCGATGGGGTCGATATCGTGTTTGTTCGAGTAGACGGCGATCTTGCTGCGGGCTCCGGCCTGTCTCGCAATGGCCTTGATTTCTACTAGACCAGACTTAACTTCGGGAACTTCTAGCTCCATCAAACGTCGTAGCAACATCGGGTGTCGGCGGGAAACTACGATCTCAGGCGACCCATCGCCTTCTTCGGTCTCGTCACTGACACGCACGACGAAAAATTTGAGTTCCATCCCCGTGCGGTACCGCTCGTTGGGACTTTGCTCGTCACCTGGCATGATCGCATCAGCCTTACCCAGATCAACAAATACAGTTGGTCGGTCGCTGAAGGATTCGAGTTGGCGTGAAGACGCCACTCTTCGGATCGGCGCGGAAATGATCTCGCCTTCTCTGTCCGCGTACTGCTCGAACACCAACTGGCGTTCAGCGCTCCGCAAGCGTTGCATGAGAACTTGGGTTACCGTGCGCGCTGCGATCCGTTGCGGCGTGAAGTCGAGCACGCCAGTGATGATGTCGTCCCCCGGTCGAGCATCTACGCTCAACGTGCGAGCTTGCTCTACATTTACCTGGCCCCGTGGGTCCAATTCATCCAGCTCTTCGACAACGTGCACTACGGTGTTGATGATCACCTCACCGCTATCCGGATCGAGTTGGACCTGGACGTCTTGTTCGTCGACTGCGGGATCTCTACGATAGGCGGCAGCGATGGCGTCTTCAAATGCCGAGACGACAGACTCCTGCGGAAGATTTCGTTCCGCGGAGAGCTGCATTACCGCAAGCAGCATGTCGCTCTTCATCTTGTCAGACCTCCATCAATTGCAATGTCGGCTGCGCTGTGCAATCCCAAAAAAAGAAAAAGTGGGCGCCCGCCCACTTCCTCAACACATCGCAGCCGCAATGTGCGTTCTTATTAATTCGACTCTATCACGTTCGGAAGTTACCCGCACTATGATTCGGCGCACATAATATCGATACGGTCAAAGCGAATTTTCGGATTTGATTCAGGAATTCAATATGGCTTGAACCGCTAAGACCGCTTGGTCAGCGGCGTGGATGGTGGAGTCGGATCGTGCCGCCTTGCGATGCTTGACTTCGACGCCGCCGTTTTGGATGCTACGGGGGCTAACAACCACCCGTACAGGCATCCCGATCAGGTCGGCATCCGCAAATTTCGCGCCCGGAGCTTCGACTCGATCATCCAAAAGGGTTTCGATGCCGACGTCGTTCAGTTGTCGGTAAAGCGACTCGGCGAGTTCGCGAACTTCGTCGTTGTTGTGCATATTGACGGCAACGACGACGACTTCGAACGGTGCGATGGATCTGGGAAGTGTCATCCCGCGATCATCATGGTTAGCCTCAACTGCCGCGGCCAGTAATCGTCCGGTTCCAATGCCATAACAGCCCATGAATACCGGCTGTAGCTTGCCATCAACATCGTTGAACTTGACGTTCATCGTATCGCTGTAGACGGTCCGCAACTTGAATATGTGCCCGACTTCGATGCCGCGATGCTGTTTTAGATATCCGTCGTCGCACCGAGGGCACTTGTGCCCTTCCAGAGCGGCAGCGATATCACCCATGTGATCGGCGTTCCAATCGCGTCCGAAGTTGACATTCCTGAGGTGAAACCCCTCTTCATTGGCGCCAGCCAAAAGATTCGCGTTCTCCACTGCTGATTCGTCGGCAATCACGTATTTGCTGTTGACGCTGACTGCCGAAGCTGACCCGGCCACGAAACCGGCCGCGGCTACCTCTTCGCGCGACGCTAAGCGAGGTTCAGAACCACCCATCAGATTCCGCACCTTGGTCTCGTTCACCTCATAGTCGCCACGAATCACAACTACATAGACTTGGTCGTCGATCGTATAGAAAACCGCTTTCGCCGTCTTAGATTCGGAGACACCCTCAGCTTTTGCCAACGCCTCTATCGTCTTCAATCCTGGAGTCGGGAATTTCTCGACCTCGTCGGCCTTCTCCTCCGCATTTAGGGTCTTGATGAACTCAGCCTTTTCCAAGTTCGCGCCATATTCGCATTCTTCGGAATCGCACGTCAGCACGGTGTCTTCCCCACTGTCGGCGAGAAGCGCAAACTCTGCGGAATCCTTGCCGCCGATGGATCCAGAGTCGGCCTCAACCATTACCGCGTCGAGTCCGCACCTCGAGAAGATGTTGCGATAGGCCTGCGCCATGGCGTCGTAGCTGGTGTCCAATCCTGCCGGGTCTGCATCGAAAGAGTAGGCGTCCTTCATCTCAAACTCACGTACGCGCAGAAGCCCGCCACGTGACCGAGTTTCGTCGCGGAACTTGGTCTGTATTTGATACAGGATGAGCGGCATGTCTCGGTAACTGGCTATCCCGTAACGCCCCATGATTGAGACCGTCTCCTCATGAGTTGGCGCAAGAACCATCTCCCGCTCGCGGCGGTCCAAGAATTTTGCGAGGGGCGGGACGTAGGTGTCTGCCCGACCGCTCTCTTGCCATATGGAGCGGGGCTGCACCACCGGCATGGTGACTTCGAGACCGCCGGCGGCATTCATCTCCTCGCGAATGATGGTGCGTATTTTGTCGAGGCTGCGTTGTCCCAATGGCATGATGCTGAAGATGCCGGCTGCGATTTGTTGGATAAAGCTGCCGCGAGTGAGGTATTTGTGGCTGATTGTCTCGGCCTCAACCGGTGCCTCGCGGGTCGTCTTGATGTAAAACTGTGATGCTCGCATTTGTGGTTTGCGATCCCTCTCGATAAACCTAGGAGTGATTTCAGCCCGTTTTTGCACCCCAACGATGGTCGACGTACTCGTTAACCATGCCGATGAACTCTTCGGCGATCGTTGGTCCGGACAGCAATCGATCGCGTTCGCCGTCGACGAATACTGGAGCCCGCGGGCTTTCGCCGCTACCCGGCAGCGAGATGCCGATGTCCGCAGCCCGCGACTCACCAGGGCCATTCACGACGCATCCCATCACGGCCACCTTCAACGATTCCGAACCGGGGTATCGATGTTTCCAATCCGGGAGATTGATGTCAATCTGTTTCTGGATATCGCTCGCCAATTCGCGGAACAGGGTCGAGGTAGTTCGTCCGCAACCCGGACATGCCGTGACGGAGGGTCGGAATGTTCGGATGCCAAGCGCCTGCAGAATGTCTTGGCAGAGCGTTACTTCTTTTGAACGATCACCGCCAACTTCGGGAGTTAAGCTGGATCGGATCGTGTCACCGATTCCGCCATAAAGTAGCACTGAGAGCGCGGCGGTCGTCGCGACAATCCCTTTCTGTCCCATCCCGGCTTCGGTCAATCCCAAATGCAGGGGGATGTTGGTCAAACTGGACAGCGTCTTGTATGCCTCGACCATCTGCCCGAGGCGCGACACCTTGCACGAGATGATCATTGATGTCTCAGCGAGGCCGACATCTACTGCCGCACTGGCGCTGGCGATTGCGCTTTCCACCAACGCTTCGCGTTCGACGTCATCGCCGCTCATCGGGTTCGCACGACGCGAATTTTCGTCCATTTTCTGGACCAATAGTTCTTGGTCTAGGCTTCCAGCATTGACACCGATTCTGACCGGTTTTCCGAGGTCGCGGGCGATTTCGATGAAGGCGTTGAAGTTTTCGTCGTGTCTCTTGCCACGCCCGACGTTACCCGGATTAATGCGGAACTTCGCCAGGGATTCGGTGCATTCTGGATGGTCTCGGAGCAAGCGGTGGCCGATGAAGTGAAAGTCGCCTACCAACGGCACGTTGCAACCCAAGTCAGCCAATCGCTTGGCGATTTCTGGGACTGCCTTTGCTGCGTGATCGTTGTTCACTGTGATCCGAACGATTTCACTGCCGGCGTCGGCGAGGAGTTTAACCTGGTCGGTCGTCTTTTCAATGTCGGCGGTATCCGTGTCGGTCATGGATTGCACGACGATTGGGTTGCCCCCTCCGATGGGGACGTGACCGACCATGACGCGATGGGTCTTCGAGCGCGCCGTTGTAGCTTTTTCGATCAATTCAAGCATGCTTCTATCCATTATCGGCTACAGGAAACGTTCGCCGCCGATCAAACGTGCGATGTCCGAAAACGAAATTACGACGATGAGCGCGAGGAGTATCACGAAACCCGCGAGATGAACGAGGTTTTCCTTTTCGGGTGAGATTCGCCTACCGCCGCGCACTACTTCCAACAATACGAACGCCAAGCGACCGCCATCGAGGCCCGGGAAAGGTAAGAGGTTGATCACCGCCAAGGAGATGCTCAGAGTGGCCGCGAGAGTCAGGATGATCGTGACGCGGGCGCTGATTGGTATGTCGGCGGTCGCAACCTCCCCTGAAAGTTGGCTCAAACCTACGGGTCCTACTGCGACAGGCCCCTCGAACTGCGGATTTTTCGAGCCCGACAGGGCGCCGAATATCGAGTTGCGCGCGAGAGTGACGATTCCAAAGGTCTCGCTGATGCCTTCGGGGATGGCGCGCGTGATCGGCACGCCGCGCGAGGCGATGTAGGGATTTTGCAGTTGGAGTTGAACGCCGGCCGCGCCTTCTTGTAGGTACGTCACCGTGCCAAGTTCAAGGTTGAATTTCCGTGCATCCAGATAGTGGATCCCGGTACCTTCGTCCGCTTGCGTTACAGGGATCATGTCGCCGATCTGCGCTGATGGGACGAACTCTCGGATGTCAGAAAGTGAGATTTCATAGAGATCGTCTCGGACTGAGCCATCAGATACCACTGTTAATTGGTCGTTCAATCCGACGCTTGGGTTGTAGACACGAGCGACACCTAGGCGCATTTGATTCGAGGCGTTTTCAACTTCGTCCACAATTTCGTGACGTGGCGGGTCCCATCGGGCTACCACTGTGACAACCTGAGTATCGCCTTCCAAGTAATGAACAGTCGGCTCTGCGGGACGCGCGAACGGGTCCGGGATACCGCGTTGGACAACCCATCTCGACTCTTCGCCGAGTTTTTTGATCACCGCGCTCTGTAGATCGTTGAAATTTGTGATCGGTGTTCCGTCAACGGCGACTATCTTTTGCAACGGTCGAATGCCAGCTTCGTATGCCGGTGAGTTAGGCATCACGTTTGCGACGACGACATCGCCTGCGATGTATTGGACCGGGATCATGACAACGACGCTGAACACGATGAAGGGAATGACGGCGTTCACCGCGATGCCAGCACCAATTACCAATATCCGCGTGATTGCTGATTGGCTCGCAAGGCTATTCTTTGCCTCTGGGTCTTCTTCTCCCTTGAGTTTGACGAAACCGCCTACCGGTAGCCAATTAATCGACCAAACCATCTCGGACACGGTGATGCTACTGGCGTCGATGCTTTTGACTTTCCCAACGAAGACCGACGCTGAAGACTGAGCGGTTGAGATGTCCTTTTTCTCGAACTCGGTCACGCTCATTGCGTCGATCGTCCCATCCGGGTTCTCTTCACCTAAGATCGTCACCATCTGACCGACCCGTAACGACTCACGGCCATCTTCTGTGTCGTACCTGGTTTGCGGGAATGTCGACATCAGCGTCGAACCAGTCCAAATCCCGAAGGCGCGAGGGGGGAACCCGAAGCCGAATTCGAGCACCTTTACACCATTGATCTTTGCGACGATGTAGTGTCCAAACTCGTGCAATACGACCAATGGTCCGAGAATCAGGATCGCAAGTAGGAGGCCGTATACGAGAGTTGGGCTCATCGAAGTGATCGTTTTAGGGACGTGCTTGACGCATCAAACTGTTGAATGGCGCGTGGTCGTGGTTTCGTATGCCCACTGCGCCGCAGCGATGGCGTCTTCCACCGTGAATTCGGTCTTTGCTTCGTGCAGGTCGATCGTCGTCTGAATTTCATTAGCGATCTCGGTAAACTTAATCTTCCGATCCAAGAACAGATCAACCGCAGCCTCGTCGGCGCCCGCCAATACCGCGTTGTAAGTGCCGCCGATCCGCGCGTACTTCATCGCTAGGTCGAAACATGGGTATTTTGACGGGTCCATCGCTTCAAACGTCAATTCGTAGGCATCAAGCAGGTCGAATTTAGGCAGTGTGTTGTTGGGTCGCCGTTCGGGGTAAAAAAGGGCGAATTGAATCGGGTGGCGCATATCCGGCAGGCTGAGTTGGGCCTTAATCGACCCGTCCTCCATCTCTACTAACGAGTGGACGATGCTCTGCCGATGTATCACCACGTCGATCTCGTCCAACGTTGCGTCAAAGAGCGACGCCGTTTCGATGACCTCGAAGGCTTTATTCATCAAGGTTGCGGAATCGATGGTGATCTTCTTTCCCATAGACCAGGTTGGGTGCTTCAACGCTTCTTCGGGCGTCACGTTGGTCAGTTCCTGGGGCGTCCGATCTCGGAATGCTCCGCCGGATGCGGTGATGATGTAGCGTTTCGGACTGGATTTTTCGCCGATCACGCACTGCCAGAGCGCGTTCGGTTCGGAGTCGATGGGCAATATGGTGCCCCCGTTTTCGTCGGCGACGCGCTTCAGATGGGCACCCGCCATAACGATCGATTCCTTGTTGGATAGACCGACGATTTTGCCCGCGCTGAGCGCTGCGATCGCGCACGGCAATCCTTCGACGCCGGCCGTGGCATGCATGACGAATTCGACGTCCGAATGAGTCGCCAAGTCCAACATGGATATCCGCTGGGAGTTGCCGATCTCAGCGATCGAATCGTCGAGACAACTGAAGTAACGAGGTTCAAACTCCGTGATTTGTTTCGCGAGTTCGTCGACGTTGTTGCCAGCGGATAGGCCGACGACCTCGAAATCATCGGGAAACTGGCGGATCACGTCTAGCGTCTGCGAACCTACCGACCCGGTCGAGCCGAGAATTGCAATCCGCTTTTTCATGCCAGCCATCTATCGATGAAGTATATGAACACGAAGTTTGGAGCCAGCGCGTCTAGTCGATCCATGATGCCTCCGTGACCGGGGATGATCCCTCCGGAATCTTTGACACCTGACAGCCGTTTGATCCACGACTCCCCGAGGTCGCCCGCAACCCCGAGGACGGCGATCGATGCCCCGATGGCTACGATTCTGATGACTGTGTAGTCGAGAGAAAGCAGGTTAGAAAGCGCCCAAGAGGCGATCAACGCGGCGACGACACCGCCAGCAAAACCTTCCCAAGTCTTGCCCGGGCTCACATTGGGGGCCATTTTCCGTTTCCCAACAGCCTTGCCTACGAAGTATGCGCCAGTGTCCGCGGCGAAGACCACCAAGATGCCAAACGTCACGAGTTCACGGCCTTTGTCTATCGTCAAGATGAACGGCAACAACGTAATGGCCAAGACGACGAAGGCTCCGTAGGAGAGGGTCAAATTCCGCCTGACCACTTCGACTTGCCTGAAACGGGACGTGATGGCGATTTCGATCAGCAACAACGCGACTATGAAACCAATCGCCATGGCGGTGGGTGGGGCAATACTTGCATCAATATCCAGTTCCGCGAGGGCCGCGCCAAATACCCCAACTCCGGCAACGACCGTGCCCGCGAACATGGCAATCGCTTCGCGCTGAGTGAATGCGCCAGACCGACCGTACGCCATCCGTCGAGTTTCTAGTCCTACGATCGCCGCGACAACGATTGCGACGATTGACATGGGCCAAAACCCGAAATAGAGAGCCGAGCCCAACAGTGGGAGGCCAACAGCTGCCGAAATCAGCCGGAGTTTAAGTTCGGATGATCCGGAAACAGACCTAGGATTAACCGAATTGTTTTCCTGAGACACGCCAATAGTCTCGCAAAACTATTGTGTTTGCTTTGGACGTCTGCCAAAACGGCGCTGCCGTTCGGAATATGCTGCGATGGCCTTTTCGATCTCCTCTTCGCCAAACTCCGGCCACATAACCTGCGACGAGTAGAACTCCGAATATGCCGACTGCCAGATCATGAAGTTACTTATGCGGAACTCGCCGCCAGTTCTGATGACTAAGTCTGGGTCGGGGATGCCTGAAGTGAAGAGATAACGACCTACCAAGTTTTCATCTATCTTCTCGGCAGGCACGCCGTCGGCAACTATTCTCTTGACGGCATCGACGATCTCGTGTCGGCCGCCGTAGTCGAACGCCAAATTCAGTGCAAAAACGCTGTTGTTGCGCGTCAATCTTTCCGCCTGTTTGATCTTGGCGATCATATCGGCTGGCAACCGTTCCTCGTAACCCACGTGGCGAAGTCTTACACCGTCAGCATGAAATTGTTGGACCCCGCGTTCAATCGCTTCGAACGCCAAGTCCATCAGGGCTTGGACCTCGTCTTCCGGCCGGTCCCAGTTTTCCGTTGAAAACGCGAACAAGGTGGACTGCTTCACTCCCATTTTCGCCAGCGAGCGCGCGGCTTTTCCGATGTTTTCGTAGCCGGCGCGATGACCTTGGGCTACGCTTACTTGATTCGTTTCGGCCCAACGTGCGTTGCCATCCATGATGATGGCGACATGACTGGGAATCCGGCATTCGCGCGCCAACCCATTTTGTTCGAAACTGTTGTGTTCAGACGCGATGAGTCCAGACTCATTGAGCGAAACCATTGAATTCGTCTCGTTGGTTGCGTCCTCAGTTTCCAAACTCACCGTGGCCTCGCAGATATCAAAAATACTCGGTTATAAGTCGACAGTCGGCTACGCGAGTATTTGCTCTTCTTTGTTCGTCAACAAGTCGCTAACTTGACCCACCGCCGCGTCCGTGAGGTCCTGCAACGACTTCGAAGCACGTTTGCAATCATCCTCCGAAGCCTCACCTTCAGTTTGGATTTCGCGGATCATGCTCTGTGCGTCGCGGCGGACGTTGCGAATCGAAACGCGCGCGTCTTCGGCCCTTCGACGAGCCATTCTGACGAGTTCTTGTCGTCTTTCCTGCGTAAGTTCGGGCAACATCAAACGGATCGTCTGACCATCGACGCGGGGATTCAATCCGAGGTCCGACATTTGTATGGCCCTCACAATCGCAGCAGCAGCGTCGGGGTAAAACGCCTCAATCTTGATCGTTCTGGCGCTTTCTACGGCGATCATCGCAAGTTGATTCATCATCAAGGTATCGGTGGCATCGCCCATGTCGACACTCACTTGCATCTTTGAAACGAGCGATGTCGATGCTTGGTTGGTTCGGAAACCGTCCAAGTCATCCTCGAAGACGCTCACTGAGGAGTCCATCCGGGTTTTTGCATCATCCAAGGTTTCTTCCAACATCCAAACACCTCTCTTGCTCTTTCGGCAGGTGGTCCTGATTCGCTCGTTTGCTAATCGCCGGCAGTTTGCCGCAGGTCAGCTGGTGCGTTTTTCGCCGTCAGGCGTATGCGGTCGCCGCCTGTTGGGGCATATGCAGTTGTTCGCCCGCCGCATCAACGGTGATCCGAGTGCCTACATATCCACCGCTAACGATACCTGCTAGATTGCCAAGTTTGAACATATCAAACACGATGATCGGCATCTTGTTGTCCATTGCCAGAGACAACGCGGTCGAGTCGAGGGCACGTAGGCCGAGTTCCAACGCTTTGTGATGAGTGATGTGGTCGAATTTCTTCGCCGTCGGGACGGTCGCCGGGTCCGCGTCGTAAACGCCGTCAACGCCGTTTTTCGCCATCACCAGTACTCCAGCATTCATCTCGAGCGCCCGCAAGCTTGCGGCAGTGTCGGTCGACATGAACGGGTTGCCTGTGCCGGCGGCGAAGATGACCGTGCGCCCACGTTCAAGGTGGTGCAGCGCCCGCGACCTAACGTATGGTTCGGCGACAGTTGGCATCGGTATCGCGGTCATGGTCCTAACCGGCATACCATCGCGCTCAAGCTGGTCGTGCAAGACCAATGCATTCATCACGGTCGCAAGCATTCCGGCGTGATCAGCGCTGGAACGATCCATCCCTTGCGCTTCATAATCTGTGCCGCGCCACATGTTTCCACCACCAACGACGACCCCGATACCAACACCGGCGTCGTGAACCTGTTTGATTTCACCAGCGATGTATCTGACCGTCTGATAGTCGATGCCGAAGTTCTTGCCGCCTTTGAACGACTCACCGCTGAGTTTCAGCAAAATGCGGCTGTAGCGTGGCGTCGACCGCAAAGTACGGTGCTCCTTTGCTTACTCGCCGAGCGCAAACCTCTCGATGCGTCCGACCTTGACGTTTTCGCCAACTTTTGAAATCAACTCCGTCACCAGATCCGCGACCTTTACACTGGTGTCTCGGATGTACATCTGGTCGAGCAATATCTCGTCTTCAGAAACATCCCCGGCGTCTCCCGGAATCGAATTCCGGTCAACGTAACGTGGACTCATCGCGGCAACCTGCATCGCCAAATCGCGAGCCAGGGCTTTGAACTCTGGGGTGCGAGCAACAAAGTCGGTCTCGCAGTTAAGTTCCACTAGTGAGCCAACCCTAGATCCGGTGTGGATATATGCCTCGATAACGCCTTCTCCAGCCTCGCGTCCAGCCCGCTTTGCAGCCGAAGCCAGCCCCTTCTCCAGAAGCGCCTGAGCGGCCGTTTTGATGTCGCCGTCAGCGGATTCAAGAGCTCGCTTCGAGTCCATGATCCCAGCACCAGTCATTTCGCGCAACTCCTTGATCTGCGCGGTGCTGATTTTAGCCATTGGGTGACAACTCCGTTTCGAATGTTTTTGGTGATTGTGTGGTCGTAGTGTTGACTAGCTTTCCGAGCGTTGCTGTCTAGACCGTTCCGTAGCAGCCGCTCGGGCTGCCGCCATCGCCGCATCCTGCGCGTCGCGTTCGGCCTGAATCGCCACTCGTTCGCGCTCACGGGCGGCTGCGAGTTCTCTGCCTTCCGAGATCGCGGCCGCGATATGGCGGGCAATTAGCGAGATCGACGCGTGTGAATCGTCGTTTCCGGGGATCGGATACGTAATGGTGCTCGGATCGCAATTGGTGTCCACGATGGCCACTACGGGGATATTCAGATCGTTGGCCTCTTTGACCGCGTGCTTCTCGCGGTCGATGCCAACGACGAACAAAACGTCCGGCAGTTTGGCAATCTCTTTGATGCCGCCGAAGAACTTATTGAGCCGCTTAACTTCGGTCTGCTTCATCAACAGTTCGCGTTTCGTGTGCGCCTGCACCTCGCCTTTGGCGAAGTCCTCTTCAAGTGTGATGAGCGCCTCGATGCGACGAGATATCGTGCTGAAGTTCGTCATCGTGCCGCCGAGCCATCGCGAGGTTATGTACGACGCGCCGACCAAATTGGCCAAGCGCTCAATCTCCGTTCGCGCCTGGGGTTTCGTGCCAACCATTAGACATTCGCCACCGGCCGCAACAATCTCACGCACTGCGGTCTTGGCCACGTTGATCGCCTCGATTGTTTTGTCCATGTCCATGACATGGCGTTTTTGGTGCTTGAGCCGGATGTAGTCACGCATGCGCGGGTGCCAGCGCTTCGAAAGATGGCCAAGGTGCACGCCAGCACGGTAAAGCCCTTCAACGGTCAAGGGCTCGAGTTCTTCAGATTCTTCGGCTGCGACCTGTGTCTCTACAGCATCGGTTTCGGTCGTCAAGGTGGTAGGGTGATCTCCTGGTCGTCTTGTCTTGGGCATTCATAGTGGCGCGCGAAGCGCCTCCAAAGCGTCAAATTGACCTTTGGAACCAATGTTCGATGGTATCACACGAAGCTATTTCGACGGTATCAATCGCTTGTCCGGTCTGACGATATGCGACCATATCCCAGTTCGAGTCGTTATTCTTTACAAGCATCGGTTGTGGCGCGCATATTCGTGCACTCGCAATCACATTGTTCGTTACGTCAATACGGGAGTCAAGACATGAAGTTGCCGGGCCCACTTGCCCAACCGATAACACCGATCCAACTTACCACCGCTATTGGCGCCGTACTGTTGCTGATGGTCGCTTTCGTGACGGGGGTTCTCCAAGGTCCGGGCGCCAACGACACCGTGGGAAACGTCTTAGGTATCCAAAGTACCTCGACGTCGTGGGTCACCAACATTGGCGATCTATTGCCGTTCGGCTACGCTTTCGTGGCCGGTATGGTCGCCGCCGTCAATCCTTGTGGTTTTGTGATGTTGCCCGCCTACCTGACGATCTATCTGCGGGACGAATCTGATGTAGATGGCGACGCAAGCTTGGCCGGGGTTGCCAGACGCGGGTCAAAGGCGGTCTACGTCAGTTTGGCGATGGGCGTTGGATTTGTGGCCCTGTTCGGTACTGCCGGGCTATTGGTATCGGCGAGCCAAGAGCTAGTCAAAGAGGCCTTGCCGTGGATCGGATTCACTCTCGGAATAGTGATGACGCTGATTGCAGCCTACATCCTAGTCGGAGGCAAGATCTACACCGGCGTCGCCCAACGCATGGCGGACCGCGTTGGAGACCCGAGAGTGTCGACGCTTGGCGGTTATTTCCTCTTCGGCGTCAGTTACGCGTTAGCGTCGCTGAGTTGCACGCTACCGCTTTTCTTGAGCGTTGTAACGAGTTCATTCGGCCGCGAGGGAATCTTGTCAGGATTGATCCAATTCGTCGCCTACGCCGGCGGGATGGCGTTCCTCATCATGTTGGTCACCATTGGCATTGCTTTATTCAAGAGCGCGATATTGAACCCGCTCCGAAGATCGATGCAGTACGTAGAACGTGCTTCCGCGATCATCCTCGCAGTTGTCGGTGCTTATCTCGTCTTCTACTGGCTTACCGAAGGCGATCTCTCGACCTATTTCGGCGCCGGTTAGAAGACATTGCTGATTAGAGCGTCAGTGCCGCTTATGCAGCCTCGACCGGGTTGTGGAGCACACCGATCTTTTCGATTTCCACTGTGACGTCTCCGCCGACGTTAATCGGAGGGGTCGTACCTGATGTGCCGGTCCACAACATATCGCCACATTCGAGGGTGACGTAACGCGAGATGAAGCTGATCGATTGGCGAACGTCGAAGATCATCTCCGAGGAGTGGCACTTCTGCCCTTCAACTCCATTCACCAATCCGCGGATGCTGACGTCCTGAGGATCGATGTCGGTGACGATGAACGGGCCAGTTGGTCCGAAGGTGTCGGCCGACTTGGCTCGCCACCATTGCGTGTCATCGCTCTGCCAGTCGCGAGCACTGACATCGTTACCGGCGGTGTAGCCAAATACGTAGTCTAGTGCATCCTCTTCGCTAACATTCTTGGCCCGCTTGCCCATGATGACGACGAGTTCGGATTCGCAGACCACTAGACCTGAGTCGGCAGTTACCTTGATGGGGTCACCGGGACCGATGATCGCGGTCGGCGTCTTGTAGAACGGTTCCGGGCGAGTGGGTTCTGCAACCCCGTGGAGATGGGATCGGTAGTTGCGGGCCAAGCACAACATCTTGATGGGGTTCGGGTTCGGCGCAAGTATCTTGACGTCGGCCAAATCGTAGGAGTTTCCCGTTTTTTCGTACGACTGACCGATCGGCGAGTTGGATATCTCGACCACTGTGTTGTCGTCTTCGACGATGCCGTACGACGCACCGCCGCCGTTCTCAAATCTGACGTACTTCAATCTTTTGCTCCCTGTTTGCTGGATTGTGAATTCTCCAAGCAAGTTTAAGTTAATGGTCCTCGAACGCGCACGCCAACCCGTTTCGGGTCGTGCCAACGAAAACCCGTTAAAATCCACTCAGCGACTTCAAATGTAATAACGGGGCGGGGAACATGCTAGACATCAAGATAGTTGGCGGAACGGTACACGACGGCAGCGGACTGCCAGGCACTCTCGCCGATGTGGGCATCGCGGGCGACACGATCGAGACCGTCGGTGACCTCAGCAGTGCCGAGGCCAAGAAGACCATTGATGCCAAAGGTAAGTCCGTAACGCCCGGCTTCATCGACTTGCACACTCACTCCGATGCCTCATTTCTGGTGGATTCGATGGCCGATTCGAAGCTCACTCAGGGTGTGACGCTTGAGTACTTCGGCAACTGTGGCATGAGCTTCTGCGCCCCGCTCTACGGCGCGGCGAGAGATCAACTCCGAGAACGCCTGACGCGCGGCGGCGAAGGGACTTTCGATGTCGATTGGGAGAATTTCGACGGCTATCTGAACGCGCTGGAGCAGCGCGGATCAACGATCAACGTCACCACGCAGGTCGGACACGGCACCGTCCGCGCGGCGGTAATGGGTATGGACAATCGCGGCCCGACCATCGATGAACTCGCACACATGACGCGACTCATCGAAGAAAGCCTCGATGCGGGTGCCATGGGAATGTCGACGGGTTTGTGGTACGCACCGGGTTCGTATTCACTGACGGATGAGGTAATCGCGCTGAACCAGCCAGTCGCCGATCGAAACAAGCTCTATTCGTCGCATATTCGCTCCGAAGCGGACGACCTTTGCGGCCTCTTCCCCGCGCACGCCGAAGCGATCGAGATCGGGCGTCGTACCGGCGGACGCATTCAGGTGTCCCACGTTAAAGCGGTTGGACCGAAATTCTGGGGGCGCGGGCCCGAATTACTGGAAGGTTTCGAACGCGCGATTGACGAAGGCATAGACCTTGCCGGCGACCAATACCCCTATTCGTGGTCAAGCACCGGCTTCAGCGGAGCAATGTTCGCACGGTGGGCGTTGACTGGTGGTAGAGAGGCGACTTTAGAACGGCTTCAAGACGATGATTTGCGGGCGAAGATGCGTGTCGACACCGAGTATTACATCAGCCGCAACCACGGCGCTGTCGGTTCTGTGATCGCGCACTTCCCACCTAACACCGACTACGAAGGCATGAGCCTCGCAGAGGTCGGCGACGAGATGGGATGCGAACCCGCTGAAGCAGCGCTTCGTCTATATGAACAGTCCGACGGCTCCTATGTGCTCAACTCGATGGAGGAATCCGACGTCGAGGCGATCGCACAGTGGCGGTTGATGACCGTCTGCTCGGACGGAAGTTCGCTGAGAACCACGGGACCCCTGTCATCGGGCAAGCCGCATCCTCGCAGCTACGCGACTAACTCGCGCCACTTGGAAACCTTCGTCAAGGCACGCAAACTGCTCTCGTTCGAAGAAGCAATCTACAAGATGACTGCGCTTGGTGCGAGCCGACTGAATCTGACCCGTCGAGGTCGCATCGCTCGAGGAATGTACGCAGATGTGCTGGTTTTCGATCTCGACAACATCAAACAGAACAATTCCTTCAACGACCCGCACCAGTACTCCACCGGTATGGACTACGTAATCGTCAATGGCGTACCGGCGATTGCTGACGGCGAAGTGACGGGCTCGATGCCGGGCAAGGTAATTCGCGATTTCGATGCTTAGCCCACGAAGCCAACCAGCGACGTAGGCCGAACGAGGTGAGAAATGACTTGGGATCTGGTAGTAAAGAACGGGACGATAATCGACCCTAGTCAAGGGTTGCATGCCAAGCGCGACATCGCCATCTCCGGCGGGAAGATCCGCGCGGTGAAGGAATCCATTAGCGACAGCGACACGCACGATGTGTTGGAGGCTGACGGTTTAATCGTTACTCCTGGTCTAGTAGATCTCCATGTCCACGTTTGGTGGGGCGTCGCGCATCTTGCGGTTGAAGCGGACCCCTCGAGCCTCTATCGCGGCGTCACCACCGCCATCGATGCCGGTTCAGCGGGTGCGAACACCATCGCCGGCTTTCATCGCTACGTGATGCAGCAAGCCGACACTCGAGTGTTGGCGTTCCTGCACATCTCCGGTATGGGACAACTCGACAACGATATCGGCGAGCTTGAGGATGTTCGTTGGGCCCGTGTGGAAAGAGCGGTCGAAGCGGCGCGAAACTTCCCTGAGGTCATCGTCGGTATCAAGATTAGGCTCTCAGAGGGAATAGTGGGTCACAACGACTTGATCGCAATGGAGCGCGCTCTTGAGGCTTCGAGACAACTTGGTAAGCCGTTGATGATTCACATCGGCGGAACCGTAAATCCCGTCGAGCGATACCTCGAACAGTTGCGTCCCGGCGATATCGTCACCCATAGCTTCACCGGAAATCCGCCCGGCATCGTCGACAACACGGGAAAAGTGATCGATGCCGCCCGCGATGCCGTCCAACGCGGCATCAACTTCGATGTCGGCCACGGCGCTGGCTCATTCTCGTTCGACGTGGCCGAAAAGTGCGCGGCCGACGGATTTGGCCCGGGCACGGTCAGTTCAGACGTGCACCGATACAACATCCGCGGCCCAGTCTACGACCTGCTCACAACCTTGTCGAAATACCTTTATCTCGGATTTTCCCTCGACGATGTAATCGGGTTCGCCACGCAACGACCTGCCGCGGCGATTGGAATGACGGAGACGATCGGCTCGGTGCGGGTCGGTGCGGACGCCGACGTATCGATAATCAGAGTGTTGGAAGGCAACTTCGAGTTGACCGATGCGAAAGGCGCAACTCGGCAAGGCAAGCAGCTTCTGGTGCCAGTAGAGACGATCCGCAACGGACGTCGCTATCCCCCGCACCACTCGGCGCACCCACATCTGGTAGGCCATCATCACCGCCACTGAAACCGACGCATTAAATCGACCGCAGATCCCGCTGTTGCGGATGAACGCGGTCATCAAGCGATTCGGCGCCGCGACGGTTCTAAACAAAGTGGACCTTACTGTCTCTGCTGGCAGCGTCACTGTCATTCGCGGAGCGAACGGGTCTGGAAAATCGACGCTTCTTCGGATCGCTGCGACTTTGACCAGCCCTACTGAAGGGCAAATCTCGATCAACGGCGTTGACGCACTACGTCAAGCTGCAGACGCGCGGCGGCACATCGGCGCCGTGATGCACTCACCCATGCTCTACTCCGACCTCACGGTTCGAGAAAATCTCGCATTGTTCGCGACCCTCTGCCAACTCGATGCGCCGCGCGAACGCGTCGCGGAAGTAGCTTCAAGATTGCGATTGGATGCTCGCATGAACGAGCGAGTCCGAGGTCTCTCTCACGGCTACCGCAAACGAGTGGCTATCGCACGTTCGATAATCCACACCCCTTCCCTACTGCTTCTGGACGAACCTGAGACCGGCCTCGACGAGTCTTCGTTAGACGTCATGATGGAAATCGTCGCAGAGTGGAGATCCCGCGGACGATCGGTCCTGTTGGCTACACACAGCGCCGATTTCACGACTAGTGCTGCTGACGCCGCTTTCACCATAACCGCTGGTCGATTGGAAACCCTCGATACCGATTGATGATCGATTGACCGAAACGCTTTCGATAATCTGGGCACTTACGCTCAAGGAGCTGCGTATCGAATCGCGCAACCGCGATGTCGCGGTCGCGATCATAATGTTCGCTTCCTTGGTGATAGCCATCTTCGCGATTGCCATCGAACCTAACGCACGGAAAGCGTTGGAGACCGGACCCGGCGTTCTATGGGCCGCGATAACGTTCGCTGGCGTGGTTGGACTGACACGCGCCACCTCTCACGAATTAGAAAACGACGCCGTCGGCGCGTTGATGATGGCTCCGGTGTCCAGAGACCTAGTCTTCATCGGCAAATCAATCGGCACCTTCGTGTTTCTGACGGTTGCAACCTTGATCGTGTTTGTCGTCTTCACCTTCATGTTCAACTTGTCGATCTTCCACGCTGAGATATTCCTCGTGGCGCTGCTGTCTACGATCGGCTTCTCGAGTGTGGGCACGCTATTTTCAAGCCTGACTTTTCGAGTACGTGCTCGCGAGGTTCTACTGCCGATGCTGTTCCTGCCCTCAGTTGCTCCACTGTTGTTCGCCGCCATCCGCGTCACCTCCGTTTCAGCCGCGGGAGAGCCATGGTCTGCATCGTTGCCATGGATACAGCTGGCGGTAGTGTACGACGTGGTGTTCGTAACGGCTTCGGCCTTGCTCTTTGGCTACGTTTTGGACGATTGAGGCGGGCAACGATGGTCGTCTCTCATTCTTGATCCGCTTTGAAAATTACAATTGAACCTAGCCACTCGCTAAGCCACTTTCGACGCTCTCCTCTCCAAATTCGCATGGGATTCTTGAAAATCCGCGCCCAAACAGTGTTGCACGTAGCGACACTGGTCGCTATGGCGTTCGCTCTATGGATGATGTTCGTCTGGGTGCCAACCGATATCAATCAAGGCGTCGTACAGCGGATCCTGTACATCCACGTTCCAGTCGCGTGGGTCAGTATGGTCGCCATCATTGGTGTCGCCGCGGCGAGTGTTACGTATCTGATCACCAAGCGCGAGACTTGGGACAGGATCGCTGCATCCATGGCCGAGGTCGGCGTGATGTTCGGCGCGATCATGTTGATATCTGGCATGGTTTGGGCGAAACCGGTTTGGGAAGTGTGGTGGACCGGCGAAGCGAAACTCACGACCGCGTTGATTCTCTTCTTTGTCTACGTCGCCTACCTGATGTTCCGCGCCTACTTCCCGCCCGGCGATCAACGGATGCGGTTGGCGGCAATCATCGCCATAATTGGTGCCATCGATACACCAATCATCTACTACGCATCCGTCCTATGGCAAGAGGCCCATCCACCGCTGGTTGTGGGGCCAGTTGCCGAAGAAGAGAACCTCGTAGCCGGTCAGATCGTCCTCACACTTTTGGTTAGCGTCATTGCATTCACGTTCCTATTCTTCTCCTTGCTGACGGCACGCCTCAGTCTGGCGAAGATGGAAAACGACCACGAGGTATTGAAATACCGAATAGTCCATCCCGAAATGAGCGCGAGTTGATGAAGGCAACTGCGCTGGCGGTGTTGGCCATCTCGATCGCTACCTTGGTGATGCTGGGCACAGTTGAACCTGCTTCCGCGCAGGCACCGTCGATTTCGACTGGCGTCGTAACGGAAGTTGAGACCGATAACGAGGGTCGATTGACCGCATTCTCAATTGTCAAAGGTGACGGTAACGTTGTCCGATTTGCGGTTTCGGCGTCAAATCCGAACACATCATACGGCTTGGAAAACCGAGTCGGTGAACGATGGGTATCTGATCAGGCCGCGGACCCAACGGAGTCCGCGGCCCGCCTAATGGACCAGCAGAATCGCTTGAAACAGATTTCTGTCCAATCTGAAGGTGGCACCGCGATGTCGGTGGTCCAAGCCAATTCCAAGGATGTCGACGCGAACTTGGGTTACCTCTTCGCCGTCGTCGCGATCGCTTGGATTGGCATCATGGGGTATGTCGTATTCTTGGGCATACGTCAACGCACAATGGCAGCAGAGTTGGAGCGGCTCCGAGGGAACAACGTGAGTAACGATTCCTGATGTCAACAATCGAAAAAACAGAAATCTCGTCGACGGACGCATCTCTTACCGTCAGCAGCGCTAAATCAACGGTGCTGATGAGCGGCAAAGCCAAAATCATCGCCGTCGCGGTGCTTTTCTTGGTCGGGATCATCTATTTTGCCGCGACCGCATTCAACGCGGCCACGGTGCAGTTCCTGAGCGTAGATGAGGTCGTTCAAAGCGAAAACCCCAGCGGTGCACAAACTGTCGGCGTGCTAGGCAAGTTGGTGCCCGGCTCGTATATCAAATCGCCTGACGGCGTCACCGCGAATTTCCGATTAATGGACGAGTTCGGCTCGACCGAATTGCCAGTTAGTTACAACGGGGAAGTCGGACAGGTCTTTTTCAACGACCATTCGGAGATCATCCTCAACGGAAATCTTGGGCCGGATGGAGTGTTGCAAGCCGAAACGCTAACAGTGCGTTGTCCGTCGAAGTATCTGACTGAACAAGAGCAGATGGAACTCGACGGTCAGCTAGAACCGCCGCCCTATCAACAGGATTACTTCGACGCGCAACCCGACGCATAACGTCGGACCCGTTCTCTCAGAACCGCATCCTCAACCGCCGCAGCTGCGGGTTCAAGACGCCAATGCTAACTGTTACTAAGATGACGAACACGCAACCGATCATCAGCGAAGTCGACGGACCTAGCGGGTCCGCCAAGGCGCCGAACACGAACCCGCCCAGCGGGAATCCGGCCCAAGCGACCTCATAGATTCCGGCCAACCTGCCCCTGACGTTGTCGGTGATCGACATCTGCAGGGAGATGGATCCTAGTCCGACGTGTATCGCGCCGATCAGGCCGAACAACAAGGCAAACCCGAACCCAAAGTAGAAGCTCGCAACGAATGCGAAAGCTATCGCGAAACTGGCCGTCAAGAGATTCGTTGTCAGCAAAGCGTAGCCGGTGCGCTTGAAGCCGCCGCTTAGGCCGAGGAACAGACCGCCGACAAAAGCTCCGATACCTATGGATGCGAAAAGTTGGCTGTACTCGCTAGCGCCGACCTTGTATACCTCGCGTGCGATAGGCGTGAGCAGGTAGATGAACCCGCCCATCAACAGCGCATTGACGAACGTAAAGATCAGGTTTCCCTTCAGGATCGAGTTAGATCGAACTACGTCCGCGATTTCGATGACATCGTGCCAGATCGCTTGATGCGCGGCAACGACTACTGACGAGAGTGGTCGATACGTAGCTACCACCACGAAGTTAAGGGCCATGACTCCAGCAATTGCGAAATACGTCCATTCGTATCCCCAAAAATGAACGATCCCACCCCACATCAAAGGTGCAAGAACACGACCGAGGTTGAAGAAGGTGTTGTCGAAGAATACGGAGCGCGCCAATATATTCCGCGGCACCATGTTCGGAATAAGCGAGAACCGCGCGGTCCAATCGAGTGCGAGCGCGGCGCCGTGCACTCCTCCTGCAACTTGGATGTGCCACGGTTCGATTCGATCCGTGATTATGAGTATTCCGACGGCGAGCATCGAGCTAGCCGTCGCGACCGAACCGCACATCAACAACGTCTTGCGGCTGAATCGATCTGCCAATATCCCGCTGGCTACTGACATCGAGACCGAGGTCACGACGACCGCTCCGCCCAGTATCGCGAGTTGCAGACTCGATCTCGTGATGTCGAATATGACGTAGGTCTGGGTAACCGTCACCATCTGGTTACCAATGCTCCAGATAACCGTACCGAAAAGGAACTTCCGAAGCTCTACGGACGACATGGTCCGTCCGATACGCGCGACTCCGAGGCGCGCCCTGCCGGGGCGCTTTCTAGAAATCGTTGTGCTGTTTCGTGCCACGTCGTGTCTAGCTTAAGGTGCTAAAATTCATTGCGAATCCTGATCCTGATGCACGCCAGTCCTGAAATTGTCAATATCGCGTTCGCTGCGCTGGTTGCGTTCTTCATCGGAGCAATCCCCGCCGCGTATGTCGCGGCGCGGCTTCACGGCATCAACATCTTCGATGTCGGATCACGTCAGGCCGGCGCTACGAATGTTTGGAAAAACGTGAGCCGCAAAACCGGTTTTATCGTCTTCGTTATCGACGTTGCCAAAGGCATCATCACCGTCTTGGTATCAAGGTATATTTTCGAAGTCTCGGGTTTGTTGTTTTTGGTGCCCGCGATTGGGGTCATTTTTGGACATTGGTTCTCACCCATGACCAAGTTCAAAGGTGGCGACGGTGTTGCAAGTCTCGGTGGATTGGTGGTCGGTCTTTTCGAGTGGGCAGCCTTGCCCGCGGCAATCGTAGCCATCGCATTTGGCGTCCCTCCGTTGCGGTTTAAGTTTGCCCACCCCTCGCTGCAAGCCGGTGTCACTGGATGGGGTGTTCTTCTTTTGACGGTCGCCATAGCCAGTCCCAACGCTGAGCGAACCGAACATCTCGTACTCTTCGTCGGAATTTCATTGCTCGCACTCGCCGTGCTATTGAAAAGCGTGCGGTTTCACAAACAAAATTCGCAACTGTTTGGTCGCGACAAAAAGGTTGATCCTGGAGAAATTGAAGACCACCGCCCTGCCGAGTCAGAAAACTAAACCGACGGCAACGTAAGTTCGTCGCCTACGGCCTGTTGCCAAATCCTGATTCGCGCCGTCATGTCTCGTACACGATCTCGGCACTCAGGGTCGCCGAAACGGTTGTTCATCTCGTACGGATCCACTTTCAGATCGTAAAGCTCGCACTGATCGCCTGGGCTTAGATTCAACTTCCAGCGGTCACTAGTCACCACCGACCGCCACGACACATTCGACATGCGCTCGATGTCATCGTTTCCGAGCGGAACCGTCGGCGAATGTCCGTACCACTGCATGAAAACGTCGCCGCACAACTCGGCCGTGCCATTGAGGACATCGACGCGGCTTTGGCCCTGCAGATTATTTGGCATCTCAGCCCCACCAACTCCCATCAGCTCCAGCAACGTCGGTACGATATCGACATGCCCGATACTACCGGCGATTCGCCTTTGGGATCGGTTCATCCAAGGAACACGCATCAACAGCGGGACACCAGCGATCTCTTCGTAAAATGCCCGTTTGGTACCGAGCATTCCGCGGTCTCCGATTCCATCGCCATGGTCGCTAGTGAAGACGACGATCGTTCGATCGGCTTGACCCGTCTCATCAAGCGCGTTGAGTATCTTTCCTACTCCCTTGTCCATCAACGTCACAAGACCGAAGTAACGAGCTCTCAACGCCCGCCAATCGTCCTCGGTCTCAAGCGGTCGCGACTCTGCACCGACGTCCAACGATGGCGACTGTTCGTCACTAACTCGAAAACGATCTGACACACCGTTGACTAGGTGATGCCTGGCACGTCGTCGATGCCACAATGGCGTATTCGCATCGGGTTCACGTAGGAATATCGGGCTGGTCGGCACCTCCGCAGGATCGTACATCTCATTGAACGGACCGTTGTACGGTGGATGCGGCTCGAAGAACATCGCGCACATCAACCAAGGATCTTCGGTGTTGCGGCGAATAAAATCCGCGACGTTGTCGCCGAGAAAGGTCGCCATTGTGTGCTCTTCAGGCAACATGCTTCGTTGCTGCTGCGAGAAGGCGTATCCGCCATCGGTTCGGCGGTGTGGTTGGTAACCTCGGGACTTCAAGAAATCGAAGTATTCCGAGTGTCTGAACCTATGCTCACGCCGAGTATGCGTTGGGTTCGATTCATGTTCGTCTTCGGTCGCCACCCATTCGTCAAACCCGTGCTGTTGCACCAAATCGTTGCCGAGGTGCCACTTGCCGAACTTCGCCGTCGTGTAATCCTCTGGTGCCAACTCAGCGATCGTTGGTGAAGCGTCCGGGAGCGGGACGCTGTTCTTTATCACTCCGGCGGTGTGCGGGTATAGTCCGGTCAAAAGAGATGCTCGAGCAGGTGAGCAGACCGCGACGGTTACGTAGCAGTTTTCGAAAACGTAACTCTCATCGGCGAGGGCGTTGACGTTAGGAGATTGAACCCAATCATTGCCGTAACACGCCATCGTATCGCGACGCTGCTGGTCAGTACAGATCAGCAACACATTCGGACGATCAGGCACGATATGGCCTCACGATTAGGTTTGCTCTGTTAAGTTGATCGCTGACTGCGTTAACCGCGGACGAAACTTCTAAATCGCGTACGTGGCCAAGATTTGCTCGGGCTTGCGATTCGGGTTGGACTCCGCGATCATGTCGACTTGGTCTTGGAGCGTAGGGCGATCCTCTTTGTAGATCAACCCCAGCGGGATGCCTGGTCGATCCAGCAGATCTTCTGCCGACTGCCGACTCGACGGATCATGGTCCTCAGGGACTTCCCAAGCAATGCCCGGAATGCCCTTGCGGCGATTCCCTTTGAGGATGTCGTACGTGTCGTTGTACGTCGTGCATGGAGACTGGACGTGCACGATCGAGAAACCTTTGTGGTTCATCGCATCTTGAATGCAGTTGGCGAGGTCCCGCGGCTTGCTCGAGTAGTGAGACGCGATGTACGAAACGCCGATGGTCATGTAGTACTTGAGAGGCATCATCTGCGTCTCGACCTTGCCATACGGCGTGGAACTCGTCGTCGCGCCCATCTCGGTAGTCGGTGAAGACTGGCCTTTAGTTAGGCCATAAACTCCGTTGTCCATCACTACACAAGTAATGTCAACATTTCGGGCGGCTGCCGGGCCGATATGCTCGCCGCCAATGGCGAGGAAATCTCCATCGCCAGCGACGACCACCGTTTCGATGTCAGGCCGACCCATCTTGACGCCGAACGACAAAGGAAGCGTTCGACCGTGGATTCCGTGAAGTCCGAAAGGCTGATCGCCTTCCATCAGGTGCACCATGTTCCCCGAGCAACCGATACCGGCGACTATGACGTAATTGGACTGCGGTATCTCGTGTTCGGCGACATGTCGCTCGAGCGCCCACTCCAAAGCACGCCGCACGCCGAAATCTCCACATCCAGGGCACCAGACGAAATCGTATTCCGGGTTGCGTTTGCTCACGCCAAAACCATTCCTTTCTCTGCCCGCAGTTCGGCCACTCGGGCTCCAATCCGGTCGACCAGCGTCGCCGGTTTGAACGGTAGCCCAGTGTACTGTGTTACCGATTCTGCGCGGTATCCATGCTGACGGAGGACGGCTGACCATTGACCAGTGTAGTTGAGTTCAGGCACAATCACTCGATTCGCCCGCTCCAACGCCGACTTCATTTCTTCAGGAAGCGGATTGAGCGCCATTGAATAGAGCCAACCGACATCAGCGCCGCTCGCCCGCAATCGCTCGTACGCTTCGCGCGCTGGGCCCTTCGACGATCCCCAAGACATGATCATCGCGATCGCGCCTTCGTTCTCGATCTCGTAATGGGCATCGCGGAGCAGCTCAAGCTTCTTAAATCTGCGCTCCGTCAACCTGATGTGATGGCGAGGCAGATGCGTCGTGTCGCCGCGCTCGTCGTGTTCGGAACCATTGGCGACGTATGCGCCCGGTCCCCCTGGGATCGGCATTGGCGAAAGGCCTTCGCCGTTCCAAGATTGGTAGCGCGCGTACCCGTTGGAACCTTCGTAGATCGAACGTCGCTCGACCTTTACGTCCGCCAAATCGGGCCGACGAATGTTCTCACCCTTTTCGGCCTGACCAAACTCGCTCATCACGATTACCGGGCCCTGGTACCGTTCAGCCCAATTGACCGCCAGAGATCCGGCATCGAAACACTCTTCGACCGATCCTGGAGCCAGGATTGGTATGCTCATGTCACCGTGGCCGGGGTTAAGGCACAGCATCAAGTCGCTCTGTTCAGATTTGGTTGGCAGTCCGGTAGACGGGCCGCCACGCTGAACGTCTACTACAACGCAGGGTATTTCCGCCATCCAAGCAAGACCGATTCCTTCACTCATCAGTGAAAGACCCGGTCCAGCGGTCGCGGTCATCGACTTCTTACCCGCGTAACCTGCACCTACGATCGCGCTGATGGCTTCGATTTCGGAAGAAACCTGATGTGCGAAACGGCCCGGACCGACCAAGTTTTGCTCCATCCAAACCAATATTGTGGTCGCGGGCGAGATCGGATAACCGGCGTAAAAATCGACACCAGCGGTGACCGCACCAAGAGCCAACGCGGCGTTCCCGGTGATCATGATTTGGTCGTAATCAGGCGGAATCGGCGGTGTCAGCTTGCCAACCGAGAAACCGCTCTTGGCGGCAACATCAGCACCCAGTCGGATCGCCTGTTTGTTCGATTCAATGATTTCGTCGTCGCCTGGTCGTCCGCGCGTGAATCGCTGCGTGATGAATGCGTCGATCTCTTCCAATGAGAAACCGATGAGATAGGCAACGGCTCCGATCGTCACCATGTTTGCGGCGCGCGTGTTGCCCGTCGACTTTGCCAGTTCATCGGCGTCAATGCCGAAATACGGCCCACCTTCGGGGAGTTGAAATTCGCCGGAGTTGTAGATCGCTACGCCGTTCTCTGAGAGGTCGTCCCTATGACTGTTGTATGCGTACTCGTCTAGCACGACGAGCACATCCACGTTGTCCCCTGAGCACAACACCGGAGTATTTGAAATACGAACTTGCGAAGAAGCGGGGCCGCCCATTATTTGAGACGGAAATGTCGAAAACGTCGATACGAAGTACCCGGCATTTGCCGCGGCCCTCGCCATTGCGTCCGCTGATGTAACAAGTCCTTGTCCGCCTTCGCCGGCGAACCGAATTACGAAATCCTGGCTATGGTTTTCCGACATGTCTCGAGAACGAGTTCTCCCCTCCGGATGCGCCTATAATTGGGCGCCAATTGTGTACGTTTTGCGCTGAATCCGTAGCATTCCTTTATCGTAATGATACCTGCGAGGATACGCTGTAGCGGCATTCGTTCGCACCCGAAAATCTCATGTCGTTTACAATCGCCTGCGAGAGTATTGTCTACCAAAAACATGAACATCCTCAAACCAAAAGCGATGAAAACGCTGAGGCGCTGGTCCGCGGGAGGTGTTGTCGCCCGCGAAAACGGCGATAAACGCATCGAAATCGCCTTGGTGGGACGAATTGGCGCCAACCTTTGGGCACTTCCCAAAGGTACTCCAGATGCTGACGAGACGATTGAACAAACGGCGATCCGCGAGGTCCAAGAGGAGACGGGGCTCGACGTCAAGCTCGTATCCACTGTCGACTCCACGCATTACTCTTTCGTACGGTCCAAGCACAACCGTTTGCTCAGCGACCGGGCAAATCCGCACGCCAATATAAAGGTGAACAAGACCGTCTATTGGTTTTTGATGGAAGCGCAAGGCGGTTGCTTTGAACGCCACGACCACGAGTACGACGTCGCTCAGTGGGTCGATCTGGACGAAGCGCTGCAAACATTGACTTATCACAGTGAAGCCAAAATCGCGCGATCGGCGGCTCGCATCTTCCGCAAAGTACGCACGGTCCAAGATGCCATTCGTATCAAAGGCGATCGCGCCACCCTCCGGTCCAAGCGGATTTCCGATGCCTGGGACGACTATCAGTGGCGCACGGATCCCGAACTCTCCCAGCTCGATGCCGCCGAGCCGCTAAACCTGGCATACATCGATTACGAACGGTTTTACCACCAAGACCTAAGGAATGCGAACCACCGATCGCTCCGGTTCGCCATCGAAGACGAGAATGGACAGCACATCGGGAACTGCATGTGCTACGACTACAACGAACGAAGGATGCAGGCCGAGTTCGGAATCATGATCGGCGACCGCAGCTACTGGGGGCTTGGCTACGGCACTGACGCGACTAAGACGCTGGTGTCGCACATTTTCACGACAACCGATATCCGACGTCTCTACCTACATACGCTCACCTCGAACCAACGTGCACAACGCGCATTCGAGAACGCTGGATTCCGGCGATATGACCACATTTGGCGCGAAGGGAAGAGTTTCATCCAGATGGAGGTCCTAGCCCACGAGTGGTCAAAGACCAACTTCCAATCGGCCACCAACGGCTAACCGCGTATCGCGAGTATCATTCAGTCAGAATTTCGCCCCAAATCACCAGCAACGGAGCAACGAAAAGATGGCCAAACTTCTACTTCTGACCGGCGGCAGACACCCTTACGAAGAGACGACTCCGGTGATATCTGAGTTCCTCACCGAAGCCGGACACGATCTCGACGTTTCGGAGTGCGCTTCGGAACTTGAGGGTGATCTATCGGGTTACGACGCAATCGTCTTCAACTCGTTACGTCAGGAAATGACCGACAACGATTTGAACGACGCACAGCGATCTGGTTTCAAAGATTATGTTGCTGGCGGCGGCGGCCTGGTTTCGGTTCACATCTCGGCGGCCTCCACACCCGATTGGTCGGAAATGAAGAAGATAACCGGCGGTGGCTGGATATTGAATGAAAGCTGGCACCCTCCGTTCGGCTGGTTCCAGGTCCACGTTAGCAACCCAGACCACCCATTGGCCAAGGGCGTCGAACCCTTCTGGACGTACGACGAATGTTACTGCGGACTCGACATCCAACCTGGCATCGACGTCTTCATGCACGGCGTCGTCGAGGACGAAGAACGACCGTTAGGCTGGTCCTACAAATACGGCGACGGCATCGTAGCCAACATCGCATTGGGTCACGCCGGTTCGAGTGCGCTCCACCCGCAGTTCCAGCAACTGATCCTGAACAGCGTCAACTACGTCTGCTAACGCCTGTACGCGCTCGCGGCTATTGAGGTGATCAATCCTGTTTCGGCGCGGGGTTGATCAGATCCATTCCAATCGTTTCCGGCACAACTGCTGACAATTCATCGACGGTCCAACGCCCGTCCTTGTAGATGGATCGATGTGGCACAGGGTGGTTCATCAGACTGACACGATTCCCACTGCAGTGGAATATGTTGCCCGAAACGCCTTCTGCGGCATCGGTGCATAGCCACACCACCATCGGCGCAACTTGGTCGGGTTCGGAGGTTAGCATCCCTTCCATCGGTGGCGGGAACTCGCCCGCGCGCATTGCTCGCGTGCTGTCGGGAACGCTATCCGTCATACGGGTACTCGCACCCGGCGAGATGATGTTCGCCGTTGCGTTGTAGCGCGCAAGTTCTTTGGCCACTACCCGCGTAAAGCCGGCGATGGCATCTTTCGCCGCACCGTAGTTCGACTGGCCGCCCTGACCGTAAAGACCGGAAACCGAAGAGAAAGTGACGATCCTACCGCTTTTTTGCGCGCGGAAGATCTCCGACGCAGGTCGCACCACCGAATAGGTGCCCTTCAGGTGCACCGCAATCACGTCGTCCCATTCTTCCTCGGCCATGTTGAAGATCATGCGGTCACGGAGAATGCCCGCAGGCGTCACCACAATGTCTAGTCGACCAAACTCATCTAGGGCCTGCTGCACGATGTTGGCGCCGCCTTCTGCTGTTGCGACCGAGTGATAAGAGGCGACCGCACGTCCGCCCAGCTCACTGATCTCCTCTACAACCTGCGCTGCCGGAGTTGAATCTTCGCCTTGGCCGTCGAGCGCCGCGCCGACGTCGTTGACAACGATCGATGCGCCTTCGCTTGCCAATAGCTTTGCCACGCCGCGTCCGATACCTCGACCAGAACCAGTCACAACGGCAACCCTACCCTCAAGCCGTTTGCCGTTGATCGCCTTAGTTACCGCCGGTGCCGGTGCCTTCGATCCCGGGTTGATTTCGGCGAAAGCGCTGCCGCCCGTGATGCTTTGAGATCCTTGCAGCAATACCTTGGGTGCCAATCGGTCAAGTTCATCAAGCTCCCAATAACCGGGCGGATTGGGGGCGTAGATGGTGTTAACTCGACGCGGCAGGGACAGATGCGAGACGTTACCGCCGTAGACGAGAAACACCTGACCATTGATCTGCGCTGCGCCATCGGTTGCGAGGTAGGCAACGAAAGGTGCGACGTCGCGCGGCTCCCATGGCAATTCGTCGGATTGCGGCAATGCGCCGCGTTCGACCATCATCTCTTGGATGTTTCCGGGTATCGATGCAATCATCCGCGTCTCGGCTCGCGGTGCGATGCTGTTTGCGGTGACGCCGTACTTGCCCAAATCTTTAGCCAGCACTTTGGTGAAACCAGCGATGCCGCTCTTCGCCGCGCCGTAGTTGGACTGTCCGATCGAACCGACCAAGCCCGATCCGGACGAGAACGTGATAATTCGACCACCGCGTTGCTGCCGGAATATCGGCGCGGCATGTCGGACCACCGTAAAGGTGCCCTTCATATGCACGGCAATTACGTCGTCCCACTCCTCTTCAGTCATGTTGTAGAGCATCCGATCGCGTAAGATGCCCGCAACCGTTACTACGATGTCGATACGGCCGAAAGAGTCGAGGGCCGTTTCGATGATTCGCTGTCCGCCGTCCCAAGTCGTAACCGAGTCGCCTGACGCCACCGCGTTGCCGCCTGACGCCATGATGTCGTCCACAACCCCCTGCGCGATCGAAGATGAACCACCGGTCCCATCAAGCTCGGCGCCGATGTCGTTGACGACCACGCTCGCTCCATTTGCGGCCAACTCTTCGGCGACGCCTCGTCCGATTCCGCGACCAGCTCCGGTTACTACTGCGACTTTCCCCTCAAGATGCAACATGTTGCTCCTATCGTGTTTCCTATGGTTTGCGTACGTTCGCGTTTTTATTCGCCGCGTTTCGGTAGCGCGACTGTGGCTTTGCCAGGTGTTGTGATTGTCCCTTCCGAATTTCGGAATTGGACGTCCAAGTCGACTAGTCTGACGCCATCCTCGACTCGTTTGTCGGTAATGGAACCAGTGCACGAAATCTCGCCAGCGAGGTCTATCCCCCGGTACGACGTCTCAAGCTTTTTGAGCGCACTGACGCCGCCTGCCCAATCTGTCAACATCTGCGACAGCAAAGCCGTCTTCAGTGCGCCATGGATAATTATGTCTTCGTGGCCGGCACCTTGTGCGTAAGCGGTGTTGTAGTGGATTGGCGTGAAGTCCTGCGAAACCGCGGCATACTGCACCAATTGTCTTGGAGTTACGAAGTGACGCACCGGATCAATCTCGTCGCCTATCTCCACGTCTTCAAAATGTATCTTCGACATCTAGATATCCCTCCATCCATCACTAACTAAACAGACCCCGCAGGTCTGCCGTACGAAATGCTGGTTGACACTTGTGTGGCCACCAGCCGCCCATTAAAGTCGCTGTACCGTACTTCGGAAACCTTGAATAGCATTGTTCCGAATCGTCCGATCTTCTCGAACACATCCTTCATCTCTCTGACCACGGTGATCTCGTCGCCGGCAACCACCGGTCTGATCAAATTGAAACTGCTTCCGCCGTCGAGGACATCGTGGAACGGTTCCAGGAACGGAGGATCGAATGGTGCGGAGATGAACGACCTGAGGATCAGTGGATTGGCTTCCAAAGGCGACGGATTGCCTTGCGATTCGGGGTCTGTCTCAACCGGTGGAAGTTCACCCCGTATTGCGGCGTTGAAACGGGCGATTTCACGATGCGAGACACGGTACGTGATTGGCGGCGATTCCGCGCCGATGAATGATCGCATCTCTTCGATCACTACCGAACTCATCGGATATCGCGCCTATGCTCGGAAATTGCTACGCCATCGGTGTTCACGACTCACCAAGTTTAACTAACGAGAGCGACGCCTTCCATCTCTCCGACGTCCAACGCGGTTGCTGGAGCGTTTCGCACGACGAACCGCTTCTTCTCGCAATTCTCGTGCCGATTTCGAGCGTTCGCGGGATCCCGGCTTGCCCCATGCACGGTCGCGAATCAGCATTAGCACCACGACCGAAGTCAACATCGTCGATGCGGGAACATAGAAAATACCGATGTCTCCGGAAAACGCAACGATGAACACCCACAGCAGAATCGTCCCCACGATCAGGTTTAACTTGTGTCGGCGCTCAGCATTACCGCTGGGCGGCACCGAGAGAATTGCACCAAGTGTGACTAACACCGGAATCAACGCGAAAACCAACCCCACAAGACCGTTCGCCTCCGCGATACCGACCCGGCGAATAGTTTCGACGCCCTCGGGGTCGGTCTCGACGATCTCAAACGAAGGCCACAACGTGAGATATGCAAACGCGGCGATGCTCAACAACAGCGATAGGACTGCGAAAATGAATGTACGATCGGGAATTCGATCAAACAAAGGAAAACCCTTCTAGACTTTCTCGAGTCCGGCCATGCTGGCCATCAGCATCTTGACACCTTCTTCCGAGAACGCCACGGTAACCCGTAGGTCTCCGTTGACGGGCCGCGAATTGACCACCACACCAGTGCCGAACTGGCTGTGTTTGACCCGTTGACCGGCCTTGAGCTGCATCTCGACCGGTAGGTCGTCGATGCCTTGCTCCGTGAACTTTTCCCGTTGCTCCCGGCGTCGGACTGAGGAGAATCGAGGGCGATCGACCGCGATGCCGGAACTCGAAGAAAAGGCTATCGGGGGTGGAGCCGACCTGCCTGGTACCCGGGCGTATTCGACCTCCTTGACGTTCTCCTCCGGTATTTCTTTCAAAAACTGGGATGGCACATTCTGGCGACGATACAACGAGGATGAGGTGAATAGCGACCATGTGACGTGCAAATTGCGTTTGGCGCGTGTCATGCCAACGTACATCAACCTGCGCTCCTCGCCGCAAGCAGCTTCGTAATCGTCTTGGGATTGCACATTCAATGCCATGGCGTGCGGCAAAACCCCTTCGTTCGCACCGGCGATGAAAACAGTATCGAACTCCAAGCCCTTGGCTTGATGCAACGTGATTAGCGTGATCGCGCCCGTCGTTCCGCTCGGCACCGCGACATTCGTCTCATCGGCACCGACACCCTCGTCCATCGAATCGACGTTGGCGAACAGCGATGTGTGCTCCAATAAATCAGAAAGAGCTTGCCGCGGCTCGATCCCATCATCCGAACTCGAATAGTTCTCGGCCAGCAACTCCAACTCTTTCAAGTTTTCGTTGCGCTCGAGCCTCGTTTCCTCGTCCTTGTTAACCCAGTCGCGATAACCACTGCCCTTCAATGCATAGTCAAGAAGGTCTGTCGGGTAGTGTTTCTCGGAATTTGAGATCAGCATCGCCACGAAATCGGCGAATGATCGGACTTTGCCGAGCGCCGCCCTGCCCAATCCGAGTTGATGGGATGCAGATGGATCCGAGGCGAGCAACATCGTGTCTAGGAGCGAGGCGGTGTTAAAAACGCTGTATTCCTCGAGTTTTCGCAACGTCGCCGGTCCGATTCCGCGCGGCGGCACGTTGATGATCCGGCGCAACGATGTCTCGTCGGACGGATTGACGACGATTCGTAGAAGCGCCAACGCGTCCTTGATCTCGCGGCGTTCGTAGAACCTGACACCGCCGATGAGCCGATACTGCACTCCCCTTCGACTGCACTCCGTCTCAATCGCCCGAGACTGCGCGTTCGTGCGATACAAGACCGCGAAGCGATCCAGATCGCCCCGCAGCTGTGCCTCTTTAGGACCGTCCCCACCAGTTTTCGGCCTGACCCGACGTTCAACAACATCTAAAATCACCGAAGCCTCATGCTCCGGGTGTTCCGTCACGCCGATCTCCACCGGTTCGCCCTCGTCGTTGTTGGTGAAGAGAACTCGCTCAATGGCTCGTTTATTGTGCGCGATCAGACCCGATGCCGCAGCGATGATGGTCTTAGTCGAGCGATACGATTCGCTCAACTCGAATACTTTGCACGCATCCAACACTTCGGCCAAACGTTCCATATTCTCGGGTTTGGCATTGCGCCATGAGTAGATTGATTGATCGGGATCTCCGACCACGCATATGTTGCGGTGAATGTCACCCAGAACTCGGACCAATTCGAACTGCAACGCGTTCGTGTCTTGGAACTCGTCAACCATGATGTGTTGGTAGCGGTCTTGCATTCGGTAGCGAATATCCGGGTCGCTCATCAATACACGATATGGCTTGAGCAGAAGATCATCAAAATCGACGCCGTTACCACGTTGCAACGCCGCCTGGTAGTTGGCGTAAATCTCGGCGTGCAACTCGTGACGGTGGCCAACCCCAGTGCCGGCGAACTCATCCGCCAACATGTTGTTGTTCTTAGCTTTGCCGATGTCGGCGAGCACCTCGCCTACCTTCGCTTCAACGTCCATGTCGGCCAAGATCAATTTCATCATCCGCTCTTGGTCGTCGCGGTCGTAGATCGTGAAGTCTCGCCCTAAGCCGGCCGCGTCATGATGGATACGGAGGAATCGGGCGCCGAACGAGTGGAAGGTGCTGACATTCGTCTCGGCCGCGTTGGGAACGAATCGGCTCGCTAATGCATCGCACCTCTGTCGCAACTCGGCCGCCGCCTTGTTCGTGAAAGTAACGCCCAGCGCCCGCCACGGCGCAACTCCCGTCGCCAAGATGTACGCCATCCGGTGCGACATCACACGCGTTTTTCCGCTACCCGGTCCGGCGACGATGATCAACGGTCCGTCAATGTAGGAAGCCGCGGCGCGTTGCGCGTCGGAGAGTCCTTCGAGAACCGCGTCAGGATTTGTCGTCAGAGTTGTCATTCGAATCAGTTATTCGGTGTGCCACTTACCAAATGTTAGAACAAGTTTCACATATTCTACGCGCCCATCGTCAAAGGCACGAACGCGATCAGTGAACACGCCGCGAAGTCGTCCAGCACCGCGCGTGGTCGTGAGATCATCTTCGGCGCATCAGAAGCGACGCGCCAACCCCTCGAAATGTGTGAAGCATGCGACTGAGCCCGGAGCGTTCTTCCAATCGATCCAACCCCGAGAGATCGCCTCCAACTCAGATTGCGTCGCAATACCGTACTCAATCGCTTTCACCGCGATATCGGAATGCAACATCCTCTGCGACCACTGATCGCCCCACCACTTCTTCCCTTCCTCTTCATAAAAAGTCCACGTGCTCGTCGTTATGCGGATGTCGGTTAGCAATCCGGTCGATTCCATCCACTCCAAGATGTGCCGACCAGCATGAGGAGTCCCCCGATTACGAATCGCCACCGCGTCGTATATATCTCGAAAATCCTTGAGGACCGGTGAATCTGGATAGGCGGCAAAGGTTCCCCAATCGACTTCGCGCACTCCAACCAACCCACCCGGCTTGGCCAACTGGGATGCCGCGGATAGAGCGCCTATCGGATCGCCTAAATGTTGCAGTACCTGGTGCGCATAGACAACATCAAATTGATTCTGATCGAGATCGGTCTCGTAGATGTCGTCAACGAGAAACTCGAGGTTCGCCGCTCTCGATTCTTCGAGGCGCTTCGTCCATTCGTCGCGCAAACCGTCGGAGACATCGATGCCAAGTACCGACCCGGTCTCGCCTACCGCGTCGGCGAGGCCAACCGTAATCGTGCCTGGACCACATCCGAAATCGAGCACCGACATCCCGGGTTGTAAATGTGGCAATAGGAACGCCGCGGCGTCATCTGCGGTGCGAGCCGAATGGGCCGAGATTACCGTGCGATGGTGGCCATGCAGATAAGTCTCACGCGGCATCGACATGCTGACTGCTCCTTTCCGACGAAGGATCAGCGTGTCGGAGGTAGCGCGACGAGATCAAGTATCGGTTCGATAATCGAGCGTTCGGCGATTAGTTCACTCATTCGACCCAGTTTGTCCGGGTGCGTGAAACCAGCAGGAGCCATTGCGTCAAGCGCGGCCATCGTGGAGTTAGTGTCACCGTCAACCACGATCAAAGGTATGCGTTTAGTCCGCGCTTCGTAGAAGACGTAGTCGATCGGCTTGTCGCCACCAGTCAGAACCATCGCTCGAGTGGTTTCGCTCTGTAAAGCAGATAACTGCACGTCTGGCCGTCCACCGCGCACGACGACGCAGGTGTTTTCCTGTGAGCGGAAATAGAACGGTCCCCAATCAAGTACCAAACCGCCGATCAACACATTGTCGACCAACTCGGTCGTCGTGTTGATGTCGAAAACCAACCGCCCTTCCAAATGGGCTATAACCGATTCGACCGTGTTTGCGGCGAGCCGTCGGTCCTCCGGCACCCAGCCGAGACATTTGACACCATCGTCCAAAAGTGAAGCCAGCATTCTCTCGGCGTGGACGTCACGATATCGCGGCACTTTATTCAACACTACGCCCGCCAATCGCTGTCCATATCCCGGCACCGCAGCAGCAACATCTTCATCTAATTCGGCGACCAACACAATGCTTGCGTCCAGCTTCTCCGCCAACGCCACATCTACTTCCGGGTCGCCAGTCGATCCCTCAATTATCGAGACCGAAACGGACGAGGCATCGATATCGTCGGACACAACCTGCTGGACTCCACCATCTTGCGAAAAAAGTTCGCCAGTTTCCGCCCCTGAAACCACTTCTACTCCGTCATACCGCAATCGGGATATGGTCGCCGCAGCGAGTGCCGATTTGCCCGCAGATTCGCTGATTGACGAGATGATGATTGACGGCATATGTGGCACTCAGGCGATTATTTTTGGGCAGCCACCAAGGTGACTCGCTCGCGATATGGATTATACCAGCGGGGCAAAGATAAAATAGTGTTGACATGCCGTGCCGAGGTAGCTCAGTTGGTAGAGCAATGGACTGAAAATCCATGTGTCGGCGGTTCGAGTCCGCCCCTCGGCACCACGCATCTAAGGCGATGTTCCTTCCTAGACGCGCACTGTCCATCGTCGTTTTTTTGGGGTTGACGCAGGAAGAATTGCGCGGTGGTGCCGAAGGTGGGAGTCGAACCCACATGGGCTAAAGCCCAAAGGTTTTTGAGACCTTCGCGTCTACCATTCCGCCACTTCGGCAATCCAATGCCTTAATTCTAACTGTGAGACGGATTTTCTCGCCTTGAAACACCCCGCTCTCGCCATCAGCGATTGCGATTCGAACCATCGATAGTTAACCTAATCCCAAGGGTTTTCGAAACGCGAATAATGTGATTTCCGATGGCAACAGAAGAACATATCCCGGCAACCAACACGAATACCGAGTTACCGCTCCGCCTTGAGCGTCCGATCGTTTTTCTCGACATACAGACCACCGGACCTGACCACCGAACTGCGCGCATCGTAAAGCTGTCCACCCTCCGCGTCGAAATCGACGGTACTGAGCTGTTCCGCTCCCAGCTCATCAACCCAAACTCCCCAATCTCACCGGGAGCCACCAATTTCCACGGCATATCTGATGAAGACGTGGCCGATGCCAGACCGTTCGCCGTCTACGCGAAAGCCTTGTACGAGTATTTAGACGGTTGCGATTTGGCGGGTTTCGGGATCCGGCGATTCCATCTTCGCGTGTTGAGGCAGGAATTCGAATTCATCGGCTTCAATTTCGATCTCAAGGAGCGTGTGATCGTCGACGCCATGGAGATTTATCACAAGCTCGAACCCAGAGATTTCGCGGGCGCATACAGTCGGTTCGTTGGCGGAGATTTTTTCCGAACCACCGAGGACGAAGTAACCGTAAACGCCGTCAGAGCCATCATCCGCGGGCAACTCACACAACACCCGGACCTCCCCGACGATCCTGCGTCATTGGAACGATGGGCGACAGGCGAATCGGTCGAGCGCCATATCGATGATGAAGGGCGTTTCACGCTGTCGGACGAAGGCGACCCGATAATCAACTTCGGGCGATACCGCGGGCACACTCTGTACGACCTAAGCGAGACCCATCCCGACTACTTGCGTTGGATCGCCGGCGACGAGTCGTTTACCGAATTGCAGCGCCAAATCGCCGCTGATGCCGCCGAAGGCATCATGCCGGATTTCGATTGACGGGCTTATCACGAGTCGTCAATCGACATGGTGACAGACTTTGGGAAGAGAGGATGGAGCGGAAGACGGGATTCGAACCCGCGGCCTTCTCCTTGGCAAGGAGATGCTCTACCACTGAGCTACTTCCGCTCGATTGTTAATGATTATGCATCAAGAACGCCGATTTTGCAGGTGTTGAGATTCAACTCGTTCACCGACGGACAACCATCAGTCGGACATCTTAACGAGCAGTTTGCCGAAATTGGCGCCATTCATTAAGCCGATGAACGCCCGCGGCGCGTGCTCGAATCCCTCAACGATGTCCTCGCGGTATTTCAATGACCCGTCGCGCACCCATGAAGCCAATCGTGCCCGTGCGACATCGTGGTCGCTCTGGAAATTGAAAACCAAGAACCCTTCAATTCGTGCCTGTTTCGTGATCAAGTTCCACAAATTGCGCGGCGCCATCTCGGGTTCTTCGAGGTTGTACTGCGAGATCTGACCGCAGACTAGCACCCGCCCTCGCATCGCCAAGTTTTCGATGGCTGCATCGGTCACCGTGCCCCCAACGTTGTCGAAATAGATGTCGATACCATCAGGCGCTTCTTCAGCCAAGCGAGCGAACACGTCTTCGGTCTTGTAGTTGATAACTGCGTCGTAACCTAACTCTTGCAAGCAGTAATCAGCTTTCTGCTGCGAACCCACGGTTCCAATCACCCGACATCCGTTCATCTTCGCGATCTGTCCCACGACTGCACCCACCGCGCCCGACGCGGCTGAAACTAGAACTGTCTCTCCAGGCCGTGGCCTTCCCACCGCCAAAAGTCCGTGATACGCGGTCAACCCCGGCATCCCGGCAACGCCCAAAGCCGTTGATATCGGCGCCATTGACGGATCCACGACCCGTGCCGTGTGCGCCGGAACTACGGCGTATTCTTGCCAGCCGATCTGGCAAGCCACGATGTCCCCTACCGCAACATCTTCAGATTGCGAAGCGATAACACGACCTACGCCTTCACCAACCATCACATCGCCTATCCCCACCGGAACGGCATAAGATCGGCGATCCCGGAGGCGTCCCCTCATATACGGGTCCAAGGACAGGAAAAGCGTGCGTACGAGGATCTCGCCGTGCTTGGGGTCTTCGACCTCCATCTCTGAAATCGCGAAGTCGCTCTCTTTCGGATATCCGTAAGGGCGGTTCGCTATTGTCCAACTGCGATTGGTTAATTCGGGCATGGTTATGACTGCAATTTCTAGATTGTTTCGGATCGAGGTGCGCGTTCCGCGCAAGGATCATTCTTCGTCGCCGAGAACCTGTTCGGACGTCGGCTCGCCGCGCGCTCGCGCGCTCCGATTGACCCAGAAGTAGAAAGGTGCGGCGATGAGGAAAAAGGCCACAAGCGCAACGACCCCCGGAGCCCAACCTTCAACGCCCGATCCGTCCAATGCGCTGTCAAGCCAAGTCTTAAGACCGGCGCCGACCAAACCAGCAATGGTCACTCCGACGATGATGAATAACCACTCGACTAGTTCGTTCGGGATGTGTAATTTGTTCATGCGTAAATATCGCTCCTGTAGCTCGAATCCCATAATAATGCACCGCTCACCTACCCCCGTAATCGTCAGGGATGCTTGTCCTGACCGTTACTCCGATTGGCGTACTTCCGCATCTCAGCGTTGGGTATTGGCTGAGGTTATATACTGCGCACAGCAACTTGCGAATCACCTTTCGTTCCAACATGACAACGGCAACAAATCGAACAACCGCTGATGCATCTCAAAGCACGAATCCGGTGCTTTCCGAAGAGATCGCTTTGCGAGTTGAAGACCTTCACGTCTACTACGAGACGGAGGCAGGCGACGTGAAAGCGGTCAACGGCGTCTCCTTCGATCTGCGGGCAGGTGAACGACTCGCCCTCGTCGGCGAATCTGGCAGTGGCAAGAGCACTATGGCCACCGCCCTGATGCGGATGACGCGCCCTCCCGGCAAGATCGTATCCGGCAGCATCACATTGAGCGGACGCGATATTTTGCAGTTGAGCGAATCCGAGATACGGCGCGCTCGGCTCGCCGAGATTGCGCTCGTGCCGCAAGGCGCGATGAACTCGTTGAATCCCGTCATTCGTATCGAGAAACAAATCATCGACGGTATCTTGGATCACATTGTCGAAGAATCGGTTGGTAATTCTTCTGGGTCTAGGCGGTCAGAAGTCATGGAAGCGAACGCTGAAGGTGCGCTTTTGCGAAAACCGACCCGTAGAGAGCTGCGCGACAAGGTCGCAGACCTGCTCACTAACGTCGGGCTCTCGCCATCCGTCGCGAGTATGTATCCACACGAGCTCAGCGGTGGCATGAAACAGCGGGCGGTGCTCGCAATCGCGACATGCCTCTCCCCGAAAGTCATTTTGGCAGATGAGCCGACAAGCGCCCTCGACGTTGTCGTTCAACGCCAGATCATGCAGACTCTGGGTAAACTCCAGTCCGGCATCGACGCGGCGGTTATTCTCGTCGGTCACGACATGGGTTTGGTGGCACAGTTCGCCGACACTATCGGCGTCATGTACGCCGGTCGACTGGTCGAATTAGGACCGGTCGAGCAGATTTTCGAGGACCCACAACACCCGTACACGAGGCTCCTCATCGAAAGCTTGCCGTCGTTCAGCGAAAAGAAAGATTTCGTTGGGATACCGGGGATGCCTCCGCGCCTGCTGAACCTCGCTACCGGCTGCGCGTTCTACCCTCGCTGCCCATCGGCGATGGATATATGCCAAGACACCGACCCGCTCGACATTGCAATCCGACCGAACTGGCGCACGGCCTGCCACCTGCACAACGAAACGGGGTCCGATGGCTAACTTACTTGAGCTAGATAGCGTATCCAAGATTTTTGGCGGCGGGCTATTCAATCGTTCCAACGTCACGATCGCGGTCCAAGACGTTTCATTGGCCATCCCAGAAGATCGACCAACGATCACGGCGATCGCTGGCGAAAGTGGGAGCGGCAAAACGACGCTCGCACGTTTGCTGCTTGGTGTCGTACCGCCAACATCCGGTCGTGTGATGTACCAAGGCGAAGAAATCCAAAAGATGGGTTCGCGCGAATGGCTGAATTTCCGACGGGAAGTCCAACCAATCTTTCAAGACCCGTTCGAAGCCTACAACCCCTTCTACCCTGTCGACCATGTTCTTCACCGTCCGATCAGGAACTTCAATCTGGCATCTAGCAAACAGGAGCGCGACCAACGTATCGCCGATGCTTTGCGGATGGTCGGATTGCAACCTGACGAAACGTTGGGGCGCTATCCCCATCAGCTAAGCGGCGGACAACGCCAACGAGTGATGGTCGCGCGTGCGCTCCTTCTCCGACCGCGCATCATATTGGCGGATGAACCCGTTTCGATGGTTGACGCCTCATTGCGCGCCACAATTCTCCGAAGCATTCGAGACCTCAATCGGGACTTTGGCATCTCCGTCATCTACATCACTCACGACTTGACCACCGCCTACCAGATGTGCGACAACATCATCGTCATGTACCGCGGCTCCGTCGCCGAAGCTGGCAGCGTCGAAGAGGTCATCCAGAACCCGAAACATCCCTACACCCAACTGCTCATCGACTCGGTGCCTCAACCAGACCCCAAAGCGGCATGGGGCGAAGACGAAGACGAGTCGGTTGACCGGGTAGACGAAGCCTCGATGGTCACCGATCAATGCAAGTTCGCTCCGAGGTGCAAGTTCGCATTTGAGCAATGCACCGCCTCCGCACCTCCGCTGCACGCCATCGGTCCGCAACAGTTAGCGAGTTGTTTCCTGTACTCCGACATGCCAAAAGTCGAAAACGCGGACCTCGGTCAAGCATTCGAATATCCCGAATTCGAACCCGCGGCGACCGCAAACTGAAGCGAAGGCGCAGACCTATCCCGCAGGCTCTTCGACCTCGACGGTCTGGTTTGCTTCGATATCTTCGACGATTTGCATCACGCCGCTCGGCCACTGCACCTCGATGCGATCTATGTTCGTCGCAGATCCGACGCCAAAGTGTAGGTCGATGCAGTTCATACTCAAGAACGACGAACTACCTAGCACATCCTGAACCTGTGTCGTGGACTCGCCTGACCCGTTCACATTGGCCGTAATCTTGACGCGCGCGCCGATCCCATCCGCGTTACTTCCAGTCCCATCGACCGCCTGACGCCCGGTCAGCTTTATCGAGATCCAATTGCCCTCGCTCGCGTTGCTCATCCACAGGAACAAAGGACCGCGGAAGAAGTCAATCGTATCGTCCGAGATAAACACCGGACCGTTGCTGTTCGTCCCCAGCAGATCCACCGTCCCGTCGCCATTCAAATCGCACTTCGCCAATCCCTTGCCGTTTTCATGGAACCTACGGTCCATTCGTTGGCGGTCTGGATCGAATTCCGGGTTGCTTGGATCCAATACTCCGTAGTTAACTCCTTGGATGTCGAGCAACTGCGCCTCCACGGTGATGTCCTCGAACTGCCCTTCGCCAACACCGCGCAACATCCGGCCCGAACCCGTGTACTTGTAGCCGTTCGGCCCCTCACCCTTGCCGCCCATCGCACCCAACCAGTAGAGGTCTTGATCACCATCGTTCTCGTAGTCGAAGAACGCTGTGCCGAATCCGAAATCGTAGGCAGCCAATCCTGACGGTTGGTCGACGTTGGCCCAGACATCGAGAACGTTCGCTGGATCGAGCGACTCCGGTGGGAATGCATGACTCGTGGCGACACCCGTCTCCGGCGCAACGTTTTTGAAGTCGCCGATCATTCCCACTTCCGCGTCCTCTTTGTAACCGTCGTTCCGGAGCAGGTAGTGGTAACACGTGCCCCAGCCGTAAGCGTGGCTGTACGCGCAATCGCCTGACGGCACCGGTGGGACATCGTACAGCAAGAAGTGATACCCGATATTCGTGATGAATATGTCGAGGTCCTCATCCGAGTCGTAGTCTCCGATTGCAAACCCCATCCACGCTCCGACACTATCCACACCCATCTCCTCGCCAATTGACACGAAAACGACATCGTCACCGTCCGTGTCGTTGCGATAGACCTTCAGCACGTCACCGTCGTCCGCCAACCAAAGATCGACGTCGCCGTCCGAGTCGTGGTCAAAGAACAGGGAAGCCAACGTCTGCCCTGTCGGATCGCCGATACGATTTCCATTGGCATCCTTTAGCGACGCGTCGTATCCCATCGTCATCTCACCAGTGTCGGGATCCTCCCACTCCATCGGTTCGCCGTCAGGACTCAACATCTTGATTGGAGGGCCTATCAATCCGGCAGATTCAGTCACATCGTTAAATGTCAGATCACCGTTGTTTATGTACAGCCGGTTGTAGTGACCGTGATGCCTCGGATCATCGAAACGAATGAAATCTTGGTCCAAACGGTTGCCGACAAACACGTCCGTCCAACCATCGTTGTTCACGTCACCACAGGCGATGGTGATGGCCGACTGCACGTTTACTGCGTCTCCAAAGGCAGCGTCTGTGATGTCTTCAAAACCTTCACCTTCAACGTTCCGCAGCAATCGATCCTTGATGGCGTTCGTCAATGCATCGTTGCCTACCGCAGAGCGGTAATCGAGTTCGTCACCAATTAACCCGTAACCGGCGACATAGAGGTCCTGATATCCGTCGTTGTCGAAATCGCAGGCAGCGACAGCGGTGCTGTTGGATAGAGACAGGTCGGCGCCTAAATCAACACCGACCTCGGTGAAGACGTTGTTTCGATCGTTGCGGAACAGTAGGTTGGGTCCACCCGGCGACTCAGGGAATTCAGAATCCGAGTTGGCCTGAGTGACATAGAAATCCATGTCGCCATCGCGGTCGAAGTCAAAGAACGCGGATCCCGGATGCCAGTTATTCACAAACGCATTCTCACCAAGAGCGTCACGTGCGATGTTGGTGAACGGCATCACCGGATCCATTCCAGGCACCACAACCGGCTCCACACTGGGCGTGGCGGTCGGAACGGGGATTGGCGTGTCGACCCTGTTACTCGCCAACGAATCCGATTTCGCAGTGGCCGCGGTCATAGGAGTCGGATCTTCCGATGCCTGGCACGCACCGAGCAACATCGCTATTACGGCGACCAGCACAACTAGAGTAATTCGCATGGGTTTAGATGCTAATTTCTGCGGTGCAGGTTGCGGAGCGTTTGGCGGGACATTCCCGTAAAGTTGCCAAGGATCCAATCACCAATCAAGCGGGTTGCGATCGTTTGACCGCAACCCGCTTGGACGATGCATAGACGGCGATCAAGTAATCGCCCTAATCCGATTTATTCGGTCGGCTCCAGATTCATCGTAATCAGGTACCAACCTGTCCACGGCGGATATGGAGCGGCATACGGGTCTTCGACACCCGGCCAGCCAGTCCAATATCGCGTGTTGTGAACGATTACGTGCAACTCTTCTGCGATGTGGATAACAGGCATGTCACGCAGGAACAACTCGAATGCTTGCCGCGTCAATTCGACGTATCGCGGATCGTCAGGCGAGTGGAGCATCGCTTCCATCTCGTCCAAGATTGCGTCCATTTCTGGATTCTCGTAGCGGCCGCCTTGGACAGCACCGGCGTAGTTCTCACCCGGAGGCGCGGAGTTCTTCGAGTGGTACGACTTGAACGTCGTGTACGGCTCGGTGATCGAACCACATTGGACCCACACGACCTCGGTCTCGCCCATACGCAATCGGTCACCGATAGTCGCCGGTTCACCTTGCTTGAAGACCGCATCGAAACCACCGGTTTGGAGTTGTTTCTCAAGGAACGGACCTTGAGGTCGCAGCCACGAAGGAATCTCCAAAGTGATCTCAACACGCTCGCCGTCTTTCGTCCAGAACCCTCCGGAATCTTTGGAATACCCGGAGGCCGTCATGCGCGCTTCAACTTTTGCGGGGTCTGGATCGTCGGGGTTGTACTTGTCGATGATGTCTTGCACCAGGGGCAGATATTGCTTTACGCCGTAGGACGAAATCGGAACCACGACCGACGGAACACCACCCTCGTATGCGATTCCGGTGATCTCACCACGGTCGATGGCGTGGTTGATCGCCCAACGAACGTTCACATCGCTCAAGTGCTTCTTCTGGTTGTTGAGGATCAGTACAAAGTTGCAACCATCGGCGGCGCCCCATACCGGTCCTTCGAAGTTCCACGACCTTAGAGATTCGTTGAAGCCTTTCGCAGCCTCAAACGTACCTTTCAACAGCGGTACACCAGCGTCAGTCTGGTTGTTGATGTAGAGCTGTCCAGCAACGTCGTCGTTGGCGATCGGGATGTACTTCAGTCGCTCGACCTTCGGCAGATCATGGAACCCGGTCTCAGCGCCCCACCAATCGTCCCTGCGGTCATACAGTTGCACTTCCGGGGTGGACAGGACTAGTCTGAATGCACCGGTGCCCAACGGCCAGCCTTTGTCGGGATCGTAATTCGTGAAAGTCAGAGGGTCTTCGTTCTCCCAGACATGCTTCGGCACGATTGCGGTGTGGTTTTCGTGCCCGAATCCAAACTGCTCTTGGAAGAAGCGTGGGTCGGGCCGAGTCAACTTCACAGTGAGGTTGTAGTCATCGTGAACCGTGACGCTCTCGATTTGGTCGGCCCAAAGATTCGAACGCGAAAGTTCTGGTGCAGACGCGATCACCATGTCGACCGTGAACTTCACATCGTGCGCGGTGAACGGTACGCCATCAGACCACTTGGCTCCTTCACGCACCTTCACATCGATCTCATCTAACGTGTCGTTGTACTCGAATGATTCGCCGAGCCAGGGGACGATCTGACCATTGTTCAGGTTGGTGTAAAACAGGTACTCGACCAGACCCTTCTCAGAAGCGTGCCGGGCGTGCGAGTTTCCGGGTAGCCACCAGTTGAAGTTCTCCACGTTGTCGTGTTGGGTGCGGTACGAACCACTCCAGTGGGTGAAAACCACTGTGCGATTTCGCGGAACATCCCTCAGCGCACCGGGGTCAGGAGTAGCGGTAACTTCCCTCTCGACAACAACCTGTTTCTCTACCTCTACCGTCTGCACCACCGTCTCGCCTTGAACGACGACCTCTTTCTCAACCTCGACGGTTACCGGTACCTCGACCGCAACTTCTTCCTTAACGACGACCGTTTGTACGATAGTTTCGGTACCGCCACAGGCCCCGATCGCGGCTAACGCGATGAGGATCGCGACACCCGGTAAGAAAACCGACATGATCAATTTCTTCGAACGCATTACTCTGGGGACCTCCTTAGCCCTCCACCGACTCGTTACATTGACGCCGAGACGTGACGATTAAGCGCCCAATCCGACGACTCATCAAGCATAACCTAACTTTGAGACCCTCGTCGTCTGTTCTTTCCCGACGCGCCCGGTCTCAGATTGCGATCTTCTTCGAAACGACGATGAGATTATTCGGCGGATTCTGTCGCTACTCAAATGGCGTGTAGCGACCTCAAGTACTCGGCTACTTTGTAGGCTCCAAGTTTAGTGTGATCAAGTACCAAGCGTTCCACGGAGCGTACGGCGAAACGTAAGGGTCCTCGACACCTGGCCAACCTGTCCAGTAATGGGTATTCTGAACGACGACGTGCAACTCTTCGGCGATGTGAATTGTCGGCATGTCGCGGAGGAACAGCTCGAATGCCCGCCTCGTCAATTCGACGTAGCGCGGGTTGTCCGGCGAGTGCTGCATCAACTCCATCTCGTCCAGAATCGCGTCCATTTCTGGATTCTCGTAGCGGCCATTTTGTACCGCCCCGGCGTACACCTCGCCAGGAGGCGCTGAGTTCTTCGAGTGATAAGACTTGAAGGTGTCATACGGCTCATTGATCGATCCGCAATGCACCCAAACAACCTCGGTTTCGCCCGTACGGAGGCGGTCTCCAATCGTCGCAGGCTCTCCTTGTTTGAAAACCGCGTCGAAACCGCCTTCGCGCAACTGATGTTCCAGAAACGGGCCTTGAGGTCGAATCCAAGACGGTATCTCGAGTGTAATCTCGACACGTTCCCCGTCTTTCGTCCAGAAACCTTGAGAATCTTTGGAATACCCGGAGGCCGTCATGCGCGCTTCAACTTTGGCCGGGTCTGGATCGTCCGGGTTGTATTTGTCGATGATGTCTTGAACCAGTGGCAAGTACTGTTTGACACCAAACGACGAAATCGGAACCACGACGGGCCGGACGCCCCCTTCATAGACACTGCCTGCAATCTCGCCGCGGTCAATGGCATGGTTGATCGCCCATCGCACATTCACATCGCTAAAGTGTTTCTTCTGATTGTTCAGAATTAGCACGTAGTTACATCCGTCCGGAGCGCCCCACACTGGGCCTTCGAAGTTCCACGACCTGAGCGCATCGTTGAAACTCTTCGCGGCCTCGAACGTGGTTTTCAGTAACGGCGGGCCAGCGTCTAACTGGTTATCGATGTACAACTGCGCTGCGATGTCGTCGTTCGCCAAAGGGATATACTCGATGCGCTCGACTTTGGGTCTGCCAAGGAACCCTATTTCCGAAGCCCACCAGTCGTCGCGCCGATCATAGTATTGCGCGTCCGGCCCAGAATACGACAACCGATACGCCCCCGTTCCCAACGGCCAGCGTTTTTCAGGGGCGAAATTGCTAAACGTTAGCGGGTCCTCGGTTTCCCAAACGTGCTTCGGCACGATGGGCGTGTGGTTTTCCCAACCGAAACCGAACTGCGCCTGAAAGAAACGCGGGTCAGGTCGGTTCAAGTTGATCGTCAAGTTGTAGTCGTCGTGGACATCAACGTCACTGATCATTGCGTTCCACAATGATGAACGACTTAAGTTAGGCGCATTATCCTTCACCATGTCGATCGTGAATTTCACATCGTGGGCTGTGAACGCGACGCCGTCTGACCATTTGACTCCCTCGCGAATCTTCACACCTATCGCGTCCAGTGAATCGTTGTACTCGAACGATTCTGCGAGCCACGGTATTATCTCGCCAGTGTTCAAGTTTGTGTAGAAGAGGTACTCAATCAATCCCTTCTCAGCTGCATGTCTGGCATGTGTGTTTCCGGGCAACCACCAGTTGAAATTCTCGACGTTGTCGTGCCGAGTCCGATACGAGCCGCTCCAGTGAGAAATCACCAAGGTGCGCTCTCGTGGAACGTGCGGCAATCCGACCCACATACTGGCCGACACGAACTCCGGTGGCGGTAGTGTTGGCACGGTTATCGTTGGCGTCGGTACCATAGTTTCCACTGCCACCGTCGTCACGTCGCGGATCACCTCAACGATTCGTTCAATCACCACGGTCTGAACCACTCGTACCTCGACTACCCGTTCGACTTCAACGGTTTGCAACACTGGCACCTCGACGAGCCGTTCAACTACCACCGTCTCCGCGACTGGTACCTCGACTTTTTCTGGCACCACCACCGTCTCGGGAACCACGACTACCACCGTCACAACCCGGTCAACCACTACCGTCTGTGGCACTCCCACCGTCACAACCCGATCAACCACTACCGTATTAACGACAGTCTGCGGCTCCGGGCTTGCACATCCGACTGCCAACAAAAATGCAACGATACCCGCCGACGTGAGAACCGCCGCCACGCTCAATCGTTCGATAGTTGTCTGGATGATTCGCATTGCTTGATGCAACTCTAACGAAGAGCGGGTTGCAATCAGCTGACTGCAACCCGCTCTCGGTTATTTCGACTGCTCACGCAGTCTCTATTTGATCACCGCTTATCTATTGGGTCGGATCCAAGTTCAGGGTGATCAAGTACCAACCGTTCCACGGCGGGTAAGGTGCGACGTACGGGTCCTCAACACCGGGCCAGCCAGTCCACCAATGCGTGTTGTGCACAATCACGTGCAACTCTTCTGCGATGTGGATGACAGGCATGTCACGCAGGAAGAGCTCCATCGCGCCCCGTGCCAATTCAACGTATCGCGGGTCGTTCGGCGAGTGGAGCATCGCTTCCATCTCGTCCAAGATCGCGTCCATTTCGGCGTTCTCGTAGCGGCCACCCTGGACTGCGCCTTGGTAATTTTCGCCCGGAGGCGCCGAGTTCTTCGAGTGGTAGGACTTGAACGTGTCGTACGGCTCGTTGATCGATCCGCACTGCACCCAAACAACCTCGGTTTCGCCCATACGGAGGCGGTCACCAATAGTCGCCGGCTCGCCTTGCTTGAAGACGGCATCGAATCCACCGGCTTGAAGCTGCTTCTCAAGGAACGGGCCTTGAGGCCTCATCCAAGAAGGAATCTCGAGCGTAATCTCTACGCGTTCGCCATCCTTCGTCCAGAAACCCTCAGAGTCCTTTGAGTATCCGGCAGTGTCCATGCGTTCATCAACCTTGTCAAGGCTGTGGTTGCCTGCGTCGTATTTGTCCAAGATGTCTTGCATCAATGGCAAGTATTGCTTGACACCGTATGACGAGATCGGTACCACTACCGGCGGCACACCGCCTTCGTATGCGATACTCGTAATCTCATTTCGGTTAATCGCATGGTTGATCGCCCAACGGACATCGGCACTTGAGAAGTGCGTTTTCTGGTTGTTCAAGATCAATACGAAGTTACAACCGTCTGGAGCGCCCCACACCGGTCCTTCGAAGTTCCACGACCTCAGTGCTTCGTTAAAGCCCTTCGCGGCCTCGAACGTGCCCTTCAATAATGGCGGTCCAGCGTCAAGCTGGTTATTGATGTAGAGCTGACCCGCGATGTCATCGTTAGCGACCGGAATGTAGTTGATGCGCTCGACCTTTGGTGCATCATAGAAACCGATCGCGGGTGCCCACCAGTCGTCACGCCGGTCGTAGATCTGAACTTGCGGTGTCGAAAGCGAGAGCTTGTACGCGCCAGTGCCCAACGGCCACCCCTTTGATGGGTCGTAGTTGTTGAACGTGAGCGGGTCCTCGTTTTCCCAAACGTGCTTCGGAACAATCGCGGTGTGATTTTCCCAACCGAATCCGAACTGAACTTGGAAGAATCTCGGGTCAGGCCGGTTCAGGTGGATCGTCATGTTGTAGTCGTCGTGAACGACTGCTTCCTTGATCATGTCCTTCCAAAGCGATGACCTGCTGAGGTCGGGCGCGTTAGCCACAACCATGTCGATCGTGAACTTAACGTCGTGCGCCGTGAACGGTACACCATCTGACCACTTAGCTCCCTCGCGGATCTTGACGTCGATCGCGTCGAGTGAGTCGTTGTATTCAAACGACTCGCCAAGCCAAGGGATTATATTGCCTTCATTCAAGTTCGTGTAGAAGAGGAACTCAATGAGCCCCTTCTCAGACGCGTGCCTGGCGTGCGAGTTGCCGGGCAACCACCAGTTGAAGTTCTCAACGTTGTCGTGCTGCGTTCGATAGCCATCGCTCCAGTGAGTGATCACCAGCGTGCGGTTTCTCGGAACGTCCTTCAGAGCGCCGGGGTCAGGGGTCGCGGTGACTTGCTTCTCCACGACGACCTGCTTCTCGACTTCGACAGTCTGTACAACAGTCTCGCCTTGGACGACGACCTGTTTCTCAACCTCAACGGTGACAGGCACCTCGATCGCCACCTCTTCCCTGACGACAACTGTCTGGATAACCGTTTCGGTTCCCCCACAAGCCGCCAAGGCCGTTAGGGCGATCATCGATGCGACCGCTACCAATACGGCTAGCGGACTCAACCTCTTTAATCGCATGTTCGTCTTGACCTCCCAACGATGTGTTTTACGACATCGTCTACATGGACATCTCTTCTTACGGATTCCGTCGTCCTCATTCGACCAATCAGAACCCGCCGCGTCTAGAAAGTTTCTAGCGACACGCTAAACGTTATCGGAATTTGCCCAAGTTGTCAACCGCCGTCTGCCGTGGTGTAGTCTTGACTATTCTTGCCAATCCGTTTAAGTTAACGTCAGCGATTTCGATAACCCGAGAGAGCGAGATGTAGGCTGCTCCCCGCTCGTCAACTCAACCACTACCAACTGTCGCAACATGAATCCTGCATACATAGTCCGCAGACTTGCGCTTTTCTTTCTTGTAGTACTCGTCGGTTTCACTATCGTTTTCCTGTTGACGAGGCTCGCACCGGGCGACCCTATCGAACAGAAAGTTTTGGCCCTTGAAGCACAGGCCGGCAACACCGGTGGCGACATCGGTCCCATCGTCGACGCGTATCGGAAGAAGTTTGAACTCGACGCTGCCCTGCATGTTCAGTACATCCGCTACCTCTCAAACCTCGCACAGGGCGATCTCGGTTACTCCCTCACCAACTATCCTGCTACCGTCCAAGAAAAGATCTCCCACGCACTGCCCTGGTCAATCGGGTTGATTGGGATAACAACGGTATTGGCAATGCTTTTCGGATCCATCGTTGGCGCGTTAATCGCTTGGCGCAGGTCATTCCGCTTGATTCAATCGATGTTGCCGGTATTGATGGTGGCTGCCGCCGTCCCATTCTTCTTGTTCGGTCTCGTATTGCAGTTCTTCCTAGGCGTTCAATTCAAGATCCTGCCCACCGGATTCGGTGTGGACCCCGGATTCTTGCTCGGATGGGATTGGGAAACCGCGTGGCAGCTCGTCAAACACGGATTCTTGCCCGCAATTTCGATCATCGTTGCTTCAACCGGCCTATGGGGACTTGGCATGAGAGCGATGATGGTAACCACGGTAGGCGAGGACTACATGGTCCTTGGCGATGCCAAGGGACTTAAGGAACGACGGATTTTCTTCACCTACGCCGTTCGCAATATACTGTTGCCGCAAACGACCGCTTTCGCTCTGGCGCTGGCATCCGTCGTCTCTGGGCAAGTACTAGTCGAAGTTGTTTTCAACTATCCCGGGCTCGGGCTACTGCTTCGAAACTCCATCGGTGAAAGCGACTACTTCATGATCCAAGGCGTGACGCTGATAGTAATCTTCGCCATCGCACTCGCACTCTTCGTTATGGACCTCATCTACCCATTGATTGACCCCAGGATTTCGTACCAGAGATCATGAACGCAGACCCAACATTCCAATCTCCCGTTGCCTTGAGCGAAGACCCGACTTCGATTGGCGCGGGCACTTTGAGCCTCGCTGGTCGGACTTACCGCTTCTTCCGCCACAACATGAAGATAACCATCGGGCTATCCCTGGTTCTCATCGTCGTTGCGTTTGGCTACGTTGGTCCGCTTTTCGTTGACCTCGAGCGCGCAGAGGTCGGCACTTTCATCGTTCAAGACAAGTCGCCGTCAGCTGAGAACTGGTTGGGCGTAGATGCCCTCGGCCGAGACATGCTCGCATGGCTCATCGACGCGACCCCAGACTCCCTTCGGGTCGGCTTGATGGCTGGGTCACTCGGCGTCTTCATCGGCGCTGTCATCGGTTTCGTTGCGGGATACTACGGCGGATTGATCGACGGAATTCTGCGAACATTTACCGACATCATGCTCGCCGTGCCAGCTTTGCTGGTGCTAATCGTGCTCGCCAGCGTTGTAAACGTGTTGTCGTTGGAACTTATGGCCCTTGTGATCGCTCTCTTCGCTTGGATGGGGGCCGCACGCATCATTCGTGCGCAGGTACTGACGCTTAGGGAACGCATGTTCGTCGAGATCGCTCGCATGTCCGGGGAAAAAGGCATCTACATCGTCTTCTTCGAGTTAATGCCAAACCTCATGCCGTTCCTCCTCGCCGCGTTCGTCAGCTCGCTTATCGGCGCCATCTTGGCAGCTGTCGGTCTGGAATTCCTCGGCCTCGGACCCACCCACATTTCGACGCTCGGAAACATCCTCTACTGGCAATCGTTCTACAACGCCGTTCTACGCGGCATGTGGTGGTGGTGGGGATCACCCATCGTTATCTTCATCCTCCTGTTCTCCGGTCTATTCATCGCATCGATAGGCCTCGACGAGTGGGCGAACCCGCGGCTCAAAGAGCGGTCCTAGTCCGTGAACCTCCTTCGTCATTCCGGCGAAGGCCGGAATCCATCGAGCCAACACGACAAAGGTTCACCGGTTGAAGATCACTGACATTCGGCTGTCGATCTTCCAACTGCCGACCCAAACGCCGTTCTTCAATCTAGAGCGCGAAACTCTCGGCAACCGCGACGTTTGGCGTTCTGTGCCGACTAACCCGTATCCCACCGAGTATCACGTGCTGCACGTCAACACCGATGAAGGGTTGGAGGGCGTTTGCACCGTAGGCGATGCTCGCTACACGACGATGCGGATGATCGATCTCGAGCATCTCCGACACCTCGCCATCGGTGAAGACCCGCTCAACCGAAAACGTCTGGAATCGAAACTCCGCACCGCCACGCGGCATATCTTCACGATGCCGGGTTGGCACGGCGCGTTCGACAACTGTCTTTGGGACATCGCAGGAAAAGCTGAAAACAGACCCGTCTACCAACTCATCGGAGCCGCTCGCGATTTCGCTCCTGCTTACTACAACTACCGCGGCGGAGGCACTTTAGAAGCGGCGATCGAAGACATCGAACATGCCCTGGCGATCGGCTTCAGTGCCGTCAAAGACCACTTGTCTTGGCCCGTCGCGAAGAACGTCTACTGGTTCGGTGAAATCCGGCGCGCCTGCGGCGACGACATCGACATCATGCACGACGCGGCCGGAGCGAAATACGACCTCGATGACGCTATCAAGGCTGGTCGAGCTCTCGAAGCCCACGGCTATCGATGGTTCGAAGAAGCCATCCCCGACCGCGACTTCAACAGCCTACGAACGCTATGCAATGAACTCGACATCCCGGTAATGGCGCTAGAAACGCTGATGCACGAGCCCGAGATCTCGAAAATCTGGATCGAACAAGGCGCCTGCGACCTCGTAAGGGCCCATGCCCGACACGGCACCACTGCCCTCCTTGATCTCGCGCAACATGCCGCAACACGCGGAACCAATGTCGAATTGAACGGACCAGGAGGACTCTTCGGCCTCGTCCACACCCACCTCGCCTGCGCCATCCCCAACACCACCTACTACGAGTACTTCCCCGGCGGAAGTCGCGACGAACTAGGCCGCGAGATCGGCCTCCTCAACCCGCCAGTTCCCCGAAACGGCGCGGTCGCACCACCCAACAGACCAGGATGGGGAGCCGTGTGGGACTGGCAGTATTTCAATTCGGTAAGGGTTGCGGAGGTTTGATCCCGTTGCGCGTCACATTCGAAAAATTGTGATATAAATCCTTTCACGTATTGGCATTCTTATCGTCTCGCCGTCATATGAGTTTGAAATTCGGCGTTTGACGACCAAGAACCCGCCCCAAAATTCTTCCAAGGAGGAGAATATGAAGTCACTTAACCGACCAAGGCGATGGGCAGCACTCATCTTATTGCCAGTACTGCTGGCCGTGCCATTCGTCATAGCCTGTGGCGAAACCGTCACCGAGACCGTAATCCAAACCGTCGTCGTTGAGAAAGAGGTCGTCGTCGAGAGAGAAGGCGAAACTGTCGTCCAGACCGTCGTCGTCGAGAAGCAAGTCGAAGTCCCCGTCGTCCAGACCGTTGTCGTCGAGAGGGAAGTCCAAGTTGCCGGCGAAACCGTCGTCCAGACCGTGGTCGTCGAGAAGGAAGTCCAAGTTGCCGGCGAAACCGTCGTTCAGACCGTCGTCGTCGAGAGGGAAGTCCAAGTTGCCGGCGAAACCGTCGTCCAGACCGTCGTTGTTGAGAAGCAAGTAGAGGTTGAAATCCCGGTCGTCCAGACGGTCATCGTAGAAAGAGACGCCGCGATGGAGGCGCCTAGCGATCTCGTCACCGGCAATCCACAAGGTACGCTCATCATTGCCGAAGGCGGAGTGGGTGTGCCAGTCGGCTATCCCGAACAATGTGTCCCAGGTTGCGGAAACCAGAAATTCCGTATGGGCGCCTATGAAACGCTTCTGTGGCTCGACTCCAGCGCCAACGCAGTTTCGCGCCTAGCCACAGCATGGACAGTCGCCGATGATCAATCATGGGTCGACTTCGACATCCGCCGAGGTGTTCAGTTCCACGGCGGTTACGGCGAAATGACCGCCGAAGACGTTGCTTGGAGCTTCAACAACGCCAATCCGAACACGAACCCCGATTCTCGTCACGACCAAGCTGGAGACTTCCGAGCCATGGCGAAAGAGTTCGAGGTAATCGATCCTAGCAAGGTCCGAATGCACGTGAATCAATGGGAAGTCGGCGTACTCCGCCGGAACCTTAGCCCGTACTGGCAGAGTATGGGTGTCCACAGCAAGAGGGTCTTCGATGAGTTCGGATCTGACGGAATGGTCGATGTCTTTATCGGAACCGGACCATTCGTTTTCGAGACTTGGTCTTCAGACGACCGTGCCGTCTTGAACGCTCAGAGCTCACACTGGCGCAAGGTCCCCGAGATGGCTCGCGTCGAGATCCTCGCTGTCCCAGAAGCCGCGGTGCGCAAGACGATGCTTGAGACCGGACAGGCTCACGCCGCGAACATTGCCCTTAAAGACGTCCCAGGCCTCGTATCGCAAGGCTTCATAGCAGACCCGACGGCCGCGCGAATGAATGGCCTTTACTTCGGGGGTAACTACTGGCAGACGCATCACTACGTCGAAGGAACCGAGTTGGAGCGCCCCGGTTACGACACCTCCCTTCCGTGGGTCGGTGAATACGGTAATGACGCCTCCATGGAATCGGCCATCAAAGTCCGGCAAGCCTTGGCCGCTGCTGTCGACCGTGAAGGCATCAACGCCGCCATCCTGAATGGCCTCGGTTACGTCAACCACCTCACAAACATCTCGGTCAACTCCGACACTTGGGCCGAAAACGCCGAATCGCACGGTTGGTCCTACAGTTTCGACCGCGACGAAGCGAAACGTTTGATGGAAGAGGCCGGCTGGGCCGATGGCTTCGAGGTAACCATCTGGACCGGTGTAGGTACTCACCAAGAGATCGTCGAAGCCATCGCTGCTGAATGGCTTGCAACGCTGAACGTAAGAGTTAGCCTCGATCTCTCCCCATACTCCGAGCACCGACCGAACCTCGTTAACCTCTCCTTCAACCAGATCCAATACCGGACCTGCGGAGACAGTTTCTCGGCGCTCAGCGTAGACCTGCCGAAATCCAACGAGACTACATCGCACAAGATCGGCGGCACCATCTGTGCCGCAAGCATCATGCCACGCTGGGACGAAATCTTCGACCAGATGACAAAGGAACTAGACCGTGGCCGCCGTACCGAACTCGCCATTGAGCATTTCGACTACGCACGCGAAGTCTCGATCAACGTAGGTGTGAACGAGCAGCCAGCGTTTAACACCTTCGACGGCGAAAAGATCAAGAGCTGGCCAATCCCGCCGCAGATGTGTATCGGCGGCTGTGGATGGTTCAACCTCGAAGAAGTCATCTGGCAACCATAGGATTCAATGCCGCGCGCCGGATGTCGGATAAAACCAAAAATCCGGCATCTCGCCAGCATGCCCGTGCCCTCGCTCAGATGGTGAGCGGAGGTACGGGCAATCCTTTTTGACCGATGCGTAGTTTCCTAGCACGCCGAGTTTTATACGGCATCATCGCCATTCTTGGCGCGTTGCTAGTGATTTTCGTGCTGTCGCGCCTCTCAGGCGATCCTTTGGATTTATACCTCGACGAATACGGCGGCGCACTAGCCGAAGAAACACGCGAGAAATTCAGGAAAGAGCTGGCCTTAGACCAACCCGTGGTCATCCAGTACGTAATTTGGGTGGGTCGATACGTGCGCGGACAATACGGGGACAGCCTCATTCATCAGCGGCCCGTCATCACAGTCGTCAAAGAGCGGTTTTGGACTTCGATACAACTCGGCGCAATCGCTTGGATATTCGGGACCATTTTAGGCGTACCGCTCGGCATAGTATCGGCCGTCCAACGTGGGCGATTGGTCGATTACTTAGCCCGCGGGATCGCGTTAATCGGTCAAGCCGCACCCGTTTTCTGGGTGGGCATCATGGCGATTCTCGTGTTTTCGGGTGAACTCGAATGGTTGCCCTCGGGAACACGCGGCGACGGATTCGCCATCAGGAACTACATATTGCCGTCGATTGTGCTCGGGTGGTTGCCCGCCGCCGCATATCTAAGACTGACTCGGTCTGCGATGCTCGAGGTGCTCGAATCCGAGTACGTCAAGTTCGCGCGTGCAAAAGGTGTGGACTACAACCGCGTGGTTTGGAAACACGCATTTCGTAACGCCGTTATCCCACCGCTGACGCTCTCCGGTTTGATACTCATCGGATTCATCAACGGCACCACCGTCATCGAAACCGTATTCTCGTGGCCAGGACTTGGACGCGTTGCGGTTCAAGCGGTGCAAGGAAACGACTTCCCCCTAATTTCTGCCATCACGTTCTTGACCGTCGTGCTATACGTAATAGTCGTTCTCACGATGGACGTTCTATACGCAATCTTGGATCCGAGAATTCGCTACGCATAGATCCAATCCATGGCAACCCAACCTCAACAAAGAACACTCTCGGACGCCGCCTCGGCGACGAATATTGGTCGGCGGCATGCTCTCGGCTGGCTCGGATACGGTTTCTACATTATCCGTCGCTGGCCTATCATCCCGGCGTTGATTATCGCGATCCTGATTGTCTGCGCGATCTTTGCGTATCAGATCGCTCCTCATGATCCATACGTCAATACCCTCGTTGATCGCAACACCGCGCCTTTGTCAACTGGTAAATCAGGTCAGTTTTACGTTCTGGGCAGCGACTTCATCGGTCGCGACTTACTTAGTCGCGTGATCCACGGCGCCCGCATCTCCGCCTTGGTTGTAGTAATTTCCATCACGGTAGGCGTGACCGTCGGCACGACGTGCGGGTTGTTGGCCGGGTATTTCGGGCGGCACACGGATGAGATAATCATGCGGATCGTCGACATTTGGGCTGCACTGCCATTCATCATGCTCGCCTTGATCGTCGTCAGCATCTTCGGACAAGACCTCAAAATTCTGATTGGTTTGTTGGCCTTGATCTCATGGCCGGGCGCAGTGCGTCTCGTCCGAGCACAAACACTGAGCTTACGCGAAGCTGACTACGTCCAGTTCGCCCGCGTCGCCGGTGCATCCCCGACACGCATCATCGTTCGACACATTCTGCCGGGCGTCATAAATATCGTCGTTGTCAGCGCCACTCTTGGCGTCGGCGGCATCATATTGACTGAAGCAACGCTCAGTTACCTCGCGGTTGGCATCCCGCCGCCCACACCAGCATGGGGGGCAATGGTCGCCAACGGGAGAGAGTACATCGGAGACGCTTGGTGGCTCTCCGCGATCCCGGGTATGGCCATCTTTCTGATTGTGATGGCCGGCAACTTCGTCGGCGATTGGATGCGCGATCGTTGGGATCCCAACTTGCGGCAGTTGGATTGATCCCGTTTAATCCAAATAATCCATCTCCGGACGGAGGTTCCACCTGATGGCATCGGGCGGATCAACGTTCTTGGCCCACCGCTCCATCAGCTCCTGCTCGCGTTTCAGCACATGCATGCGGTCGCGGATACGGTCCGGATCCCATCCATCGAGCACTCGATCCATCATCACTTCCCGCACACCCCTGCAACTCGGGTCCTGCGCTCGATCATTCAACTCCTGCGGATCCTCGGCGAGATTGAAAAGCTGCGGTTCGAAGCCGTGGTAATAGTTCAGCTTCCAATCGCCCGATCGCACCATGCGATTCTGAACGCCGCCAGGCATCGCGTGGATGTCCGCGCCGCCAAGATTGGCCGACATGCCCGAACCGACCGCTGAGTCGTTCATGCAGTATTCGCTGTAGACAGCATCTTTCCATTCGGCGGTTTTAGGGTTGTTGATGAGGTCGACCACGCTCATGCCGTGTCCCTGCGGTAATGCTTCGGCACCAGCAGCATCCAAGATCGTCGCGGCCAAATCGAATTGGTCTATTGGGGTGTCGATAACCTTGCCCGAGTCGAGGTGTCCCGGCCACGAAATGATCGCCGGCACCCGCGCTGCGTCCTCGTAAAACGTCTGCTTCCACCACAACCCGTGTTCGCCCACCTGCTCGCCGTGATCAGAGGTGTAGACGATGATGGTGTTCTCCATGTAGCCGTTGGTGTCTAGCGCATCGAGGACATCGCCGATCAGCTGGTCTGTTCGATCACACAATGCCCAGTATGCTGTCCGGGCGCGGATGATCTCCTCTTCGCTAACCTCAACGATTCCCGTGCGCTCTCGCCACCACTGGATGTAGGGATGGCAAGCCTCAATCGGCTCCGCTGGTATTATCGGCATACCGACTCGGCCCTCGTATTTGTCGTAGTCAACCGCTCGAGCGACGAACGGTTGGTGCGGCAACATTAATCCGATGGACAAACACAGCGGCGAATCGTCCAAACCGGACCGCCGAGTGATGCCTCGATTGTTTATGTAATCGACCGCCGACTGTGCGACGTACTCGTCGTGAACTTCATACGCGCTCTGCCCTCGCCCTGATGCCTCCAAACTCACTCGCGCCGGACCTGCCGTGCCGTGCAACTGTCCATGATCGACCGGTCTCGGACTCCCTGGATGGTTAGCGCTGTGATCACCAACATACCGACGTGAAAACCCATGCAATTGATCTGGACCGTTATAGTGCATTCTCCCAATCTGAATCGGGTCGTATCCCGCGGCTCCTAGCGAGTGTGCATAGGTGGGGACCGCGGAACTCAATATCTGGTCGTTTGTCCAGACCTCCGTCTCGTGCGGATACTGGCCGGTCACCAACGCCGTTCGCGAAGGCACACATATCGGCGAGCCGCAGTAAGCACCCGTGAAGATCGCTCCGTCAGCCGCCAAACGGTCCAGATTCGGAGTATCGACGACCTGATCACCGTATGCCCCGATTACGGCCGGATTGTGCTGATCAGATTGAATGTAGACGATGTTCGGGCGCGAGTTGTCAGTCATGGTTCTTCCGAGTTAAGTCGCGACCGCATGTTTGCTTGCGACAGTCATATTGTCGTAAAGATAGCAACTCGCGACTCGGTCATCATCAAGCTGGAACGCTGGTGGATGCTCGTCGTGGCACTTGTCCATCACTTGCGGGCATCGGTCGGCGAACTTGCAACCTGTTGTGATCATCGATTCGTCAATCGACATCAGTTCTTCCGCACCGTCTTCCCACGCCCGATCGGTCCGCATCTGAGGAATCGACTCGACCAGCAACTGAGTGTACGGATGTTTGGGGTCTCTAATCACGCGTTCCACACTGCCCTGCTCGACGACCGAGCCCTTGTACATCACGAGGATTTCGTCGCAAATCTGATAGGCAGTCGTGAGGTCGTGCGTCACGTAAACGACGGATATGCCGAGGTCTCGGTTGAGCGTCCGAATCGATTCGAGAATCGTGGCCCGCAACGACGCATCAACCATCGAAACCGGCTCGTCGGCCAAGATGATCCGAGGCTTGAGTAGCAACGCCCTGGCGACCATCATGCGTTGACGTTGACCTCCGCTGAGTTGATGCGGATATCGTCCAAGCATCTCTTCCGGGCGTAACCCAACGGTCTCCAACGCCTCGTTAATGAGCGGGATGCGTTGATCGTCCGAAGCCGCGAGCTTGAATTTGTCGATCGCCACGTGCAGCAAGTGATCCGCTTTGTAAAACGGGTTGTACACCTCAAACGGATCCTGGAATATGGGTTGGACTTCACGCCTGAATTCGCGACGCTCGCTCCCCGACATCTTTGAGACGTCCCGTCCGTCGTAAATCACACTGCCGCTCGTCGGCTTGATTACGCCCAACAACAACCGCGCCAAAGTTGTCTTACCGCTTCCGCTCTCTCCGGCGACCGCCGTGATTGATGGACGATCAGCCGAAATCGCGAACGAAACATCGTCCGCGGCTACCGTGACGTTCGACCGACTGAACATCCCTCCGCCGAACACTTTGGTGACGTTCTGGAGTTCTAGCAAATTAGCCAACTGCAACTCCCGCCATCTCTACTGCTTCATCAAAAATATGGCACATCACCCAACGGTTGTCACCCACGGCAGTATTGCGCGGCGTTACCCCGCGACAAACGTCAGCGACAGATGGGCACCGGGGCGCAAACACACATCCGGGTGGCAGGTCTACCAGAGGCGGCGGTATACCCGGTATGCCTTCCAAGCGCTCCCGCTTCAGTTCCAAATCCGGCACGCTGTTGATCAACAGCTTCGTATAGGGGTGCTTCGGATCCTCGATGATTTCTTTTACCGTGCCGATGTCCACCAGCTTGCCGGCGTACATCACGCCAATGCGGTCAGCGAACTGCGCCACAAGCCCCATGTCGTGCCCAATGAGAATTACTGCGGCACCGGTGTCTCGTTGAACCCGGCTCAACGTCATCATCACTTGACGCTGTACCACGACGTCCAAGGCGCTGGTCGGTTCGTCCGCCACGATCACTTTAGGATTCATGCTCGTGCCGGACGCGATAGCGACCCGTTGTTTCATTCCACCGCTTAACTCGTGCGGGTACATCCTTGCCACGCTGTCTCGCAACCCCACGCGTCGGAGGAGGTTGTGAACATGCGACCTCAAGTTCTCTTTCGTGTCCCTGATGCCGTGATCGACTAGGCCATCGAAAATTTGATCCTCGATACGCATGACCGGGTTGAGCGCATTCATCGCCGATTGCGTCACAAGAGCGACTTCGGCAAGCCGCGCCAAACGCATCTCTTCGTCATCCAACGGAACCAAGTCGCGACCGTCGATAACGATCTCTCCGTCGTCGATGTAACCAGGCGGTTTCGTGAGCTTCAAGAGCGCCATCCCGAGCGTCGTCTTGCCGCACCCAGATTCGCCGACAAGAGCGAGGCGTTCGCCCTGTTGCAGAGTAAAGCTAACGTCGTCAACCGCCTTGACGATGCCGGCTTCGGAATCGTAGTAAACCTTCAGGTTGTTTACTTGAACGGCTGGGATTGAAGAGGCGTTAGTGCCAGATCGATGCAGATCGGCGATGTTTTCCGGGCGGTGAACCCGAGCGTCCGTCGGACTGTCCATCACGGCAGAATTGTTGCGGTCGTTCGCCAATTCCTAGAACCGCCTTCTAAGCCGTGGATTCGCCCACTCGTCCATCCCGCGGGACAGCATGAATAAACCGATGAACAGGATAACGATCACGATGATCGGGGGCGACCACCACCACCACCAGCCGTTCACCAGCGAACCGTACCAAATGTTGTGGTAGATCATCATGCCCAAGGTGTTGGAACTGAAATCGCCCAATCCCAGCGCTTCGAGGCCGATGGACGCCAAGATCGCTGACGAGACCGCCAACACGAAATTGGCCACGATGAATGGCATGAGATTGGGAACCATCTCTTTCAATATCACTTCGGGGCCACTCATCCCTGACAACCTCGCCATCTCCACATAAGAGCGCTGTTTCATCACAAGAACTTGAGACCTAATCACTCTCGTGGGCCCCAGCCAAGCCAACATCGCAATGATCAGCGACAGCTGAATAAACGTCATCTCACCTCCCCCCACATCTCGCCACGCGATAGTGATGATGATCAAAATCAATATCCCCGGTATGGTCTGCAACGTATCTACGATGAACCGGATCGTCGCATCAAGAAATCCCCCGTAGTAGCCGGCTGTGAACGCCAACAGCGTGCCCACAATCGTTCCCGCCGAACCGGCAATTAGCCCGATCATCACCGTCTGCGGAATCCCCTGCGAAAACGAAGCTAATATGTCCTTGCCCAACCGGTCGGTGCCGAGGAGATGCGTTCGCTCAACGTTGTCGTACGCAAAGCAAAGCTCGCGCGGATTATCAGACGAATAGCAAGGATGCGGGTTTTGCAGAGATGGCCGTTTGTTCGGCGGCGAAAATGCGAGGTCCTTGGCGTCTTTAGGGGATGTCATCAATGTGCCGAATGACCAGAATAGAATGATGATGCCGAGCATCACGGATCCCGCGATTATCGACGGGTTCCGCTTCATGTAGCGCCACAAACCAGCGGCGCGATTCAATGCATCCGATGCACCCGTGCTACCGGGCGTTGCTAGAGGTTCTGTCGTCGCACTCGTTGCCATCAGTTTTTACGTGGAAGAGTAGCTGATCCTGGGATCCAACAGTGGATAGATGACGTCGATCACCAGCATCGCAAAAGCGATGGCCAGCACGATGATGTACACAACGCCCTGAATGACAAAGTAATCGAAACCCGTAATCGCTTCGTAAAGAACTCGACCGATCCCGGGGTAACCGAATATCCGCTCAACCAAAATTGCGCCGGATACAACGTGCGGCAAAGTCAGTGCCAACGCCGTTGTTTGAGGCAAAACCGCGTTGCGAACCCCGTAACGCAAAAACGATCTGACCTTGGTCAGACCCTTCGCCTCAGCTTGCAACATATAGTCCTCGCCCTGCATCGTGATCATCATCGACCGCATACCCAACGCCCAAAATCCTATCGACGCGAGAACGATCGAGAGAGCTGGCAATAGTGAGTGCTTGAACACCTCGAACAGGAATCCGAAGTCGCTCCAATCCGGTAGCGTCGTGGGCGCATAACCGCCGCCCAAGGGCAACAGCTTGGCCTGGAACGCCAACAACCAGATCAATATCAGGCCAAGTAGATAGTAAGGAACCGCCGCCAGCAAAAAGAACGGCGGCAAGATTAGTTCAAAGGCGGTCTTGGGACCATGCTGCCAAGCCAACACAGCACCACCAAGAGTACCCACCAAGAAAGCCAGAAGCGTCGATGTAACTAGCAGTCCGATCGACCACGGCATCGCTTGGTTCACGAGCTCGCTGACCCGAGCGGGGTACTTGGTTATTGAATTCCCGAAATCGAACCGAACAGCGGCCGATAGATAAGTCAAATATTGAAGAACTAAAGGACGATCCAGACCGAATTTCGCGTTGTAAGTTTCGATGAGAGCCTTGTAGTCTTCGGCTCGTATCGTCTCACCTTCGGCTGCGAGCAATTCCAACCGAGTCGCGATCGGGTCTTGACCTGTGAATCTGGGGAGAAAGAAGTTGAACGATGTGGCGACAAAAACCACCGCCACGAACATTCCGATGCGTCTCGCCAGATAATCTACGGTCATCTCATTAACACTTCGCCAAGTTGTGTCCCAATGCGCGCCAATGCCAAGTTAACAGAACTAACCGGCGTGTCGGCGCGCCAGTTGGGAGGTTGCGATTAGTTGCGGCGCCGAAGTGATGGGCGATTACACCCATCCAGCGGCGCCGCAACCAACGTTACTTCCGCTATAACGCGGCCTATTGCCTGCCGGTACCTTCCAGCTTGCTCAGGATGTACGGGAATCCAGTGTGCGGGTGGATCCCATTCATGTACGGGGTGTATCCGTCGGCGTCGCCAGGCCAGTTCTCCCAGTAGTACTCGTTACGAGTCACCCGGTTAAAGAACTCAACGAGCGGGACGTCCGGCTGGTCTTCCAACCAGATCCGAAGTGCCTGTTCGGTAAGGTCCAATACCTTGTCGACATCAGGCTCCTCCGCCATTGATGCCACTACTGAATCGAATTCGGGGTTCGAGTATGACCAGCGGTTAGCTCCAGAATCCGTCGTGAACATCAGCAACGACCGATAGATGTCACCGGATTGCGAACCGTTGTGCCCAACTAGGGTGCACTCATAGTCGCCACCTTTGCCGTTTCGGGCCCAGACATCCGGGGGTTGCGCCCAAGATGACTCAATCCCGTGCTGCTCAAGCAACGCGGCAACAACCGGACCGAGGTCCGTGAAGTGCGCCGAGCTGATGATGTTGCACTTGATCGTGTCGCCGTTGCCATCGGCCCAGAAGCCGTCAGAGTTCATTGAGTAGCCGGCTTCCGTCAGAAGCGAGTCCGCACCATCTTTGTCGTACTGACCGACACTGAACTCTTCCGCCAAAGGCTGCATCGCCTCGTTGACGTGTTTCAGGCCTGCGTACTGCGGCCAGGGCCAGTCGTTGATCCGACCTTTGTTCAGGTAGGCCTGAGCGTTAAGGCGGTCTCGGTCAATGTACTTGGTGATGGCTTTTCGAACGTTGGGGTCCTCAAGGTGCGGCTGAAGGTTGTTCAGGTGCAACGAGATCGGCCACCACGAAACCATGCCGAATTCACCGTCTGGATCTCGGCCGGTGTAGGTGGTCGTATTGGGGTTCTCGCGGAGGATCGTCTCAACCGTGTCGACGCGCAAGTCGTGCGTCTCATCGATCTGGTTGGTGATCATCGCCTGGGCGAACTGCGTGTCGTCATCGATGTTGTAAAGCACGAAGCGTTCGACTTCTTGGAACGGCACAAATCCTGTCGCGCAGCCCCAGTAGTCCTCACAATTCTTCACGCGGTCCAAGACTCGGCGGAAGTTGTCGGAGTAGGAAAGTCGCCACGGGCCCGTCGTGACAGGGCCAGCACCGTCGTTGTATGCATCGTATTCGGACCAGCTCTTGTCGTTCCACACGTGCTCCGGAACGATGTACGTGCCAGAGTCGCCCTTGTAGATCACGATTTCGGCGTGGAACCTCGGCGCCGGGAAGTTGAAGTGGACCTTCACGGTCAAATCGTCAACGATCTCAGCTTCCTTAACGAAAGTCTGGAAGACTCCGCCGCCACGGACTTCGCTGCCCAATTCGGCTAGCGTGTTGAACGTGTACGCCACGTCCTCGGCGTTGAACTCTTGTCCGTCGCTCCACAAAACTCCGTCGCGCAAGTTGTAAGTCAATTCAGTCGCGGATTCGTTGTAGGAGAAGTCTTCGGCCAACCACGGGTAGCTGTTGCCATTGAGACTGTCTGCGTAAAACAACGGCTCGTAGTAGAAGATCACGCCCTTCTGGTGGGTCCCACCGAGCGCGTACGGGCTCCACATGCGAAGCGGGACACCGCCACCAAAGCGAGTACCTACGACAACGGTCTTGTTGCGCGGAACACTGGAAACGACTTCGACCTCACGGACGACCTCGACTTCCTTCTCGACCTCTTTGATGACTTCAACCTCTTTTACAACCTCCACTTCCTTCTCAACCTCAACCTCTTTGACGACCTCGACCTCTCTCACAACTTCCTTCTCAACGACGACCGTCTGAATAATCGTCTCGGGCTCAGGACTGCCACACGCCATCGCGAAGGCGACGGCTGCCAATACCGGCAACAGCAGCAAACCCATGCGAGCTTTTGTCAAATCAAATTTCAAGTTCCAACCTCCGTTAAGGATAGAGTTCACGTGTGCAGTCCCGACGATATGCCAAAACCAACAGTTCGATCGCGCCGTTAATGCTGCGAATACCTATTCAATCCTAAATCGTGTTGGGTTTGTCGTCAAACCGAAGCGCTACCTCGCAACGTATCGATTGGGTGTGGGGTGTTGTACGCTGAAAGGCTTAGACTCCACCCCTGAATCTGCAGCTAATACAACGAACAAACCGATGCAAATAATCGTCGAACCAGTTAAGTCCGTCCGTCGTCGGACTCTACGCGCAACCTTGTTGATGACGTTCGCATTAATGATTGCCACGGTCGTTTTCGCGTGCACCAGCGAAGAACCAACTGCCACTCCCGAACCTACAGTTCCGCCGCCGACTCCAACTCCAGAACCGGCCCCAATCGCGCAGATTTCGGATTCGACGACTTCCGCCGAATCGCTCGATGAAATGATGGCCGAACCAGTCATGCCGTTCACGAATATCGCCCCACTCGTCTTAGTTGACCCGGAAACAGGCGAAGAACTGTGGATGATCGAAAACCGGCACCCCGGCGTCGCGATCTTTGACTATGACCGCGACGGTGACATGGATTTCTACGTAACCTCAGCCGAAATCGATGCCCTCCTGCCCGACACCACTGGTGGACCTAACCGCCTCTTTCGCAACGACGGCGATCACGTCTACACCGAGGTCGCGGAGCAAGCTGGAGTCGACCTGCCCATCGCGAACAGCACCGGCGTCGCCGCATGCGACATTGACAACGACGGTTACCAAGACCTCTACGTCGCCTCTTACGGCAGGATCGGCGACAACTTAGACTATCGAGCCGCTCGATACTACCCCAATCTTCCAGCAATCATTAAAGACCGGTTGTTCAGGAACTTAGGCGACGGAACATTTGAAGAAATCACAGAATCGGCGCTCGGAGATGTGGCAAACCTTCGCTCTGGTTTCAGCGTTGGTTGCTCCGATGTAAACAACGACGGATGGATCGACATCTTCATCAGCAACCGCGTCGATCAAGACTTCCTTTGGTTTAATCGGCCCGATCACCACGGCCACTACAACGTTCTCTATATAAACAACGCCGACCTGACATTCACGGACGTGACCGAAGAAGCAGGACTGCGCTACGGTCCGATTCTGATGCGTGACCCGTTCGGAGACGATATCGGCTGGCCCGATCCCGTCACCGGCGAAATCGTACCTGGTTACAATCCGGACCTCATCGACGCTTCGGGCGAGTTCGTCGGCGAACCCACAGGGCAGACTCTCGCCGCGTTGTTCTTTGACCATGACGACGACGGTGATGCGGATCTCTGGCTCGCAGACGACGGTAGCAGGTTGAAGGTCTTCCGTAACGACTCGACCGAAACCGACATCAAGTTCACTCAGATCAGCCGCGCCATGGGTGTCGACATGATGGGCGCTTGGATGGGCTTCGCGCTCGGTGACTATGACAACGACCTCGATTTGGACGTCTTTGTCACCAACATCGGCTATCACCCTCTCACTCGAGAGGCTCCGACCACGCCTTCAGGCGACTGCGCGTATGGACATCAGTACGGATGGGGAACCTGCTTCCACTTTTTGCTACGCAACGACGGCGTTCGCGACGTTGAAGGGGTGGGAACCGTCGGAGTCTTCAACGACATCGCCCGTGCGACCTACGTCGCACCCAACGAAGTGATGCCACCAATGGCGCTTGACCCAACACAAATCGTCGAAGAGTGGCAAGTTCCGACGGGTCTCGCTGCCTACGACTTCGGTTTCGGAACCGTGTTCTTCGACTACGAAAACGACGGCGACCAAGACCTTTACTGGCTCGGCGCAATGTCCGACCGCGGCGAAGCCCCCAGCGGCCATCTCTTCCCGGGCGCCGGACGCATGCTTCGTGGCAACGGTGCCGGCGACTTCCAAGACATCACCGTGGAAGCGCGAGTTCTTGATATCCTCGGTGTTGACTACTCTGTCCTCGACCCTGAAGACCCCAACTTCGATCGATCCGAGCAACGAATAAGTCCCGCGTATCACGAAAACGGCAAAGGTTTGGCGAAGGGCGACCTCAATGGAGACGGCTACGTAGACCTGATCGGTACCAACAGCAACGGATGCCGACTCGTCGGCCAAAACGATTGCAACTGGGAGCCTGGCCCCCTGTTCATGTGGATGAATGCCGGTGGCGATCGCAGCTGGATCTCGATGCGGCTGATCGGCGGGATGCTTGACGGCGACACCGGAAGCAACGCCGATGGAATCGGAGCGCGCGTCTACATCGAATACTCCTACGCTGACGGCTCGAAACACGAGCAAGTTCAAGAATTGACCGGTAGCTCTACTTTTCTCTCTATGAACAGTCTGGAACTAACGTTCGGGATCGGGAATGCGGATAAAGTTGACAGGATAAAGATCGAATGGCCGAGCGGTCTCGACCAAGTCATTGAAGACGTTGACGCGAATCAACGCATCGAGGTCACTGAAGGTCAATCTCTACCCTAGTCATCGCGCTTCGCCGCGAACTTGCCGTGCTTCAACCCCAACGCCCTGACAATCTGAATCCGCAAATTGAACGCGCGATCGCGATGACGCGCACGATCCGGGTCCCGCGCCGATCACTGTCTACCTTTGGCTCAACGGTGATCCACTATCACGTTGTGTCCCAACCCGTTTATGAAGGCATCTTCGAGGATGACCAGAAGGACACTGTCGTCCGGTACGGTCTAGTCCGCGCTGACCGACCGCAGATTGTTACGCCAGGTTACCTGTCGCGTTCTGAAGGATTCGGGCAGGAAGCCGCGGAATACCTCGATTACCTAAGCAACCGATACGGCTCGGACGCCACGGGTCTGCTCTACAAATACAAAAACGAACCCCAAACTACAGAAACCGTCTCCGGCGAACCGCGCCAAGTTGCGGCCAAGATTCGCGATGAAATCGAACGCGACGACAAACCGCTGCACACCGTCCTTCTCGGCGTCGACGAACTCTGGGATGTCTCAGTGATGAAGTTCATCTACGAATTCACCAACCAATCCGCCAAATCGAACTTTGACGAGTTGAACGAACATCGGCTGTTAGATGACGATGGCGGAGTCCCGAGGGATGCCCGGGTACGCGTCGATGATCTTTTGCAACGGGCGCATCGCCGAGAAATCGATCCGTCGGTGGTCCACGAAGAACTCGTGCGATGGGGCCTGTTCGAGGAATATCAAGAGCGCTTCTTCAGGCTCTTCCGACGCTAATCGTCGAACACCTCGACGCCCGCTTCAACCATAGCGCCGATCGCCGAATCCGCATCACCCGGCTGCAGATTCACACCCTTCATGCAGTCCAGATAGATATGCGTCCTATAGCCGCGGCGACACGCATCCAACACCGTCTCCTTAACGCAGTAGTCGGTGGCAATACCCACGACATCCACATCCGTAACTCCGTGCCGCTTAAGGATTTCCTCCATCGCCGTATCTGACTCCGCATTGGTGAGCGGATCTCGAACAGAAAACCCGGAGTAGCCATCTTCTCCTCCAGTCCCTTTCCGGACCACCTCAGCATCCGACACCACCTCCAGTTCCGGATACAACTGCGCTCCCCAACTGTCCGCGACGCAGTGGACCGGCCAGATGCCACCATCCTTTGCGAAATGAGGCGTAACCTCCGGATGCCAGTCCTGCGTGTATACGATTAACCGACCCTCGTTTCGGGCCACGGCAACCCTGGCATTGATGTTCGGAACCACCGACGGCGCGTCTTGAACGTACAGATTGCCCTTCGGATCGACAAAGTCGTTCTGCACATCAATCACTATCAAAGCTCTGTGCGAACTCGACATCGGACTACCCTCTTTGATCTTGGACAAACTTAAATTGCACCGCGATTTGCCTTACGCTGCGGACCACATTCAGCGATTAGTTTCGCATATCCTATTTGCATCAGATCATCCGGTGCAGACCATCTGCGCGGAACGAGTGAAAGGTATTCCGACATGACGGGTCGATACAAGGTTGCGATCGTGGGTTGCGGAGGCATCGCACACGCGCACATGGAAGGCTACTCGATGGTCGATTCTGTCGATGTCGTCGCATGCGTCGATCCAATTCCCGAAGCGCGCCAAATGTACATGGACGATTGGGGCATTCCGAAGTCCTATGCAACGCTCGAAGAGTGCGCCTACGACGCCGAGCCCGACATCGTCAGCGTCTGTACTTGGCATCTTCTCCACGACCCTCTTACCGCGGAGGCGGCCGGCTATCCATCCGTCAAAGCCATCATTTGCGAAAAACCAATGGCTATCGGCATGGGACGCGCCAACCGAATGGTCGAGGCATGCGACGCCAACGGCGTGAAACTCGTCATTAGTCACCAACGCCGCTTCACTCCGGGATGGAACAAAGCCAAGGAACTCGTGGAAGCCGGCGCCATCGGAATCCCCCTCCGGGTTGATATCCGCGTCAAAGAAGGCCTCGCCAACTGGGCGACTCACTCCATCGACGGAGCCAAATTCATTCTCGGCGATCCCAAACCACGCTGGGTGATGGGAGCGGTCCAACGCACCACTGACAAGTACGAACGCAACACCCCCATCGAAGATGCATGCATCGGACTCGTGATGTTCGACGACCCGTTGCAGTTCTTCATCCAGTCTGATCTCTGGGACAACGACTGCGATGCCGGCAAGTTCTTCATCCGCGGCACCGAGGGCATGCTCCACGTCCGTGAAACTGTCCTGAAACTCTTCAACGCTGAAACCAACGGCTGGCAAGATGTTGATCTCAACTTGTCAGAAGGCGATCAAGCGATCGGCGGCAACATGAACGGCAAGCAGGTCGAGGAGCTCGTCCGCTGGCTCGACGGCGGACCGGAGCACCGCAATGCCGGACACGTCGCCCGCGACACCGTCGAAATCATGATGGCGATGTACGAATCTGCTCGCCAGAACAAGGTCATCCACCTGCCGATGGAAGAGCAGGAATACCCGCTCGAACTGATGATCGAAGAGGGTAAAGTCACAGTCGAAGAACCTGGTCGATACGACATCCGAGGTTTCCTCGACCGGAGCAACATTGACGAAACCCGCTACGCTCAACTCAAGGATGACGGTGTCAGTCACCACCAGGCCATGCGCATCCTCCACGACGAGATGGCGCGCGGCTGAGGATCCTGTCCGTATCATTTGCGGAGAATAGCAACCCTAATCTCCGCATATTTGCGGAGATTAGGGGATCCGTGCGGAGAATATCCTGTATAATATCCGCATATGTTGCGGATATTATACATACACGAACATCCCGATTGGCCACACTTCCAATGGCGGCAAGAAGAACTCATCGACCTGCTCGCCACGATTCGGCACCAACAGGGACTTCTGCTCGGGCGCATGGGAGCCGTCGGATTCGACCTCAGACAGCAGGCCGAGTTGAACGCGCTTACCGAAACCGTGTTGAAAACGAGCGAGATCGAAGGCGAAGTTCTCAACGTCGACGAAGTTCGGTCTTCCGTCGCCTCGCGGTTGGGCGTGGATATCGGCGGACTGGCACCACCTCACCGCAACGTCGACGGCATCGTCGATCTGATGGTCGATGCCACATTGCATTGTGACGAACCCCTCAGCCCAGAACGCCTGTTTGGTTGGCACTCATCACTGTTTCCAACCGGACGGAACAACATAAGCCGCATAACCACCGGAGCGTGGCGCGCCCCTGGTGACGGTCCAATGCGCGTCGTCTCCGGTCGGATCGGACGCGAACGCATCCACTTCGAAGCGCCTTCAGAAGATCGCATCGAACAGGAGATGCAGGCCTTCCTGCATTGGTTCAACGCGCCAACCAAACTCGACAACGTCCTAAAGGCCGCAATCGCCCATTTGTGGTTTGTCACCATTCACCCCTTCGACGACGGCAACGGAAGGATCGCGCGGGGAATCGCCGATATGGCATTGGCTAGGTCCGACGGGGTTTCACAGCGCTTCTACAGCATGTCATCCCAAATACGCAAAGAAAGAACCGACTACTACGACATACTCGAACTCACACAGAAGGGTGCGATGGACATCACCAATTGGATGGTCTGGTTCTTGGACTGCCTAGGACGCGCCATAGAAAGCGCTCAAGGCACCGTCGCGTCTGCAGTCGAGCGCGTTCGGTTCTGGGATGCCTTCGCGGGGATGCAGCTTAACGACCGGCAGCGCAAGGTCATCAGACAACTCGTCAACGGGTTCGATGGTCATTTGACGACGACAAGGTGGGCGAAAATTACCGGTTGTTCTCAGGACACCGCGTTGAGGGACATCACGGACCTGATCGAAAAACGCGTCTTTGAGCGCAGTCAGTCAGGCGGACGCAGCACGAGCTACGACTTGGTCAACAAGATCGCAACCTAAGCGAAGTCGCGCGGTTGATCGCGAAATACGCGCCCAGTCGCGTTTCGAAACGCGATTGGGCGTAGAACTCAGCTCTTGAAACGCTCTAATTGCTGCTCGGCATCTTCGAGTGGATGATGTGAGCCAACCGCCCTATCGGCATCGACTGCAACCACACCTTACCCCGACCTTCGAGCGTCGCAAGGAACAAACCCTCTCCACCAGCCAACATCGACTTCAAATTTCCCGCGCGTTGAATGTCGTAGTTGATGCCTTCTTGGAACGCGACGATGCACCCAGAGTCGACCCGCAAACGCTCACCTTTCAGTTCACGCTCGACGATCGTGCCGCCAGCCGACATGAATATGTGCCCGCGCCCTTGCACCTTCTGAAGAATGAAACCTTCGCCACCGAAAAATCCCGCGCCAAGGTTCTTTTGAAATGCAACCGTGATCCCCGTATCCGACGAACCGCAAAGAAACGCGTCGCGTTGTGCAAGCACCGTGCCGCCTAATCCGCCGAGGTCAATCGACACGATCTTACCCGGCGCTTCCGACGAAAACGCCACGATCTGGCCCTCTCTGGCTGCGTTCCGGAAATGGGTGACGAAGATGCTCTCACCTGCCAGCATCCGAGCACCGGCATTCATGAGGCCACCAAGCATCCCGCCTCCTCCTCCTGGGCGTTTGCCCATCTTCGATTCGAACTCAATACCCGGCTCCATGTACATCATCGCCCCGGCCTCGCCGATGATCTCCTCGCCAGGACCCAATCGGATCTCCAGCATCTGCAAATCATCGCCGATGATGCGATATTGGAAGCCGCCGGCGTTCATCACCGCCGTAGATACATTTGTGTCCCGCATGATTCAACCGTTCCCTTCTTGGTTCCTTACCAACACTTATAAATCTTGACGGAAGGCGGAATCGAACCTCAATTCGCATTCGATTCGTCAACCAACTTCAAACAAATACGTTGGTTCACAACGCGCGAGATGTTCCCGTAACAAGCTGAACCACATCGTCGTGGTTTCAACCGCAAGGATTCGTTGTCGCCAAGACCCGGCGAAGCCCTGATTCAAGAAGCGAGGCCAACAAAATGGCAGGATACGTAATTACCGACGTTGAAGTCACGGATCCCGGACTATTCGCAGAATTTCGCGCCAAGCTAGATCCGACCGTCGAGGCGCATGGTGGAAAGTTCATCGTCCGCGGCGAGAACATCAAAATCATCCAGGGCGATTGGTCGCCGAATCGTCTCGTGGTCGTCAAGTTTCCCGATTTCGAAGCCGCCATGACATGGTCACAATCCCCTGAATTTGTTGAACTCAAAGACATCCTCGACAGGGCGTCGAACACGGACATCATCATCGAAGGCGTCTAGCCGTTCCAAGACTCATCGTGGCGTTAACCCCGTCATTCCATTCCACTGAATGATGCTACCGGCAGATTCAACGCGTCGATAACCATATTCGGATAGTCACGACGGAATCCGATCTTCGCCAGCATCGCAGACGCGGCCGATACCATCACCGGTTCCCCGTTCCATTCGCTCACTTCCACGCGTCGGCTAGCCGATGACGCGGTGATCGATCGCACCAGCGCCAGAATCCCATCCTCAATCTCCGCATCCGACGATCCGCCAGTCTCAATCCGGGAACCGTTCGAGTATGCGACCAAGATTGGTCGGTTGCCTCCAAAAACGACCTTGGTGCTAGCGTTTCGGCTGAGATCAAGCAGCATAGCGCGTCGAGACTGCGAAATCGACGCCAAGTTGCGATCGAAAACATACGCCGGGTCCGTCGCCGCCACGATGCACACAGACGACGCATTCATACCTTCGCCGCCAACTGAGCGCATCAACTCGATGAATTCGGTCGTCGCGAACTGTACGCCCGGAAGACCTGTCACGAAATAACCCCTCCTGACCGCACCTCTAAGTTCCATCAGATTCAACGCGCGGTATATCGGACGCCAATCCCACCCGAGCCGATCCAACTCAATGGCTCGCCGAGTCACCACACCATGACGTCGCAACAGCAATCCTGCTCGCTTTTCGGCAACCTGTGCTTCATCCACATCGGGACCCAAGAATGAAAAACGAGCCGTCGCCGACCAATTCACTCCCGGCGCCAAAATGCCCTGTGTTGCGCGTAATCGCTGGCCGAACTCTCGTCGAACCGCGCGACGGTGACCGACATGTCGCCCGCGGCCCGATGCCAACGGACGCGGCTCAACCGCAGGCGCCTCATCTGCTGATGACCGCGCTATCGCCAATCCAACTGGCCACGAATCTCCGGTTATCAATCCACGCAGCGCCAAATCTCGGACAACGGCTGCAAGCTCAGAAGGATTCACTCCCGCCACCGCGGAAAGGATCGTCTCTGAAGTCACAATACCCTCCGCCGTAATGAATTCGTAAACGCGGCTGGATTGCTCATCCAGGGTTTCTTCGCCAGCAACAATGACATCAACCGTCGCTGAAGGCAACGAAACCCGCCCCTCACCTGTGCGGACCAACGCAACGGTCCGAGTGTCCCGCGTCCCATCGTGACAAAATACCCAACGAAAATCTCCGGCTGCCAAGACCTCGTTCAAGACGTTATTGGAAAACTCTTCAACCCTCGCTGGCAACACATCCCGCGTCCACTGTTCGGCCGGAACCGGCAAACCCCGAAGCACTTCCAATGCTTCCAAAGTCGACGAATACGAGTCGTCGTCACCGGAATCGCCCAAGCATTGATGTCGCAGCAATGCCACCTGATAGTCCATCGGATCCGAAGGCTCAACCTCGGATCGCAGTATCGCTAGTGTGCGCTGTTGGATCCGAGCCAGGGTGGATAGGTCCAGCCACTCTTCCTCTCCCGCATCCGTAAAGTACCCCTTCGAGACCCGTGCATCCGCCATCAACTCGTCCAGCACATCGTGCAACACGGCGCGATCGATCGGATACCGCGACTCGATCACGTTAACCGGCACGGGCCCGCTTCGCGCCAGGTATCGCGCCACGACTCTCCTCGCCGACCCGAATTCGCACGGATTACCGACCGCCAATCCATACTCGTCAATCAGCTCCGATTCAACCCATCGCTGCTGCACCCTACCATCAACGACGAACTCGATCAACTGCGCCCTACCCTGCAACGCCAACCCTTGGATCCAATCATTCCATCCATCCTCGGAACGATCCGCAATCTCCGCATCCGTCAGATCACCCACCTCTGCCAAAAGTTGCGCCAACTCCGTCTCCGTCCTCACTTTCGTTCCGGCGCGTGAACGCCCGACCATCGCCGACACGTCCTCGATCGCTTCTCGCCTCAGCAAACCGGCCGCCTCTGGATTGCGGAACAGCTGCCCGAGCGCCTCACGGTCGATATTCAACGTCTGCAACCCGCGTTCGGCCTTGGGTGTATCCCACTGATACATCCAGAACGCCTTGAAATTGAACTCCAGAGCGCGGGCAACGGGAGACGGCACATCAGATTCCACGAACTTCAACTCGATCTCACCTGATTGGACGTCATCCAAGATGCGCTCCAAACCTGGCATATCCATGTAGTCTTCCAAAGCGTCTCGATACGTCTCCAACACAATCGGGAAGTCCGGAAATGACTTGGCGATCGACAACAGGTCCTTCGAACGCAATCGCTGCAACCAGAAAGGCGTCCGTCTGAACTGACCCGGACTCGGCAACAGCATCGCCCGATAAGCATTCTGCCTGAACACCGCACCAAACAGTGGCGAATCGATCATCCCATCCAGAATGCTCTCTTTCGCCTCCGCACTCGTCATCTCGGCAATAAAATCCACTGACGCAACGTCGTCGGACTGCGGCAGCCGGAACATGATCCCGTCGTCGGAAACCTGAATCTCCGGTTCCACTTTCTTGCGCCGCAACAACTCACGCGCAATCGCAACCGACCACGGCCCATTGATGCGACCACCGAAAGGCGAATGAACCACGATCCGTAGATCGCCAATCGAATCTTGATACGTCTCGACGATGACGGTCTTATCCGACGAAATGTCGCCTGACCATCGAATCTGGCGCCTCACATAGTCGAAGATCTGCCGAGCACCCACATCGTCCATCGGATACTCCGCCTGCAACCACTCGACAACCTCGCTCGGTGCGACCTCGTCATCGACATACGGTCTGACCCGATTCGCTACCTCCGCTCGAAACTTCGCCAGCGTGTACGACAGATCCAACGGTCGCCACGGAAAATCCGCTCGCCAAAACGGCATCCGCGGTGCCGCCCCAGGTGCCGGTTCAGCAATCACCCGATCATCCTCGATCTTCGCCACCCGCCAAACCTGACTGCCCAACATGAACGCGTCGCCTTCCCCGGACTCGAACACGAACTCCTCGTCCAACTCCCCGATCCGTGTCTTCCGATCCGGCAACACCACCGAAAACGCACCCCGATCCACGATCGCGCCGCCGTTGCTGATCGCCATCATCCGCGTTCCAGGCAGCTGCTGAAGCACGTCCCGCGTCCTATCCCAATGCACACGCGCACGCAACGCTGAAAACAGTTCACGCGGGTAATGCCCCGACACCAGCTTCACGACACCCAAGAAATTCTCGTAGCTCAGGTCCGCGTACGGATACGCGCCTTTCACCAAACAATAAAGATCCGAAACTGACCAATCCTGCACCGCGACGGAGGCCACGATCTGCTGTGCCAAGACATCCAACGAATTCCTCGGAACCGAAACTTCCTCCACTCGTCGCTCCTGCATGCCCTTCGCGACGACCGCCGCTTCAATCAAATCCTCGGGATGAGTTGCGTAGATCTTCCCGTAACTCACCGCGCCGACTGAATGTCCTGCCCGACCAACCCGCTGCAATCCCTGAGTAACCGTCTTCGGCGACTGCAACTGAACCACCAAGTCGATACTCCCGATATCGATCCCCAACTCCAGCGAACTCGTTCCGACCAATGCCGGCAATTCGCCAGCCTTTAGCTTTTCCTCGATATCCCTTCGCATCGTATCGGACAGACTTCCGTGATGCGCCATGAACGGACCGTCTTCCTCGCCCGATGCCAGGAACCCGCTGCCAATCTCCAAACCATTGCCGCCGCCGTTTGTTCGCGCTCCGTGCGCAGCATTCAACCGGTCCGCGGCATTCTCCGCTTGACGTCGGCTGTTGGCGAACACCAGTGTCGTATCGTGACTCTCGATGTCAACCAAAACCCGTGGTATCAACTTCGGCCATATCGATCCCGGGTCCGCACCTACCGCCTCGGCCATCCCATGAACACTCACCTCGATCTGCTTCGAGCCCGGACAATCCACGATCGATACCGGCCTCGGCTGGATCGGCAATCCATCGACATTTTCTCCCCCGGCGCTCACCTCCTGCCCACCGAGCAATCGTGCTACCTCACTCAACGGACGTTGCGTTGCCGACAACCCGATCCGCTGGTATCCCGGCGCGATAGCCTCCAACCGTTCCAGGCTGATGCTGAGATGAACTCCGCGCTTGTTCGTGCACAGAGTGTGTATCTCGTCGACGATCACGGTCTCGACCGTCTGCAGCATCTCACGCGCCCGCAACGAAGTCAGGATCAGATAAAGCGACTCCGGCGTCGTGATCAAGATATGCGGGGGGGTTCTCAACATCCGCGCCCGCGCCGCCGATGGAGTGTCTCCGGTCCTGACATCCGCCCGGACCTCCGGTACCTCAACCCCCATCGCCCGCGCCGCCTCTTCAATACCCCGCATCGGCTCTCGCAGGTTCCGTTCAACGTCATACCCGAGCGCCTTCAAAGGCGATATGTAAACGGTTCTGATGCCGCGCCGCTTCGACAACGAAACATCTGAATACAGACCGTCAAGGGCCGATAAGAATGCCGCCAAGGTCTTTCCCGAACCCGTCGGAGAATGTACTAAGACGTTTTCGCCATCCTTGATCCGCGGCCAAGCATCTCGTTGCGGCTCGGTCGCAACACCGTGACACTCGCGGAACCAACGCGCGACTGGCGCGCTGAAGATTCCAAGATCATCAAGTTCTGTCGAAGCACCTCGGACCATCGCAAAATCCACGGTACGAGTTTAAGCGGGCAACTCCGTCGACCGTCCTACCGTGCCTGACAAATGCCGCCTCATTAGCGGTGGTCTAGTTGGTTCCGGCACTCCAAATTCGCCGACCAACTATCAGCGTCAATACCGCATACAGCATGTCGACGATCGGGAAGTAAATCAAGTGCGATGTCACCGCATCTCCGGTCTCGCTATCTGGATTCAACTGCCAGAACCACTCCCAGAAAAACAGACTTGCCAACACGATGCCGCCGTAAAACACTACCGATGTCCTCAGGTAGGTCAACGTGTCCGCATCGGTGCCACCGATCGCCCGTTTACGTAAAATCCCGACGACCAGCACAATCACCGTCCCAACCGCCATGAAGTAGTTGAGTATCTCCCAAACCGTATAGTTCGCCGATCCATCGTGGTACAGAGGAGTTGCCGCCAGATTAACCGCGACCGCAATTGAAGTTGCGATCAAAAACACGGCAACAATCCGTCTCACATGTTCCATAGACCTGACCCTCCTAGACTCAGTTACACCGCATTATTGCACGGCCTAATCAATCGCGAATTCGCTTCGATCGATTACTCAAAAACGAACGCCCCTTGCCTACCAGAGCTGCATCGAATCCTCGAACAACATCCTCAGCTCTTCCGCTCCCGTCGGCCGAGGTGCCAACTTTGTAACCCGATGCTGCGGCAACGTTCCCGCAACGAACGCTTCGATATCCGAATCGCCGTAGCCGACACCAGACAAACCATTCGGCATTTCCAAATCCTGCAATAATCGAACGATCTGGTCTGCCAAAATCTCCCCAGCATCTTCGTCGTCGACACCCTCGACATCGGCACCCATCAATCGAGCCGCTTCAATATGCCGACCAGGATTCGCCGCAGCCGTATAACGGAACACCGCCGGCGCGTTCAATATCACTGATAACCCATGCGGAATGATTGGATGTTCCTCTGGATAACCCGCGGGTTGGAAATTCCGCGCGTTACCGGCCACCGGATACGACATCCCATGCGGCAAATGAACTCCCGCCGTCCCAAATCCAACTCCCGCTGCAGTCGCCGCTAAACACATGTTCGCCCGTGCCGCGTCATCCTCGGGATCATTCACCGCCCGTCTGATGTTGGCGGAAACTATCTCGATCGCCTTTGCCGCCCAAACATCGCTCATCGGATTCGAACCCTGATAAGCGGGACGATGTGCCGGGTCGATCGCCGCCTCACGCTTCGTGTACGGCAACGCGGTATAGGACTCCAAACCGTGACAAAGCACATCGAACCCGCTGAAGGCCGCAACGTTGCGCGGCATAGATCGCGTGTTCTCCGGATCTACCAAACCCATGTGCGGCTTCAATGCCCGATTCGCAATCCCCGTCTTCGCGTGGATCTCCTTCATATCAAAGATTGCCACGCCAGATGTCTCGCTGCCCGTACCTGCCGTCGTCGGCACCGCGATCAACGGCTTCAGCGCGCCCGGCACCGGCGTTCCCTTCCCAATCGGCGCATTCACATACTCCAAGAAATCGGCCGGGTAACTGTCGTATAGATTCGCCGCCTTCGCCGTGTCCATCACTGAACCACCGCCAACCGCGACAAAACCGTCGAATTCGCCTTGCTCCGCAAACCTGATCGCGTCTGCAAACGACGCATCGGTCGGCTCCACGCTTACGTCTGCATATACCACGTACTCGATGTCATCATCCCGTAACGACTCCAAAGACGTCTTCACAGCCGTGGTTTCCAACAACGATTGATCGGTCAACACCATCGCCCGCTTCACTCCGAGCCGCTTCATCTCGAACCCCAGTTCCGCGGTCACACCAAAACCGAATTTGATGCTCGCGGCATCCATCGCAAATGCGGTTTCCAATCCCTGAGACATCCCGTTTCTCCGTTCGATTGCTCGCCGATACGACTACTCGGCGCGTGGTCAGCATTAAAGTATGCACCAACGCATCCAACTCTCCGCCAACCAATGACCGCCTACCGAAAAGAGCTTAGCGTCGACCTCTATGAGCTCACCATGTCGCAAGTCTTTTGGCGGCGCGGCTTGGACAGCACCGCCACGTTCAGTCTCTTCTTTCGCGGCTACCCCAAGGATCGCGCGTACTACATCGCGGCTGGTATCGAACAGGCACACGATTTCCTCCAAAACTTCCATTTCTCCGCGCACGACATCCAGTCCCTCCGCAACACAACACCGCTCGCCGACGATTTCCTGACCGCACTTGCCGATTTTCGTTTCACCGGCGACCTCCGATCAGTACCTGAAGGTACGATTGTCTTCGCCGACGAACCACTTCTCGAAGTCACCGCGCCGATCATTGAAGCACAGATCGTGGAAACGATGCTTCTCAACATCGTCACCACCGCATCGCTCATGGCGACCAAAGCGTCACGCATCGTCCAAGCCGCTGCGGGTAAACCCGTCGTCGATTTCGGGTCTCGCCGCACCCATGGCGAAGACGCCGCGATCCAAGCCGCACATTCTGGATACATCGCCGGATTCGCCGGAACCAGCAACGTCAAAGCCGCCGCCCTTTTCGGCATCCCGGCAGTCGGCACGATGGCACATTCCTTCATTCAAGCCTTCGGAGACGAAATCGCAGCGTTCGAAGCCTATGTCAATGAATTCCCCGAAACTACGACCCTCCTCGTCGACACCTACGACACGATAGAGGGCGTAGCCCGTGCCATCCAAGTCGCCAAAAGCGCCGCGCAAAATGGCGTTTCAGTCAACGCCATCCGATTGGACAGCGGAGATCTAGGCGACCTCGCGAAATCGGCGCGCATGATGCTTGATGCCGCTGGACTTCCAGACATCCGCATCATGGCAAGCGGCGGACTTGACGAACACGGCATCCAAGCGCTAGTCGACTCTGGCGCACCCATCGATGCTTTCGGTGTCGGCACCCGCTTCGGAACTTCTGCCGATGCGCCGTACATCGATTCGGTCTACAAACTCGTCGAATTCGACGGACGCCCAGTCACCAAGCTCAGTCCGTCAAAGGTCACACATCCATGGGCCAAGCAGGTCTATCGAAGCTACGACCAAGAGATGATGTGTGGCGATATCATCACCCGCGCAACGTCCCCGATTCCAACAGGCAATCCTGAACCTTTGCTCAGCCCTGCAATGAAGTCCGGTGAACGGGTCCACACTGCGGAACCCTTGACGACCGTCCGTGAACGAGTCGCATCCAACCTGCGCCGACTGCCGAATCAATACCGTCGGCTCGCCAACGCCGATTACTACCCCGTCGAATACTCACCAGAATTGAATTCACCCCAACACAAACCGCATAGCCAGGGAACATAGACCCAGATGACCGACAAATCCTTGCCGACACATGCTAGAGCCGTCATCATCGGCGCCGGAATCGCTGGATGTAGCGTCGCTTACCACCTGACCAAGCTGGGGTGGAGCGACATCGTAGTCGTTGACCAAGGCCCTTTATTCGAAACCGGAGGTTCGACATCTCACGCTCCCGGAGGCGTATATCAGATCAACGCGTCGAAAACCATGACCAGTTTCGCACGCCAAACAGTAGCCGATTGGTCACAGTTGGAACTCGACGGCGAACCGTGTGTCAACCGCGTTGGCAGCCTCGAGGTCGCTTGGACTCCCGAACGATTGAACGATCTGAAGCGCAAAGCAGGTTTCGGCCTAAGCTGGGGTGTCGATGCAAGCGTTATCACCGTTGAAGAGGCTCGCGACCTAGTCCCAACACTCTCCGACCGAATCTTGGGCGCAATCTACGTTCCGTCGGACATCCAAACTACGGCGATCAAACCTGCCGAAGCAATGGCGCTCGCCGCAGGGCAATGCGGTGCTTCGTTCCACGGCAATATCAAAGTCACCGACTTCGACGTCGCAAATCGACAGATTCGCGGCATTCGAACCGATTCCGGAGATATCCATACCGATCTCGTCGTCTCTGCCGTTGGCATATGGGGGCCCAAGTTGGGCGAAATGGTTGGCGTGCCGATTCCGCTCTCCCCAATGCAACACATCTACGCCATCACCGAACCATTGCCAGAGTTTGCGGGCGCAACGTCTGATATTGAACTGCCGTTGGTCCGCCACCAAGATCGTTCAATGTATTTCCGCCAAGAACGCGACTGTTTTGGCATCGGCTCTTACCTGCACGATCCACTCGTCGTCGACGCCAATGATCTTCCCGACTATGGCGATTCCCCGATACCACCAGCAGAGATGCCGTTCACCCAAGATCATTTCAAAGCAGCACAGACGGCCGCCGGCGAGGTCATGCCCTGCCTCGATGGTGTCGGATTGACGCGGAAATTCAACGGCCTCTTCTCATTCACTACGGACAGCTTCCCGATCCTCGGTGAAGCACCGCAACTCCAGGGTTTCTGGTCCGCGCAAGCCGTCTGGATCACCCACGCTGGAGGCATCGGAAAAGCCGTTGCCGAGTGGATCGTCAATGGGATACCTACAACCGACCTCCGCGAGTGCGACATCGCGCGCTTCCATCCCCACGCCCTGACTCGCCCATACATCCGAGCAAGGGCCGCGCAACAATACCGCGAGGTCTACGACATCATTCACCCCCTGCAACAGATCGCAGAACCCAGAAATCTTCGGCTGACGCCGTTCTTTCCCCGACAAAAAGAACTCGGTGCTGTCTTCGTCGAAGACTCAGGATGGGAACGCCCACGTTGGTATGAATCCAATGCCGATCTGCTCCAATCACTCGATGTCGCTGGTGCCTCTCGCAAGGGATGGGAAGCGCGCGAATGGTCGCCGATCGTCGCCGCTGAGCACGTCGCCACACGCGAACGCGTGGCACTGTTCGACCTCTCTCCCTTCACCAAACTCGAACTATCCGGAACCGGCGCGCTCGCCGCGCTCCAATATCTGACCACGAACCAGATGGACAAACCAATCGGCACCATCACCTACACCTCGCTCTTGACACCGTATGGCGGCATAAAGTGCGATCTGACGATCACCAGACTTGCTGAAGACCGCTTCCTGATCGTCACCGGTGGAGGTTCCGGTCCTCAGGACCTGAAATGGATTCAATCCTACCTGCCCAAAGACGGATCTGTAAGTGTCACCGACGTGTCGTCGGCAACCTGCTGCATCGGCTTATGGGGGCCGCAAGCCCGCGCACTCTTGAGTCGAGTCACCGACGACGACATCGGGAATCGAGAGTTCCCGTACCTCACTTCGAAACCCATCACCATCGTCGATGTTCCCACGTTGGCCGTACGCATCTCCTACGCCGGAGAACTCGGATGGGAGATCTACACCCCGGTCGAATATGGCCTCCGACTATGGGACATCCTTTGGGAAGCCGGTCAATCCCTCGGCGTTATCGCCGCCGGATCCGCTGCCTTCGACTCGCTACGCCTCGAAAAGGGCTACCGTCTTTGGGGTAACGACATCCACACCGAGTACAACCCTTTCGAAGCCGGAACTGCGTTCACCGTAAAGATGAAAAAAGGCGACTTCATCGGCCGAAACGCACTCCTCGACATTTCATCCAACGGACCGACGAGGAAGCTGTCCTGCATGACGTTGAACGATCCCGACCGAGTCGTCATGGGTAAAGAACCGATCATGGACGGCGATCGCGTTCTCGGCTACGTGACCAGCGCAAATTTTGGTCATTCCGTGGGGCGAGCGATCGTCTACGGCTACCTGCCAATCTCTCACACCGAACCAAATACCTCCGTCGACGTCATCTACTTCGGCGAACGCCTCCAAGCCACGGTTCAAAAAGAACCCCTGTACGATCCAACCGGCGACAAAATGGCTTCGTAAGTTGCTACTCCCCGACAAAATAAGCACGACAAATCAGCGGATTCCGTCTAACCGCACTCCACTTTTGGTGGTAGCATCACCGCATGATCGGATGACCCCTCGCAAATCGGAGGTGATCAGGTGAGCCAGACGCTAACTATCGACGGCCTAAAGCGCCGAAACTGGCCTATCAACTTGAGGCAGAGCGGAAACAGCGACGCCCGCATACTCATCTCCACTCGGATCAGAAAATCCCCTTGGTGGCACCTCTCGAAAGCCGCCGGTTGCCGGGCGTACACAACCTACAATCACCTTTACCACCCACGCTCCTACATCAAACCCGAGGACGGCGGATTGCTCGCCGAATACCAATTCCTCACCCAACACGTCAGTATGTGGGACGTGGCCGTTGAGAGGCAGATCCGAGTCAAGGGCCCCGACGCAGCGGATTTCGTCAATCTCCTAATCACCCGCGACGTCCACTCCGTCATCCCACCGATGCAGGCGCGCTACGTGATCCTTTGCAATCAATACGGCGGAATCATTAACGACCCCGTACTGCTCCGCGTCGCGGACGATGAGTTCTGGTTCAGCATCTCCGATTCAGATGTCCTGCTCTGGGCACAGGGCGTCAACTCGTTTGCCAACTTCAACGTCGACATCCACGAAATCGACGTCTCACCACTCCAGATCCAAGGTCCAAAATCCGCTGCCTTGATGGAAAAGATGTTCGGTCCTCACGTCAGAGATATCCCTTATTACGGGATAATCCACGACTCTCTAAACGGACATCAGGTGACTATCTCCCGCACCGGTTTCTCAGCCGAAGTTGGCTTCGAAATCTACCTCCATGACGCAACTATCCACGCCGACGACATCTGGCCTCACATACTCGAACAAGGCGAGGAATTCAACCTCGGTGTCATCGCCCCTAGTCACATCCGTCGTCTCGAGGCAGGAATCCTCTCGTACGGACAAGACATGGACATCGAGAACAACCCCTTCGAAGTCCGCCTCGGCTGGCAAGTCGACCTAGAGAAGAAAGCCAACTTCATCGGCAAGGACGCCTTGGCACGAATCAAACAACACGGTGTCCAACAACGCCTAGTCGGACTTCAACTCGGCGGCGCACCCATCACCTGGTACAACGAAGATTTCTACCTCGTAAAGGACGACGACGGAAACGACATCGGCTATATAACCAGCGCGTTCTGGTCACCAACCATGAACTCAAACATCGCCCTTGCCGTCATGCCAAAATCCCATTGGCGCAGCGACACCAAAGTGAAAGTCCAACTCCCCGAAGACGGCATCGTAGACGCAACAGTAGTCCGCGTCCCATTCCGCGACCCAACCAAAGAAGTCCCCAAAACCGCCCTGTAACTACCTCCGCCCTTAGAATCACACCGCATGTCTCGTCATGCGCGTTATATCCCCATCGGCCAAACCCACATGATGAGCGGAATCGAGACGGCAACAATTACAACAACAAGCGGAAGCCCCAACATGAAGTAATCCCCGAACTGATATCCGGCCGGCCCCATCACTATCGTGTTTGATTGGTGGCCGATCGGGGTGAGGAAAGCCGACGACGCGCCGATGGCCACGGCCATCAAGAACGGATCCGACGCTGCCCCCAGCGTCGCCGCCACCCCGATCCCGATTGGTGCCATCAGTATCACCGCAGCGGCGTTGTTTATCACCGCCGACAACAGCATCGTCGTCACTAAGACGATCCCAAGCGTCGCCCAAGCAGGCAACGCACCACCCAAGTCCGCGATGACCATCGCTATACGCGCCGCGCCACCCGTCGTTTCCAACGCTTCGCCCACTGGGATCATGGCTCCCAACAGAATTATCACCGGCCAATCTACCGCTTGGTACGCCGCCTGAAGAGTAAGAATTCGGGTCACCAAAAGTACCGCGGCGGCCGCCGCGAAGGCGATCTGGACCGGCACGAGTTCGAAGCTGGCGAGAAGCACAGCTCCCACAAATATCGCGACCGGCAACAAAAGTCGTCGACGTTGCCCAACGCGAAGCTCACGCTCGGCCAGCGGAAGCAGTCCAAGCCGAGGCAGCGCCGCTTGAACTAACTCTGTTCTTCCTTGCAGCAGCAATACATCACCAGGACGAAACGCTATTCTGCCCAGTCGACGCGCAAGTCTCGTACCCCGTCTCGACACGCCGAGCAAGTTCACACCGAAAGTCGCGTGCAGATGGAGTCCCCGGGCCGTTTTGCCCCGCGCATCGCTGTCCGGACCAACAATCGCCTCCACCAACGACACGTCCTCGGAACTCAACGACTGGTCGATCTCCGCGCGCATGTCTCGAGAACCCTCGAGTATGAAACCTGTTGAGTCGGTGAACGATCTGAGATCCTCAGGATCAGCTTCGACGATAAAAATGTCATCCGCATCGATGACTTCATAGCTGGACGGCGCTCCGTAGACCACACCGCGACGCAGCAAACCCACGATCGCAACATCCTCCTCGGCCATCTCCTCGAGGTCGCGCACCAATTGGCCGACCAACCGGGAATTCTCCGGGACGCGAACCTCGGTCATGTAGTCCTCGATATGCAGCGTGTCGCCCAGCGCTAACGGAGCCTTCCTAGACGGGATGAGACGCCAGCCAACCAAGGCTATGAATACAATCCCGGCGACTGCGATTCCGAGTCCGACAGTCGTGAAATCGAACATGTGAAACGGCTCACCAGCCTCTTGCTGCCGAAAGTTCGAGATAATGATGTTTGGAGGTGTGCCGATCAGCGTCGTCAACCCGCCAAGCAGAGAAGCGAAGGCCAGCGGCATGAGGAAACGTGATGGGAGATCTTTGCTCCTATTCGAAACTCTGATCGCCACCGGCATCAAAAGACTCACCGCCCCGACGTTGTTCATGAAGGCCGAGAAAAACGCCGTGATACCCGACAACGACATTACCCGTACCGTCGAGCGGTCGGGAACTCGGGAATACCAAGCGGCTATCACGTCGACGACACCCGAATTCTGAAGCGCCCTGCTCATAACCAATACCGCGGCCACGGTCACGACAGCCGGGTGACCGAATCCCTTAAACGCCTCCGCAGCTGGCACGATCCCCACGATCGCCAGAACGAGCAACGCAAAAAGCGCTACGACGTCGTACCGCCACTTGCCCATCACGAACATGACGAGCGCCAAAATCAGGACTCCGAATACGACTATTTCATCCAACGGATTCGCACTCCTTCAACGCCGAAATGTAAGAAATGGGGATTCTCACCAGTCTACCCACGATTCTCCTTGGCGACCATTCGGAATCCGAGCAGGTCGCACCAGATCACGGGAAATTGCACCCACCGCGCACCGCTGGGTTAACACTTGATTCCAACAAATTCATTTCCACCTGGAGTCTCTACACATCCATTAACGAATTCGAGTTACTTAACGTCGATTATCTCGCGATACTAACGTTGTCTACTTCGTTGAGTCACGGATTCCGCACTGTGGAACGAGTCGTTTTCAGGCATTCGTAACTCGACGCGGATCAAAATCGAGACTTCGTATCTCAAAAATCATCATTTTCGCTTAACATCAAAACCCGCGCCAACCCCTACGGGCGCGAGTAACAACCAGGAGTTCCCCCTATGCCCCTGAAAATTGCCGCCAATCTAACCATGATGTACAACGAACACGACTTCATGGACCGGTTCGCCGCAGCATCCCGTGATCACTTCAAAGGAGTCGAATACCTCTTCCCGTACGACTTCCCCGCTGATGCCATCGGCGAACAACTCGAAGCACACAACCTGCAGCAAGTCCTTTTCGACTTCCCGGCCGGAGATTGGGCTAACGGCGACCGCGGCATCGCTGTCCAACCCGACCGCGTCGGAGAGTTCCAAGAAGGTGTCGGACTCGCAATTGAATACGCCAAAACTCTCGGATGCCAACGACTCACCTGCCTGGCCGGCATCCCCGAAGCGGGAAGTGATCCAGACGCCATCGACAAAACTTTGGTCACCAACCTCCGCTTCGCGGCCGACGCGGCCGCAGCGATCGACGCAATCGTCCTCGTTGAACCTCTCAACACGTTCGATGTGCCGGGAACGTTCGTCTCAGCCACCTCCCATGGCCAACGCTTGGTAAAAGACACCGTCCGAGACAACGTTCGCCTGCAATTCGACGTCTACCACACGCAGGTAATGGAAGGCGACCTCGTCCGCAAATTCTCCCGACTGCTGCCCATCATCGGTCACGTCCAGATCGCCGACACCCCCGGACGTCACGAACCGGGTTCAGGCGAGATCAACTACCCATTCATCCTCGACCACATTGACAGCAGTGGATACGAAGGATGGATCGGGGCGGAATACAACCCTGCAGGCGACACCAGAGCAGGATTGAGTTGGGCGGGACCCTACCTCTGATCCAAACCGGCTACGCGGCCGCCGAGTCTGCCGCGCCTTCTCCGCGCCGCACTCGGGCCGCGACGTCCGGGAAATACGTATCAAGGACGTGGTCTACGATGCCGTCCGCGTCCAGCTGCAGCTCGTGCCGCTGATCCGCCGCGGTTCCGTGCTCGACGAACGCGTCCGGCATACCAATTCGGTGCACCGTGACATCGGTGATACCCGAATCCGTTAGCTCTTCCAACACCGCAGATCCGAATCCTCCCGCAAGCACGTTTTCCTCCACCGTTACGATACGGCCAGTCTTGCGTGCCACCTCGCTGATCAATTCACGGTCCAATGGCTTAGCGAACACGGGGTCCACGACGGCGCACGAAATCCCATACTCCGCCAATTGGTCGGCCGCTTCGACTGCCGCACTGCATGATTTGCCCAGCGCAATTATCGACACGTCGTCGCCGTCCATAACAAGTTCACCCTTGCCAATCGGCAGCTCCTTCAGCTCGGGATCCATCGGCACTCCGACCGCGGTTCCCCTAGCGATCCGAATCGCAAACGGACCGTCGTAACGGTATGCTGTATTGATCAGATGTTGCAACTGATTCTCGTCACGAGGAGCCGCAACGATCGCGTTTGGCAGGCACCTCAGATACGTGATGTCGAACGCACCATGGTGCGTCTTTCCATCCTCGCCTACGATCCCAGCCCGATCCGCGATCAACGTCACATTCAAGTTCTGCAAACAGATATCGTGCACGATCTGGTCGAATGCCCGCTGCATGAACGTGGAATATATCGAGACGACCGGTTTTAGGCCCTTCGACGCCATCCCCGCTGCCATGCTCACGGCATGCTGCTCCGCGATACCCACGTCGAACACCCGATCGGGGAATTCCTTCATCACATCCGCCAAACCTGTCCCCTCAAGCATCGCCGCGCTGATCCCCACTACCGCCTCGTCATCCCGCATAATTCTTGACAAAGAATCGGAGAACACCTTCGAATAGGTCGGCGCACCGGTTGAATCTCCCAACGGAGAGCTCGGCTGGTGAAACCGCACCGGGTCATCTTCTGCCGGTTCGAATCCATGTCCCTTGTGCGTCACGATGTGCACCAACGGCACGGCGCCTTGCGTGTTCATCGCTTGTCGCAACGTCTCTTCTAATGCGCCGAGATCGTGACCATCTATCGGTCCGAGATACTGGAAACCCATCTCCGTCCAAAACATCGTCGGCACTATCAATCCCGCGAGACCGGTGTTGAACCTTTTTACCAAGCGGTACATCAGCTCGCCAGTCGGAACTCGCTGCGAAATCGACTTCATCCGGTTAATCATCGACTGGAACTCCGGATGCGTGATTAGACGCTTCCGCCAGTTCGTCAAAAAGCCGATATTCTCCGAGATCGACATGCCGTTGTCGTTCAACACGACAATCAAACGCTCGGGGTTTAGGTGAACGATGTTGTTGAGAGCTTCGAAACTCGATCCCGACGTCATCGCCCCATCACCAACAATCCCAACCGTCCACGATTCCTTGTTCAGGTTCGTCGCGCTCTGAGCAATTCCCAACGCGATCGAAAGACCCGTTCCCGCGTGACCAGCGCACAACGTATCGTGCTCGCTCTCCGCCGGCTCCCCAAACCCGGACAAACCACCTGCTAGGCGGATGTCTTGAAATTCATCACGGCGACCCGTTACCAGCTTGTGCGTATACATCTGGTTGGTGGTGTCCCAAACCAAACTGTCCTTGGGACTGTCAAACATCCGATGCAGCGCCAGCGTAAGCTCCACGATCCCAAGGTTCGACGCCAGATGTCCCCCACGCTCCGATATGACCGAAATTATCGTATCGCGCGCCTCTTCAGCTACCTGTTCAACCTCCGCCAGCGTAAGTTGCTTGAGGTCCCCAGGTGCATCGATACGGTCCAAAATGCGACTGGTCATGGTACCCACTCTAAAACTTGGCAGCCGCAACGACAACACGTCGGCAACCGAGCGCGTTAACAGCGCCTTACTTCTAAAGCAATATACCACACCCATGACCCAAAACACCGCTTAACGGGCCACTCAAAGCCAACCCAACTTCCTTCATCCCTGAAGCAAACCTCCATCCACACGCCAACTAACATCGGCGACATCGCGCGAAATGTCGAGCAAATGTGAAAAGCGTGCTTCACATATCCCGCGTAGAATGATTACGCGCTTCATTAACAACGGTCCGTTTAAGTCGGGGGAATATTGCAGAACATATCCAAATTACTGCACTTTAATTACGACATCGAGACCTTGAAGGGCGACGTGTTCGGCGGTTTGACAGCGACGGTCGTCGGATTGCCCGTCGCTCTAGCATTCGGTGTCGCATCCGGCCTCGGTGCCGTCGCCGGCATCTACGGTGCCATCGCCGTCGGGTTCTTCGCCGCGGTTTTCGGCGGCACCAAGTCACAAATCTCCGGTCCGACCGGCCCCATGGCCGTCGCCATGGCCGCGATTGTGACCCTCGCCGGACCGGACAGCCTCGGCGAAGCATTTGCAATCGTCATCCTCGCCGGCATCATTCAGATCCTCCTCGGCGTGTTGAAGATCGGACGATTCGTCGCCTACACACCCTACTCCGTAATCTCCGGATTCATGTCCGGAATCGGAGTCATCATCATCATTCTCCAAGTCCTACCCTTCATCGGAGCTGAAGGCGCTTCCGGCGGTCCAGTCGGTGCGATCCGCGCCTGGCCAGACGCATTCACCAGTTTCGGCGTCAGTGCCGCCATCATCGCCGCCGTGACCCTCGCCGTTGGAGTGTTCTGGCCACCACGCCTCAACCGATATCTCCCATCAACACTGGCGGCAATGATCGCCGGCACCCTCCTAGGGGTTCTTTGGTTAACCGACGCTCCAGTGATCGGCAACGTGCCATCCGGTTTACCGAGCATCACAATTCCGCAGATCGAAAGTGATTTCATCGTCAAAGCCATCCAACCCGCAATCATCATCGCGCTCCTAGGTTCCATCGACAGCCTCCTGACTTCCCTGATCGCCGACTCGATGACGCGCACCCGGCACAATCCGAACAGAGAACTCATCGGTCAAGGCATTGGAAACACCGTCGCTGGATTTATCGGTGGTTTGCCGGGTGCTGGCGCAACGCTCGGAACCGTCGTCAACCTCCGAGCCGGCGGCACGACGCAGATCTCCGGCGTCATCCGCGCAGCAATTCTCCTCGCACTCGTTCTAGGCGTCGGTCGATACGTCCAAAACATCCCCCTCGCCGCTCTTGCGGGAATCCTGATCAAGGTCGGGTGGGACATTATCGACTGGCGATTCATCACCCGCATACACCGTGTCCAACGTGAACACCTCATCGTGATGGTCATCACCATGACCCTCACCGTTTTTCTCGACCTAGTCACCGCTGTCGCCATCGGACTGATCGCCGCCGGAATGGCCACCGCCAAGCAGCTCGAACGTCTTGAACTAGACAGCATAATCTCAGTACCGATCCTCGACCGAGTCTTCTTTCAAGGATTCAAAGCCGCACGATCCATGGGCGTGTTTGCAGCAAGGGTCGGTCTGGTCTCCCTGCGCGGAAGCTTCACCGTGTCCTCCTCCGGCCGGCTCATCACGACCATCAGCGAAGACATCCGCGAACACGAAGTCGTTATCCTCGACTTCACCGATACCGTTTACATCGATGACAGCGCCGCCCTTGTAGTCGAGCAGATGATCGACGTCGCCTTGACACTAGATACGCATTGCATCCTCGTCGGACTCGGGGGCGTCCCCGAAACCGCACTACGCGCCCTCAACGCCATCGACGCAGTGCCTGAAGAACACATAGTCGACAAATTGGAAGATGCCAAAATCGTCGCACTCGAAATGCTTGCCCTAGACGTAACACCGGAAACTGCCGGCGTCGTCGAAACAACCATGCTTGATCCAGCCGCAAACCCAGATCCCGCGCATTAGTTAACATCAGCAATCAACGCGGCTCCAATTAAACCGAGGTCATCGTTCAATGTCTGAAATGCTTAAACAAGGCGATCGCCTGCCTCCGCTCAATTTGAAACTTGTCGACGGCGGAGACCTCACGCTGCCCAGCGGTATGAATAAACGTTACGTCGCTTTACTCTTCTTCCGCGGCGCATGGTGAAGCTACTGCCGCAGGCAGCTAGGTAGCTACCAAGAGAAAATCGACGAACTCGAATCCCTCGGTGCAGAAATCATCGCCGCAACCGTCGGAACCCTAGACGAAGTCAAAGCCATGCGCGACGACCTGGGCCTCACCTTCCCAGTCGCCTACGGCATGACCGAAACCGAATTCGAACCACTCGGAGCATGGTGGACAACCGACCATCACGGCCGCTACATGCAACCCACAGAACTCCTCCTCTCCCGAGGCGGCGTAGTCTTCGGCTCCATGTACGCATCCGGCCCCGTCGGACGCATGTCCGTAGAAGAAGTCCTAGTAGCCATCAAATCCCGCGAACAGCGGTAACCTCCTTCAAAAAAGTTTCTGCCCTGTGCAGGTTGTCATGGAAACCCTCCCCTTCGCTTTGCGAAGGGGACGCGTGCAAGCGAAGCGCAACACGCAGGGGATGCATGAAATTCCACACGGAATTCCCATTCAAAAATCAAGAACGGACCCTCGGACAAACGCGTAAACCACCTTCTCGCCTCAATCACCACCAACCACAACCTACGATCTTTCCATGCCATCAATCGCCAACCTCGCCACCAGCACCTCACGCCTCCTCAAAACAGCATGCCAAGCAATCCGTCAACGCATCGCAGTTCTTTCCATTACCGTCCTTGGGGTCTGCATACCCGTCTACGTGATTGCGTGGTTTCTCGATGTCTTCGACGATACCGTCACCAGCATCGGACTAACCATTCTCGTTTCAGGTTTGCCTGTGATCGAGTTAATTACCCCGCCAAAACACTCGACCAACAAAAGCAACATCGGTTGGTTTTCTGGCTTCATATTTATTGCATTAACGCTGTTTGCTGGAGAAAAATACGATATTCAGTTCCTATCGTTCAGTTCAATGTTCGTGATCGTGATGTTGCCTTGGAGCTGGATATTTTGGCAAATCGTTCGTCGTGAATTGATTCTCGTCCCTGGTTTCGCGCTTGCGTTGATTGCAATATTGGTCTACTGGGCCGGTGCCTTGGTGAAAGACGAACTCACGTTCGATCTGCTACTGCTTCCGCTACCGTTGATCCTAGTCGCGGCGGTATTTTGGGCGCCAATTGCATCGTGGACCCTAAAATTCGCTCGGCAAAGCAAATACGACAGGATTCGCGGTCCAGCAACCCAAGCATTAGCAATGGGCACCCTCTTTTTGCCAGCTACTCTCGCCTCATTCACCATTCCTGCCGTTTTCGAGTTGAGCGATATCTGGTCCGTCGCGTTCGTAACGATAGTGACCATCATCCTCGGCGCAGTAATCTCAGATCCGCTACGGCGCTTATTCGTCGAATGGGGAAACCTGAAGCCTCTAACTTACCGATCGAAATAAAGTCACCCCTCCCACAAAAACCCATCCTTCACATCATTCACAATCCTTCGCATCCTAGTTCACCTCGTGCGTTAACATCATCAAAGCTAAACACACACCTGCACACCCCCGAAAGGCTCCAACCCCATGGCAGATCGATCCTTCACCCCCGTCGATGTCTCCGACGACATCCTCGACCGCTTCCGCAAGCTACCCATCGCCACCACCTGGGCCGCCGTCGCAAACGTCGCCGGCGTCACCCTCCCCTTCATGGAAGGCGTCCGAAACTTCACCCCCGGCAAACGCCTCGCCGCTCGCGCCCGAACCCTGCGCTTCCTCCCGCCACGTCCAGACCTCGACGTCGAATTCAAAATCGGCGAAGAATCTCCCGAATACCGCGCCATGGCCCGATGCGGCCCCGGCGATGTCCTAGTCGCCGACCTCATGGGCAAGCAGTGGGCCGCTGTCGCCGGCGACGTCAAACTCCTCCAACTCAAGATGAACAACGCCGACGGTCTCGTAACCGACGGCGCCATCCGAGACCTTGGCGTCCTCGAAGACGAAGACTACGGCCTCATCGTCTACGCCCAAGAACGCTCCCCCTATGGCGGACGCCCGTGGGCCGACCCCGCCTACGAGAACTGCGACATCCAATGCGGCGGCGCCCTCGTCCGCCCCGGTGACGTCATCGTCGGCGACGACGACGGCTGCGTAGTCGTCCCTTCATGGTTCGCCGAAGAAGCCGTCCAATGGGTCGAAGAACACGAAGGCGTCGAAAACTACGTCAAATCCAAGATCCTCGCCGAAAACGTCCGCCCCGGGAAGTATTACCCGCCGACCGCCGCGACGATGCAGGAGTATCTTGCTTCGCTGAAGTAATGTGTAGTTGCGCGAGCAACGAACCGCTTTCTAGATCGCGGTTTTGCCGCGGTTTTTGTGGCGATTTGTTGCCCGTAGCAGGTCGATGTCGTTCGAAGTGATACGGGCCTAAGATGTGTTTCATCAAGATTCGCCGAACTAGGACACAATGGCGACGGCGGACAAGCGGTGGACCATGGTCGGGATGGCGAGAGGGACCGGCTCCGAGCATGAGTTCAACGCGACGGGGACCACGTATGCCCGAAAGCGTTCCCGCGCCAAGAAAACGGCCTGTTTGCCCTCGATGTCAAGGAAACGGATATCAAGGCGTATGGATCAAAGGACAACTGGCTAAAAACGAGCGTTGCATAGGTTGCCGCGGATCGGGATACCTATCAACTTCACGAACGAAAATACCCGTTTGGCGCACTCTGACACTAGCAATGACGATTGCTATCGCGGGTTACTTGGCATTGTCGGTTACATCACCCGAAACGATCGATGAACTGATGAACTCTTGGAGCGGATTGTTCGATGAAACGTTTGAACGTTAACCGATAGAAGGATAGATACCCTCCTGTTGCTTAATGTATCCGCGTTCCGCTGAGACCCCACGCCCACATCAAACGGCATCAGCCCCTTGAAATTGAAAATGTGGAAGTTCACATCGATAGCATTGTTCCTTACCATCCTGGGATACTTTGCCATCAGCGCAACTCGTCCTGACATAAGCCAGCAGTGGAACAATGAATGGCGGTCGCTGTTTCGCAACGCTCCGCGCATTATCTTGGTTACACCAACGCCCGAGCCACAAGTTATGGTAACCAACCCATTGCCAACCTCAACGCCCCCGCCACATCCATCGCCAACGTTAACTCCACTGGCCGCAACTCGTACATCAGCCAGCACCGCAACCCCAACTCTCACACTAACCAGCGCGCCTACCTCAACCCCTACACCGATTCCCACATCAGTCACGCCATACCCAACTTTGCCCACAATGGCTCAAACTCCCACACCGATACCATCTCCAACTACAACTCCTACTCCGGAGCCAACACCGACAGTTACTCTTACAGGGACTCCTACCCAAACACCAACTTTTACCCCAATACCTAGCCCGATCCCAACACCGACTATTACGCCAACACCAACACCTACCCCAACGCCAATTCCTTCAACACCATCGGGTTTATCATCAGAAACTCTAAAAGCACTCCGCTCTGACATGCTGGCCATGATCAACAGCGCGAGAAGTCAATCCGGGGCAACTCCGTTAACGTTGAGCAACAACCTAGCGGCCCAGCATCACGCCGAGGACTTGATGCGACATTGCCTACTTTCACACACCGGAAGTGACGGTTCGACTTTGCGTGAAAGATATGATCGTGCTGGAGGTCGCAGGTTTTTCCTATTGGGTGAAAACGTCAATCGCGAGGGGTTTTGCCCGATCAGACCCGCCAACTACGTGCGTTTCACTTTGGAACAGTTGCTTGTGAGAGCGCATGAAGGTTTGATGGGTAGTCCAGGCCATCGCCGGAACATCCTCGATCCCGGATACGACGAGGTCGCCTTGGGTTTTGCCAGAGATCATCCGAATTTCTGGGTCGTTCAAGTGTTTATTGGAAGATAACGGCACGATGCTACACCCCGAAGGTCAATCCATGTCATTAATTGCCCACTACCTCGATACCAACAACCAAATCCACTGCAACAGCTAAAACCCTCCGGCTGATCGATCAACCCGACCAAAAAAGCGGTTCATCGCTAGACATCATGTTCGCTTCCGGACGCTATCATGCCCCGATATTCAACCGCCGGAAGATTTGCTGTTCTGACCATCGCACTCGTGAGTTTGGTGGCTTGCGCTCCAACCGATGTGACAACCCCCTCTAACCTAACCCGATCCGAACACTCCGCACTCGTCGATTACGCCCTAACTCTCATAAACGACGCCCGATCCAACACCAACCTCAACAAATTAACCCTCGACACCAACCCCGCAGCCCAATCCCACGCCGAACAATCACGGGCACACTGTACACGGGGCCACTGGGGATCCGACGGCGCAAAACCCTACATGCGATACACCCTCGCCGGCGGCGAACAATACTCGGCCGAAAACGTCTTCGCCATCGACTTCTGCCCAGAAAACCTAGATCAATACCGCTTAGAAACGCCCACAGAACAAATCGACTTCGCCATGGACCGCTTCCTCGACAGCCCGGGCCATCGCCAAAACATCCTCAACCCGCACCACCGCAAAGTCGGCATCGGCCTCACATATCGACCTCCCACCATCTGGTTCGTCCAACTCTTCGTCGGCGACTACATCGAATACGAAACCAAACCAAACGTCGACTCCGGGGTCCTTACCCTCAGCGGCCAAACCAAAAACGGCGCCAACATCTCCCAGGCATCTCCATCCCTCACCATCTACTACGACCCGCCAACCCAACCCCTATCCCGCGGCCAACTATCCCGAACCTACTGCTACAACAACGGCCTACGCATCGCCAGGATCCGTCCTCCACCGGGACCCGGATCCTCTTACGTCGACGACGAACCCTCCATCGAAGTCACCGCGGGCCAGTGCCCTAACCCATACGCCATCCCGCCAGACTCACCACCACCAATGTCAAACGACGAAGCTCACAAGAATTGGCAAAAAGCGCGCGATTCAAGCCAGACCATGTTAAAGCGACAACTCACGCTCCCATCGATCACCGCAACCAAATGGTGCGTTACCAGCGACTCCTTCGCCGTCTCCGCCGACATCTCCGACCTCCTAACCCAACACGGCGACGGCGTGTACACCATCGTCCTCTGGGCCGAAATCAACGGCGAATACGTTCCCATCTCCGAGTACTCCATCTTCATCCCACCACGCCAATAAACCGCATAAACTGGACGACCAGAATTTTCGCCATATCGCATCAATTGCACAACGCACGTGCCATATAATGCGAACATGCGTGACGAAAATCGCGATCCACCACCAACCGATACATCGATCGTGTCGGCGGATCCCCGACACTCCGTTTGGACCATCCGGCCAGAGTGGATCGGTTGGTTCTACCTGCTATTCACTCTGCAAGCCGTACCCTTGATCGCCGCGCTTTGGTGGTCCGAAAACCATACCGGCACGCACGATAACATAGCAAGTACGATCTCGACCGTAGCCAGCGGCTCCGCCGCTCTCATATTCGTTGCAGCCACCACAAGCATCATCGAATTGGAGGCAGTAATGGTACTCAAAACTCTACTCGAACGGCATTTTGAAAAGAAAGACCGCGAAAAACGGGAAGCCGAGAACGAACGCGACAAACTACGTGCCGAGTTTGAACGAGGTATTGAAAAAGGCCGACGACTTGAACGTGAGCAACAAACTGCACGTCGCAACGTGAACAACGGCAACCAAGAGGACTAACTTGCCGTCTGCAACGATCTTCTAACCGAGGGCATCCATGGTCCTAAGATATTGGTACATACAGCACGAAAACAAGAAACGGCAGAAAGAAGTCGATGATCGCGATTTATCGCCGTATCAGGAGTACCTGAACGAAGCAATTGAACGTGCGTGGGCTCAAGAACGCGAGATTCTCGGACGACGCGAGGAACGAAGGCGACGCCCCCGAATCTCCCTAGCCGAAGCGTTAGTAAAGCTACCCATCAAATCGCTCGGATCCCTTGAAGATCGATTTTGGGATGTGCAACGCGAAAAGCGTCGCGCCGATCAATACAGGCGCGAGTTTCTACATTGGCTCAGGACTACCAAACCGCACTTAGGGTTGCATGATCCGCAAGAACAGGTTCAGCGATTCACCGAAATGTACAAAACTCCGTTCCTAAAGGCGTACGAAGAAGCATACCAACAAGGCCTGGCCCAAGGTCTCGCCGAGGCGCGCCGGGACCGAGCAACCGCGGACGGACAAAACAACGAAAAAGAGAACTAACTCACCCCACCAACAACCTCCCCTTAACCACATCCATATCCAGTTCCACCCCCAATCCCGGCCCAGTCGGCGGTATGTAATATCCATCCTCAAACACCAGCGGCTCCTTGAAGATGATCTTGTGCAACGGCCCTTGGTTCGCCTCCGCAATCATGAAGTTCGGCGAGCACGTGTCTAGCTGAATCGCTGCCGCCGCCGCGATCGGACCGCAATACATGTGAGGCGCTATCACCGCATAGTGCGCCTCGGCGATCGCCGCAATCTTCTTCGACTCCATAATCCCGCCGCACTGACCCAGATCCAGCTGGATGATCTGTGCCGCCTGTTTCTCCAACAGGTTCGAGAACTCCCACTTCGTCACCAGCCGCTCCCCCGTCGCAATCGGTATCGACGTGTGCGCCGCGACCCGAGCCATCTCCTCGACGTTCTCCGGCGGCACCGGCTCCTCGAACCAGAACGGGTGATACTCCTCCAAGAAATCCGCCACTCGGATTGCGCTGTACGTCGTCAACTGCCCGTGCGTCCCGATCCCCACCTCCAACTCGTTCCCGACCGCATCCCGCACTGCCTTCCAGATCTTCGCCGCCTGCGTTATCTCCGGCAGCCCGACATCCCGCGGCCCCGGGAACAGCGGAGTGAAGGGATCGATCTTGCAAGCCGTGTTCCCCTCCTCAAGCAGCTTCTCAGCGACCGGACCCGCCGCCTCTGGGTTCGCCATGAACCCGCCCGGCGGTTGCGGCATATACGCATACGCCCGCAACTTCTCGTGGAACTTCCCGCCCAGCAAGTTGTAGATCGGCTGACCCGTCGCCTTCCCCACGATGTCCCACAACGCCATCTCCAACGCACTGATCGCCGGCGTCGAGTGCAGACTCGGATGCCGGAAATCGTGCCGACTCCCATACATCCTCTGCCACAGCAACTCGATGTTGAAGGGATTCTCCCCGATCAGCACATACCGACCATACTCCTCCAGCAACGAAATCATCGACTGCAAATCGATCACATTCCCGAATACCCGCTACCCGTAACCCGCTCCCCCAAACCCACGATCCCCTCATCGGTAACCACCTGCACAAACAGCAAATGCTGCCCCCCAATATAAGGCGGATCATTCTGAACCACCATCGGCCTAACATCAACAATCTTCATCACGCAGTCCTCTCAACTCAATACGACTGCGGGCAATTCTAGCAACTAAACACCCTCTTGCCTCGCGCCTCCCGGTAGGGTTAGGTTTCAATCATGCCCGTTGCAGAGGGCGGTGGGAATACCTCCCCTTCGCGAAGGGGACGCGGAGCGGAGCGAACGCAGGGGATGCCCGGGGCGGACGGGTTACCCACGCCCAACTACGTACGAAACAAAGGGGAAATGTCCGAAGGACAAATGTGGACCACACCTCCATCGATCATCCAACCTGCCAAACCTGAACCGAGCAACCGCTCAAAAACCATCCCCAACGACGACACCAGAGCCGTACCCCCGAAACGCGGCCCGATGACAACGGATTTCCGAACTAGAACCCACTCTCACGGATCAACTTTGTGCGAAATTCTTCGACTCCATCGACGATTTTCTCCAACACATTCACGCAGTGGTCTATGAATTCAGGTGCCATGTAGAAAAGCCAGGGTTCGCTACCGGAGGTCTCGGTTGAGAACCAATGCTGCGGCCATGCTGAATCTTTGATCGTTTGAGCGAATTTGCGCCGTTCATTACTCGGCCATTCGAGTCCGTGATGGAACATCTTGTTTCGGTACGCATACAACGCCAAAATCGTTGGCTCTAAATCATCCGGCATGAATTCTTGCATTCTCGTTTTCTTGGCGAAACCGACGAATTGTGTCGCCTTGTGACCCTCCGGAAAACGCTCCCCTGTCCACGAAAATGCTTGCCTGAATTCAGACTCGATGAACGGAACAATCATTCCCACAGCAGCCATGCTGTGGGCCGCATCTTGGTAACACGAACCCTGTGCAAGATCGACGTATCTGTCTACTGCACGCTCATTCGCTAAACCAGATGATCGTTTTGCAGCCGCCTTTACTTCTTCGATTTCATCCACAAGTTCCCGATCCGCTTGACGTTGTCGACCCAGCAAGCAACGGATTGCAAAAAGCTGAGCGTCGAAATTCAATTCGAACGTCATCATTTTGTCGATATTCGCCGATTTCGTCACGATCAAAACTCCATAGGGTCGTTCGTTTTATTCATCTTCGTAGCATCCAAACCTTAATAGCCTCAAACGCTGACCAACCCCGTAATCCCAAAATCCCCATAAAGTCCGATTCAGATGTCGCCCTCACCAAACCACCGACACAGGATACCGCCTGATCAACCCATCCGAAGTAACAATCACCATACCGCCCGCGATCGCTTGAGCAACAATGATCCTGTCAAAGGGGTCCCGGTGGACATCTGGAAGCTGCAAAACGCCGAAAGTCGCCGTTTCGTCGATGGGTAACGATTTGATCGCGTGCAGTCGCCTCATATCCGAAACATATTTCGCCGGTGGCATCGAAAGTCCCAGCTGACCCTTCCCGTATTTCAGCACGATCTCCCAAGAAGACGCCGCGCTCAGATAAAGCTCGCTTGAGGGATGCGTCAGCACGCCGTGGGCAAGGCGGCTAAGTTGTGAACTGCCATCCGCGTACCAGATGAACGCCGATGTGTCTAAAAGGATCTTCAACTATTCGTCGCCGCCCAGCGCTTAAGCGCTTCCGGGCGGTTTCGGGTCGAAATAATCCAATACTTCGTCCGGTAAGGGGTCAAAAAACGAGTCGTGGATCGTGGCAATCCCCTTGCCCAAACCAGAAGGACGAGGTTCAGCGTCCGATTTCGGAAGCACTCGCACCGTTTCATGAGGGTCCATTCCACCGTTCGACACCAGTACATGAAGATTTCCTTCCTCGTCATACACCGGATCGTGGGGCGGAAGTTCAAACGACCGCTCTTCGTGGACTTCGTCACTCATGGTTCAAACATTCACAATCAAACAACTAATTTGAGTGTACCAAACACCCCTCACCTCAACCGCACAAACGGCAACCGCCGCAACTCCTGATTCCGCGGATCAACCTCTATCCCCACCGACTCCAGCGCCGTCACGCCCAACAACGGCTCCGACTCCTCTTCCCCCATCACAATCGTCGCCCCGACGACCTCGCCCATAAATTCGATACGGCCGACGGTAACCGACATCCGATGCTCGCTGCCATCCGCCAAACTGTAAACCCGCTCGCTTTCGGGTTCCAACCCGATCGCCTTAAGATGCTGTCGCGGCACTAGGCAATCCGTCGCTCCAGTATCCACAAGGAACAACCCTTCCCAAGTACGCTCCGGGGCCGCAGGATTCCGGACCGTCGCCGTGACATGTGTAACTCCCATGATTCTCCTTTCCGATCCATTTTCAAACCCAAAATAAACTCATACGTTCTATCTTACACCAACCAGATCGGTCTCCGAGACCCCGATGGCACAAAACATTTGCTCCGTCTCCCGCTAAACTGTTACAGACAATAGGCGTAGTGCTGAAGTTGACGAGGCCCAACCCGACCAACCACCTAATTTAGAATCAAACTGATGCAGACCTCGCGAATGCAACCTCGTGGTGGGCGTAGTGTAGCGGTTAACACGTCAGGTTGTGGCCCTGAAGATCGAGGGTTCAACTCCCTCCGTCCACCCCACCCCAATTTGCATATTCGCGAGTCAACGTGCGCCCGTAGCTCAGGGGACAGAGCATCTGGCTTCGAACCAGAGGGTCGGGGGTTCGAATCCCTCCGGGCGTGCCACCTCTCTTTAAGCCAACTTTCCAATTCCTGCTGACCCGCCCAATCCGTGCTGACCTGCGATTCGTATTTAATAGCAGAACATTTCATCGAACTCAAATGGACATCCACTCCGGCATACTCGCTGTCCTCGCTTTCGGTTCCCTGCTCGGCCTGAAACACGCCACTGATGCCGACCACGTCGTCGCCGTCGCCAACATCGTTGGAAAACAGCGAAACATTTGGCAAAGCATCTGGCTCGGAGCGTCTTGGGGCGTCGGACACTCCGTCCCGCTTCTCATCCTCGGAACCATCGTTCTGATCGCTAAAGACTTCGCCCTTGAACGCTACGAAGCCATTGCTCCATTCCTCGAAATCGGCGTCGGAATCATGCTCATATATCTCGGCGTCAGCACCGCGTGGAACGTCCTGCGTGGCAAACTCCACATCCACCAACACGACCACGGCGCAGGACCCCACGTCCACGTCCACGCCACGCACCCGCCTCAAGCTTCACACTCACGTCAAGCCCAACACAAACCCGACAGCAAAAACCACAACAGCTTCTTCTTCTTGGGCAAACCCGTCTTCCGCGTCAAATCCTTCGCCATCGGAATCGTCCACGGACTCGCCGGAAGCGCAGCTGTGATGGTCCTCCTGCTGCCCACGATCGACTCGACCTTGACCGGCCTCGGATACATCGCCCTCTTCAGCATCGGAACCATGCTCTCGATGGCCGCCCTCACCATCATCCTCGCCCTCCCGTTCAAAATCTCCACCGCACGTCACAACCTCAACCGAGCCATCACCCTAACCGCCGGAACCCTAAGCATCGCCATCGGCACCATCCTAATCTCCGAAATTATTCTCGACACGACCATCATGCCGTTCTAAAGCGTCAATCTCTGTACGCTACGATGTCTGACGTCTTCGATTGACGTATCACCGGTTGCAGGAGAATTTTAATGACATCTTTGGAACAGAGCCGCGACCTCGTCACAAAAAGTAACCTCCTTGCAACCAGAGCTGACGTGCTAAATACGAAGGTCGCGGTTGCCAAGCTAAAATTCGAACTTCTCGGATGGCTCGTACTTATTAACATCATCCACACCCTAGGCATACTCATCGCCTTAGATATCTGGGGATGATCGCAACCGGCAAGAGTTTATCGGCGCTTCTACGCACGCCGCCCCTAACTCGCCACCGCGCCCTCAACAACGTTGTCACACCACTCTCTGACGCCCCAGAAATCCCGACGCGGCCATCTCGGTCCATCTAAATCCAACATCCACAACATGTCCATGAACGTAGTCGCGATGCGATACGCCAACGGCGCATCGGGCGTCGCGTAGAACGTTACGCAGGAATCCAAGAGATCGACCATCAAGTCGGACGCCAACGCCGCCCGTCTCCCATCAGTGACCTCGACATCGAATTCAGACACTGCGGCCGAACCTTCGCAAACCGCTTCCAAATCCGCACCCTCGATAACTCCTATCGAATGGGCAATCGGTGAATTGATCACTTCTGATAGCGCCGATCTCACCGCCGCTTCCGTCGACGGCGAGGGATCGTCGAAGTACCACACACAATTTCCCCACATCCTGATGCCGACCAACGAGTACTCGATCTGCTCAAGCTTCTTGTCGTCGATCGGGTTCCACCAACCCTCGGGTAACTCAATCGACGTCGGCGTCACGACCGCGTAATCAGTCGAAACCTCGTACGGTCCACGAGCTTCCGGCGTTGGGACCGTGCGCCCACTCTCGAGCGTCCCACACGCCGCAAAAACAATTGACGATACCGCTATCGATGCAACGCCCAGGATCCAGATCGCAGCCTTGTTCAATTTATCTAGCCAACGACACCACTAGGTTGGCCAGCGTCCGAGTCGGCGCACCAGTCGCGCCCGTAGTGCGAAACATCCCGTGGTTGCCGGTAACCATCGAAACCGCCGCGATGTCGATGTGCACCCAAGGCGTATCCTCTGCGAACTCCGAAATGAAGTGTGCCGCCGTTATCGAACCCGCTGGAGCACCTCCGCTGTTCTTCAGGTCCGCGATGCTCGATCGGTTCAATTGCTTCGACGTTCCATCCAACGGTAATCTCCACATCCCATCTCCGGATGCCTCGGCAGCATCCAACACCGATTTCACCAACTCGTCGTCGTTGCCAAACACCGCCGCATTGCCGGTGCCGAGTGCAACCCGAGCCGCGCCAGTCAACGTCGCGACATCGATGATTCGTGCCGCGCCATTCTTCCGCGCGTAACCCAACGCATCGGCCAACGTCAATCGACCCTCCGCGTCGGTGTTGTCTATCTCTATGTACTTGCCGTTCATCGCCTGAACCACATCGCCAGGTCGCTGCGCTCCGCCCCCTGGCATGTTCTCGGTTATCGGGAGCACCGCATGGACATTGATACGAGGCTGGAGCCCACCAACGATCTTCATCGCCGCCAAAACCGCCGCACCGCCTCCCATGTCTCCCTTCATCGTAACCATCCCCCGCGACGGCTTCAACGACAATCCGCCCGAATCAAAGGTAATGCTCTTGCCAATCAACCATACGTTGTTGCTCGCGTCCGACGGATCTCCCTCGTAGGTCAAATGCAGAAACTCCGCCGGACGGTGCGAACCTTGAGCCACGCCCGCAAATGCGTTCATGCCCATCGATCTACACTCTTCCAAACACAGTGTCGTTAGCTTGAATCCACCGGCCTCCGTCACCTGTCTAGCCTCGTGCGCCATCGCCGCTGGCGACAACACGTTCGCCGGCTCGTTCACCAGGTCCCGCGCGAAGTTCTGCGCCTCCGCAGCCGCAATCCCCAACCCGAGGCCGGCACGCACGTCGGGCAACTTCGAGTCGTTGAACTCGACGACGTTTAATAGTTCGAGACGGTCGGAGGATTCGTTCGACGTTTGTTTGTACTTGTTAAAACCGTACGATCCGATGATCGAACCTTCGGCTATCGCTTGTGCCGCCATCGCAGTGTCCAACCCACCTAAGCCCGCTCCATGAACAATCGTCGTCGCCGTTTTGGCGATTCCCTTTAACCGGTTCACGGCAACTGCTGCTACCTCACGAACCTCGTCAACGCTGAAACTGGTTTCCATGCCCAATCCCATCACCAACACCCGTTTGGGCACGAACCCTTCGTAGCGGCCTGGCGGCGTATGGATCAGAACGCTGTTTCCGCGTTTGCCGGTTATTTCGCCGTCGACTATCAGCTCACTGATCAGTTCTCCCAATGCTCGATCGACCGCTCCAGTTGCGCCACCCGGACGTTGAACACCCTCGAACAAATTCACGATCGCCGCGTCCGACGCGATGTGCGCGATGTCGCCACGCATCGCTTGCAATCTCAAGGTCATATTTGCTTTACCTCGCCAAAAATCCCACTCGCCATCATCGTATGTCGATTCTAGCGAACTAACTACGTTACCGCTTACGGCCCGAATCGATACCGGTTTCTGCTCCGATTTACCCAAATGCCTCCATTCAGGGTTGCGTTCGCCTGTTTCGGCGCAAGGCGAAAGATCTGATCTCGAAGCCGTTGTTTTTATGAAACTAGTTCAAAATAAATTTTGAAATATGATTGACGTAATCGTTATCACGGGCTAAACTAAAACCACGTAGCGAGAGAGTCAGCCTCACGGTAGCCGAACCAGTTGAGACATCCTCTCTGCGCTAGTCCTAAAAGGAGGCTTGTAATGCTTAGTCAAGGCGATACATTCCAGCAGACGCATCAGACCGCGGACAAGGACAACTCATCCATGCAGCACCGCATCCAGTTAGCCAAGTCTGTCCTGCTCATTACTCTCCCTGAGATCGCCGGCGGACGAAACACTCTCACCGTCATCAACACGGGAATCCACCCAATGGAGCCCGTCTTCACCCGCGAAGCCGCCTGAGGGCTCGGTTCCGGGACGGACTCGCATCCCAACATTCAGGGATACCGCCCGTTTCATCCGGCACCTAGCTCTCAGTAACCGACGTCTAGGGCTTTGCATCTCCGACGCTGATTTCGCATCCCTGGCGTCAATCGGATCCGTATCGATCAATCGATACCTGGAACTTCAATCACCTAACGGAGACTCCGATGTCCCCAGTGCAAATAAAAACTATCGATACCAGCAGCATCAAACTCGACGTCACATACGCATACAACGTTGAAAAAGCCGTCTGGCGCGACTTCAATCTCAACGACGGCAAGAGTCCGACCGACCGTCAAAACCGGGTCACCATGGCAAACTATGCCCTGCAGGTAAACGTCCCGGCCATCGAAGAAGACGAATACGAAATCACCGTCATCGGAACTGGGATCGGAATGCACGACCCCATCTTCACCCGTGAAGTATTAGGCGCCAAATCAAACCAACTTTTGAGAACCCTTCAACCCAAACTCGTAACTCGGGTCGTTCTTCCCAGCCTCCATTTTCTCCACGCCGGCAACCTCATCTCGTACAACAACCGAGGCGATGCCGACCCAATCTGTCCCAACGCTGAGTACATAATCCCAGCAGAAGAATGGGAAACCGCGATGGGAAACCACCCCTTCCACGTCGCCGCATACCGCGAGGTCCGAGCCGACCTCAAGATGCTAGAGAGACTTGAAGCCAAGATCACACTCGTCGAAGACGACAACGCCGAAGTCGCGCCCGGCATCAAGATGGAGCGATCCGGTGGCGTTACCCCGGCGAACTCAACGGTCATCGTTGCGTGCGGCTCGGAAAAAATCATGGCCTCTCCCCTGCTCTTCCCGACGCCGTTCCACATCGACCCAAGCGTCCAGTTCGGTTTCAGCATGAACCCACTCCAAGCCTATGACGAAAAAGTCCGGTTACTGGAAAAGGCCGAGCAGGAACGCATCTGCCTCTTCTTCCCGATGGACCCGCAACGCCGAGCCGTTTACATCGACCGCGACCATTCTCGCAATTTCGTCGGCACGGAAAGTGACATCCTGGCGCAGCTCGACCCCCACTTGAACTAGCGCGGTCGATCGATCAACTCAGATCGCCTCACCGACGACGACGCCATCTGCGTCGATCCGTTTTAGCGCAACTTCTTCGACTAGACCGTCACCACCGCCGCGTCCGTCAACGGAATCCAATTTGACCTTGACGTAGTTGTCGGTTAATCCTGCTCTTCCGCGACGACCCTCCCACAACACGGACCGCACCTCACCGATCATCGCATCTCGGAACCGCAACGCACTCGCAGCCGAGATTTCGCGCAATACCGCGGCCCGTTCCGCCTTTATGCCCGGTTCCAGCTGTTCGTCGAAGTGGTTTGCGCTCGTTCCCGGCCTCGCCGAATAAGGAAATACGTGTGCATCCGAAAACTCAGCTGCGCGCATCACCGATACCGATCTTTCATGATCCTCGTCCGTCTCACCCGGAAAACCAGCGATCACATCGGTCGTTATCCCGCAATCCTTTACTCTTGACCGCAAAAGCTCAACCTTGCGCAGAAATTCGTCCGATGTATACGTTCGCCGCATTCGACGAAGGATTCCATCGCTACCACTCTGCAACGGCACATGAAAATGCGGACACAGCCTGCCTTCGACTTCAGCAACCCACAACTCCAACAACCGATCGTCGATCTCCGGCGGCTGCAAAGAGGACACCCTGATCCGAGGCATCTCTGTCATTGCCAACACCGACCGCAACAAAAACGTCAAATCCACGCTGTCTTCCAGATCAAAGCCATAGTGCCCCAACTGGGTACCCGTAAAAACCACCTCCCGACAGCCGGCAACCTCCAACCGTCGCACTTGGTCGACAATCTCTTCGACCGAGACGCTTCGCTCCCTGCCCCTCACTTTCGGCACGATGCAATAAGCGCAGACCTGATCGCAACCCTCTTGAATCTTCACCGAAGCCCGCGTGCGTCCCAACAATGCCGCCGGAGGGATCACATCCCGACCCTCCGCGCACGGCGTCAATACCGCGCCTAACCGATCCGCCACTGTCTCAACCAGCTCCGGTTTGCGAGCATTTCCCAAAACCATGTCGACGCTGTTAAGATTCGCTGTCTCATTGGCGGCGCGTTCCGGATAGCAACCTGTCATAACCGTCAACGCATTGGGATACCGACGCTTCGCCGCTGATATCGACTGCCTAGCCTTTTTGTCCGCGACGTGCGTCACCGTACATGAGTTGAGGATGAACACATCCGGTGTCACTGCGTCATCCCGACCTCGAATCGAAAATCCGGCGCGCAAAAACTCCGCCGCCAACTGTTGAGAATCGGCGGTGTTCAACTTGCATCCATGCGTCTCGATCTCGACCGTAGGCATATACGTTTCGATTCTACGAAGCCTTGGCCTTGGCCTAAAGACCAAATGAGCAACGCGAACCCAGATATATACTTCATTCAGCGCATCTGCGACGCTAAACAATCAAGGCACGGGAAAACAGCAACACATGGCCGACCGGGTAGTTGTCACTGGGATAGGGCTCGTTACGCCCCTAGGATCCGACCGCAAAACGACGTGGAAAAACCTGATCAACGGCGAGTCTGGCATCGATTACATCGGCGCCTTCGACGCAGAGGGATTTGAGTCGCGTATCGCCGCCGAAGTCACCGATTTTGCTCCTGAAGCCGTCCTCGGCCGTCGGCAAGCAAAGCGTATGGATCGCTTTGCTCAGTTCGCCTGCGTCGCCAGCCTCGAAGCCCTCGAACACGCTGGTATCGAGATGGAGGACGAAGCGCCCGACCGCGTCGCTGTCCTCATCGGCAGTGGCGTCGGTGGCATCATCACCATCTCCGATCAACTAGGGGTCCTCAACGACCGCGGTCCCCGACGCGTCAACCCATTCCTAATACCCATGATGTTGGGTGACATGGCGAGTGGCCAAGTTTCGATGACCATCGGAGCCAAAGGACCCAACTTTTCGGTTGTTTCCGCGTGTGCTACCGGCACAGATTCCATCGGTGAAGCGGCCGAGATGATCCGCAGGGGTGTCATTGACGTCGCCATCGCGGGCGGCTCCGAAGCTGCCATCTGCCCGATCGGCGTATCCGGTTTCAATGCCTGCAAAGCCTTGTCCACCCGCAACGACGATCCACAAGGAGCGTCACGTCCATTCGATGCCGAACGAGACGGTTTCGTCCTCGGCGAAGGCGCAGGGGTCATCGTCATCGAGTCGTTGGAACACGCCGAAAAACGCGGTGCTGACGTACTCTGCGAATTGGTTGGTTACGGTGCGACGAGCGATGCCCACCACGTTACCCAGCCGCATCCCGAAGGCGAAGGCGCAGCCGCAGCAATGAAAATCGCCATCGAACAAGCCGGCATCGACCGCGAAGAAGTCGCGTACATTAACGCCCACGGCACATCAACGCCGCTCAACGACAAGTTTGAGACCGTCGCCGTGAAAAAAGCCTTCGGCGACCATGCTTACAAGCTTTCCGTTAGCAGCACGAAATCCATGACCGGGCACCTCCTAGGAGCCGCTGGTGGCATTGAAGCTGGATTCAGCGTCCTAGCAATTTCCGAATCGGTAGTCCCGCCCACTATTAACCTCGAAAACCCAGATATTGACTGCGATCTCGACTACGTTCCAAACATGTCGAAACGCGGCCGCGTACCCGTCGTCATGTCCAACTCGCTAGGATTTGGGGGCCACAACGCCTCCGTCCTCTTCAAGGAATTCGACAGTTGATCACGCGGCGGACGGCCGCGTCCAATCGTCCGCAACGCGCCTCTGAAACACCGGCATCGCTCCAACCGATCACCTCGCGTTGGCGAGTCGCAGACCCGGCACCAGACGGTTTTTACCTTGATGTAGAGAGCGCCGCGCCGCGCGGCTCGTTAGCACTCGTCTCAACCCTCCTCTACAACCGCGGCATCCGCAACGAAGCCCATGCCCTATCGTTCCTCAACGACGGCCTCGACGCGATGCATCCGCCTAGCGTCATTCCCGGCATCAAACAGGCAATCGATGTCATCCTCGAAGCCGTTCGTAACGGTGAAGGCATCGGTATTTTGGGCGACTTCGACGCCGACGGCATCACCGCGACGGCGATCATCGTTCTAACTCTCCGAAAACTCGGCGCCGAACCCAAATACCACCTGCCGCACCGTGAAATTGAAGGACACGGCATCTCGCTCGAAGCGCTGGAGCGTTTCCACAAGCAAGGCGTATCAGTTGTTATCACGGTCGACACAGGCATCACCGCGTTCGACGAGGTCGACTATGCCAAAACCCTTGGCATCCGAACCGTCATCACCGATCATCACCTGCCTCAAGGCGGCCAGTTGCCAAACGCTGCCGCCATCGTCAATCGTCACCTTTCCGACGACACTCGGTTGGCGGACTTCTGCGGCGCCGCGACTGCATTCAAACTTGCCATGGCTCTCCTCGCCGAAGCCGAACAACCACCGGCTCCGGAACTGATCCCCCTCGCCGCTGTCGGGACCCTAGCGGACCAAACCGAACTCCTAGGGGACAACCGCATCATCGTCCGCGAAGGTTTGAAGATGCTCGATTCCGCGTCTCCTCCCGGCCTCATCGAACTGACTCGCCTGATCTCCAACCAAATCCGACACGGCGGTCCGTACGACGCCGAGTTCATCACCTTCCAGTTGGCGCCGCGCCTCAATGCGCCCGGACGCATCGATTCCGCGGACCCAAGCCTCAAACTTCTGATTGCGACCGACATCTACCAGGCGATGCAACTCGCCAACTACCTAGACGATGCCAATAAAAAACGTCGCAGTATCGCCGACAAGGCGTGGCGCGCCGCCAAACCCAAAATCGACGACGCCATGGGCAGCGGCAACAACGTCATGGCGATCGAAGTCGATGCCACTTTGCCGATGGGTGTGCTTGGCCCCCTCGCCGGTAATGCGTCCGAATACTCCGCATCGCCAGCATTTGCCTATCAAATCATCAACGGCGTCGCACGCGCTAGTGCACGCAGCGTACCTGGCTTCGACATTCACCAAGCCCTTGATGCAGTATCCGCCAAACTGCAACGCTTCGGCGGCCACGCCGCTGCCGCGGGTTTTGCCGCCGACGCAAGCCTGATACCAGAAATCACCGCCCACCTCGAGACTCAGATGTCGTGGTCGGCCCTCAGCGCCACCGTGAATGAACGCGCCGTTAGAACCGCCGACGCCGAGATCCGGCTCGACCACCTCGGATACTCCATGTGGGATTTCATCGACAAGATGGCCCCATTTGGCACTGGCAACCGGGAACCTCTATTCCTCGTCCGTGGTGCCGAAACCACCAACATCTCATACATGGGCCGCAACCAAGATCACGTCCGACTCAATCTCAAAGACGACACCGGCCGTTCATTCCAAACAGTCGGTTTCCGCATGGCCGACAGCCTACCCCCGACCCGCATCGTAGACGCCGTAGTCAGCCTCAAAACCGACTACTACCGAGGCAATCGCCGAAAGGAGCTTCGGCTCCACGATATTGCGGCGAGCGACAGATCTCAACGATAGCTTAGGTTAGGTCGTTGATAATGTGTGGCCAGTTGGGCCAACGAATTCAGTAAGTTTGGCTTCGCAAAGCGTTGAAATGTACCGCCGCGCGATAGTCGCGACTGGCAACTGCGTAGTAAAGGTCAAAATCCACGGTAACAACCGGCGTCTCTTTGCACGCGACATCAATCAAGACGGAATCCGTCAAACCCAACCGATCGAACTCGGCAACTGTCGACGCTTGCTCGCTTGCCACCACAATCTCTTCGCTTTCTTGGATCATGAATCTCAATACGTTGAAGAGTCGTCGCCGCAATTCTCTCTTGCCGTAGGGCAAGAGATTTGAAGACTCAGTTAGCGTATTTGGCGTCACGTAGATTTTTTCGCCGGTATCGAGCAACTTTACCAAGACGTCGAAGTCATCCGTAGTGTATGCCTTTAACCGAGGATGCCTCCCGATGAGGCCGCGTTGAGCCGTGCCGACAATTAGCAGTACGAGAAGGTTGGTGTCGACAAAGTGACCTACCATTGCCATCAGACGGCGCGAGGCAATTCCAATATGCGATCCTTCAAGGACTCGACTCGACCGTCGGCATCATTGATGCTCAAGATCTTGTATGAGCGATCGCTTCGACCATATTCGGTCAAAGCAGCAGCTAACGAGTTTTTGCGATCCCAAGGGCGAGAAAATCCGATTGTAACGTTCCACCGCCGCGCGACCTCGTCGAACTGCACCTCTTCCAAACCGAGGTTTTCAATGCCTTCGTCCGCCATCAAGTCGGCGAGATAGGTTTTAGCGGTTCTGACCGCTTGTTTTACATCCATAGTCTCAACACCTCCATCGGCTACGCACTGGCCCTAAGATTTCAGGATCCAGCCGTGCCTCTACGGCAATTTTAACGCGCCAACTCCCGCCGACGCTCGCGCTTCGACCGGCCCGCAGAAACCCGATCTAACTCGGCAACTTCACGGACCCGCCGCCCCGGCGCGCCACCGTCGCGGCCGATTAGCCGAACCTTCCAGATGATCCACGGAATTGTAATGATCCACACCAAGATCGCGATTAGATGCGCCTCCTGCAGGCCCCAGAACTTCACGTCGTCCAACCGGACGAACTGAACACCGAAACGGGCCGTCGCATACAGGGCGAGGTAGATCATGAATATGCTGCCCGCAGGGCGAACCCGTCCTCGCAACATGAAAATCACGCCAAGAATGATGATGTTGGTGATCATCTCGTAGACCACCGCGGGATGCACGGGGCGATCAACATCAGTTCCGAATAACTCAGGGAAGCGATCAATTACCGAGCGCGCCGGGCTGTCGATGTCGGTGAAATACCAGCCCCAGAACAAATCCAGCGGACGCGACCAGTGTTCGCCGTTAATGATGTCGCCGACGCGTCCAATCGTCTGCGCAATCAGCAAAGGCGCGGCGGCGATATCCATGAATCTACCTACAGGCGCCTTCGCGAAATACGCATATAACGAACCCGCCATCCAGCCGCCTAGGATGCCGCCCCATAGGCCAATACCACCGTTCCACACCGCAAATATCGAAAGCGGATCGTCACCGTATATCGCCCAGTTGTCTAACACGTGCACGATCCGAGCACCGACGATTCCTCCTAATACCCCCCACAAGGCAGTGTTGTAGACCTGCTCTTGGTCCAATCGTTCACGGATCGCTGCCCGGCCGGCCAACCAGATCGCGGTGCCCACTGCTATAAACGTGAGGAACCCGTGCCATGAAAACGCGGTGGTTGTACCGCCAAATATGTACGGGTCGAATGGTATGTTGATCGCTTCAAACACCTAGTATGTGATCTCCATTGAGAGTGATCGCCAGCTAAAGATCGATTCTATCGCGCCGACCGACGTTCCCGAAGCCGTCCGCCGATCCTCTGGAGCAAACTGAAAACCCAATTGCACCGCGATCAGCCGTTCAAGCATCCCGCTTTTTCTACGATTCCGAGTATGGATCCCCACATCACGGCGTTTCTCGAGCATTTGGCGGGCGAACGCGGCCTTTCCTCGAACACTGTTAGCGCCTATCGCAACGACCTCCAAGGTTTGACCGCGTTCATTGAAGAGACGTGGGGCGCAAATTCAACGCCGGTCAAATGGGATCGATTCGGCGAAACAAAGATTACCGATTTCGTTAGTGACCTCGACGACCGCGGTTACTCCAACGCAACGAAATCCCGAAAAATTGCTTCACTTCGCTCCTTCATGCGTTTCCTCAGAGAGGAAGGCGTCACGAGCGATCTCCCGACCCGCCGGTTGAAGGCTCCACGAGGTGGTAAACCAATCCCCAAGTCGCTTACCCTCGACGAGGTCGAAGACCTCCTAAACTACACCGCCGACGCATCTACGCCAACTGAACTACGCGATCGCGCCGTCGTCGAACTTCTTTACGCCGGCGGCCTGCGCATCTCCGAAGTTACCTCGCTAGACATCAGCAACGTAAACTTCGACAGCTCGACCATCCGCATCTTCGGAAAAGGGTCGAAAGAGCGCATCGTACCCGTATACGACGCTGCGATGGACGCTATCGCCGACTACTTGACCATCGGCCGACCCAAACTGGGCAAATTCCAAGACTCGGATGCGATGTTCCTGAACGCGCGCGGTTCCCGCATCACCCGACAAGGACTCTGGCTGCAACTCAAGAAAATCGCCTTCGGAGCGGGAATCGCTAAACACATCACACCGCACATGCTCCGCCACAGCTTCGCATCCCACCTGCTTAACGGAGGCGCGTCACTACGGCACGTCCAAGAACTCCTCGGCCACGAGAACATCGCGACCACGCAGATCTACACGCACCTAACTACCGAACACGTCCGACGAGAATATGACGCGGCACATCCCAGGGCTTGAAACCCGTGTAGCGCACCCTCTGCGATCAACCCCGGTCAGATCGCCAAGACCGAAAACCCGATCGCCAGCATGATGTACTGAGCCAATGCGAAACCTAACGCCGAGGCGCCGAGGCGTTGGAGCCACATCACCTCGTATTGCCAAATCGATGCCAAGCCAAATAGGAGCATCGGCGCCGGTGCAATAACCCAACCGATCTCACCCATGTACTCCTTCAACGCGGTCGCCGACTGCCATGTGGTGCTCAGCAGCAACGCACCTACAGCGAAACCGCCTACGGCAAGGATCAAGAGCACCGCGTATGAGGTTCTCTCCTCATCGTCCAAGTCCTCAGACACGTCTCGAAAGAAGACGTCATCGTCCTCCTCGATGTCCGAATCTAACGGTTCAGACGTCTCCTCAATTTCGCGGTCAACCTCTTGCATGAATTACCTCATTCAACATGTCTGGCGACTCAGTTGCCTGGCACCAAAGATTCAGGTCAATCTTCAAATTCTGCCCAAATCCCCTTGGCATACTCCAGCGAAATGCCATCCTTGTGCCACTGATCGCCGTTCTGGGTACCTTCAATAGCCATGTATCCGCTGTATCCCGCGTTCGCCATCGCCGTTATCGCGTACCGATAATCGACCTCGCCGTCTTGCAACGGGACGCGGATGAACACGGTTCGTTGGTTTTCGGGATGGTAGACGCGGTGTAAGTTCTTGCTGTGCCAATACTTCGAAATCGGCGCTAAGGCATCAATCGCCGCGTCGTAGTCCTCTTCGGGCACGTCGTAGGTCCAAACGATGTTGCCGATATCAGGGTTGATACCGAAATTCTCGCGGTCGATCATGTCATTAATCAGCACTGCCGACCAAGAGTTGTCGACTGGCGAGTTCTGGTGCACCTCTATGGTCACATCCACGTTGTCAGTGGAATCGCAAACCTGTTGGAAGGCCGAAGCCAAGGAGTCATACACCCACATCTCGGCGTCTCTGCTGGCATCCTGGGACTTGGGCCAGCCGCTCACGCTGCCGGGAATCGATCCGGGCGGGTGCCCGGGATAGCGAGCCGGCGCACTCAGTGCGCCGTTCACCACCTCCGCACCCACGTTCTCGGCGTACTCGACCGCACGCATCAGTTTCTCGCGATTCTGCGGACCGTGCCGCGCCTCAGTCAGCGTACCGCCAGAACGGATCGCACCGACCTTGAGACCGTGTGATCGCACCCGTTCGCCGAATTGTGAGATCGACTTGGCGTCGCCCAGCTTGTCGAGCACCTCGAAACCACACTCAATGGCGTCGAAGCCCGTGTCGCGTGTGCGGTCCAAGAACTCAGACGTGTAGTTATCTGGGTGCACATCCCAAGTGTCAACAGACTGTGGATATAGCGTGAATCGTCGGTGGGCGTAGCAGAATCGCATGACGTGCCGTTGTCCCTTTGTTCGTTACAGGTCGCGTCCCCATTGGCGACGCATTTCAATCCATGCGTTCGCAGTTTAACACCCGAATACAGTGCGGGAACACGGCGTTAAGCGATGACTGTCACATTCAGAACATCAAGCCGCTTCGACCACCTCTGACGGATCTCGTTCCCGAGGCGCAACCTCTTCCGCGATCGCCTTTCCCAAATCTCTCTCGGTCACCTTTAACGAATAAGCAGCCTGCAAATTCATCCACATGCGCGCCCCGGAACCAAAATAGCGTTCCAGACGCAAAGCGAAGTCTGCGTCGACATCGCGCTCACCAGCCAAGATCGCTCGCATTTGATCCAACGGGATCACAAGTTTTTTGGCAAATGAGACGGGATCAAGGTCCATGGTCTCAAGATCTTCGTTCAGTATCTCGCCGGGATGAACCGGCAGCATGCCGTTTTTCGGTTTCATTACCATGCTCGCCCTCTAATTCTCAGTGGTAGTCTACGATTTCGACATCGTACGGTCCCTCGTCGCCCCAGCAAAAACATATGCGCCACTGGCGATTGATCCGGATCGAATACTGCCCCGCAGGGTCACCGCGCAAACGTTCAAGCCGATTGCCGGGATACTCGGTCAACGCAGTTAGATCGATTGCCTCGTCCAACAACATTAATCGGTAACGAGCCTGACGGCCGAATCCCTGGAAGTCTGATACGAAATCTCCCCCAAAAAAACGCTCACTCCTTCGGTTGCGAAATCCTTGTATCGCCATCAAATACCTTTTTCAATATAACATCTGTTCGTTTTCACAGTGCTTCACCAACCCAACACAATGTGTAACATGAACCCGTCTACTCATTCGAAACAAATGGCGAAACCCAAAACTATCCCAATCAAGGCTCCCAAACCATGAAGATTACCGACCTCCGTGCATACGTCGTCCGCGCTCAAGAATCCCGGCCTTGGATGTTCGTCGAAATCGACACCGATGAAGGCATCACTGGTTACGGCGAATCGACAAACGTTGGCGGAGGCGGTGCCATCGTCATCGCCCAAACCTATGCCTTGCTAAAGAACGACCTCGTCGGGCAAGACTTCTCCGAAGGATTAGTCGGGCAAGACCCCAACCATATCGACCGCATCTGGCACCAGATTTATCGCCGTTTCGGGACACTCGGCTCCCGGGGATTCGCCACAACGCTCGCAAGCGGAGTCGACATGGCCCTTTGGGACATCAAAGGGAAAGCTCTTGGTAGACCTGTCTACGACCTCCTCGGCGGACCAATGCGCGACTCCGTTCCGCTCTACTCCCACTGCGGGCCAGCCGACGACATCGACGCCTGCGTCGCCGACGCCAAAGCCCAGGTCGCCCTCGGTTACCAAGCTCTCAAACTCGACCCGTTCTCACCCGAGATGGGCGCAAAGCATCGTCGCTACATCGACGGCAAAATCTCCGCCGCGGGTGCCGCCCACGCCGAAGACCTGATGGCCGCACTCCGAGAAAGTCTCGGCCCAGATATCGAGCTCATGATCGACGCTCACGGAAACTTCGACGTCTCGACCGCCACCGATCTCTGCAACCGCATGATGCCCTACAACCTCACTTGGTTCGAGGAGCCGCTGCAACCAGAGAGCCTGGAGGCTCATCGCCAGCTCCGCCGCAACACCGACATCAATCTCTGCATCGGCGAACGTAAATTCACCCGCTGGGACTTCCTCCCGTATCTAACCGAAGGTCTAGTCAACTACATCATGCCCGACATCTGCTGGACCGGCGGAATCTCAGAGATGAAGAAGATCGCGCACCTCGCCGAGACGTTCTACATCCCCATCTCGCCACACGACGCTTCCGGATCCTTCAACGTCATCTCCGGTGCTCACGTCCTGATGAACGTGCCGAACATCTACCGCTTGGAGATGAGCCATCACTCCGTCCCCTCGTACAACGCCTGCCTAACCGAACCGCTCGATATCCGAGGCGGACACCTCCACTTGTCGGACAAATCCGGCCTCGGGTATGAACTCGACCGAGACTACATCGAGTCTCACCTTGACACTCAATGGGCCGCGCTAATCTCGTAAACCGCATACCAACAAACCAATCGCAACGGTGCGATCAACGGCCTCCACTCAATCGCAGCACCCGCGAACCGTTGCGAATCGCGTCGGGGAATTCGAATCCTAATCCATATTCACCCTCGCTAGCTTCAACCCGGTACGAATCGCAAACATTTGTTTCCTCAGGCTCGAACGACCATTCCATCTGGTAGTTTGGGATCGTGTAGTCGGCAGTGTCGACCTGTAGCTGCACATCCAATTTAGTGTTCTGGCTCCACTCCGTTCGCACATCCGCGCCTTCCAACGAAATTTCGATCGTCAACACCCCATCGTCCTCAGAAATCACCGCAAACTCGGCATTGTCACCGTACAGAACGATACTTGAAAGCATCGTAAGCGGACTTGAGAATGAATCCCGGAAACTCAATACTCTCTGGCTCAACAACCTCGGTATCGGACGCCACTGCCCTTCAACCAACACCCAGTACTCAATCAGTTGAAGCCGGGATTGCGACCGGACTAAGTAAAGGTCGATCATTTCATCGTTGAAGTGAACCCAACGCGACGCGCGCGGTCTCAACCCACCTACAGAGTACTGAGCGTCGTCAAATAAGAAATCGCATCCCGGCCACCCTCCAGACATTTGGTAACTCGCCGAACCCGCGTCCATCAACTTCGCGTGTGCCCGACGCAGAACCTCCGCCGTGGTGATTTCAGCTTCCTCGGTCCGATCCGACATCTCGTCCTCGAAAACTATCAACTCGCCAACCTCGCTGAACCGCATTCCCGGTTCCACCAAACTATGCGACGAAATCCGAAGCAACGCCTCGTCATTCTCACCCAACGTCGTGTAGTCCAACGAATCGTAACCCATCACGCTCGTCCGGTCATCGTGACGATGCAGCATTCCCGTCAACGCATGGATCAACTCGTGCAACGCAATGCTGTAGATCATGTGGTTGCGACCGGACTCTGTGTAGGTTGAAACCGGCGGCCAGACCACCAAATCTCCCGACAAGATTGTCCCTTCGGAACCAACGTCGAAGCTTGTGCAGCCAGCCGCGAAATTGCATCGCAGACCACTTATTCGATCGCTACGAGACACACCCAGATAGGCGCGCAGCTGCGCCTGCGATTTTGCCGCAACCCGCTCAAACTCAACATTGAGCAAAGGCGCGAGATATTCCAGCACCTCATCGAATATCGCAACATACTCCTCGTCACCCTCCGTCCAAACCAGTATCGGCTTTCCGATCTCCCATTTCGTCACATATTCGTTGCGCCATCCGCCACATCCAACACCCGAATCGCTTGGCGATCCTCTTCTGACATTCGATCTATCGCTGAAACAGTCCCAGATTTCTCGATCAACTCCCAAAATGCGTTCCGGCACCACTGCCTCCGCAATCAAAACCGTGTCCTCGCCGTATGAAAAATGCAACGCCGTCTGCCCCTTCGGTACCCTCACGACATGCTGCGTCACGTCCGGTTCCATCTCTGGATCGATCGACACTGTAATCTCACCGCCACAACCCTCAACTATTTCGTCCGTTTGCAAACAGGAGACCAAAATCTGCAATTCACCAGCAACCAAATCGCTACCCACATTCACCATCATAGTCTCAAATACAGCATTCGCCGATCCATCACTCCAGTACCGAAACTCATCCCCATCCGAAACCGCCGACAATGACCACTCCAACGGCGGCCCCTCGGGTACCTCGATTACCGTCTCAATCACATTGTCCTCTCCCCACCTGAATCCATCATCGTTCGCACCCGCGTATACCGTCGCTGCAACGCTGCCGACGTTCACCCACGCCTCCAAAGTCACCATTGCCTTAGTTCCCGCGTCGATAGAACTCGACGTCGTCAACCCCGAGCACAGACCGTCCACACACTCAACTCCCACCACCAGACGTCCGCTGTCATCAACACCAACGTTGCTAACCTCCAAAGACATCGACACCAACCCTCGACCTTCCGTGTGCCATTTGACGACTTCGATCGAATTCACGCTCACTTCTAACTCCACGAACTCGACATCGTACGCAACCTCGGCGACGTTATTCTGCAAAGCGTCCTCGACAGACACCGTCGACGCCGTTAATTGGAACTGGTAAACCCCAGGTGATAACTTGAATCGAGGTGATGCAGCCACGCTCCCGCCGACCTCCAAGGTTTCGACAACCTGACCGAAATCCACTTCCCCTACCTCGCCGTCATCAACCCTTTCCCATCGACCAATTAACTCAACCTCCCTAGCTAGACGGTCTCCTTCATTGGTCACATCAACGTCGAACTCCACAAACCCTTCCGTCACAACGCGTTGATCGTCCACCGCGAGCGACAGATCCGCTGCCGCAACGTGAATCCCGGTCTCATGCGCCGCTTCGCCCACCAACATTTCCAACATGCGATCACCCGGCGGCAACTCAAAACGGAACGTGAACCGCAAATCATCTCCCGCCGCCAGTTTAGTGACGATGTACACCAGCGTTCGCTCACCATCGTCAAGCTGGTAATCAATCCGCTGCGCCCCTTCGAAATCCCCGTCGCCTGCATTCTCGACCGTAACCAGCGCCAGATACCGCACTGTCGTCGTCATCTCGGCAACTTCGGTAACCACCACGTCCGAAACTCGCAACACCGCTTGCGGACCCCGCGCCTCGACGGCTGATGCGCCACTGAATGAAACCAGCACCCCAATCAACAACCCCAACGAAACAATTACTGCGATCCGCGGCCTCATTCGGATCATGTTAAATCGGCGAAGTAAATAGAACCGCGAACGATCTAGTTACCGACGACCCGTGAACCGCCGCGTACTTCGGACGGGATGATCAAACTGGTGCCATATTCGATAAGATTCGCTTCAACCGAATACTCGTCGCAAGCCAATCCTCGCACATCAAAAAACCAATCCATCGAGAACGTCGTGATCTCGTAGTTGGTCAGATCGATCTTGAAGGTCGGCGACAACAAAACCTGCTCTTCGGTCCAATCCGGTGTGGCGTACCCGCGAATGCGCTCTACACGGAACTCAATATCCTCATCCGTTCGATCAAGCTCGACGAGCGTATCGTTGGCGAAATACAAAACGGAAGTCAAGAGCACCATCGGATCCGAATACTGCGGCGACCACGCCGTCTCCAATGCCAGATCCTGCTCGTCTGTCGCAGAGAACCGGCGCCAAGACCGGGTGCTGCCATCCCAGTACTCTGCCCTACCATCTTCGGACCGCCAAAATGCGTACAACCGCTCCGAAGCATCGGTCAGCCGGTAGTACAGACCACGATGAGAGCTAAACTCCGATACGGTCACCTGCGAAGGCCCAAATCGGTCCACACATGTCCCGCCTGACCAACCACCATTCATGTTGTACAGAACCGATTCGCTGTCGTGTAATTTCAGGCGCGCCTGCTCGATAATCTCCAAATTCGTCAACGACTCCGGTTCGGGCGGATTCAATACCTCGTCGTCAAAAACAACCAACGCTTCCACATCCGCCGTACGGTAGCCACTCTGAACCAACGGACTAGTCAATATCCGCACCAACTCACGGTCTGAACCGCTCATCTCGTTGAAGCGCAATCCCTTGTCGATACTTAACACGCTGTCCGGAACGTTCCGGTAGCTCATCGGCACCAAAATCTGCAACAATCCGTGCAGCATCGCATACTCAATCGTGTCATTGACGATCCTGAGCTGTCGCAAGTTCGCATCTTCGACCTGGAAAATCACTATCTCCGCAGAAACGACCTCGTTGTCGTCGTTCGTCTCGTAGTTCGTGCAACCCCAGAAACCTTCGCAACTGCTAAACCCGAGTGCCCGAGCATCGTCTTCGCTGATCCCGACATAAGCCGCGATGTCGGCCCGCCTCTCTTCGGCCACGAGTTGGTAACTGAAGTTCAGCTCCGGCGCCAAATCCTGCAACATATCTTGGAACAGCTCCGAATACGCCGATAGCCCGTTGATCCAAACTGTCGCCGGTCGATCCTGAGACCATTTCTTGATGACCTCGCCATCGCGACCGCTACAGTTGCCGCGCGGGAACTCGTCGATCTGCTGCGTCCGAGTGAAGCACCGCCAAAGCTCGCGGTCGACGCCAACAATGCGCGCCGGAACCGAAATGTCTACCGAAGTCGCTAACATCCGATTGATGCCTTCGACCACCGGTCCTTCTAGCCTTAGCTCAAGCTCGCCAGACGGCGCACGAATATCCAGCGTACCCTCGACCGGACCATACCCGTCGCGAAGGTCCAATGTCACAACATCTCCGCAACCCGATATCACCTCACCATCCTCAACACAGGTCACCGCGATGGGATAGTCGCCGGGTATCGGCTCCGCACCATCGTTACGCAACGAGACCGACACCGCCACAGATCCGTCGCCATCGCTGTAGTAACCGTTCAACACCGCCTCGGCGCCAAACACCGGGACGATATCTGGCTGCAATGGCACCTCGACCGTGATCGGTATCGCGTTTTGATCACCCCATGCATACCCGTATTCCAGTTCACCGGCAAACAACGTTATTGACGAGACACCCTGCGGAACCACCGCTTCGATCGTGCCCGTGATCTCTCCGCCCGGAGCCAGATTCTCCACCACGGTCTCACCCACGCACGTTTGATCCGGCACCTCTGGACACGCCACTGCAACCAAGAAGCCGCCGCTGTTAGCAACACCGACATTGCTGACTACGTACCCAATCTCCACTTCCGCAGTTCCACCCCTGATGAAACCCGTCACTCTTGCAGAACTCGCCCGGACGTTCAACGTGACGTAGTCAACCGCAACATCAAACTCCGCCGTGTTGTTCGAAAGATTCGCTTCTCGTTCGTCCGCAGACGCCGTCACCGCGATGGTGTGTTCGCCTTTTGGCAGCTCGATGTTGAACGTAACTTCCGCGATCGCACCCGGTTCGAGCGGCTGAATCGTCGCAACCACGTCGTTCAGCGCAATCAACTGGATGGTACGTGACTGCAGAGTCCCGCTGTTCGTCAGCATCACTTTTATCGCCATCACCTCGTCAGCCAATACCTGATACGAGACCGGCGATATCGAAACATCCGAAACCAACAGATCCAACGCCACCAGAGAATCTGAATCGTCCACGTTCAACTCGACCAGTTGTTGTCCCGGGTCAAGACGCACATCAAAAACCAACGTTGTACCCTCACCACCGTTCAATGGTGGGATATCCGCTACCTCAATCTCGGCGGCCCCGTTGATCGAAGCGATTACCGGCGTACTAGCGTCGCGACCGGCCTCGCCTTCATTCACTACTCTCAACGTGAAACGGACAGCTATCTTATCTCCTTCCGCCCCCATGTTTTCCCAACCCAAGGAATCGATGCTGTAAACGGCCGGAATCGCTGTCGCCGTCGGAGTCGGAGGTATCGGCGTCGCCGTGGGAGGAACTGGTGTCGAAGTCGGGGGTAACGGCGTCGCGGTAGGCGGAGGAGTAGGAGCCGGAGTGGCGGACGGCGGTACTGGTGTCGACGTCGGCGCTGGAGGTTTCGGAGTTGCCGTGGGTGGGACGACAGTCGCAGTCGGCGGAACTCGAGTCGCCGTTGCTGGCACCGCGGTCGCCGTTGGAATCCGTGTCGGCGGAACCGGAGTCGGAGTGCGCGTCTCAAATGGCTCCGCGGTCGGCTCCTCCTCCGATGAGCACCCGACAATCGCGACCATACCAACCAACAACACCGTCAACACAACACCCGATACAGCTACATGGGAAATCCATGTAGCTCGATGACACATCTCTTTAAACACCGAATTCAACTGCGATCGATCTCCCAGCACAATTTGGCCAATAACAAAAGTCTAGACAACCGCCATTGGCGGAATCCATGTGTCGCTACGCGTTCGGAATCAAACTGAATATCGACCTCTTCACCATCGATTCCGTCGAGTGACCCGTCCGTACGTCGAATCAAACTAAAGAACCGCATTTCCCAGACCACCTGGCAACGAAACCCCGTTGTCGCCCTGAGTACTTCATCCCAGATACATCTCCACCATCAGCCAAATTATAGTTTGTAATACAAACTAGTTTGCATTACAATGTTTACCAACAACCCTATCCACCAGAGCCGTGACCCCATGATTAACCAAGACAACAACCCCGACTCCCTCACACCCGAAGCTAGCTTAAGCGCTATCCACAACACCATGAGCCAAGCACAAAGCTCCATGTACCTAGCAGGAACCGCAACCATCCTTCTCGTCTGGGGTGCAATCATGGCGCTTGGCTATCTCGCCGAGTACACCATCAACGCCCTCGCAGCCGACTTCGCTGACTCCAACCCGTGGTACCACGCTCCCCTTTGGGGCGGCCTCGTCATCATCGGCATGGTCGCAAGCAGCATCATCGGCTCCCGCGCCACTAAGAACTTCGCCGACGCCGCTACCGCACGCAAAGCTGGACTAAAAGTCTTCACATTCTGGATATCCGTTGCCGCCGCCGCTTGGCTGATCCCCGCATTATCAGGCCTCTGGGCCAACGGCGCAACCGCTGAACACACCGCCGGTGTCGCCATCGGGATCGTTTCGCTTGGATACGTCCTCTTCGGACTGATGTCCCGGCCAGTCATCTCCATACTCGGCATCGGAATCGCCGCCGCTTTTTACATCCCGAACCACTTCGCAGGCGACGCAGCCCAAGCCATAACCGCCATCCTCATGTTGATACTGGTCGTTGTCGCCGCAATTTGGCTCCGCAAGAGCGGCATCCAATGAATACCGAAGAACCGATCGATCTCAACGAGATCATCCACCAACCCGTCCGCCTGCGGATCATGACCCTCCTAGTCTCGCAATCCGGCGACAGCCGGCTAACCTACAGCTTCATCCAGACAAATCTCAGCCTGACCGGCGGCAATCTCACCACTCACCTTCGAAAACTCGAAGACGCCGGATACCTTCAAATCGACAAGGAGTTCCACAACCAGAAACCCCGGACGTGGATCCAAGCAACACCAATCGGCCGTCAAGCCTTCGCCGAATACTACGCCAACCTTCAAAAAATACTCGGTTGGTGACGACCTAATCTTCCGACGAAAATCGTCCCACGAAAGTCGGCCGACTAATACATGTGCGGCTGCATAGCTTGCGCCAATGTCAGCTCGATGTCCTGAATCGCACGCATCATCTCCTGCCCGATCAGGTCCAACTTGCGAACCTGCTCGATCCGCGGTGCTACCCGATCAAGTTCGCTCGAACTGAATATGCTTCTGAAAATCCCGCATGCATCGGCCAAGGCAATAATCACGATGTCCCGAGGATCAGGTATCTCATCGCTGAACAATACCTCCATAATCCGGAGCTTCACCTCGCGTTGCGCCTCGCCGTCTACCGTCGGATAACGCCGCGACTTGAACACCCACATGAACCGGTCGTCCGCCCGTTCCAAGATCCCCTGATCGACCAATCGGTTCAACGCTTCCTCCCGCAACTCGTCGCTCCTCGTCGCCGTGCGTTCCAACCAGAACCGCGAGTCGTGCCCCCCGACCTCTGCGATATCGGCCAACGTCGGGTCCAGCAAACTGTCACCCGTCGGCGTCGAATCAATCAGCATCAACTTTTCCAGATCAGTGTCGATCCGATTTTCCAAGGCCAAATCCATCAACACCCCGCCAGCCACAGCGTAGTCCATCGAGACGTTCGATGCACGCGCAAACCGACCATCTTCATCGTTCAAAAGTAGAAGAATTATCTCTTCGGCGAATCTCAGCATTTAAGCACCCCTGGCGATGTGGCCACATACCCGCGAACTCATGAGCATCCAACGGTCGGTGATGATACTCACTTTCAACATTCTACGCTCAACGCCGATCTCGCCACGGAACTCGTCCTTGCGACTGATAGTCGACATCGATTTCGATTTTCACTACGAATTTCGATGAAACAGTGTGGTTTGAACGGCCGAACGCGCTATAATGCGCGCAGTGACGCGCCCCCATGACGCGCCGAACATCTTAGGGATTGGAAATGACCACGACAGTAAATCACGTCGTAACGAGGCCAGGACGAAGAAACGGCGATCCAGAAACGGCGATACCGGTTGCTGAGAATCTAGTAACTGTTCCGGGCTCCCCCGTCATCGACGGTGATGTCTCTTACTACAGTCGGGAAGATCCGATCGAGTCTCAAACCGTCGAGAAGTCGGCCGATCGTGATTGGGGCTGGACCGTCTACATCAAAGAGGTCTACGACTACCGTAAAAAGCATGACGCGGTCAGCGAACCGCTGATCGAAGCGGCATGGGTTTCTGGTGATATCGAACCTACTGCTGAGCCGGACCCCGAGCACGATGTAACTTCCGAAATCCGCGACAAAGCTCGTGAGTTGGGATTTGGCGAGGTCGGTTTCACGAGGTATGACCGCCGGTACACGTACGCGAGCAAAAAGGGTTGGGTCAAATTCAATCACGCGATCTGCTTGGCCTTGGAACAGGACTACTCACAGACACAATCGATACCTAGCTTGGAAGCCGAGTTCGCACACTTCGGCACCTACGAGATCGCCGGTGCTCTCGCTCTCGACCTCGCCGAGCACATCCGCTCGCTCGGGTACCACGCGCAAATTCACAGTCCAAACGACAATAGCGGCGCGTTCATCCCGTTGTTCGTCGCAGCGGGTCTGGGTCAGTTAGGGGCGAACGGACAGTTGCTGTCTCCTCATTTCGGTTCGCGTGCGCGTTTGATGCTGATCACTACGGATGCACCGGTCGTTCACGATGAACCGGTCGACTACGGCATCAACAAGTTCTGCGAAGAGTGTCAGGTATGCGTGGTGCGCTGCCCTGCCCGTGCCCTTCTGCGTGAGAAGGTTTGGTACCGCGGCGTCAAGAAAAACAAGCTGGTCTACGACCGCTGCCGACCGGTGATGGTGACGTATGAGGGTTGCGCGGTCTGCATGAAGGTCTGTCCTGTCCAGCGCTACGGCATGAAGCCGGTGATGGAGCACTACATAGCGACAAGTGAAATCCTCGGCAAAGGCACGCCCAACTTGGAGGGTTACGAGCTTCGAGACAAAGGCTACTTCGGTCCCGGCGAGTTGCCGCACTTCAAAGGCAAGGACTTCGAGTTTCCACATGGAACAAAGGAAGATTGGCTCTTCAAGGAGTTCAAGAAGAAGGTCGAAGAGAACGGCGGAACTCCCAATGCTGAAGCCGTGGAGTTCGCTAACGAACTATCGCGGTTGGTCAAACAAGGCGTCTCCCGCACCGACGAGTAGTTGCGGCGCGCCAGTTCCGAAACCCGGCCAACATCAACGTTTCCCAGTAGGTGACGATGTTTCAGAAAGACACGCTCGACGCCCTGTTCGCAGAGCTAGAAGATAGTTACGCCCAAACCACCGACTACGACCAGTTGCTGCGGGACGCGCACCTCGGAATCGCTTTGTCGGACGCCCGACGCGATTTCGACGGGCAGGTCGATGAGCGCGTGGTGGCGTTGATTGAAAAGCATCGGGATGGCGGGTAGGTGTGGCATAGGAGCAGGTTTGAACATGACCCTGCAAGGTACGCGGCAACCGGCGGTACTTTGTACGGACCGATTTCGGGACGGCAGCTCTCTCCCATTCATGTACCTTATGTGGAACAAGCAATAAGGACGAACCGATGCCAACTCCAAACAACGTCTCGACGATTGAGGACGACCACCTTGCGTGGACGGCGACCAGCCGACCGGTGGTCTATGGAACCCAAGGCGTAATCTCAAGCGGCCACTACCTGACGTCGATGGCGGGCATGCGGATGATGTTGTCTGGCGGAAACGCCTTCGACGCTATCGTCGCCGCCGGTTTCGCCGCCGCCGTGACCGAACCCATCGCCTCCTACTCCCTCGCCGCCGAGGGAGTCTTCATGCTCTATCACGCCAAGAGCGGAGATTTATTGTCACTCAGTGGTCAAGGAACGGCCCCCAACCAAGCAACCGTCGAATGGTACCGTTCTCAGGGTCAAGACCAAATCCCAACTGGACCCGGGCCGGACGCCCATCTCAGCTTCACGGTCCCGGGCGTCGTCGCGGCACTGCTCTCACTGCTCGAAAGATACGGCACCAAAACCGTCGGCGAAGTTCTTACCCCGTCGATCCGCTACGCGCAGCACGGCATCCCCAACTACGAATACATGCTCGAACGCATCGGCAGCGACAACACCCGTAGCCAGTGGAAGCAGTACCCGCCCGGCGGCACCGACGTCTTCTACGACAACGGCGCAGTTCCTGAACCCGGTTCCCTTCTCGTCCAGAACGGAATCGCCACAACACTCCAAAAACTCGTCGATGCCGAGACCGTCGCTGAGGGAAACCGAGAAGAAGGCGTACGCGCCGCTCGTGACTGTTTCTACACCGGCGAAGTAGCCCGGATCATCGCCGAATGCAGCGAAAGTGTCGGTGGCATCCTAGACATGGATTCGCTCGCCGACTTCGAGGCGAAGTACGAGTCGCCCATCAAGATCAGCTTCCTCGGACACGAAATCCACGGCCAACGAACATGGACGCAGGGCGCCGTCTTGATGCAGGCCCTCAACATCCTCGAGAACTTCGACCTCCGAGCGATGGGACACAACTCGACCGCATACATCCACACCGTCAGCCAAGCCTTAAACCTCGCCTTCGCCGATCGCCAGGCATACTACGGCGACCCCGATTTCGCCACCGTGCCGATCGACGGTTTGCTGTCAAAGGACTACGCACGCGAACGCGCGGCGATGATCGATTCGAACAAGGCCTTTACCGAAACACCAGCACCCGGAGACCCGTGGAAACACTGCCCCCTTCGTGACGACGGGGGCACTCAAGCAATCCCCTCCCCTTTGCAAGGGGGAGATTCAGAGGGGGTCTCGCGGGGGATGCACGGGAAGTCTCCTAAACCCAGCGGTGACGAGGAAAGCAGCGACCAAAGCGGCACCACACACATCTCGGTCATCGACCATGAAGGAAACATGGTCGCGGCCACCCCATCCGGTGGTTCATTCTCGAAATCGGCCTTCTTCCCTGAACTCGGATGCGCTCTCAGCACCAGAATGGAGATGCTCAACTTCGAAGATGGTCATCCCAACCGCTTGGAACCCGGCAAGCGTCCCAGAACGACGCTGATCAACTACATCGTGTCCAAGGACGGCGTCCCGGTGATGACTGTCGGTTGTCCCGGCGGCGACCATCAAGCACAGGCCAACACCCAGCTAATCCTCAACAACCTCCTCTGGGGCATGAACCCCCAAGTCGCCGTCGAAGCGCCCCGCTTCGCCAGCAACAACGTACTCAACAGCTTCTACCCGCACTCCTACTACCCCGGACAGCTCGCCGTCGAATCGGGGATCCCACAAAGCACCCGCGACAAACTCACATCGATGGGCCATCAGGTCGTGATCGTCGACGGCGCCGGAGTAGGTGCCACAGTCTCCACACGGAACCCAGACACCGGCGTCCTAGCCTCCTCAGGCGACCCCCGCCGCGCCTGTTACGCCCTCGCCTGGTAGATTCCCCCCCTTCGCTGCGCGAAGGGGGCGCGAGCGAGCAAAGCGATGCGAGCGGCGGATGCCCGGGGCGGGGGGTAAACGTCATTTCCGCGGAAGGGCGCTGTGCCCAACGTCCGTCATTCCCGCGGACGCGGGAATCCAGAGAAAAACAAAGCACGCCACTACCCCATTCGCGACGCGAAGGGGGCGCGAGCGAGCAAACCGATGCGAGCGGGGGATGCCCCGGGCGGCGGGGGTAAACGTCATTCCCGCGGACGCGGGAACCCAGAGAAAAACAAAGCACGCCACTACCCCATTCGTTACGCGAAGGGGGCGCGAGCGAGCAAACCGATGCGAGCGGGGGATGCCCGGGGCGGCGGGGGTAAACGTCATTCCCGCGGACGCGGGAATCCAGAGAAAAACAAAGCACGCCACCCCCCCCTTCGCTACGCGAAGGGGGCGCGAGCGAGCAAAGCGATGCGAGCGGGGGATGCCCGGGGCGGCGGGGGGTAAACGTCATTCCCGCGGCGGGACCGCGTGGTCTTGTGATTCAATGTATCCATCGTCGAACGTTTTGAACATCGGAGGGGCGAGACCGGGGCCCGCACGTTGGCGGACGGGTTGCGGAGAGGGTCTGGGCGGAACCCTCAGCTGGAGGAGATACGCTGGACGTCTCGGCCGTGGAGGGCCTGCACTCGTCGCGCGAGGGCCGGAAGGCGTATCCGCCGCTGCTGATGGTGAACGACCTGCACGACGCAGCGATCCGCAGCTTGAGCAGAGGCTGAACAACGATCTTTCGTGGCCGTGGGCCTCGGCCTGCGGGACGGGACGCCGGACCACACGACGATCAGCCGCTTCCGGAACAAGATGGTCGAGAAGGGCCTGATGCGTCGCCTGTTCGACGAAGTCAACGGGCAGCTGGACAGCAAGGGGATGGTGCTTCGGGAGGGCACGGTGGTGGACGCGACGCTGGTGCATGCGCACGCCCGGCGTCCGGACTTCAAGCGCGACGAAGCGGGCCGGCAGGTTCCGAGCCCGGTGGACCCGGACGCCGCGTTGGGGCGGCGCGGTGTTTTCGGCTTCAAGGGGCACCTGTCGATCGACCGGCGGTCGTGGCTGGTGCGGGAGGCGAGGATCACGCCGGCGAACTTCAACGAAGTCAACTTCCTGGAGCCGATGATCGTGGGCGACGAGGCGGCGGTGTACGCGGATGCGGCCTACGAGAGCGCGAAGAACACCGCGCTTCTGGGGCGCATGGGGATCGGCAACGCGGTGATGCACCGCCGGGACAACCATCATCCGCTCTCGGCGGAGAAGAAGGCGAGGAACGTCGAACGTGCGGAGGGCGTCTTCGGATACCTCAAGCGGACGCTGGGATGCCGGAAGGCGAGATACATCGGAACCGCGAAGACGGAGGCCGAACTGCTGCTCAAGAGCACGGTCTACAATTAGCCGCGGCGCCTTCGCAGGCATAGCCCCCGTTCGGTTCCGCGCGCCTTTTTCGGCCGCGAGCGCAGGAAGACACGCCCGAAAACGCCCCGAACCCCGTTCTTCGCCCCACGACAAGTCCTAAAACCGCTCAGATCCGGACTCCGCAACAGTTACGCACAACACCCGGACGCGGGAATCCAGAGGGGAGGGGCGACGGAGATGCTCTAGCGTCCCTAACCTGACGTCCTCGCTTCGAGATTTGCAACGACCTTATAGCAACCGTTGACGACAACGTAAACCACGATTATTCTCTTCACCACTGACGCGAACCCCGGCCAACACATCACATGCCCGAAAACCCAAAAGGCAACCTAACCAGACCGATCCACCCGACACCTCAGTTCGTCAATGACGCTCTGACCAACAACGGCCTCGTCGACGACTTCAACGCCCGACCAGCCTACCAACAAAACGACTACATCGGTTGGATTACCCGCGCCAAAAGACCCGAAACCCAACTGAAACGCCTAAATCAGATGCTCGACGAGCTACGAACCGGCGGCATCTACATGCGCATGGACCACCCACCAAGCCGCCGATCATAGTCAATACGTCATCCCGGCGAACGTCGGGTCGGTCACCGGTAATCTGTTAATTTCCAGATATGTGACAACAGTGTCATTTCGTTGCGGATCAGACGAATTCATGGGTCGTTGAAGCGTCAACATATCTGGGCGAAACTTGACAGAGGTGGAGGGCGCGAACCAGATTGCTGGATATGGGTTAGCCCTTTGATGAGCCTCGCTCTTCCATTTCCTCGTTTCCAAGGATTTTAGGTATGTCGAATAACCACTCAATTGTGCCCCAAGAGAATGACAATGCGGAACCCAAAATCGTTATCGTGAACGATACGAGTATGATCCAGTATGCAGCTGTCCCTTCTTCCAAATACGGTATTGTTGGTAGCAACAGGCCGAGCAAGCAGAAACAAAGAGCCGAAACAAGATGCAAAATCGCCACGCGACGCATGGTGTTTTTGAGTTCTTGTTCAACGCGGTCGGAAAAGCCGGCAACTAGCCCGAATGCGCCGAAGATTGCCATCACTTGAGCAAGTGTGAACGGCGATCCGCTAGCATAAACATTTTCCAAAATCGGATCAGCTAAGAAAGAAATGTTGGTGAAAATCACGCTTGCGTAGGTTATTGCCATTAAGTATCCGAGAAAAGCAAAAAGCGACATTCTCAATATGCCTTTGGCGAGTAGCTTCGGATCTGAGATCGGGTTCTTGATGTTCATGGTTTCCTCCTTCGTCGATAATCAAGCTATATCTTTAACACGATTCAGCATCACGGTTTCAGCTTGCTGTCAGTCTTGTTGGGGCCAGATTCGCCAAGCGTTAGTTCAGCGCGCAGTTCGAGATTGAGATGGATGGATTGATGCCCAAGGCCGTGCATCGTGAAAGAAAAGCGTGTTCACGAACAATAGACAAAGGAGAACTTTTGCCATTCAGGACTTCTTCCGCCGCCCTCACAGAGTGACACTGAGTTGACGCAGTTCGCGATTCGGTGCTAGTCTATGCTGCGAACACTTAGTGGCGACGCCGGAAGTTTGCGTTTCGAGTGCCTGCGAGACCATCCTCACCCTTAATTGGCGCACGCAGAATACCTCCTATGTGCCTCCGCGGAGGCACTCGATGGCGAACACTCGGTGTTCACGTTGTTGTACTAGTAGCGAGGCAGGCTCCTGATGATCGTTCGCGTTTTGTTGACGTTACCCATCCCCACGTTGTTGCTTGTTCTCGTCGCCGCGAGCTTTGCATGCGGTTTTGGCTCCGAACCGACGCAGGAGATCGATCCAGAAACATTGCTTCGAGAATCCAGCTGCGATTGGATGAACAATCTCTCCGATCCCGAGCGCGAACGCTCTCGCGGACCGCGCGAATTTTACGACTGGACGGTTAGCAACGACTTGCACGGCACACTCGACTTCGACAACGACGATTGGAGGGCACACCTTAGTTTCGATGATCCTCCAGAGGATGATTGGCGCAAATCTGTCTTGATTTTGTCCTATGCCATTTATCGCACTTCCATCGAACCGGGAGAATACTTCGAAGGTTGGTTGGTGGTCCGTGACGTAATTCTTCCGTTCTCGACGATTCAATGCGGAGTGGATTACCAACCCCAACCGCACCAAGATGGATGCCTTCTTTGGCTTGGTTACTCCGTCGATCCCCACGACAGGCGCGATGCGTTTTTCGATTTTCTGACGGATGAAAGCATACAGAAAGATTTCAGCGCTGACCTAGACCTCATTCTCAAAACTTATGTCGCGCTCGATTTCATCATATGGCTCGCTGAGAGCGTCGATTTCACTCACGAGGAAGGGCACTTCGCGCGGTACGCCAGTGCGCTTGCAGGCGACATGGCAACCAACCTTTGCGATTCCAGATCATCTCCCCCTACGTCGCGAACTTTTCGGACAACGCCGGCAACATCACCAACACAGGTTTAACCGGTCTCTTGTCCCAAACCACCGAAATCGAATACAGCGCACACCTAACCGACGACAACTGGCACACACATGCCCGAACGCCCCAACAACCTAACCAGACCGATCCACCCCATGCCTCAGTTCGTCAATGACGCACTGACCAACAACGGCCTCTTCAACGACTTCAACACCCGACCAGCCTACCAACAAAACGACTACATCGGTTGGATAAAACGCGCCAAACGACCCGAAACCCAACTGAAACGCCTAAACCAGATGCTCGAAGAGCTCCGAATCGGCGGCATCTACATGCGCATGGACCACCCACCAAGCCGACGATCATAGTCAAACGCTATCTCGCGTCCCTACGTCATACGAGCGCGTCGGCGCTTCAGCGGACGGAACGTCCACCTAGGATCAGTGAAGCACGCCACTCCCGTCCAACCCCCCATCCTTCCCATCATTCAAAATCATTCCCATCATAGTTCAGCACTTGCATTCCACATACATTTGTGTCATAATCTGAATCAGAAGGCGAACGCGAGACGTGGGCGAAAGCCACGAGAGTGCGAACCATTCCGAGGGATGCCGGTGATTTCCCGGGGCCCACAAGGAGGCGATGCCGGGTTGGGGGTGTGAAACCTTCTGCAAAGTCAAACCCGACGGAACCCACCACGGAACTCGACATGTGTTGCGCAAGTCTTTTACGAAATCAGAACCCCGATCTCGGTTAGCGCGAGATGGTTGACGGGAGACGGAAAACCTCTTGGTCGAGGAACCCGTCGCAAGCGCAGATCGACTGCTCGCTTCCGCCGACCACCTCAAAGACCAGCATTGACCGAGGCCGAGTCAGACAGCGGTGATCTGCATGGGTCCGGATCTGAAACATCGTAACCTTCGGGTGCGATCCAGATTGGAACATGCGGTCGATCAAACGAACCGGCGCGCCGTATCTAAACGGCTGACCGGAGCGAGGAGGTGTGAAAACAACCCTGTGCACAGCAGACCGTCAACCGACGCAACTCGGTGTCTCGAAGGCGCCACTCGACATCGAAAGCAAGGTTGATACGGAATGCAGACACAGCGGTCGACGTGATCACTGCTACAAGCGGTTCAAAGGGCAAAGGCCCGTTCAATGGGTGATCGAGACGCGTGAGGTGATGGGTAGTGAAAGCACGCTGCAGAGTGTGAGGATCCAAACGTGTTGTGAATGTGGAAGACGATGGGATGGATCGTCTCGATCACTGTATTGCACCCCCCTTCGCAAAGCGAAGGGGGCGCGAGTGAGCGAAGCGATGCGAGCGGGGGATGCCCGGGACGGAAGGGCCGGGGTGCCACCTCTCTCACGGAGGAACCAATACAACGCCTCCTCCCCTCGATATCCAAAGGCCCGCCCTTACGGGGGTATTAGAGGAGGTTAAGAAAAGTCAACACAACGACCATATCAATCAAAATCATTCGCATCATAGTTCAAATTCGCCGATTAACCATCTTCCGGCAGTAGCACAACTCTCACGTAGCGATCGTCGGTGAGGTAATGCTGGGCCGCATCAACGACCTGTTCCAGAGTTAGCGCATCCAACCATTCATCGAATCGGTTGAACTCGGCGAACGTTTCCCCCCGCTGCGTCGTTGCCCGTATCTGATTCACCCAGAAGTTGTTGTCGCGGAGTTGCTCTTCTCGCGGTGTGCGAAGGAGCTCTTTTACGGTATCGAGGTATTCCTGTTCGCCGCCACCTCGGAGCCAGTCGATTTCTTCGAATACCTCGGTCAAGAGTTCATCCACGCGCGCGGGATCGCTGCCGTAGAAGATGGAGATCTGGTACTCAGAATCGGGCAGTGTTTGGAGATTTGCGTTCACGCTGACGAAATAGGTGCCGCCAAGCTCTTCACGGAGTCGCTCACGTAGTCGGATCTGTAGCATCTCGCCGGCTGCTGTTAGCGACAACGCATCCTGACGCGCCCATTCCGCGTCTCCTGCGAAGATGACCGCCGAGATGCTGCGAGGCTCAATGCCGCTGCGAACGACGTGATCGACCGATTCCATCGGAGGGTCGACCCCAACGTCGCGCCACTCCTCGACGCGACCTGTCGTCGGCAGGCTCGCGAGATATGTGCTGGTCAGCGACCGTAGATCTTCCCAATCGAAGGCGCCCACGAAAACGAAGGTTGCGTCGCCCAGGTCCGCGAACCGGTCAGCGTATACCGCCTGCGCGCGTTCAATGCTGAGTTCCTCCAGCACTTCTAGAGTGAGAGGACGTTCACGGAAATGGTTCTGGGTCAGCACCTCGGTCAATGCGTCGGAAAATACCGCGTCGGGCTGTTCCGAACGCGTTTCGACAGCGCTACGGAGGCTCGTCTCGTACCTTGAGAAGTAGTTGGGGTCGAGGCGCGGCGCGGTCGCGTACAGCGTGATCAGTTGGAACAGGGTCTCTAGGTCATCTGGCGAGGCGTTGCCACTGAATCCCTCGAACAGATCCCCTATATACGGGGACACTGAAACCCGCTTGCCGGTTAGCAGATTGTTAAGTGTCACATTGTCGTGCAACCCGACACCGCTGCCAGCAACAAGTTGGTCTGCATACAGAGCTGACACGTAGTCCATGTCGGTTACCAACGAAAGCCCGCCGGGACTCAACGCGGTGAACACCACCTCGTCATCTCGGAAATCGGTCTGCTTCGCGATTACCGTGATGCCATTGGAAAGCATCCACATTTGAGCATCGATCGACTCGATCACCTCTTCTGCGGTGATGCTTCCGGCGGTTGGTATTTGTGCCAGCAACGGAACATAATCGAAGGAATCTACGTAGGGCTTGATTTGCAGAGTATCGGCCGATTCCAGTTGTGCTTGGACCACCGTCGCCAGTTCATCGTCGGCGATCGCGTCTTCATCTTCAGGCCGCATCACCAATAGCACGGTGTTGTCGGTTTGGGCCCAAGTTGCCGCGAGTTCGTCAACCTCTGCCAAGGAGATCTGCGGAAGCAGCCCTTGGTAGAGTTCCCACTCAGCCTCGAGGCCCGGAACGAGCGTTCCGCTGAGGAAATGGTCCGTGTAAGTCTGAGCCAGGTTCCCAGACTTTCGTTGATCCCGCTCCTTATACGCGTTTTCCACTGCGCTCAACAGGTTGACCTTCTCGCGTGCGAGTTCGGTTTCGGTGAAGCCATATTGCCGAGCGCGTTGCATCTCTTCCAGCAAGGCCGCGAAGCCAGCCTCGATGCCGTCCTGTTCGACCCAAGCATAGAACTGCACGATGTCTATCGGTCCCACAAATGCCCCCCGTTGGCCGCCCGCCGTCAGGTAAGGCGGATCGGCGGTTTGGCCGCGTTCGAAAAGACGCGCGTTGAACATCATGAATGCGAGTGACTCAACCGCGTTGCGGCGGAATGCAGACAGGTCTTGACCGGATTCGGGAGGTAACTTGCGCACTAGGATCAGCCGAGTCGAGGGTGCCTCCGGATCGGAGAACACGTTTATGCGCGGTGCATCGTGGGTGGGGACGTCGAAGCTCGGACGATTCGTGTCAGAACCGACGCCGGCGCGCACTTGAGATGCCTCGCCCTCGGGTGGCGGTGCGAAGTGCTGTTTCACCTTGGCTTCAATCAGGTCGGTGTCAAAATCACCCACGGCGACGACGGCCATTAGGTCGGGGCGGTACCAACGCTCGTAAAACTCCACTAGACGCTCGCGAGGAGCGGTCTCGACGATCTCAGGGAGTCCGATAGGGGCCCGTTCGGTGTAACGCGATTCACCGAAGATTGGAGTTAACCAGTTTTCCTGAAAGCGCGCGCCAAAGCCCTGTCCCAAGCGCCACTCCTCCAGGACCACGTCGCGCTCCAACTCCACCTCTTCAGGATCGAAGGAAATCGCGTACGCCCAATCGCTGAGGATTTCGAACGCCGTTTCTAGAATTTCGGGATCGTCCGTGGGGACCTCCAGAAAATACACGGTTTCATCGAACGAGGTATACGCGTTCAGATCGGCGCCGAAGGTGCTGCCGATCGACTCCAAGTAGTCGACGATCTCTTGTTTTGCGAAACGCTCGGTACCGTTGAAAGCCATGTGCTCCATAAAGTGGGCGAGACCGCGTTGGTTCTCCTCTTCAAGCACGGAACCTGCCTTCACGACTAGCGATAAGTGCGCCCGGCCGCGCGGTTCTTCGTTGTGTCTGACGTAATATGACATGCCGTTGGCAAGGGTGCCGAGAACCACGGATGGATCGAAGTCCAAAGGCTCTTCGGTTTGAGTTTCAGGCGCAACGGTGACCGTTGGTTCTGGGACCAGTGTCGGGATGGTGGTAGGTTCGGGAACCGCCGTCGGCGTGTCAACTACCGGCGCTGGAGTCTCGGTCGGTTCGGGAACCGCAGTCGGAGTGTCGATTACCGGCGTTGGAGTCTCGGTCGGTTCGGGAACCGCAGTCGGGGTGTCGATTACCGGCGTCGGAGTCTCGGTCGGTGCGGGAACCGCAGTCGGAGCTTTAACGACTGGCGCAGGGGTTGCAGTAGGTTCGGGAACCGAAGTCGGGGTGTCGACTACCGGCGCAAACGTAGCCGTGGGTTCAGGAACCGAAGTCGGAGTATCAACTGCCGGAGCAACGGTGGCGGTCGGCATCGAAACCGGAGTCGGCGTGTCAACCACCGGCGTAGCGGTGAACGTGGGTTCAAGAGTCGGAGTCGGTGATGTTTCGGAAGTGCACGCGACCAACGCCCCCAGCATCAGCGCCAAACCAGCAACGGAAACAGCTAACTTCAAATTGAATCCCATAAATCTCGTCTCTCGGTGTTAACCCAAGTACCCTGCCGGCAACATCGGGGGCACCTTGCCTACGATTCCTGACGACAGCTCAACAACCGTGGTGTGCTCCAACGTCAACAATCAGAAAATCCACATTTGATTCTATGAACGCGGCATCCCGTTATCTGTCGGTGCTATACGCTGCGATTCGTGATTGCGGATGTTTAGCAATCCTCTAACGTTTAATGTGCGCTGTTGCCTCCGTTTGGTTTAAGAGATGCTCCAACTGCTGGCATATGCCATGAGACCCAATTTCCGGGCAACGGCCAGCGATGCATCGTTAGACCACGACGTGCTGCACAGCGGGATGCGGCCCGTTTCTCGGACCGCCAATGCCCATGCACTGACCACTCGTGGAGCGAGCCCGCGCCCTCGAAACTCGATGGCCGTTTCAAGCCCGGCTTCCGCGGCTACGTTGGATTTCCGCGCACAAAAGCACACGCTCACGGCGTGCCCGTCTTCGACTGGATAGCACGCGACCCGGCGCTGGCCATAGAGGCTCTGAGTCGAGAATGGCAATTAAGCAACAGAAGCGTGATGCCGCCAATTCGTACACACGAAGCGAGGCGCACGTCATCCCGTTCGTGACCGACAGCGGTTTCACACGCACCGGGGCCGGCTCTCGCAAGCGCGGTGCTGGCGCCCGCCTACTGCGCGACGGGCGTGGCTTGGGGCGAAGGTGCGGTTTGTTGCTGGGCGCCGGTGGTGGCGGTGACGCGTTGGGAGTACCCTCCGTGGCCGTGCTGGTTGGCGGCGTGGACGGTGTAGGAGTAGGTGGTGGAGGGGGCCACGTCGAGCTCCTCGTGCCTGACGTGCGTGTGGTCGAGGCCGCCGATGTGGGTGTGGCCGAGGTTGACGCCGGATTCGGGGTCCCAGCGGGTGATGATCCAGTCGGTGACGCCTTGGTCCGAGGCGTGCGTGTCCCACGTGATGACGACCTTGTGACCGCCGTCATCGTGACTCGCCTCCGCGCCCACGCCGGTCGGCGCAGACGGAGCGTCGCCCGCGGGTGTCGGCGTCTCGTCCGGCGACGGTTTGCCGACGACGGTTATGCGCGCCGGATCGGAGTGCGGGCCCACGCCGTGCTCGTTCTGCGCGCTGATGGTGTAGACGTAGGTCTTGCCTTCCGACAACCCATGGAAGTCGATGTACTCGACCGTCGAGTGGTGCGGATTCGTGAGATGTATCCAGTTGCCGCCCTCGACATGGTCCTCGGACGTCCGGCTGATGTGGAAGTCGGTGATCGTGTCGTCGTTGAGGCTGCTCCACGTGATCCTGACGTCGCCCTCGACCGACTCCAGCGCCACGCCTTCGATCTCGTCCGGCGCCTCTCCGGGAGCGTCCAGCGTGGTTATCGTGACCTCGTCGGAAGCCGTTCCTTCCTCGCCGTCGGGGCCGATGGCGGCGACGGCGTATCCGTACACAGTCTCGTGCTCCACGAAGTCGCTGTCGTGGAAGTGGTTCTCGGAGCTGCCGGTGTGCGCGACGTGCAGCTGCAGCTCGTCGTCCACCGGATCGCGCTCCGCGCCCTCGTGGCTGTCGCGGTGGTAGCGCCGCCAGATCTGGTAGCCGGCGATCGAGTCGTCGTCGGGATCGTCCCACTCCAGCATCACGCCCACGCCGTCGTGCGTCGCGGTGAGGCCGGTGGGCGCCGGCGGTGGATTTTCGCCGAGCTCCTCCTGCGCGGTCTGCGCTGAGATCGCCTGCCAGCCGACGAACGCGGCCGCAAGCAGCAGCAACGCGAGGGCGGGGATTAGGATGGGTGTGGTTACGTGGGGTTTCATGGGTTGGGGTTCCTTGCGGTTCGTGTTCAATCGGTGAATGGCGGTGGCAGGGATATGTGCTCTGCGTATTCTTCGTAGTGACCGTGCCTTTTCAGATGCTCACGCAGATGGACATGATTCGCGTCTTCGACGACAGTAATCTCGGCCAGCTTCGCGGCGTCTTCAAACGTTTGCGAGATTTCGGACACGATTTCTCCAAGTGCCCACTCCTCGCGCACGTACAGATGCTTGTTGTCTTGCGCTATGTACGGCAACAAATCAGGAGTGGTCACAACGATTCGGTCGTCGTCACGCCGTTGTACGAACATCGCCGAATACACGTCCCAAACCTCAACCGCTTTGTTGGTACCCTCGCCAAGGCTCACGAGGAACTCGCGACCCTCTCTTAGTGCCGCAATATGGGTTGACAGGCCTTTGAGATATTCGTCCGTCTTGTAAAATCCATGGCTGCCTCGGGCGTAGGGTATCGAGCCTTCGTATCGAACGGTTATGGATGCTGGGCCACGCCCAACTACGTAGTCGCGCACCGCGAGATCCATGTAGCAATCCAACATACCGAATGTTGAACGCTCAAATTCGGAATCACCGAGCAGAATCAATTCGCCGCGATCCTCCATAATCCGTTTCTCATGTAGGACGCACCGGGTTGTTCCCGGCGAAAACACTCCTCGCACTATTATGTGGGGATGTTGACCTGATCGGAATCTCTCCAAATACGCACTTTCAAGATCCGGAGGAGGCCATGGGATTTGGATAACAGGTTCGACGGAAGCTAGCTCAGGTTGGTCGGGATGGGAATAAGTAACCACCGGCTCCAAATCCCACACTTTGCGCTCGCACGGGTCGATAATCGAGCCTTCCACTGCGGCGCATGGTGGCACAGTCGCTTCCAGATACGAACTTGAGGATGGATCATCCGCAGAAGCCGCTACGCCGTCTGCGCGCGTTATCCCACCACCCAATGCCACCGAAGCCTGAGGCGTGACATACGTGCTCCCGCACGCCCAGGACCAGAACGCTGTGAGCACCATCAAGATGATTATGACTGATTTCATTCGGATCCTCAGGTGTATCAATTGCCAGACTGGTATAGTCCCGCCAGCGCGGCTACATCGATGGGTTGCGGTTCACAGGGACCTCCGCTAGGGTTCATCAATGGTTCGGGAATCGTAGAGTGGAACAATCCAAGTGCGTGGCCCGCTTCATGTACGGTGATCTCATGGAGTTTGTTGACACATGAACTGTTCGCGTTGGAAAGCCAATCTCCATAACGCACACGATCTCTCAAAAACATGTACGCCTGACTCAAAGTCGCGACGGGTCCGGCGGTTGGTGCTGTACCTGGTTTCTTTACGCAACCGAAAACTACACCAATAGTTGTTGGCGATATGACCGTGTCTGCGGGACAATACGCTTCGAATTCGTGCTGGCTTACAGCCATTCTGATTTCGGTCGTTCCAGGATAACCCGTCGTATAACGTAACGGGCAGGCTCGATGCGCCGGGGTTGCAACCGTGAAAATGTTGTGGTCATCGCCAGTCGCCGGATCGACGGTCCATTTCGGCAGGCCCTTCCACGCGTTCAATGCTCCGTCCAAATGCGCAACGTAATTAGACGGGAAAGTATTGGTACATATGATCGGTTGATAGGTTTTTGACGACCAATAACCGTTAATTGCTAACGTGCCGATCGTGGGGTATTCGCTCGATGCGTTTACATGTGGCCGACGGTACGTGGTGAACGCAAGTACATGATCGTTTGTGTAGTCCGCTGACCTCACTCCCGAGGTACCTCCGACGATCGCCGCGACCTCCACACGGTACAGCGCCCCGAGGGTGACATTCGCCAGCTCGACCTCGTGCACCGACTGCGTTTGGCCTCCCACGGTGAAGGTCTTCGCCGTTGACGATAAGAAGACGTTCTGTCTGTCCCATGTATTAGGTCTGTTGGCGCAGTAGTTGTTGGACGCGGTACAAGTCTTGTACCGCACCAAGTAGTCCGTCGGCGTGTCGGGTTTATCGACCCTTATGGTCACCGTGCCCAGAGTCGTCGATTCGCCGTGACCGATTGCGCGCACATTCGTCGGCACGGCCGGTATGACATTCACATACTTGGTCGCGGTGGCGACGACCGTGTTGTCGCGACTCAGCGTCGCCGTGACTGTGGCCCGGTGCACCGCCACGCATGCGTGCAATTCGAACGAAGCGTCGTCCATGGTCCCGCTGGTGCTGCGAATTTCGCGAGCAGCATTGATCCGATTGCAAGTGGATGAGAATCCCAGCTTCGCGGTGTCGCTCGTTGTGACGTTGAGAGAATAACCGACACCGGTAGCCAAGTTTGATGCTTCGATGGTGACCATACGATCGTCACCGATGTTCAGCGTCCCGGCCGATCCGTCCAATCCCGATATCGTCAGATTCGCAGTCGATCCCTGGATCGCTTTTGTCGACGCCGCGACGACATGGTAACCGCCTGCGTGGTCTTGAACGACAAGTTGCGCCGTGATGTTGGCAGTCCCGACGGAGCACGCGTGAACTGTTGCCGTCGCGCTCAGAGAATCAAGGATATCCGCATCGTCCCGCGGAGAACAGCCGTTGAAACTGATCTTGGAGGCGTCGTCGATCGACAGACGCACCCGGTAGTCAGCGCCCTGAACCTGGTCGGTGACAATCACGCCCACGTTCACGCTCGCCCCGACCTCGAGCGTGTCCGGCGCCGTCACCATGATCGTCGTCGCCTGCGGCGTCGCAGTCGCGGTCGCCGGCGCCCCGTCACCGTTCCCATTCACAGCCTTCACCGTCACCGAGTACGACGTCCCATTCACCAGATCCAGAATCGCATATCCTCTGTCATCCACGCCCACCAGTCGAGACGGATCGACGATGCTCCGACGGCTCCGCGTCTGCGAGCCCGACGAGCCTGACGCACCCGACGACGCCTGCTGCTCCACACGGTAACCCGTGATCGCCGAGCCACCGTCCGACGACGGCGCATCCCACAGCACCACCAGACGACCGTTCCCCGGCACAACCCTCACGTTTTGGGGCGCCGACGGCAGCTTCAGCGCCGCGTCGATCCTGATCGTGAAATCGCCGGTGCTCGTGGCGGGGTACGTCGTCGCTTCCGCGGTGTACGTCCCGGCGGCAGCCTCGTAGGTGATCCTCGAGTCGCTGTATCCGAAAGCGAAGTCGCGGCTGTCGTCGTTCTTGGCCAGCTCGGTGCCCGAAGTTCCGGCGCCTGCCATGAGGTAGAGGTACGGGTCGATCTCGGAGACGAGCTCGATCGTCAGTTCGGCCGCGGTCGCGAGCTCGAAGGTGAAATAGCGGGCGTATCTGGTACCCCGGCGGTTCGACGACACGCACTCGTCGGTCCAAGTGCCCTGCAAGGTGGAAGTTCCGGATATCGATCCCAGCGTCGTCGTGCATCCGCTCATCGTCGGCGCCGCGTCGGAGGACGCGTCGAGGTGCATGGACCATCCGCCCCAGCCGGCCTGGAACGTCGCCTACTGCGCCACAGGCGTGGCTTCCGGCTGAGTCGCCGGCTGCTGCGAGCCGGTGGTGGCGGTGACGCGTGTCGAGTATGCGCCGTGGCCGTGCTGGTTGGCGGCGTGGACGGTGTAGGCGTAGGTGGTGGCGGGCGCGACGTCGAGCTCCTCGTGCCTGACGTGCGTGTGGTCGAGGCCGCCGATCCGGGTGTGGCCGAGGTTGACGCCGCTGTCCGGGTCCCAGCGAGTGATGACCCAGTCGGTGACGCCTTGGTCCGAAGCGTGTGTATCCCACGTGATGACGACCTTGTGGCCGCCCGTGTCGTGAACCGCCTCCGCGCTCACTCCGGTCGGAGCCGACGGAGCGTCGCCCGCGGGCGTCGGCGTCTCGTCCGGCGACGATTTGCCGACGACGGTTACGCGCGCCGGGTCGGAGTGCGGGCCGACGCCGTGCTCGTTCTGCGCGCTGATGGTGTAGACGTACGTATTGCCTTCCGAAAGCCCGTGGAAGTCGATGTACTCGACGGTCGAGTGGTGCGGGTTCGTGAGATGGATCCAGTTGCCGCCCTCGACATGGTCCTCCGACGTCCGGCTGATGTGGAAGTCGGTGATCGTGTCGTCGTTAAGGCTGCTCCAGGTTATCTTGACGTCGCCCTCGACGACCTCGAGCGCGACGCCCTCGATCTCGCCAGGTGCCTGTCCGGGACCTTCCGCCGTGGTTACGGTGACCTCGTCGGACGTGGCCTCTTCGGTTCCGTCGGAGTCAATCGCGGCTACGGCGTATCCGTACACCGTCTCGTGCTCCACGAAGTCGCTGTCGTGGAAGTGGTTCTCGGAGCTGCCGGTGTGCCTGACGTGGAGCTGAAGCTCGTCATCGACCGGATCGCGCTCCGCGTCCTCGTGGCTGTCGCGGTGGTACCGCCGCCAGATGCGGTAGCCGACGATCGAGTCGTCGTCGGGGTCGTCCCACGCCAGCATCACGCCGACGCCGTCGTGAATGGCGGTGAGCCCGGTGGGCGCGGCCGGCGGGTCGTCGCCGGCCGAGCCCGGCGAGGTCTGCGCCGAGGCGACCTGGTAGCCGATGGCGATTGCTGCTGCTAGGAACAGCAGCGCGACGGCGGGGATTAGGATGGGGGAGGTTATGCGATTGGTCATCAATGAGATTTCCTTGCGGTTTGTGTTCAATCGGTGAACGGGGGAGGTGGCGGCGATATATATTCGGCGAATTCTTCGTAGTGGCCGTAATTCTTCAGATGCTCACGCAGATGTAGGAGGTTTGCGTCGTCCGCGAAGCTGAAATCGTGTTCCGCCTCGACCGTCGCTCTGGCGTTCCTCGTATCTCTTACGTAGTCGTCCCACGGCGGTTCGAGCACGTCCACGTACTCGCTGACATCGCCGTATTCCTCGGTGTAGAGCTCGACCGAATTGTTCCAGTACAAAAACACGGTGCCATCGGATCTCTTTTGCAGATCGGCGATTCCACGGACCGCCCAAACTTCGACATGGTGGTAATTGTTCAATCCGAGCTCCACGACAAATTCGCTATTCGCCCACACCGCGTCGGCACGTTTCGAGACCTTTTTCAAGTACTCAGGGGACGAGTAGTACTCGTAGTCCTTCCAGCTGTATGGAACGTCGGTGAACGGCCGTACGGTGAGTCTCTCCGGACCTTTTCCGATCACGTATTCCCTCACATTGAAATCCATATAGCACTCAATATCTGAAGTGTTGGGGGGGGCGTTGAACAGATTGGGATCTGGATGCGCGTCCACCCGATGGTCGTGCATCGCGCAACGAGCGGTTCCCGGAACGAAAACGCCTCTGGCTATTATGTGCGGCAGCCGCCCAGAATATCCGTAGCCTGTGGCTCCTTTTTCCTGTTCAAATTCCGCCCGTATAACTTCGAGCGCGGTTGGCGGCGGGTATGGAAGAAAATACTCCGACTCAACTTCGACCTCGGTAAAGAATTCTTGATCTTGAGCTATGTAATCGATCCAGTAACGATTTTCCCAATCACGGAGAGCGCAAGGATCGGCTTCGGACCACGACAAAGGGGCACACGGCGCTACGGTCGTTTCGAGATACGAAACCTTCTCGGCTTCAAACACGACCCGCGCAGAGCCGGGAGTCGCTTCCCCTTCCTGCGCTGGCGCGTATGCGCTTCCGCAGGCTGTGGCAAAGGCCAATAACGAAAATAAGCAGACTATGGATGTGATTCGCATTGAAAGTCTCCCGTCATGTTTATTGGTACTGATAGAGGCCTATCACGGCCAAAGCGTCAAGGATTTGTGGCGTGCAATGCCTGTCGGTCCCAGAGTAGTACATCACCGAAAGATTGAGTTTAGCTGAATGGCCCAGACCCAGCGCATGTCCGGCCTCGTGTATCGCCGTTCGATACACCCGTGCGCAACTCGCGTTGTCCAAGTTGTCCCAGTCTGGGAAATTCGCTACTACGGGCCTGAAGAATATGGGCGCTTCAGTAGTCACCGGCAAGTCAGGTGCCGTAGCGCCAGCGCGGCGTGGCACACATGCTTTGGTTCTTTGGTTTCCACTATCCATACCGCACTGGTCTTCAAATTCGTTCATGTCAACCGCCATCCTGACGTGCATTCTGCCCGGATAATCTTCATCGCCGCTCAAATTCGTGTTAAAGGACGAGCAGGAGTTGCGGCGGGTAACGCTGACTTCGACGATGTTTTTGTCTTCTGTGCCATTTTCGTAAATCCACTTCAAAGCATTGTTCCAAGTTGAGATCCCGTTAGCGACCTTGTCAGCGCCACCCGGAAGTGGGTTGAATGTGTCGTCGCAAATAGTCGCTGTGTATTCCGGGGTTGACCAATACGCCTTGATAGGAACCGAACCGATTCTCGGAGAAACATAACCGCTCGGAACCGTCACGTCCGCGATCCTGTCAGGAAGTTCATGAGCCGTATAGACGAACGCCGGCTCGGAGTACGGTCCGGTTACTCCACCCACGCCGCCTAGCAAAGTCGCCACCTCGATCCTGTAGATTGCGTCCGACTCCAAGTTGATGGTCAGCCCTTCGATGCTGATTTCGTGTGCCATCACCGCGGTACCGCCGCGGGAGAAAGTCTTCAAATCGGCCGTCTTGGGCGACGTGGTGCCGTCCCATGTCGACGGTCGCGAAGTCACGCAGTAGTCGTCTGCCCATTCGCAACGATTGTATCTGGCGATGTAGGTGGTACTGGCGGTGGTGTCGAATCTGATTGTCGCCTTGCCGTTCGATGATGAAGGACTGTCTCCGATGGCTCGCAGATTGATTGGCGGGGCGGGCCGCACGCTGAAGGTGCCGGTGGTTGTGGCGATTTCGTTGCCCGAGAGTTTCAACTTGGCGAAGACATATGCATGGAGCACGCCGTCGCAGCCGCGAAGCGAGAACGAGAGCGTCTTCTCGGCGGCTAACGGTTGGAAGGGCATGAGTTTGTTGATCGACGCGCAGCTGTCGAAGCCGGCCTGACCCACGGCGTTGGTGGTCGCTTCCATCACGTACGAAGTGCCAGGCACGAGGTTGTTCGCAACGACCGCGAACACGTCGATGGCCCCGATGTCCGTCTCGGCGTCCAAATTTTCTATCGTCAGCTCGATCGGCGAAGGGTCGAGCGTCACCGTAACCGGGACGCTGACCTCTAGATTGACACCGTCGGAGACATAGACAGTCATATCGTAAGAAGTGCTCGTAAGGCTGAGCAGCAGCCCGGAAGTCGTTATCTGTCCCGTCGCACTGTCGATGGCGAATTTCGTGGTGCCGCTGATCCTGTACGCCAGTTCGTCGTCGGTGTCGGCGTCCGTGGCAGCGACGGAGCCGACTGCGTGTCCCGACGGCGCGTCCTTGCGTACGTTCAGGCTGTAGCTGGCCTGGTCGAACGTCGGCGGCGCGTTCATCAATGACGCCACTGGAATCGCGGTGACGGCCTCGGAGAGGGCGCCGTCGCCGTCGGCGGGGTCGATGTCGTTGCGGGCCTGCACCGCGACGTAGTATGTGGTGCCGTTGGTGAGTCCGGTGATGGTCTTCGTCCTGGCGGAGGACGCGGACTGCCACCCGGCCAGCCTCCAGTTGATGCTGGGATCGGTCACCGAGCGCGCCTGACCGCTAGCGGCGGTCCCGTACTGCACCTGGTAGTCGGTGATGGCGGCTCCGCCGGTTCGGTCCGGCTCGTTCCACGTCACGACGATCTCGCCGTCGCCCGGCGTCGCCTGGACGATCGTCGGTTCGGTCGGCTCGCTGAGGGCATCGATCCTGATCGTGAAATCGCCGGTGCTCGTCCGTGCGTAGGTCGTGGCTTCGGCGGTGTACGTCCCGGCGGCAGCCTCGTACGTGATCCTCGAGTCGCTGTATCCGAAAGCGAAGTCGCGGCTGTCGTCGTTCTTGGCCAGCTCGGTGCCCGAAGTTCCGGCGCCTGCCATGAGGTAGAGGTACGGGTCGATCTCGGAGACGAGCTCGATCGTCAGTTCGGCCGCGGTCGCGAGCTCGAAGGTGAAATAGCGGGCGTATCTGGTACCCCGGCGGTTCGACGACACGCACTCGTCGGTCCAAGTGCCCTGCAAGGTGGAAGTTCCGGATATCGATCCCAGAGCCGTGGTGCATCCGCTCACCGTCGCCCCTCAGCCTCGAGACTGCTATCGGCGCCCGTGGCTAACGTCCCCAAGTCGATGACTTGGCAACTCGTGGTCTCCTGCGCGGTCGTTGATACGCCTGGTCCGAGCAGTGTGATTGCAACGATCGACAACACCCCGACACTGATCGCGAGGATCGCTCGCGTTCCGATACGGGTAAAGTCAACCGTCATTAACCGGCCATTAATCTTGAGACCATAATTCACAATCGAACTCCCTTTAGAGACGTTTTGATACAACGAATTGCAAACACAAATTTTAATTTTGATTCGGTTCGCTCGGTCCAAGAACGCGATTCATTGTGGACTGATGCGGCGATCATGTTGAGGCACGACGAAGCGACGGGGGCGTGGATTGCCAGGGTTGATCCGGATCACATCATCTAGGGGCTATGCGCAATTCGTTGCCCTTGAGTCGTCGGCATTATGCGCGGCGATTCTACAAATAGGAACCCTTGCCAAGATTGCAACTCGGTCGCCGGATCCCTCGGATTTTTCATGTACGTAGGACTTTAAAAGCCGTACGGTGGCTAGGGTCGCGCCTCCACACACCCCGTCTCCGCCATCAACCCGCGCAGCGCGTCCGCCGCCATCTTCATTCCTTCGGCGCCGCTGAATCCGCCGCGCCTACCAGCGAACGCCAGGTGTGGCTCAAGCGCGAGAAAGCCAACGTAGCCGACGTCTCGGAGGTTGATTAGCAGCTCGCGCACCTGGCCATCGCCTTCGCCCGCGACGGTGATTGTGCCGTCTGAGATCCGAGTGTCTTTCACTTGCACGCAATCCGTGTATTCAGCTAGAAGGGGCCAACCGCGATCGACGGAGCGTTCGACGCCGGCTTGGGGATAGTTTCCGGTATCCCACACATATCGGAGGTTCGGACTGTCCACGCCTTCGACGATTGCCCGACACCGCTCGGGTGTGTCGCCAACCAGACCGCCTTCGTTTTCCAGCCATAGGATCACGCCCTGCTCGCCTGCCACGTCTGCCATCTGGCTCAGGCGAGATATCGACTCGTCGACAAGCGCGGCTTGTTGACCTTCGTCATCGGGATAGAAGGAGAATACGCGGATTCGATCGGTGCCTAGCATTTTGGCGATGTCGATGATGCGCTTTAAATCGCTTACAACCTCACCAATCGGTTTACTTATCTGCGATTTACCTACGGGGCTCCCAACGCAACTCACGCGAATCGAGTGCGCCTTGCATCGGTCGAGCAAACGGGCCACTTCATCGTCACTCAGTTCGAGGACGTTGGTGCCCCATGCCGAACGCAATTCAAGATATCCGATCTCGAGCTCGTTCAGAACCCGCAACTGCTCATCGACATCGGCGTCGATCTCATCGCCGAAGGCACTCAATGTGAACTGGGCTGTCATATCATAATCCCTCGCCGATGAACGCTGCTACGCGTTCGCCGATCACCATGGAGGTGACGTTGGTGTTGGCGCGGATGCAGTCGGGCATGATCGATGCGTCGGCGACCTTTAGGTTTTCGAGTCCGCGCACGTTGCCGAACTGGTCGACCACGGCCATCGGGTCCGAGTCGGGGCCCATCTTGCAGGTGCCAGACACATGGTGGCTCGTGGCGACCCATCGCCGGATCCAAGCGTCCAGCGACTCGTCAGATTCGAGATCCGCGTCCGTCGGTTCGACGCGCTCCTTAACTAAACTGTTCCAACCCTCGTATTCCGCGAAATCGAGGCAGATGCGCACCCCTTCGCGCAACCTTGCCGTGTCGAAATCGTCCTCAAGATAGTTGTAGTCGAGGAACGGCTGGATGTGAGGGTCTTTGTCACGAAGGTAAATACGTCCCGCTCCGACGGCAAGGTCGATGCAGATGATCATTGCAAGGCCGATTTCGTCGCTGGAGCCGGGTCGATACGGCTTGATCTCGACCGGACTGCGCGAGCCCGGGTGGATCAGCATGTCGTTCGGCAAATCGGATCCCTCGGCTGTATACCGCAGAGTCATCTGGATGCCTGGTGTGTCTTCGGGTAGTTCGAATCCCTCGCGCTTCCTCCAAATAACCCGGACCTGCGGATGATCGCGGAGGTTCGACCCCACGCCTTCCAGTTCGTGCAGCACGGGAACGCCGACGGCATCCAGACTCTCCGCCGGTCCGACGCCGGAGAGTTGCAACAGGTGCGGCGAGCCGATCGCGCCGGCGGAGAGGATGATGTTCGCGCCGCCGTAGTCGACGACTTCGCCATCTGTCTCTGCTCTTATCCCTACGGCGCGTTTGCCGTCGAACAGCACCTTGTGGACTAGGCAATCGGGCTGGATCGTGAGGTTGGTTCGGTCTCGGGCATCGCTGAGGTAACCGATCGCCGTGCTCCACCGCACGCGGCCGGGATTGTTTAGCGGTGTCGGACCGATGCCGGTAGTATCGGGAGCGTTGTGGTCTGGACATTCCGGAAAACCGTTGGCCAGCGCCGCTTCATAGAAGGCGCGTGAAGGAGGATTCCACTCATCGGGCTTGAAGCGCCGCACGATGATGGGGCCGTCTGACCCGTGGAAGTCGCCGGAGAAATCGGTGTCGGTCTCGATCATCCGGAAGTAGGGCATCAACTCCTCGAAACTCCACCTATCGTTGCCCCACGATGCCCATGTGTCGTAGTCCTCCGGCACGCCCCGCAAGAAAATCTGAGCGTTCACGGCGCTCGAACCGCCCACTACCCTGCCTCGCGGCACCAGACCCGGCATCGCCTCGTCGGTGTAACGAGCCACAAACGTCCAGCGATGATCGCTATACGCCCGACGCCACGGCCGGTTTTTGTGCCCGTAGCCATACTTAACCTCGTCCGGGATCGTTTCGAAATCCGGGTAGTCGGGCCCCGCCTCGATGAGCAGCACCGAATGGTCCGCGTCCTCCGTCAGCCGCGTCGCAAGGATGGCCCCGGCCGAGCCCGCGCCGACGATGATGGTGTCGTATTTTTGGGGAATTTTGGTCGCCCTCTTCAGTGGCGTTACGTGCTGGGATTATATGCCGATTTCCGATGCCGCCGCTTGTCCCAAGTTTGCTCGTCCAACGTCCGGTTTTCAGATGCGTTGGTTGCGCTCACCCCAATCGAGCCACGACGCTCTCATCGCATCGATATTCCCATGATCGTCAGGACGAGTAGGTGACGCTCCGGTGATGGCTAAGAGTGCCATAAACCACAGCGCTGGTGCCTTTTTCAAATCTCGAAGAATCAATGGGATCGCGACCAATCCCATATCGATGATCTCCTCATACGCCCGATGCTTGGCAATCATGCTCGGCGACGAAAGATGTGCCGTCTCCCGCTTCCACTCCGCGGTCAACCGGTCAAACTCCGCTTGCGTATCTTCCGAAGCGTCCAAGATTTGAAGCCTTTGATCCATTGAAAATTTCGCCTTCGTTGATGCCCTCATCAATTGATCACTTACGGCCTATCTTATCCTCCCCGTGTTGGCAACTCAATGCGGCCAATCCATCAACACCGAAGCCTTCAACAGGTTCATGGGTCGAATGGGCACCCCGGAAGAGATCGCCTACGGAGTGGCATCTCTGGCTTCAGACGAATCAATTTATATGACTGGAACCGAACTAATCATCGAACGGAGGCGAACTCTCCGGCCAATGGCGGTCAGCGGAAACGCAGTAAGGAATGCGGCGGTAACCAAATTACCTTCATATGCTGTATGGTGTAACGTACAATATGACCATGTTGACGATCCTGCGAAGCGCTACGTTTGATCGCTGGTTGCGCAGGTTGCGGGACCGCCGGGCGAAGGCCCGTATCGTCGCCAGATTGCTGGCAGCCAAAGACGGACATCTCGGAGACGTGAAAACTGTTGGTGACGGCGTGTCTGAGATGAGGATCCACCACGGACCCGGATACCGGGTCTACTTCAGTAGGCAAGGCGATGAGGTGATCGTCCTGCTATGCGGCGGCGACAAGGACAGCCAACAGCGAGATATCGAGCGCGCCAAGACAATGGCAACCGAATGGAGGAGCTAATGCCTGAGGAGTATAAAGAGTTCAATGCAACGGATTACGTCAAGACCGATGCGGACGTCCGAGAGCTTCTCAAAGCAGCTACGGACGAGGACCTTGGCGACGGCACCGTGATTCGCGCCGTCTTAAAGCACGTCGCCCGAACACAAAACATGAGTGCCCTCGCCCGCGACACCGGCCTTAATCGCGGCAACCTCTACGATGCCTTGTCGGAAGACGGCAACCCCACTCTGGCAACCCTGCTTAAAATCACCAGCGCCCTTGGTCTGAGGCTACGCCTTGAATCCCTTGAGGATCCCGCGCCGCGCGGGTAGCCGCCCAAACACCAGAAGCTCCCGGCAGAGTCGACTTCCACGTAACTCGGCAATCCACACCATCGGTGTCATCGGCGCCCAAATGCTCACCGCCGGTTACCAACAGATCGGCGACTCCGAAGCGTTAAACGGAGTTACGGGGCGAATGGGCAATCGCTCGCAACGCCTCCGCGCGGTTCATCACTCCTGAGCAGTTGCACGATCCCGCCGGATACCCTCGTAGGATGCTCCTTTTTCACCTCTCAGGTTTCGACGCGTCAACTGGGTTTCTTACAAGTCTGGTTTCCGTGATAGAATTGTCATTTAAGCGTCTAGGGAGAGTCGCCAAGCGTCTCCAATCGGGGCTCAAGCCTCGAACCTAGTCGCTTTTTCTATCAGGTGTATCCCTAATGAATCTCTGCTACATCGACGAATCGGGGACGCCGGACGTGCCCGGCAACACGTCGCACTACGTCTTGGCAGGGGTCTCAGTACCCGACCAGTTCTGGAAGAGCCACCAGACTCAACTGGATCAAATCAAGCGCAACTATGGACTTGAGAACGACGAGATTCATGTCGCTTGGATGATGAGGACTTACCTTGAGCAACGGCAGATCAATGGTTTCGAATCCATGACCGCCGCTAGACGACGATCAGAAGTGCGGCAAAAGAGAACTGCCGAGTTACTCCGATTGCAAAAGGTTGACAACAAAAGATATAGGCAGACCAAGAAGAACTACAAAAAGTCAGAAGCTTACGTGCACCTCGCACATGACGAACGGATGCAAGCTGTAACGGACATTGCAAGACTGATATCCGAATGGGGTGTCGTCCGGCTTTTCGCTGAATGCATTGACAAGGTGCACTTCGACCCAGAAATTGCCAAAACTACGATCCACGAACAGGCATTTGAGCAAGTCGTTTCGCGATTTGAACGTTTTTTGCAAAACACTCAATCAGGCTACGGTCTACTCGTTCACGATAACAATCCGACTGTAGCCAAAAGACATACCGAATTGATGAAGACGTTCTTGCGCAAGGGCACGCTTTGGACACGGATTGAACACGTCATAGAGACTCCGATGTTTGTAGACAGCCAATTGACCAGCATGGTCCAACTGGCTGATCTGTGCGCTTACGCGATCCGTCGATATCTCGAAAATTCAGAAACCAAACTCTTCGATCTGGTATTCAAAAGGGCCGACAGGATAGGAAACACCTCGGTAGGGGTGAGACATTTCACCAGTCTAGGGTGCACGTGCGAGATTTGCGCCTCCCATCTTGCTCCGAATAGACTGTCTGACGTTGAGGCCATCCAGTAGCACTGGGCGACGGAATACCTCGACGCGCGTCAGACGCGCTCTCGGAATTCCCCCTGAATTTTAGCTCAACCTACAGCGCATATACGACTTTGACGTTGCACGGTCCACAACCGATATTGGCAACATTCAACCGCTGGTGGATACGGGGGCGCACGGTTGAATGGATTTGTAAACTAACGTCAGTAAGGGGTTACATAAAAAACCTAGAGAAAATAAGAATCGTTCATGTCAGGATGCGGTTCAAGCGGTTTTCGGATGATTTGCATATTGCCCGATTCCAACCATCGACGCATCTCACGTTCGAAACTTTCGTTTATTGATCGACATTGCTCAGCGTTGAGATAGAACCTGTAGCGTAAAACGAGATCGTCAGCCCGGGAGAATTCGCGGCCGTCGGCGTGCTCGGAATCGCAAATGTCCAAGAAAGCGCGGACTACCTCTTGCACGTGCTCTCGTGGCACCCGCGGCATACGCCTTGGAACCAAATCGATTGTGCCATCGTCGGAGATGACCACGATTATTGATGGAATTTCCGTAGTTCTTTGATAGCGAACGGCGGAATTGTACCGCGAACCTCTTGCTGGATCGCCCTCGCCACGCGACAGACCGTCGAGAATAACGCCAAAAGCGTGACATCGCCCGTCCGTTCCAAGCAGTACAGCACCATCAACTGCACCAAGCCGGACGATCTCGACTGGCTCCAACAGAGTGGGAGCAATCGGCACTGCTTCGGCTCCGAGGCGATTGGCTTCGCCCGCTGGATCACTCGACACAACTAAAGCGGTCCCATGTCCGCCTTGTTGCGCCCCTTGAATGATCGACCAAATTCGATTGAACTCGATTGCGCCGAGAACCTGTTCGGCAGTTTCCCTGAATTCGTCGAAATTAAGCAGCGGCCTAGGGAGGGTCGCTTTTCCGTAGGTTACTCTCAAATACACTTGCCCATCGATAGCTAGTTCCCATTCCGCATGACCAACCACGGAAATCTCGACGACGTCAGTACCAGATGCGCAAGAACCGAGGCCGTAGGCGCCTTGATCGTCCACCATTATGGAAATAGAGTCGTCACTTAGTTCTAGAAGTTTACGAAACCTTCTAGTTCGCGTATGTGGGACTGGATATTCAAATCGAACTAACGTACGATTAGTTGTTTTTTCGCGAGGTGTGATCAGGATCTTGCCGTTGGCACCAGCGCGCTCATAGCTAAGAGACGTGAATGAGTTAACCGACGAGAAAAGATCAACAGACTGCAAACCGACACGGTATCCAGCTCCCTGCACGAAACTATCTGCGGCGCTCTTGACGATATTCTCTGTGGATCCCAACACGGAAATGCCTGCGCCAGGATCTGGTAGATAAAGTGCGCGATCAGCGCGTCTTAGGCACTCATCGATCACCCCTTGCTGGAAAGACTGCAAGACATTGATTACTCCAACCCTAGAATCATCGAGAGTTGGCAAGCGGTCCAGCGCATCAGTGGGAATTCCTACGCAAGTGAGGACTTCATATCCATCGACGGGTGTGCCACTGCTCGCGAAAAAAGTCAATCCTTCAAATATGTCAGCTTTGCAAATCGCTTCGGCTAGAGCGTCGGATCGTGCTCTACGCATCAGGGCATCCTGGCGCTGTTGGTGGTATAGAGGATGGCTGTGGAATATCTGGGAGTCAGGATTGTCTTTATACAATTCGACGGCACGATCAGAGATGTCGCAAAGATGCTCTACTGATAGGGGTCCATCCTCAGGCTCGATGCAGATTTGGTGCCTGGGACTGCCGTCGGTCACAAAGCCAACCAGCACCGCGCGGACATCGATTTTCATGCCGATTGCCGATAGTGCGCTCGAGACACCCAATTCGACCCCGATCCTGAAATGTTCCTGATAGCCCCACATGAATTGGTCAATGGTTTTTTTCATGTTCTTGTCCTATTGCAATCCTAATGCTAAGAATTTTCAGGATCTCATCATTTGTTGAAGCTGTGAAATGCACCTTCCCTTCGCAGTACCGCTCGCGTCCAGAGAAATCGCCTTCCATTCATCAATCCCTCACTCGCTCAATGGTACGTGCCGACGTTTATTCGCAAGGTATGAAGCCTCTGCGACTCGCTTCGCTCGCCGCGTCCCCTTTTTGCTGCGCAAAATGGGGAGGTACCCCATCACGACAACAGCTGTTGAACGGCGGTTTCGATGTTCTGAGCGGTTACGCTATTCGGCTGCCATTCATGCCGCAACACGGACCGCGCCTTCGTAACCGATGGCACCGGGTCACCCAACCCGGCGATCACATTCTCCGCTTCGACAGCTGCGCGCTTGCCTAGGCGGGAGAGGTTGGCGTGGTCAGCATCGTTGGGATCGTAGGCCGGGATGGGTAGCTTCCAGAGATGTTTGTGGAGGTGGCGTGCGCCGAACAATCCCTTGGGCATGAATTGATTTACTGCTGTTGCCAGAGCATCGCTGTTGATGATTGCCAGCAGGTAGTATGCCTCATCGAGATTTTGGCAAGTTACTTGATAAAGCGTTTCATCCAAAATGGCTTTGTCGTCGCTGATTAGCGTCGCAGTAGGCGTGCCGCTGGTAGTGTACGCAATGCGAACCGGACGATTGCCGGGATCGCGTAGCCATTCCAGTTGGCTGGTCAATATGTTGTGGTAATTTAGTCGTTGATAGAGCGACATTTTGTCGTTCTTGCCTTTGTTGGCATCCCAGAGGGACTCAATTGTGTTCCAACGCGATCGAATTCGGGTTTCGAGTTGAGCGGTGTCTACTACACATGCGTTGTGCCTGACATTGCCGGTTTTGGGATTAACGGGGCAACTGCTGTGATCGAGCGGCAACGTCATGGATGGTTTGTCCACTGGCAACGCGGCAGTTAACGGCGATAGGGTCACATAAGGCGCGACGCTTTCGCCCAAATAGATGTCGAACAGGTTGTCATTGTGGACGACGTTGCCATCCAGCACGCCAACGTCGTACTTCTTCTTGTCTTGCGATCCCTTGCGCGGATAAGTTTTGAAGGTGTTGGGAGCAGCCATGAAGGTTTGGTTTGGTTCGACCGATACGAAAAAGAGCCGACGATCTCTGATGGACGGACCCTCCGTTGCGATGCTCGCGTAGGGTGAATGAAACTTGCCGTCGTCGTGGTGCAGAGATTCAGTCTGACGGGTCACCTTGAGCGTGTCGGTGGGGCCGCGCCACATCTCCACGCGACCGGGTGCGAGCGAGCGAGCCTGATGCTTGATTTTGTCGAAGTCGTTGCTGCTTTCGCACCCCCGGGCAAACACGACTGCGCTGGCGATCGGGAAGAAGTTGTTGGGTTCGAGGTTGTCTAGGTCGTAGGGGGTCTTGATGCTGAAATCGACGGCAGCGGCACGTTTGCTGTTTAGGTCTTGCGACTGCCAGTAACCGCTCCGCCACTTGAGGTGCTGTCCAGATCGCAGAACGCTGTGCGGCAAGACCATGCCGATCTTGCCGTCTGGTTTCAGGTAGAGGTCAGTAACTCGGCTGAAGAAGAGAGTGGCGATGTCCTGATTGGACGCTTGCCGCCCGCCGACCCAGATGCCGTAGTCGTTTTGGCTGAGGTTTACCAGTTCCTCGCGGATGATATCGGCGCTCTTGTTGTAGCTCAGCCAAGGCGGATTGCCAACGATGGCGTCGACTCGCTGCTCACCGATGACGGCTGGACGCACCATGTTGCGCAGATAGTAGGACCAGACATGGTCGCGGTCGATGGCTTGGAGTTCGAACATCTGCTGTGCGATCTTCGCCATCGATGAGCGCGCCACCGTATCGGTTATCTGATGTCGGTCGAGGACGGCGTCGGGATCAGTGCCGTGGATGATGGCTTGTGCGAGGTCGAGCATCAACCGATCGAAACTCTCGCTATCACGAGCTACCGACATAGGTATCTCGAAGCGGAGCGTGTCGGTTTCGCCGGGCAGTTGCTCAGTGGTGCGAAGCGTGACGTGGCCACCTCGGGTCGTAATGTCGCGTTCGTAGCGGAGCTGCAGGGAGTCGCCTAGGTATATGGGCGGCGCGATGTCGTTGTCATAGTCGGCGTAGCGGGCGGCGTTGATGACTTCGTGTGAGTTGAGCACCCAAGTCGCTTTTGCGAGTTGCACGGCGACGGGATGGAGGTCGATGCCGATGACGTTGTTTTGGAGTTTTCGGAGAGTCTCGATGGGATGCTGGTTGTGCGAGTGGTCAATGATGTTGCGTACGAGGCACTCGATGAAGGTTCCGGAGCCGCATGAGGGGTCCATGGCGACGGTGTTTTGCGGATCGGGAATCAGTTCCTCGACCATGGTCTCCGCGAGCCAGCGGGGCGTGTAGTACTCGCCCATCTTGCGGCGTTCTTCGGTTGTGATGGTGTTCTGGTAGAGGACAGCCGCTAGTTCGTCAGGACGTTTGGACCAGTCGAATTGGGCGACTTTTCGGGCGATGGAGCGGATATATTGCGTGGCGCCGATCTCGGCGGGCCATTGGAAGAGGTCGGATTCGATGACGCCCTTTAGATTGGTGTGTGCGTGGAGCGTGTCGCCGTTGAGGAGGGCTTCAGGTGCGTTGTCTGCTTCGTGGACGATGTCGATGCCGAAATGGGCTTGCAGGATGAGGGCGATAAGCGTGGTGAGATATGTGTGGCGAATGAAGAGCCAATCGGCAGTGTCGGGGTCGCCGGTCGAGTCTTGTCCGAGGGCGACTTCGAGGAGGTCTTGCCAGAGTTTTCGCTTTACCGCAACGGTGGGGTTGTCGCGGTTTGCGTCGTGCGCGTCTTTCAGGAGGGCTGTGGCCTGATTCAGGAGGTCGCTGCCGGCGGCGAGATGCTTGGTGAGGGTATCGGGACTCGGCGCGATGTTCAGCGCATCGGTGTTCAAGATGCCGAAGAGGTATTCGCGAAGTCGAGGTCCTTGGTTCGGCCGCTCGAAGGTGTACGCAGTGTTTTGCGCGATCGGCAGGATGCCCTCACCGATGTTGCGTTTCAGGTAATGCTTGCCATCGGTGAGGATTCCGTTCTCGATACCCCAACCGGATTTGACCGATTCCAGAAGGTAACCGTCCAGTTGTGTTGTGTAGTTGGGATCGATGCGTCCGTTGACGATGAGGTTTCGTTTGAACTCGATGTAGGTGTTGCGCGCGTACATATCGACGCGCCTCGTGCTGTCAGTCGCCGGTGGGACTTCGGTCTTGATTTCGCCTTCGTCGGCGATGAGTCCGGTGTGCAAAGCGAAGTCGCGGAAGGCGATCCGGATATCGCTTTCGGAATCGCTGGCGTCATGGCGATCCAAGATGTTGCCGAGATACTCGGTCGCGGTGTCGGCGCGTTCGTCGAGATCTACTGGTTGAGGTTGTGCTGCGGGCAATTCCGCTTCCTTGCCTAGTGCGTTAACTGGGGGAAGGCTTCTTGTGTCGCCAACGCAACATAAGGTCCACTCCCCCGCCCTCTCAATGGTATTGTCAGACGGCTTCTCGTTGAGGTTCGACGTCTGCGCGTCCGGGTTCTGTACATAACTATTCGGAGCGATTGAATGGCAATGAGTTTAGGTATGAACCACCCGTGCACGCCCCCTCTGGGTTCCTGCTTTCGCAGGAATGACGGGTCTTCGGGATTGACGCATTTTGGTGTCTGCGATAATCAAAAGGTGGTGGCGTCCATATTCAACGCAGGTCGCTTGATGGGCGGGATGACACAAGCTCTGCCCTAGCGCATACCCATGCTATTCGCATCTGACATCAGCAAAATCTACTCTGAACGCACGCTGTTCAGTGGGCTGAACTTGTCTATGGCGACCGGAGATCGGATTGCGTTGATCGGTGCCAACGGTTCGGGGAAGACGACTCTGCTGGACATTTTTGCGGGGGAAAACGAGCCGGACAGCGGCTCGGTTTCGCGGCGTCGCAATACGACGGTCGGGTATCTGAGGCAGGAACCGGGGGAGTTTGGCGGTCGTACGTTGCTGCAAGAGGTGTTGGATGCCAACCATGAGGTGAACGCGCTTACCGACCGCATTGCCGCCGCTTGGGACGCCGTGTCGGTGGCGACTGATCCTGTGCAACAGCAGGATTTGATGGATCTGCTCTCGAAGCTCGATTTGGAGTTGGAGGCTGCCGGTGGGGAAAATCGCGACCATGAGGCGAAGGCGATTCTGTCGGGACTCGGTTTCAAGCAGTCGGATTTCTCTCGCAATATGTCCGAGTTCAGCGGCGGTTGGATCATGCGGGCCGAACTGGCACGACTACTGTTCAGAAAGCCGGACATCCTCCTGTTGGACGAGCCGACGAACCACCTCGACCTCGAAGCCCACCTGTGGTTTGAGAAATACCTCTCCTCATTCCCCGGAGGTGTGGTCGTCACATCTCACGACCGGGCGTTTTTGAATCAAGTCGCCGACCAGATTCTGGCCATCGAACCTGGAGAGGTCGTGCATCACAACGGCAACTACGACAACTACCTGGTTGCTCGTGAGCGAGCGATGGAAATCAAACAGTCAGCCGCCGCACGCCAGTCGAGAGAGATACAACGGCAAACGCAGTTCATCGAACGCTTTCGCGCCAAGGCGACCAAGGCGACCCAAGTCCAAAGTCGGATTAAGCAACTGGAGAAGATACAGGTTATTGACCTGCCACGCTCTACCAAGAAGGTTCGCTTTTCATTTCCAGAACCCCCGCGCGGCGGTGCGAACGTTTTGACGTTGACCAACGTCGACAAATCGTACGGCGACAATGTTGTCTACCGTGGGCTGAATCTGACACTGGAGCGTGGCGACCGCGTTGCTCTCGTCGGTCCTAATGGAGCCGGCAAATCGACCTTGCTCAAAATTCTCGCCGGCGTCTTGCCATTCGACAGCGGACAGCGCAAACTCGGGCACAACGTGACCTCGGTCTACTACGCCCAACACGTACTCGACCTGCTCAACCCCAACAACAATCCTCTCCAAGAATTGCGTGCTACAGCGCCAATCGAGTCGGATCAGAACTTGCGCAACACGCTGGGAGGATTTCTATTCAGTGGAGATGACATCCTCAAACCTATTTCCGTGCTGTCCGGGGGCGAAAAGGCGAGGGTTGCGCTGGCCAAGCTGCTCCTCCAAACCAGCAACTTCCTGCTGATGGATGAGCCGACCAACCACTTGGATATTGCATCTCGTGAGATCCTGGCCGATGCTCTTGGTGACTACCGCGGCACGATCTGTCTGGTAACCCACGACCGTACCTTGATCCGACAAGTGGCAAACAAGATCATCGAGATTGAAGGCGGACTGCCAAAGGTCTACCAGGGTGACTACGACGGTTATCTGTACCGGAAGGAGCAGGAAGCCGGAATGAGGTCCGCTTCGACCAGTGGCAACGGCGACGGCAACAACGGATCTCGACAAACATCGACCAATGGTCGACGATCTCGGAGAACCGTTTCAGCCAGCATGGAGCAACAACGTTCGCTGAGCAAGCAGGCGCGTCAGCTTGCGGCCCGGATTGACAAGATCAGCGCAGCTATCGCCGAGCGCGAAGCACTCACCTCGGAGCTTGAAGCAATGTTCGCCGACCCTGATCGGTTGGATTATCGGACGCAGTTGGAAGAATCCGGCAAACGCTACCGAACTCTTAAGGAAGAGCAGAAATCTCTGTGGGACGAATGGGAACGATTGTCGCTCGAAGCGGAGGATGTGGATCGGACGCTGGTGGAACTTCAAGCCAGGGTCGACTAATAGCGAATTACATACCAAACTAACAAAACCCTGATTCGGGATCACCGATGAACAGTGTTGAATCTTTCCTCTGAGAACCAAGACCCCGGCACGAGGATTGTCAGGACTCGGTCCCTAGGCTCTGTCTACAAATGACTCGTAACTAGTCAAGCCAGCCGTCACCCTTCAACTGATCCCAAAACCGATCGTACATTGACGAGGGAGGTATTTTGGTTCCGCCCGCAGGGAAAAGAGTGTCCAACACCCTGCTAAACCCGACAATCCCACGTTCAAGAGAAGCGCGTTCCTCGGGGTCAAGCTGCACGCCTTCATGGAGTAGCTTTATTCGAAGTGCCTCTAACTCGCTTTCCACGATTCGATATTGCCAAGCCTCAGCCGTAACGTCGGGGCGCGCCTCCCGCAACGCTTCAGGCTGTTCGTCCACGATGCGCTGACACTTCTCTATGCTCGTTTCACGTTGGGCCTGTTCGATGCGCGCCCGGAACGATTTGATCGCGTTGCGATGTTGCCAACGCGATCTTATGTATTGACCCAACGCTAGGATCACCCCCGAGGATACGCCGATTGTGATGCCGGTGAGGATTTGCGCACCGATAGTTGACCAAACAGATTCGTTCACGGTTTAATTCTCGTTTAACCGTCTTTGATTTGGGAATGATCCCCATTTGTAAGCTTGGTATGTAATTCCCAATTAGTATCCGCGGGCTTCGTCGGGGCCGAAGGGATGTACTCCGGCGTGGAGGAGGCCGGTTTCAGTGTCGATCATGACACCGCGCGGGCGGGAGAATCCTCCGCCGGTGGCGGGCTCGGCGACGACCTCGACATTGTGGCCCATACCGGCCAGTGCCTCGACCGTCTGCGGATCGATCCGGTGGTCGACGAAGGTTTCACGCTCGGCAGCATCGATGCTCGGCGCCGTGATCGCCTCTTGAATGCTCATCCCGAAGTCGACGACGTTTGAGATGATGTGCGCGATGCGGCAGATTATTCTGCGTCCGCCAGGGGCTCCGACGGTGAGGAAGGGCTGTCCGTCTCTGAGTACCAAAACGGGTGTCATGTTGTTCAGGCCCCGCTTAAATCCGGCGATCGAGTTTGCGGTGCCGGGCATGGGGTTGAAGATGACCATCCCGTTAGTGAGCAGCACGCCGGTGCCGGGCACGATGACATTGGAGCCGAACGCTCCTACCGCGGTCTGGGTGCATGCGACCATGTTCCGGTCTTTGTCGATGATGCTGAAATGGGTGGTGCAGTCGCCATCGCTCGGCGGCGATGCCGGGGACGCATGTTCGGGACGCGGATGCGGGTCGTAGCGCCACGGGTCGTGCAGGGGATTGTTGGCGTAGGCGACCCATGGTTGGAGCTCGCGCTCTGCTTCGAGTTTCGCGTCTTCGGGGTTGATGGAGTTTGCTATCTCCCGCGCGTATTCGCTTGACATGATCCCTTCCAACGGCACCGGTTCGAAATCCGGATCGCCGAGGAAGCTGTAACGGTCGGCGAAGGCGTGCCGCGCCGCCTCTGTGTAGAGGTGCAAGTGTTCGGGGGAGCCGTGCGCGAGGCGACGGAGATCGAAGTTTTCGAGTATGTTCAGTGTCTGAAGAGCAGTGATCGTACCGGCGGGAACGGGTGAGCCTAGGATTTCGTGGTTTCGGTAGGTGGATCGGACGGGTCGGAGGATCTGGGCTTCATAGTTGGCGAGGTCTTGGGAGTTGAGGATTCCGTCGTTTCGTCTGATTTCCTCATCGATGGCGGCGGCGATCTCACCCTTGTAGAGTGCGTCTTTGCCGTTCTTGCCGATCAGTTCGAGGGTGTTGGCGAGATCGCGTTGAAGGATTTTCTCGCCCGGAGACGGGGGAAAGAAGGTCGCGTTGTCCTGTGACCCCCTCTGAATCTCCCCCTCGAAGGGGGAGGGAGAAAGGTACGGCGGCGGATATCCGTTTTGCAGGAAGATGCGCGCAGCCTCACCATAGCGGACTAGGTTGGGTATGTTTCTGGCGATCTGTAGGCAAGTGGTTGGATCGACCTCAAACCCTTCCCGGGCGTAGTGGACTGCCGGTTCCAACAGGCGCTCCAGCGGGAGGGAGCCGAAAAGCTCAAGGGCGCGGCACATGCCTGCGGTGACTCCTGGCACGCCAGCCGAGCGGTGTCCGACAGCGTTGGCTTGATCATCGACCTCGTATATCCCGTTGCCCTTAACCGCTTGGCCGATAACTCGGAACATGTCCGCGGTCGCGGCCCTAGGCGCGCGGTGACCATAGTCGATCGCGACGCTGCGATCGGGGTTGCGGTCGTTTTGGGCGGCGATGTGGACGATCATCTGACCGTGCCCGGCGATGGAGGAACTTGCAGGTTCGACGACGTTTAGGCAGAAGCCGATGGCGATGGCGGCATCTACCGCGTTGCCGCCGTTTTTGAGGACATCGACGCCGACCTGTGCGGCGATCGGGTGCGCAGTGGCGACTGCGCCGTGTTCGACAACGACTTCGTCTTTGTCAGGTCGCCAGATGCTGCGGGTGTTCAACCGGCCAGATCCTCAAGCACGATGTGGGCGGCGTTGTGGCCGGGTGCGCCGGTTACTTCACCGCCGGGGTGACCACCCGCGCCGCAGAGGTAGAGGTTCTTGATCGGTGAACGGTAGTCGGACCATCCTGGCAAGGGACGGCGCGACATCATCTGCTGTGGGATCATGTCGAGGTGCCGGATATTGCCGTCGGTAAGGCCGATACGTTCCTCAATGTCTTCGGGAGTAAGCAGCGTCCAGTCGATGATGGCATCTCTGAAGTTGGGTGCGTACTGTGTCACGTAGTCGATGAGCCACTCGCCGTATTCGTCGCGCATCTCCGACCATGGGCGGTCGGGAAGGTGCGGCGGCAGGTAGTAGACCCAGAGGGAGAGAACGTGGTGTCCTTCGGGTGCGACAGTCTTGTCGTAGACCGACGGGGTTTGGAGCTGAATGATGGGGTGTTCGGTGATGCGTCCGTTCTGGGCATCGTTCCAAGCGTTTTGACATTGGTCGATCGACGGGCTGAGGGTCATCATCGCCAAGTGTTCGGGGTTGAAATTGGGTCCGAGGTGGCGGGAGAAGTCGGGGAGTTCATTGATGGCGCAGAGGAACTTGGCGGAGGCGGCCTGCGTCTTGAGGGCTTTTACCTCGTCGATGAAGTTGTCTTCGAGGTCGGCTTCATCGATGAGTCTGAGGTATGTCCGCTTCGGATCGGCGTTCGACATTACGATGTCGGCTTCGATGACCTCACCATCTACTAGCTCAACGCCAGTGGCCTTTCCACCGTTCGTTACGACGCGCTTCACCTCTGCACCCGTCCTGATGGACACACCCGAAGCCTCGGCGGATCGTGCGAGGGACTGGGTGATTCCGCCCATGCCGCCACGGACGATGCCGTAGTTCTCGGTGTCTTCGCGGAAGGCGCTGAAGCGATAGAGTGCGGTGATGTACGCGCTACCGGGAGCAGATATGTCACCCATGTCGAACGCGCCGATGGCGACGGCCGCCCTCACCTCGTCAGATACGAAGTAGCGTTCGACCAGGTCTCTTAGCGGGACGGTGAGAAGTGTCTCTAGGAGTTCTTCTTCGCCTTCTTGCCGGAAACGCGCTGCGAGTTCGGCGAGCGAGGGAGGCGGGCCGAGGTAGTAGTCGCTGAGTATCCGTACGGCGCGGTGCCAGAGGTTCGCCCATTCAAACCAGGCGACGGCGTCTTCAGGGGATTGTCCAGCAAGGTCCTCGACCGTCTTTGCGTCGTCGTGCCAGAAGGTCAACGCCTTTCCATTGGGGTAGGGATGGACACGTCCGGGATCTATCGGGTATACGTGGAAGCCGTGCTTGCGCATCTCCAGATCGTCGATGACCTTCTTCTGGAGGATGTGGCAGACGTATGAGCAGGTCGAGATGTGGTAGCCGGGGAACCACTCCTCGGTTACGACGGCGCCTCCGACGACGTCTCTGCGCTCCAGAACCTGGACGTTCAGCCCGGCCCGTGCAAGGTATCCCGCGGCGACCAGTCCGTTGTGTCCAGCGCCAACGATGACGACCTTCGTCTCATCTGACATTGCAAGCTCCTCGTGTCTGCGTTCCGACATTGTTTGCAGACTAAGGTACATGACGCGCTCGTGTCAAAGCTATGGATCGCTTAAGGAAATGGTGTGGGCGTTCAATGAAAATGATGCTCGTATCAGGTCGTGGAGGGAACTTCGGATTCTCGCCGCAACGCGTTTGCAGTGTGCCAGTGCCGAGTTACCGTCGGCCCACACAGCGATATGAACCAATACACAAGGGAGTTCAGAAAGCACTAACTAGGGAGATCATGGAACTGGTCAGCGTTGGAACTCGGCGGCCATCTGCTAGAATTTGCCGCGTCACGCACGCGGGAGGCCATCGGATCGGGTCCTGGAAGTCATACCCGGAGGCTGGAGTTAGATTTCACATCAACAAGGCGCAAGACAGAGTTTAACCCGGTAACGTTGGAGATCCTATGGAACCGGCTTATCTCCATTGCAGACCAGTCGGCGACGACCCTAGTGCGTACCTCCTTCTCCACCGTGGTGCGTGAGTGCAACGACTATGCGTGCGTGCTAATGGACCGCAACGGCGACACGCTTGCGGAGAACAGCGGCTCGATCCCCTCGTTCGTCGGCACGATGTCCCGCACGGTGAAGCACTTTCTCCTCCGCTTCCCGCCAGAGACTTGGAGACCGGGCGACGTGGTCATCACGAACGACCCTTGGATGGGCACCGGTCACCGGCCCGACTTCTCGATGGCGACGCCCGTGTTCCTGGACGGTGAGCTGGTGGCCTTTACCGGGATCATCGCCCACGCCTCGGACGTCGGAGGCTCGATCTTCTCAGCGGACAACCGATCGGTATTCGAAGAGGGTCTCGGCGTGCCACCCATGAAGCTCTTCTCCGAAGGGGTCCCCAACGAGAATCTGTTCGAGATGATCCGTTACAACGTCCGCGTTCCCGAGCCGGTGATTGGCGACTTCATGGCGATGGTGGCGGGATGCGAGGTCGCGGGCCGGCAGCTCGTAAGCTTCATGGAAGAGTATGGCGTGGAGATGCTGGAGACGCTCAGCCAGAATATCCAGTCGCGTGCCGAGGAGGTGATGCGGAGGGCAATCCTAAGCATTCCTGACGGGACATTCAGCCACACCGTATTTCTTGACGGCTTCGACCATCCCATCGAGATCGCCTGCGCGATCACGATAGACGGGGACGAGCTGGAGGTCGACTTTGAGGGAACGTCCGAGCAGGTTGACCAAGGAGGCGTAAACGTCGTCTACGCGTACACCTGGGCATTCACTACCTATCCGCTCAAGTGTGTCCTGGACCCTCTCACTTACCGCAACGAAGGGTCGTACCGACCGTTCAACATAAAAGCATCTGAGGGGAGCATACTCAACGCGACCTATCCGAGAGCCGTGTCCTCCCGGCACCTCACGGGCCACTGCATCACGGCGGCGGTGTTCGGCGCGTTGGCGCCGATCCTCCCCGACACGGTGATCGCCGACTCGGGATCGACGCCACAGTACATATCGTTTTTTTCGGGTGTGGACGGGTCGATGAGACCTTTCTCCCTGATGCAGTTCCTGAGCGGCGGCATGGGCGCGAGCAGCAGCGAAGACGGCGTCCACTGTTGCCCATTCCCTACCAACTCGATACCTGGCTCAGTGGAGGTTTCCGAGTCGGTCTCGCCTCTCGTGTTCTGGAAGAAAGAATTACTCCCTGACTCGGGCGGAGCCGGACGCTATCGCGGAGGATGCGGGCAAGACATCGTGATCGAGGTCAAGTCGCCGAGGCGCTCCGAGCTGTCGGTGATGTCCGAGAGATGGGACTTCCCGGCGGAAGGTCTCAGCGGCGGCCAAGCCGGGGGACGAGCCGGGGCCGAAAGGACCACAACTGGGGTCGCACCCGACGATGCGGTGCTGCCCGAGAAGGGGCGCACCGCTCTCGAACCGGGTGAAATCATCCGGTTGGTCACCGGCGGTGGCGGCGGCTACGGGAAGCCAGAAGAGCGTGATTTAGACCAAGTGGTCGAGGACCTGCGCAACGGGTATATATCAGAGGCCGCGGCCAGGGAGGTCTACGGCCTCGACCAGCGGGACAGCGGTTAGATGCCCGACGTACGACTCGGAGTTGACGTAGGGGGCACGTTCACGGATTTCGTGGCCTTCAACCCCGAGTCGGGTTCATTCTCAGTCGGCAAGACCCTGACCACCCCTCATGACCTCGCGCGAGGAATCATCCAAGGCACTCGAGAAGCGGCTGAACGGTCCGGGTTCGCGGTCAAGGACATCTCCCAAGTGACCTACGGGACGACGCTCGTGGCCAATCTTTTGTTGGAGCGGAAGGGGGTGAGGGTCGGCTTGATCGCCACCGAGGGGTTCCGGGACGTCCTAGAGACCGGCACCGAGCAGCGGTACGACATGTACGACCTAACCGCGAGACGCGCCGAACCTCTCGTACCACGCAACCTTAGGAGAACCATCTCGGAACGAATGAGTTGGGACGGAAAGGTGCTGTTGCCGCTGGACCCAGCGTCGCTCGATCCGATTGTGACGACCTTTGCGGAGTATGGCGTCGAGACGATCGCCGTCGCCCTCATGCACTCTTACCGGAACCCTTCTCACGAGCGTACGATCCGGGAATACTTGAGGAGTCGGTATCCCCAATATGATGTGTCGCTGTCGTCGGAGGTCGCCCCCGAGGTGCGAGAGTATCCCCGGACCTCCACGACGGTCGCCAACGCCTACGTGGATCCACCCCTGCGGAAGCATCTCGCGGAGATGGCGAGCGGGTTGAAATCTTTGGGCTTCGGGGGCGTCATCTACATGATGCTCTCCGAGGGCGGTGTAACTACACCGGAGGCGGCACGTTCGTTCCCCGTGCGACTCGTCGAGTCCGGTCCTGCGGCTGGGGCGATGGCAGCAGCCTACTACGGGGAGGCCATCGGACACCGTGATCTATTGTCGTTCGACATGGGTGGTACTACGGCGAAACTCTGCCTCATCAATGGTGGCAAGCCGTCGCGCACGACCGAGATCGAGGTGGCTCGGGAGCATCGCTTCAAGAAGGGGAGCGGGCTGATTCTCAAAGTTCCGGCGATCGACATGATCGAGATCGGCGCGGGGGGTGGGAGCATAGCCTACGTGGATACCTTGGGGTTAATGAAGGTCGGTCCTCAGAGCGCCGGCGCGGACCCGGGGCCGGCATGTTACGGGCTCGGCGGGCTCGAGCCGACTGTCAGCGACGCAGACTTGGTGCTGGGTCTCCTGAATCCAGGCTACTTTCTTGGGGGGAAGATGGCCCTCGACCCGGATTCCGCGAGCAGGGCCATCGAGGACCGACTGGCAAGACCTATGGGAATGAGCGTTATCCGCGCGGCCCAAGGCATCCACGAGGTCGTCAACGAAAACATGGCCACCGCGGCGCGAATGCACGCGGCTGAGCAAGGACTGGACATCCGAGGGAGCGCTCTGGTCGCTTTTGGCGGCGCCGGTCCGATTCATGCCTACCGGGTGGCGAAGCTGCTGGGGTTGAACCGCGTGATCTGCCCCCTAGGCGCGGGTGTGATGTCGTCGATAGGAATGCTCGTCGCCCCGAAGTCCTTCGCCTCTGTCCAGAGCTACATCAGCCAGCTTGACAGCGTGGACTGGGACCACGTGAACGGCATCTTCCAGACGATGGAGTCGGCCGCGATTGAGCTCATTACGGCGGCTGGAGTCGAAGCCGCGGACATCAAGATTGAGCGCAGCGCCGACATGCGGTACGTGGGTCAGGGGTTCGAGATCGTGGTCCCGGTACCCAATGGCAAGCTAGGGCCGGAATTGCTGGAGGCGCTCGCAGCGGCCTTTAGTTCGACCTACCAGTCGCTGTTCGGGCGCATCTTGAGCGACGTTCCAGTGGAGACGATCACCTGGCGCATGTCGGCATCCGAGCCACCGCCTCGGCCCGATATACGGTTCCTAACGTCCGAATTGAGAACCCAAACGGGAGGGATCAAGGGTGAGCGTCCTTTATTCCTCACCGAGGAGGGTAGGTTTGTCGATTGTCCGGTGTTCGACCGCTACGGCCTCGAGCCGGGAGCGACGGTGAACGGCCCGGCCATTGTGGAGGAGCGAGAGTCGACCGTTTTCGTCGGACCCGATGCCCGGTGCACGATCGACGAGCACCTAAATCTGGTGATGTCTCTGGGATAGAACGTGTTCAAAGAGGTAAAAGGTGGGACGAGGAACGGGTACTGGCGGATGGCTTGGGGGTTGCCGGCAGAGCTGGCGCAAGGCCGCAGTTCCCGCAGTACGGGTCCTGTGCATAACCACCGTCATTCCGGCGAAAGCCGGAATCCAGAGGGGCGGTGCACGGGCGGTTCATGCCGAATCTCACCACCGTGCCATCGCTCCCAATGGTTGTGCAAAGAATCCAGTACGGTTGCTGTGCATAACCACCGTCATTCCGGCGAAAGCCGGAATCCAGAGGGGCGGTGCACGGGCGGTTCATGCCGAATCTCACCACCGTGACATCGCTCCCAATGGTTGTGCAAAGAACCCAGTACGGGTTATTTGCACAACCTCACAGACGACGGATTCCCGGTCAGGTCATGTGCACCACCCCGTTGCCCTACCCCTCTGGATTCCGGCTTTCGCCGGAATGACGTACTTTTGCAAAGATCTCGAATGGGAATCAGCGGCGGATGGCTTTGGGGTTGCCGGTAGAGCTGGCGCAAGGCGGCAGTTCCCGCAGTACGGGTGCTGTGCATAACGTCCGTCATTCCGGCGAAAGCCGGAATCCAGAGGGGCGGTGCACGGGCGGTTCATGCCGAATCTCACCACCGTGACATCGCTCCCAATGGTTGTGCAAAGAATCCAGTACGGGTTATTTGCACAACCTCACAGACGACGGATTCCCGGTTAGATCATGTGCGCCACCCCGTTGCCCCACCCCTCTGGATTCCGGCTTTCGCCGGAATGACGGACGTTTGCAAAGATCTCGAATGAGAATCAGCGGCTCACTTCGCCCAAGAAACTATCAGCTGCGGATGAGAGGAGGGTGGTTAGGTGTGTGTAGAGGTAGGTGACGTTTTGGGTGAGGTAGCGGCGGATGGCTTGGGGGTTGCCGGTAGAGCTGGCGCAAGGCCGCAGTTCCCGCAGTACGGTTGCTGTGCACAACGTCCGTCATTCCGGCGAAAGCCGGAATCCAGAGGGGCGGTGCACGGGCGGTTCATGCCGAATCTCACCACCGTGACATCGCTCGCAATGGTTATGCAAAGAATCCAGTACGGGTTATTTGCATAACCTCACAGACGACGGATTCCCGGTCAGATCATGTGCGCCACCCCGTTGCCCCGCCCCTCTGGATTCCGGCTTTCGCCGGAATGACGGACGTTTGCAGAGCACCCGATAGTGTTTGCAGAACTGCGTCTGGCAGTCAAAGGCGTTAGTCGCAATCGCCACTTTCGTCAACGCGTCGTCTCAACTCGAATGGCACGTGGCATGTGCCGCTTCGATGAAGCAGATGCAGAGAATTTCAGCGAACCGACCGTTCCCCGACCTCGCACGATACTCCCCTACCATGCATCTGCGCTAGGCGTGCGCAGTCAAGCCTTGGGTCCCATCTGTCTTCATTGGGAAATATTAGTCTGACTACACCGCATCGGGGGTTAAATTATGTGAGTAGAGTTGTTTCTGGTGTATTCAAAATTTATGATTGCAGTTTGTAAGTAACGATTAGTTTCACATAAGCAACAGTCTAATCAAATGAAAGAGTCGGTTTCCAATGGAGGAGGACACCATGATTAACAGGGATTGCCGCCGCACCGATAGCTGGTATTTTCGCCGGCGCGCGGGGAGCGCGCCCGCTTGTTCGCCGGGCTGATCCTGGCGGTGGTGCTGCTGGCGACCTTCGCGGCGCTACAAGCGCCGCCCCTGCAGGCGCAGACAACCACTGAGGTCGAGGTCCCCATCAACTGGAGTCTCAAACCTGCCGGCCTGGGCGGCGGCGACAAGTTCCGGCTGCTGTTCCTCTCCTCCACAAAGCGCAACGGCACGTCCACCGACATTGCGGACTACAACACCTTCATCCAGAACCGCGCCAACAATGGCCACACTGACATTCGGGCCCATAGCGCGGGTTTCCGGATGGTGGGCTGCACCGCCGACGTGGACGCACGGGACAACACCGGCACCAACCCCAACACCGACGGCGACGGCGTGCCCATCTACTGGCTCAACGGCAGTCAGGTCGCAGCTGACAACACGGATTTCTACGACGGGGACTGGGACGACGAGGCCAACGACAAGAACGAGTCAGGCAACAACGGCCCCGATACCAGCCAGGTCGGCAACCGCCCGATGACAGGCTGCGACCACGACGGCACGGAGCTTACTCTCTCAAGTGGTACTTCGCGGGGGCTCGGCGGGTCTAGCGTGCGCACCGGCATCCCCAACACTTCCGGTGCCACCAACGGTCCCCTCAGCTCCGCCGCCAACACCAGCCCGAACAACCTGCGCCCGATGTACGGGCTCTCGCAGGTCTTCACGGTGGTCGCATCGCCGGTATCGCCGGTCCGCCTGAGTCTGGTGTCGGTGTCGAAGAAGAGCCTGACGATACCGGAAGGGGAGAGTGGCAGCTACGCGCTGGTGCTCGGCGAGCAACCGACGGCGAATGTACGAGTGACGATCGGCGGTCATGCGGGCACGGGCGTAGACGTGACTCCGACGACTCATGTCTTCAACGCGTCGAGCTGGCGCCAACCTGTGGATGTCTTTGTCACGGCGGATACGGATGCGAACACGACGAACGAATCGGTTACGCTGACCCATACGGCCGCCAGCTCGGACAGCTTGTTTGACGACATCACGATTCCCAGCCTGATCGTGAATGTGGATGAACCAGACGCCCCTGACCGCCACATCCGTACAATCACGGTGCCGTCCGATTTGCCGCTCGGCGATACGGCGCTGCCCGAAGAGGAATTTGAGGTATGGACTGGCTTTCCTTTCGATGAAACTATTGAGGGGGTGGCCGAAGGCCATATATGGAGGCCGAGCGGGCTCTGGGGCGACCCCGACACAGACACCGTCTGGGTCGTTGACCCCAGTCACTTCGGCGTCCACGCGCTCAAGCTGTCGGCGCTGAAGCAGGGCCGGATCGAGCGGCACGTCGCGGCTGATACAACCTTTTTCGACTATAGGTTGAACTACCGTTGCCACTTCAGTGAAAGCCGGGCCAGCGGCGAAGGAAACCCGTCGCTTACCGTGATGTTTGGACGAGCGGGCTCGGACGAGTTATGGATCGCAAACGACAGCAGCGGCACGCTCGATACGTACGGCACGACATTCACCACAACCGCCGGATGCTATACCAGAAACCTCACTTCATGGGCAGCTAACGGTCGAAGCTACTCAACACAGGACGAGGATTTTCTAACACCATTCGAATTCATTGAAGGGATTGACGTGTCCCTTGGCCCGCGGACGGTCAGGGGCATCTGGGCGAACAGCACGAGGGCGTGGCTCAGCGGGCCGCCAGGCGGCGTTTTCACCTTGGACTTAGGCGGCTCCATGAGGATGAACATAGCGGCCGGCTACGACGGTCACGGCGACAGCTATGGCTTCTGGTCGGACGGCACGACGATGTGGGTGGCCACCGCCTCCGGTTGGCTCCGGGCCTATGACCTGAATTCCGGCGTCCGCAGCGCGGAGTTCGACATCCGGATACAGACCCACGCCATGACGCCGGGCGACATCTGGTCCGACGGCGAGACCATCTGGGTCACCAACCGGATAGGCAGGATCGACGCCTACCGCCTGCCCGGGGCGTCGGGCGGGTCCAGGACGCTGAGAGCGACGGAGGCGGACCCCCTCACGGCGAGTTTCACGCTGGCGCCGGAGGCGCATGACGGGGAGAACGGGTTCAAGCTGCGGATCGACTTCAGCGATGATGTGGAGATCACGCCCGAGGACATGCGCGATCATGCGCTGCTGGTCAGCGGCGGCACGGTGACCGGTGCCGCGATGGTGAAGGACCGCAGCGACCTGTGGGAGCTGACGGTGGAGCCGGCCGGGCCGGGTCCGGTGTCGATCCTGACGCCGCTGGGCCGGGCCTGCACGGAGCAGGGAGCGCTGTGCACGGCGGACGGGCGGTCGCTGACCGCTGGCCCCGCCCTCGTGGTGCCAGGTCCGCCGGCCGACGGCCCTCCGGGCGTTCCGGACCAGCCGGCGGGAACCGCAGTCTTCATTGGGGGCGTCGACCTGGAGTGGAACGATGTGCCCGGGGCCGATTCCTACGACGTGCAGCAGTACCGGGGCGGGTGGACCGACCTGCCCGCCGACGGGGTGGAGATCGCGTTCTACGGAGCAGGAGCCATCATCAGCGGGCTGGACCCGGAGGCGACCCTCTGGTTCCGCGTGCGTGCGGCCAACGGGCACGGCGTCTCGGATTGGTCCGCGATGCTGTACATGAACTCGACCAGCCAGTTCAAGGAGGGCCGGAAGGCCAGGCCGGACAACGCGCCGGCCCCGGCAGCAGTGGAGCCTCCCGAGCCGCCAGCCACGCCCACGGGCCTGTCCCGCAGCGTCTCCCACGACGCCGTGACCCTCACCTGGGACGACCCGGAGGACGACTCCATCACCGGCTACGTCATCCTGCGGCGCGACCGGGCGATCCATCCCAATGGGACCTTCGTCACGATCGCAGGCGACACCGGCTCGACGGACACCACCTACACCGACGACACGGTCGAGCCGGATACGCGGTACGTGTACCGCATCAAGGCCATCAACGAGCACGGAGAGGTGAGCGAGAGGTCCCACTGGGTCCGGGCCAACACCCCGAACTGAGCCACGGGTGCTCGCACAATTGGCGGAAATGCCCAGGTCGGTGAGACGCTGACGGCCGGCATTTCCGCAATTGCCGATGAAGATGGCTTGGAGAACGCTGTGTTCAGCTACCAGTGAATGGCGGGTGGGACGGAGATCCCGGGGGCCACCGGGTCCAGCTACACCCTGACGGAGGACGACGAGGGACTGAAGATCCGGGTGTGGGTGGGCTTCACCGACGACGCGGGGACCCAGGAAGCGCTGATCAGCACCGCCACGGATGAGGTCAGCTTTGCTATCCAGCAGCAGACAGCCAACAGCCCGGCCACGGGATCGCCGACCATCAGCGGCACGGCCCAGGTGGGCGAGACGCTGACGGCGGACACCGCTGGCATCGCCGACGACGACGGGTTGGTCAACGCGACCTTCACCTACCAGTGGGTTGCCAATGACGGAACCACCGATGCTGACATCGCGGGGGCCACCGCATCGACCTACCCATTGGTCGCCGACGACGAGGGCAAGACCATCAAGGTGGAGGTGAGCTTCACCGACGATCTGGGGAACGAGACGACGCTGACCAGCGCCGCTACAAACGCGGTGGAGGCAGCGGCCCAGCTCGACAGTCCGGCAACCGGGGCACCAACCATCACCGGCACGGCCCAGGTGGGCGAGACGCTGACCGCGGACACCTCGGGCATCGCTGACGATGACGGGCTGACGAACGTTTCCTACGGCTATCAGTGGGTTGCCAATGACGGAACCACCGATGCTGACATCGCGGGGGCCACCGCATCGACCTACCCATTGGTCGCTGCCGACGAGGGCAAGACCATCAAGGTGGAGGTGAGCTTCACCGACGATCTGGGGAACGAGACGACGCTGACCAGCGCCGCTACAAACGCGGTGGAGGCAGCGGCCCAGCTCGACAGTCCGGCAACCGGGGCACCAACCATCACCGGCACGGCCCAGGTGGGCGAGACGCTGACGGCGGACATCTCGGGCATCGCCGATGCTGACGGGCTGACGAACGTTTCCTACGGCTACCAGTGGGTTGCCAATGACGGAACCACCGATGCTGACATCGCGGGGGCCACCGCATCGACCTACCCATTGGTCGCCGACGACGAGGGCAAGACCATCAAGGTGGAGGTGAGCTTCACCGACGATCTGGGGAACGAGACGACGCTGACCAGCGCCGCTACAAACGCGGTGGAGGCAGCGGCCCAGCTCGACAGTCCGGCCACCGGGCAACCCACCATCAGCGGCACCGTCCAGGTAGGAGAGACGCTGACGGCGGACACCTCCGGCATCGCCGACGATGACGGGTTGATCAACGCGACCTTCAGCTACCAGTGGCTGGCCGACGATGCTGACATCGCGGGGGCCACCGCATCGACCTACCCATTGGTCGCTGCCGACGAGGGCAAGACCATCAAGGTGGAGGTGAGCTTCACCGACGATCTGGGGAACGAGACGACGCTGACCAGCGCCGCTACAAACGCGGTGGAGGCAGCGCCTGAGCCGCCAGCCACGCCCACGGGTTTGTCCGCCACCGTCGTCTCTCACGACGCCGTGACCCTCGCCTGGGACGACCCGGAGGACGACTCCATCACCGGCTACGTCATACTGCGCCGCGACCGGGCGATCCATCCCAATGGGACCTTCGTCACGATCGCAGGCGACACCGGCTCGACGGACACCACCTACACCGACGACACGGTCGAGCCGGACAAGGAGTACGTGTACCGCATCAAGGCCATCAACGAGCACGGGAAGGTGAGCGAGATGTCCTACTGGCTCCGGACCGACACCCCGGCGATCCCCGTCCCCGACGCGCCCACCGGCCTGTCCACCGCCGTCTCCCACGACGCCGTGACCCTCACCTGGGACGACCCGGAGGACGACTCCATCACCGGCTACGTCATCCTGCGGCGCGACCGGGCGATCCATCACAATGGGACCTTCGTCACGATCGCAGGCGACACCGGCTCGACGGACACCACCTACACCGACGATACGGTCGAGCCGGATAAGCGGTACGTGTACCGCATCAAGGCCATCAACGAGCACGGAGAGGTGAGCGAGAGGTCCCACTGGGTCCGGGCCAACACCCCGAACTGAGCCACGGGTGCTCGCACAATTGCGGAAATGCCCAGGTCGGTGAGACGCTGACGGCAGGCATTTCCGCAATTGCCGACGAAGATGGCTTGGAGAACGCTGTGTTCAGCTACCAGTGGGTTGCCAGCGGTTGCAGACTGTTCCTCGTCTGCACCTCAACATGGTAGGCCGTCCAGTTGACGAGGCTGGTGATGGTGTACGGCGATTTTTGATAATGAATCAACAGCGTCAACCGATCACACACCGAGATAGATCCACGCTGAAGCTTTGGAGTCTTTGGTGGAGCTGACGGGATTCGAACCCGTGACTTCCTGCTTGCAAAGCAGGCGCTCTCCCACTGAGCTACAGCCCCACAACACGATTCTACAACCGAGGTTTGATTTCGTCCTCGCACTACCGATGCACCTAGTTAACCGGTGTCCTCGCTTTCGGCGCTTGAAAAAACGGCATTTTTCGGTATCATTCAACTCGGTATCATTCAACAAGGTTGTCGGGATATTTCGGCTTTATGCGCATCGAACTACGAAAAACCTTGACCTACTCAGCGATTGTCGGACTGGTTGCCGCGGTGTGGTTGTTGTCGGCTTGCGGGTCTGATGACAGCGGCACTGGCGGATCTGCTGACGTTGGTTTCCAACAAGTGATGGATGTGCAGACTACGTTCACGCCCGAAGATCTGGGTGATATCGGGTTCAAGACGTCGAGGAGTTACGACTTGGAAGGCTTGCCCGGCGCTACCGCGGCGACCTTCGGTTTCTGGCGCATCCCTTCCGGCGACCCGATCGATTACGAGGTCCGCTTCTACGACAGTCACTCTGGCGCCGTCGAACTTGGCACCGACTTGGCCGAGGAAGGGTCCGGTGCCGATGCCGTATTGGACGACGATGATGCGACGTATAAAGAAGGCGTCAAAGACCGGCGAATGATTGTCGGCTCTGGCATCGGCGGTGGGGCGCGCAGTGGTATCGGTCCTCGCTACGGCGGATACGCGATTTACGGTAACGTAATCATGCTCTGTGGTGGCGCCGCCGGCGAACAAGCCTTGGACCGTTGCGAACTGTTGTCGAATGCTCTCGAGGAAGCGGCAGGGCAATAAGGTACATGCTCCGGATTTTGGTATTGACATCCTGCCTTCTCGCCGTAGTGTTGGTCGCATGCGGAAGCGATGGTGATGATGGCAATGTCAACGGTGAAAGCGAAAGCGATTCGGGTGGATCGTCGGGCAACACGGAATCCAGGATCTTCGACAGTCCCGAGACGTTGGCGGGCGACGATCTGGTATCGGTGGGTTTGAAAGCTGGCAAGAATTACGACGTTTCGACGCTGCCCGGTGGCGTTTCGGCGGGGTTGTTCTTTTGGCGAATCAACAATGTTGCGGTTCAATACGAGGCACGCTTCTACGAATCCCATTCACAAGCGGTCGAACTCGGGACAGCTCCTGCCGAGGAAGGCAGCGGCGAAGACGCGATCCTCGATGAGGACGACGCGGTCTACCAAGAAGGCGTAAGGGACCGTCGCACAGTCTTTGATTTCCGTGGCACGCCGAGACCGAGGTACGGTGCGTACGCGATCTACGCCAACATGGTCCTCCTCTGTGAGGGCAAGGACTACGCGGAATCATGGGACCGATGCTCTGCCGTGATACAAGCTCTAGAGAACCGATGAAGACTGTATGCATAGCAACGGCGCTTTTTGCGATGGCCATTATGGCGATTGGTTGTGGTTCTGACGGGGTTTCGGATGTTAGTTCGGGCAGCTCCGAGGTCGAGAACGAGACCCGGATTTTCGACCGCGAGGCGGAATTGTCGAGTGACGACTTAGTTGCTCTTGGCATGAAGTCCGGTAAGGAGTACGACGTTTCGACGCTGCCTGGTGGGGTTGAGGCGCGTTTGTTGTATTGGCGCGTGGACAACGTGGCGGTCGAGTACGAGGCTCGGTTCTACGATACGCATGAGGACGCGGTGACGTTGGGTACTGCGCCGGCTGAAGAAGGCAGCGGGGAAGACGGGATTATCGATGAGCGTGACGCGGTGTACAAGGAGGGGATCCGAGATCGCAGAATGATGTTTGATTACCCAGGCGGGGTTCTGAAACCGAAGTACGGTGCGTACGCGATCTACGGCAATATGGTCGTTTTGTGTGAAGGCCGCGATGACGCTGAAGGATGGGTTCGTTGCTCAGCACTGACAGAAGCGCTCGATAGTCGATGAGAGCCGGATTCGGAGTTTCGGTGCTTATTCCTTTGTCGCTTTTCGCTTTTGCATGTGGCAGCGCATCGGTGACGGAAGAAAACGTCGGATCCGAAGACGCCGGTCCAACCACCCAGATCGTCATACCGTCCGATCGGATGTTCGCGATCTCGGATTTCGAGAATGCCGGATTGAAGCACTCGAAGGACTACAAGGCAGAAGGATTGCCTGATGCGACCGGGATTTCACTATTTTTTTGGAAGGTGGCCAGTTCACTGGTCCAGTTCGAAGTTCGGTTCTATTCCTCGCACGATGAAGCCTTTAGGTCGGGCTTGTCGTATGCCATTGAGGGAGCAGGTCCTCAAGCGATAATCGACGCCGATTTCGCGCGGTACGCCGAAGGTTTGAGGGACCGCCGTACGATCGTTCATACCCGCGCCTCTCCAACGCCTCGATACGGCGATTTCGTCGTCTACGGAAACATGATCGCCCTCTGTGAAGGTCGAGATTCCGAACAAGGCGCCGAGCGATGTTCCCGCCTCGTTGATGCGTTGGATACGACTGGCCAATAGGCGGTCTGTGGGCATGCCGACAATCGGGTACGCCCTTCGCCTTCGAGTTGGCGAGTTGATAACATATTGAGACACATACTGTGATCCGTCATACAACCGCGTTAGGTGGGCCGCGGCAATTGTCCACGATTAGGAGCATGAAGAAATGATCCTGCGAAGATTTTCCCTGCTTGGACTCCGTCAGTTCGGGCTTGTCTTGTTGATATCCGCGCTGGCTTTCGCCTTCGCGTGCGGCAGCGCCGATACTGACGAAGAAGACGGCGGTGGCGGAGCACCTGCGGCGGCCGTGGAAGAGGTGGCGAGTGGCCCTCCGGGCGTCGAAATCGTGTCGACCGATGCTGTCTATACAGAAGACGACTTGGTCAACACTCCCAACTTCAAGAAGAACAAAAACCTCAAGGTTGAAGGCCTCGACCAAGCGACGTCAGCCGTATACGGCTTCTTCGGTCCTGACCCCTACGACCGGCAAGAGTTTGAAGCACGGTTCTACCCGGACCACGAGACCGCGATAACCGTAGGTGTCGATTTCGCTAACGAAGCGACCGGCCCGGATGCGGTTATCGCCAAGGACGTCCAACGGTGGGACGAGGGTTTGGTCCAGCGTCGTGCGTGTTCAGGGAACACCCGCGGCTCGCACCACTCTGGAAAGTGCGACAACGCCAAGTATGGCGACTATGTCGTGGCCGGCAACTTGGTGTTGCTCTGCCAAGGTAAAAACTCCGAGACCTCGCTCGATAACTGCAACGCATTGATGGAAGCTCTGCAATCTCAGTGAGATCTGACCAGGCATCGCAACAGCCCACATCATCCATCCGACACATCGCTATCGGCGCAGCCATTTCGTGCTGTGTGATTTTCGCCATGGCCTGCGGCAATGCCGACTCACAAGATGCGATGAGTCCGGACGGCTACGAGATCGTCGGACGTGCAACGTCGGTGCCCGCCACGGCAACCGCGGCGCCGGTCGCAGAAGTACACAAACCGGTGATCGAACGACAGATTAATGTAATGTCCGCTGAAGGCGACTACGCCGACAGCGATTTCAAAGCATTAGCCAACTTCAAACTCAACAAGAGTTACGACGTTGAGGGTTTGGAGAGTGCCAAGAACGCGATTTATGGATTCTTCGGTCCTGATCCGTACGAACGTCAAGAGTACGAAGCCCGCTTCTATCCTGACCACCAAACCGCCGTCACCGTCGGAGTCGATTTCGCGAACGAGGCTACGGGACCGGATGCAGTGATCGCCAGTGCGACGCAGCGGTGGGATGAAGGGTTGATTCAAAGACGCGCTTGCGCTGCAAACACCCGTGGTTCGCACCATTCTGGCAGGTGCAACATTGCAAAATACGGCGACTACGTGGTCGCCGGCAATTTGGTGCTACTATGCCAAGGCAGGGATTCTGATACGGCGTTGGAGAATTGTGAAGCGCTATACGCGGCCCTGCAGTAGCTGTATCGCTCCACCATCGAGGTCAATATGTCAATCTCCGAAAAATCTCACCGGTCGTTATATGTCCTATTGCTAGGAATCGCGTTGTCGATGTTGGTGACGATCGGAGCGATAGTGGCCTGCGGTTCTGACACCGGCGGCGGTGATGCTGGTGGCGGTGCACCGGCGGAAAGTAGCGGCGGTGACCCACATATTCGGAGCGCCGATGGCACCTACTCGATCGACGACCTGAAGGTTGCTGGGGTGAAAGCTAACAAAGAGTACGATGTCGAAGAGTTGCCGGGAGCCGATGCGGCATGGCGGATTATCTTCAATCGTTTGGATTACGAGATCCGTTTCTACCCCGACCACCAGACATTGTTGGATGAGGGCATACCGTATGTCGAGCATGTCACTGGCGACGACGCGGTAGTTATCGGCGATGACATCATCTGGGAAGAGGGCTCCAACGACCGTCGACGATGCAGTCGTGACGCCGATACGCCGCACTCCGGTTGTGCGTATTCTCCCCGTTACTGGGATTACGTCGTGGTCGGCAACATGATCATGATGTGTGAAGGTCTCGAAGGCAAGCAGTCGATCGAGAACTGCGACAACCTGCTAGAGCTACTTCCGTAGTTATTCAGCACAGTTATGCCGCGCTCTGACGCGGCTATCCAGTGGCGGCGTTGTAGCTGGATTTGTCGGCGTCGCCGAATACACCAAACGGGTTGAGTGAACTCGGCACGTCGTAGACGTCCATTTTTTCTGTTTTCTTGAGCCAGTTGACGACTGCGTAGGTTAGAGGTGTGGCTGCGATCTCGTAGACAGTCTTTGCCAACCACGCCAATATCGCACCGTTGATGGCGCCTTCCCAGCCCCAGATACCGGATACGCCGAAGGCGATCGAGTAGAACAGGATCGAATCTACGCCTTGTCCGACGACCGTGGATGAGATCGTCCGCAGCCACAACATCCGGCCTTTCGTCCGATGTTTGAGGACGACCATCACAATCGCGTTTGAAAATTCGCCCACCAAGTATGCGACGAAACTACCGAGTAGCACCCATGCGGTAGCACCCAAGATCGTCTCGTATGCTTCTTGATCGCCCCAGAAGACTGCGCCCGGGATTCCAAGAACGATCCAGATGATGCCGACGACCATGAGGTTGCAGGCGAATCCAAGCCAGATCACTCCTCTAGCTACTCTGAAGCCGTAAACCTCGGTCAAGACGTCGGAGATGATGTAACCAATCGGAAAACAGATAACGGAGGCCGAGACGACGAAGAGATTGCTACCAAGAAATTCGAACGGCATCTCGAACAGGGACACCGGTTTGATGGCGACGATGTTTGAGATGATCAAAACCGAAACCGCGAGTGCGGTAATGATGACCAGTCTCCCGGAGAACTGCACGGCTAACCTCCCGTTGGAACAAGCAATGGTATGGATTTTGCCATCAATTCACTATCTTCGCAATATAAAAATGGCACTCCAAAACATGGCGCAATGGCGTTCGAAAGTCGCGTTTTTTATTGCGACGCGTTAGCTTCAGTAGCCTCGATCAGTTCAACGCAATCGTCGGTTGAGACTTCACACATCATGACTAGGTTGCCGACGACTAGGTAACCTCCGTATACCCTTCTGCTGGTAAAACCTGAACCGTCGTGGACAACCCTTTCCAAGGCCTCTTGGGCCGATTTGGCTCCAACGTCCATCGCGTCTTCATGGGATGGGTATCGGCGGATTTCGACGTCTCGGCGATTAAAGAAGCCGTAGCGCACGTCGAGAGCCTTGGGGAGAGTGTCAACGTCGTAGATCTGAAACTGCTTCCAGCCAACTGCAATGAACTGGTCGTAGGTGAATTCGCTATTGCGTCGGGTCCAGGCGCTGATCTCAGGTCGGTCACCGATCGGATTGATGGCCGTTTCGTCTTCGGCATTGGAATCGTCCGGCGATCCGTTACCTGTTTCTGATCCGCCGCATGATACGGCGATGGTTAGCATCGCTAGTGCGAAACATGCGATTAATGCGCCGATGAACGAAAAGCCGCGGCGAGATGTCATTGCGCGAAGTTCTCGAGCAGGTCGGTACAGTCTTGAACGGACAGCTCGCACAACATGACTACGTTTCCGGCGACGAGGTATGCGCCGTACAGGGTCACACTCGAAAATCCGGCACCGCGTCCTGACAGTTTTTCAGTCTTGATGGCTCCCTCAGCGGAGTCTTTTCCCGCGGCCATGGCGACTTCATGCGATGGGTAGAAACGCAGTTCGATGTCCTTGCGGTTGTAGAACCCGAAGAATGCGCCTTCGGCTTCCGGCAAGGTGCTCACATCGTACTCTTTGTTCTTTTTCCAACCCGCATCGACGAATTGGTCGACGGTGAATACGCTGCTAGGTCGAGTGACGCTACGCAGTTCCGGACGATCGCCGATGGCCACCACCGCATTCTCGTCGACCGCTACAACGGCAGGTTCACCGCCTCCGCTTCCGGCAGGTTCGTCGGTAGCGCTGCCGCAACCGATGACGAAACTGGCGATCACGAAAACCAACAGTGAAACGAGGATTGATTTTGCATTGATTGACATGGTCCAGCTCCGATCTTGGGTCGTCAAATAAGGGTATCGCACCGTATCCACATCGACCTCGGAGCTGCGTCCGTTTCCGAGTTTTCCTGATCGTTGACGCGGCGAAGCGGCCGGGCCTGGTTTCCCAGGCTCGGCCGCTTCTCATCGACTTGGGTTGTCCGGTCGCTTCTACCCTGAAGGCATTTGCAACCGATTCAACTCAGGTTGGGTTAGCTCTTCTCGAGCTGGTGGATGACCAGTGACCAGGTCAAGTGCCACCAAGCCTCGTTAACGTAACCGGTAACGTCGACGGCACCAACTGAGGAGTCACCCTGAGGCCATCCGGTCCAGCGCGCCTCATTCATGATGATGCGGTGGTAGAACTCGAGGATGGGGACGTCGGGCAGTTCGGTCAGCCAAATGGTGGCTGCTTGGCGCCAGAGGTCGTACATCTCTGCGGTGTTGTCAGGTGAAGTCTTGGCGACTTCGTCGGTCAGGTCGTCCCACTCTTCGTTTTCCCAGTGGTAGAAGTTCACTTGGTGACCGCCCGGAATGTTCACGGACGACGACTGGTAAAGCTTCATGGTGAAGTATGGGTCACGGACCGATCCGCCGTGTCCGAACATCAGGCACTCGAAGTTACCTTCAGCCATTCGGCTAGATGCATCGGTCGGCTGGCCGTAGTCGGCCTGGATACCGTGGTTGGTCAACTGCTGAGCAACGGCGGGACCAAGGTCAACCCAAGGGTTGAAGCCAACGATTTGGCAGTTGATGGTGTTTCCACCGGAGTCTTCCCAGAAGCCGTCGGAGTTCTTCGTGAATCCGGCGTCGGTGAGCAGTCCGTCAGCGCGGTCGGGATCGTAGTCGAGCGTGGAACGTCCGATTTCATCCATGACCTCGGCGGCGATGTCGAAGTAAGGCTGCAACGGCGGGTACTGCGGCATGGTCAGCGGGTTGAATGCCGCTGCGCCGTCGTACGCGAGTTCGCGCAGCTCGGCTCGGTCAAGGTAGAAGGAGACTGCCCAACGCACGTCAGGATCGTCGTACGGGCCGAACTTACCGCTGGTGTTGAAGGCGATAGATACGGGCCACCAGTCGACATAACCGTAAGGTTCATCTCGGCCGGAGTGCGTGATCAAGTCTTCGTTCTGGTCGAGAGTCTCAGCGATCAGCGAGGGAGTCGTCATCGCGGCACCGTCAACTTGGTCGGCGATCAGAGCCTGCGCTCGTTGTTCCTGTGGGACACCAGGGATGTAGATTATCCGTTTCATGTTCGGCAATATTGCGTAGTCCCCCAAGTCGGCATTGCCTTCGCCCCACCACGAATCGCGGCGGTCGAAGATCTTCTGCTCGGTGGAGGTAGTTACCTGCCAAGGACCGGTGGACAGGGGCCAGCCCTTGTCGCGGTCGTAGTCACCAAACGTGGTCCAGTCGCGACCTTCGTAGTGGTGCTGCGGAACGATGTAGACACCGATGTCGAACTTGTAGGTGAGGAGGAAGAAGAAGCGCGGGTCCGGTCGGAGCAAGTTCACCTTGGCGGTGTACTTGTCGACCAGTTCGGCATTGTCCATTGCGGCATCAACGTCTTTACCCCATCGGACCTGTTCTTTGAGTTCCTTCAGGGTGTTGAGGGTGTAGACGACGTCTTCGCAGTCGTAATCTTCGCCGTCGCTCCATGAAATGCCTTCTCGGCAGTTGATGGTGAGCTCGGTGAAGTCGTCGTTGTAGCTGTAGCTTTCGGCTAGCCACATGATCTCCTCGTCGGCGAACGCGGAGAAGAATGCGAGCGGCTCGAAGATCAAGTTTGGACCCTGCTGGTGGTTCGCACCGATAGAGTAAGGGTTCCAAAGCTCGTGGTCAATAAAGCGTCCCTCTGAACCGCCGTGGAACAGCGTCAGAGTGTCTTCTGTGGCAACATCGCCTGGGTCGAAGACCATGCCTTGGGCTTCCATCATGGCCTCTTCAGTAGCCGTCGGCTCTGGAGCTGCCGTTGCCGGAACTGCCGTGGCTGGAACCGCGGTCGGCGGGACTGGTGTGGCCGTAGGCTCTTCTTCTCCACAAGCGATGGCGGCTCCGAGAACCATCACGCTTGCAAGAATCGCCAACAAACCATAACGCCCGAGTTTTACGGGGAGATTCATTGTTCTATCTTCCTCATCTATTATTTCTGCACGTCAAACGAAAATTCAGCGGGAATTCTGGATGCACGGCAAGCCGCGCGAATAAACCCGAATCGCTTGACAACGATCAAGCATCAATTCTCTACTCGCTGTCAGTGGTTGTCAACATGAATTTACGATTTTCGGCTAACGCATCCCCTGTTATCTGATTTGGTAGCGCATATCACATATCAGAAGCGCAGTCTTTCGACTAGATTGTCTTGGTGACACAACGGATGGCTTGAACATCGGAACTTGCACATATCGTTGTTGCTAGATACAATCGCTTGATACGTTGGTTGAGCGCTCGGCTTAAACGGCCTCCGCCAACATTTGGACCCACTCACCTGACGCCTAGACGGAATTTCGTTGGCAACAAGCACGAACGCGCGGCACAATCCCGCCTTGGACGCACGACCAAACCCTGTTTTGTCGTTCATCGCGGCGTTTTTCGGGAACTTCATCGTCCAACGGTTCCTATTGTTCTTGCTTACGGTGTGGGTTGCCGCGACGGTGATTTTTATGCTTCCACGTCTGACCGGACAAGACCCGGTCAAAGAGAAGCTCCTGCTTGAGGCGCAACGCGGTGGTTCTGTCCAAGTGGGAATGAACGAGATGGCGAAGGAATATTCCGCGCGGCTCGGTTTGGACTTGCCGATCCACGAGCAGTACATCAACTACTTGTCCGACCTTTCACGTTTGGAGTTCGGATACTCGATTGCCTATTTCCCACGCACGGTTAACGAGATCATCGCGGACTCGATTATCTGGTCGATCGGTCTGATGACGGTGACTCTCACTTTGGGGTTCGTATTGGGAACTGGTGCGGGCGCGTTGCTCGGATGGTCTCGGTCTCCAGGATGGTTGAGCTACGCGTTCATGCCTCTTCTGACGTTGTCGGCCATTCCGCAGTACATGCTCGGTTTGGTGCTGATGTTCGTATTCGCGATCATGCTGAACCTGTTGCCATTCTTCGGCGCCTACAGTCCTGGCAATCTCCCGGAGTGGAGTTTGGGTTTCATCCTTGACGTGCTTAAGCACTCGATACTGCCGGCATTGTCGATACTTTTCTCGGCTGTCGGTTTCTGGGCGATCGGTATGCGTGGCATGATGATTAACACGCAAGGCGAAGACTTCATGATTCAAGCCGACGCCAAAGGGCTCAACGGTGCCCGGATATTTGTCCGCTATGCGATCCGCAACGCGTTGCTACCGCAGGTCACAGGTTTGGCGATTTCGTTCGGTACCCTCTTGACGGGCGCCGTTCTAGTCGAGGTCCTGTTCCAGTTCCCCGGCCTCGGTAACACCTTGTTCTACGCCATCAGGGTTTCGGACTTCTTCCAGATAACCGGTATTGTCATGACGATCATCATCTCGCTATCCTTGGCCACGATGGTCATCGACTTGGTTTATCCGCTGATCGATCCTCGCGTCAAGTACTCCCAAAGTTGATATGGCTGGAGTCGCGAGCGCAAGAAATCTAACGATGAGGACCAGAGTTCGTTTGGCACGTCGTCGTTTCGGGATTTTCTATCAAGAGCGCTTCGAGCCGATATTTTTATATGGGCGGCGTAACCCGTCGTTGATTGTCGGGCTTGGCCTGTTGGGCGCGTTGTTGTTTTTCACCGTCATCGGAATTCTGGTCTACGGACAGACGGAACCTCACATAGCTGGTCGTGCACAGGATTCGCGGCTGGATGCTTACGTAAGCGGCGGTGCGCCAGTTAAAGATAAGCGTCTGCCACCTTCATGGTGCACATGGTGCGAGGACATTGTTGCGCTAGAGGCGGACGAAAAACCCTCACTGTTCCAATACCCGATGGGTACAGATACCCAGGCTCGGGATCTTTTTGCGACTAACCTTCGTGGCATTCCCCTGACGCTCGGGACGGGGCTTATTGCCGGATTGTTATCGGTTGGGATTGGCACTGTTACTGCGTTCATCGCCGCGTATTATCGCGGTGTGCCGGACGTGCTCATTAGATTGTTGACGGACGTTGGCATATCAATACCGGGGTTGTTGATTCTGATCATCATCAGGATTCAACTTGGAACCGAATTGGTCTGGTGGCAGTTAGGAGCCGGACTTGCCGCTGTCGGTTGGGTCTTCTCTTCTCGAACTGTGCGAGCTCAGGTACTCGTACTTCGCGAACAGCCCTACGTCGAGATCGCGCGCCAATCTGGCATGTCGGGCTTGGCGATCATCTTCCGCGAGATGATACCTAACTTGATTCCGTATATAACCGCCAGCTTCGTGGGTTCAGTCGCCGGATCGATCCTCGCATCGATCGGTTTGGAAGCGCTCGGACTCGGTGATTTCTCGTCACCCTCGCTAGGGATGACCGTCTACTGGGTGATCCAGTTCGGCGCCATCACTCTCGGCATGTGGTGGTGGTGGCTGTTCCCGTTGGTCTTTATCGTCATCATCTTCGTCAGCTTGTTCTTGATATCGGCTGGTTTGGACGAATGGTCGAACCCGAGACTGCGCAGACAGGCATAGGCCACACAACTACGGCATTTACCCATGGTCACGACTGAACAAAACACCCGCTCCGCTGCTTCGTCAGATAACGACGAGTTCGCGTTGCGGGTTGAAGGATTGAAGGTTTACTACGGCACACCTCGGGGAATGGTGAAGGCCGTCGACGACGTGTCGTTCACCCTGCGGCAAGGCGAACGCTTTGCGCTCGTGGGCGAATCTGGTAGTGGCAAGAGCACGCTCGCAATGGCGATCATGCGACTGACCCGCGAGCCGGGTCACATTGCTGGTGGCCACATCTACCTAGGTGATCGCGATCTTGTCGAGATGGAAGAGAAGGAGATCCGATCGATTCGCCTCAGTGAGATGGCGCTCGTGCCGCAAGGCGCGATGAACTCGTTGAATCCGGTCATGCGGGTCGGCGATCAGATAATCGACGGGATCATGGACCATGTTCCGCCGGGTGAGGGTGCTCCCAATCGTACGGCGCTCAACACACGCGTCCACGACTTGCTAGTCCGCGTCGGACTCGATCCAACGGTCTCGCGCTTTCATCCGCACGAACTCAGCGGTGGCATGAAGCAGCGCGTCGCCATGGCGATTGCGATATCACTTAACCCGCATATCATCGTTGCGGACGAGCCAACTAGCGCCTTGGATGTTGTTGTGCAGAGGCAGATCATGCAGACGTTGGGACGACTGCAAGAAGGATTGGACGCGGCGGTTCTTCTCGTCGGCCACGACATGGGCCTTGTGGCACAGTTCGCCGACACCATCGGCGTTATGTACGCCGGCAAGCTCGTCGAGGTCGGAACGGTCCCTGAGGTGTTCAAGGACCCGAAACACCCCTACACCAAACTACTGATTCAGAGTCTCCCGTCGTTCGATATAAGTCGACAGTTCGTCGGGATACCGGGAATGCAACCGGCGCTCTTAAACCTGCCTCCGGGTTGTTCATTCAACCCTCGTTGCCCTTCTGTTCACCAACGGTGCTTTAGTCAAGTGCCGGAGTATTTGAACATAGGACCGGGTCGTGGCGTAGCTTGCCACTTGTTCGACGAGGAGGCCACCAATTGAGCGATTTCATGCGACTCGAACACGTCACCCGAACGTTCGGTGGCGGTACTTTGTCAACGAAACCGCCAATCGTCGCGGTTGACAACGTATCTCTCTCGATCAATGAGGATGAGCCGAAGATCACCACGATCGCGGGCGAAAGCGGTTCCGGCAAGACGACGTTGGCTCGCTTGCTGATGGGAACGATCACCCCGAGTTTCGGGTCGATGTACTACCGTGGCAAGGACTTCACCAAACTATCTCGCCGGGATTCATGGAACTTCAAACAGGAAGTCCAAGCTATCTATCAGGACCCGTTCGGTTCATATAACCCCTTCTACAAGGTCGACCACGTTCTCGAAACACCGATCAACCGCTTCAAGTTGGCGACCTCGAAACAAGCAAAGAATACGATGATCGAGGATGCGTTGGCGATGGTGGGTTTGCAACCGGGCGACACATTGGGTCGTTTCCCTCACCAGCTCAGCGGCGGACAACGCCAACGGGTGATGGTTGCCCGCGCGATGTTGATAAAGCCACGTCTTATTTTGGCGGACGAACCTGTTTCGATGGTTGACGCGTCTTTGAGAGCGACGATATTGGACAGTATCAGGCGCCTCAACCGCGAGGTCGGTATCTCGGTGGTCTACATCACCCACGATCTGACGACGGCGTTGCAGATCAGCGACAATATCTTGGTAATGTACCGCGGCTCGGTTGTCGAATCTGGTGCTGTCGAGCGGGTGATCCTCGAACCGAAGCATCCATATACCCAACTGCTAATCGAGTCGATACCGCAGCCCAATCCTGACAATAAGTGGGGCGATGAGCCGCCGTCGGCACGTTTCGAAGACTTCGATACGATGTTCGGCTGCAAGTTCGCTGACCGCTGCCCGCACGTCATGGATATTTGCGCCGAGGAGCACCCCCCGCAGTTCCATCTTGAGCAGCATCGTCAAGCCCAGTGCTACCTTTACCAGGACGAAGCGAACGTCATGGAAGATCCAGACTTGGCCACGATTTTCCAGGATCGCCGAGCTGAACTCAACGTCTAAAACGACGTTCCCGACGTCGTTTCCAGTGTGTCCGCCACCTTCGATTTTGCGCGTCGATCCGAGTTTGTTGCGCTAAACTCTTTTTACGTCTCAGGTCAGGAACAGCAAGGATTCAGGAACTCGACATGAAGATCACCGGTTTCGACATCACCCCGCTTAAGAACGGCAAAGCGATACTACAGATCCGCACGAGCACGGGCATCACTGGCGTATCGGAACCGCCGTGGCGTGCGATGGGCCCGTTTCAAGCTCACCTAGATGGCGTGATTAAACCGCTGTTGATTGGCAAAGACCCGCGACAGATCGACCGTCATTGGGAAACGCTTTACTTGGGCGATGACGAACGCATTACTAAGTTGCCACCGCAAGTGGTTGGCGCGGTTGATATCGCGTTGTGGGACATATTGGGCAAAGATGCGAGTATGCCTTGCCACGCACTGATGGGCGGCGCGGCACGTTTGGACATACCGTTGTATTGGAGCGTCGGATTAGGTTGGATCAAGACGCCGGACCAGATGTTGAACGACGTGAAGGACGGGTGGGACCAAGGCTACAAGGCGTTCAAGATTCGGATGGACTGGCGATCATATCGACAGGACTCCAATCCGGCGAAAGACTTGGCGATGTTCAAGTTGGTGCGTGATTTTCTGCCAAACGACATTTATCTCGGTTTCGACGCCAACAATGGGTACTCCGTGAGCACTGCGATTCAACAGGGACGCGCGTTCGAGGACTACGGTCGCATCGACCACTTTGAGGAACCATTGCCCCAGTATGACCTGCCAGGTCTTCGCCAAGTTTCCGACGCTCTCGATGTCGCGGTATCGACAGGCGAACAGGATTGGGACCGGTGGCGTTTCCGAGACGTGATCATGTTGGGAAACCCTGACATTTTGCAACCGGACATACTCGGAGCTTCGGGACCGTCTGAGATTCTAAAGATCTACACGCTGGCGACAACGCACAACAAACCGGTGATGCCCCACTCCCCTAGCGCCGGCATCAACAGCATCGCGTCGTTGCACTGCTACTCGACGATCAAGAACGCGGTTCGGCCACACGAATTCTCCATCGAGTTCGCGCCGCCGCTTGAAGAGATCGCGGAGTTATACGGCGAGCACGTAATACCTAAGGATGGCGTGATCACGCTAACGGACAAGCCGGGGTTGGGCATCGATATCAGCGAGGCGACGTTGGCGAAGTTCGCGGCGTAGCCGCCCGATTGAGAACCTGCTCACACCCCTAGGGTTTCCCCCGCTCGCGGGGGAAATGTCCGAAGGACAATGGGGTTATAGCACGCGAAGTGACACACGGAAACCCACCATGAAAATAACCGCATTCGACATCACCCACCTCAAACGCGGAAGATCATTACTCCAGATCCGCACCGACGCCGGCATCACTGGCTTGTCCGAGGCAGACGGACAAATCTTCGAAGCCCACCTCGAATCCACCATCGAACCCCTACTCATCGGCGAAGACCCCCGCCAAATCGACCGCCACTGGGAAACGCTATACCTCGGCTCTCAGAAACAGATCCCACGCGAATCCAAGCTCCGACCCCAAATCGTCGGTGCCGTCGACATCGCACTCTGGGACATCCTCGGCAAAGACGCCGGCCTCCCCTGCCACGCACTCATGGGCGGCGCAGCCCGAATCGACATCCCCCTCTACTGGAGCGTCGGATCAGGCTGGAAAAAGACACCGGAACAGATGCTCGACGACGTAAAGGTCGGCTGGGAAGAAGGCTACAAGTCCTACAAGATCCGCATGGACTGGAAGTCATACCGCCAAGACGCCAACCCCGCCAACGACCTCGCTATTTTCAAACTCGTGCGAGACTTCCTCCCCGACAACATCTACCTCGGTTTCGATGCCAACAACGGCTACTCCGTCCCCACCGCCATCCAACAGGGCCGAGCCTTCGAAACTTACGGACGCATCGACCACTTCGAAGAGCCGCTCCCCCAGTACGACCTCCCCGGACTTCGCCAAGTTGCCGACGCGTTGGACGTAGCAGTTTCGACCGGTGAGCAGGACTGGGACCGATGGCGCTTCCGAGACATCATCCTGATTGGCAACCCTGACATCCTCCAACCAGACATCCTCAACGCCGGCGGACCCTCCGAGATCCTCAAGATCTACGACCTCGCCACCACCTACAACAAACCCATAATGCCCCACTCCCCCAACGCCGGCATCAACTCCATCGCCTCTATCCACTGCTACTCCACCATCAAAAACGCCATCCGCCCCCACGAATTCTCCACCGAGTTCGCACCCCCGCTCGACGACATCGCAGAACTCTACGGCGACCACATAATCCCCAAAAACGGCACCATAACCCTCACAGACAAACCCGGCCTAGGCATCGACCTAAACGAATCAGCCCTAGCCAAACTATCCGCCTAACCCACACCGTCGTTCCCGCCAACCCCCGTCATTCCCGCGAAGGCGGGAACCCATCCCCTCTCCTTCGACGGGCGAGGGAAGGGTGAGGGTGAACGGGCGGAGAAGACGCGGGGAAATGTCCAAAGGACATACGGGGCGCGCGAATCGTCGGCTCGCTCAGCCATGACTGAACTACACTAATATCCCAATACCAGATTCACACAAACCAACGGAGACCCCCTCAAATGAAAATCACCTGCGTCGACTTAACCCCCCTGATAAACGGCAGAGTCATAGTCCAGGTTCGCACCGACAAAGACATCACCGGCGTCGCCGAACTCCCCCGACGCTCCGAAGCCTTTGAGGGATACCTCGAATCGACCATCAAGCCCCTCCTCATCGGCCAAGACCCACGACAGATCGAACGCCACTGGGAAACCCTATACCTCGGTGACGAAGAGCGAATCACCAAGGTCCCTCCACACGTCGTAGGCGCCATCGACACCGCTCTCTGGGACATCCTCGGAAAAGACACCGGGCTCCCCTGCTACACACTCATGGGCGGCGCAGCACGACTTGACATCCCCCTCTACTGGAGCGTCGGATCAGGCTGGAAGAAGACCCCCGACCAGATGCTAGACGACGTCATGGACGGATGGGACCAAGGCTATAAGGCATTCAAGATCCGCATGGACTGGAAGAACTACCGACAAGACGCCAACCCCGCCAACGACCTTGCGATCTTCAAACTCGTCAGGGACTTCCTCCCCGACGACATCTACCTCGGATTCGACGCCAACAACGGATACTCCGTCCCCACCGCCATCCAGCAGGGACGCGCCATGGAGAACTACGGACGCATCGACCACTTCGAAGAGCCGCTCCCCCAGTACGACCTCCCCGGCCTCCGCCAAGTCGTCGACGCCCTAGACGTCGCCATCTCCACCGGCGAACAGGACCAGGACCGCTGGCGCTTCCGAGACATTATCCAGATCGGCAACCCCGACATCCTCCAACCCGATATCCTCAACGCCAGCGGCCCATCCGAGGTCCTCAAGATCTACGACCTCGCCACCACCCACAACAAACCCATAATGCCCCACTGCCCTAGCGCCGGCATCAAGTCCATGTCATCCATCCATTGCTACTCCACCATCAAGAACGCCATCCGGCCCCACGAATACTCAACCGAATTCGCACCACCACTCGACGAAGTCGCCGAACTCTACGGCGAACACGTCTTACCCCACGACGGCGTCATAACCCTCACCGACAAACCCGGCCTAGGCATCGACATAGACGAAGCCGTCCTAGCCAAACAATCCGCCTGAACTCCCTTCCCTCCCCTTTTTGCTGCGCAAAAAGGGGAGGCGAGCAAGCGAAGCGCGGCTCGCAGGGGGTTCATACCAACCCATCCCCACAGCACCCCCCAACAACCAAAACCACTTACCAATAATCCCCCCAATCCCAAAAATCCCAGTTCAGACAATGCGCTAAACTCAGTATTGCGAATTCAATCCCCAACTCACGGAAGATCCCCATGAAGATCACCGGTTTTGACATAACCCCGCTAAAGAACGGCAGAGCGATCCTACAGATCCGGACCAGCGCCGACATCACCGGCGTCGCCGAAGTCTCCCGACGCTCGGGCGCCTTTCAAGCCCACCTCGATTCCACCGTCAAGCCCCTCCTCACCGGCGAAGACCCACGCAAGATCGACCGCCACTGGGAAACCCTATACCTAGGCGACGAAGAGCGCATCACCAAGCTCCCACCTCATGTAGTTGGAGCCGTCGACATCGCTCTCTGGGACATCCTCGGCAAAGACGCCGGCATGCCGTGCCACGCATTGATGGGCGGAGCCGCCCGTCTCGACATTCCGCTCTACTGGAGCGTCGGTCTCGGATGGATCAAGACCCCCGACCAGATGCTGGACGACGTCAAGGACGGTTGGGAACAGGGATACAAGGCGTACAAGATCCGCATGGACTGGCGATCCTACCGCCAAGACTCCAACCCAGCAAAAGATCTCCAGATGTTCAAGCTGGTCCGGGACTTTTTGCCGAACAATATCTACCTCGGCTTCGACGCCAACAACGGCTACTCGGTCAGCACCGCCATCCAACAAGGCCGCGCTTTCGAAGACTACGGTCGCATCGACCACTTCGAGGAACCCCTGCCCCAGTACGACCTCCCCGGACTACGGCAAGTCGCCGATGCGCTGGATGTCGCAATATCGACCGGCGAGCAGGACTGGGACCGTTGGCGCTTCCGTGACGTCATCATGCTCGGCAACCCCGACATCCTGCAACCCGACATCCTCGGCGCGTCAGGCCCATCAGAGATCCTCAAGATCTACACGCTAGCTACGACGTACAACAAACCAGTCATGCCGCACTCACCAAGCGCCGGCATCAACAGCATCGCCTCACTGCACTGCTACTCGACCATCAAGAACGCCGTGCGCCCCCACGAATTCTCAATCGAGTTCGCACCACCGCTCGAAGAGATCGCCGAACTCTACGGCGAGCACGTCATACCCCACGACGGCATCATCACGCTTACCGACAAGCCCGGCCTCGGAATTGAAATGACCGAAACCGCCCTAGCCAAATACACCGCCTAACATTCTCACCCTAGGAGGCCCGTTTGCCCGATGTCCCCTTCGCGCAGCGTAAGGGGACGCGGGAGCGAAGCGACCGTAGGGGATGCCCGTCGCTAGGCAGTCGATCTCCATGCCCGAATCACCAATCCCCCGCCACTTCACTGCGACCGGTTTCGTGATCAATGGCGACGCGACGCTGTTGCATTGGCATCACCGAGTTCAGGCTTGGCTCCCGCCGGGCGGACACGTCGAGCCAGACGAGGATCCTGTTCAGGCCGTATTGCGGGAAGTCAAGGAGGAGACGGGATTTGATGTCGAGATAGTGCCAACGCAGCATGTCCCTGATATATCCGACTTGGATCAGGTTCCTTCGCCTCGGACAATCCTCGTAGAGGATGTCTACGATCAGAAGGTCGGCGCGCACCAGCACATCGACATGATCTACTTTTGCCGAGTGTCTGGACCACGGCCGAGTGCGCCGGTAGGCCGGGTGTGGTTTACTGCGGATGATCTGGCAAACGGGCGAGCCGTTGCTAATCCGGATGGGATACGCGAGGCGCCGCCGGAGGATGTAGTGACGTTGGGGTTGGAGGCGATCCGGCTAACCGAGTTGCGCGGTAGTGAATGTTGAGACCGCAACAACAGAGTGGTGCCGGTTGGATTAACTGGGGCTTATAGTCGTATCTGTTATTCGCACGGTGTGGTGAAACAGTTCGTTGAGGAACCTGTACCAACCATCGCCGTCTTCAATGACCTCGTCCAACTTAAAGACCCGGAAAGTACCGATTTCGGCCAATCTGTGTCGCATCGTAGAGGTGATTACACCCGCAACAAGGAAATTCACGCAATTTGAAGGCGTATTGTTGAAACTCTTGATTGCTGCACCCAATCGTTCAAGCGCTCCGGCAGGATCACGTCCTCCTTTGATTTCGATGCTCGCGACCATATTGTCTTCGCGCCTAAACTCGATATCGGGTTCGGAGCCGTAATGCATCGTATACCCATCGGTCAAAACCGCGTGCGATTCGAATGGGTCCCCGCATTCGATCAGATTTCGAGATCGCAACCAATCCAACATTCGCCCTTTGACCATTGCATCGGCATCTTGTCCGATTAAGTTTCGCATCGTTCCGTCTAGACCGATTCCCATGTTGGCGATCATATTGCGATAGCCATTATCTAACGTCCAATCGGTTCTGCCTTCGATGATCGAACAGTTGACGGCGTTGTACAGCTTAGCGACACGTAGTGCCCTATCCGATGTGACGCTTGCCGCGGTACCCAATGATTCCCAACGTTCGACACCGACAGCGAGGTCCGAAACCCGTTTCCGCGGGAGCATCGCCATATTCCTGTAGTATTCCGAAGTCTGAGGCAATGCCATCAACAAGTGCGGGTGCGCGAACACCTGCTGAGGCGCATACCCGGACCCCAAGACGTGGTCCCAAGCGCCTTGGCTGATCATGTAATCTTCCAACGGATCAAAATCCAATTCCTCGTTATACCCGTTGACCAATCGGCGCACGTCTTCATCAGTCCGAAGTGATATGCGATGTGCCAACAGTATCGAGCGATCGACCGTTGAATTCCACTCAGACATTAATGCGCCTCCACCGATATACGCACTTTCGTATCTCCGTGCGCCCATATCTTCCCATCTGCTGCGATGAGTTGCCTTTTCCTCTGGGTAACATCCATATATTTTCGCACTCAAAGCCTGATTTTTCGGCCAAATCTGACAAAATGAGGTCAACCGGTACCTGTTCGCCGTGGTACTGCACGTTGTCGTTGACCATTACCACTTCGCCCCCCGTGCGCGTAAGCCTCGCCAATTCAGCAATAACATAGGCCATCTCGAAGAAATAACCCTCGATAAGCCGAATCACATGCGGGTTGCTCAACTCACCTTTTCGTTCGGTTAAGCCGTCAACTATCTCTCTGAGCGCGCCTTCCGACTCATAGTTCCGAACTGATTGTTGCCAAAGCCCGTCATCGCCATGCCATCGGCCCAACCAATCGCGCTTTGGTCGATTCTCAACGGTTGCTGTGACCATTTCTTGGCGCAACTTCGAAAACCCTGTTTGATCCAACCCCAACCACGCTAACTCGAGGGCGTATGTTCTCGTATAGTCATAGCGATTTGCGTACGGCGGCGAAGTGAAAACAACGTCGAACGAATCTGTATCCAACGACCTCAATCGCAGGAGACATGAATCTTCGACGAACTCAGCGGTGCCAGTGCCGCGCCCTTCTCGAATCCGCGCAAAATCCCGTGCCATCATCCTTAACCGACCATCCAATGCATCGGTCAGGGTGCTAATCGGACCTTTGTCAACCTTGGAACGCAGGTTTCTGCCGGATCTGTGGTCCCATCGCAAGTACTGCCCGTCTTTACGCGTGTAGCTGATCTCCTCTAATACGCTCATGCATGCGAATTTCATCAGCAACGCCGATCGTTGATCATCCATATCGTCTATGTATTCATTGGCCTTGGCCAGATCTAGTTCGGTCGTTTCGGGGAACGCCATCTCAGTTATTCGAACGTGGCGAAAACGATACTTCCTTGCTGCTTTACGACGTGACGAAATCCGGTCGAGCAATCTAGTCGCATCGATCTCGAATTTAGTCCGATCCAACCCATTCTTGACCGTTGCCATCGCCCGAGCAGCCATTACGCCCACCGGCATGATTTCTATGCCAACGCCCGAAGCACCCAGATCCGCTGCTGTCAACGGAACCGTACCGATGCCGGCGAAGGGATCGAGCACACTTTCGGGACTCGCGTCTTCGAGGAATGATCGGACTAAGGACCTCGAAAACCCTTCTTTGTACTTCAACCATCGAAACCCGGGTTCGGCTTTGTTTCCCTGATAGGAGACCAATCCCCGGGTCAGACCATTGCCGACCGACATCCTCGAATTGAACCTATCTTGCAATGCTTGCCGTTCGGTGACCGGGTTTCCGTGTGGCGACTCTACTTCTCGAAGTTGACGCAGCCCATTCGTTGTTTTCTCCGATTCCGAACGGTCGATAAGATCCAAGAGTCTCTGAGACGATGAAGTATGAATTGTGGTTTTGGTGGTCAATTGATGGATGCCATTATTTCGAAGATCAGAACTTTCTCGAAGTGTATTTTAGACCATATATGCTTGTAACAGTAGACCGAACTGTCGCAAATTTTCACTTAACAACGAAATCGCCGCTCACACGCGCCTCTAAGCAATCCTCAATCGTCTCGAGGTACATCGGCATGAGGTCGGAGAGGGAGCGCAGTTCGCCAGGCGTGAACCACCGAGCATCATCCGTCTCATCGGTAGTTGTCCGCAACGCCCCACTCCATGCGTCCACCCGATACGCCACCGTAAGCAGTTGCGCTTCTGGTCGCGTCGGCGCAGTGAAGCGCGGCTCGGAGTAGATGGCGAATGCGGAGGAGGATTCCACGGTCAGTCCGGTCTCTTCCCACACTTCACGGGCCATGCAATCGGTTACGGATTCACCCGGTTCCATGCCGCCTGCTGGTAGCGCCCACTGTTTGTTGTCACCTCGGCGGATGAGAAGTATTCGGCCTTGACCATCGAAGATGACTGCGCGTGCGGCGGGTTGGATGTAACTGGGTGGCACGAGAGTTTCTCCTGTTTTAGGTCTACTTAAAATGGATACAACGATTCGACTGTAATTCACTGAGAGAACGGGATACATGGCAACGCAATCAACTCGACGGGCTGGTGGCAAGCGGAACGGGCGCGCAGCTGGCAAGTGGCGATCTTGGGAAACGACTGAGGGCGTGATCCGTGCGCCGCATCGTTCGATGATGCGGGCAATGGGAATGTCAGATGCCGACATCGATGCGCCGTTCGTTGGCGTGGCATCTACGCACAACGAGGTGACGCCATGCAATGCAGGAATCAAACCGTTGGTGGATGAGATCAAGGTTGGTGTGCGAGCCTCGGGCGGTTCGCCGTTTGAGTTCGGAACGATTACGGTTTCCGATGCGATTTCGATGGGCACGGAGGGTATGCGTGGTTCGCTTATCAGTCGGGAAATCATCGCCGACTCGATTGAGACGGTATGCTTCGCCGAACGATACGACGGTCTGGTCGCCGCGGCTGGATGCGACAAGTCGTTGCCCGGCGCCATGATGGCTATGGCACGCCTCGACATCCCGTCTGTATTCGTCTACGGCGGGTCGATCCTGCCCGGTCACTGGAAGGGCGAGGACATCCAGATCCAGACGGTGTTCGAAGCCGTCGGACAGATACAGGCTGGTCAAATCGACGAGGAGGAACTGTACGGCATCGAAACGAACGCGTGCCCTGGGGTCGGTTCGTGTGGCGGGATGTTCACGGCCAATACCATGTCATCGATCGGCGAAGCGTTGGGGCTTTCATTGCCTGGTGGTGCGTCGGAACCGGCCGTCGATCAGCGCAAAAGGGCATCGTCCCGCGCGGCAGGTGTCGCCGTGATGAACCTCTTGCGTGAGGGTATTTACCCACGGCATATTCTGACGCGCGAGGCGTTTGAGAACGCCGTCGCGTTAGTGGTCGCGATGGGCGGTTCCACCAACACTGCCTTGCACCTTCCGGCCATCGCGCACGAAGCGGGTATCGACCTCACCCTTGATGACATCCATGAGATTTCGATGCGCACGCCGCTGATCGCAGATATGAAACCGGGCGGCAAGTACGTGATGTTCGATCTCGACCGCGCCGGAGGGGTCCCGCTCGTAATGAAGCGTATGCTCGACGCGGGTTTGCTCCACGGTGACTGCATGACCGTAACCGGTCAAACGATGGCCGAAAACCTCGCAGATGTTGACCCCAATCCGGCGGAGAACGATGTCGTGCGGTTCCCATCCGATCCGTTGTCTGAGACCGGCGGATTAGTTGTGCTCCACGGCAACCTCGCGCCCGACGGATGCGTCCTCAAAGTCGCCGGACACCAGTTCGGCGCACGTTTCTCAGGTCCTGCCAAGGTGTTCGATCAGGAAGAGCAGGTAATGGCTGCGCTCCAGAGGCGAGAGATCGAAGCTGGCGACATCGTCATCATTCGTTACGAAGGTCCGAAGGGCGGGCCCGGAATGCGCGAGATGCTCGCCGTAACGGGCGCTCTCGTCGGACAAGGCCTCGGTGAAAAGGTTTACCTCATCACCGATGGGCGTTTCTCTGGCGGGTCGCACGGCTCGATCATCGGACACGTCGGCCCCGAAGCAGCGGTCGGCGGCCCCATCGCCGCGGTCCAAGACGGTGACACTGTTGAAATCAACCTCAACGACTTCGAGCTTAATCTGAGAATCTCCGACGAGGAAATGCAGGACCGGTTGAGCAAGTGGCAACCGAAGCCACCGCCCTACACGCGGGGATCGCTAAGCAAATACATCAAGCTTGTGGGGCCGGCTAGTGCGGGGGCGGTTACGGGGTAGGTCGACAACGTGACTAACGGTGCTGCAAATCATCGGCAAATCGCCGCCGAAATCTTCGGCGATCTGCCCGACGCGCTCATAAACGAACTCCTCACCCGCTCTGAAGAGGTAACCCGACGAGCGCGTGAGAGTGTGGGCACGCGCATCGACGAACGACAAGACCTACGCTCTCGTGCAAAACAGTTAGGTCTTATCTCGCAGAGCGACGACCTCACCGATATGCCGCCGAAGTCGGTGGCCGCGGTTGACGGTTCGATCGCGTTGATTCGATTGGCAGCATTCGAATTGGGAGCCGCCGCCGCGTTGGCCGTCGATGGATTGGGCGGCGACGTGTCGGAAGACAAACTGCCTTACGAATTCGAAATCCACATCACTGATCCGATCGCACGCGCACGCGAAATCGTCTACGGTCTCATGTTCTGCATGGAATACGAGACTGTTCGAAACGTTGATCGTGACCTCGTGTTGCTCGATGGAACGTTTTTTACAGGTATGGTGGCGATTTCCCTGGCCTTGAGAACGGCAGGAGATTTGCGCGACGAATTATCCGAAGCCTTCAAGGAACGGTGGACGGAGTCAGCAATGGAGCTGGTTCCCGAAATCCTTACGTCAGACAACATCATCGCGGTACCAAAGCGGTCCTCTGCCAATGAGTTCGTGAGAACCAATCTGTTCGGCGGGCGTGAGGTCGATTTCAACGGCAGGTCAACGGCAAGTTTAATTCTGGAAGCAGGAGAATACGCCGGTCCGTTCGAATTGGAAACTCACTCATTCCATTTGGATTCTCCCGACTTTTACCGTGATTACACATTTAAAATTCAATCCATGTTTTCAGATATCAAAGTGGTTTATTACAAACCTCACGATTGGTCGCACGCATTCCGGATAGAACTGCCACCCGCAATCGCCGGCGATGAGAACCGACTTCACGAAATACTCGAGACCGTAAGGCGGCAAACAACCAACCCAGCTATGTTGGAACCGTACCCGCTGTACGTCGCGGACCGGTTTGCCAAGAGTCTCCAAAAGGGTGTCGCCGCTCTCCTTGATTCCGTCAGAACAGGAGTCACTGCAAACTCGGATGAACCGAAAATCGCGCACGACATGATGAACGCTTACCGTTCCGATCCTTCATTCGAGGAATCAACTCCGTGACCGCTGATTCCTCGATGGGAGCCCGAGAAAATCGTTCTCGGGCTATCCCTGTCGCAGTGGTCGGCAGTCCTTCAACTAATACTGAATTGACCCTCGACATATTGGACTCGAGCATCGACGCCAAATTGGTTGGTGCGTTGGTTGGATTCACGTGGCGTCAAACCGATCCCGTGCCAGGCGATGATGTACCGCAGACTGCCGTTTTGGGGCAAATCACTTCGCTTGAGATGCGAAATCGTTGGCATGAAGACCAGACATTCAAAAACATCATCAAGTCCAACCAGAAGTTGCCTTCGATTACTCCGGCTCAAGACACCCGTACTGCTCTAATGAAGGTCGGCGGATGTTTCGTCAAACAAGCGGATGGATCGTATTCGCACAGTGACTTGGGCAGCGTTCCGTCAACGGGCGAAGTCGTTAACTTAGTTCAGCAGCACTTCTTGGATTCGGTTTTGGAGTTTTGCAAAGACGACCTTTTTCAGCTTGGTCGCGCCTACGGCAACGATGTCGCGTTTCCGATGTGGTTCAAACACTTCGGATCCGGTAAACACGGCGTGGGCGAGGCGTACCACTTTGGCATTTTTGGTAAGACCGGTTCTGGTAAAACAGGGCTGGCGAAGATGTTGATTGCCGCTTACGCTAGGCACCCGAATATGGGGATCTTGGTAATCGACCCGCAAGGCGAATTTTCGCTTGAGATGACCGGCAGCGATCAAGTCGGAAAACAGGATTTGGATTTGGTGGGCATCCTGGAAAATCGTCTCAATCGTAAAGTAATGCAGTTGCCTATTTCACGGATTCGACTGGAGGACTGGAACCTTCTTGAAGAACTCCTCATCGGTAGCCGGATGTTTGATATCGAACTAGGCGTACGCGCTGAGACGCAACAGACTGCCGCGGTCCAGACGCTAATGAAACAGTTGCGTAGCAACGGCCGCATCGATCAAATTGCGACGAAATCTTGTGCGGCGGCGGCATTGAAATCTCTGAAGAGGCAAGCGGGAAAGGTTTACAACACTAAATCGAGCGCAGACCGGCTGCGCGACAAAATCGATGAGCTGTTGGATTCCAAGTTTGATGGATTCTACGACGGCTATTGGCGACCGGTAACCGAACTATTCGGGGGCGGAAGCAACAAGATTGGGCTCGACGAGATCGTGCACAGCCTCGTCGGCAATCACGACGAGCGGAAGCCGTTGGTCGTGATCGATTTGTCGGATCAATCGGGCATTCAACGCTGGAGCGGGACGCTGCAGAACCGCGTGATAACTCATCTCGCCAATGCCTTGGTGTCTGAATCTTCTAAATCCTTGGGTCATGGTTCAAGAAATGCGAACACGCTGGTGGTATTGGATGAAGCACATCGGTTTGTGCCTTCTGGTGGCGATTTCCAGCTTAACGACCAGGCGAGAGAATTACGAAGCGAGTTGAAACGCGCGGTTCGCGAAACCCGAAAGTACGGGGTGGGTTGGATGTTCATAAGCCAGACGATGCAGGGGGTAGATACGGAGATTCTCATGCAACTTCGTGCGATGTTTCTTGGTTACGGGTTGGCATTCGGACTCGAATTTCGCCGACTGCAGGAACTTGCCGGGGGTGATGACGATTCGATGACGTTGTATCGCAGTTTCAGAGATCCTCAATCAGCGATCGACGCTCGGTCGAAAGAGTTCCCGTTCATGGCGTTGGGTCCCGTATCTCCGATGCCGTTCTCTGGCAAACCGATGTTTTTTTCCGCGTTCAATGGCTCGGATTTCACGACCAACAACGCCTTAACGCCGTTCTCGGATCCCTAACCGGCACTCTAAGCGGACAGACCTCGTTTTCTGCTATATTCAGCGTCTAGCGGTTGGTTGTTGGCCGCTTGGAATTTGCGAGGTTTGCTATGGCGCTGAAGATGGTTGATCCTGAGGTTTTGGAGGGTTTGGCTGAGTTCGACTCGGCGACGGTTCAGAATGCTGCGGCTATTGTGTATGGTGGTTACATTTCCGCGCATAACGACTACACGGGGCCGGATTTGAACCCTTATCTGTATGACATGGATGGTTCTGGGAAGCCGACGGTGGGTTATGCGCTGACTTCGACTTGGATGCCGTTGCATGAGCCGGCGCAGGAGATTGCGGGTCGGCTGGATTACATGGATTCGATTGCGTATGCGAATGCGCCGGTGATCGTGGTGCAGCAGGATATCGACTTGCCGGCGCGGCGGGGGGCGATTATCGGCGATGGGATGGCGTATCAGATGCGGGCGCTGGGCGCGGTCGGTGCGGTGACGGATGGGAATGCTCGGGATGTTCCGGGGATCAAGGACGCGGGGTTGGCGCTTTGGGCTACGGGTCGGGTTCCGGGGCATGGTCCGTTCAATTTGATCGATCACGATCTGCCGGTGGACGTTGCTGGGTTACGAATCTTGCCAGGGGATATCTTGGTTTGCGATGGGGACGGGGTTACTCGTGTGCCAGTGGATGTGGCGGCGGATGTGTTGAAGACCGCTGCGGAGGTTCGTGCGAGGGAGGGTGCGGGTTTCAAGTATTTCTCGAAGCCTGACTTTTCCATTGAGGATTGGGAGGCGTACAAAACTCGGATGGCCTGAAGATCAGGCCATCCGAGCTTTTGCTTCTCTGGGGTTGTGTCCGTTGCGCTTACTGAGGCGGTTTGATCTGCTCCATCAGATCGTTGTTCCATTCACCCTCGACTTGGAAGTGTGCGGCTGCGCCGAGAAGGAATGCCTCGATGAGGTTGTGGCTCAGGTACGCGTATAAGCCGGGTTGTCGGAAGGTGTGGATGGAGGCTCCGGCGGATCCGGCGGCGACCTCCCAAGTTTCGAGTCCAAGTTGTGGTGGATTGTCGAATCCACCGCGTTCCCAGACGTAGTCGCCATGTCCTCCGATGAGGTGTGGGTATGACACGCGATTGGCTTGGGAGTGGATGACGAGGACGTTTTCGCCGACGTTTGCGGTTAAGGCGTTTTCGCCGGTGAGTGCTCCAACGGATCCATTGAATACGATGTGCGTGGGGATCAGACCTCGCATGACTTCCATGTCATCGGCGAAGGAGTCGAGCGGTCGGTCGTAACGCTTGTAGTTGCCGTCATCGTCTTTTGGCAGGTAGAAGTCCTGTTCGCCGACGTAGTAGGCTCGGTCGTATTCGATGCGGTTGCCTCCGCGGTCTTTGATGCCATCACGCGGGAGGACCATTACGGCTCCGTTCATCCCGTGGACTACGTGCCAAGGGACCATTGTTCCACCGGGTGCGCAGTGGTAGATGAAGACCCCGGGTTTGGTAGCGCGGAATCTGAGGACGACTTCTTGTCCAGGGGAGACCTCGGTGAGGCCCCCGCCGCCGAGTGCACCAGATGATGCGTGGAAATCGATGTTGTGCAAGAGCTGGTTGCCGGCAGGGTTGACGAGCGTCAGCTCTACGTAGTCGCCTTCGTGGACGACGATCATTGGGCCGGGGACGGAGCCTTCGAAGGTCATTGCCCACATGAAGACGCCTGGCTCGACTTCGATTTCTTCCTCCGATATGACCATCCGCACCTTGTTGAGTCTAGGTCTCTCAGGTGCGACTTGTTCATGTTCGTGAATGAACGGCGGCGCTACGAGGTCGAGGTTGACCACGTCGAGTGAGGATACGTCTTCTGGTTCCCACTCTTCTTGGGAGTCCCAGTACGCCTCAGCGTCGTCATCTCCTGATTCGGACTGCTCGACGCAGGCTAGGCTCATCGCGGCGACGATCACCGCGAAGACCGCGGGCCACACTACCGCTCGAGATAGGAACGCTTGGAAAGTTGAATAACGAGTATCCATAGGTCACCTCCTTAGAGGGACTATCAGGGCACTACCTTCAGGATTTCACCCAGACGACAAAGTCTGTAATACCCCGCACATGCAGTTGACCTTGACGATATTCGTATATTAAACCTGATTTAATGCGATTGGTGCGATCAACGCGTAAAAACTGGGCCGCGCATTACTTTTGCTTCGTCGCTGGCCATGAAGGTGGCGATTTTGGCTACGTCGTCGGGGTCGGTTAGGTTGGCTGCTTCAGATTCGTAGTGTTCGCGATCGCCGGTTTTCTCGAATTGCTGTTGGAGGTTTTCGAGGACGAGGGGAGTTCGGACGCGGCCGGGTGCGATGTCCTGGACGCGGATCTTTTTCATGTCGATGTGTCGTTGCATGACCATGGTGAAGCCGTGGACTGCGCCTTTGGATGCTCCGTAGGCGTAGGAGGATGAGCCGCCGGTGACGCCGGCGCCGGATGCGGTGGTGATGATGACGCCGCCGTTTGGTTGGTCGTTCATGTGGGCAACGACTTCTTTGGCGATGAGGTAGGTTCCTTTGAGATTGATGTCGATGACGCGGTCCCAGGTCGCTTCTTCGAGGGAATCGATGGGTGTGTATGCGCCGTCCATGATGCCGGAGAAGTGGAGGAGAACATCGACGCCGCCCATCCATTGAACCGCTGCAGCTACGCTTCCTTCAACGCTCGCACGGTCTGCGACATCGACGTGCCAGCATTTGGCGACTGTGTCTCCGACTGCGGTGTTGATGACGTTTGCGGTATCTTGGGCTGCGGTGTCGTCGACGTCGAAGATAGCGACGGCTTTGGCACCACATTCGGCCGCCATGACGGCGGTTGAACGTCCGATGCCGGTGGCGGCGCCGGTGATGATGATTCGTTTTGTTGTTAGGTCGGCGGGCATGGTGTGTGAATGAGGCGGTTGGTTCGCTCGTTGGATTTTAGGGGATGGGTGTTGTGTGTGTGAACTAGGTGGAAGGATTGGAAGGAAGGGGTATTGTGTGCGATGGAGGTGGGTTTGGTTTTGGGGGCACTCGAACCTGTCTGCTCCGCACTCGAACGCGCACACGGAAACCACATGGGGATTGCGGGTGTTATAACTTGGGTAACCGAGTTTGATAGTTCAGGAGTTTGATATCGACATGGAGTTAACGCCGGTATCGGTCAAGGCGCTTGACGATTACAAGATTCAGATCGAGTTTAACGATGGCGTGAGCGGCGAAATCGATCTATCGCGTTTTGCTGAACAGATCTGGTTTGAGCCGTGGAAGGATCGCGACGTTTTCGAGAGTGTTCGGATAATTCCGTATGAGGCAGTGGTTTGGGGTAGCGATGATGATACGGATATGGGTCTTTGCGTGGATGCGTTGTATTTGGAGTTGACGGGGAAGAGTTGGGAAGAGGTTGCGGGAGATACCGAACGCCAAGTAGTCAATGCCTGAGGTTTGTCGTTTCGACGGGATTCGCGTTTACATCTATCCCGGCGACCATGACCCGCCGCATTTTCACGCGCGGCGGGCGGATTTCAGGGTGAAGGTGGATATTTCGCTTATCGCCGTGACGAAAGGTAGGATGCCTTCAAGTGTTGAGAGACGATTGTTGGCATGGGTTGAGCTGCATCAAACGGAGTTGATGGCGGCTTGGGATCGGGTGAAGGATGGGCAGGTGCCTGATCGGATTGCGCCGCCGCGGGGGAGGTGAGTTAGCGAAGCCTGCTTCGACCATTGAAGATCAAATCGATAGACCGTCGTGGGTCAATGTATCGATGAAGAGTCTATTTCTTGAAGTATCCTTCCGGTCCCTGCAGCCATCGTTCGTCAACCCTTCGATTGATCACTTTGGCAACAAATTCTTTCTCGGGCCCGTCGTGTTCGACGGGCAGACCTGCATCCACCGCTCCATCTGTGATTATGATGTGCCCTCGCTCATAAAGAAAATCGCATCCGAAGACGCACATGGGCATGACGATGTGTGGGTCGCGTCTTTCGTAGTCATCACATTCAGTACGCGGTTTCTTATGCGCAGCAACCAAAGCTCCTGTTGAAAACGTTTCGCCACACAATCCGCAAGTTTCCTGTATTCGATCCTTAAACAACCACGCACGCAGTAGCGCCTGTTCTGCGCGCCCAGTCACCTCGCCCTCAACATCTGTTGCAGGGAAATTCTCCAATCGCGAGCGAAACCGTTGGTATCTCGTCGGTTCATTGATGTTCCCAACAAAGGAATAGACTATATTGGGGCGTTCATCCCTTTTTAGAACCAAAAACGATTTAAACACGTTTGCATCGATATAGGGCTGCGTGTAGTTTTTATCCTGTAAATACTCTCTGAATTCATCATATTTCGCCCAATCTTGTTCAACAAAATATTCAACCACATCCTGTTCTATAGGATTCAAGTTCACCTTGCCGCCGAGAAACGATATTTTCCCTTCAGAGAAAGCATAGAGTTTAGACTCTTTGAAATATTTTTCCAATACAGATCTTGGTGGCGCGGCGTACTTTCTACCATTACTCGCCACGCCTCTACGACGGGATTGCAAGTCATTGTGGTATGCTTCGACCATTGATTCGATTTCGCAACTATCGACTACAGAAAAGAGTTTTCCGCTGTAGTTTCTAACTCTGTTCTTTCCGTAGCTTTCGAACACGTACCAGAATTCATTACGGTCCGCACTAAACCATGTATCATGCGAGTTTGTTATTAGGTCCTTCATTAATTGTTCATACTTCTGTTCATCATTTGTGCCGGCAAGAACTGTTGTAAGATTTGCTACACCGTTTTGACCCGGAGCATTTCGAACTATGTTATAGATGTTTTTGATCGTCGGCAGGACCGATTCTTGAATAATAATGTCGGTTGGTTGAGTATCGACTGCACTTGATAAACGGTTCATTTCAGTCGTATACGTCTCATAGTCGCGTCTTAATCCAATTTCGTCCATTAGTATCAATAATGATTGGATTCGCGTATTGTTTCCTAACAACTGTGCTCGTAAACATATCGATTGAAGTTCAGCGATTTTCCAATATCTTTTTTCAATTAGGATATCTCGAAAACGTCGCAATTCGAGTAGGTCTGAAGGTTTGACGACCGACTTAAAGAACTTGCGCACGATCTGTTCGGCTCTTTGTTTCGATTCTAGACCAGTGAAGTGGGCAGTTTCTTCGTAAGTGGGACGAAATTTGTCTCGAAAGCCATAGTGGTGCATAACCACTTCAATGTCGCGGTTCGCCGTTTGGCTGCCGCTGGTTTGTTTGGCAAGGAAGTCAGTTAGTTCGCTCTCGATACTCATGGCATTGTTTCGCTAATTCTGGTGTGCTCTTGTCATTTACCGTCGATCCAATCACCCTCACCCCAGCCCTTTCCCATCGAGGGAGAAGGGATTAGTTGGGCGCTTCAACGGTGGCGATGTAACCGTCGTCGGTCTCGACCGCCATGTAGTCGATATGCGGGGCTCCGCCCGCGTCAGCGACGTCGCCGGCAATGAGCTTCAACTGCTGAAGCTGATCATCCGCAGCGGACATCTCCAGAGACGCTAGCGGTTTTCCTAAACCGATTTGCGCTTCGTGTTTGGCTTTTCGAACGGCAGCAATGGCTCGGCAGGCGGTTTGGAAGGAGGTTTCGTTGGTCGGTTTGGGTACGGGGGTTAGTTGGTAGCGTGGAGGGATGGTGCCTTCGCGTCGGGCGTTGGCGGTTCCGTTGGTTCCTTCGCTGACTCGTGCATCCCCTGCGTGGGTAGCTTCGCTACCACGCGTCCCCTTCGCGGAGCGAAGGGGAGGGTAAGTGGGCCACGGCGCTTGGTGGATTGAGGTGTGGCCGGTTTCTTCGGCGTAGGTCCAGGACCAGATTTCGTCGGTGATGGTGGGGACGAAGGGGGCGAAGAGGCGGAGGAGGGTGTTTAGGCCTAGGCGGAGGGTTGCCACGGCTGAGGCTCTGCCTTGGGGGTCGGTTTCGCTGCGGGCTCGGCGTTTTACTAGTTCGATGTAGTTGTCGGCGAAGGCGTCCCAGAAGAAGGTTTCGGTGATCTGGAGGGCGTGGGCGAATTCGTAGTTTTCGAATGCTTTGGTGGCGCGTTGGGCGGTGTCACGGAGGTCGTGGACGAATGCTCGGTCGAGTTCGGTGGTGATTTCGCCGTGTTCGGCTTCTTGCATGAGGACGAACTTGCCGGCGTTGTAGAGCTTGGTGACGAGTTTGCCGCCGATGGTGAAGACGGTCTCGTCGAAGGCCATGTCCATGCCGGGTCGTCCGTTGGATGCCCAGTAGCGGACGGCGTCGGCGCCGTATTGGTTGACGAGAGGCATGGGAGTGACGGGGGCACCCTTGGACTTGGACATCTTCTTGCGGTCGGGGTCGACAATGAAGCCCGAGATCATGGCTTTGTGCCACGGGACGTTGTCATTGTGGAGTGCGGACTTGACGATTGTGTAGAAGGCCCATGTCCGGATGATGTCGTGGGCTTGCGGGCGCAGGTCGGCCGGGTAGAGGTTGGACATGCGGTCGCCGTCTTCGCCCCAACGGGCGAGGATCTGGGGAGTCATAGAGGAGGTGAACCAGGTGTCGAAGACGTCTTGCTCGCCGATGAAACCGTTGGGTTGGTTGCGCTGTGATTCGTCGTATCCAGGTGCTGGTGTGAGCATCGGGTCGATGGGAAGCATGTCGTCGGTGGCGACGATGTAGTCGTCGTACCGGATGTCGCCATTTTCGTCGATGGGGTACCAGACGGGGATGGCGACACCGAAGAATCGCTGTCGAGAGATTGCCCAATCATGGGCTAGGCCGTCGGTCCAGTCGGCGTATCGCTTCTGCATGAATTCGGGGAGCCATTGGACTTTGGCACCGACTTCTTGGAGCAGCGGTTTCTTGTCCATGAGGTGGACGAACCATTGGCGTGAGGGGATGTATTCGATGGGGGTAGTGCCCTTCTCGTAGTAACGGACGACGTGTTCGATGGGTCGCGGCTCGGACTGGAGCGGAGGTTCGGTTTCGACGTCGGGACCGAGCATGGTCTGTGCGGCCGTTCCTGGACATGCGAGTAGTTCGACGATTTTGGTTCGGACGTCGTCGAGTCGTCGTCCGGCGATCTGGTCGTAGAAGAATTGGGCTCGACGCGGATCTAGTGAACCCCATCCGGGTTCGTCGGAGCCGTACGGGACGAAGGTTCGTGGTGCGGCTTCGCCGTCTCGGGAGATCATAGGTCGGAGTTCGAGGTCGTGAGTGCGCCACCATTCGACGTCGGCATCGTCGCCGAAGGTGCAGAGCATGAGGATGCCGGTGCCTTTTTCGGGGTCGGCCTTTTCGCTCGGGAATATCGGGACTTTGGCGAAGAAGCCGGGTGTGATGGCATGTTTGCCGAAGAGTGGCTTGAAGCGCTCGTCGTCGGGGTGAGCGGTGACGGCGACACAGGCGGCGATCATTTCGGGACGAGTCGTGGAGATCACGAAGGATTGAGGTACGCCCTCCTCGCCTTCGATAAGAGACTCGTAGACGCCGAATTCGATGTCGTGGTAGGCGCCGGGGGTAGGTCGATCTTCGACTTCGGCTTGTGCGACGGCGGTCTGGAAATCGACGTCCCACATGGTTGGAAGTTCGGCGGTGTAGACGTGTCCGCGTTCGTCGAGGTCGAGGAAAGAACGCTGGGCGATGGCGCGGCAGCGGTCGTCGATCGTGGCGTATTCCTCGTCCCAGTCGATGGAGAACCCGAGGCGGTTGAAGAGTTCCTTGTAGGTCTTTTCGTCTTCGGCGGTGACTTCGTGGCAGAGCTCGATGAAATTGCCGCGGGAGATGACGAGTTGATCGTCTTTGTCGAGGCCGAGTTCTTTGCGGCGGCGGCGGACGTTGAGGTCGGGGATGTAGGCGACGTTTGGTTCAGCGCGGACGCCGAAGTAGTTTTGGACGCGGCGCTCGGTCGGGAGTCCGTTGTCGTCCCAGCCCATGGGGTAGACGACGTTCCATCCGGTCATTCGTCGGTATCGTGCGATGACGTCTTGGTGGGTGTAGGAGAAGACGTGACCGGGATGGAGGGATCCGCTGGCGGTCGGTGGGGGCGAGTCGATGACGAAGCTCTGTTCGCGGGATGCGGTCTTGTCGTGCTTCGAAATGCCGAGGGCATCCCACTGGGTTCGCCAGAACGCCTCGCGCTCCTTGACGTCGAAGCGGCGCGGGAGGTCGCGCGGGTTGATGGAGATGACTTTGTTGTTGGTGGATTGGGTTGTCATGGGGGTTCCTCCGGTCACGTTTGGTTTGGAGCGGGATACAAAAAAGCCCGTCCTTTCAAAGGACGGGGCTTGGGTGCCTCGCGGTACCACCTTTGTTGCCGCCGCATGGTTCGTGCGGTGGCCTCTCGATGACGCTTGATAACGGGCGTTTGCCGACTGCGCTTAGTTGCCAGCCCCTTGCCTGTCTGGATTCCCGCCTACGCGGGAATGTCGGAGGGTTGGTTTCAGCGCAGTAGCTCGGGGGCGACTTCTCGGGCGGGCGCTACCGACGTTTCAGCTACAGTCGGCTCTCTCGTTAGCGTCCGGGGCCCGGTACTACTCCCCTTCGTTGCGTTTGGGTTGCTTTGCTGGGCTTTGATTTTAATCGAGGTTGACCTTTGAATGGGCTAGGAGGGTGTCAAGTTTCTGATCAAGTCGTTGAAAACCCTCGTCGACTTTATGCTCAAGCCCGTCGAATTTACCGTTAAGCCGTCGAAGTTCATGTTCGTGACGCTGTTGCCCTTCTTCGAGACGCTGAAACTTGTTGTCCAAGTCGTGGAGATGTGCCACGAAACCTCTGCGCGTAGGCAAGTCCATCTCTAACGCATCTGCTCGGCGTTCTAGGTCTTCAACGCTAGTCATGCTTCAATCCCTTAACGAGTTCGCAGAACTTTTTTTTACTACAAGTGGCATTCATACCCCGACACGCTGTCAATTTAGCACAAAAGACGCATCATTGCAACTGGTGATGTGATCAAACGGTTTAGCCGGAAAGGGATTTGGGGTCGGAGATGGCGTGTTCGGTGGAGAGTTGGACGTAGCTGGTGAGGGTTTGGCGGTTGTCGTCGGTTATTTCGTAGACCTTGATGTGCCGAAGGCGGATGCCGGTGCCTTCGAGGAGGTTGTCGGGGTCGGGCATGGTCGCGCCGTTGAAGAAGCCGAATCGGACGTAGTTGTTGTGGTGTTGGAACCAGATGATGTTTCGGCGGGAAATTTCGGGTAGCCAGTAACATGGCGAGCCCCATTTGATGCCTTCCATGAAGTTGTGGCCGGAGGCGACGACGATGTCTCTTATTTCACTTAGGAGCTGGCGAGCGTCATGTGGCTGTTCCGCCAGCCATTCGTCGAACGCTTCTTGGTTGAAGCGCGTGGTGCTCATTTGGAAAGGGTTTTGACTTTGCGGGGTTGGATGAGTTTGAATTCTAGGATTACGCCGCCGTTCTGGTCTTTGAGCATGCGGATTCTTTTTTCGTGAGCGGTATTGATTCGGGTCAGCATTTCGAGGGCACGGCGGGTTTCGTCCGCCACTTGAGCAGCGTTGGTGTTTTCGATGCGGCGTTTGAACAACCAGTATGTGAACTCCTCGTCGAGGCCTATGGTCCGGGTTTCTTCGGGAGATTCGGCGATTAGGTCGGCGAGGCGAGCGGAGTTTTCGTCAAGGAATTGTTGCCAAAGCGTCTCTTCGGTCTCTTCGTATAGGCCGAGGTAGGCGCGATCGGAGGCGGCGTCGGATGGCGGCAGGCCGTTTCCGTAGCGGCGTTTTTGGATACGTGATTGTATGGCGGCGATGAGGCATTGCTCGATGTGTACGCCGTAGAAGAAGTTGAGATGGGCACGCCATCCGTCGACTCCGAGAATGCGGCGGAAGTTTTCCTCACCGAGGCGGCCAAAGACGCCGGTATCGCCGAGCCAATCGAAGATGTCTTCGGTCGGGACGGCAGATTGGCCTTCTTCGGTCAGCTGGGTGGCGATGCGTTCGGCGAGTCGTTTCCAGTTGAAGGCTTCGCTGCCTATAAAGTAGTGAAATGTTTCGTCGTACGCCCGTTCGTTTTCTTTGGGCCAAGCGGCCACGGTCTTCAGGAGTGTGATTTGCCAATCGGACGGGTTGTCGGCGAACTGCTGAACGAGGTCGTCCAACAGTCGACGTCGATTCACCGCGACATCTTCGTCGACACGGATCTGGTTTGCCGCGGTGGTCATGGCGTTACCGGGCCGCGCCTGAGCTTTGCTGCTTTTTGTTTTTCCGTTCAATTGCGCGGCGTTCGCGGCGCGAGAGCCGCCGGCCGTCGGCGGCGTGAGTTGGTGCGTTCACGGAGGCGACGGTGGTGGTGCCGCCCGTGCCTTGCCGTGTGTTGGCGGAAGACATGACGCTCTGCTGGCTGGCTTGGGCGAGGGCGATACGCTGCGCTGCGGCCAAGGCGTCGGCCTTGAGCGGCGTGGAGTTCGATGGTGCGAGTTGGGTTGACGGGTGTGGCGCGTGCGGAGCGAGATGGAAGATGGTCCGAGCGACTTCGTTGCGAATCTCTTCGTTCATCTCGTTGAACATCTGAAAAGACATGGTCCGGTATTGGACGAGGGGGTCGCGTTGTCCGATGGCTTGCAGGCCGACGGATTGTCGCATGTTTTCCATGCGTGTGAGGTGGCCGACCCAATGGCGATCGAGGACGCGTAGGAGTACGCTGTGCTCAATCATCTTGAGGCTTTCATCGCCGAAGAGTAGTTCGCGTTGGTTGTAGACGGTGTCCACGTAGTCGTGGAGTTCTTTTTCTATCTCTTGCTGAGATTTGTTGATGAAGTCGTCTTCGGAGTCGAAGATTTCCATGATCGGAAAGTATCGACGGATTTCGTGTTGGAAACCTGGGACTTCCCACTGAGTCGCATCGCCTTCTAGGTAGGCGGCGATAAAGCCGGAGAGTGCGGTTTTGATGTAACCGCGGATTTCGTCGCGGAAGTCTCCGCCGTCGACGATGCGTTCGCGCATCTTGTAGACGACGTCGCGTTGGGTGTTTGCGACATCGTCGTAGTCGACTAGGTTCTTTCGGATTTCGAAGTTGATGCCTTCGACTTTTTGTTGGGCATTCTCGACGGATCTGACGAGGACGGAGTTTTCAACAGGAACGCTCTCATCCCACTTGAACAGTTCAAGGGTGCCCTTAATGCGGTCGCCGCCGAAGCGCCGGACCAGGTCATCCTCGACGGAGAGGAAGAACTGGGTTTCGCCGGGGTCACCTTGTCGGGCGCAGCGTCCGCGGAGCTGGTTGTCGATACGTCGGGATTCGTGGCGTTCGGTTCCGAGGACGAATAGGCCGCCTTTGGCGATCACGCCATCGTGTCGGTCTTGCCAAGTTTCGAGCGGATCTTCGGTGTCGTGACCGTTGTTCGATTGTCGTCCGTTGCGCTTGGAGTTTTTTCGATTAGATGTGTCAGCGGTGGCGGTTTCGGGGTTACCTCCAAGAATGATGTCGGTTCCACGACCGGCCATATTGGTCGCGACGGTAACGCCGCCGGGGATGCCGGCCTGAGCGATTACATGGGATTCCGATTCGTGCTCTTTGGCGTTTAGCACTTGGTGTTTGACGCCGCGACGTTTCAAGAGGTCGGCGATTTTCTGGGATTTTTCAATGGTTGTGGTTCCGACGAGGACGGGCCGTCCGGCTTCGCTGAGTTCTTGGATCATCTGGGCGGCGGCGGTCCACTTGGCCTCTTCGGTCATGTAGATCAGATCTTGATGGTCGTCGCGCTTGTCTTCGCGGTTGGTTGGTATGGCGACGACTTCGAGTCTGTAGATCTTGGAGAACTCTTCCGCTTCGGTGGTGGCGGTACCGGTCATTCCGCTGAGCTTGGAGTACATGCGGAAGTAGTTTTGGAGAGTGATGGTGGCGTAGGTTGCGGATTCGGCGCGGACTTGCACGCGTTCCTTGGCCTCAAGCGCTTGGTGCAGGCCGTCTGAGAAGCGTCGGCCTTCCATGAGACGGCCCGTAAATTCGTCGACCAAGACGATTTCGCCATCGCGGACGACGTATTCGCGATCGCGGATGAAGACGTGTTCGGCACGAATGGCATTTTCGACGAGATGCGGGAGTTCGTTGTCTTCGCCGGATTCACTGTAGAGCGTTTCGACACCGAGCATCCGTTCGGCTTTTTCGCTGCCGACTTCAGTCAAAGAGACGTTGCGTCTTTTGAGGTCGACCTCGAAGTCGATTTCGGGATTTAATCGGGTGGCGATTGATGCGAAGCGCGTGTAGTTGCGTTCGGTCTCGATGCCGGGTCCGCTGATGAGGAGAGGTGTCCGAGCTTCGTCGATCAGGATGTTATCGACCTCGTCGACGACGGCGTAGTCGAGGCCTTTTTGGACGCGTTCCTCGGTACGTCCGACCATATGGTCTCGGAGGTAGTCGAAACCGAGTTCGTTGTTGGTCGCGTAGAGGATGTCGCAGGCGTAGGCTTCGGTTTTGGTGCCGATCCGGAGTTGCGATCCAACGACGGATGCGAATTTGGAAGAAGCGTCTTCGCGCTCGCGAAGGGCGTTGTCTTCGAGGAAGTTGTCGTCGAATACGAAAGATTGGTTGTTTTGTTGCAGACAACCAACTGAGAGTCCCATGAATTGATAGACGGGGCCCATCCACTCGGCGTCTCGTTTGGCGAGATAGTCGTTGACGGTGACGACGTGGACGGATTTACCGTCGAGGGCGTTGAGGTAGGCGGCTAGAGTGGCGACGAGGGTCTTGCCTTCACCAGTGCGCATTTCGGCGATCCTGCCTTGGTGGAGTACGACGCCGCCGATCATCTGGACGTCGAAGTGGCGCATTCCGAGGACACGTGAGGAGGCTTCCCGGACTGCAGCGAAGGCTTCAGGGAGGATGTCATCGATGGATTCGCCGGCGCTGATGCGCGCCTTGAACTCGTATGTCATTGCGGCGAGGTCGTCATCGGTTAAGCCGCGCATGTGGTTTTCGTGGGCGTTAACCTGGTCGGCGATCGGGCGCAGCAATTTGAGCTGCTTCTCGTTCGGATCGCCTACTAATTTTCCTAGTAGTTTTCCGATCATTGTTCGGCTCTTTGATGTGGTTGCGTGAGGCGGTTTGGTCTCACGCCGGGTTCTAGCACGTTGGGGGCGTTAGTTGGGGAAGAGCGCTCCAACAGATCTGCCCTTATGGATGCGATCGATGGCTTCACCGATTAGCGGTGCGATCGAGAGTATCTTTATCTTTTCGTGCTGCTTCTCTGGTGGCAATGGTACCGTGTCGGAGATTACGATCTCCGATATTTCAGGCATTCCGGCAAGGTTGTGCGCCGCGTTGTCGGGGAATACACCGTGTGCGGCGGCAATGTAAACCTCACGCGCTCCGTTTTGCCGCAAGCCTTTCGCGGCTGCCATCATCGTACCGCCGGTTGCGATTTCGTCGTCGACCAGGATGGCGTTTCGTCCGTTGACATCACCGATGACGTTGTGCGTTTCGACGCTGTCGTCGTTGCCGGTGCGCCGTTTCTCGACGATTGCCAGCGGCGCGTCTAAGTAGTGGGCGAAGTCGCGAGCGCGTTTAGAACTACCGATATCAGGAGAAACGACGACCGGGGCTTCCAGTTCTTTCTCGACGAAATATTTTGAGAGCATCGGCATCGCGGTCAGTTCGTCGACGGGGACCTTGAAGAATCCTTGCACCTGTCCGGCGTGGAGGTCGACTGTGAGGAAGCGATTGGCACCGGCGGTTTCCAGCAGATCGGCAATCAAACGACCGGTGATGGGAACGCGCGGTTGATCTTTTTTGTCGGTTCGTGCGTAGCTGTAGTAAGGAACGACCGCAGTTATGCGTCCAGCCGAAGCACGGTGTGCGGCGTCGATCATGATCAGCATCTCCATGATGTGATCGTTGACTGGTTCGACGGTAGGTTGGACTACGAAGACGTCGCGGGCACGAACGTTTTCTAGGATGCGAACAAAGGTGTTGTCGTTCGAGAACTTGAAGACATCGGCTTTGCCGATGGCGATGCCGAGATATTGGCAGATTTTCTCGGACAAACCGACGTGGGATGTTCCGGAAAGGATTACTGGTCCGCCGTTAATTGGGTACATGGGGTACGAAAACCGGTTGCTGGGTTTAGGGATCCAACTCTCGATTCTAGCACCGCGGTTAAAGGGCCGTTCGGACGTTGAGGACGCCCGGAGCACTTTGAGGAATGCACGGGCGGGCGATAATTGCAGTCCTGTTCTTACTCTTTTAGGGAGGCATATTTGTCTGGGTCAAAGCCGATAATCGGTGCGGCACCGGGGGCAACAACGACGGGTCTTCGGATGAGTCGTGGCTCTTGCAGCATGAGGTCAATGAGCTCGTCTTCGGTTATGGTCTCTCGACGCTCTCGATACGGTTTCGCACTCGGACTGCGCCAAGAAAAGAGGTTGTCGATGCCGGCGATGGCAGCGAGGTCTTTCAACTCTTCCCGGTTGAGAAGGTCATCGAAGAAGTCCCTTTCTTGGACATCGACGCCGTTGGCATCGAGCGCCTTCTTGGCATCTCGGCACGTTGAACACTTGCGCCATGTGTAGAAGCGTCGTTCTTCAGCCATGTTTTCTATTCCGATCGGTTGTTTAAGGCCTGCGAAAGGTGCATTCGGACATTGTTAACTGATGTAGGGAAAATCTAGTGTAAATTGGCAGGGAGTCACCCTGAATCCGGTGCCTATCTGACGAATCTTCCTGTTGGGTGGTAGATGACCTCTGCTCGATTAGCAATTCAGACCGCGGCTACGCTCGGCCGTAACGCGAACCCGGTCGCGCGTTTCAAGCGCGGTTCGCAGAGTTTGTTCAATATCAGTATCTACACATTTGGCTTGTCTGGCGTCTGGGTCGGTTTCGGCAGCATATTGCTGCAGTACAAGGTGACCGAGATCGCTGCAAACGATCCGGTGCGAATGTTGGGTTGGACGCTCGATAAGACGAGTTTGGCGGCGTTGATTTCCCTCATTGGTTTAGCCATAGCGGCGGTGGTTCAACCAGCGATAGGTTTTATCAGTGACCAAAAAGTGACCGTTGTCGCGCTGAAACGGTATCCGTTCATCATCGTAGGCCTCTTGGGTTTGTCCGTATCGACGTTGATTTTTGGATTCGTGAACAGCTTTGTGGCCTTGATTCTGGTGACGATGTTGATGCAAGTTGCGGGCAATACAGCTCAAGGTCCGGCCAACGCTCTGATAATCGACCATGTCGACGACAGCGAGCGTGGGCGAGCTTCGGGTTACTTGAACTTGATGCGGTTGATGGGTTCGGGTTTCGTCGCCATGCTGGTAGTTTTCTTGATGTCGAACTATCACATCGACGATGCACCGCAGTGGATGTGGTACTCAGTAATTCTCATGGTGTCCGTTTTGTTGGCGACGACGGTCTACACATTGCTGGCACTGCGTGTCCCGCAGTCTCGCTTGATTGACGATCAGAGGGTGGAAATCGACGTTGACCTCGTGGCGACCGCCGCCGATGACGATCGTGGTTACACTCGGTCTCGGTACTACATGTTCCTGCTTGCGATGGCTATTTTGATCGCCGCGATGTCAGCGACACAGACCAACGCGTTGTTTTTCGTGCAGGACGTCATCGGCCTCGAAAATCCCGCTAAGGGCGGGAACTACATCCTCGCTGCATTGATTGGATCAGCGGCGGTAGTTGTGTATCCGGCGGGCAAGCTCTCCGACCACATCGGTCGCGGATCGTTGCTGTTGCTCTCAGGAATCCTTGGGGCGGGCGGCATACTTTCGGTGCTGTTGCTCGACGCAAATTCGTTGATCGAGGTTATTCCGGGGGTGATGGCGATCGGTATCGCGGTCGGCATTTATCTTTCGGTTGGTTGGGCCGTCGCAAACGATCTCGTGCGCCGTTCGACCGCGGCGCGCGATTTGAGCTTGACGAGTATATCGGGATTGGTCGGCGCGATCGTCGGTCGATCCAGCGGATTCTTTATCGGAGGGCTTAACGACCAAGGTTCGCAATTAGGTATGGAACATCTCGGGTACACCGTGATGCTCAGTCTCGCGAGTCTGGCTTTCGTCATCTCCGGTGTGGCGTTTTGGTTCGTCGTGAAGAACGAATGAAATTGCGGTTCTGAACTTTCCTGTACCATCAAGAATCATGGCGACGGAGACCGAAAAGATGAGTCCATCTTCCGATGCACGGTCAGTTGTGCTTGCTAGCCCCAGAGGATTTTGCGCCGGGGTAGATCTTGCCATCGGTATTGTGGAGTTAGCGATCAAACGATATGGTGCGCCGGTCTACGTGAAGCACCAGATCGTTCACAACCCGCAGGTCGTGGCAGACGTGGAGTCGATCGGCGCCATCACCGTTGACCAAGTTGACGAAGTTCCGGAGGGCTCGGTCGTCGTGTTTTCGGCACATGGTTCGCCTCCATCGGACTATGCCATTGCGAAGGAACGCAACCTGACGGTTTTGGATGCGACGTGTCCGTTGGTTACGAAGGTTCATCACGAGGCGAAGAAGTACACGAGTGAGGGGAAGCGTGTGATCTTGGTTGGGCACCGTGGGCATCAGGAGGTGATCGGGACAACAGGTCAGGCCGGTATGGCGCTGTATGACGAGCGAGAGGATAACGATCTACCGGAGTGGGAGGATGACGCCGAAGTTGTCGTCCTGACTCAGACGACGCTATCGGTGGCGGATACTGCGGAGGCGGTCGAAAAGATCCAGTCGACGTTCAAGAACACGTTGGTCCGCAACGACATTTGTTACGCGACGACGAACCGCCAAGCTTCGGCAACTGATTTAGCGAGAGAGTGCGACCTTGTTTTGGTTATTGGTGCCGAGAACAGCTCGAACTGCAACCGACTGCGGGAGGTTGTGACCAAACGAGGGGTTGAGGCTCATCTGATAAGCGGTCCTGAAGAGTTGGATCCGCGATGGCTAATCGGCAAGCGTCGTGTCGGAGTAACTTCGGGCGCATCGACACCCGAGAAGTTGGTCCGCGCGGTGATCGACGCGATCGAACATGATGAGTTGGTCAACATCGGCGCGGGCGAGGAAGGCATCAGTTTCAAGTTGCCTTCAAAGTTGCGGGAGACGGCGAAAGAAGCTGGTTACACGTACGACGGTTCGATGCTTGAGTGAGATCGAATGCGTTGGGCGTTGCGCTAGTGGTGGTATTCGGAATGGTTGCAGCGGTCGTTATCGCAGGTTGCGTTAGAGCCGAGAGCACTCCAACGCCGACGAAGATTCCAAATTATCCACCGTTCCGGGCCATCGTCTTACCATCACCAACTCAAGTTCCTACGGCAATGGCAACATCGACAACTACTCCGTTACCGACCCTGCAACCAACTGCAACCCAAATCCCCATGTCGACCCCGACGACAGAAGCGTCACCGTCACCGGTTCTCGTCTCAACTCCGATTCCGCACACTCCGACGTTAACGCCGAGCGCCTCCCCAGTCCCAACAGACACGCCATCGGCTGCACCTACCGCAACGTATCTGCCCACTCCTGCAACGGCTACCGGCACCGCGACTTCCACCGCGACGATTGAACCAACGGCGACTTCAACACCCTCCGCGACGCCGGCTTCAACGCTTACGCCATCCCCTACCGAAACGCCAACACCCACCGCTACGCACACGCCGTCACCAACTCCGAATCCGTTGGATCAGATCCGGTTTGTGGATAACGAAGATTGCAGCATGGGTATCAGTCGAGCTCTATTACCGACGATGGATTTGACGATCGAACTCGTCGATTCGTCGTACCTGGTGGCCACCGAGATCGCGGATGAAGGTCTGGAACGCCAACAGGGTTTAATGTGCCGAGCAACGGTTCCATTCGGCAGCGGGATGCTGTTTGTGTTCGAGAGTTCGTATTCGTTGAATTTCTGGATGTTTAACACTTACGCGCCGTTGGACATCGTTTATCTCGACGATTCGCGTAACGTTGTGAGAGCAGTGCGCATGGAGCCTTGCCCGCGACCGCAGGGTGTCGAATACAACGAGTGGCGAAGCCATTGTTCGGCGGCGTCGAGTGGGTACGGTTCCGGGAGCGCGGCCCGGTACGCGCTTGAGTTACCCGCTGGATGGTTAGCGAGCGTCGGCTTGGATTTGGACAATCTCGAAGGGGTTGAGTTCAGTTGGTAAACGGTCACTCATTGAATGGTCACACGCCCGATACAGAGAAGCAACGCGCATTGCTTGTCGTTACCGACGGTCTTGGTTTCGATCCTCAAACGGTGATGCATCTGGCGCGGCGCGTAATTGACGCGTTGGGTCCGACGACGCGGCGATCTTTATTGGATCTCGCCCTTGAAGCGTCCCCTGGTAGCTACGAGATGCTAGACGTTGCGCGGCTCGCGGTGATGCCGATTGCGGCGGAGGGACTGAACCCGGCTCTGACTTGGAGCAAAGCCGACGAGACTCTGCGCCGAGTGCAGGATGTGAGAGAAGGCCTGCGAGCGCGACGGCAGTTAGCCGAGATTGGTTCAATTCGGCGAAACATCGCATTGGAGAACCGATACGTACCCTGGTTTGCGGAAGATCCAACATGGTCTGAAATCGTCAATCGCAATCTGACGGTGCCGACGCAGGCGTCAGGGGTGTGGGTCGGATATGAGGATGTGGACCCGCCGGTTCAAGGGAACTCAGAAACCGGGCACCAGCAGATCGGGAACCTGGCTTTGGCGCCTCAGATACCGTTGCAGATTACAAAGTCGATAGAGGATGGATCGTTCTTCGAAAACCCGATGTTGTTGGGGACGATTGAGGATGCTCTCGCAGCGGGCCAGAATGTCAACTTCAGCTTCTTGCTTTCAGGGATTCGAGGCTCTGACGGCAGGGTTCATTCAGCTTGGAATCATCTCGAAGCGTTTTGCGAATTGGTATTCGTCAGACTTGGTGTATCGGCAAATCGGGTCCGTATGCAGGCGATATTGGATGGTCGGGATGCTCCTGCGCGGGGATCGGTGGAGATCGAGGGCGTGGAAGGTGGTTATCTGGGTGAGTTGGAGCGATTGTTGATGCGGTACGAAGCGGTGGAATCGCTCGCTTGGGTAGTCGGTCGGTCGCTGTCGATGGATCGAGACTATCGGGAAGAAAACGCCCGATGCGACTATCAATTGCTAACCAAGGGTGAGGGCGAGACTGCGACGAGTTTCGATGACATTCGAGAGATCGTGTCCGTGGCTCACCATTCGGAGTTAACGGATGCAGATGTCCCGGCAATAGCCCTTGACCACGATGGCAATGGACCGGCGGTCATTGAGCCTGGGGATGCGTTCGTCAATCTCAATTTCCGATCGGACCGGCAACGTTCGAAAACGGCTTCGCTTTGTGGTGCGCGCGAATATCTGGATCGCGAAGCCAAATCTCGGGGTCGGAATTGGGAGTTCGATTGGTTGAGGGACGACTTGGATCTGCGGATGTGCACGATTGCGGAGTATGATGCGGAGTTTGAGGCGCGGTACGGGGTGAAAGTGGCGTTTCCGATCACACCGCATCAGTTGAATCTGTTGAGCCACTGGGATCGGTTGACGGACGACGACGATCTATATCTGCTGGTGGCCGAGAGCGTTAAAGCATCGCACATGGGGTACTTTGTACGCGGTCGGAGAGAGGCTGAACAAGGGTCGAAGGCAGAGGACCGGTGGGTAGTACCTTCAGATGGTGCGGCGGAAGGTGTGCATTCGGACTCGGATTTTCATGTGAGACCAACGATGAAGACGCGCGAGATCGCGCAGTTAGTTTCTGAGGCGATGGGCGCTGGCGAGCATCGCTTGATCATGTGCAATTTGGCGGCGCCGGACATGGTCGGACATCTGCTGCCCGCGCGATTTGAAGCGGCGGCGGAGGCGTATCGTGCGACGGTGGCTATTTTGGCGGAGTTAAGTGGCGTCGCGCGGGGTAACGGTTACTCGATGGTCGTGACGTCTGACCATGGGAATGTCGAAAACGATGCGCCTACGCACACGGTCAACCCGGTCTTGACTACGGTTATACCGTCTTCAGGCGGCGTTTCACCACGTGATATGGAGTCGGGGTATTCGGCGAATTTGTTCGATGTTTCGCACACGGTGGCGCGGTTAATCGGGATCGATGCGCGGGAGATCGCGGAGATCGTGGGGGTGTTTCGCGGGGGGCTGGGGGAGGAGTTTGTGGGGCGGAGTATTGTCAGATAGGGGATTGGAGTGGTGCAAACTCGGCAATTACCACTCGTTATTCGTCCGTTTCTGAGACGACCGCAATTTCGTCTGCCAAGGGTGTCAATTCCGCATATTCGACAGGTTCGAGATCTGGAAACCTAACGACAGAATCCTTCATTACATCGGCTAGGTTGCCCGGCACAGCAGCAGATTCAAAGCGAGCTCGATCGACCGCGGATGATTCGCGGTATCCGAAACTAGCATCAGCATTGGGCTTGTATATCCTCATTGCCATTTCCTCCAACCTTCGAAAGTCCGTTCATCCATTATCTGTTCTTGAACACCATTTTGTCCTTGAACCTGCAGGCGTTTGAGGGTGCCTTCCGAAACGAAACCGTAACTACCCCCGACAGTTCCCTCAACGAATGCACGTGGGATCACGTATTGTACCGCGTTCGCCGAAGCATTGGCCAGATAGGATTGTGGCCTGTAGGGTTCAAGCAACTTCAGTTCATCGATGTAACTCAAATGTACCTTTCTCAAAAGTGAATACAACTCCTGTGTGGGCTTTTCGATCTTCAATCCTAGATCGGTCGCTTCTCTCCGGTTAATCGTGTAGTCGTGGCTACCTGATTTAGCAGATAGGAAATCGATGATCGAAATTATTTTGTTTCCATCTTCGACTTGGTAGGGCAACAACTTCTCCGCCAAAAAACGAATCTGCGCTTGTGCTCTGAACGTTTCACCCAGAACTAACGGATGAATATGATCGGTCAAATTGAGGAGGATCGACTTCAGAGCTTCCTCGCCTTTGATCCCTAGTTCATCTCGCGCCATGTCTATGAAACCACGAACGTTCTCGACGCTCACTGGTACACCAACCGGTCGGTTTCCTACATTTACTTGCGGATTCAACGGGTTGTTGACGCTCGGGTCAATTGCCCCGAGGGCCGCTTGTTTGGTCATGAACACTCGATCCGCGCCCATGGCAATCAGAGTGCCAGCGCTCAACGCCTTGAATGGAACCAAAACCTCAAATTCTTCGCAAAACATCCGTATCAAATTAACCAGGCGCCAGGCCGCCAGCGTCTGACCACCATTTGTGTGGAGAATTAAGGAGATACGTTGGGTCGGTCCGATATCTTCCAGAAGATTAACGAACGAATCAATGCAATCCTGAGCTATCGCGGTGTCCAATCCGACGCGGTCGCTGGTGATGAATGACAGCACTTTAGTATCGCGATTTGCCTCAATAAGACTGAAAAGCGATTGGCGTTCTTGATAACTCATTAGCGATCTCCACTAAAAACGCATCGTACCAGTCAATCGCGGATCCTAGGATCGATTGTCACGTACCCGTATTTCGAAGGGCGCAATTGTTTCACGCTTGGAAGCAATGCCACCGTACTTGGCACGTCGTATGCGAAATCTTCGGGGACGATGTGTTCGGGGACGATCACTGCGCTGGGTTGTCGAGCCAAAAGCCTTTCCGTCGCGCGGAAGCGGGGTTCATACATGCTCTGTATTTCGTAATCTCCGCTTCGGCCGTCGATTAAGACTACGGATCGTTCGTGGTCTTTGATCAACTGATCTCGCAGCTTCGTTTCGAAGAGCTGGTGGGCGCGCTCGATGAATTTCGCTCTTGCAGCCCTGTCTTCACTTTGGATTGTCATCTGGTCAAACTCTTTGTGGTTAGATAGCGGAAACCATTAAACCGAAGTTGCTTCCATGTTAGCACATAAGATACGGATGTAAGAATATTTAAATGTGGGATCGTCTGCGCGGGACTCAGATCGCCCGCGCGGGAATGACGCGGGTGCGGAAATGACGGTTCAGAGGTTTTACCAAGCCGTCTCGCCGCCGTCGATGACTAGCTCGGTGCCCGTTACCCAGGAGGATTCGTCGGAGGCTAGGTAGAGGCAACCGTAGGCGATATCGTCGGGCAAGCCCAATCTGCCCATGGGGGTCATGCCTTCACGGTAGTCACGAATCTCTTTGACGCCGTGGATGTCGGTGGTCATGGGTGTGTCGGTGAAGCCGGGGTGGACGGAATTGACTCGGATGTTATCGGGTGCGTATTGGACGGCGGCGGCTTTGGAGAAGATCCGGGCGGCGCCTTTGGAGGCGTGGTAGGCGGCTCCGGCTTTGCTGCCAACGATGCCGAAAATCGAGGAGACGTTGATAATGGAACCTCCACCGGTCTTCTTCATCGACCTGATACCGGCGCGTGTTCCGAGCATGACGCCGGTGGAGTTGACGGCGAAGACATCGTTCCAATGGTCGAGGATGACATCTTCGACGACGGTCCTGCCCTTCACACCAGACATGCCGGCGTTGTTGACGACGATGTCGAGGCGACCCCATTTCGATTCGGCGAGTTCTGCGACTTCGTCCCAGGCCTCTTCCTTCGTGACATCGAGGTTGAAGAAAACGGCGTCGGGAGCGAGTTCAGCTTCGAGTGCGTTTCCTTTGGTTTCGTCGATGTCGCCGATGATGACTTTGGCGCCTTCGCGGACGAAGATGCGGGAGCATGCTTCGCCGATACCGGACGCGCCGCCGGTCACGATGGCTACTTTGCCTTGGAGTCTTGATGTGGTCATGGTGGGATGGAGTTCGTTCGGAATTGTGCGTATGGGTTAGGAGCGATTGTAATCGTCGGATGGGTCAATCTCCATTGACCAACTCCCGGTTACACCGTCATAGGTGAATTTGCCGCGACGCAGGATATCTCGGCCGATTAGCGCATGGTACGGTTGGTCGTGTTCGAGTAGCGGCAAGGCCAAGAACCGTCCGTAGACCACGGTTTCGAAGTTTGCTATGTGGATACGGCCGAGAACGGGATCAGATTTGAACGGTCCGTTCGCACCAACCCCTTCGATCGGCGATCCGACGATGGGAAGATTCAACCTTTCGGCCAGGCCAGAATCGATGCAACTCATTCGGGCACCAGTGTCGATTAGTGCAGTGTAATTGCCACCATAAAATTGGAACGATTGCCCGATTCCTTGTGGCCCGTGGGCGATATCTATCTGCGCCACCGGACCCCACTCTTCTAACGAACTGGGTTGCTCCTCACCCGGCAGGTCGATCGTTCGCATGATTCAGCACAAATCTAAATGAAGGTGTAATTTGCAGAGGCGGTTCGCCGATTCTCTTAATGTGGTACGGGCCGGGTCCGAAACGCGTGACTGCCACATCAGCGGCCTCTTCGAAATGTGAGAATGTGCCGACAAGTTCTGTGTTGTAGATCACGACCCATTGATGCATGTGGTTCGCTTCGAGCTCTTTCCGCATTTCTTCGTATACGGCCACGTTTTCTTCAAGAGTTGCCAACAATTTCATATCCCACTTTGACTTCAATCATAACGCGAACTTCGAGCGTCAAAATCCTCTCTGGGCTGGTGCTGGGCCGTCGGAATCGACGGATAGGTTCTTCATCGCGTCTGGGTTTGGTTCGAGGCCTAGGCCGGGACGGTCGTCGAACGGTTTCCATTGTCCGTCGACGGGCCATGGTACTTCGGTGAAGAGGATGGGCCAGGATTTCATCTCGCCGCCGAGGACTTCGACGACTTTGAGGTTGGGTGTCGCCATCGTGCAGTGGAGGTGGAGGAGCGAGTAGGCGTGGGGAGCGATGGGGAGGTTGTATGCGTGGGCGAGGTGGGTTACTTTCATCCACTCGGTTACGCCGCCGACGCGTCCGATGTCGGGCTGGACGATGTCTGCGCCGCCTCTGCTGATGAGCTCTTTGAAACCGTATTTGGTGTATTCGTGCTCGCCGGTTGCGACGGGGATGTTCGTGGCTTTGGAGATCTTGGCCAGACCTTGGATGTCGTCGGCGAGGACAGGCTCTTCGAACCATCCGACGTCGTAGTCCTCGAATTTGCGGGACATACGGATGGCCTGTTTGGCGTAGTAGCCGTTATTGGCATCGACGAAGATCTCGACATCGTCGCCGACGGCCTTGCGGACGGCCTCGAGGCGTTCCATGTCGGCTCGCTCGTCCATGCCAAAGTTCTTGCCGACCTTCATCTTGATGCGGGGGAAGCCCATGTCGACGTAGCCAGTCTGCTCGGCGACGAGTTCGTCGACGGTGTAGTTGGTCCACCCGCCGCTGCCGTAGCAGGGGACGCTGTCGTGCGCAGCGCCGAGTAGCTTGTACAAAGGGACGCCCAGGGCTTTCCCTTTGAGGTCCCACAGGGCGACATCGAGTCCGGAGATGGCTTGGAACGCGAACCCTTTCCTACCAAAACCGCGCACTCGCCAAAACATCTCGGTCCAAATGCGTTCGGTTTCGAACGGAGTCTTGCCGATGAGGATGTCTTTCAAGTTGTCATTGATTAACGACCGGATAGCCGCCGGGGAGTTGAGGTAGCTGAAGCCCTGCGTGCCTTCGTCGGTGTGGATGTGGATGAAGACGGTGGTCCGGCCTCTGGTGCCGGGTTTAGGCGGCGGGATGGTGGCGTCTTGGATGACGTCGGAGTCAGGGTTGTGGATGAGGGTTGTAGTTACGTCGGTGATTTTCATGGGGTGGTTGGGGTTCTGGAGGTGTGTCGGCGATGACTTAAAGATTACGCGCGTTCGACGCACCGAGTATAGCGCGTATCCCTTTCCACGAAATGCCCATTTTTTCCGGAACAATGGCGGGCGCGCCCCCTTTGTCCTTCGGACATTTCCCCCGCTAGCGGGGGAAACCCCGTTCTGCTCCACCCTGCTCGATGTCGGTACGGTTCAGGGTTTCCCCCATTCATGGGGGAAATGGCGAAGCCAAAGGGGGCATTGCTTGGCAAGATCGGCTCATTGCCATCGTTTCTCACAATTTCCGACCTCGGTGCTAATTGCATCGAGTACGGTGTCTGTGTCGTGGAGGACTTCGGTGTTCCAGAAGCGAATGACTCGGTATCCGGCTGCTGACAACTTGAGACTCAGGGACTCGTCTGCCTTGCGGTTTTCATCATGCTGTGAACCATCTAGCTCGATAACGAGACGAAGTTGAGGACACGCGAAATCAACGATAAATGGAGGTATCGGGTGTTGGCGACGGAATCGGTAGCCGTGGATTCGGCGCTTGCGAAGGTGTGTCCACAGGACGCGCTCCGCGTCGGTCGGGTTCTTGCGCATTGTTCTTGCACGAGTGCGGTTAGTGATGTTCTGGTATCGCATGCTCGCATATTAGCGTTGAAGTGCGATTTCATTCTTGTGACTTGGCGAACACGCGCGCCCCCTTTGTCCTTCGGACATTTCCCCCGTGAACGGGGGAAACCCTGCCACTGAGCCCATTTCGCTGGGCGAAAGGAGCAGGATGGGGCAACTAGACCTTCCGATAACGCCAGACTGCGACCGGCCCGATAATGAAGGTGAAGGCTAGGGTCCAAAGGATGGTGATGGTGGCGTTTTGGATAATGGGGCCGCCCTGTGATAGCGCGCGACCTAGATCCACGGCGTTGGTTACGGGGTTTATTTGGGTGAAGGGTTGGAGCCAGCCGGGCATGGATTCGATGGGGACGAAGGCGGATGAGAGGAATGTGAGGGGGAAGATGACGAAGAACATCATGCCTCCGGCGCTTTCGGGGTTGCGGACGGAAGCTCCGACGACGGCGGCGACCCATGAGAATCCGAAGGCGAATCCGGCGACCATGAACGGCATTGCGAAGCCAGGCCAGAAGCCGCCGTGGAAGCGCATTCCGATGATGTATCCAACGCCGAGCATGAGGCAGGCGACGAAGATGTTTACGAGGGTTTCGGCTACGATCCGTCCGCCGAGGAATGCGGAGCGGGCCATAGGCAACGATCGATAGCGGTCGACCATCCCTTTCTGGAGGTCCTCGGCGAGTCCGGTTCCGGTCTGCGTGGCGCCGAAGATTGTGGTTTGGATGAGGATGCCTGGCATCAGGAAGTTGATGTACGCCAGATCACCGGTAGGGATGGCGCCGCCGAAGACGTAGTTGAATAGGAGGACGAACATCACTGGCGAGATCGTCGAGAAGATGAGGAGTTCGGGTGCGCGGCGGTATCTAATGATGTTTCGCCACGTCATGATGGCGGTGTCGGCGATGAGGTAGCGGAACTCGACTCCGACGGCTGAAGCGAGTTCGCCGAGGGAGGAGCGGTCTTGAATATGGGCGGTCTGGTTCATTTTTCTGAACCGGGTAACCCGCATCGGAGTACGGGGCAGGTTTTTGGGATTTGGTGTTAGTCGTTGGGTTTTTTGGAGACTGGATTATTGAATTCGTTTGTATCGCCAGGTGGCTAGGGAGCCGATGCCGAACACCATGATTGCGATCCAAAGGGCGGTTTGCCAAGCTAAGGATGCGATGGGGCCGCCCTGGGCAAGGTTTCGGTTGAGGTCGATGACTATAGTGATGGGGTTGATTTTGGTGAAGGCTTGGAGCCAGCCTGGCATGGTTTCGACGGGTACGAAGGCGGAACTCAGGAACGTCAGTGGGATGGCGACAATGAAGGTGACGGATGAGACGGCTTGCACGGATTTGAAGCTGACGCCTGCTAGAGCTGAGATCCAAGCGAAACCGAAGGAGAAGGCGGCGACAACGAAGGGGAGGAAGAATGCGGGCCAGAATCCGCCGTGGAATCGCATTCCCATGATCATCGCGACGGCGAGGGTGCCGTATACGGTGAGGTAGGCGACTATGGTTGTGGCGAGGATGCGTCCGGCGATGACTGATGACCGGGCCATGGGAAGGGACCGATAGCGGTCGATGACGCCCTTTTGCAGGTCATCAGCGAGTCCGACACCGGCCTGCATGACGGTGAAGACGTTGTTCTGGATGAGGACGCCCGGCACTAGATAGTCAAGGTAGTTGAATTCGCCGCCGCCGGAGATTGCGCCGCCGAAGACGTAGTTGAACAGTAGGAGGAACATGACGGGCGAGATGGTAATGGACGCGAGCATCTCCGGGTTTCGGCGGTAGTGCATGAGCATGCGCCAGGTGAGCATCCATGTGTCGATGATCACCCAACGGAACTCGTACCCCACCGATCCGATCGCTTCCCTCAGGGGGGAAGAGGGTTGTGAGCGATCGGGTCGCCAGCCGTTTATTGAACTGGGCAGGTTCAATTGTCGTCCTGCTCCGACTCAGTGGCGGCCTCTTCGGCAGTGCGACCGGTGAGGGCGAGAAAGACGTCGTCGAGGGTCGGCTGACGGAGCGCCATGTTGGTGACGCCGACGTTCTCGGTGTCGAGAGCGCGGACGACTTGGACCATGACCGATGCGCCATCGTTGACCATGACGGAGGCGGTGTGCTTCTCTTCGTCGATGTCGCACTCATCGTTCTCGGCGAACTTCGTCAGGACGGAAGCGGCGCGGCGTGTGTCCTCGGCGTCGCGGACGGTGATCACGATGAACTCGGAACCGGCTTGGTGCTTGAGTTCGTTGGCAGTGCCTTGGGCGATGACCTTTCCAAGGTCGATGACGGTTATCTCGTCGGCTAGCTGGTCGGCTTCCTCAAGATATTGGGTGGTCAAAAGGACCGTGGTGCCTTCACTGACGAGGCTTCGGATAACGTCCCACATTCCAAGCCGGCTGCGCGGGTCTAGCCCGGTGGTTGGCTCGTCGAGGAAAATCATCGGCGGTTCAGCGACGAGGCTAGCGGCAAGGTCGAGTCGTCGTCGCATGCCGCCCGAATAGCCTTTGACTGATCGGTCGGCGGCGTCTACGAGGTCGAATTGTTCAAGCAGTTCGTTGGCCCGTTTCTGCACGTGGCGTTTGGGCATGTGGTAGAGCCTGCCTGCCATGTGGATGTTTTCGCGGCCGGTGAGGAGATCGTCTACGGCTGCGCTCTGCCCTGCCAGACCGATGTACGAACGCAAGTGGCGCGCATGGCGAACTACGTCGTAGCCGAGCACGGTCGCGCTGCCCGACGACGGACGAAGGAGTGTTGTGAGGATGCGAACGAGGGTTGTTTTGCCGGCGCCGTTCGGACCGAGCAGGCCCATGACCGAGCCGCGACGAACCTGGAGATCAACGTTTTCGAGGGCAACTACTTTGCCGTAGGATTTCGAGATTTGTTGGACTTCGATGGCGTTGTCCATGTTGCGGTACCAGAAATTTCAACCTGTGTTTAAGGTCGGTTCAAACGACGGGTTCGGAAACCAAGACTCGATTCTAACCTTCCGAAATCGTTGCCCGTAACGGTGTACGGAAACTGCATATTCGGGTGTGAAATCCCTGATAATTGGGGTTAGTGAATCCCAGCGGGTGCGATAACCCGAAACTCGGGACGCGGGCGAGAGTGCATTGTCGATAATTCAACAACGACTGGCGGCAGTTCGTGCCCGTACGACTCGACGTGTCTACTTCGGATGGTGGGTGTCGATTGCGGGCGCGTTCAACATGCTGGTGAGTTCGGGGCCCACTTTTCAGGCATCGAGCGTTCTCTTCAAGGCTATCGAGGATGAGTTTGGGTGGTCTCGTGCGCTGATATCGGGTGTGGCTTCTTTTGGTCGGTTTGGTGGCGCGATGCTGGGACCCGTGGAGGGTTGGCTGACGGATCGATTCGGGTCTGGGAAGATGGTGTTATTCGGGTTCATCTTGGGTGGCATCGGGTTGATAATGTTTTCGCGAATCCAAGGGCCGCTTCAGTATTACTTCGCCTTCTTCGTGCTGTCACTTGGGTTCAGCATGGGAGGGTTTACGCCGTCGATGACCGCGGTAAATGCATGGATGGTCAACAACCGTGCGTCGGCAATGTCGATCGTCATCGGCGGCAGCAGTATCGCAGGGTTGTTGGTACCGCCGATCGTTTGGGGAATCAGCGAGTACGGATGGCGACCCACGGTGTTGGTGATTGGCATCATCACATTTCTCGTGGGTCCGATCTTCGCTCGGGTGATTGGCAAACGGCCTACACCGGAGCAGCTGGCGGAGCAAGTTCAGTCGAGTGCCGAATCGGGGCACCGCACGCGGCAGTCGCGGCTCTACGACTTTACGCCGTCGGAGGCACTGAAGACACGGGCTTTCTGGTCGATCTCGATGACGCACATGCTTGTCAACCTTTCGACGGGCGCGATATCGGCCCACTTGTTTCTGCATTTGACCGACGGCAACGGTGTCAACTTAGACGATGCGGCCGCGTCTGGCATTGTGCCGATCCTAGTAGTGACCGCGTTTGTGTCTCAACTCACTGGGGGGATAGTTGGCGACCGAACGAACAAGCGGGTTTTGGTGCCGTTTCTGTTGCTTCTACAGAGCGCTTCGTTGGTGATCCTCGCTTTCGCCAATTCATTCGCGATGGCCGCCGTATTTGCCGTGGTTTGGGGAGTCGGGTTCGGCGCGCGGACGCCGTTGTTGCACGCGATGCGTGGCGAATACTTTGGTCGGCGACACTTCGGGACGATCCTTGGCTTGTCGAGCTTTCCGATGTCGATAGGGATGATGGCGACGCCGTTCGTTATCGGTTTGGTGCACGACATTCAAGGCACTTACGTCTGGTCGCTATACGTGCTAGCGGGGGCCTGCGTGGTCGCGAGCGTGACGATTCTTTTCGCCACACGACCGATGTCGCCGGGGTTGAGGCGACGAGTTGAGGCGCGTGCGGCGAGGCGTAAGGCTGCAAGACTCGCGAGTTAACCAACCTTCGGTAGGTAATTGGCGCTCGTAGCCGTGTCAATGAAATCACAACGTTTCCGCTCAATCCGAGCGTTGTCGCCACGCCGTGTCTATTTCGGTTGGTGGGTAACGGTCGCGGGCGCGTTCAACATGGTGTTCAGCGCGGCTCCGACGTTCCAAGCGGCGAGTGTGTTGTTCAAGGCGATCGAGGATGAGTTTGGGTGGTCGCGCACTGTTATTTCGGGCATCGCGACATTTGGGCGATTGGGCGGAACCTTGCTGGGGCCGGTAGAGGGATGGTTGACCGACACATTCGGGTCGGGAAAGATGGTTTTGGTCGGTTTCACGGTTGGTGGTGCAGGGTTGATCTTATTTTCGAGAATTACGGGACCGATGCAGGCGTATTTCGCCTTTTTGATCCTCTCGATCGGTTTCAGCGCCGGGGGTTTCACTCCATCGTTGACGGCTACGAATGCGTGGATGATCAATCGTCGCGCAACGGCGATGTCGATAGTTGAGGGCGGGGTCAGCGTCGCGGGATTGACGGTTCCGTTGATCGTGTGGGGAATAAGTGAATTTGGCTGGCGGACGACGGTGTTGGCGATGGGAATCATCGCCATCCTCGTCGGGCCATTGGTGGCGCGTTTTGTCGGAAAACGTCCGAAACCGGAACAACTGGTTGAGCAGGTTCGACCTCACCCCGAACGCCGGAGCCGCATCAGGCGATCGAGGATGCACGATTTCACGCCAAGGGATGCGTTACAAACGCGGGCGTTTTGGTCGATCGCGATCACGCATATGCTAGTCAATCTCTCCACCGGGGCGATATCGGCGCACTTGTTTTTGCACCTGAGAGATGACAATGGTGTCGGCTTGGACTTGGCGGCAGCTTCGGCGGTGATCCCGATTATGGCAACGACATCATTCGTGGCCCAGTTGGCGGGCGGGATCGTCGGTGACATGACGAATAAGCGCCTGCTGGTGCCGGTGTTGGCGTTGGTGCAAGGCGGGTCGTTGGTATTACTAGCGATGGCCGAGTCGTTCTTTATGGCAGCGGCCTTCGCGGTGACGTGGGGGGTAGGTTTCGGAGCGCGAACGCCGATACTGCTTGCGATGCGCGGTGATTACTTCGGGCGTCGGCATTTCGGCACGATCTTGGGCTTGTCGAGTTTCCCGATGTCGCTCGGGATGATGATTGCGCCGGTTGTTGTGGGATTGGCACACGATAATTACAAGACCTACGATTTGTCGCTCTACGTGCTTGCGGGCTTTTGTGCAGTAGCGAGCGTGACGGTCCTGTTCGCGACGCGTCCGATGTCACCGGCGGCGAGGCGGCGAATCGAGGCGCGTACGCGCGGCGATTGATCGAAAAGTCAAATGGTTCGGCAGTTTCGTTGTCGAACCGTTTACGATGTCAACTCGGGACGGGTTTGATATCCTGTTGCGTAAGTGAATGAATGGGAATAAGAAACCTGTTTAATGCTCAACCGGCAAAAGGAGGTAGATGATGCGAGACCAAATCTGGATCACCATCCTTGACGCTGATCGGTTGACACGTTACTACGGGCGGTTAGCAACGACCAACAAAAGGATACAGTTCTGGTTGAATGTCGTCGTCACGCTTTGCTCGTTGGCCGCGGCAACCGTTCTCCTAGTAGATGTTCACAAAGCGGTTCCCGCCGCGCTGTTTTTCGTGGTCGCGGCCAGTACCACGTGGGGGGTATTTGCGGAATACTCGAAAAAAGCAACCATTGCTGCACACGCGGCCAAAGAATATGCCAAGATCAAGTCCGACACGGTTGAGCTCTGGTACGATCAATACGCCGACGATGCGATGGAGCGTGCTTTTGCACTTGCGAGGCGGATGGACGATGTCGCACCAATGGAAATCGAACAGAACGAAAAACTAAACGAAAAATGTGCTGAAGAAACGTACACAACGGTGGGTTATGAATTCCAACGAACCTAAAGAATTCGGGCAACCACCTCGCCCACCCAACCCACCTCCTCCGCCACCACCGCCACCGCCGCCACAACCTAAACCTTCAAGGTAAAGGCTACCGCCAACCGCGTGTTGATTGGTTTGGGTTCCGAATCCCACGCTCGACTGATTGGACGTTCTACCCGATGAAATACCCGCGTCCGCGGTGGGGCGTTTGGGGAATGGCGGCGCGGTAACGCGTTGTCACCTCAAACCGGCCACATAGCCGACGCCCGGATAGACATCCGGCAGTGCCAATCGGTCGCCGTTGCGGTCTTGCCAAGTGCGGATGCGGCGGGCGAGTTCGACGGCTTTTTCGCCGTGTTGCTCGGTATAGAAGAGGTTGGTCTGTTCGTAAGGGTCATCGTTTAGGTTGTAGAGTTCGCAGAAATCGCCGACTGCGAGGTTCAGTTTCCAGCCGTCCGAGGTGATGATGACGCGATGGGGGATGTCGCGTTGGAGTTCTAACGGTGACATCGGCAATGTGAGGCCATCGAGGCCACGACCGTGCCAGGCGATGATGACGTCGTCTTCTAGCGTGTCGTTTCCGGCGATGACGTCTGCCCTGCTTTGGCCTTGGAGCATCTCAGGAGTCTCGAAACCCATCAGATCGAGCAGTGTGGGAACGGTGTCGATGTGGGAATATCGGCCGGGGATGCGGCGTCCTCCGAGCCAAGGGACGCGGATGAGCATGGGGACTTTAACGGTGTCCTCGTACATGACCATCTTGTGAAGGATGTAGTGGTCGCCGAGTTGGTCGCCGTGTTCGCTGGTGAAGACGACGATGGTGTTCTCAGCAAGTCCCTGCTCCTCGAGGGTGTCGAGGATTTTGCCGATTGCTCTGTCGAGCAGCGTTACGAGGCCGGCATAGCGAGCTTGGATTTGGCGGAGGTCGGACTCTTCCTGACCGGGAGGCGAGAACGCTTCACCGCGGAGTTCTTTGGCCGCGGTTGGTGCGGCCCAATCCTCGCCGGTCTTGTAGAGCTTCGCCATGAGTTGATGCATCAAGGAAGCATCGTCGGGCGGATTATCCATGAAGATCGGTGATTCGGGGATCGACGCTGGATCGTAGTAGTCGTTCAGCGGACCAGTGTACGGGAAGTGCGGTTCGAGGAAATTGACGTAGAGCGCAAACGGATTATCCTTGTTCCGCTCCAGGAAATTGCTGACTTCTCGGCCTAGGTAGGATGCCTTGGTGTGCTCTCCGGGCAGGTCGTGTGCAAACGGACGGCTGAATACGCGCATACCGTTGACTTCAGCATCGGGTTCAAATCCCTGCGATATCAGATAGTGATGGTACGGGCTGTACTCGTCTTCGATGTCGGGATTGTTGCTCCAGACGCGATATCCGTCTTCGATTGGGTGCCATTCGTCGAAGCCGCGACGTTTGCCGATCTCATCGCCGAGGTGCCACTTGCCGAAATATGCCTTGTGGTAGTCGTCTGGCAGGTGGTCGACGATGGTATCGACCTCATCGGGCAGCGGGACGTTGTTTTTGTATGCGCCGTTGGTGTGCGGCCAGGTGCCGGTCATGATGGTGGAACGCGAGGGAGTGCAGATCGGAGATGAAACGTAGCAGTTCTCGATAACCGAGCCGGTTTCGGCTAGGCGGTTCATCGCTGGGGTTTCGATCCAATCGTTGCCGTACGCGGCCATCGTGTCAGCGCGCTGCTGGTCGGAGAAGATGAAGAGGAGGTTGGGCCGGTTGGGGGGTGAGGGCATCAGATGTTCTCCCGAAGTACTTGTAGCGAGTGTTAGTCGCTGCCGACAGGGGCGAACACCGATCGCAGATCGGGCGCGAGGTGCACGGGCGAATCGGCGTAGCGGTAGCAGCGAGTGATGCGATGGTCTGCGGTGCGATAGAGGGGCGGGTCTGAGACCGTGCACTCGTCCATTCGGACGGGACATCGGTCGTAGAAGTTGCAGCCGACCATCGGCAACTCGTCCTCATCTCGGGCCTCCTGTTCCCTGCCCCACTGAGTCTCGGGATCGGGTTGCGGGATCGAGGAGACGAGGAGTTGCGTGTACGGGTGTGTCGGATCGTTGATTACGGAATCTACGCTACCGGATTCTGCGACTCTGCCTTTGTAGAGGACGATGATGTTTTCGGCGAGCTGATACGCCGTCGTCAAGTCGTGCGTTATGTAGAGGATGGAAATTCCCAGATCGCGGTTCATCGCTCGCAGTGTCTCGAGGATGGTAGCGCGCAGGGATGCGTCGACCATCGAAACGGGTTCGTCGGCGACGATGATTTTGGGCTTGAGCATGACGGCCCGGGCGACCATCACCCGCTGACGTTGACCGCCGCTGAGTTGGTGCGGGTGCCGGCCGAGCGTCTCTTCGGGTCGAAGCCCAACGGTCCTTAGGGCCTCTTCAACGATGTCATCGGCTTCCGATTTGGATGACGCGAGATTGTATCTGCGGATTGGCGTGCGCAGGACGTGGTCTACTTTGTAGAAGGGGTTGTACGACTCGAAGGGATCTTGGAAGATAACCTGCACTTCTCGCCGGAACTCTTCGTGTTGGGCCCGTGACATATCTGCGACGTTGGTGCCCCGGTAGATAACTGCGCCGGATGTCGGCTCCACGAGGCCGAGCACCGTGCGCGCCAACGTTGTCTTGCCGCTTCCGCTCTCACCAGCGATGGCGGTAATAGTCGGCGGGGATTCCGGCACGCTTAGCGTCACAGTATCGAGCGCACGGGTGAAGTGCTTGCGAAAGGTGCCGGATACGAAGGTCTTGCTCACGCTGTCAGCGCGTAGCAACGGTTCGTCCTCAACCTGGTTGGTTGGGCGATCGACCTGTGCAGTTGTCATAGTTCGACCACCTTCCCGTCATCGTCGCCGTAGAGATGGCACGCGGCGTACCGCAAGGAGTCGAGTTCGCGGGTTGGCGGTATCTCTTGACTACAGATGTCCATCGCGTCCGGGCAGCGAGTGTGGAAGATGCATCCGGGCGGAGGACGCAGCAACGAGGGCGGCAGTCCTGGTATTCCTTCAAGTCGCCGCTTGCTGCGAGTGTCGGGCAAGCTGGAAATCAGGAGGCGAGTATAGGGATGTTTGGGATCGTTGAAGATATTGGCAACGGGGCCGATCTCAATGATCTTGCCGCCGTACATGATGCCGATGCGTGACGCGAACTGCGCCATGAGTCCCATGTCGTGTCCGATCATGATCGCCGCGGCGCCGATCCGTTCCTGCACGTCGCGCAAGGTTTGAACTACCTGCTTCTGCACCACAACGTCGAGAGCGCTGGTCGGTTCGTCGGCGACGATTACGGACGGGTTCATTGATATGGCAATGGCGATCGAGACTCGCTGTTTCATTCCGCCACTAAGTTCGTGAGGAAAGCGTGAAGCCACGTCGCGGTGGAGCCCCACGCTGTCGAGCAGTTCGGCGACTCGGTTCGCGAACTTACCGTCGCTCATCTTCACGTTATGGTCTTTCAGGCCGTCGATAACTTGATCTCGGATACGCATCACCGGATTAAGCGAGTTGAGTGCGCCTTGTGGAACCATGGCGATCTCGGAGAGTCTGCGCAGCCGAACTTGCTCGGAGTTGTCGTCGAGCACGTTCGAACCGTTGAGGATGATGCTGCCGCCCTCGATGCGGGCCGGTTCTTTGTGCGCCATCATGAGTGCGAGGGCGATGGTAGATTTTCCGGAACCAGATTCGCCGACGAGGCCGAGGCGTTCGCCGCGATGGAGCTCGAAGGAGACGCCGTCAACAGCTTTGACCGGTCCCCGGCGCGTGTGGTAGAAGACCTTGAGGTCTTTGACTACGAGCGGGGAATGTACTGCGGTTTCGGTCGTCATACCGAAGTGCGGAGCCTAGGGTTGGCGATCTGATCGAAGCCAGCGGTGATCACGAAGAGGCCGACGACGAAGATGGCGATGACGACAATTGGCGGTCCAAACCACCACCACATCCCTTGTGGCACGGCGCCAAATCTTATGAACCAGAAAGCCATGAGACCTAAAGATGGTTCGTTCTGCGGGCCGAGACCTAACGCTGACAACCCGATCGAAAGAAGAATCGCTCCGGCCACCGCACCGACGAATGCAGCCGCAATAAAAGGCGCAAGGTTGGGTATCAACTCGCTCACCACGATCTCCATGTCGCGCTGACCATTAAATTTCGACACCTCGACGTACGCGCGGTTCTTAAGTGTCAAAACTTGGGCACGCACCACGCGCGTCGTTCCCATCCATGAAATCACGCCGATGAGAATTCCCAGTTGCTCCACTGTCAGTTGATCCAGATACGCGCTGATTGTGATCAGCAGCATCAATCCGGGTATCGTGATCAACGCGTCGCTCAACACTACGATCACTCCGTCAAGCCATCCCCCGAAGTAACCGCCGATAAACCCAAGTAACGTGCCGATACCGATGCCGATAATCCCGGCGATCAAGCCCATCCACAACGTTCCCAACGTTCCGTAGGCGACATATGCGAATATATCGCGCGCAAACTGATCAGTGCCGAACCAAAATTCGCTTGATGGCCTCAACCTAGGCGCAACCACATCCTTAATCGACCCATCGGCGGTTTCACGTTCCTCGTGGGCGAAACCAACTAGCGTGCGCTTTTCATCAATGATTAATGTACCTGCCACCGCAAACAGTACGACGGCGAGAATAAGCAACGATCCAGCGAAAAGCAAGACGTTGCGTTGAATGGCCCCCGTTACTTTGACCCAACGCGTCTCTTCTTCGAACACGGTTACGTCGTAACTGCTCGAGAGCTGCGGTTCCAGCGCGGTTGTGTCCATATTCGCCATTACACAGACCGGTATCTTATGCGGGGGTCAATCAGTGGGTAGACGAGATCGACTACGAAGAGCATCAATCCAACGGCAAAGATGACATACATGAGCACTCCCTGAATAAGGAAGTAGTCGTTGCTCGTGATAGCCGTGTAAAGAAGATTCCCGATGCCGGGATACGCAAAAAGGACCTCTACCAACACTGAACCCGACACGACGAATCCGATGTTGATCGCAAGCCCCGTAACCTGGGGCAACAACGCGTTGCGGACTGCGTAGCGAAGGAATATCCGCCTCTCCTTGAGTCCCTTGAATTCGGCGAGTTTGATGAAGTCGTCGCCCATCGTCGTGACCATCATGCCACGCATACCCAGTCCCCAAAAACCGACGCTTGAGAGAATAATCGCCGCACCCGGCAAGATGGCGTGCTGAATTATGTCAATGATCGTGGTTAGGTCGAACATCGGCGCCAGCAACGGATCGTGGGCGCCGCCGCCGGGCAACACTGGCCAAAAGACCGTAAAAACCCACAACATCAATAGCCCCAACAAGTAGAACGGCACCGCCGTCACAATCAACAGTATCGGCACCACGAACGAAACCGTTATCGGCGTCCGCGTCCACCCCAACCAAGCACCGAAAAACGAGCCTATGACAGCCGCCATCACCGTAGTGACACCCACCAATCCCAAAGTCCATGGCATCGAACGCATGACTTCCCTAGTAACGTCGGCTGGGAAATAAGCGATCGACTGGCCAAAATCCAACTTGGCGAGCGCAATCCAATAGTTGAGGTATTGGCGCCAGAGCGGATTGTTCAACCCGAAGCGTTCTTCGTAGCTCGCGATCATCTCCTTGACATTTGCGATATGAACGCCACCGGCCTGCTGAAGAAGCTGATTCATTCGTTCTTCAACCGGGTTGGTCGGTCGAAGACGCGGGATGGCGAAGTTTAGCGTGCCGGCCACGAAGATGATCAGCACGAACATTCCTAAGCGTCTGAGGACGTAGTCGACCGTCATGCGGCGTTCGTCCCGTCGGGACTTGGTTTGCGGCTATGCAACTCGTTATTCAACAGATCGGCGTAGGTGATTTCGGTTCAATCGTCCAAAATGTTACACGAACCACACAACGGTCGCCACTTGACGATCACGAAAAGAGGGTTCCGCGAAGATCGTTGAAGTCTCGGTGCCGGGTAACGAAATTCGCAAATTGACATGCCACAAGATTTGAATTAGATTTTGCTCCAGTGAGCCGTCCGTTGCGCGCCGTTTTTTGCCTTTGTGCAATGAAAAATTGGCGATGTTCGGATCGTGCCGCTTTACGAGCGCGTGAAAAATTTCAACGCAAGCTCCAGGAGTAAAAAAGATGCAAAAGATACGCAATGCGCGATCCGCGTTGTGGCTTGTACTGATGGGATCGCTTATCGCCGCGGTGGCTACTATGGTCGCATGCGGTGGGACCGAAACGGTTGTCGAAACCGTGGTCATCGAACGCGAAGTCCAAGTCGAAGTCCAAGTCACCGTTGAGACCGTCAAAGAGGTCGTCGTGCAAGGCGAAACCGTCGTCCAGACGGTCGTCGTCGAACGCGAGAGGATCGTCGAAGGACAGACGGTTGTCGAGACGGTCGTGATCGAAAGAGAAGTTGTCGTTGAGGTGGAGAAGGAGACTTTGGTAGAGGTCGAGCGTGAGGTTACGGCCACTGCCGCACCCCGAGGCCCCATCGGTCGCGAGGATACCTTCGTCATCACTGGTTTCGGCCCTGGCGCGACCGTGTGGAACGACGCGGAAAACATGAACCCATACTCGCTTGGTGGGCTCGGTAGAGTGCGCGGCATTCTCAATAAGACGATCTACGAATTCCTTTACCTCTACAACCACAACGACGGTCAGGTTATCCCGTGGCTCGCCGAGAGCAGCGAGGTTGACGACGACTTCATGGGCGTAAGCGTCACTCTCCGGGAAGGCATCGAGTGGTCTGACGGAATGCCCTTAACTAGTGAAGACGTCAAGTTCACTATCGAACTGTTGCAGAACAACACGGACATGGTCTTCGCTGGCGACATCCAAGAGTGGGTGAAGGACGTTGAGATCATCGACGACCAGAACTTCCGGATCAACTACAACAAGCCAAACGCCCGGTTCTTCTACTTCTACTTCCAGGAGAACTCGGAGATTCACCTCCCGATCCTCCCGAAGCACGTCTGGGAAAACGAAGATCCGCTGACATTCCCGAACTTCGACGTTGACAAGGGTTGGCCCGTTGGGACCGGTCCGTACGTCGCAACCCGAGCTGACGGTCAGGCTCAGATCTTCGACCGAAACGACAACTGGTGGGCTGCCAAAGTCGGCTTCAAAGAGTTGCCGGAACCTCTCCGTGTTGCATTCATCCCGCCGGGATCAGCTGACACAATGGTCGCACGGATGATCAACAACGAGTTCGACACCGGTTCGATCATGCAACCGGGTGTATTTGTCACGGCTCACAACCGAAACAAGAACATCATTTCGTGGGACACCGACGGACCGTCATACGGTGCTGCCGACGCTTGCATGTACACGCTTGGTGTAAACACGCAGTATGGCCCCATGTCTGATCTCAACGCTCGACGCGCAGTCCAAGCAGCGATTGACCGCGAAGAACTCGTTGCCCTCGCCTACGAAAGCTCGACCGTGACCAGAGCGGTCCCCTACTCCACTTACGGCGGTCTGAAGGCATACGAAGACGCGCAAGCTGAAATCATCGCCAGACACAACTGGGAAGGCCAAGGTCAAGCAGAGGTCGAGGAGAATATGGCCGCTGCCGGTTACACCATGGGCGGCGACGGCTATTGGGAGAAGGACGGTGAGACCCTGAGCATGGACATCCACGTTCCGGGCTGGCTCCGACCAATGGGCCCAGTGGTCGAGCAGCAATTGAAGGACGGCGGTTTCGACGTATCCTTCGTGTTGCACGATCCCGACACCGCCCCGCTCTGGGCCGAGGTCCGAACTGGTCTCGCAGACCTGTGGATCCTCGTTCACTGCGGCAGCTCGCGAGAACCGCACGGCACGATGCAGCACTACCATTCCAGGTTCAATTCACCGACGCAAGGCGAACAGAACCAATACCTCTGGGCAAACAGCCAGTACAACAACCCCGAGTTCGACGCGATCATCGACGAGATGGACAGCGTGTTGCCTTCAACCGAAGATCCGGTCTACATGGACCTCGCCAACCGCGCTATGGAATTCTTCCTCGAAGACGTGATCGAGATCACGTTGGCTGAGGAGCGCCACGTAGTGACGTTCAACAACACCTACTGGCGCGGATTTGCGACGAACAGCAACCCGTACGTCGCACCGTACAGTCTGTGGGCAGGCTTCCTCCTGGAGATCTTGAACGTCTCCAAAGCCCAGTAGTTCCTTTGACAGCGTAGGCGCCACCGTGGATTCCCGCCTCCGCGGGAATGACGGTGGCTGATCGAGGGCGTTATCTTGTTGGATATCGCCCTCGATTCGCGTATGAGGGCATAGCCAGGGCCAATGCCATGAACGAACCGATACTCTTAGAGCGTGCCGATTCCATAGCGACGATCACCTTTAATCGACCTGACCAACGCAACGCCATCTCGTACGAGATGTGGCGGAGCCTCGGGGAGATCATGGGAGCGCTTGAAGATGACCCATCAATCCGGTGCGTCGTTTTCCGCGGCGCGGGCGGCGAAGCGTTTTCTGCCGGAGCCGACATAAAGGATTTCGACGAGCATCGCTACGATTCGACGTCAGCAGCCCGCTATGCCAAGGCATTTGAGTCGGCTTTGGAGCATATCGAGAACTTGCGATGCCCGACGATTTCGGCGATCCAGGGATTCTGTGTAGGCGGCGGATTGGAACTTGCAGCGGCGACTGATATCCGTGTCGCAACTGCCGGATCGAAATTCGGAGTCCCAGTCGCTCGCCTCGGGTTGACTGCGGGTTGGGGTGAGTTGCGCAGGATGATCACGGTCGCTGGCGTTCCGGCGGTCAAATACCTCCTGCTTTCCGGTCGCATCATCGACATCGAAGAGGCCAAGCGTTTCGGATTAGTGACGGTGGTAATCGAAGATGAAGATTTCGATGACGAGGTCGAAAAACTCTCGTCGCAGATTGCGAACGGCGCACCCTTGGCCGCGCGCGATCACAAAATCATGATTGGGCGACTCTCCGTCGATCCCGACACTGAAAAGCTAAGCGAAGACGATCTCAACTTGCAATTCCGTGTCTTCGATTCGGCTGATTTCCGCGAGGGTGTCAAAGCGTTCAAGGAAAAACGGCGGCCTGAATTTCGTGGCGAATAACGCCACTTCAACCTAACCAGACGATTCTGGGACTTGGCACGCATCGCCGTTGCAGCCTTGCTTGTTTTTGCCAACGATGTTTCGTATCGGTCGAATGAAGAGCACCAGTCCGTAAAGGATGTAAACCGGCACCTGCATGCAGATTATTCGCGTCGCAAAAACGCCGGTGTAGACCTTCTGGGTCGAATTTTCGACGACGATGATCTCGCCGCGAGGTGCGAAACCGATAGGCGATTCTTCGGTTGAAACACGCACCCTGTTGAACCAATCAAGGCTTCGAGTGCGTTGGGTTTTACGGGCGCAGTCGTTGCAATCAGCGTTATGGTAAAGGGTGAGGTTCATCGCTCGTGATGCTCGGGTCAATTGATGCCAAAGGGTTCGTCGCCAAGGCAACGGCATGACAAATATACAATCTCGATTTTCGTTGAGGACCAGCGCCCGGTCGCTGCTATAGGAGGTCTCAATTTTGTCGAACAACGTGACCGTCGTACCCGCCGCGCCGTGTGCAAAGGCTATCGAGCACTTCGCCAGTAGATTGGAGTTCGAGACGGACTGTTGGGATGTTCACGACGCCATTTCGCGTGGGGACGATGACTTTGTTTTGCTCGACGTGCGGAGCCGTGAACTGTATGAAGCAGGCCACATCCCAAGTGCGATCAATCTTCCCCATGGCAGGATCGTTGAGCGCAACCTGACCGCTTGGTCTACAGACACGCTGTTTGTCGTCTATTGCGCCGGGCCGCATTGCAACGGCGCTAACAAGGCGGCATTACGGTTGGCAAGGCTGGGCCGGCCTGTCAAGGAGATGATCGGCGGAATGACTGGTTGGGTTGATGAGGGGTTTACGGTTGCGACGGAACCTATACCGGGCAAAAACACGGTCGAAAACGTTGCCATTTCTTAGGTCAATAAGCTGATCCTCACATCCCGTATTCATCCAGCTTCCGCCGCAGGAATGCGGCTGCCAACGGCACCGCTGTCGGCTCGTCCAACTCGTCCTGGCCTTCGAAGACTACGGACATCCAGCCGTTGAACCCTACGGATTTGATGATCTTCATGATGCGGTCGTAGTCGAGCCACGCTTCCGAGCCTGACGCGATGCGATAGATCTTGGCGCGGACGTGGACTGCTTTGGGTGCCGATGCCTCGATGGAGCCGTAGAAGTTGTGCTCTAGGTCTTCGATGCCTCGTTCTCCTCTGGATGCGCCGGGCGAGCCGCGGTACTGGCCGGTGTCGAGGATGTGTGTGTAGTAAGGGTTGTTGACTTCGTCGAGAATCTTCAATACCTGATCGCCGGTCGCGGGCGCACATCCGTGGTTGTGATTGTGGAGCCCGACCATCACGCGTTTCGATGCTCCGTACTCTGCGACCTCTTTGGTAGCAGATACGATCCGTGGCCAAACGGTCTCCTCGGTCTCGCCTTCAGGTACCCAACCGCCGAATGACCGAACCATTTGGATTCCCATCTTCGCCGCGACGTCGATCCACTTCTTCATGTTCTCGATCTGTGCTCGCTGGGCGTCGCCTTCCATTCCGAAGTTGTTCGAAACCCCGATGTAGCACATGTGCAAACCGCTCTTCAGGCACGCCATCCTGACGTCTTCAAGGTAGTCGCGGTCCGTTGATGCGAAGTGCTGGAAATGGATGTCGATACCGTCCAGGCGGTACTCTTTTGCTTTGTCGATCATCCCGAAAAGGTCGATCTCGCCAGCGTTGAAAGTGTCGCGATAGCAGAGCGATTGGAGGCTGAGTTTGATCATTTGGATTTGGTCTCCGTCAGTTTGGGGCGGGAGCGGCGTTTCACATGCGCTAGATTACCACCTCAGGGGTGAACGAACACCGCCACGCATTCGATGGTTAGTTAATGAATGCGGTATCATCACGTTCAATTACACGGATACCGACTTTCAGGTCGAACGGAGCATCCAAAAATGGCAGTCAGCGTAAATGGCAAAACAGCAGCGGTGCCTTCGAAAGCCCACGATACGATCAAGAAAATGTCCGACGCGGCATCCGTATTTCTCGCGTCGTTGGGTAAGGCCGAACTCGCCAAGGCGACTTTTCCGTTCGCCGGCACCGAGCGTTACGAGTGGCACTACACACCAGTCGACCGAAACGGTCTGCTCATCTCGGAGATGAGCGGAAACCAAATCGACTTGGCATTCAAGATGATGGAGACCGGGTACAGCGCGAGCGGTTACCAGATGGCCCGCCAGATCATCCGGCTCGAAACTATTCTCGGCGAGTACGAGGCGCTGACCAACAGCGTTTCGCAGTGGCATCGACTGGAGGAGCGCTACTGGTTTAGCGTATTCGGTGAACCGGGTGGCGAAGAGGCGTGGGGTTGGCGCGTAGGTGGTCACCACATCGGCATCGTTGCGACGGTTGTCGGCAACAGCGAGGTTTCGATCCACCCGCTCTTCTTCGGATCCAATCCGTCAGAGGTGAAGCACGGTGAGCACAAAGGGTTGAGGACTTTGGCGGAGGAAGAGGACTGGGCGCGATCACTCGTAACCGGAATGACTGGCGACCAAAAGTCGGTTGCGATCGTCGATCCGGTCGCACCGGCCGACATCCTGACCACTACGGTTCGCGTCGTCGATCCTGGCACGACGCCGCAAGGCATCGCTATCGGCGATCTCTACGACGCGCAGCGGAAATCGATAGTTAAGCTGATTCGTCACTACGTGTTCCGGGCGGCAGACGAGATGGCAATCAATTACTGGAATCAGCTTGAGCGCGAAGGTTGGGACAGCGTTCACTTCGCGTGGGCTGGACCGTTAGAACGCTTCCAGGGTCATTACTACAACATCCGCCACGATCGATTTGTGATCGAATACGACAATACGCAGAACGGTGCCAACCACATCCACTCGGTCCTCCGCGATTACACCCACGACTTCGGCGAAGATCTATTGGCGGCGCACTATCACGCGGCGCATTGATCTGTCGAACCGAAGGCTCTAACCGCGGAGCCAGCTTACGTTGCAATCACCGTTAGTCTTGCCTCAATTGGGAGGTTAAGACCGTCCTCGCATGTCCGAAGCATTCATCCAAATATCAGTGCGGCTCATAGTCGGCCTGATCTGTGCAGCGATCGGAGCGTTCTTCGGCGCGCTCGTGATTGCGATGGTTTTTTCGGCTACCGATAGTTCGGCCGCGGTGGTCAGCGCGACGCGCATCGCGTTCGTGGCGACCACCGCCGCTGGCGCATCGCGTCTCGGATGGTTCGGCGTTGCCGAGACGCGGCCCCAATCACTTGGGTTGTTCGCTTCATCTGCGCTGACCGCCATCGCCGGATCTTGGTTGGCGCTGGCCGTCGCGGGTTCGTTCTTTGAACACTCAGATCTCTACATACTCAACCGAGATATCTCCGGTGCCGGATTTTTTGGTGGGGTTTTCGCTTCCAACATACCGTCGTTGTTTTTTGCTGCTCGGCTCGCTCGACGGCGAGAAATATAACTTTCACACGTCGAATATGACGAAACAATCGCGTACAGAGACGTTTCAATCCGAAATCGCGCCAGAACGCGTTTTGCGATAAGATTTCCGCATCGTTTGCCCTTGACCTTCACGCGGCTTTGAATCTCGCGGTCGTTAGCGTCAAAGGCTCAACAGATGTGGGAGGTAACCATGTTACGTACCAAAACGTTTAGGTACGCGTTAGTACCAATCGTCGCCGCATTGGCCGCGGTGGCATTGTTCGCCTGTGCGGGTGAAACTATCATCCAAACGGTGGAAGTGCCGGTAGAGCGACAAGTCGAAGTCATCGTTGTTGAGACTGTGGTGGTCGAAAAGCAGGTCGCGGGTGAGACTGTGGTTGAGACTGTGGTCGTGGAACGTGAAGTGGTGACGGAGGTCGAGAAGGAAGTCCCGGTCGAGGTCATCAGAGAGGTCGTGAGAGAAGTCGAGAAGGAAGTCGCGGTCGAGGTCGAGGTGCAGAAGATCATCATCGCCACCCCTACGGCGGGGCCAGACACCTTCTACGGCCTCCCGATCCCGGTCGCCGCACCATCAATCAGCGAACCGCCAGAACCTGTGACAGGATCCGACACCGTAGTCATACGGACCGGACTCGAACTCCGCGGCAGCGGTATCCCAGGTGATCCCACAGGCGGCATGTTCACCGGTTCAAGCGTCACGGAGAAGTTCTTCTTGACTGACGGGGGTGGCAACGCTGTCAACCAGGTCATCACGGGCTGGTCGCTTATCGACGATGCCGATGCCATAGGTGGACAGGCGTTCATCTTCAACATCAAAGAGAACGTTCCGTTCCACGGCGGGTTTGGAAACCTTAGCGCCGATGACGTCGTTTGGGCCTACAACAAGGGCAACCCGGGCTACAACCCAGAATCGGCAACTGACGGCGGATCGTACTGGGTCGCTCTTATCGGCAACCAGCCGCTCACCAAGATCGATGACATGACGGTTCGCGTGCCGTTGGCACAATTCGATGTCCGATGGGACACACTAGGTTTCGGTCAGTCCGGCCTTGGCTTGAGCATAACCAGCAAGAAAGCCTTTGACGATATGGGTGAAGACTGGGTGCGTGAAAACGTTGTTGGCACCGGACCGTACATGGTCGAAGAGTATGCCTACGATGCCACGTTGCAGTTGGCGGCGGTGCAAGATCACCACCGGAAGACGCCTGAAGTTGAGAGGATCATCTACGAACCGATCGTTGAGGATGCGGTTGCTGAGGCGGGACTCCGCACCGGCAGCATCGATATCGCGGCGGTAGACCTACGGAACTATCCGACCCTCACGGAGGAAGGCTTCGCGATCATCGGCGCGGGCGCAGGTTCGTTCCACTCGATCTCGTTCTCCGGAAACTACTGGCAGAACTCGATCTACACGCCCGATCCAGACGACGAGGAAGTACCGATCACGTTGCACGCGACGGTTCAACACCACATTCCGTGGATCGGCGATCCGCGTCGTGACGGCTTTGGCAACCCGCCGGAAGGTTTCACCAGCATGACGCGTGCTGCTCAGGTGCGCCAAGCGCTGTCCTTCGCAATCGACCGCGCTCTCATCGCCGAAGTGCTTTTCTCCAACGCGGCTTGGGTCAATTATGTGTACGGTCACGACATCAACAACCCCAACTGGCAAGACAAGTGGAACGTCGAGTACAACCCCGAACTCGCCGGACAGATGCTCGATGAGGTTGGTTATCCGAAGAATGCGAATGGCATCCGATTCGAAATGCCGTTCTTCATCCGCATCGGCAGAGGCGACGAGGAAATCGGTACCGCCGTCGTTGGTATGTGGCGAGAACTCGGCATCGACATGCAGGACTGGAAAGCCCAGTACCAGACCTACCGCCCGAGCCTGATCGGACGAACCGCAACCGCACCTTGGATCCATTCAGCGGGAGCTGAGGCACCACAAGCACCTTGGGACTGGCCGGTGGTCAGCAACTCCGAGTGTTCCGGTGGCCGACCCGGTTTCAACATCGGCATCGAGATCCAAGAGCTGTGCGAGTGGGGCACCGCGATGAACGCTGAGCAGGACAAGCAAGCGCGTATCGAGATCCGCAATCAGATGGCCGACTTCCTCCACAAGTGGAACCCTGCTATCGGTACGGTCGCTCGACCGAACACTGCGCTAGTGAACCCAAAGAAGATCGCTTCATGGGACATGCCGTTGTCAGTCCGTGAAGCTGCCTTGCACCACCCAGAGTTCATCGTGACAGTTCGGTGATCCGACAGATCACAATACTTTGCCAAAAGTTGAGCAAGTGATTGCGGTGGCGCGACCCGATGGGGTCGCGCCACCGCCGCTTGATCAACGAAGGACACCAATCCTTTGGAAACCCGAGTACCGACACGTGTACAGTGTCGTGACCGAAATTAAGCACGAATGCTTCGATTCCTCCTAAGACGCGTCGGCACGATGGTGATCTCGCTAATCGGTGCGACTATCGTGGTTTTTGGGCTGGCGCACGCGAAGGACGATCCCATCAACGTTTTCATTCGCGCCGAGGGCTACGCCATCGGACCTGAGCAGATCGCCGCCTTGCGGGCGAAATGGGGCCTTGACAGGCCGATAGTCCTCCAGTATTTGACATGGTTGAGCAACATCGCACGCGCCGACCTAGGCCGTAGCGTCGGCACCAACCGCAAAGTAACGGACATCTTGAGGGAACGGTGGCCCGCCACAATGCAACTCGCAGTCGGCGCATGGATCGTTGGATCCTTCGTCGGCATTCCGCTCGGAATACTTTCGGCGATGTGGCGGGCTTCGATCCTCGACTACCTCCTGCGGGCGTTCGCGCTGTCCGGACAATCGGTCCCTGCGTTCTGGGTCGGAATCGTCGGCATATGGGTCTTCGCGGTGTATTTGGGATGGTTGCCAGTCCCAACGTTCTATGGAAGAACTGACGCTGGTTTCTGGGGGCAGTTCCAGTACTTCATACTGCCCGTGCTGGTCCTCGCTTGGGGACCGATAGCTGGGTATCTCCGTATCACACGGTCGGCGATGCTTGAAGTCTTAGATTCCGAGTACATCAAACTTGCTCGCGCCAAAGGTATGGGCTATGGCAGTGTTGTGGCCAAACACGCGTTCCGCAACGCTCTCATCCAACCACTCACCGTCTCGGCTCTGTTGCTCGCCGGTTTCATGGACGGCGCGGTGCTCGTGGAAAATGTCTTCGTGTGGCCCGGAGTCGGACAGATCGCCGTAGCAGCAGTTAACGACAACGACTTCACGTTGCTGACCGGCATTGTGTTGCTCTTCACCATCCTTTATTTGGCGATGAGCTTCGTATCAGATTTGCTCTACGTCGTGATTGACCCCCGCATCAGGCTTGATTGATGACAACAGTTGACACAGTTCGAGAGAGACCGATGTCGCCGATCGAGGTGGTCGTCCGTTCGCCGCTAATCGCTTGGGATTTCACCAGACGCTGGCCCATAATTCCGGCATTTGTGATTATCGTGTTCGGGCTCGCCACCGTCTTCACAACGCAATTTGCAACTGACGACCCAAATTCACAAAACCTACGCGCAAGTTTCGCCGCACCGGCATGGAATTCGGAATATTACGAACAGAACGAGCGATTAGACCGTCGTTATCTGCTCGGAGCGGATCAACACGGACGCGATATCTATTCGCGCCTCGTACACGGCACTCGCGTATCGATAACCGTGGCATCTGCTGCGGCCGTCATAGGCATGACCATGGGACTTTGGGCCGGCATCGCGTCTGGATGGTTCGCTGGTTGGTTCGACGAAATCATGACGCGTTTTGTCGACATTTGGAACGGGTTGCCGTTCCTGCTTGTCGCGCTCGTTGTCTCAATAACCATCGGAACGGGCCTTTTGGTGTTGATCGGGTTGTTGGTCATGGCGACCTGGGTCGGACTGGTCAGGAATATCCGCGCCGAAGTGTTGTCGCTCAAGACCCGCGACTACGTTGCGGCAGCCCGAGTGGCTGGTGGTGGCGATTTCCGCATCATGTATCGCCACATCTTGCCGGGCGTTTTGAACCTATTGATGGTGCTGGCAAGTCTACGCATTGGCGGATTGATACTTGCTGAGGCGTCTTTGAGCTACCTCGGCGTCGGTGTGCCATCTCGTTACCCATCGTGGGGCAACATGATCAGCGACGGTCGAGAGTTTCTCGACACTGCGTGGTGGGTATCTTTCTTCCCCGGTTTCTGCATCTTCCTCGTTGTCATGTCATTCAACTTTGTCGGCGATTGGGTCAGAGACAAGACCGATCCCAGATTGCGACAAATCAGGTGACGACGAGGACATATCATCAACTTCGACAACCGAAAAGGCGGTAAATGATGTACGACATTCTCATCAAAGGCGGACACGTAATTGATCCGAAGAACGGGATTGACGGCATGAAGGATGTCGGCATTTCGGGATCGTCAATCGCCGCGGTCCAACCCGACATTCCAGAGGCGCAGGGACGCAAAGTTGTGGACGCATCGGATTGCTACGTGACACCGGGCTTGATCGACCTGCACGCCCACTGCTACCTCTACGGCGGCGCGATGTTCCCGGACGAGTTGTGCTTCCCCTATGGGGTGACGACGATGGTCGATTGCGGAGGATCGGGTTGGCGCACCTTCGACCACATGAACGAAACGATCATCAAGAAGGCTGGCCCGCGAGTCTTCGCCCTACTCAACATTGTCGGCAACGGCATGTGCGGTGATGGTGAGCAAGACATCGATGACATGGATGTGGAACTCACCGCGACCAAAATCCGGCAACGCTCCGACGTTATTGTGGGAGTCAAGGTGGCGCACTATGGCGGAGTGGGTTGGGAATCGGTAGATCGAGGCGTCGCCGCCGCTGCTGAGTCTGGCACGTTCTGCCTGATCGACCAGAACGCCCGCGCGTCTCGCCCGTTCGGCGAGATGATGCTGGAGCACATGAATCCGGGCGATGGTGTAACGCATTGCTTCGGCTACGGCAAACCCATGATCGGCAATGACGGCAAGGTGAAGCCCTACTACTTGGAGGCACGTGAAAAAGGCATCATCATGGATGTCGGACACGGCAACAACAGCTTCTCATTCTCGATGGCGGTTCCAGCGATCGAACAAGGATTTCCGCCCGACACGATTTCGACAGACCTCCATCGCATGAGCCTTCACACGTCCCGTGCCACTCAGACAGAAGTGATGAGCAAGTTCCTCGCCATCGGCATGACGATGTACGACGTGGTGGAGAAGTCGACTTGGGCACCCGCTAAACAGATAGGACATCCGGAACTTGGCACACTGACCCCGGGCGCCACCGCCGACGTGACAGTCCTCGAATACGTCGAACGTCCTTGCGGGTTGAGCGACAGCGGCCCCACCGGCTATCGCATCATGCCGGCCCCGGGACGGCTGTTAAATCAGGTCACTATCAAAGGCGGCGCGATCCGCTTCGACTATGACGGTCGGTCCAGAGAAGACTGGACGGAGACGCCGAATACGGATTTGGATCTGCCGGGGTAGTCAAGCTACAGTTCCGGAACGCCAAGGAACGATCGCAGCTAGGCGCTCCGACATCGCGTCTTTAGCGCGCTCGCGATCGTACTGCGCCTGCAACCCCATCCAGAACTCGACGCTGTTGCCGAAGTAACGAGAAAAAAGCAATGCCGTCTCAGCGGTGATCGAGCGGGTTCCTAGGACGATCGAATGGATGCGTGTGGCATCGACGCCGATGGCTTTGGCGAGGGCGTACTTGGTGAAGCCCATGGGCTTCAAAAACTCCTCGCCAAGTATCTCACCGGGGTGAGTTGGCGGAAGTTTGGTGGTTTCGATATTGTGAGTTGCGTCCAACATGGTTTGAAAATTCCGAGATTGAATTGAACCCGCGAAAATAGCGCCACCGTTAAGGGGCGTCTAGTTTTCAGCATAACTTGACGAGGCGTAAGATATCCCCATGCGTTACCGCCACTTAGGAAACTCTGGTCTCGAAGTCTCAGAAACGGGATTGGGTGCGAACAGCTTTGGGGAGCCTGGACGGCGCGACTATGCGGAGTCCAAGTCGATAACCCACGCCGCGATCGATCACGGCATCAACTTCATCGACACGTCGAACGTGTATGCCCAAGGAGTGTCGGAAGAGTATATTGGGCGGGCGTTGGAAGGCCGGCGGCAGGAGATGCTGATCGGCACCAAGTTCGGCTCTAAGAGGGAGCATGGGCCCAATCTGTTTGGCGGTGGGCGCAAGTTCGTGATGGACGCAGTCGAAGAAAGCCTTCGTCGCTTGCGAACTGACTACATCGATCTCTATATGATCCACCGACCAGACCCTCGGGTGCCGTTGGACGAAACGCTGCGAGCGATGGATGACATCGTGAGACAAGGCAAGGCGCTCTACATCGGTTGCTGTAACTTCGAGGCTTGGAGGATGGTCGATGCGGTCTGGACCAGCAATGCGGGTGGGATGACGCAGATCATCTCGTCACAGTTCGAGTATTCAATGTTGCATCGCGGCGGGGAGGCGGAGATGCTTCCGGCGTGCCGCACGCACGGAGTTGGAGTGATGCCCTATCTTCCGTTGGCGGCTGGATTCTTGACGGGTAAAGTCGACGTCACCGGTAAAGCTCCTTCGGGAACGCGACTAGATTTGGATGCTGGACAGTCGGAGCGCTGGATCACCGACGACAATTTGCGCACGATATCGGCGTTGCAAGATTGGGCGATGTCGCACGGCAAGACGCTTCTTGACTTGGCGTTTGCTTGGTTGCTCGCCGACTCGATCGTTGGCACCGTTATCGCGGGCGCTAGCTCACCGAAACAGGTTGAGCAGAATGCCCGTGCATCGGAATGGCAACTCTCTCCGGATGAACGAGACAAGGTTACGGCGATATTGGACGCGCATACCAGTCATGGGCTACGGACGTATTACTCGGTCGCAGGATATTTCGCCGAGCAAGTTGAAGTGAATTACGAATGAGCGGATCTTCAGGAGAGAAGCGATTGCACGAATAGACCTGCGACGGAGACCGCTACGATTCCCATCGCAAACACCATCCCGCCCAACCAACGGATCATTCGATTTTCAAGCTGATAAAGATCAGCTTTGGTGGCCAGATGTGCGTAGCCGCCTTCTAAGCGGCTCAATCGTTCCTCAACGGTTGCTATGAATTGTTCTCCCAAGAAATGTTGTTATGCGTTGGATTATATCTTCAATGCATATAACCATGTTAGTGCTAATTACTAAGTCTTGTGAAGACTGGCTGCGTCCAGGCACGGAAACCGTTTGATGACCTCACTGTCGCGCGCACGTATCCCTCATCGCCTGTTAATTCGTGCGTTGCCCGCGCACCTTCGACTTCCTTGAGGACGTCGCCATCTCGACCCGAAAATGTGGTGACGCATATCGCTGACCGATCAGGTTCGATTTCCAATTGAATGCGGTCTTGGGATATCGAGAGTTCGCTTAGCGTGACACCCGTCGAAGAGTAGAAATTGCCGTTCGCGAGGCCTTCGACGATGGCGTCGACGGTGAGTTCGGGGGCGTTTACGACTACCCATCCCCTGCCCGGGTTTGAGGCGTCGGGGGTGTAGTCGTGGTAGTTGTGGGAGTCGTCGGTTGCGGTTCCGAAGATGATGTTTCCGGCGGATAGCACGAGGTCCCACATCTCTTCGACGCCTGGTTTGCCGGGTGCGCCGTAGCCATTCATCGCGGGGTGAGCGTTGTGGATTTCGAGGAGGCTTGCGCCTTCGACCTGCGTGATGTGTTCGTGGTTGAACGCCCATTCGTAGTTCGGATGATTGAGCTGTGCGATACCTCCGGCGTTGACGATGGCGTTGACATTCGCCTGCAACGTGGCAACGATGTCGTCGAGATTGGTGGGTTCGACGACGTGCCTGATACCGATGGCATTGATATGTATCGGCACAGAGCCACCGAAGATGCGGGAAGAGACCTCTTCGCCCGGTATCATCAGCGGGCCTCCCTCGATCTCATGTTCGAGGATCGTGCGGTGATTGTGGTCGCTGAGCACTAGGAAGTCGTAACCGTGATCCCGGTACCAAGTGGTCACGAACTCTGGATCGGCGTCGCCATCTGACTCCGTCGTGTGGGTGTGGATGTTGCCTTTGTACCAGTTGGATGAGGGCATGGTTGCGTCTCCTAGTCGGTCTACTCTCGTTTGCGTCCTTTAGCTGTCAATTCCCACCAACCGCGTTCGGAAACTTGGAAGGGTTTGAGCATGCCTGTTGCAACCAATCGCTGACGCGCTCGATGGGTTGCGTACACATACCGAATGTGACTACGAGGGCCTTGCCGTTCATGATCGATGTCTTCGAGAGGGAGCATTCTTGCCACGCGCTCTATCACTTCACGCGCTCTGGCTCGACCTCCAATTTCTGCCAACGCGGCTAGTACTACAGGTGGATATTCACAGTCGCGTATCCGGCCTGCTGGTGTCCTGGTTACGTCTAGCACTTTCAATTTCGCTGGGCAGTGGTTTCCTGTTAGCACTCTAGTCGTCGGGCAACGCTTGCGCTGAATCGCTAATGCCAATTCTCTAGTCGTAAACCGTCTTGCCGACCGTGTGGGCATTGATGAAGTCCCAGTCGTGGGTTATACCCATTCCCGGTCCTTCAGGTACCTGCACCTCGCCGTTTTCGTCGATCGCGTCGAGCATGTCGTTGTAGCCGTCAAGGTAGACGGGTGGGTACGACGGATCAAGTTTCGGATGGACGAGACCCAGCTCGTAGTAGTTGGAGTTGCGCATCGCCGCCATTGTCTGCCGGCGGCTTGGGCCGGGGCCGTGTGGCTCGACATCGAGTCCGAACCCCTCGGAGGCGTGAGCGATCTTCATGACGCCAGTGATTCCGCCGTCGTAATCGTGGTCGATGCGCACGAAGTCGGTTCCATCAGCAATGATGAAGTCGACGTGTTTTTCAAGCCCGCGCACATGCTCGAGTTGCAACAATGGCACTCGGATCAACTCTCGGAGTTTGCGATGTGCGAATGCCGATTCGCCGCCGTCCTTCATCACGTCTTCCCACCAGTAGTAGTTGTACGCTTCGCAGGCCCTGCCGATCTTGAGTGCATCGCCGAAGGTCAAGATGGCGCAGAACGGATCGAGCATCAGGTCCATCTTGTCCCCGACGCGTTCGCCAACGACCTCGACCAACCGCACATGATGTTCGATCGGCGCCTCTTGCCACGGATGGATCTTGAAGCCCTTGTAGCCCATCTCCAAGCACTGCTCGGCGAAGTCAGCGTACGCTTCGGGACTGTCCAACCCGCCGGGATAGTTATCGCCGATGTAGGTCGAAGCGTATGCTCGGAACGACTTTCGTTGCTCACCCAACAACCGGTATATCGGTTGATCGAGCAGTTTGCCGGCGAGATCCCATAGCGCCATATCGACCTGCGACATGCCCATGCGAGCGTGTTGACGCGTCGCCTGTTTAGCATCGTTGTAGATGCGTTCGCGAGCGAATGCGCTTTCTCCGATTACGGCGTTTGCAAACAGTCCTATCGCCGAGTGCTCGGTTGCCGATCCACCTACATACTCGCCTGTAACGCCGGCGTCGGTGTGGATGACCACGATGCGGGCAGTTTGCCGCAGCTTCGTGCCTGGGGCGTAAGCCGGAAGAACGATCCTGCCGGATCCTTCCATGTTGTCGACGAAGTACTCGAATTCGATTACTTCCATCTTGGTGATCTTAGGATCGGCCATGCGATTCGATCTCCTGTATTTCCGCCTCCGCGGGAATGACGATTGGTTTATGTGCTCAATATACCGGTTATCTCGCCTGTCTCGTCGTTGAGGTCGATGTCCCACGCATTCGGGTTCGAAGGCAGTCCCGGCAAGGTGATGATGTTTCCTGCCAAGGTTACGATCTGCTTCGCTCCAGCGAGCACTCGCAACTCACGGATCGGTATCGTGTGTCCGCGCGGCACGTTCAGCAATCTCGGGTTTGCGGAAACCGAGAGATGCGTCTTGGCCATGCAAATAGGGAAATTCCATCCATTGGACTGGAACCGACCTGCGGTCGTCTTGGTCAGCGGTCCCCAATCAACACCATCTGCGTTGAACAGTCGGTCGGATACACGTTCGACCTTGTCGACGATAGAAAGATCATCTTCATACAGCAAGCTGACGTTAGCCGCCCCGGAATGTGCTGCGTCCCAGACCGCTTCAGCTAGCTCGGTCATGCCGGCGCCGCCTTCGGCGAAACCGCGTGCCTCCGCGACGCCGACCGCGCCGGCTTCGATTGCGGCGCTCTTGGCGGCCGCGATCTCCTCGGCTGTATCCGACGGGAACTGATTGATCGCTACAACGGCCGGCAGACCGTACATTTTGACGATACGGATCGCGTTCGCCAAGTTCTGAGCACCGGTCTTCACGGCGTCGACGTTGGAAGATTCGAGCGCATCTCGCTTCACGCCACCGTGCCACTTGAGTCCGCGAATCGTCGCGACAACGACCGCGGCGGAAGGCTCGGGTCCGCCCTGCCGAACTTTGATGTCCATGAATTTTTGGAATCCGAGGTCGGCACCAAATCCAGCCTCTGTAATCGTGATGTCGGCGGTGTTGGTGGCCAAGATATCGGCAAGTATCGAACTGCATCCGTGCGCAATGTTTCCGAACGGCCCCATGTGAACGATTGCGGGTTGACCTTCGAGGGTTTGGGCAAGATTCGGCTTTACAGCATCTCGCAACAGGGCCATCATCGAGCCGATGCCGCCGATTTCACGAGCTGTGACCGGTTTGCGGTCCGTCGTCCAACCAACGACGATGTTGCCGATGCGTTCACGGAGGTCAGCATAGCCGTTCGTCAACGCCAGTATCGCCATGATCTCGGACGCGGCATTGATATCAAATCCTGCCTCGCGCATCGGGGCATTTAATCGTCCGCCGACACCGGTAATGACCTGCCGCAGCGCGCGGTCTTCGGCGTCGGTAACCCGCCGCCACGTGACGCCATCAGGTTGCAGTCCGGGGATCGCGCCTCGGTAAACCGCGTTATCGGTCATTGCGGCCAGAAGGTTGTGAGCCGACTCCATGGCATGGAAATCGCCGGTGAAGTGCAAGTTGATTTCGTTCGCTGGTTGAACGGTCGATTTGCCGCCGCCCGTGCCGCCGCCCTTATGACCAAATACGGGTCCCAATGAAGGTTGGCGGATCGTCAGCGCGACGTTTTTGCCGATCTTCGATAGCCCCTGAGTCAACCCGACCGCAGTCGTGGATTTGCCTTCGCCAGCGGGGGTTGGCGTTATCGCCGTGACGACGACGAGTTTGCCGGGGGCTTCGCGTTTCGGAAATGCTTGAAGCGGGATTTTTGCTTTGTCGTTCCCGTAGGTTTCGATGTCTGCTGGGGAAAAGCCAAGGTCTTGGGCGACATCGGTTATCGGGCGCAGTGGCATAGTCGGAGGTCCTATCTATATCGGGCGAGACACATCTCCGCAACACGCCCGTTGCCGTTCTTCAACTCCCAATTAGTTTAACGAAGCGTTCGTAATCACCACTTATCGCATCCCTCCGCGACGCTGCTCCTGCCGGTTTCAGATTCGTTGTCACCCTCGACCTCGCCATCTTCAACATCCACATAAAACACCAAGTGTTCCGGACCCAACGGTCGATCGGGCTGCCGAGAATACGTTACCTTGATCCGGCCGTCGTCTTGATGCTCGCTCAAGGAACCCATCCATTCGTAATCCGTCTCGATCCACTTCTCACACGTCGCGCCAAAGAACCCCCACGCCTTGTCTGACATGTAGGCGATTACGAGGCGATGTGCCAAGAGACCAATTTCGGGGGACACAGTCACCGTTTCAGTTGCTTCGACGACTGGCGATGCAGTTGAATCCGGCGACTCCCTTGAATCGCAGGCCGCCATCGCTGAAGACAAGAAAACGACGCAGGCAATCGCCAACATGGATCTTGTAGGTTGCACTTTCTGCTCTCGCCTACTCGGACGGGATGGTAAGCGTCTTGAGGAATGCGATCAACGCGTCGCGCTCATTTTCGGGGAGACGCAAGAATCGATTCCGCGCCCCCCGGGCGTCGCCGCCGTGAGCCTTTATTGCGTCTGAAATCAGGGTTGCTCGCCCGTTGTGCAGGAATGGCGGCTCGGAGAAGAAACCCCATAACCGACGCGTCATCCAGTCCTCCGTTGGCACGCCACCTTGCACTACTTCCTCGTTATCAAGCACATCATCCTCGCCCATGTCGTGCCGACGCAGATCGGAGAATACTGGTATCAAATAGTGCCCGTTCTCATCGGTTTGAAGCTCCCCGGCGAACTGGCTCAGGTCGATCTCCAACACCGCCTCAACCGATTCGGGTCGAAGGTCTCGACCAACGTTGAACTCGTTAGGTTCAGTGAAGATCAACGATTCGAGGGGCAAGACTGGGATGTGGCAAAGGGCGCAGCCAACGGACTCGAATTTCTGTTTGCCGAGCGCAACGATTTCTCGTTGTACGGGATCATCAAGCTCTTGCGGTAGCGGTGCGGGCAGCGTCGCCATGAAGGCCACTAATGCTGTGACGTCACCGGGTGTCAACTCGTTGACGACCCCATCTCCGTCTCGATCGACGTACGCTCCGGTGCGCTCGTAGTTTTCGATGCCATGGTGATGCAGCATCGCATCGTTAGTGAATTCGCGCAGGCTCGTCGTCACGCCTTTTTGGATGAACGGTCGAACGATCAAGTCGCCATCGACACCTTCGACCTCGCTGGTGTAGACGAACCCGTTCGGATGAGCTGTGATCGCGCCGAAATCAATTCCTTTGGCGCTGATCTCGCGGCGCACCGGCCAGCCAGATTTCTTCGCTGCGGCGATCGTCTCCTGCTCCTGAGCGAGGAGCTCGCGAGTCATCTCGCGCGCCAACAGTTCCACGAAACCGGAACCAAACATGCCGATGGTGTTGCGTTCGTTGCCGACGTTTTCAAGAGTCAGCGCAAATTCGTCTTCTTGTTCGTACTGCAGACGATCTTCCAACTCGGTCCGGAAATCGAACTCGTTCTGATCATCGAAATCTACAAAGTCGAATCTTTGGCTCATCGAAAAGACGTTGGCCACGTTGTCTCCGCCGCCGCCGATTGACGGGTTGTTGTGACATCCGCTACACGCGTTCGCGTCGGGACCAGAGATCCGATTGAAACTTTCGAGACCTTCGCGCCGCGACCTGAATTCGTCATGGCCAGTGCGTGTCGGACGTCCAGCACCATCGAGAGCATTGAACGAAGCGGTGAACAACATCTCTCCGTGTTCGATCAGTTCTTCGAGGGTGTATTTGCCTTGTTCGATACCAGATTGGCTGAAATGCACCTGCACCGCGGGCGCATCACCGATCCACTCCTTGTGGAGATTTTCGCACTCAAAGCGCACATTTTCGAGGGATTCATAACCCTCGACGTGTTGCTCCATATGCTCATAGGTATCGAGATAGTTGAGAATTTGCAGCGTGGGATATTCGTAGTAACCGCCTGCGAGAATGTCCTTCACCGCCAAAACAAACCGCTCGGTCGCATCCACCAATTCACCGCGGACTGGTTCCAGGTCCTCCTCTAGCAGCGCAATCTGCTCTGCGATCTCTTCTACCGTTAGTTCTTCGCGCAACATCCCGTCGCTGATCGCATCGACGCGATCGCATACCTGCAACGAAGCGGCCCCATCGTCTTCTGCGACGTATGCACCGCAGGCGATAGACCACGTTACCGCGACAGCGATTGATGCGGCGACAACGATCTTCGCGACGATGTGGCGCGGACGATCTTTAGATCCCCGCCTCGCGGTCGATCTCGGATTGATATTCGGCAACGGAACCGTCCATAATGTCGACGAGCGAAACCGGTTGTCCGGAGTTGCCAGATTCTAGTATCCCGTAGGAAACTGCTAGGGCTTTCATCCCGACTTCGGCATCGACTTCGACTTCTCTACAGTTCGATTCTATTGCCGATGCCAGCTCCTTCATCTCGATAGCCACCAAAATGCGGTCGATGGCCTCGAAACCAACGTCATATGAACCCATCCTCCTAGACCCGCCGAAGAACTTCGCTGTCACCTCTTCAAGTTCCCAATCAGGGACCAGATCGAGCATCTGCTGTTGGCTTAACGGCTCTCGAGCGGACTCCAAATAGATGCTTGGCGGAACGCCGGTTCGGGTCGGCGGCATCTGCATCGTGCCCGCGCTCCCATGGATGGTGTTGATCCCTGCTCCGTATCCGATCGAGGCGTTGGTGATTGTGAGTTGACCGATTGCACCTGAAGCGAATCTGAGGATCCCAATCGCCGTGTCTTCTTGGTCGATGTCAACTGTCTCCTGATTGGCGAATGCGTCCTCGACTCGATGCGAATAGAACTGTGCGATCTGACCTGACATGCCTACTCGCGTTCGGACAGGAGCGAACAACCCGGTGTGCGCGGACAACGATTCGACATCGCCCAAGAAATAGATCAGGAGATCAGCCTCGTGTACGCCTTGTTCGATGATGATGCTGCCGGCGCGTGACTTCAGGGCCCGCCAACCGGTATCGTGCATCAGTGCGGAACCGCCTCCCAACGAAACCTTCATCGCGAAGCCGGGCTCGCCGATCGCTCCGGCGTCGAGCAGTGCTTTCGCGAGCCGATTCATTGGATCGCGACGATACTGCTCGCCGATGGAGAGAACCAGTCCCTTTTCCTCGGCGGCGTCGCGCATCAGCCGACACGCTTTCATCGTTAGGGCCATGGGTTTCTCGGTCAGGACATGAACGCCTGCGTCGAATGCCTGCAACGCGAAGGTGTGGTGCATCCGCGTGTCCGTCACGATGTCGACCGCGTCTACTCCGGACTCGAGCATCGTCTCGTAGTCAGTGAACACCTGCGGTCGGTGACCCGTAGCCTGTTCAACCGCTGATGCAACGCCGTTGGCCGCCGCTTCGTGGCGATCGCACACCGCGGACAAAGTGAAGGAATCGAAGTGTTTCCGCATCTCGATATACCCGTGGGCATGACGCATACCCATACCGCCGCATCCAACCAATCCCAAGTTCAGACTCAATGTGTGCTTCCTTTCAAGGTCGAATTGACCGCCAATCGGTGACCTACTATCTCAACGCTACCGACCCGTCATCGCGCAACGCACCGCCGATCGGACCGAACTCATAAGGGTGCTTGGCGATTCCCTCTTCATCGAGTTCGACTCCGATGCCCGGGACCTCGGGGATTTGCAGCCAACCCGATTCCAGTTTGATGATCTCCTTTACGACGTCGGAGTATGGCGAGACTTCCTCGTATACGTGCTCCTGCACCTCGTAGTTTGGGACGCACGCCCCAAGCTGCACATGTGCCGCCGTTGCCACTGGGCCGGACGGAACCGCGTGAGGGATGATGCCTTGATGGTGCGACTCTGCGATGGCACATATCTTCTTGCAGTGCGTGAAACCCCCGGCGACACCAATGTCTGGCCGCACATGATGCACGCCCGCGGACTCGATGTATTCCCGAAACTCCCAGATCGTAAGGTTGCGCTCCCCCGCGGCCATCGGGATGCGCGTCTTTTCAGAGACTTCGCCGAACGAGAGAATCGAATCGGGTGCGACTGGGTCCTCGAAGAAGTATGGCCGAAACTTCTCTATCTCTTGAGCCAAGACGATGGCTTCGCCCGGAATCATGTTGCGGTGAATCTCGATCCCTATGTCCATATCCCATCCGACGGCATCTCGCACGGCTGCGGTGCGGTCAACAAGGTCTTGAATTCGCTCGCTATGGCGCATCGGCGCGTGTTCATGCTGATACAAGAGGCACTTGACCGCGGTAAAGCCGTCGGCCTTGGCGGCTGCAGCGGCGTTGGCAACCTCTTCTAGGGTTCCGGTAGGTAGCACCAGCATCGCCCTAACGGCGTCGCGGGCCTTGCCACCGAGCAACTGCCATACAGGCGCTTCGAAATACTTACCTTTAATGTCCCACAAGGCTTGATCGATGGCGCTGATTCCGCCGCCGATCGCTCCCCCGCGCATCGATTTCGCACGGTACATGTAGTTCCAGTGGTGCTCTGCGCGAAGCGGGTCCTGCCCGATCAGGTACGGCTCGAACGAAAGCACGACATTTTCGGCGGCTCCCGGCCAACCAAAGAACGTTGATTCTCCGACGCCTTGGATACCGTTGTCGGTTGTTAAGCGCACCATCAGCCAGTTGACGGCGACAAAGGTTTCTAGTTTTTCGATCTTGATATTTGCCAATGGATGTCCGTTTCTAAATGTCCGTACCGGGGCGCGGGTTGCTGCGGCAATTATATGCACCTGATATACGCTTTTCGGTTGTGAATGTTCAAGGCATCTCCGTGCGGAAAAGCCGAGGCGAATTGATCTTCCTCATCATCGCCTCGCTGAGCGCGCTCCTAGCCGTCACTGTGATCTCTGCCGCACCCCTATATTTCGATTCCATCGAACAGCTTGGTTTGCGTAGGACCCTCGATCGATTCAATCTGTCGCAGATGGGTTCGTGGGTGCATGTGCGCCAGATGACGTTTAACTCTGCGGCAATCCGATCGACGGATGAATCCGCCGAGCAAACTGGTACCCACTTAGGCACAGCAGTTCGCGGCACGTCGACATTTGTCCGCTCTGGCACGCTGAATCTCAATCAGATCAACGATCGTTTTGGGCCACCGGGATCGGTTCTTGTCTACCAATCCGTTCAAGGTAACCCACCACCGATATCGCTGGTAACGGGAGCATTCCCGTCAGAATCCAGTGCCGACAACGAAATCGAGATTGCCGTCTTAGATAGCATCGCTAGCGAATTCGGCATTAATGTTGGCGACGTGTTAAGACTTACGGTTCCACCCACCAACATCGTGCACAGTACTCCTCGAGTATCCGGAATATTCCGTATCGACGATCCGGACCATGAGGTTTGGCAAGGCCTATCGTCCACGTTGTTCGACCCAGAACAAGGGCCGACTGGCGGAAGGCCCGCGATCATCGCGTATACGTCGAATGGGATGATGGATCGAGTCGCGAATCGAGGTATCGCGGACATCGGGCAACTCTGGAAGATGTTTTACGTTGACGCGGATGAGTTGAAGCGGATCGGCGCAAGCGACTATCTCGACGCCATCAGCCGGTTCCGGACCGACACCGCAAAACTGCTGCCCTCGTCGTCATCATTCTCCGGCCTCGAATCGGCATTGCGTACGCTGCAACGGCAATTGACGTTTACCAACACTACGACCATGATCAGCGGCGCGTTGTTCGCGGCCTTTGCGATCTTCGTTCTCGCGCTAAACGCGAGCATTGTCTCGCGTCGATGGATATCGGAAGAACTGATGCTCAAGGTTCGCGGCGCTGACCGAAATCAATTGCTAGCCGGGATCGCGTTCTACGCGCTCGTGCTGTTTGTGATCCCGGCAATCGTTGGGCCACTGCTCGCGTCGGTCATCGTTCCCTTGCTGGGTCTACTCGGATCTTTCCATGACCTCACGGGAGGTCAGCTATTCCCTTACCGGTTACTTCCCGAACAATTGCTTTGGTCCGGATCCGTAGCCGTAACGTTGCTCTTGATATACATCGGTCCGGCGGTGATCGCACGCCCCGGCACTATCGTGCGGAACCTGACGCGACTGCGCGACTCCCAATCTCCTTGGTTCTGGCGCGCGAATCTTGACTTGGGGATAGTCATCGCGGCATCAGCGGTGATATTCGAACTGAACGGACGTGGATCTCTGTTCGTCCAACGCGACGATGGCCTGACCGATCTAAGCGTGCTGGCGACATCGTTACCTATCGTCGCGGCAGTCGCGGCCTCGCTGGTCGCTTTGCGTCTTTTCCGTTTCACCGGTGTCGTTTTCGAACGGCTCGCCCGCTTAAATCTCCACTCCATGTTGACTCTCGCGCTCAAGGTCTTCTCGCGCTCCACGATGCGCCACGCGGTTCTGATGTTACTGGCCGTCGGCACGATGATTGTGGTCATCAACGCCAATGGACTCTCCACGACTCTCGGCGAGAACTCGCGGGACCGCATCGATTTTGTTACCGCGTCCGACATGCGGATATCCGGCATCGACGGTTTCAAGGGAACTGACAACGCGGTCGTTTCCGAGATTGCCAGCCTAGATTGGGTGGTTGCACCTACGTGGGCGGCACGAACGGAGGCCCGAACCGGGACAGGCGATTCAGCTTCAAGTTTTACGATGCTGTCGGTTAGACCGGATGAGCTTGCTGAGATCGCCGATTTCCGATCCGACTTCGCGGAGCAACCCTTTAATGAGTTGATGTCGGAGATATCGGAATTCACGCCGACCGAATCGCTGCCGATGCCGGACAGCGTCGCCAGTGTACGGGCGACGGTCCAACTGAAGCGCACGGGCAAGGGCCGGATCGACATCTGGGCTCGTCTGATGGACGGCGATGGAACAACCCACACCGTCCGCTTGGCGCAGACGGACGATACTAAGACCGAAGATTCCTGGCACATGGTTGAAGGCGACATCCGGCCTGGCCTGGCGCGTCCTTTGCAGCTGTTGGCAGTGCTGATCTACGAACCTCCTACCTCACCCGTCGGCAGTGCTGCAACGTTGACCATCGATTCGATCAGCGCAGTAGACGACGCGGGACAAGACGAAATCATTTCCGAATTTTCCGAGGACCGCACTTGGCATCCGGTCGCGACATCGGTTGACGATGACATCGAACTGGCGGTCGTCAGCGAAGCGATCGCCGACAGCCAAGATGGAAAATCACTACGGATCGCGATGGGTCGCGGCACGGACGACGGCGTTCGCGGCGTCTACTTTTCCGAAACGGGCCCAACCACTGTCCCGCTTCTTGTCAATCCAATTCTTTTGGACACCGCTGGTCTTTCTGTAGGCGACCGGTTCACTGGCAAAGCGTATGGACGGTTCGTGCCATTCGAAATCAGCGGTGCTTTTGACCTTTTCCCGACCATGAACCACGAAGAGCAACCTTTCGCCGTTGCCAACATCGATGCACTCCTGTCTTACTTAACCCCAGTCAGCGAACCATTCCTCTCAAATTCAGCCGAACTTTTCCTAAGAGTCGACGACGGACCGACGTATGGAGACCGACTGGCGACCATCAAAGGCATCGAACCGTCGTTGCGGGTTTCGGACCGCGACGCGCTCAAGGCAGAATCGGTTACGCGATTGGGTGATGCGGCCGGTTGGCGGATCGTAGGCGCTCTGATATCGGGCTCCGCCGTGATAATCGCTCTGATAACAGTGTTCGCAATCACGCTCCACAACCGAGATCTGACCCGATTGGACAACGCTCTCGTCGAATCAATTGGCGGCAGTCGAGTTGGTGTCGTCATCGAGACCTCGATTCGCACACTCATCTCGTTGTGCCTCGGTTACGCTCTCGGAGCAGTTGGCGGAATTTACGGCGTCACATTCATCGCCGACCGGATGACTCGGAACTCGTCGGGCGAAACTGCGTTACCGCCAATGTTGTTGCAAGTTGATTGGTGGCCTGTGGTCTCGGTAGCGATCCTATTGGCATCTTTGGCTCTTGCGCCGGTGGTGTGGAGCGGCATGAAACCTAATGACACAGTCGCTGCCAGAATCAGGACGTCACAAGTCTCGTGAACCGGGGGCTTGAGTCATCACGCCGCGCGGCAATCGCCGCGTTGCCGAAGTTGGTGCTTCGGCGCGCCTTTTCGGAAAAGACCTTCATCGGCCTGCGGCTCGTTGGATTGACCATCGCGATCGCCGTTTCCGCGGGGGTATTCATCTACCTTGACGCGCTGGGGCAATCCGCTCTGTCTCAAAGCCTCGACGGACACCGCCAAGACGACTTGAATATCTCGGTCCGTGCCCGGCTCGACTCGATCTCTCAAGCCGCGCACGAAAAGCTGGTGGATCGCGTCGCTAGCACACACACGCGTGAGTTGGGCACGATCCTCGATCGACCCGTCATGGCCGCCAAATCAGTGACGCTCATATTTGACGAGGAGTTAACCCCTTGGAAGAACGCCCGCTCCTTCTTGGCGCATGTCGATGGGATGGAAAACGTTGCATCGTTAGTGGAAGGACGATGGCCGTCAACGGCGAGTGCAGTCGAACCGATCGAGGTTGCGATTTCGACCGGAGATGCCACGTATCTTGGTGTGGAGGTCGGGCAGATCGTCCGACTCAGTTCTCCAACCTCAGTTGATATCGATGTCGAGGCCCGCGTCACCGGGGTCTACGAACGATCCGTCGCCAACGCGTTGCAGTGGTTGGCACTGGACTCAGGCCTAGGTGCGGACAGTAGCGCGTTCCAATTCGCGCCGTTCATCGTGTCTGAAACGTCACTCATTGACGCGGTCGGAAACCAAATGCCGGATACCGAGGTGCGTTATTACTGGGTTTTTGAGACGGTTGTCGATAAGATTCATTCCCGCGACGCTGAACGCATATTGGAGGACCTTGATAGGCAACATAACACGCTCAAGCAGGAGCTACAGGGATACCAACGCATCACGACATTGGACGATGCGTTTTTATCGTTTCTGACGAGTTCAGAGATTTCGCGCGGTTTAATGTTGTCGGTAGGTGCTGTGATCGCGCTATCCGCCCTCGCGTTCTCCGCGATTGTTGCTGGGCAGGCACGGGACATTCGCTTTAGCGAAAGTGGAATGGTGCGCGCGCGGGGCGCGACCACTATGCAAGAGATCGCGCTTATGACTGGGGAAACGTTGCTCATTGCCGTCATATCGCTGTTCACAGGCGTAGTGATCGCATTGATCGGTGTCACCTTGGCCGGGCGCTTGCCCGTTCTGACCGAACTCACCGGCGGAGAACTCTTGCCGGCGAGTCTTTCAGTTCAGTCGGTAGTCGCGGCGGTCACGGCTACCGTGATCGGTGTGATGGCTCTGCTTGTTCCATCCATCCGGCGCAACACATCCACTGCTGAAGAACTGACCAGCCGTCTCGCTCGCCCGCCGACCCGCAACCTCGCCCAACGCTACTATCTAGACGTTGTTCTGCTGTGCATCGGCGTCGCCGCGTTGTGGCAACTTTCGCAAGAAGACCTATACGTTTCTAGTAGCGCGCTAGGTGAAGGATTCAGCAACCGACTCGCCCTCGCGATGCCCGCGGCGACTGCGGCCGGTGGCGCGATCGTCTTGCTCCGTTTCTTACCATTTCTGCTGGGCGGTGTCGCCGAGTTGCTGGCGCGATTGCCTTCAGCATTTCGACTCTCCCCATCAATTCCACTCGCGCTTTGGTCGTTGGCTCGCAACCCACGCTCCAGCATGGGTTTAATGCTGCTGATCATGCTCGCAGCCAGTATCGGAGTCTTGCTCGCGATCCTTTCGCCATCGATAAACCAATACGCGGTCGACGACGCCCGATATCGCGTTGGTGCCGACATGCGGCTCTCCGGCATGATCGTCAATAACCGTAGCAATCTGTATCGCGCCGTCAACCAAATGTCTGAAAACTTCGGGTACACCGTCATGTCACCTGTCGCACGCGCGGCTGGCACGGTTGCAGCACCCAGCGGCAACGAACCGGTAACCGCACTTGGCATCGATACGAGCGAGTTCCCAAACGCGGTGTGGTGGCGATCTGATTTGGCATCCGAAACACCTACTGAACTCGGTGCCCTCGTCAAATCGCTTGACACTGACGGTTTCCCGATACCTACCGACGCAGAATGGCTCACCGCACTGGTAAAACCTGATACTCAACGGTCTGACACCGGTCTCGTGGCTCGAATTCGAGACGAATCAGGTCTATACCACTCTTTGACCATCGGAATCCTTCAACCCCGCTCCGTCACCGTCGGCACCCCTTACAGTTGCCCAGAACCAGTGGCGTTGGAGGATGGTGAAGGATTCGAGCCGCCCGAATGGTGCCGGATCGGAATTCCCTTGGCACCGTTACGAAGAGACATAGCTGAGAACGGGAACCTTTGGTTGGAGTTCATTGGCATATCTCGACGCCCGATCGAAGAAGCTCCGCAACCATCGACGGGGTCTGCTCGCATTAAAGACATCTCCACCGCCTCCGGGTCTGGAAATTTGACCCTATTGACCGATTTTGGCGACGTAATTAGTAACCGAACGACGGGAGCTGGTTTCGGCGACCTAGGAGCTCGGATCGACCCATATTCGGAGACGCCGGGCGACGGTGCGGTTCTTACATGGTCGTTACCGCGTTTTGGTCAGTTAAAGGGCGTGCGCATCGGAACGACTGATAACGCCCTAAAGGTCGTAGGCAGCACTTGGTTCGAAGAAGCGTTGGACCTCGAGGTCGGCGACACCACTCGGCTTTTCTTGGGCAACCGCAGTACCACCGTTGAGCTTGTCGCGTTCACGGACTTCTTTCCCACATTCCCGTCGGCATCTTCGCCCTACTTGATAGCCGACCTCCGTGAGATCCAACGGATCCTGTCGATTGACCAAACGCGCGGAGCCGACGCCACGAACGAACTCTGGATATCCGCCCCCGGTGCCAGTTCCGATGAATTAAGCGAAATCGATAGGCTCCTCACGCGCAACAACGTGTCGGCGCGTCTGATGCAACATGCAGGCTCAGAGGTCACACGCTCAAGAAGCGATGCGCTGACGGCCGCTGGTTGGAACGGCTACCTGGCCTTCGGTTTCATCGCCGTCACTACCGTGTCGGTGCTCGCGTTCCTCGTCACGGGTTGGACGACGTACCGACTTCGCCGCCTTGAAATCGCGGTGTTGAAATCGATGGGATTATCAAATCGGCAGATGCTGATAATGATCGGTCTCGAGCAGATTGTTATTGCTGCGATCTCGCTCGCTATCGGTGCCGGCATCGGTTTGATCCTCAGCGCAGTTCTGCTTCCCTACCTAGCCGGTAAAGATGCTTCTGCCTTGGCCCCGCCTATGGCGGTCAAGATCGGGACCACAATGCTCGGCATCCTGCTTGGAATCATCTCAGCCGCTTTGATCGCGTCGGTCACCTGGATATTCCTTTGGGTCCGAAACCAACACTCATCGACCGTGATACGCGCTGGGCAGGCCGGAGTTTAGGGGGAAGATGGTGACGCGCCGGGGACTCGAACCCCGAACCTAGTGATTAAGAGTCACTTGCTCTGCCAATTGAGCTAGCGCGCCACCCGTGATTCTAACTTGCGTACCCGGCCCGTTAGTCGAGACAATCGCAGGCTATAATCGGCGATGGATCGTCGCCGGGGTACCAATTCGCCCGTATCGATTCCTGCGAAGCATCCGCTCGCTTAGACTCCGACACCGATTACCGAATTCCCATGTCAACGACTCCACCTACCCAAAACGACCTCCTACGTTGGCTCCTCAGCGATTTAAACAACTGGGGACGCTGGGGTGAAGACGACCAACGCGGGACGCTCAACCATCTCAGCCAGCAGACGACAATCGACGCTCTATCGCTCGTCCAAGAAGGTTCGACCGTATCGTGTGCAAGGGCCGTAGAGTTTGAAGCCGCGGTCGATGTCCCACGTCCGCCACAGCACTACATGATCGGATCGGGCGACGCCTATCGACCTGGCGAAGGCCCGGACCGTCAAGTAGCGATCGACTACTTCGGCCTCGTGTTCCACGGTCATACGGTTACGCACATCGATTCGTTGGCGCACTTTTTCTGGGACGGTAAGGCCTACAACGGTCGCCCGTCTTCAGTAGTTACGGTAGCTGGTGGCGCAACGGAGCTTGACGTGACGGCCGCGGTTGGCGGAATTATCACTCGAGGCGTGCTCGTGGATGCGCCTATGCTGCGCGGCAAACGCTACATCGAACGTGGCGACGGCATCGGCGTGGACGACATCGCGGCCGCGGAAGAGCGATGCGGTTTCAAAGTAAGGCAGGGAGATGTCCTTTTGCTCCGCACCGGTCAGTTAGGTATGCGCGAGGAGCTCGGACCTGTCGACGCATACGTTGGGGGATCTTCGGGACCCAAACCAGAGATCTTGCCGTTCATACACGAGCGGGGCGTCGCGGTTATGGGATCCGACACCGGTAACGATGTTCAACCATCGCCCTACGAACGATTCAGCAATCCAGTACACCAAGTTGGCATCGTGGGAATGGGATTGTGGATTCTCGACAATGCTTGGCTCGACGACCTTGCGGTGGTGTGTCGAGACATGGGACGGTGGGAGTTCCTCATCAACATCCTCCCGCTTCGGCTCCCAACCGTGACCGGTTCGCCGGTCAATCCGATTGCAGTGTTCTGATCCTGGACGCTGCCGATCAGTAGTGAGCGTTGCGGACGATTTCGAAGTCCAAGGATCGACCGTCCGGGGATCTTGTGACGCCGACAAAGTCGATGCGCCAATCGACGATTTTAGAGCCGACTTCGGATGCTAGATAGGCGAGGGCGACATTCTCGATGCGGTGAAGTTTGGCGGGGGTGAGAGCTTCAATGGGCCGACCGAACTTTGTCGAGTTTCGCCCCTTGACCTCGACGAACACCCACTCAGTCCCGATCTTGGCGATGATGTCGATTTCGCCGTGTCGGGTTTTGTAGTTGCGATCGATAATCCTGTAACCGAGTTGACGGAGGTGGTTGGCGGCCGCCTCTTCGGCGTTCAAACCCAGGCCCCTGGGCAAATTCATCTCGCCTCGACTCGCGATGTTAGAGGCGGATGTTGCGGACAGAAATGCCCAAGATTTGTCGGCGATTATTTGTGCAACGGGTTTGAAGGTGCGACGATGGATCGGGCATGGGCCGAATTTTTGCAAGGCTTCCATATGTGCGGCGGTGCCGTAGCCCTTGTGTTGTGCGAAACCGTAGCCGGAGTATTGTGATTCCAGATCGTCCGTCATGATTCGGTCGCGCGTCACTTTGGCGACGATTGACGCTGCCGCGATCGAGAGGGATTTGGAATCGCCGCGAATTATCGATTTGGATGGCGTGGCGATGCCGATGTTGGTGACTGCATCAATTAAAAGGAAGTCGATCCTCCACCTGATCGCACGGATCGCGTCGCGCATTGCAAGTTTTGTGGAGGGAACGATGCCAAGTTCGTCGATGCGGTTATTAGGTACGACGCCCACGCCGTACGCACTTGCGTAGGTGCGGATTACGTCGAACGCGCGCTCACGTTGGCCAGTGGATAGTTTCTTCGAGTCGTCGATGAGGTCGATGTGTTCCTGTGACATGTCGGCGGGAAGCACCACTGCACCGGCGACGACGGGTCCCGCAAGTGCGCCGCGTCCTGCTTCGTCGATCCCAGCGATTACCCGATAACCCGATCTTCGGCAATCCGACTCAAACGCGAAAGTCGGGCCTGTTTCCCTTTTTTGCGCCGTTTGCATGACGCGATCAGGATACGCTAACCGCGCGATTGATTCGAGTTCAAATGGCGAACGGTTATGCCGCGACGGCTAGATCAGTCTCGGTTGAGACGTCGGAAATCGGAGATTCGAGTTCAATGAAGCCGCCGCCTAGGACGCGATCGCCTTGGTAGAAGACGATGGCCTGTCCAGGAGTACAAGCCCTCATCGGCCTCGAAAATTTGACTTTCCCAATTTCTGCGGTGATCATCTCCACCGATGCCGATTCTTCGGGACTGCGATATCGGATCTTGGCCGTTACATTCCCGTCGACCGGTGGCACACCGTCGATCCAGTTAACCGCCGACGCATAGACCTTGTCACGGAGCAACCCATCTACGGAGCCGACCGTGACCTTGCCAGATTTCGAATTGATCGATGTCACGTAGATCGGCCGCTTGGAACCGCCCAGCATCGGCAATCCCTTCCGCTGACCAATTGTGAACTGGTGGATACCGTCGTGCTCTGCCAATACGTTGTCGTCAACATCCACCACGACACCCGGCTTGGGATCATCCAACCGTTCCAGCACGAATTCGCGGTAAGTTCCGGTCGGGATAAAGCAGATGTCCTGTGAATCCGGCTTGTCCGCAACGGGCAAACCCTCGTCACGGGCTATCTGGCGGATCTCGTCCTTCGTGTAACCACCGATGGGGAAAGCCAACCGCTGCAACTGATCCTGACGGAGGTTGTAAAGCACGTACGCCTGGTCCTTCATCACATCCGCGCCTCGCATAAGCGATCTCGTGCCATCCTCTTCAGTTCGGATACGCGCATAGTGACCGGTGGCGACGACGTCGGCTTCCATCAACTCGGCGCGCTCCATCAAGAAGCTGAACTTTAGACGGTCGTTGCAAGCCAAGCATGGGTGCGGCGTTCTACCCTGCCGGTACTCTCCGACGAAGTAGTCGATGACGTGCTCTTCAAATTCCTTTTCGAAGTTCATGTAGTAGTGCTTTGCACCAATGATGCGACAGGTAGCTCGCGCGTCCTCTACATCTTCAAGCGAACAGCAGGATTTCGAGAGCTTTGCGGCTCCCTCAAAAGGCGCGTTAAAGAGACGCATCGTTACACCGATTACGTCGTAACCTTCTCGCGCCAACAGGGCCGCAGCGACTGAAGAGTCGACTCCGCCACTCATGGCCACGAGTGCGCGCTTTTTCGTTTTCATCATCAGAAATTCCGGAGATTCGCCAACCAAACCGCGGTCAACAGGACCGTTCAAACTCGTAGAACGGGTTTCACCTCCTATTCAGGATAAAACCAAGCCCGTCGTCGCCGTCGTTGAACAAAGTACTGGTGTATGCTCGATCTCCTACCCGATATAATCGCAATCAACATGACAACATCCACAACCGAAACGAACGTCAAACTTCCAATTGAAGAAATCGCACGGGCGGCTCTCGAAGAAGCCTCGGCCAACATCGGCTCCGATGTCGTCCTGCTCGACACCCGAAACGTCAGCGATTTCACCGATTTCTTTGTAATTGCGAGCGGTGAAACCGAACGCCACATCGACATGATGGCCGGACGCATCGAGCGTCGCGTACGGGAGCTCGGCATGCGCCGAAATCATCGCGAAGGCTCTGGATCCGGCGGCTGGTTACTAATCGACTTCCCCGGTTTTATCGTCCACCTCTTCAACCGCGAAACGCGTGCATTCTACGATCTCGAAGAGCTTTGGTCACAAGCGAACGAAGTCGTCCGCATCCAGTAGTCGGCTGGCTCAACCTTCGTCTGAGGCGATCCAAACGTCGTTCGATCGTGAATAGTCGATCAACTCCTCGTCGCTGAAGAAGAGACCGACTTCCCGGGCGGCATCGCCCTCATTCGCAGACCCGTGCACCAAGTTGCGACTGATTTCAACTCCGAAATCTCCGCGGATAGTACCCGGAGGCGCATCGCTAGGGTTCGTCGCTCCCATCAGCTTCCGCGTGATCGCGATCGCGTCCGGTCCCGCCAAACACAGCGCGACGACTGGTGCAGAGGTTATGTAGTCAACCAAACCCGTGTAAAACGGTTTGCCTTCGTGTTCTGCGTAGTGTCGCTGTGCCAGTTTCTCACTGACATGCATGAGCTTCATCCCAACGATCTTCATCCCTGTAGCTTCAAACTTGCCGATGATCGTGCCGACCAGTCCGCGTTGCACGCCGTCAGGCTTAACCAAGACCAATGTTCGCTCTAAATCCATATTGCTCGCGCCCTCAACGCATTTCTCGTGGCGAGTAGGTCAATACGCCAAACAACAATTGTGCACCACCAATAGTGCGCGTCGATGCACGTTGCGCGCTACGCTCGCTTGGGTGCCGTAATCGTAGGAGGACGGGAGTAGATCGGTTCAACCGATCCGTCAGACGCTGATCCTAGCTCGATCCTTTCCATAGCGATCCCGAGCAGATATTCGGGCGGACGAACAACTGGAGAGTCGGCTTCGGGACTTCCTTCCGTCGTCAAATCAGCACCCTCGCCACAAATCAACGTTTGCGAATCTCCGAAACGTTCCTCGACTTCATCGGATCCACATGTGCCGGTTTCGAAAACGTCGTTCAACGCCGAGAAAGGCGTCTTGAAGACAGCGTATGACACCTGATCCCGACCTATGGGTATCAGCGACACAATCCGCATTCTCTCCAGTCTTCGATGCGGATAGGCCTGCGTCAGGTGTGTTGGGATGCCCAATAGACGGGATTGTCGCGGAGCGACTAACCCGTTAGCGGTCGCAATTCCGACTCTGACCGCGCTGAAACCTCCCGGCCCCAAGCCAACCGCCACCGCATCAATCTCATCGGCCTCGATCGCGGCGGCTTCGAGCAATCGCAATACCGCTGGCATCACCTCGCGACCGTGGTTGTGCCGCGAATACCAAGTTTCGGTCGTCACAACGCCGTCGACGCTTAATCCGACGCCAGCAAAGCTAGTCGATGTATCGATACCGAGGATGATCATTGCTCCACCATCATCGCCATTGAATTCGCGAAACGGTCCAACAACGCACGCGAATTAGAACCAGTCCCATCCATCGAGATCGCCCTGTAGTCCGTCTTCGAATCAGGTTCGATGCGAACCTCAAGTGCGTCATCAGGCAGAACGCCCTCGGCATTCTCTGGCCATTCAACAATCAATGCTCCTCGGTCCAAGGTCTCGTCCAACGCCAAATCATAAACATCCGCTGCACCTGCGATGCGATACAGGTCGCAATGGAATATTCGCACCCGACCCGGATACTCGGCGAGGATGATGAACGTCGGACTCCGGGCCGAGACTTCGCATTCCGCGCCCAACGCGATCCCGCGTGCCATGCATGTCTTGCCCGCGCCCATCTCGCCATGGAGCAGCACGACGTCACCGTCGCGAATTTCACTCCCGAGCGCACGGCCTAAGGCGAGGGTACGATCCTCGGTTTGACTTACGATCCGAATCTCACTCACCTCGCGAAGTGGTCCCATCCCTTAGAACCGAATTCAACACGACGCCCGGCCTGGTCCAAGACCGTCACCTCGCCTCGGGCACTCTGCTTTTCAACGATTTCGCCAATGACGCCGTAGTCGCGTGGTCTGCAATCCGGTTGGGCCGCGTTGACTTGTGCGATCGCGTCGGCGTCGCCGATGTAAAGCAGCTCGTAATCCTCGCCCCCGGTCAGCGCCAACTCTCTGGCTCGATCTGGAAATACGTTGAACAACTCTGCGGCAACGGGCACACGGTCCGCGTTGATCACTGCGTCCACTTCGCTCGCTACGCAGATACGCTCAAGATCGATTAACAATCCGTCGCTCACGTCCATCGCGCATTCGATGCCCGAACCAACCATCGCCGATACTAGGTCAACCCGAGGACTGGGGCGGAAATGGGCGTCGAGAAGATGTTGCTCATCATCAGACGCTGTTGATTGCTCGCCGGAAGCAAGACGTTGATTCAATACCGCCAATCCTCCTGCCGACCCTCCCATGGCACCAGTAACCGCAATCAATTGACCAGGTCGAGCCGCAGTTCGTGTCAGCACCTGACCGACTTCAGAGAGTCGTCCCGTCAAAGAGACGCTGAGCATGATGACGTCGGAGGCAACTGTATCGCCACCCACTAGGCGCCCGCCATAGCGGTCCAACGCACCGATCACGCCCGACATGACTTCGTCCAAGTCACCAACCCGCGTCGTCCTTGGAATAGCCAACGTAAGAACCGCATGTTGAGGAATCGCCCCCATTGCGGCAATGTCGCTCTGATTCGACACGATGCACTTCCACCCCATGTCATACCAAGACATCGACGACGATAGAAAATGGACGCCGTCGACCATGGCGTCCGCGGTCAATACGATGTGCTTGGCATCGAATCGCAAAACGGCCGCGTCATCGCCGACTCCGACTTCATCTCCTTGCACCTCCGAACCATCGAGTACCCGTTGCTTGATCATATCTACAAGATCCGATTCGCTAATCGGCGCTTGGGCAGATCGCTCTTCGAATGGCATATGACCGATTATATTTGGGCTATTCCTACGTCTCGAACGGCATTCTGAACGCGATATGGCCCGCGTCCTCCTACTTTCCGACATTCACTCCAACCTGCCAGCTCTCGAGGCAGTAGTTGATGACGCCACCAAACGATGCCAGTTCACCGAGGTTTGGGTCCTCGGCGATAGTGTGGGTTACGGCGCGCAACCAAACGAGGTCGTTGAACGCTTGCGAACATTGCCCGGTCTCGCGATCGTCAAAGGTAACCACGAAGCCGCTGCGATCGGCGAGATCCCAACCGATAACTTCAACCCTTCAGCCGCGGCGGCCGCGGCTTGGACTGCAGACGCTCTCTCTCAAGACGTCCGAGAATTCTTGACCGGATTGCCGTTGGTGACATCCAGTTTGGGGGTCACACTCTGCCACGGAACACCCCGCAATCCGATCTGGGAATACATGTTCACTTCGCGGACCGCCGATCTAAACCTCGACCACTTCGACACGACCGGCTGCGTTCTCGGCCACACGCACATCCCATCAGTCTTTGGCCGAGACACCACAGCGAATTGGCACGTTAACCAAGCGCGCGATACCGATGCGTTCCGACTCGCGTACACGCGTTGGTTCGTCAATCCAGGCAGCGTTGGGCAACCGCGCGACGGCGACCCGAGAGCGTCATACGCGTTCCTCCTTATTCCCGAAGACGAGGACACGCCGAGAATCCAATTCCATCGCGTCGAATACGATGTTGCAGCAGCCCAAAACCTCATCCTCGACGCCAATTTGCCATCCACGTTAGCGTACAGGCTTTCAGTTGGTCATTGAGAACGAGCCAATCGAAACTCGCCCGTTATAATTCAGCGACGAATCCAACCACTCAGGAGATCGACGAAAACATGCCCGTAGTCCACATTCACATGTTCGAAGGCCGAACCGATGAACAGAAATCGGCGATCGTCAAAGGCGTGACCAAAACAATATCTGAAGTCGCCGGCATCCCCGATTCCGCAACCACCGTCGTTATCCACGACACTAAAAGGTCCGATTGGGCCCAAGGTGGCGTTATGGCGTCGGAAGCTTAATCGATCCCGCGCTGTGGTGCTCCGTACGGCCGCCTCCAAAGTCGTCGGTGGCATCTACGTCATCGTCGACCCAGAACACTGCGGTGGTCGGGATATATTCGCGATCGCTGAAGCGACCGCGTCCGCTGGTGCCTCCGTCATCCAATTACGGCACAAGCAGGCACCTGAAATGGTCGTTAAAGACGAGGCGAGGACCATCGCACAAATTTGTCGAGCGAACGGCACCCTCTTCATCGTCAACGACTCACCTGAAATCGCGGCCGAAGTTGGCGCGGACGGCGTCCATGTCGGGCAAGGCGATTTGCCAATCTCCGAATGTCGAACCATCCTCCGACCTCATCAAATCGTCGGAAAATCCAACGCATTGCTCGATGAAGCTATCGCATCGTTCGAACAAGGCGCAGACTACGTCGCAGTCGGCTCGATCTACACCACCACCACTAAATCCGATACCCGACCTGCCGGACTCACAACCCTCCGAGCCGTCGCCGATCGTGTAACTGCCCCAATCGTCGCTATCGGCGGCATCAACGCATCCAACATCGCCGCGGTCGCCCAAGCCGGTGCCGACTGCATATGCGTCGCCACCGCCGTCACCCTCGCCCCGGACCCATCCGCAGCGACGCGGGAATTGGTGGAAGAGCTCTCAGCGGCCCGGAAATAACCAAAACGACTCGTCAACAACTGCGCCTCATTGGTCGAACCGAGACAAACGCGCTTCAAATAGAATCGAAACTTGGGCGTGTCGGCGGAGACCAGTGACGGATCGCTGAGTGTCCCATGTTGAATCCCGTCGCACGGCGTTAGCGAGGACGCACAGTTAAATGACCGAGTTATATATAGCGATAGGTGCCGGAGTGCTTGCACTCTTGGTCGCAGCATTCCTCTTCAGGGTGGTCACCAACCAACCTGCCGGTGGGCATGCCGTGCAAGAAATTGGGACTCTTATTCAGGAAGGCGCGATGGCTTTCTTGCGTCGGGAATACACCATTCTCGCCGGATTCGTTGTCCTGATCTTCATCGTTCTCGCGGTGTTGATCGATTTCAACCTCACAAACAACTCGACCATCGAGAGGCTCATTGCTGACGGAAACCTGTCGGTAACTGGACCTTGGACAGCGATTGCATACCTCGCAGGTGCCGTTGGCTCCGCGCTCGCCGGCTACATCGGGATGAGCATCGCTGTGCGCGGCAACACTCGCACGGCAACCGCAGCAGAAACCGGGCTCAACCCTGCCCTCCGTGTCGCGTTCAACAGTGGAGCAGTGATGGGGCTAACCGTCGTCGGCATTGGCATCATCGGCGTTACCGCCCTGTGGCTCATCTTCGGCAACCCGAACGTCATCGCTGGCTTCGGGTTTGGAGCATCCTCAATCGCACTATTCGCCCGCGTCGGCGGAGGCATTTATACCAAAGCGGCGGACGTTGGCGCTGACCTCGTAGGCAAGGTCGAGGCAGGACTGCCGGAAGACGACCCGCGCAACCCAGCCGTCATCGCTGACAATGTCGGCGACAACGTCGGTGACGTCGCCGGAATGGGTGCCGACCTGTTCGAGTCCTACGCTGGTTCCATCATCGCGACAATCGCACTTGCATGGACCGCCGCAAATGCATTCCAGGGTGTCGAAGCTCCTATGATCGTGCTCCCCATAATGCTCGCCGGCATCGGCATCTTCGCCTCGATCATCGGCACATCAATCGTCCGAACCAAAGACGACGCCACCATGGGCAACCTCCTATGGAGCCTCCGTTTCGGAATCTTTGGAGCCGGAATACTCGCCCTCATCGGCACCGGCATCTACATCATGATGAACGATTCGCTCAGCTTCGACCTGTTCTGGGTGATACTTGTCGGACTAGTCGTCGGACAGGTCATCGGCACAGCGACCGAGTACTTTACGTCCTACGAGTTTGCACCTGTGAAGTGGATCGCCCAACAGTCGCAGACCGGTCACCCGTCAACGATCATCGCCGGCATCGCAATCGGCTTGTACAGCACCGTTATCCCGACACTCGCGATCGCCGCTGGTATCTGGATCGCCTATGAACTCGCAGGCCTATACGGAATCGGTCTTGCCGCGGTCGGTATGCTCTCAACACTTGGCATCACGTTGGCAACCGATGCTTACGGACCTGTCGCTGACAACGCAGGTGGCATCGCCGAACAAGCGGGGCTCGATCCTGAAGTCCGTGAACGAACCGACTCGTTGGACGCCCTCGGCAACACGACGGCCGCAACCGGCAAAGGTTTCGCCATCGGATCCGCCGTCCTGACAGCGATGGCGCTGATGGCCGCATACGGTCAGGTGATCGAAATCGACAGCTTCGACCTCTTGCAACCCGAGGTCCTGATCGGCGCCCTCCTTGGCGCCCTCCTTCCGTTCCTGTTCGCCGGTTTGACCATGCAAGCCGTAGGTATTGCCGCCGGTCACATGATCGACGAAGTCAGACGCCAGTTCCGCGAGATTCCCGGTCTCCGCGAAGGGCTGCCAGGAGTACGACCTGACGCGGCACGCGCAGTCGACATCAGCACGCGCGGATCGCTCAAAGCCATGATCCTGCCCGGCGTAATCGCCGTTACGGCACCGATCATTGTAGGTTTCCTCATCGGCCCTCACGCTCTCGGCGGGTTGTTGGCTGGCTCAATCATCGCTGGTTTCCTTCTTGCCATCTTCATGGCCAACGCCGGTGGCGCATGGGACAACGCCAAGAAGTACATCGAACTCGGCAACCTCGGCGGCAAGGGATCAGACACTCACGCCGCAGCCGTCACCGGCGACACCGTAGGTGACCCGTTCAAGGACACTTCAGGCCCGGCGATCAACATTCTGCTCAAGTTGATGGCGATCGTTTCGCTGATCTTCGGGCCGCTATTCATCTGATCCACTGGCGGCAAACGATCGCGACAACACCTAGGAATCATTGCGATGGCAGTGATTCCGAACAAAAAGAAAGAGCGGCGGGACAAGGTCCCGCCGCTCTCAGGTTCGGCAATTTCGACGGCCTAGTTTTCCAACAATTCGGTCGTGGTGATCGGCTTCGCCCCACTCGACAACATCGAATCTAGAGCTCGTTGATCGTCGTCCGGGTTGGCGTTTACTGCCGATACCGCGTCTGTGATGACGAAGGCGCTGTACCCCTTTTGCAATGCGTCATACACGGTGTGTTGCACCGCGTATTCGGTTGATAGCCCACCAACGAAAACCCGCCTGATCCCAAGGCGTTCCAAGTGCACTTCGAGAGTCGTGCCATCAAAGCCAGAGTAGGCATCGGTTTGTGCCTCCTGGCCCTTGCGGATGATGCTCGCGCCGACCGGCAACTTCAATTCCTCGTGGAACCCGGCACCTTCGGTGCCCCGCACGCAGTGTGCCGGCCAGATGCCGCCGTTCTCGGCGAAACTCTTGTGTGTCGTCGGATGCCAGTCTTGAGTGGCAAACACGCGCCCATCGCGGGACCGGAAATTCAAAGCTACATCAGACATCTTCCGCGCTACTGCGTCGCCGTCCTCAACTGCCGCATTGCCGCCGGGGCAAAAATCATTCTGCACGTCCACCACTAAGAGGGCGTCGTTTGGACCAATATTCAATCTAGTCTCCGTATCGCTTTTTCGATTGATTGCCGCCTCACGCACCCATGCTACCCGAGAGTTACCTTGAGTTCCGTGATGCGGCACATTCACATCTAAACCATCTTAATCTACAACGCTCGAGCACAACACATGGGTATGAATGGAGGTGACGAGTGTTGGTCAATCCTGAAGCTGAATATCCGATTCAACTCAACTGTGCGGAGCGACATACTAACTCGCGTCCACGGCACCGTATTTCGCCAAACAGTTTCGCCAACGGAATGGATCGCGGTAACATATCCGCAGTCATGAATTTTGTTTAGGTGATAAATGAGCTCGCAACAACCACCTCATTTCACATCAGCAACCCCGTCGAGTCCCAAACCCAACGCACCGACGTTCGTGGTGTGGGCTTTGGGGTTGATCGCAGTAGTTTTGGCATTAAGCGGTGCATACCTTTGGGGAGCCAGCAATGCGAGCGTAACTGAAGTTGCGATACTGATCCCGACGCCGGCGCCAGTCATTGTGCAAGTGGTAGGAGAGATCCACTCCCCTGGCGTTTATGAGCTCAGGGCCGATGACCGGGTCTTGTCAGCGATCGAAGCGGCCGGCGGTGCGACCGAATTTGCGGATCTCCAAAGCATAAATCTCGCCGCAGTCATCAAGGACGGAGAGCGCGTTTTCGTCCCGTCGATTCCATCAACCCAGTCAGCACCAACGTCTGGCCTGACCACGAATTCTGCTCCCGACGAACCGGATAGTGCGACGCGTGAAATACGCCAAGCCTCAACCGACAGTCATGCCGCGGGTCCGATCAACCTAAACACCGCCACTTTGGATCAATTGAAAACGCTCCCTGGAATCGGCGATACCAAGGCCAACCAAATCATCGCGTACCGGAGTACATTGGGTAGATTTTCGACGCTCGAGCAACTTCTTGAGATTAGTGGCATCGGCGAAAAGACGCTCGAAGCGGTGCGCCCACTCGTCGAAATCAGATGAGAATCGTATGGGCTACAGCCGCGTTTCTCGCGGGCACTGGATTCGCGATCGTTTTCGGGATTGCGCCAGGCCACAACATCCCAGAGAACGCGTTTCTCGGGTTTTTCATCGCCGCAATTTCAGCGTCATTGGCGCTCATTATCAGTCGCCGTCGAGCCGCGATCGCTCTCCTCTGCGTGGTCTTCTTGATCGGTGCCTGGCGGGGTGCCGACGCAATCGAAACACTCAACGATATTGATCAGGACCAAGTCGTTGGGACGCAATCCGCTGTCCCGTATGGTGCCTCACTGAACCGCGTCAGGAGCCAGATCGGAAATAACCTAAACGAAACATTGAGTCGAACAAGCTCCGGATTGCCGGTCGCTCTATTGACCGGCGACCGGTCAGAGATCAGCGACAATGTCACCCGCGATTTTCGATCTGCAGGATTGGCTCACCTGCTCGCGATCAGTGGATTACATGTATCACTGATCGGTGGGATCGCGATGACAGTCGCAGTCATGATTTTCGGTCGACGGCGTGCGTTTTATCTCCTGATACCACTCGTTGCGGTCGTCCTCTACGCTGCCCTCGCGGGCTTCGCTCCACCGGTTACCCGCGCTGCGATCATGTTCTCGGTGTTCATCCTTGGTCGGTCCACGGGGCGCGGCTCTCAAACACTCGCGGCGCTGGCGCTCGCTGCCATGTGCATGGTTGCAATCGAACCGTCAATCCTCGCGTCGCTGTCGTTCCAGCTCAGCTTCGCCGCAATGGTGGGCATCGCGTTCGTGGCTCCCGTCCTTGACGGCGTTACGGAGATCAGCTCGTCATCCGGCACGCGAACCGAGCGTTCTGCCTTGACTGATCGCATTCGCAGATTCGTGATTGGGTCGCTCGCAGTCTCGTTCGCATCAACCATCGGCACGTTGCCATTGATCGCTCTCCATTTTGACGCGGTACCGATCTGGGGCGGATTAGCCACGCTTTTGGCGGTTCCGGCCATGCCAATTCTCATCATCTCGTCGGCAATGCTTGTCGTCATAGATCTTTTCTCGTTCCCTCTGTTAACAGGGATCGCCGCAATTCCGGTTTACGCATCCTCGGCGTATCTCACCCAAATCGCCGAATTCTTCGCTCACGTGCCGCCCAGGCCAATCGAGACCGGCTCGTGGTCGGTATGGCTAACGATTGCGTACTATGCGGTTTTCGCGGCGCTGATACCCATTTCACCGCAAGTGACCAATGTTGTCCGGCGCGCCGGACATTCCTTCCTCAGCATTTCAAGATATGCCAACGACGCGACATCTAGACACATTACAGCGACAGCAGGTCTAATCGCGCTACTTCTGGTGATCGGGATCGCCACTTGGGGTGCGACTCTGTCTCAGAATCATCCGAAGGATTACCTGAGCGTTCGTTTTCTCGAAACGTCTCACGGCGAATCAATATTCATCGAGACACCCAATGGCAATCGCATGCTGATCGATGGCGGCGGTGACCACTCCCAAGTCGCAGACATTCTTTCGGCCTTACTTCCTCTAACCGATCGCGAGATCGACATCGTGATGCTTACGCATACCGATGCCGACCACGTTGGCGGCTTGCCGGAGGTTCTGCTACGGTTCTCTGTTGGCACTGCCATACACTCCGGCTTGACCTCATCAAGCGACGCCTTCGCGTCTTGGACTAAAGCGATTGAAAACCACGACGACGTCAGAATCGCCATGCCGGGGTTGATGATCGGTCTAGACGAAAATGTTTTTTTGGAAGTGATTTCGGCAGGTTGCCTCAACTCCTCAGATTCCTGCTCGGAGATCAACGACGCGTCGATCGTGGCGCGACTCCGTTATGGTGCCGTTGATTTCCTGCTAACCGGGGACATCGAACGTCCGGCGGAATCTCTGTTAGTGTCCACGATCCCGGATTTGCGTGCGACAGTGCTCAAAGCGCCGCACCACGGAAGCAACACATCGTCGACCCAGATGCTGCTGGATGCTGTCGGTCCGATTGCAGTCGTCGTAGCCGCGGGTACCGGAAACCGATACGGCCATCCTCATCCGGAGGTGGTCAAGCGACTCGCCGCGAAAGTGGGAGAAGAACGCGTCTTCAGAACCGACCTCTCCGGGACGGTCGAACTACGCACCGACGGCGAACGTCTGTGGATGGTCCGTTAGGCTAACGGCGGTTCTCGTCTGAGTACTGGGCGATCACCCGGTCGGTATCTTGCGGTGGCACCGCTTCGTAGTGATCGATCTGCACGCTGAAAGTTCCGCGCGCCTGCGTCAATGAACGCAAGTCCGCGGCATACCTTTGCATCGTCGATATCGGTGCCTCTGCATTCACGATCGTGAATCCGTTACCCAACGGCTCCATACCGCTAATCCGGGCGCGTTTGCGGTTGAGGTCTCCCATCACGTCGCCTGCTGTTTCGTCAGGAATCATGACATCGACTTTCATCACCGGCTCTAACAATTGCGGTCGTGCATCGCGCATCGCCTGTTTGAAACCCATGCTGCCAGCGATCTCGAATGCAACGCCCGAAGAGTCCACCGAGTGAGAACTTCCGTCGTACAACTCAACATCGATGCCGACTACCGGGAATCCCGCCAACACGCCTTGGGCAGCTGCGTTGCGGACGCCTTTTTCCACCGAAGGAATGTATTCGCGAGGCACATTGCCACCCACCACTTTGCTGGAGAACGTGATACCAGCATCCGAGCCCGCCGGGGCGACGCGCATCAGAACGTGGCCGTACTGGCCGCTGCCGCCCGACTGCTTCTTGTGTTTGTAGTCAACGTCCGCGTTAGACATGATCGTCTCTCGATATGCGATCTTGGGCAACGAAGTGGTCAACGAAACCTCGAACTTGCGCGCAATGCGCTGGATCGCCATCTCGACGTGGATGTCGCCTAACCCATGCAACACCAATTCCCCGGTTTCGGCGTTGCGCTCCAGATGCAACGTCGGGTCTTCCTCGGTGATGCGCGTCAACGAAGACGCCATCTTGTCCAAATCTGACTGCGACTCGGGGCTGACAGCAAGAGCGAATATGGGTGCCGGCAATTCGACGCCTTCCAACTCCACCATGTTGTCACGCGAGCAGAGAGTATCGTAAGTCGCCGCCTCTTGTAGTTTGGTCACCGCCGCAATGTCGCCGCGGGTCGCTGTGTCGACAACATTCAGCTCTTTGCCCATCGGGGCGTAAACCTGGGCGACGCGTTCGGCGTCACCTTTCGCGCCCGTCACAAGTTGGGTGTTCGGGTTCAATGCTTCGCCATAAACCCTCAGATAAGAAACCTTACCCACGAATGGATCCGCCGAGGTCTTGAAGATCAGATTTGCCGGCGTGGACTCAGTCACACCTTCAGGGAACGCGTCACTAGGTGCAGGAAACAGATCGATGGCTGCGTTCATTAATTGTTCGACGCCGATCTCTTGATCGGCTGCCGCACCAAAAATCGGGACCACCGCGCCGGACTTGATCGCGGCCTTAAGTCCGTTTTGCAGATCTTCGGCGCTCAACTCCTCACCCTCGAGGTACATCATCATGAGGTCGTCGTCCGACTCAGCTATCGCCTCGACCAACTCTTCCGGCATGTCTTCGACGTTGCCTTCCAACAGATCTGTAATGCCGGTCAACCCTTCACCGCTTCCCTCTGGAGCTTGCACCGGAACACACATCCTCCCCCAAGCATCTTGGATCGTGGCCACGACCTCGTCGAAATCCGTCTCCGGTCGGTCTAGTTTATTGACTACGATTGCTCTGGGCAGCTTTGCATCTTCGGCGGCTTGCCACGCTTGAATCGAGCCGACCTCGATGCCAGAAGGAGCAGAAATCAGAAGTATTGCAGCATCCGCCACACGCATGGCCGACAGCATGTCGCCCCTAAAATCGGGATACCCCGGCGTGTCTAGGACGTTGATCTTGTGTTCCCGCCACTCGCAAGGCAATATCGCAAGCTGAACGCTGGAGCCACGCTCCTGTTCTTCCGGCTCGTAGTCGGAAAGGCTGGTTTGGTCATCGACACGGCCCCTACGGTTAACCGCGCCCGTATTGTAGTACATGGCGTCGGCCAGCGTCGTCTTTCCGGCTCCGCTGTGTGCCGCTAGAACGATATTCCTGATCTGAGACGATGCCAATGCCGCCATATACTCACTTCTCCTTTCCGTGCCAGTCAAACTCACTAGCGCCTTGGGAAACGGTTCTGCGTGGATGCCATGGAAGCTCCATGCACGCAATAGCCGGAGACACTAGAAATCTGCCGACGCGTTAAGCCGCGTTTTGCAATTAATCCGCAATCATAAACCAGATGTCGAATCTCTCACCCAACCTAAGGATCTGTGCAGAGACACGGCATCGGGACCATGTGCGATTGCTGTTTCGTTCAAGCTAGGATCAGCTTGATGATCCTAGCTTGAACTTCTGCAAAGTTAACACCAATGCCGAGCTCGCGGGCATCGGTATTCCGGCCTCACGCCCCAATCGGACCGCAGCCCCCAAGATGTCATCCAACTCCAGATTGCCTCCGCGATTGAAATCCGATTGCAAAGACGACTGAAACTCGTCTACCTCAGCGACAGCGTCCGCTATCTTGGCATCAACGATTCCATTCGGAAAATTGACGCCGTTGGCCTTACCGCTCGCTACAATTTCCTCCATAACGGTTCGGATCGTGTTCACCCCCTCTTGCATTGCGAGGACCTCAGACAACGACGCCCGCGCCGCCGTGACAATTGTGCCGAGCGCACCGATGACCACCATCTTCGACCAAAGGGATGCTCGGATATCAGAACTAACCTCCACTTGGACGCCCGGGACTGAAAGCACATCTCTCACTGTCTCAACGCGGTCGGAAATCGATCCATCGCGCTCACCGAACTCAATTCGTGCGGCGCTACCGGTCTGAACTACGTGTCCGGGTCCCGTGATCGATGTCTCGATATAAGTCGCACCTTCCAACACTCGCTCCCATCCAAACTCCGCCGCCAACGACTCGCCGCCCGTGATGCCATTCTGAACCGTCAGAATCACCGTTTCTCCGCCGACCAACGGGTGCATCTCAGGTATCGTGTCCGAGTTCGAATACAACTTGACGCAGTGAAGCACAACGTCCACCGTTCCAGCCGCACTCGGCGTGAGCGCCACTTCCGGATGCACGACATAGTCGCCCCAGTTCGATTCCACGCGCAGACCAGTTGCACCCATCGCCTCGGCGTGCTTGCCGCGCGCTATCAACACTACCTTGGCGCCGTGCCTCGCCAACGCACCGCCATAGTACGCACCTACAGCACCTGCGCCCATTATGGCGATCTTCATCTTGAATCGTCCTTTGCTACTTCGTCGTTCGTATCGAAACCCGTTGCACCGATTATGCAAAATCGCGTTGCGTCATCTCTGTGTAGTTAAAATCGTTGGAATGTCATCGGTAAATAAACGTTTTGATGGTCGGGACAACAACGAATGTCGCACCATTACGATCGAACCCGGTTTTATGCCGAACGCCGAAGGGTCAGCGCTTGTTCAACTCGGCAATACCCACGTAATCTGCACCGCCACAGTCGAATCGGATGTCCCTCGTTGGATGCGCGGGCGCGGCACGGGCTGGGTCACCGCTGAATACGGCATGTTGCCGCGCTCAACCGACCAACGCATTGATAGGCGTAGGGCATCAACCAGCGGCCGCAGTCGCGAGATTGAACGCCTCATCGGTCGATCGCTCCGAGCCATAACAGACATGGCGGCCTTGGGTGAATGCTCCATCACCATCGACTGCGATGTCCTCCGTGCCGACGGTGGCACAAGGACAGCGTCCATTACCGGTGGCTACGTCGCGCTCGCCCAAGCCATCAAGTCGTTGCAGCAAGAACGCGGCGATAACAGCCGCGCCCTAACTGACAACGTTGCCGCCATATCGGTAGGCGTAGTAGATGGCCGGTGCGTGCTCGACCTACCGTACGAAGAAGACTCTCGCGCCGAAGTCGATATGAATGTCGTGATGACCGGATCAGGTGATTACGTTGAAATCCAAGGAACTGCCGAAGCCGCGCCATTCACGGCAACGCAATTGGAAGAGATGCTCGATCTTGCACGTATCGGATGTGATGAGATGAAGCGGTCTCAGGACGCCGCGCTGTCTTGCGCAGACGCGCTTGGTTCTCCGATCGTTCCGTAGGAATCGCGATCAGCGTATGCCCCTCAGTATCCGTTTCTGTCCAACTTGCGGTCTCGCCGTTGAACCGCATTACAAATTTTGCGTCGATTGCGGCACCAACCTAGTATCCGTCGACGATCGACTTTCTCGACGCGAGCAATTCATTGCGACTGCCTCAGCCGATCCGGAACCCTCTGGAACGCCGATGCAACGGAATCTCGAGCCGACCGTTAAACCGGTTTCCGAATATCAGTTCGTAACGCGATTCGCACAATTTTGGGATCGCCTGCAGGAATGGCCGCCGGTCATCCAGCCACCGCAGTTGTTCTCGACGCCACGTAATTTCAACGTCCTTTCTCGACAATTTAACTTCAGCATCGGTCTACTCCTCGAAATCTTGGTCGTCGTAATACTTACCGCAATCGCGGGGTGGATGCGAACTTCAGGATTGGCCGACCTCTCGCCCGGAATCAACATCGACGAAAGCACCTATGCCGCGGAAATCCACCGCATCGTCGACGGCGAATGGATCGGTAAGTTCTCCGGTGCGAGCCTCGGAGTTCCAACGCTGCAGTTCTACGTGACCGCACCGCTGTTCATGCTGTTCGATTCTGAGTTGTGGGCGATCAGAATAGTGAGCGCCGTCGCCGGAACGATGATCGTCCCATTCACCTTCATTCTTATTCGCCGATTCTTCCCATTCACCGTTGCATTCGTCACCGCCGTGTTGGCTGCCTTTTCGATTTACTTGATGCTCGAAAGCCGCATCGGTTGGCCGTTGATGCTAGCCATATTTGAGCTGCTTGCCGCATTGACCTTGCTCGTTTTTAGCATCGACCGGCGCATGCCATGGCTCGCCATCATTGCCGGCGTCGTTCTAGGCGCAGGCATGTATACCCATCAAGTGTTCCTGCCATACTGGGCGTCCTGCATCGGCATTGCAGCCATCGTCGCACTGTTTCATCCCAAGCTCCGACACCGACGTGAACTCTATCTCTTCGCTGTCACGGGCTTCCTCACCGGGATAAACATGGCATGGTTTCTCCTGTTCCAGTTTGATTTCGTCGCCGACTTGGAGAATCACTACGGTGCAACCGCAACGATTGACTTCGTGCGATGGGCACGCCGAGCATGGGAAGTCTTCATGTTCTTCCGCTCACCGATCAGCGCCGATTTCACCGACGCCGCACCTTCGGCCCCGATCCTCACTGGCGTGTTGCAGGTGCTATTCATCGTCGGTTTGGCCGTCTCTGCTCTAAGAATCAGAGACTACCGATACCAGATTCTGGTCATCGGCTTGCTCATTGGTATGTCACCCACCGTTTTGGTACCCGGCTCCGAAGCACGACGTTTCGTCATAGGAATGCTTTTCATGTTTGCGTTCACAGGAGTCGGAATAAACACTTTGTTGCAACTTATCGGATCACAACTCGGATCCCTCTTTTCAACCTCCAACACGAGGGGTATCGCTGTGGCTCGCAACATTGGATTCTTGGTGGCGATATCCGTTTTCGTCGCGACAACTGCAATTTCCGGCTATCAAAGACTTGACCAATGGAGATCACAAGACGCACGCTGGACGTTCAACTACGACCTGACTCGACTGGCCGAATACATCAAGAATTTTGATGACGGTTACACCGTCCATTTCTACTCTGACCGTGGCGGAGCACCACACCCAATCATCGATTGGGTTGCCCCCCATTTGGTCATCGTTGACGGTAAAGAGGAACGCGTCGACGGTCAACGGGTTTTGCGCGTAGATGCTGGCGAAAATGACCCCGCCGCAATTGCGTTGCTCGAAAGTTACATGGAGCACGCGACAGAGTTACAAGAAATCTATCCGGACGCGACGTTGATTGAATTGAGGGATGAAAACGATCGAGACACGTGGAAACTGTTAGTCATCCGTGCACCATGAACGTCTCCTGCACATATTGCGGGTCCGACACTGAACGATCACATCGTTTTTGCTCGTGTTGCGGTTCCGAACTCCAGCTCGCGAACGTCTGCCGTTCCTGTGGGACCCTAATTCAAGACGATCACCGCTTTTGCTTCGAATGTGGCACTCGCCGATCCGTCAACGAAGCGGACCGATCCATCAACAACGATTCTCCGGATCATCCGCCAGGTAAACCCTCTAGCATCGCGGTTGCCACCGCCGGATTGAGCGGCACGACAACACAACGCCCCGCTTCCCGTCGCCGACCGATGGAGCTACGGCACCAACCAAGTCGTCCCTATCCTGCTACGGACCAATCGTCAATTTCCTCGTCGCTGATTTCCGACGTCTGGCAAGCCAGTGTCAAACGGATCTCACCTTTTTTGCTGGACGCTCGAGCCAATTTCCTCGCTCTACTTTATTCGATTACGAAAAATATCCGCTTATTAGTCGCCAAAGCACAAAACCACTCCTCAGTGTGGGAATTCGACGAATTCGCGGAACTTCCCGACCGTACTCGATTGACGATCGAAGTGGCCGCCGTTGTCGTCGTCAGCATTGTCGCTTTATACCTAAGGGTTTACGACTTGGGAAATTTACCCCTCGGATTCGAATTGAATGAGTCGGGATTGTCCATCGACGCGTTGCGAGTTTTTAACGGCGAATGGATCGGAGCTTGGTCTCCCGTTCACGGCGGACAACCAACGGGTTTTTCGTACTGGACCGCACTTTGGTTCACCGTCGGCGAGCCGAATATCTTCTGGGCGCGTTTTGCATCCGTAGTTCCAGGGGTAGCCATCGTCCCGGTCGCATACGTGTTGTTGCGGACACAGTTTCCGTTTCGGATATCGATACTCGCCATCGCGTTCCTCGCGTTTTCGGTTTGGTTCATAATCCCAAGTCGAATGGGCGTTCAGATGATGCTGGCGGTATTTTTGGGATTGACTTCCATGTTGCTGGCTTTGAAAGCTGGTCAATCGAGGCAACTAGCTACCGGTATCGCGGCTGGAGTCGTTTTGGGCTTAAGCATCTATAGCTTCAAAGCGTTTTTGCCTTATTTTGTCGGAATCTGGGGCTGCATTGCCCTATTGACGTTGTTTTCATCCCAACATCGAAAAGCCGGGATATTCTGGTTTCTGATCGCGTCGGTCACCGTAGCCTTCCCAGTATTGAACATATTCACATTCACTGGGTTTGTCGTATCTGAACTGGCTAAAGACTATTACGGCAATGCGAATCTGTGGGATTTTTCCCGCTACCTGCCCAGAATCGTTGAGTTGCTGTTATTCGTGAATAACCCGATTAGTTCGGGCACCTGGGACGGAACTGGCGGCTCCCCGCTTTTACATACATGGGTGATGCGCGTTTTTTTCTGGTTCGGATTAGGAGTTGCGGTCCTCAACATCAATCGTCGCCCGTACCAGCTGTTGTTGATCGGTTGGCTGATTGCCGCTTCTGCCGCTATTTCGGTCGAGGGTGCCGAGAGTCGAAGATACCTGTTCGCCATTTTCTTCATATTGACCATCATGGCAATCGGTTTCAACGTATTCGCACAGATCTTTATCCAAAACGCACGCTCGATTTTGGGATTGAAGCGGCCGTTCGCCAACGCCCGCAGATTCAGCATAGCGGTCGGGGCTGTGATGATTTTGGTATTCAGTGGACATGTTTACCTCGCCGATCGAATCGAATTCAACAAATGGAGCGTTGGGTCGGTTAGATGGTTTTTCGAAGCCAATCTCTTTGACGCTCTAAAACTCGTCGATAATTCCGGGGTGAGCTATCGCGTCGTGTCGTTTAACGGACGCACGCGCATTGCCGACGAAAGAGTCGGATTCCTCTACCCAAACCTTGAAACCATCGAAGGCGCGGCGGAGCACGGCGGTAGCGGCCAAGTCCATGCCGGGTTGGTGGATGGGAACACGGCATTCATCCTGTTTGGTGACTACATGGAATTGATCGACGAGCTCGAGATCTTGTTTCCTGGGCAAGTTAGAGTCGATCGTTATAACCGCGAACTTGGCTCACCCGACAACAACCGCGCATACATCGCCTATCTAGTCCGAGATAGTTGACGACCTCCAACTCGATCCGCAAAAGCAAATAATTGTTGACTAGTTCATGGCATCGGGCGCCGTAACGAACCGAACCCAATACTTCGCTGAATCCGGCGTCTCCATCACAAAGAACCTACATTGACCTCTCAACACCCCATATATATATCCGTAATCGGTGGTGACCGCGACCACACCACTCCGAAAGGCCTCGAACTAGCCGAACAGGTCGGACGACTCATCGCCGAAAACGGCTGCATCCTCGTCAACGGTGGGATGGGCGGCACCATGCAACGCGCTGCAAAAGGTGCCAAATCCGCCGGCGGTACCACCATCGGCATCCTCTCCTCCACCGACCGAAACGAAGCCAATCCCTACATCGACTACGCCATACCGACACCTCTAGGATTCGTCCGAAACGTCCTCGTAGCCAACGCCAGTGATGCTGTCATTGCACTTCCCGGAAAATGGGGCACCTCCAATGAACTCAGCTTCGCAATGATGGCCGGCGTACCGGTCGTCGCTTTGGAAGGATGGGAGGTTAATCTCCGAGACGATCACGGTCACGCTCGTTACTCGGAGGTTTCGTACGCTGGCGATGCCGCGGAAGCTGTGACCTTGGCGATCCAACTCGCCAATCAACGGCGACGGTGATTCGATACCGGTCATCTCAGATGCGAGTAGCGACGCGTTAACAGATTCGCACGTTTTTATTGCAAACTTGTTGAACATGAGCAATATCAAAGTCGTCAGAGGAAAAGAGATACTCGACTCGCGTGGTAACCCTACGGTTTACGCCGAAGTGTTGCTTGAAGACGGTACTCGCAACGGTGCGTCAGTCCCGTCCGGTGCCAGCACCGGCGAGAACGAGGCTTGGGAACTCCGCGACGGTGACCCCAAACGTTTTAATGGAAAAGGCGTTCTCCAAGCTGTCGCCAACATTAACGGTCCGTTGAACGACGTTGTCGTTGGTTTGGACGCCAACAATCAACGAGCCGTCGACGAGGCGATGATCAATGCCGACGGCACTAGCAATAAGTCCCGATACGGTGCCAATGCCCTCCTCGCCATCTCAATGGCCGTTCTTCGGGCATCGTGCCGCAGCCAAGGAGAATGGCTCTACGATCTCGTCGCCGACTATATCGGCAACGAAGAACACTATATCCTCCCCGTCCCGATGCTCAACATCTTCAACGGTGGTGCCCATGCGGCCGGGTCAACCGAATTTCAAGAGTTCATGGTGATGCCCGCCGGCGTCGAATCGTTGTCGGAAGCACTCCGCGCAGGTTCGGAAATCTACCAATCACTTGGAAGACTCCTCCAAGACGAGGGTCTATCGACTTCAGTTGGTTTCGAGGGTGGCTACGCCCCAGTCGGACTCACCAACCGCCAAGCGCTTGGTTACGTGACTCACGCAATCGAGTCCGCTGGATACCTGCCGGGCGAGGAGATTTTCATCGCTTTAGATCCGGCGGCCAGCGAATTCTACGTACCGCAGGCCCGACGCTACAGCATGAAACGCGAAGGACTCCGCCTGTCCGCCGAAATGATGGCCGAAGAATACGACGCTTTCTGCGCCGAATACCCAATCTGTAGCATCGAGGACGGTCTCGCCGAAAACGACTGGGAAGGTTGGCAAATCATCACCGAAAAAATCGGCGACCGAGTGCAACTCGTCGGCGACGATCTCTTCGTGACCCAGACCGCCTTCCTCGAACGCGGCATCAAAGAGAAAGCCGGAAACGCAATTCTCATCAAACCGAACCAGGTCGGAACCGTTTCTGAAACGCTTGACACAATCCGACGTGCCCGGAAAGCGAACTTCGGCGTCGTCGTTAGCCATCGATCAGGCGAAACAGAAGATACAACGATAGCCGACATCGCCGTCGGCTCGGGATGCGGTCAAATCAAATCTGGCGCGCCCGCCCGCAGCGAGCGAGTCGCCAAATACAACCGCCTGCTTCGGATCGAAGATTGGGCCGGTGATCGAGGCCGCTACGCCGGAATGAGCGTAATCAAATAGTGAATTACCCAAATACGCCCATGCATCGCGCGGTGTAATCTGCAACTAACTCCTTCACTGATTCGCACACTTAAGAGGCTCAACCCTCACAAGGAGATCCATTAGACACAACATGAGTAGAACCAAGATCGGCATCAACGGCTTCGGCAGAATTGGTCGGCAAGTCTTCCGCACCATCAGCCAACGACAGTCTGACAAGTTGCAAGTAGTCGCCGTAAACGACCTTGCCAGTCCAGCACAACAAGCCCATCTTCTCAAGTACGACTCCACCTATGGCCGTTACGACGGCGACATTGAGATAGGCGAAGGTTCGCTCACCATCGACGGAGAAATGATCACTGTGTTCTCCGAACGCGACCCGGCGAAAATTCCTTGGGACGACGCAGGTGTCGAAATCGTCATCGAATCCACCGGCTTCTTCACCGACGCCGCACAGGCCTCAGCGCACCTCTCCGACAGCGTCAAAAAGGTCATCATCTCCGCACCTGCTTCCAACGAGGACATCACCATCGTTCTCGGCGTCAACGACGATCAGTACGATCCGGCACAGCACAACGTCATCTCCAACGCCTCCTGTACCACTAACTGCGTTGCACCGATGGCCAAGGTTCTAAACGACGCATTTGGCATCGAACGCGCCTTGATGTCGACGATCCACGCGTATACCAACGACCAAAACATCTTGGATCAGGTTCACAGCGATTTCCGCCGCGCCCGCGCCGCCGCGAACAGTATTATCCCTACGACCACCGGCGCCGCCAAAGCCGTAACCCTTGCGATCCCCGAACTCGCCGGAAAAATCGACGGCATGGCATACCGCGTGCCAGTAATTACCGGATCCGTCACTGACCTGACCGTTCGTCTGTCGAAACCCGCGACCGCAGAGGAAGTCAACAACGCGTTCCGGGAAAGCCAAGCGGGCGCGTTGAATGGCGTCATCCATGTCTCGGACGAACCATTGGTCTCCGCTGACTACATCGGCGATCCGCACTCCTGCACCATCGACGCGCTCTCGACCGCTGTAATCTCGGACGACGACGACGGTTCCGGCACGTTCGTAAAGGTCGTAGGGTGGTACGATAATGAATGGGGATACTCCAGCCGAACCGCCGATGTCGCCGCTCTCATTGCTTCAGCCCTATGAATGTCGAAACCCGGCACCATACCCCCGATCAACACGTTGACCGACGGTTAGACTTTCCCTGCAAAGCGCCAGATTACACGGCGAACGAGAGCCGTTGACAATCGTCTTGGCGCACATGCGCGTATCATGATGCAAAACAGCGTTAATCAGTTAACTCTCGAAAATGGCCCCGACGGGATTCTGAATACAACCTCACAGCTCAATCAACAACACGTCGTCGACGATATCGGCGCGTTTCTAAACGTCTTGCCGCCAAACGTCCGCGAAGGTCTCGACGGAACCATTGATGACGATCATGGCGTTTCCGGCCTCCTCGAAGTGATTGTTGACCTCGGGCGCGTACCAGAGGCACGTTTCGTCGGTGGCTCCGTGGCCCTCAACGACAAGGAAGTCACTCGCTGGGACATCGACACAGTCATCGCCGGGTTGGGCCGCTTCGGCGACGATAACCGCGCTGGTATCGAGCGTACACTTCACCGCTTTTCCGTGATCCGTGACCGCGAAGGCAATCCCGTCGGATTGACCTGCCGCGTTGGACGCGCTGTCTTTGGGAGCGTCCGCCTCATCCAAGACCTGATACAGACTGGTCGCAGCGTTCTGATCCTCGGCCGTCCGGGCATCGGCAAAACCACGATCCTTCGAGAAGTTGCCCGCGTACTGGCCGATGATGCATCTCGGCGAGTCGTAATTGTTGACACTTCCAACGAGATCGGCGGCGACGGTGCGGTCGCACACCCCGCGATCGGGCGGGCACGCCGGATGCAAGTCCCCAACACCGAACTCCAGCACCGCACTATGATCGAAGCGGTCGAAAACCACATGCCCGAAGTCGTCGTCATCGATGAGATCGGAACTGAGCTCGAAGCCATCGCCGCTCGAACCATCGCCGAACGCGGCGTACAACTCGTCGCCACCGCTCACGGCAATACCCTCGGCAACGTCATCACTAACCCAACCCTCTCCGACCTCGTCGGTGGAACACAGGCTGTCACTCTCGGCGACATTGAAGCGCGCCGCAGGCGAACCCAGAAAACCGTCTTAGAACGCAAACACATGCCCACATTCGACGTTGTCGTCGAGATGCGCGAACGAAACTACGTCGGCGTCCACAACGATGTCGGACGAGCCGTCGATCGCATGCTCCGCGGCCTGCAATTGCCCCTCGAGATGCGAATACTCAACGAAGACGGCAGCGTCGATACTCGCGTTGAAGACGCGATGGAGTCGGAAGACGGCTTTGAAACCGCTGCATTCGACCTTGACTCAATCCGCTCGCCAAGGCGCTCATACGACCTCGACAACGAAGCTCCCAACGGAAATGGCAGGTCGAGTCAACCTACAGAATCTGTGGCCCGCGAAAAGGGCATGCCGGAACCGCCGCCGATCCGCGTCCATCCTTTCGGAGTGCCTCGAGAATCACTCAGATCCGGCATCCGCGCAATGGGTGTCCCGGTGATGCTCTCCGAATCTGCAGAAGAAGCCGACGTCCTTGTTACTACCAAACTCCACTACGGGCGCCGCCCACCTGCCGTAAAACGCGCCGAACGTGATGGCGTACCCGTCTACGTCCTGCGACGTGGCACCCGCGAACAGATCGAACAGTTCCTGAACCGCTTCGAAGTTGGACGCGCTGGAGCGGTCAACGGTAACGGATCACAATCCGACGACGAGATCATCGTTGATGAAGCGCTCGAAGAAGCCGAACGTGCCGTGGAACGCGTGTTAAGTGGAGACCGCAAAATCAATCTCTCTTCGCAGTCCTCGCACATCCGCCGACTCCAGCACGCCCTCGCTGCCCGGTACAACGTCGGGTCCGCCAGCACCGGTCACGAACCGAATCGGCACGTCATCATCCGACGACGGCGCCGATGACTTGCCTAGCAACGTCGTAAACGCAGAATCTTCTCAATGCCACGCAGGTCGGTCCATAATGCGCCGTTCATTTCGTTTGAGGGTGGCGAAGGCGCCGGCAAAACTACCCAAGTAGAACTACTGCGGCAACGCCTAGAGAGCTTAAACCTCCCGGTCTTGGTAGTGCGCGAACCCGGCACTACTCGCCTCGGCGAGCAAGTCCGCGACATCATCAAATCACAGAGCAACAACGTCCCCGCCGCCGACGCGCTGCTCTTCATGGCCGCCCGCGCACAACTAATGGCTGACATCATTGTCCCCGAACTCAAAAAAGGCACAACCGTCATCGGCGACCGGTTCTCAGACTCCACCATCGCCTACCAAGGCTATGGCGGGAGACTGAACCTGGACCGCCTTCGTCACGCCAACGAGCTAGCCACCGATGGCGTAGCCCCAGACCTCACAATCCTTCTCGACGTCCCACCTGAAACCGGACTCGGCCGACGCGACGCCGAAGACAACTCCTCCGGCGAAACCCAACGCCGCTTCGAGGAACTCCCCATCCGCTTCCATCGGAGCGTCCGCCGCGGCTATCGCGAACTCGCCAACAACGAACCAAACCGATGGATCGAGATCGACGCGGCCCGAAATCCCAACGAGGTAGCCGAAGACGTCTGGCGTCACGTGTCCGATTTCTACGTTTTGAATTAACCTGAAACATCGCAACTGAAAAACTGATCACCTACTCACCGAAAAGAGACTCCCCATGCGAAATAACACCATGAAGCGCAAGATGCTCGACGGCGGAACTACTCTCGGCCCGTTCGTCGGATGGCCCGCTCCCGCACTGGTCGAACTCATGGGTTGGGCCGGATTCGACTTCGTCGTCATCGACTGCGAACACGGCATCATGGACTACGAAACCGCCGAAAACATGATCCGAGCCGCCGAACTCTCCGGCACCACGCCTATCGTCCGCATCGGCATGAACGACCAGCAGCACATTCAGCGCTACCTCGAAGGCGGTGCGCAAGGCGTCATGATCCCCCTCATCAATAACGGCGAACAGGGCCGAGCCGTCGTCGACGCCGTCAAATATCCTCCGATGGGCAAACGCGGCGGCTTCTCAGGACGGAGCGCAATGTTCGGAATCCAAGATCAAGCCGAATACGTCAAACAAGCCAACGAAGAGACCTTCGTCTGCCTCCAGATCGAGACACCCGAGAGTATCGAGAACGCCGACGAGATCATCGCCGTCGAAAATGCCGACTGCATCTTCTTCGGTCCCGGTGACCTCTCTCTCAACATGGGCTATCCCGGTCAAATCTCCCACCCCGAAGTAGTCGAATCCATCGAAACCCTCGTCAAGAAGACCCACGACGCCGGAAAAATCTCCGGCACCCTCGGCGTAACCGTCGAACAAACCCAGTTCTGGCACGAACGCGGCGTCCAATGGATAGTCAGCGGCGCCTCCCGCTTTCTCCTTGCCGAAGCCCGCTCCTATCTCGACGAATCCCGCGCCTCCGGCATCGGCTGAGGAATTGTGGTGTTCTTCGCACGCGGATAGATCCCGTCAGAAACATACGCCATTTTCGCGACGGCAAGAAAGATTCGTGAATGTCGCAGACTGAAACAGAATCCGGTTTCCCACTGGACGGTAGATCGTCAGTTATTCCGCGGGGATACAGCACCCTCGTGGAATTCTCCGTTTACGCGGGAAGACTCGACTCGCTCACATTAATCAGACACGACGGCAACAGCCAACGTCATTCAACGCGCGGTTCCAGCGTAACGATGAGCAATCCCGGCGATCTGTTCGTTGGACATTTCGAATGGGAGGAGGACGATCCGTACGCCGATTTGATCGAATTCTACGAAGTGACGATACCTGCCGATGTCGCCACATTGGAGATACGAATCACGGATGACGAGAACGATGAAGCGAACATTCTGACGACCAACCCCATACGTCCCGATGCCAATTGGAAATACGTTGTTCCGATTTGCGTCGCCGAAGGTGAGCAGGTAGTGATCTACTGCGACCAGACTCGGTGATGACGTTGTCGGGCTTGACTAATGCAAATTACTGGTGAACGAACGTCCTTAGATCCGAAGGCGTATCGCCATTAATTGGCACAACCAACTCCCGTCTCTTGACGGGACAATTGGAACCACTTTTTCTGGATGTGCAGTCAATTTGCTCCGCGACCAACCACTCTCATCCGACACGCATTTGGAACCCATGCCGCATCCTGAAAAAGCCGTTGTCACTGGCGCCTTCAGCTACACCGGCGGATACATCGCCCGGAAGCTGCTCCAACAAGGTGTCGACGTAACCACTCTCACACGCCATCCGGATCTGCACGACTCCTTCGGCGGCGCCGTCAAATCCGCTCCGCTCGACTTCTTAGACACCCAAGCGCTCACCAATTCGATGCGAGGAGCCACCGTCTTTTTCAACACCTACTGGATTCGGTTCGAACGAGGTCAAACCACCTTCGACGGTGCAGTCGAGAATTCCAAGACCCTTTTCAATGCAGCAAAGAAAGCCGGTATCGAACGGATCGTACACATCTCCGTCTCGAATCCCTCGCCCGACTCTCCACTCCCCTACTTCAAAGGCAAATGGCAGGTCGAAGACGAACTCAAGAAGATCGGCATCCCTTACGCCATCATCAGGCCAACCCTAGTCTTCGGACCAAACGACCTACTCCTGAACAACATTGCCTGGGCACTCAGACGCTTCCCGCTCTTCCCCGTCTACGGTAACGGCGAATACCCCGTCCAACCAATCTACGCCGAAGACGTTGCGATACAAGCAGTAGCCGCCGGCGCCTCAACCGAAAACTTCATCGCCGACGCCGCCGGTCCCGAAACCCTCTCCTTCAAGGACATACTCACACTTCTAGCATCCTACATGGGCGTGCGCAGTCGCCTCGTCAACACTCCGCCGCTCTTAGGGCTCGCACTCACCAGCATAGTCGGACTACTAGTACGCGACATCGTCCTAACCCGCGACGAGGTAGACGGATTGATGGCCGGGTTACTGACATCCGCGAGCCCACCGACCGGTACAACAAGATTTGGCAACTGGCTCAACGACAACGCAAACAACCTTGGTCGAAGGTACGAGTCCGAACTACAGCGCAACTTCCGCTGACAAACAACGACGTATAACAAATAGGCACGCATCTGTCAGCTATCGACAACCCTCGATTGATTTCCAACAACCTCGAGTTAACCCCTCAACGTCAACCCCGCCCGCCAGTCACGCACAATCCGATCATCATGCTCGAACGCAAGTTCCGGCATCGCATCCACCGCGAACACGCGAGCATCAGAAGTCTCGTCCCCAGCCACCAACTCCCCCGAAACCACATCGGCCTGATAAACAACCAAAACCACCGCCTGCCCAACTTCGCTATAAACACCCACCAACCACCCGACACTCACCACTAACCCACACTCCTCTAACACCTCGCGCTCAAGCGCCCGTTGCAGCTTCTCTCCGCGATCCACGTATCCCGAAGGAAAACTCCACATCCCGATCTGCGGCTCAATCGCACGTTTCAGCAACACGATCCCATCATCCATCGGGATAATCGCAGCGACCGCTACCTTAGGATCCGAGTAGATGACCCGGTCGCACTCGACACACCGATGATGCCCACCGTCGATCGGAATTAACGCCGGAAATTCTGGATGATGCGGCTGCTCGCCGCCGGTTTTAGAAGTCATACCAAATGCGAATAATAAATACCGGTACCCCTAGAATCTCACTTTCTCACCTGACTACAATCACGGCATGTCTATCTTCCGCATCGCCATGATGGTCCTAGCCATCATCAACTTCCTTTTCGCAGCCTTGACTGCAGCCGTCGGTCAATTCGCCGACGGCGGTGACATCTGGTCACGCTTGATACTCTCCGTGCTACACCCCACTTCGGCGATCGCGATCCTCGCCCTAGTATTCATTCCGCGACCAAAACCAGCGCTGATCAAAGGAACCATCGCGTTACTGCTTATCAACATCGTCGCCGACGCTTCGCTCGCGACATTAATCGCCACCGGTGCAATCAAAGGAGACTGGCCGCTTCCGATCGTCTTCACCGTCGTGCCAGCGATTGCGATACTGTACGCCGTAGCCCAACTACGCAACCCGCAATCGACTAACGACAATCTTGAACCAAGCTCAGCCGGCCCAATCCATTAACGCCAACTGCCTCGACTCAAGCGACCATCTCCGCAAATACCGGCTTCAACTTCGCCCGTGCCGCTGCCGACTTCTCGCCGTCCTGCGACTCGAATATCGGCAACTCCTCCTCGATGTCCGCATTCAGATCGTAAAGCTCGCCAGTCTCATACAACTTCCAGTCATGATCCCGAACCATTCGGATACAGGTTAGATCACTCCGATTGGCCGTCATCGGATCGTAGTGGAAGAAGATCCACTCCTTAGGGTCACCCTTCTCACCCTTCAACTGCGGATAGAACGATGCGCCGTCGATCACGTAACCCTCCGGCGTCTCGGCCCCAGCAGCATCCAACATCGTGGGTAGAAAATCGGTCACATCGATCAGGTCGTTGTTGACGACACCAGCCGGTACCGTCCCCGGCATCTGGGCGATCAAAGGGACATGCGTCCCGTGGTCGTTCGTCGTGCTCTTGCCGCCGCAGATTTCGTTGTGGCGATGGACGATTGAGCAAACTTCCTGAGGCGAGCCGTTGTCGCCCGTGTAGATCACCAGCGTATCCTCGCTCAATCCTTGCTCCGCCAAGTAATCCAACAACCTCCCAATCACCTTGTCGTGATACTCAACCATGTCCTTGTAAAACCGAGGATGCGCTTCCCCGCCGTCGTCGTTGAGCTCACCCCAAGTCCGACCGCCCGAATTCTTGTTCGACTGCGGCTCGAAACCTTCCCACTCCGGACTGTCCGGCGTCGGCTCAAACGGCCCATGCGTCAACGCCATCGGCCAGTACACGAAGAACGGGTTGTCGTCGTCCTTCTTGCGTTCGACGAAATCGATGATGTAGTCGCAAAACACATCATCGCCATACTCGCCCTTGGTGTCATCCCGATACTCGCCGTTCTGATAGATCACCGGATCCTTGTATCGAGACCCCTTGTGCTCGGTGTGATGGGCGTGCCAAACGCAGAACTCATCGAAACCCGCATCCTCAATCTTCTGACCTTTATTTCGCATTTCAGGCATGATGTCCGGAGGGTTGTAAGAGTACAGCTGCCATTTCCCAGAGATGAGAGTGTTGTAACCCGCATCCGAGAAGACATGCCCGAACCCGACCTCATCGGGAGGTAGCAACCCAAATCCGATGTAGTTCCTGAAGTTGTGCTTACCCGTCATCAACGCGACCCGCGTCGGTGTGCACAACGGCAAAACATGCCCCTCATCGAACCGCATCCCACTCGCCGCCATCTCGTCCAACCGAGGCGTCGCATACGATGTCCCGCCATTAACCCCGATGCATTCATACCCGAGGTCATCGGACATGATCATGATGATGTTCGGTCGCTTCTCTGACATAGCAATCTCTCCCGCGTCAAACCATACCACTAAGGGTCAGACCTACCGTTTCGAGCAACAGATGCTGTTGATTGGCCACCAACCAATTCCCTCTCCCTCGATGGGAGAGGGGAAGGGTGAGGGTGAGGGTGAACGCGATGCCGAATCGCGCTTCGCCCTACTTCAAGCCACCATCTCCGCAAACACCGGCTTCAACTTCGCCCGTGCCGCCACCGCTTCCGGGCCGTCCTGAGACTCGAATATCGGCAACTCTTCATCCAAGTCTGCGTTCAGATCGTAAAGCTCACCTGTCTCATACAACTTCCAATCCCGATTCCGCACCATACGGATGCACCTCGCAGCGTTCCGCGCACTCATCGGCTCGAAGTGGAAGAATATCGAGTCTTTTGGATTGCCTTCTTCGCCCTTCAGTTGTGGATAGAACGATTCCCCATCGATCACGTAACCCTCAGGCGCCTCGATTCCCGCCGCATCCAACATCGTCGGCAAGAAATCAGTAACATCGATCAAGTCATCGTTGACCGAACCTGCCGCCACCGTACCCGGTTGCTGAACAATCAACGGCACGTGCGTGCCCCGGTCATTCGTCTTGCCCTTGCCACCGCAGATCTCGTTGTGCTGATGAACCATCGAGCACACATCATGCGGCGACCCATTGTCGCCCGTATAGATAACAAGCGTGTCTTCGCTCAGCCCCTGCGCCTCCAAGTGATCCAACAATCGACCGATCACCTTGTCGTGATACTCCACCATGTCCTTGTAGAACCGAGGATCATCCGCAAACGCGCCATCCTCCAACTCTGCCCAAGTACGCCCGCCACGAGTCCTGTTGGTCGGCGGATCGAAGTCGGCAAATTCCGGACTGTCCGGCGAAGGCTCATGCGGCTTGTGCGTCAACGCCATCGGCCAATACACGAAGAACGGATCGTCGTCATCCTTCTTACGGTCGATGAAGTCGATGATGTAGTTGCAGAACTCCTCATCGCCATACTTGCCCATCGTGTCGTCACGATACTTGCCGTTCTGGAAGATGATCGGATCCTTGTATCGAGAACCCTTATCCTCCGTCTGGTGCGCGTGCCACACGCAGAACTCGTCGAAACCCGCATCCTCAATCTGCTGACCCTTGTTCCGCATCTCCGGCATTTCATCCGGAGGGTTGTACGAATACAGCTGCCACTTGCCCGATATGCAAGTGTTGTAACCCGCATCCGAGAACAGATGCCCGTAAGTAACCTCGTCGGGCGCTAGCAAACCGAACCCGATGTAGTTCCTGAAATTGTGCTTGCCCGTCATCAACGCCACCCGCGTCGGCGTGCAAAGCGGCAAGACATGCCCCTCATCGAACCGCATCCCGTTCGCCGCCATCTCGTCCAACCGCGGCGTCGCGTACGAAGTCCCGCCGTCAACCCCTATGCACTCGTACCCGAGGTCGTCGGACATGATCATGATGATGTTTGGTCGTTTACTTGACATAGCTGTTCTCCCCCGAAACACCATATCACCCTCGACACCTACCGTCATTCCGCAGAACCCCGTCATTCCGGCGAAAGCCGGAATCCAGAGGGGCGGGGGGATAGGGTTAGGTTGAGGGTGTGCCGAATAATCACCGCCCGCAACGTGGCAAAAGTACACTCCATCACTGAGACTTATCCCCAAAACAACGAAACAGCCAACCCATGACCACCTCAACACCCGTAATCGACGTCCAAGTCCACGCCTACGAACGCAATCGACCCGAACGCCCGTGGCATGGACATCTTGAAGGCCCAGACGAAGTCACCGGCGACGACATGGTCGCGGCAATGGACGCGGTCGGTGTCGACGGCGCAATCCTCGTCTCCCCCTTCTCCATGTACCAATACGACGCATCCTATGCCCTGGAGGTGTACGAAAAACACCCCGGCAGTTTCGGACTCGTCAGACCGTTCGACCCCGAGTCCGAAGATATCGAGCAGCAGATGGAAGAGTGGACCTCCCACCCAGGTGTAGTCGGTGCCCGCATCATGCTCGCACGCATCGAGATCGAAGCCGACAACCCCGGCGTCAACCAAATCCTCGCCGCCGGCGCCACAGCAAACGTCCCCATCAACGTCATGTGCTCAGGCAAACTCCCCATCTTCCGAGAAATGGCCCGCAACCACCCGAACACCCAGCTCATCATCGACCACCTCGGCATTGCACAACCCTACGAACCACCAGCACGGCCAGACGCTTGGGACGACCTGCCAGCAGTGCTCGAACTCGCACAATTCGACAACGTCGCCATCAAAATCTCCGGTGCCGGCACCCTCTCACGCGAACCATATCCCTACCCCGACATCTGGGAACACCTGACCCAAATCTTCAGCGCCTACAGCCTAAACCGATGCATGTGGGGCACCGATTGGACCCGCGCCGTAAACCTCCTAACCTACGAGCAAGGCGTCGAAGCGTTCCGAATCACCGACCAACTCACCGACTCCGAACGTGCAACCCTCATGGGCGGCTCCCTCCAAAACATCTACAAATGGTCCCCGACCAATATCCCCTCTCCTTCGATGGGAGAGGGTTAGGGTGAGGGTGACCGGACGGAGAGGGCGAAAACGTTTCCTTTACCAAAATTCCCAATCGATCAGTCCGAACATCTTAGCCAACACTAACGCGACGACTGCGAAAATCCCGACGTAAAAACCGATGCCGGCGATGGACAGGACGATCATGATAGTCGCCACAAAGACGTTGGATTTGTCCCCGTCGTCGGTGGCCTCGGTAGCGTCGGGGACGGTTGCGTCGGGGACGCTACTACCGTCGAGAACGCGGTAGCTGCGATACGGCTCAGACGGGTCGAGCTCGGTTTTCGGTTTGCGTCGCATCATGCGACTCCGAGAGGTTTAATGGCTAGGTCAGAACAACGACCTACCTAGCGGCGATTGGTGTTTGCTCAACGGGCGGTCAGCAGGCAATCGATTCAACCAATCACGGAGCCGAGCCGTGGCACGCAATCAACGACAGAGGAGTCGCCGTCACGTCAACCGTACCACACTGATTTTCATCGCGGCAGGGCTGTTTCTCGCCATCCCGCTCTGGCGCAGTTCTTGGGATCGTTGGTCGAACCGCCCATCTCAAAACTCACCCGTACAATCCTTGAAACCGACCTAACTCCATGACATCCATGCAAATTTCCATGCCAAAAATCGCCCTCATAATCCGCCACAACGAACACGAAACCCTCGGCGCAAACTACACCTCAGTTCTCGTCGAACGCGGCTTCGATCTACACCCCTTCAACGTCTTCGAAGGCGCACCCAACTTCGCCGATTTCGATCCGCCCCCGGTTGAAGACCTCGACCTAATAATCGCCCTCGGAGGCGCACTCTCAGCCAACCACGACCTCCCCGCCATCCACGCCGAACGAAAACTCTTCGCCGACGTCATCTCCTCCGGCATACCCGTCTTCGGCGTATGCCTCGGCGCCCAAATCATGGCCCGCGCCCTCGGCGGCATCGTCAAACCAACAGGCGGCTACGAGTTCGGACTCCGCAAGATCTGGATCACCGAAGAAGGCACCCAAGACCCCGTATTCAGCAAACTCCGCGTCCCGCTAGTCCCGACCCTCCACGGCGAGTGCTTCTCTGTCCCGCCCGGAGCGACCGAGCTCGCGTTCGGTTACATGCTCTGTCGCGACGGAACATTCCGACGACAGAGCCTCGCCTTCCGTCACGGCAACTCCTACGGATTCCAGTTCGAACCCCAACTAACCCTCGACGAATTGAAAATCTGGAACCAAGAATTAGCGAGCGACTACGAACTGATGGGTCCGCTATTCGATCCCAAATTCGAAGCCGAAGCGAACCTCAGAGAATTCGCCACCTACTCCCCGATCTACGAAGCTCAGTCCCGAGAAATGCTCATCGCATTCCTAGATGACGCAGGACTAGCCTAACCGCGCGGCGGCGTGTAGCTAGTGCTTCGTTTCGCCGCCTCGTCCACCACAGCCGGATCCAGCAACACCGTCGTCGAAATGCCGCCACCACCGGCCGCCGCGATCCTCAGCGACATCGCCGTAGCAGCCGCCGCATCAGGGAGATCAGCGATGATGTACAAATCGGCCCCACCGAATGCGTAGTAGAAACCTTCAAGTTTGCCACCAAGGCTACTCACCAGTTCCCCCACAGCCTTTTTCCGCGCCGTACCACCACCCTCCAAAAGGCCCTTCACGCCATGGATCGTGTACGACACTTCGAACATGTACTTAGACATTGCCATTACCTTCCTATCTCTCAGATGTCACGACCGATGCACCAAACACCGCTCGATCGCTCTTCCAATCTCGATCCGAATCCATCCCTGATTCTAAAAATCGCGAGATAACCGCAACTGACTTCAACCCAATTCCCTATCTATAAATCACGACGTTCACGCCGCCACGCAATCATCCGCCATCCAAAAAACGCCACAACGATTAATGCCAGCACCACCAACGTCCCATTTTGATATGGCTCCATGAAATCCTTGATCTCCTCCCAATTCTCCCCCAGCAATCGACCCGCATACGTCAACGCCAGACTCCACAACGCTGTCCCCAACGTCGTGAACAACAAAAACCGGCCGAAATGCATCCGCGTATACCCCGCTGGCACTGAAACAATGCTCCGTACCAACGGAATCATCCGACCGAAGAAGATCACCGCTTCGCCGTACCGCTCGAACCAAGCCGCACCACGATCGAGGTCCTTCTCGGAGATAAAAACATACTTCCCGTAACTCTCCACCAGCCGACGAACCCCTGCCTCCCGCGCGAAATACCCGATCCCATACAGAACAACAGCACCCAGCAACGAACCCGCCGTCCCTGCCGCCACCGCGCCCCAGAAATCCAACTCCCCCTTCGCCGACAGCGAACCCGCGAACGGCAACACCGCCTCCGAAGGAATTGGCGGAAAGATATTCTCGATCGCCATCACCAACACGATCCCCGGATAACCGATCGCCGCGATCAACTCTTCGATCCAACCGCCAACCTGCTCAATCAGCTGCGTCATCCAGAGTCAATCCTTCGTGTTCGTAACTTGGTTGGCGCACGCGGGGCACGCAAATCCACATCCTCAGAATCTTAAATTCGGCACCGCTGAAACCATCGATCCCCAGTTGTCGGCGGCGAAGAATCAAAACCGCCGTGAATCCCATTTCGTATCACCTATTAAAGGCAGTACTAGGAGGTGACGAATGGCTGGTGCGATATGGATTTTGAGATCGCGGATCACCAAACTCAAAGCCTTCTACTTGACCGCAATTACTTCGCTTTTCTTTGCATCTTTCACCCTCCTCGCCTCACCTGCCGCATCCGCCGACCACGAATCGATGTACGCCGTCTGCCCAGACCCGATACTCGAGGGCAATACCGCTAACATGCGCGTCCGCAAACCCGAACACAACGTCAGGTGGGCATATGCATTCACGTACACCGACGGTTACTCCGCAGACGAAAGCGACTTCGAAGCGTACCACGGCGACAAGTTCACCGGCACCGAAGACAGCAATTCGCTCTTTATACCGGCCATTACGAAAGAAGACGACCGCCCCGAGAAAAATGAAACCTTTGCCATCGGCATTTGGCACGATCAAACCTGGTACGGCTGCGAGATCAGAATCATCGACGACGATGTCCCCGAGGTCGCAAACATCCTCATCACGTCGATGCCCACGAGCAGCTACTATTACCTCGCCAGCGATGTCATCGACGTCACCGTGACCTTCAACCAACCGGTCGAGACCGACGAGGATACTTTGCTCTCCATTTACGTCGGTGACGAGGGCGAATCCACCTGGAGAGGGGCCCAGTATCATCACGGATCCGGAACCCAGCATCTGACATTCAGATATCGCGTCAAACCCGCCGACTCGGACTTCAACGGAATCTCGGTTAGCGCCGCCGGGATGGACATCGAACGAAATCCAACCCAAGGATTCTCAGGCCGAATCAACGTCACAGGAACCGATGTCCCTGTCAACTACAACCACGACGGTATTCCCACCGCCTCACGACATCAGATCGACGGCCGACCAATCGCGTTGAGAACTAAGATCATCTCCTCGCCGCCCGACCCTTGGAATGCCTATCGCGTAAACCAAACCATCGAAGTCGCATTCACGTACAACATCGACGTCGAGGTCGATGGTGAACCCAACGTCGGGATTGGCATCGGATGGACCGGGCATAACAAGGAAGAAGCGTGGAGGGAGGCCGAATACCTGCGAGGCTCAGGCACTGACACGCTGGTCTTCGGTTACACCGTCACACCTGGTGACAATGATGACAAAGGCGTCGCTATATTCATGGGACATCCCAACAAAGGTTACGGTGGCGACGGAACCATCAAAGCCGAAGGAACCGACGTCGAAATTAACCCTTACTACTTGGGTTCGGGCAACCAGTCTGCACAAAAAGTAGACACCACACCGCCGAGAATCGACTCAGTCGCAATCGTATCTAACCCGAGTAACGGCGAAGCGTACGACGTCGGCGAAACCATCAGCCTACGAATCGATTTCAGCGAAAATGTCACCTTCGTCGGTCAACCGCGTATCAGCGTCGATGTCGGCGGCGAAACCCGATACGCCACGCTCCAGCACCAGGAAGCTGCGTCAACCCCCGTATTCGCCGACTCCGCACTCTTCCAATTCCAAGTCCAAGCCGGTGACGACGACGATGACGGCATTGGCCTCTTCGCCAACAGCCTCGAGATGAACGGCGGAAACATCTACGACCACGCCGGCATCGGCCTCGGCTTCACACACCCCGCAATCGCCGCCGACCCAGGCCAAAAGGTCGATACATCCAACGGCACTTCACCACAGCAGTCCGATTCCGAACCGACCGATTAGTCGATGAGGTGGCACCGCATCTGTCCGTAGACGAATCGGCCTAACAACACGAATGGATACGCAAATGAACTGCACCTATCCACGTATCCCGAGTAGATTCCACGGCTGGCATTCCGTTGCCGCAACCCTGGTCATCGGACTGGTCGTGATGTCTTTCCTTGCGTTATCGAGCCGTCCGGCATTCGCCGATCACGACGAAGCGCGAGAAGACTGTCCTGATCCAATCACGGAGGGAGATTCCGCCCGCATCCGCGTACACATGCCCGGACACGATGTCGAAAGGTTGTACGCCTTCACCACACATCGTTACTACTCCGCCGACGGCGATGATTTCGTCCAGTACCACGGGGTGAAGATGACCAGCGGTTCCGACAGCCATTCGGTTCGCATACCCGTGATCACGATCGAAGATGACCGCCCAGAGAAAACCGAAACCTTCGCCGTCGGTTACTGGGACGACAGCGAATGGCACGCCTGCGAGATCACAATCATCGACGACGATGTTCCCGAAGTCGTCAACATCCAGATCACTTCAAAACCGGTTATGGATTCAACATACCGAGCGAACGAGGCAATCGACGTCACGGTCACCTTCACAGACCAGGTCGACGCAGAACGCGACGCATTGCTCTCGCTCTTCGTCGGTGGACCAGACGAATCCACTTATCGGGGTGCCAGATACTTGCGAGGTTCGGGAACCCAGCACCTCACCTTCCGATACCGTGTACAGCCCGGCGACCTCGACCCTAACGGCGTTTCCGTCGCTATCGCAACGATGGATATCGATCGAAATCCCACCGGAGGCTTTTCTGGCCGAATCTTCGTCAAAGACACCGACGTGCCCGTCGACTACACACACGACGGCATCTCGTCCGCCGAAAAACACGAAATTGACGGACGCCCCATCGCCTTGGCTATCAACTTCATCTCCGCTCCACCCGATCCATGGGAACACTACCGCGCAAACCAAACCATCGAGGTCGAAATCCACTACAACGTCGACGTCGAGATCAATGGCGACCCCGCCCTCGAGATGTTCCTCGGGTGGCCGCGCCACAACGCGCACGACGCGCGAAGGGAGGTGCGCTACTTGCGAGGCTCCGGAACCGACACGCTCGTCTTCGGATACACCATTCGGCCCGGCGACAACGATGACGACGGCGTCGCGATCTCCATCGGGTTCCCTGATTTCTCTCGTAGCGGTAGAAAACGCGTCCATTACACCGGCGAAGGCACCATCAAGGCCAGAGGAACCGACGTCGAAGTAAGCCCGTGGTACATGGGCCCTGTCAGCCTGTCCCAACACGGCGTAGACACAACCCCTCCTGAAATCAACTCCGTCACCATCGAATCGCAACCCGAAAACGGTGAAGCATACCGCGTCGGCGAGACGATCAGCCTCGAAGTCGTATTCAGCGAAAGCGTCACCATCGTCGGAAATCCCCGCATCAACGTCGACGTCGGCGGGAGCCCGCGCTACGCATCCCTTCAAGAGCCAGCTGAGGGACACGCCGATCACGCCGTATTCCAATACCAAGTCCAATCTGGTGACAACGACAACGACGGCATCGGAATCTTCGCCAACACCCTCGAGATGAACGGCGGAAACATCTACGACCACGCCGGCATCGGCATCGGCTTCACACACCCCGCAATCGCCGCCGACCCAGGCCAAAAGGTCGATACTTCATCAGACCGGTAAACCCGTCATGCGTCCCGGCGGAGACGCGGATTACGAAAACTCCGCCGGGATGGAAACTCGTCAACCGCTCAACTCAACCGCTTTGCAGCATCCCGCCAATCCGCCTTCGACATCTCCGCAGTCCTCCACCTCGTGAAATCCGACTCCCCGCGCACCGCGACCTCATCAAACCCAACCATAGCCGCACGGTGATCCCCGATCAGCACGAATTCGTCTATCGATCGATCATCCTCCCACACCGAAATCGTGTAGAAACGCAGTCGCAGAAAATCCGCCCGTAACCAGTAGTTGATGACCCCCGGCGTCACTTTCAGTTGACGTTTGATCGCACCATTGAGCTGAAAGAACCGCCGTATCTGACGCCAACCGCGCAACTGCAAACGAGTAGCCACCACCGTTACCTGATCCGCTCCCATATTGAATCCCCCTGAAAACCAAGTCATACCCGTACTGACATCAATAAGACCGAAACAACCTGCAAGCTTGTTGGCCCGCTCGGTTTAGAACCGTCGGCATCAACAATATCAGAGCCGCGCTATAACGATACGCGTCCACGCGGGGGGAGACTGGGTACCCTTGTCAACGGGGGACATGTCTGCAGGACGAAGGGGGCGCGAGGACGCGCACCCTCCCGGTTATGTGCAGCACACGGGGAACGCGTAGGCGCAACCCTGGTAGTTGCTCTACCCTGGGGGTTTTACCACCTCAACGCCTATTCGCGAATCGAACTGCGAACTATTCGGCGGGAGGTTTTGCGATAGAGATTCAGTGAGGGTGCTTTGGACTAGCGAAGCTAACACCAGCCTCAACGACCACGTCGAGCCCAACTGACACTGATCGCTATCCCCACGGCAATTCCTATCGCCACACCGACACCGATGTTGCCGAGTAACGCGCCTATCCCTACACCCGCTCCAGCTCCGAGAGCGATGCCTAAACCGATCATCTTATTTGCGCTCAAGCTATGTTTCCAACGTCGGGCGTGGTGGAACATATATATGCTGAGAATAACGCTAAGGTCGCATTAAGCCGCAGAGTTCGCAGTTCACTGCGTGATGGTGGGCCCGGACGGATTCGAACCATCGACCTCTACTTTATCAGAGTAGCGCTCTAACCAGCTGAGCTACGGGCCCGGAGAGCGACGCGTAGAGAGTGGTGCGCGCCGCAATAGCCCAATTCTAATCCATCCCAAACCACCGTCCCTAACGCACACCCAGCGGACGCGGCGAACAATGGGTCGGATTCAAACCCGCCCACGCATCGCGAACGTCGTACCGTGTGCTTACCCAGGACCAGTGCAAAACTCTAATCCTAGCCAAACGAAATCGTTCACTCCGATCGTCCGCCACGCCGACGGGATACAACCCGTAAACGAGTTACCGCTAAGGAATACGGCCTGGAGGTCCGGGAGTTCACCCAACTCCTCAGGGATTTCCCCGGTCAATTGATTCCCAACCAAATACAGCTGTTGCAACGCTTGCAGATTCCCCAACACTGGAGGGATCTCACCTGTCAATTGACTGTTGTTCAACCCCAAGGCCTGCAAATTGGACAGATTCCCGAGCGATGGCGGGATCTCGCCTTCGAATTCGTTGTTGCCGAGACCTAACACCCTCAGTTTCGAAAACGACCCGAGCCACTCGGGAATGCCGCCAGTTAATCGGTTCCCGTTGAGAATGAATATCTCCATGTTGGTCAGGTTGGCAAGTTCGTCAGGAATCGTCCCAACCAGCGAGTTTGCGCCAAGATCGATAGCGCCGAGATCCCTTAGATTGCCCAACTCGTACGGAATCGATCCTGTGAGTTGGTTCGTGTTCAAGTTCAAGGCTCTCAGATTGCTGAGGTTACCCAACTCAACCGGAATTACGCCAGACAACAGGTTTTCATTGAGTATCAGCGCCTGCAACAACGATAGACCGCCCAACTCAACCGGTATCGTCCCCGCCAATTGATTTGAGGCTAGATTCAACACGCGGAGGTCCGTGAGTTCACTGATTTCCACCGGTATTGACCCACCTATCCGGCCCGACTTGATTGCCAGCACCTGCAATTGTTCCAGCTCTGCAACACTCGAAGGCAACTCACCTCCCAATTCGACGTCCTCGATTTCCAACCGGGTCACCCCAAGAGGAGATCCGGCGACAGTCACACCCTGCCATTCAGTGATCGGAAGATCCACGAACCAGTTCAGCACGCCGCCCGGGTCAAGAACATCCCGCACCGCCAGCAAAGTTTCGCAGTCCGAAACCAACCCGACGTTGTTCTCCGCGTCCACCACCGCAACTCCATCCGCGCAAGACACCAAAACCTGAGCCGAAACATTCTCGCAGAACGGCAGGTTAACCATGTCAAAGTCGTTCGTAGGTGTCCGAACCAACTCGTACGGGATGCAGCCCGTCAAATCGTTGCCCGATATCTCAATCCAACGAACCGTGTCACCGAGACGTCCCAACTCAGGCGGTATCGACCCCGTCAACCGATTGTCAGCAACAACGAAAATTCTGAGCAAACGCAAATCGCCCAACTCCAGAGGTATCTCGCCGTTCAAACGATTGCGAGATAACATCAATCTCGACAGTTTGGTCAACCCACCCAACCAGGCAGGTATCTCGCCCGTCAAGTGATTGTCGGACAAAGCTAAGAATTCGATCGCATTCAGGTTCATCAACTCGGAAGGTATTTGTCCGGCCAAATCGTTACCGTCGAGTCCCAACGATTTCAACGATTGCATTTGACCAATGGATGCCGGGATGTGTCCCGAAAGGCGGTTACCGGCGAGGAACAGACTCTCTAAATTGCCAAGGTTGCCTAACTCCTCGGGAATCTGACCCGAGAATTCGTTGTGCGCTAGGTCGATTCGGACGAGTGCCGACAAACCGCCAAATTCTCTCGGAACAATGCCGGTTAGGTTCCGGGCCCGTAGATGCACTTCTCTGACCCTCATCGGTTCACCTTTGAGCGCGACGCCCTCCCAACTCTTCATGTCAAGATTTTCCGACCAGTTGACCGTCCCAGACCCAACCAAAACGCTCTTCGCTGCCAGCAAATTCTCGCAGTCGGTAATCAACCCCGGATTTGGAGAATTGTGTCGGACCGCGACACTGCCCGCACATACCGCTCCTGCCCCAGAAACATCGCCACAAGACGGCAAGTTCAATTGCGTCACGTCGCCCCGATCGATCGTCAATAGCGAGGCAGGGATGCACCCGGACAGATCGTTGCCGACCAGTCTGAGAGAGACAAGATTCGCTGCATTGCCTAGCTCGCGAGGGATTGAACCCGTTAAACGGTTGTTGTTTAAATACAGGTATTGCAGGTACTCGATTTCGCCCAACCAAGCCGGGATCTCACCGGAAAGCCGGTTGTTCGACAAGTCCAGCGTCTGCGGCCCCCGCGATACTTTTCGTTCCGGCGGTAATGTCCCTGTTAACTGATTGGCGTTCAGCGAGATGTCGACGATCTCCTCGATCCTGAACAATTCCTCAGGTATCTCACCGCTCAACCGGTTCCATCCGAGGTTCAACGTCGACAGGCTCGAAATATCGCCTATCTCTCGAGGTATTGCGCCTTCAATCTGATTGCCACCCAGATCCACATTTCGCAACGCACTCAACATCCCAAATTCAGGCGGAATCGAACCTGAAAGCACATTCCCGCTAAGATTCATCTCTAGCAGCTTCGATAATTTGCTGAGTTCCGATGGAATTGAACCACTCAGTTGGTTGTGGTTCAACTGCAAGAATCGTAGCTCTTCCAATTCGCCGAGTTCACGAGGTATCTCCCCGGTGAACAGATTCCAGTCCAGGCTCAAGGTCCCCAGGTGCTCCAACTCACCTAGCCAAGCCGGTATCTCGCCGCTCAGACGGTTCCGATTGAGGTCCAACACCTCCAGCTTTGTTAACCGACTCAATTCAACCGGTATCTCCCCCATGAGTTGATTCAAGCCTTGAGGCAAATCACCCGTCAAATGGTCAGGATCGGGCTGGTATGTATCCGTTGTTTTCAACTGCGGACCCAACACCAACTCCCTCAACTCGTTCAGTTCACCAAACACGGACGGGAGCGAACCAGACAGCCGATTGGTTGGAAGTTCCAACTTCGTCACCCGGCGCGGCGTTCCGGACACGGTCACGCCTTCCCAACGATCAATCGGCAGATTCCCCGACCAGTTGACATATCCGTCGCCGAGTAGCTGTTCCAAGCCCGTCAGCAAGGCATAACAGTCGGCTACCAATCCCCTATTCGAATCCGCATTCGCAACTACCACGTCATTTACACAGTCCAGAACATTTGCAACTTCCGACAGTCCACAGGTCCCAAGTCCTAGGTTTCCAAGATCGTTGTGTTCGGTGAGCCGCAACGATGGGTCGATACACCCGCTGAACTGATTCCCAGCCAAATACAACTGGTTCAGTTCACGTAATCGCCGCAATTCGCGCGGAATCTGCCCAGACAAAAGGTTGTTTTCGAGGCTCAACCAACTCAAACTCGCCAAATTCGCAAATTTTATCGGAATGGGACCTGACAACTGGTTGTTCGAGAGGGTCAATCTGACAAGGTTCATCAGATTCCCAAGCTCGGGCGGGATCGGGCCGCTCAATCGGTTTCCCGCCAACAGGATTACCTCCACCACCCGTAGGTCGCCCAACTCAGCCGGAACCCGTCCCGTCAACCCGCTATTCTCCAAACTCAACGCAACGAGATTGCCAAGATTCCCTAATTCGCTCGGGATTCCACCTGTCAAACCGGTGTGATCCAAAGCCAACCAACTTAACTCCGTAAGCTGGCCCAGTTCCGAAGGGATCGGGCCTTCAAGAGCATTTGTGCCAAGCTCCAACGCCGTCAATTCCCGCAACTGTCCCATTTCCGTCGGGATTTCACCCGTCAATCGATTGCCTTTGAGACTCAAGAAACGCAACTTCGAGAGCTTGCCGATTGCATCGGGAATCTCACCTGTCAATAGGTTCCAATCGAGTTCCAACACCTCCAAATTAACCAACTCTATTAAGAACAGCGGAAACTCTCCAACCAAATCGTTGTACTCCAGACGAAGTACCACAAGCTCGGCGAGATCACCGACCTCGACCGGAATCTCTCCGTCGAGATCGTTGTACCCGAGATTCAAAACCTCAAGTTTCTCGAGCCTGCCAAGTTCAACCGGTATAGGACCTGTCAACCTGTTCCGACGCGGTGGCAATCCGCCCTTCAAAGATGCCCGGTTCCGTGGACCAAATGCCTCCGTGGTCATATCGCCAGACCCCAGATTGAGAACCCGCAACTCGTCGAGATCACCTAATCCCGCCGGCAACGTCCCTGTCAACGCGTAACCACCCAGATCAATCTCCGTAACCCTCGCCGGATCACCAGACACTGTCACACCATCCCACTGCTCGATCGGCAATTCGGCCGACCAATTCAATAGCGCGTCACTAGCCAATTCATCGCGAACCGACAGCAAAACCTCCAAGTCCCTCTCCAGTCCAGAACCGTCCACCTCAACCGTCACCACTACCTCTCTCTCCTGGCTGCACAACGGCAAACCAAAATCCATCACATCTACGTCGCGCACATCCAACAAACGGTCAGGCACGCAACCCGTGATTTGATTACCCGCCAAGAAAAGCACACCAAGCTCATTTAAATCCCCCAAACCAATCGGAATCTGACCCGTCAACCGGTTGTCGGACAGATTCAACACCGCCAATCGCCTCAGAGAAGTGAAATGCTCTGGAATCTCGCCAACAAATCGGTTCTCGTTCAACCCCAGCCACCACATCGTGGATGGGTTACCAAGCGTCGAAGGAATCGGGCCAGCTAACTGGTTCCCGCGAAGGTCTAGGACCTCAAGACGCGGCATCATCGCAACACTCTCAGGGATTCCGCCGTCAAGACCATTCGCGTGAAGATGCAACTCCCGAAGGTCCTCTAAATCGCCCAGTTCCTCCGGAATCTCACCCCGCAATCCAGCTTCGCCAAGATTGAGCACCGTCAACCGCTCAAGATCGGCCAATTCTCGCGGGATCCTTCCGCGCAACCGCGAAAATTCAAGCCACAAAGTCGTGATTCGCCTTGGCCAACCGGTAACCTCCACACCATCCCAAGAATCGATCCTGATTTCCGTCGACCAATTCAGGACCCCTGTCGGATCCAACACATCTTTAATCGAAAGTAGCGTCTCACATTCCCCGACCAACTCAATGTCCAAACTAGGTTCACTCACCACCACGCCATTCGAGCAACTCATCGGGATTGGAGTTGGAGTTGGCGTGCTCGATGCTGTGGGCACAGTTGTCGGAGTAGAGGTAGACGTCGGTACAGGTGTCGGAGTAGCAGTTGCTGTGGGTTCCTGAGTCGGGGAAGGCGTAGCGGTTGCCGTGGATGTCGGCATCGAAGTCGCCGAAGGAATCGGCGCAATAGTCGCTGTCGGCACCATGGTGGGAGAAGGCGCCGCAGTCGGTTCCGGGGAAGGCGTCGGGATGCTCGTCGCAGTCGGACCAACCGTCGGTAACGCCGTAGGCGTGCTACTCTCCGCCGTGCACGCCGCGACTGCCACACACACCAACAGTACAAACAGCGCGACGTGCGCTAGTTTCCGCGAAGACCGGCGTTGAAATTCAAGACGCAATGCAGTCAATTTTCAAAAAATCGATCATTCAGATACCGCGTCGTCGATTAACAATTACGAGACTTGACCCCATAATGCACCGTTATATCACGTCGAATCAAGCAACCTTTTCTCACCCGACGCGCTCCCAAGTCCATCAACTCCCACCCCCATCCATGTAACCTATACCCCCATGTCCACCTCCAAACCCCGTGCTCTCCTATCCACCGGCTCGTGGGCCCTCTACGACTTCTCTGACACCATCTTCTCCGCTTCCATCCTCACCTTCTACTTCCCCCTCTGGGTAACCGACGACAAAGGCGGCACCGACACCCACATCGGCCTCGCTCTCTCCGCCTCCATGCTCATCGTCGCCCTCACCGGACCTTTCCTCGGAACCCTCTCCGACCGCCTGAATAGACGCATCCCCCTACTCGCCCTCAGCGTCGTATCATGCGCCGTCTTCACCGCACTCATCGGCGCGTTCGGCGGACTCACCACCGGCCTCCTATTCTTCATCGCCGCAAACTTTCTCTACCAGACCGGGCTCATCTTCTACAACTCCCTGATCATCAACGTCAGCGACGAAAAACAGCGTGGCATCGTCTCCGGCATCGGCGTTGGAGCCGGATACATCGGACTCATCGCCGCATTCCTCATCATGCGTCCCATCGTCGACACCCAAGGGAACGAAGCCGCTTTCTTGCCCACTGCCGGACTATTCATCCTCTTCGCACTACCCCTGATCCTCATCGTCAAAGAACCTGGCGCCCGAGGACACGTCGACAAAACCCTCTTCCAAACCTCCTACAAACAGCTCTACCAGACCTTCAAACGAGCCCGACAACACAGCAACCTATTCCGATTCCTCATCGGACGCTTCATGTACATGGAAGCCATCAACACCGTCACATCCTTCTACGTGCTCTACCTCATCAACGTCGGCGGCTTCGAAGACACCGAAGCCCAAACAATGATCATCGGCGTCGTCGTCATCGCTATCTTCGCATCATGGGCCACCGGATTCCTCGTCTCACGCTACGGACCAAAACGCGTCCTCATAATCGCCCTCTCCGGCTGGACCGCACTCGCCATCGCCGCCGTCATCGCCGACTCCACATGGGCATTCTGGGCCGTCGCCGTAACCATGGGCTTCTTCTGGGCAGCACCACAAATCTCCGACCGCGTTCTCCTCACATACCTCTCACCCGACGGACAAATCGGCGAATTCTTCGGACTCTTCCAAATGTCCGGCCGCCTCTCCGCCGTCATCGGCCCCGCCCTCTGGGGCCTAACCATCTGGGCCCTATCCGAAACCGGAGAACTAGCCTACCGAATAGCCCTCGCCACCCTAGCCATCTTCCTCATAGCCGGCCTCCTAGTCCTCCGCGGCGTGCACGTTACTCGCGAAGAGTCTGACCTCGACGTGATCCCGGTCGAGTCGCCAGGCGATGAGGGTCGCCTTACGGTGTGATGGCTGTGGTGGCTGTGGCCTCGGGTAGAGGCGATCCGGCAGCTCGGTCATGCTAGGACAACGAGCCAACTGTACCATGGCGGATACCCGAAGCCGATATGAGGAGGTGAGAAATTATCAGGGCATACACCCAGACCTTGAAGAACTATATGGCCTTAAGCGGCCGCACCAAACGCTCCGATTTCTGGCTGTTCGTGTTGGCGCAAACCATCATCTTTGTGATCGGACTCATACTCGTTGAATTGCACGATGCCGCCAGCGTGATTCTTGTACTCTACTTGTTAGGCACGCTGATACCAACGTTAACCGCAACCGTTAGGCGCCTACACGACGCAGGCAGAGGGTTTTGGTGGCTGCCGTTAGGAGTCAGCATTACACCGGTAGGTTGTGTACTGGGGACGTTGGGCTTTTATCTGTTCGCGCTGGGCTTGGGGCTAGCTATTATCGACGTCGCGTTCGGGGGATTTTTCGCTCTCGGCGAAGCCTTTACGGCCCCTTTTGGAGACAGCGTGTCGGCCCCATTTGAGTTCGGATCGTACCTTACCGGGCTCTTTACCGGGCGGGCCGAGGAGATTCTATTGCTTGGATTGGGGTTGCTTGCAATCGGCGTGGTAGCGGGAATCGCCGGCGGTGTGTTGTCGATTACCCTCTTGGTGTTCTTGGTGTCTCCCAGCACATTCGGCGAGAACGAGTACGGACCACAGCCGGAGTAAGACCGAGAGTAAGCAAAAGTACGGATTCCCGATGGTAGCGACCTCTCTCTGCGGCGCTGAGCTGCCCAGGCATCAACCCGGATAAATTCCTCTCCCTTTTTGCCGATGTTGTCGACGCTTTCTTTTCATTGGGCGATCCGCAGCCGCTTCGGATCCGCCCTGAGTCTCGGGCTCACAGGTTGGTCACTGAGTATTAGATTTCTCCTGTCGCACCGGATTTTCCGAGTCGATGTCCGAGCAACCGCCTTTGTTACACGCCACGACCCAGTAGATGTTGTATAACCCCAAATCTGGTTCCGCATGCAAATAGCTGGCCTCCTCGACATCTGCAACCAATTCCTCGCAAAACCCAACGACGCTGCCCAGGCTCAGCCGACAACTTAGCGGCGAATCGAAAGGTGATTCACCGTGGTAAAGCTTGTAGGAACCTGCACCTTCAACCGGGTCCCAGCCGACGCGTATCGACGAACCCTCGACCTCCGTCCGCAAGTTCGCAGGTGAGATCGGCCGTTCTTCAAAAGGCTTCGCCGGGTTTTCAGGATCAAACTCCGAACATCCTCCTTCGTTACATGCAACGACCCAGTAGAAATCGTTCAATCCCGGATCGGGATCCGTATGCACAAAGGCGACTTCCTCGAAATTCGTAGCCAACGCCTCGCAAAGCAGAACCGTGCCGTCCCGGATCTGCCGACAGGGTGGCGGTGAATCGAACGGCGAAACACCATGGTAGACGGTGTAGTGGTCAGCGCCGTCAACCGCGTCCCAGACTACCCGGATCGACGCACCCTCGATAGCGAACCGCACATTGGACGGCGCGGACGGCCGAGTTTCCTCCGGAATTGCCGTCAGCGTCGGTTCCGGCGTGGGCGTCGGTTCCGGTGTCGGCGTTGGATCCTTTGGCGGCGACACCTCAGGCGTCGGCGTCGTCTCGGGCCCATCCGACGGCGTCATAGTCGCTGTCGGTTCCGGAGTCGGTGAAGGATCCACCCGTTTGGTAGTGGGACCCGACGACTCGGATCCCATCTGTCGCGCCGGATTCTCCTCGTCTATGTCTGAGCATCCGCCTCGGTTACAAGCTACGACCCAGTAAAAGTTGTAGCTGCCCAAATCTGGTTCCGCGTGCAAATAGCTGGCCTCTTGGACATCCGCAGCCAATTCATCGCAAAGAAAGACCCCGCCGGCGAAACTCAGATGGCAGCCTTGCGGTGAGTCGGCGCGCGCGTCGTCATGGTAAATCTTGTAGTAACCCGCACCTTCGACTGGGTCCCAACTGACCCGTATCGATGAACCCTCAACCACCGTACGCGCGTTGGCGGGTACGCTTGGACGGTCTTCAAATGGCTTCGCCGGATTCTCGAAATCAACATCCGAGCACCCGCCTCTATTACAAGCCGTGACCCAGTATTCGTAATCGCCATAATCCGGTTCGGTATGAACAAAGTCAGTTCCGACGACCGCGGTCGTCAACAGGCGCCCGTCGTAGTAAACGTTGTAGCTGTCAGCACCTTCAGCCGCCTCCCAGACTACCCGTATCGACGCACCCTCAATGGCGAAACGAACGTTGGCAGGCGCGTCGGGCCTTTCTTCGATAGGCTGCGCCGGATTCTCCGAGTAGACCTCCGAGCACCAATCGCCGGAGCAGGCGACCACCCAGTAATAATTGGGACGCCACACCACCTTATCAACGTGGACGTACGTTTCCACCGCATTCGCATCAACGTGGACGTAAGTCGTTTCCACCACGTTCGATGCCAATTCATCGCACACTCGGAGATAACTATCGCGACAACCCGAAGCTCCCAGATAAACGTTGTAGTAGTCAGCACCTTCAACCGCGTCCCAAGTAACCCGGATCGACGACCCTCCCCCTTCCCATGCGTACCGCAGGTTGGATACCGGCCCTAGATCCATCCGAATATGGATCGCGTAGAAGACCGTGGCCTCCACGTCGCCACGCCACGAGGCACGCACCACGAGAGTGTAGTCTCCGAGCCCGGAGGTGAAGGAGTGGGATGCCTCACGCACCGCACCGAGGTCCAACGATTCAAGGTGATCCAACTCCGCGTGCCATTCGTCTCCCTCCTGTATTCCAGATACGTGGACGAAATCATTTCCGTCGAGCCGCGGGTAGAGCCGTGCCTTAACGTCAGCCGGCGTATCCTCGCCGTTAAATTCAAATCCGACCGATTGGTCGACCACCGCCACCAGCACATCATTATCCAACGTGCGGCTGCCGGAGTGCGTGGTTGCCTCATTGAAAATGCATCGATAACGTGCGGCTTCCGGCGAAACCGTTCCTGTTGCGCCCGATACCGTGAGATCGTCCAACAAGCGATCACACTTCTCACCATCAACCTCCACTGTGTCGCCAGTGCCACCCTCATCGTAGCAACCTGCCGCCACCAGACGATCCCGCACATCCGAGGGCAGGTTCATCCAAGCCCGTTCTTGTGCAAACCCGTATTCCGCCAGCTCTTCGAACATCCCCAACAAGAACTCCTCGTTGTCCAATATCAAGTCATCTACCGAACCCGGATAACCGTCCACCAATTCCTTCGTCGCCTTTTGACTGGCCAAGACGCTGTTGTGCCAATCGGCGATCTCCTCTGGCGGATCAATCTGTTCCCACGCCTTGATCGTTGCGGCAAACCCATTCGACCATTGCCGGTAAGTGAAACCACTCTCCGGATCAATAGCGCTCAGTCCGGCGCTCAAAGCGTCCGCACAGCCCACCGCATATTCGTCAATGGCCGTGCTCGAGGCTCGGGATCCGACTGAAGGCGTGTCAACCAATCGAGGCTCAGCGGTTTCGAGCATGGAAGGAGACGATTTCACGTCCTGCGAGACGTCACCAGTTTCTGCCGTAGGGTCTTCCGAACACCCTGCCCAAACGATTGCAAGAATCGCGCTCAACATCACCAATCTCAAGATATACATTAAGATCCCTTCACCATTGCCCGAACGTTACACTTGCCACATCTTCAATCCAATATACACCCCTCTGTTGTCCCACACCCGACCTCAGCTTGCCACCGGGACCGAGCATCGCGGATCCCGCCCTCACCGACAATCCTGCCGCCCAGCCTCCTCCAAATCCACAACTATCTCCACAGGCGTATTCCGCGCCACTATCAACACCAAGTCCTCATCCGCCGACGTGTTCACCGGCTGATGATTCGAATCCGGCGGCACATAAATAAAATCCCCCGGCCCGATCGACTCCTCAACATCCAACTCCCGTCCGTGCAGAAACATCCCCTCGCCACTCACGACATAAATCGCCGACTCGCAATTCACGTGATAATGCGCCGTAGAACACCGACCAGGCGGTACCGTCGCAATCGCCAGATGAATCCCCGTCGACCCGGACAGTACCTCTGACACACCAGCAAGCCGCGTCATCGCGCCGCTGGCAATCTCAACCTCCAATCCATCCGCTTTGGTAATCACACAAGGGTTATGACCATTAGCCGACATCACGAAAGCCCATCATTCCCATCTTTCAAAATCACGGCAATCATAGTTCAATCTCACAAAACCACAACCGAACGCAGCACCTCGCCACGCTCCATCTTATGGAACGCCTCCTCGACATCGCCAATCCCAATCGACTCCGACACGAAACCATCCAAATCTAACTTGCCCTGCATGTACAGATCGATGTACATTGGGAAATCACGAGTCGGCAGACAGTCGCCATACCACGACGACTTCAACACGCCGCCGCGACCAAACACCTCGATCATCGGCAACTCGATCTTCATCTCCGGACTCGGCACACCAACCAGCACGACAGTCCCCGCCAAGTCCCGTGCGAAGAACGCCTGCTCGTATGTCTGCGGCAGACCAATCGCCTCCACACAGACATCAGCGCCGTTGCCACCCGTGATGTTCTGAATCGCCTCCACCGCATCGACCTCACGAGAGTTCACCGTGTGCGTCGCTCCGAAACCCTTCGCCCACTCCAACTTCCGGTCGTCGATATCCACCGCGATGATCGTGTGCGCGCCAGCCAGCTTCGAACCTGCAATCGCGGCATCGCCAACACCGCCGCAACCAAACACCGCCACCGAATCGCCACGGGAAACGCCACCAGTATTGATCGCTGCACCCAGACCAGCCATGATCCCGCAACCAATCAAACCCGCCGCCTTAGGGTCAGCTGCCGGGTTCACCTTCACCGCCTGACCAGCCGCAACCAACGTCAACTCCGCAAACGCACCAATCCCCAACGCCGGCGACAACGGCGTCCCATCCTCCAACGTCATCTGCTGCGTCGCGTTCCGACTGTCGAAGCAATACCAAGGCCGACCCCTCAGACACGACCGACAAGTATTGCAAGGCGCCCGCCAAGCAATAATCACAAAATCACCCGGCGCTACATTCCCAACATCGTCCCCAACCTTCTCCACGACACCGGCCGCCTCATGCCCAAGGAAATACGGAAAATCATCACCAATCGCACCCTCGCGATAGTGCAAATCCGTGTGACAAACCCCACAAGCCTGTACCCGAATCAACGCCTCCCCAGGCCCCGGGTCCGGAACCAAAATCGTCTCCAACGAAACCGGCGCACCCTTAGATGCCGAAATGACCGCCTGTACCTTGTTCATGTTGACCCCGTGACTGATGCTTCGACGCTTCAACGGGATTATATGGCATCGCCAAATCTAAAATCGGACTAGCCAAGCACCCGCATCACCATGACCTCCCGATTTCACACAACCCTCCAACGAGCCCTCGACTCCAAAACCAAACCCATCGGCTCGCTCGGCCGTCTTGAACAACTCGCCGCGCAGATCGCCACGCTCCAAGGCACCCTCCAACCGAGCATGTCGACATGCCAACTAATCATCTTCGGAGCAGACCACGGCATCGCAGACCAAAACGTCTCTGCGTATCCGTCCGAGGTCACTCGCCAAATGGTCTTCAATCTCCTCGCCGGCGGAGCCGCAGCAAACGTCATCGCACGATCTCTCGACATCCCGATACGAATCATCGACGCCGGCATCAAAGGCGATCCGATCAACCACCCAGACCTCATCAACCGACGCATAGGCAGCGGCACTGCGGATTTCAGCATCGGCCCCGCGATGACCAAAGCCCAATACCACCTCGCGACTAAACACGGCACTAACCTTTTCCCTTCCCTTTCTCAAGGGGAGACTAACCTTTTCCCCTCCCCCTCTCAGGGGGAGATTAAGAGGGGGTTCAACACAACCGACGCCGTCTGCTTCGGCGAAATCGGAATCGCCAACACCGCATCAGCTTCAATCATCGCCCACAAGATCCTCGATGTCCCACTCCAAGACCTAGTTGGTCCCGGCACCGGACTCAACTCCGAAGGCGTCCAACACAAACTCGCCGTCCTTACCAAATCCGCCGAACGCACGCCATCCCGACTCGACGCCGCGACCGCCTTAACGGAATACGGCGGCTTCGAAATCGCGATGATGGCCGCTGCAATCCAAACCGCCGCCAACGCAAAACGCCTAGTCATCGTCGACGGCTTCATCGCAACCGCCGCAGCCATCGCCGCGATCGACTCCGATCCGTCCGTCACCGACGCCCTCGTCTTCGCCCACCGCTCCGGCGAACGCGGGCACGACGCCATGCTCCAAGCCCTAAACGCCAAACCCCTCCTAGACCTCGACATGCGACTCGGCGAGGGCACCGGCGCGCTCCTAGCTTGGCCCATCGTCAAAGCCGCCGCCGCCATCCTCAACGAAATGGCAACATTCGACTCCGCAGGAGTCAGCACGAAACTATGATCGGGCACTCGCCCCATTCAGGTGCTGTGAACAACGTCCGTCATTCCCGCGGGCACCCATCGTCATTCCAGCGGACGCCCTCCGTCATTCCCGCGGACGCCCTTCGTCATTCCCGCGGACGCGGGAATCCAGAAACATAAAAACAACCGTTTCCCCGAACAACATCCCACACCAGCGTCGCGCCTGCGGCACTAGCGGCGTGCTTCGCCTTCCTCTGGATTCCGGCTTTCGCCGGAATGACGGTGGTTGTGCACAGAATCCTTTCGAGAAGCGAGCGGGGACGCGGACGTAGGGGCGGGTTTCAAACCCGCCCTCCCAATTCGGAGGTTCCCGCCACCGGAATCGACACCGAAATATGATCTAACCCATGCTCCCCGCAATCCGCAACGAACTCAAAACCCTAGCCCTCGCCGTCCACTTCCTAACCCGCATCCCAACACCCTTCCAAATCGACTACTCCCCCGAACGCCTCAACGCCGCGAGCCGTTACTACCCGATCGTCGGCGCCATCATCGGGTCCGTCGCCGCCCTCGCCTTCGGAATCGCCAGCCTCGCACTACCCACCGTCGTTGCCGTCCTAATCGCCACCGCCGCAACCGCACTCCTCACCGGCGCATTCCACGAAGATGGACTCGCCGACACCTTCGACGGCATCAGCGGCGGATACGACCGCGCCCGTTCCCTAGAAATCATGACCGACTCCCGCATCGGAACCTTCGGCGCCCTCGCCCTCATCATCGTCATCTCCGCCAAAGTCGCCGCCCTCTCATCCCTCCCCGACACCACAACCATCATCACCGCCCTAATCGCCGCCCACATCATCAGCCGCACCTCGACCGTAATCGTCATGGCCACCAGCCGCTACGCCAAAGCAGACGGCATCGCCGGCCCCCAAGACCAACCCTTCAAACCCGTTAACACCATCATCGCCACCCTAACCGCCCTAATAACCACCGCCACCGTAGCCTTCTTCCTCTCCCCAACCGCCGCCCTCCTAGCCACCGCCGGCGCCATCACCGGACACATCCTAATCCGCCTCTACTTCCAACCCCGACTCGGCGGCCACACCGGAGACACCCTAGGCGCCACCCAACAAATCACCGAACTAGCAATCTACATCGCCCTAGCAACGATCTGATTTCTTAAACCGTTGCTAGGGCGATGATGTCGATGCGAGTTAACCCAACACTGAATCACCGGCCGATCATGACGATAAACGGGTAATCGTCACGGTATACACCCTCATGAAGTCGCCGTTGGCAACCAAAATCGTGAATGTGTTCTCGCCCACTGACAATGTGACTTGATGGTCGTCAACCGTGCCTTGCGCGTCAGCCACGCTGAACGTGACGGTCGAATTGGAATCCGACGCCGTCGCTGCAACCGTCACTGAACTGACAGAGTTCGCCACCTCAGCCTCGTAGGTCTCAGTTCCGGCCGAGAACACTCCGATGTTTACATCAACACTCCCATTCTTTACCGTCAGCGACGACAAGTCAGTGTTATCGGGCATGTTGAACGCAAACACCATGTTCTTATCGGTGTCGGAAACATACATCGTCGAACCGTCAGACCAGATTCCTCTCGGAGACCTGATGCCGAAGTTGTAAACGCCGGTGAAATCTAGGTCTTCTCGGCGCTCACCAGTCACCAGATCGAAGGCATAGATCCCGTATTCCAACGCATTGCCCGTCGTACCCAGCGCCCAAAGCGTCGCTCCGTCACCCCAAACGGCATGGGTGGCGAAATCTTCGCCATCGACAACCTTTTCGATGTCCCGATCAGGAATTCGAACATTATCGGCAGCGTTCCTGGCGAGAATGTACCCAGTCGAGTTATCGACTACCCAAACGATGGATGAATCGGACCAGATCCCCCACGGCGACGCGTTATATCGAATGTCGGGCCTAAGGTTGACATCTTTGCTCGTAACCGCCTGTTTCGTCGACAGGTTGTACGCATGCACTTTGTCTTCGACCGCGTCGGTGACATAGATGTCGGTGCCATCGGCCCAAATGTCACGCGGACTGCCCACGTTCGCATCCGGAAGCTCAATGTCTTTCGTCGCGTCTCGAGCACCCGTGGAAATCACATAGGCGAACAGCTTGGACGCATTATGTTCGTCGTCGCTGTTGTCCTGCACGATCCAGAGCGTCGTTCCGTCTGACCAGATGCCGCGAGCAAGATTGTTGCCATGAGCTTCGATCCCGTCGATTTCCCGCGTGTATTCGCGACGGAACGCGTCGGCGCTGCTTCTGAAGATCCGAAGCATGTAATCTGCGCTCTCCGTATCCGTCCCATCTGTCCAGGTGATCGTCACTGTCACACGGTTCAGTTGAGGAGTCATCGAGAACTGAATACCTGAATCCACCGTGTTTTCGTCGGTCTTGGAGTACGTCACCGTGTTCCCTGTACCCGGAGCCGCCGCATTCAAAGTCACGCTCGTCACGCTGCTTCCAGCAAACGCTTGGTAATTTCGAACTGTCGGTGAAAACTCCGTCATCGTAAGCGAGTTACCAGATTGATCGAGCAACTGGAGTTCGCTCAAAATCACTGCGCGGGTTACGGCCACAACGTAAGTCTTGTCCGCCGTGCCATCCGTCGAATCCACATTGACGGAGATCCTATTGGTGCCAAAGCCCAAATCAACTTGGTGCCCAGTCGCTCCCGTATCTGCGTCAGTCGGAGTAATCATCGTAATCGCGTTTGCATCAGACGTCGTCGGTGCCACAGTCACTTGCGAGACGCTTGCAGGAACCACAGCTTCATACTCGGTTACAGCCGCGTCGAATGTGCCGAAGTCAACGTCCGACCCGAGACTTAACGCGCTCAGTTCCGCGTCGTTGCTCAAATTCGCCGGCGCCAGCTTCACCACGATCACCCGGTAAGTTCGAGTCAATGCGCTATTCGTATTGTCCGTCACCGTGATCTCGATCGTCTGCGAACCCGTTTGAATCGAGACTTGGTGACCCGACGTTACGGTGTCGGCATCACCTGGGCTAATCGACACTCCCACATTCGACGAGTCGGTCGCAACCGCAGTGACTGTAGTAGAACTCGCACCATCGCTCCCAATGTTCGCCGTGTAGCTCGATTGCTCAGCATCGAACATGCCTATATCGATGTCGCTCAATGACAACGAACTCAGCGTCAATGCGGTCGGCACGGTGTAGGTGTAGATCCCGTTGTCGGCTTCATCCGACACCAACATCGCGGAACCGTCCGACCAGACCCCTTTTGCCGAAGTGTTGCCGTGGTCTCCAAGGTCTATCAGGTCCAGCAAACTCTGACGCGTTCCTAACCTCGTTGAGGCCAAACTGTAGGCGTAGACCGCGCCATCCTCATCGTCTGAAACCCATATCGTTTCGCCGTCCGACCAAAGTCCAGCCCCACGACCGTTTTTGGCGCCGAGGTTAAAGTCCTTCCCAGGCCTACGGTCCCCGTGATTGGTCCCTCGCCAGTAATAGGCATAGACCTTGTCGTCCCCATGATCGACCACCCACAGAGTATCGCCGTCTGACCATAATCCCTTGCCGTGGTCGTTGGATCCCGAGAGCGAGAATTCTAGGTTGCTCAACCGCCTGCGCGTGGACACATCGTAAACGTAGATCTTGTCGTCTACGTTGTCTGAAGCCGCCATCACGTCACCGTCAGACCACAGACCGTTGATGTTTTCGTTTCCAGCTGCACTTACGCCGATGATGTCTTTGCCGCTCCTACGCGCCATAGTGGCGAGATCGAATGCCCTGATTTCACCGCCGATAATCGTCGCCCACAGGGTCGTACCGTCCGACCAAATCGCACGCAAAGCATTGGCAGGGGCGTCCAACTCATTGAAACCCGAATAAACCGGCGTACCAACGATTGCGGGCCGGTTGATCACCACGTAGTACGTATTTACGGTCCCCCCGTCCGATGCTGCTACTTCAACCGCGATTCTTGTGAGCCCTATCACAAGCTCAACTTGGTGACCCGTTTCAACGGTGTCGGCATCTTCCGGAGTTATCATGTACCGCGCACCTGCATCACTGGGCGTGACGCTCACCGTCGTCATACTCACATCGTTCCCAACATCCACTTCGTATGAAGTTTCGGCCGAATCGAATGTGCCGAAATCTATGCCACTGGTCGAAAACGCGCTCAGCGTCGCATCCGACGATATCTCGTCGACATCCACCCGCGTGACAACGATCGAATACGTTTTTGTGGTCCCGTTCGACGTCAACGTTAGAGTGATCTCTGTGTCTGCATCGTAACTGCCAGACGGCAAACCCAACGCCACCTGATGGCCCGTTTCGATGTTGTCAGCATCCGGCGGATCGATGGTCACAGCCGCACCGCTGGTAGCTTCATACTCCACGGTCACTTCCGAAATCGAGCGTTTCACACGAGCGTCGAGTTCGAAGTACGAAGAGTGGAATGTACCGATGTCGACAGATTCGGTCCCCGACACCAAGCTCAACGACGTGATTGCCGCAGCCGCATCGTGCGCGTGATACCTGAACACCTCCTTAGTCACGTTGTCAAAAACGTACATATACGTTCCGTCCGACCAGAGCCCCTTTGGGCTGACATTTCCCGCAGCTGAAAGTGTGTCGTAGTCCAATTCGGGTTGGTGCGAACCATCCGAGATTCGATAGGCATATATCTTGCGGTCTGCGTTATCCCCGACCCACACCGTATGACCGTTCGACCAAATCGCGTTGGGATTAGCGTCGCCGGAATCGTCCAGATTCACGATGTCCATGGATCTTTGACGATTGCCGTCCATGTCGTAAACGTAAATCCGCGCATCGTTTGCGTCTGCAATCCAAACGTGCGTTCCGTCAGACCAGATGCCCTTAGGCGCGGAGTTGTACGAATGGGGGCGAAATTCGTTGGTTGCCAAACGGTCGCCATAGTTGTCCGCCAACATGCTGTAGGCATACATTCGCCGATCTTTATCGTCCGTAAGGTACATCACGTTCCCACTCGACCACATCCCATTCGCATTCTTGTTGCCGGAACCCGATATGCCCAAAAGATCCTTGTCAGGGTCACGAGACATATCGTTGAGATTGAACGCCCTGACTTGACCGCCCAAGATCACCAGCCACAACGTCTCACCATTGGACCAAATCGCACGACCATAACGACCGTCGGTGCCCAGACCGTACTTCGTGTCAAACGAACCCGGCGATGCCGCAGACAAATCCCTCCCGCCGGTCGCTACAACAGAAACCGCCACCAAGACCAACGACGCCAGCACAGCAAACCACAACCAAACACGATTTCCGCTCAATGCTCTCAACATACTCTTGCAATCCTCCACAGACGGTACAGTCTTAAACAACTGTGCATATCGTACGCCACATCCGGTTCGTTTGGTAAAGAGTTGAGCGTAAATCGCGAAATATGGCTCCTGAAACAACAGTGCATATGGTACGCCGTATCCGCTTCGTTTGGTGAAGGGTTGAGCACAAACCCCGAAATGCGGCTCCTTGAACGAAAACCCCCGCATTCATCAACAACTCGTCAACGGAATATCGGAACGTTCTTGAGCAATCGAGGTGGCAATCCGGGTTGTTTCACCCCTGATCGCTACCTCCATCACCACGCACACCAGATTCCCTACTCAACTGCGTCCCATCAACTCAAGCATGCACAAACTCGACCCGAGGCGGACATCCCCGAAACCGACCTCATTCCGGCGAAAGACGGCGCATCAGCATTCGGAACATCTACCCAATCAAGCAGCGCGACGGGGTATGTGTCGCAATTCTCTCTCTCCACGGGACTTGTGCACAACCACCGCCATTCCAGCGGTGCGCAACGATATTCCGGCCAAAGCCGGAATCCAGAGGCGTTTGGCAACGGTCCCGTGACCGCAATGACGACCCCGATGACCACTCAACCGAGTTGCGCACAGATCCCTCCACGGCACAGAATCGCAACCTCCCCAAATCTCGTTCCCAGCGCTGCGCGTTACCGAGACAAAAACCCGGAAGCGCTTCCTTAAAACCCCCACAACCAACCGCACATCATACCAATCCTTCCGAATCACAGCTCCCCCTTCACCACCGGCAATCCCGAAACCATAAACAAAACCCGATCGCAAACCGCCGGACACGTCTCCCACTTCGTCATTTTCAAATTCCCCCATCGGATTTTTCGATGGCCCTCAAAACTCACTTCACCGGACATATCCGTCAATGGTTCAGAGACCCTCCACTTAACAAAACGAAGCGAACACCGTAGGGGCGGGTTTCAAACCCGCCCACAGCGAAACGAATCTCGCCGTTTTTGCCGGGGCGGAAAGGCGAAGACACCCTCCCCTTCGGGTGCTGTGCATAACCACCGTCATTCCGGCGAAATCCGGCGCTTCAGCGGACGGAACGTCCATCCAGAGGGGCGGTGCAAGGGCGGTTCATGCGGAATCTCACCACCGTGCCATCGCTCCCAATGGTTATGCAAAGAACCCCTTCGCAAAGCGAAAGGGAGGCGAAAGAGCGAAACGATTTTCGCAGGGGATGCCCGGGGCGGAAAGGCGGCGCGGAGCGACCACTTTCCCTTCTACCCTTGCAACACCTACGGCAATTCCCCCTTCACGACCACCGGCAACCCCGAGACCATAAACAACACCCGATCACAAACCGTCGCCACAGCCTGATTCATCCGACCATGCAAATCCCGAAACTCCCGACCCAACTCCGTGTCCGGCACCAACCCCAACCCAATCTCGTTCGACACCAAAATCACGTCCCCCTTCACACCCTCCAAACACGCCACCCACCGCGCCAAATCCGACTCCACATCCCTCTCAAACAGCATCAAGTTGTTCAACCAAAGCGTCAAACAGTCCAACACAATCACCCGACCTGCCTGACACTCCCTCTCAATCACATCCCAAACCTCCACCAACTCCTCCACCGTCCGCCACGACACATTCCGATCCGACTGATGCCTCGAAATCCGCTCCTTCATCCCTTCATCAAACCCCTGCGCAGTCGCAATGAATACGCGATCCTCCGAAAGCGACTCCCCAAACTCCAACGCATACCGGCTCTTGCCGGATCTGGCGCCACCGAGTATTAACGTTCTACTCATCGCAAATAGCCCCTTTAGCCTCGCGAAAGGGGCGCGAGCGAGCGAAGCAATGCGAGCGGAGTATGCACGAATCACGCACCATCCAATTCGTCCCTTGATATCCCCAGATTCTTGATGATCCGACTCAATGTACCGGGTTTTAGGTCCCGGCTCCCGTGACGGGGAATCGCCGATGTCGCTCCCGTATTGTCGTTCGCCCAAATCTCGTGACTACCTCGTGCTTGACGAACGAACACACAACCCAACCTCCGCAGTTTCCGCGTCAACTCGCGGTAGGTCAAACCGATACCTCTAGCACCCTCGGCTCAGAAACCAACTCCACTTCCGATGCAAGCGGCGACACTCCCGGCGGAAGCTCATAGCCCCGCTCTTGATAGACCTGAATCGTCTCCACCACTACAGACTCCAATATCGCGAGAGTCTCTTCGGCCGTATCGCCCCAAGCCACGCAATTCGGGAACGACTGAACTTCCGCCATGTACTTGTCCGGTTCCGTAGATTCAGACGGATCGTACAACGCACAAAGCAGACGATATCTCTTTCTCTCTGCGACCATGACGGCACCTCCGTCCTCAGTTCCTAATATCGCCGTCCTTCAATATTTTAACGGTCAACCGAAGATCAGGCTTCCTCCCTTTTTTACGAAGCAAAAGGGGACGCGTCGAGCGCAGTGAGACGCAGGGGGGCACACGTATCGGGGACAACCAATGTCCTACTCATCACCAACCGTCTCCTCAATCAACCCCACCAAATCCCCCTCAATATCCTCCCAATCCTGATGCAAATCCAACGTCTCAACCCAAAACGGATGATCATCGATCCGCGTGCGCAAGCGACGATGCCCGATCTCAGTCTGACCGTAGAGCAAGATGCCTGATGACGTTCGATGCGGACCCAATCGATAGTCTTGCGATGCCAAATACGCGTACATCTGATACAAATTGCTCGTGTGTACTGACTCAGCTTCATATCGTTCGCTGACAGGCGTCGAATACCACTTCGTATCCAGAACCACTATCTTGCCGCTCAAATGAGTCATGTAGATGTCCGGGTACATGTTCGGTAGCCGAATGCCAACTTCCTCTCGGCCACTCGCTTCGTGCCACTCCATTTTGCCTTGTGCCGAAACATCCCAACCATTACCGTGCAGATTCAACTTGTAAAAATTCGCCACGAACCTCTCAAATATGGCATGCTCCTGCTTCCGAAGCCAGTCAACATATTCAAGGTCCGACCCCTCATCGGATTTCGGCATCGACGGATCCTGCAACATCTCGCAGATCTTCAACATCAACTTGTACTCCCGCTCGTTCCGTCCCAGCTGCCGCAATTCCGAAGCAATCAGCCGCCGCGTAACCCGCACCCGGTCAATCTCGTACAACATCCGCAGCAAAGCCTCAACGTCCGAAACCAACCGCGAATGCTTCGCACGCCCCTCCTCGACTGTTGTGAACCCCATTTTTATCGAGTCGCTCAACGTCGAACGCACAATCTGATTCCGAGGCACATTCAGAGTGAACTCCTCGTACTCGCAGTGCAATCGCCCGCGATAAATCGACATTCCTCGCAACGTTTGCGCAAAATCGATCCGACCCCTTACACCCTGCAACTCCTCCGATCTTTCAACATAATCCCCACGCAACCCACGCCGAATCTGCCGCTTCGTCAGAAACACCAAAATGTTCGTCAAGAGCGCACGCAAATCCGGTGCCCCAACAACCTCCGCCTCGAACTGATCATTAAACTCCACCAGGTCCCAGGCATACAACAACATATGCCACCAATTCTCGACCGGGATTTTGTCAATTCCAAGCGCCCTCGGCGATCCATCCCCCCGTTCCTGCCCCTCCACCACGTCTACTGTTTCACTCGTCATTGCGAATCGTCCAGCAACTTGCTGACCTCTCCCTCAGCATTCGAAGCATTGTCGAACCAATACTCCTCTAACAACGGCTGGATCTCAGTCCTCACGATGTTCCTGTACCACGCCTCCCAATCGTCCTCACCACCGTCCGCAATATCGCAGAAATACGAATGCCCCACCGCAAAGTTCCGACCTAACGACGGGTCACTTGCAATAACCTCATTCAGCGCCGACATCCGAGAATTGATCCGCTCAATCATCCCGTCCGGCACCTCACGTTCGCGCAACCAATCCACGAACACCGACTCCCCAAACTGCGGCTTCAACGTCACGAACGCGAACCGACGTCGCATCGCATAGTCCATCCCCGCCAAAGACCTGTCCGCCAAATTCATCGTGCCTAGTATGTACACATTTTCAGGCACCGAAAACTTTTCATCGCTACCCAACAACTCAACGCTGAACCCATCTCCCCGCTTGTCCTTCTCAATCAACGACAGCAACTCCCCAAACACCCGGCTCAAATTTCCCCGGTTGATCTCATCGATGGTCATCACGTACGTCTTGCCCTCGTTCTCCTCTTTACCCGCCTCCTCGCACAACCGCAAAAACGCCCCATTCTGCACCCGGAATACCAACTCCTCGCGGTCGTTGACATCCGGCCGATATCCTCGCACAAACTCCTCATACGAATAAGACTGATGAAACTGCACATTCACGATTCTGTCGTCTGCAACCTCGGTATCGTCATCCAGCAACGCGTACGCGAGTTTCCGAGTCACGAACGTCTTCCCGACCCCTGGTGCTCCTTGAAGAACTAGGTTCATCTTGGACTGCCAAAGGTCGCGGATGCGGACGAACTCGGCGCGGTCGAAAAAGACACCATCGAGCAACTTATCTACCAGTTCATCCCCAGTAACCCGTGCCCCCTTACTCTCGAAAACCGGCAACCCAAGCATCTCCCGCGTCGTCGACTTCCGATTGACATCAAGTATCGTGAATCCGTTGGCTCTTCCTATTCCCAGCAGTCCTCCCACCGCATTCATGTATTCAGTGCCTCCAGCAAGCTCTTGCGAAACAGTCAGGTCCAAAGCTTGCAGATCTGCTACTAATCCGAGTTCTTGCTTCCGCAGCCTTCGCGCAAGCACGTACTTGGTCGGATCAATCCAGTACAGCAAGTATGAGAGAACCCGGCCACGCATGCCGGACAGAGAAGACGCGGAAGCAGCGCGGTCATAAAAGTTGATGAACTGATCTTCATAATCTGCTGAGTTGATCGTTGGTTCGAATTCAGTCGCTAACCGGAAGAAATCCCATAGAAAGGAACCCTCATCGTCGTTTAGCGGTGGGTCCCATCCCCAACCAACTCCCAATCCGTACGCCTCATGTGCCTCATCTGGTACTTCAGATTCGATCTGCATCAACTCCTTTACCTTGTGATACGCGAATACGCGCATGTTTCCAGCAGTCCTCATGTTGAACGACAGATAAAACGAAAACGGGTCTCCTGTCCAACGCTGATACTCGTAGTCTTCACCGACATCCTCAGGATCAGTCCACCTGATTTCATCAATCATGTCCTCGAATTCTTGCCGCTTCTCCGGCAACCACCATTTACCCTCGATCAACTTTCTCCCAATCTCCAAATGAAACGGCACCCAGCTATCCTCTGGCATCTCGAATTCAAAGTTTCCGATGTCATAACTCTTGCCATCCTTGATGATCTCCAAAAATCGATCTTGGACGTCCCGGTTCGGGCGTGTCACGGTCGACCTATAACTCGAAAGATCAAGCTCAGCGCGCGATATCTTCTTTGGAGACCATTCAACATCTAGCCTGTTGCGGTGCGTTCCGTTTCGTTCATGGTACGGATCTGACGTGACGCGGCCGTAGTAGTTTGCCGCGGACCCCGGACCAGGCATCAATACAAAATCACTGATCGCAATTTCCGTTAGGAACTGAACCACTTGGTCTATCCCGTCCTGATTGAGGCTCCTTGCATCGCAGAATCGCCGTAACTCATCCACGGTCCTGACACCCGAGATGTCGAAATCGCCAAAAGCAAATCCGACTCCCGTGTATCCGCCAGTCAGAAATTCTTCGACCGCCATTGCTCTGCGACCTCCTCGCACAATCCATACCTTAGGCGGATCCCAATCGGGGTTTTGCGTCTTGAAAACCGACATATTGAGCTCAGGTAACGACTGTCGCGTCAGTTCTTTTGTCCTCGCCAGGCACGCGAAGTAAGACTTGGCATCTCGCGCCTCGATCCTTAGATCTTTACCGCCAACCGCGTTGACTGTGTCATTGTGTAAAAACACGTCTGATCTAACCCAAAACATCCCAGCAGTCAATTTCGATATGCCGATATTTCTCAAACACGAATCGAATTGCCACATTAACCCACTCGAATCTTCGTCCCGAACCAAAGAATCTCGATCGATTATCGTCGCTATCATGTCCCAAACCGGGTCTGGGTTTCGTGCCGTGCTGATTACATATCGATTCGATTTCGGTACCCATGGATCGACAAGTGGCGATACGGCACCGATTTCAAAACGGTCACGTAGCCAACCTATGATTCGGCGGTTATCGTTCCAATTCAGACTGCGATTGAACATTGCAAGAAAAGTAATCGGATCAATGTTCTCATTCAGCCTCGTAGCAAGCGGAGGCATCCGCAATCCTGCAGATGCCATCTCCCTCAACATCCCCACCAACTCCCCCTGCCGCTCCCGCCAACCATCGTTCACCAACTTCTCCGCCAACTCCCGATAAAACGGAATCCAACTATGCTCCGGACGATTGACATTCACTTCTCTCGACACCATGCAGAACACTCCAATTCACTCGGCAGACCAAAACTCCAACGAACATCAAGTCTAACCACAACCAAACCCGCCAAGCACGCCCCCAGAGTCAAATCTCGCCCTCATCACCACCGCAGTACCCAAACAATCAACACCCCATCATTCCCATCCTTTCCAATCATTCGCATCATAGTTCAAACGCCCAACAACATCGCCCTCGCAGAACCACCCTCACCCACAACAACGATCCCCTCTCTCGCCCCGGGTGCTGTGCACAACCTCACATACGACGGATTCACGGTCAGATCACGTGCGCCTTCCCCTTGCCCGGCCCCTCTGGATTCCGGCTTTCGCCGGAATGACGGACGTTGTGCACAGATCTCGCCCCGCGGGAGAGGGCCAGGGTGAGGGCAACCGGGGGGCCAACTGGCGCGGACCTTACAACAACAAATCCCCCGCCATTCAACGCAACACCCCCGCCAACCACAACCCATCCTAGTCCATCATTCAATCCAACCCATCCTGGTTCAGACACCCCACCATCACCGCTACACCCCTCTCCCACAACACCCCGATCCTTCCCATCTTTCCCAATCTTTCGCATCCTAGTTCTTGACTCCACCACACATGTTGTAGTACAACAGTAACTAAGCGCCGAAGCCCAAGACCCATCGGGTCAACAGCCAAGGCGCCCAGAACATCGCCGTGTCGATACGGGAAGCGTGCACCATTTCCTTATTGATACTGCTTACTGACCAATTACAAACAACGGTCCGCGGATGGGAGGCACCCAGGCCTATTAAGCCGACGCCCAAGGCAAATGCAAAGGGCAGAAGCCGACGGAGGCCTGTCGCAGCACCTATCACAAGCTTAGGAAGTTCGGGCGAAACGCGGATCACAAAATTCGGTATAGAGACCGTTGTAGCCTAAGGGCTCGGATGCGGAGCATGGCTGGCTCCGACTAGCAAGCCAGACGGACAACCTCCCCTTCCACAATCCCGTCATTCCCGCTCACGCGGGGATCCAGATGGGGCCCTCCGTCATTCCGGCGAAAGCCGGAATCCAGGGGGGAAGGGCAAGCGGAGGATGCCCGTTCAAGGTTCGAGCGAACGCCGTTCTCTGACGCCGGCAAAGCGATTCCAGCGGAGCGAGCTGGAGTGACCTACAGGATTAGCGAGAAGGAACGAATCAAGCAACGCCGGGCGGCACGACTTTCAAGTCGCCGACCGGAGAGTCGACGGTCTGGCGACGTCGGAGGTCCTGGAACCCTTATCTACCATTCACCCACAATCGCACGCTCCCCAAAAGACGCGGCGATGATTCGAAAAACCTGAAATCCCCCGCCGCCGGTGAGGGAAAGAAATACAGATCCCCTCTCCCGCTGGGAGAGGGCTAGGGTGAGGGCCCGGCGACCACCTGGGCCTTCACCTTGACAATCCCGCGGGCGTCCTCACCCGGACGCTTGAAATACAACCGGAGCAAAAGCCCCGCCACTTCAGACCTGCCCCCAGCAGGTGCTTCAACGCGCCACGCCCCAACACCACTCGCACGCTATGCGATAATCCGATCCATCATGATCACAAAATTCGGAGTTCTATACGCAGGCTGCGTCGATATGGACGACATCGGTTACGCCGGGGTCCCAGCAAACGACCGCTGGCTACCCGACGACCAACTCGCCACCGTCTTCGACAAGTCCACATCCTTCGCCACCACCATGGACGAACTCGGTTTCGACACCCTTTGGGGCGCCGAACACCACTTCCAACGCGAAGGCTACGAGTGCATCCCCAACCTCTTGATGCTCTTCGTCCACCTCGCACATCTCACCAAAAATCTCCGCTTCGGATGCGGCTTCAACATCAACCCGATGTGGCACCCGGTCCGCCTCGCCGAAGACTACGCCACCGCCGACATCCTTACCAACGGGCGCGTCCGCTTCGGAATCGGTCGAGGCTACCACTCTCGCGAAGTCGAAACCTTCGGCAACCCCATCATCGACCAAGACGCCAACCGCGAGCTCTTCGAGGAGCAGGTCGAGGTCATGTACAAGGCCTTCAACGAGCGGTCGTTCTCACACCACGGCAAACACTACGACATCCCACCAGCCGTTCCCTATCGCGGCTACGAACTAGAAGAGATCACCCTCGTCCCACGACCGAAAAACCCCGTCGAGTGGTGGCAACCCGTCGTATCAGCCTCCGAACGCGGCCTAAACTTCATGGCCAAATACGGGATCAAAGGCATGATCGGAGGCGGAGCTGCACCCGGTGGAGCCGCCGACCAAGTCGTCCAAAAGTGGCAAGAAGTCCAAGCCCAACACGGGCGCGACCTCGAACTCGGCGGCGACCTCGTCATCTCCTACACCGTCTACATCGCCGACAGCACCAAACAGGCCATCGCAGAGTCCAAACTCTGGGCCGAAGAACGCATAAAAATGTTCGGACCTCTCGGCTTCGTCCGCGGCCTCTCCGACCAACAAGTAGCCGCCATCAACTCCAACGACCCTGCCCAACTCCTCACCGCCGACCTCCCCACCATCGAAGCCGACGTCGCAAGCGGAGGATTCTTCGCCGGCCCCGCCGACCTCGTAACCGAAAAACTCCTCGAAGTCCAAGACCACTACCCCGGCCTCGAAGAAGTCAACATCGGCATCACCGGCATGGGCATGCCCGAATCCGCAACCCTAGAGCAAATGCACCGCTTCGCCGAAGGCGTAATGCCCCACTTCAACAGCGGTTGAAAGCAGAATATACGATATCATTGCGATCAGTGATGATTTTGACATCTTTTCCTCTGGAGGTGGACCATGGCCAGCATCACGGTGAGAAACCTTGATGATGAAGTAAAGCGCAAGCTCCGCATCAGAGCCGCTGAACACGGTTGCTCGATGGAATCTGAAGTGCGCGAAATCCTCTCCGAAGCTGTTGCTACCGAGCTCGAACCACGTAAAGGTCTGGGAACTCGAATCCATGAGCGTTTCAAGGCGATCGGTGGCATCGATCTTGAGTTGCCACCGAGAGTCGCGTCGCGTGAACCACCTACTTTCGATTGATCGTAAATGTCAATCATCGTAGACACAAACGTCGTCTCCGAAATGATGCGAGGCGCTCCCCATTCCGGCGTTCGTGGTTGGCTCGACGAACAGATCGAAACGGATCTGTTACTGTCAGCCGTCAGCGAGGCAGAACTGCGGTACGGGATCGAACGATTGCCTAAAGGCCGGAGACGCGACGACTTGGTGGCAGAACTGTCCGAAGTGTTGCGAGACGATTTCAGTGGGCGCATCTTGCCATTCGACAGTGCGGCGGCGAGAGCCTACGCAATCATTAAAGCAGAGAGGCGAGTTTCAGGTGGGTCGTACACCGCCGAAGACTGCATGATTGCGGCAACTGCGAAATCTATAGGGGCCGCAGTCGCCACACGTAACGTCCGCGACTTTGAAGACTGCGGCGTCGAAGTCATCAATCCGTGGGAATACTCTCCATGAAGATCACCGACATCCGAACCCGCAACATCTGCATCCCTCTGTCGACGCTCGGCAAGCACGAACCCGTCACGATGTGGTACGGCTCCCGCTTCGCCGCCATCAAGACCATCATCTTCATCGACACCGACGAGGGCATCACCGGACTCGGTGAAACCAGTATCGGAGCCGGCGGCGATCAGCGCCTCTTCGAACAGATCAAAACGCGGTTGATCGGCCGCGACCCGCACGACATCAACTCGATCGAGCGCGGAATGAATCTGACGGGCCAAGTCACCACGAAACTCGGTCACCTACTCGACACCAGCGCATCGTCCGCACTCAACATCACCGGCTCCATCGACCAAGCCCTGTGGGACATCATCGGCAAGGTCGCCGACCAACCCATCTACAACCTGATCGGCGGCAAGTATCGTGACCGCGTCGAAGCCCGATATTGGATGGGTGCCAAACCGCCCGACAAGGTCGCCGACGAAGTGAAACGCGCCGTAGCCCTCGGCTTCAAATCATTCAAGATCAAGATCGGGCTCAATCCTGAATTCGACGTCGAATGCGTAGCCGCTGCGCGCGAGGCAGCTGGTCCGCGCATCGAACTCGGCTACGACTGTAACGGCTCATACTCCCAACTCGAAGCGATCCGAATGCTCCGAAAAATGGAGCCATACGACCCGTCGCACGTCGAAGAACCCGTCGATTCATCAAGCGTCCGCGCCCTCGCCGAGGTTAGTCGCCACACAGACATTCCGATCCTCTGCGACGGCCCAGCCCGAACCACCAAAGAGCAGATCCTCGAACTCATCATCCAAAGGGCCTGCGACGCCATCCACCTAGACGTCGTCATCAACGGAGGTTTCCTCGAGACCCAACGCTGCGCCGCCATCGCTGAAGCGGGCGGCCTCAAAGTCTCCTGCCACTCCTCACCCGGCGAGACCGGCATCGCCACAGCCGCGCAACTCCACCTCGTGACCGCCACACCCAACTTCATCTGGCCTGTCGACTCCGCATACACCAAACTCCTGCCGCCCTCCGAAGACATCATCACCGAACCCTTCACCTACGAAGACGGCGCGCTCACCCCACCGACTGGCCCAGGCCTAGGCGTCGAGATCGACGAAGACGCAATCTCCCGCGCCGAAGAGCGCTACGCCAACGAACTACCCAAGTGGCGCCACCGCTTCGCCCCCGACCCCACAGTCCCATCCCGCCAACAGTACTACTTCTTCAACTACCCCAGCAAACACCACCACGACGACTCCGAGTGGCGAGGCATGTTTGAGTAGTAACCGACAACCGGATTGCCCGATGTGATCCGTAAAGTTCGCTATGCTGCCTCCGGACAGAACGTCAATCCTTGATCGACGTTTCACTGCAACCGGTCCTCTTGTCCGGGGCGAATCATAAAGCGGTGATGTTTTGTCGGCTCAAGCCTTTATCCATGTGAACCCATTTCGATAGGATTTGCCTATACATGCCAAACTGCCGGCAGGTATCGTCTGAACCCGCACCAGCCGGCAATCAAGATACTGATATGGATATCAATAACGATCAGCGCTGGATCCCCGACGGCACCGACCTGCCGGTACAAGCCGGGCATCAAGCAGATACCGCAGCGCTTTCGCTATTCAGCCTTCGGCGCAAGGGCGTACAGATGGTTCTGACCATGATGCTTGGCACTGCTTTGTCGTTGCTGATCATCTTCTTGATCTTGTTCGCGTTCAATCGTGTTGAAGGGACAGTGGAAAGCGAACTGACCCGGCTTGCAATGACGGGTGATGTCCCGGCTGGCGCGATAGATCGATCGTTGCAGGAGATGGCCAATTGGCGAAACATCCTCATTGTGGTGGCGGTTTTGATCGCCAGCTTGGGTCTCTATCTCACTGTCCGCGCACTGATGTCGGGGACTCGGACGATCGCTTTGGAACTTTGGACGAGGCGTATGGCGCAAGGGGACTTGGAACACAAAGTACCGATGGAAGGCAATGACGAGATTGCGGCTACGGCTCGTGCGCTCGAAGAACTACGGCAACGTTCCATTAGGGTCGTCAAGCTCAATCTTGTCGAAAAGCTAGCGAACGATCTCCAAGCGAAAAACACCGAACTCGAGAGCGTACTGGCGCAGCTTCAGCGAGCGCAAGACCAGATAGTGACGCGTCAAAAGCTTGCTGAGCTTGGCGAGTTGGCCGCCGGCGTCGCACATGAGATAAAGAACCCTTTGAATTTCATGCGTAATTTCGCGGAGGCGACTGACGAGTTGCTGGAGGAACTTCGCGAAGGCATCGAGAGTCTAGATAAGGCGGATCGTGAGGACATCGTTGAGATCGTCGAGGATATTTCTGAAAACCTCATGCGCATCGAGGCACACGGTGTACGCGCGGACCGGATCGTGAACGACATGCTGCTGCTCGGCGGCGGCGGCGGCAATTTCGAACCGACCGAAATCAACCAGATCGTCAGCTATTTCGCCTCGCTCGCTTACAACGGTTCAAAGGCGATGCATCCTGAATTGCAGGTGGTGGTACAAGAAGACCTTGAACTCAATGCTGGCGAGATCACTGTGATCGCCGAGGACATGGGGCGGGTGGTCCTGAACATGGTGAACAACTCTTGTTATGCCACCGATGAGAAGCGGCTTGCGCTCGGCGACGGCCAAGATGATTACCTCCCGATGGTTTGGTTGGAGACCGAACGGAAACAAGACAGTTTCGAGATACGCGTGAGGGATAACGGAACTGGGATCGATCCTGAAATCATCGACAAGATCTTCAATCCGTTTTTCACGACGAAACCGACGGACCAAGGGACTGGCCTCGGGCTAAGCCTCGCGAACGACATCGTGAGGGAGCACGGAGGAACGATCGAGCCGAAGTCTCAACTCGGCGAATTCGCGGAGATGGTGGTTTCCGTTCCGATTAACTGACCGAGTCGGGTCACTTTTCCCAGACGTTGCGCGGTTGACCCATTTTCGAGAGTTTGTACTTGCGTGCAAGCGCAAAGAGCAGCGTTGCGACCGCAAGGCCGATTAACAACCAATCGAACTGACCGAGGGAAAAACCAAGCCAGGCTACCCAAATAACGCCCACCGACACTTCCGCAATGTGCATGGTCATTGATTGCCGTTTGAACTCGTCCTTGTCGGTGAATTGGTTAGCCGCCACGAATTCTATTCTGTTCGCTGAACCCGCAATACTCATCAGCACGGCGACAATAGCCAGACATCCTGCGAAGACTGCGATGACAAACGGTAGCGGTTCCGACGCTACGAATCGTCCGCCCGTCATGAACGCAACCACGACCAACCCGAAGATTTTCAGATAGCGCCCAAAGTCGCCCCGCATCACGACAATAAAAGCTGGCCCACCCGTGGTGTGCCGAATTATTGGTAAAGGTTTGGGGCGTTGATCTAGGCGATCACGATCTCGAGGATCGTGAGGTCTGGTTCTGCGTTGATGTGGTGCCGGCATTGCTCTCACTTCCGGAGGGTCGGTTCCGGCCGTGCGTTCATGGTAACGAACATATGCGCATTGCGTTTAGACCGATCAACACGGTTCGCCGGCGGGAAGGCCTTCGGCTCGTTGAAGGTTCCGGACGTGGCAGATGATGGCGTCGACCTCTTTAGGTGCGACGTTTGGGATGGGTGGCATGTCGCCGAAGTTCCAATGATGGGAGATGACGCCTTTGTTTACTGCGTTGTGGAACGAAAAATTGGGGTGGTGTCCGATCTCGTATAGGCGGTTGACGAGGGGTGGTCCAGTTGCGGTGCCGGTGGCGAATTCGCCGTGGCAGACTGCACAGCGGTCTTGGAACGATTCTTCGCCGTCGTAGACGACAAGCTTATCGCTGGTTTGGATGGTGTCTGGCGGCGCAACGGGTTCATCATCCGTCGCGCAACTGGTTAACAGGATCGAGCTGACTGTTAAGCACGTGATCGTCAACGCGACGGTCACGATGGAGGGGGTGCGGCGGCATCTTTTCACGTTGCTAACGGCACCATCTGGGATTGTCTGATCACTCGGTCGCGGGTTACTAGCGGGATCCCGTATACGATGCTGGTTGCGGCTATCAACTCGTCGGCAGGGTCGCTGCGGAAATCGAGTTGCGTTGAGGTTTTGGCGACGTTGGGATCGATAGGCCAAATGTGCAACTGTTCCACGACGCGCAGTACGTCGCGATCTTCGAGATCGAAATCGATTCGGTCGAACTGTGCGAGTTTCGCGATTTCCCAGAAAACGATTGCCGAAATCGACCATTCTTCATCCTGTAACAATGCGTGTTCAGAAGGCGGCAGCCTGTTTCTAACAGCATCGATCAGCACGTGGGTATCAAGATTCAACATCGCCTTCCGCCTCCCAACGAATACCAGTGTTAAAGGTGCCTCCGTGCACCTTTATTTTATCTTTCAAGCTACCGATCAAATGGCCGGAGTTTTGTTGATAGCGGACTAGCCGTGCGACGGGTTTTCCTCGTTTGGTGATGACCAAGCCTTCGTGGTCGAGTTGGTCCATCAATGCCAAGCATTGTTCTTTGAACTTGGCGGCTCCGATAGTCTTCATGGTGACACCCCTATATGGTCATTATATGTGACTAGTCACAATTCGTGTCCACAATGGGTGCCAACAGATTAGAGGATCGGCGCAGAAACAAAGAAGCGTGAGCCTGGTGGCTCACGCTTTGATGATCTTGACAGCTGAAGAGCGGATCGAACAAACGTCGTGGTTCTTGAGTAGGTCCAAGATTGTTTATTTGAAGGCCTAATCCGGAACGGCCTTTAGGAGCGCACAACTTTTTCTAGGCATTCGAAGCGTTTCTGATGAGCCCCTTGCCACTCCCCCGTATCGTTTGTTCAGGATCGGACCAAGGTCGGACGCTGATGATTCGGGATTGGGAATCTCGCTCAAATCGGATCGTTATTCGTTTGCGGGCTGTGCGGTTAATTTGGGTAGTACTTTTTATCACTTGCCAGTCGTGAGGCTTGTGATTAGCACTCCTTAGAAAGGAGGTGATCCAGCCGCACCTTCCGGTACAGCTACCTTGTTACGACTTAGTCCCAGTCATTGGCTCCACCCTCGGCACCTGCCTCCCTTGCGGGTTGGCCCAGCGACTTCAAGCGTCTCCAACTTCCATGACTTGACGGGCAGTGTGTACAATCCCCGGGAACGTATTCACCGCAGTGTGCTGACCTGCGGTTACTAGCAACTCCACGTTCATGCAGGCGAGTTTCAGCCTGCAATCCCAACTGAGACCAGCTTTGTCGGATTGGCTCAACCTCGCGGTTTCGCAGCCGTCTGTACTGGCCATTGTAGCGTGTGTGTAGCCCTAGGCGTAAGGGTCATGATGACCTGACGTCATCCCCACCTTCCTTCCGTTTAAGGACTGTCTCGTCAGAGAGAGTAACAGACGATAGGGGTTGCGCTCGTTGCGGGACTTAACCCAACACCTCACGGCACGAGCTGACGACGGCCATGCAACACCTGTGTAAGGCTCCCCGAAGGGTCCCTCCCCTTTCGGTTCGGTACTACCAAACATGTCAAGCCTAGGTAAGGTTCTTCGCTTACCATCGAATTAAACCACACGCTCCGCTGCTTGTGCGGGGACCCGTCAATTCCTTTGAGTTTTAGCCTTGCGGCCGTAGTCCCCAGGCGAAATGCTTAATGGGTTACCTTCGGCCCCCAAGGAATTAACACCCCGAAGACCTAGCATTCATCGTTTAGGGCGTGGACTACCCGGGTATCTAATCCGGTTCGCTCCCCACGCTTTAGTCCCTTAGCGTCAGAACTGCCCCAGCAGGCCGCTTTCGCCACTGGTGTTCCTCCCGATATCTACGTATTTCACCACTACACCGGGAATTCCACCTGCCTCTGACAGTCTCTAGTTCAGCAGTTTCTCCCGACCACTCCAAGTTGAGCCTGGAGCTTTCACAGAAGACTTACCAAACCGCCTACGGACCCTTTACGCCCAGTAATTCCGGAAAACGCTTGCCACCTACGTATTACCGCGGCTGCTGGCACGTAGTTAGCCGTGACTTATTCCTCAGGTTAAGTCCTCTCTCGTCCCTGAGAAAAGAGGTTTACAACTCGAAAGCCGTCATCCCTCACGCGGCGTCGCGGCATCAGGCTTTCGCCCATTGTGCACGATTCCTTGCTGCTGCCTCCCGGAGGAGTGGGGGCCGTGTCTCAGTCCCCCTCTGTCTGGTCATGCTCTCACACCAGATACCCGTTTTCGGCTTGGTGCGCCGTTACCGCACCAACTACCTGATAGGACGCGGGCCCATCCCCGAGCGATAAATCTTTCTTCCCGCATATTGAAACACGGGAATGTATACGGTATTAGCTGCAGTTTCCCGCAGTTATCCCGTTCTCGGGGGCAGGTCGCCCACGCGTTACTCAGCCGTCTGCCACTAGGTTTGGCCCCCGAAGGAGCGACCTCGTTCGACTTGCATGCATTAGGCACGCCGCCAGCGTTCATCCTGAGCCAGGATCAAACTCTTATTTGAACTGACGTTTGTTCTTTCCGCTCTTCAATTGTCAAGATGCTTACCGAGAAGCAGGACCTCGCAGACGAGATTCCGTTTGTCGGTAACCGCTTATTGTAAGGCATACGCGACCATGTTGCAAGAAGTTTTCTCGAAGAGGGGAAGATGGCGGCGTGTTTTGCTTTACTCTGGGTGCCCGCGTTCACGGGAATGACGGGGCGGTGATTTTCGTGCATGCCCTACGTGCTGCGCTTCGCTTGCACACCTCCTCTTCGGGTGCTGTGCATAACCACCGTCATTCCGGCGAAAGCCGGAATCCAGAGGGGTGGTGCAAGGGCGGTTCATACCGAATCTCACCGCCGTGCCATCGCTCCTCATAGTTGTGCACAACACCCCTTCGCAGAGCGAAGGGGTGCGGGCGGGGTTTGGATATCGGGCGGAGTGACCACTGTCGTCGCGTCATACTTCCGTCGCGAATTTTAGCTGATGGCACGAATTTCGTTGATATTACAGGCGCGCATCGCGGTTTTGATGTAATCTGCACGCACAACTTGGCGATTTTTGGCGATTCAAGCGTCCGCGCTCGTCAGCTCCCGCATCAGGTCCGAGTGACTTGCGTGTGTTCGCAAAGGCGATGTTGACGCGAGAAATGTGCACGCGTTAACCGCCGAAGGTAAGTCAGTTGAATCCCTGCAAGAAAGGTATGTCAATGAGCATCGATATTCGATATCTGAAAAACCGGGTGGTGATCGCCGTCTTGGCGACGATGGTCGCGGGTGCGGCAGTCGCGGTTACGGCTTGTGGCGGCACTGAAACCGTGATCCAGACCGTCGTGGTGGAGAAACAGGTGGTGGTGGAGAAGGAGATTCCGGGCGAAACCGTCGTGCAGACGGTTGTCGTGGAGAGGGAGGTCATGGTCGAGGGTCAAACGGTGGTGCAAACGGTCGTCGTTGAGAAGGAAGTGGTGGTTGAGAGGGAAGTTGCTGGCGAGACAGTGATCCAGACGGTTGTTGTGGAGAAAGAGGTCCAGATCGCGGGCGAGACCGTTGTGCAGACGGTGATCGTCGAGAAGGAAGTTCCCAAGACGGTGGTCGAGACGGTCGTGGTTGAGAAGGAGGTTCCGGGTCAGACCGTTGTGCAGACGGTTGTCACGGAGCTGGTGGTCGTAGCGACGGCAACTCCGATCGCGATGGCGATGATGGAGGCACCGGACCCCAGAAGTGCCCCTGAGACGGCGGAGATGGCGGTTCAAAACCGGGTCGGCCTAACGCTGACTGGTCTGAACAGCACAGGTGCGCCGGATGGACCTTGGAGCATTGCGGAAGGATTCTTCCAGCCGGGTGGTCCGGTAGGATCGAACATCGTCGACCCGGTGTTGGCCGAGACTTGGAAGGTGTCGGACGATCTGAGCAAGATCACGGTGACCATAAAGAAGGGGGTTGAGTTCCACCAAGGTTGGGGAGAGATGACAGCAGACGACGTGGTGTGGAGCTTCAACGACCTGATCACACCAGAGAGCGTGCACAACCAATCGGGCGACTACGCTGCGGTGTTCGAGCCGATGGTGAAGATCGACGACTACACGGTCGAGATACCGATCAAGCAGTTCACGGTGGTTTGGAACCAGGCCTACTTCAACACGTTTGCCGGGACCAACGGAACGTTCAGCAAGACGGCGTTTGACGAGAACGGTCGCGAATGGGCGAACGAGAACATTATCGGCACGGGTCCGTACATGTTGAAGGAGTTCATTCCGCAGAACATTGTCCGACTGGAGACGAATCCCGACCACCACATTGCGCCCGCCGCGATGAAGTTCTTGAACGTGAACGAGGTACCGGAAGAGTCGACGCGGACAGCGATGCTTCGAAATGGCCAGACAGACATAGCGGATGTTTCGCTGAAGGCGATTCGTGGGTTGCTCGAGGAAGGCTTCAAGATGTCAGACAGCGGCAAGGCCGCTCAGGAAGGCGTCTTCTTCGCGGGTAACTACTGGGAACAGTACGATTACAACTGTTCACAAGGCGCGAGTTCGGTGTCGTGTCCAGACATAACCGTCGGCGAGCCGCAGGACATTGAGGTCAGCCGTGAGGGCTACCAGCCGACGGAGCAGTACCCGTGGATCGGTGAATACGGCAACGACGAGAGCATGGAGCGTGCTCGCAAGGTTCGAACCGCGATGTCGCTTGCTATCGACAAAGAGACGATCAACGACGTGATCGTAGACGGATTGGGTTGGCTGGTACACGTCAATGCTTTCTCGATCAAGTCGCCGGAATGGGACAACAAGTGGAACATCAACCACGATCCGGACGAGGCGAAGAGGCTGCTTGACGAAGCTGGTTACCCGATTGCGTCACGCGGGATTCGCTTCCAGGTCGACATGTACGTGACGCCGCACGTTGGCGGTGCAACGGGCACGGCTGGCGAGATTCAGTCAGCGATTGGTGCCATGTGGGACTCGCTGGGCATCCGCACTAGTCTGGTGAGACACGGTTACACGGTTTGGCGGCCGACGGTCGTGGACCGATCACAGAACCAGCCGTTCCTGAGCGCATGTGGCGGAACTGACGCTCGTGACTCGGTGCCTTGGGACTTCCCCAAGGGTGTCGTGTTCACGACGCTGTCCCGCGGTGGATTCAGCTGCGCGATGGAGATTCCGTTCGTGCTTGAGAACTACCTGAAGACTGCCGGTGAGTTGGACAAAGCTCAGCGCATCGAGAACAACACTGAATTGCTTGAGTACTACCGCCACTGGAGACTCAACTCCGGAGTTGCGGCGATACCGGAGCCGATGGTTTGGAATCCCAAGACGATTGGCTCTTGGAATATGCGAGCGAACGCGGCCGGCACGCACATCGTGTCGCTCGACTTGATCATGCCGGCGCAGTAGCATCCGCGAACTACGCATAGGATGGGGTCGGGTCGTGCATCTCGGATGCGTGACCCGGCCCCAAACTGGCATGGAGTTGGTCCGTTCTCTAACCTCTATCGAGGGTGAAGGATCGGGCCGTGATCTGTCTCTTTGCGAATCCGCAGTGAACTAACCGGCGATGAGAAGGTATCTGATACGTCGTCTATTGACGTCGATAGTGACGGTCATAGGAGCTACCTTTGTTGTGTTCGCACTCTCGCGGGTCGCCGGCGATCCGCTGCTGCTCTACGCACAACCGGAAGGTTACGGTCGAACACCGGAACAGATTCGGGCGCTTGAGAAGCATTTGGGGCTAGATAAACCGTTCATCATCCAGTATCTTGTGTGGGTCAAGAACACCGTTCAAGGGGACCTTGGGCGGTCGTTGGCTGGGGAGCGGAAGGTGACGAAGGTAATCTCCGAAAAGGTTGGGGCGACGGTGCAGTTGGCGATTGCGGGATGGCTGCTGGCAACGTTTGTCGGGGTACCGATGGGAATGATGTCGGCGGTCTATCGCGGGACGATTTTGGATTTGGTCGGGAGGTTCGTCGCGCTATTCGGGCAGGCGATACCCAACTTCTGGCTCGGCATCGTGATGGTTTTACTTTTCTCGGTTTGGCAGGAGTGGCTTCCGAGCGGATTGAAAGGAGAGGGATTGGGTCTGCAGTACTTCATCATGCCGGCGATCGTTGTCGGGACGAGTTCGATGGCCGGTTACTTGCGGATCACGAGGTCTTCGATGCTGGAGGTGTTGGATTCGGAGTTCATCAGGTTGGCGCGGGCTAAGGGAAACAACCCGAATGCAGTGATTTGGAAACATGCGCTGAGGAACTCGCTAATACAACCGATCACGTTATCGACGCTATTGCTCGCTGGTTTGCTGAACGGAACGTTGGTTGCGGAAGCGGTTTTCGCTTGGCCGGGTCTGGGTCGGACGATGCTTGAGGCGGTCAACAGCAACGACTTTCCGGTTTTGACCGGAGGGGTGCTGGTGTTTGTGATCATTTACGTATTGTTCAGTTTGGCCGCCGATCTGCTTTACATCCTGATCGACCCACGAATTCGATACACGTAGAGCAATAGCATGGCAACCGTTTCTACATACAACCGATCCGCTTCGACGGATTCGATGCCGGGTCGTCGCACGTTGCTCGGACGTGGTTATAGCTTCATCCGGCGTTGGCCGGTGTTGCCTGGCATCGTTCTAGTCACACTGATTTTGAGCGCGGCTTTGGCACCATGGATCGCGCCGCAAGAGCCGAACATTCAGGCGCTGCGCGATCGGAATGCGCCGCCGATTTGGGTTTCTGACGACAGGGAGTTCACACAGAGTTATTTGTTGGGTGCGGATCAAGTCGGGCGCGACGTATTGAGTCGGATCATTTACGGTGCGCGGATATCGTTGGCTGTGGCCGGTGTTGCGCTGTTGAGCGGGCTGCTTGTGGGCGTGACGTTGGGATTGGTGGCGGCTTGGTATGGCGGTTTAATAGATGAGGTGATCGCGCGGGCGGTTGACATTTGGCACGCGCTGCCCTTCTTGTTGGTTGCGATCGTTGTTGTCACTTTGTTTGGAGGGAGTCTGACGGTCCTGATGGGTGTTTTGGCGATGGTGTCGTGGGCTGGTTTTGTGAGAAATGTTCGAGCCGATGTGTTGACGCTGCGGGAACGCGAGTACGTTCAGATGGCGAGAGTGTGTGGGGCGTCGACGCCGCGGGTGATTGTCAGGCATATTTTGCCGGGTGTGATTCCGACGATCATGGTAATCGCGACGCTGGCGGTTGGTGGTTTGATTTTGACGGAGGCGACGTTAAGTTTCCTTGGCGCGGGGATTCCGGCGCCGACGCCTTCGTGGGGGTTGATGGTTTCCGAGGGGCGGGAGTATTTGACTACGGCTTGGTGGTCTTCGTTCTTCCCGGGTTTGGCGATTTTCTTGGTTGTGATGTCTTTGAATTTCGTGGGCGATTGGATACGGGATTTCACGGATCCGCGGCTGAGGCAGCTCAATTGATGGGTTACGAATTCGTGCATCAATGTTTTGGTGGGGTTACACTTTGTGATTAAGTTTGGCTGGTGCCGTGAACGATAGGAGATTCTTGGATCATGACTCTGATTAGGTCTAAGCAAGATGTGGCTTTGATCGCTCACCTTTTACGGCGCGCTGGGTTCGGAGCGACGCCGGATGAGTTGGATCGTGCGGTAGAGGTTGGTTATGATGCGACGCTGGAGTCGCTGTTGAATCCGGTCGAAGAAATCGAGTTGCCGTTGGATCTGATACGTCGGTATTTCGTGGATCAGTCGGACCTTCGGAACCAACAGGCGTGTGCGGCGCACTGGATGTATCAGCTGGTTTACACTCGGGCGCCGTTGCGGGAGAAGATGTGTTTGTTTTGGCACCGGGTGTTCGCGACGGGTGCGCACAAGCTGATCCAAGGTCGGGTTGTGCTGAATCAGATCGATATGTTCCGGGAATATGGTTTGGGCGGGTTCGATGAGTTGCTGTTGCAGCTGTCGAAAGACCCGGCGATGCTGATGTGGCTGGACAATCAGGACAATCACGCGGACTCGATCAATGAGAACTATGGGCGAGAGATCCTCGAGTTGTTTGCGATGGGCGTGGGGAACTACACGGAGGAGGACATCAAGGAGTGTGCGCGGGCGTTCACAGGTTGGCGTGTGGTCAATCCGGACTACATGTCGATCAAGATGCGGAACAATACGGCTCGGCCGTATGGGTATATCTCGTGGCAGTTCGAGTATGACGATGACGACCACGATCACTCCGAGAAGACGTTGCTTGGAGAGTCGGGCGATTTGAACGGTGAGGATGCGGTGGCGATCATATGTCGGCAGGATGCGACGCCTCGGTTTATCGCTAGGCACCTTTATCACTTCTTTGTTGCCGACGAGGTGCCGGTCCCGCAGTGGCCGCATGTTCCGCCTAAGGATCCGGAAGCGATCCAAGCGATGGTGGACGCGTATTTTGACTCGGAATTCAGCGTGACGGCGATGCTGCGGGCGTTGTTTACTTCGGATTTCTTCAAGTCGGAGTCGGCTCGGTATGCGCGGATCAAGAGTCCAGCGGAGATGGTTGTGGGCACGCTGCGGTTGGCTGGCGGACTTGAGGTGCCGTCTTCGGATGCGTATACAGCAGCGGCGACGTGCGCGAATATGGGGCAATCGTTGTTGAACCCGCCGAGTGTTGATGGATGGCAAGGTGGCGAGGAGTGGATCAACACGGGCGCGTACGTGCAGCGTGTGAACTTTGCGAGCAAGACGCTGGATGACCCGGACAAGCCGGGGATTCGCTCAATCATCGAAAGGGTCAAGATGTCGGCAGGCGGCGGGGAATTGACGGCGGAGGAGTTGGTGGACCGATGTCTGGAGATATTGGGTCCGTTGGAGACGTCGGCGTCAACTCGGCAGGGACTGATCACCTTTGCCGCCAAGCATGGCGATGTCAGTTTCGCCGACGATGAAGCCGTGTCGAATGCTGAACAGGCGATAGTGTCCGTGATTCAGTTAATCGTTGCGACTCAGGAATATCAGACGGTTTAGGAGTGGCGAATGGTAACTGCAACAAAGTTCCAGGTACGGTACCGAGATACGATCGGGTTCAATGCCGACCAAGGGGGTCGGGGATTCCATCTACCCACGGACATGGTTGTGCGGGATGATGGGGTGATCTTCGTGGTGAGTCGCAGCAACACAGTTGCGTTGAACATCGTTGGCATCCAGAAGGTAACGCTTGACCACGAATTCTTGGGTCAGATCGGCGGCTACGGCCGGGACATGGGCGACATGATGGGGCCCACTGCCCTAGCGTTGGATGCGGATGAGAACCTCTATTTGGCGGACGATGTGTTGCAGCGGATCACGGTTTACAACCGCGATGGTGATCCGAAGTCGATGTGGGGCACGGTTGGTGATGGAGATGGTGAGTTTGACGGTCCGTCGGACATGGTCTTCGATGCGGATGACAACATGCTGCTGGTGGACCACAGAAACCATCGCATCCAAAAGTTGACCAAGGATGGTGAGTTCATCGCCACGTGGGGCAAATTGGGCGATGGCGAGGGTGAGTTCAATTTGCCATGGGGAATCGCGTTGGATCCGGACGGCAATGTATGTGTTGCGGATTGGCGCAACGACCGGATTCAGCGGTTCACTCCTGATGGCGAGTTCATGGCGGCGTACGGGAGTAGCGGTGAGGGAGATGACGAGTTTAGTCGTCCGAGCCGAGTTGGCATCGATTCGGACGGAAACTTGTATATTGCCGACTGGGGCAACCAGCGTGTGCAGGTGCTCGACTCGGACGGCAATTTCTTGGTGAAACTGAAGGGCGAAGCGACGTTGTCGAAGTGGTCAACGGAGTATTTGGATGCTCAACAGGACGAGTTCGTAGCGCGGTCGACGTTCGAACCGTATTTTGAAGTCGACACGGATGACAAGAACGAGATCGCGGCTCGGATCGAGCCATATTTCTGGGACCCGGTTACGGTTGCGATAGACAAAGAAGATCGCTCTTACGTGTTGGAGACGTGTCGTCACCGGTTCCAAATCTACGAAAGAGTCAACTGAATCCCGCAAAATTGAGGCGATAAACGCCTCTAGGAGAAACTCCAATGAGTGCTCAGAAGGAACGCAAGCTAGTAGTAGTTCAACTGTCAGGGGGAAACGACTATTTGAACTGCGTTGTTCCTTACGATGATCCGAGATACGTTGACAGTCGTCCGAACGTTCGGATAACCGAAGATCGCGTGTTGTCATTGGACGGTAAGTATGGTCTGAATCCGGGGATGCAACCGATCAAGGAGCTCTACGATCGAGGCAAGGTGGCGGTGATTCATGGAGTGGGATATCCGCAGCCGAATCGGTCGCACTTCCGCTCGATGGATATTTGGCACACGGCAGAGCCGACGAAGCTTGCGGACGAAGGTTGGTTGGGCAACTCGGTTCGGCAGATGTACCCGGAAGGCGACAACGTTGTTGCGGCGGTCAATTTCGGAGGTGGTCTGCCCCGCGCGTTGGTCGCGAAAGGTGCGCCAGTGGCTTCGGTGACGGACCTAGAGACTTATGGGCTGATGGGCCATTTGGGGGCAGATACCGAGCGATCTGAAGTACTCGATATGTTTAAGTACATCTACTCGATGGGCCTCGGTAGCGGTCCGACGATGGACCTGTTGAGTCAAACCGGGTTGGATGCATTGCGTGGCTCGGACATGTTAAGCCAGTGCACGCTCACCTACGATTCGGACGTCGAATACGACCCAAACTTCTTCGCCAAGAGCATGAAGAGTGCGGCGCAGGTGTTGCAGGCGGATATCGGGACACGGATTTGCTACACGCAGCACGGTAGTTTCGATGCGCACACCAACGGCATCGCGTTACAAGAGAAGCTGTTGACCGATGTTTCGGGCGGCATCTACGATTTCTACGCAGACATGAAAGAGCACAACCAGAGCGAAGACATCTTGATATTGGCGTTCTCGGAGTTTGGTCGGCGGGTAAAGGACAACGGGAACGGGACGGACCATGGTTCAGGCGGCGTGGCGTTTTTGATCGGTGACGGTGTCGCCGGCGGACAGTATGGCGAGTACCCGTCGATGAATGAAAAGGATCTGGTTGAGGGTGATCTTGCGTTCAACTTGGACTTCCGGACGGTCTACTCGGAGATAATGGAGGACTGGTTGGAGGTTGATGCTCGGGAGGTAATGGATCGCGATTATGGTCGAGTGGGTTTCTTGACCGCGGCGTAGCACAACCCTGCTATTGGAGGCATCATTGTGAGTGACAAACTAAGAGGGGTTGTTTTCGGCTCCGGATTCGCTGGACAAGGCCACGCTGAGGCGATGCGATCATGCGGGGTCGAGGTGGTCGGCATGGTCAGCCGGACTGAGGAGGTTGTTCGACGGGTTGCTGGTGAGATGGGGATTCCGCACTGGTCGACGGATTGGGTCGGTACTTTGGATGCGTTGGCGCCGGATATCGTGGCGATTGGGACGCCTGGGGGTGCGCACTACGAGCAGATGTTGGCGGCGATCGAGCGTGGATGTCATATCTTTTGCGACAAACCGTTAACTACGAGTGCGGCGACGTCGAAGGAGTTGTATGTGGCGGCGCGAGATCGCGGGTTGAAGACTGCGTACGCGGCTTCGTTCCGGTATCAGCCACATGCTTTGTTGGCGAAGAAGCTGATAGCCGAAGGTGTGATCGGCGAGCCGTTCGAAACGGAGTGCATCTCGCACTATGAGTTGAATCCGCATATCCCTTGGGGTTGGTCGCACCGGATCGACTTGGGTGGCGGGCGTTTGAGCAACAATTTCACGCACAAGCTTTCGATCGTGCTTCACTCGTTGGATGCGACGTTGATCGACATCAATGGCGAGGCGCGGAATGACATGCACCGGGCGCCGGTGGTTGATGGGATACACGATTTCCGGGAACGCGGCGATTTCATTCCGCAGGCGGACGAGTTGGAATCGGTTGAATGGCGAAGCGTGGATTCAGAGTGGGCTTACTCGGTGATGGCACACGTAAATCCAGCGATCGAGACGAGGCAACCGGTATCTTCGATCTTCCGGCACGGTGGAATGCAGCCGCGCTTCGAGGCAGACTACGTTGCGTTCTACGGAGACGAAGGATCGATCCACATTGGTGGTGCGTATGCGCAAGGGCCTTTGCACGTCAAGAAACGCGGTTCAGATTGGCAACGCGTCGAGGTGCCGTCGAGTATTTCCTGTGAATTGCCGGCGATCGAGGACGACACGCAACGGAATTGGACGGTTTTGATGGGTGAGTTGGTTGCGGATATACGTGGCGAGGGTTACTGCGGGTATCAGACGTTCGAGGATGGTTGGATATTTCAGGAGGCTGTGGATGCTGTGAGGCGTGGTGACGGATGGTTTGCGGTGCCGAGTGACGCCTGAGGATATGAGTGAGGTTTAACCGCCTCTTGGGGCGAGTTCGTCGCCGTGGAGGTCTCGGCGCTCAGCGATGATTTCGGTTAGCGCTTCTCTGGCGGTGTCGACCAAATCGTCGTCCGGCGCGTCGTCGTAAGGGGCGGATTCGGCTTCGGAGATCCAAGCCCATATTTCTTCTTGGGCTGCGCGGAGTTGTTTGGCGTTTAGGGTTGCGAAGTCAGAGTAGATGGTGGCGGGTGGCGGGTCGATTGGCATGGTTGTGGGTCGGGTGGGCTCGCGGATCGTAATAAACCATACATCGCGAACTCTTTCGGGTGTTTTGGACTTTTTGTTTTGCAGGACCACTCGGAAATTGCGGCGGTTAAATCCCAAATGAATACGAAATTCGTATTTATTAGTAAATGCATGGCGAGAATCGGTGAACTGATTCAGACAACACCGAGTGGGTCGAGCGATAGCGCCGAAATCCCGCTGATCTCGCCTCCAATAGGAGGATAGCCGCATTGAAGCAAACTACTCTGATGGCTACTGTAAGCCCACCACGTCGTATCTCGTTACTCGCAGCAGCCGCGGTCGGGTTACTCGCCACATTCATGGTCCTGTTTTTGCCCCAATCGACGGTTCGTTCGCTCGCTGTCGATCCAAATGATCACTCCGACGGAATTCATGCAATGACGGTAGACGAATTGCCGACGGTGACGATTGAGGCGGTCACAGACTCGTTGATCGAGGGAATGGGGGCGATGAGGTTCCGGTTGAGTTCGGAGCCGGCAGCTGGTGCTGACGTCTATGTTGCGCTCGAAGCTGAACAACCTGAAGATGCTGCTTGGCTCCCGCCCGCGTACGAAGAGCAGTTTTCTGTGAAGATTCCTGCGGGTGAATCGACGCTCGAATTTGGAATACCGGTCCGCAATCTTTTCAACTTGGAAGGCGACGGCTCCGTGGCGGTGAGTCTGGTTGCCGATGAGGGCGAGTACCATGTTGCCGATCCGTTGTCGGCGTCCGTCAGTGTGACGGATGACGAAGAGCCGATCACGGTTACGTACTCAGATGCGGGCGACATTCGAGTGTCTGAAGGCGATGGCACCGCCGCGGTGGGTTTGACGATCAGCGTCGACGACGACGCCCGGCCCGGTACGTACGAGATGGAAGACGGCGCTGCTGAAGGGTTTCCGTTTTTGATCGATTCTGTGCCGGGATCGGCATATCCTCCTGGAGATTTTGGAAATTCATTTCACGCGGTCCATTTGCCAATTGGGAGTTTCGTCAAGCAATCTTCGGGTGAATACGTAGCCCATATCAGCTTGGAGTGGGAAATCGTTGATGACGATTTGGATGATGGCGACGAAGAGGACTTTTTCGTCTACGCGCCGAACACTGTAATTCCGTGGTTGAACCTCCCATCGGAGTCGAAACGGATCGTGATCAAAGACAATGATGTGGCGCAGATCAGGTTGATGTCGGACGCTCTTGAGATCAAAGAAGGTGATTCGACCCAGGTTTGGGCGCAGCTGGACGGAGATGTGGTCTTCGATCAGCCTGAGACGCTTTCGGTCGCGTTCGCTGGAGTAGCGCAGAAGGATCAAGACTACGAAGCGGATTCCGATGTGCTCAATTTCGCGGCGGGGAGCCCGACATCGGCTGATGTCGTGAACATCCGGACATTGAGAGACGACGTTGTCGAGACGTCTGAAACTGTCGAGGTTAAGGTGATGCGCGACGGCGTAGTTGTGGGTAACGTGGTCTCGTTGTCGATCGTGGACCGCGCGATTCCGGAGTTGAATTCTGCGGTCGTGTACGGATCGACTCTGACGTTGAGCTTGAGCGAGGACCTAGACGTAACCTCGGAGCCTGACGCGAGCGCATTCGAAGTGACGGTTGACGCGGTCGATCGAACGGTGAACGACGTTTCGGTGAGCGGTTCGACTGTAACGCTCACCATCGTTCCGGCGGTGGAGGCAGGACAGACAGTGATGCTCGATTACACTTTGCCAGGTTCGATGCAGCTGCAAAGCGCTGATGGTGTAGCCGTCCAGTCGATCACAGATCACGCAGTGACGAACGACACCGCTAACAACCCACCGTCATTCCTGACTTCAGGCGCATCGATCGAGTTCGTTGAGGACACGCCTGTCGGGACCGATGTTATCGCTTTGGAGGCGTCAGACGATGACGATTCGCAGGTTCTTGTCTTCACGCTCGAAGGCGATGGTACCGATGCCTTTGAGCTAGTGATCGAGGGCAATTCAGTTTTGATACGACTGAAGAGACCCTTGGATCGATCGGCCAAGCCGGTTCACAATCTGGTTGTCAGCGTGAACGATGGTAATGGTGGTACAGCTATGGCGGAAGTGGTCGTTACGGTAGTCATGGGGGACCTGCCGGGCGAGGTCGTGATGGTGCCTGACCGGCCGGTCCACGGACTGCCGGTGACAGCGAATGTCTTCGACGGAGATGGCATTGAGGGCGTGGTCCTATGGCTGTGGTCGGTTTCGGATGTTGCCGATCTTGACCTCACCGAGGTCCAAGCATCAGATGCGAACACCTACCTGCCAACTGCGAATGACGTCGGCAAGTACGTGTGGGCAACCGCGTTGTACGAAGACGGTAGCGGCACTATTAGGCTTGCGGAAGCGGTTTCTACCGAACCTATTGGTGCGAACTTGCCGGATGACCGAACAACTGATGGTCGAGTGATCGTGGATGGCGGGCCGGTTACTGGTTACATCGATCCGGGTTACGTCACGTTCACGAGCAACGGCGCAGGTGAATGCGAACTTGGGCGCCGAGTGTTCGATCACGACTGGTGGAGTGTCGAGGTTGTAGAAGGTCGCAACTACCTCATCGAAATGCGTGGGGCCGATACAGGCGATGGCACTTTGGAGGAGACGCGATTTTGGGGAATGGCCAATCCCCATGGAGAGAGTAAGACCGACAGATCCTATGGCGACGTTTACGATGCGTACGGCGATATCGGCAGCGGTCAAGGTCGAAACAGCCGGATGATGTTCACGGCCGTTGAGACCGGACTCGTCTACATCGATGTGTCTTCGAATCAAGAGATGAGTGTCGATCTGGACGCTTGCCCTATCACGTGGTCGTATCCCAGCAGGCAGTCTGGTAGCTACGAACTGGAAGTCAGTTCGGTGAACGGCGTCTTAGACGGTCAAAGCGATGCAACGAGGGTGCCGTTGGGTTCACCGATCGACGGGATCATGGACGATTACGAACGAACCTGGTTCGTCGCCTCGTTGACGGCTGGCAGAGATTACGAGATCGTGCTCGAGGGGGGCTCGGATCCACCATCAAAGCTGCAGTTCGCGGTGATTTACGGCGTGTACAACGCGAACGGCGTCGCATTGCCGGATTCGAGCGATGGTCGCCACGGCTATGGGGACGCTAAGGTGACCGTAAGGCCGGCCGTCACGGGTGACTACTACATTCAGGTCGGCGACGGGACGCAGCTCGGAGTTTGGGTCAATGGTGGCCCGCGCGGAGCGTTCAGGTTCCGAATCGACGAGGTTGGGAATTGAACGACGATTGACGTCGTGATTGAGGACAGTCACTCCCTCCCGCTGATGACCATTCCGGCGGGAGGGAGTTGGCGGAAAGGTTGGGATTCTCCTCGTTTTGGCCAACCTACATTTGCGGCCCGCGCTCGAGTTCTAACTCATCGACTCTCGCTTGGGTTTCGGGCGTGCGTGCTGGGTGCGGTCCCCACTCGTCGATCAGGCTTTTGCGAGGTTCGTTGCTAACGCGGATTGTGGCGTCGGAGCGTTCGCGGACGCCAGCTTTCAACCGGGTGCCGATGCCGGGGCGTTGGGGTGCATGGATGTATCCGTCTCGGATATCGAGGTTTGGGTCGACGATGTCGTTGTACCAACCTTTGAAGAACGCAGGGACGTGTTCTTGCATCATGGCGTTGGGTGAGCTCATGCATATCTGAGAGCAAGCAAAGATGTTGACGGGGCCGGTGGCGTCGTGCGGGGCGAAGGGCACTTGGTGTGCGGAGGCGAGGATGGCAATCTTATGAGTTTCGGATACGCCGCCGGTCCAGATGAGGTCTGGCATGACGATGCGCGCGGAACCATTTTCGATGAATTGGCGGAGTTGCCAGCGGGTTAGGAGCCGTTCCGATATGCACACTGGAGTTTTGGTGGCGGCCTGCAGACGTGCTAGGGCCTCTGGATTCAGGAGCGGCATCAGGTCTTCCTGCCACATCATTTCGTACGGTTCCATGGCTTGGGCGATGCGGATGGCGACGGGGAGATTCCATTTGCCGTGACCGTCGTTGGCGATCTGCATGTCCATGCCAACGGCATCGCGGATATCGCGGATGGGTTTGAGCGCCATGTCGAGTTCTTTGGGTGAAAGGAATTGGCCATCGGAGGCCTGTGCAAGTCCGATGGTGGGTCCGCCCTTCATCGCTGTGATGCCTTCGTCAAGGAGCCCCTTGGCTTGCTCGCCGGCTCCGTGGAATTGCAAGGAGGTGGCGTAGACGCGGATCTTAGTTCGGACTGCACCGCCGAGAAGTTCGTAAACGGGCACGCCCAATGCTTGTCCCTTAATGTCCCAGAGCGCGATGTCGAGAGCGGATATCGCGCGCATCTCCGCTCCGCCGTAACCGGCGTGATCGGAGAGACGGAACATCGCCTCCCAGTGGCGTTCGATCGGGAACGGGTCGCGACCGATAAGCAACGGGCCGAAGTGGTCGTGTACCGCAGACTCAACGACTGTGGCGGCGTAGAAGGTTTCGCCGAGGCCGACGATCCCTTCGTCGGTGTGGATTTGGACCCAAAGGTTATGGGGTTGCTCGGCGATACGGATGGTTTCGATTTGGGTGATTTTCATGGTGTGGTCTTAAACTTCTTCGTGGAACCCGGTCGAGGCTTTGGCGCCAACATCGCGGTTCGTGCGATGCGAATAGGTTACTCGGTTGAAGCGTCGAAATCTTGTGAAAATCAGCATCATCATTCCTGCGTTCAACGAAGAGGATTACCTGCCCGCGACGTTGGACGCGGTTGAGGTTGCCTCCGCGCATTTGCTCAGCCGAGAAGACGTTGATGTTGAGACGATCGTCGTGGACAACAACAGCGTGGATGGCACCGCAGAAGTCGCTCAATCAAAGGGTGCGACGGTCGTTGCAGAGGGTGTTCAGGGGATTTCGCGGGCTCGCGATACCGGGGTGCGACATGCCGGGGTGATGTTTTTGTATTTGTCGACGCTGACGTTTTTGATTCCGGAATCGTTGCTCGCGGAGATCAATTCGGTGATGAGCGATTCGAAATGTGTTGATGGTGGCGTTGATGTGGATTACCGACCAAATCGTCGTACGATGCACATCTACTTGGGCATATGGCGTGTGTTGGTTCGCTTGACTGACATGGTGCAAGGATCGACGCACTTTTGCCGGAAGGAAGTGTTCGTTGAAGTTGGCGGGTACGACGAGAGGGCGTGGATAGGCGAGGATGTCGATTTCTATTGAGCTCTCAAGAGGCACGCCAAACGCAATGGCGGAACTGCGCACGTGATACGAGAACCGCGCGTGCGGCCGTCTACTCGTCGTTTCGATAAGTGGCCGCTGTGGAAAACGTTGGTCTGGACCAATCCCCTATTCATTACGGTGTTCCGGCGTTGGAAATCGGTTTGGGGCGGTTGGTACTCGGATGCGGTGCGGTGATGCCGAGCATTCGACCGTACTCGGAAACCGTGTCGCGTCGGATGCCTGATCGGACGTGTTTATTGTTTGACTGGTAACGTGTTGGTAACGAGGATCATTGAGACGACGGATCCATTGGAATGCGTCGTCTAGAATAACCAAACCTGTATACCCGTTGCTGGGGAACGCAATCCAGGAGGATGACGATGATGAAAACCATGGCGATCATGTCGATTTTGGTACTGACTGGCATGCTGTTGGCTTGCGGCGGCGAAAGTGAATCTGATTCGGACGCCGTTCCTACCAAAGCTCCTTCTACCGGCTCAACGCGCGCTACGACCGAGCCTGGGACAGGGGCGGACGATGCTCTAACCGTGGTGGGCGAATGCGCCGATGGGTTGAAGATGCAGCCGGGCGAGGGCTGTCAGTTCAATGGCGATGAAGGCCGGCCAGCCGATGTGGTCATCTCGGTCGGAGCAAACGGCGAGATCTGTCGAGAAAAGGGATCGGTGATGATGTCGGGATTCACGGTCGGCGTGATTCAAGCTTGCGGCGATCGGTTCGAAATAGTCGATGTGTTCGAAGCGGAAATCGACTTCGTCGACAATGGCGACGGGAGTTGGACGGTTACTACGCCGTGATGAGCGGCACTTATTCGGCTTTGGCTTTTTCGCCCTCGTAGCCCTCAGTGCGCATAACTTCGGCGGCGCGATCGTGTTGTTGGATTTTGGAATCGACGGCTTCTTTGGCGCGTGTCCATGTTTCCCGACTCTCATTCACCCAACGATAGGAATCTCGGTAATCGTCTAGAAGGCCGTTTACTTCTGGCACGACGTAGCGGGCGACCAAATCCCAGCTCCTAAGAGTGTTTTCGCGGTTTGCCCAGTCGTGGTAGAAACCGATGACGCATCCGAAACCTCCTGTGACTTCCTTCATGTCTCGGATCTTGGCGACCAAGTCGTCCGGGGTTCCGATGACGGCGGTGCTTTCGTCTGAGAACGCGACATCGTCGACGGCGTCGTCGGGCGTTTCGTAGATGGGGCCATCACCAGCGGCGAGGGTGCCGACGGTGTAGAGGTTGTTGTGAACGAGGAGGCCTTCCTTAGCTTGCTCGCGGGCTTCTTTGCGGGTTTCAGCGATGTGCCAGTTCATGACGATCCGCCAATTTTTGCGGTCGACGGTATTTCCGTGTTTAGCAGCGGATTCCTCGGCGAAGCTCCACTGGAGAGGTAGGGAGCGCATACCGGCCCGAGTCATAGATCCGATAGATAAGACTCCGGCTCGGTGTTTTCCAGCCAGGGTCATTCCGGAGGGGCTCACCATTGATGCGACGGCGAACTCCATGTCTTCTTGGAGCGGTCGGAGTTGGAGTTTGGCATCACGAAGCGTAAACCAGTCGGATTCGTAGGTTACGCGCTCTTTTCCTTCGAAAAGTTTTCGGATCACTCCCATCGCTTCGTCTTGTCGGTCGCGGAGGAGCATAGGGTCGAAACCGAGAGTGTGGGCGTCGGATGGCAAAGCTCCAGGGCCCGAACCGAATATCGCTCGACCGCGTGATTGGTAGTCGAGTTGGACCATTCGCTGGGCGACCATGAAAGGGTGATGGTATGGGAGTGACACCACGCCGGTGCCGAGCATGATGCGGTGCGTTCGTTCGGCGACGGCAGCGAGGAACATTTCGGGAGAGGAGATCATCTCCCAACCTGTGGAGTGGTGTTCCCCGCACCAGAACTCGTCGTATCCGAGGTGGTCGAGAAGTTGGACGAACTCCAGGTTGCTCTGGAACTGAAGAAGCGGGTTTTCGCCGATGGGATGGTGGGGCGCTAGGAAGGCGCCAAAGTTTAGTTTGGGCATCGTGTGTGGTCAGTTGTGCTCCGATTTTCGTTTTCGCCTTACATGGTACCTGTCAATCCGCGCAGGAAATCATCTGTAACCGGTTGATTTTGCGGCACTGTAGCGATTCTGTACGGACGGAAACGGAGGCACACCCCATCAAGTTGCTCGATCCAATAGGTTGTGCCGAAATATCTGTAGTCACGTAACATTTCGGTGCCCCACTAACGTAAGTCCTAAAAGCGGCATCATTGATGACAACCAAACGATCTCTTTCGCATGTTGGATCCTGGCAACGATTCGGTGTGATGTTGTTGATGATGGCGGCACTGATTTCAGCGTGTTCGGCCGATCCTTTGCCTCGAACCGAAATCGACGGAGATCAAGGGGTGTTGTTAAAGGCGAGAGACGCGCTCGGCGGCGACGCGGAATTAAATTGGGCATCCGCTGTCGCACTAAGCGAGTGGGACGGAGTCACAGTGGACGGTGAATCTGGGCGTGTCGTTGGTCTTAGCTTGAGGTCTCGAGACCTCAATGGTCACATACCGGCCTTGCTCGGCAGGTTGTCGTCGCTGCGTGTCTTGTCACTTAGCGGGAATCAGTTGTCCGGAGAAATCCCGAAGTCGCTTGGCGACCTCGTCGAATTGGAAACATTGGCACTCGGTAATAATAGGCTGTCGGGCTCAATTCCCAAGGAACTCGGTGAATTGGTCAATTTGACAACCTTGTCGCTGAACGGCAATGAATTGACCGGAACAGTGCCCAAGGAAATTGACAAGTTGAGCACTTTGCAGTCGATGCAATTACAGGGCAATCAACTTTCTGGTGAAATCCCCGAAGAATTAACCACTCTGGAGCAATTGAAGCTAGTTCGGTTGAGTAGCAATCAGTTCCTGGGTTGCGTGCCACCTCAGCTGTTGCAGCTCGAGGTCCACGATTTGGGGGAATTGACGATTCCCTCATGTTCGGTCGTAACGGAGGCGCAATCGACACCGAATCCTCCGATCTCCGAGATATGTTTCGACGATTCGGTGATACCGAAGATGATGCAACGCGGCGAAGTCGCCGGCGAAGGGTTTACTTCCGATTGCCGCACCCTGTTGCAGGCGAAGGCGAGCATGCCGCCGAGTTGCGATCTTAACTGGGGCGCTGACACACCGTTTTTGGAGTGGGATGGGGTGTACTTTAGATTGGGGACACCGCCGTTTTACCAAAACTCAAAAGTAATGGGTTTGGGATTGCCTTGGGAATGCGTATCGAACGGTTTACCGAAAGTTTTGGAGGGTCTTCGCGGGTATCGATTTATCGCAGTGGGTAGAACGTCTGGAGAACCGTTTGACGACATTCCTTCGGATTGGGTTGCTCAGGTGGATTCGGGTGAGATCGTCGCTGAACAGTTGAAAGAGTTCGGTTTCGACTGCGTAAGGGTCGTCGGTTACAAAGTCACCAACATCGATTATTCGGTCGCGGTTGTGTCCGGTTGCGCTACGCCGGAGTAAACCCGACCCGGCGTGCATGATTTTTGTCGATTAACCGATGGCGCAGCGGCGCCCGTCCAATCATCTTGATTGGATAGCTGGGGTCGATCACGCCGGATCTGAGCAAGTCGCGATCGGAGTCATTTTCCCCGAGGTGGTCCGATCAGGTGTACCCGGGCCTCTATTTATTGGTGCAATCCGCCGAAAGATTTTTGAATTTTCACGAATCAGTGAAACTTCGCACGCACGCGCAACGATTCGGTGTAATCTACTCTCACGTCCTGTCGCTGGGAGGTCGCGTCTCGCACGTGAGGCCGATGTCAGCGAACCGAACGGGGACCAGCAACGTAAATAGCTCGAAAATGGGAGTGTTGCACATGAACTATCTCACTGAAAAATCCAAGCGCAAGGCGGTGGCAGCTCTGTTGCTCGCCGTCGGCGCTGCGATCGCGATATTTGCGGTCGCATGTGGCGAAACCGTCGTCGAAACCGTTGTCGTAAAAGAAACGGTCATCGTGGAGGTGGAGAAGGTTGTCGAAGTGGAAAAGGAAGTGGAGGTTGAGAAAGTCGTAGAGAAGCAAGTCGAGGTTGTCGTAACGGCCACGGCCTCTTCATCTGACTCGATGATGATGCCGACCGAACAATCCGGCACATTGGTCGCCGCTCTGCAAACCGTCGGTTTGCCAGTCGGCACACCAGCGCTGTGCGTGCCTACTTGTTCGAACGAACAGTACTACTACAGCGTCTGGGATACCCCTGTTCAATGGTCCGCGGACGGCAGGGTTATCCCGGCCGTGGCCGAATCATGGGAGCTTGCTTCGGACTACAAGAGTTTCACTTGGCACATCCGACCGGGGATCCAGTTCCACAAAGGGTGGGGCGAAGTTGACGCTGAAGATTTCGCGTGGAGCACTAACACAGTGAATCCAAACGTGAACCCCGAGACGTTGCACGACGTCGGCGGAGACTTGACCTGCTGCTACGGGGAGACGGTTGCAGTCGATAGGTACACCGCAGTAATGGAGATCATCAAGTACGACAGCCGGCTTCCAGGTTGGCTGTTCTCGAACCTCCGAGACGCTTACAGCATCAACAGCAAGAAGATCTACGACGAGCTCGGCCCGGAAGGCATGCGAGACGTCTTCGTCGGCACCGGCCCGTTTGAGATCCGAGAGTGGTTGGACAACGACAAAATCCTCCTCGATGCTCTCCCCGAGCACTACAACCAGGCCGCACACATCGCATCGGCGCGGATAATCGAGGTCCCTGAAGAGGCTTCTAGGATCGCGATGTTTGAGAGCGGCGAAGCGATGATAACCCACGTATCGCTCCCGAACACTCCTAGACTAGAAGAGGCCGGCGGCGTAAGGCGGTTGCTCCAGACGGTGATCCTACACGCCGGAATGAACCCGAACTTCTTAGAGCGTACGAACCCGAAGACTGGCGAGACGCTCGAAAATCCTGGCTACGATGAAGCGAAGAAGAACCCTGAGGCGTTCCCTTGGGTCAGCTTCTACGACCTCGAAGGTTCGGATTGTGACTGGAACGTGCTTCTAGAGGAAGTTCCATCGGACCCCGGTTCGATCTGTTCTGAGATGGAGAACGGGCGTAAAGTCCGTTGGGCGATGGCAAAGGCGATCGACAAGCAGGCGTTGGCAGACGGCATCTACGACGGCCTCGCCTGGCCAGGTTGCAACTGGGCGATCTCAGCCAACGACCCTCTCCACGACGACGCGTGGTGTGTCGACTACGATCCTGATGGCGCGCAAGCGTTGATGGCGGAAGCCGGCGTTGACGGCTTCACGATCGGATGGTGGGCTGGCAACGAACCAAGCGAAGCACATCAGGCGATAGCTTCGATGTGGAAAGACACGTTGAACATCGACGTCGAATTCCACCTCGGCCCGTTCACGACCTGGCACCCGACGTTCGTCGACCGGTCGTTCATCCACCTGGTGCACGACGGAGAACAGGGTGGCATGCCTGCTCACTTCGCCAAAGGTCGTGAAGCACAAGCGTGGTTCGCCGGCGGCATCATGTGGAGCGGTGGTATCCCGTTCTACCAACGGATCTACGGTGACATGCTAGGCGAAGAGGACATCCAGAATCGGAACGAGATGGCGGTCCAATTCGGAAACCACGAAGCGTTCTGGCACTGGGATCCGGCAACAGTCGAATTCCCCGTCTACACGATCTACAACGGTGACGCCATCAGTTGGACTCCAAAGAAGGTCGCGATGCACACCGCGCCGGTCAACATGATCTACCCGCTTGAGGACATAATCATCAAGTAGGGTGAAAAGCCCCAATAACGGAAGGGCCTAGCCTGTTGCCAAGCAGGTTAGGCTCTTTTGTGGCGAATACCGAGATAACAAACGCGGACGGCTCACCGAACCATGGGACAATTTATCGCCAGACGTGTGCTCCTAGGGATCATCGCTTTGATGCTCGCCATGTTGATCGTGTTTTCACTGTCGCGGGTGAAGGGCGACCCGAGGTATTTCTTCATCGGTGAAGACTCTTTGGGCATCGATCCCGCGGTCTGGGAAGAGTGGGGACGGCGGTTGAATCTCGACAAGCCGGTGCCGATACAGTTCGCGCTCTGGATGCGCGACATCTTGACCGGCGATTTCGGCGATAGCGTGACGACGCAACGTGGGGTTTTGGAGATTATCAGGGAGAAAGCTCCGAACACGATTCAACTGGGAATAGTCGCGTGGTTGATGGGCACTTTGGTCGGCGTCCCCCTTGGAGTGTTTTCGGCGACCAATAGGGGGAAAACGCTCGACTACATATTCCGTGGTTTCGCCCTGTTTGGTCAGTCTGTGCCGATATTCTGGTTGGCGTTGGTGTTGATCTTCGTATTCGCGGTCAACCTCGGATGGTTACCGAGCGGAACCAAGGGTGAGGGGATCGCGATTAGGAACTTTGTGCTGCCCGCGGTGGCGCTCGCATGGTTCCCGGCGGCTTCGTATCTCCGGATCACTCGTACGGCGATGTTGGAGATATTGGATTCCGAGTTCATCAAATTTGCCCGCGCGAAGGGTGTCTCGCAGGCGCCGGTACGCTGGAAACATGCTTTCAGGAACGCGATCATTCCGCCGATGACGTTGTCGGTCTTCGTGTTGTTCGGATTGCTCAACGGCACGATCATCATCGAGTCGGTATTCGCGTGGCCGGGGCTCGGGCGGCTCGCGATCGATGCGTTGTGGGCGACGGATTACCCGTTGCTTGCGGGACTGACGATCATTTACGGTATGGCGTTCGTGGTCATGATTCTCTCGCTGGACATTCTCTACGCTCTGTTGGACCCGCGCATCAAATACAACTAGGAGAACCGGTATCAATACTGCGATAACAGATAGAGGGACTGATAGTCAGGTCCTTGACGCAACAACTGCCCAAACGCGACGTGCGTCGGTGATTGGAGTCCTGCGTCGTTATCCGGTTGTACCGGCATTAATCATCGCGCTCCTCCTCTTCACAGCAGTCGCGGAGGCGTGGATTTTGCCGCACAATCCCGAAAGAGCGGATCTTAAAGTTCGCCATACCCCTCCGTTTTGGATGGAACATGAAGATGCTTCTATCTCTTATTTCCTCGGTACCGATGCTTTGGGGCGCGACATCCTGAGCAAGATCATCGCAGGTGCGCGCGTCACCGTTCTAGTGGTCGTCGCGGCAGTGGGAACAGGCATCATCGCAGGAACAACGATCGGTCTGGTGTCTGGTTATTTCGGCGGGATCGTGGATGACGTTGTCATGCGGGTCGTCGACGCGTGGAACATCCTTCCGGGGCTACTGATCATCTTGGTCGTCGTCTTGGTTTTAGGACAGGGGCTTTGGACTCTAATCGGTGTTTTAGCAATGATTTCGTGGCCGGGCGCCGTTCGGTTGGTGAGAGCGGAAACGCTGTCGCTTAAAAGCCGTGAATATGTGTCGCTTGCGCGTGTCGCCGGTGCTTCGAACACCCGGATCATGATCCGACACATACTCCCTGGTGTCGTCAACATCGTGATCGTGACTGCCACGTTAGGAACGGGCAATATCATCCTTACTGAGGCCGCGCTTAGCTTCTTAGGCGCCGGTATCCCACCGCCGGAACCATCTTGGGGTCGGATGATCAGCGAGGAACGCCAATACATCGACGCCGCTTGGTGGACTTCGTTGTTCCCGGGTTTGGTGATCGCGATGGTGGTAATGTCTGGCAACTTCCTCGGCGACTGGTTCCGCGATCGGGTCGACCCGACGTTGCGGCAGCTGTAAAGCAGATACGACGTCCAAAAATTCCGTTTTGACGATTCCCGTAAATGCCGCGCGCACGCGTGACGAATCGGGTGTATGGTTGTCGCACACCCTGTCGCCGGGAGGTGGGATTTCGTTCGCGAATCCTGCAACGGAGGCGCGTTTAGCGTCAGGCGACAACGAGGAAATTGAGCACACCGGAGTGTAGCCAATGCAGATTCTGACAGTAATACCCAAACGCAAGGCAGTTGCTGCCGCTTTGCTATCTATCATGGCGGCGGTTGCCGTTTTCGTGATTTCGTGCGGTGGGACCGAAACAATTGTCCAAACCGTCGTCGTCGTTGAGCAAGTACCTGGAGAAACGGTGATTCAAACCGTGGTTGTGGAGAAGGAGGTGCAGGTCGCCGGCCAAACCGTCGTCCAGACGGTGGTCGTTGAGAAGGAGGTTCAGGTCGCCGGCCAAACCGTCGTTCAGACGGTCGTCGTCGAGAAAGAGGTGCAGGTCGCCGGGCAGACCGTCGTGCAGACCGTCGTCATTGAGAAGGAAGTACCAGTTGAGGTCGTGGTGGTTGAGGAAGTTGAGGTGGAGAAGGAGGTCCAAGTTGTTGTGACGGCGACTCCGGAGGCGATGATGGAAGACGATGCCATGGAGGCGATGGCGATGGTGGATCTGCCGGATTCCAAGAGCCAACCTGGTCATGTGATCATGGCCGACGTGGGTTCGGCCCTCGGTAGCATCAGCGGAAACGGCGGCAGTTTGCCGGACGCGCCTTTAGGCGGGGCGCGAAATTGGGGTGCGGGCGAAAGCCTCTTCACTCCGGGCGAAGCTGAATGGGACATCCCGATGCTGGCAGAAACTTGGGATTTGGCGGACGACCTTAGTTCCGTCACCATCACGATTCGTCAAGGCGTTCAACTTCACGACGATTGGGGCGAGTTGAAGGCTGAGGATGTTGCGTGGGTCATCAACCGGACGAACCCGTCGATCAACCCTGAATCAATCGCGGCGAGTGCGGCGAACTTTTCGGCACTGTTCGGAGATGTTCCAGTCGAGGCCGTCGACGACTACACGATAAGCGCGCAGTTCAACAACTTCGATGTGCGCTGGGCCAGCAACTTCTTGAACCAAGAGGCATCGGGTGGATTGACCAGCATGGCCACATCCAAACGTGCCTTCGACGAAAACGGCAGAGAGTGGTTGAAAGACAACTTCATCGGTACCGGTCCGTTCCGCGTAGCCGACTTTAAGTCCGGGACTAGCGTCACACTTGAGAAAGCGGGCACCGCCCACTGGCGGAAGGATGCGGCGATCGACTCCTTCAAGGTATTGGCGGTTCCAGAAGAGTTCACTCGTGTTGCGTTGCTGCTGAACGGTGAAGCAGACATAGCGTTTATCGACCCGAAGGACTTGGCTCGCATGAAGGCATCTGGCTTCACACAGGTCGGCGCGGGTCAAGGAATCCAAGAAGGCGTGATGTTCCCGGGCAACCTGTGGGAGACCACGAACGCACTGACAGGTGAGGCGATCGATTTCCCATCGCATGGCGTATTCGTACGGCCGATCGAATGGATCGGTAACCCTCACCAACCTGATGATGGGGACAACCCAGCCGGTATCGACGACATGGAACAAGCTCGGTTGGTCCGGCAGGCTTTGGCCCGTTCGGTAGATCGAGCGGCGATCGTCGAGCACGTTCTCGGCGGTGTCGGAAATCCGGTTCACGTGACGTACTTCAGCACGTTCAACCCGAACTGGGAATCACAGTACGAATACCCGTACGACCCTGGTACAGCTAATGCGATGCTCGACCAAGCCGGTTACCCTGCCAACGACGACGGTGTCCGATTTGAGATGCCTCTATTCGTTGGGCCGGAACTCGGCGGCGGCGAAGGGCCAGCGGGCGAGATCGGTGATGCAATCGCAGGCTTCTGGGAAGACGTTGGCATTCGTGTCAAAGTGCTCAAGTACGCATATGGCGTGTTCCGCCCTGGATTGGTCAGTCGCTCAACGGTGGTTCCGATGCTGACGTCTTGCGACGACGGAAAAGAATCGTATCCGTTCGACTGGCCTAAGGGTCTGGTGCAGACCACGTTGACACGCGGCGGATTCAGTTGCGGGTTCGAGTCTCCAGAGATCCTCGAGTGGTACGAAGCGACAGCATCGGAACCAGACCGTGGGGAACGTGTGCGCATCAACAAGGAGTACCTTGCGTACATGCACAATTGGGCGCTGTTCCCCGGTTACGTAACGGTTCCGCAGGCGTACTTCTTGAACCCGAATTACATCGCTTCTTGGCCACAGCATCTCGGCAACAGCTACAACTCGCCCGAGAACCTCGTCCTGAAATAGAACAGTTCTTCGGAATCTGGTTAGCGCCTGAAAAACAGTTACTTTTCCTGCGGGTCGGCGATGTCGGCCCGCAGGGCGATCTTTGTCACCGGCGCAGTTTCGATTTTGAGAAGATAATGGACTGAACATGCGCCGTTACCTGATCAGGAAGCTAATCTTCGCGATAGTTACACTGCTCGCGGCGACGATGTTCGTATTCATACTTTCGAGGTTGGCCGGTGATCCGTTGCTACTGTTTGCGAAGCCCGGCGGCTACGGTATGTCGCCGGAGCGAGTCGAGCAGTTGAGTCAGAAACTGGGTTTGGACAAACCGCTCGTCGTGCAGTACCTCGTGTGGCTGGGACGTGTGTTAACGGGCGATTTTGGAGAGACGATTGTATCGGAGACGTCGGTCCGTAAATTGATCTGGGAACGGGTGGCTCCGACCATGCAGCTGGCTGCCGCTTCGTTCGTTCTGGCGATTTTGATGGGAGTGCCGTTGGGTGTGGTCTCTGCGGTCAAACGAGGATCGATGTCAGATTACGTCAGTCGTACGATCGCATTGGTCGGTCAGGCAGCGCCGATATTTTGGGTCTGTATCATGGCGATCTTGCTGTTTGCGGTAACGCTCGATTGGTTGCCCGTCGGTACCGCAGGGCCAGACAATGTTTCGTTCTGGACTTGGGCAAAGTTCAAGTATTTGGTAATGCCTGCTTTTGCGCTCGGCTGGGGACCCGCAGCGGCGTTGTTGAGGTTGACGCGGTCAGCGATGCTTGAAGTATTGGATTCGGAGTACGTAACGCTGGCTAGGGCGAAGGGCACCAACTACAACGTTGTCATCTGGAAACACGCGTTCCGTAACGCAATCCTCCAACCGTTGACGACTTCGGCGATCGTTTTGGCCAGCTTCGTAACCGGCGCGGTAGTTGTAGAACGGATATTCGCGTGGCCGGGTGTGGGGCAATTGATGACTGACGCGGTGTGGAACAACGATTTCCCTACTTTGACAAGCACCGTTTTGGTGTTCACGGCCATTTTCGTTGCGACGAACTTTTTGGCCGATATGCTGTATGGGGTTTTGAACCCGGTGATCAGGTACGACTAGATGGACGTCGAGCAAACGGTTAGCGTTGCCGTACAGTCTGCGCCTACGCAACAACGACGGTTGACGTTGTGGTACATCCTTCGGCGGTGGCCGATTCTGCCCGTGATCCTGCTCGCACTGTTGGTGACGTTGGGTTTGGGTGCGGACTTAATCGCACCGAACGATCCGATCGACCAGTCGCTAAAGGATCGCAACTCCCGACCGTTGTTCCAAGACGGTAGTCCTTACTTTTTCGGCGGCGACCACGTTGGCCGAGACGTGTTGAGTCGAGTAATACACGGCGCGCGGGTTTCGCTTTCTGTGATGGCTGTCGCGCTCACCACTGGAATGTTGATCGGCACGAGTCTGGGTTTGCTCGCCGGTTACGCAGGCGGCTTTGTGGACGAAGTCATCACGCGGATCGTGGATATATGGATGGGGTTCCCCTTCTTGTTGCTGGCGCTGGTAGCAGCGATCATTTTCGGGGCGAGTTACCAGACCATCATGGTTTTGATGATCTTGGTCGCTTGGGTTTCGTTCGTCCGCAACGTCAGAGCTGATGTATTGGTGCTTAAAGAGAGTAATTTCGTGGCTTTTGCGAGGATTTCTGGAGCGTCTACAACACGAATCTTGGCGCGCCACATTCTTCCCGGCACAATCGGAACGATTACAGTGATCGCATCGTTGAGCGTCGGCAATCTCATCCTGTACGAAGCGACGTTGAGTTTTTTGGGGGCCGGCATCCCGTCGCCGACACCCTCTTGGGGGAACATGGTTGCCGAGGGACGGGACTATCTTCAAACGGCCTGGTGGACTTCGGTAATTCCGGGCACCGCCCTATTCCTGACCGTAATGTCGCTTAATTTCTTCGGCGATTGGCTTAGGGATCGGCTAGATCCGCGGTTGCGGCAGCTGGGATAGATTCCCGATCCGTCGGCTCACGCGCCTTCAAGAGCGAGTTCTTTGGCGCGATGGCAACTCACCCCAGACGGGATGAATCGAGTGACGGCAAATGTCTTCGATTCCTTGGCATGGTGGTGTTCCGTTGTTACGTTAAAATCTGTCACGACGTGCACGATTGGCAATAGAAACGACATGCCTTCTGGATTACGTGCGTCTACTTTCCCGCAATGCGCCATGAATCATTCTCGTTGAATCCCTACGAGGTTCTCGGAATCTCCCCTAACGCCTCAACCGCCGAAATTCAGACCGCCTACCGCCAACACGCGCTCCGTTGGCATCCTGATCGAAACCCTAACGACGACTATGCGATGCGCATGATGCAACGCGTCAATGCGGCATGGGACATCTTGAAGGATGAACATGGCCGCGCTGCGTACGACCGATGGGAGCGAGGAGGAGCAAATACTGCTAGCGGCCCTGACGCTTGGGGACAACCGTCGCCCGGACCTCCGCCCGGCAGCGAATGGTACAGGCCGCCACCACCTCCGCCATCTACAACGGCTTGCCCTCGTTGCCAAAGCTTCAACGAACCCGGTTCGATCTACTGCTACTCGTGCGGACTTCCTTTTGATGAAGCGCGGCAACAACAAAGTTCGCCGACTGACGATTATGCACCTCAGTACGATGCGAGCAACAATTCCAAGACTGGACAACTTGCCGGATTCTGGATCCGACTTGTCGCTTCATTGATCGATGTCGGCGCCATAATCGTGATCGCGTTGTTCGTTGCGTCAGTTCTCGAAATCCCCATCAGTGAATGGTCTGCTCCAGACGGCTGGAATTTTGCTGCGATTCTCTCGATTGCCTGGTTGCTGGGAATCGTCTATTTCACCGTATTGATCGCCGCATGGTCGACGACACTCGGTAAGCAGATATTTGGACTGCGGGTAGTACGGACTGATGGTTCGAAGATCGGCATTTGTAGAGCATTTGCTAGAGTATTATGCTTCTCCTTTACTTTCTCGCCCATCCTCCTCGGCATCAGTTCCCTGATGATCGCCTTCCGGCAAGATAAACGCGGACTGCATGACTTGATCTCCGGCACTGAAGTCGTGTATCGCTAGGTCGGTAACGCCGTGGATTGGCTGATTTTCCCTTCGCTGGCGTTTGCGCCGCGGTGCCTTAGGTCAAACGAGTGCCGACTATAAGCTGGAGACGTGCACCGTCTAACGGATAAACTAATCCATTGCGCACAATCGAAACATGATCGTTTTTCTCCGAACGACCTGCGATTACTTGGAATGAACGGAATAATCAAATGTCAGCGATTCACCCATAGGAGATGGTGTTGTCAAAATTGAGTCTGGTCGTCGTGTCCATCGTGTTGGTTGTCTTGCTGGCGTGTTCTGCGCCAGAGCCCACCCCCACCTCTACGCCAGTCCCTACACCAACTCCGAGACCCTCGCCAACTCCCGAACCTGTCGTAGTGTGCGTCGCAGAGGTAGTTGACTACGTGACGGACATGGCAGAAGAAGTGGAGACGGTGATCGAGGCGGGCACGGAACTAGATGAGTTCCTTGAGGACCCTTCTGATGATTTGGTATGGCGGGCGAAGGTGGCCAAGGAACTGTTGGACATGGGCGGTGCTGTCACCACCATAGCCACCACCGCTCAACCTGAACCGTTCCCTACCGTCTATGAAGAGATCAACAACGTCGCCACCGAGTTCCAGCGCGTTCTCGAATCCGCTGACTTATCATCCGGCGAAGTCGCGGACATCGCGCTAGAGGAGGCTATAGAGACGCTCAGGCAGGCGGTCAACGACGCGGTCAAGAGCCATGACCTCATCTGAGCGGCTGCAGCAACTGACCTGTTGAGTATCCAATGCCGAACGGTTAATCGATCCGATGCGGAATATTGCACGGAGTGGGGGGATAGGTTGGTGTTTGGGGATGCGTGAGACTTTTGCAAAATCTCGCCCTTGGGATCAAGGTGTCATTTGGAGCGCAACGAGGGATCTGATCATGTTGTCCAATGCTGGCGCGAGAGATTCTTCACTGCGCTTCGCTCCGTTCAGAATGACAGGGTGGCGCTATGTTCGGGACGGTGCTGGCGTTCCGGCGGGGGCATCCCCTGCGTTCGCTTCGCTCCGCGTCCCCCCTTACGCTGCGCGAAGGGGACGGGGCCTCCCCCTAGCCCCCTCCTGAAGGAGGGGGAATTAGACACCTTCTAGGGCTAGTTCTTCGGCCCGGTGGCAGCTTACTTCGCGAGATCTATCGATCTCGCGAAGTTCCGGCTTTTCGACTGCGCACTGTTCGGTGGCAAAAGGGCAGCGGGGGTGGAAGTGGCAGCCGGTTGGTGGGTCGGCGGGGTTTGCGGGTTCGCCGCCTAGGACTACTCTTTGGCGTCGGGCTTCGATGCGTGGGTCGGGGACCGGGATGCCGGATATTAGGGCGTATGTGTAGGGATGCAGGGGTTTGCTGTAGAGGTCGGCGCTGGTTGCGACTTCGACGATCCGTCCAAGGTACATGACGGCGACGCGGTCGCTGATGTGGCGGACTACGGAGAGGTCGTGGGCGACGAATAGGTAGGTGAGTCCGAGTTCGGATTGGAGGTTGGCGAGGAGGGAGAGGATCTGGGCCTGGATGGAGACATCGAGGGCAGAGACTGGTTCGTCGCAGATGATGAAATCGGGTTCGACGGCTAGGGCTCTCGCGATGCCGATCCGCTGGCGTTGTCCGCCGCTAAATTCGTGGGGGAAACGCCTCGCCATTTCGGGGTTGAGGCCGACCATCTCGAGTAGCTCAGCGACTCGGCGGTTGTACTCGGCGCGCGTGGATACCAGGTTGTGGATCGTGATGCCTTCGCCGATGATGGCGCCGGCGGACATGCGGGGGTCGAGGGAGCTATAAGGGTCTTGGAAGATGATCTGCATGCGGCGCCGGAGGGTGCGGAGGTCGCGGCTTTTCATTGCGTTGATTGGTTGACCCTCGAAAAAAACTCTGCCGCTCGTCGCTTTTTGCAGATGCAGGATCGTGCGTCCCAACGTGGTTTTGCCGCTGCCGCTCTCCCCAACCAGGCCGAGACTCTCGCCTTTGTGGATGCTCAACGAGACGTTGTCGACGGCGTGCAGGATGGCGCGGTTGCGAGAGAAGAGGGTACCGGAACTGACAGGGAACTCGACGCTGAGGTTTTCGACGTCGATCAGGACCGACGAATTGGAATTGCGGTTCGTACTGGCGGTCATGGCTTGGTCGGCGTGATCAGACATGAGCGGGTTGTTCGGCGTGGTTGCTGTAGATTTCGTCGGCAACCCAACATGTAGCGGTGTGGCGTGTCTCGACTTGGACGGTCCGCGGATATTCGCTCATGCAACGGTCAAATGCGTTGCGGCATCTTTCGGCGAAATGGCAGCCGATGGGCAGTCGCGCGAGGTCCGGCGGATGGCCGGGGATGGGGTCGAGACTCGAACGTGTGTCGCGATCGATGCGGGGGATCGAGTTTAGGAGACCGACAGTGTAGGGGTGAGATGGCTTCTCGAAGATGTCGGTTGATGCACCGTGCTCGATGATGCGGCCCGCGTACATGATGTTGATGCGCTCGACGTAGCGTGCGACGACGCCGAGGTTGTGGGTGATGAGGAGCAGCGCCATGTTGCGGTCGCGGGTCAACGTCTGCATCAGATCGAGGATCTGCGCTTGGATGGTGACATCGAGCGATGTTGTGGGTTCGTCGGCGATGATGAGATCGGGTTCGCAGCTTAATGCGATGGCGATCATGACGCGTTGTCTCATGCCGCCGGAGAATTCGTGGGGGAACTGCGCCAAACGGCGTTCGGGGTCGGAGATGCCGACGGTTTCGAGAAGTTCCAGCGCGCGGTCTTTGGCTTGGCGGTTGGTCAGGCTGAGTTGCGTGATCATGCCTTCGGTCAGCTGAGTTTCGATGTTGATAACAGGGTTGAGCGAAGACATGGGCTCTTGGAAGACCATGGCGATGCGTCGGCTGCGGTATCTCCGCATCTCGGAGGGCTGAAGCTGGAGGAGGTCGGTCCCCCGGAACCGGACTTCACCATCAATGATTCGGCCTGGCGGAGAAGGAATCAACCCAAGGATGCTTAGCGAACTGACTGATTTACCGCATCCGCTCTCCCCGACGAGTGCGACGGTCTCCCCTTCCTCGATGTCGTAAGTGATTCCGTCGACCGCCTTCACTACGGAATCGTCGCCGTAGAAGTAGGTTTTGAGGTTATCGACTTCAAGGAGGGGCATTGTGTGTTAGCCGCGGGTTCTTCCCCATCTGCCTTCGGATGCGATGTACACAAGTCGGCCGAGGGTAGTCGGCAGAGGGACGGGTTCGTAGTCCTCGGTTTCGGTTGCCCACTCCATGAGGAGGCCACGCATCTGGGATATGACGGGGACGTTTGCGGGATCGGTCGCGACATTTGTTAATTCCCACGGATCGGCGTTGAGATCGTAAAGTTCGTCCAAGTCGTCGCTTCCTGGATCGGTCACGAATTTCCAGTCCTTGGTGCGGACCATTCGTCTGCGCCCTTCGGCTTCTCGGATCCAGAGGGTTTCCATCAGAAGCGCGCGACCTTGATTGCCTTGGTCCATCAGACCGTGCATGTCCTCGTCGGTCAGTTCCGCGCCGCCAGTGCCGTATTCGCTGAACGCGGCTGAACGCGGAGGCGAATCCGTCGCGGTAGGTAGTGGTCGGCCTTGGATGCGGCGGAAGGTCTCGGGCGTGATCCAATCCGAATCGACGCCGTAATTCAATCGAGGTCCAGGAGGTGCGATTTCGTCACCGACTTCGCTGGGCGGGTTGGCGTTGAAGTCTGCGACGCCAGACAGTTGGAGGATGGTTGGTAGGAGGTCGATGGTGTTGGCCATCGAGTCGTCCACGGCGCCGCGTGGTACACCGCCGGCGGGCCATGAGACGAGCATCGGGACGCGAGTGAGACAGTCGTAGAAAACGCCGCCCTTACCCAGCATGTCGTGCTCGCCATTGAAGTCGCCATGGTCGGCGGTGAAGACAACGATGGTGTTTTCGCGCAGGCCGGATTCGTCGAGATGGTCTAGGACTTCGCCGACCGCGTCGTCAACGAATCGCGTCATCGCCAAGTAGACGGCCATTGCATTGCGGACGTGTTCTGGGTCGTCTACGCTGACGCCGAGCATGTCGTGGAGCTGGCGATTGCGGGTCGGGATGGTGCCGTCGGTGTACTCGTAGGCGCGTTTGGGAGGCATGACGACGCTTTCGGGTGGAACCATGTCGGCGTATTTGCGAGGGGCTTCGAGCGGATGGTGCGGATCAGGGTAAGAGAGCAGCAACGCGAATGGTTTGCGGTTGGCGTCGTCGGTCGAGCTACCAAAACGGTCGATGAATGCTTTGGTTTGGGTTGTGAGTGCGGCGCTGGAGTAGCCTTCGATGGGGTGATCAGTGACCGCGTAGCCGAAACTTCGGCTCTGTTCTGGCATATTGCTCCGGGTCGAGTGGGCCTCGGTGATGATGTCTTCGGGGACGACCCACTCCATACCTTTGTTCCCGGCGATTTCGCCTTTGTAGTTGTTCCTGGACAATCCTCCGTGCGACATCTCGCAGCGGACGTCTAGTAGGTCGAGGTCGTCTTGCTCGATGAAGCAGTGGTTCTTACCGATGAGTCCGGTGGTGTACCCGAGTTCTTTCCAGATGCGGAAGGCGTGGAGTTGGCCAGATGGCATGAGGGTTTCGTTGCGCCTAGCACCGGTGGAGTGGGCGTATCGGCTTGTCATCATCGAGACGCGTGCGGGGACGCAGAGGGCGTGAGGTGTGACAGCGTGGCGGTACATGACACCTTCGCTGGCCATTCTTTCAAGGGATGGCGTGGGAATACCGATCTCGGAGTACATCTGGAGCGCCGTTGCTTTTAGCTGGTCGGCGACGATGAAGATGACGTTGGGCAAAGAAGTATCGGTTTTGTTGTTTTGTGTCATTGGTGATTGTCCTATTTCAGCCTCTTCCGCGCAGATGCGGGTCCAATATGTCTCGCATGGAATCGCCAACTAAGTTGATGGCGAAGACGACGATTGCGATGGTCAAACCTGGGATTATCGCGATGTGCGCTCCGAAGCGGAAATATTGCTGGGAAAACGTGAGCATGTTGCCCCAGCTTGGCGTGGGTGGTTGAACGCCGAGACCGAGGAAGCTCAGGCCGGCCTCGGCGGTGATAGCGGCGCCGACGCCGACGGTGAAGAGCACCAATGAGACGGCCATCGAGTTCGGTAAGAGATGCCGGAATATGATGCGCAGATCGGTTGCGCCCAATGCTCGTGCGGCTTGGACGTATTCGAGTTGTGACTGCGTGAGCGCGTGGGAGCGCACTACTCTAGAAGATCCGCCTACCACGTTGAGTGAAAGTGCAATGACGACGGCCCAAACCGAGAATCCGAGCGCTAACGTCACGGCCATTGCTAGGACCAATCCGGGCAGCGAGATTAGAACGTCGACGACGCGTTGGACTAGCAAGTCGACGATGCCGCCGCGGTATGCGCTGACGATGCCGATCAGGGTTCCGAGCGTTACACCCAATAGCGGTGCGGCGAGACCGATTACAAAGGATGTTCTGCCGGCGTGTTGCAATCGTGTCAGGATGTCGCGGCCAAGTTCGTCGCCCCCCAGCACCAACAACTCGTCATCGAAACCGCGCGACATCATGGGCGCCGCTTTGCCGCTTAACGTGCGGTCGTATTTGTGGGGCGTCAATAAACCGGCACTGATGATGAACAGCAATATGAGGATCAGCATCGCCAAACCCACAGCGCCGGTAGGATGCCTGCGAATAATGCGCCAAGCGGGGGTACCGAACCGGTTGGTTCGGGTTGGTGCGATTTCCGAACTGTTTCTTGCCGTTATCATTCGAATCGAATTCGTTTGTCTAAGGCCACGTATACCAAGTCGATGAGCAGCATCCAAACCATGACGAACGCGCCGAGGACGAGGACGAGGCCTTGTAACAACTGGAAGTCGCGCTCGGAGGTTGCGGTAACGATCTCGACGCCCATTCCGGGTAGTGCGAAGATCCGTTCGAGTACTACTGCCCCATTCAACAGGCCGGCGAAGAGCAACGCGGAGAGCGTGATGATGGGGAGCACGGCGTTTGGCAGCGCATGTCGGATGATGACGCGGTTTGGGAACAGCCCCTTGGCGCGTGCGGTTCTAATGTAATCCTGATTGAGGACCTCCAACATTGTGGATCTTGTGAGTCGGGTTGCGACCGCTGCGAACGATGTGCCGATTGCTACGGCCGGGAGTATTAGCCTTTGGAGTTGGGCTACAGGCGCATCCAAAAAGGTCTCATTGAAAATCGGCGGACTCCAGCTGAACCACGTCACCAACGCGAGGAGTAGCAAGATGCCTAGCCAAAAGTTGGGTAAGGCTAGGAATAAAGCGGAGAACGTCCTGATCATCTGATCCGGCCACCTACCGCGCATCATTGCTGACAGAATTCCGAAGGGTATCGCCATCGCGGCCCCGATGAAGACGGACAGAATCGCCAACAGGAACGTCACCTCTGCGGTTTCGGCAACGACTGTAGCTACAGATTGGTCGCTCACATCGGATCGTCCGAGGTCGCCCTGCAAGAGTTGCAGCATAAATCGGGCGTATTGGACCGGCATCGGGTCGTCGAGGCCTAGACGATCGCGTATCACCGCAACGGTCTCGTAGTCGACGACGCTGCCGTCTACGGAGACTAACCCCAGCGCAACGTCGCCTGGCAACACCCTTGCCAGGAAAAAGGTGAGCGTTGCCAAGATGAACAGGTTCGGGATTAGCAACAGGACCCTTCTGATGATGTAGTCCCTCACTAATCAATCCTCGTTCAGACGGTATGACTCCGAATTGTTCATCTCGGCTTTAGGATCGTGCAACGAGCGATGTTTTGATTGCGTCGTTGCTGTGTCGTTGTTTTACTTTCGGGGCGAATTTTCGTCGATCCAGACGTCAGTCCACGTGTGGAGATTGAACCATTGGCCGAGCGCGCCGGGTCGGTCTTGCACGTGGTTTGCGACGAGTTCACTGGAGCCGACTTGCTTGCCCATAGGCACGACTGGAATCCAGTCTTCGCGCAACACTTTTTGGATCTCCCGCGTTGCGGCTTGTGCGTCGACAGGATCGGTTGCGCCTTGCAACTCGGATAACAGTTCGTAGATCACGTCGGGTGGTTCCGCGGCGTTTGCTTCTCGACCACCTGGCAGGTATTGCTCGAGGAGGAAAGCGCTCACACTGGGGAGCACTATGTTAGGAGTACTCATCGTCATCATGAAGTCACCGCTTTCGACGCGTTCGGCGTTCGCAGCCGAGTCGCCTACTGAAAGCGTGACCTCCCAACCGGCATCAGCGTACACCTGTGCCGCGAGTTGTGCTAACTCTTGGAAGAACGACCTCGAGTTGACAATCATTTCGAAACCGTCAATACCAAGCTCATCGGCTAGAGCTTTGCCCTCGGCTAGGGCTTCTTCTCTGGTGTCTTTGCTGACTTCCCAAATGTCGGGTATCTCGTCGATAAACGGGTCGATGGTACCGAAGAATCCTGTCGGGATGGATGCGAATTCGCCAGTCGGCAAACTCTCGAGTTGCTGCATCCGCAAGCGGTCGAACAACAGGTATGCAGCCCTGCGCGCCTTCAAATCGTTGAACGGGGGTCCGTTGGCGTTCATGCTCATGTAGTTGATGCCGGCGAGAGGAGAAATCTCCATGCGGACGGCGTCACCTATCGAATTAAGTGCACCGACGGCCGGTGCGAATTCGGCAGGGTCGAAGCTGGCGATGTCAATGCGACCGGTTTGAATCGCGGCGATCCGCGCTTCAACGTCAGACAATGCGACGGTCGTCATCTCATCAAGGTATGGGAAGGGATCGCCGTCGGGGGCCATGAGGAAGTAGTCTGGATTGCGCCGTGAAGTGACGAACTCTGCCATTTCGGCCTCGTCGATGATGAATGGGCCGGTACCGACTACGCGATCAGCGCCGTTCATCCCGCCTTCTTGCTCCATTACATGTTGGGCAAAAACGATGCCCCAAGCGGCGGCGAAGTTTTGAATGAACTCAGCGTTCGGGTTTTCCAACGCGATGGTGATGTTGTTGTCGTCGACGATCGTGATGTCGGTGATGCTCTGCAGAGCCAACAAGCGCGGGTAGCGTTCTCCTTCCGGAGGAGACTTGGATCGATCAAACGTCCACTTTATGTCCTCAAGAGACAGGTCTTGCCCGTCGTGAAACTTCACACCGTCTCTGATGGTGAATGAGACACTCTTGGCATCGTCGGCGATGCCCCACTCAGACGCTAGGTCCGGGATGATTGTCGTCCCGTCGGACGGATCGAACCTGACAAGGTTACTGTAGTGTCGTTGCAGGCTTTGTGGAGCGAACCATACGGCTTCGGTGTTGTAGTCCCAAGCACGCAGAGTCACCGAAACTCCTCGGATCAGCGAACCACCGCGTTTCCCGTCGGAAGACGGAGCCATCGCGGCTGTCGGTTCTGGTGCGGCGGTTGGAGCAGGCGGCTGGGTTGCCGTCGGTTGCACCGGTACTGGCGTTGCTGTTGGATCTTCGCCGCCGCAACTTACGATGACTGCGAATGCGACGCTGCATAACAAGAGCAGCACTGAGGCGGTTGAGATACGAGTTAGCGATGTTCTTTTCATCGAACCAATCCTCCAATGGTGGAAACGCTTCAGGTTGCATCAGCGCCGATTGACCGAACCGTGTTGGTCAAGCAGATTTCTACTTTGAAATGCAGTGATTCTGGTTGACCGTTGGGCAGTGCGTCCAGTATACGCGGTTTGACTTTTGTCGTCACTTAATATATTTTTCTGCTTGCGTCCGCGCGTTTGTGTGGATCGGATCGTTTCGTTCTTGATCGAGATGTTGCCGCGACAGAACCGCGCTGATTTTTGTGTTTGGGCTGTACAAGTTGCAGTCCGACCGATATGTCGAAAACCAACAACTCAGAGGTGTCAGATATGAAAAACACCAGGTTACGACGGTTGCTCAATGCGCCATCGATGATCGCTTTGTCAGCGGTCGCATTGACGATGGCATTTGCGGCGAGCATCGCTTGTGGCGGCGGCGAGACAATCGTCGTCCAAACCGTCGAAGTTCCGGTCGAAGTTCCGGGCCAGACTGTCGTTCAGACCGTCGTCGTCGAAAAAGAGGTCCAGGTCGCTGGCCAGACTGTCGTTCAGACCGTCGTCGTCGAAAAAGAGGTCCAGGTCGCCGGTCAAACCGTCGTCCAGACCGTCGTCGTCGAGAAAGAGGTCCAGGTCGCCGGTCAAACCGTCGTCCAGACCGTCGTCGTCGAAAAAGAGGTCCAGGTCGCCGGTCAAACCGTGATCCAGACCGTCGAGGTCGAGAAGATCGTCGAGAAAGAGGTCGAGAAGATCGTCGAAAAAGAGGTCGAGAAGATCGTCGAGGTGGTGGTTATACCGACACCCGAACCGGTTCGTGTCGATTCTCCTCACATCACGAATGACCCGGCCGAAAATCAGTGGCCGACTATCTACGACGAGAACGGGAACCTTTTGCCGATACCTGATTCATTCCAAGAGGCTCCGTTGCTCGCTGCTCGCGTAGCGGCTGGCGAACTGCCTCCGGTCGAGGAGCGCTTGCCTTCGAACCCGCTGGTGTTGCAGCCAACGGACGGCATCGGCAAGTACGGCGGAACCTGGTTCCGTGGCTTTACCGGCCCTGCTGACGGTCAAAACATGGAGCGTCCGCTCCACGACCATTTCCTCTTCTACGACGTCTCCGGATCGACGGTACAGCCGAACGTAGCCGAGTCGTGGACGGTGAACGATGACTCTACCGAGTTCACTTTCACACTGCGCGAGGGACACAGGTGGTCTGATGGTGCACCCTTTACGACCGACGACATCATGTTCTGGTACGAGAGCATACTTCAGAACGATGAGTTGGTACCAGCGAAACCGGCTTGGATGCAGCCAGGTGGCAATCTGCTGCAATTCGAGAAGGTCGACGATCAGACTTTCAAGGTAACCTCCGCACAACCGTACGGATTCTTCGTGACTCTTATGGCATCCGTCATCGTCAACGGTCAAGCGACCAGTGGTGAGAGCGGAGGCGGGTTGATTGCACCGAAGCACTACTTGTCGCAATTCCATCCAGACTTCTTGGAAGGCGGCGTCGAAGAGGCGAACGCAATCGCCGCGGACGCTGGTTTCGACAACTGGTACACATACCTCTTGCAGCGCAACAACACGAACCAGAACTCCGATGCGCCAATGCTAACCGCATGGCGGCTAACTGGCAGCATCACCACCAATGAGTGGTCGTTCGAGCGCAATCCGTACTACTTCGCGGTTGACACAGAGGGTAACCAACTCCCCTACATCGACAACGTGGTACTTACGCTCGCTCAGAACAATGAAGTGTTGAACCTCTCCGCACTAGCGGGTAACTACACGGTCATGGGTCGCCACATCAACCTCGCGAAGCTGCCGCTGTTCCTAGAGAACGCCGAGTCGGTTGGCTATCGCGTGCAGTTCTGGCGCCAGCCGCAGTCGGGTATCGCCAACCTCTACATCAACGAGACTTGGGACGGCAACGCCGAAATTCAGAGCTTCCTCCAAAGCATTGAGTTCCGCCGGGCGCTCTCCATGGGTCTTGAACGCGATCAGATCAACGAGGTCTTCTTCCTCGGTATCGGTCAGACCTCAGGTCTGTGCCAGGGATACGCTGACCCGGACAACCCCGGTAAGTACATCGGAGAGGACGACGTCCAGTTCAATGCAGACGCGGCGAACGCGATCTTGGACGAAATAGGACTCGACCAGAAAGACGGAGACGGTTTCCGTCTGATGCCAAGCGGCGACAAACTGACGATTCAGATGCCAGCCGTTGTGGCAGCGTTCGAAGACTACCCGGGCATCAACGAGATGATCGCCCGCCAGTGGGCAGTCAATATCGGTGTCCATGCCGAAGTTCAGTCACTCGAGCGTGGCTTGCACGGCGACCGAGGGCTGTTGAACGAGCTGATGCTCACCAACTGGGAGTCCTCACCACGATCGACGACGCTGATCACCCCGGGTCACCTGTTGCCGGTAGCTGGCGGTGGTAACACCGGCCGGTTGTACGGTGATTGGTACACAGCGAATAGTTTGGGCGAAGAGGGCGGTGTCAAACCGACGAACCCGTACCTTTTGGAGCAGATGGAACTGTTCGATGAGTCACAGACCACTGCTACTGCAGACCGCGCCGCGGAGATCCTCCAGCGTATCGTGACGCTCAACTGCTTGAACGTCAACCCGATCACGACGGTGATGAACAAGCCGACTTACGTTGCGATTATCAAGAACAACGTGAGGAACATCCCGAACCCGTTGCCGTTCTCCTACCACAACCAGACGTCCGGAAACGGACACCCTGAACAGTGGTGGATTGACGACGAGAACGCGATGATGGGCAAGTAGTTCGCGCCCGTTCGCCGAACCTGTCACCAGGTTTGACGTAACCAAGACATCCGCCCCCGACTTGATCGGGGGCGGATGCTGGTACATCTATTAAGTCCCGAAAACTGGGACGGGACCATCGTCTGACGAACATGCTGGCCTTCTTTATACGAAGAATCATCTACGCGATCATCGCCATGTGGGCGGTGTCGATAATCTCGTTCGTTATCATCAACCTCCCAGCCGGCGATTTCGTCACGACCTATATTGCGACGCAACTCGCCACCGGCAACCTCGTTTTGGAGGCGGAAGCGGAGAGTCTGCGTGAGCACTATGGGCTCAACGATCCTGTTTACGTTCAGTACGCGAAATGGATAACACGCATACTCCGAGGCCAACTCGGCTTCTCGTTCGAGTTCACTGAACCCGTCAGGACGGTGCTAGAAAGGAATTTATTGGAAACGGTGTTGTTAGGTGCGTTCGCCGTAACTTTCGTATGGATCGTTGCAATCCCCATCGGAATCTACTCGGCCGTTAAGCAATACTCACCTGGCGACTACGTAGCAACGTTTTTAGGCTTTTTGGGATTGGGTATCCCCGACTTCTTGATTGCGCTGGTTATGTTGTGGTTGATTTGGGATACGACTGGGTTTCTTGCTACCGGTTTGTATTCCGCTGAATATACGACCGCACCTTGGTCCTTCGCAAAGGTGTGGGATCTGGTGAAACATTTGATATTACCTGTGACTATCCTAGGCACAGCTGGAACAGCGACCTTAGTCAGGATCATGCGTGCCAACCTTCTCGACGAGTTGAAGAAGCCCTATGTGACGACGGCGCGCGCAAAGGGTGTCACCGAGTTTCAGTTGATCATGAAATATCCAGTGCGCTACGCGTTGAACCCTGTGATCTCTCTGACCGCATACATTTTGCCGTTCATCATTTCTGGCAGCATCATCCTTTCATTCGTGCTTGATCTTCCGACCATCGGCAGGGACTTTCTACGTGCCCTGTTGGCGCAGGATATTTACCTCTCGGGTGCAGTCATCCTCTTTTCGGGATGGTTAACAATAGTCGGAACATTCTTTTCCGACCTGCTCCTCGCCTGGGTAGATCCGCGTATCCGATTGGAGGAAGATTAGAGCCATGGTTGCTGGATCACAAACCGGGCCGCAATCCGACGTCCAAGAACGCGTTGACTTAGACACTGAAGACGAAGTAGAGGTGATGTCGCAGCGCCAGTTGATCTGGCGACGCTTCAGAAGACACCGCCTCGCGATGGGTGCGACCATCATCGTAGCGCTTTTTTATGTGATCGTAGTGTTCGCCGATTTCCTGGCAACCAATGATCCAGAAGACATCGAAGCTGCACGTCAATACACTCCACCGCAATGGGTGCGTCTATTCGATGGTTTCAAACCCGACCTGCACGTTTGCAGGCTTGTCGGTTCAAGAGACCAATTTTTGCGGAAAGTTTACGTGAAGGACTGCGACCAAAAGGTCGATGTCCAGATTTTCGGCAGGGGTTACGAATATTCGCTGTTCGGATTGAGGCTCGATCGTCACCTCTTCGGCGTTAACGATCCGGAGATAAGGGCGGAAGACACTCTGTTCATCTTGGGAACGGATGTTCAAGGCAGGGACCTCTTCTCGCGGTTGATGCGTGGCACTCGGCTTTCGCTGCTGATCGGTTTGACCGGCATCTTCATATCGCTAATTATGGGCACTATGTTGGGTGCCGTTTCCGGTTTCTACGGCGGATTCGTCGATAACTTGATCCAACGTAGTATCGAAATCATTCGATCAATACCGACGATTCCACTTTATCTTGGGTTGGCTGCGGCCTTTCCCGCAGACTGGTCGGTGGAACGTAGATTCTTCGCCATCACGATTGTCGTTTCGCTTTTCGCTTGGACGGAGTTGGCTCGTGTTGTGCGCGGGCGCTATTTGGCGATGCGGCAGGAGGATTTCGTGACCGCAGCGATAGTCGCCGGCGCGAACCAAAGGCGAATCATATTCCGGCACATGCTACCATCGTTCTACAGCCACATCATCGCAGCCAGTACGCTCAATTTGGCGTTCATGGTGATCAGCGAAACCACACTGAGCTTCTTGGGCCTCGGAATCCTCCCACCCGCGATCTCCTATGGCACATTACTGTTTACAGCGCAAAACGTTCAAACCGTGGCGCTCGCTCCATGGTTGCTTATACCAGGCATCTTCGTAGTCGTTCTGGTGCTATCGCTCAACTTCATGGGTGACGGGATACGTGACGCGGCCGATCCATATGGAAGTTGACAACCACATTCGAAGCATGACGACCGAAACCACAGCCCCAACCACGAATAACGTGCAGTCCAATGCCACCGCTGAGGATGCGATCTTGTCGGTGCGTGGCCTCCAGACGCACTTCTTCACGGACGAAGGCGTCGTACGGGCGGTCGACGGCGTCGATTTCGACATTCAGCCTGGTTCGACTATGGGGATTGTTGGTGAGAGCGGCTGCGGGAAGAGCATCACGGCGAAGTCGATCCTCCAGATCGTGGAGGCACCAGGCCGGATCATCAACGGCGAGATCAATTACAACCCTCGACCGGCTGCAAATTCGACAACCGATATTTTGAGTTTAGGTTCGAACAGCGCCGAGATGCGCTCGATACGTGGCGGCGAGATCTCGATGATATTCCAAGAGCCGATGACGTCATTCAGCACCATGCACACTTTTGGGAATCAGATCGACGAAACATTGCGCCTCCACACCAACCTCTCGAAAGCAGAGCGGTTCGATCTCGCTGTGGACTGGCTCGCGCGGGTGGGCATCCCCAATCCGGTCCAGCGGATGCATGATTATCCCTTCCGTTTCAGCGGTGGCCAACTCCAACGCGCAATGATCGCTATGGCGATGTGCACAAATCCGCGGGTATTGATCGCGGACGAACCGACGACGGCGTTGGACGTAACGACTCAGGCTCAGATTCTCGACTTGCTGCAGCGGATGCAGGAAGAGAACGACATGGCGATTCTCTTCATCACTCACGATCTCGGAGTCATCTCGGAGATCGCCGATGATGTTACGGTGATGTATCTAGGCAAGGTAGTCGAATCGGGACCGGTCTTCAGTTTCTTCGACGATCCCAAGCATCCCTATTCAAGGGCGTTGCTAACTTCGATCCCCAGCATGTTCACCTCGTCGCGTGAACGGCTCCCGTCGATCTCTGGCTCTATACCGCACCCCCAGAACCGGCCGGTGGGTTGTGCTTTTCACCCGCGCTGTCAGTCGTTCATGGAGGGCACGTGCGACGCCAAGGAGCCAAATCTGTTCAGCATCAACGAGGAACAGGAAGTTAGTTGCTTCCTGTACGAGGGATCGTAGATGGCAGTTGAACTAAACAGCAACAGCAACGGCAACGAGTCAGCGTCACTCCTAGACGTTCGGGGTTTGGTCAAGTATTTCCCGATCAAACGAGGGTTCCTCCGGAGGACTGTCGGTACCGTAAAAGCGGTCGACGGCATCAGTTTCGACATTCGCGAAGGCGAGACGCTGAGCTTGGTGGGTGAAAGTGGCTGTGGCAAGAGTACGACGGCGCGATCCATCATTCGCGCGTACGAGCCGACCGGCGGCGAAATTTTATTTAAGACTGAAGACGGCGATTTCATTGACTTGGCTCAACTGTCGTTGACGGAACTGCGCCCGATGCGTCGTCAGCTGCAGATGATCTTTCAAGATCCATTCTCGTCATTGAATCCGCGGATGAACATCTACGAGATCATCAGCGAGCCGTTGCTGGTTCACGGCATCGGGTCGAGTAGCGAGCGCGAAGATCGCGTGGCCGAGTTGCTGCGTGTGGTTCGGCTCCGTCCCGAATACATGCGAAGGTATCCACACGCTTTCAGCGGCGGTCAACGTCAGCGCATCGGTATCGCCCGCGCACTTGCAGTGAACCCGCGGCTCATCCTTGCCGACGAACCGGTGTCTGGTCTTGACGTTTCGGTGCAAGCCCAGGTCATCAACCTGATGATGGACCTCCAAGATGAACTGGGATTGACTTACCTGTTCGTCTCTCACGATCTAAGCGTCGTGAAGCAGATTTCGAACCGGGTTGTGGTGATGTACGTCGGCCGAATCGCTGAGATCGGCACGCCTGAAGAGTTGTTTGGTGCGCCAAAGCACCCCTACACCGCGGCGTTGATGAGTTCGGTGCCGAAGCCGCACCCGAGCCAGCGTAGCAAGAGATATGTGCTTGAAGGCGAAGTCGCTAATCCGGCTAATCCGCCGACCGGCTGCTACTTCCATCCCCGATGTCCGTTCGCAACGGATCAATGTAAAGTTGAAGTACCACCGCTAGTCAAATCAAAAGATGGTCGTTACGTCAGTTGCCATCGCGCCGACGAGATCGAATTGACGACCAACTGAAACTAGCACCGACAGCTTTAATCAGATCTAGCACGCTATAGCAACCATCGACATTGGTCGTTTGTCGAGGCTCGAGGTTATGCAGCCCGATCCGACGCGGCGACGACGTATAACCGCAGCCATCTCCGTGCTCGGCGTCTTGTTATCGATCGCAGCGTTTCACGTCGCAGTGCTGGGTCGGTTCGAGTACTTCGAGGATGCAGTTCGTGTACAAGGATGGGGCTCTGTTTTCTTTTCGATGGGGGCTGCAATCTCGGCTTTGGTCGTCGTGCCAATCGCGGTCTTTCACATCCGGGATATGGCCCAAATACCTGCTAAACCGATCACTTGGCTATTTATGGGATTCGGGTTTGGGATTGTCACACCCATATTGACGGGCGGACTAACCCGGACCGCCGGCGCGTTCGCGGGACTTGCTGAGGGCGTATACGGCGTGGGGTCTATGCCTTCACTATTGTTGGACGCCGTGATCGTATTCCCGTACGACATGTTTATCCAAGGCGCTCCGAACGTCTATGCAGGACTCTTGTCGGGCGGGTTTTTCGCGATCATCGGGTTCGTAGTCGACCGTTTGAACTCGATGAAGACAGAAGCCGTCTCGATGTGGGGCCCTTGGATACTCGCCTTTGGCCTAGGTCTACCGATAATGGTGTTCGCGTTAGTCGGGCCGACCGAATTACTACGCGACATCGTCCGATAGCGACAACGACTGATCAGACGCTGGACTTGAAGACGTCCGAGATGCTCTGCACGTTGCCTAGAGAAGAGTCGCGGTGCAGGTAACACAGGGCAGCTTGCGTATCTCCAATCCGATATAGCGGAGGCATTTCTTCCGTGCACTCGGCCATGGCGTATGGACATCTCGGTGCGAACCGGCATCCGACCTCTGTTGACGCGCCGCCGGTTTCTTGAGAAGCCATGTCACTGCCCCAACGCTCAGTTGGGTCGGGACGAGGGATCGATTCCACTAGGAGTTGAGTGTAAGGGTGCTGAGGAGCCTGAATCACGTCCTCGACGCGTCCGGTCTCAACCACAGAACCTTGGTACATCACGATGATGTTGTCGCTGATTTGGAATGCTGTCGTCAAGTCGTGCGTGATGTATATCACCGCGATCCCGAGTTCTTTGTTGAGCAAGTCGATGCTACCCAAAATCGTGGCTCTCAACGACGCGTCGACCATCGACACTGGCTCGTCGGCGACGATAACACGTGGCTTAAGCAGCAACGCGCGGGCGACCATGATGCGTTGGCGTTGACCACCGCTCAACTGGTGCGGAAAGCGCCCTAGTGTCTCTTGGTGGCGCAGGCCGACGGTTTCGAGAGATTCGACGACGAGATCGCGCGCCTCGCTCTTCGACCGTGCCAACCCGAAATTGGTTACGGGCGCCATCATGACGTGATCGACTTTGTAGAAGGGATTATAGACCTCAAACGGGTCTTGCATAATTGGTTGGACCTCACGGCGGAATTCCCGCTTATCTGATCGGCCCAACGAAGCAATGTCATGTCCGTTGAAGTAGATTGCACCTTCGGTTGGCGGGATGATGCCGAGCATTAAGCGAGCGAGGGTAGTTTTTCCACTGCCGCTCTCGCCAGCCACGGCGATGATGCCGGGGTTCTCTCGAGGGATGCCCAAGCTGACGTCGTCGACCGCGACCGTGATGTTGCGGCGAAGCAGTCCGCCCCCGAAGACTTTGGATACGTTCTTGAGTTCAAGGACGTTGTCAGTGTCGTCCGTCGGAGCCAGTGCGGTCATCGAAGCATTTTGAGTAACCAACTAAACGCCCCCTTCGTACATGTGGCAAGCCACCCACCGGCGCGGCTCATTTTCGTTCAAGTCCGGATCTACCGTCGTGCACAAGTCGGTGTTTAAACGGCCTCTGACTTCCGTAAACTCGCCTCTGAAGTCCTCGTCGTTGTTGTATATGGGGCATCGCGGATGGAATCTGCAACCTGACGGCGGAACTACCAAAGTCGGCGGCAATCCTTCGATTCCCGTAAATTTGCCTTTTACCTGAATGTCGGGCAGACTGCTGATCAGTTTCTTCGTGTACGGGTGCTTCGGATCTTGGAAAATCTCTGCGATCGGCGCAAATTCAACGAGATGGCCCGCATACATGACGCCAAGGACGTCGGCGAACTGCGCCATCAATCCCATGTCATGACCGACCAAAAGCACAGAGGCTTCCATTTCTTGCTGCAGCTGATCCAGCGTGAGCATGATCTGGCGTTGAACGACCACGTCTAACGCGCTGGTCGGTTCGTCGGCCAATATCATCTTCGGCCGTAACGACGTGGCGATGGCCAGAGCAACACGCTGTTTCATCCCTCCGCTAAGTTCGTGCGGGTACATATCCGCGACGGATGCGTCCAAACCAACGCTATTCAGCAACTCAACGACTCGTTCGCGGACCGCACCTTTGTTGAGCATCTCTCCTTTTGACGTGTGATGCTTGATGCCGTCGACGATCTGGTCACGCACTCGGTATACCGGGTTGAGCGAGTTCATGGCGCCTTGAGGCACCAGCGCGATATCTCTCAACCGGGTTTGCCGCATCTCCTCGTCGCTCAACTCCAAGATGCTGACGCCGTCAAGCCTTACTGTTCCGCCGGCGATTATTGCCGGTGGCTTGTGGAGCCGCATCAAGGCCATGGCCATCGTCGTTTTGCCGGAACCAGACTCACCTACCAAACCCATCCGCTCACCGCGCTTCAAGGTGAATGAGACATCATCAACCGCCTTGACCTGACCAGCATCCGTGTCGTAATAGACCTTGAGGTTCTCGACCTCGAGGACGTTTTCGGCGTAGTTGTCGATGTTAACGCCGGCAGGCGTTGTTTCAGCTGTAGTCATCTAGATACCTACATTCCATCGTTCGGTCGAACCGGCGGCACAGGCGGCTTCAAACGCGGCGTCGGAGGCGCGGATTGGCGACCTCGTCAAGGCCGGCTGACATGAGGAACAACCCTACGAACAGGAGGATGATGATCACAATCGGCGGTATCAACCACCACCACAATCCCTTCAACAATGACGATGTGTATATGTTCCAGTAAATGGTCATGCCAAGGGTCGGTGAGTCAAGCGGGCCCAACCCAAGGGCTTCGAGGCCAACTGACGCCAGTATGGCTCCTGCTACTGATGCGACGAAACTTGCCAAAACGTATGGCGATAGGTTCGGCATCATTTCTTTGAACACGATTCCGAATGTGCTCGTACCTGACATTCGCGCCATCTCAACGTATCCTCGTTCGCGCATCACCAACACCTGCGAACGAATCGCCCTTGCGGGCCCCGGCCATGCCAGGATCGATATGACGAACGCCATCTGATAGACGGTTAACCCCTTCCCTGGATTCAATGAGGTGGCGACCAGCACCAATATCAATAGGCCCGGGATTGGTATCAGACTGTCGACGATCACTCTAATCACTCCGTCGACCCAACCGCCCATGTAGGCGGCCATGAATGCGAGGATCATGCCCACACCAACACCGATTGCGGCCGCAATCAATCCGATCTGCAACGTCAAAGGGGTACCGACAATCATGACTGCCAAGATGTCCCGGCCTTGTTCGTCCGTCCCTAGCGGGTGGATACCAAACGGGTTCCAGCTTGGCTTCTCCCTTGCGTCCACTGACAATGCTCTGGTCAAACCGTTGACGCCTTGGGGTTCCCCTAATAGGTCATCTTGCTGGTAAAACAAGTATCCCAAGACCACGACGGCAAATAAGCCTATCAGCAACCCCAAACCGCCGATCAACAGTGGGTTCCGACGCAGATACCGTAACAAAGGCCGGATCCGATCCCGATAAAAACTGGCGGAATCGAAACTGGCCGTCGATTGCGGGATATCAGTTACTACGGTGGGTGGTTGCATCTTCAGTTACCGTTCAACCTTGCGAGTACTTAATGCGAGCATCCACCAGCGGATAGACCAAGTCCAATATCAGAGTCGCCAACGCTGTTCCCAACGCCAGAACGAACACGATTCCTTGGATCACGGCATGGTCACTTCGCGGGATCGCTTGGACCAGCAAACCACCAACTCCAGGGTACGAGAACACAACTTCTACAAGCACCAATCCGGACACGATCAATCCCAACTGCAACGCCAAACCTGTAAGTTGCGGCAACATCGCGTTGCGGATGCCGTAGCGGAAGAACATTACCCGGTCTGGCAACCCCTTCGCCTCTGCCTGCACCATGTAGTCCTCACCCTTTGTTGTAACCATCATGCCGCGCATGCCCATCGCCCAACCACCTAGCGAGACCAATACAATCGATAGCGCCGGCAATGTTGCATGCCACAGCACGTTACCGATGAAACTCCAGTTCGACCAGTCAGGCCAACCCGCGATTCCCCTCGAGTATCCGCCGAAGAGCGGGAAGATGCTCCAGACGAAGGAAAACGCTAGTAAAAGAACTAGGCCAAACAGGTAATACGGTACCGCCGATAGCGTCAAAATCGGAGACATTATCGCCATCAAGTATGTTTTCTGGCGCCTCCATTCGAGGACTGCCCCCATTAGCGTGCCAGCCGCAAATGCGAAGATCAACGTTAACAGCCCAAGGGCGAGGGTCCATAGAATCGTCTCAGCCAAAAGTTGGTTGACGGTTTTGGGCCAATTGAATATCGAACGTCCAAGGTCGAACTGAACGATGTTGACCAAGAATTTCACATATTGTTCCCACAGAGGTTTGTTAAATCCATATTTTTCGTCGAACGCGGCAACCATCGCTTCGGTATCTTCCAAGAAACCTCCGCGGGCTGCCTCTTCGAGCAATTTTTCTTCGAGGGGATTCTGACCTGAAATCCGGGGCAAAAAGAACACGATTGTGCTCGCGATGTAAATCGTTACGAAGAACATCGCCAATCGGCTAACTATGTAGTTCCAAGGCATCTTTGCGCGTTAAGTCAGGGAGTGTTTTTCGTACGCGGTGGCGGTTCGAACCCCGCGTTAGCGAGGTTCGAACCGCCAGCCAAATCATTTTGGCCTGTTTTCTCCGTTGGTTACTGAACAGCTCGAAGGTTGTTCAGGATCAACTGGAAGGTCAAGTGCCAGAACGCGCCGTTGGCGTACGGGTTGTCGTGGGTCGGCCAGTTGGCCCAGTACGTCTGGTTCATCGGGATACGGTGGTACCACTCGATGACCTGGACGTCGGGTAGCTCGTCGAGCCAGATGTCCATGGCTTCCGTCCAAAGCTCCTCTAGCCGGGCGACGTCATCGATGCCGGTCGCGGAGACCTCGTCGGTTAGTTCGTTCCAGCGAGGGTGGGACCAGAAGTAGATGTTTGACTGGTGACCCTCACCCGCCTCTTCAGCGTCGGTTCCGTAGTAGAGGTTCATGGTGAAGTACGGGTCGCGCACGGATCCACCGTGTCCTCGCAGTCCGCAAGACGCATCGCCAGAGTTCTGGCGAGAACCGGCATCCGGCGGGTTGCTGTAAGACGACTTGATGCCGTGGTTATCCAGCTGCCGGGCAAGGATCGGACCGAAATCGTTGAAGATGCCGAAACCGAGGATGTCACAGACGACTACGTTGCCGTCTTTCTCCCAGTAACCATCGGCGTTCTTCGAGTATCCAGCCGTCGTCATTCGGGCATCACCCTTTTCAGGGCTGTACTCGCCGGTGTTGTACTCGCCACTAAGCTTGTCCTCGATTGCGTCGTAGTAACGCTGCAGAGGCGCGTAGGTCGGCAACGGCAGAATGGAGGGTGTACCGGCACCGTCGTAAGCAACGTCGATCAACTGATCGCGGTCGATGTAGTAGGACACGGCCCATCGAACGTTTTTGTCGTTGTAAGGCGGCTTGCTGTCGTTGAACAACAGGCTGATGGGCCACCAGTCAACGTAACCGTATGGCGGGTTGAAGCCAGAGTGTGTCACGACGTTCGGGTTTCGAGCCAACACCTCACGGATGGTCGTGGGGCGAAGGTCCAACGTCGCGTCCGCGGAGTTGTTGATGACCGCTTGTGCCATCTGTGTCTCGCCCGGGTTCGGGACGTACACGATTTGTTCAACATCAGGGAGGTTCTCAACAAGACCTTGATCGACTGCCCACCACGAGTCGCGGCGGTTGATGATTTTTTGCTCGGGCGAAGTCTGCGCGACGTGCCACGGTCCAGTGGTCACCGGCCAACCTTTGTCGAGGTCAAAGTTGGTGAACTCCAACCAGTCCTGACCGTCGAAGACGTGCTTCGGAACGATGTACAAACCAATGTCGAACTTGTAGGTCATGAAGTAGAAGAACTTCGGACGCGGGCCTAGGAAATTAACAACAACCGTATGGGAATCAACTTCCTCGATGGACTCGATGTCACGCTGAACCTGGGAACTTCGGCGGAGGCCGGAGTTGTCCTTCAGGTAGTTGAGGGTGTAGGCAACGTCGTGCGAGCCGAACGGCTCGCCATCACTCCAGGTGATGCCTTCCCGCAAGTTGATGGTCAACTGCGTGAAGTCAGCGGTGTATTCCCAAGACTCGGCGAGCCAGGGGTATTCCTGGTCATTGAACGCTGAGTAAAATGCCAATGGCTCATGCAAGATGCCGGAACCGTTCTGGTGGCTTGTGCCCGGATTGTAAGGGCTCCAGATGTCGTGGTCGGTGTAGCGACCTGCTGCACCAACTCCACCGGCTCCGCCCCACAGAAGGATCAATTGGCGGTCTCTCGGGATCTCGTCGCTCATCATCATCGAGTCGTCCATGGCTGCCGCGGTCACTTCGACCTCGACGACCCGTTCGACTTCAACGACTCTTTCAACTTCAACGACCCGCTCGACCTCAACGGTCTCGACGACGCGTTCCGGGGCTTGCGTGATCACACGCTCTACAACAACGGTCTCAACAACGGTTTCGGTGCCTCCACAGGCGACGACGGTTGCGATCATTGCCGAAAGTGCGACGATTAAAATCGCCAACTTATATCTCATCGGTTGGATCCTCCCTTTTCGGGTACACGTAAATTTGCCGCGGATAAGCGGCCAAAGTCTGCAAGAAAATCTAACATTCCATTCGATTTAAGTCAAACTGAATCTAGGTTTGAACCAACGGCGAGCACGCAATCCGGATTTAGGCGCCGTTCAGTGGAAATCCAACTGCCAACGGGAGCATTACGCCTTTTTCAAACTCGCCGTCGCAACCTCGGATTTGCGACTTCGTCCAACCCGGCTGAAATCATGAACAGCCCGACGAACAACGTAATCAACACGACGATGGGCGGCAACAACCAGTACCAAAGGCCGAGCAACACGGAGCTATTGAAGATGTTCCAATAAATCATGCTACCAAGCGTTGGCGAGTCTAGCGGGCCCAAACCTAGCGACTCCACTCCAATGGAAGCGAGGATGGAGCCGGAAACGGCCGCCACAAAGCTGGCGAGTGCGTACGGAGCCAGGTTGGGCATCATCTCTTTGAATATGATGCCAATCGCGCTGGTGCCGGACATCCTAGCCATCTCTACGTACCCGCGCTCGCGTATGACCAACACCTGCGACCTGATGACGCGGGCGGGGCCGGGCCACGCCAACACGGCGATAACGAACGCAAGTTGATCGACGGATAACCCCTGTCCGGGATTAAGCGATGTCGCGACCAGAACGAGAACCAATAGGCCTGGAATCGGTATGAGGCTGTCGACGATGGTCCGGATTACCGCGTCGACCACTCCGCCCACGTACGCCGCGACGAAAGCCAGCACCATTCCGATGCCTACGCCGATCGCCGCCGCAATGACCCCGATTCTCAGCGACAACGGAATGCCGACCACCACCGCGGCGTAGATGTCACGCCCTTGAAGGTCGGTGCCCAACGGATATCCGCTCCACGGATTCCACGACGGTCTCTGATTCGCTTGGACGGATGCCGCCCTTACGAGGCCACCCACACCATGGCGTTCACCCAAAAGATCCACTTGCGAGTAAAACAGGTACGAAATGCCGACGAATAGGGTCAATGCCAGGAATGCTCCCAGGCCAATCAAGACCAGTCGGTTTCGCCGCGTGTAACGCAGTATCGGAACGATGCGATCACGCACGAACTCCGACCGTGCTGAAAACGAATCCCACCACGTGATTTCAGTTGGGTCTGCTTGAACCTGTTCCATAGCTCTTACGTTATGAACCGCCTGATTTGATGCGGGGATCAAGTAATGGATAGGTCATGTCCAACACGAACGTCGCCGCCGCTGTTCCAAACGCCAAAACGAACACGATGCCTTGCGTAGTTGGGTAGTCATTCGAGCGAACCGCTTGCAACAGCTGCCCGCCAACGCCCGGATAGCCGAAAACGATCTCCACGAGAACAACGCCTGAAATAATTAAACCGAGGGCGAGAGATAGACCGGTGACTTGTGGCAGCAAGGAGTTGCGGATCGCGTACTTCGTGAGCATGATGCGTTCGGGCAGTCCTTTGGCCTCCGCCTGCACCATGTAGTCTTCGCCTTTCGTGGTGACCATCATGCCCCGCATACCCATGGCCCAACCACCTAACGACACAAGCGTTATCGACATTGCGGGCAAAAACCCGTGTTGTAAAACGCTGAAGATGAAGTTCCAATCGGACCAATCGGGCCAGCCTACCTGCTGTCTATGACCGTAAACCAACGGGAATTCGTTGTTGACATTGAATACCAGGAGCTGCAACACCAAACCAAAGATGAAGAACGGCACTGCCGATATGGCCAGTATCGGAGCCATAGCAACCATCAACCCCCAGTTGTTCCGTTTCCACTCCAGGAGCGCTCCCATAATGGATCCAATGATGAACGCGAGGATCAAGGTTAGTAACCCCATCGAAAGAGTCCACATAATCTTTTCGGCGAGTATCTCGTTGACCGATTTTGGCCATTGAAATATCGAACGGCCTAAGTCGAATTGAACCACATCGCCCACAAATTTCACGTACTGTTGCCACAGCGGTTTGTCGAACCCGTATTTGGCTTCGAACACGCGAATTCGTTCCGCAACGTCCGGATCTAAATAACCGCCTTGCTGAGCATCCTGATAGATTTTTTCCGCCAAAGGGTTTTGCCCTGAAAGCCGCGGCAAGAAGAAAACGATCGTACTCGCCATCCAGATCGTGATGACGAACATAAGCAGTCTACCTGCCACGTATCGCCAAGGCATTGGGGGTCTCTAACCTTTCGGTTGTTTCGTGTCGCGGACTAGCGAAATGGCCAGATGGGCGCCGCCAATTTCAATTGGCGGCGCCCACTCTATTTCCGTCGACAATTGTCGACAACCGTTTCTAACTGCCGCTATTGAACTGGCTCGAGCTCGTTAAGGATCAGCTGGAACGTCAGGTGCCAGAACGCGCCGTTGGTGTACGGGTTGTCGTGGGTTGGCCAGTTTGTCCAGTAAGTTGTGTTCATCGGGATGCGGTGGTAGAACTCTAGGACTTGAACGTCTGGCAACTCGTCCAGCCAGATTTCCATCGCTTCGGCCCAGAGATCCTCGAGCCGCGCCACGTCGTCGATGGCAGTTGCGAACACTTCTTCGGTGATCTGGTTGTATTCGGCGTTGTACCAGTGGTACGCGTTAGGCGGTTCGTTGTCGGGTCCCACCGGAGAGTTGGGATCGTAGGCCTCCGGGTCGCCCCCGGTGTAAAGCCTCAGAGTGAAGTACGGGTCGCGCACTGATCCTCCGTGACCGCGCAGTCCACACGAAGCTTCACCTGAACTCTGCCGACCCCAAGCATCGGGCGGGGTGCTGTATGACGACTTGATGCCGTGGTTATCCAGCTGCCTCGACACGATCGGGCCGTAGTGGTTGAAGATTCCGAAACTCAGGATATCGCAGATCACTACGTTTCCATCTCGTTCCCAGTAACCATCGCTATTCTTCGTGTATCCGGCCGCCATCATCAGCTGATCGCCTTTTTCCGGGTTGTATTCGGTGGTGTCGTGCGTTGAGGTCAACTTGTCCTCAACCACATCGAAGTAGCGTTGCAAAGGCGCGTACGATGGCATCGGAAGGTAAGACAGCGTTCCTGCCCCGCCAAATCCGATCTCGATGAGCTGCTCACGATTCAGGTAGTTTGAAACCGCCCATCGAACTCGCTTGTCGTCATACGGCGGTTCGCTCGCGTTAAACAGCAGACCGACCGGCCACCAGTCGACGTATCCGTACGGCGCGTTGTATCCCGAATGCGTGATGATCGCGCTATTGCGATTAAGGACCTCGCGCATCGTCGCTGTTTGCAGCGAAAGCGATGCATCGGCACGGTTTGCGATCATCTCTTGCGCCATCTGGGTTTCACCCGGGTTCGGAAGATAGACGATCTGAAGGACTTCGGGCATCTTGTCGACGACGCCCTGTTCGACGGCCCACCAAGAATCGCGGCGGTTGAGAATCTTCGATTGCGTCGAAGTTTGAATCACTTCCCACGGACCTGTCGTCACAGGCCAGCCTTTAGCCAGATCGTAGTTGGTGAATTCCAGCCAGTCCTGATCTTCGTAAACGTGTTTCGGCACGATGTAGACACCGATGTCGAATTTGTAAGTCATGAAGTACAGGAACTTCGGGCGCGGACCCAAGAACTTAACTAGGACAGTGTTGTCATCCACCTGTTCGACTGATGCGACGTCGGACTGTATCTGTCCCGCGTGAGGAAGGCCGGATGTTGTCCGAAGATGCTCGATGGTGTAGGCGACGTCATGTGCTCCGAATGGAGTACCGTCGCTCCAGCTGACATTTTGCCGTGTATTGATTGTCAGCTCTGTAAAGTCGTCGCTGTAATCCCACGATTCGGCGAGCCAAGGGTACTCGGTATCGCTGAACGCAGAGTAGTACGCGAGCGGTTCAAAGATCAATGCCGGGCCGTCTTGGTGGCTCACACCGGAATAGACGTTCCAGACATCGTGGTTCGTGTACTGGCCCGCAGACCCGACACCACCGGAGCCGCCCCACAACATAACGAACTGCCGTTCGCGGGGAATTACGCCATCGTCCATCATCATTGCATCGTCGGACGGCGCCACCGTTACTTCTACTTCGACGACTTTCTCAACTTCGACAACCTTTTCAACCTCGACGATTCTCTCGACCTCGATGGTCTCGACTACGCGTTCTGGAGCTTGCGTGATCACGCGCTCTACGACAACAGTCTCAACAACGGTTTCGGTGCCTCCGCAAGCTGCAAAAGCGGCAACCATTGCAGACAGGGCGACGGTTAAAATCGCCAATTTGTATCTCATCATTTAGGACCTCACTGGGAAAAAAGGCAATCCGGAAAGACCATGTTGCCATCACAAATGCCTGAGTGAAAGTTAACACTGATTCCCAGTTCGGTCAAACCAACGACTTCACATCCTCAGTGCTCCTTGCGAAACATTGTTTCGGTCGCGTCGCGGTTTGGCATTCAATCAGTTTCGCTGGCAACCGACCCTCGCGTGGCAACCGACCCTCGCGTGAACGAGAACCGGGTCACCAGCGAAACTGATTGCTGATTAGTGGACCTCGGGCTATGGTTGAACAGCGCGGAGGTTGTTGAGGATCAACTGGAAGGTCAAGTGCCAGAACGCGCCGTTGGTGTACGGGTTGTCGTGGGTGGGCCAGTTGGTCCAGTAAGTCTGGTTCATCGGGATGCGGTGATACCACTCCAGGATCTGGACGTCTGGCAGTTCTTCCAACCAGATTTCCATCGCTTCTTTCCAAATCTCCTCGAGCCGGGCGACGTTCTCAATGCCCGTCGCGGAGGCTTCATCAGTGATCTCGTTCCAACGCTCGTTGTGCCAACGGTAAAGATTTGGTTCGTCTTCAGTACCGCGGTAGAGGTTCATAGTGAAGTACGGGTCACGCAGGGACGCGCCATGCCCTCGCAGTCCACAAGACGCCTCACCAGCAACTTGGCGAGATCCAGCGTCGGGTGGATTGCTGTAGGACGACTTGATGCCGTGGTTATCTAGCTGTCGGGAAAGGATCGGACCGAAATCATTGAAGATACCGAAGCCGAGGATGTCACAGACGACGACGTTGCCATCTTTCTCCCAATAGCCGTCGGCGTTCTTCGTGTAACCCGCCTCCATCATTCGAGCGTCTCCCTTGGCAGGGTTGTACTCGTTTGTGTTGTAATCGCCGGCGAGTTCGTCTTCGATCGCGTCAAAATACCGCTGTAACGGCGCGTATGTTGGTATCGGCAACACGGAAGGAGTCCCAGCGCCGTCATAAGCAACGTCGATCAGTTGGTTACGATCGATGTAGTACGACACTGCCCATCTGACATTCTTGTCGTTGTAAGGCGGTACGCTGTCGTTAAACAATAGACCGATGGGCCACCAGTCGACGTAACCGTACGGCGGGTTGTAAGCCGAGTGGGTAATCACGTTCGGGTTTCGAGCCAACACTTCGCGAATCGTCGTGGGCCGGAGGTCCAGAGTGGCGTCGGCGTCGTTGTTGATCACTGCTTGCGCCATCTGCGTCTCACCAGGGTTCGGCACATACACGACCTGTAAAATCTCCGGCAGATTTTCGAGCAATCCCTGATCAACTGCCCACCAAGAGTCGCGACGGTTCATCAGCTTCTGCTCTGGCGAAGTCTGTACTACTTCCCATGGACCAGTTGTTATTGGCCAACCCTTCTCTAGATCAAAGTTAGTGAATTCCAACCAATCCTGACCCTCGAAGATGTGCTTTGGAACGATGTACAAGCCAATTCCAAACTTGTACGTCATGAAGTAGAAGAATTTGGGACGCGGCCCTTGGAAATTCACTACGACAGTTTTGGCGTCAACTTGCTCAACCGACTCAACGTCGCGTTGAACCTGCGAGCTGCGGTTAATTCCCGAATTCTCGAGGAGGTGGTTGAGGGTGTACACGACGTCATGCGCACCGAACGGTTCACCGTCGCTCCAAGTAATGCCTTCTCGAAGATTGATCGTCAGTTGCGTAAAGTCGTCGTTGTAATCCCAAGATTCGGCCAACCACGGGTACTCAGTGTCATTAAACGCGGAGTAATAGGCCAGGGGCTCAAAAATGATCAATGTGCCATTTTGTGAACTCGTGCCAGGGTTGTAGATGTTCCAAATGTCGTGGTCGGTGTAGCGTCCTGCTGCACCGACACCACCTGAACCGCCCCAGAGGAGGATTAATTGCCGGTTACGCGGTATCTGTTCGTCATCCATCATCATCGCGTCATCGGATGGCCCAGCCGTCACCTCGACCTCGACGACTTTTTCGACCTCGACCACCTTTTCTACTTCAACCACCCTCTCGACCTCGACAGTCTCCACGACCCGTTCAGGTGCCTGAGTGATCACTCGCTCGACGACGACGGTCTCAACGACCGTCTCGGTGCCCCCGCAAGCGATGGCGAACGCCATGACTGTTGAGACCACCAATGCCAACCCAAATCTCATCTCGGCTTTCCTCCTGTTGTGCGGAGCCTCGCACCTTCAACCGGTTATGCCGGTTAGCGTGCAGGAACTCTAACACGCCTACAGGCAACGGTCAAACCGGATGCTGAACGCGACGAGACGAACAATTAACGACCCCAAGAACAACGATTCTGTATCATTGTCATCGGTTTGCATACGGATACCACCACGCGTTAGCCAATCAGTGAAACCAACTTCACTTATCCTTCGCCTTCAATGCACAATTAATGGCATGTCTAATTTAGATTCCGCTTCTTTTAACAACGACCCCACGGACCCCACTGCGACACCCGAAACGCGCACCCAAGCCCTTAACCGAATCCGTAGCGCCGAAAACGAGCGCATGGGTGTTGAACGCACGGTCCAGAAACGCTTGATGTGGATGGGAATCGTTGTCGGTGCAACCGTCGGTTTGATGGTCGGTTACTTGGCAACGTTAATCACGATCGTCGATAGTGGCGTCGGTGAATTCGGATTCCAGTTCTTTCGACCCAACTTTGTCGATGGTTTCCTTCGACTGATCACCGCGTACATCATCGGCGGAGGAGCCGTTGGCGCCGGAACCATGCACGTACTGTTCACTACCCGCAATGAAGCCACTAGCATCGTCCGATGGGTGATCGCAGCAGTGGCCTACGCCATTCTGGCACCATTGCTGATCGGCTTCCTACTCCCGTTAACGCTCCTGATCTTCGGCGATTTTGTCGAAGGACTCAGACCTGGACTTTGGTTGTCCGCTTTCGTCGAAACACTCCTCGGTTCGTTCCTAGACGGTTATATCTTCTTGATCAAAGTGCTCTATGCCGGGGTGATCGGAGCTTTGCTCTTCGTCGCCATTTCCGTCGTAACATTCTTTGCCTCGTTGCACATCGAATTGCCACAATCGTTGACGCGAAAAGTCTCGAACGTCATCGTCTTCAACGTCATCGGTGCGCTCATTGGACTGGTCCCTTTGGTGATCATTGTTGCGGGCCCGTTCTCATTGACTACCTCCGTTGCGTCGTTTCTGACTGGCGAGCGACTTTGAACAGCGCCGCAGCTGGCCTCCGTTGGATTTGGGGAACATCGACGGTTAATCAAGTACAATCGAACTTGGTTTCGGCTTAGAGAATCAGGTACCAAATGGCAAGGCAAGTCCCCGGCGAACCATACGCCCGCATCACGTCCCAAGAAGCCCATGAAATGGTCCAAAACGGCGATTCGACTGTCGTAGACGTCCGCAATCCCCACGAGTGGGAAGCTGGTCACGTTGAAGACGCAGTTTGGATCCCTGTGGACGACATCATTCCCCGCTTCGACGAACTCCCGACCGACGGCAATCTCCTCTTCATCTGCGAAGTCGGTGCACGAAGCGGTTTAGCCGCTGAATATGCCGCTGCGATGGGCGCCGATACTTCACGCCTGTACAACATCGAAGACGGAACCCCCGCTTGGATCGCCCAAGGATTGCCTCACGCCACCGGCGCTTGAAGATCAACTTGTCGAACGGCAACATGCATATCTCCGAGGGCACGCTTCAACGTCGACACCTCGGAGGATTTCCAACTGATACCGCGGGGCATTCGGCGTGAAACTTCTAGTCGTCGGATCAATGGCGTATGACGACGTCGAGACGCCCGCAGGTAAGCGAAATCACCAACTCGGTGGTTCCGTCACATACTTCTCCGTCGCCGCAAGCTACTTCACCGACGTCGCAATCATCGGTATCGTCGGACAAGACTTCCATCCGGAACACCGCCAACTTCTAACCTCTCGCGGAATTGACACATCAGGAATCGAAATCGCAGACGGCCAGACCTTCCATTGGTCCGGAAGCTATCTCAACGACCTCAACGATGCCGAAACCGTCGCAACCGACCTAAACGTCTTCGCAAACTTCAATCCAACAGTCCCAGAACGTCACCGTTCGATCCCGTACCTATTCCTCGCCAACTGCGACCCCGAAACACAGCAGTCGGTCCTCAACCAGATGACCGACGACCTCCAACTCGTCGCTGGCGACACGATGAACCACTGGATCGTTGAGAAACGACAACCTCTTGACCACTTGATGACCCAACTCGACTTTTCCGTCATCAACGAGGCCGAAGCGCGCATGTACACGGAAAAGTCAAACTTAGTCGAAGTTGCAGAAGGCCTCCTCGACGAAGGGCCCGACAACGTCATCATCAAACGCGGCGAATACGGAGCGGTCCTCTACAACGAAAACCAGCGTTTCATCGTCCCCGCGTATCCGGTGCAAAACATCGTCGACCCCACTGGCGCTGGCGACTCTTTCGCGGGCGGATTCATGGGCTACATCTCCGCCACGTCCAGACACGACCCAGAATCCTACCGCCAAGCCGTAATCGCCGGATCCGTAATCGCTTCATTCACCGTCGAAGGCTTCGGCCTAGACCGCCTAGCCAATCTGACCAACGAGGAAATCACCGATAGATTTTTCGAATTCGAAGACCTAACAACGTTTGACACCGCAATTCGACTCCCACTTCGCCAACCAGCAGATTAACAACCACAAAACCGGAGCATTAATGAACTACGACATCGCAGATATTGACTTAGCTCCCAAGGGCGCGCTGAAATCGGAATTCGCCGACGACCAGATGCCGGTTCTACGGGACATCCGCAAACGTTTCGCCGAAACTCGCCCGCTAGAAGGCATCCGCATCGCCGCATGCCTCCACGTCACCTCCGAAACCTCAAACCTCGCCAAGACCTTGGTCGCCGGCGGCGCTGAACTAGCCCTCTGCGCTTCGAACCCGCTCTCAACGCAAGACGACATTGCCGCATTCCTCGTCTCCGAAGGCGTCTCCGTCTTTGCCCGAAACGGAGAGGACGCGGAAACATATTACAGCCACATCTCCGCCGCGGTCGACACCAAACCGCACCTCACCATCGACGACGGCGCCGATCTTGTCGCCATGCTCCACTCTGAGCGTCGAGAGCTTCTGGACGGGACGATGGGCGGAATGGAAGAGACCACGACCGGTGTCATCCGCCTGAAAGCGCTAGATGCCGAAGGTAAACTCGCCTATCCGGTCATCGCGGTCAACGACTCGATGACTAAGCACATGTTCGACAACCGCTACGGCACCGGACAAAGCACCCTCGATGGCATCATCCGAGCCACGAACCACCTCATCACCGGCAAGTCCGTCGTCACGATCGGATATGGATGGTGCGGACGCGGCTTTGCCGATCGTGCGCGCGGCCTTGGTGCTCACACCATCGTCTGCGAAGTTGACCCCGTTCGCGCGCTCGAAGCCGTCATGGACGGTCACCGTGTGATGTCGATGGACGAAGCCGCAGAAATCGGAGACATTTTTCTCACCGTCACTGGCGGAATGAACGCTATCGACAAGCATCATTTCCTGAAGATGAAGGACGCCGCGATCGTCGCCAACTCTGGACACTTCAACGTCGAGATCAACATCGACGCTCTCCAAGAGATGTCAGAAGCCCGTCGACAGGTCCGCCCGTTCGTCGAAGAATTCACTCTCGAAAACGGTCGTCGCATCAACTTGCTCGCCGAAGGACGTCTGGTCAACCTCGCTGCGGCCGAGGGTCACCCTGCGAGCGTCATGGACATGAGCTTTGCGAATCAGGCGTTGGCCAGCGAGTACATCGCATCAAATTACCAAGCACTCGGGCCGGGTGTCCATACCCTACCCAAAGAGATCGATATGGAAATCGCCTCCCTCAAACTTCAGTCAATGGGCATGAAGTTCGACACTCTCTCCGCAGAGCAGGAAAAGTACCTGAACTCTTGGGAATCCGGGACCTAAAACCAGCACTGTCAACGTGACGCATAGCTAGGACACATCACATGACAACCCGCAGTTTCAAACACTTGCTCACCTCCGAGTCGGTCTCCGACGGGCACCCCGATAAGATTTGCGATCAGGTCTCCGACGGCGTTCTCGACGCCGCACTCGCCGGCGATCCGTACTCCCGCGTCGCTTGCGAGACGTCCTGCACTACTAACCGACTATGGATGTTCGGCGAGATTACCACCGCCGCCGAAATCGACTTCGAAGCGGTCGCAAGAGGCGTCATCCGAGACATCGGATACGATAACCCCGAGTATCAGTTCGACGACAAATCGTGCGAGGTCAAGGTCTATCTCCACTCTCAGTCGCCAGATATCGATGCTGCCGTAAGCACTGCGTTGGAAGTTCGAGGTTCCAAATCCGAAGATGCACAACAAGGCGCCGGCGACCAAGGAATGATGATTGGATATGCCGTCGATGAGACGCCGGAGTTGATGCCTTTGCCGATTTCACTCGCGCATCGATTGACCAAACGCATGAGCGACGCCCGACGCGACGGCTCGATTCCGTACCTGCGTCCCGATGCCAAAAGTCAAGTCACGATCGAGTACGACGATAACCACGTGCCCGTTCGCATCGACACAATCGTCTTATCCTCGTGGCACGCGCCAGACGTCAAACAGTCACAGATCGAAGCAGACCTCATCGAACAGGTCATCGATCCTCTAGTCTCCAGCGAACTCAGAGACAAAAACACCCAATACCTGATCAACCCTTCCGGCCGTTTTGTGACCGGCGGTCCCCACGGCGATGCTGGTCTCACAGGACGGAAAATCATTGTCGACACCTACGGCGGAAGCGCACGACACGGAGGCGGAGCCTTTTCCGGTAAGGACCCCTCGAAAGTGGACCGCTCCGGCGCTTATGCGGCTCGATACGTTGCCAAGAACATCGTAGCTTCAGGTCTTGCCAACCGCGCCGAAGTCCAAATCGCCTACGCCATCGGCAAAGCCGAGCCAGTTTCTCTGATGGTCGAGACCCGTGGCACGGGCAAGATCGCTGACACCAAGATCGCCGACATCGTCGCAGAAACATTCGACCTCAGACCCAGCGGCATCATCGAAACCCTGAACCTCCGACGACCAATTTATCGACCGGTAGCCGCATTCGGCCACTTCGGACGTCCAGACCTCGATCTCCCATGGGAACGCACCGACAAGGCTGATGCTCTACGCTCAGCGGCTGGGATCTGATCCCAACCAATTCACGGCAACTGATGAGCGCTCAACCAGACATTCGATTCGGAACTGATGGCTGGCGTGCCGTCATCGGCGACGACTACACATTCGCGAACGTCCGCGCCTGTGCTGCGGCCGTTGCGATGGACCTGCGGGCGACGGGGAAACCCCAACGCGGAGTCGCCGTCGGATACGACACACGGTTCCAATCACGCAGTTTTGCTGAGGATGCCGCAAACGTAATCGCCAATCAAGGTATTCCAGTTCAACTCTCTGATCGTCCACTGCCTACTCCCGCGCTGAGTTATGCGGTTACGCAAATGGGTGCCGCAGCTGGCGTGATGATTACGGCTAGCCACAATCCGCCCGAATGGAACGGCTTCAAGGTGAAATCGGAGGCCGGAGGCAGCGCGCCGCCTGAACAGGTCGAACGTGTCGAAGCGAATCTGCCAGAGGCGTTAGCAGGCACTGGCAAAAGCGACCGGACAATCAGCAACGATATCGAAACGGTAGATATGGTTTCGCCATATCTGAAGCAGTTGTCAAGCATGGTAGATCTCGAACCTATCCGATCCGCGGGTATCCGAGTCGCAGTCGATTCGATGCACGGTTCGGGAGCCGGCATCGTAGCCGCGCTGCTTGAAGGTGGATCGACCGGAATCTCAGAAATCCGAAGCGAAATCAACCCCGCGTTTCCGGGCATGAAGCAACCGGAACCTGTCGAAGAGAATCTCGCACCGCTCATCTCACACATCATTCAACACAGATTCGATGTCGGCGTTGCTACCGATGGTGACGCAGATCGTCTAGGCGTGGTTGCCGAGAACGGTCACTATGTCACAACGCTCGAAGTCTTCTCGATGCTTTTCCACCATCTAAAGTCACGCCGGCAACTACCAGGCGGCGCTGCGTGCACCATCACGATGAGCAGCATGATGGATCGGCTCACCGAACTCCACAAGACCGATCTGCACCGCACGCCAGTCGGCTTCAAATTCGTGGGCCCGGCGATGCACGACAACGCTTGCGTGCTTGGCGGTGAAGAGAGCGGCGGATACGCATTCGCTGGACACGTTCCCGAACGCGACGGCCCGCTTAGTGCCCTATTCTTCCTCGAGAGCATGGCAATCTCCGGCAAGTCGCCGAGCGAATTGTTATCGGAGATACACGAACTCACCGGACCACACACTTTCCGTAGGATCGATATTGAATTCACGCCTGATCAACGGGATGGCATTGCGGCGGCTGTTAGTGGCGACGCTCCGGTGAGTTTGGGGGGCGTTGATGTGGTTAGGGAGGATAGACGCGATGGGGTGCGGCTTGATTTGAGCGATGGTGGGTGGGCGGTTGTGAGGATGTCTGGGACGGAGCCGTTGGTTCGGGTTTATGCTGAGGCTTCGAGTGCGGAGCTACGGGATTCGGTGTTGGAGGATTATCGGGCGCATTTGGGGGTTTAGGTCTCCGTTTCCCTAGTCATCGATGCTCATCGATGATGCGAAATTACTCCATCGAAAGGATCAATACATGGCTCGCGTCAATCAATGCCCATTATGTGACCGACCTCTGGATGTGTCTTCAGAGCATATCATTCCTCAGGCGATCGGCGGCAAAAAAGGAGTAACGGGTTTCATTTGCAATGCCTGCAACAATGACACTGGAAGTAAATGGGATAGTCAAGTCGTCAAGCGATTGGAGGTAATATCCAATTTACTCCGTTATAAACGACAAGATCGAAAAGCACCACGTCCTGCAGAAGTATACAGTGAAGAACTTCAAACCGACATCACTTGGGATGGCAATGGTGGATACCATGTACCAATAAGAGTAGAACCGATCGTACGAGATGGAGAAACTACAGGAATGAACTTTTCTGGCTCTAACGAAAATCGGATAAAAAAGTTCATAAAGAACGCATTAGAGAAGCATGACAAAAAATCACAGACTCCCGAAGGGATATTGGCCGGTGCTGAGCGACGCACCATCGTGAATCCCACTATCCGAGCCTCACTCGACTTCAACTTGACCCTACCTCTTGAAAAATCTGCAACAAAGTCGGCAATGGCATTAGCCTTTTCTGCCGGGATCGCCCCGGACGATTGTGACATCGGATTAACGCATCTGAAATCCGGGACGATGAGCAATCACATCACCTCTGTCGGCGACGATACCTTAAGGAGAATTGTGAACACGGCATACAACGCAACCACAGGAAAAACGAAAGATTGGTCTATGAAACATTCGGTACATCTCGTTTCAGCCGGGAATCTTCTGACTGGATACGTGGAGTACGCAGGGTTATGGCGCATAGTCACTGTTCTTTCGGAAACATTCCAAAATGATTTCATTTTTGCCGGTTACGAGGTCGATCCGACCCGATCAGTCGACGATTACTACGTTGCTAATTTGTCTGACCTTTTCGCTTGGCGCAAGTAACGACCATCGATAAATCCACGTAGTCGACGCACCGGCACTGCACGCTTAAAGTGCAGGGTGAGTTCTCAAGGGCCGAATAGGGTCAAACGCGTCTCGATGAGTGTTTGACCACCCAATTCCATCAAGCGGCTCAACCGCACCTTCTCTTGACGCAGCTTCTGCAGTTTGACACAATCAGATGCTCCTAAGCAGTCATCATTTCCTATTCTGAAACCGAGAGTTGCGGAGGAAGCGGCTGTTAATGGCGACGCTCCGGACAGTCTTGGTGGCGTTGGAGATGTTGCTGAAGGCCGGCGCGGCGGCGTGCGGCTCGATCTGAGCGATGGTGGGTAGGCCGTCGTGAGGATGACGGGGACTGAGCCGCTGGTTCGGATTTATGCTGAGGCTTCTAGTTTGGAGTTACGGGATTCGGTGTTGGAAGATTATCGGTCGCATTTGGGGGTTTAGAAACCCCGTTTCGCTCTTTCTCGATGGACGAGGCATCGAGTGAACGGATCGTGCTCCCTCAAGTCCTCGGGACTCACCCGTTCATGGGATTATCCGAAGGCTTGATGCACCTCATGCCCAAATCAATTTCATAGTGCGTAAGCGTATTTGAGCGCATTTACACCGTCATTTGCTGCCAATTCAACTAAATTGTGCGTATTTATTTGCCGGTCAGTTCAAAATGATCAGTGCGACCTCTGTGCAACCGCGTACGCTGCGTGTATAATATCAGCTAGAACGTTGGGCGAATAGCGATGCATCGAGAAAGCATTGATATAAATCCAGAATTCTATATGAATACAATAAATTTAATTTTACAAGAAAGGAGACTAATTTGTTTACGTTAAATAAAAATGAAATTCAATTTTGGCTGATTGTAATTCAGACAATCGTCAGCATTCTAACTGTGTTCTTGGGATAAGTTAGATTGAGTTGAAAGCGTTCGACTAAGATTTCCAGCAAAAATCATAGTCGAGCGCTTATACACATGACGCGTGGCAAATCGACCAACCGCATTCCTAAATCTTTTTGGATTTCTAAAACACTGTTAAAAACCCCCCGATTACCACACTCGCCGAATTCCGAGATGATGCCGTCAATCCGCTTCTCTAGTGATTCGCGAGCAACGGTTCCTCACGACTTGCTTCGCCGAACATCCGAAACGAGTGTTTCTTCCCTACAGACGCAAGCCAGCCCCTCACGCTTCTTTACTCTCCAACGGTGACGGTATAAGATACGGAGTTGCCACAGCAATCGTCGCTACTCAATGTCAACGGGTGCCCGAAGGAAACGGCGCGACCGCGCCCCCTTGTCGGTTGACTTGAGTGATGGTTGCTGTGGCAAGTAGCCGTTCCTTTAGCCGCGAGGGGGAGCCCATCGTGTCGAAAACCCAACGCACTGTCCCATCCAACATCGCGAGTGTTTTTGCCGTTTTGATCGTCGCGACGGTGATGACTGCGGTAGTCGCGCTAGCCTGTACCGACAATGCAGAGCAACCAACCGCAGACACCGAAGAACTTCAGCCCCAACAGCCATCTTCGCGCGAGCCAATTCAGAATCAACAACTGGCCGCTGGTCTGGCTGCTGACCTGACCAGATTAGCGAGGCCGAGCGTTGTCAAAATCGATTCTCAAGGCGGTAGCGGTTCCGGTTGGATATACGAGGTCCGAGGCGAGACCGCGCGCATTCTCACGAATGAACATGTTGTGGCCGGTAGCCGTTCTTCGGTCGAAGTGTCGTTCGATGATGGCAAGCCTTCCGTCTCCGCAAAGGTCATCGATACGCATCCGGACTATGACTTGGCAGTGATCGAAGCCTGTTGCCACTCTAACTATCAAGCCCTGCCCATGGCAGACCCCGGAGATATCGAAGTCGGTGCAGATGTTGCCGCGTTCGGTTTCCCAGATCGCGCCGGAGTGATCGAGAGTCTCAGCGTCTCGGTCGGGATCATTTCAACTTACGCCTATAGTGAAACTGTCGGCATATGGGTGGTCCAAACCGACGCAGCTCTGAATCCCGGTAACAGCGGAGGCCCGATATTGAACGGAGACGGTCGTGTCGTAGGGACGGTATCGTTCGGAGTGACGCAAAGCGCGGATGGCCGTGACCTCGACAATCTCGGATTCGGCATCGCTCCAAACACAGTTCGACAGTTCCTCAACAATTCGCGGGCGCTGGCGACAGCAACTCCGACTTTTGTCCCAACCGCTACGGACACGCCTGAACCAACTAATACGCCCGGTCCATCCCCAACTCCCACCGATACGCCGACACCGACGAACACGCCGCTACCAACTGATACGCCCACCATAACTCCGACACCCACAGACACAGCTACTCCTACCAATACGCCCACCCCAACGGACACGCCGACACCGACCAATACGCCAACTCCTACGCTGACACCGACGAGTACCCACACTCCCACGCCCACATCCACTCCTACTAACACGCCCACATCGACACCGACATTTACGCCGACTCCATTTCCCACGTCCACGCCGTTCCCGAGTCCTACGCCAGTTCCACGCGTACCCAGATCGTGGGATCATCCTGATGTTTGGGGGGACTATGAATCAGCACGCCAGGCATCGATATTGGGTTTCGTTCAACGTTGTAAAGACGGTGCTCGGATCGAAGACGGAACGCACCTTGTGGGTATTGGCCGAACCAGACTCGCTTTGTCGGCATCCCTTCAAGATCGCATGATTACAGCGGATTTTGAAGGTTCTATATCTATAGGCAGGTGGTCACCGTTCGTGAGTATCGAAAACCAACCGAGCGACGTGACGCGCACGATATGCGTCGAAACCAGTTCTAACATCGACGTGAAATTCGCACTCCTGGATACAGGCTGGGAATCCATCTCGCCAGCTGGACGAAGCGTTCTGACTCTTCCCGAATCCGTCGGGAATTCGCATCGAAATGTCCATCTTTTCGTCCGATGTCCCACCGGCAAATGCCCATCAAGTCGAGCCGATACAACCAGCTTTGAAATAACTGCCGTGAGTCTTAACGATTACTCCGTGACCGAAAGGGCAATGACGGAATACTGGCGAACAAAAGAAACAATTGTGCTGTCGCAATTGGAATCGATATTGAAAGCGATCCAACTGAATTGGCTTGATTGGTATGACCGAGTAGATCAAGGTCACCCAGTTTTCGATATCGAGACCGTAGACCTAAAGCGTCAATGCGACCGCGCGGACGCCATCACCGCTGAGTTGGACAGCATCGGAGCAACGGAATACCGCGAATGGTTCGATGTCTGCGACAAATGACGATATATCAGATCTGAGGCAAAAGTCCAAAGAAACCCTAAACCGCCACCCATGTAGGTTTACCTTGCTCCTCGACCGCCTTGCCGATGCTTATTCCAGTCGGCAAATGTCCCGAAACTACAGTCCAGTTCTCGGAAATTGCGCGCCACAGTAGCCATCGGCGCGATGCGGTGGATAGGTCGGTGCGCCAATCGAATACGGGGCACCAGTGTTGTTCTCTGATTTGAGCGATGTTGTGGAATAGGTCGCCCGTGAGCACTGCGGTTTCGCCGCCGGACTGCACGAGGACGCATTGGTGACCGGGCGTATGGCCGTTGGTCGGTAGAAGGGTTACGCCTTCCATCAGTTCGAATTCGCCGAGCACTAGCTTGAGTTGGCCGGTCGACTCCAACGGGGCGACTTGGACGTCGAATACATCGTTTTCGTTGTCGGGGTCGCTGTAGTAGGTCCAGTCGTTTTGAGCAATGTGGTAGGTGGCGTTCGGGAATGTCGTTGACGCTGACGCGCCGGTACCCTGCATGTTCCAACCAATGTGATCGCCGTGACAATGCGTCGTGACGACGTTGTTGACATCGGATGCTTTGACGCCGAGTTTTTCGAGATTGGTGAGGAGATCGCCCTGCGGCGGTCCGTGTTCATATGGGCCCGGGCCCATCCCGGTATCGACGAGGATGTTGTCGCCCGAACCATCGGAGCGCCTTATCAGGTGTCCTCGCCACTGCGCCTCCCAAAGTCCGTCTGATGTTAGGGCGTAGTCGCGGTGCGGGTCCCATTCTGCGCTTGTTACTTCGACGAACACATCGGCAGGATTGCGGCGCAACCCGATGTGGTCGTCCACGACTGAGATTTCGTACTCGCCGATAGCGATCTGTGTTGAACCCACGCATCTAACTCCGATTACTGGTCAATTGAGGCCGTTGAGTGACGGGCCGCCTCGCGTTACAAATAGTAATACCACTTCGTCACGGCTCTAGTGAGCCGGTGCCAAGGGCTGCGGCTGTATTGTTGTCCTAACTCCTGCTTTATGACCTCGTCCAAGATGTCATTGGGAATCTCAATCCCGTCCTGCTCAAGCTCAGCGATCACTGTTTCGCAAGCTTCTTCCCGCCCGAATTGTTTCGCCAATTCGATGCGCTTCTGGCGCGCTGCTCTGCGAATCTCGGTTCTCGTTTCGAACATTATTTCGATGCCATAGATGTACTGCTATCAGGCAATGATTGACGGCTCGATGATCCGAAATCGAGATAAAAGTGGCACATATCATTCAACGCGGATTGCGCCCGTTGTCAGCTCCATAAACCTCTTCCACAACTTGATCAGGGTTTTCAACTCCGCGGTTTTCGAGTGCCCTGCGGAGGCGGGTTGTTGCTTCGGCGCGTTCCTTTTTTTTGACCTGTTCGGCTTCGGCGCGTTCCTTTTTTAAGGCATTTTCGATGGCTTTCGCTCGCGCTGCCCGTCGAATCTCCGTTCTTGTCTCAAACATTCTCCTGACCCCTTCTATGACTAAGGCGATCGCTAACGCAAACGCCCAATTAAGCTGCGTCAACGCTAACCTGTAAGCGCCGATGCTCCAGTGGTCTGCCTCCGAGTATATCCATAGCAATGGCACTGAAATCGCTCCGATTGCGGCGAAGCCGATGCCCTGCCATACGATGCCGCGCTCCTCTAAGGTCGAGGTCGCGCTCTCCAATGTCATTGATGATTTTCCTTCCGTAACGTTGCCGAAACTCTACGCAGAAGCACGCGCAGAGAGTCCAACGTAACAGAAGACGGCGATTTCCTGCTACCAATGTGGCAGGATTAATTTTTCAAAGTTACGGCTCTAGCACTTCGATGAATATCGCCGACTCGCTGCCATCGACGGATATGCTGCTGAGTTCGCCTTCGTCTGAATACACGACGTCGCCTTTGCCAGCATTCACCACGTCACCGCCTAGGTGGAAACTCACATTCCCGCGTAGAACCACCCACCACGCTTCGGCTTCGCCTGATACGGAAGCAGTTGGGCCTCCTGGCGTCAAGTGTGACATCTCGACACGATTCCGCTGGTCCAGGATCACCGTTTCTTGCCAATCTTGTTCCAATCCATGACGGTCGACCATGTATTCGAGGGGCGTAAATATTCTGTTCGGCGGTTCCCAGTGGTCTTCCAGCGGGATCGTACGCGCCGGCACCAATCCCTTCAGATCGTGGTTTGATCCCGGTTTGCCAGTCACCATTCGCATGCACATCTCGCCCTTCCAAGCCCTCGGGTCGTGTCGGTAACCACTCGGCGCGACGATGATGTCCCCAAAGTGTGCTTTAAACGGTTCGTACTCGCCGACGCGATAACGCATCTCGCCGCCAAATGCTACCCACCACTCATTGAAGTCGTCATGGAGGTGGGGGTCTCCCGGCGAACCTCCCGGTGAAGAAATAACCGCCATCCGATTGCGCGAGTCCATGATCATGACGCGTGATTTTGTGACCGCGCCATAACCCCCGCCCGACCTTGCGATCTCAGGCAGAACCGGTGCACCCGGGTCTTCCGAATCTGGGCTTATCGATGCCACGATCTGGTCGTATGTCACGTGGCGGGCGTTTAGTTCAGACATTGGAGTATCCGATTTGGGGCTAAGTAAAGGTTCTTTCGCGGCGCGAAAATCGCACTCGTAGCAGTTTACCAGCCGAACTCGTCATGACCAAACTCCGATGCCAGCGCGGAGGGCGACAAAGGTACTTGAATCAGGTCTCCAACGAGCGCTTCAGCAAGTAGCCGGATCTGCGACCTCGACGAAGATCGCGGAACTGTGACCCGTCGCCGTGATCGCGCTGAATTCGCCGTCGCTTGAGTAGACGACGCTGCCTTTGCTTGCGTCGACAACATCGCCCGCGATCTCGAACCTCACATCGCCTTTCAACACGACCCACCACGATTCGTGATCGCCGTTAACCGATTCCGCGGCTCCGCCAGACATCACGTGAAACATCTCAACTCGGTTTCGTTGGTCGAGCAACACCGGCTCCTGCCAACCAGCATCTAGTCCGTGGCGTTCAATCATGTACGGCAACGGAGTCAGAATGCGGTTAGGCGGTTCCCAGTCCGGGTCCAAGCGTACATTTCGTGAGGGTTCGATGCCCTTGATGTCGTGGTTGGAACCCGGTTTAGTGCATACCAACCTCATACACATGTCGCCGTACCAAGCGAGGGGGGTGTGTCGGTAACCGCACGGTGCAACCGTTATGTCTCCGAAGGTTGCCCTAAACGGTGTGTACTCTCCTACCAGGAACCCCATCACGCCGCCGAACGCCATGAACCACTCGTTGAAATCAGGATGTATGTGCGGGTCGCCAGGCGAACCGCCCGGTGACGTAATGACGGTAGCGCGGTTTCTGCCGTCTTGGATGAGCACCCTATTCGATTTGAATTCCGCTCCGATATGGCTGGAAAGTGATGTCTCCGATTGGTCACCAGACGCGGCTAGGGTCGCTTTCCGTCGAAGGTCTTCGACGATTTCGTCGTAGGAAACGTGGCGTTGGTTGACTTCGGACATCTAAGCTTTCCCGATGGACGTGAACGTGCGGAATTGAAGGCGAGTTTAACACTGGAGATGATTCAATTCCCTGAGATTGGTGCCGAGAGTGGGATTCGAACCCACACGCCGTTTTACGGGCCGCGGGGTTTAAGCCCGCTGCGTCTACCGTTCCGCCATCTCGGCAGCTTCCACACACCGACAACATCTGCCACGCTTAAGATTCTAACCAAGGAGCCAGCGATAACTCGATCGCATGGGCTGACCCGTCTGAGTTGTGACCTAGGCGGCACGCAGGAGGAGTAGATTGGCAAGAAACGCACAGACTACGATTGGCATCATCGGTGGAACTGGTCTGTACCAGTTGGAGGGTTTCGAAGACGCCCAATGGGTTGCGGTCGAGTCCCCATTCGGAACTCCATCTGACGAATTGTTGATCGGAGATTTAGGTGGATATCGTGTCGCTTTCCTGCCGCGCCACGGTCGGGGCCACCGCGTGTCTCCTTCCGAAGTTAATTACCGGGCGAATATCGACGCGCTCAAACGCGCCGGGGTAGACCGCATCTTGGCTTTCAGCGCCGTCGGTTCGCTGAAAGAGGAGCTGGCGCCCGGCATGTTTGTGCTCGTCGATCAATACATCGATCGGACTAGCGGTCGTGAAAGCTCATTTTTCGGCGAAGGGTTCGTCGCCCATGTGAGCATGGCGGATCCAGTGTGTAGCACGATGAACGACGCGGTAGAGGAAGCAGCGAGCAGCATCGGGATCAATTACGTACGCGGAGGTACGTATTTGGCGATGAATGGTCCGCAATTCTCAACGCGGGCCGAATCGAATCTGTATCGCTCATGGGACGCCGACATAATTGGGATGACAAACATGCCGGAAGCCAAACTGGCGCGTGAGGCAGAGATGGCGTACACCACGGTTGCGATGGTTACCGACTACGACTGTTGGCATGAAGAGCACGAGGACGTTTCTGCGTCGCTGGTGCTCGAGGTCTTACGTAGCAACACCGATGGTGCCAGAGCTTTGATCAAAGCCGCAGTGCCAATGATTGGCGCTCTGGAAGCCCCATTCGCATCGGGAGTCCACACCGCGCTCGAACACGCCATAGCAACTGCACCACAAGATCGCGATCCCGCTCTAATGCGCAAACTCGACGCCGTAGCTGGACGTGTATTGAAGAACGAGGGTTGGGCCGGCTAAAGCTGTCGCAACCTCGGATCCAACCGGTCGCGTATCCAGTCGCCGAGGAAGTTCATGGCGAACACAACGGCGAAGATAGCCAGTCCGGGAAATAGGGCCATCCAGTACGACGTGTCGATATAGTCACGTCCCTCGGCCACCATCGAACCCCAAGCCGGACGTGGTTTCGGGATGCCGACGCCGAGGAAACTCAGGGTCGCTTCGGTGAGGATGAGCTGTCCGATATTCAGGCTGGCGATTACGAGCACCGTGTTTACCACGCCCGGTAACACGTGCTTCGAGATAATGCGTCTCGAGGATGCGCCTGCGACGACCGCCAGGGCCACATAGTCCGATGCTTTGAGACGAAGCGTTTCTGCTCTGATTTGGCGCGCGAAACCGCTCCAACTGAACAAGATGAGAAGCGAGATTATCAACAACATGCTCGAACCGAAAACGACGACGGTGGCCAAAGCCACGAGGATGAACGGAACTCCCAGCGTCAGGTCCACCATCCGCATCAATATCTCGTCGTATATCCCGCCAAAATAGCCGGCAATTAGTCCAAGTATCGTTCCGCCCAAGGCACCCGTAATCAGCACCACGGAAGCGATCATCATTGAGTAACGCGCCCCCCAGATGATCCGACTCAACATGTCCCTGCCGAGAGGATCGGTGCCGAGCGGGTATTCCAATAAAGGCCCTTTGCCGCTGATCGGAGACGATTCCTGCCAGATGGGCGGGCGGTCTTGATCACGTAACTTGCCGACGAGCGGATCATGTTGCGCCAGCCAAGGAGCGAACACCGCGGCGATTACCAAAACGGCGACGATGAAAGCAGGCAATATCGGGTAACGGCGCAAGACCCGCCAAATCAGCTGTAACGGGTTTCTGCCTTCACGAACGTCGCGCGGAGCGTTCGCCGAATCGAATGTTGTATGTGTGTTCGATGCCACGTCAACTCTGCCTGATGCGCGGGTCGAGCACCCCGTACAGGATGTCGACCAGCAAATTCATCGCCAAATACCCGGCTGTCGCGAACATTACGATCGCACTGATGACTGGAAAGTCGGTTCCGAAAACCGACTGTAATGCCAATCGACCAAGACCAGGCCACCCGAACACCGTCTCGGTCACTACGGCACCTGTAAGCAACGCGGAGAGAAATACTCCTGCAAACGTCAGCGGCACTATGATGGCGTTCCTAAAAGCATGTTTGAGGATAACCGTCATCTGCGATGCTCCTTTCGCGCGCGCCAGTTTCACGAACTCGCTGTCAAGTATCTCGAGCATCGCAGAACGGGTCAACCTCAATAACGCGGCGGCAGCGAACCACCCAAGCGTCACCGATGGGAGGATCAGGCTTCGCAGGTCGTCTTTTCCTCCCGCGGGCACCCATCCAAGCCAAACGGCAAAAATGAGAATGAGCATTATGCCAAGCCAGAATCCCGGCATTGCCTGTCCAAGCAACGCAAATCCCCTAGCGAATAGATCCAAATACGTTCCTCGGAATATCGACGAGAAGATACCCAATGGAATCCCCACCGCCAGAGCGAACACGTAAGCGCCAACGGCCAGTTGCAACGTGTTCGGTATCTTACGCAGAACTACCGTCGTCGCCGGTATCTGCTCCTTGACAGAAGTGTCGAAATCCAAAAGAACAGCGCCCGACAACCACCTCAAGTACTGCTCGTAGTAAGGCTTGTCGAGGCCAAAATCTCGCCCCCACTGCTCCCACTGCTCATCGGTCGTGTATTCGCTCAAAAATAGGTGGCGCGGGTCACCACTCATCCGCGAAAGCGCGAAAACGAGAATACTTGCGAGCAAAAGGACGACGATCACCGCCAAAAGTCTGCGGGCTATCAGCCTTCTCAATTCATGTGCTCAACAATCTAAAACCATTCGTGACGACAACCAGAGACGGCGTTACCAGAGTGAATCTAGGCAACGCCGTCTCGCGCGTGCCGAGCACGCGATGCGTCGGATTCAGCGATTCCGTTACGGGCCGCTCATGACCACCGATTCGGGTGCCACAAACTCCGGTCCCGTGTTCATGTACGGATCGTACTCGATGATCTCGGGACGCAGCACTACCGATGTCGGTAACGTGCTCACCGATGCCACCAAGTTCCAATCGTTGACGTACGACCACCACTCAATCGTGTTCGCAACACGCTCTTCGAACGTGGTCGCCCCCAAGTCAAGGTTGCGTACCGATATCGCTGTGATGTCGTCTGGCAACTCGATACCGTAGTTGAAACCACCGGATGGTCGGTACACCGATCCGAAGAACGCGTCCGGCGCGGCATTCGTTCCGGCTTGGATCATCCACGGGATCTCCTTTTGCCGATTGACCAACCGAGGCCGTGCCGCGCCGTAGTCGGTAGCGTCTACGGTTACCTCGCAACCGAGTTCACGCCAGAACTGCGCAACCGCTCCGCCAACTTCAGCATCCCACTCCTTGCCGGGAGCCACGTGATACTTGAACGGGAAGCAGTCAGGGTAACCGGCTTCCGCCAACAACGCTTTTGCTTGATCAGGGTCGTACGGTACATCGAATTCGTCAATCCAGTGCGGGTCACCCGGGAACGCGTTCATCGCATTCGTCAAAGGCCTGCCAACCCCAGATTGGATCTCGTCGACGATAGTCTGCCGATCAATGCCGAGTCTTAGAGCACGGCGCACTTTGTTGGCATTTTCCATCGATGCGGCATCGTCAGGGTCACCAATCCATGGATGTTCTGAATCAGGCTTGAAACCTTCGCGTGTGCGGTAGACATTTTCACCGTTTTGGTCGGTTTCAGCCCAGAAGTTACCTGCGAACATCACCACCTGGTTAATCGGCGGTCCAACGACTTGGGGCCTCGCACCTTCGATGTTCTTAACCGTATTGCTGATCAGCTTCAATGGCACACGAGCCACATGTATCAGGCCGGTCTGCAACGCTGCGATTCGGGCAAGCGGTTCTGGCATCAGAATGACTTCGTACGATGCCACGCTTGGCTGTTTCCGGTAATGATCCTCAACTGGTTCAGCTCGAACGTTACTGTCCGTTACCCACTCGGTGATGCGGAATGATCCGGTCCCAACCGGCGTAAGGTTGGCGGCGTCCTCGCCCATCTCGTCGTAGAGACGCTTCGGCACAATGACCGGCGCTCCCAACGTCGTGTTCGAGATGATGTGGTACCAGCGAGGGTCAAGCATGTTGTCTCTGATGTTCATTCGCACGGTGTCATCGTCAACCGCCTCGAAACCGGTAACGAACCGCTGGACGCCCTGCGCCCTCTGGTTGATGCTGCCTTCGCCGAGCGCAGAGTCGAAACTCCACTGCACATCGTGCGCAGACACCTCACCCCAGTCGTTACCATTCCAGTCGGTGTGGAACTTGACGCCGTCGCGGATCTTGAATGTCACCGCGCTCGTGTCGGCGGCTACCTCCCAAGATTCGGCGATTCCCTCCGTATACGTCGGTGCATCGAGATTCAACTTGGGTGGTGCCGAGTGCTGCGCCCACATCAAAGGCTCGAAGAAGCCCCAGAAGATGAGCAGCTGCATGTTGCCCGTTCCTTGTTTGCTCGGGAGGAACACAGGCGGGTCGACGAGGATTTCTCCGAGGCGCAAGTTGCCTTTGAAAGTCGGTTCTTCCATCATCATTGCGGGTTCCGGTGTCGCCGTTACGACCACTTGCACTTCTTTGATCACTTCTTTCTCAACGACCACAGTTTCCACTACGGTTTCTGTCTCACCACAAGCAACGGCAATTGCCATCGCGGTGGCTAAGACCGTCAATCCAACCGCAATCCACGATCTGCGCGCCGAAAGGGCACCATGTATCGCGTTTCGCATTTCAATTCCTCCGGTTCAAAAATTGATTCGTCGTTCGCAACGCTTCAGGTTGCGGATAAGGCACAATATAGCACCTTTCAAGTCGTTTTTGCGCAACTTTACCCGGTGTCAACGGATAAGAAGGCGGCTCAACCGTCGAAGGCACCTCGATGGAGGCAATTTAGCATCGTTCAGAAATAACTGGAGCAAAACGCGCCAACCAGTAAAACGGACACGGGAACATTGCAGAGCTCAACACGCTGGACCGCAACCAACATCCCCAATATGACAGGCAAGACCGCAATCGTCACAGGCGGCAACAGCGGTGTGGGCTTTGAAACAGCGATCGAACTTGCCCGACATGGTGCAACAACGATCATCGCCTGTCGTTCAACGTCACGTGGGGAATGGGCGTTGAGACGCATCCGAGAATTTGTCCATGTTTCACAGGTCGAATTGATGCACCTCGATTTGGGGGATTTGGCATCGGTCGGCGCATTCGCTGAAAGTTTCAAAGCCGAATACGAATGTCTCGACTTGCTGGTCAACAACGCCGGCATCATGGCAACCCCATACCGCGCCACCACAGATGGATTCGAATCTCAATTCGGGACCAACCACCTTGGTCACTTCGCCCTAACCGCCGAATTAATACCAGTGATTGCCGCCGCTCCCTCATCGCGTGTCGTAAACGTCAGCAGCTTAGCGCATCGAGGAGAGAAGATCGATACCGAAAATCACCAAACTGGAAATCGCAACTACAATCGCTGGCGCGCATACGGACGCTCGAAGCTAGCGAACCTGCTGTTCACATACGAGCTACAACGACGCTTGGCAAGCGCCGAAATTCAACATGTCAGATCGCTTGCAGCACATCCTGGGGTTTCACGAACGAACATCGCGCAAGGATTGGGTTTGATCGGCAAAATCGCGATGCCGATAGCCGGTTTGTTCTTCCAGAGCGCCCAAATGGGAGCGTTGCCGATTCTGCGAGCGGCCACCGATCCAGAAGCGCGAGGCGGACAATACTACGGCCCCGACAAGCCTAACGAGCGGAAAGGCTATCCGGTGATCGTGACGTCTTCGTCCGAATCGCACGACGCAGAAGTTGCTCGTCGTCTGTGGGAGCAGTCCGAGAAGTTGACCGGCGTAAAGTTCGAGATCTGAACGCAATACCGAGGGGATTGGAGGCGACGGGCGGATTTGAACCGCCGAATAGAGGTTTTGCAAACCCCCGCCTTAGACCACTTGGCTACGTCGCCCCGATATTGAGATTCTATTTATCGCCAGACTGGCTCGTCGTCGTTGGTCGACCGAGTCTGGTGCCGAGAGTGGGACTCGAACCCACACGCCCTTTCGAGCACTACGCCCTCAACGTAGCCTGTCTACCAATTTCAGCATCCCGGCCTGTCCAGATGGCTGGCAATTCACCCTTCCTTGAGAAAGGATTTGGCAGGAGCGGCAGGATTCGAACCCGCGACCTTTGGTTTTGGAGACCAACGCTCTAGCCAACTGAGCTACGCTCCTCCGCCTTTAATTGATTTTACATGGAGCGTGGGTCCCGGTTTTCGTCGAGATGACCGGGACGTAGGTGAAGCGACGCGGCTTTTGTGGCCTACGCCGATGAATCAAACAGTCGACACCGCTCATGCCAACGGACGCTCTTGAGCATTCCCGTTGGCACTCGCAATGCCGACTGTGTTGGCTGCTATTTATCAGCAGGACTGTCGGATAGGGACCGATCTCACATGACTGTGGATTCGCCCGTCTCCCCAGTGCTGACCCGTGTGGCGTCTTCGACCTGTGATACGAAGATCTTGCCGTCACCAATCGCGCCTTGTTCGCCGGTTCGTGCCGAATCGACGATGCTGCTGATCACGGCGTCTTTCATCCCGTCAGGAATCACGGTCATGATCATCGTCTTCGGCAAAGCCACTCGGTGGGAGAGGTGACCGCCTCGTCCGGTGAAGACTTCTACGCCTTCCTGTTGACCCTTACCGGTGATGTTCCAGTATGAGTAGCCCTTTACACCTGCGGCGGTCAGAGCTTCGAGCACCGTGGACGTCCGTTCGGGGCGAACCACTGCTTCGATCTTTAGCATTGTTAGTTCCTTTCGTGGTTCTGGGGCGAGGGTGTAGCCAACATGCTACTCCCTCGCCAACCGTTAGTTCGTTATCCGATTAGTCAGCACCGTCGGCTACATAACCGCGCTCGCCGTGAGACGAGATGTCTATACCCATGTCCTCGTCCGATTCGGATATCCGCAAGCCAAGGCCCGGAATCTTATCCAAGACGAACAAGATGATGAAGGAGACAATGCCGGAGTAAGCCAATGTTGCAACGACTGCAATCAAGTTGGCGACAAAGTGTCCGGCGTTGCCGTTCACCAAACCACCATCACTGTCGGTTAACGCACTCCAGGCAAAAATACCGGTTGCGAGTGCGCCCCAGATTCCGCCGAGGCCGTGGACGGCAAACACCTCGAGTGAGTCGTCCAATCCGATCTTCTTGAGTATTTCGAAGTGGACTGCGTAGTGACAGATGATGCCTGCGCCCAATCCGATGGCGAGTGCTCCGGCAACGCCAACCCAGCCAGCTGCGGGTGTGACAGCAACCAAACCGGCAACCGCGCCAGTGGCAACTCCAACTCCGCTGATTCGTCCAGTGTGAATGTACGAGAGAAGCGCCCACGTTACCGCGGCAACGGCTGCCGCCGTGTTGGTGTTGACGAACGCGAAGATGGCGGTACCGTTGGCCGCACCTGCCGAGCCCGCGTTAAACCCGAACCATCCGATCCAAAGTATCGCCGCACCGAGCACCACGAACGGCACGTTGTGCGGTTCAATACCCGCGTTTCGGCGTTTGCCGACGAGATACGCGGCCGCTACTGCTGCGATACCGGCATTGATGTGAACGACGGTGCCACCAGCAAAATCAAGGGTGCCGCCATCGAGGCTGTCGATCCAACCGCCGCCCCATACCCAGTAGCAAATCGGTGCGTAGACGAAGGTTACCCACAGTACTAGGAAGATCAGGTACGTCGTGAACTTGAACCGCTCGACGAACGCGCCTGTAATCAGTGCTGGGGTGATGATCGCAAACGTCATCTGGAACGCGGCGACGAGGAGGTCAGGAATGTCCCATCCCAGCTCTCCGTTTCCGGCACCTATTTTGGCGAGTCCGATATAGTCAAGACCTCCGCTCCAACCGAAGTTGCTGGCATCGTTGAAAGCGAGGCTGAAGCCCCACAACACCCAGACGATGCTCGCCACTCCCATGGCGATGAAGGAGTACATCAACGTGCTAACCACGTTTCTGCCCCTCACGAGTCCTCCGTAGAAGAACGCAAGGCCCGGTGTCATGAACAGCACCAACGCTGTTGATGTCAACATCCAGGCTATGTGGCCAGTATCCATATTTTGTCTTCCTCCCAATCGGGTGATTACGCAATGAAGTCCAAACTACGCAAATAATGTTTCGCTGATGTTAAGCAACTGTTTCGTCGAAGTTAATCTCCGAAACACTTCGCGTGACCGCAGGACACCAGTAAGAAACCGTGGGTAGAATTCAGTTGGCGGCGCCAAGCGTCGGCCTGAGCGCGATGCGCGCTGACCTTGCACACAGAATAGGAAAAAATCTGAATGCCGATAATCGACTCACATTGCCACGCTTGGAACTATTGGCCTTACCTGCCAGAAGTGCCCGACCCGGATCATCACGGCTCCGTCGAAACGCTTCTAAACCAGATGGACGTCAATGGTGTGGACAGCGCGACTATCGTTTGCGCTCAGATCCACCGCAACCCGGACAACAACGACTACGTGGCGGCGGCAGTCAGAAAATATCCAGATCGGTTGAACCAGTTCGCCGACGTCGATTCGTTCTGGTCGGACACGTACCACACGCCGGGCGCTGCGAAACGTTTGGAACAGGCCGCAGAAAAATGGCCGATGAAGGCATTCACCCATTACGTGGCCGGCGAGGATGACGGTCGGTGGTTCAACTCACAGGAGGGAAAGGACTTCTTCTCAGTGGCCCGCGACGTCGGTCTGATCGCGTCCATCGCGATGGGCCCGCATCACCAGAACGAGATTCGCAAGGTAGCCGAATCCTTTCCTGAAGTGCCGATCCTTTGCCACCATATGTCGTCCCTGAAGTCGTACGGTGATGATGCTCAGGCAATGCTTGACAACGTCACCGAATCAGCGAAGCTACCGAACATGCATCTCAAGCTCTCGGGATTCCACTACCTATGCCGTCCCGAACGCGTTTGGGACTTCCCGTATACCGAAACACACTGGGTTTACGAGGCGTGCTACGAAGCGTTTGGACAACGCCTTTGCTGGGGTTCAGACTTCCCGGTAGTGAAAAAGGCGATGACTCACCTGCAATCCCTCGAAGCCTTACGATCACATCTCACGTTTATTTCAGATGAAGATCGAGAGGCGATTCAAGGCGGCACTCTCGCCAACCTGCTCGCTAACGCGCGACCATAACCTAAGCGAACTAGATTCTCTTGCACCCAAACGATACCGCCATGGCCAGGCACACTAGAATTTCATCCCGCCCGAAACAACAAAAACACATCGCCGTTCGTTTGTAAGACCAGGTAGTCGCCATACACACCGTATCTCGTCACGCGTGGCAACACGTCAAGATACCATTCCTCCTGTTCCATCACACCATCCGAGTCATAGCAACCTAACTCCGTATAGAAATACGTTTCGGCGTCAATCGTTATCGACCCGTCGCCGACCGCCGCTTCTGCTCCGTATGAGTTACACCCCGTCGTTCCTGAGATGCCGTCCGTGTGGAATGAAAGCGTCAAGTCGACTCCCGCAGCCGCATTCTGAACCCGGTTGTGCCACATCCCGAACTCGAGCCCTAGAATCTCGGTTATCGCGAGCAAAACCCATTCAGCGTCTGCAACGTGTTCGACGATCGGATGCAACGGTTCAAAGGTCAGCGTATTGCCCTCGGAGTTTCTCATTCGCAGACGTATCAACCCCGTTGCTTCCTGTACCGCGTACTCAATGGAACCCATGAAATCCGTGAATTCACCTTCAAGCCTTCGGTCCTCATCCGAACATGACTGCCAAATCGACCGTTCAAGCATCGATTGCGAAGTGAAGTGCACTCCCCCATCGGATCTGTTGTAGGTCGCCAAGTATGGGCGGCAAGCGGTGTCACCGACAACCAACCGGTAATCCAGAAACGCCATCGTCGCCGCATTACTGCCTCCTGACACATATGCGTCCTCCTCCACTAGGCGCCACGCTGTCTCGCTCATATCGACGACTCGCCCCTCCAACGGCATCTGTTTGACAAAGACCAACCGAACGCCGCCATCGCCGTCGAGAATCTCCAATCGTTCGTCCGTCACGCGGTATGTATCGCCTAACCCAAGCGCCGACAAAAACGCGTCCGACTGTTCCATTACACCCGAAGGCTCTTCACACAACCTCGCCGTCCTTGCGGAAAGCGGGAACGAGAACACACCACTCTCATCGGCTACCGGCGTACCGTCCTCGGAACTTCCTCCAAACCAGTTACACCCGTCGTAACCGTCAGCACGGTCTTCGCCAATCTCTACCGTGGCGAACGAATCTTCGATGATCGGGCCGCCGTCCAGCGATTCAAGGATCCATGTTCCGTCGCCGGATAGCTCGGTCTGTTCTGGGGGAGCGACTGCTGTGTAGGTCGGGTCGGGTACCAGAGTCGCGGCAGGAGCTACGGTACTGATGTCGATCGCCTCGCTCCGTTCCGTTGGAACGATATTCGTCGGCTTAGGGCCGGGTGCTTGAGTCGCAACAGGAACTACGGCGTCTACGGCGTCCTCAGGTTCAGTATCGCCACAACCGAGCACCGTCAACATTAGCAGTACGCAGAGCCCACTGAGCAAACCTGTTAATGCAATTTCATTCCGCCATCTGATTGCTAATCGGATTTTCGGATTGCTCATTGAAATTTCCTTTTGGTATGCCGCTCAACTCGACCGAACCAACGGCCGCTGCAATAAAGACGCACTAGCCACCGAAATTGTTCCCTCTTAGGATCAAAGCTAGTGTCAACGGCGCCACGTTATTTCATCTTCCAGACACAGGAGTCCTTGATCAGGCAAGTTCGATGACTATAGGCGACAAAAGAGGATTCGAAAAAACCGTCCGCGACTCGGTTGAACGCAAAAGCGCGGCCAATTGGAACCATTTTCACGTACCGGCATGCGCGTGTTCCGCCGCTTGCGTCCCGGCAATGCGACCAAACACAGCGCCGGCCATCATTCCGCCGCCCGACGGGTAATTGTCGTGCCACAAACCACCTACCATCTCGCCGGCGGCGTAGAGACCGGGAATGACACTGTCGTCTTTGTGCATGACTTCGGCCGAAGGGGTGATTTTCAGACCTCCATAGGTAAACGTCATGCCGCAGATTGTCGGATACGCCTCAAAGGGCGGACTGGAGATCGGTAGTGCCCAATTGCTCTTGGGTGGAGTTATTCCCGAAGTTGATTTTCCATCGAGGCTAAACGGATGGAATTCGCCTACTTTGATCGAGTCATTAAATTGGCGGACCGTTGCGATGAACGCTCTCACATCACGAATCTCGAGATCTTTTGCCAGTGCTTCCAAGGTGCTTGATTTGTAACCCGTTGCATCTTCGTATCCCCGAATCAACCCCCTGCGTCTCTGCTCGGCGTCGAAGATCTGAAACGAGATTCCTCCGGGCTGGGACAGAATGGCACGCCCAGTCTTGGCATAGGTGAGCCCGCGCCACGTCTCGCCCTCGTCGACGAACCGACGCCCGTGGACATTGACCATGACCCCGAAGGGATAGGAGTAACGGCTCCAGTACACACCACTCACGCCTGGACCGGGGACATCGTACGCGGGTCGATTCGAGTCCTGTGGGGACGCATGACAGGTGGACCAACTTCCATACGGCTGAGCATCCAACTCCAGCGCCATGTTGAGGCCGTCGCCGGTATTGAACGGTACACCCCTGAGCTTTACCTTGTCCCACCCGGCGCCAAGATACTGGGCCCGCATCTCTGGACTCGATTCGAAGCTGCCGCAAGCCAAAATCACGGACCGCGAATTGTAGCGGGTTTCCCTGTCCCCAGCCCGAGCCCGTACTCCCATAACTCGGCCCGCGCGATCCTGCAACAGTTCCAGAGCCCTAGTCCCGTAATGTACCGGTATGCCTAAACGTTCCGCGGCGCGAAACCATCGCTCCTGCATCGCAAATCCGCCTCCATCAAACGAGACGACATTCGCCGACGTCGGACTTTCGTGAGACGGAATCCATGCGTGTCCGTATGACCGCATCCAACCCACCGTGCTGTAGGCCTCCGAGACCAGTATGCCCGCGAGAGTGGGATCGCTCCGACCGTCAGTCACCTCCATAATGTCGTCGTGATAGTCCGACTCTGTGTAGTCACGAACTCTCTCGGCCAATGACCGCGTCTCTTCTTCGCTGACATCCGAGAGTAGAGGTACCAGGTCTTCCATTCCCCGGTACGGGAACCGCATGTGAACGGTCAGCGCGCTGTTGCCGCCCCGCTGAGACTTGGGCGCCTTTTCTAGCACAACTACGTCAGCACCCTGTTCCCGAGCGGCCACCGCGGCCGCCATTGCCGCGTTGCCCGCCCCTACCACCAGTACCTCTGTGTCGGCTACATTTTCCACCGATAAATTTCTCCACTCGATCGCTTTTGCGGACATTCTAACCGGCAAACAAAGACACGAAAATCAGAAAGTAGAGCGCGCCCCAGATTCCGCCTACACCTGGACAGCCTCATTCAGGCCAAAACTGCAACTTTGTTGAATTCGATCAGGTCGAAGTCGATCTGCGCGCCTAAACCGGGTTCTTTGATCGCGTGCACGAAACCGTTTTCATCGTGTTCGATGTCCTCAACCAACCCGTACTTCTGCGCTTCTGTGGGCAGGAGGACCTCGAACATCTCGGTGTTCTTGATCGCCATGGCGCAGTGAAGATTCGCCACATTCATTAACGAGTTGCCGCCATGGTGGATCTCGTAGTTCATATGGAACGCCTCCGCCAAATGCGCCGTCTTCATCACCGCGGTGATCCCGCCCTTGACCGCCACATCGCCTCGCAGGTAATCCGTCGCCTGATGCACCAGCCACGGCGCATACGCGGTGAAGCCTCCCGGCGAGTGTTCCGTCGCCATCAACGGGATGTGCAGTTGTTGCCTCAGCTTGACATAGTTGAAGATGTCATCCCCGGCAAGAGGATCCTCATACCAGTGGTAGCCGAGCTCCTGAATCGCCTGACCGACCCTTAACGCTCCGGGGTAGTCATACGCCCAAATCGAATCCAACATCAACTGATAATCGTCCCCAACCGCCTTTCTCACAGCCTTGCAGACCTCAATATCCTCGTAGATATCCTCCGCCGGCGGATGGATCTTATACGCCGCCCATCCCGCAGCCTTCATCTCCGCAGCCTCCGCGGCATAGTCTCCCACCGTAGCCAAGCGGGGCGAACTCACATACGCCGGAATGCTCTCCCGGTACGAACCGAGCATCTGATAGATCGGCAATCCTGCAACCTTGCCGCCGATGTCCCACAGCGCCACGTCGACGGCGCCGATAGCCCGCATGGTGGTGTTGTTTTGGAGGAAGACCATCGTCTCGTGCAACCGCTCCCGCGCCAGCGGGTCCCGACCCATGACAACAGGTTTTAGATACGTCAGGAGAGACAACGCGTCTAACTCGGCGCTGCGGTTGGAAGTACCCAAAAACGCGTGTCCGTCCACGCCCGCGTCGGTGCTAATCGTCAGCAACCCGATCTGACTGCTGCTGCCGGGTTGAACCGAGTGCTTCTTAGGCAGCGCCGCCGGCAACCCTTCCCACTTGAACATCGTCAGCGTTACATCCGTAATCTTCATCCTAGTCTCCTATAGTTTCAGCGCTTCAATTAAACGCCAATTCAATGGCTGACAATCATGCCATCCGTTGTCCACCGTCGATGTGAATCGATTGTCCAGTTATGGAACTGGCATCATCCGAAACAAGAAACGCCACCAATATGCCGATCTCCTCCGGCGTCTGCGCCCTGGCGAGAGGAATAAGTTCTGCCACGCCCTCGTTGAAAACGTCGAAACGATCCATCGCAGCCAACGACGGGTCGCTTCTCACCCGCTCCGAGATCGCGACGTCATGGAACGCCGACCATACTCGGCCCGGGCAGATCGCGTTTACGTTGATGTTGTGTGGTCCCAGCGTAGCCGCGCAGTACTGCGTGTAGTTGATCACCGCCGCTTTGGAGGGCCCATACGCATTTGCGTATCCCGGCGCACCGGATGGCGGACCCCACCAGATCGGACCTCTTCCCGCACCCGAGGCAGTGTTGATGATCTTCCCGTACTTTCTATCCATGAAATGACCGACGACAGCCTTCGTGCAACGCATCACGCCTTGAACATTGATGTCTAGCACGGTATCCCAATTCTCCTCCCAATCCTCATCCAGACCACCACCAGATTTGCCTGCAACTCTGCCAATGCCCGCATTGTTCACGAGGATGTCAAGATGCTCGAACTCCGCGATCACATGTTCTACGCCTGATGCCACCGACTCGTTGTCCGTCGTGTCAATGTGAACGGCGAAGCTCGTGCGATCAATCGCTTTTACTTCCTCGACTACCGCAGCCGCACCTGATTCGTTAATGTCGGCGATCGCGACGTCTGCACCTTGTTCGGCGAGCTTCAACGCGATGCCGCGACCAATACCTTGACCACCGCCGGTCACCAATGCCGTTTTACCTCTGAGATCAGCAATCATCTTTTCAACTTTCCTTTTGCAACGGAAGCACGATGCGCGACGCACGGTCCGCCGAATGCCAGATCGTCTGCTGAGCAATCTCGTATCGCTGTTCGAGACCAAGTGGGCCACCTGTGTTGGGATTCACATCAAACCTAGGCCAGTTGCTACTGCTGATATCCAACCGGATGCGATGACCCTTGCGGAAAACGTTCGAACTCGGATAGAGGTGGAACGTGAACTCGTACGGCGTTCCCGGCTCCATCATCTCCGGCTCGGTCCAGCCGTTTCGATAGCGTGCACGGATGATCGAGTCGGTGATGTTCATCGCGAAACCATCCGGGTAGTCGGCAGACGGCGGATAGACGTCGATCAGCTTAGCGGTGAAATCCGTGTCAACGGCAGATGACGACGCCCACAAATGCATCACGATCTCGCCTGTAACTTCCGTATCCTCTGCTAGCTCCCGTGTCTGGAACGTGAGAATGTCCTGGCGTGAATTCAGGGGCAGGACGTCGGTGCATCCGTAGAAGTCAGGTCTCCCTCGTTGGTCAAATGCACCTGCTCGGATAATCGTCTCGGCTGCCGATATGCCGCCTCCCATGGTTGGCACCGGATCCTTTGGGTCGAAGGTGTAACCCGACGACGGCGACTCTGTGTCAGAAGGTTTATCTTCCGCAAGACCTCCGCCGGCACGCAGGAAGAATGGCGTTTCAGCTGTGTCAGGCAAAGGCCAATCAGGCTCCGACCGCCAATACCCACCATGATCGAGCCGACGTTCATGGTCGTGTTTGTTCATCCGCTGACTACCGGTGCCCATAGTGAATATCCGCACTGGCGACCACTCGGCGAACTCCGTACGTAACCCCTTCATGTAGTGATCGAACCAAGCCAACCGAAGATCGTTCTGGTTGATGTGTGCTTCAGTCCCAAAATCGACGTCACCTGAGTTCGTCACCTCGAACGCTCCATGTATCCAAGGCCCCATTAACAACACCTGCTGCGACTTCTTCATCGCGCTCAACTTCACGTAACTCGTCGGCGTGTTCCGAGCATAAGAGTCGTACCACCCACCCAGATACAACGTCGGAACATCCGCATGCTCATCGTAGTACTCGTCGATCGCGTAGCCGCGCTGCTTCCAATAGTCGTCGTACTCGCCATGTGTCGCGATATCGATCGCCCACCTCTCGTATGACGGCAGTCGACGGAGCACGGTCGCGCCCTCTTTTAGCGGGAAGTTACGCACCATATCTGGCATGTCATCCAAGAACGCCTTCTTGATCTCAGCCTGCAAACCCGCGTCCGCTATCGCTTCCTTGCTCGTCATCGCCATCCGGAACGCGTAGACCATGAATCTCTGCTCCAACGCGCCGTTCTGCCGCATCGAGCCGTGATAGTAGTTTGAGGCCCCAACTGCAACAACCATCGTCGAAAGATGCGAAGGATTCAACGTGGCTAATGCCGACTGATCGCTACCCGCATACGACCCACCCATAGTTCCAACCTGACCGTCACACCAAGACTGTGAACCAAGCCACTGCACAGTGTCGAAACCGTCCGGCGCCTCTTTCGCAAACGCGTACCACTCCCCTTCCGACGCGAACCGACCACGCACATCCTGATAAACCGTCACATAACCCCGCCGAGCGTAGTACTTGCCGTTAGTCACATTCCGCGGCGCCGTCTTGTCGTACGGCGTGCGCTCGAGGATGACCGGGAACGAGCCTTCCGCCCGATGACCGTTTGCCGCCGGACAGTAGATGTCGGCGGCGAGCTGAACGCCGTCGCTCATCGTGACCATCACATCCTTGTCAATGATGACGTCATATGCGATCGGAGATCCTGCGTATGGAGTGTTCAAGGGGTGCCCCTCCTGGCTTAAGCAAATGTGACCACCAAACTGTCGACCCGTCGTTGAGTAAGCTATATCACGTCGCAAAGTTTCGCCGAAACTCCGATATGGACATGGCTCCCTCAACCAGAAATGCCAGAAATCTTTCACATCATCGTCACCTCGCTTGTGCTCATGGGTGCTGCATTCGTCATCGGAGCAATCGGCTTCGGGTTTGGCCTGACCACTTCCCCTGCATTGCTCCTCATCCACGATCCGCAAACCGTCGTCATCGTAATCAATGCCGTAGCCATCATCGCCTTCTCGCTCGTCCTCGTCGAAACGCGCGAACATCTGCGAAACCGCGAGCTCGCACCAATGGGTATCGCCGCAGTGCTTGGGACACCAATCGGAGTGTTCGCCTTAAGCACCCTCGATTCCTCGGTGCTGCGAATCTCAATCGGTGTCCTCGTCCTGGTACTCACCGCAATGGTCGTCTTCAACGCAGAGTGGAGGGTGCCTTACCCCCGCATCTCCGGCCCGATCCTCGGCCTCATATCTTCCTCATTCACCACCGGCCTTGCGATCGGCGGCCCCATCCTCGTCCTCTTCTTCCTCGGACGTCGCATGGATCGTCAAAACGTGCGCGCCTCCATGGCATTCTTCTTCACCATCATGTACATCGCCGCCGCGATTGGATACGCCATCCAGGGACTCTTCACTGCTGAACGACTCATCCTCATCGCCGCCGCCGCACCCGCAGTCGCTCTCGGCTACTGGATTGCCATCAAACTGACCGGTCGAATGAATGAACGAATTTTCCGGCCGACGGTGGTGGGCGTCATCGTAATCTCGAGCTTGATTGTCATCGGTCGTGAGATAATGGCTCTGTAGGACACCATCGTGTTCACTAACTAACTAACTGTTGCATAATAGAACGAAACAACCGCGGAGAGATCGGACATGCTCAGCGCCAAAGACAAGAAACACGAAGAATTAGCCAAGCGCAGCAAGTACGCCGCGCTCTACAATCATCTGCGCCAAACCGAGACCCACGAGTGGGAAACCACATTCAGCGAGATCGAAACTATACTTGGCTTCCCCTTGCCCGCGTCTGCCCGACTCCACCGCCCTTGGTGGGGAAACCAAAAAAACAGCAACGGCCACAGCCAAGCATTGGCTTGGGGAGCCGCAGGCTGGAACACCTCCGATGTTCACATTGAACTGGAAACCCTTATTTTCAAGCGTAGTGCGGTCCCTGAAGGCGAGACGACCGATAGACCAGAGTTCAGTCTAGATGAGTTCTGGCCTCCGCACGACTTCGGTCCTTGGCCCAAGGGTCTCGTAATAGACCGCGAATTCATCTACGGGGACCGGGCTTAGCCACCCCGTGTTCATCGACACAAACGTTTTCGTCTACGCTCGCAATCGCCGGGCGGATCAACACTACGCTGCATCGTCTCTATTGGAACGCGCCGTTCGAAACGCTGAACCCGTAAGGATCAGCCGTCAGATAATTCGTGAATTTTTGGCCACCGTAACTCGATCTCAGACGTGGGGTGCCGCGATGCCGATTGAAGACGCCGTGCGCGACGCAACCCAGATCGCCAGACAATTCGAGATCTTGGAGGACGGACCACAAGTCATGACTAATCTCCTCATCCTGTGTAACCAGGTCATTGTGGGCGGAAGCAAAATTCACGACGCTAACATCGTCGCGACGATGCTCGCCCACGGCGAAAACCGTCTCATGACGTTCAACGTTGCGGACTTTCGGCGTTTCGGCAACCTCATCGAAATCGTAAGCGAGTAGGCGATGGCAATGGTCCCTTTTCTATCCGGTGTTGCATCATCTAACCGGGGAAATTTTACGAAAGCCAAGAATCCAATGGTCATTCACTACGTATCTGACATGACCCGCGCAAAAACCTTTTATTCCAATGTCTTTGATGCGCCGATACTGGTAGATTCGCCAGGCTGGTCCACCTTGGATATCGGCGGAATGGAGCTTGCGCTGCACATCTCCTCAGAGTCAGAGATCGAGGAACGGCTCATTCCGCAAGCGGGTTTGAACATTGAGGTCGAAAGCATCGAGGATGTCCTGCCCGACGTCGAGCAATTTGGGGGTCGGCTGATTGAACTTCGCGAGCCTGGCGCTAACATCCCGGTGCGCCTCGCGAGTTGCAAGGACAGCGAGGGAAACGGCTTCGAACTTCGGCAAACGGTAACCTAAACCGAATTTCACTGCGCGAATGCCATTCGCAATGGCAGAATCCTCTCTGCCTTCTCGTACCATCCCTGCGGCGCGAAGTCGCTCATGTGGAGATAGCACTTGACGTTAACTTCAGCGACGCCTTCCGTAAACGTCAACAATCGGCTCATCGAAATGTTCTTGTGGCCGTGGTATCTAGATAACGCCGCCACGTTGATGAAAGTGACGCCCCACTTCTGCTCGATGTGCGAACGCCCGCCGTAGGTATCGTCAGGGTTGGTGTGAGTATGTCCGCCGATCCATATATCGATTGCACCCGGATTCTCAGCCAAATACTTCTCGAAGGCCTGCGCATCTGGCACGTCATCGACGAAGTAGAGATAAGACGCCCCGATCGGTGCACCGTCCTCGAACCGACCGTGATACCCTCCGTCAACGCCCTCCCATGGCCCTGATGCCACCGTCGTCTCCTTCAACATGTGGTGATGCGCCGACACAATAATCTTGTCGGGATTTGCCTCGACATTCGCCTTCCACCACTCAAATGTCTCTCGCGTAACCGCGCCCGCCGGATACCCTCCTCGCACGCCCCTTCCCACCGGCGGACCACCGTCATTGCGGTCACCCATCACCAAAAAGAGGATGTTGCCGACCTGAAACGAGTACCGCTCCCAAGTGCCCTCAACCCGATACGGCCTCCGATCCGCGTGAACACCCGAATACTCGCTGTTCTCCCCTGTCGGATCAACCCACTTCCGGAACCACCACTGCGTCTCCTCATCTGCACCGCTGGCATCGTGATTTCCTACCAAGTTGTAAAAATCCTCCCGACGATGCTTCGTCGACACCGCATACTGACTCACCACCTCCCTGCCCTCATCATCATCCGGCGGGGTCTGCGAACCCGAAAGATCACCCACATCAAGCATGATGTCCCAATCGAACGACGGCCCGCCCTCATCGCCGCTCTGTTCCGACTGCACGATCGCATCCGCCAAACTCCGACGATTGCCCCGCTCCAAATCAGTACCCACATGGGCATCGCCGCCTGCCCACAACTTGAACGTCGACTTGCTCACATGGTCCTCCCCATTGATCGATTCGCCGTCTCACTACCTTAATCGCGGACGCCGCGAAGCATTGAACGATAGATTGGCGTGCGTTAGAATCAAAGTTCGGGCATCAAGCCCAACTCACTCTCGTTCCCGAGTAGCTCAGCGGTAGAGCAGCTGACTGTTAATCAGCGGGCCACAGGTTCGAATCCTGTCTCGGGAGCCACTTCTCATCGTTTTCCGCTTTGAAATACGGATTTTCGCATTTGGTTATCACTTTTGCCGTTCGGTTTTGGCAGTCATGAACTAAAGGGCGTTTGAGGCCCAGACCGACGATATATATCGAACGAGCAACGCTGATTTTTGATGACGTTGTCGTCCGAGCGAGTCAAGGCTAAAACCTGGCACGGTTCGTTGACAATGCTGGGGATGAATTTCGAGACCCGCTTGCGCGGAACGACCGTCCGTTTGACCGGAGATAAAGTTCATTCAGTCGACAAAGCGTCCAACATCTGGCTGAAGTATCTGACCGACGATTCTATTCGCCGCCACGCATCTCGTCGACATGTCTGGACCGTTTAGCCGGACCGGATCGATGAACGCAAGGTTGAGGATCGTTCGCCGCCACGCATCTCGTCGACATCGACTGGTGGTGGGTGCGGCGGAGCCGCATTTTCGACGCTGCAGGCAGCGCGGGTGTGGGAGACTACACGTGTCCGCGAATCGTCGTCGTTCCGACGGGTAGAAGAGCCAGCCGCGGAGCATCATCGCGCGTGGCGAATCCGCTGCAGCGTTTCAAATGGAGACGGTCCGCGGGCGTCGGCGCGATTGGTGAGCATTTCTGAGCAAGCCAAGTGCTGGACCATGAAATTCCGAAAACTCGAACTGAAGGTCTGTCCGCATAACTCTTGCAAAGTGACGCGTACCTCGCCAATACCGGAAATCACTGAAGCGGACGATTTGCAACCGTTGGCCGAGGGCAGGACTGGGCCGTTGACCAGTGACTCATTTTTCGAGAAGCGAGTGTCAACGAAGGCAACTTGGGGGTATGCAGGTGGTCACTTCGATCTGGTACGTGCCCTCCCAGTAGTAGCCGTCCGGGCTCCTAGCAGCCCCGGCCGCGATGTAATACGCGCCGGTGGAGGACGGAATGAACACGACGCGGCTGTTGAGGTAGAAACCTCCGTTATCGTTCGTTTTGCCTGTTATTAAGTCGCCTGCCGAGTTGTGAATGCCGCGAATGTACGGATCGTGCAACGAGCGGATGGCGCGTACCCCACCTCCCCCTTTGCGGAGAACATGGGTGTTCATCTCTATCCAGTACTTCGTCCCGGCGGTCAGCGTCACTTGGAACCAGTCCCGGTCGTTCTGGAACATGATGTTGCCCTCGGCCGTACCGTTCACCGCCACGGTGGCGGTCGTCGAGGTGGTGGCCAGATGGTCGTCCGGGTGACCGTTCGTGACGTCAGTGACGAACACCCTGTAGGTGCCCTCGGGAGTCGACGTGTAGCGATTGTTGCCGACGGCCACGAAGTAGTCGCCCCCGGACGAACCAGTCGAAAACGTCGTGCGCGCGTTGCGTCCTATGCCGCCGTCGTCGACATAGGCGTGTCTTTGGGAGCCGCTCGAGTTGAAGATCCCTTCGAGCTCCACGTCCCACACGCTGCCGTGACCGGTCGCCAAACCCTTCACATCGATCTGGTACATCTTGTTGGCCAGCAGCGGCACCTTGAACCAGTCTTTGTCGTCTCTTTGTTCGATCCTGCCGGAGGAAGATCCGTTCACCGCGACGGTGGCCGTCGTGCTGTTGGACGCCAATTCTTCGTCACGTTTGACATTGAGTTTGAACGTGCCCGTGTCATTGCCAAACGATCCCACCCTGACGTAGTAGTTGCCGGCGGAACGCGGAGTGAACACCACTCGCGCCTCGATGTCGTAAACTGCCAAGACACTTGGGCCGCTGTATTCGTCACTGGTGTTGCTCTGCAAAGTGCCCGATTGATTGTAGATCCCAAAGATCTTAACTTTTCGCAACGTGCCGTTGCCGGAATATTCGCCTTTCATCACGAACACGTACGATTTGTTGGACGCTAGCACGACCTTGATGCGATCTGCGTCGTTGGCAGTTTCGATATTGCCGTTGAACGTCCCGTTGATCGTTGCGGTGCATGTCGTCGCGTTGTTGTCGGCACATGTGTCGGCACGCAGTCCGGCCCGATCGTCTTCCACCGGCTCGGCGACCGGTTCCGGCGGCGGGACGTATACGACAGGCGGGCCGGTGACCTCAGGGACGGTGACCTCGGTTGCAGGGTCCGGATCCGAAACCTTGGCCTTGAATCGGTAGTTGTTCGGACCGGATTCTAGAGACTCGATTCGGATGTAGTAGGTTTCATGTTCGTCTGGAAGCGTCGCTTTGATGTCTTCGTCGGCGGTGCCTTTGTTCTCGCTGCTGGCAAGCACATTGCCGTATTCGTCCTCGAGAAACAGGTCCGCGTTGAAGTCGAGTTGCCGCAGCGACAGGTTTACCTCCGTACTCTCGTCCAGCCAGAATGAAAAGTAGTCCCGTGGATCATCATCGACGTCCACGCTGTCGTCATACGTGAAGTAGCGATTGAAGTTGTCTTGAATGTCGATACCGAGCGCATAGAAACGGTCGGCGGCGTAGTCCGGTTGGGCCGGCTCCTGGAGTTGCTGCTCGGCGACGAGCGGGGCGGTTTCGGCAATCGGCGTCTCGACTATCTGAGGCGGTTCCGGGACCGCCTCGGCTGCGGTGCCGGTCATCACCTCGCTCCAAGCGGACTTGCGCGGACCGAAACGAGCCCGAACCTTCGCTTTGTAGGTCTCGCCGGGTGTCAGGTTAGCGATAAGCAACTCGGAGTCCGTCGGGAACGCGTTCCAGTCGAGTTCGGAAAATTCCCTGAAGCTCTCGCCGTCCGGCGCCCACGCCACCCGATAATCAACCGCCGACTCAGAATGGGTGTCCCAGTTGACCTGCAGCTCGCCCGGTGAATCGCCCGGCAACACCACCACGTTCTCGACGGGCTGCTTCCACGCCGCTTCATCGGCCTGGCTTGAAATCTGCGATATTGAACTCGAAAGTGCGACCGCCGCCACAACCATCGCCACCACGATCCACCGCCTCCGTGACAACGAGCTCACATACCGCTTGCAGTTCGGCCACTGACCCGCCAACTTCGCGTACTTACTCGACGCTTCGTTCATTTCTATTTCCTAATTTAAAACACCCATCCTAAAAGTGTTGCAATAACGCCTGTTAGGTGCGCGTCGCTCATCGATTATTACTGAACATCAATGAAAATAAGAAATATATCTGACTTAACTAGTGCATCAATCGAACGACCGATGTCATACAGATCAAGCGTCGTATGATATATGCATCGATGTAATCATATCATATCAAACTCATGGAGTTACCGCGCGGTGGATTCTGGAGTTACCTCGATCTTGCCGTGCGACAATCTTTACCGGATCAGCAGCAGCAAGCAGAAATAATTCGAACAACAGTGGACCCCCAACCACCATCGCCGCCACAGAGTCACCGCTATCCAGTCGGCGTCATCGATCACCCCTAGTCTTCCGGTCTCCCCCCCCTTCGCAAAGCAAAGGGGGACGCGAGCGCAGCGAGCAAGGGGATGCCCGGCGACGAGGAAAAGCGCCCCCCCCCAAATCATTCCCGCGCAATCCCCGTCGTTCCCGCAAGCCCCACGTCATTCCCGCGCACGCGGGAACCCAGAGAAAAACAAAGCACGCCACTCACCCCCTTCGCAAAGCAAAGGGGGACGCGAGCGCAGCGAGCAGGGGGATGCCCGGCGACGAGGAGAAGCGCGCAATCCCCCGTCATTCCCACGCACGCCCCCAAGTCATTCCCGCGCACGCCCCTTCGTCATTCCCGCAAGCCCCCGTCATTCCCGCGGACGCGGGAACCCAGAAAAACAAAGCACGCCTTTTTTCGCGAAGCGAAGGGGCGCGGGAGCGAAGCGACAGCAGGGGATGCCCGGTGCCGATGAGACGAGGACAGCCATCTAGCGACGAGGCGCACGAATCCAAACCACCACCTCACTCCCCTACCCCGGCGTCTCCCCAATCCAAACCTCACCACCCTCGAAATACTCCTTCTTCCAAATCGGCACCACCTCCTTCAACCGGTCGATGAAATACAACGCCGACTCAAAAGCCGGACGTCGATGCGCCGCACTGACGGCCAACACCATACTCGTCTCCCCAATATCCACCCGACCCGTCCGATGACAAACCGCCACCTCACCAATCTCCCACTTCTCCCGCATCTCTCCCACGATCTGCGACATCACATCCTCAGCCATCGGAGAATACGCCTCATACTCCAACCACAACACCCTTCGCCCCTCATTATGATCCCGCGTAATCCCATGAAACACCACCACCGCACCATCCCGATCCGACCCCACCAACCTCACCACCTCATCCCCATCGATCGCATCCCCCGTAACCCAAACCCGCGCCGAACCATCATCATTACCCGCGCCACCACTAACCGGAGGAATAACCGCAACCTCATCCCCATCAAAAACCTCCACCGACCGATCCACATAAACCCCATTCCGAGCCAACATCACATTAGAAGGCAACGCAACATCCCCGCCAACCGACCCCAAAGCCCCATCAACCGCATCACCCAAACAACCCCCGCTATCAACCTTAACAACGACGCGCCCAGTCCCAACGCGTTCCCGCGCCCCAGCAAAAAACAGAACTGTCACAAGCAAACCAACCCTCCCATCGAATACCACCAGATACCCCTAAACCCAAAGCCTAGCAAATCAAACCCCACGCAAGCCGTTTCCGCATTCCGCACGTCATTCCCGCAGACCACACGCCACTCCCGCAAGCCATACGTCATTCCCGCGCACGCGGGAACCCAGAGAAAAACAAAGCACGTCATTCCCGCACGCATTCCGTCATTCCCGCGGACGCGGGAATCCAGGGTAAAGCAAAGCACGCCGTTTCCGCGATAGCGGACCGGGGTGGGCGAGGGGCGCGAGGGAACGGTTGTTTTTATGGCTCTGGGTTCCCGCGTCCGCGGGAATGACGGAAGGGCACGCGGGAATGACGGAAGGGCACGCGCTGATGTTGGGGTGTGGGTAATGAGCGACAGTTCAACGGGTTGGACGCCCATCTGGAGCGGGGATCAACGCCGGTCGTCAGACCGCCATTTGATCCCTTGCCCCTTCCCCTGGCGACGGGCGTTCAACCCGTTGAACTGTGTCGTTGATGAGTCTCTTTTGCTGCGTAGTGCCCTGCACCCATCCATTCGGGCGCTTAACGCAGGTGATTGTTTCTGCGACGTGCGACGCGCAGAACTGTGTATCCAGAAATAACGATCACCAATCCGAGGATCAACGCCCAAATCATTCCGTCATTGGACGGCGCGGCTCCGCCAGTGTCTGGAAGATCAGATACTTCTTCCGGTACTGCAGTCGGCAACGGCGCGGGCGACCCGGCGGTGCCTACGGCAACCGTCGCCGGCACGGAGCTTATACCGCCGCATACATTAGCGCCGGCATCAGTCGATATCCGCACCCGGCTCGACAGGATCGTGAGCGAGTCGTCCGAGTTGATCGCGACTATTGCCAAGTCGGAGATGTTCGAACGCAGCGCGTCCGGGAGCGGTACGCACACTTCGACGGCATCGTTTAGTCCGTACGACGAAATGCTGGTGTTGGCCGCGTCGACGGCCGAAATCTCGTACCAGTTTCCACCAAGGGTGTAGCGCTGGTAGGTCTTGCCCTCGTTAGAAGCCGAGCCGCCTTCGGCGATTCGAAGACCGACGACCTCCCCGTTCGGCACGGCGCCCGGACCCGCCTTGAGCGACGAAGTCTCTCCGGTGAACGTGCCGCCGCCTTCCGGCGTGAAGACCTCGTACTGGTTGCCGTCGGGGTCGGTGAGAATCGTCGGGATCGCACCCGCCGGGTTGCGCGGCTCCGGTGTCGGTTCGACCGCCGTCGATGACCGCCGTACGGTGATGTCAAGCGTGACCGTGCAGCGGACTTCGTCTGTAAACGGCGCCCTGCACGACTCAGACGGTGCGGCGATCGTTATCGTAAAGGTGCCGTCCGCCAGCCGGCGTCTGCACTCGCTGCACAGATGCTTGTCGTCGGTCTTCGCGGACTGGGGGTCGGCTGCCGCCCGTTTGAGGCAACTGCGATCAGCAGGGAGCCTCGCTGACAACGCACGGCAGCCGACCGACGCCCAAGCGGGGCTACTCCTCGGTCACTCTCAGGGTGTAACTACCTGTGCAGCCATGAAGTCCGGTGCAGCCGTTCGTGCCTGCTACCGAGATGTAGTGAATCGATGTCGATCTCGCTGTGTAGGTCCCGCCGCCTTTCTGGTACTGAGATCCGAAGCGGTACACGCCGTCGATCAACACATCCGTCCCGCTCTCCAGTTGCAGCTTGTAGGTCCGATTAACGGTGAGCATGACTCGGAACCAGTCACGGTCGCAGGTGTCCCCGTCCAGCTCGATGCCGTCACCGGTTTCCTCGTGGCAGCTGAAGCCGTATTTAGGGCCCTTGTAGCCCGGCTCACGGGAGGAGTAGCCGTCGGGGCCGCCAGTATCACCGGCGTTGTACCAACTCGGAGTCGAATTAATCTCGCCCGACACAGAGCCGCCCACCGACACGGTGCCGGTGGTGGAAGCGTCCGCCGCGTAGTCGTCGAAGAACGGGGCAGACGCCTCGGTCACTTCTATGCGCCAGTCGCCCAGCCGCACAAACGGTCCGCCGCGGCTGCCGAGCTCGATGAGGTGGTTTCCGGTCTCGGTCGCGGTGTAGATGACCCGCGCCGCGTTGCCGGGGCCGGAGTCGTGGTCGAAGAAGCCGGAGTAAGCCGCCCCGAAGAAGGTGGTGCAGGTCGGTGGATAATTTGTATAATCACACCGGCCGGTTCGCGTGATCCGGTCGCCGCCCGGGTCGAAGATGTCTCTGATCCACGGGTCGATGCCCGGGTATCCGACGGATCGAACGTCGATCTGGTACGTCGTCCCGCTGTCCATCGGCACCTCCACCCCATCAGTGTCAGTGGGGGTCCTGATGGTCCCCGTCGCAGTGTCCCCGACGTCCACGATAGGTTCGATCTCAGAAGTGCTCCGGTCCGACACGAGCACTCTAACGCCGTATCTGGGTTGCGTCGTGGTGATCTTCACGTAGTGCAAGCCCGCCGCCGACGGCGTGAAGAAGTTGAGCGACGCATCAAACCTGCCCAGTCCTGTGCCTGGGGCTGCGCGCGTGTTTCCAATCTCTACTTCGTCCGGTCCGCACACGAAGTCAATCGTCGCAGTGCCGTCGCTTTCAGTCTTTTCAACGTAGATCTGATACGTGCCATTGGGATCCGAGAGCGTGACCTGCACCCAGTTCACGTCGCTGGCGAAGTTCGTCCACGTGTCGAGCGTGGCAGTGACGATGTTCGCAGCAGGGGTACACGTATCGCCTTGCGCCCTCTCGGTAGCGAGTTCCTTCTCGGGGACTTGGGTGATGGTGCCCGGCGTCGGGGGAGGGGGTTCGTCTATCATCAGCTTGGCGACCCGTGAGAGTCGGCTTGTCAGCGAGTCGCGTACCGCAGCGACCTTGTAGCGCCGGTCGCCTGCGGTCAGGTCCGTGTCGGTCCACTCGTTCAATTCGCCGTCAACCGTGGCGATCAGCGTGTGGGCTGTCTCCGCGGGATGGATCTTGCGCCACACCTGCCATGAGTCCACAGTCTCGTCCGGGGCATCCCAGCTAAGCAGAACCCCCCCGTCGTTGAGTTCGGCGGTCAGGCCGGTCGGGCGGTCCGGCCGGTCGGGCGGTCCGGCGCGGCGGTTGTTGCGGATGCTTGGGTGGTGAGACCGGCGACAAGCGCCACGGCCAGCAGCACAGCCAGCCATGCGCGGTTACGTTTCTTGAACATATCGCTTCCTTTTCTTTCGGGCACCAGCGGCCTCATGGGGCGTTGCTGCTCCGAAAACGTACAACGGTGGCGATCAGGGCGATCAGGGCGATCAGAACCGAAAGTACGGTCAGCTTCCTGCCCAAGGGCATCAGCCCAACGGCATTCAACTTTACGATATTGTATCTAAATACCCCCTCACTTATGGGTAGATGGTTTCTTGGAGCGATTCACACCGGTTTATCCAGAAGGTATTATCGCATCGAGGATAATATCACGATTTTCAACCACTGAGAGTAGAACATAACTTTTTCAAATCGTTTGATGGTCTTGTTGTAGATACTCTTGAACCTCGGATGCGAGAACGGCGAACTCCTGACTCAAATCTCTGTTGCGGGTTCGGGACGGGCAGCCCCAGCCTATCCGCTGACTTGCGGCCAGCTCGCGGGCCTGCCGTCGCACAGACGAGCATGGGCGCGGTCTTCGATGTGATGCTCGACGGTAAAGGGAGCGGGGCATCACAGCCCATCTGCGTAATCTGCGGTTCAGACAACTCCCAACCAATTCACGTACACCTGTTTCCCAAAAATCCCTTTATGCTATGATTCAATACATTCGTACCGTGTTTCATTTTCGAAACCCGATCGATTCTACACCACCGTTGACATCTCATACCCGTGTGTTTTATCCCCTCGCGCACGACAACCACGAAACGTGTTAGAGTGCCACCGCCTTCGAACCCGTCGAACCAATCCGAATCGATGCTGGTGAAATAGTTGCCGTCCGCGGTGAGGACTTCAAGGTTCGGCAATCCTGCGAAGATGCCATCTGGCAGTTCCGTCAACTCGTTACGCCCTATCCGCAAATCGGCGACAGCGTCAAGACCTTCGAAAATGTCGGCGGGTAATGAGGTTGACGAGTTCCTTTGAAGGTCCAGATTCGCGATATTGGGCATCCCGGCAAAGTCGCCCGACTTAAGAGTGGTCAGTTGTGGCTGATCTTTTACCGAAAACCCCGTCAAGGATTCCAGCTGCGCGTCTGTGTAGTCTTCACACGCTGTGCCTTGAGCATTAAGCCAATCTTCAATTGACAACTAAACTTCAAGCGTCCGATCGCAGATGCCTTGGTCCACCTGTGCGTTCGCAACACGGGCCGGCGCGTTCTTCGACTCGATCCCCGAAACACCAAACACCAACGCGACGGCGACAAAGATCGCCACCGCGAAGCCCAAATTCGGGTACTAACGACCCATCAACAGTACTTTTGTATCTGACCAGATTGATTTTGACGCTTCAGGGGTCATTCAACGCTCCCGTTTACCCTCAATAATCCCGAACGCGGGCCATTCGAAGTACTATTGTCAGTTTTTTTACGGCGGATTTGTTGTTACTGACACGTAATCCAAAAATTTCAGGTGGTGGACTGCACGGTTCATTCCAACCGCTGCAAAGTCGACTGAGAGTGCCGCGTATGCCCAAACGCGCGCTTAGCACTTCCGCCGCAAAAAAGAGAAAATCGCAGCGAACCGCCTCACCCGGAGTCCTCTGAGTTGCCGCCTCAACGCCGACCCACGTTGCTGCGGCACCAACGTCTCGTTCAGCGCTCGCCGCGAAACGACCGATTCCTCGGCGTCGAACGCAACCTCCGCGAGTCATCTTTGCAAAGTGAATACTCCGACGAAAAGAGAACCGAGGTTTTTGGTCCGTCTGCATGAAGGCGGTGCAGGAGTCGCGGTCTGAGAAAGCTCAGCGGTTAGGGTCGCTGTTTGAAAGCGGAATTATGACGATCGAGGAGGCGCGGGCGGAGTTGGGACTGTGAAGGGGGTAGACAGATACGGGTCGGTGGTTTTGGTGTGTGTTGTTTATTGGGCGATGGGTTTGGTGTATGACGCCTGCAAGTCGGAATGGAATACCCCGTCGTTGTACATACAACGCATGTACAACGACGGGGTGTTCTTATGAAATGGATTCGCTCCAATGTCGCAATGCCACACTTAGTGGCTCTTCCACCCACTCTGTGAATCTCTCCTTAATCGTTGTAACGTCTTCGTCTGACGTAAACGCAAAAGATTCGGGAGTGCAATTCACATAATCGGAGCCGTTTGTTTCTTCTGCGTCCTCAGATTCACCGAACCTGGAATTGACGATTTGTGCGAATGCTGTGGCAGCCATAACTCCTGTCAATTGACGACCGACGTGATGAAGAGAGATTACAAAAATCAAGCGTGGTGTTCGAGATTGATCCTTCGGATTGATGGCAAGTCTGACAAAAAACCTATCTTCATTGAAATTCACCCAATGCCCTGCTTCTTTAGCTGATCGCCGAATCTGGGAACGGTACCAGTGCTCGTTGTCGCCGGGTCCTCCAATGTTGACTTTCGGCCAAATACCCAGACCCGCCTCTTCCAATTGCTCAGCGATTTGATTCGCTCGCAACTCTAGTGTTTCCTTAGCGGTATTTTGCAAGGATTCGGCGACACTGTTGACCAATCGTCTTTGGTCCAGTTCGTCTTTCCGACTTTTCCGCACTCGTTCCGTGATGTGATCTAAGACTTGACTTACCACGCTGGAAGCAGCGACAGGTACCGGCTCTCCAAGCGCCTCGAGAATTATGTGGCTTTCAAGCTTGACAATCAATTTGATAAACGGCTTAATATCGCCAGAATCGGCTTGTTCTAGAGTATCGATGTACTCAGCCCGATCATCGCGCGAAATAACAACGGGTAGATAATTTTCCTTCGCCAAGTGCCACGTCAACAAGGCTCTGGCGACTCTCCCGTTTCCGTCTTGAAAAGGATGAATTTGTGTAAATCGATGGTGGAGCCAAGCGGCAACCCGGAGCGGATGAAAATGCGAACGTTGGTGTTGAAATTCTCTGTAATAGTCAACCAAGTTGGCGATTTCACTGTCGACCTGCAAATGTGGACAATACTCGTGAAGTTGTCCATCGGACCTGGTCGGGTTGTTCGGATGCTTCTTGAACCCACCGTGGTCCAATTCGGTCTCAAATCGGGTGCCGAACTGGTCATATGCGACGTAGAATTTCTGATTTCTCAGGAGGATTTGGTGGAGTTGGCAGATGTAAAAACCAGAAAGTTCTGTGCCCGTCTTGATCGAATCCGTTACGAACGTCGCCGTATCTTGATGGTCTTTTAATACTTTGAGCAGGTCATGTGGATCGCGGTCCGTGCCACGCGGTTCGATTAGGTCAGCGGACAGACCTTTCTCAACCAGTGTTTCAGTGGTTCCGGAGTCGATGTTGTAGATTCCTTCTATAATCCCCGTTTCAATAGCCCAACTACGGTATAAACGCTCCAGAAATGCTTTGTAAGCATCGGGGTCAGACTCTTCTTGTATTTTTCGAAAAGTGAGCCACTGTTGACGGAGTGAGTCGATCTCCTGGAAGTCGACACCCGAAGGTTGGGCGTCAAGGCCTTTTAGAGGTTGCCATTTGTGGGCGATATTGTTCATGTTTCCTTGTATGACTGGGTTGCGAGACACCTTCCACGCTCGAGGTGTTATCGACGTTCAATATTCAAATTGTAAGCGGCCGTTCGATGGGTGGAATCAATTTCATCGCCCTTGTTCTGAAGCGAAGCGAGCTCGAGGGATTGCCGGGGGCGGGTGGGGCACGCGTCTTTCCCGCACACTCCCCCATCATTCCCACGCAGGCGGGAACCCAGGGTCAGGGTAAAAGGCGACAAATCAAATTTTGTCCCACGCTCGAACTACATCACCGAAGGATGCTGAAACGACCGAGCTGCGCCGGGGACGTTATTCCCCCAACCCCGCCGATACCTCCACGATCGCTTCCTCGACGACATCGCAAAGATCGTCCAACTCCTGCGCCGTGATCGAGAGCGGTGGGGAGACGGGCAAGATGTAGCCGCCTACTCGGATCCAGACGCCGCGGCGCTTCAATGCGTCGGTGAAGCGTCCGCCGATGCCTACCTCTGCCGAGAAGGATTGCTTGGTTTTGCGGTCGGCCACGAGTTCCAATCCCTGAACCAGACCGATGCCGCGTGCGTCGCCGATTATTTTGTGTCGGTCTTTCATGTCGGCGAGTCGGTCGGTGAGCTGGGCACCTCGTTCGCGGGCGTTTTGGATGAGGTTTTCGCGTTTGATGATCTCGAGGTTCTTGAGGCCGGCGGCGACTCCGCCGGGGTGGGCGGAGTAGGTGCACATGTGGCTCCAGGTCTTTTCCGGTCCGCCGGCGAGGGCGTCGCCGGTGCCCTGTCGTGGGGTCGCACGAAAGAGTTTCGTTTTCGTATCGACTAGCGTGCGCGCACGTCGCATGCGCGCACGCGCCTAGGAATGCGCGCGTAGCCGCGGCTTTAGCGTATACCCCCGGCGCGCCAACCGTCACCGTTTCGAGCGGGTTGCGATACAAATGTAATACAATCAGATTTGGGTACGATGGGAAGGCGGGTACGGTTTGGATATTGTTGCTGTAAAGCCACAGATTTTGGAGCGGTGGCAGATCCTCAATGATTTTCTTCGCGGTTGCGTCGCCGATCTCGGATTCCGCGATCATCAATTCCTGAAGTTCCGTAAATTGGGAGAAGGTGAACGTGGACGAGCCTATGTCAAGCCCGTCCAATTCAAGACCCAGCAGCCTTAAGTAGCGCAAGTTTTTCGGCATGTGTGTCAACAATTCAGTCACCTGACCCGCGGACATTTGAGTGTTCCAGAGTGTCAGAGTGCCACTAAGGTTCAATCGCTGGACCGCCGCACGGTGTTCCGTCAGCGTCGCCGCGTCGCCGTCTGGATCCAGCCAGTCGCTCAAATCCTCATTCTGGAGACCCAGGTGTCTTGGCCCGTTCCAATTCTGGCAGGATGCAACGTTGTAGCACCAGTCATTGATCAATTCGGTGAGATCGGCTCCAGTAATTCCGGTGTTTTCAAACCAAAAATCGGACCAAGGAACCAGCGGAGGCGGATCAGTACTGCTGTTGATGTTCACCGCCTGATGCGCTCCGATGGCATCCAGCGTTTCGTCTGGAATTCGGATGTCGTAAAATCTCAAACTCGTCAATGACTGCGGCAGCGGCGCGCTCAACACATCATCAGGAAGCGTGTGGAACGTCTCGTTTCCTCTGATTTTCAGTCTGTATAGAGTGTCTGGCAGATCGAATCCAGTGGGCCATGCGGTGAGGGTTGATGGGAGATCCAGCGCCCCGATACTGCCCAAAGCGGCGATGAAATTGGCAGGCAGCGTTTCAATTGCAGTTCCGTTGATGTTGACGTCGATCAGGGTATGGCCGCTCGAAAACATTTCGTCCGGCAACGAAGACAGCTTCGGATTCGTGTCCAGCCTCAATCTTCCGAGGCTAGGGTTGTTCACGAATGTTCGGGTGGGTAGGGAAGTGAGTTCGCCGTTGGTATGCTGAAAATCCCGGCGGGCAGGTTTTCCAATGCGGTATCGAAGATCGATAGAACACGAATCGCCGTGAGTCCTTTGAAATCGTCTGGTCGCAATGAATCAAGGGAAGGATCTGGAATGGAAAGGGAGGTGGTGATCCCGTTCAGATCCGTCTCAGTCACGTCTTCGCACTGAGTTCCCGGCGCCAACGATTCGAGTATCTCGTCCCGCACCGCTGGGGTGCGATCACAGATACCCGTTGCTTGGGCTTCGGCGGTCCCGGAGATCTGCGTTGCCGCGAGAAGGCTCAAGAGTGCAACAGTGGCAGCTGCGGTGACGATCAGATTCAGAATTGGGGGGACGCCCACGGAAACCATCCTTGGAGGGTCTGGGTGCATTTGTTCCCCTCGCGTCACTTCCAGCGGATCGTGGCCTTGCGTCGATGGGATGTAAGGGCTTTTAGGCCGAGGAGGGTTGCGAATGCTCCGAGGATCAAGAGCAGAATCAGTTGCGACGATCCTGGCGCGGGTGCGCCGGTGTCGGGCAGCTCTTCTTCCTGTTCCAGTTCGGACGCCTCGTCTTCGGGCTCCACTGGCGAACCGATCTTGCCGGCCGTGATGGTGGTGGGAACTGAAGACAGATTGCCGCAGACAACCACGCCATCTTCGAGGGTGACCCTCACGCGCGTCGACAACACGGTTGAATCGTCTTCGCCATTGCCCGATATGAGCACGATATCGGCGATGTTCGTTCTCAGTTCGTCGGGCATCGGAACACACACCAACGCATGCTCTTCCAATATGTAATCGGAAACTCTTTCCTCGTTCGCATCGACAACGCCGATCTCGTAGATCTGACCGGCTAACGTGTAGCGATGCCATGTCTGGCGCATGTTCGAAGCTTCACCAATCGGTGTCATGCTCAGTCCGATGTATTCACCGTCGGCAACAGCACCAGCCCCCGCCGTGACCCAATAACCTTCCCCTACGAAGCTACCGCCATCGACCGGTGTGAAGACCGCATAAGCGACGCCATCCGTATCCGCGAGTACCTCGGGTATCGGGCCCGACGGGTTGACTGGCACCGTTGCCTCTGGTGCAACATAAGTGGGCCGTCTTACCGTCACTTCGATCTCCGCACTGCAACGAGCATCCGCTTCATCCGCGGTCTCGCCGTCTTGAGCGGCCAGACAGTCGAACGTATCGTCCAGACTCGCCCTGATCACAAACGTCCCGGGATCGCTTGGCGCGGTGAAACGAACCTCACGGTCATCTGCCAGACCGTTACGCCAATCTGCTCTGATGTCCGATTCGCTGAACGAACCACCGGCATCCGAGAACCACGTGAACTCTGGCCGCCCCTCTCCGGGGGCCTTCAAATCGTTAGCCAACAGGTTCTGCCGACCCCAAACCTGAACCGACAACTTCACTTCGTCGCCCGGCCCGACGGTCACCAAAGTGATGCTGGGCTCGATCCGCATTATCCTGCCGCCTCGCGATCCTCCACCACCGGTGAACGTCGAACCCTCGGGCACGGAGCCGGTTGTGAAGACCGCACGTGCAACCCGGTTTTCAGTTGGCCTCTGGGAGCCGAGCCATGCCTCCACTTCATAAAGGTTCGATGGTTTCAGTCCCCGTATGTCGAACGTCACACTCGTCTCGCCCTCTTCGAGGACCTTCGACTGGACTTCGCTCCAGACGCCGGAGGGCAGACTCCGGTAGCGTATATTGACCTGTGTGTCCTCCTCCGCGCGCGGGATCTCCACAATGATGGGCGCACTGTCGGACAAGATGTTCCCGAACGTCAACTTGGCGATACAAGCCCCCGAAGGCGGCGTCGCCTTAACCTCAAGCGACCACAGCGGTGTGGCGTTCTCGTCCCTGGCACCGCCGTTGGCGTTGACGCCGAGGACGCGCACCGTGTACTCGGTTCCATCAATCAGAGAACCGAGAGTGTACGAGAGGCCGCGCGTCACGAACACCTGACGCTCCGCGCGATACGTCTCGAAGCCAGACTTCCATTGCACGCGGTAACCGGTGATCGGACTCCCGCCGTCGTCACTCGGCGCATTCCAGCTGAGATCGATAGCCCCGTCGCAACCCAACGCCGCCAAACCTGTAACTTCGCTGCCTGGTACGGTGCTCGGCGTGCCCGTTGTCACGGTCGGGGGACTATCGCCGGCTGAATTCGTCGCGATCACTCGCACGTTGTAGGTAGTGCCATTCTCCAAACCACCGATTAGGTAAGGACGATCGGAACTCGACGGTTGGTGTTCTTGTTCTAGATCCTGAGTGTTTTCCGGCCACCAAGTCACCTTGTATCCGGTTATGTCCGCTCCACCATCGTTCCTGACCAACCAATTCACTCTCAGCGTCTTGTTCCCGTGGGACAAGCCTACCTGCGGTGCCGTGGGGGGGGCGGGATCCCCTTCCGATTCTGTTCTGAATTCGTCCCCATCTATAACCCCATCGGTGAAAGTTGAAGCTAGTGACGCCTGCAAACAATAGAGGGTACCGGGAGCCAGACCAGCCAACGAGATGACTGTTTCGATTGCTGTTTCCTGGTTGAAACTCGAAACAATGCCCGCCGCTCTTGACCAATCTTCGTCGTTAACCGTTGATGCACATGATGTTCCGTTTTGCGGTCTAAATCTCAGATAAACCGACCTGTTAGAAGAAGTCACATACCAAGTAGTGACCGTCACTTGCGCAGATACGTCTCGAATCAATGTTGCGGATACGGATTCCACCCTCGGTCCGTCGTTGGGTCTTCCGACGGCTTCACCTGACCACTCACCAGGTCCGAACTCGTTTTCCGCCTGCACATGCACAACGTAGGTCACGTCGTTTTCCAGGTTTCGGATCGTGACTTCGCGAACGTTCGCCGTTGATACTTCAACATTGGCGGTGGGGTATTCCTCCTCACCTAAAACCTTCCATTGCACGCGGTAGCCGGTGATCGGACTCCCGCCGTCATCACTCGGTGCGTTCCACTTCACCGTTAGAGCTTGATCCTCGGCAGCGACGCGGACCATTTCTGGATCGTCAGGGACGTCCAACGTGGTAAATCCCGTTTGGCGGACTCCCGTTTCGAAATTCTCGTCCAACGAGACCTGAACCAGATACTGGGTGTCGAGAGTCAAATTTCCAAGCACAAAGGCGACAGACGTCCCGGTAATCGTCTGACTCGGCCTGGACTCGTAATCTGGCATCGACAATGCTCGGTAACGCAAGGAGACCGTTTGTGACACCCCGTCAGGATTGAATAGCGTAGCGGTCACCGTCGCGGTCACCGTCGCGGGCACCGTCGTGGAATCATAGGTGACTTCATGTTCGGCCTTGGTCACTATCGGATTATTTAAGGTCCGAGTTTCTAACCGATAATTCAATGTTTCGTCGCTGAAGTCGGCTGCCGTCGTCGTCACAATTCGATAAAGCGTATCCGGCATCAGATCGGTCAAGTTGAACACGATCGTCTCGCCCGTGGTGGTTTTCGGTGCGACCACGTTCCACTCGCCAAACACGTCACCGGCTCTCGTGCGGTACTGCATTCGCACCACGGCGCTTTCCATATCCGGATTGTCGAGTACGAACCCGATATCCAAAGTTGTCGTTCCCGGCGTGAGCAAGTCATCGTCGTACGCAAGCACCACCGGCCCGGCCACCGTGGCGAATGTCGTCGACACCACCCGGTCGGCGGAAGTGAAATCGTTGGCCGTCGTCGCTTCTGCTTCGTACGTAGTCCCGCGTGTCAAACCGCTGAGATAACTGGAGAAAAAATCATACGATTGAGTTGATTGCCGTACTTCGCTCCATTCACCCGCTTCTTCGCCACCGACCGCAGCCGTGCGATAGCGCAATCGAACAGTCGTACTGAGTAACTCCGGATTGTCGAGCGATACCAGCAGTTCGGCCGTAGTCCCGCGACGCTCGTTGACCACTACTTCCGACACCTGGATCCCCGTGCCCGCCACGACGACGGACGCGCATGCAGAGGCGTCATAGGGAGAATACGTGTTGTTTGCGTTGTTGTAACCAAACAGGCAAACTGAATACTCGTGACCTTCCATGAGCACCGAACCAAAATACGTCGTGATTTCATACGTTGTAGTCGGGGCGTTTATAAAAATATTGTCGTAACTGTTGGGATCGTTGGGATCTGCGGTGGTCAAGTTTATCCAGGCAATGTAATAAACGTCCGTTTCCGCCACTCCCGCTTCAGTAGTAGCTTCCCAAGATACAGAGATTTTCAGGTTCTCCGTCGTCGCGTTCACGTTCGAAGGTACACCCGGAGTCGTTGATTGAGATGACGCCGGAACGGCGACTAACAACGACGCTAGGAGCCCTAGAACCAACGACAAAATTGCGACTTGCAACGGTTTGGTCATCAAATAGCGTCTCATCTGATTTGTCATCATGCTTTTTCCAAGGTCACTTCATCTGTTTCAAGAAGGTTGCTGTCCATTGGTTCGAGTGCCAACACATTTGGGTACGCTGAATTGTTGCCGTTATCTGTGCTCATACCGAACCGTCCGAAACCCGCTTTTCTACTTGCCAATGCCTGCGCGACGGGTTAGGAAAGGCCATCGGCACCATCCTTACCAGTCACATATCTGGCTGTAACAGATGCAGTTCCATTGGTTCCCCATCGTGCGTTTCGAACCATGTTGTTTTGATCCAACTTGCCAGTGTACAGTACCATTGGTATTAATCGACGTAACCCATATGCTCTTTTTCGCATGTGGTTTAATCCATAAACGGCGATGCAACCCACCAATGTCCGGCGATGCAACGCACCAATGTCCTCGACAACACACCTCGGAGCATCGCATACCGCATGGTTCAAAGACGCTCGATGAACCCGCCGGACTTGGCGGTTTGAAACGTTGGGAAAAGCGCTCGGGGGTCCGAACCGCGGGACGCGGGATGCTCCGCCGCTCCGCGAAGACGTTGACGTGTCGCAGAACCTTGGCCGGCGCCCGGTTTGATCGAGCGCTCGTTCTGGTTGAGTCGGGGGAGTCGTCTGGGCGGTCGTCAACCCAAGAATTGAAGTCTGGGCATTTGCAACCTGCCCTCAAGGGCAACCGGACTGTTTCGACGTGTAGCGCGTCGCCGGCGGCAGATCGGAAATGGACTGATTGACGTGCAGATGCGTCCTCAGATCATCCGGCCCGAAATACTGCTCCAACTATTCATCTTCGGACTGCGCCGTGGAGGCTCCGTCGATGAGGTGACACGATCGTCCGGGCGCGGTGGGCGCGATCAAAGACATCGCTGCGCACCGCGCCCGTTTGGTACGGGTTCCAGGTTTCCTGATTGAAGGTCAACGCCGGGGACTGCGCGCAGCCTAAGTTTCGGTTTTTGACCAAGCATCGCGGGATATTGCGACGTTCCAACCAGATTCGTAATATATTGAAACGTGCGTATTTAAGTCGAATGCGTTGTGTCTCCTATGATGTCGGCACCACATCATCTGCCGCATATTGCGTTTGACTCCGCCAAAACTGCACATGATGTTGCTTATCCGTCATGGCGTTGAGACCGCGAATGAACCTGTCGAAAATATCCGCGCGAAGCATCGCGCAGCGTATCTGGAGCTTCGGCGGAGAGGGCCCGGAGGAAATTCGATACGCGGCGACGGTGTCGACCTGGCTCCGTTGGGTCTGTTTAACCGGGGTCCTCGTCGAGACCAGCTATCGGGTCGAATACTGGTCTCTCAGCCACATTCTCAACTCGGTCTACGTGATCGGACTCATGGTCCCGAATGCGTATGTCCAGCGGAAAATGCGCGCCGGCGGAAAAGTGGATATGCGCTTGCTACTCGCCTTGAGCGCGATTGACGCCGTCGGGCTCTCGTTCACGGTGTCGATGTCCGGCGGATTCGACAGCCGCTACTTCGGCATGTATTACTTTGCCGTCGCCTCGTTCGCATGGATATTCACATCGACCCGCCTGATGTTCCTTTGGACGACGATGCTGGCCGGAGTCTATGTGATCCTGTGTCTGACGGTGGGTGACGGCATCGTGTTCGGCCAGCAGGAGGAGAAGGAACTGTTCTACAGGGTTTCGACGCTGTTCGCGGTGGCGGTGGCAGTCAACCTGATCACGAGATTCGAACGGACGCGGAGACTGGCAGCGGCCACGAGGGAGCGGGAGTTGAATCGTCAGCGCATCGAGATGTCGCATAAAATCCACGACACCACGGCGCAATCGGCGTACACCCTCGGGCTGGGCCTCGAGGAGGCGATCGAGATGGCGGATGCCGACCCTGAACTCGTCCGCAAGCTGGAGGCGATGTGGGAGCTGTCCAGATCGACGATGTGGGAGCTCAGACATCCGATAGACGGAGGGCCGCTGTTCAGCGACGGCAGGTTGAGCCAAGTCCTCGAGGACCATGCCGACACCTTCACCACGATCACGTCGATTCCGGCGAATCTGGTGCTGCGCGGAACCGAGCCGCAGCTTTCCGCCATCACGCGAAGCCTGCTCTTTGGAATCGCCCACAACGCTCTGACCAACGCTCTTCGACATTCCGGCGCAGACACCGTCACGATCACGCTCGACTTCGGGTCGGACGGTCTTAGAATGTCAGTGTTCGACGACGGGTCCGGTCTGCCGGAAGACTACGCCACGCACGGCTACGGCTTCAGGAACATGAGGATCGACGCTGAACGCATGGGCGGTAGACTGGTAGTGGAATCCGACGGCGGCGGGACGACCATCAGTTGCTCCGTACCATATGAATCCGTGCCCTACGAACAAAATCCAGGAGGCCCATAGTTGACCGCAGAAACAAAAATCAACGTGATGATAGTCGACGACCACGTCATCGTGCGGGAGGGGATCGCGGAGGTCCTGGAACGCTCGGGCGAATTCGATGTCATCGGACAGGCAGGCGACGGCGAGGAAGCGGTGATTAAAGTCCGCGAGCTGAAACCGAACGTAGTGATCATGGACATTCTGCTTCCCGAGAAGAACGGAATCGAAGCCTGCCGCGAGATAACGACCGCCTTGCCGGACACGCGGGTCCTCATGCTGACCGCGTCCAACAACCAAGGCGCGATCGCGCAGTCAGTGAACGCCGGGGCATCCGGGTATCTTCAAAAGTATTCTGGCAAGGATATGCTTGTATCCACCGTTAGGGAGGTCGCGCGCGGGGAGTTTCGTGTCCAGGGAGAAGCGGCGAGGCAGTTTTTGGCGGGCATTTCCGACGGTTCCAACCCGGTTCCGCCGAGCGGGCTCGACCGTCTGACCGCCCGCGAGCGCGAGATACTCAAGAAGTTCGCCCAAGGCAGGACGTACGCGGAGATTGCCGAGGTGCGGGGCAACAACCCCATGACGGTCAGAAACGCGGTCTACGCCATACAGCGCAAGTTGGGCCTGGGTACCAGGCAGGAGCTAGGGGTTTGGGCGGCGCGCAGCGGCCTGCTGGACGACGACGAACTAGCATGAGCCGAAAGCGGCGCGGCCTTCTCGCTGAGGGAGCGACGGAGCGGCCTGGAAGGCTGGGATTTTCCGAGGATTGTTCATCCTCGCGAAACCCCGGCGAATTTTCGTGGTCTGTTTTGCCTGAGCAGGCGCGCGGCCGCTGTCTTACGCGGACTGCTTTAATCGCTCCTCCGCATCCTGAACCGGCATCTCCCGACACCCGAACGGCACCACACGTGCCCAGTTCGCAACCTGCGTCTCGTTGGGCGACCATCAAACGCCCTGCGAGGTTACAAACCCTTGCCCCAATAACCGGCAAACCACTCCCTGCCCGATTGCGACCAGCCAGGGCGTCAACAGCTTCGGCGCAACAACAGCAGCACGTCAACAGCGGGCCGCGATAATGGGTGCAGAACTGCGCCTGGCAGTCAAAGGCGTTAGTCGCAATCGCTTCTATCGTCAATTCACGTACGGCGCCTTGAGCCGAACTTTCGGTGCTGTCCGCTTGAAGATGCCGCCAACAACAGCACTCTAGACGTCCCGACATCGACACCTGGTTGCGTGCACATGTCGTGCCTCCCTTTCAGTGGCTGTTGCGGTTAACGCCGGTGGTTCATAGCGTGCAGAAACCGGCGAACATCGACGATTAGATCGAACGACCGCGCTCAACTTCCATCGAGCGTGGCGCCCGCGTTGTCTCCTGCCGGCAATGACCTCCCAGACTCGCGGTGCGATCTCATCGCATACGAACGTCGGGCAATCCCGCATCAGGAAGTCGCACCGTGCGCCAAACACGAGAACGCCTCGGATCGCCCAGACCCAGCGCACCGCACTGGTTTAATCGGCGTGACGGCCTCCCGGCGCTTTGCCGCCCGAGCGGCCGAAGAAGCGAGACAACGCCTGGAGCGGATGGCGTCGGAACGCTTGCAGGCAAGGACGGCCGTTGACGGCCTGTTTAAGGCAAAGGTTGTCGACAATTCCACCGATTTGATCGCTTCAGGGCCGCGGGCGGTGCCCGTTCGTTCCGAGCCGCAACGGCGAGGATCCATCGTTGCGCTCTTTGCCTCCGCGATGCTTGCGCTCTGATTACCAGCGTTTCCCATATACGCGGCACTTGGCAATAGGCTTTCTCAGAGATTTTCAGCTTAGGATTCCGAAATTCTCCGTTAAGGCTTCCAACACGCCCAGATATGCTCCGCAATCGCGCCGACTCCCGCCGACCGTCTCAATCCGAAACCCATCGACGGAATCGCCACGCGCGATGATGCTCCGCGGGTCTGAATCTTCGCCCGGTCGTAACGACCTGTTTCTCGTCCGTTTGACTTCCATGAATCGATCATCAGCGCGGGTCGTTAACGTTTCGCGCGTGTTCAAACGGTGCCCTTGAGTTTCAAGGCGGCGTCCGATTTCGCACCGCGGCGGCGGCGCACGGAACCAACGTCCGAATGGTCGCCGAATGGTCGATTACATGCACGGAAATTCGCGGCTTGAATACAAGGCGGGGCGAACACGCGAGACTACCTCTTCGCCTAGAACCTTAGGAGGCCCAAGCGTCGACCCCGAGCGATCGTTGGTACGGTTCTTGAATGTCGAGCGAGCACGTCTCGTACACCGACTGGCGGGCGCGGTTTCGCACGACGACCCGCCCAGACCGCAATGCCGCGGAAGCGTGCTCCCCTTCTTGACGATTGCTGGGCGCTTTGAGCTGTCTATTGTTGCGACGCGCGCAACCGTCTGGTTCCTTGGACCCTCGAAATAGTCGAGATTCGATCTGTAGGGTCCCCGAACGGTAGCGACAAGATTCACGCCCAGGAGCCGCGTTCAACCGTCCAGTGATCATCCTGGCCCAGCGCGCCGAGTCGTTTGGGACATGTCGTCTGAATGTCGGGGCGCCGACGGGTTTTTGTTTTGCGCCGCGAGGAGATACGTACTGAGCGCGCGCCCTGGCACATGCGCGAGCGAACGCGCGCGCATGTGCTTCGCTCCGGAAACTTTCTTCCTACGCCTCGACGCCAGCCGCGTAGAATGCGCGTCGGAGCCGTCCATTTTCGTCTCCGACGGCCATTTATCGGAGCTGGGCAACCAAATCCTTCAAGTTGTTTGCCGCCTGTCGAATCGACTGCGGGCTGTGCCGTCCGAGACGGGGATACCGATCTGAATCCATCCGCGATTTCCTCAACTACCCTCAGAATCTCCTCCACCCTTCAGCTGAATTTAATTTGATGTTCACGAGATGCTTTCATCCTGGCCGCAGGCACAATCCAGTTGCCGCGCCGCAGATCGACTACATCGCACTTCGAACCTCTCGGGATCGTACCGCGGTCAACGTCAGAAACTCCAAACACCGCTTGATCAACGGCCAAGATTCATCAAATCCTCTCACCGACCGATCGCTGTTCCGACCTCGGAGCGATGTAACGACCAGCGACGACTTGTGGAGCGCGCAGATCCAGGCGGCAACGCGTTACGCGCGTCTCACGCTGGGTTGCTCGCGGCGCTATCCCGGTCTTCTCGTCCCATTCAGGCGTTGAAATCCATGGCACTTCTGCCGAGGCGACAAGAGACGCCAATTGATCTCCCAACCCCGGTATGGTGTGATCCGCAGTGATGCGGGCTGTTGATCGGTGCTGTCGGCGCCGTCCCGTCGGCTCGCCGGGCGGATGGCCGTCGACATCTCGACGGCCGCACCGAAAGTCGGGTTGCTCGAGGCGTTGAAATCCAGCCGCGGGTCTCGGCCCTTCGTTGCGGCACCGGCATTGCCGAGAAAGAAGGCGCGGATCCGCGCTCCAAGGATTCGGAGGTCCCGAGGTTCTCGGATGCCTCCGAAATCGTCATCGATCTCCACCGCGCGACCTGGAAGGATGCGGGCCGTTCCGCCAAGATATGGCGGTCCAGTCTGCGCAGCTACGCCTTCCCGCGGCTCGGCCCCAAACCCGTGTCGGAGATCACTTCCGCCGACGTGTTGGGCGTGCTGATGCCGATATGGAACGAAAAACCGGAAACGGCCCGGAGGGTCAAGCATCGCATCGGCGCGGTGATGCGATGGGCGATCGCTCAAGGGTTCCGGAACGACAATCCGGCCGGCGACGCGATCACCGAGGCCCTGCCGCGGGGAAATCCGGCACAGAAGCACCGACGGGCTCTGCACCACTCCGCGGTCAAAGGCGCGATCGAACGCGTCAGAGGATCTGACGCCTGGCTGGCGAGCAAGCTGTGCTTCGAGTTTCTCGTGTTGACCGCGACACGTTCGGGGGAGGTCCGGGGCGCCAGATGGGACGAGGTCGATCTGGGCCGGCGGGTCTGGATCGTGCCTGCCGAGCGCATGAAGGCGTCTGTGGAGCACCGGGTGCCGCTCGGCGACAGAGCCGTCGAGATACTTCGCGAGGCGAAAGATGTCATGGGCGGCACGGGCCTGGTATTCCCTTCGGTGACCGGCAAGACGCTGTCGGATTCGACGCTGAGCAAGTTGCTGCGGGAACTCGGCGTCGAAGCCGTGCCGCACGGCTTCAGAAGCTCCTTTCGAGACTGGTGCGCCGACATCGGCCAACCCAGAGAAGTCGCGGAGGCGGCGCTCGCACACACCGTGAAAGGCGTCGAAGGCGCGTATTTCCGATCCGACCTGTTCGAGCTGCGGCGCCGAGTCATGGAAGCTTGGGGCGAATACATAGATTGACAGCCGACACCGTCTTGTTTCCTGTCAAACATGTAAACCACCAAAGGGACGCAGCCAATGGACTCCAAACACCTAATTGGTTGAAGCGAGCGGTGAGGACATCCTCAACAGATTTGCGACGCGTGTGAATACACCGAATTGTTGAATTCATACGTGTGAAAACAACGTGTTGATGTTATTATTTCATCGTAATTCCAGCGGCTCGCGTTCGGGATATGAGGGTAAACGGTAGCGTTGAATGACACCTGAAGTGTCAAAATCAATCTGGTCAGATACAAAAGTACTGTGGCACGCTCCTGGCCGGAGCTCCTGGATTGCCATCCTGGCCCTGGCCGCGCTGATTTTGGCGCCATTGGCCGTGGAGGCGCAGAGCGATGCGACGGCGCCTGGCAACTTGACCGTTGAGATAGTCGAGGCCAAGGGCGTGGCGCTCAACTGGGACGCTCCGGCCGAGGACTCAGAGTCAGTGACCGGCTACCAGGTTCTGCGCCGTGTTCCGCTGCAGGGCGAACGGAGGCCGACGGTCTACGTGGCCGACACCGGTTCCACGGCCACCGCTTACACCGACAGTGAAGCCACCGTGCCGGGTGAGCAATACAACTACCGGGTCAAGGCGCTGCGGGGCGACCGGAAGAGCCGTATGTCCAACCTGGCCAAGGTGACACTCCCGCAGGCCGAGCCCACCGACGCGACGACTAAGGAGCTAATCCAGACGGATGCGAACCGCGCGTCCATCGTGCTGACTCCAGCAAGCGGCAACGAGCTGAAGGGGGACACGGCGACGCGGGCGGCCTCGGACGACGCCACTCTCAGTTCGCTCGAACTGCAGGACGCTAACGGAGCCGCAATCGAGTTGATCCCGGAATTCGATGCCGCCACCACGGAGTACTCCGTGTCCGTGCCCAATGGCGTTGAGTCGGTGACGCTGAGAACGGAGAAGAGTCATGCCGGTGCCTTGGCAGCAGTTCTGACGCCGTCCGGCACGAGTGAACCGGACGAGGCGACGGCGGACCTGTCCTTGGGCAGCAACGTGCTCAGTGTCGCAGTGACCGCCGAGGACGGCAACGCCGTGGTGACCTACACAGTCTCGGTCGAACGCGCCGAACCAGAGTGGTCTGCCAGGCTGACCGTGGGTACGGATGTGACGATGGTCCCCCTCGCCACCGGATACTCCGAGTGGGCAATCACGGGCTCCGAGCTTTCGACGAATGAGTTCGCCTTTGAAGGGGAAACGTACAGGGTTAAGTTCCTGTTTTATCTTGCCGAGGGACTGTACCTCACGCTGGACAAGGAGCTGCCGACGGACTTCACACTGCGAATCGGCGGTTCCGATTACGCAGGCCGCGACAGTTCAATCGGGCGGAGCATATGGGAGGGCAATTACTGGTGGGGAGACAGGGGTTTCAGCTGGACACCCGGCGAGACGGTGGAAGTGAGTTTGTCCATGAATCTTGCGCCGCTTCCGGCGCGGGAGGATGCACCGCCCTCAGCGTACTTTACGTACATGCCGGACAGCCACAACGGGGACGACTCGTTCGAGTTCAGGCTCGAATTCACCCAGCTCGTTGATATCACGGACGTGAATCTCAGGGATCACGCGCTGGAGGTCGACGGGGGCTCGGCCAGCAAGGTAGAGGCCCTGTCGCGAAGTCGCTGGCTGATCACCGTAGAGCCGGACTCGAGTGACGACGTGGCCGTCTCCCTGTATGAAGCGGCCAATTGCCAGGAGCCGGGCGCAATATGCTCCGTCGGCGGTAAGGGTCTGTACAACAATCCGGTACTGACGGTGCCGGGGCCCGGCACCACCACGAACGAAGGGCACGAGGACATTGACCACGAGCATATTGACGACGAGGATATTGACGATGTAGAGATTCCTGACGGTCTACTGCTGCCGGACTTGGTGAGCTATCAGCATGACTATAGCGTCGCGGATGTCGTCGCCACGCCTGATGGCGCCGAATTTTTCGCACTGCGCTTCGCCGGGTATGTGACCAATCTTGGCGACGGGCCGCTGGACCTCAGAGGCAACCCGCAATTGGTCGACGATGCCGATCTGACCAGCCACGATGTTTGGCAGCGGGCATTGACCGTCGATGGAGACTGGGTCAATCTGACCAAGCCGCCCATCGATTTCGAGGTGGATGACGGTCACGACCACTTCCACGTCATGGGCATAGTGGAGTACTCGCTTTGGGACGCGTCCGGAACGGTCGAGATCAGCTCCGGATCAAAAGTCGGCTTCTGCCTGATCGACGTCGCGGAACGACCTGACCTGCATCCCAATCCGGGCCCGAAACGGCATGAGCAGTGGAACCCGGACATCTACTATTGCCAGTCGGGCCGACCGCGCTCGAGGATCCTGCACATGGGCATTTCCGAGGGTTGGCAAGACATCTACAGTTTTTCGACGACCTTTCAGTGGATCGACGTGTCAGACGTCCAGCCCGGCTACTACCGTATCGGCCAGCGCGCCGATCCCGACGACGTTATCGTCGAGTCCGACGAGACCAACAACGCGCTCGCATTGTCCCAGCTTTTGCACGTGGTCCCCGGATATGTCGCCAGGCCAGAGATGGTAATCGTCGAACCAGACACGGCGGTTCGCTTCAAACTCGGCGTTGACGAATACTTCGATGACACAAACCTTGAAGACGGCAGCCCGCGCACACGTGCGCACCGCATCGTCACGCAGCCTTCGCACGGGAGTCTCGACGTCGGCGACACCGTCGATGTCATCGTAGACGGTGCCACGCATCAGGTGTTCACCGACGAGTGGGTCACCTACACGCCTGACCCGGGCTACGCCGGTGTGGACTCGTTCACCTTCGTCGCTCTTGACGAGTCACGTCCGAGATATCCGATCAACCCAGTCGTCGCGAAGGTGACCGTCCTCTCAGCCGGCAAGCTTGGCATCACCGGTTTCCCCAGAATCGGCGAGGTACTGACCGCGACCACAACCGGGATCGCCGACGGCTTCGAAAACGCCAGTTTCAGCTACCAGTGGATCCGGAACGACGGTGGCGCTCACGCGGACATTACGGGCGCGACGGACTCCAACTACGTCCTGGTCGATGCCGACGTGGGCAGTACCATCAAGGTGCGGGTCAGCTTCACCGACGATGCTGGCAACGCGTGGACGCTGACCAGCGAGGCAACGGCTCAGGTGTTGGGACCTCCGGGCGTCCCTGAGCTGCCGGTGGGAACCGCCGTGTTCATTGGAGGTGTAGACCTGGAGTGGGATGACGCGATCTGGGCCGATTCCTACGACGTGCAGCTGTTCCGTAACGGTCAGTGGACCGATCTGCCGGCAGACGACGTTGCGATAACGTTCTACGGGGCCGGCGCCATCATCAGTGGACTGGATCCCGAATCCTCACTGTGGTTCCGTGTGCGGGCAGAAAACGCTCATAGCATCTCGGACTGGTCCGAGATGCTGTACATGTCTTCGACAAGTCAATTCGAGGAGGGCAGGAAGGCCAGGCCCCCGAACCGGACGGCGAGCGGCGCGCCGCTGATCAATGGCGCGGCACAGGTCGGCGAGACCCTCAGGGTTGATCCCACGGGGATCGCGGACCAAGACGGTCTGGACCGCGTGCATTTCCATTATCAATGGACCGCCAACGACGGTAGCGCCGACGCTGACATCACAGGCGCGACAGACTCCAGCTACATCCTGGTCGCCAACGACGAGGGCAAGTTCATCAGCGTCCGTGTTTCGTTCATCGATCGGGGCGGCTACGCAGAGTCGCTGACCAGCGCGGCGACCGATGCGGTGACGTTCACGGTCCCGTAACAGATCGTGAACACGCTACCTACGGGAGAGCCGACGATCAGCGGCACGGACCACATGGGAAGACGCTGACCGGCCGGCACCTCGGGCATCGCCAGGAAACTGGTTCAAATTGCACACCTATGCGGGCGTCGGCCAGTCAGACCTCGAAGAACCGGCGCAAAGCGCAGCTCGTAGTTCGAAAAAAACGTTACTCCTCGTCTCGGATTTCGTATTGTCAGTGGCGGGACGCAGCACATGCCGCGCAGAGAACCGTGTCGCGGATGCTCTAGGACGAGACGGAATCGAAACTAGACCGCAAACTCGGAAATTGTTGTGTCGCAAGTCGCTTGAGAACCAAGCCACATGATTCAAACCGTGACCGGATTTTGCATCCCCCGCATGGGCTGACATTGACGACTTGTTTGTGCGCGATCGGGTGTACATGGGATCAGATCCTGAATGTTTAGTCGACATAGTAGCGCGTCAACCTCGACAACGGTTTTCGACTCGGGTTACGTGAATCCCCAAAAACGGTGAAATATGCGGGTACCGCAGCGACAGTCGACGTTCAAAACGGCGATGAGATCACACTCAGCGTGGGAGTTGCATAATCGGGTGAAGACGAAATTTGGCGGTCTCTGGCCTATCCAAGCCAGTAGCATTTTTGTTTTCGGCAAATTGTGATAACCAAGGCACCCCAAGCTTGAATTGTGTTTGAACAACCCGTTTTTCAGCGGATGTCCTCTCCGATATGGCTTTTTAACGGGAGCGATTGTTATGCCTGTTCTCCAACTAGGCGCAACCTGCCAATCTTGATCAAGATTCGATCAGATAGTCTGCCCATTGCTGCATCAATTCGCGTCTCCGTTCGAAATAGTCGGTGCGCCGATACGCCAACTCCGCTGCCGATCCTTCCACGTGCGCCAAACACATCTCGGCGATCTCGCGTGGCGCGTCCGATTTCTCCGCCGCCCAAACCCTGAACGCCGAACGCATCCCATGCGGTGTCCCATCGATGCCCTGTTCCCTGAACAGCTTGGACAGCGTGTTGTCGCTGAGCGCTTTGCCACGCACGCTGGGAAATACCAACCCCGATTCACTTTCGAACTCGCGAGCCGACGCCAACAGCGTCGCCGCCTGCCTCGACAGCGGAACACGGTGTTCCCGATACGTCTTCATACGGGAAGCTGGAATCGTCCAAGTTGAGCCTTCAAGGTTGAATTCGTCCCACGTCGCATCCCGGACCTCCGCGCTGCGTGCCGCCGTCAACGTCAAGAACTCGATCGCCAGTTTCGTCGCATCATAAGCATCTGACCGCTTGATCGCCGCCAGCGCGTCCGCGACTTCGGCGAACGGCAGCGCGCGCCGATGACGACGGTTGGCACCGCCTTTCGGCAACGCCACGGTGATCGTGTTCCCTGCAGGATCGTCGTCGCGATAACCTTCTACGACCGCCCATTTCATGATCGCAGACATGTACTGACGCACCTTGGTCGCGGTCGCCCGTTTATCGGCCCAAATAGGCAGCAGGATCCCCAACACGTCCGAGCTCGTGACGTCTGAAACCGGTTGTTCTCCGACAGTCGGATACGCATATTCCTCCAACCTGGAGCGCCATAGCTGTGCAGTTTTGGTCCCCGCCTTCCAAGTCTGGGCGTGGATGCCGACGAAGGTTTCCGACGCCTCTTTGAAGGTCGGCATCCCGGCGTCTCGTTTACGTTCCGCGCGAGGATCGGTTCCGTCCGCGACCAGCCAGGCGTTGTCGATGGACATCCGGCGCGCCTTCGCCAGGGTCACGAGCGGATACGCGCCCAGTCCGACGTTGAAAGGTACGCCCCTCATCCGCAACCGCTGCGAGAATGTCTTGGACAGCCCGCCCGCGGACATCGGCTTGACGAGCAGGCTCAACCCGTATCCGCCCCGGCCGTCGCCGTATCGCCCAAGAGTCTTGACGTTGCGGATAAATGCCGTCGTCAGTCTGGTCGAACGCTGATTGGATATCACTTCAGTTATCACCATTGATGTGATGTCATATGACACCTGGCGACTTGTCAAGACACCGTTTCAAGCCATAAATGCGACCATTCAGGTATAACACGATACATTTTGGCTTGTTTTGACGCCATTTGAAGAGCTAACATGGCTCCTTTCTCGGGAGCCACTTCTTCCTAAACTCGGCTTGCAATGCCTGATTGCTCCGCTGATCGTTACTATCGCAGCGACAGTCACGACATCCCGAATTTCGCGGAGGCGGTCTGTCAGACACGAAACTGCGCCCACTCCTTCGCCATATCGAGGGTCCGATGTGCCACCTCGGCAAGGCCTTGCAAATTGCGGAATTCGCAACCCTCTGCGTCGATCCTCTCGGCCGCGTCATTTCCCAGCCATCCCCGATCGCTCGAGAACCAACACTGTTGAAATTCGGTCGAGGCGTGCGTTCCGATAAAGGCAGCGGCGATTTCCGCTTGGTTCGGGTGTCACGGATGGCGACCAACGCGATGGCTAGAGCGGCGCGTATCCTCGTCGCTTATTCACGAAACCTTCGATCCATCTAGTGACATCCGCGGTCCGCGATCCATCGACTGAGTCGTAGAGCCCGCCGAGTTTTCGTAGCGGCGGAAATTTCCGCGCGACGCCACGCCGCGCCGGTTTTTTGCTTCGATCCCAGAAGGCTCTTCGCTATGACCATGCCATCGAGGTTGGGGTGATCGTGAGCAACACGGTGGTGACTTAACAGAGCGAGGTTGCAATTGAACGCCCGGTATCTGCAAGCCCCGTAACGCTTGGATCGGCGAGAAGCGCTGCGTCGGATTCAGTTCACCGATCCGCAAACCAAGTAGTAATTTGGCGCGTTGCATGCTTGGGGTCCGATCGACCAAACCCATCAACAATCACTCTATCTGACAATCAAATGGTCAAGGTGCGTTCTCCAGCTGAAGAGCACACCTTGAGATTGGAGATTCGAAGGTTTATTGCGACCAAAATCAAGACTTGGTTGCGTCAAGTTCAGATCGTAGCCGCGAATGACGATGCGTCCCACGATTGAATCTCTCATCTAAGAGTGTGTCAATCGTCAACTTCGCCGACCAAACTTAGCGACCGTAAACACAACTGATTCTCAATTGTATTTCGAGATCAGAAACCGGAGTTCGAAGCAGAATCGCCCATTTTGGCAGAGCCAACCTAGCACAAGACATTCGGCAGATTCGTTTAAAGGCAGTCTTGCAGTGATATCCAGCAGTCGGCTAAGTGCACCCAAATGGGAAAGGGAATTATAACCCTGTGACTCCAAACCCTCAGTTCCTGTTGTTCAGCTTGTAGCAGATGATGACTACGCCCAAGAACCATCCCACAGCAACAACCACCCCAACGATGGTGAGCAGGACCCGGGCTAGGTCGGATAACCCTTCAATCATCGACTGATGATCACTCAGTCTCAGGAACCGACTCTCTGACCGCCTTCGCCTGCTCAGGCGACAGCCCGAACACCGCCTCCGCCACATCGTCGGGATCAGCCCAATGCTCGAACTCCACGCCCTCCTGTACACCTAGCCGCTCGGCGGTATCGGCATCCACCACCAGCCCGTCCTTCATGATGTAGCGTTCACCTGATTTTGGCATCTCTATCTCCGTGTGGTGCTAAACGACCAACTTCCGTATGCTTTGTTGTTGAGCGGGGTGTGGTCTAGGGACCGCCGAGACTTCCAAACTCCGGTAGGTCGGTTCGAATCCGACCCCGCCAACTAGTCGGTGCGCCCATAGCATGACGGATCATGCACCCCTTTTGCGAAGGCGGAGAGTGCGGGTTCGAGCCCCGCTGGGCGCACCAGCGATATACGGTTGTCTGTCCGTTTGTTTGCTATCCTAGCACAACCGCGCGATTACGAAATTCTTGACCTACTTCCAATTCTCTTGAAACTTCAGGATAACATCAGAGATGCAACTGTTCCTATCCCTGCGCAGAGGGCTTTGATGCTCCGCATGGATCGGGCGCTCACGCGCCCCCTCTGCCCTCGCGCGACGGGAACAGTTGCAAGTACCCATCCAACGGTTGCAAGGGGGCATCTGCCATGCGCATCATGGCTTGGGCGGCGGTTATCTCAGTCTCGTTTTTGACGTCGTCGTTTTTCCTCGCTTGCGGTTCTGACACTGAATCCATCCGTGCGACGCAGGCGGCATTCATGCAGGAACGCCAGGCCGCTGCAACAGCCCATGCCGTCAAAGCCGCGACAGTCACCGCAAACAACGACCGGGCGCGGCGAGCGGCCATCGCCACGGCGAGGGCGGAATACACGCCGCCACCGCAGGCGGGTCAACGGGTGTTAGATGAGAAAGCGAGGCAAAACGTACCCGCGTCTCGCATCACCAGAGCGATGTTTCAGCAGCCGACGCCTGTACCCGCACCCCCGCCGAACAAGGTGAAGATCAGAGGCGTCGATTTCCTCTGCTATGACATCTCCGCGACCTACCGTATCCATCACGGTGTTGGGCACTCGGATGCATTGGATTGGGTCCAGATCGCCATGAATTTGGAGACTGACGGTAGCCCCTATATACGGCCATCGGACGCTCAAAACGCATGGGTGGAGTGCCAGCCATGAACATGCGGATCATCATTCGGGCAACGGCAAAGATTGCCCAACCACCATTGAAGCTGTCCGCGAGCGTTGCGCTTGTCGCAGTGCTGCTGGCTGCGTTTTTGCAGATGTCTGCGCAGACCATCTCTGCGCAGGCAGATGCCACGTGCGAAGCACCACCCGCGCCCGTAAATGTGGGGCTTGGCTCCGACGGACTGGCACTGCAAATCTCTTGGCAGAGAGGCGAGGGCGGTGCCGCGCCTGACGGATACGTGGTTGAGATTGCACGGGCAAGCGGTTCGGGCGATTATTACGAAATGCTGCACGGGAACGACCCGTGGGTAGAGCCGATTGATTATGGCTGGCGGTCCTATAAATCTCCCGTCTGGATGACGGTCGATGCAGGCGATGTCACCGAGCACACGTTCACCGAGCACACATTCATAAACCACAAGGGCGCGACGGTGACTGCCGTGCTGGACGACGGGAAGGAATATTACGTCCACGTGTCCGCCTACGTGTCCGAAGGGCTGCTCAACTGCTATTCGTCGAGGACGCAGTTTGCGATGGTGACAGCTCACGTCAACGGGACGGGGCGGGTTCTTCCGCCGACCGATCTTCGATATTTAGGTAACGGAAATGTTGCTTACACGCCGAGAAGCGCGAACGCCGTTCACGAAGTGCAGATCGTTGAGGCACAATTTGTGGCCGAGAACATCGAACAAGGCACGGACTGTCTCCTGCCGTGGTCCAGAGTGAACGGCTCCGACCTGACCCAATGGGAAGGAAATGACTGGTACCCGTGGTTCAGCTATCCATGGGAATCCGGCACGTACTTCTTCGTCCGTGTCTTGGTGTACAGGATGGATGACGCATCTCGTTATCCTCGTTGGGATGCGTGGACCTATTCGGAATGGATACTGGTCGAGAAGGGAGCGGAAACGGCCCCATCATCGCCGTCACCTCCCACCACGCCCTTGGCACGCTAAACCCGGATCAGCCGACTAAAACCCTAAGGAGATATAGCAATGGCAGACGCCGACAAACGATCTGAGAACTTTCCTCCTTCCGAACCCGTATTTACCGTCCTTGCGACCATTGCCGAAATGATCGTTCAGACGGACGAAAAGGCGGGACCTTCCGCGGGTCAGGAGTTTATGGGGAGGTTGACGGTTTTGGCCGAGCGCGTACGTCAGAGGAACCAAAGGTTGAGTGCAACCGAGAGAGAAGACGTAAAACAACTCGTAGGGATGCTTGCTCTTCTCGTAGATCACGTGGTCCAAGGCCATTCCGAGCTCGAACTGCTGGATCTTCTTCGCCGTACTTCTCCAGAAGAGTAGAGTACCGCTTGTCAAGCATCATTCTGAAATATCTGTTGCGTTGCATGACTTACATGCATACACAATACACTTCGGCTTACAGCAGTTCGGGCTGACGGGTGTGGGGAACATCGGCGGTCAGTTCCGCGTACTGCAACCGCTTGCCTTCCGCACCTGCGATGACGGCCGCCATCTGATCTTCGGTGTCCAGTGGGCGGATGTTGTGCCTGCCTTCGAACTCGGACACGTACCGCGCCAGATGCTTCACGCTCATGTGGTGATACACGCCGTTGTAGCCTCTTTTGAGGTTGGCCCAGAAGGACTCGATGCCGTTCGTGTGCGCCATGCCGTTGACGTATTCCTTCGCGCTGTGGTTGACGGCCATGTGGGGGCGCGGCAAGTTGCGATATGAACCATGCTCGTCGGTGTAGACCACCGCGTCGACCTCGGTGTTGACGGCGACGAAGCCTTGTAGCGTATTTTTGTCTGTGGTCTCCACCACTTCGGCGGCGATCATCCCGCTGTCGCGGTCTTTCAGTCCGACGACGGCGGTCTTGCCAACCGTTCCTCTGCCGATCCCCTGCTCTTTCAGCTCCCGACGTTTCGAGTTTGACATGTTGGCTACCTTGCCGCCCATGTATGTCTCGTCTACTTCGACGGGTCCGTGATAGGTCATCTGACGCGTCTCCATCGCCTTGCGGATGCGGTGCGCCATGTGCCACGCGTTCTTGTACGCGATGCCCAGTTCGCGATGCAGTTTCATCGCCGACAGACCCTTGAGGTTCGTGGTGTATAGGTAGATGGCGATGCACCACTGGGACACGGGCAGTTTGCTGTCGTGCATGATGGTGTCGGTCTTGACGGTGAAATTCTTGCCACAGGCCTTGCGGTCCTTGCACCGCCAACGTCTGAGCGTGCCCCTGCGCTTGAGTTCGGACACGCGGTCGCCTAGGCAGGCGGGGCACCTGATGCCGTGCGTCCACCGCTTGGAGATCACCCACTCCTGAGCGGCATCTTCGTCTCCGAACTTGCGTGCGGCTTCCATGAAGGTGATGCCACGACGGTACGATTGGCCGGGTCCTGTCGTCTTTCCGAACATGATGACAATTATATCATAGAATGACTCCAAATATAAACTGATCAAGATTATTGAAGAGGATGATGGAGTCACAATTGAAACTTTGTTGCTTGGTTGACACGCGGGCGTATCAACACGGTCTCGATATAATTGTTGTCGGCCCGTGCTGACGATGGAGAGAGGAGATGCGCGATGCCAGGCCAGCACCACTTCGACTTCCCACCTGACGATCCCGTCCGTCGAACGCGAAGATACCCGACTCTGAAAACTGCGGGGGCAGGAGCCAACCCGCAGTTCGGAGCGATTATTCTCGCGCTGGAGACGCATACGCCTCCGAGACGAACTCCCGCCAGCGGACAGACAACGGGTCGACTGGAAGTTGCACTGACGCCTTCCGATGCCATGAAGCTGATCGATTTGCTTCAGGGCGCGTTGGATGATCTTTGGGTTGACCGTAAGATCGATGATGAGTTTCGTGATCAGTCATAATCCAAGGAACTTATCACATACAACAACATGGAGTCACAGGGTTATAATTCCCATGGGAAACGTCACATATTGAGGAACGACCGTCGCTTGCTGAGATACTCAATAACGCGAACGATGTCCATCTCCAGTTTCGGAGACTCCACGAGGGACACGTATTTCACTGCCGCGGCCGCATCCAGTTGGTTCAAGCGGTTGTACATCTTCGTCAATGTTTCTGAGGACTGGTATCCTCGCCCTTGGAGTTCTTGAAGAAGATCGACCAATTCATCGTCGTGCAAAACCCCGAGCCACGCCAACAAGTATCCGATGCGGTGTACATTCGAGCATCGTCATTCCGCGTCATTTACCGGCATCCATTCGAAATCTTGGGTCGGATCGACCATGCGACGCTATCCCGGCTTGAAGAAATTGGGACCCGCTCGTCAACGGTTCAGCTGTTCCGTGCTCAACACCCGTAAGGTTGTCATCCACTCCAAGAACGATCCCAATTGGGTCGGACAAATGGAACCGTCCATCACCCTCAACTTCGATACCGATTGCGAGCGTGGATTCAGCTCCCGCTTCCAAGGCAACGGTACGGGTGTCCCCGCATTTTTGCAAATCTACGATGAATTCGAAGCTGCCAGTTCCTACTGGCACTCGTCGATGGCCCAGCCCTGACGTGAAATCCCCTTGAATGAGCTTCTCCACGATAGCGGCGATGTCAACCGACAATGCAACCAATCCGCACCCAGCTGCGGGATACGAGAACCTTGGTTTGCCGATCAGCTCGCCGTTCGAAGCGATGGAGGAGCGAAACCCGCTGATCGTCGACGATCCCCCAAACCAGGGACCAGCTGATTGCGGCACCGATCCGGTCCGGATCAGCGTCGATTGCTTCACGTGCTCACCGCCACTATTCCCGTTCAGGTCCTCCACCTTGATCTATTCCCACGTAAGGGATATAGTATTCTCAACATGTCTTTGTTACCTGTCACATCGACCCCAACACTAAGCTTCAGAAGAACGATACAACGACCATAACTGAGTTCTATTTACGAAGAGTTGGCGAGAGCTTCTAGTAGGTGCATCGGATTCTTCAACGCATTTGTTGTTACAACGTATCGATAAACGTGAAGTCATGGATTTATTTGAACATATGTCATTCATTTCCGACCTCATAGGCAATATTTAAATGAGCATTGTACTGGTAGTCACATACCCAATAAGTTTACGATAACACGCGTTTCGTTGCGGTTTTATAATGAATTTTCGACGAGCTGTGCAGGCAACAACGACGGTTTCGAGCGTCATAACGCTGATCAGTATTGTGTTTGCATCGGTATTCAGTTTCATGTTCGGAGGATCTGTCTTTGACGAACCATCATCGTTCATCCACGCTATGGATGATGAGCAACGATTAAAAGTCGCTCCCGCGCTGTTACCCGCATTACCGCGCGACATAATCCTGTTCCAACGTTCGAGCGACCCCGCCGATTTTGATGTCAGCGTGAACGCAACCCGCAAAGACATCGATACGCATACCGGTTACTGGGATGTTGTCCTCACAAACCGCGGTCAGTCCGACGGCACATTGTCAGTGATCCCAACCTCCAACATCGGCACCATCATCACTGAAACTACTGGGGAATGCGTCACCACAGATGAAGGCTGGGACTGCGACGTCGCCGCCAACAGCGAACTCACCATCACATTCGCAACTTCCATCGAATTTATCTGCGGCAACAGCCGCGTTCGGATGACGGTCAACGCCACGGTCGACGGGCAATCGATCATTGCATCGAATCCGAGCCTGCTCCTCACACACCGGAAATTCAACTGCCCAGACATCCGTATCGCTAACCCTCAATACGACACTGAATCCGCAATCGCATCATGGTCGGTAACCGTTGATCGTCGCCTACTCGACGACGATCCCGGTATCGACATCTTCTTCGATCCCGACACAAGTTTCACTGGTCTCCCGACCGGATGTTCTGCATCAAGCTCCGTCGTCGCCTGTCAGATTTCAACCTTTGCCAATCGACAAGAAACCTTCACCGCAAACCAAACCCTTGGTCAAGACTGCACCCCCAGACAACACTCCATAACCGCCACAGCCAGATTCAACGAAGATCACGCAGACATACCCGTCTCCCCGCAAAACGGCCCTTCACTCAACGTGCCCAGTATCAATCCATGCAACACAAGGATCGACATCGAACCGATGGATATTTCGGTAGTTGCCGGCTCCACATCCCAGGTCGAGCTAACGGTTTATGACGGCGACGACAGTGAACTAGCTCAGTTACCGAGCTCCGCCGAACTGACTTGGACAGCAACTCACGGCATCATCAGCGCGGAGACCGGCACCATCGTCAGCTACACAGCACCTACATCAGTGGGCCAGGGCGTCGAATGTTTTACCGTAGACTAGCGGTATGCAGGAAATCGTTACTCCGCAAAACGGCGCTAGGCCCTACAATGAGCGCAGACTAAGCGCGCACCTATCACGCCTCAGCGAGCTTCGACGACTTTGGGCTTGTGAACCACTCGCTCAGAGGATGCGTGTGTGGCGGCTACTCGAGGCACAGCATTGAGGTTTTATGGTCAATGGTCAACCGCACTTTAAATAAAGACACACCATCGGTTTCCCGATGAGCACACGCAGCGATATTTTGCCGGTCGCGCGTTCCGGTCGGCCCGACAGGGTGCACGCCTTGCTTGAGAAGGCGATGTTTCCAAAACCAATGTTGCCTTTCGTGGAGTTGATTAGATGACCACTACCCTTGAACGTTTCGTGCGCAACACGCCCGAGCCATATTTGGAACGTGCCAAAGCGCGCCCGTTCGTCAAATGGGCGGGTGGCAAACGGTCTTTGATACCGGACATCGTCAGTCGGTTGCCCGACGAATTTGGCACCTATTGGGAGCCGTTCGTTGGTGGCGGAGCAGTATATTTCGCACTTTCGAGCCGCATCAAAAAAGCCCAATTGTCTGATGTCAACGCCGAACTCGCTCTCTCCTACCAGATGCTCAAGAAACGCCCGGACCAAGTGATAGAGGTGTTGGATCAACACACATCGAGGCATTCGGACACGAAGTATTACTACACGGTTCGGAACAGGTCATGCACCAAAGACGGTGCAGAAACCGCCGCACGGTTTATCTACCTTAACAAGACCTGCTACAACGGACTATACCGCGTCAACAAAAAGGGGAAGTTCAACGTGCCCAGAGGTTCCTACACAAACCCGACAATCTACGACCTCGACAATCTGCGAGCTGTTAACGAAGTTCTCCAAAACGCGACCATCCGTTTAGGAGATTTCTCCTCGATCACGCCCGACAGCGGTGATTTTGTGTATTGCGATCCGCCTTATGACGGAACCTTCGTCGGGTATGATGCCAACGGTTTCACTGACGACGACCAACGTCGGTTGCGCGATTGCGCCTTGAAATGGCACATGCAAGGATCGATGGTGATGTTGTCAAACTCGGACACCGCCTTGACTCGAAGCCTCTACGCTGATAAGCCGTTCCGCATGCACCATGTTTCCGCCCCTCGGAACATCAACAGCAATGGTGGCGGACGCAAAGCCGTCGCTGAACTCATAATCACGACTTACCCATGCCGAGCGGAGTAAGCGGCAACAAGACCGGCATCCGATTGGAGGATGCGATAGCGGCATTGCTGGATGATGCCGATTATCAGTATGTCGAACCTCCCGAGCTGTTCTTTGCTTTGCGGGAGATGGATCAACCAATCTACGCCCGACAGGTGGAAGCCGGGTACAACATCTACGGCAAGCCGAAATTCGTCGATCTCATGGTCTATCATCCTCGCAAGTGGCCAAACTGTCTGGTCATATCTTGCAAATGGCAAGCTGTGAGCGGTTCGGTTGATGAAAAGTATCCGTTCGAGGTTCTGTCGCTAAACCAACTCGGTTATCCGTCGATCGTCATTCTGGACGGCGGAGGTTACTCGCAAGGTGCGGGGCAATGGTTGAAAAACCAAGCCGGAAAAAATACAGTCAAGCACGTGTTCACTCTTGGTGAATTCCAACGATTCGTGTCACGTGGGCAGATTTGAAATTACAAGGAGATCCCATTGACAACCAGTCGGGATAGTTGCCAAAAAAATCATCCAATGGCCGTCAACGTTGCGTGGAGCGGGTTAAAAGATTCTCAGAGGGGCACATGGCGGCATAAATGCGCGGCTTGTGCTTACGAGCAAGGCTTCAAAGACGGTTTGAATGCCGCTGTCACAAGATTAGCTGAACGCATGTCAGAACAACTAGTCGACCTTCAACCGTGATGGTTTTGCAAGATTGGGATCGTCTAATCAACAATCCCCAATAATTCTCACGCCCGCACCGTTGCCCGGATTGCCGCGCGACCGAATCATGAAGCACCGATTGAACCACCCTGCCGGTGCTTTGTATCAGCGTGAGCGCAACTCCCAAATTCATTGACCCCAATTTCGGTCATTGGGATGTCATCCTTACAAACCGCGGTCAGTCACGGCCAGCATTCGAACCGATTTCGTTAGTGTTAACATTAACATATATATGTGCTAGTTAGTCCAGATGGGAGGGGCGAGTGGATGTCGAAGCGACAGTTAGCGCCAGTAGCCAAACCAACCAACAGGCGCTTTTGGGCGCACTACCCAGTTCGATTCGCGAGGCACGGCCTTGGAGTTCGACCATGGAAGAAGCAACAAGAGATTCTCGACGCGCTCGCCAAAAACCAATACGTCGCCGTCAGGTCGTGCAACGGTTCGGGCAAGACCTTCACAGCGGCCCTCGCAACCCTCTGGTGGCTCATGGCTCACGAAGAGGCGATTGTCATCACCACCGCACCAACCGAGCGTCAGGTCAAGAACCTCCTTTGGCGAGAGATCAGGAATCTCCACCAAAACAACAGTGAACTCATCGGTGGCCGCATCACTCAGACCAAACTTGAGTTGTCTAACCGACGTTACGCGTTTGGATTCGCCACCAACGCTCCCGAACGATTCCAAGGATTCCACCACGAAAACATCCTCATCGTCGTCGATGAAGCAGCCGGAGTCCACGACTTCGTCTACGACGCGATCATGGGTTCGATGACCACCTCCAACGCCAAAATGCTGATGATCGGAAACCCGACCACCGTGGCCGGCACTTTCTACGACGCGTTCCACAAGAACCGGAGCGACTGGGTCACGATACACATCTCAGCGTTCGACACTCCCGCGTTCACGGGAGAGATTCCGCCCGACCAACCTCTTCCGCCCGGCATGCCGACGCCGGAATGGGTCCAAAGATACGCACGCCAACGCGGCAAAGATTCCTTCGCGTACCAGAATCGCGTCCTCGGCGATTTCGCGTCCGAGCCCGTCGACACCCTGATTGCGGTCAGATTGATCGAAGACGCCACTAAACGCACATTCGACAACGTCGAGCAACACGATCCGGTGATGGGGCTCGACGTCGCTCGATTCGGCGACTGCCAAACCGTCGCCGTAATCCGCCAAGGGCCCAAGGTGCTTCACATGGCCGCGTTCCGCAAGTCCGACCTCATGGAGACCACCGGAAAGGCGCTCGAACTCGCACGCCGTTACAACGTCAAACAAATCAACGTCGACGAAGTCGGACTCGGCGGCGGTGTCGTCGACCGGCTGTACGAGCTCAGGGAGATTTCGGTCAACGGCATCAACGTCGGCAAGAAAGCCAACAACAAGGAGGACTTTGCAAACCTGCGCGCTGAAATCTTCGACGGTCTCAAGCAACGATTCCTCGAAGGCGAAATCGCAATCCCAGACGACCCGGAACTCGTCTCCCAGCTAGCGTCCATGGCCTATACCTTCACTTCCGGCGGCCAGCTCGAAATCGAATCCAAACAACAGATCCGCAGATCGGGACGCCAAAGCCCCGATAAAGCAGACGCCCTCTCCCTCGCCTTCATGAAACCCAGACCCGGGATCATGATCTGGCAGATATAGACCATTCAAGTCGAAGTTACATACGTCTGAAAACAAATCGTGACATTCTATGTTTTTGCTTGACTTCTGCACAATTGTTGTAGTACAACAGTAACTAAGCGCCAAAAGCCGAGACCCGTTGGGTCGACCGTCGAGGCGTCCAGAACATCGCCGTGTCGTTTCGGGAAGGGTGCACCTTTTTCTTATCGATACTGCTGACCGACCAATTACAAAAACCGATTCGCGGGTGGGAGGCACCCAGGCCTATTAAGCCGACGCCAATGGCAAATGCCAGCGGCATAAGCCGACGGAGGCCTGTCGCAGCACCTACTACAAGCTTAGGAAGTTCGGGCGAAACGCGGATCACAAAATCTGGTATAGAGGCCGTTGTGGCTTAAGGGCTCGGACGCGGAGTGGATGCCGACTTCGCCTAGCAAGCCAGACGGACATCTTCCCATCGCGAAGCGTGCGGGCAACCGCTCGCACGTAGGGGGATGCCCGTTCAAGGTTCGAGCGAACGCCGTCCTCTGACGCCGGCACAGCGATTCCAGCGGAGCGAGTTGGAGTGAGCTACAGGACTAATGAGAGGGAACGAATCAAATGATGACGGGCGGTACGGCTTTCAGTCTGCCGACCGGAGGGCCGATGGTCTGGCGACATCGGCGGTCCTGGAATTTATCCACCTTTCACCCCCATTCGCACGCTTCCCACAAGACGCGGCGATGATTCGAAAAGATCAACCATTCAAATGCAAACCTCTCACTGAAACCTGAGCGAAATGACCAAGTCAATCAACGGGGGCAACCAATGCGCTTGCCAACCCCGACCTGCAAGAAAAACCAGCAGGCGTTTCAACGCGCCCAAGCCAACCGAATCGCTTCGGTCTAGACGGCCGGCACGACGGGAAGCCAAGCTCAATTTGACCCAAAGGACACCACGCATGCCTAACACACCGACAATCTCGCCTGGACTGGTCCTTCAAGACGAAATCAGACTATTAGGAATCAACGCCCAACAGCTCGCAAACCTGATTGGATTAAGTGACCGTACCACCGCCGCCATTCTCAACGACGAACAACCAATCACTCGAGACATCGCTCTCCGGCTCCAGATGATCACAAGAGTTAAAACCGATGCGTGGTTGGACATTGATTCCAAATATCGTATCGATATGTCCATGTGCGAAGGTCTTTCTGCCATCGAAAAAGAGGTCTACTACCTACCCGACTTTGACGCTTCATACATGGAAAAATACGGTTGGATACCTTCGCGTGAGTCACGAACCGACAAAGTGCGTGTCCTGCGCGATTTCTTAGGCATTTCATCGCTTACTCGTTACCGTAGCCTGTACGAATCGACTTTTCGCCGATCCAACCGATCGATGGGTTCCTTGAATCAATCTCTGACCTCGTGGCTCAGACAAGGCGAAGTTTCCTACCAAGAAATCCAGACGGCGCTGCATTACGACCCGGACGCTTTCGAAGACGCGCTCAACTACATCAAAACGTTGACGATAACGCGACCTGAGCATTTCCTGTCGGCGATGTTTAATCGTTGCGCCGAAGCGGGCGTCACTTTAGCATTTACACCGGAATTGCCGAATTGTAAGGTCAATGGCGTAACTCGACGTTCGTCCGACGGCAAACCGTACATCCAGATCAGCCTTAATTCCCGAGGCGGCGACAAGTTCTGGATGACTTTTTTCCACGAAGCCAAGCATGTTCTCGACCACGAAGGCGATTTCTACATCTCTTTCCCTCATGAGTCACCGATTTTGCCTACCGCTGAGATTAGAGCACAACGATTTGCGTCCGATATGCTGATTTCAAGGGCCGATTGGTCAACGTTTGTCGAGTCAGGCGACTTCTCCTCAGGAAGTATCGAAGTTCTCGCCCAACACGTTGGTATACATCCCGGGATCGTTGTCGGTCGTCTTGAACAAGATCTGATACCGACTAATTCCCAATCTGACGCGTTGAGGCTAAACTACGCGTGGCCGCGGATCCAAGTCGGACCGGACCGGACGCACGTCAATCGCACATCACGCGCGGCGGCGGATTCAACACCGGATGAATCGCCAGCAGCTTGCTCGGCTCCGTCGACGCATTGTTCGTAGCATGGCGCACCAACGGCTCGCACAAAAAAACGTCGCCCGCCGGCAACGGGATCGCATCCTCCGCCCCATACACCGCCGTCATCGAACCCTCGATGCAAAACATCGTCTCCTCATGCGCCGGATGGTAATGGTTCGGAGTATGCGCCCCCGGCGCAAAACTCAACTCGCTGAAATACGAACTCCGCGCCCCCCGGCTATCGTCCACCATATCCACCCGCATCACCCCCGGAGCAAACTCAAAAGCCTCATACTCCGACCTAATCAACACATTCTCCCCCGGCGATCCATCAACCACCTCGCCCATCTCAACCTCCTCACGCACCACCGACGGATCCGGACTCATCGTCACAATCCGCGCCGGCTCCGAACCAACATTCTTCACCGACGTCCCAACCCCCTTCGCCACCAGCACACAATCCCCAGAAGTCAGCGCATAACGCGACGAACCCTCGATGAACGTCACATCTCCCGAATAGATGAACCAAGACTCCTCATGCGAAACATTCGCCTGATACGGCGTCGATCCCCCAGGCTGCAAACCAATCTCCAACACCGTCATCATCTTCGAACCGGTCGAGTGATCCGACATCGTCCGTATCCTCACGCCCGAACGCGGCGAACTTATCTCCTGAACGTCCCGGCGATTGATACCCATCTGCGTCGTTCCTTTCGGTTGTGCCTCAACAATGATGTTGAACCTATCTTAATTTCACCCAACCATTCAAAGCCGCAAATGCTCCGTGCTGTTCATCAAATCCAACCCAAAACTCGGCGACCCATCAACCGTCTCCCGCGAAACAACCGAGATCCCCGTGTTGCTCTGCGCAAAATACCTCAACGCATTGATGTGGTGATCTAAAAACACCGACAGCAACGCCCTGATCGTCCCGCCATGCGCAACCAAACACACATCACCCTCAACCTCCAAAATTCCCGACTCCGCCACGAATCGGCCAGCCCGCGCCACCAGATCAAGCCACGACTCGCCATTCGGCGCCCTTCCATAATCCCGGTCCCAAGGGTCGATAACATCCGGAAACCGATCCCGAATCTCCGCAATCTTCAACCCACCAAAATCTCCCGTATTGATCTCGCGCAGCAACGGATCCGTCGAATACTCGAGACCCAAAGCATCCGCCGTCATCGTGCACCGCGACAAATCGCTCGAAATCACCCGCGCAAACTCATAATGCCTTCGGACATGCGCTCCCATCAACTTCGCCTGCCGCATCCCCTTTTCGTTCAACGGCGGATCCATCCAACCCTGCGACCGCCGATCCGCATTCCACTGCGTCTCACCATGCCGAATCATGACTATTCTGCTCATCTCAACTCCTTCGTCATTCCGGCGGAAGCCGGAATCCAGGGGCGAGGCAACGGGGCGCTCACCTCCATCTAAATCCCTCCGCGTTTCAAATCAGACCGAATCCGATGGTAATTCCGAGTATCGATGATCCGCTTCGCAATCCCAAGATCGTCCAAAGTGTCGACGTCGAACAGGCTCAACAGACGCGGATCAACCCGCTCCACCTCATCCTCCGTCATTATCTGTATCGGATGGATACCCTCCTCCAGCACCCGATGCATCAGCGCAGTAGGAGACCGCAACCCTTCACCCAAGGCATCCGCAGTCAACTCCCGCCAACTATCCACCGGATACACCCCATGAAGCGGATTCAATCGGTTTCCAAACCGAACAAAAACCGCCGAATCCCGAACCCGCGCATCGCGGCCCTGCTGCCCGGCCTGCGCCATCCTCGTCATCTCAATGATCAACGCCCGCGAAAGGAACGGATAGTCAGCACCCACCACGAAAGCCAACGGCGTCGTGGCCACCGCCAACCCAGCTGATATTGCCGACAGAGGCCCCGCTGAACCCTCGACATCCGTCACCACATGCATCCCCAAAGCAATCCCCAAATCCGGCACATCATCACCCTGACCCGGTCGAACCACCACGATCAACTCCTTGCACAACGACTTCAAAGTATCCGCCACGCGAGCCAACAACAACTTGCCACCTAGACCAATAAGCGGCTTCGGCAAAGCCATCCCCAGCCGCTGCGATTGTCCTCCCGCGAGCACGATGCCCGTCAACGATACCGGACTAAACATTCGTCACCAAACGCCCATGTGAGCACGAAAGTGCCTCACAACACCAGCTCCACATCACCGTGGAACTTCGACCATGCAAACCAAAACGCCAGCTGCCCATCCAGCATCCTCAACCGCGCTCCCGCAAGTTCACCCTCAACACACTCACCCTTCACTGCGTGCCAAAGACTCCCCGTCTGTTCATCCCTCAGCAACCACGGCTCATACTCCGAATGTGGCGCCGCGTCATCGCCAACTTCATCACCCACTTCTTCCAAGGTCCGCTTCTCGACCACACGATTGGGCCGGAAAGAGTTCTTGGTCTCGCCCTCAAACGTCAACCTTTGCCCGTCAACCACCCGCTCAAACGCCACATACGAAGCCGAAGATCGTTCGTTAAGAACCACAATCGGCACGCGGCCCAGATCCGTGTTCAACAACGGCTCACGCTGCATCATGTGCGCCGAAAACACCTTGACGACCCCCGAAATGCCACCAGCACCGCCCCGATCCGAAACCCCCAAAACCACATCCTTGTCCGGCAAACGCTTATCCCTAACCGGCTGCGCAAACAAGCCCGCCCTCGTCGATGCGTAGTAACCCTCGAAAATATCTGTCTCCGGCGTCTCCGCCGGCGAAAGCATCTCCGAATTCGGCCAAGCACTCGACCAAGCCCCCCACGTCGTGTTCAAGCAAGGTAACCGCTTCAACTGGTGCCCCGCATCCGGACCCATAATCGCCTCACCCGTGAACTGCAAGTACATACTCCCGTTCTCGGCCTCAAGCAGCGGACTGTTCAACACCATCTGGTCGGTCGGCGCCAACGTAATCGCATTCCCATCCGGCCCCACGCTCACATACACCCGCGCCGCATACGTGATCGGTGACCACGTCACCGACACCGGCAGATTACCAAACTCCTCATTCGCCACCTCTCGCAACGCCATTGCCGAAAGTGGATACGCAATCGCGTCCCCATCGATCTCCAACCCAATCACCCGGTCATCCTTCGGAACTTCCCTATCAGCTTCGTCGGCATCCAAATATGAAACATCATCCCAAGCCTTGAATCGCACTCCCCCTTGGATCGAACGAATCTTCTCGGGATATGGATGCGATCTACCCGGCAACTGCAAAGTCACCCGCTTCGCGAAGTATCCCGACCGGAACGCGAAATACATAGCAAACGCCGCCAACCAAGCCGACCACAAGATCCCCCACAACATCCCATAAACCTGAGTGACCAGAGGATACAGCACCAGCGCCACACCAAAAAATACCGCCGCCGCGCGCACCTTGGGTTCCAACCTGACCAATCGCAGATTGAACCACTCTAAAACTTGCTTGAGGATATTTACCGGTGCAGACATGCTTGCTCGGATCGATGGTGAACAGGACTAACAAGATTCTAGTCGGATATACTTCCAAACCGATTTACTCCCGTTCCGAATTCAAGGAGCCCTCGATGGCCTCTCCGCTAGCACGCATACCCGACGTACTCTTAGACCGGTATCGCACCGTCTCCAACGCAACCGTCCTCGGACAACTGCTCCGGCGAGGCTACGAAAAGGTTTACATGCACGGCGTCGAAAGCCTAGCCAAGGGTCGCAGACTAGTCGGCAGGGCAGTAACGCTCCAATATCTCCCGTCGCGCCCCGATCTCGCAGAGATCATCGCCACCGGCGAACACGGCGAGGGCTTCAACGAAACCCCAAGATGGCAAGCGCTCGAAGCACTTCGCAAAGGCGATGTCCTAGTCGCGGATGCCATGGGCCTTGGGAAAACTTCGACCGGTGGCGACGTCGTGTTTTCGAGGATCGTCACGCAGGACGCCGAAGGGCTCGTGACCGACGGCGGAGTCCGCGACGGACACAAGGTCATCCGATACGGCTACCCAGTATTCGCCGGTGGAAGCACGCCCACGGTCGGCGAACCCAACATCCTGCCGTACCAAGTAAACGAACCGATCCAATGCGGTGGCGTTCTTGTCTGGCCGGGCGACATCATATTGGGCGACGACGATGGCGTGGTCGTTCTCCCGTCCGGATTGGCCGCCGAAATAATCGACGAATGTGAACACCACGACGAAGTCGAAGAAGCAGTTCTCGAATACACCCAACGAGAACGCATTTCACCCAAACACTTCTACCCCTTCAACGAAGAGACCGAGCGCATTCACCGGGAATGGAAATCGCGACAAAGCAAGTAACCCACTCGTGACACCTACCATGAACAAAATCCGAATCACATCCGGCGACGTTTCGCTGACCGCATCCCTCAACGACTCCCACACCGCTAATCTGATCTGGGACGCTCTCCCAATCGTCGGCACCGTCCAAACTTGGGGCGATGAGATCTACTTCCCGATACCCATCTCGGCATCGAATGATGAGACCGCGGCCGATGTAGTTGATAAAGGGGCAGTAACCTACTGGCCGCCCGGTAACGCGCTATGCCTCTTCTGGGGGCCAACCCCGGCCAGCCACGGCGACGAAATTCGACCGGCAAGCGCGGTCAACGTTTGCGGAATAATCGACGGCGATCCAACCATATTGGGTGATGCGCCAAACGGCGGGGAGATTCGTATCGAACGGGCGTGAACTATCAGCCCGAGGAACGATCTACTCGTATCGCAGAGCTTCGGCCGGGAACACCTGCGAGGCTTGCCGCGCCGGAACATAGGTGGTTATTAGCGCAGCCGCCACCGTGATACCGACAACCACCAGAATTGACATCCAGGGAATGTTAAACGCTAATCCTTGGTTGCTTCCAGATATGTCATCCAAGAACGACCAAGAGATCAACGCGCCAAGCCCCAGACCCAACCCTGTACCAATCACCGTGATGAAGATCGATTCCATCATGAACTGGATGCGTATCATCCTTGCACGGTAGCCGATGGCTCGCATGATCGCAATCTGCATTCGCCGTTCATTGACTGCCCGCAGCGAGAGCACACCGAGCGCCGCAACGCCGACAACCAATCCAAGGCCCATGAAGCCTTGGAACAGCAAACTGAACTGTTCACTTTGCGCGACGTTGGTGCGAAGTTCTTGATCAGTGTCAACCGCCAACATGCTGTGATCCAGGAACACTGTCTGCAACGTCGCGGCAATTCGCGACGGATCAACTCCGTCAGCGACATTCATGCGATAGATGGTGAAGGGCACCGGTTCATCAGTCAATTCTGCGAAGATCTGGTAATCCGTGTATATCCCTTCAAAGCCCGGAGCCGGACCCCCATCTGATTCACCTTCAATGCTCTCAGCGATATCATCGATTAGCGCAATCACGGTTCGCTTGGTATTTCTGGATGTATCAGACTCGCCGCCACTGATTATTTCGATTTCTTTAGCATTGAATTCGCCGGCGCCTGTGTCTCCCGGATCCTCTAACTTCAACAAGTCGTCGTTTGACGGCGCACCAGGACCCTGGATTTCAATTACGTGTTCGCTCGCGATGACGGCCAATGTTGGGTCCTGCGCGAGCGCGTCCCATACTGCGCGTGCCAAAACATCCGGATCCTCCGTGTCAATTCCGTCGGGCAAATACGATGTGTCTGCTGCGGTGATCTTCAGTTCGGTTTCTTGGAAGTATTCAGGCTCCGTACCGCGAATATTCAATTCCAAGAATCGCGACTCCTCGCCATCGATTTGGCGTGCAGCTGCAGTTATATTGGCTTGGCCAGCGATAAATGTGAAATCGTTAATGTCGAGGTCGGGCGATGCGGCAATCGTCGCCTCAATATTTTCAATCGGGAGATCATCGCTGATCTCCGCACGCACATCGAAACCGCCGGTCACGTTTTCGGGAGTCTGCAACAGCGCGCTGAAACTCTGGTTAAGGATCGAGAACGACATCAATACAAAGATCACCAGCGCGAACATCGAAACCGTCAAACCGGTTCGGAACCGATTCGCAACTGCGTACGCCACTGCCGGTTTCATGATCGGACGGACCACTCTGAACCGGCCGAACGTTGTCTGGAGACCTTTGACGATAATGTCCGAGTTGAACATGATGATCCAAACCGACGAAGCGACCATGAAAAATCCCGCAAAGATGAACATTTCGATATTGGCTTCCAAGTCTTCGGTAATGAACTTGGTGAACCGCTGCGGTAACGCCCATATGACGAGGATCAACACTCCAGCGGTGGTGTATGCGATCCGAGAAGCTATCGCCTCTCGGATGCGAACCCGGACCATGATAGCGAGCGAGAGCATCGCCAAGCCGTAAATCGCCAGACTTGCTCCGATATAAGCTTGCCAAGCGCTCTCGTTGATAAAACCGACCGCGGTGAGCGCGACGCCGACGATCGCGTAAGGCCAACCCTGCTTGAAATAGGGGGAAAATATGCGGAAGAAGGCGGCGAGCAAACCGATAGCCCAGCCAACGATAAGCAGCGTAAACACCAGCTTCAGAATCGCTATCCCAACATCCTCATGCCGTCGCACCGACTGGACGAGACCAAAGATCACGTAGACAGGACCGAATACCCAGAACACGAATTCGAGCAACCGTCGCAGTATCGGCTTTGTCGTTGATGCGACGAACTCCTCGGGAAGGTTGCGAATTGCAACAACGATGTTCAACTTGCTGACCCGGTAGGCAGAAAAGATTACTGTCAGCAACGTGAGAATGAGGCCGATCGAGAACGCAACCAATACGGAGTAGATCGTGACAGTGAAGTCAATAGAAAAAGATTCGTCGTCTGCCGTACCAAAAGCGTTGGCCATTACGACTACGAGGGCACGACTGACCCCGATACCAACCGCAGTTCCGACCGCGGCGGCCCCGATCGCGTAAGCGAGTCCTTCGAACGTAAACATCTGCACGAGGTGGCCCCGCTTGGTGCCCACCGCGCGAGCAATCCCCATCTCTTGTTGTCGCTCAGATGCCAGCAGCACAAATATCAGGAAAATCAGGAGCAGACCCACGATCACGGAGAAGGAACCGAAGAATGTGAAGAACGTGAAGAAAAGGTTTCCTACTTGCTCGGCGATCTCCGTTAGGAAGACCTTGAAACCCGATGCGGATAACCGTTCCAACTGGCCGATGGCGAACGCCAACTGCGGCAACCCTTCTGCAACAACACCCAACTCGGCACCACTCAAGATGCCGAAGAACAATCCGACGAACGCGTCGCCCGCGAGCAGAACGCGGAACCGCTCGCTCGGTTCATCGCGCTCGAGTTCGGCTATGAATTCGTTGAGTGATGCCTCGTTGTCGGCGCTTAGCTCGTTCGTGCCGCTTTTCTCGTCGATGAATTTGCGGATTTCAGAGACGATCGTGTCCTTGAACGGTTGCATACCCGCGTGGATTTCGGCGGCTAACTCGGCATCGGCGAATGCCAAAGTCAAATCATCGACGATCGCTTCCGATTCGTTGTCGAGGTCGTAGTTGTCGAGGTCCAACGACACGTCGACGCGCGTCGCGGTGCCGGGCTCGTTGCCGTAGATCCGGTCATGCGTTGCCAACGGCATCATCACCCGCAGGTCGTTGGCCGCCATGCCTCCGATCTGCATGATCGCCCGCAAACGGAAGTCGTGACGGCCTAGCGGTGTGACAATCGTCAGGATGTCGCCGGGTTGGGCGTCAAGCGTGTTGCCTAATGGTTCGTTGATTAAAACTTCGTCATCGGCGAGCGATGTGAAATCTATGGTTTGTCCGTCGGTCGACGGATTGAGGAGGAAGGGCGACAACCGGCTGTTAGCACTGGGTCCACCTTCAGACTGCGGGCGGAAGTTTCCGACTGCACCTGCAACATCGTGCCCGCGAACTACGGCTCGAGCTTCGGTCAAGCGAGTGCGCTGATTGAGCACCGGCGCTTGTTCGGTGCGGATCGGCATTATGCCATCGACGCGAAGATCCGAGTAGAGCTTCGCGGCGATCTCTTCGACCTCTTCGGAAGATATGGTCGGGTCGCCCAGCTCGCCGAAGATCGGTTTGCTGATCGTGATGTCGATGTCGCCGATACCTTCCAACACCGCGTTGCGAATGCTGGCGGTGATCGTATCTCCGATAGCGAGAGAGGCAGCGACGATGGTCGAGGACAGCATCAATCCGACAATTATTAGGATGCTTTGCGTGCGGCGACGCGGGATGTTCCTCAATGAAAGTTTGATGAGGAAGCGGTTGCGAACTGCGATTATTGCGATCGCCAGGATCAGTATCAACAGCGTCGCCGACAAACCGGCGGCGAGATACTGCATTTCCAGACCAAATAGAGTTTCCATGATTTGCCTTAAATATCTTCCCGAAAATCAAAAGGTAAGAGGCATCGTCATCCTTCGCTGTTGGCGGATGCGTTCGATGGCAGTTCGGATTGTCTGATGGCGTCTTTGAAACCGTGATCGGTTATCTTGCCGTCGAACATTCGGATAGTGCGATCCGTAAGCATTCCAACGTGCTGGGAGTGCGTGACGATGACGAACGTCTGACTCTGCTCCAAGTTCAGCTTTCTGAGCAGTTCCATGATCTCGTCTTCGTTGGACGAATCTAGGTTGCCGGTCGGCTCGTCGGCCCACACGAGGGCCGGATCGTTCGCCAACGCCCGCGCAATGGTTACGCGTTGCTGTTGTCCACCCGAGAGTTCTGATGGAGTGTGATCGGCGCGGTCTGCCAAGCCGACAAGGTCCAGCTTTTCCATCGCTCTCTTGGATGCCTTTGCCTGCTTGACGCCGGTAAGTACGAGGGGAAGTTCAACGTTTTCTTGAGCGGTAAGGACGGGAAGCAAATTGTAAGACTGAAAGATAAAACCCATCATTCGGGCGCGATATTCGCTCAAGTCGTTGTCGGACATTTCGGCGATCACGTTGCCTGCAACGGAGACGTCGCCGCTTTCCACGGTATCGAGTCCCGAGAGGCAGTTCAATAGAGTGGTCTTACCGGAACCACTCGGACCCATAACCGAAACCATTTCACCCTTGTCGACTTTTATGTCCACCCCGTCCAACGCCCGCACTTCCACGTCGCGCGTACGGTAAACCTTCGTGACGCCGTGCGCCTCAATAATCGGTTGCGTTTCCAAGAGAGACCTCCTCAAAATCCAGCTTCAAGAGCGATTAACGTGCAACGGTTGGTGACTCGCCCCCGTGTTAAATACGAAGCGGAAATGGGTTCGGATCGTTGGGTTTCCAACTGGGTTGACGACTGGATACAAGTATAAATCGGGGTTTTTACCACAAGCGGATTGAAAAACACTGCTGGTCGGTTGCAGAAATAAGATTTGGTCTTCGGGTGGGAGCGTCGTGTCTCGCCGAGCGAAACTATTGCGATATCTTCAAAGCACGGGATTGACGGTGCATGTAAGCGAGAATGACGGTGATTTTGTGCTGGCCTGACTGCGAACACAGTTGAAAAGCGGCGAACGGGATCGTAACGGATCTGATCGTTTTACGTCACGCGAGACCTCTGGTTCGCCAAGGAAATCGGAAGCGAGTTGGAGCGAAGAGTAACTATGTAGTCTTGCGGGGTCGTCCGCGTCCGCGTCCACCGGCGGCTTTGGCGCCGTACCAGGATGAATACTCGAAGGAGTTTCGGAACTGTCGCTTGGTGCCGCATTTACGACATGTGCCGGTGGATTCGGGTCCGTTGGGGGACTCGATTCTCCAGTGGCAGTTACCGCCTTCTAGCTGGCAGGGAGTGGGCGGCTCCTCGATGATTTCTTCTTCTTCGATCTTTGCCTTGGGAGCCTTGCGGGTGGTGGTTTTTTTCGTGGTCATGGTTTTTCTACCCTGGTTCCCGGCGGCTTCGCCAGTTTGATTTGGGCTCGCTATCCTAGTAGGTTCCGGCTTTCTCGTCGAGATAACTCTGTGGGTGCCGGGATGGCGAGAGGCGGATCCGAGGGCGCTGTTAAAGCCAAGATGTAATGGAACGTCGGTGAGGACGTCGCGGGGCCCGCTAGTTACCAGTGTACCCCGTCTCTGCGATGTCGTGGCGTCTCCGCGATGCCTGTCCGAGGTTCATTGGTAGTTGAGAACGTCGGACAGGAGGCGGGTATTACCGGTCGCCAATGTTAGACGACGTCGACGGTTGCGCCGGCGGCTTCGAGTTTCTCTTTTGCCTCTTGGGCGGAATCTTTGCCGATCTGCTCGAGGACGACGACCGGGGCGGACTCGACGAGGTCTTTGGCTTCTTTGAGTCCGAGTGGTGTGACCTCACGGACGGCCTTGATGACGTTGATCTTCTTGGCGCCGATGTCGGTAATCTTGACGTCGAACTCGGTCTGCTCTTCTACTTCGACGGCTTCGGCTACGGCTACGCCGGGAGCCATTGCAACGGCTGCGGGTGCGGCGCTGACGCCGAACTCTTCTTCGATTGCCTTTACGATGTCGGCGAGGTCGAGAACGGACATCGATTTGATTTCGTCTATGAATTGTTCTTTGGTGAGGGTCATTGTGTTTCTCCTGCCTTTTCAGGCTTTTCTTTTTGCCCTCACCCTAGCCTTCTCTCGCCTAGCGGGAGAGGGGATATGAGTGTTTGGGCGGTCGTTAGCGTTTTTGGTGTGAGGGCGACCGGGAGTGTCGACCTTACGGATTGGTGTTGGTTTATGCGGCCTCGGATTCGGCGGATTGGCGTTGTTGGGCGATTTGTTCGAGCATGCTGGCTAGGTTTTGGACGGGTGCGTTGAGGACGCGGGTCAGGGACATCAGGGGTCCGTTGAGGGTGGAAGCGAGCATTCCCATGAGTTGTTCGCGGGATGGGAGGTCGGCGATTTGTTTGACTCGGTTGGCATCGATGAGTTGTTGCTCCATGATGCCGCCGAGGATTTCGACGTCGATTCTTTGGTCTCTGATGGTGGTGTTGAGGGCCTTAACCATGTCGGCAATGTCATCTTCGGCGACAATGTACGCGGTAGGTCCGTCGATGATTTCGTCGATGTCGGAGATTCCGAGTTCGGAAGCGGCGATTTTGACGAGAGTATTTTTGGCGACGAATACTTTGCCACCGCCGCCGGTGACGTGGCGTCGGAGCTCATCCATCTGGGATGCGTTGACGTTGGAGAAGCGGGCAGTGACGATGAGTGGTTTGTCACGCATGCGGTCAACAAGGTTTTCCTTCATCTGTGTGTTGCGTTTTGATGGCATGTTTGGATCCTTTCGGACTTTTCTTTGCCCTTTCGGGAGGTCTTTGTGTTGTTTGCTGTTCTGTGTTGGAGGCAGGAATCAAAAAGCCTCGAGCTGGCTGCTGTTTTCGAGGTTGTGCAGACTGCCGCGAGGCGGAGTGATTGAGGTGGCCGGTGCTTTTGAAGGTATCGGCTCTATTTCGATCGGCCTCGGCGGGCGACATCATCTGTCTTTAGTCTCTGTGAAAGAGCTCCCACTGTCTGCAGCTAGCGATTGTTTTTGGGTTGTTTTGGTGTTGTCGATTTGACTCCGTCGGATGTTTCGTCGGTGACAGTCTCCAATTTTAATCGGAGACGGAGAGGGCGTCCAAACTGGGGAGGTTTACTTTGAAACCGGGTCCCATCGCTGAGCATAGGGTTACGGTTTTGACGAACTGTCCTTTTACGCCTTCGGGTTTGGATCGAGAGATGGTTTCGTAGACAGCGGCGAGGTTGTTGAGGAGTTGCTCGTCGGTGAACGATTTTCGGCCGATGCGTGCGTGGAGGTTGGCGTGGCGGTCCATGCGGATCTCTTGTCGCCCTTGCCTTGCACCGTTGATGGCGGCTTCGAGCTGGTTTGGTTGGACGACGGTGTTGTTGCGTGGGTTTGGCATTAGGCCACGGGGACCGAGGACGCGACCGAGGCGACCGACTTTCGGCATCTGGTCTGGTGTGGCGAGTGAGACTTCCCAATCAGTCCATCCGCCTTGGATGCGGTCGAGCATGTCATCGTCAACGATGAAGTCGGCACCGGCTTCGGCGGCGAGGCGTGCGGGTTCACCTTCGGCGAATACGAGCACTCTGACGACGTCGCCAAGTGAGTGCGGGAGCGAGACGACCTCGCGCAGCTGTTGGTCCGCATGTCGAGGGTCGGCGTTGGTTGCGAGATGTATTTCGATGCTTTCGTCAAACTTCGCCGTAGCAGATTCGCGCGACAGCTTAACGGCGACGTTCGCGTCAAGCGGTTCGACAGGTAGGTCAGTCGTGATTTGGCGATAGCGTTTGCTTTTCTTTGACGTGGACATATTGAGATACCTTCGTGGGATGTTCGATTGACCCGCGGTTAGTCGGCGACTAGGATGCCCATGCTTCGGGCGGAGCCTTCGATCACCTTCATTGCGGCTTCGATGTCGTTGGCGTTGAGTTCTTCGATTTTGGTCTCCGCGATCTGTTTAAGTTGATCACGTGAGATGGTGCCGGCAACCAAGGTACTGGGTGTTGGTGAACCGCCTTCGACGCCGGCAGCCTGCTTGAGCAACGCGGACGCGGGTGGTGATTTGACGACGAATGTGAAGGAGCGATCGGCGTAGACATCGATGGCCGCGCGTACGATCATTCCTCGGCTGGACTGGGAGCGTTCGTTGAACTCTTTGATGAAGAGCGGGATGTTGATGCCGTGTTGGCCTAAGGCAGGTCCTACCGGCGGAGCGGGCGTTGCCTCTCCGGCGGCGAGTTGGAGGTTTACCTTTGCGACTACTTTCCTTGCCACTTGAAACTACTTCCGATGAGATTGTGAATGTGATTGCTTGTTGGGGTCAGGCTTTTTCGACGGAGAGGAACGGCAGTTCGACCGGGGTGTCTTGGCCGAAGAAAGAAACCGTGACGCGGAGTGTGCCGCGTTGGCCCAATACTTCTTCGACCGTGCCGTTGAATTCCGCGAACGGGCCGTCTTTAATCATGACGACATCGCCGCGTTCGAAGCCAAAGTTGACCTGCGGGCTGTCGCTCGACGGTCCTTGGATCATTCGTTGCGCTTCGTCGTCGGTGAGAGGAGTTGGTTTCGCCCTGCCCTCTACGCCTTCTTCGACGGAGATGAAGTTGGTGACGCCAGGGGTGTTGCGAACCACGTACCAACTGTCGTCGTTCATAACCATGTGGACGAGGAGGTAACCAGGGTACATGGTTTTCTCAACGTTTTTGGTCTCGCCATCGGTCATTTGGACGACGGTCTGCTTCGGCACGACGGCATCAAAGATCTGGTCTTCGAAGTCCATCGTGATAATGCGCTGTTTAAGGTTTTGGCAGGTGCGGTCTTCTCGGCCTGAGTAGGTGTGTACCACGTACCAGTGAGCCGTGTTGGGAATCACACGCGTTGAGGAAGGAGCGGTTGTCAAGGTTTAGGTACCTGCTAGCAGTGCAAAGATGCGGGCGAAGAGCCAATCGAAGAATCCGAGGAAGACGCCCATCACTGCTGCTAGAGCGATGACGAGAAGCCAAAGTCGGGTGGCTTCCTCACGGGAAGGCCATGTGACTTTTCGGATTTCGCCGATGACGTCACCGAAGAATCCAATGATCGAAAAGCGCCGTGAAGGCGCCAATCGCAATTCGGGTCTGGCTCGGTTCTGTGCCATGGCGGATCCTGATTTGTCTGGAGATTAGCGGCGTTGCTCGCGGAACGGTTTGGGAGCGCGGCACGCAGGGCAATACTTGCGCAGAGTGATGCGATCCGGTGTGTTCCGGCGGTTTTTCTCGGTGTGATACGTGTGCGATCCACATTCGCAAGTGAGTTGAACCAAAGTTCGGACGGCGTTTTTTCTTGCCATATCAATTGCTCCGATGTGGGATTTCGTATCGTCTACGTATCTAGGGGGCTGGGATGCGTCGCTAATCCCAAAAATCGCCTGTGGTGTTCGCGATTGTATCGCGGTCACCACAGGCGATGGGACGCTGGGTCAGTTATGCGGTGACCTCGGTGAAGACGCCGGAGCCAACAGTTCGACCACCTTCACGGATGGCGAAACGGAGGTTCTCTTCGAGAGCGACTGGGTAGATCAGTTCGATTTCCATCTCGGTGTTGTCACCGGGCATGACCATCTCGATGCCGTCGGGCAACTGGATTTGGCCAGTCACGTCGGTGGTTCGGATGTAGAACTGAGGTTTGTATCCCGAGAAGAATGGGGTTCGTCGACCACCTTCTTCTGCAGTCAGGACGTAAACCTGTGCCTTGCCCCTGGTGTAAGGGGTGATGGTGCCGGGTTTGGCGAGCACTGCACCTCGGGACACCTCGTCACGGTCTACACCGCGGAGAAGACAGCCGACGGCGTCGCCGGTGATGCCTTCGGTGAGGGTTTTTTGAAACATCTCGACGCCAGTGACGACGGTGGATTGTGTCTGACCGAAGCCAACGATTTCCACGGTCTCGCCGGTCTGGACCTTGCCACGCTCGATCCTGCCGGTGACGACGGTGCCGCGGCCTTTGATGCCGAAGACGTCTTCGATTGGCATGATGAAGGGTAGGTCGACGGGGCGATCTGGGATCGGGATGTAGTCATCGACCGATTCCATGAGTTCGTAGATCTGCTTGACCCATTTGTTGTCGGCGTCCTCGGATTGCTCGAGAGCTTCGAGAGCGCTGACCTGGATGACTGGGAGGTCGTCACCCGGGAAGCCGAAGGACGAGAGCAACTCTCGGACTTCGAGTTCGACGAGTTCGAGCAGTTCTTCGTCGTCCATCATGTCGCACTTGTTAAGGGCGACGACGAGTGCCGGGACGTTTACCTGGCGGGCGAGCAGAATGTGCTCGCGCGTCTGGGGCATTGGCCCGTCGGCGGCGGAGACCACTAGAATTGCGCCGTCCATTTGGGCGGCACCCGTGATCATGTTTTTGATGTAGTCCGCGTGACCTGGGCAGTCTACATGAGCGTAGTGCCGGTTTACGGTCTCATATTCGGTGTGGGTAGTCGCAATCGTGACACCGCGTTCGCGCTCTTCGGGCGCGTTGTCAATGTCCTCGAAGTTTTTGGCTGTAACGTTCAAATTGGGGTTGTTAGCCAATACTTGGGTGATCGCCGCTGTGAGGGTCGTCTTCCCGTGGTCGACGTGCCCAATCGTGCCGACGTTAACGTGCGGCTTGGTCCTGTCAAAGACTTGCTTCGCCATGTTCCTCTTTGCCTACCCTTTCTTCAAGGGACTTAATTTATTCCGTTATGCCGAATTGCCGGCACGGCAGGTTGTCTCAAGGGTGGTTCCGGTTTAGGTGGAGCCCACACCGAGACTTGAACTCGGGGCCTCATTCTTACCAAGAATGTGCTCTACCACTGAGCTATGTGGGCTCGGCTCCTCTTGGCTCGTCAGTTCGGGTTTTGTCCTATCCCCGGCATTGGTGCAGGGAGTAGGATTCGAACCTACGAAGCACAAGGCGGCAGATTTACAGTCTGCTGGGTTTGACCGCTCCCCAATCCCTGCACGACCCTTCATCTTAACACAATTGCGATTTCAATCATGACAAGTTACGAATTTCGTAAGCGTTGACACAGGTCGATTCAAGTGCATTGAAATCTGTTGTTTGGAGCCCCAGGGGGGATTCGAACCCGCCAACCTGCCAATTACAAATCGGCTGCGCTGCCATTGCGCCACTGGGGCAAGAGGTGACGGAGGTCGGACGCGACCTCCTTTTCGATGTTAAATCGGTTGACACATCGGTTCAATCCCATCAGGTCCGATCCGATCCATCGTTGCTTTAAGTCAAGTAGGCACTTTGGTCGACATTGAAGCGGCGATAGAGGCCACGTAGTTCACTGTAAGACCGAATTTCGTAGACGTTGGCATCAAATTCCACGGTCCGCAGCGCCTCCCCCACCCTCCGTTGGGAACGCTTACCGCCAAATGCATTGAACCAAATTACAGAGCTGGGCGCGATCGCGTTAAAAATGCTTTCGTAGTTATCGCCGCAGATACGTCTGCGGCGCAACAGGTTGAATATCGTTCGTTTGATGATGCGAAGGGTAACGCTCCATGTCGGGAGATTCAACCAGATCACGGTGTCAGCCATCGGCAGGATTTGAGGGCGGATCTTGCTGTAGTTGCCGTCAATGATCCAACCATCTGACGACCCCTCAATCCGTCCTCGGACGAGCTCAAGCATCTCATCGCTATCTCGTTCGATCCAGTTCGGCAACCAGAAAACAGCATCCAATTCGGTTACCGGCAAACCGGTGAGATCGCCGAGCGCGCGGCTGAGCGATGCCTTGCCGCCGCGACCGTAAATGCAGATGCGCCGGCCTAACTTGATTTCGCCGGATGATCTCTCGAACGCGGTTGGTGTGTTCATGGCGCGATTAGTTTAGTTCTTCAATTGCGGATTTTGGATGCGGCTCGTTTTGCGGCGTCCATGACTTCTCGGATCGGAATGTCTAGTTCCGATGCGATGCGTGCGCAATCGTCAAATTCTGGCGCTGTTTGCGTGACGTTTCCGTCGATAAGTCGCAGCTTCACTTGGATGGTGCCGTATTGGGTTTCGACGGTTACTACTTCTCTTTCGGCGATTAGCCTATTCAACTGCCGTACTCGAATCCCTAACGTTGATGTGTGTTGGAAGAATGCGGTGGTGACGGGTCCTAGGTCTGATTGGTCTGCGATTGCCGAAAGCGTCACGGCTGGGCGCGATTTCTTCATTTGGATCGGGGTTGTCCAGACATCGACGGCGCCTTTTTCGAAGAGAATAGCCGTTGCATAGCCGAGTTCTTCGCCGGTCATGTCATCGATGTTTGCTTCAATGAGGACGACATCGGATTGATAGATGAGGCCGAGATCATTGGCGGTTTGGCTAATTGTTGCGGGTTGAGGTTGGGGCTGTCCGAGCCAGAGTCCAATTACGTTGGGCGGGGTGTCAGTGTTGCGCGTGCCGGCACCGTATCCGGTGTTTTCGACGAGGATGTTGGCGGGAGCGAATTTCGCTAGTGTTGCGACAATTGCGGCTCCGGTCGGGGTGATGCTCTCCCCTGTCGGCAGATTTGAACCCGATATACGGACTGGAATCTGGTAGTTTTTGATGATCGACATCGTTGCTGGCGCGATCGATGCGCCTTTGCCGTGGCTGCTGGACGACATTCCGGAGGAGGCCGGTAACGCCGACGCGTAAAGAGTATCGATCGCGAGGATGCGGAGGCCGATTACTGCGGCGGCGATGTCGATGAGAGTGTCAAGGGTGCCGAGCTCGTGCAGGTGCGATTCGCCTTCGGGAGCGTTGTGGGCGTCGGCTTCGGCGACTCGTAGGCAGTCGAGGATGGCGCGGATATTGGTGAGTTCGGGTTCGTATAATGCGCTACGTTCGATGCAGGCGTAGAAGTCGGACCATCCCATTTTGCGATTGGTCTCATTGGGAAAGACGACATCAGTATGGGTCCCCAATATTGCGCCACGGGTGGTTTGAGCGCTGTTCAGTGCGAACGGTCCGGGGACGATCTTGGCGAGCTCGGTTTCGAGTTGTTGTTGAGATAATCCGACGTCCAACATCGCGGATATAAGCATGTCTCCGCTGATGCCGCCGATGATATCTAGATATGCGATACGGGTCATGAATTGGGTAGGTTGCACGGGCGGAACGCTGGGCCGGTCAGCAAGCAGGACGGGCGGGCGCTACTCATGGGTAAACAGCTCTATTTGGATTTTAGAGCTTCGTTGAGATTGCCGGACCTTAACCCATTGGGATCGAGTTCGACCCTCCGGTAACCGACGGCGATGATGCCGGCTTCGGCTTTCATCTTGGTCGCTGATTCAACGTAGACAGGAAACATGTCAAGTGGCAGTTCGACGCGTGCGGTTTCGCCGTAGTGGCGAACTCGACATTCCGGGAAACCGAGGAGACGAAGGTGTTTTTCTGCCTTCGAGATCATCTTCAACGCTTCGGTGGTGACGTGTGTACCGTATGGGATGCGGGAGGACAGACAGGGCTGAGCGGGTTTGTCCCAGTTAGGGAGACCAACTTCACGGGCTAATGCTCGGACTTCGTCTTTGCCGATGTCGGCATCCAACAGAGGTGACCTGACGGAGAAGTCCTTGGCGGCTTTCATGCCCGGTCGGTAGTCGCCAAGATCGTCGCGATTCGCGCCGTTGGCGATCACCCGGAATCCTTCTGAGGATGCCAGCCGTTCCAGATGGTTGTAGAGTTCGGTCTTGCAGAAAAAACACCGTCGACCATCGTTTTGCAGATATCGCTCGTCTTCCATCTCCGATGTGGCGATGGTCCGGAGGTTCCAACCTCGTTGTTCGGCGATATTCCGAGCGTCTTCAAGTTCGTACTCGGCGAGACTGTCGGAAACTGCGGTGACGACGAGCGCGTTGGATGGACCGAGTAGGTCGTGCGTCAGTTGCGCGACGAGCGCTGAGTCGACACCACCGGAGTAGGCGACTATCGCCGACTCAAATGACGTAATCGATGCGAACAGGCGCTCGGATTTTTCGCGAAGTGTCGTGACATTCATGATCTGGAAGACACTGAAATTATGCAAAAAGGGGATTCGTGGTTCACGAATCCCCTTTTTTCTCGTTTAGGCGCCGATTTTATCCAGCTGTCAGTGCCACAGGTTCGTCATCGACTTGGGCAGCCGCTGCGGTCTCTTCAAGGATTTTTCGATGCCCCTCATCGGGTGTGATCACGATCGATCGGTCTGCCGGTTTTTCGGCTTCGGACGCGTCGATCAAGACGATGTCACCTTCGTGGATCTCCTTCGTGAGGAACATCTCCGAGATGACGTCTTCGACCTCGTCTTGGATCTTGCGGCGCAATGGCCGAGCACCCATTTTGGGATCGAAACCGACTTCAGCGAGGTATTCCTTGGCGGAATCGGAGACGCGTATCGACATCTCGTGTTCCTCGGCGCGTTCTGCGACTTCGCTCATCATCAGATCCACGATGCTGAGGACGTCGTCCCGGCCCAAGGCGCGGAAGACGACAACACCGTCGATGCGGTTCAAGAACTCGGGTTTGAACCCGTTCCTCGGGTTCTTGAGTTCCTCGAGAACGCGATCCCTCATTCGGAGGTAGTCATCTTCCGAGGTGCCATCCGAAGCTTCGCCGGTGCCAAATCCGATTTTGTATCCGCTGGAGATGAGGTTTGAACCGAGGTTCGACGTCATAACGAGGATCGTATTTTTGAAGTCGATCTTGCGACCCTGTCCATCGGTCAGGTGACCATCTTCAAACACCTGCAAAAGTGTGTTGAATACGTCAGGGTGTGCCTTTTCGATTTCGTCCAGCAGAATGACGCTATAGGGATGTTTCCTAACTTCCTCGGTGAGTTGTCCGCCATCACCGTAGCCGATGTACCCTGGCGGCGAGCCGATCAGACGAGAAACGGTGTGCTTCTCCATGTATTCGGACATGTCGAGACGGATCATCAAGCGTTCGTCGCCGAATAAGTATTCGGCTAGCTGCTTGACGAGATGAGTCTTTCCGACGCCGGTGGGACCTAAGAACAGGAACGCGCCGATTGGTCGTTTCGGGTCTTTGAATCCAGCCCGTGCTCGGCGCACCGCTTTAGACACGATCCCGATCGGTTCGTGTTGACCGAGGACGCGTTTCTGGAGTTCGCCCTCCATGTTGCGGAGTCGCTCGACCTCAACTACGTCGAGCCGTGTCACGGGGATACTTGTCCACATTGAGACGACTTCGGTGACGTCGTCAGGGCCGACTTCAGTCTTGATGTTGTCTTTGTTGTAATCGGCGAATTTCTTTTCAACCCTCGCGATTATCGCCTTCTGTTTGGTCTCGCGTTCGAAGAGCTCCGAAGCCGCGTCGTAGTCTTGACGCGTGACGGCTTCGTTCTTCTCACGCAGAATGTCGTTGAGCACACGAATCGCATCGCGCACTTCGGGCGGCGGCATTGTGTTCTTGACGCGAACGCGGGAAATCGCTTCGTCGATCAGATCGATCGCCTTGTCTGGCAGGTGTCGATCCACGATGTACCGGTCTGCCAATTGTGCGGCGATCTCGATGGCTTCATCAGCGATCGTGAGTTGGTGGTGATCCTCGTATTGTTTTTTGACGCCACGGAGAATCTTGACGGTCTCTTCGACATCGGGCGGTTCGACTTTGACGGGTCGGAATCTCCGATCCAGCGCGGCGTCGCGTTCGATGTGTTTTCGATAGTCGTCGTGGGTTGTAGCACCAACAACCTGGAGTTCTCCTCTCACCAACGATGGCTTGAGGATGTTGGCGGCATCGACGGCACCCTCGGCCGCCCCTGCACCAACGAGGGTGTGGATTTCTTCGATGAAGAGAATGCACTCGCGGTTGGCTTTGAGTTCGGCAATGATCTTCGTCATGCGCTCTTCAAATTCGCCGCGGTATTTGGTGCCGGCGATCAACGAACCCATGTCGAGCGCGACGACGCGTCGTCCCTTGAGCATGTCTGGCACCGCGCCATCAACGATCGTAATGGCCAGTTTCTCGACGATCGCGGTCTTGCCGACGCCGGGGTCTCCGACCAGAACGGGATTGTTCTTAGTTCTTCGGCTGAGGATCTGGATTACGCGTTCGAGTTCGGTGTCGCGCCCGATAACCGGGTCTAGCTTGCCGTTTGAAGCCAACTCGGTAAGGTCAACGCCCATGCTGTCGAGCATGGGAGTGCGTCTCTTTTTGTCGTCCGCACCCTTACGTCGCGAACGCTTCGTGCCGGTTTCCAACTTCTGTGTCTCGTCACGAACGCGGTCGAGCGTGACCTCGTTCTGAACCAGTAGATCGGCAGCGGCGCCCTCGCCATCGCGCAGCAAACCGATAAGGAGGTGTTCAGTTCCGACGCGGTTCAATTCGCTGAGGCGCGCCTCATCCACTGCCAAACGAATGGCTTTTTTGGCCCGCGGCCCAAGACTGGGTGGTCGCTCGCCTGGGGTTGCTTCGCGGTTGATGGAAAACTCAAGTGCCGTGCGCAGTTCGCGCACGTCGACCTTGAGGTTGGTGAAAACCTGAGCGACAATGCCTTCTTTTTCGCCGAGCAGGGCAAGCAGAAGATGCTCAGCGGTAATGTACCGCTGGTTGTATCGCTTGGCCTCCTCTTGGGCGGTCTCAAACACCCGTCTTGCGGGTGCTGAGAACATGTTAAATCCACGTTCACTGCTGTCGGGCATTGCTAAGACGCTCCCTTCAGTCAGGTTGTACGGACACCCTACGCGCCCGTTCGATATCAATCGTCAAATAGGTCTTCAAACCCGCCGTCAGCGAAGCTCGACCTGTCACCGCCAGAACCACCTTGCGCGTCCGAGCCACCTTGCGAAGTTTCAACCTGTTTTAAGCTGAGGCCAAGTCGTCGACGCTCTGGTTCAATTCGTATCACACGGAAGTTGTGTACGTCACCCTCTTTAACCACTTCTGAAGGGCTCTTTATGTGCCGGTTTGTCAACTCGGAAATGTGGACCAAGCCCTCGATGCCTTCGCCAACGCGGGCAAAAGCTCCGAAATGCGCCAGTTTGGTGACTTTACCCTCAACAATTTGGCCAACGCTAAGTTGGTTCTCGATGTTTTCCCAAGGTTCGGGCAACAGTCGCTTCATGCTCAATGCGATCTTCAAGGACTCGCGATCGACCTTCAAAACCAAGACATCGAGGTCTTGGCCGAGTTTTACCACGTCATCAGGTCGATTCACAGATGACCATGACATCTCGGAGATGTGGACGAGGCCGTCAGCTCCACCGAGGTCAATGAATGCACCGAAACTCGATATCCCAGCGACGCGTCCGCGTCGAATGTCGCCTTCTTCCAGTTCTTGGACAAGGCGCATCTTCTGCATGTGGTTTATGGCTTCCAAAGCAGCCCTCTCTGAGAAGATAGCGCGGTTGCGGCGTCGATTGAGCTCAAGTATTTTGCAATCGATCTCCATGCCGATGAATCCCGGCTTTGGAGGTGCACCATCTCCGACGTAGAGGTCTCGTGCGGGACCGACGAGTTGGGAAAGCGGGACAAAACCTTGCACCCCTTTGACCTGTATCACGGCTCCGCCACGGTTTGATCCGATGATCCGACCCTTGACCGTCTCTTCTGCTTCGCGCGCCTTTTCCAGGTCGCGCCAACCATGTTCGCCGCGTGCGCGGTCGATGGAAAGCAGCGGGTATCCATCGGGGCCTTCGGGCCTTGAAACGTAAAGGATGACTTCGTCGCCGATATCCGGCAACGCTTCATCACCCTCTTCTTCGGTGAGTAAACGGGTCTCCCGAATGGGAACCCAGCCTTCGGATTTCTGTTGGATATCTACAAGGAGACCGTCTCGCGCTGCGTCGAGCACAATGCCGTCGATGATGTCGCCGCGCCTCAGCCCTTCCTTTGGCAAGTAACTGAATACGAGATCCAGCTCTTCCACTTCGCCGTTCGTGTCATCGCCGTTTTCCGAGATCTGTTCAGGTTCAGTCGGAATCCGTTGTTCAGCATCTTTTTGCTGATCAGTGTCGTCGGTCAATACAGCGACGTTTCCAGGGCCCGCCGTCTGATCCGTCTCTGTGGTCGTCAATTAGAAATCCTTGAGGTATCACCGTGCAGTCCCGTCTGACTGCACGCCCTAATTATAAGCATGGTGTTTTTTCGATTCTGTTTCGTCATCGCCCGCTGGCGAGGGTAAACCAAGTCTTTCACCACGGCTTGTGCTTACCGATTTTACCCACATTTGCATCCTTTGCGCCGTTCATGGAACTGCTTATTGCATCTTGTTTTCGGGTTATCTGGTGTCAACAGGTGCGGTATTCTTGATTCCATTGGAAAAGCGAGAGATTCGACGTTGGTTCTGGGTCAGCATCAGAGTTAAAACGTCGAATGGAGAATACCGAGAATGGACCTAGGAATCAAGGGCAAGCGCGCACTAATCACCGGTGGCAGTAGAGGTCTTGGGCGACAATCCGCCCTCGCTTTGGCGAGAGAAGGCGTTGACGTCGCCATTTGCGCTCGAGGTCAAGAGCAGTTGGACGCGACGGTTGGCGAGCTTTTGGAAATCGGTGTTAAGGCGGTGGGTTACTCGCTCGACATGGGCGATCCCGATGCGCCCGGGGAAGCGGTGAGCCGCGTGAAATCCGATTTGGGCGATCCAGACATCGTGGTAAACAATGTTGGCGGCAGCATGGGAACCAGCGACGTGGTCAATTCTTCGCTGGAAGACTTCGGCATGGTTATCGATTTGAACCTCTGGTCAGCAATTCGGTTGATGAAGCTCACGTTGCCGAGGATGCAGGAACGCGGTTGGGGTCGGATCATCAACATCTCGAGCATCTACGGACGCGAGGCCGGCGGCACCGCGCCGTACATGGTTGCGAAGGCGGCGATGATCGCGCTCTCGAAACATGCCGCGCTTTCGAGCGCGCCGACCGGGGTAACGGTTAACTCGATCGCGCCAGGTTCGATTCTCTTCCCGGGCGGCACTTGGGAACGATTCCAAGAGATCAACACTCCGGAGTTCGTCGATGAGTTTGTAGCTCGCAACCTGCCGATGGGCAAATTCGGATGGCCGGAGCCGATCGGCGCAACTGTCGCATTCTTGGCATCCCAACACGCTGACCTAATTACTGGTGCGTGCATCAACGTAGATGGCGGACAATCTCACAACTTGTTCTAACGCACTTAGCCACGATCAGACAACAACCGAGCTCCTCCAACATGACAGACGACCCGCTGGTAATCGCAGGCAAATCCTTTAGTTCGCGCCTGATGACTGGTACCGGGAAGCACCGCTCTTCCCAACAGTTGCTCGAATCGGTGGTGGCTTCGGGCACTGAGATAATCACCGTGGCGATCGGTCGGCTAAATCTCGACGATCCCGACGAAGAGACGCTGTTGGACGTATTGGATTGGGACAAGTACCAGATACTCCCAAATACTGCCGGTGCGCGGACGGCGGAGCAGGCGGTAGGTATTGCTCGATTGGCGCGCGAGGTGACGGGTTCGGACTGGATCAAGCTAGAGGTGATTCCGGAGCCGGCTCACCTTCTCCCGGATCCGGTTGGTTCGTATATGGCGGCGAAAATGCTACTGAAGGAAGGGTTTACGGTGTTGCCGTATATCCACGCCGATCCGGTGCTCGCCATGAAGTTAGAGGATCTGGGATGCGCGACGGTGATGCCGCTCGGTTCGCCGATTGGTTCGGGCCGTGGCGTTCACACTGCTGAAGAGATCGCGATAATCATCGAGCAGTCAAGCGTGCCAGTGGTTGTCGATGCTGGTTTGGGTGTTCCTTCGGACGCGTCGATGGTGCTGGAGATGGGGGCAGACGCGGTGTTGGTTAACACGGCGATCGCGCAGTCGGAGAATCCGGCGATGATGGGCGAGGCGTTCAAATTGGGCGTCGAAGCCGGGCGCATGGCTTATTTGGCAGGGCGGATACCGGTTTCGGGTGCGTCGCCAAGCAGTCCTCAAGAGGCGTTGGCCGTATCCGCGTAGTCCGGACGGGCGGAATGGTATGTCGGATTCGATGCGCCTACGCCTCGCCATTCCAACATTGTGTTTGGTTACCGATCTTGGCGTTGTGGGGTATGACGTTACGCGGTTAATTGATGCGGTATCCCGTGCGGTTGACAACGGCGTGAATATGGTTCAGGTCCGTGCACCAGAAGCCGGCGCGATCGAATTTGATGCGTTGGTTAACGGTGTCGTTGAGGCCGTTGGGAACCGTGCTTTGGTCATCGTGAATCCGTCGAATAGGCAGATCAAGCTGTTTCAGGGCGTCGACGGATTGCAACTCTCGGAGAGTGTAGGCACGAGTATCGATGAAACTCGGCGGACATATGGGGTTGGTTCGCTTGTTGGGCGCTCGGTTCACAGTGCAGATGGGGCGCGACGAGCGATGGAGATGGGGGCTGATTTTTTGGTGCTAGGCACGATTTTTCCGTCTGGGACGCATCCTGGCGGAAAGGCGCACGGGGTAGGCGTCATCCAACAGGTTGTGCGAGAGACTGGGCTTCCGGTGATTGGAATCGGCGGGATCACGACGGAGAACGTTGGGGAAGTCCTCACTAGCGGTGCCGTAGGCGTGGCGGTAGTGCGTTCGATACTCGGTGCAGCGGATCCTGGAGCTGCCACGCGGGAATTGAGCGCCGCGATGTTAGACGCGGGGCTGGATTAGAGTTGGCTTCTGGCTACGGCAGCTTCGACCTGCTCGGTCGTATCCACAGGGCTTGATCGACTGCCTTGCGCGATCGCGGCCAGATCGATTTTTCCGTCCGCAATCGCTTTGAGAGTCTCGACTACTAACGGTTGCTCGCGCTTGACGCCGGCTTCGCGGATCGCGGCGAAGAGTGGGATGTTCTCATCACTTGCTCTTCGCAACTGGGCTATGTCGCGGCGGCTAACGTCTTCCCATAGGTGGTCGTAGCTTGGGCCGCGGACGGAGAAACTGCATGTTGTCACGACGGGGCCGCGGTCGAGTTCTGGTGTTGCGATGTGGACCATTGACCCATGCTCGTGCGCGTCCTGTTCGATGATGTCCCAGATCGCGTCTTGCCATTTTCCGATTGTTCCTCCGGGCAATGCGGGGTGCTGATTGAGGCATAACATCCGTCGGCCGATTTCCGGTGCGAAGAGCATGTAACCGGCCATGACGGAGATGTCGGGTTTGAAGGGCGCTAACTGGGCCAATACGGCATGGTCGAATTCTTTTCGTATCTCAGGCCAGGTCGAGGGTTTGTGTTTTTCGCGGAATTTCGTCGAGGAGAGGGTTACGGTCGGGATTCCGCCGGTTTCGGCAAGGTCTAGGAAGCTATCGGTGGGATTGGTTTGGCCTCGCTCGCGATTGACGAAGACGAATTCGAATTTCGCGTTCAGATGTCCGGATTGGATCGCGTTCAGGACGCCGGTAAACATTCCGCGTGAACCGGGTCCGTTGGCGGACGTGAACCAACCGATGCGCAATGATTGTCGATCCGTGGGATGTGTGGCCTTGACCACGGTTAGTCGTCCGCCACCAAGTTCAATTGCTCCACTAGTCCTTGTTGCAACCTCTGGATTTTCAGCTCGGCGCCGTTGAGCATTTCGGTGCAGGTTTTGGCGAGTTGCATGCCTTCCTCAAAGAGCGCAGTAGATTGATCGAGCGACATTTGGCCGCTTTCTAGTCGACGCACTACCGTTTCGAGTCTGGTGAAGGCGTCTTCGAATGAAGTCGGTTGTTCGTTCTGCGGTTGGTCTTCGTCGGTCATATGTGCGTACCTGGTCAGTTGTTGGCGTTTACGGAACGGACCTCAGTTTCAGCGGTGCCGTCGGCGAAAGTTAATTCCAAGGTTGATTTGGGTTCGACGTCGGCGGCTCGAGTGATGACGCTGCCAACGGTGCCGCGGACCATTACGTAGCCGCGCTCGAGAATGTTTTCGGGTCCCAAGGCTCGGAGTTCTGCTTCGACTCGCTTCATTGCTTCGCGTTTCATTGCGACGTAGCGGGACCACGAATCTCTAGCACGTGACCTCAACTCTTCGACGCGGTCGCGGAATCTTTGGGTTTCGGGTGCGTTCTCGGAGAGTCGATCTTGGGTCAGGTCTAGGCGTTGTCGGGCGAGAGTTACGCGTCCGGACAGTCCTCGCATTAAACGTTGGATGAAGTCTGCAGTTTCGAGGGTAAGTCCTCCGATGTCCGGTGAAACTAGCTCGGCTGCTGCTGAGGGCGTGGGTGCGCGGAGGTCGGCGACGTCATCGGCGATAGTGAAATCGGTTTCGTGTCCTACGGCGCTGATGACTGGGATGCGGCTTGCGAAGATGGTACGTGCGACCATCTCATCGTTGTATGCCATGAGGTCATCCGCGGAACCGCCGCCGCGGCCGACGATTACTGCGTCGACGTGTTCTGTTTCGGCGTATTCATGGAGTTCAGCGAATGCTTCGACAATAGTTTCGGGTGCGAGCTCGCCTTGGACGGCGGACGGAACGAGCAGGAGTTCCATCAACGGGTAGCGGCGACGGACGATGTTTTGGATGTCGTGCCAGACTGCGCCTTGTTCGGATGTGATGACTGCGATGCGTTGGGGGAACTGCGGTATGGGTCGTTTGCGAGAGGGATCGAAGAGGCCTTCGGCGCGCAGCTTGCGTTTCAGCTCTTCGAGTTGAGCTTGTTGATCTCCGACGCCGGCGGGTTCGACAGAGGTGACGACGATTTGGAGGTCGCCTCGGGGGGCGTAGATTCCGGCGCTGCCCTGGCACAGGACCAATGCGCCGTCTTCCAGGTGTTGATGCCCGCGGCCGTATCGGAACATCACGCAACGGAGCCCGGCTTCTCGGTCTCGCACGGAGAAGTAACTGTGGCCGGAAGCTGGTTGCGAATGACCGGATACTTCGCCGATCATGGTGATGTTGGCGAGTTTCGGGTCGTTTTTGAGCAACCCTTGGATGAGTTGCGAAACTTCGGACACCGAGCTCGGATGAGTTTTGTCGGCGGACGTTGGAGGCGAAGTTGTGGTGTTGTACATCAGACTGCCGCCATTTTCTGCGACTCGATGTTGCGCGGCGAACGGGGTCAAACGCCTCTGCCGATGTACTCCTTCGACGTGGTGTTGACGCTAATGCGGTCACCTTCGCTGACGAAAAGCGGAACTTGGAGGGTCAGGCCGGTTTCGGTTGTAGCAGGTTTGGTGGCGCCGCTTTGGGTATCACCTTTCAACCCGATTTCGGTTTGGGCGATGGTGAGATTGACGGCGGATGGCATTTCGACGAGTATCGGCTTTTCCTCGTGCATCAGTAGCACCAACTCGCCGCCTTCAGGCAGGAAATAAACGCCGTCGCCTAGGAGCGCGTCGCTGATCAAGTGTTGCTCGTAGGTTTCCATGTCCATAAAGACGTAGAAATCGCCTTCTTTGTATAGGTACTGGGCGTTCCGGCGCTCGGTAGGGGCGGCGGTCAATTTTTGGTTTCCGGCGAGTTTGCGTTCGAAGACGTTGCCAGTGCTGAGTTGCCTGACCTTGAGGGTTAGCGTCGGCGGCGCCTTGGGTGCTTGGCGATGCTGCCACTCCATGATCTGGTAGATATCGCCATCCAACATTATGGTCATGTTGCGGCGGATTTCAGAGGAGGAAATTGTCATTAGTAGGAGCTTTCTTTGTTAGGTTGGTTTGGGTTAGTTTCGAGGGATTGGGTTGGTTTCAAAACCGCATCTTGGCGGCGTGGCTTAGAACGCGGGCGCGTCCATTTTCCAAGACGACTACATCTTCAATTCTGACACCACCCCAACCGGGTATGTAGATACCGGGTTCAACGGTGAATGGCATTCCATTTTCCAATGGTGTTGTGCCGCGGGGTCCGACGTTGGGTTCTTCGTGGACTTGGAGACCTAGGCCGTGGCCCAGGCTGTGGCCGAAGTTGTCGGCATAGCCGGCTTCGTCGATAATCTTGCGAGCGATAGCATCGGCTTCACCACCGGTGATGCCGGTTTCGACCTGCTCAATCGCGGTTTCTTGCGCTTCGAGAACGATGTTGTAGATTCGTGCCACCTCGTCGTCAGCTTCGCCGAGGACAACGGTACGTGTCAGGTCGGAGCAGTAACCCTGGTACGTTGCACCGCAGTCGAAGACGATAGTTTCGCCTTCTTTGAGTTCGGAGTCGCCCGTTTGGTGGTGCGGTCGAGCCGCGTTCGGGCCAGTGGCAACGATGGTGTCAAAGGATAGACATTCTGCGCCGCGTTCACGGATCGCCTTTTCGAACTCCCATGCGGCTTCCTTCTCGGTCATGCCGGACACCAATTTGTTGGCGGTTTCCTCGAAAGCGGCATCGCCGATGTCAATTGCTTTTTGCAACATTTCGACTTCACCAGGGTCTTTGATCGCACGTAGTTTGGCGGCATCGCCGGATTTCGGCTCAAGTGTGACTTGGATCTCGCTCTCGGCGATGGCGTCTGTGTACATCTTGAGAGCGGCAACGGTAAGGTTGTCGGACTCAAAACCGATTGTGCCGACACCCAGATCGCCGACCAGTTTTGGAAACCACTCGCTAAGTCGGCCTTGGATTTTCGATATCTCGAATCCGGTAGCTTGATCGGCGGCCTGTTCGGTGTATCGGAAATCGGTCGCTAGTACGGCATCGGAGCCGGTAATGAAGAGTAATCCTGCGGTGCCGATGAAGCCTGAAAGGTAGCGTCGGTTGTGTGAATCTGAGATCAACATGCCGTCGAGTTCTTGCTCTTTCATCAACGAACGCAGAGCGGCGACACGGTTGGGGTAACGAAAATCGATTTCACTCATCCTGAGTTTTCCTCAACATGAGCGACCAGACTTTCGAGGGCGTGTGTGTATCCCCGCCAACCGAGGCCGGCTATCTGACCCAATGCGAAGGGCGCGATGACGGAATGGCGTCGGAACTCTTCGCGGGCGTGGATGTTGGACATGTGCACTTCGATTGTTGGCAGTTTGCTGTCCAATATGGCGTCGAGCACGGAGTATCCGACTTGCGTCAATGCGCCAGCGTTGATGATGATGCCGGCCGCATCTGCGGATTCGGCCTGGATCCAATCGACGATCGATCCTTCGTGGTTGGACTGGAAGAACGCGGCACTGACCCCGAGTTGACTGGCACGCTCAGAGACGCGTTGCTCAATGTCTGCCAGCGTGATCGAGCCGTACTGCGTGGCGTCGCGTTTCCCCAAGTTGTTAAGGTTCGGGCCATTTATGACCAAGATGCGGCTCATCGTTTATCCCGGAGTTTTCGCTATTGGAGGTGTTCGCACCGCGCCCGAGATAATGTCTCGTGCGCCAATTTCAAGGCTATAACGCGTTGTGGTCTTTTCGCCTTGAGGCGCGCCGCCGGAGGTTGGTGCCCGGGTGGGCGCGGAGGTAGACCTTGCGCGCCTGCTCAGCCGAGACATGAGTGTAGATTTGCGTGGTGGACGGCGATTCGTGACCTAGTAGGTCTTGCACGACTCGGAGATCAGCGCCCCCGTTTAAAAGGTGGGTGGCGAAGCTGTGGCGGAGGATATGGGTGTGGAAGTTGGCATCGAGACCAGATTTGAGGGCGTTTCGTTTGACGATCTCTTGGATGCTTCGAGTGCTTAATCGGCCACCGAGTTTGTTGAGGTAGAGTGCATCTTGGGAACGTCGGGTTGCGAGTTTTGGGCGCGATGCGTTTAAGTATTTTTTGATCCATTGCGCGGCTGTCTCGCCAAGCAGGACGATGCGTTGCTTAGCTCCCTTGCCGAATACCCGGCACTCTCGGGACTTAAGGTCGACGTCGGCGATGTCAAGAGAATTGATCTCGGAGACGCGCATTCCTGAGGCGTAGATCAACTCGAGTAAGGCGCGGTCGCGCAAACCTAGAGTTGTGGAGATGTCGGGTGCCATCAGGAGTCGTTCGATTTCCGCTTCTGAGACGACGTATGGGAGTCTCTTGGCTTGACGCGGCGCGGCGACCATGTCGGTGTCGTTTTGGCCTACCTTGCCGGTCTCCTGCATCCATCCGAAGAATGTGCGCAATGCGGTCAATTTACGGCTGATCGATGCCTTCTCGTATCCATTGTTCGCGAGGAATGCGAGGTAACTTCTAAGCTCACTCCGGTCAGGGGATGTGACGTTGTTTAGAGTGCGAACTTCGGATCGGAATCTCATGAACGCGGCGAGATCGCTCAGGTAGTTCCGAATTGTTGGGGTTGCTAGCTGCCGGATCGACGTCAAGTATTTCTGGTACTCGACAAGGATCGGCACCCATGCGGTGTTGTCAACCACATCCCATAGGCCGGGTACGTTCAGATCGTTCGATCCTCGACGTTCGGTTGTCATTTGATGCTCCTTCCGAATTCGGTTGGGAGCATCGTGAGCGTAGGACGGGTCGGATTAGCTCGACGTGCGTGCGCGGCTGGTGCTGGTGCGAGCGCGTGACTTAGTTGAACGCGAGGTGCGCGTGCTTCGTTTTTTGGCGGCTTCGGGATGCTCTTTGAAGCATCGTTGCATCCGCTGGACTCGTTTCTCGTCCCATTCGGCGAGTTCGGCTTCGTCTTCCGGTTTGAGATCGAGTGCGACGCGGCATTTGGGGAACTCGGGGCATGCGATAAACTCGCCCCGGCGGCCGTTGCGCACCACGAGTTCGACACCGCCGTCGCAGGTGACGCCAGAGCCGACCTCGACACGTTTTTCAAGTTCGGGGACGCCGTCCGGGTGCGCGGCGTGGCATTGTGACATCCGGCGAGTGAACTCGCCTTGCCATTCTTCGATCTTTTCGCCGTCAGCATCATCGCCGGGATACAGGTCCATCGCAAATTTGCATGTCGGATATTGAGGACACGCCAGGAAATCGCCTCGCCGACCGTTGCGTTCAACTAGCTCGGTTCCGCCTTCACATTTGATACCGCTTGCGACGTCGAATTCGGATCGGCGGACGCGCTGGGCGTTTTGGAAGGCATGATCGAGTGCGGCGTCGAACGGCGAGTAAAACTCGCGCAGCATTTCGACGCGTTCCAAATCGCCGCTCGCTATGTCGTCGAGTTTCGTCTCCATGCCAGCAGTGAAGCCCACATCGACGATGTCGGGGAAGAACTGCTTGAGCATGGCGCACACGGCGATGCCACTTTTGGTGGGGTGGAATCGGTTCCGTTCGCGTGTTACGTAATTCCTATCGACTATTCTGCCGACAATGGTGGCGTAAGTGCTAGGCCTTCCGATGCCAAGTTCTTCCAATGTTCGGATCAGGTTGGCTTCAGTGAACCGGGGAGGCGGCTGCGTGAACTTCTGATCGCTGTTGACCTTCAACATGTTCAGAGACTCATCCTCAAACAGCGGTGGTAGCCGCCTAGCGTCGTCGGACTCGGAATCTTCGTCCCTCGCTTCGATATAAAGCTTACGGAAACCGTCGAAGATCATGACTGACCCGGTTGCGCGCAATTTATGGGTCTTGCCGTTTGTCGTGACGGCGTCGATGTCGGCGCGTGTGCGTTCGTCGATGCCATCCGCCATTTGGCTAGCGACCATTCGGCTCCAAATGAGCCCGTAGAGCCTACGCTGGTCGTCGTTGAGGTAACGCGATATGCGCGTTGGACTGTTGGCGATGGAAGTCGGCCGTATGGCCTCGTGCGCTTCCTGAGCGTTTCGCGAACTCGTTCGGTAAACCCGATTTCCGGCGTGGTATTCATCGCCGAATTCGCTTTGGATAAAGGTTTGAGCCTGTTGTAGAGCCGACGACGCAAGATTGGTCGAGTCCGTTCTCATGTAGGTGATAAGTCCCACCGGCTCACCATCACCAAGGACGACGCCCTCGTAAAGACTTTGAGCGGAACTCATCGTGCGTTGCGCACTAAAGCGAAGACTTCTCGCAGCTTGCTGTTGAAGTGTGCTGGTAATGAACGGAGGACGGGGACGGACTTTTACCTGGCGTTTGGTGACGCTAGAAACCGTGTAAGAAGCAGATTTGAGCTCATCGGCGATTGCCGTGGCTGTGGCTTCGTTGGGCAGCAGTTCGTTCTCGGGTTTGCTCGGATCCTTTTTCTCGCCGTGGATCCGGTAAAGGCGCGCACCTACTGCGATATCCGAGGATTGCTTTTCGAGGTCGACCGAGATCAGCCAATACTCTTTGGGTATGAAGGCGTTGATCTCTTCTTCGCGATCAACGACTAACCGCAGTGCGACAGACTGGACTCGACCGGCGGACTGAGCGCCGGCGACTTTGTTGCGGATGAACGGACTTAGTTTGAAGCCGACAAGACGATCGAGGATGCGCCGCGCTTGTTGCGCTTCGACGAGTTGATGGTCGATTTGGCGCGGTTCTTTGAACGCCTCCATTACGGCGTCTTTAGTGATTTCGTGGAATACGACCCGTCGGGCATCGCTCTGTGAGATGCCTAGGATTTCGCTCAAGTGCCATGAAATGGCCTCGCCTTCTCGATCCGGGTCGGTAGCGAGATAAACGCTACCAGCGCGTTTGGCGGCGGCCTTAAGTTCGTTCACAACCTTACGGCGGTCTGCAACGATGCTGTACTTCGGCTCAAAATCGTTATCGACGTCGACACCCATATTCGATTTCTGCAGGTCACGAACGTGACCAACAGATGCTTTTACCGCGAAACCATCACCCAAGTAGCGCTCAATAGTGCGCGCCTTGGCAGCCGATTCGACGATCACTAGGTCGTCGCCAACTGCCTTCGTTCGCTTTGCCAATTCTTCACACTTCCGCTAGTTTTCAAATCCCATTCTCGAAGCCGGTTTTCGACTTCGTGGGGAATCAGTAATTATGCAGGTTGACCTTCATCCAACAATCTCGGCGCGCCGATTTCGGCGCGTCGGTTCGACAGATCGTATAACGCGCCTTCGGTGCATTGCACAATGCCCCGCACTTCCATCATGGTAAGTGTTGACATTGTCTCGGTTACTGATAAGGATAGCTTTCGGGCGATTTCATCTACGTGTACCGGGCCTTCTGAGTCGCGTAACGACTTGGCGATGGAGTGCTCTTTTTCGTTGAACGTCTCGATCTCTTCGTTACGAGATTGAGTGTCCTCGATGTTCCGGTTGTTGGATAAACTGTTGGGCTTGGTCACAGTAGCGCGGATATGCGCGGCCGAAGAGCGGTGGATCGCTTCCGGATTCGGTTTGAGGTCGCCGAAGAATACGCTTAGTTCCTGTATGACATCGTCGGCACGGGTTGTCAGTTTGGCACCTTGTTGAATGAGCCAGTTGGTTCCTTCACTCTGCGGCGAGGTGGCATTGCCCGGGACCGCAAAGACTTCTCGATTCTGGTCCAAAGCCCACTTTACGGTCCAAGTTGCCCCGCTCTTTTTAGCCGCTTCGACGACGACTACGCCGCGGCTGAGGCCGCTGATGATGCGGTTGCGACGTGGGAAGTGGTCGCGTTTCGAACGCACGCCGAGTTGATATTCGGAGACCAGACTTCCGCTCTCGACGATCTGCCTAGCGAGGCCGCGGTTGCGTTGCGGATAGATGGAGTCTAAGCCACCGGCTAGGACCGCTATCGTCCTGCCCCCGGCCTTCAAGGCGCCGCGATGCGCGGCGGTATCAATTCCAATTGCGAGACCGCTGATAATGGTGATGCCCATACTGGCTAGATCGTGAGCGAGTGTGGTCGCCATTTGAATGCCGTAATCTGTCGCATTCCTAGTCCCGACGATGGCGACGCCGTTGTTGTCGCGCGGGTCCATATCACCGGCAACATAGATCACTGCTGGCGCATCTGGCGATTCTGCGAGATGGTCAGGATACTCATCCGAGCGTAGATGGATCGGACGGATTCCACGCCGCACCAATCGATCCAGTTCAGTTTCGGGATCAATGCGATCTCTCGTCGAATCGATGTCTTGGATCAACGCAGTTCCAATTCCTGCGTCTCGCAATTCACCGCTATTTGCGTTCCAAGCATCCTCTAGGTTGCCGAAGTGTGTCTCCATACGGTTGAATCTCTTCGGTCCCATGCCATGAATGCGGTGAAAAGCCACCCAGTATTTCAAATCTTCATTAACGTTCACAGTGCTCTAATCCGTATCGTCACTTTTCTGGCGAACCCGCTCGTCAAACGACGGGAAATTGTGCTTCGCCTTTCGATTGTTTCAGAACACCGTAACATACAACATTACATTCGTTCGAATCTAAGTGGCGAAGATCGCCGAGGCTTGGATTAACGAGGGTTGTGATGGCGGAGAGGACAGGATTCGAACCTGCGGTGGGTTTGAGCCCACACACGCTTTCCAGGCGTGCCCGTTAAGCCGCTCCGGCACCTCTCCGCGGCGGCATCGTGTCTGTGATCTTCAAGATGCGACGCTGGCCGTCGAAAGGCTTGGATTGAAGAATGGCGGAGAGGGCGGGATTCGAACCCGCGATCCCGGTTGCCCGAGATACCGGTTTTCGAAACCGGCGCTTTCGTCCACTCAGCCACCTCTCCCGAATCGTCATGCAGAACAAGATGCATCAACAATTGTAAAAGCCCCCTGGCAACGACCTATTTTCCCACACCTCGCGGTGCAGTATCGTCAGCGCTACGACGTTTCACTTCCGTGTTCGGGATGGGAACGGGTGGTTCCATCGCGCTCTTATCACCAAGGAGCTTTTGCGATATTGTGCAACGATCTTCGGCTATCTTGCCGAAGCGTTGGTAGCGGGGGCAGGATTCGAACCTGCGACCTCCGGGTTATGAGCCCGACGAGCTACCACTGCTCTACCCCGCACCGAGCAAATCAATGCGCGACACGCTAGTCGAGCATGTAATTGAAACCGATTCCGCAATCTCGCCATGATCGGAGCAAACCGATACATGAAGCATTTTTATGGTCAAGCCCTCGACCGATTAGTACCGTTTAGCTGAGCATATTTCTACGCTTACACCTACGGCCTATCTACCCGGTAGTCTCCCGGTGGTCTTACTCCAAAAGGATGGGACATCTCATCTTAGGGGGGGCTTCGTGCTTAGATGCTTTCAGCGCTTATCCCTTCCGAACGTAGCTACCCGGCAATGCGGCTGGCGCCACAACCGGCACACCAGAGGTTCGTCCAATCCGGTCCTCTCGTACTAGGATCAGCTCCCTTCAAATGTCCTGCGCGCACGGCGGATAGAGACCGAGCTGTCTCACGACGCTCTGAACCCAGCTCGCGTGCCGCTTTAACGGGCGGACAGCCCGACCCTTGGGACCTTCTCCAGCCCCAGGATGCGACGAGCCGACATCGAGGTGCCAAAGCTCCCCGTCGATACGATCTCTTGGGGGAGATTAGCCTGTTATCCCCGGGGTAGCTTTTATCCGTTAAGCTACGGCCCTTCCACACGGTACCGTAGGATCACTTTGACCGACTTTCGTCCCTGCTCGACCTGTATGTCTCGCAGTCAAGCCACCTTATGCCAATACACTCTATGGCTGATTTCCATCCAGCCTGAGGTGACCTTTGTGCGCCTCCGTTACCTTTTAGGAGGCGACCGCCCCAGTCAAACTGCCTACCAGACACTGTCCCAAAAACGGTTAGATTCAAACGCAGAAAAGGGCGGTCTTTCATGGTCGACTCCACGCAGGCTGGCGCCTGCGCTTCGAAGTCTCCCGCCTATTACTACACATCCCTGAGCTCAAACCAATGTCAAGCTACAGTAAAGCTCCACGGGGTCTATTTGTCCTGCCGCGCGTAACCCGCATCTTTACGGGTCCTGCAATTTCACCGAGTCCATCGTTGAGACAGTGCTCAAGTCGTTACGCCATTCGTGCGGGTCGGAACTTACCCGACAAGGGACTTCGCTACCTTAGGACCGTTATAGTTACGGCCGCCGTTTACCGGGGCTTCAGTCGGGAGCTCTCACCCCCTTCCTTAACCTACCAGCACTGGGCAGGCGTCAGCCTGTATACATCAGCTTTCGCTTTGGCACAGACCTGTGTTTTTGATAAACAGTCGCTTGAGCCGGTTCTCTGCGACCGACAACGCTTTTCGCGGTAAACGCGTATACGCCATCGGCACCCCTTATCCCGAAGTTACGGGGTTAATTTGCCGAGTTCCTTAACGATGGTTGTCTCGAACGCCTTGGGGCATTTACCCCTGTCCACCAGTGTCGGTTTGCGGTACGGTCGCCGCAACACCTCGACGTCGGAGATTTTCTTGGCGGTATAGGATCAGCGATGTTCCTCGAGGCGTACCTTAAGGTCCAGCCACCCCTCTGCTCATAACGCGCTGCGCATTTTAACTCGCAACGCTGGCCTACAGGTGGCGACACACCATATCCACTGGTATGCATCGCTTACCAATCCGCGTCCCTCCTGCGTCTCAATCGGTATTGGGGCGGGGCTGGAATTTCAACCAGCTATCCATCGGCTTCGCCATTTGGCTTTACCTTAGGGCCGCCTTACCCTACGTCGATCAACGTTGCGTAGGAAACCTTGGACTTTCGGCGTGCCGGATTCTCACCGGCATTGTCGCTACTCATGCCAGCATTCTCACTTCCCAGCACTCCACGTGCCCTCACGGTCACGCTTCTACGCGGCTGGGAACGCTCCCCTACCGAGGCGCGCGAACGCGCCTCTCGCAGCATCGGCGGTGTGTTTGAGCCCCGTTTATTTTCCGTGCGGGAGCCCTCGACCAGTGATCTGTTACGAACTCTTTAAAGGGTGGCTGCTTCTAAGCCAACCTCCTGGCTGTCTGGGCGCCCCCACCTCGTTTAACACTTAACACACACTTTGGGGCCTTAGCTTGCGATCTGGGCTGTTTCCCTCTCGACAATGGAGCTTATCCTTCACTGTCTCACTGCCGGGGTACCCTTCGCGGTATTCGAAGTTTGACAGGGTTTGGTAAGGTCTTCCCCCCCTAGCCCAATCAGTGCTCTACCTCCGCGAAGTAATTCCCGACGCTGCACCTAAATGCATTTCGGGGAGAACCAGCTATCTCCGTGTTCGATTGGCATTTTACCCCTACCCACAACTCATCCCATCACTTTGCAACGTAAACGGGTTCGGCCCTTCACGAAATGTTACTTTCGCTTCAGCCTGGCCATGGGTAGCTCACACGGTTTCGGGTCTACTCCGCGCGACTGAACGCCCTGTTCAGACTCGCTTTCGCTTCGGCTACGGCGCTGAACGCCTTAACCTCGCCACACAAAGTAACTCGCTGGCTCATTCTTCAATAGGCACGCTGTCATCCACCCGCAGGTGGACTCCAACGGATTGTAGGCACACGGTTTCAGTTCTCTTTCACTCCCCTGCTTGGGGTGCTTTTCACCTTTCCCTCACGGTACTAGTTCACTATCGGTCGCTAGAAGTACTTAGCCTTGGAGGGTGGTCCCCCCAGATTCCAACAGGATTTCACGTGTCCCGCCGTACTCAGGTACTCAATAAAGGAGGCTCAACGATTTCGCTTACGGGGCTATCACCCTCTTTGACCAGACTTTCCATTGCTGCTCAGCTATCGTTGCGCTTTGTAACTCCTCGGAAGCCTCAGGTAGCCTCCAAATTGAGCCCTACAACACCCGTGAGACATAAGCTCCTGAGCCGTTTAGTCTCACCCGGTTTGGGCTGCTTCCCTTTTCGCTCGCCGCTACTCAGGGAGTCTCGGTTGATTTCCTTTCCTCGGGGTACTTAGATGTTTCAGTTCCCCCGCTTACCCTCTCTTTCGAGATGAAACCGCGCGCGAACGCGCGGCCTCGGGTTTCCCCACTCGGGAATCCACGGCTTAGCCTGCCAGACGGCTGACCGTGGCTTATCGCAGTCTCACTACGCCCTTGTTCGGCTTCTAGCGCCAAGGCATTCCCCATGTGCCCTTAGTAGCTTGATCCATCTTCTTGAATCGGCTTGCTCCGGTTCTCGGAGAATGCGGAATCGATATTCAACTTTTTAGGTGCACCCACCAGATTGAACCAAGCGAAAACACATGATTCTTTCAGCGGGTAACCCGAAAGTATAACGCTTCTGACCGAACCAGTCAACAACTTGGAGTTGACTGGTTCGCAGACGATTCACTATGTTTTGGCGGTTTGGGTCTGATCACCTAAGCATCCTCGATGTGCGGTCGAGTTCCAAACTGTTCGTGGTTGCTCGACTCGCGAATCAGCCCGACGTATCGCGCTCCTCGATCCTGGCCAAGATGTCCCTGATTTCGGTGAGCAGCTTAGTGTGGTCTTCTCCACCAGCGGTCGTCGTTGCAACGTCATTAGAACCAACCGGTTCGCTGTCGGTTCGCTGTTTGAACATGTCCACGTTTTCCAACACAGCGTCCCGAAATGCGTAAGGTTCGACTACGCCAATGATGTTGGCCGCACCTTGCACTTGTGTCTGACCGGCACTCTCGACGGTGACTTTATAGATGCCAAAAGTCCGCATCAGGGGGCCTTGATGTACGGCAACGTCGGTGATGCGGTCGAGAGGAACGTTGGTTTGGCTGCGAAAGACCACGCCGCGTTTCGATTGGATTCCCGTATCGCTCAGTTCCAAGGTGTGAAATCCCACATATCGAGGCGCGTACCATACCCAATAAATGATGGCGATTATCGGAAGAATCAGTATTCCGACCACTGTCACGGCAGAGATCCACATCACTGTCCAGAATAGGTATTGCTTGACTTTTTCGTCAATCTCGGCGCTGACTATGTGGGCGGTTCGGGCTTCGGTTGCCATTTGACTATCTTTCGCTGCTCGAGGCGAGAATTTCTGCGTTGACCGTATGTTACGGCAACCCAAATCGCAGCATCGTGTAAAGGTCGGACGCGTACGACGCACAGCGTGAACAACTGCTGCCTGAACATGCTTTTCGACCGGATTTCAATCTGGATCAGCGCGATATAATTCTTTTGTTAAGCACACTCGAAATGCACGTGCCCGGTGTCCCACTACGAAGGAAGCGACGTGGCGGGACATCTGCGCGAAGGGGAATACCGAATGCCGACGACCGCCGTGCTCGGTGGGTTATGGGGCGACGAAGGAAAAGGGAAGATAATCGACTTCCTCGCCGCTGATGCATCCGTGATCGTTAGATTTTCCGGCGGAAATAACGCTGGTCATACTGTCGTAAATGACTACGGGAAACTCGTATTCCATCTCATCCCCTGTGGGATCTGCTACGAGGGCACGATTAACGTCATCGGAAACGGCGTCGTAGTGTCACCCGACGCGCTCATCGAAGAAATTTCGATGGTCAAAGAGCGGGAGTTACCTGGTCAGATCGCTATTTCCGACCGTGCGCATCTCATCATGCCGTACCACGTCTTGCTCGACAAGTTGGAAGAGCAACGTCGTGGCGCGGCTGCGATTGGCACCACTGGGCGTGGAATCGGACCCGCGTACGTTGACAAAGTTGCGCGCATGGGAGTCCGAGTTGGTGAGTTGTTGGACCTTGAAGAGTTGATGATCACCTTGCCGCCGATCATCGAGTTCAAAAACGAACTCATCACCAAAATCTACGGTGGCGAGCCGCTGGATGTCGACGAGATTTTGGGACAGACAAAGAGATGGGCGAATGAGATCGGCCAGTACATAGGGTCTGCAGACGAGATAGTCACGAACGCGCTTGCGAGCGGCGAGAACGTGATCATGGAAGGCGCTCAAGGAGCGTTGCTCGATATTGATCACGGCACCTATCCATTCGTAACGTCGTCGAGTCCGACGATTGGTGGCGCGTTGACGGGAACGGGGATTGGTCCGAGTTCGTTTGCGCGGATTATCGGTGTCTTCAAGGCTTATGCCACTCGCGTCGGTGCGGGGCCATTTCCGACTGAAATTCACGGCGCAGAAGGCAACCGCATTCGCGAGATGGCAGGCGAGTTCGGCGCGACCACTGGGCGCGGGAGAAGAGTCGGATGGTTCGACGCAGTAGCTGCGCGCTATACGACACGTGTTAATGGCTTCACGTCGATGGTGTTGACGCGGCTGGACACGCTTGACAATTGGGATCGCATCAAGATATGCACTGCGTACTCGCTTGATGGCGAGATCATCGAAGACTTTCCGATCGAGCGGGGTCGTTTAGCCCGGTGCCAACCGATCTATGAAGAATTGCCAGGTTGGACAGAGTCGACTACGCGGGTAACCGATTGGGGCGATCTGTGCGACGGCGCGAAAAGATACGTCGGACGCCTCGAAGAGTTGCTGGGCATCCCGGCATCTGAGATTTCGACGGGTCCGCACCGGGACGATACTTTGGTGGTTGAACGCGGTTGAAGGTTTGCTGACTTTTCGGATAAGTCAGGTCAAATCCGCGTCGACAATTTCCATCACTGCGGATGCCAGCTTTTCTGGATCGTGGATCCGCGGGTCAGTCGCGCTCGCGATGGGTCGAGCCAATATCGTGTCGATTTGTGTGTGAAGTTGCGCGTCAAGTTCGATCGCCTGTTCCGGTTGTGGCGAACCGGCTTCGAATTCATTCACGATCAAGGCGTCAACGCGCCGGGCAGGTGACTGGATATTGGCGACTGGGTTCAAGTAGCGATTTGCTGTCGCCACGAAATCGGAGGCCGAGTAACCACCGGTTTCGTTGCGCTTCTTGGCGATGTTGCAGATCTGCAAGATGCGTGCTTGGCTGTCTCTGACAGCGACGGCGACTCCGTCTGCGACTAAGTTAGGAATCACGCTGGTGAAAAGGTCACCAGGTCCCAGGACTACAACATCGGCGTTGTGTAGTGCGTCTAGCGCGTCGGGGTTCGCGGTTACTGCAGGATCCAGGTAAACCTGCGATTTTCCGAACAATTCTTCATTTCGGGCACCGACCGTCGATTCGCCACGAATGACGGATCCGTCATCCAAGGTCGCGCAAACGTCGGAAGGCGTTTCGCTAACGGGAATCACGCGTCCGAGCAGATTTAGCGAGTCTGAAATGGAGTCGATTGCTTTGGTCAGGTTGCCATTCCGTTGTATCGACATCAGTAACATGAGATTCCCAAATGCGTGTCCTTTGAGCTGCGTTGCAGTTTCGAATCGAAATTCAAACTCGTCTCGGATTTTGTCGAACCTCGTGCCCGGCGGTATCAGTGCGGCGATACACCGTCGAATGTCGCCTAATGCGGGGACACCATACTCATCACGCAACCTCCCAGACGAGCCACCGTCGTCGAATGTGGTTACGATCGCGGTGATATCAATCCGATCGACGTACCGCTTCAACCCACGAAGCAAGACCGACGACCCAGTGCCGCCCCCGACGGTCACAACACGAATACGACCGGTTGATTCAGCGCTCATCTAACTGACGGTTAGCGATAGATCCGATGACCGCTTCGGAAACATAGTCTCCACCAGATGCCGTGACGACTTCGATCCGGCGTTGGCATCGGTGTGCGCAGCAATCGTTTCGGCGACAGATCGGAACCCGAACAGAACTGGGAGGAATGTTTGACCCGGAAATCTCGCAGATGCCATCCACACGCCAGTTGCATTTTCCCGGTGCACCGCTTCCTGATGTTCGACGCGGGTTATCTTACCATTTTCAAATCTGATCGCAACTCGGTCGCGGTCGACGCGGATCTCGACATTGCCAGTGATTCCCGCGTGCAACGAAGCCCCGATCCTTGCCTCCAACGCCGGCGAATTTTTCCGCACAAAAGCGGCAACATCAGGAACTCTAACGTACCAACCGTACTGACGTTCCGGCTCGTGCCCCAAGGCCCCGTCATCGAAAACGTACACCGGATGGTCAGGTTGAAGATCCTGGCGTATCGACTTGATCTCCCGCTCCGGGTCGTGATGCCCTTCCCCAGCCTTTTCGGCCAACTCCGCGAACTCCTTCAGCAACGATGGCAACGCTTCCCGCCAATATCGCGGCTCTAACATCTCCATCCGTAAATTTACGCCTTCATCGACCTCGACGATCATCGCGTACATGAGCACGCCGATCGGCTCGCCCAAACCCTCTCCATCAGATTTGCACAAGATCGCTGTCTTATGGCAAACCGCGCTGCGGGGGTTGCGATCGAACGTGAAATACTTCACCTCCTCCTCACGAAACACCGCCGATACCATCGACCGCTGCGTCGAAGCCTCCAATATTTGCGTGATGAACGGGACGTCGTCCTCCACGGGTTCCCGCAACTGGAACTTACGCTCCTCGTCCTTCCCCCAACGCGGCAACGAGGCAACCGGCGTGTAGCGCCCGCCTTCGGCGGGCAAGGCGTACTCGTAACCAAATAGTCGGTAGTAACTCGTAATGCCCAAGACGACCTGGATGAGATGACCGCGTTCCTCGGCCCATCGGTGCATCAATTCGAACTGTTCGCGGACTAAGCCCCGGTTTCGATACTCGCGATCCGTGCCCACGATCTCAGGTCGACCAATCTCAAACTCCACACCGTCGTAGCTCCACGTCTGCGTCAGATACGTCGTGGTCGAAGCGATACATCCCTTTTCGACATCCTCAACAATGATGATGTCATCGGGCTTCAACGTCGGATGCGGCTTACCGAGGAGGTCACGTATCCAGTTCGCGATCCAATATGCTTCAGTTCCCGTGCCCGAAGATTCGGCCAAAGGTTCGTCCATGAAGACCTGGGCGCAGAACTCCGCGAGCGCGTCAGCATCCTCGCGAACCGCGGAACGCATTATTAACCCGTCGCCGAGATCCTTGAGCACTTTTTTCGGCGACTTATCGGTCATGACTGCATCAACCGTTGGGGAGATCGATTCGGTATTGATCCATGATCGGATCGAACTGCGCTGCAAACGCGGCCATCTCGTCGTCGTCCGCTTGCATCGGGTGGCGGGCCGGTCCCACGTTGAAACCGGACCGATTCATTGCGTAGCGAACGGGTATAGGGTTCGTGATGAAGAAGAGCGCATTGAAAATCGGCAGCAAGCGAAGATGTTCGCCAGCGGCGCGCTCGATGTCGCCTTCCAAAACTGCGCCGATAAGACCTTTGACTTGGTTACCGATGATGTTGCTGGCAACGCTGACTACGCCATAACCGCCAGTGGAAACGATCGAGAACGTTTCGTTGTCGTTGCCTGACCAGACATTGAAACCGTCGGGTGCACCTTTAATGACGTACGCGATCTGATCTGCGTCGCTGCTGGCTTCTTTGACACCGACAATATTCGGGACGTCAGCCAAATTCAAAGTCGTTCCCGCCGTCATGTTTAACGCCGTGCGGCTCGGCACGTTGTAGAGAATCCCGGGTATCGAGACCGCCTCGGCTATCGCGATGAAATGTTTCACCAATCCGCCTTGCGTCGGTTTGTTGTAAGCGGGTACCGTCATCAAGATCGCGTCGGCGCCAACGGCTTCTGCCTCTCGTGACACTTCGATGGATCGGTAGGTGTTGTTGTCAGTCGTGCCGGCAACAACCGCGCCGGAATCCCCGATCGCATTTTTGACCTCTGCGAAGAGCTTCAAGCGCTCTTCGTCCGACATCGAAGGCGCCTCTCCGGTCGTCCCTCCAATCACCAGTCCATCCGAACCGGACGCCAACAAGGACTTCGCCAGCTTTCTAGCCTGCGGATAGTCGACCTCTCCGTCCTCGGTGAACGGGGTAACCATTGCTGTTAGAACACGTCCAATTTCTGCCATTTCAATCTCCCTTTCGCACCGAATCTTAACATCACTCAACGGACCAAGACGCGTTTGATTGAAACGCGTAGATTGAACCGAGAATCCGGTGGTTTAGACTGCCGCTGCGACGCGTGGTCGGACGCAATCTCGCTTGACACACTCATCCATAATCTGCAACGCGTTCAATGCCGCGCCTTTCCGAAGATTGTCTGCAGCCAGCCATAGGACGATTCCGTTCTCATGCGCCAAATCGCGTCGAACTCTGCCAACCATCACCTCGTCTTCGTCTGCCGAGTTCGACGGCATCGGATAAACAGATTCACCCGGACGATCCATCAACATAATGCCGGGAAACTCTGCGAGCGCCTCGCGAGCGACATCCACCGACATCGGACGATCGAATTCGACACTCACAGACTCACAATGCGAAATCTCTACTGGCACACGCACGCACGTCGCGGCGAGTCGCAACCCCGGATCGCCAAGTATCTTTCGCGACTCATTGAGCATCTTGAGCTCTTCCTTCGTGTAGTCGTCGTCCACGAAGTCGTCTACCTGCGGCAACAGATTGAAAGCGATACGATGCGGATACTGGGTTGGCGGCGACAACTCTTGACCGTTCAACATGTCTCGAGACTGTGCAAGCAACTCGGCGCGTGCGGCGGCACCAGTACCGGTGACTGATTGGTACGTTGAAACGGTTACACTGCTGATTTCCGCACGTTGTCTTAGAGCGGCGAGCGCCATCACCAACGGAGTAGTAGTGCAGTTGGGAATTGAAATGATTCCGGATTGCCATTCAACATCTTCGCCGTTGACCTCGGGAACGATGAGCGGGACGCTTGGTTCCATGCGATACGCGGAGCCGTCATCGATTACCAACACGCCGCGCTTGACCGCTTCGGGAGCGAGCGCAAGACTCACTTCAGATGAAGCCGAGATGAAGGCCACGTCCACCCCGTCAAACGCTTCGGGTGTTGCCTCCTTGACCGTCAGCATCTGTCCAGCGTATTCCAGTTGCTTGCCGTGAGATCTCTTGGAAGCGAGCAATCGCAACTTGTCGGCTGGGTGACGGCGCTCAGCCAATAGCTTGAGCGCAACCGCGCCAACTGCGCCAGTTGCGCCTACGATAGCGATTTCAAGATCTGATGCCTGCATCTCACGTTCTCCAGGCTTAGATGCGAACTCTGACGCGGTTCACTTATCGCGTGATTTCAACTTGCCGGTTGGCCGTTTTAATCAGAGAAGCCAAGGACCTTGTCGAGGCCCACAATCATTGACTTTTCGTCCACGACTCGCCGTACCGCGAGCATTACTCCCGGCATAAAGCTGTCGCGGCTGATTGAATCGTGGAGCAAAGTGAGAGTTTGTCCGAGAGCGCCAAACACTACTTCGTGTCGGGCAACTCGTCCCGGCATCCTTGCGCTGTGAACGTTGATGCCGCCGGTCGATCCGCCGCGGGTGCCACTAAGCAACTCTTTCTCGACGATGTTTTGATCGAAATCATCGCCTTTACCCTCGAGCATTGCTTGGACGATGGAGATAGCGGTGCCGGAAGGAGCATCGATCTTCATCTCGTGATGGCTCTCAATGACATCGGCGTAGTCAAAGTAATTCGACGCGATACGTGCCAAGTGTATGAGGACCACGCAACCTAAGGCAAAATTCGAAGCGGATATCACTCCGACGTTCGCTTGGCTCGCGAGATCTCCGATAGCGGATAGCTCTTCAGGCGTCAAACCGGTCGAACCAGATACACACCGAACCCCGTTAGCGATGCAGGTACGCATCGCGGCGCTGCCGCCTTCGGCGTTAGTGAAGTCGATGACGACGTCGGGGATGACAGTTCCAAAAAGGATGTCAAGGTGCGACGCCAAAGGCAGATCCATGCCTCCCAAAGTTGAGACCGATTTCCCGTCGCCAGCTAACGCATCGGCGCCTCCGACGGGAACCATTCCTGGTTCCAGTTCCACCGCGTTCAACACGGTGGAGCCCATCCGGCCCAACACTCCGTTAACTGCGACGGTGATATCGGTCATTTCAACTTTGGGTGTAGTCTGCTTTCAGTTGTCTAAGACAACCATTCTGATTGTCTAGATTCTAAGCTATCAGTCGCGCGAGATCATGCGACGTCGCGGCCTTGCGCCACCGTCGCCGAAGTCGTCTCGCCGGCCGCCGCCGCCGCGTCGGCCGCCACCGCCGAAGCCGCCGTCTCGCCGGCCGCCGCGATCGGAGTCGTCGCGTCGGTCGCCGCCGCGGTCGAATCGACCACCGCCGCCACCGCCACCCCGGCCGCCGCGGTCGGAACCGCCACCGCCGAAACCGCCGTCTCGCCGGCCGCCGCGATCAAAGTTGTCGCGTCCGCCGCCGCCGCCGCCGCCGCCGCGGTCGAAGCGGCCACCGCCGCCACCGCCGCCACGGCCGCCACGGTCGGAACCGCCGCGCCCGCCACGATTACTTGGTCGGCGTCGTCCAACTGCTTCTTCGAGTGCTCGATCGTGATCGCCATGGCTGCGTTCTTCGATGACCGCTCGTACGGACAGGTCAACGCGACCATTCGGGTCAACGTTCACTACCATGACATCCAATTCGTCGCCTTCATTGGCGACTGATTGGACGTCGGGGACACGGGTGTCGGACAGTTCGCTGATGTGAACCATGCCGTCTTTTCCGGGGATCAGGTTGACAAAGCAACCGAAATCCATGATCTTGACGACCTTGCCTTTGTACAGTTCTCCGAGTTCAACACCTTTTGTCATCGTGCGAATGCTTTCGATGGCACCCTGAACCTTGTCCGTTTGTGAGCCACCAATGGTGACGCTGCCGTCGTCCTGAATGTCGACGCTGACGCCGAACTCTTCCTGGATTCCGCGAACGTTGGAACCGCCTGGGCCAATGACCATACCGATTTTGTCGGTCGGAACCTTGATCGTCGTCATTCTTGGAGCACCGTCACGCAGATCAGTTCGAGGTGCAGCGATGGTCTGCTCCATGTGCTCGAGGATCTGGAGTCGGGCGTTTCGAGCTTGCTCAAGTGCCTCGGACATGATTTCGTAAGTGATGCCTTTGACCTTGATGTCCATCTGTAACGCGGTGATGCCGTCTCGGCTTCCCGCTACTTTGAAGTCCATATCACCGGCGTGGTCTTCCGCGCCTTGGATGTCTGTGAGGACCTTGGCGACACCGTTTTCACCAGTGATGAGCCCCATAGCGATGCCGGCGACGGGCGCGGATATCGGCACACCGCCGTCCATCAACGCCAAAGAGCCTGCACATACGCTGGCCATCGAGGATGAACCGTTCGACGCCATGACTTCAGAAACCAAACGCAATGTGTACGGGAACTTGTCTTCTGCTGGGACCACCGGGCTGAGCGCCCGTTCGGCCAACATGCCGTGTCCTACCTCGCGTCGTCCCGTGAAACCGAATCTTCCGGCTTCGCCAGTCGAGTAGGGCGGGAAGTTGTAGTGGTGCATGAACCGCTTAGTCGTAGTCGGCGAAAGGTTGTCAAGGCGTTGCGCGTCAGCGGCCGAGGCCAACGTCAACACGCCAAGAACTTGGGTTTCGCCTCGCTGGAAGACGCTAGAGCCGTGCACACGCGGGAGGTAGCCGACCATGGAGTCGAGGGGTCGCAAGTCTTCTAGATTTCGTCCGTCGGGACGGCGGTCTTCTTCCAAGATTCCCTGGCGTACCGCTTCCTTTTCCAAGGAATACAACTCGGACTGAACATGCAACGCGTCAAACGCGTCTTCGCCCGATGTCAGCTCCGTCTTAGCGTCGGACATGATCTGCTTGACGGCTTCTTCGCGTGCTTCCTTGCCTCCGCCGAGATTGAGTGCTTCAACAATTGAGTTGCCTACGCGCTCCCTCGTCGCTGCCTGAGCTGCGAGTTCTTCGTCGGTCGCTTCGGGTGCTGCCCACTTCGTCTTGCCGACTTCCGCTTGGATGTCTCTAATGTGGGAAACGATTTCGCCGTTAACTTCTTGAGCTAACTTCAACGCCTCGAGGATTACCTCCTCCGAGACGAATTTCGCGCCAGCTTCAACCATCATGATGGCGTCCGAGGTTCCTGCAACCGTCAATTCAAGCGCGGACTTCTCGAGTTCCTCGTAGGTCGGGTTGACCACGAGTTCACCGCCGATGTAGCCGATGATGCACGCCCCGACAGGGTCGTCGAACGGGATGTCCGAGATTGCCAGTGCTGCCGACGCGCCGACGATTCCCAACGTTGAGTGGGGATTTACCTCGTCAGCCGCCAGAATCGTAATGATGATCTGTGTCTCGTTGTGGAAGTTTTTGGGAAACAGCGGACGTAGCGGGCGGTCACACAATCGAGCGGCCAAAATCGCTTCCGAACTTGGTCGCCCTTCGCGCTTGAAGAAACCACCGGGCATTTTCCCAGCCGCGTACGCTTTTTCAGCGACATCCACCGTCAAAGGCAGGAAATCGACGCCCTGACGCGGAGTTTTGCTCGCGGTCGCCGTAGCGAGCAAGACAAGGTCGCCGTAGCGAAGTGTCACCGCTCCTCCAGCCTGTGGCGCGAGGTTTCCGGTCTCGAACGACATTAATCGTCCTCCGACCTCAATATCGAATTTTTGAGTCATTTCTATGCTTTCTTTTTCTTTCTCTCAGCAAACCTTGTTTAGGTGCCAATTCGTGGTTGTTGTAGGAGCGCAACGATCTTGCAATCGGTATTGACGAAAACGCGCAAAACGCGCGAGATAGTCGATTTGATCTGATTGGTTGGTGTCAGCGTGACGATGGCTGTCACACGGCGCGCTCAATTGAATGTAGCGTGCGCATGTGATCGCGCGGCGAACGGCAGGAAATTGGCAGTTCGGCGGCCGCGTGCGCTTCTGTGAGCGGTGAGCGGCGCCTCAGTGCCAGGCGTTCAACCGCGAAGGCCCAACGCTTCGATGAGTGTTCGGTACCTTCGAACATCCTCTGTCGCGAGGTATCTGAGCAATCGTCGGCGTTTCCCAACGATCATTTGCAAACCGCGCCGTCCTGCGGCGTCGTGCTTGTGCACTTTGAAGTGCTCGGTAAGTTCCCGTATCCGGTCGGTCAGAATTGCGATCTGAACCTCAGTGGAACCGGTATCCTTTTCGTGCTTGCGAAACTTCTCTATTGTCTGCGTTTTCGCTTGGGCGTCCAATCTTGTCTCTTTCATGCTGGCGGTTTTCGCAAGTGGGATTTTTGACGATCTACCCCTGCTCCGCTCTGCCAGCTCGTACTTTCTCTGTTTCTACTTCCGCTAACTCGTTTAGCTCAACCGATAAGGATACCACTCAACCTCTCCGAATCATCACCCGATGTTGCATTACCCACTGCAACTGTCCATCCCGGGCTCGATAATTCCACCGAATCGTCCCGATTTCGGGACCTTTCCGGAGAGCTGATGCAAAGTTCCCAAACCAACTCTCGCGACGCGGGCGCGGAGCGAGTTCTTTCATGTAACATGCATCTATCGTGCCAAGGATCGTTCATCTTTGCACTCGAATACGCTGTTTGGCTGCACGAGCCGTCTTGACACACGCGCTTAAACAGGCATAAGATTATTCATTGTGCATCGAAGGACGTGAACGGCGAAGTACGGCTGAGCCCGTGCTTTGATGCCAAACATCGTGGTCTACGGCGATCAGGAGTTCCTGAAGCCGAACGATCAAGACAATAATTGCTTGAGACAAGCTAGTAATCTGACACCATCAGATTGGAGGACGGGTCCTCATGAATGAATCGCGCAGCCCGATGGATTTCGTGCAAGAGAACCGAGTACTGACAGCAATCGCCGTAATCTCGGTTCTTGCAGTCATCATCTCGATCATCGGCCTTGCCGGCGCTGGCCCCCAAGGGGAACCAGGTCTGCCGGGAGCACCGGGTAACCCTGGCGAACCAGGAGCACCGGGTGCACCGGGTGAGCCGGGAGCACCGGGCGAGCCGGGAGCACCGGGCGAGGCAGGAGCACCGGGAGCACCGGGTGCGCCAGGCCTCCCAGGAGATCCGGGTAAGCCAGGAGCGCCGGGAGAATCAGGAGCACCAGGCGTACCGGGAGAACCAGGTCTACCAGGCGTCCAAGGTCCTCAAGGCCTCCCAGGACTTGCCGGCCCTCCAGGTCCGCAAGGTAAACAAGGCACTAAAGGCTCGCAAGGCACTTCCGGAGACCCTGGCCCTCCAGGCGCCCCCGGCCCTCCAGGCTCTGACAACGCCGCTGACCTTCAGGCCCTCGACACTACGTTCGCGATCCCGACGATCATCTACGTGGCATCCGGCACGCCAGCCGACATCGTTGGCGCTGGCTTTAACAGCGGCGAAGCAGTTTCGCTAACCGTTACGGGTGGTACCGTCGATGACTCAATCGGCAGCGCAACCGCCAACGCAAGTGGCGCATTCGCGGTCAGAGTCACCCTCGACTCCGGCACCTACACCGCTGGCAGCGTAAACTCCTTAGTCGCTACGGGCGACCAAGGTTCTGTAGCCACTGTGACGTTGATCATCGTCAACGCCAAGGGTGACGCCCCCGGGCAGTAGAACCCTTCGAAGCGTGAAGCCGGCAAAATCGGCTTCACGCTTCAACCACCCTCCAACGCAAGCACTTTAGAGGCGCATAACATCTAAAGTGCTTTTGCGCGTCTAAGCGCCTTCGCGGCTTCTGATTCGCTCCTAGAACATTCGCAATAATCTGCCTAGCTAAGGTTAGAGCTCCCCCAGCAGACATCTCGATCCTCCACGACGTTAGTTGATGGCGTGAGCAAAGGGATAAGTATCGGCATACCGAGTTGGGGCTTGCCTTAGGCTACGTTCGCGACGGACGGCTCAGGTTGACGGCGATGGTTGCCCACATCCCCGATCCTCTGATTCGGCAAGGCTCGAGCGCTGATTCTTTTGGATCCAACCAACTTGCAACAGCTCGAGGTTCGCGAGACCTTGAATCCTGCGCCGTTATCACGGTTCTCGATTACGTCTGGTATCCCGCCTCAAAGATCTTTTCGGACGGGGCGAGTCAACCCGAAGGAGTCACTCGCTACGGATTCAAATCCGACGAGGCGAAACCACCTGTCCGCGCTATCGTCGGCCCAAGCTCGAAGGCATCAACGTCATGGATCGTCGTTAGGACGCAGAAAGCTGTATGGTGCGGCGTACAGTGCCCCAGACCGAGTACTTTACGCCTCTGAACTCTCGTTCACCAAATTAACGTCGCTCAGCAGGTGTTCCATCAAATTGGAGAAGGTCAGTATCCCAGCTACCTTGCCTTCTTCATCGAGCATGACAGCAGTCTCATCCATTCGATTCCTAAAGTCATCGAAAAGCGTTGCAACTTGTTGTGTCAGCGGAACAGCGAATGTCGAGTGGCTGATCCATTCCCGGCAGACAGATGTGCCGTCACCGTCTTCTCTTAACCCTTGCAGCGCATCCGCCCGTTCAATGGTGCCCAAGACCTCGTCAACCGTCTTGTCGTACACGACCACGTCGTCGATATCCAGTTGATCCATCATCATGACCACGTCTTCAAGGAGGGTGTCAGCGTGAACCGCAACGGTCTCGGAGATTGGCAGCATTACGTCATCGGCTCGCAGATCTTTCGATGACAGGTTGTGCAGAACATTTAACACGTTCTCAGCCGGTTCATCAGTTGATTCCCCAGAGTTCTCTGCATCCTGCATGTAGTTCGCTACTCGGTTCAATCTCAAGCGGCGACCAATAAAGCGCGCCGGCCAAATTACGGGCGCCAACCAAATCTTCACATCCTCGTAGCACGCGTTCGCCATCCGATTGAGCATCATTCGGTAGGCAACGACGCCAACCAAAACCGCGGCCGCCACGACTAGAGGTAGAAGGAATTCATTTGACGGAGAATAGACCGTTCCCGCCGCGCCGTGCGCCGATATCACTATGGCAATGAACGACGCGCTTCTAAACGTCGTCACCACAATACGCGTTGCCCTGTAGTCCCCGGCACTGCCCGGATTCACATCATTGGATGATTCGGTCGAGGCCATCCCGAGCACCGCGGCGAGACCTTGCGGTTGCAAGGCGCTCAACGCGAGGGTCAACAACCCATAGGCAAAAGCAGATGCGATAAGCACCGCCCAAGGCACCCAATCAACAACCATTTGTGCAACCTCTGAGCATCGCGCCAAATTGTAAGCATCTACAGCGGCTTAAAGGATCGTCCGCATCTTTCATTTCATATCCCGCTTGTTCATGGCACGCACCACCGCATTGATGGCGCATAAACCTCGATAAATCCATTTTCATTGAATCGACTTCTAATGCATCGCCTTCAGTCGCGCCGGCACGCCTAGCACCAAATCGCCATCAGCGACGTCACGCGTCACTACTGCACCAGCGCCCGTACGTGCGCCGGTACCTAGCCGCAGGGGGGCGACGAGCACGCATCCGGCACCGATGGACACTCGGTCTTCGATCACCGTCTTCTGGACCTGCTGGCCGTCGTGGTTTGCTGTCACCGATCCAGCGCCGATATTCACAGCATTACCGAGAATCGCATCGCCAACGAACGAGAAATGCCCGACTTTTGATCCATCACCTATACGGCTTGCTTTGACTTCTGCTTGCGTACCAATATACGCATCGAAGCCGATTTCAGATCCTGCTCGTACTCGGCAGAACGGTCCGACCTTGGCCTTCGAAGCGATTCGGGAATCTTCGACAATAGCATTCGGGCCGATCTCGGCTTCGCCCGAGATTACGCTGCCGCGTAGTTCGGTACGCTCTCTGACAACAGCGCCGGGTCCGACGACTGAACCGCCCGTGACGCTGGAAAATGGTTGAACGATTGCGCCTTTGCCAACTCGGGAGTCCTCGATGATCGCATTAGGGCCGACGCGTGCGCCATGTTCGATCCGGGTGTTTCCCAAGATGTGAGTGCCCGCACCAACCCAGGCTTCGGCCTCGATAACTGCTTCAGGATCCAAGTAGGCGGTAAAGGGGTCTTGGAACACCACGCCACGCTCCACAGCCGCCCGCACTTCCGCGTCTAGAGCGCGTGTTTCATCGCAACGACACGCTCTGTCGCTCCTACTTTCGCCGGGTTCTTCGCTTTCGCCAGACATTCACTGTAGCGTCGTACCGTCCAATGACGGGAGTGGGGATTCAAACATCAGGGAACCGCTCTCGTAGACGATGAAAGTAATGTTATCACCGAGCATCAGGTCAACTTCAATAGCGGTTCGAGCACGATTCATTCTTCCGTCGTCGGTTCGTCGTTTTCCTTTTGCGATCCGCCCCCAAACACACGGCGCATACGATCGCTGACCGCCGAAGTCCACGAGCTCAACTCCGAACGCACCGCGGCGCGGAACTGTGGGCCGTATTCGCCGATGTGCCGGAATCTTCTTTGCCGTTGACGGGCAAGCACGCGTGGATTGCGTTTCTTCAATTGACCGATCTCTGAAATCAACACCTGCCGCAGTGTTCGTGCCGCACCCATCGGGTTCGCATTCGCGCCGCCTTCAGGCTCGGCAATCAATCGATCCGCTATCCCCATGTAGTACGCATCGTACGACGTGAGACGGAGTGAACGAGCTACCTCAGGTGCTCGAGCGCGGTCCCTCAACTCTGTTGCTGCGCCAGCCTCTGGAGAAATCGGCGTGTAGATCGTGTTCTCCATCATCAGCAATCGATCGGCGATGCTAAATGCCAATGCCGCCTCCGATCCACCTTCACCGATCACTACCGAAACTACCGGCGTTTCGACGCCCAACATCGCATTGATCATCTCGGCGATTTCGCTTGCTAGGCCGTTCAGCTCTTCCACAACAGCGAGTTTCGGCCCCGGTGTGTCGATCATCACCACGAGTGGGAAGCCGAAATCACCAGCCATGGCCGCCGCCCGACGGGCCTTGCGGAAGCCGTTCACTCCGAGGCCGCCGCGATTCAAGTCGGCATACCCAAATCTCTCAGTGAACGATGCCGTAGTAGCATCATCCCCCGACTCCTCATGATCGCCCTCCGACAATCGTTCGTGAGCGATCACCATTACCGGGAAAATCCCTAAATGACCAATACCTATCGTCACGCCGCCGTCGTCGGCACCAGAACGATCGCCATGCAACTCGACGAAGTTGCGGAATATCAATGGGATGTAGTTGGATGCCTTGGGCCGGTCCTCTCGCCGGCTCAAGCGCACCGATTCCCACGCATCGTGACGAGTCGGACGGTACCGAACGGATCGACGTTGAGGCCGCACTTCGTTCTTGACGCCTTTTTCGAAAAGATCCAGTATCGTCGCGAGGTTGTCGCGCTGTTCACGGCGACTGACTACCATATCAAGATGACCGTGCGACAACATCGTCTCCGCGTTGGCATGTTCACCAACGTACGGTGTTTCCTCTACCTCGCGCAGAGTGCCCAACGAGGCGAATGCGATGTGAGCACCAGGTTCTCCGATACGGATGTCCGACAAAGACGCAAAGCTCGACAGGATCTGGCCCGAAGATGGATTGGCCAAGACCGTAATCATCGGCAAGCCGCGCGCGCGAAGGTTTTTTGACGCCACGACAGTCTTTGCCATCTGCGTCAAAGACAGGAGGCCTTCTTGTAGGCGTGCGCCACCACTTGTGGCGAAGGTGACGACTGGGAGGCGCTGTTGTGCTGCTTCCTCGATCATCCTCGCGACCTTTTCGCCGACAACCAAACCCATACTTCCACCAAGAAATCCGAATTCTATGGCGATAATGGCGCACGGAGTGCCGCCGATGTTTCCCACGCCGGTCACGGCCGCTTCCGACAACCCGGTGCGAACTTGGTCGTTCAACACTCTGACCTGGTACGACACGCGCGGCGAAAATACTAACGGGTCAATCGATGAAATCCAGCGATGCGATTCGACGAACGTGCCAGGATCGATCAGAGCCGCAATCCGCGCCCGGGCTGCGATGTTGTAGTGAAATCCACAGGTCGGACAAACTCGGAATCGCTGAAATGCCTCAGAACTTTCCAGATCTGAACCACAGATCAAGCAGTTCGAAAATTCGCCCTCGAGATCAACCGGCGGATGCTCTTCGATTTCCGGTTGTTCGTCAGATTCTGGACCTTCATTGAATTCCGGATATAGGGGTTTGATCGTCACTAATCGAAACGTTTACTGGTCGAATTGGCCCGTTGGATTTGACCACTCTCCAGCATTGTAAAGCCACGTCGCGAAAACCGCATAGGCGATGGTTCTGCCCTAGTGGGACCGCGTTGCTGATGCGATTGAATGCTGAAGACGAACCAGGGTCATGCCCTTTGCAACCTCAGCGGCAATCAGCCATTCGCAATTACTTGACGCGGTTTCCCAGGTTCGCCAGGGCCGACGATCCCTGCATCTTCCAACTCATCCATCAACCGTGCCGCACGGGGATATCCGATTCGTAGGCGTCGTTGCAATAGTGAGGTCGATAGCGTTTTTTGGCTCTTTGCCATTGCCGACGCTTGCATAAACAACGCATCACCGTTGTCTTCCGATGGTCCTGGGATCGAATAACTGCTGTCGTCATCATCGCCATCAACATCAAGTTGCGGCAACGGTGGAGCGCCGACCTGTTTCCAGAATTCGACGATTGACTCGATCTCTTCCTCGGCCAAGAATGCGCCCTGCACTCGAACAGGTTGGCTCAGATCGATCGGCTTGTAAAGCATGTCTCCTTTGCCGAGGAGTTTGTCTGCACCGGTGGCATCCAAAATCGTCCGACTGTCCACTTGCGACCCGACAGCAAAGCTGACCCGTGACGGGAAATTCGCCTTGATCAACCCGGTCACCACATCTACCGACGGACGTTGAGTCGCGACCACTAGATGCACGCCAGTCGCGCGACCAAGTTGCGCCAATCTAACCAAAAGCTGCTCGACCTCGTTCGAAGCCGTCAACATCAGATCGGCCAACTCATCAACGAGAATCAACAGATACGGCATCGTTGACGTGCTCTTCTCGTTGTACGTGGTGATGTTCTTCACTCCCGTCGCCTCGAGCGTAGAGAACCGGTCCATCATCTCCTTCACTAGCGCCTTGAGCGCCTTGACGGCGCGCTCGGGTTCCACGATGACTGGCGTATGCAGGTGCGGGATCCCTTGGTACGGCGTCAACTCGACGCGCTTCGGATCGATCATCACCATTCGTAACTCGACAGGCGTCCGCGTCATGAGCAAACCAGTGACGATTGTGTTCATGCAGACGCTCTTGCCTGAACCTGTGGCGCCAGCGACGAGCGTGTGGGGCATTTTCGCGAAGTCGGCCATTACCGGATTGCCGCCACTACCCATTCCCAACGGCACTGGCAACGCTGCATCGTCGACGAACTCGGACCACTCCTCGGAATCCATGACTGTGCGCAGATTGACTGGCGTTGGTCGCGCATTGGGGACTTCTATGCCAACTACTGAGGAGCCGGGCACCACCGATTCAAATCGAATGTTCGGCGATGACAATGCCAACGCGATGTCCTTCTCACGATTGAGGATCGTGTCGACACGGACCCGTTGTCGCACGCTGTTCGATCGCGGTCCACTTCCCTTCCAACCTGGCTTCAGTCCATACATCGTTACCGTCGGACCGACCCTAACTTGATCCACAGTCACCGCGATACTATGATCGGCGAGAGTCTCTTCGATCAGATCGCTTGTCGCCTTAATCTCGGTCGTCGCTACGCCTCCTGTAGGAGGATCTGCCAGAAACTCGAGAGTCGGTAGATGCCACGGGAACGCGTTCATCGCTGCTTCGACCGCCGCCCCTGAAGTGATCATCTGCAGCACCTCGTCGGCATCTCGGCTCGGTGAATGCCCCTCACCATCCTCCACGGTCTCAGTTTCTGCAAATAAGTCTTGATCGAAACTTGTCACGGCAACGTCACCGACTGAACCGCCAACTTCAATGAAACCTGCATCGTCTTCCGAATCTTGGGACAAGTCGTTGGGCATGTTGAACTTTGATGTTGATCCGATCGAGTTCCATTCGTCATCTTCGAACTTTTCATCTTCGTCAAAGTCATCATCATCGACGACAAAAGTGTTTCCCATCACAACGACCGCGTCGCTTGAATCTTCACGCCCAAATGAGACTTCCGCGTTCTTCTCGGTCGCGGTTGGTTGAATTGCGAAAATGTCTTCATTTGCCGAAACGCCCTGCGGATCCGGTGCCTGAGGGTTGGTTGACGCTTCGATTTCGGGTTTGACGGTTTTGCGCTTGCTGGCCATGCTGGTGGCTGCTCCGCCTGCCATCATGAATAAGCCGACGGAGGCCGATACCACCATCAGAACGCCGATCCAGATGACTTTCATCGCGATCCCAAACGCTGTTGGGAACTGGGCCGCGGCGCCAATCGTGAACAGCGCTCCGGCCCGTACCCACGCCAACGCCTGCTGCCAAAGCACGAGGTCGTAGCGATGCCACTCGTACGGCTCTCGAGCAAGAATCTCGCCGAGGCGACCACCCATGGTGGCTCCGGTTGTCGCGCCCAAAGGAGCGTCGAATATTCCTAACACCGCCACACCGCCGAACACCACGATGAGGGACGAGATCGTCTCACGGTACCTCCGGATGAGCCAACTTGTGTTCGTAATCAATAGGTAGGTGAAGAGTATTGCCCAAAGACCTATGGGCATTGCTCCGAATCCCACGTTCGACATGATTTCATCACGGAACAGGTAACTCGCGACCGCCGCCGCCAACGACAGAGTGAAGAAAATCCCGTGACGAATAAGTGATTTATGGGTAATCACTCCGTCAGACTGGCTCGCCTCCCCGTCTGGATTTTGGGTTTTGGATAGGTTTCTACCCGCGGCTCGCTTGCTTTTCTTTTCGCGCTTGGTCGGACGAGCAGCGGTCTCGTCGTCGATTACGTTTTCGTCAGTTAGCGCGTCCAGGTTGTAGCTCAATTTCGGTCACCAAAATCAACGGCCTTCGCTTGGTCCTGCGGTAGAAGAACCGGCCCAAGCACGCCCGAACTAGTCGGTCCATCTCATTCCAATCTACGAGATCGGCCAATACTGGTTCAATAGCTTGAGCTAACGCTTGCGAAGAATCTCGGATCAATCGCGCTTCATCTGAGGCATCCACGAATCCGGAGGTAACAATTCGCGGCTTGCCAACAACTAACTTTTCGTCCCGCACGATCGACACCACGACGATGCCGTCGCTGGCCAATGACTTGCGTTCTTCCATCACGCTGGAGTCGATGTCCCATTCACCCTGGCCTTGAATGAGGACGTAACCTGACGGCACCTTGTTCGCGACGGTTACATTGTCGACATCCATCTCAAGAACGTCACCATCGAGTATCAGGTTCACGTTGTCTTCCGGGACCCCCATGTCGATTGCGATCTCTTTATGCGCCTTCAACATTCGGAACTCGCCGTGGATAGGCGTGAAGTACTCCGGACGCAAGATGGTAAACATCGTTTTCAGTTCGTCCTGTTTTGCGTGACCAGAAACGTGTACCGGACGCGTGCCGGCCGTAATCACGCGAACATTGCGACGAGCAAGATTGTTCATGATCTCGTTGACTGCAACCTCGTTGCCGGGGATGGTACGCGCGGAGAGTATCAATGTGTCGTCTTCCACCAATTTCACGTCCCGGTGATCGCCCCTCGCCATGCGAGCCACGCCAGCTTCGAATTCGCCTTGGCTGCCCGTGGTCATGATGATGACTTGATCGTCGGGAAGGCTTTTGGCTTCGTTGATGTTGATTTGCACGCCTGATGGGATGTGCAGGTGGCCGACTTCTTCAGCCAACCGTGTGCTTTCGATCATGCTTCGACCAATGATGGCCACACGCCTTCCAAGTTCGTATGCGGCATCTACGACCATCTGAACTCTGGCGATCTGTGTCGAAAAACTGGCGATTATAACGCGTCCTTTTGCTTCGGCGATGGCCCTATAGAGCGCAACCGCAGCGATGCGATCCGACCGCGCCGAACCCTCATCTTCGGCATTGGTTGAGTCGGAGAGCAGAACACGGACACCGCGTTGTCCGATCTCGCTTAACGCTTGGTAGTCAGTCGGTAGGCCGAGCATCGGTTCGTTGTCAAACTTGAAGTCGCCGGAGTGCAGGATACCCCCTTGCGGTGTATCTAAGTAGATGCTGCACGAGTCTGGGATGCTGTGACAAACACCGATCCACTGGACATTGAATTCGCCGAATCGGTAGTCCCTTTCAAGCCTGACTGAATTTACTTGGACGTTCGCCATATTCCGCCCACCGGATTTCTTCAGCTCTCGCCGTATCATCTCAGCAGCCAGTCTCGGCGCATAAATCGGTGCATCGACGAAGCGCATCAAATGCGGCAAACCACCGATGTGATCGAGGTGACCGTGGGTTACCAGAACAGCCCGGATGCGATCGCGATGTTGCCGGACGTATTCCATGTTCGGAATCACTCGTTCGATACCGGGAGTGTTGTATTCCGGGAACTGCACGCCACAGTCGATCACCAACATGTCGTCGTCAGTTTCGACAACCATCATGTTCATGCCGACTTCACCGAGCCCACCTAATGGGATGATCCGGACGGATGACTCACCATATTCGAAATCGTTTTGAAGCATTTATCAGCCTTGGTTTCGTTTGTTCGTTTCAAGCGCGTGCGAATCGCGCCCAACAAGTTCTTGAATGTAGGAATCGACGGAGAATTTCACGGTTAGAAAAACGACGCTTGTCGATCATCGATCACTAACTTATCCTCTTGTTTGTCTGCGGCTTCCTGAGCCGCTTCGATGGCGCGTTGCCGTTTTAATTCCGCTTGAATTTCGTCTTGAGTTTGGGACCGTTCAAAAATGTTGACGACAGATTCGGATTTTTCCGTGGGCACCGTCTCGGTCAAAGCGACCGCTTCGGCTTGCTCCACGACCGTAGATTGAGGTTCAATATTGGCTTCTACCGATTCTGCCACCAAGTCAGCCGACGGTCGATCCTGTGGTGGCTCATGCGATCTTTCGATCGGATGTTGAGAGTGTTCGACGACTTGATTACGGACTCGGATACCTTCCAAAATTGCGTCCCCAAGGTTGTGGATTCCATCTCGCAACATCCGCATGTGTTCGGGGTTCCGAAGACCAGACGACGGGTGTAGCAGTGGCATCAACACTCGGTTCCCATTTCGGAATATCTTGCCGTTGCTTTGTGTTATTCGAAGTTCCGGCATGAACCAGCCCAGAGCGTGTCGTCCCAATGGCACGATCACGAGTGGATCGATGATCTCGATCTGTTGAGTGAGATAGTTTGAACACTGATCGACTTCTGCGCGTTCGGGGTCACGATTATTGGGTGGTCGACACTTGACGATATTGGCGATGTAGACATCTTCCCTGCGCATCGGTAGCGATGCGATTAACTCGTCGAGCAATTTCCCAGCCCGGCCCACGAACGGGCGACCCGACTCGTCTTCATCGCGACCAGGACCTTCGCCTACGAACATTATTTCAGCGGTCGGCGAACCTTCGCCGGGCACCGTGTTAGTGCGCGTTCGTGCCAACGGGCACTTATGGCAACTTGCTACTTCTGCGGCGATCGATATCAGTTTTTCTGCCGCCGACGTTTCACGCTCGGATTTTTCCGCAACCATTTCGGTATCCAAGCCTACCACTGTCTGTCGCGGGAGTTCGCAACAAAAGGCAGAGCGGCGTAGATTACCTGCGCCGCTCTATCGGGTTGCCCAGCAAACACGCGCTGTCAATGCGGTGTGCGTCGAGAATTTTCGGTAACCGATGATCGGTTAACCAGTGACACCCTTACCACCCAGGTAGTCGACGGCGTTCTGCACCGTCTGAATCGACTCAGCGTCGTCGTCAGAGATCTCGACTTGGTTGTCGTCGGTACTGAACTCTTCTTCGAACGCCATGATCAATTCAACGACATCCAACGAGTCCGCATCGAGATCCTCGGTGAACGACGATTCGGGTGTGATGTCGCCTTCGTCGACGCTCAATTTTTCGGCCGTGATGGCCCGCACTCGATCCAAAATTGTTGACATCGTTTTTTGCTCTCCCGAGCTCGTGTTATCACCTGTTTTTCGTTGCGTCATTGCATCACGACGCAAGCGCAATTATATACCGCGCTTCGCCATACATTAAGCATCGCCCGCGGGTGCTATCTGCGATCAACCGCACGCGCGCCGTCCCGAACCAAAGCTCCGAGCACGCCGTTGACATATCTTCCGCTGCCATGAGTATCGAACATCTGCGACAGTTTGACCGCTTCACTGATGACGACGGCAGTGCTTGTTTTCGGGTACAAATCCATCTCGACTAAGGCAATTCGGAGGATGTTGCGAACGACCGGCAATGTGTCAGACATTGGCGATCGACGCGAATAGCGATTCAGTTGTCGGTCAAGTTCTGGCCGTCTATCTTCGACCTCGGCTGCGATTGAGTAGGCAAATTGACGCAGCTTGCGGTTCAGCCGCATCTCTGACGTGACCCAATCGATACATTGCACCGCTGGTCGGTTCGTCAAGTCTGCTTCGTACAGGGATAGCACGGCGGCGGCTCGCCCTCCAGTTTTGTCACGGGGTATCGCCTCGAAATCCGGGGCGTTGGTGGCGTCGGCCGACGAGTATGGTGATCGCGATCCTGCGATCTCGGTCGAGGCGGCCGATAGCCAATTGTTCATTTGTTCGCGGGACAGCGATGGATTTGGCGGTCGCGTGGACATTGGCACAGCGGCGCGTTCTTGCGAACGACTCCGTATTCAGATTGGCAGCGTTGATTAGGCGGCTGCGTAGTCGCAGATGTTGTCGTACTCGCCGAGATTTACGACATTAGCGCGCCGGTCGATGCGTTTGATCATTCCGCTGAGGATCTTGCCGTTCCCCATCTCCACGAACTCGTTTACGCCGTTGTCGAGCATGTGGCGGACGCCGTTACTCCACTGGACGCAGGAAGTGAGCTGCCGGCGAAGCTCGTTTTTGACTTCGGCGGCGGTGTTAAGAGGCCTAGCGTCGACGTTGCCAACAACGGGAACCATCGGGTCGTTGAATTCGACGGATTCGATAGCTTCATTGAGGCCACTTTGAGCTGGGGACATCAATCCGGAGTGAAACGCCCCGCTAACGCTCAATGGGATGGCTTTCTTGGCGCCGCGGGCGGATGCCATGTCAAGTGCAACGGCTAGGCCGCGGTGCTCGCCAGCGATGATGATCTGTTCGGGAGTGTTGACAGTCGACACATCGACGCCAGCTTCGCGGCAAATCTCTGCGGCAGTGACTTCGTCGATGCCAATGAGTGCCGCCATGCCGCCGGGACGTTCGTCGCAGGCGAGTTGCATCAATCGGCCCCGTTCGCAAACGAGTTTGACAGCGTCAGATATTGAAAGAACACCAGCGATCACCAAGGCTGAGTATTCACCGAGACTGTGACCAGCGGTCATATCGGGCACGGCGATACTCTCAGTCGCTTCCTCAAGTGCGCGCCAAGCTGCGATGGAAGTTGTGAGGATGGCTGGTTGTGCGTTTTCAGTTCGAGTCAGCTCTTCGGTTGAACCTCCGAACATGACATCGCTCAGTTTCCGCCCCAGAACATCGTCAACCTCATCGAAGACCTCTCGGGCAGCGCTGGAGTTGATATATAGATCCATGCCCATACCAACGGCTTGGGATCCCTGTCCTGGGAACACAAATGCGGTCAATGTGGATTCTGCGAGGCCTGTGGTCATTTTTTTGTCTCCGTTTTGCGGGAACTGAGAAAACCTTCTGGATTGGTCGTCGCGGATCCGGTTCGGAACCGCGACCGTCTAAATCATGCATCGACAACGTCAACGTTGTAAACGTCGGCGTTCGGCCAGTTTCCTTTGACGGTTCGTCCTTTGTAATTACCGCATTCCGGACACACGCGGTGCGGAGGAATACGAGTGTCACACCGCGAGCAGTGAACGAGCGTCGGCAAACCGATTGCATGGTGTGCTGCTCGATTGCCTTTGCGGGCTCGCGTGTGTTTTTTCTTGGGAAGCGGGGCCATGGCACCTGGTACTCAGTTGGTGGTCGGCGGATTTCGGATTCTGGGAAGTTAGGGGCAGGCTATGCCATTGGGCAATTGCATTCGCCGAGGTTCAAATCGGCGGCGCATCCGGCGCACATCCCTTTGCATGACGGATCGCAAAGCGGGTTCATCGGCATCGCAGCGCTCAAACCCTGCCAGAGTGCGGTTGATATGTCAAGCACGTTAGTTGAATCTATGGTCAACGCCTTGTCGTTTTCGGTTGTTTCGTATTGGTCGAACCAGCCCGGATCGCGATGCATCAGATCGGCGTTGAGAGGTTTGAACTCCTCAACGAAGTCGAGGCTGAGAGGCGCAACAGTGTCGACGAGACACCTTGAGCACTCAGCATCAAACTGAGCCTGTACCTTCATTTCGGCGAAGACCGTTCGATCTGTACGCATCAGTTTACCGCGGGCTTCAACTTCTAGGAACGACAGTCCGTCGTTATCTAAAGTCTCGTGAGCGAAATGGAATCTGATTTCATCGCCCACGGAACCGGTCAGTAGACCCGCAACGTTGAAGTGCATGACATCTCAATCCGAAATCGCGCGCCTAGGCAAGGACGCAATACGCAACCACAACTATGTTAAATCTAAGCGATGATTCTTGTCAATCCTGGATACCGTATGGAAACAAAGCGGATGTGACGCTAGAGAGGTGTGTAGCGAAAGGGATCAATTGCCGAAACGACGACAATGGTCCATGTCGTCGACCGTCCCGCAAAAGAGAGGGAATCCCCTGCCGCACGTGAAGCGCAAGTGTCCTCTAAATCTCGCCAATCACGGCGCGGCTGATTATCAATCTCTGGATTTCGGACGTACCTTCGTAGATTTGGGTTACGCGTTGGTCTCGGTACATGCGCTCAACTGGAGTTGGTTTGAAGTAGCCGATACCGCCGTGAATTTGGACGGCTTTGTCGACGTTTCGTCCAGCGACTTCGGAGGCGTAGAGTTTGGCTTTTGCGGATTCGGTGCCGTACGGGAGTCCCTTGTCGTAGAGAGAGGCGGCCCGGTAGGTAAGGAGTCGGGCGGCGTCGAGCTCAGTTTCCATATCGGCGAGCATGAACTGGATGGCTTGTTTCGTGGCGAGTGGTCGCCCAAATGCGTGGCGTTGTTTGGCGTACGCGACAGCTTGGTCGAGCGCGCCTTTTGCCAGACCTAAGCACTGGGCTGCGACGGTGATGCGTGAGGAGTCGAGTATTTTGAGGGCGATGCTGTAGCCGTCCCCAATTTTTCCGAGAAGGTTGGATTTGGGCACTGCACAGTCGGAGAAGACGAGTTCAGCGGTACCGGAACCTCGCATTCCCATTTTGCCGTGCTGTTCGTTGATTTCAAATCCAGGAGTGCCGCGTTCGACAACGATTGCGGCGATGCCGCGATAGCCAGCTGAGCGATCGGAGGTCACGAATACAGCGAAGACGTCGGCGACCGACGCGTTGGTGATGAATAGCTTGGTGCCATTGAGAATGTACGATTCGCCGTCGTCAGTGATTGTCGTTTGGAGACCGAGAGCATCGGAACCGGTTTGAGGTTCTGATAAGGCAAAAGCGGCAATCTTCTCCCCTGCTGCAAGGTGCGGTAGCCAGCGGGCGCGTTGCTCATCGGAGCCGAACCGGTTGATGGTTTCGGATCCGAGGGAAGTATGAGTGATGAGTACCGTACTGGTGCTGCCGCAAATGGCACCGATTTCTTCGAGGACGACCATGAAGTCGCGGTAACCCATTCCAGCGCCGCCAAGTTCGGGTGGTATCAGTAGGCCTGTCAGACCGAGTTCGGCGAGGCCCGCGAACTGCGTTTTGGGAAAATCCTCATTGGTATCAACCTCGTCTGCCAGGGGCGCAAGGTCGTTTTCCGCGAATTCGCGTACGGTCGCTGCAAGCATCTGTTGCTGTTCGTTGTAGAAGGGTTCCACGTCTGGATGCCTTGGTTAGAGTATGTTTTGGTGTGATTCTAGTTGTCTTAGTGTCGGTAGATGGGGTTCGGAGAGGATCGGTTTGGTAACAGCCAAGTTGGTGATCTTGATGGTTCGATCAGTGATCCTGCAGATTCTGGACGGACGAGGTTCGTTTTCGGCGTTAAAATCGGCATAGTGCGAAGTGCCGACAAGTTGCTGGGGGAGTATGGACGATCATCGACGGATATTGGGTATCGACCCTGCGCTCACCACGACCGGTTACGCGGTTGTGTCGGCAGATGCACGTGGGAACGTCGCTTTGATTGAGGGTGGGTTGATTCGGACTAAGCCGACTGAGGCGCTAGAAATCCGACTGAAGACGATCAACGAGACATTGGTCGAGATAATCGAGGAGTTTGAGCCGGACGAAGTCGCCATTGAGGATCTTCACGCTCGATATCGGAATTTGAAGACTGCGATAATCATGGGTCACGCACGCGGCGTGGCGATTTTGGCAGCCGGGCGTGCCAACATTCCGGTGCATCATTATCAGCCCACGCGGGTCAAGAGTATCGTTGCCGGTAGCGGGCGGGCGGACAAGGCGCAGATGAAACGGGCGGTCTCGATGCGGTTGGGTTTGGCGGAAGAGATCGCCAAGGAGGACGTTGCGGATGCCGTGGGTATCGCGATCTGCCATGTGCATGTGACGGGTTCGCCGGAGGTGAATGAAGCGGTGGCGAAACGATGATCTCCTACTTGAGAGGCGAGGTTCTGCAAGTCAACGACAATCCGCCAAGGGTTGTTGTGCTGACTGCATCTGGAGTCGGATATTCGGTGGTGCTGCCGGCATTTGTCCATGAATCGCTACAGCCCGAGGTTGGCAACCCCATAGAACTGCACATCTTCTACTCGGTTTCGGAACGGCAGCCGCTGCCGATTTTGGTGGGATTCAAAGATGAGGGCGACAGAGAGTTCTTCGAGCAGTTCATCCAAGTCGAGGGTATCGGGCCGGCGCGGGCAGCGACCGCGTTGACGATGCCGGTTCCGACGCTGGCGTACGCAATCGAAACCGAAGACATGGTGACTTTGACGTTGATGCCGGGCATCGGACAGCGAGGCGCGCAAAAGATCATCGCGACTCTGCGCGGCAAGGTTTCGGCTGCTGCTAGCCGTCCCATAGAAACTGCCGCCCAGCGTGCCAGCCGGGCACCTAGCACGCGATCGGATGTAGTTGCGGTATTGGTGAGCCTCGGGTATCGCAACGCTGATGCGATTGCGATGGTTGACGCAGCGATCCGTCGCGATCCGACCTATGATGATGATCCGCAGGCGTTACTGCGAGATGTCTTCCGCAACAGCCCGGCGACGCCGGCTGCCTCGACCTAAAGTAACTAATTCGGTTATTTCGCTGAATGCCTGATTCTGCAAGAGAGCGCATCGTATCTGGCGCCGAAGACGCCGAGACGAGTGCCGACCGCAGAGCTGCGGAAATGCTAAGCGAGCGAGCGTCGATCAACTCGGAAGCGCCAGGCGTGAACGACCTGCGTCCACGCCGCTTCGCCGAATACATCGGGCAACGGCAGGTTGTAAACAGCATCCAGATCGCGGTTGAAGCGGCGAAGCAACGTGGCGACACACTAGATCACGCGTTGTTTCACGGTCCGCCGGGTTTGGGCAAGACGACGATCTCGCAAATCATCGCTAGGGAGATGGAAACGACCTTGGTCCATACATCGGGTCCCGCGTTGGAACGTCCTGCAGATGTGGTTGGCATCCTTTCGAACCAGAAGCATGGCGATGTGTTGTTCATCGACGAGATACACCGGTTGTCGCACGCCGTCGAGGAGTATTTGTATTCGGCGATGGAAGATTACCGCGTCGATTTCATTGCTGGTGCCGGCGCGTTTGCGAAGACGATCAATTTGCCGCTCCAGAAGTTCACGCTGATCGGCTCAACGACACGAGCTGGGATGCTGAGTCCGCCGTTACGTGAGCGGTTCGCATTGACGTATCACCTCGACTATTACTCCGTTGGGGAGTTGACGCATGTGGTTACTCGTTCAGCGTCGATATTGTCGGTTTCCATCGATCAACCGGGCGCCAAAGTGATCGCGAGTCGCTCACGCGGCACGCCTCGCATCGCCAACAATCTACTACGCCGCGTACGTGACTATGCGCAAGTAAGACGCGAAGGCGAGATCGACGATGAGGTCGCCGCCGAAGCATTGCACGTCGAAGGCGTGGATGAACTTGGTTTGGATCGTTTGGACCGCTTGTACCTTGAGACGTTGGCCCGAAACTACGGCGGCGGACCGGCGGGAATCAATGCCCTAGCCGCATCCGCCAACGAAGAGGTTCAGACGCTCGAAGACGTGGTTGAACCGTTTCTATTGAAGATCGGGTTCATCATGCGTACTCCTCAAGGTCGGCGTGCAACGACACGCGGCATGATGCACGTCGGCGCGCCATCGGATGCGGCGGACGCTGGACAGCGTCCGCTGATCTGACAAAGAGTTAGGTTGCCGCGGTTCTGGAATATTCCATCGCCTCGGCGATCAACTCGTCGGGGATGTCATCGAACGAAGCGTAGTTCATGGAGTAAAGGCGTGCGTATAGCCCGCGGTGCGCCATCAGTTCGTCGTGATTGCCTGTCTCGATGATTTCGCCGTTTTGGAGGACGAGGATGCGATCAGCGCCGCGTATGGTGGCGAGTCGGTGCGCGATGACGATGCCGGTTCGGCCTTCAAGTAGGCGTCCGAGCGCTTGCTGGATCAGGAGCTCGGTGTAGCTATCGATTGAGGCGGTGGCTTCGTCGAGGATGAGAATCTTGGTGTCAGCGACGATCGCGCGGGCGAAGGAGATAAGCTGGCGTTGCCCGAGTGAGAGGTTTGAGCCGCGCTGCTCAAGTTCAGTGTCGTACCCGTCAGGCAATCGCATGATGAACTCGTGGGCACCGACGGCGCGAGCGGCGGCCACTACCTCTTCGCGAGTAGCGTCGAGTTTGTTGTATCGGATATTTTCGTAGACGGAGCTTGAGAAGAGGTATGGTTCCTGGAGCACCATACCGATGTTGTCGCCCATGCTGCTGAGTTCAATGTCACGAACATCTTTGCCGCTGATCTTAATCTCGCCTTCCCATATGTCGTAAAAGCGATGGAGAAGCGAAGTGATGCTGGTCTTGCCAGAACCTGTTGGCCCCACTAATGCGACGGTTTCGCCGGGTTCGACGCGGAACGTTATGTTTTTGAGTATCGGTTCGTCTTCAAGGTATCCGAAAGTTACGTCGTTGAACTCGACGGACCCGTCGTTGTCATTGAGGGGTTCCGCGTTTTCTTTGTCTGTGATATCGACGGGAACGTCCAAGACTTCGAAGATGCGTTCGCCGGATGCCATGGCGCGTTGGAAGACGGCGTAATGCATGGTGATGGAGCGAATGGGGTCGAAGAAGAGCTGGACATAGAGGATGAAAGCGAGCATCGAACCGATTTCTAGAGAGTTGTTAATGACCATCGAACCACCGACGACGATGATGATTGCCATTGCGGATCCTGAGAGCGTGTCGACGAGAGCGATCATGACTAGGCCGATTCGAGCGGCGCGGTTCGCCGCTCGAAGTTGCTCGTCGGCCTTCTCCTTGAAGAGATCGAGGTTGACATGCTCTCGACTCATTCCCTGAACGACGCGGACGCCGTTGATGTTCTCTGCGAGCGCCCCGCTGGTGATCGAAGCCGTCTGTCGGGAATAGAGGAAAGCGCGCCGAGCTATCGGCAACCAGATCGCGCGAGCGATGGCGAGAATAGAGACGACGGCGAATGTGAGCAACGCCAATCGCCAATCCATGATGAGCATGGCGATGATGATGCCGAAAAGCAGGACAAAGTCGCCGACGCTGGTGACTGCGGTTTCGAGGAATTCTTGGAGTGCGCCGACGTCGCCTTGGAGTCGCGACATCATGCGTCCGACCTCGGTCTTGTCCATGAAGGACATGGAGACGCGTTGCAGGTGCTCGTACATCGCGCGGCGGAGATCGATCAGAAGATGCTCGGCGACGCGTCCGACGATCATGTTTTGTAGGTATCCCATGACGACGTGGATCAGGACAGCACCAAAGAATGCGCCGACCATGATGAACAGCGTGTTGCGTGGGTCGCCAGCGCCGCGCGTATGGATATCCAGCACGTCATTGACGGTGGTCCTTACGATCCACGGCAAAGCGAGCGCCGACCCGGCGAAGAGCAAAACTGCGACGAGGCCGATAGACAACACACCGCGATACGGCCGGACGAATCTCCAGAACCGTCGGATTACGTCACCGCTGAAGGCGGCGCTGAAGATTTGCTCATCGAGATCGCCAGACGGTCTGCGTTGGTCGACCCACGCGGGTCGGGACCCTCCGCTTTGAGATTCGCCTTGGTGGGCGGTATCAGAACTAGCCACTGCTAAACCTCGCCCTTGGTTTGGAAGTTGTCGTCTTCAGGCCTAATTTGCAGTTCGTAAAGATCACGATACTTGCCGCCTTGCTCAAGGAGTTCGGCGTGAGAGCCGCGTTCGACGATCTTGCCGCCCTCCAAAAAGAGGATTTCGTTGGCGTGCATGAGAGAGCTAAGGCGGTGCGAAATGATGATGGTTGCGCGGTCAGCGGTGACTTCTTGAAGTGCGGCTCGGATACGTTGTTCGGTTGCCGCGTCAATCGCGGCGGTCGAGTCATCGAAGACGATGATCTGGGGATGGAGCATTATGCTACGAGCGATCGAGAGGCGTTGGCGTTGGCCGCCAGATAGTGAGACGCCGCGTTCGCCGACCAACGTCCCATACCCGCTGGGAAGTCTTTCGACGTATTCGCCCATCTGGGCATTCGAGGTCGCACTCTCAATGCTTCGGTGCTCAGCCCAAGGATCTCCGTAGGCGACGTTGTTGTCGATGGTCGTGGTGAACAGGAACGTGTCTTGTTCAACTACACCGACGGCGCTTCGGAGCGAGGCGAGGGTGACTTCTGAGATGTCTTGGTCATCGATAAGTATGCGTCCGGCGATCGGGTCGTAGAAACGCGGAATGAGATGTGCGAGAGTGGACTTGCCGGAACCCGGTGGACCGACGATGCCGATGGTGTGGCCCGGACGGGCTTCGAACGTGACGTCAGTGAGGACTTGCTCATCACCGAACTGGTCCATATAGGCGAAGTCGATGTGCTCGAAACGAAGTACGCCCCCGGTGATGACAAGATCTTTTGAACCCGGTTTGTCGTCGATTTCAGGGACTTGATCGAGGACTTCGAAGAGTCTTTTACCGGAGGTTGCACCGCGCGCCCATCCTGCGACGACCATGCCAAGCTGTCGAACGGGGTTTTGCATGATGCTCATGAAGGCTAGGAACTGTGCGAGTTGGCCGAGGGAGAATGGATTGGCTTCGTCAAGGACCTTAAGTCCACCGACCAGCAGGACCAAAGACATTGCACCAAAGAAAGCCAAGGTTATGAATGTCAGATTGGTGGCTCGAACTGTGACCAATTGGTAGGCACGATTGAATGCCTCGTTGGAGGATATGTCGTATTTGACAAGCTCGTATGGCTCAGCCGAGAAGGATCGGACGACTCGAATACCTTTCAAATTTTCGTCCATGATCTTGGTTAGCTGTCCCATTTCTTCTTGGTACCGTCTCCAACCTCGAGAAGTTTGCAGTCTCGCGACAATGGACCTCCATGCTGCGATCGGTACGAAACTGAGACTGATCAACGCTAGCTGCCAGTCCTCGCGCATCATCAAAACGGTGCCGGTTCCGACGAAGATTGCGAGATAGACAACCCGGAGCATTCCGCGGCTTGCGAATGCACGCACGCCCTCAATGTCGAGCAAACCTCGTGTCAGCAGGTCGCCGGTGTGGACGCGGTCGTGATACGCGAAACTCAGACGCTGCAACTTCTCGTAGTAGAGCATCCGGAGCCGGTAACCGAGGCGTTGCGCCAAGTTTTCGCTGATGTACATGTGCCCGTAGGTGAAGACACCACGGAGCACAGCAGAACCGAGAAGCATTCCGGCGATAGTCACCAATGTCCACCGAAGTGCGTCGGTGTCAGGATTTTCAGAGGTGAAAATCTGTTCAACGGTTTCAACCCCGTTGCCAATGAGCAATGGGATGAAGAGCTGGAAGATCGAAGCGCCGACGATGAACACGAAGCCGATGGCGATGAGCCACCGGTATTCCAGTGCCATGCGGATGATGCGCATCAGCACGTGGAAACCGCCGCCGGTGTTGTCCGTGTCGGTCATGGGCGCGCTTCTAGCGGCCGGTGCTGTTGCTGACGCGGCGGAAGGCACGGTCAACCGTGTCAGCAGGTTCAGTAAGAAACCCATAGGTATTTGATTCTACGCCTTGTTGTGAGGGGCAAAAGGACGAATTCTGAAATCTCATGCATTCTAATGAATTGATGCGTGTTTAAGCGGACGGTAAGGGTGCTGAAATCAAGCGAATCCGTTGGTCAGTTCAACATGCGCTAGAGTCGTAGTTGCAATCACAAACAAGCCAGCGCCTCGTCTGCCACGGTTTGCGCCTGGACGAAATTACAGACAATCAATGACATGGCAAATCCTTCGATAACGGTAGGCACGTCTGAACGTACGTACGATTCGACGGCGCGCGACGCATTGGTGAATCCGTACGGCGCCCGATACGCGTCGATCGCAGATGCAGATGCGATCGATCAGGTGGTAAAAGAAGCGTTCGGCGCTTCAGCGCCTAAATCGTCCGCGGCGAGGGACATCAAGCGCGCTAACACGACGTACATCGTGGCAACGAAAGGTCGTGGGGATAATGGTTCGTTCGAACATTCTGATGGAGAAGTGAGTGGCGGGTGGTCAAGTAAGTTTCGTTCGATATTCTCGTCTTCGATTGGAAACTCAGAATTGGAGCAATCGGCGAGCAAGATAGTTGGGTTGGTGGGTATCTGGACCGCGGTAGATCAAGCGCACATTGTCGTGATCGCGACCCGACCGAGCGAACGCGGCAAAGGCGTGGGGGAATTGCTGCTGATCGCCACGATTTCCGAAGCCGTGAAGACCGGCGCGACGAATGCGACGTTAGAGGTCCGAAAATCCAACCTTGTTGCGCGTTCCCTGTATCGGAAATATGGTTTCGCGGATGTTGGGATACGGCACAAGTATTACCACGACAACCGCGAGGACGCCATCATCATGTCGACACCTTCATTTTCGAACTTGGACTACCGCCGTTCTTTGAAGAGTCGGTGCCTCGCCTACATCGCCTCTCGGGGAGAGACCGAGTTGCAGTTCGATCTCATTCCACGTCTAACCCTGTCCGACTAGGAACAGGATGATCGCGAAGAAAGCGCCGATGGCGAACACGATGCTCCACGTCCGCCAGCGCTGTTGAACGGCAAGGAACTTTTTGGGGTTATCCCAATTGCGGGCGCGCCAAGCCATTTCGTTGCCCTTCATTCCGAGGGTTATCATCACGCCAATTAGCACTATGAAGCCGATGGATCTCAATGTCGGCGGTACGGGAAGCAGGGGCAGGAAACCGAGTATTGACCACCAAATGCCGTGGACCAATCCCCAAATCGGACCCAGAATGAAAGCCGACCAGTTCCAGCGTTGGATCTCCTGCGGTGGTTGATTTTCATCGCTCCCCGCAGAACGCGTCCTTCGGGGCAATCCCCACTGGCTTGGGCGGAATGTACCACCGCCGATTCTGTAGCCACCACTTCTGGATTCGGTTGATCGGTTCGCTTCGCGACCCGCTCCGTGGCGAGAGTTCGGCGAAACTCGATCCGCCGTCGTGCCTTCGGGGGAAATTCTCGTACTTTGATCGATCTCGGTCGCGCAGACTGCGCAGTACGAAGCGTGCGCCTCATTTACCGTTGCGCATTTCATGCAACTCGTGAATCCCAACGGCGGAACGCGTGCGGAATCCGGGATATAGACGCGCTCACCGCAACGGTCGCATGCGTAGTCGCCTTCGGACGCTGCCGTGCCGCAGTGCATGCAGTAGATCGTGCGCGTTTCTAGGTCGTTAGATTCGTCTTTCTTGGGATCCGGCATGTAACGGTACGTTTCATAGCCGACGTGACCTTTGAGATGAGTCACGAGGGCTATGCGATTTGTGCTTATCTTAATCGGTAAACATTGACGAGGTGGGTCGCGGCGGCACGTTATGCCGAGATCGTCGTCTCAGCAATCTCGGATTCGATGAAAGGCGCCATGGCGCGTAGGATGTCGTCAAGCTCGGCGATCCCGAGGTCGTCGATTACTGGCGTCGGTGGTCTCGCGGCCGGCGAATCAAGCATCCCGCGTCTAGCCATCAGGTGTTTGCGTATCGAAAGGCCGAGACCGGCGGTGTTCTCATATCTGATTAACGGTAACCAGCCGTAGAACGTTTGGCGCGCGCTTTCCCTCTCTCCCTTGGCGAACTGCGAGTGGATTTTTACCAGGGCTTCAGGATATGCAAACCCGGTCATTGTGCCGACCGCGCCTCGGCTCAGTTCTTCGAACAGGAATGCGCCGCCCAACCCACCAAACACGCCCATGTTGTCGCCGGTTGCGCTGCGTACCGCAGATATTTTAGGCGGTGTCGGCGGGTCTTCTAGTTTTAGAAATTTGGCATTGGCAAGCTCTGCATTCAATTTGGCTATGAATTCGGCTGACATGTGGACGCCAGTCTGTTCGGGCAGGTCTTGAACCACGATCGGTATAGCAGTCGCATCGTCGATTGCTCGGTAGTAGTTGAAGACCGCGGCATCATTGGGTTTGGCTAGTGTCGGAGGCGATGCCATCGCGGCGGTAGCACCGATGTTTTGAGCTTCGCGGACTCGATCCGCGGCTTGGGCGCCACTCTGACCGCTAATGCCGACGGTTACGGTCAATCGTCCGCTGCATGCGTCAACGACTGCTTCAATGATGGGAAGTCGTTCGCGATCCGAAAGTCGATGGGCCTCGCCCATTACACCGAGCGTGACGACGCCGGTGCATCCCGCATTTTCGGCTTTTTCGACCAAGCGGGAAATAGGTCCGGTGTCGACTGAGCCGTCCGCCGCGAATGGCGTGGGCATCATGAAGTGGATACCAGCAAACTCCGATGCGTTCATTTCAACTTCCAATCCGCATTAGGGGCCACACTTTAGAGGCCAAGAGTGTCGAATTGACAAAAAGTGTACAGAATCGTGAAAGGGTCGCTACCCATTGGAGATGGCGCGGGATCGCGTGCGATTTCATCGGTTGGCGATTCGACGTGCGGTGTATGATTACCAACAATCGGCGAATTCGACGTGCCGAGGCGTTGCTATCTGTAAGAGCGAATACATCGTGACCATAAACGTAGAGACCAAACAGACCGAATGGAAACCCGACGAAGCTGGCGCAAGGGTGATGTTGATTAGCGGTGAAGAGATCGCCAACTTCGAAGAGCAGAAAGAGCGATTCAAGGCGGGAGATTTCGAAGAAACGCCGTTCATGCGATTCCGTCTGCGCCAAGGCGTTTACGGCCAAAGGCAACCGGATCGCCAGATGGTTCGCATCAAAGCGCCATTTGGTGGCTTAACCGCTCGCCAGTTGGAGGTTCTCGGCGAAGTCATCGAAAAATATGCTCCGCTCAAAAAAGGGCATCTTACGACCCGCGAGAACGTGCAGATTCACCACGTTCCGTTGGACGATACTCCAGCGTTGATGCGTGAAATCGGCGACGTCGGCCTGACGACGCGGGAAGCATGCGGGAACACGGTTCGAAACGTCGTGGCCCACCCGACGGCCGGTGTGTCGAAGACCGAGGTTTTTGATATCAGCCCGTACGCAGCTGCATACGCTCGGTACTTCCTTCGGCACCCAACGACGCAGAACATGCCGCGCAAGTCGAAAACTGCCTTCTCTGGTTCAGACGCAGACGAGGCGATGACCCCGTTCCACGACATGGGTTTCATTGCCCGGGAGCGTGACGGCAAGCGAGGTTTCAAGATCGTCGTGGGAGGTGGTCTATCGATCATGCCGCAGATGGCGGAGACGTTGAGCGAATTTGTGCCAGTCGAGGATTTCATCCGACACGCAGAAGCCGCGTTAAGAATCTTCAACCGGCAGGACGAAGAGCGAAAGAATTTGATGCGCGCTCGGATCAAGTACACCATCAAACGGCTCGGCATTGAGAAGTTCCGTGAGTTGGTGGATGAGGAACTCAAGAGAGATTGGGCGAACAAGGAGATTGATCTCGACACTTTGTTGTTCATCGAGGACGAGTCGGCCGATGCGCCGGCGGTGCCTTCGAACCCTACCCCAGAACCTATAAATGATGCGGAATACGATTTCTGGAAGGCGACTTCAGTTGACGAGCAGCGCCAAGACGGTTTCAATGTCATCTTCGTCCGTGTGGAACGCGGAGATATCTACACCGAACAGTGGCAACCTCTGGCCGACATCGCCCGCGAGTACGCAGGTGGTCGCGCTCGAATCGACCAGCAGCAGAACATCGTTTTCCGATGGGTGCGGACGGAATCGTTGTACGACGTTTATCTGGCGCTCAAAGAGATCGGTATGGCCGCGAGCGGCCGAGAGACGATCCGCGATATCGTGACGTGCCCGGGTACCGACTCTTGCAAGCTAGGTATCACTTCATCGATGGGGTTAAACCAGGCGCTTGGCGAGAAACTGGATACGATGGATGTCTCGGACCCGTTAGTTTCGAAGATTCACATCAAAGCTAGCGGCTGCCCGAATTCTTGCGGACAACACCACGTAGCGAACATCGGCTTCCACGGAGCAGTGATGAAGGGTGAAGGCGGACAGATCCCAGCGTACGAGCTTTTCATCGCCGGGGAATCGACCGATGGTCCCGTGCGGGTCGGGAATCGAGTGAGAGCCCGGGTCCCTGCGAAGCGTGCAGGTGAAGCTTTGGAGTTGATCGTCGATCACTACAAGGCGAACCGGAACGATGGCGAAGAGTTCAACTCATTCGTTGACCGCGTCGGCACGCAGCCATACGAGGATATGTTCGCACCTTGGAAGGCCGAGATTGGCCCCCTAGACCGCGAGCACATCCAGACTTACATGGACTGGGGCAAGACGGTGGTCTACAAGCTAGAACGTGGCGAAGGCGAGTGCGCCGTCTAGAGCGCCCCTCGCGACAATCTGGTCACTCAGTCAACAGCGTCGCCGTAACGGTTCCTCAACACTTCGCGGCTTCGAAGGATGATGCCTTCGCTGTCAGGTGCCTTGCCGACTTCCAGCGTCGCGAACTCGGTGTTCAGATCGCCAGTGAGCAATGGCGCCATTTCGTTAAGATCTAGGATTCCAGTCCCGATCTCTTCGTGCTCCACGCCATCGATCGCGTCGTTGAGGTGAAGATGACGTATGCGATTGCCTAGCACCTCGATTGCTTCCGTTAACCCGTCGCCGATGATGCAGTGACCGACATCTAGCACGACTCCGACGTTATCGCTATCGGCATCGTCGATTACCGACGCCAGATCTTCGTATGAACTCAGGACGTATCCCGGATCGTGTTTTAGGTTCTCGATGCAGATAGTAATCCCGAGCTTTTCGGCGGTCGGCACTGCGCTACGGACGAATCTCTTGAGATTCCGTACAGCTTCGCGCCGAATGAGTTCAGAACCATCCTCCGGGCGTGACAGCGTCGGGACGTCGATTTTTCCGGGATGCAACACGATTACGCTGCCACCCAGTCGGTGAACCATCTCCATATTGCGTTCGAAACTCGCAAGAGTGTCGTGCCAGACATTGGTCCGATGCGAACCCGGCATCGCGCCGTGAAGGTAGTGCTGATTGAACGTGATGCCGTGCGATTCAGACTCTTCCTCCAGATATCGCAGATCATGTTCGGACAGCGTTTCTGCGCTGTGAAACTTGCCCATCAATTCCACTACTTGGAAGCCGTGCTCGATCGCAAAGTCGACCATCGCGTTTAATGGTTGATCGTCTTGAATGAGCGAAACTACAGCCAACTTAGGCACGTGCAATCCCTTACTTTTCGGAGTGATTTGATGTCGAGTGAACCGTCGCAACGGTAGGTCAAGTCCACCAATGAGTTTACGAACCGGTTGTCAAAACATCGAAACATACGTGATTTTCTATACTTCATATGTCAGGAATTCGCCGGACATTGCAGTCCGGTGTCTCGACCAAACCCTCGGATCAGACTAGTCAACCATGCCCAACATCGAATACGGCGACTACGTGAAATTTTCGTTCTTTAAAGCGCGACCTTCTTGGCGGTTACTCGAACCGAACCGCAAGACTCAGTTGCGCGAAGAGTTCGTGGCGACGATCCAAGAGGCAGGCGACGACGTGGGTTCGCCAATATCGAGTTTCAGCGCAGTCGGCACTCGGGCAGATGTTGATCTGCTCCTGTTTCAGAGCGCACCGAATGTCGAAGCGTTTCACTCGACGGCGGCAGCGATCAACCGTACCGAGGCGGCCGCCCATTTTGACCAACCTCACTCTTATCTTTCACTCCGTCGCAAAACTAGATACAAGCACGGCGGGGGAAATCCTGAGGTCGAACGAAAAAACAAGCGTTACTTCATCGTTTACCCGATGACCAAAACTCGTCCGTGGTACGGTCTATCGCTTGACGAGCGGCAACAAATGATGAACGATCACTTCCGAATCGGACACGGCTATCCGGGGGTCACGATAAACACAACGTACTCGTTTGGTATTGACGACCCGGAGTTCGTGGTGGCTTTTGAGACCGACGATCCTTCGGAGTTCGTGTCGTTGGTGATGGACCTGCGCGAAGTGCCAGGTTCCCAGTTCACCGCGTCGGAGACGCCGATATTCACGACGTTGCGGATGTCTTTGCCGGAAGCGCTACAAGCGATCGGCTGAAACAGCAAGTGCCGCTATGAGCCGTGGTCCATAGCTGCTACTGTGACTGAATGCCGGCAGTCCAACCCGGAGCGAGAGCGACTACGTGTTGTTGCCTGGCTCTGAGTTGTCGTAGTCGTAGTCGTAGTTAAGAGCAATGTACTCTTGCTCGTCGTCTGGAACCTGGTCTTCAGGGAAGATCGCGTTCTCAGGGCAAACAGGTTCGCAGGCGGCGCAGTCGATGCACTCATCCGGACTGATGTACAACATGTTGTCGCCGGGTTTCGAGTAGATGCAATCGACCGGGCACACGTCAACACACGAACCGTCCATGACGTCTACGCAGGCTTTCGAGATTATGTATGTCACCGTCTATATGCTCCCGTTACTGTAGCGGCAGTACGTATCGGTTTGACCACCGCCGAGATTTGGAGACTGCGTTTGGCGGTAAATGTTACCCGCCGCAGCCACAACCACCACCGCCACAAGCGCAACCGCCGGCGAAGTTGGGGTTCGAAATCACGAAACCTGAGCGCTGGAAACCTTCGACGTAGTCGATGCTTGAGCCAGAGATCAGTGAGATGCTGCCTTCGTCGACAAGGGCTTTTACCGTGCCGTCTTCAATTGAAGTGTCGTCGTCGCCGACTTCGTCTTCAAGGCCGAACGCATATTCGACGCCACCTTGAGGGGTAGCAGATGCGGAAATTCGAAGGTAAGAGTCGGATGCGTCCTGCTCAGCCATCACTTCGACCAGCTTGTCGAGGGCGGCCGGTGTGAACGACAGTATGGCGGTACCTTGAGCGGCACTTTGCTCGTTAATCATGCTTCCTAATCTCCGTTGCGATTGATCATGTGCAAAACCACTAGAGGGCATGCTCCTGCTTGGCGTCGGAAACCGGCACCGATTCGATCCAGTTGTAAACCGAAACACCTCGCGATTAAAATTGTAATGCAACCGTTACGCGTGTAGCGCGCGCTCGTTGAGACAACGCGCCGATGATGATCAGAATTTCGCAGGACACGTGTGGGGTGGATTTTTACGTTATCGCGCTATATAATCAAGGTTTGTGATACGTTATCGTATCCACAGGTCGATCTGACATCGAGTACTGTCAATTGCGCGTCGAAATTCGAATGCGTGCGACTGCCATCGCTTCACGGTGCGATACATCAATCGGCTAAACAATGGGATTGCCGCTGGCAAAGGAGCAAACGCTGGATGGACACAATCGATCGTCAGATTATCGCTGCATTAAATGAAGATGGCCGCGCCGCCAACGCGAAGATAGCAAAACGCGTAAAGGTGAGCGAGGGGACTGTTCGGCGGAGGCTCAAAAAACTGACCAGCGACAAGACGATCAATATCGTGACCGTTCAAGACCCACAAAAGATGGGTTACCAGTCGGAAGTTCTCATCGGTATGCAAGTCGAACCCGACATGCTCGAAGAAGTTGCGTCGCGGATGGCAGAGTTCAAATACACCACCCTGGTCAGCATTACCACTGGCACGTACGACGTCTTCGCGTGGGCCACGTTGCCCAACGCCGAGAAACTTGGCGAGTTCATCCGCGATCATGTCGGCAAGACGCCCGGTGTTCAGAGGACCGAAACCTTCGTTTCTTTGGGCGTTCGCAAGCGAACATACAGCCTCCCGGTAGAGGCATAACCGAGACGCAGTTCGTTCGTCTCGTGCGGCAGAGTAGATAATAGACGCATGCACTCGCCGTCAATCGCACAACCCACCGCGATCGAACGGTCACTATCGCTCAAACGTGGCCCGTCACTGTTCGATTCGCTATTCCCAGATGCGAAACTCGTTCATCGCATCGCCGCGACGGTGGCGATTGTTGCATTCATCGTAGTCTGCAGCAAGGTCCGGTTCTACCTCCCAGGTAATCCGACACCGTTGACCCTCCAGACGTTCGCAATTTTGACCGCGGCTGGCGTCATGGGTTTTCGATGGGGACTTGTTTCCGTGTCCGGCTACCTTGCGATCGGGGCTTTGGGATTCCTCGCGTTCGCCAATCAACCGTGGGGGTTTACGACTCCAACGGCGGGTTGGGAGTACGTTACCGGCCTTACCGGCGGATACCTCGTCGGATTCTTGCTCATGACCGGGATCGTGGGAGCTCTGAGCCATTACGGTATAAATCGTTCCAACTCTCTCTGGGCTAACGTCATCGCTGGTGTCGCACTCTATTTGCCAGCGCTCGTGTGGTTGGCGGTCGGCGATTTCGGCTGGCCAGCCGACGGTAAGTTGCTGATGGATGGGATGTACGTTTACCTGCCAGGTGATTTCTTGAAGGCTGTCGGTGCCTCTGTATTGGTTATCGGGTTATGGAAACTAGCTGATAATCGACGGTCTGGCCGGGAATAATCAAGCTTCCGATCTTGAATTGCCCGTCCAGACGAAGTCCAAAACCGCAGTAACAGCATCGACGTTGCGTTGAACTTGCTGCGCCAACCCTCGACCGGATGGTCGTCGACCACCACCACTAAGTCAACCTAGGATTTCAGATGTACAAAGACACCGATTGCGGTGCACCGCGCGCTTCTCACATCGGCAGCGAGGTTAATGTTGCCGGTTGGGTTCACCGACGCAGGGACCACGGAAACTTAATATTCGTTGATCTGCGCGATCGCACAGGTTTGCTGCAGGTGGTGTTTAACCCGGAGATCGCACCCGACGCGCATCGGCTCGCTGAGGGGATGCGAAGCGAGTGGGTGATTCAGGTGCGCGGCACCGTCAGGGCGAGGTTGCCGGGGGCTGCAAACCCGAATCTAGCTACGGGCGAGATCGAGTTGATCGTCAGCAATTCATCCGTGCTGAACCGCTCGATGACACCGCCGTTTGAAGTTGAGGACGATACTGATGCGGACGAGTCGACTCGGTTGGCGTTTCGATATATCGACATCCGTCGGCCAGAGATGCTGGAAAGGTTGCAGCTCCGTCATCGTGTGACCCACTTGATTTGGGATCACCTTACCGAGCAAGGTTTCACACAGGTCGAAACACCGATTCTGATCAAATCGACGCCTGAAGGTGCTCGTGACTACGTGGTTCCGTCGCGGGTTCGGCCCGGTTCGTTCTACGCGTTGCCGCAGTCACCTCAACAGATGAAGCAGATTTTGATGGTGTCAGGTGTGGAGCGGTATTTCCAGATCGCGAAGTGTTTCCGTGACGAGGACCTGCGAGCCGACCGGCAACCTGAGCACACACAACTCGACCTCGAAATGAGCTTTGTGCATCAGCACGATGTGATGGATTTGGTGGAGGGATTGTATGCGCGCATCGTGAAGGAGGCTCGCCCTGATGCGCGGATGGAGACTCCGTTCGCCAAGCTTTCGTACGACGACGCGATCGAGCGATACGGATCCGACAAACCGGACACTCGTTACGGATTGGAGATGTGCACGATCACTGATATCGCCGCCAAGTCCGACGCCCGTGTGTTCCAAGCTGTCGCAGGTTCAGGCGGTGCAATTCGAGCGTTCGTAGCTCCGGGATGTGCGGATTACACCCGACGACAGACTGACCAGTTGATCGACGTCGCGCGCGCCGCCGGAGCACAAGGTCTTGTCTACATCGGCATCGATAAGTCGGCGGCATCGATCGACGGCATAGAGGATGCGCATATTCGCTCGCCCTTGAAGAACTACATGTCTCTGGATATCGTCAAGGAAATCGCTTCAGCCGCCGGGGCTTCGCCTGGCGATTTGATCTTGATCGTTGCTGGCAAGCAAACGGTAACGAACAATGCACTTTCTGCCCTTCGCACGGAGATGGCGGGACGGCTGGATCTAATTGATCCCAACGTATTCAAATTTGCGTGGGTATTCGACTTTCCGCTCTTCGATTGGGATGACGACACCAAGACTTGGTCGCCTGCACACCATGTGTTCTCGTCTCCCAAACAGGAGCATATTCCGTTAATTGAAAGCGACCCCGGAACGGTCTATGCGGACCTCTTCGACCTGACTTGCAACGGCGTCGAGTTGGGTAGTGGCAGCATCAGAATCCACGATCCCGAAGTTCAGATGAAGGTCTTCAACGTGATTGGTTACCCGGATCACGAGATTGAGGAGCGATTCGGGCATCTTTTGAAGGCTTTCCGATATGGTGCGCCTCCCCACGGTGGGATGGGACTGGGTCTTGACCGGATAACCGCGATGCTCGCGGGGCAGTCGAACATCAGGGAGGTGATCGCGTTCCCCAAGACGCAGTCGGCTTGGGACCCGCTGTTCGACGCACCGTCTTTCATTGCCGCCGAACAGCTCAAAGAATTGCACATATCGGTCGACGTCGAAGAGTGAGCAATGCCCCTCGTCGGAGCCGGAACTCGATCGCAGCGTCGGCTGATGGGTTCAAATCGGGCGATAAGTTAAAATCGAATGAGTCGTTACGCGTTGATTTCGCGAGAAATCCCTGTTTTGCGCGCATCTTGTAACAAGTTGGTTGCTACCTTGGCCATCGCGACACGAAAGAGTGCGGATTGAACGTTTCACAAGAAAGCTCGGAAAACGGCGAGATAGTGCTCCGACTCGAAGTCGAGCCCGAACGCGTCGGGAAGCACATGAACGCCGCAGTGCGGAGAGTTGCACAACGAGTAGACATCCCTGGGTTCCGAAAAGGCAAGGCGCCAAGGGCGATTTTGCAGAACTTCGTCGGCAAGGATTATCTTGTCGAAGAAGCGATGGAATCTTTAGTTCCGGAAGCTGTTGGCGACGCGGTTAAAGAGCAGGAACTAACTCCTTTCGCTCCACCTCAAGTCAACGTCGAGCAGACTGAACCGACGGTTACTATCCTCGCGACGGTCCCACTTCAGCCGACTGTGGTCATCAGCGATTACGGTTCCATCCGTTACGACGATCAACCGGATGAAGTTACGGGCGAAGCAGTCGACGCGCTGTTGATGCAGTTGCGTCGCAGCCAAGCATATTCAGTATCTGCGGAGCGCCCGGCCCAAGAGAGCGACATCGTCACCATCGACATTAAGGTATCGGCGGACGACAATGTCGTGTGGGATTTCACCGATCGTCAGTTCCAGCTCAACTTGGATCTTGAAACATATGGCGAAGTGTTCGTTGGGTTGCACCAAGGTGTTATCGGGATGGAGGTCGGAGACGAAAAAGAGTTTTCGTTTGAGGTTTCGGAAGATCACGAATCACCGCAATTTGCGGGAACGACGGCCCACGTTGAGGTCACATTAAAGGATGTACGTGAAGA